>NZ_MIJZ01000001.1 GCF_001730285.1 Enterococcus ureasiticus
CAGTAGACTTTATTTCATTCTCTTATTATTCATCACGCGTTCAATCGACTGATCCTGCGATCAATGAACAAACAGCAGGAAATATCTTTGCCTCAGTGAAAAATCCATATTTAGAAGCAAGTGAATGGGGCTGGCAGATTGATCCATTAGGATTACGTGTGACAATGAATGACTTGTACGACCGTTACCAAAAACCATTGTTTATCGTAGAAAACGGCTTAGGAGCAGTAGATACGCCAGACGAAAACGGCAACGTGATCGATGATTATCGTATCGACTATTTAGCTGCGCACATCCAAGCGATGAAAGATGCGGTAGAGCTTGATGGTGTAGATTTACTAGGTTATACCACATGGGGCTGTATCGATCTTGTTTCAGCAGGAACAGGAGAAATGAAAAAACGCTATGGTTTTATCTATGTAGACCGTGATAATGATGGGAATGGTACCTTGAAACGCTCGAAGAAAAAATCATTTGACTGGTATAAAAAAGTGATTGCGACAAATGGGGAAGATTTGACGAATTAGACCTATTTTCGAATAAAATACTAAAAGGTAAGAACGAGTTTTTGTATACTCGTTCTTACCTTTTTTGCTGTATACCGATCAGTGTAACCTGTTACGCAAAATGGAACAAAATACAAGCTGCTTTTCTCTTCATCAAGTATTTCGAAACCGCTTTAAAAATAATGAGCTTAGAGGTATGCTTATCTCGTCAAAAGGAAAACTCGAGGAATCCGACAATACAAATCAAAAATAGATTGGTGGAAAAGACGATGAAAAAAAGAGATTTTGTCGATACAAATGATTTTACAAAAACAGAAATCGATTTTATGATCCAACTGGCTTTGAAATTAAAAGAAGCAATCAAAAATGGCTATTATCCGCCCCTTTTAAAAGATAAAACGTTGGGAATGATCTTTGAGCAATCATCAACTCGCACTAGAGTATCTTTTGAAACAGCAATGACTCAACTTGGTGGTCATGCACAATATTTAGCTCCAGGTCAAATTCAATTAGGCGGACATGAATCTTTAGGCGATACTGCTCGAGTGTTATCTCGTTTAGTAGATATTTTAATGGCACGAGTGGAACGTCATCAAACAATTGTGGATCTAGCTAAAGATGCAACAATTCCAGTTATCAATGGTATGAGTGACTACAATCATCCAACACAGGAATTAGGAGATATTATTACAATGACTGAGCACTTGCCAGTAGGGAAAAAACTAAGTGATTGTAAAATCGTTTTTGTTGGAGATGCTACTCAGGTGTGTGTATCTACAATGTTTATGGCAACTAAAATGGGAATGGAGTTTGTTCAATTCGGTCCAAAAGGCTTTCAAATAAAAGAAGAAACGGCAGCAATCGGTCGAAAAAATGCAGAAGTTTCTGGCGGTAGTGTGTTAATCACAGAAAATGCAGAAGAAGCAATGAAGGATGCTGATTTTATTTATACGGACGTTTGGTATGGCCTATATGAAGCTGAACTATCAGAAGAAGAACGGATGGCGACATTCTATCCAAAATATCAAGTGAACCAAGCTTTGATCGATATGGCTGCACCACATGTTAAATTTTTACACTGTTTACCTGCATCGAGAGGTGAAGAAGTGACCGATGAAGTTTTAGATGCACCTTATTCAATTGTTTTGGATGAAGCTGAAAATCGATTAACGGCAATGCGTTCTTTATTGGTCTATTTCATGAATCCCTACTTAGATTATGCAAGTGAAGCAGTTGGTGAGCTCTATGATGCAGAATTTGAATTGATGCTGAGAAACGCTGTAGTTGCTGAGTGATTTTGGATAAAGAGCGAGGTAGAAGTAGTGTATAGCAATAACAAAAGGTCTCTGCTTCTATTTTTGTTCTTTAATGAAAGGTGCGTACAAAACATGAAAGAAAAAAAGAAATTTCGGTTGTTTGACGCAGTTCTAATGGCAGTAGTTGTCATACTTGTTGTTGAATCTGCAGCTCCAGCTGCTGCTATTGGTTCATCACAATTTTTTTGGTGGGGAATTTTATTAATTTTATTCTTTTTGCCATATGGATTGATCTCAGCTGAATTAGGTACGACATATACTGGAGACGGAGGTATTTATGATTGGGTGAAAATGGCCTTTGGACGACGATGGGGTGCTCGTGTAGCCTGGTTTTATTGGATTAATTTTCCAATTTGGATGGCAAGTTTGGCTGTTCTTTTTACAGAGGTTATGACACAAATTTTCGGATTAGAAGTTGGAGCACCAGTTTTGATCTTATTTCAGTTAGTCTTTATCTGGAGTGTTACGTTGATCAGTTGTTACCCAGTGAGTGATAGCAAATGGATTTTGAATCTGGCTGCTTTTGCTAAAGTAGCTATTATGGTTTGCTTAGGTGTATTAGGTATTTATCATGCAATAACGAAAGGTATGGCGAATGATTTTTCAGGTAAAGCATTGCTGCCGACCTTCGATTTGAATAGTTTAAGTTTTATTTCAGTGATTTTGTTTAACTTTTTGGGATTTGAAGTGGTAACAACCTTAGCTAGTGATATGGAAAATCCCAAAAAACAAATTCCACAAGCAATCATTTATGGCGGTATTTTAATTGCGTTCTTCTATTTGTTTGCTGCATTTGGAATGGGGGCCGCGGTGCCAGCAGATCAATTGTCGACTTCGGGTGGTTTGATCGATAGCTTTATCTTACTAGTCGGTGGGATCAATCCGTTTGTGATCATTATTGGGTTGTTGTTTATGTATACTTTAGCTGCAAACCTGATTTCTTGGGCTTTAGGGGTTAACTATGTTGCGTTTTATGCGGCTAAAAATCATGATATGCCAAAAGTATTCGCGAAAGAGAATCCTAAAAATGAAATGCCGATCGGAGCTTCCGTTATGAATGGTATTGTGGCTTCTGTGTTGGTGGTTGCAGCACCCTTTATTCCAAATGAAAATATTTTCTGGGCATTTTTCGCTTTAAATGTGGTGGCATTATTAGTTTCGTATATTATGATGTTCCCTGCATTTCTAAAACTACGCAAAATTGATCCAGATAAAGAACGCCCATTTAAAGTTCCTGGAGGTTCTGTTTTACTAAAAATCATCGCTTATGTTCCTTTAACGTTGTTAGTCATTACTTTATTTTTCTCGATCGTTCCTTTGTCAAGCAAAGAATATGCTGAGAAAATACCAATTTTGATTGGAACAATTGCAGCAACGATTATTGGTGAAATCTGTATTCGTTTGGGCGATAAGGAGTATGCAAAAGAAACGGATAAAAAAATTCAAGATAAAGGGAGTTTAGAACATGAAAACAATTGATAGTTCACCTAAAAAAGACGGCTTCCGTATGCCGGGAGAATTTGAAGCGCATCAAGGTGTGTATATTTTATGGCCGGAGCGACCAGATAATTGGCGTAATGGAGGGAAGCCAGCTCAAAAAACATTTGTCGATGTAGCTGTTGCTATCAATGAATTTGAACCAGTAACCGTTGGCGTATCTGCTGAGCAATATGATAATGCTCGCCATATGCTGCCAGAAGAAGTACGTGTCGTAGAAATCGCAAATGATGATGCTTGGGTTCGAGATTGTGGTCCGACTTTTGTTAAAAATGATAAAGGAGAAATTCGCGGCGTGGATTGGACGTTTAATTCATGGGGCGGTTTAGTAGATGGTTTATATTTTCCTTGGGATAAAGATGACCAAGTAGCACAAAAAATTTGTGAAGTAGAGTGGCTTGATCGGTATCGTTTAAATGATTTTGTTTTAGAAGGTGGTTCGATTCATGTTGATGGTGAAGGAACTTTGATCACCACAGAAGAATGTTTATTATCGGAAGGCCGAAATGCGCAACTCTCTAAAGAACAAATTGAACAAGTATTAAAAGAATATCTGTCATTAGACAAAATCATTTGGCTGAAACGTGGAATTTATTTAGATGAAACCAATGGTCATGTAGACAATATTGTTAATTTTGTGAAACCAGGAGAGGTTGTCTTGGCATGGACGGATGACAAAAATGATCCGCAATATGAAATTTCAAAAGAATGTTTGGCTATTTTAGAAAAAGAGACAGATGCTAAAGGCCGTAAGCTTGTAGTGCATAAATTATATGTGCCAAAACCTATCTTGATCACAGAAGAAGAAAGTTTTGGGGTAGATGCAGTAGCAGGAACTTTGCCAAGAGAAAAAGGAGATCGTTTAGCTGCTAGCTATGCAAACTATTATACGGCAAACGGCGGTATCATTTTACCACTATTTGATGATCCAAATGATGAAAAGGCAATCGATTTATTAAAAGAACTATATCCTGATAGAAAAATTGTTGGAGTGCCTGCAAGAGAAATTCTTTTAGGTGGCGGAAACATTCACTGCATTACCCAACAAGTACCAAAATGAGGTGGAATACATGAAAAAACGTATTGTAGTTGCACTGGGAGGAAACGCTATTTTAACAACTGATCCCAGCGCTAGAGGACAACAAAAAGCTTTAGCACACACTTCGTATTATTTAGCTGATTTCATTGAAGCTGGTCATGAGCTGATCATCACGCATGGTAATGGACCTCAAGTTGGAAACTTATTATTGCAGCAGCAATTGAGTGCTACCGATAAAAATCCCGCAATGCCAGTGGATACGGCAGTTGCAATGACTCAAGGTAGCATTGGCTATTGGCTTGAAAATGCATTAGTGGACGAGCTGAAAAAAAGAAATATTTCTAAAAATGTAGCAACGCTCTTAACGCAAGTCGTTGTCAGCGAAACCGATCCAGCTTTTCAGGTACCAAGTAAACCAATTGGCCCCTTTTTAAGTAAAGAAGAAATGGAAGCAGAGAAAAAGCAGACAGCTGCAACTTATGTAGAAGATGCCGGTCGAGGATTTCGGAAAGTAGTTCCATCACCAAACCCAATCGATATTGTCGAATATCCTGTGATCGAACAATTAGTAGAAAATGGCGTCGTTACGATTGCAGGTGGAGGAGGAGGTATTCCGGTAGTCATAAAAAATGGAACCTATTATGGTGTGGAAGCCGTGATAGACAAAGACTTTGCATCTGAAAAAATTGCTGAATTGGTTCAGGCAGATATGCTAGTAATTTTGACAGGCGTTGATCATGTCAGCATCAATTATAATCAACCAAATCAATCTGAGTTAACAAACGTAACCGTAGCAGACATGGAAAAATATATTGTAGAAAATCAGTTTGCACCAGGCAGTATGTTACCTAAAGTACTGGCAGCAATAACGTTTATTAAAGAAAATAACAACGGCAAAGCAGTAATTACCTCCTTGGAAAATATCAAGAATTTATTAGAAGAAGAAACAGGGACCATTATTACTGCATAACTTTATAGAAAGAGTGGAGACAAAAACTAGTTTCTACTCTTTCTTTCTGATATATTAAAAATGTATCGCTTACATACAAAGAAAAAAGGAGTCCCCGCATATGAAATTAAAAACGAGCAATCCTAAAGAGGACGGTTTTTTTGCACCAGGAGAGTTCAATTTACACGAAGAAACTTACATGATCTGGCCAGAACGAGCTGATAATTGGCGTAATGGTGGAAAACCGGCGCAAACAGCCTATGTAGAAGTAGCCAAAGCTATCGCAATGTTTGAGCCTGTCACAATGTTGGTTTCAAAAAAACAATATCAGAATGCTCGCCACCTATTGCCGGAGTCTATTCGGGTGATGGAAATGAGTAACAATGATGCTTGGATCAAGGATTATGGACCTATCTATGTAATGAATCAAAAGGGTGAAATTCGTGGAGTAGACTGTCGGTTTAATGCATGGGGCGGTTTGTTGGATGGCCTGTATTTTCCTTGGGATCAAGATGATTTGATTGCTGAAAAATTGTGTGAATTTAATCATATCGATTATTACTCTTTAAAAGAGTTTATTTTGGAAGGATGCTCTATTCATTTAGATGGTGACGGAACATTATATACAACAGAAGAAGTTTTACTTTCAGAAGGTAGAAATGGTAAACTTTCTAAAGAGGAAATAGAAGAAGTTCTGAAAGCATATTGCAATGTAGAAAAAATCATCTGGTTAAAACAAGGATTCTTTTTAGATGAAACCAATGGAGATATCGATAATATGTTGAATGTAGTACGCCCTGGTGAAATCGTCCTGACCTGGACAGAAGACCTGGACGATCCTCAATATGAAATTTCTAAAGCAGCCTATGAACAATTGAAAAATGAAACAGATGCAAAAGGCAGGAGATTAACCATTCATAAAATGCTGATGCCTGAACCGATGTATATCACAACCGAAGAAAGTCAGGGAGTAGATCCCGTTAATGGAATGCTGCCCCGTTTTCCTGGCGATCGACTGACTGCGACTTATGTTAGTTATTATACGGCTAACGGTGGTATTGTTTATCCATTATTCAATGATAAAAATGATCAAGCAGCAGGAATATTACTGGAAAAACTATATCCGGATCGTAAGATAATCGGTGTTCCTGCACGTGAAATTTTATTAGGTGGCGGAAATATTCATTGCATTGCACAAAGTGTTCCTAAAAATAAGTAGGAGGGAAAAAAATGGATTTTTTTGAAGTGGTAAACCCTCACGTTTCAGAGTTAACGAAAAATGAACATCTACTATTTGATTATGTTGTAAAAAACTTAAATGAAATTAAAAATAAAAGTATTCGTGAAGTAGCAGATGATTGCTTTGTTTCAACAACAACCTTTCTCCGATTTGTTAGAAAAATTGGTTTTTCCGGCTATAGTGAATTTACGACGGTCGTCAAATATACTCTTTTGAATCAGAAAAAAGAAGAAAAAATCAGTCCCTTTGTTGTGTCCCAAAAAGATTATCGGGAAGAGTATCTAAAAAATATCAATGAATCTGTTCGTGTGATCGATAAAAATAGTTTGATAAAAGTAGGGGAGTATTTAAAGAAAAAACCGATTATATACTTATTTGCTAAAGGAATGAATAAGCAGTTGATGCAGTATGTGAGGTATCTATTTGTAGCTGCTGGATTTTTGGTAGTGTTTCCAGAAGACCAGTCAATGCGGGTGGTTGTCCAAAAGCAGATCAAATCAGAGGATATGGTGTTTATTTTAACCTATCAAGGAAAAGATGAAGAATGGATTCAGTTGATGCAGCATCTAAAAAATGCTATACATCCGCTATTGGTCTCAATCACAGGTGCAGATAATAACGTGGTTCAAAATATGAGCGATGTTAATTTTTACGTGTTTACGGATGAACTCTTTTTAAATAAAATGGAAATCACTTCTCATATTTCAATGTTGGCGATTCTTGAATTGATTTTATATCAATATTTAGATAGCGCAGAAGAAGGAGAGTATCATTTGGTTTTTAAATAACTAATTTATCAAAATTATAATAAAAAAAGTTGTCTTGAACAAAATCGTTCAGGACAACTTTTTTATTATAGTTTGCCATAGTCATGTTGATGTTTCGGTGTATGTTTTAAAAATGAATAGGCTGCAAGTGTAATTGCTGATAGTGTTGCTCCTGTAACGAAGATTTTTTTCATAGAACATCCTTCCTTTCATCTATAGTGACGAATTTATATTCAAGTGCAAAAGCTGCACATACGTGGACGGTAGGATTCGAACCTACACCTCATCAGGTCGAGAATAAACATCCGTTAGTCCTCAAAGAGTTTTAACACCACGTTCATCCACAAATGTATTGGTTGTTTACTATGATTAAACTATAACCTTAATAGATTAAATCAAACATAAAAAAGCTTGAAAAAAGTGTGAATTCGTTTGAATTTGTTATGAAGAGTATGAATATCTTGCCGAATAAAAAAACAAAGTCTTGCCAAGAAAGTAATTCACAATCTCTCTTTTTTACAATAGAAGGTCTTTATTTTAAAAAAATCTATGAATTTTACAAGTTAAACTTAGTCATGTAAACAAAAACTATGTTGGAGGGAAATAAGAAGGTTCACAAAATATTAGGAATGATAGAAGTAAAAGATTCTTGATCAAAAAATGTAAGCGCGAACAAATTCGATGGTTACCAGTTAGAAGAAAATAGAGGAGGAAAAGTAAATGAATAATGAACTTTTAGAAAAACAATTACTAGATGCGTCAAAAAATCTATCTAGTACAGATTCACAAGAGTTAGTCAAAGTATTTTCAGGTGTCATTCAAGAATTAAAAGAGGACGATCCTGTAGTGGTGTCAAATATTTCAACATTTCCAGGAGATGAATTAAGTCGGTTTAGCCCTCGGCTAAAAAAATTAAAAGACCACTATTTAACAATTCGTCCTTCCGTAACGGCACATCGCGCTAAAGCAGTAACTGAAATTGCCAAAAAACATTGGGGTATGCCTAAAATTATTTTACGAGCTAAAGCGTTTAAACATGCATGTGAAACAGCACCGTTACTAATTCAAGAGAATGAACTGATCGTAGGGCACCCGTGTGGACGTCCTCGTGCTGGGGCAGTTGCTCCAGATATTGCTTGGCGTTGGGTATTGGATGAACTTGATACAATTGATTCACGTCCGCAAGATCCATTTGAAATTACGGAAGAAACAAAGAGAACTTTGCGTGAAGATATCTTCCCGTTTTGGGAAACACGTTCACTAGATGAAGTTTGTCAGTCTCAATATGAAGAAGCTGGACTTTGGGAATTTTCTGGTGAAGCATTTGTTAGTGATTTATCTTACCATCAAATCAATGGTGGAGGTGACACTTGTCCAGGATATGATATTTTATTGATCAAAAAAGGAATCAATAAAATCAAAGAAGAAGCTGAAACAAAACTTTCTGAATTATTGATGAGCAATCCAGACGACATCGAAAAAATTTATTTCTATAAAGCTGAAATCGAAACATGTGACGGTATTTTGAACTATTCTAAACGCCTATCTGACTATGCTAAAGAGTTGGCAATGGCAGAGAGTGACCCAGTTCGAAAAGCAGAACTTTTAGAAACAGCAGAAATATTATTAACCGTCCCAGCAAATCCTCCAAAAACATTTAAGGAAGCACTGCAATCAATTTGGACAATGGAGTCATTATTTGTTATTGAAGAAAATCAAACTGGGATTTCATTAGGACGTTTAGATCAGTATATTTATCCGATGTATAAAGCGGATCTTGAAGCAGGACGAATGACTGAAAAAGAAGCAATCGAATTATTAGGCTGTTTCTTTATCAAATGTTCTGAATACATGTGGCTATCCAGTGAAGGTGGCGCAAAATTCTTTGCCGGGTATCAACCGTTTATCAACTGTACTGTTGGTGGGGTAAAGCGCACAGGTGGCGATGCAACCAATGAATTGACATATGCAATCATGGAGGCTATTCGTATGACCAAAGTCTATCAGCCTTCCTTAGCTTGCCGTATCCACAACCAATCACCGCAAAAATACTTGAAAAAAATTGTTGAAGTTGTCAAAGCGGGCATGGGCTTCCCAGCTTGTCATTTCGATGATTCTCACATTAAGATGATGTTGGCTAAGGGATTCGGGATTGAAGATGCACGTGATTATTGTTTAATGGGCTGTGTAGAACCGCAAAAATCCGGCAGAATCTATCAATGGACGTCAACAGGTTATACACAATGGCCAATTGCAATCGAGTTTGTTTTAAATCGGGGAATTATGAAGTGGCATGATTCTAAACAAGGAATCGATACAGGCGATTTAGATCAATTTAAAACGTTCGAACAATTTGATGAGGCTGTGAAAGAACAATTGAGAAGGATCGTCCATTTATCAGCGATCGGCACTGTAATCAGTCAACGTGTTCATTCAGAAGTTGCACCGAAACCGCTGATGTCATTGATGGTTGAAGGCTGTATGGAAACTGGTAAAGATGTGACACACGGCGGAGCAGTCGTTAATAATGGTCCAGGATTAGTCTGGTCAGGTTTAGGGACTTACGTAGACTCAATGGTGGTCATCAAAAAATTAGTGTTTGAAGACAAAAATTATACATTAAAGCAAATCAAAGAAGCACTAGATGTTGATTTTGTTGGATATGACCAAATCAAACGTGACTGCTTAAGTGCACCAAAATATGGCAACGATGATGACTACGCTGACTCGATTGCAGCAGAAATCATTAACTGGACAGAAAGAGAACATCAACAATATGACATGCTTTATTCGAAGATGAGTCATGGAACATTGTCAATTTCTAACAATACACCGTTTGGCGAAATGACAGCCGCAACACCTAATGGGCGCAATGCTTGGGTCCCACTTTCTGACGGAATTTCGCCAAGCCAAGGAGCCGATAAATTTGGGCCAACAGCAATCATCAAGTCAGTCAGCAAATTAGGTGTTGAAAGTATGACGATCGGTATGGTGCATAATTTCAAATTACTCAAGGGAATTTTAGAAACACCAGAAGGAGAAAATGGTTTGATCAACCTTTTACGTACAGCGTCAATATTAGGGAATGGACAGATGCAGTTTAGCTACATCGATAACGATTTATTGCTGAAAGCCCAAGAACAACCTGAAAAACATCGTGATTTGATCATTCGTGTAGCAGGTTACAGTGCGTACTTCGTTGAATTATGTAAAGAGGTTCAAGATGAGATCATCAGTCGGACAATGATCGAGCATTTCTAATTTTGGTGAGTATGAACTTTCTAGATAGTTTAAAAATTCAAGAATGGTGAGAAAAAAGTTGTTTAGTCCATTCCAAAAAGCGGGATGATTAAGCAACTTTTCTCTTAAATTCTTTTTATAGATGGAGGAAAAAGAATGAATAATATAAACGAACTGAGTGCCTCGACTCTTGAACAAGCAAAAGCGAAACAGGCAAGCAGTTTTGAGCGTAAAGGGTTGTTAAATGGTTTATCTTCAGGATTGCTTTTTGGATTGAATAGCGCATTACTTGCTTTAGCAATTTCATTGTTTCTTTTTTCAGATGAACCTAATGCCTATGCCTTGCCTTTAGTTTTTGCGGGATTCAATGATTTTTTAGCGGCGATTTGGTTGATTATTTATAATGCCTATCAAGGAAGACTTAAAGAGATTTTTAGAAGCCTGAAATTATTTCCAGGGAAAATGACGTGTTTGGCTGCTTTAATGGGAGGACCAGTTGCGCAAGGTGCGTATCTTTTAGGTATTGCTTTTGCTGGACCAACATATGCTGTACCGATTTCTGCCTTATGCCCAGTAGTTGGAGCGTTACTTTCTGCTGTATTCTTAAAAGAAAAAATTACACAACGTGTTTGGGCGGGAATGGCGATTTGTGTTGTCGGCGCAGTTGTTATTTCGTATACACCGCCAGCAGGTAATGTAGAGAATTTTTATTTAGGCATTATTTGTGCAGCCGTTGCAGCTTTAGGTTGGGGGCTTGAAGGTGTTCTTTCGGCCTTTGGCGGTTCTGTTTTAGATCCTAAAGTAACGATTACGATTCGTGATATTACCTCTGGATTGACATTTTTCTTGATCGTTATGCCGCTAGTCAATGGGTTTGGTGTTTTTCAACAAGTGTTCCAATCACCAAAAACCTTGGTTGTTTTAGCGTTAGCTGCATTAGTTGCAGCAGTCTCTTTTCTACAATGGTATAACGCTAATAGTATGTGTGGTGTTGCTAAAGGAATGGCTCTAAATAGTACGTATGTTATGTGGGGCATCATTTTTTCAGCAGTTGTTTCACAAGATTTTTCAGCGATTACGCCAACCGTTATAGCAGGCGCATTATTGATTACCTTTGGCGCAATTATGGTTTCAGTCAATCCACTTTCGTTTTTTAAAAAGGAGGCAATATAATGGCTGAAACGCTATTACCGTTACGTTTTCGCGTACTAAAAGAATTAGAAGAGAAAAAAATGCATTTTCAAGAATTGATGACTTGTTTGCATCCGGAATATGGTACAGAAAAACAATTTAATGAAGCAGCATTTTTAGATCATGTCCTTGCATTAAAAGAAAATGGCTTATTAGATGAAGCCGATGCGTATATCAATGAGCAAAATCAATTGCTGACGACCTATCAAATAAATGATGCGGGAAAAGAGATGCTGAGAAAATATTTACCGAAAAAATAAGGGAAAGTAGTGAGTAAGATGTTGCCTGTAAAAAAAACGGCCCGGATCTTTAATATTCAAAAATATTCTATTTATGATGGAGATGGGATTCGTACGCTGGTCTTTTTTAAAGGCTGTCCGCTACGGTGTAAATGGTGCTCAAATCCAGAAAGTGTGGAATCTGGATTTCAAGTGATGAAACAGCAATCATTATGTGATGATTGTGGGATTTGTGTTGCGGCTTGTCCAAAAAATATCCACAAAATGCGTCCCATGATCGATGGGGAAAAAGAACACTTTATTGACCGAGAAATTTCATGTAGCGGTTGTCGTATTTGCGAAGAGAGTTGTCCAAAAAATTCTTTGACAGTGATGGGACAAGATATGACGGTTCCAGAAGTGATGGATATTATTTTACAAGATATGTTGTTTTATATGAGTTCAAATGGTGGTGTTACTCTGGGTGGCGGTGAGGTAACATACCAGGGCGATTTCGCTGTGGAACTGTTAGCTGAATGTAAACAAAACGGTATTCATACAGCAATCGAAACCTGTGGCTATACAAAGTGGGAAACAATGAAGAAATTTGTTGAGGTGACGGATTTATTTTTATTTGATGTGAAACATTTTGATCCTGAACGACATCGCGAATTAGTGGGTGCACGAAACGAACGAATTATGACAAATTTAGAAAAGTTATTTCAAGCAGGAGCAAATATTTCAGTACGAATGCCTTTGATAAAAGGGTTAAATGACTCTATGGAAACGCTAAAAACGACCGTTTTATACATCAAAAAAATCCAAACCAATGGTCACCTTAAAAGTATTGATATCTTACCTTATCACAAATTAGGAGTCGCAAAATATGAACAATTAGGCCAAACCTATCCATTACAAGATGTCGATATGTCATATACAGACGATGAACTTGAAGAAATCAGAAGATACATGGCCCAGTTTAATTTACCGATTAGAGTCGTTAAACATTAAGAAAAAGCAGATGCAGCATACAAATCACTGATCCCCTTGTTGGTTTCTTCCCCATTTAATAGATCTTACAATCATTTAACCAAGGCAACTCTAAAAGCTAGAATTGCAACAAATGTTATTTATGTTATACTATATGTAAAATGAAATTGTGCTGAAAAGGAGCAATTTGTGTGGAAAATGTTTATCTCACTATCTACACCAGCTCAGAGCTTTCTCAACAAACAATTGAGCAATCGCAAGAGCTATTAAAAAGGTTTCCGATTAAGGTCCGCCCACATTTTCAGCTTTTAACTAAAGTGAGTTCAACAAACAATGAAGCCAACCAAAGCTTCTGTAAACGTGCGATGGATTGTTCTTCCTGTCCATCAAGCAGCGGTATTTTTAGAAAGAAAAGGATTTCTTCCTATTGTCACCGCTGTAGTTATGGATTAAGTAAATTTATCTATCCGTTTCAATACTGCGGAAACGAACGAGGTTTGTTGATTTTTGGCCCTTTTTTCAAAGATGAAACAGATATCAACTTACTGATTGTATCTGACATCAATAAAGCTGGTGCAAATGAAAAAATGAATATCTTACACCTTTTTGAAGGGGATGACTTAGAGAAAGTTGAAAATTTTGCTTCAGTATTTGCGGCTTTTCTATCTCAGACCCTAACGATGGAAAAATTAGAAAAAGAAAAACAGAAGACTGAAAATAACCTGAAAATTCTATCTCAAAAAATTGAACACATGGAAAATCAGGATAATATCAAAGGGTTGACGCCTTATTTTGTATTTAATTCACTGACTACATTAGCAAGATTAGCTCATTTTAATGAGAATCCAGATTTAGAGGAAGCCATTTTTAAGCTTTCCAGTGTTATCCGTTATAATTATCAATCGCAAAATCATTGCGTTTCTTTAGAAGAAGCATTTAACTATTTAAATAACTACTTAGAAATTAGTACAACTAGATCTGTGAAGCGATTATCCTATCAAGTGGATCTTCCTAAAGAATTGATTGAGTATCGAATACCTGTAATGACTTTGATTCCAATTGTAGAAAGCTTGCTAGAAATTAGGTTGCCTAAGTATAGAGATGATTTTTCCTTATTATTTACAGTGTCTGAAACAAAAGGAAATATTGTCATTACCATTCAAGAACAAATTCACTTAGATCGAAAAAGGGAATTGGTGGTAGAAAAAGAATTTTTACAGGCAATTGCCAAAAGCAATACGAGATTGATTGAGTTATTAGGAGATCAGGCACATGTTGGAATGGTAGAAACGTTAAACAAGTTAGTTGTAGAGGTTATCTTTCCAGCATCAAAAGGATTAATAGTAAGACCAGAGGATGAAGTGCATGAAAAATATAATGATTGTGGAAGAAGATGAATTAGAACGTCAATTTATTAAAGATATTATCAAGGAAAATTATCAAAGAGAAAATTTAAATGTAGTCGAAGTTCAAAATGGGATTGATGCATTAAGCAAAGCAAGAGTGTTTCAACCTGAATTAGTTGTGATGGATATTGAAGTCGCTGGTGTGAATGGATTAGAATTACAAAAAGAAATGCTTCAGATCAAACCAACAATTTACACGATTTGGACATCTATCTATTCTAATTTTGATTTACTGAGTCAGGGATTGACCTATAATATTAGGGGTTACTTACTAAAACCTTATTCGAAAACGCAGATGATGCAACATCTAGATAAGTTTATGGTGCGCAAAAAGAAATATACACTTTCTGAACGTTACAATAAGCAATTTAGTGAAGGAATCAATAAAGCAATTCAATTTATCAAGAAAAATTTTAAGCAAAAGACAACAATTGATGACATTGCGAATCACGTCTATTTAAATCCGCAGTATTTCGGCCGATTGTTTCGCAAGGAGCTTGGAATCAGCGTAAATGACTATATCAATATTTTGAAAGTCGAAGAATCCTGTCGTCTTTTGCATGAAACGGATTTGCCATTATATCGAATTGCGACAGAAGTTGGTTTTGCAGATTCTTCTTATTTTACTAGAGTATTTACGAAATATTTAAAAATGACGCCACATGAATATCGCAAACAAGAAGTAGTCAAATAAGAAAATAGTAGTGTAGATAATGGAATAACGATACAATAAAAAATTTACTAATCTAAGTCTATGATATAATAAAAAAATAATTAAACTATTTCTTATTATAACTATAGAAAAGAGCGTGAATTGAAAATGTGGAAAACAAAAGAAGAAAAGAATACTACATACCAACTTTTAGTTCAGCAACAAGCTGCAATTATCGAAATCGAACATGATAAAATCGCGAATCTTGCTAATTCTTCTGCACTATTGGCAGATGCATTACCTAATACAATTTTTGCAGGGTATTACTTATTTGATGGAGAAGAGCTGGTCTTAGGTCCATTTCAAGGGAAAGTTTCGTGTACTCGAATTAAAATGGGCAAAGGCGTATGTGGAGAATCTGCTGAAAAGCGTGAAACATTGATTGTTGATGATGTGAAAAATCATAAAAATTATATCTCTTGCGATTCAGCTGCACAATCTGAAATCGTCGTACCAATGGTTAAGGATGGAAAACTGCTTGGCGTTTTAGATCTAGATAGTTCAGTAACACATGGCTATGATGAAATAGATCAGGAGTACTTAGAACAATTTGTTGCAGCGCTTTTAAAAGATACTGATTTTTAGTTAAATATGAGCGTCCCTTTCGCTTAATCTATTTTGGCATGAGATAATCATTAAAAATAGAGTGAGAGGATGACAATCATGTTAGAAGTATACTTAAATTTTAAGAATGAAGCGGCCGATGCAATTGCTTTTTATGAAGCGGTATTTGATGTGAAATGTGAAGATGCTATGACGTTTGCAGATGCACCTGAAGATCCAGAAAATCCAACGCCAGAAGCTTGGAAAAATTTGATCATCAATGCATCAATGACCATTGAAGGTGTACCCGTTATGTTTTCTGATGTGCCGGATGGAATGGGTTTGACGTTTATTGAAGGAAATAATGTTTCTTTAGTAGTAAGCACAGAAGATGAAGCAAAAATCGATCGAATTTTCAGTCGTTTGGCTGAAGATGGAAAAGTGACGATGCCTTTAGGGGAAACATTCTGGTCTAAAAAATATGGTATGGTCGTCGATAAATTTGGCATCAATTGGATGCTGAATTATTACATGGAGCCTTAAGATTGAAAAGAAGCATATAACAATGAATAAGAGATCATCAATGGATTTTGAACGATTAAATCTATTGATGATTTTTTTATAGAGAAAAATCTGCGTTCAATTTAGTTGATTTTTTGATATAATGATTTAGTTATCTAAGGAGGAGGGGGACAAGGTTGATAGGGTATTTATATCTTTTTATCGCCATAATAAGTGAAGTCATTGCAACAAATCTACTAAAAGCAACGGATGGATTTAGTAAGTTAGTGCCATCTGTAGAATGTTTGGTTGCTTATGTTGTCTGTTTTTATAGCTTATCTAAAGCGATAAAATATATGCCATTAAATGTTGCCTATGCATTATGGGGAGCAATAGGCATTATTTTGATCACGATTTTTTCAGTTGTTTATTGGAAAGAACAAATCAACACACCAACAATTATTGGTATTGGTTTTATCGTGATTGGGACGATTTTAGTCAATGCTTTTGGAACAGGGCATTAATTTTTAGGCTAAGTTTATTTTAAGTAGTGTTATTTGGCTGTAATAGAAAGGTGAATAATCGGCACTTGATCCTTTAAAAGTCAAGATAAATATGTTATACTAATAAAAGCGTATATTATGCTATTTAATCTTAACGGGGACGTTACGGATTCGACAGGCATAGTTGAGCTTGAATCGCGTTTCGTAGGTTACGTCTACGTAAAAACGTTACAGTTAAATATAACTGCTAAAAACGAAAACAATACTTTTGCTCTAGCTGCGTAAAAACAGCGGGTGAAGATCCTCCCGGCATCGCCCATGTGCTCGGGTAAGGGTCTCAAATTAAGTGGGATACGCTAAATTTTTCCGTCTGTAAAATTTAGAAGAGATCATCAGACTAGCGAGAGTTTGGGCCTGTTATGCGGCATGAACTTCAGCGAAGCCTTAAAATAGTATGACTATGAGCGTAGAAGTTTAAGTGGCAATGTGTTTGGACGCGGGTTCGACTCCCGCCGTCTCCATTTTTAGTAAATGTGAGAAGAAAAGTTGAAACGGAAAAACAGTTAAGAATACCTTTGTATAGGTGTTTGAAGCTGTTTTTTATTTTTAGAGAAAAAGGAAGAAAAGGGAAGTAATGCAAAATATTTTGCATTGTTTTTGCATTCAAAATAAAAAATACGCTGTTAAGTACCAGCGTAAATTGAATGCATTGTATCGTTAACTACTGTAGATTCTCTTTGACTAAGCTTGTCAAGAATATGTTGATAGACGTGTTGAGTGGTTGCTATGTCAATATGGCCAAGTCTATGAGATACATACTTAACATTGATTCCTTGATAAAGAAGGATAGAAGCACGGATATGCCTTAATCCGTGACATGTAATTTCTGTTGATCCAATTTTCTTACAGAAATTCTTAAGAGTTTTATTAACCGCGGTGTTTGATACGAGTTCAAAGTATTCATTTAAAAATACTAAATCATTGCTTCAAATTATCGGTGTAGGACCTCAAGCGATGCAATGGTCAAAAAAAGAGTATGAAGATGCAGGATGCGGATCATCTGCCGTTGTAGTTGATGGTACAAACAAATATTTTGCAGCAGAGGAAAATGAGGTAACCGATCATGAGAAGTTAGATTTTTTAAGATTAAACGCTGGTAGGACATTCGAATTACGATCTATCGTTACGTTGGATCAAATAGCAAGCCTGTTGCCCCTAAGCTAAGCCCAAACCTGTTCCGACAAAAAAACGGTATGGTTACAGAGTGGATGATGTACAATTTATCAACGGCATGTGGCCAATTCGTTGTAACTCATTGGCTCCAGTTTGTTTTGATTGGACCGATAACGGCATAAATGCTACAGATGTGGATATGATTGATTCAGGCAAGGGTGCAATGTTAGCAGATCATGAAATGGTTAGACCAAGTATGTATTTTGCCTTTAATGAGGCTAGAGTTTCTGATATTGCGTTGTGATTAATGATCATGGACATAACTATCGTAAATTTAACTTTACTCAGCCTACAGGCGAGGTTTGGTTGGTAAGAGGTAGTAAGCAGCAACTTATGTATAGTATATTATTTGCGAAAATTTATAAGACATAGTAGGTTTAAATTACCCAACTAACAACCAACACTTTTTCGTTCTACCCCTTTCCCATCTCTTTTGAGGTGGGATTTTTTTGTGTTTAAATAGCCCTCCTTAATTGGAAGGTTACATAAAATATTGACCTTTATTCCTGTTTACAAAAAGAGTTTGACGATTCATTATGTGAAAGATATAATTAACATTTAGAGGAAAGAGTGAATGGGGAATAAGATAAAACGAAAAAGGTGTTGGTAGGAGTAATCATGGTCATGTTTTTTTTTGTTTTTATGAAACCGGAAAAAGCAGATGCATATGCACTTTGGAATTATTTGTTGGGTGGCTCTAATAAGATTCTAAGGTACAATCAACCAGGGACGAAACATAGCTTGCAAGTAGAGCACGCAGATATTCATTGGAACAAACAATCGCCAGGTACTATTCAACGGATGGATAATGCTGCTAATGTGCGATTGTATGATGTCAATAAAGGTGCAAATAAAGTGGGTGGAGTCACATCTTCAGGTAATAGAACAATAGAGTTTAATGATTACTATATGATTCGGAGTAACCATCCATATAAAGAAGAATTTAGTTTTATGATTGCAACACATGAATTCGGACACGCTCTAGGATTGTGGCATTCTCCCGGATCAAAAAATGTAATGTACTCTAAATTTGGTCCAGGAATTGTAAATAATTTGCCAACTGCAGATGATAAAGCTGGTTTACTTGCGTCTAAAAAAAGATGGTAATTAGAAGGATAAGAATGAAAAAAAATAGAATTGGATTAATTTTAATATTATGTTTTATGCCAGTTTTTCTTAATGCTTGTGTTACTGACAAAAAAGAAGATGCGAAAAGAGACGTGGAAGCAACAACTACTACTTCAAAGGAAAAAGATCTTTTAGCTTCTTTGGGGTTAGAAAATCAAAATAATGTTGATACATGGGAAACACCTCTCTCTATCAATTTATTAGAAAGTTCTTATATGTGGGCTGATACATTAGAAGGTAAGATTTTGGAAGCTGATAATATTTTTGTAGCAGTAGTAGAAGATATGACTACTGAGCACACCGATCCACTCTATGATGAAAAAGGAATGTTGATTAGTAGCTCAACTTCAACAAATTTTAAATTAAAAATAATGGATAATCTTAGAGGAGACCTTCCAATAAACGACACTATACAAGCATCTAGAGCTTTTTTTGGATTCGGGGATGGGAAAAATAAAGGGAATTTTATGACGCTTATTGAAAATGATATTATCCCTGAGAAAGGAAAAACATATGTCTTTCTAACACGTGTAGTAGACGGAGAACTTGTTATCCTTCCTGGTGGTGATTTTCCAAGTAACTTTCCGCTTGAAAATGCGCCAATGGACTTGAACAAACAACCTGAAGAAGTAGTTCAAGAGGTCATTGAAACGTCTTCAAAAGTTGAGGAAATTGATACGCAGGTAGACAATGAAGAGGAGTTATTTGATGAAATTGGCGATACTCTTTTGAATGGTCCCGAAATTCAAGCACGTATTGAAGGGCATGGGAATAAGCTTGATATGAATAAAGTCATAATAAAATAGCTGTTATTGGCTAAAAGCCTATCTCTTAGTTTGAGGTAGGCTTATTTTTGTACACTTTTTTCGCACAGTTTCGCAATTTTTAAACTCAATATCCGCGCTCAACACCAGCAACCTATACAACTCTGCAGCATCCTCTAAATCCTCAAACTCCCATCGAGCCGCACTGCTATCGCTAACCAATCCTACAAGGCCTATGATTCAGCAAAAAATTATTTCATGGTCGCTTATACACCTTTATGTCAATCTGCTATAATGACAGGTGAAGCGTTGGAAAGTGCGCATAAAAAGTTTCTTAGTGAATATCAAGGAACAGTAAGTGGGATTGATACAGATGAAGATTTAATCCTAGAAGAGATTAATCAATTTGAGCAGTTAAAGCAGCGTTTAGATCACCAAATGAGTACGGCTAAAACACCACGACCAGACTTAGAACGGAGATATATCAATGCCTGTGAAAGTATTGATAAACGTCGAGAGAAATTAGAAAAGTTTCATGCCTACGATGGTCAATCAGCAAGTTTCTTTTCAGATTATGAAGCGAGTCAGCAAGAATTCAATACAGGTTTGGCACAGGTCGCCAACTCTAAAGCATGGAATCCAGCAACAGGTACTTTTGATTTGAAACGTTTAGACATGACGTGGGCTAAACCTATTCATACACGTTGGAAGCAACGTGAAAAAATGAAACAACAAGTGAAAGATGCACGAGTAAAACAAGCAATTAGTAAGTTGAAGGGGTACGAAATCGTTAAAATTGAATTGGGTCATTGGTATCTAATGAAAGACGGCAAAATTGTTTCCCCAGATAAATATCCGGAACTCTATGAACAATTAGAAAAGTGTAAAGATTACTTAAATAAAGATCAGTACAAAGTTGAAAAACTGAAAGTGATGAGAAATGAAATGCCTCTTGCTCCTGGATTTGGCGGTGTATTAGGAAATCTAGGAAAAGCTGGAAAAAAAGCAGATGTTATTAAAAAAGGGACTGGAGCAGTAAAAGTCGGACAATCTATTGTGGATAAAATAAATAATGCACCTACTATCAATGCAGTAGATGAGACTGCGAAATTAGATAAAAGTCGTGAAGAAGGTGTTCCAGCAAAGAGACATAAAGAAGTGAAACATGAAGACGCATCAAAACTAAAAGGTGATGGAGAACCGAATTCTTCTGCTGATTTATTAAATCCAGATAGTTTTGCAAAACAAAGAAGATATTATGGTCCTGACGGACGTGCTGTAGAAGATATAGACTTCAATCACACGGATGATGGTACGCATAAATTCCACATAGACATCAATGGGACTGGAATAAAAGACCACCTAGACAGAAAGAATAAATGAGAGAAGAGGAATAAGTATGAACTCACTACACGATTATGAAATTTTAAACTACAATATTAACTTTAAAAATAGCTTACTTACGATGGATGTAACTAACGAAGATTCAAACAAAAGAATTGAATTTGTAGGCGCGATTGCTCATCAATTCAGTGATGAAATACCATATAGCATTATTTTAGATTTAGATGAGCTGGATATGAAACACTTTTTTTCAAGTAATAAAGATTTACTAGAAGAAAAAAAGAATAGTGGTTGGCCTCTTATTTGTAGTTCGGTTGAAGAATTAGAGAAAATGTTACAAGAAAGTGATATTCGATACTATGTTCTATACTCTTCGTATGGTATGACTGGTTGGGTTTTAGCTGAGCGAGTAGAAATTATTGATGTTAAGTAACCTTTATTAACAGGTCTGCCAATAAAAATAGTACAGAATTTAAATAGAAAAACACAGAAATCTTGTGTAGTACCAGCAACTGCCGAACAAATAACAGAGTTTAAACGTGTGGAACACTTTGCCAGTAAAGGTCGTAAGTTGGATGAGTTTCGGGTAGGGGATAAAAAAAGATAACCTGAAAGGCTATCTAAAATGGGTTTCCATTTGCATCGGTTGAATATACATCACCTTGAGGCGATACACGGAAAAATCCTAAGGTACCTGATCCGCCTTGGCTGGAAATACTTTTACTGTATGCTTTGAACAAAAAGTCAGTATCAATCATTCCCCAAAAGATTAAGCTAGTATCTTCGTTATTTGTTTCAGGATAGGTCTCTAATATTCTTTGCAGAGCTTGCTCCTGTGACATTTCAGCAATAGGAACACTATTTTGTGGCTCCTCAGATAATGCAACAGGTTGTTCCTCGGATGGAATCGAGCTTGAAGACACCTGAGTTTCTGAAGTTGATGTAGAAAATTTAGATACGGATGTTTTTGTTGTAGATGATGTGGTTGTACTGGAGATAGAGCTACTGTTCGAAACAGGTTCATCATTTTTTGAATTACAAGCAGTAACCAATAGTAATGTAGATAGTAATAAAGTAAAAGTTATTTTTTTCATAATAGTTCCCTCCATGAATAATTATATCATCAGGAGTGAAAGATTGGAATAATATTTTACAGAAAGGAGTGGAGGTTTGTCGGCCGACACTAAAAAGCTTTTTACTCCTTTGTGATTATTATTATGGAAAATTGGACAATTGAGAAACATAGACAAGAATCACTAAATAGAATCAACTATCAATACAGACAAATAGATGGAGCACTAAAGTTTCCTAATTCCGAGGAAGGCGACTTCATCAAAATGGTACATTATTATTTGGAAAAAGAAAAAGCTATCAAAAAAACATAAAATAATCGTTTCGGCGAAGTGCTAAAAGATGTGCAGATTTTGAGAAATGAAATGAAACGTATAGCTAATAATAATCAGATGATTCCTGAACACCACTTTTTACTTGATATATCAGCTATAAAATTAGAAGTTTGGCTAGAAGATCAAATTGAAGCAGGTGACCGCTAATGTACGCAATATACAAAGGTGATGACCTAAAAGCCACAGGAACAAAACAAGAATGCGCTGAGTAAACAATCAACGATTGAGTTTTGGGCAACACCTAGCAATGTAAAGCGTGACAAAGGCAAGAGGACGGTTGCTGTTAGATTGGATGGTGATAGCTGATTGCTAAAAAAATACTGGATGCCAGTTGCGGTAGTCGGATGTTTTGGTATAACAAACAAAATAAAGATGTCCTCTACATAGATAACAGAGAACTCGACGATACCCTCTGCGATGGTCGATCGTTAAAGGTTGAGCCAGATATGGTAGCAGACTTTAGGCAGATGCAATTTGATGATAATGGCTTTTATCATGTGGTGTTTGATCCACCTCATTTGTTAAAAGCGGGCGATAATAGTTGGTTGCCAAGAAATATGGGAAGCTAAACCCAAACACTTGGAAAGCCGATATCAGCCAAGGTTTTGACGAATGCATGAGAGTTCTTAAACCTAACGGAACACTTGTTTTTAAGTGGAATGAGGACCAGATAAAACTATCGGAAGTTTTAAAGGTGATTGATTACGAACCGCTTTAAGGTAACAAACGAGCTGAAACGCATTGGGTCGTGTTTATGAAAGCAGGTGATAGCTGATGTGTGGCATAAAAAAGGCGATATTATCGCCTAAAAATAAATGCTATTGCACTGACTAAATCAATTCCACCAATAACGAAAATAGTTATAGCGATAATTAGTAGAGTTCCTATAGCTCTTTTGACCAGAATATTATCAAATTTATTCATTTTTTTCCATATAATCGAAATATAAAATAAGGCAATACCGGTTACCAGGAATCCTCCAGTGCGAGGGCTATAGTTTCCGTAAGATTTATGACCGTTATTATTGTAAACAGTCTGGAAATAAAGCATTCCTTCATAGCCTATTGAATTCAGATAGGCACTTAAAATAGTAGCTGATATCACTAAAGCTAAAAATATCAACAATACTTTTTTATTTATAAATTTTTTCAAAAAAACAACTCCTTTACGAAGTAATTATGAAGTAATTATATCATAAGGAGGTATAACGGATGGGGAAAACGAAGTCGAAAATTAAAAAGAAAAAGCGTCGGTTAGAGCAAAAGGCAATCAATAACGGAACTGAAAAAAACCGCAAATAAAAAAAGCCGATATTCCTCTCAGCCCGACAGCTTATTATATCATAACAGGAGGAATCAAGGAAAATGGTGCTTTTTAATGTTAGTAGATATGAAATGCCAGATTAAAAGGACGTGGACATGGATCGAACAAGGCATAATATGGGGGTATTTCTTTCGGCTTATCTTTCAGCGCGTTGTAGGGTGGGACAACCAAGAGAACCAAAAGTTACAGCTAGTTTCTCTTTGATTCCTACGTCAACTGTTGACAGCGGTCATGAAGCTGAACAAATTTTGATCCAACAAGAAGAAGCAAGAGAGGAATTCGATTATTTACACAAATTGTTCATAAGGGGATACGCGACAATTCAACATCCTTTTAAACCAGACATAACGGAAAGAAGAAAGAAAATATTTTATGATCGTTTTATCAGTGGGTATTCTGTTTATGTAGCAGCTCAAAGAAGTAATATTAGTGAGGATCTAGTTTCACAAGAGTTATCAAAAGCAATGATTCAATTCACTTCAGCATTGGAACTTGTTATTTTCCGTTAATTATCGGGTTTTTGTCGGTGCTTTATACTGTAAACATACTGACAATATGCTGATTATCCATTGTATTATGATAGTGTCGAAAGATAAGGAAAGAGATCAGCAAACACAATTACACGATTAGTCAGTGACCTCCTTTCTTTATCTTTTGAAATTATTCACTTGCAGGCGAACAACAAATAAAAAATAAGGATGGTGACACTCTCCCTCATAGAGTTTATTTCATTCTTGCCTGTGGGTGTTTTACATAGTTCAAAGGAGTTGATAGTATGCTTGCATATTGGCACTGGTTAAACTTTTATTTAAAATATCCAAGTTCCAACACATTATACATGTGCTGATTAAAATGCTAAGTGGCGGAATAGGTAGACGCAAATACAAATCTATAGGGATAGCAACAGACGGTTGACAGTCATGCGAGTGTTGAGACTACGCACCGAAAAAGTGGCACCAGTTGGAGAACATCATACTCAAACTATAGAGAATAAAGACTGTATGTGTAGTGCAAATCTACACCTTAGTATTAGAGATTGGACAGTTAAGCACGAGGCAATCAGACCACTGGTTTACCCCAGGGCTACTGTCGGGTAACAATCTCATAGCAACCGAGGAAGCGAAGGGATAGGGATGTGATAGCGCATCGTGTAGGTTGCTTAATTGGAATGAAGAGCTGCAGTGCGGCTGGCATGGCAGAGGAAATGTTCTCGGATTGTTCGAACTCTGGCATGTTTTAAATTAATATCCGGGTGCTTTGCGCCTATATAGTCATCGCTTATGCGGTGGCTTTTTATATTGGGAGGATACTGACAGAATTGTGATAGTTTGAAAGAATAAATATTCTTTATACTAACGTTGTAAGATCTTACAAAAAACAAATGTTAGGAGGGAATAACGTATGGCAAAAACAATTGGAGAAGTAAGGAATTTTCTAGACAGTCTTGTCGGTACAGTAACTGTTGACAAATCTGACAGTGGATTGAATGGACAGTGTGTGAGTTTGATCAAGAACTTACTTGAATTTGTTGGGGCGCCTAATCCATATGCTGCTCGAGGAAATGCAAAAGATATTCCAAATACGTATGTTTCTCAAGGGATTGCAAAAGTTGGTAGTGGTACACTCAACATAGCAGTCAATAGAAATGGTGGCGGTGGCTATGGACACGTATGGGTAAAGATTGGTTCTGATAGTTGGCAAGCGAACTGGAATGGATTCGCTGTCAAGAAGAATGTCGGTGAAGTGGCTATTACAGACATTTTAAATTTAGACCAATGGATTTTAAGTGGCAACACACCAAGTCCCGGAGGGAAAGCGACTACTTTAGGTGCTAAAGGTGAAACATTAATTAAAAAATTTGAAGGATGTAGACTTACAGCATATGACCTTGGCGATGGAATGATTACTATTGGTTGGGGACATGCAGAACCAAAAGGACAAACAAGTTTAATTCCTGGAGTAACAACATGGTCTCAAGCTCAAGCAGACGGGCAATTTAAGAAAGATATAGCAGGCTATGTAAATGCAGTAAATAGCTACTTTACTCGTTCTTTTAATCAAAATCAGTTTGATGCGATGGTAAGTTTTACCTATAATTGTGGTACAGGAGTCTTTGCAAGAGACAATTGGGATAAAAATGCTTCAAATAGTTATATCACGGAGTCAATCGCTAATTACATTAATAAAGGATCACAATTTGAGGAAGGCTTAAGACGCCGTCGGCAAGAGGAAATTAACTTATTTAATACACCGGTAAACGGTAGTGGAGAAACGACAATTAAGGGGGAAGAAGATATGATGTTTGTTTATACTAAAGTTTTAAAAACTGGCGGAGCAGAGGTTTGGTTTGTAAATGGAGGTACACGTATTTATTTACCAACGAATACACATGTTAGAGAAGCGAATGACTTAGTAAGACGTTATGGTGGGTCTGAAAATCAAACAACTTACAATTATGATAATTTTGGTTTAAGAATGATCGAATTGAGTACAACAGTTGTCAAGTTTTGATCCACAAGTTTTATAGTGTTATGTAACTTTGCTTGAAAAGGAGACAGCTCAACGGCTATCTCCTTTTCTTGAGCTTCGGTTTATACTGCTTATCCCTGTGACGATGATAGATATCATGCAGTATTTTAACCATGGATAAAGTTTTACACAGTAAATTTAATATGGCAGTACCTCCTTGTGAGGTTGCCGAGTCAATGGAATATTATTATAACGTAAAGTTAATGTAGAAAAAATATATTTTACATATTAAATTATATTTATAGTATAGTTATATTAGAAAAGAGGTGAAAATTATGAAGAGATTTAGTCGGAACGATTTTGTAGATGGGTTATCAAATATGATTGAAGATAATGTTTCTCTTACCGTACTAATTCGTGGATATTTTCATGAAGAAAAGTTATCGGGTGTTTTAGCTGCAATCGAATCAATTGATAAATTAAAGGACGGTTTGTTTGTCGTATCATCAATAAGTGAAGTGCCAAAGTTATTTGAAAAATCATTTAAACGGAAATTTCCTAAAGTGAAACAAAATCAAACGTATAATTTTGCAAACTCTAATAATAGGTTTATAAGAAGGACTAACTCATCTGACAAATTTGGTTATGATGAAGATTTTATAGTGTTTTATCCTGTTGAATCATTGCTTTTTAAAGAGAAGGACACTGAATCATTTATTTCTCAGTTAAAAAATTCACCTGTTCCAATTAAAATTATTATTACTACAAATGATTACTCGGAACGGGCTGAAAAATTATATCCTTTTATTGATGAAGTTGTAATTTTAGATGTTAATGATTTGCATGCTGAAACGTACAGTACTTTAGAAAATAATCTTAAGCGCAAAGGCCGAGCCTTACCTTATTAATAAAAGATAGAAAATCAAGGCTCTCTTTAATGAGCCTTTTTTTAATAGAATGAAGTGTTAAAATTTATGAATACATGGGAAGAAACATAGAACATAGCAGCTTTAATTTAGAGTATGAAATCGAAAAGGCTTTGGAGAAAGCTGAATCTGTTGGAGAATATCAAAAAAATATTAGAGTTGCGTTTGGTCAGTGGTTGCAGAATTTAAAAGAGGGTTAGATAAAACTTAATTCAGTTAGCGATTTGAAAGTGTTAATAGAAGCTGACTTGATGTTGAAAGATATTGAGAAATAACCGATAATTAAATAAAATTAAATTATTGGAGGAATAGATATGTTGTTTTCAATTTTTGTAGATCATAAAGGTGATTTCCAATGGGCATCCATAGCTGCTATAGTGAGTTTTATAGGCTTTATAACAACATTGGCTTCAACAGTTTGGATTAATAAAAAAACCATCCGTGCTAGTGTGCAATCAAAAACTAATATTGAGTGGATTAATCAAATAAGGAGGTTATCAGCAGAGCTTATTTATAACTATGAATTGGTTAGATCATCTGCGACATTTTCTTTTGGAACTAAAATAAAAATAGTATTTATTGAATCTGAAATAGAAAAAGAAGATAACAAAATGTGGACATCAGGAATTGTAAATATTTATCCACAAGAACAAAAAAAAGCACTTATCAAATCAAAAAGAAGTTACGATGAAAAATACAATGAGAACATAGGTGCTGCAAGTTTGGCCACTAATCAACTTTTATTGTATTTTATTGATGATGATAAGCATTCAAATCTTATAGATCTAATAGCAAAATTGAGAGCATCAGTTGTTAAGATAGCAGATTTTTCAAGAGAACGAATTGAAACGGGGCAACCTACAACTTACTATGAAGATATGCTTGAGAAGCAGTCAAAGTATGCAAAAGAACTTGATGATTTAATTAACGAGTTTAGAAATGAAGTTGCGTTATACTTGAAAATTGAATGGGAGAATGTAAAATCAGGTAAATAATAAAACGAAACTCAACAAAACAATGATCGCGAGGTGGTGTGATATGGATGGCTAGACAGAGAGAGCCTAGAAGGGATCAAGCAAAAGAGATCTGGCTTAAATCTGATGGAGAAAAGCTCTTGAAAGATATGGCCAAAGAAATAGGTGTGTCAGATTCTCAAATAAGGAAATGGAAATCAATTGATAAATGTAGCGTTGAGCGGTGTTTTCTATCCAGATAGACAGCTAGCGGTAAGCGCGGATACTAATCCAGATGATGTAGCAAGACCAGCTTTAGATTATTACAACGCAGGTAGCTCGATCCCGTACGATAGCTATATTATGACTAATGGTTATGTGTGGATCAGTTACATTGCTGGAAGTGGTAAACGTCGCTATGTTGCTGTTGGTCCAGATGACGGGCAGATTGATACAACATGGGGTAGAGGGTTTTTAATTAGAAATATTTTTTTCAAACAGGGTCTGTAAATATAATTTCGATACAATTATTTATCCAATAATACATTGATAAAAGAATTTGTTTAAGTTATTATAACATATGAATATAGTTGTTACTTCATGTCAATTTACTATATTCATATGTGTATATTAGGTAAACAGGAGGAGAATAAATGAAAAAATTTATGTTTGGTGTTTTTGTTTTTGCGGGTTTATTATGTGGGGGAACTACGTTTGCAGAAAGTGAATTAGATACTGTTGATAATAATAATGAAGTTACAGATTATTACAACATGGAAATGTATTCTTTAAACGATTTTGAATCGTCTGGCTATGAAGGAACTGGGGTAACTACTGAAAATGCTGTAATTCCAGATCTTCCAGATGATGTAGAATATATTAGTGATCTGGAAGAAGGTTCGCCATCTGCGGAGCCTGAAAAAATTATAGGTTCTGACAATAGGAAAATAGTTGCAGACACTACTGTTAACCCTTATAGAAAAGTAATATTTTTAAGTATGAAGTTTCCAAACGGAAAACGTTATATAGGCAGTGGTAATATGATTTCTTCTGATACTGTGTTAACAGCTGGACATTGCATTTATAGCAAGAATGATGGAGGGTGGGCGACAAGTGTCGAAGTTTACCCAGGGTATAATGGAAGTTACGCCCCTTATGGCGTTGCTTACTCGAAAAAACTCATGAGCGTTAAAGGGTGGATTGACAATTCTAGTTCTGCATACGATATTGGAGCAATTAAGTTAGATCGTAGTATTGGAAATTCTGTAGGTTGGTTTGGTTTAACCACAGGGATGACAAGTCCAATTACTCTTTCTGGCTACCATGGAGATCTAAACAAAAGAATGGGGACCGAAACTGGGAATATTTTAAAACATACAGATAATAATGTTTATTATACCTTAGATTCAACAGGCGGGTCTAGTGGAAGTGGTGTTTATAATAATAAGGATCAGATTTTAGCAGTACATGCTTATGCAGGAGCGGACAATAATTTCGGGACAAAGATTAATAATGCTAATTTTAGATTAATTCAGCAATGGATAAATCCTTCAATAAACTATAATCAATATCATTCTAACTCTGGTAAATATGCAGCAAAACTGAATACATGGGTATATAATAATAAGGATAATTTTACATCTAACACTCAAAAAAAAGCAATACCTAAATATACAATTGTTGATGTTAAAGCTATTGATTTCAGCGCTAGTGGCTATCCTAGATTAGTAACGAATGAAGGATATCTTTCGGCTAATAAAGATTTTTTTGTTAAAGTAGTTGATAATGTGGACCAATATATTACTACTCCACAAAAATTGGTAACGAAGGAAAATATATGGGTTTACAGTAATAAAGATGCATTCTCTAAAGAAACCCAAATAAAATCTATACCAAAAGATACAATGTTAGATGTTCGAGATATTGCATACAGTAAAGATGGTTGGCCAAGATTAGTTACAAGTCTTGGGTATATTTCGGCAAATAAGGGATATGTAAAACCGGTAATTAGCAATATTGATCAGTATATTACTACTGCTGGTAAAGTAGAAGTTAAAGAAAATATTTGGAGCTATAATGATAAAGATTCTTTTTCTACTAGTACTCAAAAGCAAAAAATAAATAAAGGTACTATTTTGTCAGTCCAAAGCATCATTTTTAGTAAGGATGGATGGCCAAGACTAGTTACGGATAAAGGTTATGTGTCAGCGAACAAGCAATATGTAAGCTTAATTAAATAAAATAAACCAATCGTTTGAAAATTGGCTGAACTGTACGAAGTTTAAAAAAAGAAAGTTGCTTAATATCAGTAATTTCCCATCTCTTTTGAGGTGGGATTTTTTTGCGTTAAAATAGCCCTCCTTGATTGGAGGGTTACATAAAATACTATTTACAAAAAGAGGTTGAAGATTAATTAAAAGATAGATATAATTGATATTTAAAAAAGGAGTTAACGGGGAATAAGATAAAACGAAAAAAGGTGTTGGTAGGAGTAATTATGGTCATGTTTTTTATGTTTTTATGAAACTGGAAAAAGCAGATGCATATGTACTTTGGAATTATTGGTTGGGTGGTTCTAATAAGATTTTGAGGTACAATCAACTAGGGACGAAACATAGAGCACACGCAAATATTCATTGGAACAAACAATCGCCAGGTACTATTCAACGGATGGATAGTGCTGCTAATGTGCGATTGTATGATAGGAATGACGGTCGTACCGGAGCTGGTGGAGACACATCGGCTACCACAAAAAACAATAAAATTTAATGACTATTGAATGTTAAGAAGTAACCATCCTTATGCAGAAGAATTTAGTTTCATGATTGCAACACATGAATTTGGACATGCTTTAGGATTATCGCATGCCCCAGGTTTTAAGAATGTAATGTATGCTAGTTTTGGTCCAGGAATTGTAAACAACCTTCCTACAGCAGATGATAGAGTTAGGCTGCTAGCATCAAAAAGAAGATGGTAGAAGGAGATAAAAAATGAAAATAACTAGATTTGGATTAGTAATGCTTTTAAGTGTAACTCTTGTTTCACTTATGGCATGTAAAAATGAGAAAAGTGAACAAAAGGAAAGTACAAGTACATCAATTTCACAAACGAAAGATATTCTAGCATCATTAGGTTTAGAAAATCAAAATGATGTAGACACGTGGGAAACTCCCCTTAATGTTACTATCCTGGCTTCTTCATACATGTGGGCACCGACTTTGGAAGGAAAAATATTAGAAGCAGATAATGTTTTTATAGCTACCATAGAGGATATGACAACGAATTATTCTGATTCTATGTATGATGAAAAAGGTGAGTTGTTAAGTAGCACCCCGATAACTGATTTCAAATTGAAGGTTCTTGATAATTTAAGAGGAGAGCTACCAACTGATGGGTTTGTCAAAGCTACAAGAGTGGACTTTGGTTATGGTGATGGACTTGAGAAAGGCAATTTTATAACACTTATTGAAAATGATATTATCCCAGAAAAAGGGAAGTCTTATGTTTTTCTTGCTCGAGCAGTGGACGGGGAATTAATTATCTTAAATGGGGGAGAAGCACCTAGTAATTTTCCGTTGGAAAATGCGCCTATGAATTTAGATAAACAATCTAGAAGTGTTGTAGAGAATATCGTGGATTCTTCGAACAAAGTAGAGGAAATTGAAAAACAAGTAGAAAATGAGAAAGAGACATTTAATGAAATTGGAAATACCCTTTTGAACGCACATGAAATACAAGCCTGTATTGAAGGTAACGGAAATAAGCTTGATATGAATAAAGTCATAATAAAATAGTTGTTATTGGCCGAAAGCCTATCTCTTAGTTTGAGGTCGGCTTATTTTTTATAAAATTTTATCGTACAACTTTGTGATCCTATCCTCAACCTCCACACTCAACACTAGCAACCGATACAACTCTACAGCATCGTCTAAACTTTTAAACTCACATCTAGCAGCGCCGCTATCACTAACCAATCCCACAACTTTACCGTCCAATATAATTATTTGATCCATATAGAAAAACTATTATGGTAAAACAGGCGAGTGTTTTTGGATGTTTTATATGACATATTTATAAAATATTCATTATATTATATTATTAAATCTCATATTATGATAATAAGGAGAAGGAAAATGTCTATAAATAGTAATTCAAGTATTGCCAGTGGTATTTCGGCTTCATTTAGTCAGTCTGCCAGTTCATTAAATAGTATAAGTGTTTCTGTATCAGCATTTAGAACCAATGTTTCAGGCAACGCCCCAGCTGTACAATCACTCAATAACTACCAACAGGGATTAGGCGCATTATCTACCAGTGTTGTTTCATCTGGTGATAACATTCATTCCGTTGCGAAAGAGTTTGAACGAATCGATCAGAATATTGCTCAATTGACGAAATTTAACCTTCCAGGAGGTTTTTCATGAGTGAGATCCAGAAACAACAAGAAGTTGATCAAAAAAATTATCAGTTCAGGATTCGTTTGGAACAACTCCAAGAGGATCAGTTAGCCATTAGAAAAGAGCAACGCTACATAGAAGAGCAACAAGAAGAATTTTTTCAGTTGCAGCAACAAGAACAAGCTGCTTATGATTTTGTCTTAGGAACTGTGAAGCAGAGGAGCGAGCCTTTTTTGAAGAAAGAGGAGATGAGAGTCTTCATCTTTCTTCAAAAAAGTCCAACGAGAATTTGATGAACAACTCCTTCAGCTAAAAAAAGATGAACGGACGTTGTTTGATCAAGAAGAAAATCTAAAGGCGGAGCAACAAGCTTTTTGGAAGAAACCAGAGGAAAAAGAAAATGGGGCTTAAATTTTATGTGACTGAAGCACAGACACGATCATCGCAAGCTTCTCAATTGACCAATCAAGCTATTACATCATTACAAGCGAGCATTCAACTCTTTTTATCTGCACCACTATCTAGCAAGGCCTATGATTCAGCAAAAAATTATTTCATGGTCGCTTATACACCTTTATGTCAATCTGCTATAATGACAGGTGAAGCGCTGGAAAGTGCGCATAAAAAGTTTCATGCCTACGATGGTCAATCAGCAAGTTTCTTTTCAGATTATGAAGCGAGTCAGCAAGAATTCAATACAGGTTTGGCACAGGTTATCCTGATATACCTAAAGAAGTAAGGAGGAAATTTAATGAACGCAAATGATAGAGCCATTAATTTTGTGAGTAGGGGTTTGAAAGAAGGAGACTATGGATATGTGCTAAGAAAATATGTCTATAGCGACGAATGGGATGAATACTTGCTAAAAAATATGGAAGGAATCGTATTTGAGCCATCAGGTGGTTTTGATTATACTAGGTGCTTCTCTTATTATTTTATGGAAGACATTGAATTAAAAAATTCATTTTTTTCAGATAAATCGACTAAAGAAATAATGCAACGTGGTTATATAGAGTTTATTAGTTTGAAAATCTCAGCGATAAGTCCATTTTTTATCATTGAAAAAGCACAATATCAAAGCCCAAAAGAAGGGCAAAAGCTTGATATAGTGTATCTAAAAGAATTTAAAAACCAAACTCTTGAAAAAAAATATACAGAGCTAATAGAAGTATTAGGAGAACAAAAACAGATTTTGGTTAATAGAGAAGAATTAAAAAAATTCCTTTGAATATTCCACTAGAAAATTATGAACCCGAAAATGTTAATTGTTTAAGTTTTTTATTTGAATAATAGATAAAAAATGCAATTATGAAGTAAGAATCTATAGTTCTCTTTTTAAGAACAAGATTTCAAATAGGAATATATCCTAAAACAGGAAATTATTTAGGTGAAATTACCACATAAAGATTTAAATTATTTTAAGAAATAGAAGGCAACTATAATTTATAGGAGTAAAGTCATATAAAAATTAATTATGGAAAATGATGTATATATTTTGAAAATAACCCAAAATTATGTGGTATTAAATGATAACTATGAGGGCTTGATAGTTTTAGATAAAAATCTTAATTTTAATAAGAAAATACATATTGATGATGATTTTTTTATTTATCAGGCATATTCATCTGAATTAAACGATTACATTATAGTTCAAGATATGGAAAGTGATATCCTTTATTCGATCAATATTGAAACAAATAGTGTTAGAAAAATAAATTTGGAAACTATTTTTTCGACATACTATTATGTTGAAAATGATATGTTTTCACTCTTTTCAAAAGGAAAAAAGTATGAATTTACTTATGATGAATTAAAAGAAATGAAATCTTATAATGAAAATCTAATAGATAGGAATATACTTTCAAATTGGCAAGAGAATATTTTGTATAATACAAAATCAAATGAACTGATCTATAACAATAAAGTTATTCATAATCCTCCTGTGAAAGTAGAAGAGTATAAAATAAATTCCAATTTAATATTAAGTTATTCTGAAAAGTATTTATGTTCATATTGTCAAGGGGAGTGGATCTTATTATACGAAGTAGGAGACAAATATTCTATTAGAGAATGTACTGGAAGTTCGAAGTATATATATGTTCTTGTTAATGATAAAAGTGATGTTAATGAAAGTTTAGTTAAAGTAATACCTCAAAATGCTACTAACAGTGGAAGAATTAAAAGCGATGAAAAATGAAATTCCTTTTGCTCATGTCCGTCAAGACAATAAGCATGTATAGGAGAGAAATATAAGATGAATACAATTCATGACTGTGAAATAAAAAGCTATTTTGTAAATTTTGAAAATAAGGATATAGTTATTAATATTTCTAATGACGATAAAGAAAAACAAATTATATTCCATAACTTTTTATGTTATAAATTTTATGATGAAATGCCTTACAGTATTATTTTAGATTTAGAAGAAAGAGCTTTAGATAAATTTTTTACTGAAAATAAAGAGCTATTGATTCAAGGGAAAAAAAATGTATGGCCAATGCAACATAATTCACTGGAAGAGTTGGAAGAAGAAATAAGAAAAGAACACTTGACCTATCAAGTTTTATATTCTTTGTATGGAATGAATGGATGGGTTTTAGCTGAGCGAGTAGAAATTATTGATGTTAAGTAATTTTTATAGCAGCTCCGGCAATACGATATAACAGAATTTAAATAGCAAAAAAAACCAGAAATAATGTTAGGAATATTTCTGGTTTTTATATTGATGATTAAGGTTGATTGCAGTTGATTCAATCATTATCAAGTTTCAAAATTTTGCTGTTTTAGTTTTGCCTGAATCAATCAGCAGCAAAGCGTCTTCTAGTAATCCCTTATGACGAGGGTTTGAGCTATCCGTTTAGTCATAAAGCCATTTCGAGCTGTTGATCAACTCTCTGATCGGCAAGTTCTCAGCATCCAAAAGGGATTGAATTAGATAATAATAGGCTTTCGATCAACAGATTCTTCTTTCCTTTGATATTCCGTTTGTAGGTCATAGCCGTTCCGAATCCATTAGTCTTTACCTTCGTCCGGTAAAGAGTGGTAGATGGATAGAACTTCTTTAGATATAGATGAGGAATATTTAGATTTAGTAAGTAATTGGTTCCATTGTCCAGAACCGAAAGGATACGCCATCTATTAAGGATATAAACAAGGCTTTGTTTTGTGCCAACACAACGAAAGGAATGAATAGGGATGATTATCCCTACATCAACTTGTAGTCACCGAAAAACACATGCATGTAGTGATTACCAATCAATATAGCTATCCAGAAACCGCTAATTGTTGCTATAGCAAAAACTAAAGCCTTATATCGCAACTGGTATCTTTTATTTATAAAAAAAGTGATGCCGGTTGTGATAGAGACTGACAATAAGATAGCGACAGGATAGATAACAATAGTAAAAATTAATATCATAATACCCAAAATACAACACCTCGTAAAATAGTAATAAATAAATTATAACATAACAACTAAATGAAAGGAGTGGAGGTTTGTCGGCCGATAGTAAAAAGTTTTTACTCCTTTGTGATTAAAGATGATTAAGAATAAAGATGTAGAAGAATTTGAGCGATTAGCACAAGGACTCGATGACCTAGTAAAAAGAATCAAAAATATAATGCGGAAGTCAATTTGTTTGAGGATGGTTGCAAAGGCTTATATCTCATGGATAGACCTACACACAACGACTGCGGTGAAGCAGTTCAAGAAAATGCAGTAGCTATGGAAACAATTCAATCGATGGGCGGTGTTGACTGGTGATGTACGCAATATACAAAGGTGATGACCTAATCACCACATCACAAAACAGGAATGCGCTGAGGCGTTGAACGTTAAACAATCAACGATTGAGTTTTGGACAAAACCTAGTAATGTTAAGCGTGATAAAGGCAAGAGGTCGGTAGCTGATAGATTAGATGGTGATAGCTGATGTCTAAATATTGAGCTGGGATTAATAGTTTTATTTACAACGAGCCTTTTCAATTTTATTTTTGTTCGGATTCAAACTGAGCTTTTTTCGCCTCTAGAGTGTTGTTTATTTTGTTTAGTTTATCGACTAACTCTTTTGGTTTATTAGTCAATTTCGAGAAAAAATATTTAATTTGATCAAAAGAAGCAATTAATCGATCAATCTTCACTTGATGTTAAGTCATTAATTTGACTGTCTATTTCGTTTTCGAACGAATTTAATTCATCAGATAATGAGAATATTTCTGAATCTGATGAAAACTTGCCTGATGAGATTTCTGATGAACTCGTAGATAGATGAGATGATTCTTTGGACAAGTCAATTGTAGATGAGTCTTTCGAATTAATATTTCTTCCAATGAATATTAAAACTAATACAACACTCACTACTAAAGCGATACGTAAAAGCTGTTTCATTTTTAAGCTCCTTTCCAAGCTAGTTTTATAAAGCTAATACTACTAAAAGAGCGAAAGATGTCAATAGATTGAGCAAATTATATACAAAAGTAAAAATTGCGTCGGCAGTAGGTGTTTGGGAAACTATTTAGAAAATAAAGATAATGTATCTTTTATGGGTCATTATTATCATTATTGATTTAATTTGTACATTGATAGTCTATTTATTTTATAAGATAACAAATAAGAAGGAGTGATTTGTAAGTGGGGATAACGAAATTAAACACCTTCAGGCTAAAAACAAATAAAAAAAACTAAAAGGATGGTGACACTCCCCTCATAGAGTTTATTTCATTCTTGTCTGTGGGTGATTAAATTATTGGTATAATCCCTCAAATAGGAATACAATTAATTCATGATATATGAAAGGGGAAAATTTATTATGCCAAGTGAACGTCATGGAGAAAAAGAAAACAGAGAATCATTTAATGAACAAAAAAACAAAGAGAAGTTTGAAGCTGAAATTGACAACAATAGAGAACATGTGAAGTCAGAAAAAGATGAGAAACATCTTAAACGATTTGTCAGAGAAGAAGAAAAACGAGAAAAAGAAAAAAATGAATAAATTTTATCTAGTCATCGCTTATGCGGTGGCTTTTTATTCGTACCAAAAAGAGAAATAGTGTAAAATTAGTTTAAGAAATATAAGGGAGTGGTGACAATGCATAATTTTTTTAAACATAAAAAGACAGGGAAAATAATCACAAGAGATGAGTACATGAATCAGGTAAAGGATAACGTAGAAACAAATGCATTAGATATGGCAGAAACAGGAATGGATTTGAATTCAGATGTATTCGGTGTGAAAGGTGATTATGAACCTTACGAGCCAGAAGAAAATGAAACGATAGAAGACTAGATCACTCATTGAGTGGTCTTTTTGTTTAGAGGAGATAGGCTGGGAATTAATGCTGGTACATTAAAATCTGAGGATATAATGAGCAACTTATTTAGCAAGCGAGGCGAATGTATACAAGTCTTGGAAAAATTAAAGAGATACACGGTATTCGAAATACAAGAGGAACAACGAGATTCGACAGGGAAAATATAATCGTTGGTCGTAAGTTTAAAGATTAGTGAGTTTATATTTCAACTAATCGTCATTCGTGTTGTTTCAATTAATATTATCAAAAGTGTGCTGATTTATAGTGGATGAACCTTTATGAAAGTTTACTTTCAAATCCCGTTACTTTCATAACTTTTATGGGGACAGACAGTAGAAATGTTGATACACAGCGTTTCTACTGTCTGTTATTTTACATTGAATGCCCAAGCTACAACTCTATGTAGATTAACAAACAAAATAATAAAACATTTTTAGATACTTGATAAAAATTCATGATAGATATAGTAAAAAGCCATATAACATGATAGAGCTAGTCATTTGTTTAAATTACAATGTAGCTCTTGTTGGTACATCCGTTCGAAGTTAAGCATTAAGGGTATAAATATTACTATATAGGTCAAATTCATTCAGAACAAATATCCTAACATCATTATCTGAAACAGTTTAGAAACTTAACTAGACAACTTAGAACAAAGACATCTAAGTTAATTTAATTAGGGATAGTTAAAGTTGTGCATTTTTTTGTAATGTTAATATCCATATCTAATATTTGATATGGAAGTTAACTCTTTTAGTTTTTTTGATTGATTGTCTGATAAAATAATCCCCTCATTTCTGATTGCTTTAGAAATGTCTATATTCATACGACTTAAAATCATAGGAACAGAAGCGCCTTTTTGTTCTAACTCTTCACGATAATTTTCTAACACATTTTGTATAGACTCATTACCTAAGCCTGTTTTAAAATCATCTAATAGATCAGTGATAATGCGTATCGCTTGGTTTCCTCGTTCGTTTCCTCCGGAATACCATTTTAATTTGTTCATAAAATATTGCTCCTTACTTGGTTATTTGGATGTTATTCTGTTACTTATTAAGATGAATACATAAATAGTTGTATTAGCATCATTTATCTTTGACGAGAAAATTGACTATTATTTATTTTTTCTTCTGCTTTTTATTATATTGTAAAAGATTAATAATCCAGCTAATAAAACTGAAAAAATAGCTGAAACTTTCTGAATAACAGTTTTTTTATAAGTGACACTAATTTCATGTAAACCTTGTTCTAATTTAACCGTGACTAATCCGTTCTTATTGTAATTACGAATCACTTGTTGATCTAGTTTAACCTCATACCCTTCATAATAAAATTTAGGCAGCTGAACTTCTTGAGTTCCGTTAATCCTAACATTAAAAGTACTATAATTATAGTTATTCTCAACTTTACGGGATGAATCAGTATAAGGAATACCATCAATAATCAAACCAGGAGAAGCAAAGTGTTTTTTAAAATCTGTATCTTTTACTAAATACTCTTTGCCATGGCCGATTTCCGATTCATAAAAATCGGTAAAGTTTTCATTCGTTACAGTTACGTTATTTTTGCTGTTACTTTGTGATAAGTTATTGATATTAAAACCGAGTGTTAAAAAGCCGGACAATGCAATAAAAACAAGTATATCTTTTCTTGAAAGCAAGCGAAATTCTTCAATTAAGCAAACCGCCAGTAAACTAGAAAAAAAGGAAGCGAATAATAATAATCTCCATGGGAATTGAATCGTTGCTAAAATAGATACTTTAAAAAGACCCCAAGGGAAAATGTTTGTGGCTAGTAGAATAACGGCTAAAGTAGCTAATGATAATCGTTTATTGCTGGGGCTTAATTTTCGGTAATTGAAACCAGCAATTAAAACTGCAACTAACAGTAATAGACCAATATTTGGTTTTAATTCAGTGAATGGTGCACTCAAATTAGCAAGACTATTTATAAATAAATCTCCTAAACTGAACTTTAATCCATTAGCCCATAATGTCGTGTTATTAAAATTAAACGTTAAATGATGTATCTGTTCCAAATAAGGAAATAAAAACCAAGCTGATAAGCCAAGTGATAAAAGACCTGCCATGATCAGACTTTTTATCTGAGCTAGTTTACATTTTTTCCAATTAATCAATATAAAAATAAGGAGCAGGATGAATGAGTAGAAAGCTGTAATCAAGTGACTGGCAATCAATAAACTCATTCCGATTCCAAGCAGCTGCCAGCGATGTTTGTCACTATAAAAAATCGAGTAGACACCAAGAATAAATAAAGGTAAAAAAGCAAATGCCAATGTTTCACCAAGCGCTGCGCGAACAGATTGGTCGATTAAACGATAGGTGGAAAGTGTATAAAAACAAGAAAATAATAGCGCCAGTTTTTGTGATTTTTTTATTGAATATAGAAAATAATACGCACTGGCAGCAGTAACCAAACTGATCAAAAGCTGATATAAGTAGTAAGAAGGAACAAAAGCTATCCCTACAATCCTAAAGAAAGCAAAAGGTAATAATAATATAGAGGGATAAAATAAATCTGCGCCATAACCAAAATTTAATCCCATATTAGGAAAAACTCTCGGGAAAAAATCCAAATGTTTCACAGCTTGAGAGTAACTTTCCAATCTTGTTCGGTGAAATAAAAGATCATCTTGGTTGAAAATATAGTTATTAAAAAAATAAGGAAAGATGGAAATGATGCTGATACCTAATAAAGCTAATAAAAGAATGATTTCTGTTTTGTTATATTTTGAATTCAAATTATTACGCCTTCTTTATGTTGTTTTATATTTATTTTAACAGAAAATGAATGATTATATAAAATATTTGTAGGGAAGCAGAACGTTAAATGAAAAATCAAGTTTATTCGTAGAAAAATGATATTGCAGAATATGAGTGTTTTAGAACACAAGAAATAAACTCATCAGAAAAATCACTAGGTGAGTTTATTTTAGGAAAAGTCTTAGTTATAAAAGGAGTTACGTTCAAACGAACAAATAAAAAATATTTATCGACTAAAGGGTTGAAATCTATAACATGGTGTAGTATTATAAATGTACCCTAACAGTATTTTCATTTTACTCAATCCGAGTAATACTCCTTATCCCACCTTGAAAGAGGTGGGATATTCTGATTTTAATTCTTGGAACTAGGATTCTTTCAGTAATCCAACTGCATAGCTATTAAGCATTTTTTCACTATCCCTCTCGTGAATTAACATCTTTACTTCTTTTTTTACCTGTTCTGCTTGTAAAGTGTCACCAGTATTCTCTAACAAATGTATAAAATCATAAACACGTTCCATGTAAAAAGGTTCGCCTTCAATAATGTAGTCTAAGAGATTAGTTAAATATTGGAGATTTAATTTGAAACTGTAATTTTCGTTTTGTTTATCTTGTTTTTTAGCAAGCTTTATATATTTCTCTGCACTTTCATAATCCTTTGCATATAATCGCATTGAAATTAAATTGATAAGAATATTATGAGCAAATTTTTTAGTGGTAAAATCACGTTGTTCTTCATATTTTATAGGGAACATTCTTGCAAGTAATAAATCAGCTTGTTTAGCGTTAAAAAAGCGACTTAAATTGGCAGTAATAATATAGTCGTACTGAAGGTAGAATGATTTATTCAATAAATCCTCAAAAATATCAGTTATTTCGTCAAAAGTCACGGGGTCAACCTCTTCCCAGTGAGCATTGAAAAAATTTTTAATACCAATGTAATTTGATAATTCTCTCAAGGTCTTTTTTTCTTTATCTTTTAACGAATAATAATAATTAAGCAGTTTTTGTTTAGTACTTTTATTTTCTAAATGAGCTCCACAATAATAAAAAGTTTCTCTGAAATCTTGTTGTCGTTTATCAAAAGTTGTGAAACTAAAAAATTCTTCAACACTAATCGAAGTTTGATTTAATATTTCTTCTAATTCATTTACCTTAAGAGAGCGTTTACCACTTTCAATTTTTGAATAGGTAGAGGGATCAGTATATTCAGACATCATTTCTCTTTGAGTTAACTTTAATTTAAGTCTAAAAAAACGTAAGGTTTCTATGATATTCAAGAGTTTCTCTCCCTTCTTATGCGATTATAGCATGAAATGGTCAGAAAATTCATATTTTTAATAAAAAAGTAAATATTTCATTTGATTTTTATGCCAATTTCGCACTTTTTGAATTTACTACTTTATTTTTTTTTGCTTGTTTGTTATTCTTTACCTAAGGAAAATTATTTGTTTGCAAACGTTGATTTCTAAAAAATGGGAGTGGAGGTGTGTTCATGATCTCATTAATAGCTGTTGTAGCAAGCGTTATTTCTGTATATGTTGTTACAGGCGGAGTCTAAAACGTATTTAAATATCTCGTAATTATCTTATAAAACTAATTTTGTAAACAAACGATTTAACTAAAAAAACTAAAATGTATAAGTAAAAAGTGCGTACCAAAAAAAAGTGCAAAATAATAGCTTCTGATTTACTTTTCCTGTTGAATGAAGTAAATCAGAGGCTGTTATTTTTTATTTTTCCTCCACCGAGTCGTCAATATTTAAAGAGGGAACTGTATAAAGTTCTATATTATATTTAGCTGCCAACGCCTTGGAAAAGCTCTTTTCTTGAACCTCCTTCATATAGTTGAAAAATTCAATTTCACTTTCTGTTGGTTGTTCTCTAAATAGGATTTCTTTCTCGTAAGTTAATGCAATCGCTTCTGAATAGTAGTAAGAATCATTTTTAGCAATAGAAAGTCGCAACGTATCTCCAAATATAATCTTATTTTCTTCAGAAAACGAATCTTTTTTCAGATCGATCAACCATGTATTATGAAATGTTGTGGTTACTTTGATTAAATTTTGTTTCATCTTATTCTCCAATCCTAAAATAGTAGCTTTCCTATCCAATTATATCAAATAGTACGCAATTATGGACAAAAAGATTAGCGAAAAGATATTTTTATTCCTTTTTATGATTGAGGTATCAAAAAAGACGATTATAAAAGGATATTCCGGACTATTTTTAGAAACTTTCCATTGATTGTTTCTCTAACAATATTTTGATATGATAAAATGAATGGAGCAGTCAAAGGAGTAGACAACATGAAGAAAATTACAGCTAAGATGCTTATCACCTTATTGGAAAATAAAGAAGACCGCTTTGCGGTTATTATCAATCACTGGTTTTATTACATAGAAAAAGGACGTATCTATCGATTTCAGCAACATTCTAACACGAAAATGCTAACCATGTTAGGTTCGTTTTATGAAAATGAAATCGATAGTGAAACAATGATTGTAGAGTTAAAAAAAAGTATTATCAATCAAATTCAATATGATTGGTTTACCGATGTCTGGATGGAGACTATTGTTGAACGAGTTACTCGTTCAGCAAGTGATTTGGAAGTCTTCTTTTTTTAGAGAACAAAAATAAGATTTCTGATGCATAACATTTGTAAAAGTAAAAATAGGATAGTAATATAAATCTATCCTAACAATATAACTTTTTCATTTACTCTCATGAGTAAAACTCCTTTCCCATCTTCTGTTGAAGGTGGGTTGTTTTTTGTAGATTAGAAAAAAGCTACTGGTAAAGCAGTTGTAATTTTAGTTTTTTTTTGCTAAGATAGGTGTATATTAATAAAAATGGTTGGGCGCAAGCTTCAAGGATCAAGTTCTTCAAGGGGTGAGAAGAACGGTTTTTTGAACTTACGCCCTTTTTTTATTTTCAATTAAAATTTAAGGGAATAAGTTGTGTTTTTAGTGAGCAGAAGCACAGGTTATTCTCTTTTTGATTGTAAAAAAAGAAGGCGAAGTTCAATAATATGGATGAAGACTGGTCAGTAAATGATAGGGGTGAAAAAATGGTTTTAGAAGCATTGGATAGAATCCGTGAGGCAGAAGATAAAATTGAAGAAATGAGACACTTAGTCAAAGAAGAAATCAGGTCTTATGAGCAAACAAAATCAGATGATTTCAAGAAAAAACAGGAAGAAAGTCAAGCGAAAGTTACAGCTTTACTTCACGAAATAGAGGGACAAAAAAAAGAAGAGCTTCAAAAAGAAAAAGATAGTTTATTGAGTGAAGCGAACGAACAAAATCAAAATTTTAAAGAAAAATATGAAAAAAACAAAGAATCTATCATTGATCACGTAATAGAAAGGGTGAAAAAAATCTATGGCAGTCAATAAAATGGAAAAAATGACGATCATAGCGGCAGCCGATAGAGAAGAAGCGATTCTTCAAGCAATTCAAGGGATGCAAGCAATCGAAATTAAAGATTTTTTTCATTCAAATGTAGATAGTTCTTATATAGAAAAGCATTTTGCGTCAACTTTAGTGGAAGAAGATGAAAGCAAAAAGAAACGCTTCCAGAGTATGTTGACAGAAATTCAGGACTCATTGACATTTATTGAACGTTTTTCAGAAAGTTCATCGAAAAAGAAACCAATAAAAAGACAAGTGCGTACATTACATTCTTTGGAAGAAAGTTTCGATGAGCATAAGATAAGCGAATACTTAAAGGAAATAGCTTTACTAAAAAGTAAACTGGCAGTGATTGAGACAACTAGAAAAGATTTGCTGTCAAAAGAAAAATGGTTAGCTCGCTGGCAGTATTTAGATATTATTCCAAAAAATAATTCACTAGAGAGGACAGATATTTTGCTAGGCTCGATCAGTTCTGCCAATCAGTCAGATTTTCTAGCAGATTTAGAAAAGGTCCCATCTATTTATGTGGAAGAAATTTATCACAGTCAAAATCATGTCTATTACAGCTTGATTTACTTAAAAAGTCAATCGGCGGATTTGAATGAAGTTACTGCTGGATATAGTTTTAACCAATTTGATTATCCTTATGATATTTTGCCGAAAGAGGCGTATCAAAAAAATAAAGAAGAATTAGCTAGTCTCGTTAAGGATGAAAAACAATTGAAAATCAGTTTATCTTCCTATCGTGATCATTTAGAAGAGTTGTACTTAGCAGAAGAAATGACTTATGCGTATATCTATCGGGAAGAAGCAAAGAAGCATTTGCTGAATACGTCCTATTTTTTCATTGTGCAAGGTTGGATTCCTGTTGATGAGAAGCAGGGATTAACTAGCGCATTACAGGATAGATTGCCTCAAGACGAAGTGTATATCACTTTTGATCAACCGACGAATGATGAGATTCAGGCTGATATTCCTGTGAAACTGAAAAATAATTCTCTGGTAGCGCCATTTGAGATGTTGACTGAAATGTATAGCTTGCCAAAATATGACGAGATCGATCCAACACCGATCATGACGCCTTTTTATATGGTGTTTTTCGGCATGATGGTAGCAGATATTGGCTACGGTTTATTGATGTTACTAGGTGCATTACTTGCGTTGAAGTTGCTCGTTTTACCACGAGGAATGAAGCGTTTTGCAGATTTTTTCCTAATATTATCGTTTCCAACGATTATTTGGGGCTTTATTTATGGGTCATTTTTCGGTGCTGCTTTACCAGAAGTGATCTTTGGGATTCATTTGCCGTTTCCGATATTATCAACAACTGAAGATGTGAATACGATTTTGATTTTATCAGTTATTTTCGGTTTTATACAAATGCTGACAGGATTGATGGTCAACGGAATCGAACTTACGAAACGCAAGCGTTACTTGGATAGTATTAGTGAGAGCTTTGCTTGGCAAGGATTGCTGATAGGGATTTTGATCGTAGTTTTAGGTATGTTAGTTTTTAGCAATGACGGTCTGGTTACAACTGGAATCGTTGTGGCGGTCATTTCTGCTTTATCGATTGTGATCGTGCCGATTATCCAAACAAAATCAAAAGTCAAAGGTTTAGCAAAAGGTCTTTACGGATTATATGGTTTGACAGGTTATATTGGGGATTTAGTTAGTTATACGCGATTGATGGCTTTAGGAATTTCTGGCGGAAGTATCGCTGCAGCATTTAATATGCTCGTCGAGTTTATGCCGCCAATCGCTCGATTTACTGTGGGGATCGTACTAATCATCGCATTACACGCATTGAATCTCTTTTTAAGTTTGTTAGGTGCTTATGTTCACGGAGCTCGTTTGCAATATGTCGAGTTTTTCGGGAAATTTTATACAGGCGGTGGACGTGCATTTAAGCCATTAAAGACAGAAGAGAAATATATGAACATTGAAAAAAATCAAAAGAAAAAGAATAGTGGAGGAATATAAACATGATAGATTACTTAATTAATAACAATGGTGGAATTCTTTTTGCAGTTTTAGGAATGGCAATGGCAACGATTTTAGCAGGGATTGGTTCTGCTAAAGGGGTTGGTTTTACAGGGGAAGCCGCTGCGGCGTTGACAACAGAACAGCCTGAAAAATTCGGACAGGCCTTAATTTTACAATTATTGCCAGGAACGCAAGGGTTATACGGTTTCGTTATTGCCTTTTTGATTTTTATCAATTTAAACAATGATATGACGATGGTTCAAGGCCTGGATTATTTTGTGGCATCATTGCCGATCGCTTTTGCAGGTTTATTTTCTGGGATTGCGCAAGGTCGTGTTGCAGCTGCTGGGATTCAAATTTTAGCTAAAAAACCTGAACACGCAACAAAAGGGATCATATATGCCGCCATGGTTGAAACGTATGCGATTCTTGGGTTTGTTATCTCATTCTTGCTTGTACTAAATGTGAAGTAACAGGAGGAAAAAAATGGATGCAATTGAAAAAATCGTCGAACAAATTCTAGAAAAAGAGCAAGTAGAAGTTTCAGAACTGAAAAAAGTTGAGACGGCTCGTATTGACCGAGAATATCAAGAACAAGAAGAAGCGCTTTTTTTACAAGAAAGTAAACTGATTGAAAAAAATCAAGAACAAACAGATAAAGCGTTTAAACAAAAGTCAAATCGACAACAATTGGAAGTCAAACAAGCAACGTTGAATCAAAAGCAAGGCTACCTAGAGCAACTTTTTGCAGAATCAGTTGAGCGAATGAATCATTGGACAGAAGCGGAATTTCAACTCTTTGTCGAGCAAATCATTATTCAGTTGCCGGTTGAAGGTAAGGCGGCTTTAAAGTTAGGAGAGTTTTCAAAAGGAAGGTTATCTGAGCAATGGCTTGCAGAACATTCTAGTGAAAAACTAACGTTGAAGTTAGAAAAAGAAGTTATTCCAAATGATGGTGGATTTATTGTGTCTAAAGATGGGATCGAATACAACTTCTTATTTACAAGTCTAGTTCAAGAAATCAAAAAAATGGAAAGTTTTAAAATAGCAGAATTGCTGTTTCGATAAAATGAATGTTTAAAGAGTCTGTTTTGCTATGTGTTATCAAGCTACGCTTTTGCTTTGAAACACAGTGAGTAAAATGAACGGATGTTGAAAAATTTAAGGTGACTGAAAGGAACGTTGTTACTTATTCGATTAGGAGGGTCATAATGAGAGAGACTGCATATAATCAAATTAATCCTTTGATTCGTCTTAAAGAAACAGAACTTTTAAGTAATGCTCAATATGAACAATTATTGAATGCAAAAAACACGGATGAACTAAAAGATAGTTTAAAAAATACGGTATATGGAGCGTATATGACAGACGATTTTGCTGAAACTTTTGAATATATCTATTCAAAAGAGAAGGGAAAACTTTATGAATGGCTCTATGAAATGGCACCAGAACCAGAAGTGATCACAATCTATACTTCTAGAGCAACATTTCATAATTTGAAAGTCCTGACAAAAGCTGAGCTTACGGGACAAGATCTGGACTATCTGTTTATTGATGATGGTCGCTATTCATTAGAGACTCTGAAGAGTGCAATTCGTACGCGTGTCTCAACTGAATTACCAGTGCAGCTTATGAATGCCGTTCTTGAAGTGTTGGATTATTTTCAAGAATCTTCTACGCTTCAAGCAATCGATATTATTTATGATCGGAATTTCTTAACCTTTCAACGCCAATTAGCTGAAAAATTAGGTAATAAAGATATCGTGGCAGAAGTTACAGCATTTATTGATTTGACAAATATTTCTACAATGGCTAGGGGAATCCTTCAAGGACAACATGAAAATTTTTTATCGACTGTGTTATCTAGTTCAGGTAGTATCCCAAAAGCAACATTTTTAGAATATGCGGAACAGTCATTAGTTGTCTTTACTGATTTTGTTTTGAGCACGACTTATGGCGCACTCTTAGCACCAATCGTCTCTGCTGAAACAAAAACCTTAGATCTAGTTGCTTTTGAAAAAGCCAAAGATGATTATCTGACTAGTCTGTATGATAAGGCTAAAATTATGGCTTTTGGACCATTACCGTTGCTTGCATTTTTAAATGCTAAAGAAGTAGAGTGGAAAAATTTACGTTTGATTCTAGTTAGTAAACGGAGTAACTTTCCAGTAGAAGTCGTTAAAGAAAGGATGCGCATGGCAGATGGCTTATAAAATTGGTGTAATCGGTGATAGAGATTCTGTTATGCCGTTCAAACTTTTTGGCTTTGAGGTTGTTTATGCAATTTCGTCAAAACAAGTGAGAGAGACGATTGAATCAATGGCGAAAAATAATTTTGGCGTTATTTTCATCACAGAAGATGCTTCTGAATTAGCTGTTGAAACGATCAAGCGTTATAAAAGTGAAGTTACACCAGCGATTATCTTGATCCCAAGTCACAATGGTACCAAAGGGATTGGGTTAAAAGAAATTCAAGATAATGTTGAAAGAGCGGTTGGACAGAATATATTGTAGACGGTTGAGAACATGTTTAGCTTTACTTGATCTAGCTTTGCAGGCCAGTTCCTCGGAAAAAAATAAAATAAGAAAGAGGCAAAAAGCGCCTCAGTCCTATTTTTCTATTTTTCGATCGGTGCTAAACGAGCTTGCTCAGCTTTTCGTTTGATCTAGCTTTGCGGGCTAGCTCCTCGGAAAAAAGATAAAATAAGAAAGAGGCAAAGAGCGCCTCAGTCCTATTTTTCTATTTTTCGGTCGGAGCTGAACGAGCCTGCTCAGCTTTTCTGAATAGGAGGAACAATTTTGCAAACTGGTAGAATTATTAAAGTATCTGGTCCTTTAGTTATGGCTGAGAATATGTCTGATGCAAGTATTCAGGATATTTGTCATGTAGGGGAATTAGGTGTTATAGGAGAAATTATTGAGATGCGTGGAGATGTCGCGTCTATTCAAGTATATGAAGAAACAACAGGAATTGGACCTGGAGAACCAGTTGTAACGACCGGGGAAGCGTTGTCAGTTGAGCTGGCGCCAGGCTTGATCTCAGAGATGTTTGATGGAATCCAACGTCCTTTAGATACATTTGCTGAAGTAACAGAAAGTAACTTTTTAAGCAGAGGGGTTCAGATCCCAGCATTAGATAGAACGAAAAAATGGCTATTTGAGCCCACTGTTTCTATTGGAGATGAGGTTTCTGCAGGAGACATCGTTGGATTAGTTCAAGAGACGAAAGTGATTCCTCATAAAATCATGGTTCCATTTGGTATTAGCGGCGTTGTGAAGGAAATCAAAATGGGCGAGTTCACGATCGAAGAAACAGTTTACATTATCGAAACAGCTACAGGTGAAAAAGAATTTACGATGATGCAAAAATGGCCAGTTCGTCGTAGTCGTCCGATTCTAGAAAAATTAAATCCGGATGTACCGCTTCTCACAGGTCAACGTGTTATTGATACGTTCTTTCCTGTTACAAAAGGTGGAGCAGCAGCTGTTCCAGGTCCATTTGGTGCAGGAAAAACCGTGGTGCAACACCAAATCGCTAAATGGGCAGATGTTGATTTAGTTGTTTATGTAGGGTGTGGTGAACGCGGCAACGAAATGACAGATGTATTGAATGAATTTCCTGAGCTGATCGATCCAAGTACGGGGGAGTCGGTGATGGAACGAACTGTCTTGATCGCGAACACCTCTAATATGCCTGTAGCAGCTCGTGAAGCATCAATCTATACAGGAATCACAATTGCGGAATACTTCCGTGATATGGGCTATTCTGTAGCAATAATGGCGGACTCAACTTCTCGTTGGGCAGAAGCATTACGTGAAATGAGCGGACGTTTGGAAGAAATGCCAGGGGATGAAGGGTATCCTGCATACTTAGGTAGCCGTTTAGCGGAATATTATGAACGAGCTGGACAAGTTGTAGCTTTAGGGAAAGATCATCGTGAGGGAAGTATCACAGCAATTAGTGCTGTTTCACCTTCTGGCGGAGATATCTCTGAACCTGTCACTCAAAATACGTTACGTGTCGTGAAAGTTTTCTGGGGATTGGATGCGACATTAGCGCAAAAACGTCATTTTCCATCTATCAATTGGCTCCAAAGTTACTCTTTATATGATTCAGAAGTTGGTAAATATTTAGATCAGCAACTTCAAGTTGAGTGGTCTGAGATGGTTATGGAAGGGATGCGCATTTTACAAGAAGAATCGCAATTAGAAGAAATCGTTCGACTAGTCGGAATTGATTCGTTGTCTGATAAAGACCGTTTGACATTAGAAGTTGCGAAATCGATTCGTGAAGATTACTTACAACAAAATGCCTTTGATGATGTTGATACATTTACCTCAAGAGAAAAACAATATAAAATGCTACACTTGATTTTAACTTTCTACAAAGAAGGACAAGCAGCATTGGATTTAGGCGCTTATTTATCTGAAATCATGGCTGGTACAGTTGGGATTAGAGATAAAATCGCCAGAAGCAAATACGTACCAGAAGAACAAATCGACCGATTAGACAGCTTAGTCGATGAAATGAAACTAACGTTAAAACAAATTATCGCAGATGGAGGGATGACGAATGATTAAAGAGTACCGTACAATCAATGAAGTAGTTGGTCCCTTGATGATCGTTGAAAAAGTTGAAGGGGTCAAATATGAAGAATTGATCGAAGTTCGTATGCAAAATGGTGAAATTCGTCGTGGACAAGTGCTTGAGATCAATGGCGATAAAGCCATGGTTCAGATTTTTGAAGGAACCAGCGGCATCAATCTTCGTGATTCAAAGGTTCGTTTTTTAGGTCATCCTTTGGAATTGGGCGTGTCAGAAGATATGGTAGGTCGGATTTTTGATGGTTTAGGTCGTCCCAAGGACAATGGCCCTGAGATTTTACCGGAAAAAATGGTTGATATCAATGGTGAAGTCATAAATCCGGTGGCCAGAGATTACCCAGATGAATTTATTCAAACGGGAATTTCTGCAATCGATCATTTGAATACCTTAGTTCGTGGACAAAAATTGCCAGTATTTTCAGGTTCTGGTTTGCCCCACAAAGAGTTAGCTGCTCAAATCGCTCGTCAAGCAAATGTTTTAAACAGTGATGAGGACTTTGCCGTTGTTTTTGCGGCGATTGGGATCACATTTGAAGAAGCTGAATTTTTCATGGAAGATTTTCGTCAAACAGGAGCAATTGATCGGTCCGTAATGTTTATGAATTTAGCCAATGATCCGGCAATCGAGCGAATTGCTACCCCTAGAATGGCGCTTACAGCAGCTGAATATTTAGCGTATGAAAAAGGTATGCACGTTCTTGTGATCATGACAGATATGACCAATTATTGTGAAGCATTACGCGAAATTTCTGCTGCTCGTCGTGAGGTGCCAGGACGTCGTGGTTATCCAGGGTATCTTTATACTAATTTAGCCACATTGTACGAACGAGCTGGCCGTATTCGTGGATTGAAAGGGTCTGTTACCCAAATTCCAATCTTAACGATGCCAGAAGATGATAAAACCCATCCGATTCCGGATTTAACAGGTTATATTACGGAAGGGCAAATCATTTTATCTAGAGATTTATATAAGAGCGGAATCCAGCCGCCAATTGATGTATTGCCTTCATTGTCTCGTTTAAAGGATAAAGGAACGGGTGAAGGAAAAACTCGAATCGATCATGCCCCAACAATGAACCAGTTATTTGCAGCATATGCTCAAGGAAAACAAGCGAAAGAATTAGCAGTCGTTCTTGGGGAATCGGCATTGTCAGATGTGGATAAAATCTATGCAAAATTTGCGGATCGTTTTGAAAAAGAATACGTCAATCAAGGGTTTTACACGAATCGTTCCATTGATGAAACACTTGATTTAGGCTGGGAACTATTATCTATGCTTCCAAGAACTGAATTGAAGCGTATCAAAGATGAGATGTTGGACAAATACTTGACTGAAGGAGAGTGACCGATTATGGCACGGTTAAATGTGAATCCTACTCGAATGGAACTCTCTCGTTTAAAGAAGCAACTTGGAACGGCAAGTCGTGGCCATAAATTATTAAAAGATAAGCAAGATGAACTGATGCGTCGCTTTATATTGCTCGTCAAAAAGAATAATCAGCTGCGAATCGATGTAGAACAAGAATTGACAGCCGCATTATCTAACTTTGTATTAGCCAATGCAACACTGAACGAAGCTTTTATCGAAGAATTGGTAGCTGTTCCTGCAGATGATGTCACACTAGATGTCATTGAAAAAAATATTATGAGTGTGACGGTTCCAATCATGAATTTTCACTACGATGAAACGGTAACAGATGCACCGCTAAATTACGGTTATCTAAATTCAAATGCAGAATTGGATAGTGTTTTTGACAAAATTTCGAGTATTTTACCAAAACTACTGGAATTGGCAGAAGTTGAAAAGACCTGCCAATTAATGGCAGAAGAAATAGAGAAGACACGTCGACGTGTGAATGCTTTAGAATATATGACGATTCCTCAATTAGAAGAAACAATTTATTATATTCAAATGAAATTGGAAGAAAATGAACGAAGTGAAATCACGCGTTTGATCAAAATCAAAAATATGGGTGGTAATACGTAATAAATCCAAAAATAGAGCGTGGGACAAAACTAAAAATCAGTTTTGTCCCACGCTCTAAAACCGAATAAACGGCTAGAAAAAAGCAGCTCCTTCGGAAATAAGCTGAAATTCACAAAAATTTGAAGAGCAATTTTCGTGAATTCCCTCTTATTTCTCGGAGCTAAACACTTTTGTCTCGGCCTCATTTTTTTGGATAGTCATTGCTTTGTATCGTCCATAATCGATCTGTAATGGTTGAGATAAATGAAATACCCGCGTCCGTCTGTCCATTCGTAAACACAGTTAGAATAAAAGGATGCTCCGTTTCTAAGATACCAATGTCATGTAAGAATCCAGCATAGGAACCTATCTTATGTGCAACTTTCCCTGATGTTGTCGGGGTATCCATACGTTCATGGAAAACAGTATTTTTCATATAATCATAAATCGTTTGATATTCTTGATTCGATGATTTTTCTTCATATAAAATTTTAAGGATTTTTGCAGCATCCTCAGAAGTGAACTTTGCATCGTCCCAATCTGTTTCTTTTTGCAAAAAATGAGCATAAAGGGCTTTTTTTGCTTCGACATCTCCGCCAAATGTATCATAGAGCATATTTTTAGCGATATTATCTGAATACGTGATGTTGTATTCCTGTAGTGTTCTTAACGAGTAGGTTGGCTGAATATCGTTAATAATAATGCCAGTACCATCTTCATAATCTTCTTTTTCGTTAAATGTAAGCTGGTCATCCCATTTTAAACCGCCAGCCTGAACTTTGTCTGCAATCATCATAGCTAAGGGCACCTTGATTGTGCTGGCGCTATAGAATTCTTTCGTACCATCAACTGAAATCTGCTTTCCAGTTGTCAAATCCACGTATGTTATCCCAACCTCACCGTTAAAGCTTTTCGCAGTTTCTGTCATTGTTTGTTCGATTTTATGATAAAAAGCTGTCAGTTCTGGACTGTCTTTTTCTTTTGGTTCAGGATTTTTAACTGCAGAAGCAGATGTTGTTTTTAATGGAACGGTAATTTTTTCACTCGTTTCAGTTTCGTTTGCGTAATCTACTGTATGAGTAGAAAAAAAGAACGAAACAATCAAAAAGAAACAAATAGAGAAAATCATCCCATATAGAGTCATTTTCTTTTTTTCCAAATATCTTTCGTTCCTTTCAAAAATTAGAATTGTAAGGATCATATCTGTGAATAATTATAGGACATTTAATGCCTATAAAAGGTTTCGCTAAAAAATACGACCACAACCATTTAATCACTTTTTCTATAGATTTGCAAGGCGCGTTATAGAGAGCAGCGAGAATAAAACGATGAAATTATGCTTTAAGGTTTGTTTAAGGTAAGAGGAATAAAGTAATAGCTGTTCACGAGTAGAGTTATGTAAGAAACCTTACGTAACATTGCTATCAATATTTGAGGAGGAATTACATTTTATGAATTTTATCAAACGTGCATTATTAAGTATGAAGTCAAAAAAAGGTCGAACATTTTTATTATGTGCTGTCTTTTCAGCTATTTTGATTTTTGTTTTAGCTGGTTTAACGATTCAAAGTGCCGCACTAACTGCGACTGAAAACGCCAAAAAAAGCGTGGGCGCAACGGTTACCTTGTCAGCGAATCGAGAAGCAGCGATGAAAAAAAATCAAGAAGGGAATACAGGAGAAAAGCCAGATCCAGGCAGTTTTAGTTTAACACCTGTTTCATTAGCAGATGCGCAAAAGATTGCTGATTTAGCTAATGTGAAGTCATACTCATTTTTATCTTCATCCTCTGCGGGCGCAGGTGACGGCATTACACCGATTTCTACTGACTCAGAAAGTGAGACAGCAACATCATCAACAGATCAAACAAATGGTGACACTTTAGGGCAGCCTCAAGAAGGGGGGAAAATGGGTGGCGGTCCAATGGCTGATATGAAGCAAAGTGATTTTCAAGTGAGTGGTGTGATGAATTTGTCTATGTCGAGTGATTTTTCTGACGGGACTGCTGAAATCACGAGTGGTGAAGCCATTAGCGAGTCAGATAAAGATACAAATAACGTTGCAATCGAGCAAACATTGGCTGATGCAAATGAGTTAAAAGTCGGTGACACATTTAAGGTAACTGATCCGGAAGATGACACAAAAACGTATGAATTAAAGATTAAAGGGATTTATAAAACTTCTGAAAATGGCGATAGCATGGGGATGATGTTTAATTTCTTAAATCCAGCAAATACTTTATATACATCTTATACATTTGCGAACACGTTAAAAGGGGATGACGCAACAGGCACCATTGATTCAGCAGCTTATACATTGGATGATCCCAAACAGATGGATACCTTTGTTAAAGACGCAGAAAAATTGATTGACACAGACAGCTTCAGCCTACAAACAAACGATCAAGCGTATCAACAAATGTTACAACCTTTGAATAATGTTGCAAGCTTTGCCAAAAATATCGTTATTTTAGTGGCAGTTGCGGGAGTAATCATACTGACTTTGATCGTGATGATGACAATCAGGGAAAGACGTTATGAAATTGGCGTATTATTATCACTTGGAGAATCTCGTTTCAAAGTAGTTTTACAATTCTTCAGTGAAATCATTATTTGTATGTTTGTCGCGTTAGTGATTGCGACCTTTAGCGGAAATATTGTAGGAAATGTAGTCGGTGAGCAGCTGATCAGCCAACAAACAGAATCTGTTCAGCAATCTGCAAATAATCAAGGTCAACCAACGGAAAAAGGTGATAGAGGAGGAGAACAAAGACAAGGAGGACCTGGTGCTGGCGGTATGAGTAGACTTGGTGCAAGCTCTGAAGAAGCAGCAAAAGCAATCGAAGAGTTAAACATCTCTGTTCAACCAAAAGAAATCGCAACATTAGCTGGATTAGGACTTTTAATCAGCTTCTTCTCGATCATATTATCGTCCATTGGAATTTTAAGACTACAGCCTAAAAAAATCTTGACCACATAGAAAAGAGGAAAAGCGATGTTACAGACACAAGAAGTAGGGTATTGGTATAAAAATGAACAGGAATTTCTTTATAAAAACGTTAATTTAGAATTTCAGCGTGGAAAGATGTATGCTATTTTAGGAGCAAGCGGCTCTGGTAAGACGACATTTCTTTCGTTGATTGCAGGATTAGATGTACCTAAAACAGGATCTATTCTTTATAATGGAGATGCGCTTACTAAAATCGGCCTTAGAAATTACCGGAAAAACGATGTATCGATTATTTTTCAAGCGTATAATTTATTGCCTTATATGTCAGCTTTAGATAATGTTTTAACAGCAATGGCGATATCCAACTCAAAACAAGCAGATAAACGAGCTTATGCGTTGGAAAATTTAGCGAGTGTCGGGATCGATGAAACTTTGGCTAAAAAGAGTGTAACTCAGCTATCAGGAGGGCAACAGCAACGTGTAGCGATCGTTAGAGCACTTTGTTGTGATCATGAACTGATTGTAGCGGATGAGCCAACAGGTAATTTAGATGAAAAAACATCAAAAGATATTGTTCAATTATTTCAAAAAGTAGCACATGATCAGCAAAAATGTATTATCATCGTGACACATGAGCAAGAAGTAGCAAAAGCTTGTGATGAAGTCTATGAACTAAAAAATCAAGCATTCGAGTTGATCAAGTAAAAATAAGAACAAAGACGCAAGAAATTAGTGCATCTTTGTTCTTATTTTTTAATTGGAAGAAACTCGGGTGACATGTTCTAATCGCTGTTTTAGTTTTATAGTGTCTTTGATCAAAGTGGCGCCGATCGTTGTATCTTTTACTTTTAACCGTTTTACCTGACGATCAACGATTTGCCTTGTAGAGATAATATCATCATTTTTTTCGAGTGCAGTTTTTTTATCCGAAAAAGGTTTATGTGCGGCTAATTGCATACCAAAAGAATTATATAAAAGTGTATAGCCGCCAATTCCAGTTACTTTTTGGTAAGCACGTGAAAATCCGCCATCTATGACAAGCATTTTACCTTCAGCTTTGATCGGTGATTCTCCTTTGATCAGTTTTACTGGAGTATGTCCATTGATAATATGAGCGTCAAATTCATTAAGATCAAAAGCATTTAAAATATATTGGCAAATGTCAGAACGATTTCTTAACTTATAATAAGCATTTTTTTCTTCCACATGGGTTTCTGTTTCTTGGATAAAATAGCGTTCAAATGTTTTCATTGCTTTTTTACCAAAAAGAGATGAATGCTCACCACACCATAGGTACCAGACAATATCAGTTGAAAAATCTTCTGTTTGCCATGGTTTTGCAAAAGCTTGTTTGATGTTTGTCTCAAAAAAGTCAAGTAAGCTTTTACCGGCATATTTTTTTCCATTAAAAATCACAGATTGAAAAGAACCATCTTCATTAAGCGGTATGCAGCCGTGAATCAACAGGTTATGATTATAAGAAAGGTATAGTGAACCTTTTTCTACTAGAAAAGTCATATGTTTATTTAATTTTTGAGCGTGTTGAAATTGCTGTAGTAAATCTGTTATGACGTGCTCTTCTTCCTCAGACAATTGATAGGGATCAGACCAATCAATTGTCTGAAAGCATGAATTGATCAAATTATAAGGCTGACCATCGATCATAAGTTGGTCGTTTTTAATTTTATCCAATAGTAATCGATGATTCATTTGAAATTCTGGGTGGCGTTTAATCAATTGTCCTTCAAGTTTTTCTTGAATGATCGCCATTGCTTGCTGGATTTTCATTGCATCGTTTATTTCTGTTAGTGTAAGTTTTCTATATGGATTTTTCTTAGGCATAAAATGACTATTTTCCTGATAGAAGTTACGACTGTATGATTTTAATAAAGTTAAATCGATTCCATAAGCATCCTCTAAAAGGTTAAGATTACCATAACGGGCACAAATCCTCAGGACATTGGCCAAACAAGCTTTTGATCCGCTCACAGCCCCCAGCCAGATAATATCATGATTTCCCCATTGAATATCAAGGGAATGATAGCGAGTCAAAGAATCCATGATTTTATCAGGATGAGGGCCACGATCATAAATATCTCCAATCACGTGAAGGTGATCAATCACAAATCGCTGAGTTAGATAGGCTAGATCTGTAATAAAACGTTCCGCTTCACCGAGTTCGATGATTTTTCGAATGATTTGTTTATAGTACGCTTTTTTATTGGTCGTTTCATCGTACTGATAAATCAATTCCTCTAAAATATAGGCATACGTCTCAGGCAGCGCTTTTCTAACTTTAGATCGAGTGTATTTACTTGATGAAAAACGGACAATGACCAAAAGATTCTCGATAGCCTCAAACCACCAATTTTGAGGGAGTGGTTGCTGAAATCTCAAAGACTGAATTTTTTCTTCAGGATAGTAAATCAAAAAACACAGTTCATCGATTTGTTCTGCAGAAAGTTCTTGATTGAAAAGTATATTAACTTTTTCTCGAATACTTCCCGAACCATTTCTTAAAATATGGTTGAACGCTTCAAATTCTCCATGAAGATCACTGATGAAATGCTCAGTTCCTTTTGGTAAATTCAAAATAGCTTCTAAATTTATAATTTCGGCAATTAGCTCATTTGATTGGCGATTACTCATATTAGAACTCCTTATTGTTTGTTTTGAGCTAAATCTTCGATGATCGTTGTTGTTTCTTCAATCGATTTTTTATCAACATTGATCACTAAAGCATTGTATTTCTCAAAAACACTATTGGCATAATTTAATTCTTCCTGAATACGATCGGCATTAGTGTAGGCAGAATCTTCCTTTAAGCCTAATGAATGCAAACGAGACTTACGGATACCCATCAAACTGTCGATACTCGTTGTTAAACCAATAATTTTTTTAGGGTCGATTTGATCTAATTCAGCAGGTAAAGGAACTTCGGGAATTAGTGGTAAGTTCGCAACTTTATGATTTCGGTTTGCCATATACATGCTTAATGGAGTTTTAGAGGTACGAGAAACACCTAATAATACATAGTCAGCTTCTAAGAAACCTTTGGAATCTTTACCATCATCGTATCTCACTGCAAATTCAATTGCTGAAACGCGGCTAAAGTATTGTTCGTTCAATTTATGGATGGCCCCTGGTTCTTGTAAAGGCTGAACACCAAAGGTACCTTCAACGATTTCGCTTAATGGACTCATATAGTCGACGTACTGTAATCCAGTTCGGTTTGCAAAATCCTTAACCAGATTCACTAGTTTTTTATTCACCAATGTTGTAACAACAACAGCTTTGTCATGTAAAGCATCTCTCAAAATCGGCTGCAATAACTCTTCATCGGTAATAAATGGAAAACGTTGAATATCGCTCATATCAATACTTGGATATTGGGCAGAGACTGCTGAAATGATTTTTTGTGCAGTTTCACCAACTGAATCTGATACTAAATAAATTTTGATTTTGTCGTTTTGCATGAATACACTCTCCTAATTTTTAAGGTTCGATTTTTGATTTTTTCATTATTTCTGATTATCAATAATTCTCTTTTTCGATATCATTACCAGCATTGATAAAGTAAGACATCATTCTCGTTTTTGTTACTTTCCCAATCACTTTTTTAGGTTGATCGATTTCAACAACAGGTAAGGTATCGATGTTATGTTGTATCAAAAGGCCGCCCGCTTCTAAAATCGTACGGTCACGAGTAATCGTGATGATGTTTGGCATACGACTCATGATCATCGCAACAGGAGTTTTTTCAGTATTAGGATTACTAATAGCCGCTCGTAGTAAATCTTTACGAGATAAGACACCATTCAATTCATCGTTGTCATCTTTAACATATAAAGAACCGACATCGTACATAAATAAATTTGTGACGGCATCATAAACTGTTGTACTTTGATGGATAAGTATCGGTGGGAGCATAATATCTTCCACTGTTTTTTTGTATAATTTTTCATAAAGCAAGGGCTCAATTGTCTGGCCTGTATAAAAATAGCCAACTTTTGGTCTAGCATCAAGCAAACCAGTCATCGTCAAAATCGCTAAATCGCTTCGCAAGGTTGCCCGGCTTAAACCAAGCGTTTTGGCGATATTGTCACCGCTGATCGGTTCATTTTCCTTAACAATTTTGATGATCTCCAATTGTCTTGAGGTAAGTTTCATTTTATCGACCTACTTTCTTAATGTGACACACTAATTATTATATATTTCTTATAAAAATAAAGCAACAACAAAAAAAGGATATACTAATTCTTGTTGACAAGGAATGTGATACACAATATAATCGTATTTATACCAATGTGATACACTATATAAAATGATAAGGAGATTTTGCTTGTGAAATATGTGGTTGATTTTTCAGAAGGAAGTAAAGAACAAGGTGATTTATTAGGAGGTAAAGGCGCTAATTTAGCTGAAATGACAAAACTGAACCTACCTGTACCGACAGGCTTTACGATCACAACGGAAGCTTGTTTAGATTACTTAAAAAAGAAAGAAAATATTTCAAGTGACCTTAACGCAGAAATTCGACAACACATTATTAAAATGGAAAAAAGAACTCAGAAGAAATTAGGGGATGCTTTAGACCCGTTATTGGTTTCAGTACGAAGTGGTTCAAAATTTTCAATGCCAGGAATGATGGACACGATTTTAAACTTAGGTTTAAACGATGAGACAGTTCTTGGATTGGTACAAAAAACAGGAGATGGTCGTTTTGCTTTTGATTGCTATAGAAGACTCCTGCAAATGTTTGGGGATGTGGTTTGTGGTATCGATAAAAATCGATTTGAAGAACAGCTTGATTTTTACAAATCAAAGAAAAGATATCATTCAGATACAGATATGCAAGCAGAAGATTGGCAGGAATTGGTAGCGGTTTATAAAAATATTTTTCTAGAAGTGACACATCAGGCGTTTCCTCAAAATCCATACGAGCAATTAATGTTGGCAGTGGAAGCTGTTTTTCGTTCATGGAATAATCGTAGGGCAGTTACTTATCGTCGGTTGCATAATATTTCTGATTCATTGGGAACAGCAGTCAACATTCAAGAGATGGTTTTTGGCAATTTTGGCGCTGATAGCGGGACAGGTGTTGCGTTTACTAGAAATCCTGCAACAGGTGAGAAAGGGATTTTCGGCGAATTTCTATTAAACGCACAAGGGGAGGATGTGGTTGCAGGAATACGGACCCCTCAGCCGATCAGTGAGCTTAAAGCCTTGATGCCAGAAGTATATCAAGAATTCTTAACGTTAAGTCAATTGCTAGAAAGCCACTACAGAGATATGCAGGATATTGAATTTACGATCGAGAATCGAAAATTGTATTTTTTGCAAACTAGAAATGGCAAACGAACAGCAAAATCTGCATTCAAAGTCTGCATTCAGTTAGTTGAAGAAGGAATAATCTCGAAAAAAGAAGCACTCCAACGTATTAATCAAACCATGATCACTCAATTGCTTCATCCTGTTTTTGAACCGGATGAATTAAAAAAGGCGGTAGTTTTTGCTAAAGGGTTGCCAGCCAGTCCAGGGGCCGCAAGTGGAACGATTTATTTTACTGCAGAACAAGCGAAAAAAGCGAGTGAACAAGGTGAAAAAGTTATTTTGATTCGTCAGGAAACTTCACCTGAGGATATCGAAGGTATGGTAGTTAGTGAAGCAATCGTAACTTCTAGAGGTGGTATGACCTCTCATGCAGCTGTAGTAGCACGGGGAATGGGTGTTTGTTGTGTTGCAGGTTGTGAGGAAGTTTATGTGGATGAATTCTTAGAGCAAGCAACTGCAGGAGATGTTATCTTGCGTAAAGGAGATACAATTTCGGTTGATGGAACAACAGGAACCATCTATCTTGGTAGTATTCCCTACATCGAAGGGGATGAATGGCAGTTATTAGAAACAATCACGGGCTGGGCTAAAGAAGGAGCTAGTATTGGTGTCAAAGCCAATGCGGAAACGCCAGCGGATATTAAAACAGCATTGAAATTAGGAGCGCAAGGGATTGGTTTAGCAAGAACAGAGCATATGTTTTTCGGTGAAGAACGAATAGTTGAAATACGTAAAATGATTCTTGCTGAAAATAAAGAATCCCTCATAGCACCATTAGATCGACTAAAAGAATTCCAAAAGAATGATTTTCGAGCGATGTTTACTTTATTAGAAGGAAAAGCGTGCACCATTCGTTTGCTAGATCCACCATTACATGAATTTTTACCGCAAACAGAAGAGGAAATTATTCATTTAGCAAATGAAACAAAGCTGACAACGGCTGAGATCAAACATCGTATTGAAGAGTTGCACGAACAAAATCCAATGCTTGGTCATCGTGGATGTCGTTTAGCAGTTACAACACCTGAAATCTATGAAATGCAAGTAGCAGCTATCATTGAGAGTGCAATAGAAGTTGCTCAAAAAGGAGTGATACTAGAAATTGTACCAGAAATCATGATTCCTTTGATTGGTAGTAAAGAAGAGATGGCGTGGTTAAGAGAACGCTTAGAACAAACGATCCAAACAATTTTTGTTAAAACCAACCAAGTCATTTCATACAAAATAGGCACCATGTTAGAGATACCAAGAGCTTGTTTAACAGCTGAAAAAATAGCAGAAGTTTCTGATTTTTTCAGTTTTGGAACGAATGATTTAACACAATTAACTTATGGCTTTTCCCGTGACGATTCCGGTAAATTTATTGGAGCGTATCAAGAGAAGAAATTACTAAAAGAAGACCCTTTTCAGCATATTGATGAGGATGGCGTGGGTAGCTTGATGAAAATAGCTGTAGATAAAATCAGACATGTTGATCCATCAATTACAATTGGTGTTTGTGGTGAGGTTGGCGGAGATCCTCAGTCAATTCGTTTTTTGAAAAAAATTGGCGTGGATTATATCTCGTGTTCACCATATAGGATTCCAGCAGCTATCTTGACGATTGCACAAGAGCAATAAAAAAATATTAGGTGGACTAAAACGGTGCTTATATGGTGTTGTTTTAGTCTATTTTTAATTTCTTTTTTCTTAGTGTTCTGCTTTTTTTTCAGTAAATGTTATAATTTATTGGAAGTGGATCAAGAAAGAAGTGAACAACATGAATAAGCGATGGAAATGGTCTATTGTAGGAGGAATGCTCCTTTTGCTTTTTATGCTTTTAAGTAGTTGGTTTTTTAACAAAGAAAATGGTCTTTTCGTAGAACATTTATCGGAAAGGCAAGCAAATAATCAGAAGGGGACGCTGTCGAAATCTGACAGTAAAAAGAATATCGATCAGCTAATCAAAGAGGCTCATTTTCAAGGTGCAGCTTTGTTGGTTAGCCAAAATCAGATTTTTTATCAACAACATTTCGGGTATGCAGATGCGCAAAATAAGCGCCCAAATAAAATAGACGGTCTATTTCCAATTGCTTCCTTACAGAAAATAATCACAGGGTCACTTATTTTAGAATTAGTGAAAGAAGGTAAACTAAAATTAGATACTACTTTAGATACTTTTTATCCAGAAATTAACTTGAGTCAGACCATCACGATTCAACAATTGCTTGATCACAACTCTGGTATTCTTATGGATGAAGAGGAACCAGACAAGCTTTTGACAGATCAGGAAAGCCAGATAGATAATGTTTTAGATTCCTTGTCTGTGGTCGGAAGTAAGGAATTTAATTATACGAATAGCAATTATACAATACTTGCTGGTATCCTCTCTAAACTCACAGGTCAATCTTATGAGGAAGTTGTCCAAAGAAGAGTGATTGATAAGCTATCATTGAGCCATACTTATTTTTGGGATAACCTACCTAAAGATGAAATAATTCCAAAACCTTACTTTTATATGGATGAAGATTACCAAGCAGATCCGTTTCCGGCAAATGAAAAGCTATTCTCCAGTTTATTAGGCGCGGGCAACATGTATATGTCAACTGAGGATTTTTTGGTATTCATTCAAAGTTTAGCAAATGGAAAACTTTTTGAGCAAGCTGAATATGAAAAACTAGCAGGTGCTAAAGATGATGGGTATCAAACAGGAATAATCTATTTTGATGATTTAAAATATTCAGAAGGTAGCTTAGGTGGATACGGTACAGTAATCTATGGTGATCAAGATAATAAAAATCTAGTGATTCTTTTTGCCAATCAGCCAGCAAATGATGGTATGCGAGCATTAAGTGAAAAACTTTATAGTCAGCTGCTAAACAGGTAAGTGGCTATTTGTGAAAATAATGAAAAAGTGATAGGAAGTTTTTCATTTTTATGCTATTATTTTTAATAAATCAATTGAAGAAGGTGAAGAGATGCCACTATTATTTGGAACAGCAGAATTTAACGAACAAGAGCATTTAACGATCGGTGGTTGTGACACGGTTCGTTTAGCTGAGAAATATGGAACACCGTTATTTGTTTATGATGTTGCGCATATTCGAGAGCGTGCAAGAGGATTTAAACAAACATTCAACTCTTTAGGAGTAAAAAATAAGGTGATTTACGCAAGTAAAGCATTTTGTTGTTTAGCGATGTATAAACTTTTAGAAGAAGAAGAGCTAGGTTGTGATGTGGTTTCTGCTGGGGAAATCTATACGGCAATCAAAGGCGGCATGTCACCTGAAAATATCGAATTTCATGGAAATAATAAGACCAAAGAAGAACTTGCATATGCCGTTGAACAAGGTGTGGGTACGATCATTATCGATAATTTTTATGAGATCGACTTATTAAGTGCTGTTTTAAAAGAAGCTGGTAAGAAACAAAACGTCATGTTTCGTATTACACCAGGTGTGGATGCCGAAACCCATGAGTATATTTTAACTGGACAAGTTGATTCTAAATTTGGTTTCGATGTGAACAGTGGACAAGCGACACAAGCACTAAAAAAAATCTTAGCAGATGAGCGTTTGGTTTTAAAAGGAGCCCATTGCCATATTGGGTCACAAATTTTTTCTGCTGAAGGATTTTTAGCAGCTGTCGAAAAAATGTTACTCATCTTAAATGAATGGAAAAAAGAGTTTGATTATACGGTCGATATTTTGAATATGGGTGGCGGATTTGGTGTGCAATACACAGAGGCTGACGATCCATTAGAGCCAGAAGCATTTGTTAACGCTATTGTAAATGCAGTAAAAGGTCAATGCGAATTGCTAGATTACAGATTTCCAGAAATATGGATCGAACCTGGTCGCAGTATTATCGCTGAAGCTGGAACAACGATTTATACAGTTGGTGCACAAAAAATCATTCCTGATGTACGTCATTATGTATCAGTAGATGGTGGAATGGGTGATAATATTCGCCCAGCATTGTATGATGCAGTTTACGACGGATTTTTAGCAAACAGAATCAGTGCGGAAACGCCAGAAGAAATGAGAATTGTCGGTAAATATTGTGAATCAGGAGATATTTTAATCAAAAATATCGAGTTACCACCCATGGAACCAGAAGATTTATTTGCTATGACAAGTACGGGTGCATATGGTTATTCAATGGCAAATAATTATAATCGTAACTTAAAACCCGCTGTTGTTTTTGTAGAAAATGGTCAGGATAAATTAGTGATTCGCCGAGAGACTTATGCAGATTTGATTTCATTAGATTGTGAGTAATAAACGATAGAGAGGATGGAACAGAGGGATTGCTTTTGCTCCTATCGTTTATCCAGATTCCATGTGAGTGGGATATGACTCGAAGAGTCATGTCCTACTCACTTTTTGTTTTTAGTACATCCATACTTTTTTTCAAAAATAAGAGTATAATTAAATAAGGAGTCAAATTTTTAGAATTGAGGTGGAGTGCGTGAAGTGGATTGTATTGATCTTGGTTGTTTTATTGATTTTGATTGTTGCAGTTTCTGTTTATGCAGCGAATTTTTTCCTAAATGTAGCACTTTTTAGAGATAATAATTGGTATGACAAGACAGGTCATAAAATGATGAATCCAGATAATTTCAATAAAGGAAAATCTCAATATGACCTTACTGAGGAGCAACAAATTCAACAAGGTGATCTTTTTTGGCAAGAAGCGTTTGCGAAAGATCATTGGGTAGAAAAAGACGGAGAAAAATTGTACAGCCGATTGATCAGGCCACATCCTGAAAGTAAAAAATGGGTAATTTGTGTTCATGGTTATCGTTCATATGGTAAGCGCGATATGGCTTATGTTGCATCAAGGTTTTCTGAACAGCAGTATAATATTTTAGTTCCAGATTTAAGAGCGCATGGCAAAAGTACAGGAAATGTGATTGGAATGGGCTGGCTGGACCGTTTAGACTTATTAATATGGATCCAAGAAGTCCTTGTAATTGAACCTGCAGCTGAAATCATTCTGTTTGGGGGATCGATGGGAGCGGCAACGGTGATGATGACAAGTGGCGAATCATTACCCGATAATATCAAAGGTCTAGTTGTAGATTGTGGCTATTCATCTGTCTACAGCGAGTTTGGTGCTATGCTACAATCGGCATTCAAGTTACCAGCGTTTCCTATATTGACGATTGCAGATGGCTTGGCTAAAAAGAAAGTTGGCTACTCATTGAAAGAGGCTTCCTCCGTAGCTCAGTTGGCTAAAAATGATTTGCCGACGCTGTTTATTCATGGTACCGGTGATAAATTTGTTCCTCATCAAATGCTTTATGAAAATATGGAAGCAACGAATGGTGTAAAAGAAAGTTTGATTATTGAAAAAGCACCTCATTTATCTTCATTTATTTATGAGCCAGAGCATTATTTTGACACTGTTTTTGAATTTGTTCATCGTTATTGTTAAGAAAGGGGAAATCATGTGGATGCTAAAAATAAACAACAGAAGTTAAGTTTAGGGATTATCTTGATTTTGATTGCGGCTACCTTGAGTAGTTTAGGTCAATTAGCATGGAAATTTGGTGCTGATGGAACCGGAAGTTATGCGATCCTTCTTTATGCAATCGGTTTTTTAGCTGCAGGAGCGGGGATGTTTTTTATGATGGCGGCCTTCCGTTATGGTGAAGTGTCCATTTTACAACCGATGATGAGTTTGGGGTTTGCTTTGTCGATTGTTTTAGGGGCATTATTTTTGAATGAAAGTATTACGTGGTATAAATTACTTGGAACAGGTTTTATTATTGCAGGTTCGATCCTTTTAGGCATTGAAGGAAACGAGGAGACGGTATGATCGATTATGCAGCAATTTTGATGATTCTGGTCATTACAACTTTTTCTGGAAGTGCAGGTGCTTTGGCTTTGAAAAAAGGAATGAATGATCTTCCTCAATTAAGCCTTAAGTTGGTGTTGAAGAATGGTTGGATTTATTTGGGATCGTTCCTATACATTTTAAGTGCGGTAACTAATATTGTTTTATTAAAATTTTTAGACTATTCAATCGCATTTCCAATGACATCATTGACGTATGTTTGGACTGTTATTATTAGTTACTTTATTTTTAAAGAAAAACTGAGTGTTCGAAAAGTTTTAGCTGTAATTTTAATTATCATTGGCGTTTTTATTATCAGCCAATAAAGCATGTGATTGGTAATGAAATCATTCTAGTTGTACTATAGATTTATAAACAACAGGAGGGATTACGATGACCGTCAAATCAAAAGGAATCGATAAAATCAAATTATTGCAGGCCGTAACAACAATCGTGACAGGAATCTTTATGTTGAACGCAGTATTGAAAGCAAGCAAAAAATAAATGCGTGTACTCGTAAGTGTTACTGCCAATGTTCTTTACAAGAGCATCGGCAGTAATACTTTTTTTGTGCCCAAAAATAAGTTGGGAGACTTTTAAAAGGTCGCTCTAGTTGCAACACTATATACTTAAATAAAGTAAGTAAGTCAATCCGAAGGAGGTAAAATAATGAATAAACAACTGAAAATCTTACTGTTTATCATAGTGATGTTGGCACTTTTATCAGGATGCGTAATTGTGCGGATGTAAGGAGGGAAGAAATGAAAAAAATGATCGTTTTAATATTTTTTTGCTTATTTATATTGTCTGGATGCAAGATTGAATGTAATAGCCCCCAAAGTGCCAGAGATGATAATTACGGAGTGAATCCTGGAAGTAGCTATAGTAGTGAGAGTAGTGGTGATGATAAAACAAGCGATACCCTTGTCTCAAAAACAGGTACAGGAGATGAGGTCATTACGAATTTGCCTTTTAAAAAAGGACCTATTGTTATTGCACTCAAGCATGATGGACAAGCAAAATTTACTGTAAAAATGTTAGATAGTAATGGTACTGTCGTAGCAACTTTAGTTGATAAAACGGGTAGTTATTCAGGGAAAGTTATTGTTCAAATTCCAAAAGATGCGGATAATTATATTCTGGAAATACGAGCAGATGGCAAGTGGCAAACAGAGACTTCGAAAGCGGATGTGTATTAGAAGAATATTGTTGTTAATTAGAAAAAATAGTACTGGAAATATTAACTGTAGAAGTGTTCTGTTATTTAGAGCATTTCTATTTTTATTTATGCTAACAGTTTATTTATAATATTTATTGATGTTTACATAGTATATATAGTTATGTATAATTTACTTTGAGTAAGGTTGTTTTCCGATGTTGGCTAACTGGCATAGTGAAATACTTCTGCGATAAAATAAAGTAATCTGCTCAATTAGATATCCGTGGTATAGATATTCTAAATAAAACGAAAAAAGAGTCAGGGCAATCATTTTCATTACCCTAACTCTCGCAAATTTCTATTAAAAATTATCGAATACCCAAAGCAATCCGAGCATAACGTGACATTTTATCGGTAGTCCAAGCGGGATACCAGACCAATTTTACTTCTGGGTTTTTCACTTCTGGAATTTCTTTTAACGCTTCATGGATCTGTTCAGTAAGAACATCAGCTAATGGGCAGCCCATAGTAGTTAAAGTCATTTTGATAACAGTATCACCATTTTGCGCGAATTCAACTTCATAAATCAATCCTAAATTAACGATATCGATTCCAAGTTCGGGATCGATTACTGTTTCTAGCGCTGTTAAAATTTGTTCTTTGATATCTTCAATCTCTTCAGCAGACCATTCTTGATTTGTTTCAGTCATTGTATCTACTCCTTTTTTGTAGTCGTCCGATGACTCTAAACGAATCGCTCGTATGAGCCGTAAGGCACTCTTTTACAGTTTGTTCTTTTCATATGATACCTTTTTTTAAATACTTTGTAAATGAGAATCTTTTTCAATGAAGTCGTGTCGATAAGCGGAGTTGATCAATGGTGATAGACGATATTCTAAAATTGCATAGTAAAAAGCATCAGCTCATTTTCAGTTGCATTAAGAATATTATGTTGGGTAAAAGCTTCTAAAAATATGGCATCCCCTTCATGTAAGATAAGTACCTCATCTTTTAGCTCGATAGTTGCTTCACCTTTAATTACGTAATTGATTTCACAAAGATTGTGAGCAATTTTTTTACCGCTAGAGGATGATTGAGCATCAATATAAATTTTTGAGATGACCATATTGTTTGTATGTACGGGTAAATTGAACAAAGTATCATAGTAAGTTGAGTTTGTTTGCCAAGGATTATAAATTGTACCAGAAGAGTTTCGAATTACTTTGTAACCATTTTCTGAGGTTTCATTATCTGGAATAACTTGAGGTGCTTCATTCGCTAAAAGTGAAGCAACAGTGACTTCTAGTGCATCGGCGATTTTTCTAAGAGCTTCAAGCGAAGGGCGATTTATACCACGTTCGATTTGTGATAAGAAGCTTGCAGAGTAGCCTGTCTTTTCGCCAAGTTCAGTTAAAGTGATCTTTTTTTCTTTCCTTAAAAGCTTAATTTTTCTAAATTCCATCTACAGCCGTCCTTTGTTTAGAGTCCTTTTTTCATTCATATTATCTCGGATTCGTTACAAAATTACAAGTACTTGGTATTTGATTAAAAAAAACACATCTAAATCTCATTATTATATTGACATTTACATAGAGTAAACTTAAAATTGTAACCAATAATTCAAATTTTGTGGTAAAGTTTAATTCAAAATTAAAAAAAGGATGTTTATTATTTCTTTTAGATATAATTATTTTTGATAGGTGAGTAATAAACATAAAAATGAGTGTTGATATAAATCAAATACTATTGGGGGAAATGAATTGAAAATAACAAAAATAAATGTAGCACCAAAAGCAGTCAAGCTAAAAGAACCGATTACGATTTCACTTGGAACAATTGAACATTCGATGAGTGCAATTGTTGAAATTGAAACAGATGAAGGGATGATAGGTTACGGAGAAGGATCGCCGGGGATTTTGATTACAGGTGAAACGTTAAAAGGAACTACGGAATGCATCGAACTATTTGAAAAGCAATTACTAGGCGTTGATCCTTTGGACATAGAAAAAATCCATAGTATCATGAATTCTATGGCAGCACATGCACCTTCCGCTAAGACCGCAATCGATATTGCTTGTTACGATTTATTTGGGAAAAAGGCAAATTTACCGGTTTATAAACTTTTAGGCGGTTTTGATTCATGTGTTAAAACAGATATGACAATTGGGATCGATACACCTGAGAAAATGGCTGAAAAAGCAAAATTGGCTGTTTCGCAAGGTTTTGACACGCTGAAAATAAAGGTAGGGACGGGTTTTACTGCAGATATAGCGCGTATCAAAACAATCAGAGAAGCTGTTGGTACTCAAATAAATCTTCGTTTAGATGCTAATCAAGGGTGGAAGCCGAAAGAAGCTGTGAATACAATCAATCATCTAGCTCAATACGGTATTGAATTAGTTGAACAGCCTGTTGCTTACCACGATATTGAAGGATTGGCTTTTGTTACAAATAATGTTTCGACACCGATCATGTCAGATGAAAGCTGTTTTAATTCTAAGGATGCTTTGCGCTTAATCAAAGCACGTGCAGTTGACTTTGTGAATATTAAGTTGATGAAATGCGGTGGGATTCATGAAGCGTTGAAAATCAATAGTATTTGTGAAGCTGCAGGTGTTGAATGTATGATTGGATGTATGGTGGAAGAAACCAATATAGGTGTGACTGCTGCGGCACATTTAGCAGCAGCGACTAAAAACATCACAAGAGCAGATTTAGATGCAACTTTTGGATTGAATGAAGTCGCAATACCAGGCGGTGTGGGGCTGGAAGCAACAAGCCTGATCTCTTTGTCAGATAAAGCTGGTTTAGGTTTAAGTAAATAAGAAAGGTGAGTGTCACATGTATTACGATTTAAAATTTATGAGTGTACCTTTGCCGGAAGACATCATTAAGTTGAAGAATTATGGTGACTTTAAAGGGGCGGAAAAGTTAATTGAACACCTATTATCAAATGAACTACCCGTGGCATTGAGAAAGCGCTTGGAAATCGAGCAAGACATCATTCGAATCGTTGGTATCAATGAGTATCCATTTGACTTTGACGAAGCCAGTAAAATGATGAAAGAAACATTCAAAGAGTACCAAGAGCAAGAACTAACAGTATTAAAAGAAACTGGAAAAGTAGATTGGCTTTATATTGATGGCAAGATTCATTTTCAACGTCGTTTCCTAATGAATTTGATCAAGACACAAGCTGATTATGAAGCAAGACTGATCGTTAAAGAAGATAATGAAGTGGATCGTTTAAGAAAACAAGAACTGACCCATAATGTTCAATTAATGAAAGAACAAGGAGGCAGAAAAGTAAAAATCCATTTGAAAGCAAGCATTCAAGTAAAAAAAGAATATGAACGTCCAGGAGAAAAGGTCAAAGTGTATCTGCCTTTGCCAAAGGATTGTAAACAGGTATCAGATATTCAAATTTTAAAAACGACACCTAAAGCGACGTTTATTGCACCCGAAAACGAAGCACAGCGCACCGTTTATTTTGAAACAATTTTAGAAGAAGATCAAATTTTTTCAGTAGAATACAGCTACACGAATCAAGTTGACTATGTAGAGTTGGATCCAGAAAAAGCATCTGAGTTACAACCTGAATTTGAACTAAATGAAGAATTACCACACATTCGCTTTACACCTTATTTGGAACAATTGCTTGCTGAAATTCTATCAGGTGAAACCAATCCAATAATAAAAGCGCGAAAAATCTATGACTTTATCACAACTAAAGTCAATTATTCGTTTATGCGGGAATATTTTACGATTGAGAACATTTCAGAGTATGCTGCAGTCAATTTAAAAGGGGATTGCGGCGTTCAAGCTATTTTGTTCATCACTTTATGCCGAATGGCTAACATCCCCGCAAAATGGCAGTCAGGGCTATATGTATCGCAATACTATACTGGTTGTCATGATTGGGCGCAGTTTTATGTAGCGCCTTATGGTTGGGTTTTCGCTGATCTATCTTTTGGCGGTGGCGCGCGTAGAAACGGAGATTTAGATCGTTGGAATTATTATTTTGGCAATTTAGACATTTTCAGAATGCCGGCAAATAGTGAAATCCAAAAAGATTTCAATCCGCCAAAACGCTTTTTACGAGCAGATCCAATCGACAATCAACGTGGGGAATTTGAATATGAAAATCAAGGTCTTCCTTATGCTTACTTAGAAGTGAAACAAGAGTTAGTGTCAATGGAGGAACTTGTATAATAAATAAAAAATGAGAAGGAAAAGGTGGAACGTATGAAAAAAGGGTTAAAACAAAGTATAACATTGATTACAACTATGCTGTTGCTTTCAGCTTGCGGGGGAAATTCAGGCAATAAGTCAGCAGATAGTACAGATGATAAATCTGCAACAGGTCAAAAATCATCAAAAGTACTCAATTTGATGGAAGCATCAGAAGTGGGTTCGATGGATACGATTTTCACACAAGATGAGCCTAGTGTAAATGCACAATCGAACGTTTTTGAAGGACTTTATCAATTAGATGATAAAGACAACGTTATTCCAGCAGTAGCCAAAGAAATGCCCGAAATCTCTGAAGATGGTAAAACATACAAAATAACATTGAGAGAAGATGCAAAATGGTCAAATGGCGACAAAGTAACTGCCAATGATTTTGTTTTCGCATGGAAAAAGATGGCCGATCCAAAAAATCAGGCGAATTACTTTTTCTTAATGGATGGCACGATCCTCAATGGAACAGAGATTGTGAATGAAGAAAAATCTGCAGATGAATTAGGTGTCAAAGCCTTAGATGACTATACACTTGAAATTAAAATGGAAAAACCAGTAACATATTTCACATCACTACTAGCATTCTCACCATTTTTCCCACAAAACGAAAAATTTGTGACAGAAAAAGGCAAGGAATATGGAACGTCAAGCGAAAATATCGTTTCTAATGGACCATTTTTAATGGAAAATTGGGATCAATCATCAATGTCATGGGATTTAGTTCAAAATCCAAATTATTACGATGCAGACAAAGTGAAATCAGAAAAAATACACTTTGAAGTCTTAAAAGAAACAAATACAGTATTCAATCTATATGAATCAGGTGAATTAGATGTCGCGATTCTTACAGGAGATTTTGCAAAACAAAATAAAGACAATCCAGACTACGAAGCAATTCAACGTTCAAAAGTCTACTCATTGAGAATGAATCAAAAGCGTAACGATAAACCATCGATCTTTGCAAACGAAAATGTTCGTAAAGCTGTGGCCTATGCACTTGATAAGAAAAGTTTAGTAGACAATATTTTAGCAGATGGTTCAAAAGATATTTACGGGTACATTCCAAAAAATTTCGTTGCCAATCCTGAAACAGGAGAAGACTTTAGAAAAGAAGCGGGCGACTTAGTCAAAACAGACGAAAAATTAGCCAACGAATATTTAGATAAAGCTAAAAAAGAATTGAACGGTGATGTCACGATCGAATTGTTATCTAAAGATGGTGATGGCGATAAGAAAGTAGCAGAGTTTATACAAGGACAATTAGAAAAAACATTGCCAGGCTTAAAAATCAATGTAAAAACAGTTCCTTTGAATAATTCGATCGAACTCATGAAAAAAGGCGACTATGAACTTTCTGTCAGCATGTGGGGTCCAGATTACCAAGATCCAATGACGTTCCTAGAAAGCTCAGTCAGCACAAAAAATAAAACAAGTTATCGCAGTGAAAAATATGATCAGTTGATCGATGATGCCTCTAATAAATATGCTAATGAACCCGAAAAACGTTGGGAAACATTGATCGCAGCTGAAAAAGTTTTAATAGAAGAAGATGTTGCTTTGATTCCATTATATCAACAGGCAAGAGGACAATTAGTTCGTCCTGGTGTTAAAGGAATCGAGTATCATAACTTTGGTGCAACTAGCACTTACAAAAATGCTTATATCAAGGATTAAATGAGTAAAGGTTTAAAGGTTTACTAAAAAACCAAAAATCTTCTAACAGAAATGCTTGACCTCAAATTGATTTGCTTGTATTATACTACTTGGGCACCTTTGAGAAGGTCAGAAGTTTACAACGAATTCCAGCTCCCTATTCTTTTTTGGATAGGGAGCTTTTGTTTTTTATGGCTGATAAAAACAAGTTCTTCGTTGTTCACTCATCTCTACAAATCTATTTTGAGAAAGGGTTTTTTTATATTATGACAAAATATATCTTTGTTACAGGCGGCGTAGTTTCTTCTATTGGGAAGGGAATTGTTGCAGCATCTTTAGGACGTTTATTAAAAAATCGCGGCTTGAAAGTAACGATTCAAAAATTTGATCCATATATCAATGTGGATCCAGGAACAATGAGTCCTTACCAACATGGAGAAGTTTTTGTCACAGATGATGGTGCCGAAACAGACTTGGATCTTGGTCACTATGAACGTTTTATTGATATCAACTTAAATAAATATTCAAACGTAACAACAGGGAAGATTTATTCAGAAGTATTGAGAAAAGAGCGTAAAGGTGAATATTTAGGTGCGACAGTACAGGTCATTCCTCATATTACAAATGAAATCAAAGACAAAATCATGCGTGCAGCTACCATGACGGATGCTGATATCATTATTACAGAAGTTGGCGGGACCGTTGGAGATATCGAATCACTACCATTTTTAGAAGCGTTGCGTCAGATGAAAGCAGATGTGGGTAGTGACAACGTAATGTACATTCATACAACACTAATCCCTTACTTAAAAGCGGCTGGCGAAATGAAAACTAAACCAACACAACATAGTGTAAAAGAATTACGCAGTTTAGGGATTCAACCAAACATTTTAGTGGTTCGTACAGAATTACCAGTTTCTCAAGGAACAAAAAATAAATTAGCTCAATTTTGTGATGTAGCACCAGAAGCTGTTATTGAGTCACGTGATGTAGAAACACTGTATTCTATTCCATTGGCTCTACAGGCACAAAACATGGACCAAATCGTCTGTGATCACTTAAAAATAGAGGCACCAGTTGCTGATATGACAGAATGGCGTGCATTGGAAGAAAAAGTATTAGGCTTGAAGAAAACAACTAGAATTGCCTTAGTTGGTAAATATGTTGAACTTCCGGATGCTTATCTTTCAGTAGTCGAAGCATTGAAACACGCTGGTTTTGCTTTTGATTCTGATATTGCGATCGATTGGATTGATTCACAAGAATTAACTGAAGAAAACGTTGCAGATATTTTAAAAGATGCAGATGGAATCCTTGTACCAGGCGGATTTGGAGATCGTGGAGTAGAAGGGAAGATCGAAGCAATTCGTTTTGCCCGTGAAAACGATGTGCCATTTTTAGGTATTTGTCTAGGCATGCAAATGGCCTGTGTCGAGTTTGCTCGTAATGTTGTAAAATTAGAAGATGCAGGTTCTGCTGAAAATAATCCAGATATTCTTAACAACATTATTGATTTGATGGCGGATCAAGAAAATGTTGAAAATCTTGGAGGAACGTTACGTTTAGGTTTGTATCCATGTAAACTAAAAAAAGGCAGCGTTACTGCTAAAGCTTACGAAGGACAAGAAGTTGTTCAAGAACGTCATCGTCATCGCTATGAGTTCAATAATAAATACCGTGAATTATTTGAAGAAAACGGCTTGGTCTTTTCTGGTGTTTCACCAGATAATCGCTTAGTTGAAATTGTTGAGTTGCCAGAGAAGAAATTCTTTGTTGCTTGTCAATTCCATCCAGAATTGATTTCTAGACCAAACAGACCTCAGCATTTGATTAAAGGATTTGTTGAAGCTGCTTTAAGTAATCAATAAACTAAAAGGTACGATATCTGCAAGTGAGATATCGTACCTTTTTTGTCTTTATATCAACCAGGAGATGATCGTCTTCTGGCTGCATTATTTTGTATAACAGGCGGTGTAGTCGATTCTTGTGGCGGCTCACTACTTGGCAAGACCTCGGTCGGCGCGGTTGATACTGGAGGTTCTGTTTGCTGAGTAGAAGAAGCCGGGACTTCATTAGATTGAGTTGATGATGGCTCAGTTTGTGAAGGGACACTAGAACTGCTTGTTGTTCCAGATTCAGAACTTACAGGACTTTCCCACGATGAAGAACTTTCATTACCGGAGTTTGAAGGCAATAATTGTTCTTCATAAGCACCTTTAACATACAATTCACTACCAGAGCGTATTACAGTATCAGGCATGACCCAATCGTCATTAGAGACACCTTCAGATAAATAAGTCATCATTTCTCGGTAAACATCAGAAGCAATTCCCCAGTATTCGTAAGGAATAGGAGTTAAACGCTGTTTATAGCCTGTCCAAACTGAAACTGCATAATGAGGTGTATAACCGACGAATGTGCTGTCTGGCGCAATACTAGACGATTCAGAGGCACCTATTTTAGCAAGGTCGTCTTCTGTATAGTTGGCTGTTCCAGTTTTACCAGCTTGGATCAATCCTGGAACGCCTGCATTAAAGGCTGTACCGCCAGAGATAACATCTTTGAGCATATCAGTCATCATATAGGCAGTTGAATCTTTCATAGCGCGTTTGCTTTCGGGTTCAGTGACATCTTCAGATCCATCTTGATAGACTACTTTGCTAACATAATATGGCTTATTGTAAACACCCATATTAGCAAATGCCGCATAAGCAGCTGCTAATTTCAAGGAAGAAACCCCATATTTGTTACCACCTAAATCACTGGTATTACTAGAGATCGCGTTTGCTGCAACAAATTCTTTGAACTCTATCCCTAAATCTTTAAGGAAAGCGGCTGATTTGTCACTACCAACAGCATCAAATGTTTGAATCGCTGTTGTGTTACGAGAATACATGATAGCTTTACGCATAGTTAAAGCACCGTAATATTGCATATCCGCATTTGTAACAGGAATGTTGGTTCCTTCATAGGTAGTAGGTCGATCCATCATGATACGACCTGTTGAATAGTTTAAGTTTTCAATAGCAGGACCATAATCTGCGATTGGTTTCATCGTGGAACCGACATCGCGATCTGTTTCAATAGCTAAATTAGATCCTAACTGAACATCGTCAGGAATGTTCCGACCTCCGATTTGAGCTTTGACTTGACCTGTTTTTACATCGATCACGGTCGAAGCAACTTGGAATTCTGGATCAGGATATTGTACATAGGTATCACTATTGATGATGTCATAAAGACGTTTTTGCGCATTCATGTCAAGGTTGGTATGAATGTCTAAACCGTCTGTATAGGGATTTTTACCCATACTTTCCACTTCAGCGATGACTTCTCTGATATAGTTGTCAACGATCTTACGGTTTTCATTTGACTGTTTTAATGGTTGTAAACCGTCGTCGATCGGTGTTGCTTTGGCATCATCATATTCTTTTTGCGTGATTTTATCGTTTTCTTTCATTGTGTATAAAACAACATCGCGTCGTTCTTTAGCTACATCTGGTTTTACGTATGGATCATAATCATTAGGCGCTTGAGGCATTCCAGCCAAAAGAGCAGTTTGAGGAAGTGTTAGCTCAGCCAATGGTTTTCCATAATAAGATTGAGCTGCTGTTTCCATACCATACAAACCATTAGCCATGTAGACCTTATTGATATAATACGTTAAAATCTCTTCTTTTGATTTTTCTTTTTCTAATTTCATGGCAAGCCAAGCTTCTTGTGATTTTCGTTTGAGGTTTTGATCTTTTTCTGTTGTAGAGAAGTAAGAAAGTTTGATTAATTGTTGAGTTAACGTACTACCACCTTGAAGGCCGCCCGTTTTAAAGTTGGAAAAGGCAGAACCTAATATTCGTATTGGGTCAACTCCGCTATGTTTATAAAAACGTTTGTCCTCAACAGATACCACTGCATCTTTAAGTAACTGTGGTACATCTGTTGGCTTGATCATTTCACGTTTTTCAGCGCCTAATTCTTCAAAAACTTCATTATTTGCATCATATAGCTTTGAAGAAACAGTTGCACTTAGTTTTTCATCGTCTAATTTCGGCGCATCTTTAGCATATGACCAGAAAAGACCTAAACCTGCCAGAAGACCTAGAATTCCAAGTAGGACTAATCCTAGGAATATTTTTAGAAGGATTCGTTTTTTCTTTGGTTTTTTCCCGTCGTTTGACGGTGTGTTTCCAGTGCTGTTAGAAGCAGGAGTATGTCCATGTCTTGCAGCACGTGATCCTATTTCATCAGTTGTCATTAATCGCAACTCCTTTGTTTGATTGAATATGTAACTTAACTGCATCCAAGTAGGGAATTCTAGGTGCAATTCCTATTTGGATCTCTATTCCCTTTTTTTCAATAAGAGTTAAAGGCAACGATTTTTTTCCAGTGCTTTCTTGTTCTGACCAATAGGTTACTAATTCTTCTCCGCTAAAAAAGAAACATCTATTCAATGAAGAGAACCACAATAGAACAAAGCAAATCCCTTTTTGAGCCATACATTGTTGGATGTGGTCGATCTGGTGTTGATGAAAGTTTTTAAAAGGGAAAGAGGTTTTATTCTTCGTTTCCTTTGCTTCAAAATCCAGATAGTATCCATTGTAGACACCATTATAATCGGTTGTGGAGGCTTGTCTAAAGTAAGCTTCCTTAATTACAGCAGCGCTCCGACTGGGGTAATCAACCTTCACAATTTGAACAGGGGTGGGCTTTTTATGAATCACGGCTGTACTGCGCATTAAATAATACGCATTGCTTTTATTGATTTCTTCTTCAAAGTCCATGCCGCGTTTACCAAATTGAATTGATTTTTGGTTTTTTACTTGTTTTTTTGATTTGGGTGCTTCATGATTGTTATAGGGAGTACCATTAGGATAATGAAAAGCCATTTCTATCACACTCCTAGCCAACATTATAACAAAAAATCTTTATGAAAGAAAAGGAATGTCTATGGAAAACGTAAAAACACTTTATGTGACTGGTTATAAAAGCTTTGAAATCGGGGCTTTTCAAGACAATGACCCTAAAATTACAGTTATTAAAAATATATTAAAAAAGGAAATTATGGGCTATTTAGACACTGGATTAGAGTGGATTTTGGTTTCTGGTAATCTTGGAACAGAGATTTGGGCGGCAGAAGTTGTAGCCGAATTGAAAAATGATTATCCAGAATTAAAATTAGGACTTATTTATCCTTTTAAAGATTTTGGTAGTAACTGGAATGAAAAAAATCGTGGGAATTTAGAAAAAATTGAGCTTTTAGCAGATTATGTGGATTCAGTGAGTCATCAGCCGTATAAATCACCAGCACAATTAAAAATGCATACACGATTTTTATTGGAACATTCTGGTGCTAGTTTGTTGGTCTATGATAAAGAATACCCCGGTAAAACGGAGTATTTCTTAAAAGATGCGGAACTTTTTTCTGAGAAATATCCTTATGAAATCCGCATGATAACCATGGATGATTTACAAAACTCGATGGAATAGTGAGAATCTGTTTGATTTTCTGACGATTTTCCGATACAATAATGCTGTTGAACTATGAACTTTTATCCTAATCAAAGAAAATAATGAGGTGTAAGTATGGCAAATTTAGTATACAGTCCAAAAGATATTTTACAAAAAGAATTTAAAACCAAAATGCGCGGCTATGATCCAGTTGAAGTTGATGAATTTTTAGATAACGTAATTAAAGATTATGAAGCGTATAACAAAGAGCTTTTAACACTACAAGAAGAAAATAACCGTTTATTAGCTAAGCTTGATCAAGCTTCTAAAGTACAACAAGCAATGCCTCCACGCGGCGGGCAAGAAATGCCTAAGAGTGCAGCTGTTACAAACTTTGATATTCTAAAACGTCTATCTAATTTAGAGCGTGAAGTTTTTGGCAAAAAATTAGATGATACTCCAGCTTCAAATCCTATCTCAGGTATGAGCCACTCTAATTCATACGAAAGCAATTTACACAATCCGTATGAGCGTGAAATAGACAATTCAGAAACACGTCAATTTTAATTGATTGAATCAAACATTTTTGTAATTTTCGGGTGATCGCGGTTTGAATTTATTCAGGCTGAGGAAAGTCCATGCTCGCACAGACTGAGATGTCTGTAGTGTTCGTGCTTAGCGAAATCATAAGCTAAGGTACTTGGTTGAGTAAGATCGGTTGTTTTTTAAACGAGCTGATATTGCTTTATAGAGTAACGGCAGGAAAAATGACTAAGGTTTCGGCTATGTCAAAGTACCCTTGAAAGTGCCACAGTGACGAAGCAATTTTGGAAACGGAATTGGTGGAACGCGGTAAACCCCTCGAGCGAGCAACCCAAACAATGGTAGGGGCGCTCTTCTAAAGGAAATGAACGAGTAGAAGAGGCAGATTAATTTCTGCAGATAGATGATGACCGTCGAGTGTCTTTCCCTGAGAGGCATTCGATACAGAACATGGCTTACAGAAAATTACAAGTATTCAGGATGACCTTCCAACTTTGTTGTGAAGGCTTTTTTTAAAGTAAGAGATAAATATTTTTTAGTATAGATAGAGTAACGAACAGCTCTTAACGACAACAAGAACAAGAGGAGATATAATGACAAAAGAAAAAACATTTAAACTTGTTGCAACGGCAGCGAGTGGTCTAGAAGCATTAGTAGGAAAAGAATTACGTGATTTAGGTATTCCTTGTGAGGTAGAAAATGGGAAGGCTTTGTTTGAAGGAACCATGGAAACAATCGCTACGGCTAACTTATGGTTGAGAACAGCAGACCGTATCAAAATTATCGTTGGTGAATTTGATGCATTTAGCTTTGATGAGTTATTTGAAAAAGTTAAAGCATTGCCGTGGGAAGACTATTTACCGATGGATGCAGAATTTCCAGTTGCTGGAAAATCAATCAAATCTAAATTATACAGCACACCAGACTGTCAATCGATCACTAAAAAAGCGATCGTTAATCGCTTAAGAGAAGTTTATCATCGTCCGGCAACTGTGCCTTTAGCTGAAACAGGTGCTTTTTTCCAATTAGAAGTTGCTCTTTTAAAAGACCATGTAACAATTACGATCGACACGACCGGACCAAGTTTATTTAAACGTGGCTATCGTATTGAAAAAGGTGGAGCACCATTAAAAGAAAATATGGCAGCGGCATTAGTAACGTTAACTAATTGGCGTAAAGACCGTCCGTTTTATGATCCAGTTTGTGGATCTGGTACGATTTGTATTGAAGCAGCTTTGATCGGTCATAATATTGCACCAGGTTTTAACCGTGAATTCGTCTGTGAAACGTGGGATTGGTTTGATTCGGCAGTTTTTGAAAAAGTTCGTAAAGAAGCAGATGAGAAAGCAGATTATGATATCAAATTAGACATTATGGGTTCTGATATCAACGGAAAAATGATCGAAATAGCTAAAGCAAATGCGGAAGAAATTGGTTTAGGTGACTCAATCACATTCAAACAATTAGCGTTGCGTGACTTTACAACAGAAAAAGAATATGGCGTAATGGTTGCAAATCCGCCTTATGGAGAACGCTTGGGTGAAGAAGAATCCGTGCGTAAATTATATAAAGAAATGGGCGAAGTTTTTCGTCCACTGAAAACGTGGAGCAAATATATTCTAACGAGTGATTTAACGTTTGAACAATATTATGGTGCGAGAGCTACGAAGAAGAGAAAATTATACAATGGTGCATTACGTACTGATCTGTTCCAATATTGGGGAGAAAGACCACCGAGAAAACCAAGAGAAGAGTAGGTGAATGTTATGAAAGAACAAGAATTTTTACAAGAAATCAGAGAAATCGAATTGATAAACCAAGCTTTGGGTTTGCTAGAATGGGATAGCCAAACTGGAATGCCGGAAGCGAGCAGTGAGTTTAGAGGCGAAGCTCTCGGTTATTTATCAGGAATGTCATTTGAGCGTAGCGTAGGACCAAAAGTTCAAGAAGCTTTAACTTACTTTGACACGCACTCGGATGAGTTATCAGAAGTCGGTTTAGCTGTTTATAAGAAGATTAAAGAAGAATATGAGTTAAATCATAGCATTCCTGCTGAGCGGATGCAGGCGTATAATACTGCATTGACCAATGCTCATACAGCATGGTTGCAAGCTAGAAAAGCGAAAGATTTCGCTAAAATGAAAAACGAAATCCAAACAATCATCGATTTCTTAAAGGAATTTATTCCATATTGGAAAAAAGATGAAGCAACAAATTATGATGTCTTGTTGAATCAATATGAACCTGGGTTAAGTGTTGAAAAATTAGATCAAATTTTTACTCAAGTAAAAACAGGAATCATGGAAATCAGAGCCGAGATTGCAGAAAAAGGAACAGTCCCTCGCACTGATTTTTTATCTAGACGTGTAACAAAAGAGCAACAAAGAACCTTTGTAACGGGTGTTGCAGAGCAGTTAGGCTATGATTTTTCTCGTGGTCGTTTAGATGATACGGTTCATCCGTTTATGCTAGATTTAAATCGAAATGATGCACGGATCACAACGCGTTGGGATGAAACGAATTTTTCAATGGCAACATTTGGTGTCATTCATGAAGCAGGTCATGGAATCTACGAGCAAAGTATCGATCCAAAATATGATTACACGCCGCTTTCGACTGGTGCTTCTATGGGAATTCACGAGTCTCAATCGTTATTTAATGAAATTATTATTGGTAGTAATAAACAGTTTTGGCAAAAACAATTTCCATTTTTTAAAGAATGCACAGAAGGTACTTTTGATGATATTGATTTTGATACTTTTTATGATTCATTGAAAGAAACAAAAGCGAGTTTGGTGCGAATTGAAGCAGATAGTTTAACCTACCCACTTCATATCATTATTCGTTATGAAATTGAAAAAATGATTTTTAATGAGGATGTTTCAGTCGATGATCTACCTCAAATTTGGAATGATAAGTACGAAGAATATTTAGGGATTCGACCTGAGAATGATTTAGAAGGAATCGTACAGGATGTTCATTGGTCTGGCGGTAGTTTTGGTTATTTCCCATCTTACGCCTTAGGCTATATGTATGCGGCTCAACTGCGTCATGCAATGGGCAAAGAAATTGCTGTAGATACGGTTTTAGCTAGTGATGATTATTCTTCAATCAAAAACTGGTTAACAGATCATATCCACCAGTATGGTGCATCAAGAAAACCAAATCAGTTGATTTTAGATGCGACGGGCGAAGCGCTGAATCCACAATATTTGATTGATTACATGAAATCAATCTATTATGATGTATACAAAATCAAAGAATAACAATTTTTATCTAGCAACAGAAATGAGGGAGCAGTTATGTTATCAATCAATGAATACCTGAAAGCCGGTGAAACGACTGTCTCCAATTTAGTCATTGAGAACTACCAAAAAATTGGTTTAACAGACGAAGAATTTTTATTTTGGCTACAGTTGTTCCGTTCCCAAGCAAAAGGTGATTTATTTCCAGATTTAGCTGAAATCAGTCAAATGATGGGAAAACCCATCGATGTTATTTATAAATTAATGAATCAACTCGTTTCACGTGGCTTTTTGATTATTGAAACCAAACAAAATGATCAAGGTCAAATGATAGATACGTATGATTTACTACCGATTTTTGAAAAAATTGATCTTTTACAACAAAAGCAGACAGAAAAACAAAAAGAAGTGACGTCAGAAGAAACAATTAAACAGCTTTATCAAGGTTTTGAAAAAGAGTTTGGTCGCCAATTATCGCCAATCGAGCTGGAGATGATTGGTCAGTGGTTGGAAACAGATCACTATCAACCTGAACTTATTCGACTGGCTTTAAGGGAAGCTGTGCTAAATCAAGCCTATAGTTTAAAGTATATCGATCGAATCTTGCTTGCTTGGGAGCGTAAAAATATTACGACGAAAGAGCAAGTAGCGGAAGATCAAAAACGTCGAAAACAGGCACTGATCCAAAAAGAAATCGAGCAACAAGGTGACAAAAACGAGCCAATTCCTAAGGTTACTTTACACAATTGGCTTAATCCAGAAGATAGTGAGTAGGAGGTAGATAAATGCTTTCTAAAGAGAAAACAATGGAAGCAATAGAAATCATGTATGATATGTTCCCAGAAGCTGCATGTGAACTTACCCATAAAAGCCCCTTTCAATTATTGATCGCTGTTATTTTAAGTGCTCAAGCAACGGATGTTTCTGTGAATAAAGCAACCCCTGCATTATTTGCTGCGTATCCAACACCTGAGGCACTTGCCGTGGCTCCAATAGAAGATATCATTCAGAAAATTAAAACGATTGGTTTGTATCGAAATAAGGCAAAGAATATTAAAGCGTGTGCTGCACAATTACTGGATCAGTTTAATGGAAAAGTACCCGAAACGCGTGAAGAGTTAGTTTCTTTACCTGGTGTTGGCCGTAAAACGGCTAATGTGGTAATGGGGGATGCTTTTGGCGAACCAGCTATCGCAGTGGATACTCATGTTGAGCGTGTGTCAAAACGTTTACGAATTTGTAAATTAGACGCAAATGTAATGGAAGTCGAACAAACATTGATGAGAAAAATCCCTAAAGAATTATGGGTGAAAACTCACCATACAATGATTTTTTTCGGTCGATATCACTGTTTAGCACGAAATCCTAAATGTGATATTTGTCCACTTCTGTATATGTGCCAAGAAGGTAAAACACGAATGAACGCAAAATAAAAAATAGAGTGACGTAAAACAGATAATTGTTTACGTCACTCTATTTTTTGTGCTACGTTAACCAATCCCAATAACGAAATGGAATAGTTTATCTGAATAGGTAAGCTCATCTAAATCAGTTTTGATGGTTTCATTCAGTAATTTTAATTCATCTGTAACAATACCATCCACACCATAAAACATCATCCGTGTCATTGTATCTTCATCATTAACAGTCCAAGCATAGACTTTTTTCCCATCATTATGAGCAGCGTTTATAAAATTCCGATTTAAGGTTGTATATTCCATTGTAAAGAAATCGACATTTGCAACAGGCGGCCCTACAATGTTAAATGGCAGAATATAGCCAACGTAAAACTTAGGTTCTTCTTCCTTTAACTGTGTTGCTGTATCAAAGGTCAACGTGTGAAGAATATGCTTTTCAGATAAGATAACATTCCGATATTTTTCGGTAAATCGTTTCACTAAATCAGGGCTATCTTGTGGGGTTGTTTTGATTTCGATCAGCAATTTTTGCTGTAATTTTTTGGCTTTTTCGAGATACTCATCAAAAGAGCAAACTTTCGCTTCCATACCATTTTCTTTAGCAGTTAACTGGGTCAATTCATCTAAAGTCAGCTGATTTGGTCTTTTATTAACACCTGTAAGTTTTTTTAGATTGAAATCGTGCATGACAACAAATTGCTTGTCCTTAGTTTCTTGTATATCCATCTCTACGTATGTAGGATGTTCTAAACTTGTTTTTTCCAGAGCAGGTAACGTGTTTTGGACACCATTTGCTGCGTCGACACCTCTATGAGAAATCGTTAGAGGTTCTGTGACAGATGGATTACTTAAATAATTCGTATTATAAGTACCGACACCAATTCCAAGAATAGCTGCGGTAAAAGCAAATAATCCGATTTTAAAAGCGGTCCATTCTTTTCTTGGTTGTTTTGGCTGATCGAAATACCATTGTGGTAGCTCAGGTAAAAAGCCTTCATCATTCATGTAATCGATCGTGATATAAAAAATTCCGACGGTAGAAAAAACAATATTAAGAAGTAAAATAAATTGTAATAGCGTCATAGCAATCACTGCACTAACTAAAGCATAACTAGGAATCGCCGTTTCAATAATCGCTTGGGCGCTTAGTATCACCGTATAGCTAATCACAAAAACTAAAAGAATACTCCCACCGATTACAATAAATTGGCCTAAGATTCTAAAGAAGTGATTTTTGGTTGAGCGCCAGCTTTCTTTAATCGCTTGGCGAAAGGGAACATCTCGTAAAATCATTTCAGGCAATGCAAAAATCAAACGAATAGAAAGGTAGAAGAAAAGTAAGTAACCCAAAACGACTAAAGCAATAATCGTTACACGATTGGCGAAGATAAAGTCCATAATAAATGCTGGAATTTTTATTTTTGACAATAAATCCGAATTAAAACCTAGACCACTAAGCGGTAACACTAAGAAAAAATAGAATAGGAAAAAAAGAATCGTGCTAAATCGAATTTTTTTAAGTTGAAGAATCGTTCCTTTAAGCAAATTCGTTAGAGAGATCGGTTCTTTTTTCTTTATGAAGAAAATGCTCAAAAGTAAAAAAGTAAATTCAAAGAAGACCGCAATTACAATTGCCAACAATACAATGATCAATGCGATCAATACGCCAGGATGTTTAGCAAAGATGATTGGAATTGTATCATAAGATAGGTAGTTGATTTTCCCTTGTTTTAAGATAAAACGCGTCGAATTGGCCAAAAGAGGGAGTAGTACAAACAGCATAAAACCATGCATCAATAAGACATCACGAAAATATGCCGAAGTACCTGCAAAAAAATCAACCATATTTTTAAAACTATTTTTTATGTATTTCATTATTTTATCCACCCCTACAAAACTAAAATAAAAGAAGATAGGATACTGTTGCATCCTATCCCAACCGTGTTTCCATTATATATTTTTAAGCTCTAAAAGCCTAGTAAACCGTTTAAGAATGTTCCACCATAAATCAAGGCTAAACTATACAAGAAGATTGAAACAGGTTTTGCTAAGATAATGATCAATGTAAATTTCTTTAAGGACATTTTAGTTAAACCAGCCATTAAACAAAGTGCATCATCTGGTGCAATTGGTAGAAAAATAGCTAAAGCGAAGAGACGTTCAAAACGTTTTTCATTATCCAACCAACCGATATATTTATTGTAGGTCTTGTCACTAACTAAACTTAGAATAAAAGGTTTTCCATATTGGCGACCTAAAATGAAAATAATCACAGAACCAATTGCGATCCCTACATAATTATAGATAAATCCAGCAAAAGGGCCAAATATCAGAACACCTGCAGCACAACTAACGCCACCGGGGATAATTGGAATCACTACTTGAATGATCTGAATCAGCATAAATAGTATAGGACCTAAAATAACAGAGTCACCGACTAATCCTCTCAAAGCATTAATATCTTTAAAAACACCTAATCGTACAAAATAAATCGTCACAGCAATCGTTGCGATAATTCCTACGATTGAAATAATGTTAATAATTTTTCTTGAAAGCGCGATGCTCATATCCTTCATCTCCTTATTAATAACTACCTCTAGTATAAAAGCCTTGTCATAATTTTACCATTGTTATTTATGAAATTTCACGAACAAAGTTGTAAGAACCAACTTGTTACGATTATTATACAAAGAACTTGTGCCAAAAACATCCTACTTTAGCCCTAAATAAAAAAATAACCGAGTGTTTCCTATTTACAAGAAACAATGAGAGGATTATAATTGTTTTAAGGATTATGGTGCACCTAAAAATATAATAATATAAACCTGATGATTTATAGTTGGAAGAAGGATCAATATGAAAGAAGAGAAAAATGAAGCAGAAAAGTTGTTGGAATATGCAAATGGTCCTAGTTTAGAAGAAATCAATAATACGGTTGATGTACCGAAAAATGCTAGTTTTTGGCGAACATTGATGGCTTATAGTGGGCCAGGGGCCCTTGTAGCAGTTGGTTACATGGACCCAGGAAATTGGATCACATCGATTGCTGGTGGTGCAGAATATAAATATGCTTTACTGAGTGTTATCTTATTATCAAGTTTGATTGCTATGTTACTTCAGAGCATGGCGGCTAAATTAGGGATTGTGACAGGAAGAGATTTGGCTCAGGCGACTAGAGAACATACAAGTAAAAAAACAGGCTTTGTTCTATGGATCATTACTGAACTTGCAATCATGGCAACAGATATTGCGGAGGTAATCGGTGGTGCAGTTGCGTTACAATTATTGTTTGGTTTCCCATTATTGATTGGTGTATTGATTACAACTTTTGATGTTCTATTGTTATTACTGTTAACGAAACTGGGTTTTAGAAAAATTGAAGCTATCGTGGCTTGTTTGATTGCAGTAATCTTTTTTGTTTTTGCGTATGAAGTAGCACTAGCGGATCCAAATATTGGTGAAGTACTTCGCGGTTTTATTCCAGATACGAGAATTGCGACTGACAAATCAATGCTGTTTTTAGCATTAGGAATCGTTGGGGCAACGGTTATGCCTCATAATTTATACTTGCATTCATCGATTGCCCAAGCAAGAAAATTCGATCGTAATGATGATAAGGAAAAGGCGAAAGCCATTCGTTTTACGATTTGGGATTCCAATATTCAATTGACTATTGCCTTTATTGTTAATTGCTTGTTGCTGATTTTGGGTGGTGCTTTGTTTTATGGAACGAATAGTGATCTTGGTAAGTTTGTGGATTTGTTTGACGCATTGAAAAACCCTGATATCGTTGGGAATATTGCAAGTCCAGTTTTAAGTATTCTGTTTGCGGTAGCGTTACTTGCTTCAGGTCAGAACTCAACGATCACTGGAACACTTTCAGGACAAATTGTTATGGAAGGGTTTATTCATTTGAAAATGCCACTGTGGATGCGTCGGGTCGTGACACGTTTGATTGCGATTGTACCAGTAATTATTTGTGTGATTCTTTATGGTGGAAGAGAATCAGCGGTAGAGGATTTGTTGTTGTACACCCAAGTATTTTTAAGTATCGCATTACCAATTTCAATTATTCCTTTAACAATGTACACAAGTGATAAAAAAATTATGGGTCGATTCGCTAATCCGATGTGGGTGAAAGTTTTAGCTTGGATTATCGCGATTGTATTGACCGCATTGAACCTATTCTTGATTTATGGAACTTTAACAGGGGTAAATGCTTAAAACAGAAAAAGAAAGCGATTCTTAGTTGAATGGCTTTCTTTTTACGTATATATAATAGAATTCGTTCTACAGAAATGGTAGAATGAAAAAGACTAAAATTTTGAAATGAGGGTTTTAAGTGACTGAATATTTAAATGTTGGAAAAATCGTCAATACTCAAGGCTTAAAAGGTGAATTGCGAATAATTTCTCAAACGGATTTTCCAGAACTACGCTATAAAAAGGGATCAGTTTTGACATTATTTCAAGAAAAAAAAGCGCCAATCGAATTAACGATCAAAACGCATCGAAAACATAAAAATTTTGATATTGTCACGTTTGAAGATCATTTTTCAATCAACGATGTCGAAAAATACCGTGATGGAATTTTGAAAGTGTCAAAAGAAGGCTTAAAGGATTTACCAGGAGATGAATTTTATTATCACGAAATCATTGGGTTGACTGTTATCGACGAAAACAATGAAGAACTTGGTAAGATCAAAGAAATTCTTTCACCAGGGGCAAATGATGTCTGGGTTGTTCAAAGACCCAAGAAAAAAGATGCATTGATTCCCTATATCGAATCGGTTGTTAAGTCGATTGATTTAGAAGAAGGCATCGTTCGTGTAGAAATTCCAGAAGGTTTGATTGACGATGAAAATTGATGTATTGACACTTTTTCCAAGAATGTTTGAAGGTCCAATGGGAGAATCGATCATTGGGAAAGCTGTAGAAAAAAATTTATTAGAAATCAATGTTTCAAATTTCCGTGATCATTCTGATAATAAGCATCAGTCGGTTGATGATTATCCTTATGGTGGCGGGGCAGGAATGTTATTAAAAGTTCAGCCAATTTATGATAACTTACGAAGAATTGAAGAAGCATCACCAGAAACGAAAAAACGTGTGATTTTACTGGACCCGGCAGGTAAACGGTTTGACCAAAAAATGGCGGAAGAATTTTCTGAAGAAGAGCACCTAGTTTTTATTTGCGGTCATTATGAGGGATACGATGAGCGTATTCGTTCTTTAGTTACGGATGAAGTTTCATTAGGCGACTACGTTTTGACTGGTGGAGAATTAGGTGCAATGGTTATGATCGATGCAACGGTTCGGTTACTTCCTGATGTGTTAGGGAATAAACTATCTGCGCAAACCGACTCGCACTCAACAGGATTGTTGGAACATCCGCAATATACACGCCCTGCTGAATTTAAGGGAATGAGTGTGCCAGAGGTTTTGACAAATGGAAATCATAAATTGATTGCAGAATGGCAGTTGAAAGAATCTTTACGTAGAACTTATTTAAGACGCCCTGATATGCTGGAAACTCTTGAACTTGATGACGAAATGAAAAAATTCCTTACTGAAATCATTGAAGAAGAAAAGATAGCAGATCATTAGAAAATAAGATGCCTTTAAAGAAAAATCCCTTTACAGCAACGAAGAGCTATGTTAAACTATTTCAGTGAGTGCAAAGCGCTCAACTATTACGATATTCCGCTGTGGCAGAGGCCATATGAATGTTTGGAATGAGGAGAAAAAAGAATGAATCCATTAATTCAAGAATTAACACAAGATCAATTACGTACGGATATCCCTGCTTTTCGTCCTGGAGATACTGTTCGCGTACATGCGAAAGTAGTCGAAGGAACACGCGAACGTATCCAATTATTTGAAGGAGTTGTTATCGGACGCCGCGGCGCTGGTATCAGCGAAACTTATACAGTACGTAAAATTTCTAACGGTGTTGGTGTGGAACGTACATTCCCATTACACACACCACGTGTTGCTCAAATCGAAGTAGTTCGTTATGGTAAAGTTCGTCGTGCGAAACTTTATTACTTACGTGCATTACACGGTAAAGCAGCTCGTATTAAAGAAATCCGTCGTTAAAAACTTGTTATTTATTAACAATAAACCCCTTGATTATCAAGGGGTTTTATTTTTTTGCCACAACATGAAATTACATCATTTCAGCAATTCTTCATTTGTATCTGCTAAACCAGTTAAGTTTTATAGTTCTTAAACAAAAAGATAGTGCAAAATAAATCCGATGATGAGTGAGAAAACAAAGTAAGACAAAGCGATATATAAATAAAGTTTTTCTCCTGTTGTTCTGTATTTGAATAATGATAAAATACCCAATATAAAGAAAATTATTGATAAGATCACTATTTTCACCTCGAAAATAATTGTAACAGCTTGAAATGAATATTAGCAAAAATATTGAATTAATCACAATAATTATATCAACAACATTGTCTATATAAATTTACTTGGCAGTTCAATTACAAAGATAACGAAGTGTGAATAGAAAACTGCATAAGTAGTAGCTTTTGAACAAGCAACTACTCATGCAGTTTCATTATATTATCTATATCAAGGCAAAATACTATTCTCTCAATTCTAATAAAAATGCTAAGGCTTGTTCTTGATTCATCAGTCCAGATTTTAATTTATCCGCAATGATTTCTATCTCTGCACCTTTTGCACCGATCGACATAGCCAAAGAACGAGCTTGTAATGACATATGACCTTGTTGAATACCTTCTGAGACTAACGCTCGCAAAGCAGCTAAATTTTGTGCTAAACCAACAGCTGCAATTACTTCCGCCAATTCTTTTGCATCGGTTACATTTAAAATTTCTAAAGCAGCCTGAGCTTTGGGTAAAACACGAATTGCACCGCCAACTGTTCCGATAGCCAAAGGTAATTCAATAATGCCTTTCAAGCCATCTTCGACAAGTTCCCATTGACTTAAACCGTGATAACTACCAACAGCAGCATAAGCATGAGCTGCTGCTGCAACTGCACGTGTATCATTTCCAGTTGCTAAAACCACAGCTTCTATCCCATTCATAATGCCTTTATTGTGTGTAGTAGCACGATAGGGGTCTATCTGAGCAAGTTGAGAAGCTGCAGCAATTTTTTCTGCAACTAATTTTCCAGACTCGAAATCACCTGTTTTACTTAAACTAGCAAACGAAACGTAACATGTTGCTTTTACTAAAGATTCCGTTGCGTAATTACTTAAGATACTAAACAGAATTTCATCATCAAACCATTGACGGAATAAATCAGCGACACCTTCTAAAATTGAATTGAGAATATTGGCGCCCATCGCATCTTTAGTATCGACCAGTAAATCCACTGATAAATAGGTATTGTCCTCTGGAAAGTGACGAACTTGGATTCTTTTTAAGCCACCACCACGTTTCACAATAGAGGGGTAACTTTTTTCTGCTTGAACAAAAATTTTTTCTGAAGACTGGTTGATTTTTTCTTCGATTAGCGCGGGATCTGTAACATTCATAAAAACAATTTGACCTCGTAGAAGTCCTTCTGATAATTCACTTTGAATACTGCCAGACCTTCGAATCATTTTGGCGCCATTACTACATGCAGCTATTACAGAAGGTTCCTCAGTCGCCATAGGAACTTGGTAGCTTTTATTATTTACTAAAATATCAGGAACAATTCCCATTGGTAAAGCCATTTCACTGATTTGATTTTCAATTAAATGATTCGCGATATCCTCGTCTAGAGATATTTTTTCTAACTCTTGTCTGTTCTCCATAGAAAGAGTACCTGTTTCTTGTAAAAAAGTTAAGCGTTCCTCTTTTGACAGTTGATAAAACTTTTTATCTGCTGTTTCTTTTTTCGGTCGCTCAATAAGCAGGGCCAATCCAAGGCCTCCACCAACACATAGAGAAGCCACTCCGTATTGACTATTTGTGTCTTCTAATTGGTGTGCTAAAGTCGCTACGATTCGAGTTCCAGAAGCACCAATTGGATGGCCTAAACTAATGCCGCCGCCCCAAATATTGAGTTTTTCTTCTGGTATCTTCAATTCATTTTGAACGACAATAGATGATGCAGCGAAAGCTTCATTGATTTCAAATAAATCAATGTCTTCAATATTAAGATCGTTACGTTGTAATAAAGATTGAATTGCCTTGATTGGTGAAATCCCCATTATGCTTGGATCAATCCCGATTTCAGTAACATCTTTTACAATAGCGAGATAAGGAATCTGATGTTTATCTGCGAATGATTTTGAAGCTAGTATCATTGCCGAAGCAGCGTCGTTGATTGTTGATGCATTTCCTGCTGTGACAGAGCCGTTTTCTTTGAAAACTGTTTTAAGTGTGCTTAATTTTTCTACCGTTGTATCTTTTCTAACGCCTTCATCGTGCTTAAAAACAGTATCATCGATGAATAAAGGAACGATTTCTTTCACAAACTTTCCTTCGGCTTGAGCTTTTGCAGCTTTCATTTGTGAATGCGCCGCAAAGGTATCCTGCATTTCTCGTGTAATATTAAACTGTTCAGCAACATTTTCTGCTGTTAAGCCCATCGCTTTACCGCTAAATGCATCTGTTAAACCGTCTACCATCATAGTTGGCGCAGGTCTGGAATAAGTATCCTCTTCTTTGTATGTGATGGCAGGAGCAGTTGTCATACTTTCTGTTCCGCCAGCTATAATAACGTCAGCTTGCCCTAATTGAATGGCTTGTTTGGCTAAGCTGATTGCTTTCATGCCTGATCCGCAAACTTCATTTACAGTAAAAGCGGGGACTTCAAAGCCTAATCCACTGTTTATTGCAATTTGTCGTGCAGGATTTTGTCCATTTCCTGCTTGTAATACATTTCCGAAAACTACTTGTTTTATATGTTCTGCCGCTTTTGTATTTCTTGTAAGTAACTCTTTTGTAACAGCCGTTCCTAGCTCAACTGCCGATAATGATTTTAATTGTCCTCGATACTTGCCTATAGGGGTTCTCAAGGCGTCGATAATTACGATTTCCACGACGTCACCTCCAATATGAAATATACCATGGTTTGTGAAAAAAGAATACTCTATAAATCATAATAAAAAAACTTCTGAAATTCTTTAACAAATTTTAAAATATCCTTTTTTCTACCAATCTTACTTGATTATATGATAAATTATAGTATGTAATGATGAGAATAATAATAGAGGAGATATAAAATGAACGTTGGCATAGATAAAATTAGTTTTTTTGTCCCACCATATTATGTAGATATGACCGATTTAGCTTTAGCAAGAGAGGTAGATCCAAATAAATTTCATATTGGTATTGGACAAGACAAAATGGCTGTTAATAAAAAAACACAGGATATCGTGACCTTTGCTGCGAATGCCGCAAAAAATATTTTAACGGATAAAGATAAAAAGCAAATTGACATGGTGATCGTAGGAACAGAATCTGGTATTGATGAATCAAAGGCATCTGCAGTGGTTTTACACCGTTTGCTAGGGATTCAATCTTTTGCCCGTGCGTTTGAAATAAAAGAAGCTTGCTATGCAGGAACTGCTGCCTTGCAATATGCTGTAGCTCATATTAAAACGCATCCGGAAAGCAAAGTGTTAGTTGTGGCTTCTGATATTGCTAAATATGGCTTAGCTTCTGGCGGCGAACCCACACAAGGAGCTGGAGCGGTTGCTATGCTGGTTTCAGCTGATCCGAGAATTTTACAATTAAATGATGATAGTGTAGCTTTAACGCAGGACATCTATGATTTTTGGCGACCAGTGGGACATGATTATCCAATGGTTGATGGACAATTATCTAACGAAACATACATCCAAGCCTTTCAAAAAGTTTGGAAAGAATATCAACACTGCTATAATAAATCGATTGCTGATTTTCATGCGTTGGCATTCCACATTCCTTATACAAAAATGGGGAAAAAGGCCTTATTGGCCGCTTTGGAAGACGAGTCATCAGAAGCACAAGAACGTATTTTAACGAAATATGAAGCAAGTATTCTCTATAGTCGACAAGTTGGTAATTTGTATACAGGTTCTTTGTATTTGGGTTTGATTTCGTTATTGGAAAATGGTCAATTAAATGCTGGGGAATTAATTGGATTATTTAGTTATGGTTCTGGTACGGTCGCAGAATTTTTTAGTGGTACACTTGTTGAAGGGTATCAAGCGCAATTGCTTACGGATCTTCATCAAACGCAATTGGCTGACCGCAAAGTATTATCGATTGCTGAATATGAAGAGATGTTTAACGATATTTTGGATACCAATGTAGATAGTGAGTATGAAGATTCGCTTCTTTATAGTATCGCTTCTATTTCAAATACGGTTAGAGCGTATAAAGAAAACTAACCTATAAGAATAAGAAAATGTTTAAAGATACTACTTTAAGAGAGTGTGGAGACTTACCGTTTATCGTGAATCATTGTTGTTTTGGATAAATTAATGTCTAAACTTTAAGTATTCTTTATAAGCATTGTAGGATTTTTCATAAAATAATAAACATCTACAAATTGAAGTTGTAACATATCTCTTATAGTGGATGTGTTGCAGCTTTTTTATAGATTGCAAGAAGTTCATATTTATATGTTCTTGACTATAGTTAATTAGACTAACTGTAGGAGGAATAGAGACGTTGAGCTACAGGTTAAACCTGTTATAGAGGAATAATAAAAATTGACAGAAGAAAATAAATCGGATAATTGTTTAATTGTCAGATTTAGATAGGAGAATACCACTGATTAAAATAGATAAAATGATTTTTGAAATTGATGGAATGGTTGTTCCATCCGAAAAAGTGATTGAATGGGAATACAAACGTTTGATCACAGCACATAAATTTTTAAAAAAGATTGCAGATAATTTAGATGATTCATCATTTGAGGTATGGACTAAGCAAAAAAATGTCGAAGCAATGCAAAACGAAATCGTAAGAATTAAAATGGGTTTAGGGCTTAATCATCTTCGTGATCTTTTAAAGAAAAAATCAGCACTGGGCAATTTTGGCTCTGTTATCGCAACGAAAGTTTCACGAGGGAAGAGAAAATTTAGTATTACAGAAATTTTTGTCCCAAATAGCGATTTGGAGCCTTTATGAGGTAATGCAACGAATTACAGCAATCATGATGGAAAATAGTCAAGCTCATTTAGCAATGAATCTCGGGTCAAACCCAGATCATTATGTTTTGCAAAGTATTGCACCAACCATTCAAGAAGTTATTGAAGTCACAGGTGGATCCCCATTACCTACACGATTTTTTGCACATTATGGCGATGAAGAAGGGTTAAAATCGACGTTAACTACTGGTTACAAGGTTCAAGCAGCTGGCTCAGCTCGCTTGGAAAATGGCACCATTATTGGGGGTGTTCGTCATCAAGTAAAAAAAAGAAGAAAATGGCTTTCGTTTTAAAGCATTAGTTAAATTTCCCAGTATTTTGCCAAACTACATGATTAAACAGCATCAGTTGCATTTAACGTGTGAATTTGGTCATTGGATTTCTGATATATTAAACGATTAAGATAATTAATTTCTGAATCATATTCTACTTCTATTTTTTTATGAAGGGGATCATGTTTCAGATTTTTTTTACTCTAATACTTGACTTAGAGTTCACTTTAAGAGGTAAACTATGTTTAGCAATAAAAAAAGTAATTCATTACAAGGAGGAATTTCAATGAACTATGTAAAATTTGGCAATACAGGAATGGAAGTTTCGAGAATCTGTCTAGGCGCAATGGGTTTTGGTGATCCTAACAGTGGTTTTCATGAATGGGTCTTAGAAGAAGAGGAAAGCAAAAAAGTAATCAAAAAAGCGCTAGATTTAGGAATTAATTTCTTCGATACAGCTAATGTGTATTCGTATGGTGCAAGTGAACGGATTCTTGGAAAAGCACTGAATGAGTATGCGAATCGTGATGAAATCGTCGTTGCAACCAAATTATTTACTACGATGAAAAAAGACGTTCCAAATAGCGGTGGTTTATCAAGAAAAGAAATTTTTCATCAAATTGATGCTAGTTTAGAACGTTTAGGTATGGATTATGTTGATTTATATATTATCCATCGTTGGGATTACAATACACCAATCGAAGAGACTATGGAAGCTTTGCATGATGTTGTGAAATCTGGGAAAGTTCGTTATATTGGCGCTTCAGCCATGTTTGCGTGGCAGTTTGCAAAAGCACAGGCAGTGGCTGAGAAAAATGGCTGGACAAAATTCGTTTCAATGCAAAATCATTTGAATTTATTATATCGTGAAGAAGAAAGAGAAATGCTGCCTTTATGTGAAGATCAAAAAATTGCAGTTACACCGTATAGTCCATTAGCATCAGGTCGTTTAACGCGTGATTGGAGCGCACAAACTAAGCGTTTTGAAACAGATAAAACAGCGATGTCAAAATATGATAATACAGCTGATCAAGATCGCATTATCGTTGAAAGAGTTGCTGAAATTGCTGAAAAGCGTGGGGTGGAACGTGTACAAGTTGCACTTGCGTGGTTGCTCCAAAAAGGACCAGTTGTGGCGCCGATTATTGGGGCCACAAAAGAAAGTCATTTGACGAATGCGATTCCTGCTTTGGATTTAATTTTGACTGAAGAAGAAGTGCAGTTTTTAGAAGAACCTTATATTCCTCATGTGATTGTTGGACATAAATAAAAACGCGGATAAATAGATGAAAGTAGAGGGGAAATAAAAAATGGTAAAATTTGAAGAAGTAAAAAACGGTGTAATTTTCCCTGTAGGAGAAAAGAATGAGGAATTTGCGAAATATTTCATCGGTCAAAGTTATTTAAAGAATTTAGTAGCAGATCCTGAGGTCAATGTCGGAGTCGGAAATGTTACATTTGAACCTGGTTGTCGCAACAATTGGCATATCCACCATAATGGATTTCAACTGTTATTAGTAACTGGTGGTGAAGGTTGGTATCAAGAAGAAGGGAAACCAGTACAATTTTTAACTGCTGGGGATGTGGTCGTAACTCATGATGGTGTAAAACATTGGCACGGTGCCGCAAAAGATAGCTGGTTTGAACATCTAGCCATCACTGCCGGCACACCAGAATGGTTAGAGCCTGTTTCAGATGAATTATATAGTCAATTATAAAAATGAATAAAAGATGGGAGTCCTACCTAATGAAAAAACAAACAGCAGGAAGAGATCAACTTGGTGCTTTTGCTCCTAAATTTGCGGAATTGAATGATGATATTCTATTCGGAGAAGTTTGGTCAAGAGAAGAACAACTTTCGCCACGTGACCGCAGCTTGATTACATGCTCAAGCTTACTAACCCAAGGTGTACCACAATTAGAAGCGCATATGAAAATGGCCAAACAAAATGGTGTAACTAAGGAAGAAATGGTGGAATTGATCACTCATTTAGCTTTTTATACAGGTTGGCCAAAAGCATGGTCAGCCTTTGCATTGGCAAAAGAAATTTTTGGTGAATAAAAACAATTTTTGCGTATCTTAAAAGGGAGACCACTCAGTGAATAAACTAACAAAACTTTCGTTACTGTCTGTTTCATTACTCGTCGTATCAGGTGGAGCCATTGCTGCGAATATTCCAGCGATCATGATCGCTTATCCTGCAATCAATCCTACTTTGATTGAATTAATCACCACGATTCCTTCTTTATTTATCATCTTAACAGTACCATTTAGCCATATTTTTGCTAGAAAATTTGGCTATAAGCGTTCTGTTCAACTCGGGATAGGAATTGTTTTAGGTGCAGGAATTCTTCCAGTATTTGTACAGTCCTTTTGGCTTATTTTTTTCAGTAGAATCCTATTTGGTATCGGAATTGGATTATTTAATCCACTCCTTTTTTCTCTAGCTGCAAAAATGTATCAAGGAAAAGAACTGTCATCCGTGATCGGTTTTCAAAGTGCGTTTGAAGGAATTGGCGGGATGGTCATTACATTTACAGTTGGTCAATTGCTGGTAATGAATTGGCATAATTCATTTTTAGCGTATTTGTTAGCCTTACCGATTTTATTTCTGTTTTCACAGTTTGTTCCAGATGTTTCACTTGAAGGTGAGGAAAATAAGAGAGAGTCAAAGAATCAAAAAATTAATCCTTCAACGTATGGCTACATCGCTTTGTTGATTTTGGTTGTAACTATTTATATGTCAGTCACCGTGAAAATCACTTCATTATTAATTGAAAAAGATTTTGGAAATGCAACAGATGGTAGTAATTTAATCGCATTGGTAGGATTAGGCGCCATGACTGCAGGTGCATTATTTGGGTCGATCGTTACAATAACGAAAAGCTGGACATTACCGATTTCTTTTTTTGTTCTTGGCATATCGATGTTTATGATTGCCTTTTCCCATAATTTAGTGTCAATTTCATTTGCTGTTACTTTGTGTGGTTTTTCCTTCCGTACATTTATTCCGTATTTATTTAATGAGGTAAATCAGGATGGAGGAGGGAACTCAGAAAAAAGTACTTCTTTACTTTTAATAGGCTTTAATATTGGTGCAGCTTTTGCCCCGATTTCAATTTCTATATTAGGAAATATGCTTCCTTCGAAAGAAAATACTGATATTTTTATTGCAGAAGGGATTATAATGACTCTGTTATCTTTGAGTACGATGCTCAGTATTCTAACGAAAAAAATGAAAGCTAGAAACTAGGGAATAAATAAAAATATGAAAAGACCAAAATTTATTTGACATATTCTGATGTCTATCGACGGAAAAATCAACGGCAGCTATATCGATTGGTATTTGATTGATAAAGTCAGTGTTATCTTGGTTTTATAGATAAATTGGGATTTGTTCATACTAGTTGAATGCTAAATTTTTATTAAATTTAATAAAAAAACGAAGAACAATTAAGTTAAACTAAGGTAAAATGATAAAGTAAAGCAAAAAGATCAAAAGAAATTTTTGGTCTTTTTGTTATATTAGTATGAGAGGATTGTTTTTTATGAATCTCATTTATTTAAAGGAAAGTAGGGCAAAATGGAAAAAAGAGCGATATTGATTATTCATGGGTTTGGTGGCAATGAGAAAGAGATTCTTTATTTACATGAATACTTAAAACAAAGTGATCTTTCTTCATTTTGGATCCAATTAACTGGACATGATGGAAATAAACAAAATTTTTCAAGAGCCACGTCAGACCAATGGTTAGCAGATGTTAATCATAAATTAGACGAACTTGAAGAGCAGTATACACATATCACGTGTATTGGTTTTTCAATGGGTGGCTTATTGACAATCCAAGTATCAGAGAGAGAGTCAGTAGATCAGCTTATTTTATGTAGTACACCAATCTATCTTTATAATGCTCATGTGATTATCCAAGATCTTGTGCAAGGTGTAGTTTTTAAAAAACAAGAAAAATTAGATTATTATTTTAGTTCAGCCAAAACAGCATCAATCCGTTCCTGCTACCAATTTTTGTCATTACTTCAAAATACAAAGAAAAAAATGAAAAAAGGAATCCCATCAACAACGGATAAAAAAATGCTTATTCTACAAAATAGACAGGATGAAACGACATACTATAAAAGCGCATATTATCTTGCGAAAGCTAGTAAGGCAAAAGTTTCTTTGAAAATATATGAAAATGGCAGGCATCAATTATTTTTAGGAGAAAATAAGAATGTTGCAGCTGAAGATGTAAAGAAATTTATTCTTCACAAATAATTTCTATTTTAGGTGAATAGTTCAAATTAGCTAAAATCTTGATTAAGTAAGTTGAAAAAACTTATAATCAGGATTTTTTCTATTTATTTTTGAATAAATTTTAATAGTGTTTTTTTACCGCAGAAAGTATATATATCGAGCATTCGGTGAAACGTTTCGATTATATCCGTTATGAATGTTAGTGTTTTTTAGTCTAAAAGGATAAGAAAACGCTTGCTTTAATTCGAAACCAGTAATATAATCATTTTTATAGAAACGTTTCACTAAAAATATTGAGGAGTGGAAGTATGAAATCATGGAAAAAGATTTGCTTATTAGGAACAACTTTATTTGCAACGGTAGGTATCATGGCAGCATGTTCTTCGGGAAATAAAGAAAGCGCTTCAGGTGAACTAACATTTTGGTATATGGGTGATGGCGATCAGGGAATCAAGCCAATTGTAGATGAATTTACGAAGGAATCAGGAATCAAAGTTAAAATCCAAAGTATTCCGTGGTCTACTTCAAGAGATAAATTACTAACTGCAGTAGCTTCTAAAGAAGGTCCAGATGTTGTACAAATGGGTACCACCTATATGAGTGAATTTGTTGATGCCGGTGCGTTGTTGGATATAACGGATGATGTAAAGAAAAGTGATGTCATGAAATCCGATAATTTCTTTGACGGTTCTGTTGCAACAACGCAATTTGACGGTCAAACCTATGCAGTCCCATGGTACACAGAAACCCGCGGATTATATTATAGAAAAGATTTGTTAGAAAGTGTTGGCTTCAAAGAAGCACCTAAAACATGGGATGAATTGGCAGATGCAGCGAAAAAACTAGCAGCTCGCGGTGATAATAAATATGGCTTTGGTGTAGAACTAAAAGAGCCAACATTTGGTTTTATGTTCGCTCGTCAAAACGGTTCGAAATTATTTGATAAAGAGAATAAGCCACTATTTAATCAACCTGAAATGGTAGATGCTTTAAAATTCTTAGATAAGTTAGTGCAAGATGGTTCTGCACCAAAAACAGATTTAGGGTTAGAGATTGGGCAAAGTTTTGGTGGTGAAGGTGTTGTGCCAATGTTTATCAGTGGTCCATGGATGATCAATGTCATTAAAGATTCAGCACCTGATATCGATGGAAAATGGGGTGTGGCTGAATTACCGAAAGGACCTGTGAACAATATGTCTGTGACTGGCGGAGCCAATTTAGCAGTCTTTAGTAGTTCTAAGAAAAAAGATGATGGGATGAAATTGATTGAATATCTTTCAAAACCTGAAAATCAAACCAAGTTTTTTGAAAGTACGAATTCACTTCCAACCAATAAAGAATCATGGAATTCAGATGTATTCAAAAATGACCCATTGATTTCAGTATTTGGAGAACAACTAAACGAATCACAACCGATGCCATTATTAAAACAATGGGATGAAATCTCTCAAAACTTTATGAAGCAATGGGAACAAGTCGTTGTGAGCGGAAAAAATCTTCAGGACGCAATGGATGAGCTAAATGAGCAAACGGAAAGCTTGATTAAATAATCTTAAGGAGTGAAGGAACAAAAGGCTAGAATATGTTATCGATCATGCAGCTAGTGAATGGTAAATGTAAACTTGTCTTTTGTTCCTTTTATTGATTTGTAAGGAGGAACGAAACCATGAAAAAATCAAAATCACCTTATTTTTTTATTGCTCCAGCCGTTGCATTATTAGTGGTTTTTTCAATCATACCGATTTTTATCGCTGTAACCATCAGTTTTACAGATATGAGTTTAGCAGGGTTAGCCGATTTTTCTCGGATCAATTTTGTTGGCTTAGACAATTATTTAAATATTTTTAATGATAAAGTCTTTGGGCAAGCGATGTTCAATACTGCTTATTATGTTGTTATCGGTGTGCCACTCGTCATTATTTCTTCATTAGCGTTAGCTATTATGATCAATTTTGGGGAAAATAAATTTTTCTCGTTTATGCGTTTAGTGTTCTATAGCCCTTCAATTACAAATACGGTAGCTGTATCTGTTGTCTGGATGTATTTATATAATCCAACAATTGGCTTATTAAACCATTTATTATCGTATCTAAACGTTGGGCCGATTATGTGGCTTACCGATCCAAGTACATCGAAAATTTCGTTAATTATCATAGCAGTTTGGAAAGCAATTGGCTTGAATATGTTGATCTTTTTAGCCGCGATTCAAGGGATTCCAAAAGAATATTATGAAGCAGCTGAAATCGATGGGGCAAATAAATGGCAACAAATTTTAAAAATCACGATACCATTATTGAAATTTTCAATTTTCTTCGTAACGGTCACGACCTTGATCGGCTGGTTCCAATTCTTCGATGAACCATTCGTTATGACCAAAGGCGGTCCGTTAGATAGTACGTTATCCGTTGCGTTATTTATTTACCAAAGAGGCTTCCAATACAATAAATTTGGATATGCAGCAGCAGGCTCTGTGATCTTATTCATCGCGATTATTATCGTAACAAGTATCCAAATGAAAATCCAAACAAAACAAAAAGAAAATGAAGGATAAAAGGAGAGAACGAGATGAATTCACATAAAAATGCGCAAATGAGCTTTAAGCTTTTTATCGGTATCCTCTTAGGCGTTCTTGGAATCATGACTTTTTTCCCATTTCTTTGGATGATTTTTTCTTCATTTAAAACCAATGCGGAAATCAATCAAATCGTGCCTAGCTTATTTCCAAAGGATGCGACATTCGATAATTTTAAAGAGTTATTTTTCAGATTGAATTTTGGAACCTATCTTAAAAATACGTTGATCATCACAGCATGTTCATTTGTCGGATTGTTGTTAAACGCCATGGCAGGCTATGGTTTTGCTAAATTTGATTTCAAAGGGAAAAACGGACTTTTTCTGATGGTATTAGCCACAATGATGATTCCAGGCCAAGTAACGATGATTCCAGTGTATTTATTGTTGAACTCGGTTGGTTTGACGAATACCTTGATTGGGATCGTTTTGCCTGGGCTAGCTGGTGCATTTGGAATTTTTCTATTCCGGCAATTTATGAATACTATTTCAAATGAAATGCTTGAAGCTGCAAGACTTGATGGAGCCAGTGAATGGTATATCTTTTTTAAGATTATTTTACCAGTGAGTCGCCCAATTTTAGCAGTTCAAGGGATTTTGACCTTTATCGGCGGTTGGAACTCATTCTTATGGCCATTGATCATCGCGAATGATGAAAAATATTATACATTATCTGTTGGCTTACAACTTTTACAAGGACAGCATGGTTCCAATTATGCTTTACAAATGGCGGGAGCGACATTTATGGTTATTCCAATTTTGATCGTATTCTCGATTTTCCAAAAATACATTTTACAGGGATTTAACGTTTCTGGAATAAAATAATAAAAGAAAAGGTGACTATAAACATGGAGCAAAAGCAATTAACGGACTTACTGGAGCAAATGACATTAGATGAAAAAGTGGGTCAATTACTTCAATTAGCTGCAGAATTTTATTCTGAAAAGGCAGAAGAGAAAACAGGACCAATGACGAATCTTGGTTTAACGCATGAAGATATTAATAACGCTGGGACAACGCTTGGAATTTCAGGTGCAAAAGAGGCCATCCGAGTACAAAATGCTTATATGGAAAACAACCGATTAGGCATTCCAACTATTTTAATGGCGGATATTATTCATGGCTTCCGTACGATTTTTCCAATTCCGCTTGGTTTGGGTAGTTCATGGGATGTTGAAGCAGCTAAAAAGGTTGCTGAAATTTCAGCGAAAGAAGCGGCTGTATCAGGTTTACACGTGACATTTTCACCTATGGTCGATCTGGTTCGTGATCCACGATGGGGTCGTGTGATGGAATCAACTGGGGAAGATCCTTTTTTAAATAGTCGATTTGCCGAAGCATTCGTTAAAGGCTACCAAGGTGATGATCTGAAAAATGACTTCTTCCGTGTAGCGGCTTGTGTCAAACATTTTGCGGCTTATGGTGCAGCAATAGGAGGCCGCGATTACAACACAGTCAATATGTCCGAAAGACAACTGCGAGATAGTTATTTACCTGGTTATAAAGCAGCACTTGATGCTGGCGCAAAATTAGTCATGACCTCTTTTAACACGGTGGATGGCGTTCCAGCAACTGGGAATAAATGGTTATTTAGAGATGTGTTGAGAAAAGAGTTCGGTTTTGATGGAGTAGTCATTTCCGATTGGGGAGCGGTCATCGAGTTGATTCCTCATGGAGTAGCAGCAGATAAAAAACAAGCCGCTGAACTTGCAATCAAAGCCGGCGTTGATATTGAAATGATGACAACGTGTTATACCGAAAACTTAAAAGAACTGATCGAAGAAAATATTGTTGCTGAATCGATATTAGATGAAGCTGTTCTGCGGATTCTTACACTGAAAAATGACTTAGGTTTATTTGAAAATCCCCATAGAGGAGCCGATGTGACATTAGAAAAAGAGGTTGTTTTATCAAAAGAGCATCGTGCTATTGCGAGAGATATTGCGAGAAAATCAATCGTCTTGTTAAAAAACGAGAATATTTTACCATTATCGAAACAAGAGAAAGTAGCAATTGTGGGACCTGCTGCTGATTCTCATGATGTAATCGGCGTTTGGTCTTGGCAAGGCAAAAAAGACGAAGCGATTTCTTTAGCACAAGGTGTTGAACAACTTAACGCAGAGTATGTGATTGGAAAAGAAGCGTTTGACTATTTTAAACCGAGTCAAGCTGCCATCGAAGAAGCGGTAGCTTTAGCCAAAGAAGCGGATAAAGTTGTCTTAGCTCTTGGTGAAGAAGACTGGATGAGTGGGGAAGCGTCAAGTCGTAGTGACATTCGCTTACCACAAGCACAACTAGATTTATTCGATGCTATTCAAGCAGTAAATGACAATATCATTGTGACTTTATATAATGGTCGTCCATTAGATCTTCAAGGAATCGATTCAGCAAAAGCCATCATTGAGGCGTGGTTCCCAGGAACAGAAGGTGGAGCAGCATTAGCCGATATTCTATATGGAGAATATAATCCAAGTGCTCGTTTAAGCATGTCGTTCCCAGAAACGGTGGGACAAGTACCCGTTTATTATAATTACGACAATACAGGCAGACCGTACAAACCAGGATCAGAAGAAAAATATGAGACTAAGTATTTAGATGTTTCAAATTTTGCAAAATATCCCTTTGGTTTTGGTTTAAGTTATAGCGAATTTGCCTGTACTGACTTTAAATTAAGCTCAAATGAAATGAAACCAGATGAAACAATTACAGTTTCGATTACTGTAGAAAACCAATCAGATATTTCTGGTGAGGAAACGGTTCAATTATATATTCGAGATCAAATTGGTGAAGTAGTTCGTCCAGTTAAGGAATTAAAAGGGTTTGAAAAAGTAACGTTACAAGCACATGAAAAAAAGAATGTTCAATTTACGATTACAGAAGAACTTTTGCGTTATGTTCATAGTGACCAAGCTCTTACTAGTGATGCTGGAACTTTTGATGTAATGATTGGTTCAAACAGTAGAGATGTCATAACAAAAACGTTCAAATTATTGAAATAGATAGGAAGAGTGAGATGACGCATCAAAAACGAACAATTGAAAACGGTGGGACATCAGTCTCATTTTTAAAAACAGGCGATCTTTATGAAATCATGCATGGAAATATAATGATCAACCAACTGAATGGAAATGCATTGGATGGAAGTTGTAATCAGCTCTATTTAAGAGTTTGCGATGAAAATGACATTCAGAGTATACCCATGATCGGATCAAATTCAGCCAGTAAATTCCAAATTGGCAAAGAACAAGCAACTTGGACTGGTAACTTTTTAGGCGTATCTTACCAGGTTGATTTTAAACTATCTGAAACAGGTAGTTGGTTTTGGCAGGTGACATTGACAGGTTCTGGACAGAAAATCGATGTCATTTCTGGTCAAGATATCGGTAATGCGACAAAAGGTGCTGTTCGATCAAATGAAGCGTATATGTCACAATATGTGGATCATCATGTCTCGAAAGAAAAAGAAGCAATCATTATTTCTTCTCGACAAAATCAGCCGCAAGAAGGAAAGTTTCCAGTGATTGAACAAGGAAGTTTGAACCCTTTGGTTGCTTTTTCTACGGATGGTTATCAATTTTTTGGTCGTGAGTATAAAGAGACAAATCAAGCCAAAGCTCTGAAACAAGCATGTTTAGCAAACGAAGTGTATCAATACGAATTTGCCTACATCGCTTTACAGACTAGAACCTACGAAGTAACTGAGAAAGAGACAAAAATCATTTTTTATGGAGCAGCAATAGACGATCAAAGAACAGTTATTCAAGAGCCACTTATTTCGAAAGCAGATGTCCAAAACGAGTATGATGCATTGAGATTCGAGCAAATTGACGAGCAAGAAACGACTAGTGAAAAAAAACTAGGGAAACCAATTACCGGTAAAACTTTAACAGATAAAGAACGTGACAAATTATTTCCTAATCAAAATCTAGTCGAAACAATCGATGGCAAAGTGGCTTCTTTCTTTACCGATGATTACCATCATGTGGTTTTGAAAGAAAAAGAAGTTGCAATGGAAAGAGCACATGGGCATATTTTATTAAGCGGAAGAGAGCTAGATGTAGAACATCCGGTATTAAGCACAACCGTTTATATGTATGGTCTTTTCAATTCACAAATCGTTTTAGGCAACACAACCATGAACAAATTAATGAGTAATAGCCGTAATTCCTTAAATATCATGAAACAATCTGGACAAAGAATTTATATCAAAGAAGCAGAAAAATGGCGTATATTGACCATGCCTTCTGCATTTGTAATGGGATTATACTCCGCTACATGGTATTATAAATTAGACAATGATATACTTACGGTGAGAACGTTTACGTTGTGTGATACTAAAGAAATCCGAACAGAAGTGATAAGTAAGCAAGGCTTGAAATATACATTTGCTGTAACCAATCAATTGGTGATGAATGCTGAAGAAGAAGAGCCTACTTATGAAGTGACTAAAGTGAACGAATTGGTAACGGTAAAGGCTTCGTCAGAGTCTGTGATTCATGAAGAATATCCTGATTTAAGCTATTATTTTTCACTAGATAAACCGTTTGAAATAACTGATGAACGTTTGTTTTTATCTACTAAGTCTGCAGAAATTTTGACTACTTTTGTGATTGAAGAACAAACCGAATTTTCTATGTCTATCCAAGGTAGTTTGACTGGAGAACCGTTTCAGACGGTCACTACCACATATGAAAAAGAAAATGAGCAATTTTTAGGTTTTGTAAACGAACTATTAAATAATTTCCAGTTAGCACATGAATCGGAAGAAGTTGACTCAATAAATATCTTGTCGCGCTGGTATACACATAATATGTTGGTGCATTATCTTTCTCCTCACGGCTTAGAGCAATATGGCGGTGCTGCATGGGGAACAAGAGATGTTTCACAAGGACCAACAGAGTTTTTCTTTGCTGTTAATCGACCAGAAGTTGTCCATTCGATTATTAAAAATGTTTATGCAAATCAATTTGAAGATGATGGCAATTGGCCGCAGTGGTTCATGTTTGATCGTTATGAAAAGCAAAAAGCCGATGAAAGCCATGGCGATGTGATCGTTTGGCCAATGAAGATTGTGGCTGACTATTTAGCTAAAACAAAAGATTTCAGTATTTTAGAGGAAAAAATTCCGTATACAGATCGGACAACCTTCTTAAAAACAACAGAGACACACACATTATTTGAGCATGTGAAAAAAGAAATTCAATTTATTGAAAACAACTTTTTAGAAGGAACGTATTTGTCTTGTTATAGCGACGGCGATTGGGATGATACGTTACAACCCTATGATAATAAGTTGAAAAAATATATGGCAAGTAGCTGGACGGTTGCACTAACGTATCAAATCGTGAATAAATTATCCAACTTACTAATGGAAGTAGATACTGCATATGGTGAGCATTTACATGAATTAGCCGCCAATATCAAAAAAGACTTTGAAAAGTATATTTTAGCGAGTGAAACGATTCCTGGTTTTGTTTATATGGAAGATACGGAGCATGTGGAATTTATGATTCATCCAACAGATAAAAAAACAGGTATCCAATATCGTTTACTGCCAATGACACGCAGCATGATCGCTGAATTATTAACAGCAGAACAAGCCAAACATCATTATGATATTATTAAAGAGCACTTACAATTTCCTGACGGTGTTCGTTTGATGAATCGACCAGCAACCTATAAGGGCGGTGTCAGTACAAACTTTAAACGTGCAGAACAATCAGCTAATTTCGGTCGTGAAATTGGTTTGCAGTATGTTCATGCTCACATTCGTTTCACAGAAGCAATGGCTAAACTTGGCAAAGCCGATGAAACGTGGCGAGCCCTGAACATTATTAATCCGATTCAAATAAAAGCCCATGTCGAAAATGCCGAAATCCGTCAAGCCAATGTTTATTTTAGTAGTTCTGATGGTGATTTTAAAACTAGATATGATGCGCAAGAAAATTTTGGTAAACTAAAAGATGGCAGTGTTGGTGTTAAAGGTGGTTGGCGGATTTATTCGAGTGGTCCAGGAATTTACATGAATCAACTGTTGAGCAATGTTTTAGGGATTCGGGAAGATAAAGAAAATATGATTCTTGATCCAGTTTTACCGAAAGAATTAGATGGCTTGACAATGCAGTATCAAATTGCTGACAAAGACGTCCAAATTATATTTCATTTGGGTAGTCAAAAAGAAGCTGTGATAGCAAACGGAACAGAGCTGTCTATTAAACGAGAAGAAAATCTTTATCGTCAAGGCGGTTATATTGTTTCCTTAGGCGAACTTATTACTTGCTTAGATAAGAAAGAAAACCAACTAGATATTTTTTGTTAGGAGATGAGCGTACATGGTAGGGATTAAAGAAATTGCAAAAAAAGCAGGGGTGTCGATTTCAACTGTTTCTTATGCGTTAAATGGCAGTCCAAAAGTCACCGAAGCAACTCGAGCAAGAATCCAAGCAATTGCAGAGGAATTGGACTATGTTCCTAACATGGCTGCTCGTACTCTAAAAAGGCAGCAAACCAATATAATTGGTGTATATCTTGCTGATTATGGTGGAAGTTTTTATGGTGAATTATTGGACGGTATAAAAAAAGGGCTAGAAGCTCAAAACTATGAAATGATTGTTTGCAGCGGGAATAAATCGCATTTGTTTATTCCCGAACGAATGATCGATGGTGCAATTGTATTAGATTGGACGTTCAAGAATAAAGAAATCGAACAATATGCAGATCGAGGGCATTTTTTAGTGATTTTAGACCGTTTGATCACACATGAAAACGTGCGTAAAGTTTTATTAGATAATAAAGGTGGCGCAACGTTAGCAATCGAAAAAGCTGTCGCTAGACAAACGCAAAAAATATTTTTAGTGTCTGGACCTAAAAAAAGCTATGATAGCCAGGAACGATTAAATGCTAGTATCAAAGAATTAGAGCGTTTTGCTATTGACTATGAGATTATTTCAGGAGATTTTACAGAACCTTCAGGATATCGAGCGGCTAAGGAAATCATGGAAAAAGAACCTAAATTTCCTATAGATATTTTTGCATTGAATGATGAAATGGCGATTGGTATTTATAAATATTTTAAAGAAACACCTTATGAAATTGGTAAGGATATTCGTTTGATTGGTTTTGATAATATTGATATCAGTGCGTTTGTTCAGCCAAAATTAGCAACGATTTCATACTCTAAACACCGCTGGGGGATGTTGGCAGCTGAAAAAATCATTCAACTGATTGCTGGAGAAGAAACGGAAGATGACCATATTTACACCAGTTTTATCGATGGCCTGTCATTTCCCGAATGGAAAGATTAAAAGTGAGGATATAAATCAATTTTCCATGTGAATTATATTACTTTATAAAGCGAATAAAGCAATAAAATAGGTAAGATCCTTGATTATATAGACAAATCAAGGATCTTTTTCTGTCAACAGAATCGGACTATTGCTGATGAATCCAATATAGATTTAAATAAAACAGTTGTAAAATAAAGTGTTTTGGATTAAACTATCAAACGAGAGGTGATAAAGATGATTTCAAATCGAGATGGTTTAGCAGAGAAAGTTTATTTACTAAGCAGGTTACAGCAAAATTATGTAGTATCAAGATTAAAAAAACTGCATTTAAATAGTTTACAAGCGCGTAGTCTCAGTTACATTTTTCATCATCCAGGGACAATTCAAAGAGAAGTAGCGGATTATCTTGGAAAAAAACAAGCAACGGTCACGAATATTTTAAAGGGTCTAGAAGAGCGGGATTTTGTTTATCGTGAAATTCCTAAAAATAATGAACGACAGAAAAATATCTTCCTTACAGAGAAAGGGAAGCAATTAGTTGATCAAGTAAACCTCATTTTTGAACAGTTGGATGAGAAAGTTCGTAAAGGTTTGACAAAAGAAGAACAAAAACAACTAATGATGAACCTTACTAAAGCTGAAAAAAATTTAGAAGAGAATTAGTTACACTTTTTCTAGTACAAATAACATTTTCTAGGTACTGGGACTAGTTTTTATTGAGGAGGATTTTTTGTGATAACAGAAAAGAAATTTGGGAATAGCGAGAACATTTGGATCAATATCAACTCCGACCAAGTTGCAACTGATTCAGATTTATATAAAAAATACGATATTGATACTGAGATTATCTCTTATGCATTGGATAAAAATGAACGAGCACGGATTGAGTATGATAATGAATTGGAAACATTCATATTAATTTACAATGTTCCTAGAAAAGGAAAGAGCAATAATCATTATGAAGCGATTCCGATGACATTCTTGATTAAAGATAAACGTCTTTTGACCATAACGAATAGTGAAAACAAGTATATTATTCAGCATATGGAAAATTATTTAGAAAAAAATTCAGAAGTCTCACTTTTTAAATTTCTTTTTTCTAGTTTATTTATCATTACAGATAAATTCTTCCCTGTAATCGAAGAAATGGATCGAGAAAGAAATCATATCAATGCAATGCTGAAGGAGAAAACGACAAAAGCCAATTTATTAGCGCTATCAGATGTAGAAACTGGCGTTGCTTACTTTATATCTGCTACAAAGCAAAATACAGTTTTGTTGGACCAAATAAAAACAAATACGATTTTTCGAACATTAGATGAAATTGAAAAAGAACAATTAGAAGATACTCAGATTGAAGCACGACAACTGGTTGAAATGGCCCAATTGACAGCTCAAGTATTACAACAGTTATCGGGTACATATAATAATATCTTGAATAATAATTTGAATGATACGATGAAAATATTAACGATTCTTTCTATTTTATTAACAATACCAACGATTGTAACTGGATTTTTCGGCATGAATATGCCTTTACCCTTGGAACATAATATTTTAGGTTGGGTGATCGCAATCGGGATTAGTTTGATTGGTTGGTTTGGTTTGTCCTTTATTCTACGTCTTATTTTAAAATAACTATAATTAGACAAAGAAGTTGGGACAGAAGTGTTTAACTCCGAGAAATAAGAAGGAGTTGCTTCTGCTCCCACCGTTTATTTGGATTCCTTGAGGCTGAGGTGTGACTCGTAGAGTTATGTCTCAGACTCGTTTTTTTTTTACGAATATTTTCAAAGTGTATCGCAATAGTGATTTCCACATTAATGTGGAAGCAGAAGATGATTTACTATCCGACTAAATATTCGTATACTTCAATTGTGGAAAGCGCTTTCCGGAGGTGTGTTAAATGATTATATTAACAAAGCGAGAGAACGAGTTGCTTCGCTTGCTCTTGGTTCAAAAAGAGTACCAAGCAACAAATTTTTTCAGTAAACAGCTATCGGTTTCAAACAAAACGATTTATAGCGACTTGCAGAACGTTGAAAAATACCTTAGTATCAACGACTTGACTGTAGATCGTGTACCAAGAAAAGGTTTATTTTTAGTTGGTTCTAAAGAAGCAAAAGAGCGCCTAAAAGGGTTACTCAGCCAAGAAAAAGTGACAGTTTTAGAAAATGAAGTTTTTTCACCAGCTTATAGACAATTGGTCATGATTTCGGCAATTCTCCTGACTGAAGAAAAAATAACATATGACGAATATGCCGAAAGGTTTTTGATCAGTAAGCAGTCAATCAAAAAAGATATGGACGAAGTTTTACGTTATTTAAAGAATAGTGAGCTTCGTGAACTAAAAGAACGTAGATTAAATAGTTTAGAAAGAGAAACATCTATTCAGAAGGTCTATAAAAAGTATTTAGTGAGTTACAGCAAAAAATACCACCCACAAGTTGAAAGGTTACAGAAAGATAACTTGCTATTTTTTTCTGAAATCATTGAACCAATGATTATTCAGCATGTGAATGGGTTTATTGAAAAAATAATGCTTCAAACGGGTAAAACCTTGAACGATTACTTTGTCTATTCTTTAAAGCTTTCACTTATCATTTTTTTAACTAGACTCAAGGCAAATCATCATGTGGAAGAACAAAATGAGTTTGTTTTTAAGGACTTACAGAAGATGCAACTGTATATGGTTGCGTTAAATTTTTCTGAGGAACTGAATCAGGAACTGAATTGTATTTTCTATAAAAATGATATTCAGTATTTATGCTCATTATTGTTAGCACATGGTGTTGTTCCTGGTGTAATCGACCTGCAAATTGATGGGAAAATTCGAAAGATAACCACTGCATTGATCAATGAGATGGCACATTTGTTGAATGTAAAAGTGGACGAAGATGAACAATTATTCCATTCTTTGATTGCTCATATCATGCCAATGATTCATAGGCTTAAAAATGACATTTATGTACGCAATCCATTAAAGGAAAACATAAAAAAGCAATATACAACAATGTTTATGTTAACGCAGTACGCAGCAATTGTTTTTGAAAAGCATTATCATCTGTTTTTAAACGAGGACGAAGTCTCTTTTTTAACGATTCATTTTCAGATTGCTTTTGAAAAAATCCAGTTGACTAAGCATGTATTGATTGTTTGCGGAAATGGTTTGGCAACCTCTGAGCTGATTTTTAATCGGATCAAACAGAATTTACCTGCGAGTGTCATTGTGGAGATTGCCACAGAAAAGCAACTAAAAACAAATCCAGTAGATGATATCGATTTAATCATTGCCGCAATCCCACTGGAATTAGAGGGAATTCCTGTTTTACATGTTTCAGCGTTGCCGATAGCAGAGGAAGTTTCAATGATTGCAACCTATCTATCTACCCTTAGTGAGAACGAAAAGACATTTACGTATTCAAAAGAAATCGAGACAGTTTCGTTAGAACCCTTTTTTGAAAAGAAATTAATTTTCTTAAATCTAGATTTTGAGAAAAAGGAAGAGGTGTTGGATTTCTTGATTAGACAATATGATGAGTTGGGTTTAGTGGATGAAGGGTTCAAAGAGTCGATTTTACAAAGAGAAGAACTAGGGAACACGAGTATTGTAAGTGGAGTAGCTATCCCACATGGTGCACCAGATACAGTAAAAGAAACAAGACTATCTTTCATAACAACAAAACAGTCGATTCAATGGGGCATGAACCCAGTACGCTTAATTGTGACGATTGCAATTGCAGAAAAAGATATGGCTATTGCGAAAGATTTAGTTTCAGTTTTATATGACATGATTGATTCACAAGAACGAGTGAAAGAACTTATTCAAAGTGAAAATGTCGCAGAATTAATGCGTTGTTTGAGCAGGAGGGAAGGGTAAAGATGTATTTCGATAGTAAGATTGCTGAATTTCAAGTAGAAGTAAACGATAGAAATGAAGCACTACAGAGGTTGACGAAGAAATTGGGTGCGAAAGATTTTATTACAGAGGATTTTTATGAACATATTATTGAAAGAGAAGAAAAATTTCCTACAGGTCTTCCTGTACATGCAATCGGCGTCGCTATTCCTCATACGGATAGTGAGTATGTTAAAAAATCACAAATAGCTTTCATGTCATTGAAAGAACCAGTCACATTTTTTGAAATGGGTACCAATGATAAACCTGTGAAGGTAAGTATGATTTTCATGTTGGCATTGAAAGAGGCACACGAACAATTAGAGATGTTGCAAAAGTTGATCAGTATGATTCAGGAGCAAGATACCATGGAAAAACTTTATCATTGTCAAACGAAAACAGAATTTATTCAGATTATTCATCATGTTGGTTTAGCTTAAAGAAATGGGGGAAACAAGATGTTAGACGGATTACAGTGGTTTGTTGATTTGGGCGCAATTGTCGTGTTACCGATTTTGATTTTTGTATTCGGAATGATTCTTGGGACAAAACCAAGTAAAGCATTCACTTCTGCTTTGACGGTCGGTGTGGGGTTTGTTGGCTTGAATTTAGTGATCGATTTATTAAGTAGTAGTTTAGGACCAGCAGCACAAGCAATGGTTGAACGATTCGGTTTGAATTTGACGACGATCGATGTTGGCTGGCCAGCTGCGGCAGCTATTTCATATGGAACTGTTTTAGGGAGTTTGGCGATTCCAATCGGGGTATTATTGAATGTTGTACTGATTATTTTGGGGTTAACCAAAACATTGAATGTTGATATTTGGAATTTCTGGCATGGTGCGTTTATTGCATCCTTGGTTTATGCATTAACAGGAAATTTTGCGATAGGAATTGCGGCAACAATTGTTTATATGATGATGATTTTATTATTTGGAGATATTTTAGGACCAATCGTCAAAAAGTTTTATGGGTTTCCTAATATTACCTTTCCTCATGGTACCGCAGCGCCAGGCTTTATTTTTGCGATCCCGATGAACTGGTTATTTGATCGAATTCCAGGGATTAAAAATTGGAAAGCAGATCCTGAGACGATTCAAAATCGCTTTGGTATTTTTGGGGATTCAACTGTAATGGGTTTTCTAATTGGCTTAGTGATTGGACTTTTTGCAGGCTATGATGTTGCTGGAGTCGGTCAATTAGCTGTGAAAACAGGTGCAGTAATGGTTTTGATGCCGAAAATGGTTGCACTTTTGATGGAAGGATTAACACCAATATCAGAAGCTGCAAATGAGTTTGTTAAGAAACGTTTTCCAGGAAGAGAACTCTATATCGGAATGGACGCAGCGCTATCTGTTGGTCATCCAGCGGTCTTATCGTCTTCTTTATTGCTAGTTCCGATCACCATTTTATTAGCTGTTATTTTACCGGGGAATACTACGTTACCTTTCGGTGATCTTGCGACAATTCCATTTTTAGTTTGTTTAATGGCGGCAGTATTTGCGGGGAATATTGTTCGAACTGTTATAGCGGGCTCCATTTACATGGTAAGTATTTTGTATATCACATCATGGGTTGCGCCATTAGTAACAATGTCAGCAAAAGCTGCTAACTTTGATTTACAAGGTAACTCTAGTATTACAGCCCTCGCTGAAGGCGGATTATGGACTACTTGGATGTATGTAGGGCTTACAAAAATATTAAGTTGGGGTGGATTGGCAATTATCGGAATCGTAGTTTTAGTAGGAATGATTTATGTGAATAAGGTATTACCAAAAAAACAAGCAACGCAAAATAAATAAGTTGAAGGGAAGAAGAAAAATGAAAAAAATGTTGATTATGTGTGGTACAGGTGTTGCTACATCAACGATTGTAACGAATAAAGTCAAGGAATGGTTGAAGAACAAAGGCTATGAAAATGACGTCCGATTATACCAGTCAAAAGTTGCCGATGAAATGAATAGAATTGATGATTACGATATTATTGTTAGTACAACGGTGGTTCCAGATAAAATAAAAGACAAAATCATCATGGGCTTACCCTTGCTTACAGGAATCGGCATGGAAGAAATGTATCAAGAAATTGAAGCTAAAATCAATGAATAGGGGGAATCAAGTTGTTAGTTACATCAAAAGAATTATTTAAACAGACTCAAGCAGGGAAATTTGCGATTCCAGCTGCTAATTTCTTTGACTTAGATTCTGCAAGAGCCTATGTATCGGTTGCTGAACGGATGAACAAACCGTTGATTCTTGCTTTTGCTCAAGCGCATATGGACATGATGTCGTTAGAAGAAGCAGCTTTGATCGGAAACTTTCTAGCAAAGAAAGCAACAGTACCAGTGGTCTTACATTTAGATCACGGTCAAGATGAAAAGATTATAAAACAAGCGATAGATTTAGGATTTACCTCAGTTATGATCGATGCGTCACTTGATTCATTTAAAGAAAATGTACGTCGATCTAAAGCAATTGCTGATTATGCGCATGAACGAGGCGTAGTAGTTGAAGCAGAAATTGGTTTTGTAGGTTCAGGTGTTAATTATGAAAATCATGATCACAGTGATTCTATTTATACAGAAGTTGTGGATGCAGTGAATTTTGTTGAGCAGACAAATGTAGACTCTTTAGCCGTGTCGATTGGAACAGCACATGGTTTTTATAAAGGTGTACCTAAAATTAGTTTTGAACAGTTGTCAGAACTTCGAAAAACGTTGAAAACACCACTCGTATTGCATGGTGGGTCTTCTTCAGGTGATGATAACTTGCATCGATGTGCGACTGAAGGTATTAGTAAAATCAACATTTTTACTGATTTTATTACTGCAGCAATGAAAAGGATAGAGCAAAAAAATCCTACTGATTATTTTCAATTAAAGAAATATGCTAATCAGGCAATAGAAGAAACACTCGAACATTACTACAAAGTATTTTCTACTAAATAAAAGAGGTGACTAAATTGAAAAAAAGAGTGATTCGATCCCCATTTTTCTGTGTGAATCCAAAAGCATATTTATATGGAGAAAAAGCGCTGAAAATGGCAAAAAAGGCGGATGAACTTGCTGAAAAATACGATATCGATATTTTTTTCACGGTTCAGTATGTAGACGTTTATCGGATAGCCAAAGAAACAAGTCGTTTGATCATTACGGTTCAACATATGGACAGTTTAACAGTGGGACCAGGAATGGGTTACATTTTACCAGAAGGACTTGTTGAAGCTGGTGTTCAAGCAACATTTTTAAATCATGCTGAACATCCAGTTAGTATCAATCAACTTGTAACTATCATGAAACGAGCAGAAGAATTAGGGATTTCGGTGATCGCTTGCGCTGATTCAATAGCCGAAGCCCAAGCGATTGCCACACTGAAACCAGATGTAATGGTTTGTGAACCAACTGAATTGATCGGTACTGGAAAAGTCAGTGATCTTACCTATATGGAGGAAACGAATCAGGCGGTAAAATCTGTTTCACCAAATACATTCGTTTTACAAGCGGCAGGTATTAGCACTGTCAAAGATGTCCGCAAAGCAATTAAGTCTGGAGCTGATGGCACAGGGGGGACAAGCGGCATTGTGTGTGCAGCAGACCCGATACAAACCTTAGAAGAAATGGTGGAAGAAGTTGTCAAAGTCAGAGCAGAGCTAAAGGAGTAAAATTCTATGAAGACCTATACGATGGATTTAGCGTTACTATCTAATGGACAGCGCGTAAGCTATCACAATATTACAGAAGAAGTGAAGCAAGCTGTTAAAGAAAGTAAAATAACAAACGGGATATGCGTGGTTCAGTCGCCTCATACGACTTGTTCAGTGATATTTGAAGAATTTGTCCACGATTTGGATTTCAACGGAGATGAGTTTTTACAAGTAGATCTAAATCGAATACTAGATAAAATTATACCAAGAGAACTATCTGAAGAAACGAATTATCGTTATCCTGGTCCCAAACATCTTGAATTTTTAATGGGACTAAAAGATCCTAATTACCCAAGCGATCCCGGTACGATTTTAAATGGAGATGCTCATATTCGTGCTTCTTTATTTGGATCAAGTGAAACCTTTATCGTTAAAGATACAGCACTTCAAATCGGATCTGTTGGGTATGTTTATTTTATTGACTTCGATCAAAATCGTAAGCGAAATAGAAAATGTCAGTTGATAGTAATGGGTGACTAAATGTTTGTAGATAAATTAGTTCGATTAAGAGGCCAATAGAACATGTTGCCTAGTTTTTTCTCTGTATCATTTTTTAGAAAAGATAATACTTGACTTATAGTGGACTCTAATAAGTAAAATCAATCATATAGAATAAGAGTTTCTTTAATAATGAATGATTTGAAAGGATGGGACACAAGATGGAACAAAGAAAACTTGGTAAAAATGGTTTAGAAACGTCAGCTATTGGTTTTGGATGTATGGGATTAAATTATCACCGAGGGCCAGCACAAGATAAAAATAAAATGATTGAAGTTGTTCACGCAGCAGTAGATGCAGGAATCAAAATGTTTGATACGGCAGAGGTATATGGTCCATATACTAATGAAGAATTGGTTGGAGAAGCTTTAACTGGAAGAAGAAACCAGGTACAGATCGCTACAAAAGGTGGATTCAAAATAGATGGGTTAAACAATCGAGCAGATAGCAGTCCACAATCAATTATCTCCTCTGTAGAGGGCTCCTTAAAACGTTTAAAAACAGATTATATCGATTTTTATTATATTCATCGAATCGATCCAAACACGCCAATCGAAGAAGTGGCGTTAACGATCCAAACACTCAAACAGGAAGGGAAAATTCTACATTGGGGATTATCTGAAGCAGGAGCACAAACGATTCGTAAAGCGCATGCGGTAGAACCAATAGCAGCAGTTGAAAGTGAATATTCTATTTGGTGGCGAGAAGTTGAAGAAGAGATTTTTCCTATTTTGACAGAACTGGAAATCGGTTTTGTTTCATATAGCCCTCTGGGAAGAGGGTATCTCACTGGAAAGTTAGATAAAAATACCAATTTCAGTGAAAATGACAATCGAGGAGAATTACCGAGATTCACCCAAGCAGCGATGAAAGCCAATCAAGTATTGCTTGATTTTATGAAGGAAATCGCAGATGCAAAAAGTGTCACGACAGCACAACTTGCGATTGCCTGGATACTTGATCAAAAACCGCGGATCGTTCCAATTCCAGGAACAACAAAAAAAGAACGGATTTTGGAAAATATTGCAGCATCCGATATAGTATTTAGTCCGGATGAAAGAGCAATGATTACCCAAGCATTAGAGCAAATTCGAATTGTTGGTGATCGCTACCCAGAGTCTGAGAAAAAACGTACAGGGCGTTAAAAATCAAATATACTTGAATAAAAACTTTAAAAATAAGAAGATAAAAAATAACTTTGTAAAAGTTTTTTAAACAGATTTTATTGAATGCGGCGAAACAAGAAAAGTCTTTTCAGGCGAACCTTCTGATTCCATCGTTTATCTGGATTCCAAGTGACCGGGTTGTGACTCATAGAGTTATGTCCCGGTTCCTTTTTTGATTTCACAACAAATAAAAAAATTTATCAGTTTTTATTAGTCATACACCATACATAGTTCTATAATAAGTTATAAAAGCTACAATCAATATTCGAATAGTTGTATTCTATACATCACTCTAATAGGAGGAACGATATGGAAAAAGAATGGATCAACATAAAAAACGCTACACAAAATAACTTGAAAAACGTAACAACTCAAATACCTAAACATAAATTAACCGTGGTTACAGGAGTCTCTGGTTCTGGAAAGTCTTCTTTGATTTTTGATACATTGGCTGCAGAGTCTCGTAGAGAATTGAATGATACATTTCCAAGCTTTTTGCAAAAATATCTACCAAAATATGGCAGGCCAGTTGTTGAAAACATTGAAAATTTACCTGTTGCGATTGTGATCGAACAAAAGAAATTGTCTTCAAATTCTCGATCAACAGTAGGGACATACACCGATATATATACCTTTTTACGTCTGCTTTTTTCAAGAGTAGGGAAACCATTTGTTGGCTATTCAGATACTTTTTCCTTCAATCATCCTGACGGCAAATGTCCTGAGTGCGATGGTATTGGAACCGTGACAACTATTGATGTTCATAAATTAGTTGATTTCAATAAATCTTTAAACGAAGGTCCGATAGACTTCCCGACTTTTCATGCGGGATTTTGGCGTTGGAAGCGTTACGCAGATAGCGGCCTATTTGATTTGAATAAGAAAATAAAAGACTATTCGAAAGAGGAGTTAGAATTATTTTTATATGCACCACAACAAAAATTAAAAAGTCCACCAGAAAAATGGCCTCATACTGCACTATTTGAAGGAGTGATCCCTCGGATGAGAAGGAGTATCCTACAATCAGATGAAGGAAAAAGACATCAAAAGCAATTAGATCGATTTGTAACCGTTGAAACTTGTCCTGCATGTTTGGGAGCTCGGGTAAATGAGCGAGTACGAAGCTGTAAAATTTCAGGTAAAAGTATCGCGGATGTAGTGATGTTTTCACTGGATGAATTAACTTCTTTTATTGAAAAAATCAATGAGCCATTAGCTGTAGATGTCAAACCTGAAATTCAAAAACGTCTAAAGGCTTTAATTGATATTGGCTTAAGTTATTTGACTTTAGCTCGATCTACTGGCAGTCTCTCTGGTGGTGAAGCACAACGCATCAGAATCTCTAAGTATATCAATAGCGCACTCAATGACATGATGTATATTTTGGATGAGCCAAGCGCAGGCCTACATCCTAAAGATATCGATCGAATCAATAACGCTTTGCTTTCTTTGAAAAATAAAGGAAATACAGTGGTTTTGGTGGAACATAACCCTCAATTGATCCGATCAGCAGAATATATACTTGATATGGGGCCTGGGGCAGGTGAAGGCGGTGGTGAGCTTCAGTTTGCTGGAGATTATTCTGAATTTCTTCAAACCAAAACAATTACAAGTGAGGCTCTTCAGACTACTATTCAAATTAAAACGAAAACACGTAAACCAAAAAACTTTTTGGATATAAAAAATGCCAATCGCCATAATCTAAAAGATTTTTCCGCGAAGATACCATTGGATGTCATGACGGTTATTTGCGGTGTTGCAGGTTCAGGAAAATCTTCATTGGGTGAGGTCATCCGTCAAACAGCTATTGAAGACAATCAAGAGATCGTAGCCATTTCGCAAAAAAGTATTGGAATCAATTTACGTTCTACTCCTTTAACTTATTTAGATATTTTTGGGAAAATCCGTGAACTGTTTGCTAAAGAAAATAGCGTGAGTGCTGCTTTATTTAGTTATAATTCAAAAGGAGCTTGTCCAAGATGTCGCGGCAAAGGTGTAATTATTTCGGATATGGCTTTTATGGAAGACATCGTGACAACTTGTGAAGTTTGTCATGGTACACGTTATAATCCAGAGGTACTGAAGTACACATACAATGGCAAAACCATTGTCGATGTTTTAGAAATGACAGTTAACGAGAGTGGCCACTTCTTTTCTAAACTGCCTTTCAAAAATGAATTATTAACGTTAATGGAAGTTGGCTTAGGTTATTTAAGATTGAACCAGTCTTTGACCACACTTTCTGGTGGTGAATTGCAGCGTTTGAAATTAGCGAATCAGCTTCATAAGAAGGGAACGATTTATTTGTTAGATGAACCAACAGATGGGTTACATTTAGCGGATATCGATCAATTGTTGAGGCTGTTTAATCAAATGGTCGATGAAGGAAGTAGCTTGATTCTTTTAGAACATCATTTGAGTATCATCAAGCAAGCAGACTGGATCATCGAAATGGGACCAGAAGGCGGTGCAAAAGGTGGTCAATTAATGTTTAGCGGAACACCTAAAAAATTATCAGTTTCAGATGATTTGATTACTAAACCTTATTTGTAGATACTTTTTAAACTAAGAGTCAAGTAGAGAGTTACAGAGGAGTTAAAATAAAAATGAGGTTGGGACAGAAGGGTTTAACTCCGAGAAATAAGCTGCTTTTGCTCCCACCGTTTATCCGGATTCCTTGAGACTGAGAGGTGACTCGTAGAGTTATGTCTCAGCCTCATTTTTTCATTTTCTCCAATGCAGATTTTTTAAAGCTACAAGAAAGAAAGGTAAATAGAGAAACAATAGACTTAGTCGTTGCCAAAGCCCACGATATGGGATATTTACTTGATTGACTATAGGAATTTTAGGCGCAGCAAATAAAAATATAAAGCAAACGGACAGGATAAAAATAATGATAAGTGTTTGAACAAATAAAGGCTTTTTTTCTATTCTGTAGAGCTTGATCAAAAGATATATAGCAATAAGAAGCGATACAAACCCTGCTCCTGATAAATAGTCATGAATGATTGATTCAACATTTATTTTGCTTGCATTGGTTGAGCGATCAAAAATTCCAGTAATAAGACAATCACCAATAGCAAAACCAGCCATCACAATACTAAGCCATTTAGCAAGTGGTTTGGATGTATGCTTGAATCGTTCATAAAAACTAGGGATAGCCAAAAGAAATAAGCCTCCATCAATGATCTGCCAAATTTTAAAGGCGGATTTGACAGGGCTACCATCTTCGCCAAAATCACTGATTAACATCGTGATGTGATTATAATCAGGATAAAAATTTGCGAAAATCCAAGGTAAAGTCAATTCGCTGATAATAACCAAAATCATAATAAGAAATCCATAATTTTTTATAACTTTCATGAAAAAACCTTCTTTGCTCTCAATCGTTTGTGTTCACTATAGTAGTATACTATACAACTTGTTTTTTTTAGAAAAATAATGATTCACTAAATAAAGCCTGATTTATGAGAATGAACTAGCCTCTTGCAGTTCAATGAGTTTTCATGGATAATAAGGAATTGAGTCTAAAAAAGTTTTGATAACTAAGACTACAAATCAATTCACACAAAAAGATATCTTAACCGTGTGTAAAATGTTTTGATCGATAAAATAGAAGAATGGGGAAACAATGAATAAAACAAACTTCAATACCTATCCAATAAGTGATGTTATCCTAGATGCCATTTCAGATTTAGGCTATGAAACACCAACACCAGTCCAACAAGCTGTGATTCCAGCTGTTTTGGATGGAAAAGATGTCTTAGTTCAGTCACAGACGGGTAGTGGGAAAACAGCTAGTTTTGGTATCCCGCTTTGCGAAAAAGTTGACTGGGCAGAAAATAAACCACAAGTCCTTGTTTTAGAACCAACAAGAGAGTTAGCACAACAAGTGCAAGAAGATCTAATCAATATCGGCCGGTATAAACGGATAAAAGCAACGGCAGTTTATGGAAAAGCTTCGTACGTTAAACAAAAATCGGAATTAAAGCAAAAAAGTCATATCGTTGTGGGAACGCCTGGTCGAGTACTAGATCATATAATAAAAGGAACGCTCCCGCTTGAAAAAATCAACTGTTTAGTGATTGATGAAGCTGATGAAATGCTGAATATGGGGTTTATTGAGCAAGTAAAAGAGATTATCGCAGCATTGCCTGAAGCTAAAAACACAATGCTGTTTTCTGCGACGATGCCAAAAACAATTGAAAAAATGAGCAGCTCATATCTGCGTGAACCTGTTGTTGTAAAAATCGAAGCGACAGAAAAAACAACACCTAAAATCCAGCATGCTTTTTTAGATGTAACAGAAGAAAATAAATTTGCTGCGTTAGAGGCAGTAACGATCGTTGAAAACCCCGATACATGTATTATCTTCGGGAACACACAAGAAAAAGTCAATGACACATATGATTTCTTGGTAAAAGCTGGATATCCAGTTGGTAAATTACATGGTGGTATGATGCAAGAAGACCGTTTTGAAGTAATGGATGCTTTTAGAAAAGGTAAGTTTCGTTATCTCGTGGCAACAGATGTTGCAGCCCGTGGTATTGATATCGAAAATATCACGCATGTCATTAATTTAGATGTACCTTTTGAAAAAGAAAGCTATATTCACCGTGTAGGAAGAACAGGACGTGCTGGCAAAGAAGGGTTTGCGCTAACATTTGTAACGTCAAAAGAAGAGTCATTAAAAAAAGAAATCGAATCATTTGGTGAGTTGACAATGACACGGATCACTTTACCAAATGCTAAGCAAGTAGCAAGAAATAAATCTGAGTTTGAAAAGAAAATAACAACAAAGCAAAAACCAAAGCAGCAAAAGGCTAAGCGTGTAAATGAAGAAATCACAAAAGTTTATTTCAATGGCGGTAAGAAAAAGAAATTAAGAGCACTTGATTTTGTAGGAACTATTTCAAAAATTGAAGGCATCACATCAGAAGATATAGGGATTATTACCATTCAAGAAAATGTGACATACGTTGATATTTTAAATGGAAAAGGCCAACTGGTTATTCAAGCAATGAAAGAACGAACGATCAAAGGCAAGCAATTGAAAGTCCACGTGGCAAGAAAAAAATAAAATAATAAAGAACATAACTCAGGGGAAGGTTGAGTTATGTTCTTATTTTTTAGTTTAATAGTTAAATCATCAGTGATCCGTCGTCAGAGTCAATTGTTTCCAAGTTTCAATACTTGTTTTAGAGGCATCAATCTTTTGGGTTGCATGTTTATACGCATCACTTCCTAATAGTAATCTAAGAGGTGGCTCCATTGAACTTTCAGTCATTTTAATCATTGCTTCAGCAGCTAATTCTGGATTACCTGGCTGGTGTCCACTCAATTGCCTAAGCCCACGGATACTTTTTCCCGCAGATTGATTATAATCTGAAATCGTTGTTGTATTTTCTTTGGCAGAACGTCCAGCAAAATCAGTTGTAAAATCGCCAGGTTCAATTAACGTTACATGGACTCCAAGAGGCATTACTTCTTGATAAAGTGATTCTGAGTAGCCTTCAACAGCAAACTTACTGGCATGATAATAACCGAAACCAGGGAACGCAACAAGACCGCCAACCGAAGAGATATTTAAAATATGTCCAGTATTCGCTTTTCTCATTAAAGGTAAAACTTCACTTGTAACGCTAGCTAACCCAAAGAAATTAATATCAAAAAGATTCCTCGTTTCTTGTTCATCCGCTTCTTCAATTGAAGAAAAATAACCTATTCCAGCATTGTTTACTAGAACATCGATTTGACCGAAATATTCAATTGCGCGACTTACTGCTTGTTTGACTTGTTCTTTTTTCGTTACGTCCAAAGGGATTATCAACACATCCGTTTCATTTGTCAAATAACTTTCAACATCTTGAGGATTGCGTGCAGTAGCGACCACGCGATAATGGTGTTCTAGTAATTTTAACGTGAGTGCTTTTCCAAATCCTGTCGAGGCTCCAGTTACGAACCAGACTTTTTCATTGTTTGTCATATTTTTTCCTCCTAAAAATTTTGTTAAAGACACCTAATTTATAAGTGCCTTCTCATGGTACAATGAAACTATAAACCTTGAGAGTTACACTCAGTCAAATAGAAAGAAGAGGATTCTATTGTATACAGTTAAAGAAGTAGCACAAAAAATGGATATTTCTCCACACACTTTACGCTTTTATGAAAATCAAGGACTATTTCCTCATGTGATAAGAAATGAGTACAATGTACGTCAATTTTCAAATGAAGATTTGGATTGGGTAAGAATTGTACAAGCTTTAAGAACAACTGGAATGAGATTATCTGAAGTTAAACGTTATGTAGACCTTTGTGAAGTTGGGAATTCTACTATGGAAGAACGTTCAAAACTAATTACAAATCAACGAGAAAATGCAGAGATGGAACTCGCGAAAATGAAGAAAAAAATCCGAATTTTGAAAGAAAAAGAATATTATTATGAAGACTTATTTTTAAAAGAGGGGCTCGACTATAGAAACCCTAAATTGAAAGGTTAAATGTGTTATTTCAATACTCTAATTTTTTTTTAAGAAGCGAATCAGAAGCAGAAAGTCAGTGCACAAAAGAGGTAAAATAAAAGGAGATCATTCTCTAAAAGACTGTGCATCAATCCAGAATTTTAAACAGAGATGAATATAAAAACTCAATTTGGAGATAAGCTAGAATGAAAAAATTAAAAGATATAATTAGTAGTCGTAACCTATCAACAACTAAAAATCGGAAACGAGTTGGCGTCATTGTTTTATTTTTGGCTATTTTGATTTTTTTGCTGTTTACAATCCGATTTTCATATATTTTGCTTACAGGTAAAGTTGCCGGAACTTCTCTTGCTGAAAAGACAAAAGAGCTGTATGAAGTTCATGAGACTCTGGAAGCGAAACGAGGATCAATTTTTGATAAAGATGGCAATGTATTAGTCGAGGATTCGAGCGCATTTTCGCTATATGCTATTTTAGATGAAAACTATACTGATTTAGAAGGTAAAAAACTTTATGTACAGGAAAAAGATTGGGCGACAATTGCCGAAATCTTTGAAAAGCATGTAAAAATAGATAAAGAGATGACATTAAAGCAATTAAAACCTAGTGTAAATGAAGCAGGAGAGCCTGTTACAACAGTTGAATTTGGAACAAATGGAAAAAATTTGAGTTTTGAAACGAAACGAAATATACAAGAAGAACTAGATAAGAAAAAGATTTCAGGGATTTATTTTAGAGAAGAAAAAAAACGTGCCTATCAAGTTGGCAATTTTGCCTCTTACTTTATTGGTTATACTAATCAAGACGACAAAGGCAATGAACAGGGTGTAATGGGAATCGAAGAGGCTTATGATGATACATTATCTGGTAAAAATGGTTCTCGTAGTTATGAGAAAAACTCGGCATTTGGTGATGTAAAACCTGGAAGTGTGAAGGAAAAAAAACGTGTTGATGGAAGTGATGTCTATACAACATTAGATAGTAATCTACAATCATATCTAGAAGAACTATTAGACAATGCAACGCAAAAATATCAGCCAGAACATATCACTGCCACTTTGATGGAAGCAAAAACGGGGAATATCTTAGCAACTTCTCAACGTCCATCTTTTGCATTAGATACAAAAAAAGGGTTAGATGACCCTAACACTGCACGCTGGAGTAATATTCTTGTAGAAGATGTCTATGAACCAGGTTCAACAATGAAAAGTATGATGGTAGCAAGTGCGATCGAAGAAAATAAATTCAACGAAAGTGAACAGTTTGCCTCAGGGAGTATCAAGGTTGATGATACAAAGATCAATGATTGGAACAACGGCGTAGGTGACGGGAATATGACGTTTAGACAGGGTCTGGCATGGTCAAGTAATGTTGGAATGGTGACACTGCAAGAACGAATGCCTGATTTGTGGCAAGAATATCTTAAAAAATTTGGTTTTGGTCAAAGTACAAATTTTGGTTTAGCTGGTGAAGCTGCCGGAGAAATCCAGAATAAAACAACAGTCGACAGAGCAATGACGTCTTATGGTCAAGGGATCTCTGTGACTCACTTACAAATGTTACAAGCTTATACAGCTATTGCCAACGGTGGAAAGATGTTAAAACCTAATATCATCAGTAAAGTTGTTTCTTCAACTGGCGAAGAAACAATTACTGAACCAGAAATAGTAGGAACACCAATTTCAAGTGAAACAGCTAAGAAAGTCTTGGAATATATGAAAGATGTCACAGTAGATACTAGATATGGCATGGGGAAAGAATATGCAATTGAAGGATTGAATGTTTCTGCTAAAACGGGGACAGCAGAATTCTTTGAAAATGGTATTTATCAAACGCAAGAATATTTGCATTCGGTTGTTACAATCACACCAACGGAAGACCCTAAATATATTTTTTATATGACGCTTAAAAAACCTTTGTTGGAAGGTGTTTCAGCAAATGACATTATTTCTGATGTATCGAACAAATTAGTAAAACGAGCGATGGTTGCTCGTGATTAAAAAAACGAACATACCTCCTAATGAGGCGTGTTCGTTTTTAGCGTTTCAATTAATTGCTCATCTGGTGTAACATAAATCGTTTTTTGATTTTCATAAATGACATATCCTGGTTTAGCGCCATTGGGTTTATGAACGTGTTTTACTTGAACATAATCAACTGGAACTTGGGCAGATAAGCGATATTTAGAATAATAAGCGGCAAGATTAGCGGCTTCCAATAATGTTTCGTTAGACGGATCGGTATTTTTGATGATCACATGAGAGCCAGGGATATCTTTTGCATGAAGCCAAATATCTGTCTTTTTAGCTGTTTTAAGCGTCAGCTGATCATTTTGTAGATTATTACGGCCGACAAGGATCAGGCTACCGTCTGTTGAGTAGAATTCTTCTGGTTTGCTTTTTTTGGGTTGTTTCTGTTTTTTAGCACCGCGATTTTTGACATATCCTTGTTCGATCAATTCCTCACGAATCATCTGGATATCCATCGGACCTGCGATTTCTAATTGTGATAGAACAGATTCTAAATAGCTGATTTCCTGATTAGCTTGTTCAATTTGACCATGAACAACCTTGACCGCATTTTTTAGTTTTTGATATTTTTGAAAATATTTTTGCGCGTTTTGATTTGGTGTAAGAGCTGGATTTAATTTTATTTTTAATAACTGATCTTCTTCGTAATAATTTGGCAGTTCAACGAATTCAGCCCCTTTTGGAACTTGAGCCATAAATGTTGTTAAAAGTTCACCGTCGCGACGATAGTTTTCTGCATGTTCTGTGTCTGCTAATGTTTGTTGGAGTTTTACAACTTTACTTTGATTTCGTTTTAGTTCGTTTTCAATTTTATGGATTAGCTCGCCACCTTGTTGTTTAACGCGGTCTTTTTCAGCTTTTCCACCATAAAAGGCATCTAGTAATTCGCTAAGATTCACAAAGTTTTCTTGTTTTCCTTCAAGAGACGCAAAGGGAAGAGGGGTAAAGAATTCTTTCTTCTCTGTTAATGTTAAAGTTGGTGCAATTTCATGTTCAATAGAAGTCCAAAATGACTGCCAAACGAGCATTTTTTCGTTAGGACGTTCATTCAAACGAAAAGCTATCTCGTCAGCTGTATCTTTTCCTAAACCCTGAAATTGACTTTGTAAATACTTCCCGTTGATTTCATTTGTTTTTGAAAGGATTTCAAAGACTTTTTCTTTAGTGGATAAGAATGGATTTTGCTGATCTTGTTTTGGTGGATCGATATATTCAACACCAGGTAGTAAAGAGCGGTAACTGTTTTGAGAGCTACCGATATGTTTGATCGCATCTAAAATTTTCCCGTTTTCTTTATTTACCAAAACAATCGTACTGTGTCTGCCCATCAATTCAACGATAAGAACGATATTTTGTAGATCCCCAAGTTCATCTCTTTTAGTGAAAGTAAAGTGGATCACTCGATCATTATCAATTTGATGAATCTGTTCTAAAATGGCACCTTCTAAAAACTTTCGCAACATCATAACAAAATTTGGCGGTGTATCAGGATTAGCATAAGCGATTTCGGTCAGTTGAACCCGAGCGTAACTTGGGTGAGCCGATAAAAGTAATTTATGATTTTTCCCTTTAGTGCGGATAACTAAAATAATTTCATTTTCATAAGGCTGATGAATTTTTGAAATTCGGCCTGTGGCTAAAGTCTCGGACAATTCAGAGACCATTGCATGAGTAAATACGCCATCAAATGACATAAACATCCCTCAATTCTATATACATAATAATACTATTATAACGGAGTTCTTTTTATTTATAAAGGAAGTGGGAAATAAAAGCTTGAGAATGTGAAATTGATGAATCTATTTAGCAAATGACTGCGCTTTCCTATGTTTTTTAGTATAATAAGAGTAGCTTTTCAACAAGGGGGAACGGATATGGTAAAAAGATTAATCAGTGCGAGTTACAGTGAAGTAGCAAAAATGACAGCGGAGGAATTGAAACAGTCGATTAAGGCGAGTGAAGGTCGGACGATTTTGTCTGAAAATGTCGTTATAGCATCACCTCAAGCTGGCGATATCAGTAATGCAGAAGTGGCTGCGGCATTTGGAGCAGATTTGATTTTATTAAATGTTTTTGACTGTTTTAATCCAATCGTACAAGGGATTCCAGGTATGTCAATGGAAGAGGTTATGTCGTATTGGCAGAATCCAGAAAAAAATAAAATCAATCCAATCCCTATTTTAAAAGAGTTAGTTGGACGTCCGATTGGGGTAAATTTAGAACCAGTGGATGAATCATCGGCCATGTTTAGTGACAAGTTAGCCATAAGTCGTGGCCGTACAAGTTCTAAAGAAACGATTCAAAAAGCAGAAGAAATGGGCATCGATTTTATTTGTTTAACTGGAAATCCAGGGACAGGTGTAACCAATTTAGAAATTGCCAAAGCAGTTAAAATCGCAAAAGAAAATTTCTCTGGCCTGATTATTGCTGGAAAAATGCACAGTGCAGGATCAGATGAGCCGGTAGTGTCGAATGAAGCAGTCGAAGCGTATGCAAAAGCGGGTGCAGATATTCTATTATTGCCAGCAGTTGGAACGGTCCAAGGATTTGCAGAAGAAGATATGAAAGGAGCTGTGGCAATTGCAAAAAAATATAATTTATTAACAATGTCAGCAATTGGTACTAGTCAAGAAAGTGCAAACAAAGAAACGATTCGCCAAATTGCATTGATCAATAAAATTTGCGGAGTAGACATTCAACATATCGGTGATGCTGGTTATGGTGGACTTGCGCCAGTTGAGAATATTTATGAAATGTCCGTAGCGATTCGTGGAATGCGTCATACGATCAATCGAATGGCACGTTCAGTCAATCGATAAAATAAAAACAAGAAGCGAGAGTATACTCCGCTTCTTGTTTTTATTTAAGCATCTTTCCAGACTACTTTAGCTGTATCAACCACTAGTCTTACTTTGGCCCATTGTTCCTCTTCTGTTAAGTAATTGCCTTCTTCAGTAGAAGCGAATCCGCATTGAGGAGAAAGACATAGATTTTCTAAAGGGATGAAGGACGTAGCCTCAGTAATTCGTTTTATTAAACTATCTTCTGATTCCAATTTAGGAAACTTAGAAGTTACTAAACCAAGAACTACTTTTTTAGCAGGACCGTTTTTATAGATTTGTGCTAATGGCTCAAATCCACCCGAACGATCATCATCATATTCTAAGAAATAGCCATCAATGTTCAATTGCGCTAAATAAGCGGCAACATGATCGTAAGGACCAGCAATCGCCCAGTCAGATTTATAATTCCCTCGACAAACATGCATTGTGATAGTTAGATCCTCAGGTAAATCTTTAAGCAATTGATTTACTACAGTTACGCCAGCCTCGCATTGTTGTTGCCAATGTTTGATTTCTTCTTCGGTTTTAGCATTTTCGATAAAACCCGTATACATTCCCCAAGAAGTATCATCCAGTTGGAGATAGCGACAACCCAAATCGTAGAATTTTAGAATCGTTTGATGGTAGGCCTTAGCCAAATCATCGATAAAGACATTCTCATCTGTGTAACTTTCATAGGTAAAAGTATCACTTTTACGGTTAAAAAGTAGCGTGGGAGAAGGGATCGTTGTTTTAGCTAAAATTCCTTCTGGAGTATGCTCATTCAGAAAAGTAAAAGCCTCAAAAAATGGATGATTTGGATTGAACGTAACCTTATCTGAAATTTGATAAGAAGCAGCTCTTGTTTCCACTTCATTAAATTGATAGCCGTGCTCAGGAATTACTTGCTCAACACCGTTTAAGCCCCAGAGAAAATCTAAATGCCACCAACTGCGACGAAATTCACCATCCGTTACGGCTTTTAAGCCATTTTCCACTTGCTTATTGATTAATTCAATAATGGCTTGATCTTCAACATATTTTAATTTTTCTGCGGATATTGTGTTATTTCCAAATTGCTCTCTAGTTTTTTTTAATGCTTCAGGTCGTAGAAAACTACCTACCTGATCATAGCGAAATGGAATCTCTTTAATTTTTGTCATGTTGTTGCCTCCTTTTTATTTTATGCATCTTGCCAAATATTTTTAGCAATCGTTTTTACAAGATTAATTTTCTTCCATTGATCGTCCTCAGTCAAGTGATTTCCTTCATGTGTTGATGCAAAACCGCATTGAGGGGACAAACAAATCTGATCTAAAGGAACAAATTTGCACGCTTCTTTGATTCGTTTTTCAATGATTGATGACTCTTCAAGTAGCCCATTTTTAGTCGTAACCAATCCTAGGACGATACGTTGATCCTTCAAGTCTGCCAAGGGTTCAAAACCTCCAGATCGTTCATCATCGTATTCTAAAAAGAAACCATCAAATGCGTCAATAGAAAATAAATTTTTTGCAATTGTTTCATATGAGCCGTTATAAAGCCAATGTGATTGAAAATTACCTTTACAAAAATGGAAAGTAACTGCAAGGTCAGTAGGTTTGTTTGCTAAAGCTTTTTCGGTTACTTCTTGGAAATCATCTAGTAATTGATCAGCATCCAACCCATTATTCTTGATCATCTCACGGAATCGGTCATCAAACAATCCACCCCAGCTTGTGTCATCTAATTGTAAGTAACGACAACCGGCATCATAGAAGGCTTGAATTGCATCTTGATATGTCTTGACTAAATCTTCTTTGAATGCTTCTAAAGAAGTATAAACAGGATTCTCGTTGTATTCTTTTGATAAAATCAGTGAATCTAGAAAAATCATATTGGGTCCAGGAATTGTTTGTTTAGCTAAAATAGGTGCCGCGTGTTTTTGAGTAAAACGAAAATGTTCAAGAAAAGGATGTTCTTTTGAAAAAGATAAAGGTCCACTAACATTGGTCCCTTGAGCATCTGTAGTAAGACCAAAAGCAGTTGTTTGAAAATCATAAACAGTGATACCGTTTAACCCTGCAATAAAGTCTAAATGCCACCAGCGACGACGAAATTCACCATCAGTCACAGCATGAAGCCCAGCCTTTTTTTGTTTTTCGATCAACTCAATGATTGCTTGATCTTCAGCTGTTGTAAGTTCTTCCTTAGAAATATCCCCATTAGTGAAAGCAGCACGTGCTTTTTTCAAAGATTCCGGTCTTAAAAAACTACCTACGATATCATATCGGAAAGGGATCTTTTGCTTGTTGTTTGGCATATTCATTCCTCCATTTTTTAGTCAGATTTGTAAAAAAATACAAAAAAAGTCCAATACTTTTTTGCAAAAGTAAAGGACGACTGATCGCGTTACCACCTTTAATTCAAAAATCTCTCACAAGATTTTCCTCAATAGGTATAAATCATTTTGACTGATACCTAGACGCTATAATGGGCGCACCCTAACATTTACGAAAAGACCATCTTCCTGCTTTTTCAAATTATCTCTTTTCAGCTACCGAGACTCTCTCATCAATTTTCTAAAAACAGTACTCTTCTTTTCATCGTATTTTAATTTATTCATCATTAAAGAAAGTATAGGCTAGGGTCTTTATTTTGTCAACAGGATAAAAGATCGCTAGTTATTATTGTTTTTTAATATTTAAATATGTGCAAATGAAAAATATTCTATTTTTTATTAAAAATAAATGGGGCAATATTTGTTATACTAGGCAAAGGAATGAACTACTTGTATAATAGGATTATAAGTAGTAGAGGAGAAATGAAATGAAGAAAAATTTTATTGACGTTAAAGATGACTTTGTGGCATCTATAAATAGGCAGAAAAAGCTTTCTGCTATTATTTTAGTTGTAATTGTTCTATTTATTATAAGTCTATTCATAGTAGTACCCAAAGTACAGGCTAATATTCGGGCTTCCGAAATTAAATCTTTAGTAAACCAAGAAAAACTAGCAAATAAAGCAAATTATTTAGATGCGAAAACAGCAGACAACGAAATTAATGAAAAGACTGCAATGACTGTTTTATTTTCAGTACCAAGTGGAAAAACCTATGGAAATATCATTGATGTATTAAAAGATCCTAAGCAAATGAAAGATTTTAATCATAGCATTTATATCTACCCGATGGTTTATGATGTAGAGAAAATCGAAGAAAAATATAAAATCAAAAAGAATGAAGTAACGATTGTCTTTTTTGAGAATGGAAAAGAGAAAAATAGGATTTCTATTGATGAAAGTTTCGATACAAAAACGATGCTTATCCAAGCTTTAAATCAGTTGCCTTTGTCTAGTGTATCTGAGAGTATTCAGCCGCCAGCACCATCATCAGCACCAACACCTACATCTGATTCAGCTCAGTCAACAACAGAAACAACAGCTGAACAAGTGACTGATGAACAAGAACCAACGTTAGGACAATCAGCAGAAGCTGATTCAGTAGCGCAATAAATTACTTTTTTAGAAAGAAGGGCTTGATATGAGAGAATTTATTCTATTCAGTTTATTGGGACTTTTTATAACTAAACCTAGAGTGCAGCGTGTATACGTAAGAAGTGAACGACGTGACAAGTGCTAAATGGCGGACTTTGGCGACAGATTTAGTAAAAAAGAGGACTCGGACTAATACTGAGTCCTCTTTCAATCGTAATAGGTCAAAAAAAGTCCGAATAACTGAAAACGTTCGTTTGATTCCTTTTGATAAGATTCGTAAAGAGTCCTTAAAATGGTATCAGGATCCAGAAAGTATGCGCAGCATTGTAGGAACCAAGACCACTTACACAAAAGAACAGATTCAACAAATGTACGAGTGGCAAAATGAACATGGCTTACTTTATTACATTGAATATAACAGCGGCAAGCATCCTCAAATAATCGGCGATGTCTGGTTAGCAGAAGATGACTACGCAATCGTGATCGATCGAGCATTTCGTAACCGACATATTGGGCGAATGGTCACCAAATATTTTATTTATAAATCCCAAAAAATGGGTAGAGATTTTATTACAGTCAGTGAAATATTTAATTGGAATAAAGCGTCTCAAAAAATGTTTACCAATTTAGATTTTTATCCTTTTAAAGAAAATAAAGATAGTTGGAGTTACCGCAAACGTTTAAAAAAAGCCCAAAAGCAAAAGTAAAATTCAAAATAATCACTGTTTGGACCATTTTTAGACTTGACGAACAAATTCTTTTTAGTGTAAACTGATTTCAACAGAAAAACTATAGGAGTGATTACATGAACAGACTATCAAAACCAATCAAAGAATTGAATAATTCATGGCAAAACTGGCGTAGATAGTTGTATGTATGATACTCTCATAGATACAACTTTAGAAGACAAATTCTAAATTTTGTATCTATGTCGGCTTATTCAAGATGAATTTTCGACCGCATAGATGAGTATTCTATGTGGTTTTTGTTTATAAAACAACGACCGCTCCTTTTTAGGATTTGTCGTTGTTTTTTTGTTTAAAATTGTTAATTTGGTAAGAAGGAGAGAAAAAACATGAGAAAAAATCGTTTATCAGTCGTTGTAGCAATTATTGTTTTATTTTTGTTTGCATCATTTTTCATAGAAAAGAAAGAAACAGTAAAACAAAAACTACCAACAGTTGGTGTATTACAGTTTGTTAGTCATCCTGCTTTAGATCAAATATATAAAGGGATTCAAGCCGGTTTGAAAGAAAAAGGATATGAAGATGGGAAAAATATACGAATTGCTTTTCAAAACGGCCAAGCCGATCAAAGTAAGCTAGCCACTATGAGTCAACAATTAGTACAAGAAAAAAAATCTGATGTTTTGATCGGGATCGCTACACCAGCCGCTCAAGCACTTGCCAATACAACATCAGAAATACCGATTATCCTTGGTGCAATAACCGATCCAGTTAGTGCAGGCCTTGTAAAAGACAATCAAAAGCCAGGTGGTAACATTACTGGCGTAAGTGATAAATCGCCGGTAGCTGCTCAGTTTGATTTAGCGACGGAAATCTTGCCTAAAGGTAAGAAAGTCGGAATCTTGTATGCTTCATCAGAAGAAAATTCCAAATATCAAGTTGAAGAGGCAAAAAGAGTTGCTGAAAAGAAAGGGTTGACTGTAAAAACATTTGCAGTACCTTCCAGTAATGAAATCGCACAAACCGTTCAAGTGATGACTAGCGAAGTGGATTTTATTTATATTCCAACAGACAATACAATAGCTAACGCGATGCAAACCGTAGTCAGTGAAGCCAACAAAACAAAGACTCCAATCATTCCATCCGTTGATACAATGGTTGAACAAGGTGGACTTGCGACAGTGGGAATCAATCAATTTGAGTTAGGCGTTCAAACGGGTAAGATGGCCGCAGATATTTTATCAGGAGAAGCCAAGCCTGCAACAACACCCATTTATACGTTTAAAACAGGGGACATCATCATTAATCAAAAACAAGCAGAGAAATTGGGGATTTCAATTCCTGAAAATATCAAATCAAAAGCAAAAATTATAGACTAAACACAGGGAGAGGATCACATGATAGTTTCAGCAATTGGACAAGGAATGTTATGGGCAATATTAGGATTAGGAATTTTCATGACGTATCGTATTTTAAATTTTCCAGATATGACGACAGAAGGTTCGTTTCCACTCGGAGGAGCAGTTTGTGTTACGGCCATCACTTCAGGAATTCACCCGATTTTAGCAACTTTATTAGGCGTTTTGGCAGGTATGTGTGCAGGGCTTGTTACCGGATTACTCTTTACAAAAGGAAAAATTCCAGTAATATTAGCAGGAATTTTGGTCATGTCGGGTTTGAATTCCGTTATTCTTTATGTAATGCAGACACCAAATTTATCTTTGTTGAATAAACCTAAAATTCAAGATTTCTTTTTACAACTAAATTTACCTAACTATTATGATATTGTATTTTTAGGTGTGATTTTTTTAGCGATCATCATTAGTTTATTACTATTTTTCTTTAATACAAATTTAGGTCAAGCGTATATTGCAACTGGAGACAATGAGCATATGGCGCGATCGATCGGAATTAAAACAGATTCTATGAAGATATTAGGTCTGACATTATCAAATGGTGTGATTGCTTTGTCAGGTGCATTAATCGCTCAAAATGATGGGTATGCAGATGTCAACAAAGGAACCGGTGTGATCGTTATCGGATTGGCCTCAATCATCATTGGTGAAGTTTTGTTTGGAGAGTTGACTTTTGCAGAGCGCTTAGTAGCTATTGTTGTTGGGAGTATTATTTATCAATTACTTATTCTATTGGTTATCAAACTTGGATTCGACACAACCTATTTAAAAATCTTTTCAGCCGTGATCTTAGCTGCATGTTTAATGATTCCGCAACTGAAAAAGGCCTTGAATCTACACTTTTTACCACAAAAGGAGGGTGAGAAATGAGCACAGTTTTAGAGCTTAAAAATGCAACAAAACGTATCGATAATGGATTGAATGAAACAAAAATGATTTTAAATCATGTGAATTTGACAATTTCTCAAGGCGAATTTGTCACTGTTTTAGGTGGTAACGGTGCGGGTAAAAGCACCTTGTTTAACAGTATTGCCGGTACGGTAACATTGAGCGAAGGTGATTTGTTTATCAACGATCAGAATATTACGACATATTCCGAAGAAAAAAGAGCAAAATATTTATCTCGTGTTTTCCAAGATCCAAAAATGGGGACCGCACCAAGAATGACCGTTGCTGAGAATTTACTTTTAGCACTATATCGGGGGAAAAGACGTGGTTTACGCTTGCGTAAATTGAACGAAGAAAGAGCCTTTTTTACAAAAATTTGCAGTGAAGTCGGAAACGGCTTAGAAAATCATTTGGATACACCAACTGGAAACTTATCTGGTGGTCAACGACAGGCATTGAGTTTATTAATGGCGACATTATCTAAACCTGAATTACTGCTTTTAGATGAGCATACAGCCGCTTTAGATCCAAAAACGTCCAAACAATTGATGCAGCTGACAGACCAACGAATCAAAGAAGGTCAGTTGACTTGTTTAATGATCACTCACCGCATGGAGGATGCTTTAAATTATGGCGATCGTTTGATCGTTTTACAAAAAGGCCAAATTATCAAAGATTTAAATAAAGCCGAAAAAGAAAAATTGACTTTACAAGATTTATTGTTGTTTTTTGAAGAAGAAGTTGAAGAAATCTCAATTGATTAAATAAAAAAGATTGATCTAGTAAAAATTACTAGATCAATCTTTTTTATTTAGAATCTTTCAGTATAGTTTTATTTTTGTCCAATAAATTTTTCAACAGACGTTCAACAATTCCCGTCACCATAAAACCAGCTGCAATTGCGCCTGCTGTCATGATTACTTTAATGATAAAATGTATTCCACTGACATAATCACCTAAAACAATACTTCTAACCGCTTGATAAGCAGGTCCACCAGGGACTAAGGGAACGAGGCTAGGTATATTAAAAATCGTCATCGGCATTTTTTTTCTACGTGAAAAATAGATACTCAGTAAACCAATCCCGATCGCACCAAGAAAATTAGCAAAAATCGCACCAGCTTCTAGGTTTTTAGTAGACCAGTAGATCATCCAGCCAACAGCACCAGTGAGACCACAAGCATTCAAAACTTTTCTTGGAACATTAGTAACAATCCCAAAAGTGACCGTACTCAGATAGCTAAACAAACAATGAATAACAACTTCCACATTCATTTCTCCTTACATAAATAGTTTAAATACAATCGCAATGCCAATTCCGATGGATCCAGCAACAAATATCGCTTCGGTTGCACGTGCTGTTCCGCTTAATAAATGTCCGGCCAATATATCCCTAAACGAATTGGTGATAGCAACACCAGGGACAAGCGGCATAACAGCGCCGATAATAATATTATCGATATTTCCAGCTAGATGGAATCTCACTGCTAAATAGGCTAATAAACCAATTGTGAAAGCTGCTAAAAAATCATCTAAAAATTTGATATTGAGCCAATTCTTAGTGAAATAAGCTACACTAAAACCAATCATTCCAATGAAAAAGGTAGCTACAAAATCATGCCAATGTCCTCCAAAAATATACATCAACGTGCAACTGACAATTCCCGCTGCAACTATTTGCAAGGGAACAGAATAAGTTGGTGCTTCATGATTGATGTTGGCAAGCTTTAGATTTAATTCTTCTAAAGAAATTTCTTTCTCGGCAAATTTCCGCGAAAGGCTATTAACGATCGCTACTTTTTCTAAGTTGATACTTCGTTCAGTCACATTTTCTAATTGGGTATAATTACTAGATCGAAACCCCATAAAAAGACCAGTTGCAGTAACGTAACTAACGCTTTCTTTTTGACCAGCATTTTCAGCAATTCGATTCATTGTATCTTCAACGCGATAAACTTCAGAACCACTTTCAGTCATAATTTTCCCCGCCATTAAGCATGTATCTAAAATAAGTTGTATCGTTGATTGTTTCTTTTCATCCATGGACCAAAAACTCCTTACAATAAAGTTACAGTAAAATCAGTGTATCATTTTTTGAAGCTGTTTGAAATGATAGAGTAGCTTACCATTGAAAAAGTTTAGAGTCGTAATGTTTAGAATTTCCTTAGAATTATAAAGAAACACTAAAAAATTGTAGGAAACTTCACAGATACCTAAAAGTTCCTTGCATTTTCTAATTAAAAGTCCTATCCTTATAGATAACAAACCAAAGGGGTCTAGATATTATGGATAAACAATGGTCACTTTATTCAGTAAGCAGTCTGATTTTACTTGTATTGTTAAAAAGGACATTCGATCAGGGACATATAGGATTAAGTGCTATTTTACTTTTTCTCTTACTGATTCAAGTGACAGGAACCGTTATCTGTGTTCATCAAAAAAGACATAAAAAAGAAATCCCATCTTCTAAATAAGAAGTGGGATTTTTTATTTTACTTTTAAAAACGAAAATACTAAATCAAATCAAAGTGCTTTAAGGCATGAATGATTCCGCCATCACTATTTTTCTTGGTGATAAAACTTGCTCGTTCTTTTAGCTCAGTTCGTGCATTGCCCATCGCGATTTTATTATCGCAAGCTTCAAACAAAGCCAAATCGTTGATCCCATCACCAAAAGCAAAAGTAGGAACAGCTGGTAAATCTAAAGTCTTGAATAGATTTTTTACACCTGTACCTTTAGAAACACCTTTTCTAACAGTATCGATCGAATACGGTCCATTACGATAAAAGGTCATTTCTGGAAAATGTTTCAGATAATGCTCATCACCATCTTCAGACAAGACTAACATCATATTAACGGTCTTATCTTTTAGGCTGGATCGATCGATTACAGGAACATCCGAATGGATAAAGGCATATGCGTTAGCTAGGATCTCACTGTGTCCAGAACACCAAATTTGTTGGTCATTATAATAGGAAATTTCGTGACCTAAACTTTTGACGTGCTCATACATTTTTAGGCACTCTTCATAGGTAAACTCATCAGAATAAACTTTTTTTCCTTCAACTTGGATAAACTGTCCATTCATAACGATGGCCGAGTCGATACCGCTGTCTTTCATAATATGCTCAATTTCTACAATAGTTCGTCCAGTTGCGATCATCGGTAAGACATTGTTGGCTTTTAATGCGCTGATAGCCGCCGTTATCTCAGGGGTAATTTGTGACTTGTTGTTCAGTAATGTTCCATCTAAATCAAAAAAAGCAACTGCTTGAATATTTTTCATGAATTTTCAACGTCCTTTCACACCTAATATTATCAAAGATTGAACAAAAGACAAAGCTTTTTTGAAGAAAGATAGAAGTTATTGGAGCTGAGTCGTTTTTAGAGTATAATATAAATGACGTTAAAATTGAAGAAATGAGGCGAGTACATAATGAATGTATTAATGATAGAAGACAATGAGTCAGTGTCAGAAATGATGCAAATGTTTTTTTTAAACGAAGGATGGGAAGCTACATTTAAATATGATGGTAAAGAAGGGTTGGATGCTTTTTTAGAAGATCCTGAAAAGTGGGACATGATTACACTAGATTTGAATTTACCAACAATGGATGGAATGGCCGTTTGCCGTGAAGTTCGTAAAGTGTCAAGTACAGTTCCGATCATAATGTTGACTGCTAGAGATTCAGAGAGTGATCAAGTAATCGGTCTAGAGATGGGCGCAGATGATTATGTAACAAAACCGTTCAGTCCGCTAACGTTGATTGCGCGCATCAAAGCACTGCACCGTCGTTCAGAAATTGGCGAACATGCGCCAGATGGTACGGATCGTTCAGACGATAAGTTTGATGTAGAAACAGATCATTTTAAGATGAATACAAAAACAAGAGAAGCGTATCTTGACAATAAACTGATTGATGGCTTAACACCAAAAGAATTCGATTTGCTTTACACTTTAGCAAAAAAACCAAGACAGGTCTTTTCACGAGAACAGTTGCTTGAAATGGTTTGGGATTATCAATATTTTGGTGATGAGCGAACAGTAGATGCACATATCAAAAAATTGCGTCAAAAAATTGAAAAAGTAGGGCCACAAGTGATTCAAACCGTTTGGGGTGTTGGGTATAAATTTGACGATTCTGGAGTAGCTTAGATGAAATATTTATATCAACAATTACTAGCTTTTTGGGGTGTGATCATTTTAATTATTTTAATCGTAGGGACATCTTTTACTCAACTGACTAAAAAGACCCTACAGGATAATAATTATGAGCAGCTTCGAGGATATGCTATATCTGCTTGGAAAACAAAGGATTCGATCAATAAACTTCCTGGAATGACGGATCAGGATATATGGAATACATCGTTTAGTTTATTTGAAGGTTTTTTAAGTAATCAAGATGTTCAATTTGTTTTTTATGATAGAGATATGCAAGTACAATATCCTTTGAATACAGATAAAAAAATAGACGATTCTGTTATCAAAGAAAATTGGGCAGCACTTATGGAAGGCCAGCAAGAATACGCAACTGTCAACAAAGATATTTATGGGAACAAGAACATGTCATCTTATGTAATGATGCCGGTGAGTAAGACCAATGTTCAATCAAATGAAAATGTAATCATAGGTGCATTAGTCATTACACAACCAGCTAAGAACGTTTCTGACAGTGTAGATGCAATAACGGCTAATTTGTTCAAAGGTTTTATTATCTCTAGTATTGTAGGTTTGATTCTGAGTTATTTCTTTGCTAGTTTCCAAGTGAAACGAATCAATCGTATGAGAAAGGCTACAAAGGAGATAACTAGCGGTAATTTTGATGTCAAACTAGTTACACATGATAAAGATGAGTTTGATGATTTGGCGGAAGATTTCAATAAAATGGCTGAATCACTGAAGGAATCCAGAGAAGAGATCGATCGTCAAGAGGATCGTCGCCGCCAATTCATGGCTGACGCTTCTCATGAGATGAGAACACCTTTGACTACTATCAATGGTTTACTTGAAGGACTGCAATATAATGCGATTCCAGAAGGACAAAGAGAGAACGCCATTAAATTGATGCAAAATGAGACATCTCGTTTGATTCGACTAGTGAATGAAAACTTAGACTATGAAAAAATCAGAACGAATCAAATCAGTATCGTCGTTAAAAAATTCGACGCAACTGAGACATTAAAAGATATTCTTACTCAATTAAAAGGAAAGGCTGAATCAGCTAATGACAAGCTTATATTAGAAGCTGATGACGCAATCGATGTCTTTGCAGATTATGATCGCTTCGTTCAAATCATGGTGAATATTATTCAAAATGCGATTCAATTTACTCAAGATGGTGAGATTCGCGTCCATCTTCAAAAAGGCTATTTAGAAACGATCATAAAAATTTCTGATACAGGTATTGGTATGACAGAAGAACAAGTTCAAAATATTTGGGATCGCTATTATAAAGTTGATCCTTCTAGAAAAAATACAAAATATGGTGAATCTGGCTTAGGTTTATCTATTGTTCAGCAGTTGGTTCGTCTACACAAAGGAAAAATCAGTGTAGAAAGTCAGGAAGGTAAAGGCACTAGTTTTACTATTTCATTTCCTGATGTAGAGATAGAAGATGAAGCATAAAGAAAAAACCAGTTAAACAGAAAATGTTTAACTGGTTTTTTTAAGCTGTTTTAATGATTTTATCCATATAAGGACTTTCAGCGATTTGAATATCGTTGGTCAAAACAAGAATTGCTTTTTGCTTTTCTTTTGCAATTCTTTGTAGTAACGGTAACAGCTCTTGTCTTTGACCAATAGAAAGTTCTTGGAAGATATCATCGATAATAATGACATCTTTTTCTATTATTAGCAATTGAACTAGCTGAAGTTTGATTTGTTCAAAGATTGTCAATTGTTCTTCAGATTTATTTAAAACACTAGTAGTAAGTCCAACATAGTCGAACAAATCATTCAGTATTTTCTTTTTGTCTCTTTCTTTTACAGAAGAACCAACGAATAGGTTATCTTTAATAGAAAGGTAAGATAAAAAGGTATTCTCAGATAAAATAAAGCCAACGGCCATTGATTGTTTCATATCAAATGTTTTATCGATAAGAAAATAAAAATCTGCCTGAATGCTACTCTGATCCTCTAAAACAACCGTCATATGTTGCTGTTGGAATAATTCTTTAAAGCTTTCTTCAGTCCAATTTTTAACTAAAGGAAAATTCATTCACTCACATCCTATATGCTTTTTGCGATTTTCTTGAAATAAAATAAGTTGAAATTAATGTAATTGTAGTTGTAATGAATAATAATAGGAGACAATTTTTAAAAAAAGCGTTAAAAATGGTATTAGCAGGTAAGTTGCGTATATTTATTGCTAAAAAATGTGTATCTCCTGATGTATTGATTACTTGATTTGGTGTGCTCTCTACAAGTACGTGAGAAGAGAAAAAGGGAACTCGTTTAATGCCCATCCCATTAGAAAGCATAGGTCTAATGTATATTAAAATATATTCATATGTATGCTGGCAGACTATAAGAAACACAGCGACAGTAATGACTCCTGCTAAAATAGGAATAACACTTTCCAATATAGATTGCTTGATGACGAAACGATTTGAGAAACCCATAATACGCCATTTCAACATATCTTGTTTTTTTAATTTCAACGAGATGAATACTAATATTGTAATTAGTATTACCCAAACAAATAAGGTAACAAGATACAAAGAAGAGTATAGTTGCATGAGTTTTTGATAATTCATATGGTACTCGTTATTATATACTAAGCTACTGACTTGATTATAAAAGGACTTTTCGATATCTTGAAGATTCAAAAAACTGGTTAATAAAAATAGAAAAAAAGCAGAGCAGACACCGATGCCAAAAGAAAGTTTTTTATGGTAGGAAACGCTAGCGAGAGCGTAACGAATATTTTTCAAATAGAATCACCTCACTAAACTAAGTATAAAAGAAGAATATGAATTAATTATGAATAAGATATAAAAAAGCTTGAGCAATTTACTCAAGCTTTCATGAATATTTAGGACTATTTGCCAGATTTTAAATAATCTTGGTAAGATTCAGTATGGTATTTATCAACAGTCGAGGTATTATTGTTTTTACTATAAACACTCGTTGATTCTTCTCCTTTATCTTTTTCGATAGTTTCTAATTGTTTTAATTGATCTTTGTAATTGTAATCATCTGGATTTACTGGCGTTAATCCACTGTTTGTGTAAAAACGTAACAAATCACCATTTGTTGTTTGATCCGACATTTGAAGCTGTAGATTAGCTTTGTCTTTCAATTCTTTAGCTGCTTGTTTTTCTTGCTCAGTTGGTTCTGCTATTAAACGGCCAGTTGCTGTATCATAGATACTAGAGCCAAGCATCGTATATTTTGGTGAAACATAATTCCCGTTTCTAAAGGCAACCAGTTGTGAATTTTCTTTAGAGAACAAGTCTTGTCCCATTTGAATATAGTTTTTAGTATCAATACCCATTAAATGTAACAGGGTAGGTAAGGCATCAATTTGACCACCGTAAGTGTGGTTGATACCACCGTTTGTTTGACCTGGAACATGAATCATATAAGGAACACGTTGCATTGTTGAGTTATCAAAGTCATTCCAAGTTGATTTTGTTTTCCCAAGTAATTCAGCTAAGTTATCATTTCTAGAAGTAGAAATACCATAATGATCACCGTAAAGGACAATCACTGAGTTATCATACAAACCAGACGCTTTTAAATAGTTAAAGAATTCTTCGACTGCTTTATCAAGGTAGTTTGCTGTGGCGAAATAACCATTGATTGTTTCATCAGATGTTTGAGCAATCGGGAATCCAGCTTCGTTATTTGTAAATTGAGAATATGGATAGTGGTTAGAAACAGCAATAAATTTAGAATAAAATGGTTGTTGTAAATGTTCCAAGTATTGTGTGGATTGTTGGAAAAATGGTTTGTCATGCAATCCGTATTGGAATGAGTTATCTTCATTGACATCATAGTAATTAGCATCAAAGAAGTAATTATAACCCAAATGCTTGTAAGTTTCATTACGATTCCAGAAGTTACCAGCGTTTCCGTGGAAGACAGCACTTGTGTAACCTGCTTCTTGACCTAAAATAGCAGGAGCAGCTTCAAAAGTATTTTTACCACCAACTTGAGTGAATAATGAACCTTGGTCTAATCCGAATAATGAATTTTCGAACATTGTTTCAGCATCACTTGTTTTTCCTTGACCCACTTGATGGAAGAAATTATCAAAACTATAGGTGCTGTTGCTGTGATATAAGCTATTGATAAAAGGTGTAACGACATGTTCAACACCTTTGTCATCTTTTAATTTGTAGTCAATCAAAAATTGTTGGAAACTTTCTAAATGAATATAGATAACATTTTTTCCTTTAGCCATGCCAAATGTATCAGGGTTGGGTGCTGCGTAATGTCCTTTAACATAATCAGAAACAGCATCCATATCGTTCTCACTGGCTTCTGCTCGCACTTGGTTTGTTTGATATGTTGTCACGCCATCATAAACTGTGAAAGCATTTAAACCTAAAAATTTAACAATATAATCACGAGAAAATTGACGTCCTAATAATTGCGGGCGGGCAGTTTCAGCTAATGTTAAGTTCGCCACAAAAAATAAAGCAGATAACATACTGATTGAAACGGCAACACGGGCTCTAACTGGACGTTCATCCATCTTGATTTTTTTAGTAATCAGTAAAATACCGACAATAATAAAATCAATCCAGTAAATCACATCATAAGGTCTGAATAAACGCAGAGCACTTTCACCAAGACCACTAGCAACTTTTCCAGCACCAAGCATGGTATTGACAGTGATAAAGTCAGTAAATTCTCTGTAATAAACAACATTTGAGAATAACAATAGAGACATTAAGAAATAAATCACCATCATGGTAATATAAGAAGCTTTCTTTCTTCGTATATATAATGCGATTGCCAATAAGAAAAACGTGGAGGCAATTGGATTAATGAAGAGAATGAAATATTCGAAAGCATTTTCGATTCTTAAATTAAAATCAATTGTGTAAGCAAAAATGTTTTTTAGCCAAATCAACACTGCAACGAATCCAAAGAGTCCTAGCCGAGTGTTTAAAAATTTAGGCATATGTATTTTTTTTATAATATTCAAAGTAAACGTATCCTTTCTAAACTCAGATCTAAAAGAAAGCCAATGAACTATTTTCAAGAGCTTTTCATATACTCATACAATTCTACTCTCTCTGCAATTCTATGTCAATTTAAATCAAGATTGAATATAAAAAAGTTAATAAAATTTTACTTTTTTGTAAGATATCAAAAAGTTCATCAATTAACTTTTTGCTAACGACAGAAGAATCATTTTTTGATATACTAGCCAATGATGTGTACATAAGCAGCTGAGCTGTTGTGATTAAAATTAAATTAAGACAAAGGATGTACAGCAAATGAATATAATAGTAACAAAAAAATCAGAAAAAAAATTTAAAGGAAGATATCCCCTTATTCAAAAAGAAGATTTGCTTGATATGCCGAAGTCATTTTCAGCTGAGTGGGTCAATTTTGTTGATAGTAATGGTCAATTTATTGCAACCGGATACCTTGGCGAGCAAAACAAAGGCATCGGCTGGTTAGTTAATTGGCAGGGAAGTGTGGATTCACTTTTTTTAGAAAGCTTATTTTTAAAAGCTAAAAACCATAGAACTGCCTATGAGCAAGATGAATCAACCACAGCTTACCGCTTGTTTAACGGAGAAGGAGATGGACTTGGCGGCTTGATTATTGACCGTTACGATGATTTTGCCGTATTTTCTTGGTATAACGAAACGTTGTATCAGAAAAAAGAAGAAATCGTCCAAGCATTTAGAAAAAGCACACCAGAAATCAAAGGAGCATATGAAAAAATTCGTTTCTCTAATGATTCATTACCAGAATCTCAAAAATTGTTTGGTTTAGATGCACCTGAACCGCTTTTAGTGTCTGAAAATGGCGTAACATATGCTACCTATTTAAACGACGGCTTAATGACTGGGATATTTTTGGATCAAAAAGAAGTTCGAGGACGCTTGGCCGAAGGAATCGTCGCAGGGAAGACTGTCTTGAACATGTTTAGTTACACTGGTGCGTTTTCAGTTGCAAGTGCGATGGGTGGTTCAAACACGACCACAAGTGTTGATTTGGCTAAACGTAGTTTGCCAAAGACAAAAGAGCAATTTGAAGTGAATCATTTAGCCGTAGAGGATCAAAAAATCGTGGTGATGGATGTCTTTGACTATTTCAAATATGCTGCACGAAAGCAACTGAACTATGATGTGATCATTCTTGATCCACCAAGTTTTGCCCGAAACAAGAAAAAAGTTTTTTCAGTCGCTAAAAATTATGGGGACTTAGTAAAGGATTCTGTGGACATTCTAAAAAAAGAAGGCTTGTTGATTGCTTCAACTAATGCAGCCAATATTTCATTAGAGAAATATAAAAAAATGATTGTTCATGCTTTAGAAGAAAAACAGGTTCGCTATAAAATTAAAGAAACCTATCAATTACCTAGTGATTTTAAAACAAATAAACATTTTGAAGAGGGGAACTACTTAAAAGTATTTTTTATTGACATACAAAAATAATAAACAAGAGGCTGGGACGTGATTCGTAGAGTTATGCTGTCCCAGCCTCTTGTTTTATTGATAAAACATGTTTTGTGCAAAAGGAACAATAAATTCTTTAAACCGTAATGCGGCGGGTGAAAGAAAATGGTCTTTTTTTGTTGCTAGATAAATATAACGAGGGAAGAAGTTATCCTCAAGCGCAATCGTTTTAACTTTATAAGACGAAATTGATGGAATCTTCGGCATCAAAGCGATTCCATAATCATAGGCGACAAAGCCTAACATTGTATGATCTTCTTCTACCTCACATATAATAGTTGGTTTAATGGAAGCAGCCGTGAGCATTTTATCAATATAGGGACGCAAACCGCTTCTTTCGTTGAAATAAACAAAAGGATAGTCACGGGTTTCTTTCAATGAAATACTGTCATAAGCAGCCAATGGATGTTCAATCGGAACAACTAAAACAATTTCTTGTTCTGTCAAAATCTCGTAATTGAGCTGTTCATCTTCTTTTAGCTTTGAAGTTATGGCAATATCAACTTCTTCCTTTAAAAGTAAATCGGTCATATCTGAAGAGTTACCTTGACATAAATTAAAACGAATTTGTTCATTACCTGGATAAGTTGAAAATTCTTTCATTAACATAGGAGCCAAAAAAGAGCCTGCAGTATAAATAAAACCAAAATCGATCAATCCTTTCTCAGGACTAACTAATTCTTTTAACGCACGTTCACCTTTAGCTAATTCTTCTAATGCAGTCGAGACATAAGTATAGAAAAATTTCCCGTATTTTGTCAGCTGGATATTTCTACCTTTTTTTTCAAATAACTGAGCGTCTAGTTCTTTTTCTAATTCAGACATAGAGTGGCTTAAATTTGGTTGCGTTGTATTTAATAATTTAGCCGCATGGGTCATGTGCTGGGTGTCAGCTAACATTCTAAAAAATTCTAGTTGTCGCAAATTCATGTGTAATAACTCCTTATTGATCATTCATAAGTATAGTTTATCAATAAATACTGAAAGATGCATCAAAAAAACGATTCAGGCGTATCTATAAATATTATTTATCTAAAACATGAAAAACATTCATTGGAATTTATCGGTTGGTTAGAATAGAATAAAATCATAGGAATTGTGAAAAGAGTAACAATGGAAATTAACATTTAAGTGAGCTCGTCTTTTATAAAAATTAGAGCGGACAAAAAGCAACTTGTTATAATTTCCTGTTTTTTGTCAGAATTGGACGAGCCCGTTTCGCTTTTAATGTTATCTAGCTATACAAATCAATCCTTAGGCAAATAGATAAAATTTCAATGAAATAAAGACCATTTCAATGACATTTTACTAATTTTCTACAGGATTACCCGATTTGTTCCGCTTTTATGTTATCTAGCTACGTGGGCTAGCTCTTCGGAAAAAAGATAAATTATGAATGAGGTAAAGAGCACCTCAGTCACAATTTCCTATTTTTCTGTCAGAGCTGAACGAGCCCGCTTCGCTTTTAAATTTAGGAGGTAATCATGAATAATTATCAAGCAATCTTTGAACCTTTAACTGTAAAACGAATGACATTGAAAAATCGTGTTGTCATGCCACCAATGGGAACGAATTTCGCTAATATGGACGGCACATTCAGCATGCAACATGTTTCATATTATGAACAACGTGCTAAAGGTGGAACGGGTTTAATCACCTTAGAAAATGTGTGTATTGATTATCCGATGGGGACAAATGGTGCTCGTCAATTAAGGATGGATAATGATCAATATATTTCAGGATTATGGCATTTTAACGAGAAAATGCATGCTTATGGAGCTTGTACGTCAGTTCAAATCAATCATGCTGGTGCTTCAGCATATGGGCTACGTTTAGAGGGGGAACAACCAGTTTCAGCCTCAAATATTCCTTCAAAAAAAGGTAATCCGATTCCGCGTCCATTGACCGAAGAGGAAATTTATGGCATCGTAGATCGTTATGCAGATGGCGCGCTAAGAGCACAACGTGCTGGATTTGATTGTGTAGAAATTCACGCAGGACATTCGTATCTATTAAGCCAATTTTTATCTCCTTTATATAATAAACGGACAGATAAATTTGGCGGTAGTCCAGAAAACCGAGCTCGTTTTACAAAATTAGTTGTTGAAGCTGTTAGAAAAGCTGTAGGACCTTTTTTCCCGATTTCTCTACGTTTTAGTGCAGATGAACTGTTAGAAGGCGGTAATACATTAGAAGATACGATTGATATTTTAAACTATTTTGCAGATGAAGTGGATATTTTAAATGTGTCTGCAGCATTGAATGATAGCTTGCAGTATCAAATCGATAAAATGAATTTAGAAGATGGCTGGCGTGCTTATATGTCAAAAGCGGTCAAAGAACGTTTTCCTGACAAAATAACCGTTACATCTGGAAATATCCGCAGTCCTAAACGTGCAACAGAAATTCTAGAAGCTGGCGATGCTGACTTATTAGCTATGGGACGTGGCTTGATTGCCGAACCAAATTGGGTCAATAAAGTTGCCAATGGGCAAGAAGATTTACTTAGAAAGTGCATCTCTTGCAATATTGGCTGTGCAGACCATCGAATTGCTAAAGCACGACCAATGCGTTGTACAGTCAATCCCGATTTGCATTATGAAGATGACTATAAAATGAAACCTATTTTACATCCAACCAAAATGGTTGTGATTGGTGGAGGAACGACAGGACTTGAAGCCGCCGCTACAGCAGCTGAAGTTGGTGTTAGCGTAGAACTCTTTGAACAAAAAGGGTATTTAGGCGGATTAGGTCATGAAATCGCTCGTTTCCCAGATAAGAAAAGAATCGATGATTTTATCACCTACGAAATTAATCGTTGTAAAGAATTGGATAATTTAGCGATTCATTTAAATCATGCTGCATCGTTAGCTGATATTGAAGCAATCGGACCTGATATCATTGTCAACGCAACAGGTGCAAAACCTTTATTGCCACCAATCAATGGATTAAAAGAACAATTAGATAATCCAAATAGAAAAATTTTCTCTATTTTCGATATCTTGGATGATATGTCAAAATTCCAAGAATTTGAAGGAAAAGAAGTAGTTGTGATCGGCGGAGGTGCCGTTGGGTTAGACGTTGTGGAATATTACGCTGAACGTGGTGCTAAAAAAGTTAGTATAGTGGAAATGCAAGGTGAAATTGGGAAAGATCTAGATTTGATCACAAAACTTGCGATGATGGAAATCGTCGGAAAATTTGGTGTGGAAGTTCATGTAGAAACGAAACTGACAGAAGTTAGAGAAAATAGTTTCTTAGTTGAAAAAGATGGAGAAATGCTTGAATTACCATTTGATTTAGGTTTCGTATGTTTAGGAATGCGTGCAGAAGCTCCGATGATTCGTGAACTAGATCAGTATGCTAGAAGTAACGGTGCAGTTCTTTTAAATATGGGTGATAGCAAAGTGGCTAGACGGATCATGGAAGGAACAAGAGAAGCTCGCGACATTCTAAAAACAATAGAAGTTCTAGAAAACACACGAACACAAAAAGCGTTGTTTGAACAAACAAAAAGTCTACAAGCAACACAAACTATATAAAGTGAGGGAATTTAAGATGACAGAAAGAATTGACGGACACACATTATTGATTAGTTTGATTGCAACACCGATTCGCCATAGTTTATCGCCGACTATGCATAACGAGGCTTTTGCTAAATTAGGTTTAGATTATGCTTATATGGCGTTTGAAGTAGGAAATGAAGAATTGAAAGATGCGGTTCAAGGAATTCGTGCATTAGGGATTCGGGGTTCAAATGTTTCAATGCCAAATAAACAAGCAATTATTCCATATTTAGACGAACTTTCACCTGCTGCAAAATTAGTTGGTGCGGTTAATACAGTCACGAATAAAGATGGAAAAGGTCATTTAGTTGGGCATGTAACGGATGGCACTGGTGCGATGCGTGCGTTAGAAGAAGAGGGCGTAGAAGTCAAAAATCAAATCATCACAATGACTGGTGCTGGCGGTGCTGGTACTGCAATCGCGATTCAAGCAGCGTTGGATGGCGCTAAAGAATTACGGATTTTCAATATCAATGATCAACACTACAAAAATGCTGAAGAAACAGTGAAAAAAATCAACGAAAACACAGAATGTAAAGCAACACTAACTGATTTATCTAATCAAGCAGCGTTTAAACAGTCAATCAGTCAAAGTAGTATTTATATTGATGCAACTGGAGTGGGCATGAAACCATTACAAGAAGAAAGCTTGATCAATGATCCAGAAGTGATTCGTCCAGATTTAGTTGTCTTTGATGTTGTCTATATCCCGAAAGAAACAAAGTTGTTAAAATTTGCTCGCGAACATGGCGCAAAGAAAACAATCAATGGTCTTGGTATGATGCTTTATCAAGGGGCAGAAGCATTCAAGCATTTCACTGGGGAAGATATGCCTGTTGATTATATTAAAGAACTATTATTTAAGGACTAACAGTTAGGAGAAAATGATGAAAAACAAATACACACCGACCGCGATCGGTCTCTATATCAACTATATTGTCCATGGGATGGGCGTTATCATTATTTCACAAAACCAAAATTCATTGATGACACAATGGGATACAGATTTGATGGGAATTGCTAAGGTTATTTCAATGTTAGGGATTGGTCGTTTAATTGCAATCATGATATCAGGACGCTTATCCGATAAGTTTGGACGTAAGCCATTTATTTATTTAGGAATGATTACTTATGCAGCTTATTTCTTTGGAATATTATATAGTCCAAGTGTTGAGTTAGCGATGTTTTTTGCAGTAATTGCGGGGATTTCTAATTCATTCCTAGATTCTGGAACGTATCCAGCTTTGATGGAATCATTTCCGAAAACAGCAGGAACAGCAACAGTTTTGTTAAAAGCTTTTATACAAGGTGGTCAATTTGCATTGCCATTGATGATTAAATTCTTAGCTTCTAATCACTTGTGGTTTGGTTGGTCATTTATGATTGCGGCAATTTTACTTGGGGTGAATGCGATTTATTTGTGGAAACAACCTTTCCCGGATGCAGATGCCAAACTTGCTGAAGAAACAGAAGAAGTAGTAGAACAGGCACCAGTAGTTAAATTTAAATCAAAACCTAAGATGGCAATCGAAGGTGTTGCTTTTGTTATTTATGGTTTTATCGCGCAAGCAACTTTTTATCTAATCAGTCAATTTATTGGAACATACGGTGAACAAGTCGCTGGTATGGCTCAAACAGATGCAGGCGTGTTAGTTTCGTATTATTCTATTGGTTCATTATTATGTGTAGCATTTACAGCAATTATGGCTTCTAAAGTTCGTTCAGTGTATTTAGTTGTTATTTATACGTTCGTTTCGTTTTTAACAATTGCTATTATGTGGTTATTCCCAACTCCACTTGTTTGTATGATTGGAGCAGCCTTAGTCGGTTTCTTTGCAGCTGGTGGCGTGTTACAATTAGGCTTGACAGTGATGGGCGAAATGTTCCCAGCAGGTAAGGGTACGATTACCGGAATCTACTACACATTTGGGAGTATCGCTTCATTTGTTATTCCAGTTGCAGCAGCCCAAATTGCTAAAACGAATGTACGTGGTATCATGTTATTCGATACAATCATTGCAGGAATCGGTTTTGTGTTAGCGGTCATTATTTTTATTCGCTACCGCCAAACAATTGATACATCTAAATAGGGAGGATACAAAAAAATGAATACAGTCACCGTTAAAAACGTGACTCTCGGAAGTGGGAGTCCTAAAATCATTGTTCCTCTAGTAGGCAAAAATGAAGTAGAATTAATAGAAGAAGCCAAACATTTATTAACGATCGACTGTGATCTAGTTGAATGGCGTGTTGATTTTTTTGATCAAGTAGCTGATTTTCAAGCGGCTGCTGAAATGTCAAAAAAAATCGCAGAAATCTTAGCAGATAAACCAGTGCTCTTCACATTCCGTACAAAACAAGAAGGCGGCGAAATTCCGTTTTCAGATGAGCAATACTTTGGCTTGTACAAAACAGTTATAGAAAATGGTGCAATTGATTTGTTAGACGTTGAATTGTTTATGGATGATGCTCTTGTTCAACAAACAATCGAAGCAGCACATGAAAAAGGGATCAAAATCGTTATGTGTAATCATGATTTTGATAAAACACCTAACAAAGAAGAAATTGTTTCAAGATTATGCCGCATGCAAGAAAAAAATGCTGATATCTGTAAAATTGCTGTCATGCCGCAATGCGCAGACGATGTATTGACACTCTTAGCAGCCACAAATGAAATGAAGACGGCGCATGCAGATCGACCAATCGTTACGATGTCTATGGGGCAATTAGGCATGGTCAGCCGGATGAGTGGAGAAGTTTTTGGTTCAGCGATGACTTTCGGTGCCGCTAAAAAAGCTTCCGCACCAGGACAAGTCCCAGTAGAAGAGTTACGTGAAGTTCTTAAAACATTAGCACTATAATTAATAGACCAGTTAGAAAGAGGATAACTCATTCTAACTGGTCTATTTTTCTTGCATCCGTTGATTTCTTTGATAGACTTAAACATGAGGTGAATAAAATTGGCTAAGAAAAAGAAAACACAAAAAACAAACGCAATGCGAATTGTTGAACAACATAAAATAACCTATAAAGAATATGAATTTGAATGGAGTGAAGACCATTTAAGTGCAGATAGTGTTGCCGAAAAATTAAGGATCGAAGATGGAAAAATCTTTAAGACGCTAGTAACTGTAGGAAATAAAACAGGTCCAGTGGTTGCTGTTATTCCAGGTAATAAAGAATTAGATTTAAAAAAATTAGCACTTGCAAGCGGCAATAAAAAAGTTGATATGCTCCATCTGAAAGATTTAGAAGAAACAACAGGCTATATCAGAGGTGGGTGTTCCCCAATCGGAATGAAAAAACTGTTCCCAACCTATCTTGCTGAGGAAGCAAATAAATTTGATACAATCATTATTTCGGCTGGTAAAAGAGGGATGCAGATTGAATTGTCTCTATTGTCGATTCTCCAAGTAACAAATGGCGAAATGGCAGATTTAACAATGTGAAATAGAACGAATCGTATTTGAACAACTTCTATTGATATTTTTGTAATGCCTGTTTAGCTAAAGTGTCTGCGCCTTTATTTTGGCTTTCAGGAAGCCATTTTACCAACAATAGAGGAAAATGACTTTCTAATTGTTGAAAAGTTTGTAGGTAAGGTTGGAACATAGCATTTTTGGCATGTTGTTTTTCAATTGTTTGAACAACGATTTTACTATCAGAATGAATCAATACTGTTTGATCATTTAGCTCTTTTTCAATGACTAATTGGAGAGCTTTAATAAAAACTTTAAACTCAGCTTCATGATTGGAACACTCCCCAAGTGGTACATGGATTTGTTCGTGAAGTGCATCTCCTACAATAACGATACCGCCACCACTTGGTCCGGGATTTCCTTTTGTTGCAGCATCGACATATATTCGTAACATAAAAGTCTCCTTATTTTCTTTTCGTTAAAAGTTGAAGTGTGGTACTATTATAACATACTGAAATTTTTATTAAGGGGTCGCTACATGAAGAAAAAAGTCTATCATTGGCAACCAGAATTATCAACAGCGATAATTTATTGGTCTTGTACATTTGGCATTTTATTTTTAAGTTTGATTTTAACATTGGAACATACTCGTCCTTATTTGATTAGCAATATTGTGTTAGGCATTTTCATTTTCTTTGCTTTTCTGGGATGCAATCGTTATTTTATTATTGATGACGAGTATTTGATTATCCATGCGATATTACCGATAAGGCGTAAAAAAATAACATTATCTGCTATCGAAATGATTCGAGTTGGACCTAAATGTATTGAAGTAAACTCACCTGAGCTAAAAGAAGAAACACAAATGTTTATTATGACCAAAAAAAATAAAGCAGCATTTATAGAAAAACTTAAGCAACAAGAACTATTTACAGCAAAAATTATTGATGATCCTGAATTGACTATCAGTAAACATTATTAAAAAACAGCATTCTGCTAAGCAGAATGCTGTTTTTTCTATATTTTCTTCACATGAGCGGCTTGTAAACCACGTGTACCTTCCATTACTTCAAATTCAACAGCTTGATTTTCTTCTAAAGATTTAAAGCCATCTTCTTCTATTGCTGTGAAATGAACAAAGATTTCCTCGTCTTCATTGTAACCAATAAAGCCATAACCTTTTCTATTATCGAACCATTTGACGAACCCTTTTTCCATTCAAATCACGCTCCTTTATTTTCTAAAGTCTAGCATCATTATAAAGTGAAAAAAGAACCCCGTCAAACTTTTGTAAAAAAGCCTATTTTATAGTGGAAAAGGGCTGGAATGAACACTATAATAAGTTATACATTAACGAAAATATGATTTTTCATAATATTGTTCGGTAAATTTCTTTTTTCATGGGGAATACTATCGGAATTTTCCAGGATATTAACTTATTACTTATCAATAAAGTAGCAAAGTTGATTGGTTTAATCAAGAGGAGCTAAAATTATTTGCAAAATACAAAACGAAAATTTATTTCTCCACAATTAAAATATTTATCAGAAAATGAAGAAGGTAAATGGATTTTAGTTACTTCCCTCAATCCAACTCTAGTAAAGTCGCTGAAAATGATAATGCGATGGGATGATTTTAAATCTAAAAAGATGCTGGGACATAGCTCTAAGAGCCACATCCCAGCATTAAGGAATCCAAATAAACGTTGGGAGCAGAAGCAACTCCTTTGGAAATAAGCTGAAGTTCACAAAAATTTAAAAAGTAATTTTCGTGAATTCTGTCTTATTTCTCGGAGTTAAACATCTATGTTCCAACCTCCTTGCCATTTAAATCGAACTTAAAAAGCCATCAACTAAACCAAAGCAAAATGGAATAATAGCGCTGAATGACAAAAATATAAAAGCGGTTTTTTGTAAACTAGTAAGGGTATGGAAATCTTTTCTAAAAGAAAAAATCAACAAGATAAAACCAATTGCACCAACAAAACTCGCGATTTCGAATAATAAAGCCATCGTTCAACTCTCCTTTCAAGTACCTATTTTACAGTATAATACTTTTAAAAATGCTTGACAATTCATCCTTAAAGGATTGTTATTTGAAGTTGTAATGCCTTCAAAAAATCTGTAGTTGACACCCTTGTAAGGCATGTCCCTATTTAATTTTCATAAAAGCAACTTCTTTCTTCCAGTTAGCAGCTTTTTGTTATATACTTTAGACTAAAGCTCGAGGAGGAATCAACATGAATATTCGTTGTACTAGAAATACCGGATTTTATGGAATGGGTAGTCCAATCGAGGTCATGAAAAATGATGAAAAGTGGTTTTACTTAAGCCAAAATGAAACCAAACAAGTTAAAATAGAAGAAACGGAATGTACAATACAAGCTAAGTTTTTCTTTTTGAAGAGCGCACCTTTTTTAGTGGTCGATCAGGGGCAAACAGTTGATTTAGAGATAAGAATGAACCCAACTTTGCTTTTAATTTATGTTATACTTTTCATGGGCATGTTTTTGATTCCTGTGTTGCATTTGAACATAATAGGAATTTTACTATTACTTGTTATTTATTTTATTTTTGTATTTTCAATGTTAAATAAAGCTTATGTCATCAAGGAGAAAGTATAATGGGCGAGAGAGCGGAAGAATTTTTAAGTAGTTTTAATCGGATTGAAAAATGGTTTCGTGAACAATTAAATAATCCGTCGAATATGGGATTCAGCGAAATGGTCCGCAGACTATCTAGAAAAAAAGACGGTCGAATCCCACTTTTTCAAGATGATTTACTACAAATGGCTCAATTGAGGAATGCGATTGTTCACGAACAGATTTCAACTGACTTTGTGATAGCTGAACCTAATGAGTGGGCTGTCAATCGTATGCTGGAGATTGAACAAGCGTTGATCAGTCCTGAAAAAGTTTTCCCTCGTTTTTCAAAAAAGGTCACAGGGTTTGATGTAAACATTTCAATCAAAGAGATTTTATCGATTGTAGCTCGCAAGCAATATTCACAATTTCCAATCTATGATGATGGGATATTTAAAGGGTTGATCACAGTACGAGGTTTGGGAATTTGGCTAGCGGTCGAAAGTTCAAAAGGAGACATTCAATTAGAAGGAAGAAAAGCCTCTGAACTTTTAGTGAGCAATTATAAAGGCAGTAACTATCAATTTGTCAGCAAAGAGACGACTGTGTTTCAAGTTGAGGAGCTGTTTGTGACTCAAGTTAGATTAGAAGCGATCTTGATTACAAAAGACGGTAATCCAAATGGCAGTTTACTTGGCATTATCCGTCCAAGAGATTTATATAATAATGTAGAGAAGGAATGAAAGCCCTTGTTAGCAGTTTATTTAATTATCAGTGCAGTTTTGGTCGGTTTAGATCAGTGGGTCAAATATTTAACGGTAGCCAATATCCCTTTAGGTGAAACGAAAGAGTTTATTCCCGGAGTGTTATCATTTACGAACCTTCGTAATACAGGTGCCGCTTGGAGCCTTTTAGAAGGGAAAATGTGGTTCTTTTATATCGTCACGGTGATCGTGGTAGCCGTGGTTTTGTATATTTTAGTTAAAAATATTAATGGAAGCAAGTGGTTTACAGTCGGTTTGAGTTTAGTCTTAGCAGGAGCAGTCGGGAATTTTATCGATCGTATTCGTCTAGGTTTTGTTGTTGATATGTTCCAAACAGAATTTATTAGCTTTCCTATATTCAATGTTGCTGACTCTGCGCTTGTTATTGGCGTGATATGTATTTTTATTTATTTGATTTTAGACGAAAAAGCAGCGAAGGATGGGAAAAATGGACCAAATTAATGTAAAAATAAAGCAAGAAAAAGGACGGATCGATAAAGTTTTAAGTGAGCTATTGAAAAATCATTCTCGTTCGCAAATTCAACAATGGTTAAAAGACCAAAATATTATGGTCAATGGTGAAATTACCCGTTCAAATTATAAAGTAAAAGAAAACGACGAAATCAGTATCAATGTACCTGAACCAGAAGAACTTGATGTTTTGGCAGAAGATATTCCAATTGAAATCGTTTATGAGGATGATGATGTATTAGTTATTAATAAACCTCAAGGAATGGTCGTTCATCCATCAGCAGGACATCAGCATGGAACATTAGTAAATGCTCTGTTATACCACATAAAGGACTTGTCTTCGATAAACGGCATCATTCGCCCAGGCATCGTTCATCGTATCGATAAAGATACGTCAGGTTTGTTAATGGTCGCTAAAAATGATAAAGCTCATATTGCCTTAGCTGAACAATTAAAAGATAAAACTTCACTTAGAAAGTATGTTGCCTTAGTCCACGGCGAAATATCCCATGATAAAGGTGAAATCAATGCACCAATCGGTCGTTCAAAAAATGATAGAAAAATGCAAGCAGTGATCGAAGGCGGAAAACCTGCAGTGACGCATTTCGAAGTCTTGGAACGTTTTGAAGGCTTTACTTTAGTTCAACTTCAATTAGAAACAGGGCGCACGCATCAAATCCGTGTGCATATGAAATATATCGGCTATCCAGTTGCTGGCGATCCTTTATATGGACCAAGAAAAACATTAAAAGGCAAAGGACAATTTTTACATGCTGAAGTACTAGGTTTTAAACATCCAACAACGGGCCAAATGATGGTATTTGAAGCACCTTTACCCGATCTTTTTGAAAAAACTTTAGACCAATTAAGAAATAATGATTGATTTATTTCTAAAGAAAAGGTAAACTGTTTGAGAAAGAAAATTAAATAAGTAATCCTTTAAGAGTAGTCCCGTGAGGCTAAGAAGGAAACATGCAGAACAATATCTAGGTGCGCTTAGAAAAAATCTGTGTGAACTGAATGGTATCTTTGTATAGATAAATTCAATCCTCCTATCCGAACACGGGTGGGAGGATTTTTTGTTTGCTGTGAATCACGAAGAACAAAGTGAGCGAAGCTACCATACTAAAAGCCTAAACTACTTAAGATAAGGAATAACAATCTCTAACACACATGAAAAAGAGCAAGTGTAATGCTTTTACACTGAAACAAATTGCTCATAAGGCATCAGTAAAAATCAAATTTTTAGGAGGAGAAAAAATGCAAAAAAAAGAAGTCGTTGATGCAGTAACTATGAAACGAGCACTTACAAGAATCACTTATGAAATTATTGAAAGAAACAAAGGAATCCAAGATATCGTATTGGTAGGAATTAAAACTCGCGGAATCTACATTGCACAAAGAATAGCAGAACGTTTAAAACAATTAGAAAACATTGAAGTTCCTGTAGGTGAGTTGGATATTACCTTATATCGTGACGATATGGACGGACAATCAATGAAAGAACGTTCATTAGAAGAGCCGGAGCTTCACTCGTCTGATATTTCTGTTTCATTAGAAGGGAAAGAAGTGATTTTGATTGATGATGTACTCTTTACAGGTCGAACAATCCGAGCAGCAATGGATGCAGTGATGGACCTTGGCCGACCAAGAAAAATTTCATTAGCGGTCTTAGTAGATAGAGGACACAGAGAACTTCCCATTCGAGCAGATTATGTTGGAAAAAATATTCCGACTTCGATGGCTGAAGAAATTATTGTTGAAGTGGAAGAAAAAGATGGTGCAGATCGGATTTTGATCGCAAGTACTGAAGAGTAGACAAATACAATAGCAAAGATAGGGTAGGTTGAGATGACAGAAAAAGAATTTCGTAATGAAGAAGCGGTTTTAGATATTCATGATAAACCAAAGACAGCACATTGGGTTGCTTTAAGCTTACAGCATTTATTCACAATGTTTGGAGCAACAGTTATAGTCCCAATTTTAGTAGGAATCGATCCAGGAATCGCTTTAGTGAGTTCAGGACTTGGAACAATCGTCTATTTATTCGTAACGAAAGGAAAAATCCCAGCATATTTGGGAAGTAGTTTCGCATTTATCGCGGCGATGCAGATGCTGATGAAAAGTGATGGCTACCCAGCAATCGCTCAAGGTGCAATGACAACAGGTTTGGTTTACCTGATTGTGTCAATCATCATTAGTAAAATTGGTTCTGCTTGGTTAGATAAAATCTTACCACCAATTGTAGTGGGACCAGTCGTGATGGTCATTGGATTAGGGCTTGCCTCTAGTGCTGCTAATAATGCCATGTTTAACAACGGTGTATATGACTTTAAATTTATCTCAGTTGCTTTGATCACACTTGCTTTAACAATCTTCTATAATATGTTTTTCAAAGGATTTCTAGGCTTGATTCCAATTTTACTTGGAATCGTAAGTGGTTATCTCGTTGCGTTATTGTTCGGAATCGTAGACATCGAACCAATCAAAAATGCAGCTTGGTTCGCTATGCCGAACTTTGAAATTCCTTTTGTTCATTATCAACCAAGACTTTATTTAAATGCAATTACGACAATGGCTCCAATCGCATTTGTCACAATGACAGAGCATATCGGTCACTTGATGGTTTTAAATAAACTAACAAAACGAAACTTCTTCCAAAACCCAGGTTTATCAAAAACATTGATGGGAGATGGTGCTGCACAGATTGTAGCAGGTTTGGTCGGTGGACCTCCTGTCACAAGTTATGGAGAAAATATCGGAGTTCTAGCAATTACACGAGTACACAGTGTGTTTGTTATTGCAGGAGCAGCTGTCTTCGCCGTTGGACTTGGCTTTGTAGGGAAATTGAGCGCAATCATCCTAAGTATACCTGGACCAGTGATTTCAGGAATCAGTTTCGTATTATTCGGAGTAATTGCGGCTAGCGGTTTGAAAATCTTAATAGATAATCAAATCAACTTCGATAAGAAAAAGAATTTACTGATTGCATCAGTGATCTTAGTCATCGGTATCGGCGGTTTAGTTTTTAAACTAGATACCTTTGAGTTATCATCAATGGCATTAGCAACAGTCTTAGGAATTATTCTAAACTTGATTTTACCAGAAACAGCACGCAGTGAAGAAAAATCTAACTAGTAAGACGAAACGTTGTTACTATCGTTATCTAGCTTCAAGAGCTAGCCTCTCGGAAAAAAGACAAATTATAAACTAGATAAAGAGCACTTCAATCATAATTTTCTGTTTTTCTGTCAAGGTTGAACGAGCTCTTCCAGCTTTTAAAACAAGGAGGAATGAATGCATGATCATCACATCTGAACGTATCAGTTTAAAACATCTTTTAACCGTAGAAGCATTAAGTGACCAAGAAGTTATGGGCTTGATTCATCGTGCACAGGAATTTAAACAAGGGGCAACATGGCAGCCAGAGAAAAAACAATACTTTGCGACCAACTTATTCTTTGAAAATAGTACGCGAACCCATAAGAGCTTTGATGTTGCGGAGAAAAAGTTAGGGATCGAAGTAATCGAGTTTGAAGAAAGTATGAGCTCGGTAAAAAAAGGTGAGACGCTTTATGATACAGTGCTGACAATGTCGGCAATCGGAGTTGATGTGGCAGTCATTCGTCATGGAGAAGAAAATTATTATGATGAACTGATTCAAAGCAAAACAATCCAGTGTTCAATCATTAACGGTGGAGATGGCAGTGGTCAGCATCCTACACAATGTTTACTAGATTTGATGACAATATATGAAGAATTTAGACACTTTGAGGGATTAAAAATTGCGATTGTCGGCGATATCACACATTCTAGAGTCGCAAAATCAAATATGCAGATGTTAAAACGGCTTGGCGCAACCATCTATTTCTCAGGACCAGAGGAATGGTATGATAAGCAATTTGAAGCATATGGGCATTATGTGCCTTTAGATGAAGTGGTTGAAACAGTAGATGTGATGATGTTGCTTAGAGTACAACATGAACGTCACGATGGATCTGAAATATTTTCAAAAGCAGAGTATCATCAACAATACGGTTTAACTGTTGAACGAGCGAAACAATTACAAAAACACGCGGTCATTATGCATCCGGCTCCTGTCAATCGCGATGTTGAACTGGCAGATTCTTTAGTTGAAGGAATTCAATCTAGAATAATTCAACAGATGAGCAACGGCGTATATATGAGAATGGCAATTTTAGAAGCAGTATTACATGGGAAGGCATAGGTGAACAAAATGAAAACACTTATCAAAAATGGAAAGATCATAAAAAAAGATAATCAATTGATACCAGCAGAAATATGGATCGAAAATGGCAGAATCAAAGCAATTGGAGAATCTTTTGAAGAAGGTACTTTTGAAAAAGTTTACGATGCTAAAGGACAATTGATTACACCAGGACTAGTTGACGTACATGTTCATCTAAGAGAACCCGGATTTACTTATAAAGAAACAATTGAAACTGGGAGTAAGTCAGCAGCAAGAGGCGGGTATACAACTGTTTGCGCTATGCCAAACTTAAATCCTGTACCAGATACTGCAGAAAAATTAAAAGAAGTTTATGAAATCATTGAAAAAAATGCTGTTGTAAAAGTGCTACAATATGCACCAATCACAGAAGAATTGCGCAGTGAAACATTAACAGACCAAAAAGCGCTAAAAGAAGTCGGGGCTTTCGCGTTTACAAATGACGGGGTAGGTGTACAAACTGCAGGAACAATGTATCTTGCAATGAAAGAAGCTGCATCACTTGGCATGGCAATCGTGGCACATACAGAAGATGAGTCACTCCTTTTTGGCGGAGTTATGCATGAAGGGGAAATCTCGAAGAAATTGGGGTTACCAGGGATATTAAGTTCTACAGAAGCATCTCAAATTGCTCGAGACGTAGTCTTAGCCGGTGAAACAGGCGTTCACTATCATGTTTGTCACGTTTCAACAAAAGAAAGTGTCCGCGTGATACGTGATGCTAAACGAGCTGGGGTTCATGTAACTGCAGAAGTTGCTCCTCACCACTTGATTTTGATCGATGAAGATATTCCCGAAGATAATGGCTTTTGGAAAATGAATCCACCACTTAGAGCGACATCTGACCGTGATGCTTTGATTGAAGGGTTATTGGATGGCACGATCGATTGTATCGCAACAGATCATGCTCCCCATGGATTAGAAGAAAAAAATCAAACATTCCTAAAAGCACCATTTGGAATTGTAGGAAGCGAAACAGCATTCCAATTGATTTATACGCACTTTGTTGAAACTGGAAAATTCACCTTGGAACAGGTAATTAACTGGATGGCAACGAAACCTGCTGAGATTTTTGGTTTAGAAGCTGGGACACTTACAATAGGTGCTCAAGCAGATATCGCAGTTTTTGATTTAGAGTTGGAAGAGGCAATCGATGACAAAGAGTTTGAGTCAATGGGAATCAATACACCATTTGTTGGCTGGAAAGTAAAAGGGAATACATTAATGACCTTTGTTGATGGACAATCAGCATGGTCTAAGGGAGATGCATAGATTTGAAGCGACTATTGATACTAGAAGATGGAACTGTTTTTGAAGGAAAAGCGTTTGGTGCAGATGTTAATGTTGTTGGAGAAGTTGTATTTACAACAAGCATGACAGGCTATCAAGAAACAATCACTGATCAAAGTTTCAATGGTCAAATTATTACATTTACCTATCCAATGGTTGGTAATTATGGTGTCAATCGCGATGATTACGAATCAATCTCCCCAACTTGTAAAGGTGTCGTTGTTAAAGAACATGCCAGACTTGCATCAAACTGGCGTGCACAAATGACATTGGACGAATTTTTGAAAAGAAAAGGAATTCCTGGGATTTCAGGAATTGACACACGTGCGCTGACAAGAAAACTTCGCTCTGTTGGAACACTGAAAGCGGCCTTTGTTGATGCAGATGATGATTTGACTCATGAATTTGATCAGCTGAAAGCAACAGTTTTACCCAAGAATCAAGTAGCACAGGTTTCCACAACAAAACCATATCCAAGTCCAGGTATTGGCCGTAATGTAGTGGTAGTTGATTTTGGCTTGAAACATAGTATTTTACGCGAGCTATCGAAACGTCATTGTAATTTGACCGTTTTACCATACAACACAACTGCTGAAACAATTTTAGAACTTTCACCAGATGGTGTAATGCTGACAAATGGTCCAGGAGATCCCAAAGATGTGCCGGAAGCAATCGAAATGATTCAATCCATTCAAGGAAAGGTACCGATTTTCGGTATTTGTCTTGGTCATCAACTGTTTGCTTTAGCGAATGGAGCAGATACGTACAAAATGAAATTTGGTCATCGGGGATTGAATCATCCTGTAAGAGAAATCGCGACAGGAAGAATCGATTTTACTTCACAAAATCATGGCTATGCAGTAGATGAAACAACCGTCGATCTAGAAAAATTATTGGTTACCCATGTAGAAGTAAATGATGGCTCTGTTGAAGGCGTTAGGCATCGTCAATACCCAGCTTTTACAGTGCAATATCATCCAGATGCAGCACCAGGTCCACACGATAGTCTTCATTTATTTGACGAATTTATGGAACTAATTGATGCATGGAAGGAGCAAGACTAATGCCAAAAAGAACAGATATCAAAAAAATCATGGTTATTGGTTCAGGGCCAATTATTATTGGCCAAGCTGCAGAATTTGACTATGCCGGCACACAGGCATGTCTTGCTTTAAGAGAAGAAGGCTACGAAGTTGTTTTGGTCAATTCAAATCCAGCGACGATCATGACAGACAAAGAAATTGCGGATCAGGTTTATATTGAACCGATCACATTGGAATTTGTTTCTCGTATTTTACGAAAAGAACGTCCAGATGCACTATTGCCGACTTTAGGAGGTCAAACAGGACTAAATATGGCAATGGAATTAGCTGCTTCAGGGATCTTAGATGAACTAAATGTAGAATTACTAGGAACAAAATTAAATGCAATCGATCAAGCAGAAGATCGTGATTTATTTAAACAATTAATGGAAGATTTAGATCAACCGATTCCCGAAAGTGAAATCGTCAATACAGTCGAACAAGCGGTAGAATTTGCTAATACGATCGGTTACCCAATCATCGTTCGCCCTGCATTCACCTTAGGCGGTACAGGTGGTGGGATGTGTGACGATGAAGAAGAATTACGCACCATCGCTGAAAACGGATTGAAATTGTCACCTGTAACCCAATGTTTGATTGAAAAAAGTATCGCTGGGTTTAAAGAAATCGAATATGAAGTAATGCGTGATTCTGCTGATAATGCGATCGTTGTGTGCAACATGGAAAACTTTGATCCAGTTGGAATCCATACTGGAGATTCGATTGTTTTTGCACCAAGTCAAACCTTATCTGATCATGAATATCAAATGCTTCGTGATGCGTCCCTTAAAATCATCAGAGCTTTAAAAATAGAAGGCGGCTGTAATGTCCAATTAGCTTTAGATCCTCACAGTTTCAACTATTATGTGATCGAAGTGAATCCACGTGTTTCTCGCTCATCAGCATTAGCTAGTAAAGCAACAGGTTATCCAATCGCTAAATTAGCAGCAAAAATTGCTGTGGGTCTAACATTAGATGAAATGAAAAATCCAGTCACTGAAACAACTTATGCAGAATTTGAGCCCGCTTTAGATTATGTCGTAGCAAAAATTCCCCGCTGGCCTTTTGATAAGTTTGAAAAAGGGGAACGTCGTTTAGGCACTCAAATGAAAGCAACTGGCGAAGTCATGGCAATTGGACGTAATATCGAAGAGTCATTATTAAAAGCTGTTCGCTCACTTGAAATCGGTACTTATCATAATGAGATAAAAGAAATCCAAGAAGTTAGTGATGAGTTATTGACTGAAAAAATAGTGAAAGCGCAAGATGACCGACTATTTTATCTATCAGAAGCGATTCGTCGAGGCTTTACAATCGAAGATTTGGCCATGCTAACCAAAATCGATTTATTTTTCCTAGATAAACTACTTCATATTTTTGAGTTGGAAACAGCATTACAAGAAAATATCAAAGATGTTGAGATCTTAAAAGAAGCTAAACAAAATGGGTTTACCGATAGAAAAATTGCTGAACTATGGCAATTAACAGAGCAAGCTGTTGCAGATTATCGTCATGAACAAAAGATTCTTCCTGTCTATAAAATGGTCGATACTTGTGCAGCAGAATTTGAATCTCAGACACCTTATTTTTACAGCACTTATGAATTTGAAAACGAAAGTATCCGCTCTGAGAAACCATCCGTATTAGTACTAGGTTCAGGACCTATTAGAATCGGACAAGGTGTGGAGTTTGACTATGCAACGGTTCACTCTGTAAAAGCGATTCAAGCCGCAGGATTTGAAGCAATCATTATGAATAGTAATCCCGAAACTGTCTCAACAGACTTCTCAATTTCAGATAAACTTTATTTTGAACCACTGACACTAGAAGATGTAATGAATGTGATTGAATTAGAACAACCAACTGGCGTTATTGTGCAGTTTGGTGGTCAAACAGCGATAAACCTAGCGGAACCTTTAGTAAAACAAGGTGTTAAAATATTAGGAACCTCGATTGAAGATTTAGATAGAGCTGAAAATCGCGATTTATTTGAACAAGCATTACAAGAACTAGATATTCCTCAACCACCAGGAGATACTGCAACGAGCGCCGAAGAAGCGGTGGCTGTAGCCAATAAAATCGGGTATCCTGTCTTAGTTCGTCCTAGTTATGTATTAGGTGGACGAGCGATGGAAATTGTTGAGAATCAAAAAGATTTAGAAGATTACATGCGTAACGCAGTAAAAGCTTCACCTGAACATCCAGTCTTAGTAGATAGCTACTTACTTGGTAAAGAGTGTGAAGTTGATGCGATTTGTGATGGTCAAACTGTTCTGATTCCAGGTATTATGGAACACATCGAGCGTGCAGGAGTCCATTCCGGAGATTCAATGGCTGTTTATCCACCGCAAACCTTATCAAAAGAGCTTCAACAAACAATCACTAACTATACAAGAAAACTGGCAATCGGGCTGAATTGTGTTGGTATGATGAACATCCAATTTGTGATCCACGAGGAGAAAGTTTACGTGATAGAAGTTAATCCTCGAGCAAGTCGAACAGTACCGTTTTTAAGTAAAATCACAGGAATTCCAATGGCTCAGGTAGCGACTAAAGCAATTCTAGGTGAGAAACTAACTGATTTAGGGTACCAAGATGGTTTGTATCCTGAAAGTCAGCAAGTCCACATCAAGGCACCAGTATTCTCGTTCACTAAGCTTCAAAAAGTAGACACATACTTAGGTCCTGAAATGAAATCAACTGGTGAAGTAATGGGTACTGACTATAGTTTAGAAAAAGCATTATATAAGGCTTTCGAGGCTTCGGGACTACACTTGCCAAGTTTTGGCGCGGTCTTGTTTACCATAGCAGATGAAACGAAGGAAGAAGCTCTTGCCTTAGCAAAACGTTTCAATGAAATCGGTTATAGCTTAATTGCAACAAAAGGTACGGCAGATTTCTTAGCAGATAACGGATTATCAGTGAAAACGGTACTTAAAATAAATCAAGGCGGGGAAACGGTTCTAGACCTGATCCGCAGTGGTGAAGCTCAAGTTGTTGTGAATACAATGGATAAAAATCGTTCTGATCTAAATCAAGATGGATTTTTGATTCGTCGTGAGGCAGTAGAACATGGTGTTCCGTTATTTACTTCTTTAGATACAGCTGAAGCAATCCTGAAAGTACTAGAATCACGAGCATTTTCAACTGAGTCTATCTAAATTAAATAAAAGGTGAGAAAAAGCGGACCCACGAGTCTTAGGCGCTTTTTACTCAACCTGATGTTGTAAAGGAGCGGAATAAATGAAACAGGAAATAATGACGATCATCTCTCAACAACAATTAGCGCCTAGAATTTTCCAAATGACTTTGACAGGTGATTTAGTTAATGAAATGGAAAAACCTGGGCAGTTTATCCATATAAAAGTTCCTAGAGCAGATATGCTTTTAAGAAGACCGATCAGTATCAATCAAATAAACAAAGAAGCAAAAACCTGTACGATCATTTATCGAACAGAAGGTGATGGAACCAAAGCTTTTGCTGAACTCTCAGCTGGAAACACATTAGATGTTATGGGACCTTTAGGAAATGGTTTTGATGTCAATTGTTTGGCTGCTGGTCAAAAAGCATTTGTAATTGGCGGCGGGATTGGTATTCCACCTATGTATGAATTATCAAAACAATTGAAGAAAAAAGGAATTGAGGTCGTTCATTTTCTTGGTTATGCTTCTAAAGAAGTCGCCTATTTTCAAGATGAATTTATCGCATTAGGAGATACACGTTTTGCAACAGATGATGGTTCGTTTGGTGTTGAAGGGAATGTCGGTAATCTTTTATTGGATGTAATTCAAAAAGAGCAGCCAGATGCAGTTTATGCGTGTGGCGCAAATGGAATGCTAAAAATGGTTGCACAAGTTTTTTCTGATAATCCCAATGTTTTTCTATCGTTAGAACAGCGAATGGCTTGTGGCATGGGTGCGTGTTATGCTTGTGTTTGTCATGTGCCTGATGATGAAACTGGCACAAAAAGTGTTAAAGTTTGTGATGAAGGGCCGATTTTTAGAGCCAGTGAGGTGGTTTTATGATGAAAAATCCGTTAGCAATCAGTATTCCTGGTTTAGAATTAAAAAATCCTATTATTCCTGCTAGTGGTTGTTTTGGGTTTGGTGAAGAATATGCTAAATATTACGATCTAGGACAACTCGGTTCGATCATGATCAAAGCGACGACACCACAAGCGCGTTTTGGTAACGCAACGCCAAGAGTGGCAGAAACACCGAGTGGTATGCTAAATGCGATTGGCTTGCAAAATCCGGGGATGGATGTGGTCATGAATACAAAACTTCCTGCATTAGAAGCGTATGATGTACCGATTATTGCCAATGTTGCTGGAGCCTGTGAAGAGGATTATGTTGAAGTCTGCAGCAAAATCGGTGATGCACCCAATGTTAAAGCAATTGAATTAAATATTTCATGTCCAAATGTAAAACACGGTGGTATTGCCTTTGGCACGGATCCAGATGTTGCATTTCAATTAACGCAAGCAGTGAAAAAAGTGGCTAAAGTACCTATTTATGTAAAGCTTTCTCCGAATGTGACAGATATTGTACCAGTCGCACAAGCGATTGAAGCCGGAGGTGCAGATGGTTTTTCAATGATCAACACACTTTTAGGAATGCGGATTGATTTAAAAACTCGCCGTCCAATTTTAGCCAATCAAACAGGAGGATTATCAGGTCCAGCTATCAAACCTGTGGCAATTCGTTTGATCCATCAAGTTTCTCAAATTTCTAGCCTACCGATCATCGGTATGGGCGGTGTACAAACGGTGGATGATGTATTAGAAATGTTCATGGCTGGAGCAAGTGCAGTAGCTGTTGGAACTGCTAATTTTACAGATCCATATATATGTCCTAAACTGATAGATGCTTTGCCTAACAGAATGGCAGAACTTGGAATCGAATCATTGGAGCAACTAATCAAAGAAGTTAGAGAGGCAAAAAATCTATGAGTCAACGACCGATCATCGCATTAGATTTCCCATCAAAAATAGAAGTAGAAGCATTTTTAGACAAGTTCCCTAAAGAAGAATCACTATTCGTTAAAGTTGGAATGGAACTATTTTATCAAGAAGGACCTGAGATTGTCCGTTGGCTGAAAACAATAGGTCATTCCGTTTTTCTAGATCTAAAATTACATGATATTCCCAATACCGTTGAAAAATCAATGATCGGCTTAGCAAAACTTGGTGTGGATATAACAAATGTTCATGCTGCGGGCGGTGTTAAGATGATGGAAGCGGCTAAAAATGGATTAAAAAAAGGGACGAAAGATGGCGGAAAAGTGCCCATCTTGATTGCTGTAACACAGCTTACCTCAACAAGTGAGAAAGAGATGCACCAAGATCAATTGATTGAAGTTCCTTTAAAAGATAGCGTGCTCCATTATGCAAAATGTACTGAAAAGGCTGGATTGGATGGTGTTGTTTGTTCTGCATTAGAAGCTAAAGACATCCATCAGGCGACAAGCGATGCATTTGTTTGCTTAACACCTGGAATACGTCCAAGCGGCAGTGAAGTTGGTGACCAACAGCGCGTAGTGACACCAACGGATGCTAGGAAAATTGGTTCGACTTATATTGTAGTGGGACGACCGATCACACAAGCTGAAGAACCTTATGAAGCGTATCAATCAATAAAAAGTGAGTGGAATGGAGAAAAATCATGACAGAATTAGCCAAAAAAATTGCCAAAGATTTATTAGAAATTGAAGCAGTATTTTTAAGTCCCAATGAACCTTTTACATGGGCAAGTGGAATCAAGAGCCCGATTTATTGCGATAATCGGATTACGATGAGCTATCCAGTTGTTCGTAAGGATATTGCGAATGGATTAGCAGAAAAAATCAAACAAACTTATCCAGATGTAGAAGTCATTGCTGGAACGGCAACAGCAGGAATTCCTCATGCTGCTTGGGTGGCAGATATTTTAGATTTACCGATGGTTTATATCCGCAGTAAAGCGAAAGAACATGGAAAAGGCAATCAAATCGAAGGCCGAATTTTTAAAGGACAAAAAATGGTTGTAATCGAAGATTTGATCTCAACTGGTGGAAGTGTCCTAGAAGCGGCAGATGCAGCACAACGTGAAGGGGCAGATGTTTTAGGTGTAGCGGCTATCTTCACTTATGAACTACCTAAAGGCAAAGAAACATTTGCGGCACATAAAATGGAATTAATCACACTAACAAATTACTCAAAATTGATCGATGCGGCGTTAGAATCGAATTATATTGAAGAAAACGATGTTGCATTATTAAAAGAGTGGAAACAATACCCAGAAAATTGGTTAAATAAATAGTTTATATCATAAAAAGCATAATTTTTGATCGTGTGTTCAAAGGTTATGCTTTTTCTTGATCGATTTGATTCCTCAGATATACTATACTTTTATTACAAAAAAAGAATAAAATAGCCTTTGAAAATTGACTGTTATTAATAATTAGTATACGATTATTCAAATGATAAAATCAGAAGGTGGGGTTTGATGAAAAATATTCGAAATATGGACGTGGAATGGGGATACGAAGGAGAGCTTGGGCCAGAACATTGGCACACGCTTTGTGATTGGTTTTCAACTGGAGCTAAATATCCTTATCAATCGCCTGTTAATTTGTCAAAAAACTTAATCAATGGCCAATCTACAGATAGGGCAATCGATTTTTGTTATAAAACTGAAGAATTTACAGAAAAAGAATTTAAAAACACCTTTCATTTTGTTCCACCAAATACAGAGAGCTATGTGATTTTTGAAGATGAAAAATATTATTTAACAGATATTCATTTTCATACACCAAGTGAGCATACCTTTGATGGGGAACATGCGCCGCTGGAATTCCATCTGGTTCACATGAATAATTCTGGTGATAACTTGGTTGTCGGTTGTTTATTTACGATTACAAAAGATGAAAATAGATTTTCAAAAAGACAAACAACACTTGAATGGAACTCTGAAACCCATCAACAATGGTTTGATCCTTCAATTTTTTTACCAGAACAAAAATCACATTTTCATTATTTAGGTTCATTAACAACACCACCAACAAAAGGACCTGTTCATTGGTTTGTCTTCGATTCTATTCAAAAAATGGATCAAGATTTTTTTGAGCGAATCGATGAAGGCATGCTACCGTTTAACAATCGCCCAGTCCAAGCGTTGAATGGACGTAAAATCTATTTTTCTGAATAAGATGGAGGGCCTCTATGAATATTCAACAGATGAAATATGTTGTAGCTGTTGCAAATAATGGTAGTTTTAGAGAAGCTGCAAAAAAACTTTTTATCACACAACCAAGTCTTTCTAACGGTATTCGTGAATTAGAAGAAGAAATTGGGGTAACTTTATTTATTCGGACTAACAAAGGGGCTTCTTTGACTGAAGAGGGCTTGACCTTTTTAGAACATGCGGAAAAAATTTTGACTCAAATGGAAATAATTGAAAATCGCTATCAAGAAGTAACGAAGAGCGAACGTTTCTCGATTTCATCTCAACACTATGATTTTTTAGGCGAAGTGATGGGCAAAGTCATTCAGCAATTCAAAGACCAATACAAAAATTTTCGTGTATTTGAGACAACAACGTTAAAAGTAATCGAAGATGTGAAAAGTTATCATAGTGAACTTGGTATTATTTATTTAAATAGTCAAAATCAATCAGGTATCGAGCGATATCTAGAACAAGCAAATTTAACATATGATGTTGTTGGAAGCTTTAAAACGCATATTTTCCTTGGCAAAAATCATCCGTTAGCAAAACAAAAAGAAATCGATCTGGAACAATTATGCTGCTATCCTCAAGTTCGCTTTACGCAAGAAGGGAGTAATTTTGCATATTTTTCAGAAGATTTAATTGAGAATCAGGAACAAGAAACAGTAATTTATACAAATGATCGAGGAACCCTGATGAACTTACTAGTAGAAACAGATGCTTATGCCTCAGGATCTGGTGTGGTAACTGGCTTTACAAAAAAAGAGATTCGTTTAGTTCCATTGGCGGAAAGTACAAATAACAAAATCTGTGTTCTTTATCAAAAAAATAAATCAATCAGTACGATTGGGCAATTTTTTATAAAAGAATTGAAACAGCTATTTTGATATAAAGAAGAATAAGAGCGTCAAAAAATCATCCTTTAAAATAAGGATGATTTTTTAGTTTAAACGTTCGATTAAATTAATAGGAATCAAATAAATAGAAGTTTGTTTAAACATTATTTTCTGTTCTTTGTTACATAGATATTCATTAATTGATAAACCTTTTCCATTTCCTCCGGTGTCCCAATCGAAACACGCAAGTAATTGTTCAATCGTTCAATTTTTGGGAAATAACGAACAAATACATCGTGGGTTGTCAAATAATCATTAAGCTCTTCAATAATCAAATCAGGATGCGTTAGTAATACAAAATTTGTTTGGGAGTAAAGAGATTGAAAACCTAATTCTTCAATACTTTTTGCAAACCAATCTCTAGTTTTACAAATCTCCCTAGTTATTTTTATATAATATTCTTCATCGGAAACAGCAGCGACAGCTATTTTTTCAGCTAACATATCAACAGAATAGGGATTAAACGATGATTTGATGCTTTCCACAATTTGGATATACTTTGGATTACCAATGGCATAACCAACACGTAAGCCCGCTAGAGAACTTGATTTAGAGAAGGTTCTAACTATAATCAAATTCGAATAGTTAGTTAAAAGTGAAACAGCTGACTGGCCTGCAAAATCAATATATGCTTCATCGATGATCACAATGACCTCTGGATTTTTTTTCAATAAATCCTCGATTTCTGACAGAGGTTTGAATAAACCTGTAGGTGCATTCGGATTGGCAAAGATTATTCCGCCATTTAACTGCTCATAATCTTTCAAGTTTATTTCAAATTTACTATTTATTGGCAATTCCCTAAATGGAATCTCAAATAGCTCTGCCCAAACTTTGTAAAAACCATAAGTGATATCTGGAAATAGGATAGGATCTGAACTATTAAAACAAGCGAGAAAACAAAAGGCCAATACTTCATCAGAGCCGTTACCAATTATAAAATGATCAGGAGATAAGCCATGTTTGACACTTAATGCTTTTTTTAAAGAGAGATTATCGATAGAACTGTATCGTTTTAATTGTTCAGCCTCGAAATGTTTTAATACTTCAGTAACATTTGGTGACGGTGGATAGGGATTTTCGTTGGTGTTTAACTTAATCATATCAGGATAGTTGGGTTGTTCTCCTGGGACATAGGGGGTAATTTTTCTGATACCTTTCATTTTAAATCTCTCCCTTCATTTCTTTTAACTATAAAGAAGCGAAGTACATTTCGCAAGCTTAATATGTGAATTTGAAAAGAAAATACGCAATTTTGAAATACAAATTTCATTTTTCGTTAAATTATGCTATGATAATTCCATTAAGAAAATATGGATAGCACACTAGTGTTTCGATTGATGCAAATGTTACTATATTTGATTTGAAGGTCGAACCAGTAAGATACGAGGAGATGGTTTCATGGATTTAACGAACAGATTTAACAAGCAAGTATATAAAATCGCCGTTTCGACGATTCGTCAATTTGACGAACAAGTAAGTGACATTGAAGGCATCATAAAGCTAACTTTAGGAGAGCCCGATTTTAATACTCCTGAGCATGTAAAAACAGCGGCACATGATGCGATCGAAAATAATTTTTCCCATTATTCGGGCATGTCAGGGTTAACCGATGTTCGTGAAGCTGCCACTTTTTTTATGAAAGAAAAGTATGGAGTCAGTTATCAGCCAGCGTCTGAAGTTTTAGTAACAGTAGGAGCAACTGAAGCGATTTCAGCAAGTTTATTATCTATTTTAGAACCTGGCGATAAAGTCTTGATGCCGGCACCAATCTATCCAGGCTATGAACCAGTCATTACTTTGGCTCAAGCGGAACCAATTTATATCGATACGACAGCGAATGATTTTGTCTTAACACCTGAAATGATAACTACTGCAATGTTAGAACATGGCGATCAAGTTAAAGCGATTATTTTAAATTATCCAAGCAATCCAACTGGTGTAACGTATAATCGTGAAGAAGTCAAAGCAATTGCAGATGTCTTGAAAAATTATCCGATTTTCGTGATCAGTGATGAAATATATAGTGAATTAACTTATGAAGATCAACATGTATCGATTGCGGAGTTTATTCCAGAACAAACTATTTTGATTAATGGACTATCAAAATCACACGCAATGACTGGTTGGCGGATTGGATTTATTTTTGGACCGGAGAATTTGATTGGAGAAATCATAAAAGTTCATCAATATTTAGTTACAGCGGCTTCAACTATATCTCAAAAAGCAGCCGTTAGAGCGCTTGTGGAAGGAATCAACGATGCTGCAGTGATGAAAGAAGAATACCGTGAACGACGTGATTTTGTTTACGAACAAATGACTTCTTTCGGATTCGAAGTCGCTAGACCGAATGGAGCATTCTATATTTTCGCAAAAATTCCAGCAGGATATGAACAAGATTCAATGAAATTCTGTGTAGATTTGGCGCAGCAACAAGCAATAGCGATCATTCCAGGAGTGGCTTTTGGTCAAGAGGCGCAAGGATATGTACGGATCAGCTATGCAGCGGATTTGGCGACATTAAAAGAAGCAATGAAACGAGTAGGTAATTATATCAAATCGAACAGTTAAACGAGCAATCGTTTAACTGTTTTTTTATCTCAACATAACCTTTACATTCCTTTACCGATTATTTACAGAACGTTGAAACAGAATTAACACACTGCTGTTAAACTAAGCTTGTAACTAATTGAAAAGGACGTGTAAAAATGAAGAAACGTTTAGTATCAGCAATTGTTTTAAGTGTAGGACTTTTAATCGCAGGGTGTGGCAATCAAGGGGCTGCAACTAGTGAGAATAGTAATAAATCTAAAGATAGCGGAAATAATAGTAATCAACCTGTGAAAATCGTAGCCGTTGGTTCAACCGCTTTACAACCATTAGTAGATGCGGCAAAAGATCAATTTGTTTCTGAGCATGCTAATTATACAATTTCAGTTCAGGGTGGAGGCAGCGGAACTGGACTTTCTCAAGTTGCCGATGGTGCTGTGACAATTGGAAATTCTGATGTTTTTGCCGAAGAAAAATCTGGTGTAGATGCATCAAAACTTGTTGACCATCGTGTAGCTGTTGTTGGAATGGGGCCTGTGGTCAATAAAGAAGTGGGCGTTAAAAACATTAGCAAACAAGAATTGATCGATATTTTTTCTGGAAAGACTAAAAATTGGAAAGATTTAGGCGGTAAAGATCAAGAAATCGCAGTAATCAATCGCCCAAGCGGTAGTGGAACACGAGCAACATTTGAAAAATGGGGATTGGATGGAGCAAAAGCGGTTCAATCTCAAGAACAAGACTCATCAGGAACCGTTCGTCAAATCGTTTCCCAAACACCTGGCGCAATCAGTTACTTGGCTTTCTCTTACATGGATGAATCGACAGATGCTTTGAGTATCGATGATGTAAAACCAACAGAAGAGAATGTTTCAGACAATTCTTGGAAAATTTGGTCTTACGAACACATGTATACAAAAGGCCAACCAGATGAAGATGTAAAAGCGTTTTTAGATTTCATGCTGACAGATGATGTTCAAGAAGGTGTAGTCAAAGAATTAGGTTACCTACCAATGACAGCGATGAAAGTTGAAAGAGACGTATCCGGAACAATCACTAAAAAATAAATTCTTTCCCCCTAAAGAATCAAAAAGAGGCAGAACGTGAAAAACGTTCGCCTCTTTTTGATTTAATTAGTTTTTGGGTAATCTTACTATAAAAGTTGAGCCTAGGCCCAAATGACTATCGATCGTAACGGTTCCTCCTAATAGTTCAGTGTAATTATGCACGATCGATAAACCTAAACCAGTACCGCCAGAATGCCGACTTCTTGCTTTGTCTACCCGGTAAAAGCGTTCAAAAATCCGTTCTTGGTCTTCTAAGCTAATCCCGATTCCTAAATCCTTCACTATGAAAAAGAATGTATCAGTCAAACCAAAATTAATTGTGATTGTTCCATCAGATTGAGAATATTGAATCGCATTTTCAATCAAATTTTTAACGATCGGATAGAAAAGCTCATACTTTGTTGTATAGGTTATTGTTTCATCACCGAGAATTTCGATGGTCAGATGCTTTTCTTTGATTACTTTACGATAAGAACGCAGGATTTCTTGTGTGAAAGGGAATAAAGCAACTTCTTGATCATCATAGGAAATATTTTTTCCATCACGAGAAAGCTGTAAAATTTCCTGAATCAATTGTTGTAATCGCAAAGCGTCTTTTTGCATGATCTCTAAAAATTGTGTTAACGTTTCAGGATCATCTTTGGCTCCGTCTAATAAGGTTTCAGTAAAACCTAGTAATGAGGTAACGGGTGTTTTTAACTCGTGTGAGACATTACTAACAAAGTCTTTTTGGATCTTTTCTAATTGTCTGACACGAGTCAAATCATAAGCAATACCTAGAACTTGGTAATCGTTTCCATCTTCTTCAATAAAACGTAAAGACATATCTAAAATCGTTTCATTCAATGAGTCAGTTAGTTTTATTTCTTGATGTACTGAACTTTTTTCTGTAATGACTTGATGAATCAAGTGGATCAGGGCAGGTTCTTTGATCACTTCAAAATAATCTTTGCCTGAATCATTTTCAGCGATCATTAAAATTTCAGTCATTTTAGGATTGATCAGTTGAAGCTTTCCATCAACATCAATAATGAAGACACCGATCATCAGTTCATCTAGCAAAGCGTGAAATTGTTCGTCAGTTGAGGTATAAGCTAAATAAGTTTGGCTCATTTGTTGGCTTAAAAGATTGACCGTCTGATACAATTCATTCCATTCTGGTGAATCTTGGATGATCGAACGAGCTTCATCTGGATATTTCACAATCTTTTTCAAAACGGGTAAAACCGTCACCAAAGGTTCATTTTTCTGGTGAATTAATAAAAATACGAAAGCCGTAATAATCAAAAATAAAATACCTAAAGTAAACAGAATATAGCGTCTAAATGATTGTATACTGTTGGAAAACTGTGTCGTTTCTTCAGACATACGAATAATCCCGATCAATTCACCATTTTTATCGACCGGTAATGCTAAATAGAGTAATTCTTCTTTTAGAGTCGTACTTTTTCTTAAGGCAGAGCCAAAATCAGCACCGGAAAGAATCGCTTTTACCTCAGGTCGATTACTTCTTGATTCATGTAATGCAGAATCAACACTGTCGTAAAAAATATCACCTTTAGCATTCATTAATGTCAATCGTTCATTTTTATCAGTTGTGTAATGCTCAATCAGCTTTTTTTCTTGACTCGAAAAATGTTGGGTTAAAAACAAATCAGGAGAGAGCTGGCCAAGAATCAACGTGCCTTTTTTTTGTAAATATTCTTCTTGTTGGGTTAATAATTCCTTTTTGAAAAAATAGTTTGTTAAAAGCACACTCCCCGCAAATAAGGCAAGCATCATAATTCCAACTAACCAATATTCAATGCGTTGGCGTTTTTTCATTTTTTCGGCTCCTGAAAACGGTAGCCAAATCCTCTAACTGTTACTAAGTAAGCAGGTCGTTTGGGATCGATTTCGATTTTATCTCTTAAATGGCTGACATGGACATCAACAATACGGCTTTGGCCCGCAAAGTCATAGTTCCAAATGCGGTCGAGTAAAGTATCACGATCGATCACGCGATCTTTACGCTTAATGAAGTAGATGAGCAATTCAAATTCTTTTGGTGTCAACTCGATTTTTTCACCACGGACACTCACTTCATAATTTTGCTCATCAACACTAATGTCACCTAATATTAATGGAGCTTTAGCGGTTTCGTTAAATTCTTCTTGTTTACCTGACGTCGGTTTTAGACGTCGGAAAATTGCTTTCATTCTCGCTAAAACTTCTCTAGGACTAAATGGTTTTGTTAAATAATCATCGGCGCCGATTTCTAACCCAATGATTTTATCGACTTGATCATCTTTAGCAGTCAATATCAAAATGGGAGTATCAATTTTTTCTCTACGTAGTGATTTTGTGATTTCTAAGCCATCCATATTTGGCAACATAACATCTAGGATGATAAAATCAAATTGATTGGACAAGGCTAACTCATAACCGACTGCACCATCTTCCGCTGATATTACTTCATAGCCGTCTTTTTCTAAGTTAAAGGTCAACAACGTTACGATCGACGGTTCGTCGTCAACAACTAGTACTTTCTTCATCTATTTGGCTCCTTTAAATACGAAATAAACACAAGGTTATTTTATCACAGATTCGAAGCGATCAAAAACTTTATGGAATGTTTCTAAAACTACTTTCAAAGCCAAAGAAATGGTATAATAAAAAAGATTGAAATGAGGGAAGCCAATGATTGGAATTAGCGCATGTCTTGGCGGTGTTTGTTGCCGCTATGATGGTCAAGCAAAAGAAATCACTGCCTTAAAAAAATTAGTTGAAAATGATCATGCAATACTTGTTTGTCCAGAAATCTTGGGTGGTTTGCCGATTCCTCGAGAACCTGCTGAAATAAGAGGTGGAGATGGTTTTGACGTTTGGGATGGTGGCGCGAAAGTCCTCACGAAAACAGGGGAAGATATGACCGCTATGTTCAAACAAGGAGCAATCACAGCCTATCAAAAATTAGTCGAACAAAATATCACAATGATTGTTTTAAAAGAAAATAGCCCGTCTTGCGGAAGTAAAAGCATTTATGATGGTACATTTTCCGGTAATCATCAAAATGGTGTAGGTGTAGCAACGGCTTATTTTATTTCCAAAGGACTTAATGTCGTTTCAGAGAACGACTGGCAAACAGTGGTTGGTCGTGAAAAATAGAAATAATCAAAAATAGCTTTTTTAAAAGGATTTTTGTGCAAATACGCACAGTTAGTATGGTTGATAGAATCTTTTCAAAAAAATCCTCGAAAATCAATTAAGAACTATTGACTAATCACTTTGAAATCGGTAACCTAAAAGGGATTGAAGATAGGAGTCACAACTATGGAAATTGAAAAAACCAATCGAATGAATGCGTTGTTTGAATTTTACTCCACTTTGTTGACAGAAAAACAAATGAATTATATGGAGATGTACTATGCGGATGATTTCTCATTAGGCGAGATCGCTGAAGAATATGATATCAGCCGCCAAGCAGTTTATGACAATATCAAACGGACAGAAAAAATCTTGGAAGAATATGAAAAAAAACTTCATCTATTTTCTGATTATATCGTACGTGGAGAATTGCTAGAGAACCTTAAAAGCTACGTGAGCGAAACCTATCCGAAAGATACAACAATTATACAGTATATAGAACAAATACAAGAAGTAGAGGAATGAGATTATGGCTTTTGAAAGTTTAACAGACCGCCTACAGCAGGCAATGAGCAAATTACGTCGTAAAGGAAAAGTATCTGAAGCTGACGTAAAAGAAATGATGAGAGAGATTCGTCTGGCTTTATTGGAAGCCGACGTAAATTTACAAGTTGTCAAAGATTTTACCAAACGGGTTCGTGACCGTGCAGTGGGTGTAGAAGTTCTTGAAAGCTTATCACCCGCTCAGCAAATTGTTAAAATCGTTGATGAAGAATTAACAGCAACCCTCGGAACTGATACAGTTGGCTTGAATAAATCAGAGCGTATTCCAACCGTAATTATGATGGTTGGGTTACAAGGGGCTGGTAAAACGACCTTTGGTGGTAAATTAGCGAATCATTTGATTAAGACTGAAAATGCACGTCCACTGATGATAGCAGCCGATGTCTACCGTCCAGCTGCGATCGATCAATTGAAGGTTTTAGGCCAACAATTAGATGTACCTGTTTTCGATATGGGGACTGAGACAAGTCCTGTAGAAATCGTGCGTCAAGGGATGGAACTGGCTAAAGAAAAGAAAAATGATTACGTCTTGATTGATACGGCCGGGCGCCTGCACATTGATGAGACATTGATGGATGAATTAAAACAAATCAAAGAAATAGCTCAACCTGATGATATCTTACTTGTAGTTGATGCAATGACTGGGCAAGATGCAGTTAATGTTGCTGAAAGTTTCAACCAGCAATTAGGGATCACCGGTGTGGTCATCACTAAACTTGATGGGGACACTCGAGGCGGTGCAGCGTTATCTATTCGTTCCGTTACTGGGGCACCAATCAAATTTATCGGTTCAGGCGAAAAACTGACTGACTTAGAAATTTTCCATCCAGATCGTATGTCCAGCCGTATTTTAGGCATGGGTGATATGCTGACCTTGATTGAAAAAGCACAACAAGATTATGATGAGAAAAAAGCTGAAGAACTTGCAGTAAAAATGAAGGAAAACAGCTTTGACTTTAATGACTTTATCGAGCAATTAGACCAAGTAATGGGTATGGGACCAATCGAGGACTTGCTAAAAATGATTCCGGGAATGAGTAACATGCCTGGACTAGAAAATGTCAAAGTCGATCCAAAAGATGTAGCACGTAAAAAAGCGATGGTGCTCTCTATGACCCCTGCTGAACGAGAAAATCCTGATTTATTAAGTCCGAGCCGTCGCCGTAGAATTGCTGCCGGTTCAGGTAATAATGTAGTTGAAGTCAATCGGATGATCAAACAATTCAAAGAATCTAAAAAAATGATGCAGCAAATGTCTAAAGGAAATATGGATATTCCAGGTATGGATCAAATGCTTGGTGGAGGCATCAAAGGTAAACTAGGGAAAATGGCCATGAATCGCATGGTGAAGAAAAACAAGAAGAAGAAAAAGAAGAAAAAATAAAGTAAAAAAGAAAACAGACTAAAGTCTTTAGACTCTGGTCTGTTTTTATTATTGAGACAGATAAACTATGATTCGATCAGAGCACAATATTTTAATTTCGAATCGTAAACATTTTCGTAGAAATTTTGCTAAACTAAAGAAAAGCTTTAAAAAATAAGGTTTAATTATTGGAGGGAACAAGGTGAGACAAAGATGTTCTTGGGCAGAGGATAATGAAAAAATGAAACACTATCATGATACGATTTGGGGAGTTCCAGTATATGATGATCAGCGTTTGTTTAGAAAATTAATCTTGGATATCAATCAAGCTGGCTTGAGCTGGCAAACTATTTTGAATAAAGAAGACTATTTTGATACTGCCTTTGATAATTTTGATATAAAAAAAGTTGCGCATTATGACGAAAATAAGATCGAAGAACTTTTGAACGATCCTGGTATCATTCGTAATCGTAGAAAGATTGAGGCGGCAATCCATAATGCTCAAAAAGTTATTGAAATTCAAGAAGAATTTGGGACTTTTTCCAACTATTTATGGGGTTTTAATGCGCAAAATGTTTTGAAAAATTCTTATCAAAATCAACTGGAGATTCCTACAACAAACGAATTATCTGACCGGATAACCAAAGATTTGAAGAAAAGAGGATTTAAGTTTGTAGGCAGCACGATCATCTACGCTTTTCTAGAAGCAGTTGGAATGATCAATGATCATGTAACAACATGTTTTCGATATGAAGAATTAAAGTAAAAATAGTCTAAACCCAAACGATATTTCAGTTTGGGTTTAGACTATTTAAATTTAATCAATTATTTTTTTCTAAAAAAGCAAGATAAGAATCAACGATTGTTTTGAAAAAATTCATAGTGTTTTCGGCAATAGTCCCATCTTCATTGATTAGATTTACTACATTGCCGATGTATGCTTCTGGTTGCTGCAAGGTAGGAACATTAAGAAAAACCAGTGATTGGCGTAAATGATGGTTTGCACCAAAAGCACTTAAAGCACCAGGTGATACGCTGACAACTAAGCCAGGTTTACCATCCCATACATTTTGACCATAAGGACGTGAACCAACATCTAAAGCATTTTTCAAAACGCCAGGTACAGAGCGATTATATTCTGGTGTGACAAAAACAAGTCCTGTCAATGACTTTACTTCTTCTCTAAATTTCGTCCAAGCAGCTGTAGGCGTTCCTTCATCATCTAAATCTTGATTATACATTTCCAATTCACGTAAATCGATAAAAATAGGTTCATATTCTTCTGGGAATAAGCTGGAAATAGCAACGGCCACTTTTCTACTATAAGAATCTTTTCTCAAACTTCCGACAAAAAAACCGATTTTTTTCTTCATAAAATATTCCTCCATTCAATAAATAACTGTTATTATTTTATTCTAAATCTAAATCAACATTTATACAAGAAATCAATCTTTTTAATCGACATTCAGAAAATGACAAGCAAATCAATGTTCATGAATAAACATTCCTTATATAATGAAAAATAATAAAGTGTTCATAAAAAATGGGGGGAAAGTTATGCAGAGGATTAAACAAATTAGTAAAATCAGTATGTTTCTACTTATTTTCTGGTTATTCATTATGGGTATGGCCCAAAAAACAATGGCTGTAGAAACTATCTCTAGTACGGACGATTCAAGCATAACAAACAATGAAACCAAAACTGAAGTGAGCACTACAAAAAATAGTGACAGCACAGAACGCTCAACAGAAGAAAGCAGCGCAGAAAATCAAGAAACTCTTCAACCGACTGTAAGAGCACAAAATGTCTATGGCTCTGAGTTGTTGACAAACGTAACTTTGACGGATATTGTCAATAACCCGATTCATCGAGTGAAGAGCAGTGATAAAATTAAAGTAAATTATTCCTATTACTTACCAGATGATGCTAAAGCTGGCGATGAGTTGACATTTGAATTACCTTCTATTTTACAAATGGTGAACTACAGTGATTTTCCATTGCTCAATCAAGTTGGCAATGAGATTGGTACAGCTCATATAGATCGAGAAAAAAATACGGTTACCGTTACATTCAATCAATTTATAACAGACCATATTTCAATCAGTGGGCAATTTTATTTCTGGGTAAAGCTTGTCAATGATCGAACTGAAGAGGGGATCAATCGAATTCCATTGCCAGTCAATGGCACAACGAGCGATCTTGAACTTACAATAAACAAAGCTGTCGGTGTAAGTACGGGAACGACCAACCCAACAACAATTTTTAAAAGTGGCAAATTTGATTCAATAGATCCACAAAAAATCAACTGGACGATTACGATCAATAACTCTGGACAGAATCTGTTAATGCCAAGTATTAATGATAATTTAGGTACTGGACAACAATTACTCGGTGATACGTTCAGTATTAATTATCGTGATGGAAATAAAAAAAGTTTAAAAAAATATCCACTTCCAAGTAAAATTGAGGGAGACCAAACAAAAGTTGAAGTGGCAGCAGATGGTTTTATCCTATCCTTGGAAAATCTAGGTAGTTACAGTGCAGGCAAAGGGTATGTTTCTGCAGTTGTCAATTACAGTACAAAAGTCACAGATTCATCAGTAAAGTATGTTAACACTGCAAGTACTTTTGATGAAGACGGAATACCACAATCAAGAAATGCTAGTTTAACTAATTACGCAAATGGTGGCATTGGTAATGGAGATATAAACCAAGTCATTGATATTATTACGGACAAAATTGATGAAGTCGAAAGCGTAGATTTACAAGAACTAACTGATTCGTCTGCAAAAAAACTAACAGATGCTAAAGAGAATGCTCAAACAGCAGTAGATAACGAAAATGCAACACCTTCTGACATAGAAAATGCTGCTGAAACACTGGTCAATCAGTTAGTAACAACAGAAGAAATTGTTCAACCGATAGACATCGAAGCATTGGAAAAAGTTATTGAAGAAAATAATGGACTAAAAGAAGAAGCCTACACACCAGAAACTTGGAAACCATGGAGTGATAAAAAAACCGAAGCTATCAATCTCATAAAAATAGCTGAAGAAACGCCTAAAGAAGTTAGCCGTAACGAAATCAAACAAACAACAGAAGAATTGAAGACAGCTAGAACCAATCTTGTTGGAGCAGTAGAAACTTCTGAAACCAGTGAATCAGAGTCATCTAATGAGTCATCAACAAGTACTGAAACATCGACCTCTACTCAAAGCAGTACAACTAGTCCAACTGAGAAAAGTGATGGAAATCAACAGAGTCTCTTAAAAACTGGTGAGGAAGGTTCGCCTGTATTAATTTTTACGGGCACCTTATTACTAACAATTTCAGTAGGGATAATCTTCAACAGAAAGCAAATTGGTAGTTAATCGTTACTTTTCTATTATCAAACTCTGAAATCTATATATAATCAGTCAAAATTATTACAGAATTCCTTGACTATTATCTTTGTCAAGGAATCGTGAACACTCAAAAAATAAGCTGTGAACGAAAGAAGATAATCTTCATAGTTCACAGCTTATTTTTGTTAAGCAACGATTGATTGCCCCTGCCAAGGTAACTCAATTATAAAGCTAATAGACCAAGAAATCAACGATACAAAGCTTTTTTTAAGGTGTCAAGAAAAAACTCTTTACAGCTTGTTGAAAATCTGGTAAACTAACATTTGTGATTAAGTTAATGGAGGTGTAATATATAAAATGTCAGTTAAAATTCGCTTAAAACGCATGGGTTCTAAAAAGAGTCCTTTTTACCGTATTGTAGTTGCAGATTCTCGTTCTCCTCGTGATGGACGTTTCATCGAAACTGTTGGTACTTACAATCCTTTAAAAGATCCTGCAGAAGTAGTTTTAAAAGAAGATTTAGTTTTAGACTGGTTGTCTAAAGGCGCTCAGCCTTCAGATACAGTTCGTAACATCCTTTCAAAAGAAGGCGTTATGAAAAAACACCACGAAGCTAAACTTGAAAAGAAATAAGGTGACCGATGATGACAGATGTGAAAGAGTTAGTCTTAACTATCGTTCGCCCATTAGTCAGTCAACCTGAGCTAGTTAAATTAGAAATAGAAGAATCTGATGTTTTTCTAGAGTATAATTTAACTGTATCGCCTGAAGATATTGGCCGTATCATTGGCAAGCAAGGTCGTGTTGCTAAAGCAATTCGTACCATTGTTTACAGTGTACGTGTCGAGGGACCTAAAAAAGTTCGTTTGAATATTGTAGATGGCAAATAGCAAGAAGTGAAGCACCCAAGAAATTGGGTGCTTTTTTTACACGATCGCAGTAGTACAAAATCAATTTGTAAATAAAGAAGAGGAGGAATAACCAACACATTCTAAGGTTACTCCTCCTTTTTTTACAGAGAACAATTATTTTTTTCTAAATACTTTGATTTCAAAAACAGGTGCGTCGAAAGTGATTTCTGCCTCATCGATCATCAGGCCTAGGAGGTGATAATCTTCTTCTTCATGGTGAGTGATTCCAAGTAATTCATCATAATAACTCTCAATACTCAGATCTCTAGGTGTATTTAATAACTCTAATAAATGCAGGACATTTTTTGGTTCTTCTTCAGTTTTCCCTTTTATCTCAATAGAAAAACCTTCTGGCGTAAAGTCAACCCCAATACGAATCTCTTCAATGTCATTCGAAAAAAAGTAAGTCAGTAATTCATCTATGATTCTCTTAGATTTATCTCTTTCTTGCATGTTGTTTCACCTTTCTGATCTGTAAAATATTATCAAGTAATGGTACCATGACTGCCGCCACAAAACCAGTAGAAAATCCATTATTATAAAGATTTAACCCGCCGTGAAGGTAGCTGACATTTGTGACCAACGACATATGTAAAAACCCAGCGATCAAGCCAAAAGTAATGCCATAATATCCTGCAATCGGTGCTAAACCAGTACCGAAAATTCCCGCAAGTACCACAGTTGTTTGGTTTACTTCAAAAACCGAAGATAGCTGTGCTGTCAAAAAGACACTAACTAATAAAGGCAGACTATTAAAAATATGATTACCAAAAGCACTAAATCCGACAGCAGATAGAATGGCTCCAACGATTGGTCCATTAAGTGTAGAATGACTAATTTGAGTATAACCAACAAGTAATAAACCCATCAACGCCATATTCATCATTGTAGCGCCAACACCTGCGATAGAAATAAAATCAGTAATCAATTTCCCCGATGTTTTACTGATATCTTTTAAGCCCTTCAGTGAAAAATGATTGACTATAAACCCAACAAAGAACAGAATTAAAAATAAAAACAGTAGAAAAAAAAGAAGTTTGGTATGGTAAGCTGTTGAAACTAAATTCTTACCTTCAATTTTCCAGCCAAACATCCTTAAAATACCCGTAAACATCATAGCAATAAGTCCTGAGGTAAAACCGACATTATATAATGAAAATCCTTGATGGAAGGTGAGAATATGTGAGGCTAAAGGTGGCAAAATCAAGCCAATAAAAATCCCCACTGAACATCCTAAAGGAATTGAAAACACTAAAGGTAAAGAAAGGCCAAAGGTAAGGTAGCTGATAATTGGGGATAGCGCACTACCAAATAAGCTAACAACAATAAATTGTGAAAAAGGTTTCCTAACAATTTTCGCATAACAGAGTCCACCAATAATGATTGGAATCGAATTATACAAATTTTTTCCAAAAAAAGAGCAACCTGATACGGTAAATAAAGCTGCGATCATAGGACCGTTGATTGGAATCTTTTCCTTTTTTGCAAGCAGAACACTGATCAATGTCAGTAAACCGCTATTTACAAATGCACTACCGAATGTCCCTAGTTCAATATAATCGGTCAGTAGGTTGCTAGGTGAAGTTAAGATTCGAAGCATGCCAGCCCATAAAGAGGTTATCGGTTCATTGAATAAGCCAATCATAATCAAAATTAAACAATAACCAATCAGAAAATAATAGTTTCTATTCTGATTAATTAGTTCTAAACGTTTTTTGTCAGTATGTAAAAAAAGTGTCTGGCCGTTATTTTTAGCCATAAAAAAATACCTCCATTATCTATGAATAAGTTAACTATAGCCTGTAAAACATTCATCGGTCAATATCATTTCAGTAAAGTCCAGTAAATTATCATATTTTTCAGATATATCCACAATTATTGAGAAAATTAGTCACGAAAAGAGTGTAAAATAAAAGGATAATATTAAAAAAATAAATAATGATAAATTAAAAAATTATTATCTAGCTTTTCGGGCTAGCCACTACGCTATGTTTTTGATCTTAATGAATGAAGTGAGTGAATAGATGTAGAGTAGTATTTACTTGGTGAAGGCATCGAAAAAAATGAAAATAGAGTATAACAAAAATTGTCACAGTCTATTTTCCAGTTTTTCAGCCGATACTGAACGAACTTGTTGCGTTTTTTAATTAAGGAGGGATTGTTTTTGGTTAGAAAAAAAGTTTATAAAAAACAACATATTTTGGCAGCTGCAAAAGATTTATTGATAGAAAAAGGTTTTTCATTTATAACAGCGCGAAATGTAGCAGATCATATGGGGATTTCAACACAGCCTATTTATCTCGAATTCAAAAATATGGAAGAGCTGAAACTTACTTTACTAAATACAACATATGAGACTTTAGAGAAGGAATTTTTGCTGGAAACAAAAACGTCAAATAACTGTGCAAATTTTGGTTTAAATTATATTGATTTAGCAAAATCGAATAAGAAATTGTACATATCGTTGTATATAGATCGTCATTCATATGGTCAAGAATTACAGCAATTATTATTTGATTCGTTTCAAAAATCTATTCTTGATGATAAAAATTATGCTACTGTCTCAAAAGAAAAACTTGAAAAACTTCATATGAAATTATGGATTGTTGCGACTGGAATAGCATCCTTGAGTATTTCTGGAATGTTAAATCAAACAGAAGAGCAATTGATTACAATATTTGAGGCTGTCGAACAAAATAGCGGAATCAGATAAAAAGTTGTATTAAGTTGGCTACAAGGTTTAGAAAGCAGTAGATCCTTGGTATCACTAAATAACATTCACCGAGACTGAGGGCAACCTAAGCCAAAAGGACTAAACAGATTTCATATATTTGACTGATTTTTTTTAGTTGTTTTGCTGCTAAAATAAGTTTATCAAATGAAATTTGGAGGAATAAGCTTGAAGATTATCAAAACAATTGTTGTACTAGCTTTATTTGGAGGCGTTGCTCTTTTTGGAGCTAAGCTATATACGCAAAATCAATCAGATGAACTTTCTGGCACGATCGATCAGTTAAACCCGTTAGTTGGTAAAGGGGAAGTTTATGTCAAAACAAAAAAAGCCGACAGTATCAATAGTTACGGCATTACGACATATAAGCAGCAAACTTTTGATAAAAATGGTAAACAAAAAGAGCTTACTTTTACAGCAGCTCATGAACTGACCACAGATCGCTTTTTGAAAATATACAATAAAGGTGCCCACGTAGAAACTTACGAAGAAGTTTCGGTACAGGATGTTCCTGAAAAAGCACTGCAGCAACTAAATAAATAAAAAAACTGCAACAGCAATATAATCTGATTAAGTAAGTTGGCAAAGGTGAGAACTATTAATGATTCTACTTTTGTTCAACTATAATTTAGATTATATTCTGGCAGTTTTTTTTTGATCAATTTGTTCAAACAGCCTGAGGTATAAAGTCAATTGTACATAAATCATTATGATAGAAATGGATCGTTGCTTGAATTTTTCCATCCTCAATCAATTTTTGTGCAGTGTCTTTTACGTCTTCTTGGTCAAATTGCTGGAAATTGATCACGTTTGCTACAAAATGAGGAGATTTCCGGTTAGAAGCCTCAAGTATGAGCGTTTCGATTTGTGGATTAAAGGTCATTTACTTTCACCTCTTTGTTTAACAGTACCACTTTATTTCTAAATTTGATAGTAATTCATTGATAGATGAAGATATGGAAAGAGTTTTTTTCATACTTAGCCTTCTATTTGAAAAAAAAGAATGGCAATAAATCGCCATTCTTTTAAATGTTTATTTTTTTGCTTCTTGTAAAATGTTGATTTTCTCGATTCGGATATCTTTCTTCGGTTTATCTTGTTCGCCAGTTTCAGCAGACGCGATTTTATCTACAACATCCATACCTTTAGTTACTTGACCGAAAACAGTATGCTTGCCATCTAAGAAAGGAGTTCCACCTTTTTTATAAGCTTCAATGATTTTTTCAGGATAATCATCTTTTAATAGGCCGTCGGAAACATCTTGATCGTTTTGAACAATAAAGAATTGGCTGCCGTTTGTACCGTTACCTTTTTCATCTTTACCAGCATTGGCCATCGATAGAGCACCACGTATATTGTATAACTGGTTAGAGATTTCATCATCAAAAGAGTCATTCCAAATACTTTCACCACCGGTACCGTCACCTTTAGGGTCTCCACCTTGGATCATGAAATCTTTGATAACGCGATGGAAAGTAACATTATTATAATAACCATCTTTTGCGTGTGTCATAAAGTTTTCAACTGTTTTGGGTGCTTGTTTAGGAAATAATTTGATTTCAATTGTTCCTTCTGTTGTGACCATTTCAACTAAATCTTCATCTTCGCTTACTTTATCTGATAATTGAGGTAAATCTAGTGCATTTAAATCAACCGAGTCAGACGCTTTAGTTTCAGTTGAAGAGGTAGCAGAAGAATCTGCCGTTTTTTTCTCATTTTTAGGTCCACATGCTGCAAATAAAACAAGTGTAGTTAAAAGAGCTGTAGCAGCAATGAATTTTTTTGTTTTCATAAAGTTAAGTCTTCCTTTCAAAAATAGTTACATCTCATAATAACAAATCCTCTTTAGAACTGCTAGTCAAAATGGAAAATTTTTAAGATTTTCAAAAGGTGTAGACCACTTTTTCTTATTCTGCTATAATGAAAATGCATACATTATAATCAATACAAATCTTAGGAGGCAGTAATAATGGGAAAATTAGGTATTTCTATTTATCCAGAACGTTCAACTTTTGAAAAGGACAAAGCATATCTAGACTTAGCACATAAATATGGTTTCAAACGTGTTTTTACAAGTTTACTTCAAATTACAGAAGACAAAGAAAAGGTATTAGCAGAGTTTAAAAAAGTCGTTGATTATGCTAACAGTCTTGGAATGGAAGTTATGGTCGACATTAATCCTGCCTTATTTGAACAATTAGAAATTTCTTATGACGACTTATCGTTTTTTGATGAAATGGGTGCTTATGGCGTCCGTTTAGATGTTGGTTTTACTGGTGCTGAAGAAGCGAAAATGACACGTAATCCATATGGCATCAAAATCGAAATCAATATGAGTACAGGAACAAGCTATGTAGACAATATCATGAGCTATTCACCAAATACAGATAATTTATTAGGTTCACATAATTTCTATCCGCATCGTTATTCTGGTTTAGGGTATGATCATTTTGTTTTCTGTTCTGAAAAATTTAGAAAATATAACTTAAATACAATGGCCTTTGTGAATTCGCATGATGCAACATTTGGACCTTGGCCGACACAAGATGGTTTATGTTCATTAGAGGATCATCGCGATCTAGAAATCGCTACACAAGTGAAACACTTAGTATTAACGGGCTTGATCGATGATATCTTAGTTGGTAATGCTTATGCATCAGAAGCTGAATTAAAAGCAATGGCTGAAGCATTCAACGCAGAATATCCATCGGTCAAAGTGGATGTTGCACAAGATATTACAGACGATGAAAGAGAAGTCTTGTTCACAAGTCTACACAGCTATCGTGGAGACCGTTCAGAATATATTTTACGTTCAACGATGACACGTATTCACTTTAAAGACCGTGCGTTTCCAGCTCATAACACAAAAGATATGACCAAAGGAGATGTGTTGATCGATAATGTTGGTTACGGTCAGTATAAAGGAGAAACACAAATCGCCTTGAAAGAAATGAAGAATGATGGACGAGTGAATGTCGTTGGTCGCATTTCTGACGATGAGTTGTTCTTATTAGATTTCTTGAAGCCGTGGTCTAGTTTTAAATTAATTGAAAATAGTAAATAAAATAGAAATGAGGTCAAGCGAAAGGAAGGTAAAACTTTTGTTTGATTTCATTTTTCTTTTTTAAGATTCTGTCTAAATGAAGGTCCTTACAATAAAATAGAATCGAACGAGGTGAAATATATGGAAAAAGAACTAAGTATTTTATTGGCGAAACTTCAAGGGATTGCTCAAACGGGGAAAAAATATGGAAAAGATATTTTTGATCAGGAACGATATGAAGAACTGTCCAACGTAACAAAACAGCTAATGGGGACACTAATCCCAAGTTTATCTGATAAAGAGTTAACGATTCTCGTTGATAAAGATGAAGGCTATGCAACGCCAAAAGTCGATATTCGAGCTGTAGTCTTCAATCAAGAAGGAAAATTATTGCTAGTCAAAGAAAAAAGTGATGATTGCTGGTCTTTGCCTGGAGGTTGGGCAGATATTGGCTATTCTCCAAAGGAAATTGCTGAAAAAGAAACGATGGAAGAAGCAGGGATATCAGTTAGAGCCAAACGTTTGATTGCCGTGTTAGATATGTCGAAACATGATTTTCCGCCTTCATTGACCTATGTTTACAAGTTTTTTATTCGATGTGTTGCTAACAATGAAGAATTAAAAACAGGGATTGAAACGAATGATGCGGGTTATTTTTCACTACAAGAAATTTATCTGCTTCCACTTTCTGAACAACGAAATATTATCGATAATTTTGAAATGATTTTTACAGATTATCAAAATGAAAAAAATATCATGATTTGTGATTGATATTGCGAAAATTCCGATAAAACATTATACTATTTAAGGATTTGAAAAAATTAGTATCATTTTTTTATTTAAGAAAGTTCGTTTTTATGAATGATACGTTTAAATGGGGAGTAATCGGATGAATCGCATAGTAAAAATTTTGATAGCAGTAGTCGTTTTAATTGTAATCGTACTAACAGGAGCAGGGATGTATTTCTATAATTATGCCGTCGTACCTTCAAAAAAAGATTTCCTAGCTGGAGATACGCCAGGGACAGATGTTGAGGCGAAAACACCAGAAGAAAAATGGTTTAAAGAAAAAACTAATCGTTCATACTGGGATTTGACTTCCAAAGACGGGTTAAAATTAACAGCGATTTATCTACCTGCTGAAGAAAAAACAGATAAAAATGTCATTATGGCTCATGGCTATATGGGTAGCGCCGAGACAATGGCTAATTTCGCTAAAATGTACCATGACTGGGGCTATAATGTTTTAGTGCCGGATGCTCGCGGACATGGTGAAAGTGAAGGCGATTATATAGGTTTTGGCTGGCCCGAGAGAAAAGATTATCTTCAATGGATTGATAAAATGATTGCTGAAAATGGCAAAGATGCTCAAATCACTTTATACGGCATTAGTATGGGTGGTGCGACAGTCATGATGACCAGTGGGGAAAACTTACCGAAAAATGTCAAAGCAATTGTCGAAGATTGCGGTTATTCCACTGTAAATGAAGAATTAAAGTACCAATTGAAAGACATGTTTAATTTACCAGCATTTCCATTAGTTCCTGTTACAAGTTTGATTACTAAAATTAGGGCTGGTTATTTCTTCGGTGAAGCAAGTTCGATAGCACAATTGAAGAAAAATAAAGTACCGATGTTGTTTATCCACGGTGATGCAGATAAATTTGTACCCTTTGAGATGTTGGATGAAGTATACAATGCAACAGATGTACCAAAAGAAAAGTTTGTTGTAAAAGGTGCAGCGCATGCAAAATCTTATTCAGTTGACCCTAAAGCCTATAAAGCAAAAGTTGAAAGCTTTTTAACAAAATATGTAGATTAATGATTATCGTCATCCAGTTTGAACAGCTGGTGACGATTTTTTAAAACAGAAAAACGAATTTATTTTAGAATAAAGTTTCATTTAAATGCTATTCTTGTTAATTTTACTATGCATCAACTAGAATTCTTTGATATGATAATAAAAAGAAATGAGGTAAAATAGATGGAAGAACAGATTATTGACTATCTGCATTACTTACAAATAGAACGAGGCCTTTCTCTTAACACAAGAAAAAGCTATGAACGGGACTTACATAAATATTTCGCTTTTCTGAAAGAGCAAAAGATAGATACTTGGCAAGTGATTGATCGCTACATAATTATGGAATATTTACAAATCTTGCACAATGAAAGCAACTCGTCTGCTACAATTATACGAATGATTTCAAGTCTCAGGGGCTTTCATCAGTTTTTAAGACAAGAACGGTTTACAGATCACGATCCGATGCAGCACATTGATTCACCTAAAAAGGCGCAAAAACTTCCTAACACTTTGTCAGTTGAAGAAGTTACTTTATTGATTGAAACACCTGATACAACCAAACCTTTAGGCATTAGAAACCGAACAATCTTAGAGGTCATGTACGCAACAGGATTACGAGTGAGTGAGTTAGTAGAATTGAAATTAGGCGATTTACATTTGGCGATGGGCTTATTACAGACTATCGGTAAAGGAGACAAAGAACGGATCATTCCTTTAGGCGATTATGCGATTCAATGGATCGAAAAATACCTAGAAGAAGCCCGACCTATTCTGATCAAAAAAAATCAAAACGAAACCCATTTATTTGTCAACCATCATGGACATCCATTATCACGACAAGGAGTTTGGAAAAATCTCAAGCACATCGTTCAGGAAGCTGGAATCAATAAGAATATCACGCCACATACATTGCGTCATAGTTTTGCGACCCATTTATTAGAAAATGGCGCGGATTTAAGAATTGTTCAAGAACTCTTAGGACACGCAGACATTTCTACAACTCAAATCTATACCCATATTACAAAACAGCGAATGGCAGATGTTTACAAACAACATTTCCCGAGAGCCTAACCAATAAAAAGGAAAGAAGGTGAGATCATGTTAACTTATTATCGAAAAGAGCAACGAAAAATTGCGATGGGTTTATTAAGTTTCCATCAAAAATTAACTGAATACCACTCACTGCTAAAAGAAATAGACATGTATGAAACAGATGATGACTTGCATTTACTTTTTTGGATACCAGCTGGAGAACAAAACATTCAGGGAATTGTAGGAATTGAAGTAGAAACATCTGAAGCGATGGTTTTACATGATATATCGATCAATCCTTCTTTTAGAGGCGAAAAAATAGGGTTTGACTTATTAAATGAGGTGGCGGAGCTGTATCCTGAAACAAAAATATATGGCACATTAGCTACATCGACTTATTTATCTAAGTGGAAAGAACACAACGCTTGAATTTTATGGTAAACTAAAGAGCTGAAAAAGAAAGTTGGATGATCTTGCAGGAAATTAATGTAAAATTAGATGTATTTGAAGGTCCCCTCGATCTTCTGTTACATTTGATTCAAAAATTGGAAATCGATATCTATGACATTCCAATCGCTGCAGTAACAGAACAGTATATGAACTATATCCATACAATGAAAACATTGGAATTAGAGATTGCTGGAGAATACTTAGTGATGGCAGCGACATTGATGGCAATCAAAAGTAAGATGCTTTTGCCCAAACAAGAGTTGGAAATGACAGAAGACGATGAAATTCTTGATGGTGAAGACCCACGAGATGCTTTGGTTGCTCAATTATTAGAATATCGTAAATTTAAATATGCGGCAGGTCTTTTGCATGAAAAAGAATCCGAAAGAAGTCTTTATTATACAAAAGAACCGATGGATATCGATGAATACAAAGAAGATAATCCTTTGTTAGAACCTAATCAATTGAATACGATTGATCTTTTCCTCGCTTTTCATGCAATGTTAGAAAAGAAGAAAAGTCGTCAACCAATCGAAACAACCGTTACCGGAGATGATGTATCGATTGAAGAAAAGATTGCAACAATCACTCAAAAAATGTGTCAGATCGATCGGGAAACACCGATAAATTTTGAATCTTTTTTTACCTCATATTCTAAACAAGAAGTCGTTACGACCTTTATGGCGTTGTTGGAGTTGATGAAAAAAGGAGTCGTTCATGTAGAACAAGAGGATAATTATAGTACTATTTTACTCTATAATAGATCCGAAGAGATTGAATCAAGTACGGAGGAAACAGAGTGACAACAGTAAGTCAAATCGAAGCGATTCTATTTGTTGTTGGTGAAGAGGGAATTGGGTTAGAAGAATTATCTTACTTATTAGAATTATCCACCGCCAAAACATACGAAGCAGTGACGGCTTTAAAAGAACGCTATGAATCAGATAAACAAGCAGCATTAAATATTTTGGAAGTCGGCAATCACTTTATATTGTCTACTAAAAAAGCATTTGCACCATTATTAAAAAAATATGCACAATCACCAATCTCAAATTCTTTATCTCAAGCAGCACTCGAAACATTATCGATTGTTGCGTACAAACAACCAATTTCAAGAGTTGAAGTAGATGAAATTAGAGGTGTTCAATCGGCAGGTTCAATGCAAAAACTAGTTGCCCGCCAGTTGATTGAAGAAAAGGGGCGGGTAGACGGACCCGGTCGAGCTATTTTATATGGCACTACGGCTTATTTCATGGACTATTTTGGCCTAAGATCCTTAGAAGAACTGCCAGATATTCACCAAATGGAAGAAGAAATCGCTGAAGAATTGCCTTTAGACCTCTTTTTCGACCGTTACAAAGAGCTAAATGAAGAAGAACGAACAACGGATACAAACGAATCGGAGGAAGAAAACTAAATGGAAAGACTTCAAAAAGTAATTGCGCATGCAGGAATTGCATCACGTAGAAAAGCAGAAGAATATATCGTCAACGGACGTGTAAAAGTAAATGGAAAAATCGTTCGAGAATTGGGCACACAAGTAGGGAAAAACGACAAAGTTGAAGTAGATGATGTGCCAATTTACAAAGAAGAATATGGCTATTACCTTTTCTACAAACCAAAGGGCGTTATTTCAGCTGTTTCTGATGATAAAGGCAGAAAAGTTGTTACGGATTTTTTCTCTCATATTAAAGAACGAATTTATCCTGTCGGAAGACTGGATTTTGACACATCTGGCTTGCTGCTATTAACGAATGACGGTGAGTTTTCTCAAAAATTGACGCATCCAAGTCATGAAATTGATAAAGTTTATGTAGCAAAAGTAAAAGGATTAGCCAAAAAACATGATTTACTTCCACTAACTAAGGGAATGAAAATTGAAGGCTATAAAACTGCACCAGCTGCTTTTGAGATCATATCTGTTGATCTTAAAACAAACACGAGCATTGTTGAATTGACGATTCACGAAGGCCGTAACCACCAAGTGAAAAAAATGCTTCAAGCAGTAGGCTATCCTGTCCAAAAATTAAAAAGAGAAAAATACGGTGATTTGACCTTAAAAGGATTACGCCCCGGTGAATACCGTAACTTAAATAAAAAAGAAATCAGTGTTTTGATGAATCAATCAAAATAATTTTTTACGAGTATGAGTCGAAACTAATAATAGTTTTGGCTCATATTTTTCTATTGACAGCAAATGTGACTTGTTGAACATAAATATTGCATTTTTCTAAAAAGGTTGTATACTGAAATTGTACAAAAATTTAATAAAGGTTCGTCTTCAGGGGCAGGGTGAAATTCCCGACCGGTGGTTATAGTCCACGACCTATCTCATTTGAGGTGGCTGAATTGGTGAAATTCCAATACCGACAGTAAAGTCTGGATAAAGAAGATAGAGCTTATTTGAATTGGCATTTTTCAGATAAGATAACTCTACTCTATTTTCCCTGCTGGAAAATAGAGTTTTTGCTGTGAATTGCTGTGAATCACTACGATTGGCCAAAGGACAGAGTAGATGATGAACAGTACTTGGCGAACGAAGTGAGAGAAGTCACCTAACTAGTGAATCACACTATTGCGTTTATCCCATCAAACTCTAGGAGCTAAACCTCTAAGAAATGAGGGACAGAGTAGATGATGAACAGTACTTGGCGAACGAAGTGAGAGAAGTCACCTAACTAGTGAATCACACTATTGTGTTTATCCCATCAAACTCTAGGAGCTAAACCTCTAAGAATTGAGTGACAGAGTAGATGATGAACAATACTTAGTGAACAAAGAAGTTACCATCATACTAAGACACCATATTTAATCAAAACTAAATAGGAGTGAACTTCTTTCGCAACGAAATACGATAGCATGGCTCAATAGCTATCAAGCGATTACCGATAAAGCGCAGTATATTTATCGTTCGACCAAACAACAAACACAGCAAATCAAGAGCAATCAATGAAAAACCAATTTAGAAAAGTTCGTTTGAAGATGGGTCCTTAAACAGGAGGATTTCATATGCGAAACAACAAGGTACAAAAAATGGTAAGTGTAGCAATGTTAGCAGCAATTGGTGTGGTTTTACAGTTTGTGGCGTTTCCGATCATACCGTCATTAAGTTTCTTAAAAATCGATTTTAGTGACATACCCGTTATGATCAGTATGTTTTTATTCGGGCCGTTAGCTGGAATAAGTACGGCTTTCATAAGATCAGTATTGCATCTGTTTACGACAGGGGCATCGCCACAAAATTTAGTAGGAGATGTAGCTAGCTTTTTTGCAACAACTGTTTTCACTTTACCGATGTATTATTTTTTCAAGCGAGGAAGCGACAAGCGTTCAAACAAAATTTTAGGTGTAGCTACAGGAATAATTGCGCTCACTGTTTTTATGGGTGTAGCGAATTACTTTGTGATCACACCGATTTATTTAAAACTATTCGGTGTATCAGCTGGGCAATTCTTAGGAATGTCGCTGGCAAAATATGTTACGATCGGGATTATTCCATTCAACTTAATCAAAGGCTCAATTGTGAGTGCAGTTTTCTTAGTGCTTCACGCAAAATTATTGCCCTGGTTATCTAGAAAACAATATCAGTTGAGTGATAAAAAAACGATAACGAAATAAATTATTGATATAAATAGCTGAAACATAGAGTAGAACATTCCGTTTGGCTCTGTGTTTTTTTGATTGTGAATACAAAATGTTCTAGTTAAAAGCAGATTTCTGCTAAAATGGAAAAGACAGAATGAGAGGAGAACTAAAATGAAAAAATGGCAGAAACGATTACTTTGGTTTATCGGAGTACTAGTAGCTTTAGTTTTGGTAGGCTTATTTTATATAAAAACCATTACCTATACACCTACAACCATGGCTTTAGAAGCATCTCAAAAAGCAACAGATGAAAATGACGTACTATATTTTAAAGGTAAGGAGGAAAATCCAGCATTAATTTTTTATCAAGGAGCGTTGGTTGAAAGTGCTAGCTATAGTATTTGGGCTGAAAAAGTAGCAGAGGCTGGATTTTCAGTCTATCTTGTAAAACAACCCTTGAATTTGGCTGTTTTAGGCCAAAATAAAGCGGAGCAGGTCATTCGTTCTAATCATTTAACTAATTACGTGATTGGCGGGCATTCATTAGGAGGGGTTATGGCCAGTCGCTTTGCTGCTGAACAAGACAATGATGATTTAAAAGGAGTATTCTTCCTAGCAAGTTACCCTGACGAAAAAGGCAGTCTTTCAAAGTTTAAGGGACAAGTACTTTCATTGACTGGTTCTAAAGATGGTGTTTTGAATTGGCAAGCTTATGATCAAGCAAAAAAATACTTACCTGAACAAACTGTTTTCGAAGAAATCAAAGGTGGAAACCATGCTGGATTCGGCAGTTACGGTGAGCAAAAAGGCGATAAACCTGCTGGTATTAATAATGACGAGCAACAACAAGAAGTCGCCAATCTACTGATTAATTGGTTAAAAACGATCCATTAAATAGTAAAAGGAGAAAATACAGTCTTTCGACAAGTATTTTCTCCTTTTACTATTGGGCTAAGAAACGAACAGATTTTCAATATTTTTCTATGATCTCTATTGCACGAACAGGACATTTGCGGTACGCTGTTAACGCATTGTCCCTTTCATTTTCAGGAACAAATTCTTGATGGGCTTTGCTATCATTTTTTAAAATGACAATCCCATCATCATTATAATCAAAAATTTCTGGTGCATAGACTTGGCATAATCCACAAGCAATGCATTTTTCCGGAATTATTTTACATAACATAAGAGCACATCCTATTCTATCATTGAAAGAGGTGGAAATATGGAACCTTCCTTTATTTTAGCTTTATTTCAGCACGGATACAAGGTGCGAACTTCAACTTTGTATCATCTTTTAAAAGGCAAACGGACAAGTTCTGTCTTGCTGTATGGTTTTTTATATGAAAACTTACGATTCTTTCAGCTATTTCCATTATTGTCTGAAAAACAATTTAATAATATACTAGAAGAATTAGTTAAACAAGAGTCGTTGCGTCTAGTATCTGATGGCGAGGTCCAGATAACCGGAAAAGGTATGCAAGTAGTGCTTCAAGAGGACGATTATTTTTCTTCGATCGACAATTATCATTTTGGTAAAACAGACGAAATGATTTGGCGTTTATTACAATTTACAGTGCAAGTTGTTTCTAATTTATCTTATACGAATAAAAATTACGTTCCGTTAGAACAATCGCCATTGTATCAAAAACAGGTAAAAATGTATATAAAATCAATGCCTAAAGTACAATTGATCGAAACGGTTAAAAATGAATGGACTCAAATTTTTTCTCATTTAACGAAAGATGAAGCAAATTTTTTTGCTCAACAATTTTCTGGTTATCAACAGATCGGAAAAACCTCTTTTCAAGTAATGGACGAACAAGACAATGCTTTTAAGCAGATGCTGCAAAAGAAAGAAAAACTTCATCACTTACTAGAAACAATTTGTTTAATGCCAGATGCTAGTTTCTTGAAAAAGTTGGTTCTTCCTTTGGTGAAACAAAATGAAAATAAAAGTATGAGTGAAACAAGCTCATATTTGAAAACACAGCATTCAATAGAAGAATTAGCCCGGCAAAGAAGGGTCAAAATAAGCACAATCAAAGATCATCTTATGGAATTAGCCTTAACGAAGGATTTTCCGTTTGAGCGCTTTATATCCCAAAAAACAGAGGAATGCTTACTTGAATACCCAAAACCATATCAAGATTGGACGTACCGTTCAGTCAAACAAACTAATCCAGAACTTGATTACTTTGAGTTTCGTTTATATCAAATTCAAAAACTTAGAGAAGAAAGAGAATCGAACCAATGACAATCAATTTAGAGCAAGTGTTACAAGATAAATTTGGTTTCAGTACGTTTAAAACAGGACAAAAAGAAGTAATCGAACAGCTGCTAAAGAAACAAGACACGTTAGCTGTTTTGCCAACAGGTACAGGGAAATCCTTGTGTTACCAATTAGTTGGGCAATTAGTCGAAGGGACAGTGATCATTGTTTCACCACTACTATCCTTAATGGAAGATCAAGTGGTCCAGCTTCAAAAAAAGGGGGAAACCAGTGTTATCGCCTTAAATAGCAGTTTGTCTTTTTTTGAAAAGCAATATGTACTAAATCATCTAAGCGAGTATAAATTCATTTTGATTAGTCCTGAAACCCTAACCCAAAAAGAAGTTCGAAAAAGAATAGCTGAATTAAGTATTGCTTTATTTGTAATAGATGAAGCTCACTGCGTTTCTCAGTGGGGTGTTGATTTTAGACCAGAATATACCAAGTTAGCCAATATCCAAGCAGAATGCGGTTATCCATTGACTTTAGCATTAACAGCCACCGCCACCCCTGCTGTAAAAAAAGAGATTATTAAGCAAGTATTTTCACATCGTCAAACGATTTCAGAAGTTATATTTTCGGTGAATCGACCAAATATCGGTTTGATCGTTAATCAAACCACTGAAAAAAACGATACATTGATTTCTTATCTAACTCAACTAAAAAGTAGAGGTATCGTATACTGCGCAACTAGAAAGACGGCCGAGAAAATCAATCAAGTAATCAATGCACAGACAAATTTAAAATCAGCATTCTATCACAGCGGTCTAACTGCTAATGAGCGTAGCTTATTGCAACAGCAATTTGTTTCAAATCAATTAGATGTTTTATGTGCGACAAACGCTTTTGGTATGGGGATCGACAAACCCGATGTACGTTTTGTTATTCACTACGATTGTCCAGATAGTTTAGAAAATTATGTGCAAGAAATTGGCCGAGCTGGCCGTGATGGACAATCTAGTGTGGCAATTTTACTTTATCAAAAGGGAGACGAATCGATTCACTATTATTTTCAGTCAGAAAGTCGACTTGATCGAGAACGTTTAAATGAATTAGCTGAAATCAAATTAAAAGAACAAGAAAACAGTCTACCTGCACTAAATGAAATCCAGCAAAAATGGCTGCAAGGTTTCTTAGAAAAAGAATATACAATCGAAGAATTAGAACAAAGATTATTAAGAAAAGAGAAAGAACGTAAACAACAGTTAAATGTTATGTTAAACTATATCAATGAGGAAGAATGCCGTCGTGTGTTCATTCGGCAGTATTTTTCAGAAAAAATTACAGAAACAACACAAGAAAAATGTTGTGATCGATGCGGCTTATCCTTTGACAATTACAAAGGGCAAATAGTACAATCACCAGAAGAAATCGAAATCTCCGAACAGTGGGAGGACATTTTAATAAGATTATTTAAAGAATGAAAATAATCTTTTTTTAGACTGCAGTTGGCAAAAAGCTGTGGTATAATAGCAAACGAGAGAATTTTAGGAGGAACGATACGTGAGTAAAAAAGATAAGAAAAAACCATCAGGTGCACGTGAACCTTGGGAGCAGTCAATTTATGATACAGATAAGAATACTGGGGGCTCCCGCTCAGAAAAACGTCAACAAAAAAAAGGCAATACGGTCTTTCTAACAATTTTAGTTATTCTATTATTATTGATTATTGCTTTACCTGTAGGAACCTATCTTTACGTGATGAGAGATAAACCAAATGATAACAAACAGGCTAGTCAGCCTTCATCATCTGTGGTTGTTCAATCATCCACTAAAAATAGTTCAACACAATCATCATCTTCAAATGAGGCACAAGAACCAGCATCTTCTTCAGAAGCAGTAGCTGGCGAAAGTAGTGTGCCACAAGATACTACTCCAACAAGTGCAGGAGAAGAAGCCGCTGTTTACACTGAAGTGCTTAGTGGGGAAGGACCAAATCAAGTAGCATCAAGAAATGGTATAACAACAGATGAACTATTACAGTTAAACGGTTTAAATTTAAATTCAGTTTTACAACCTGGCCAATCATTACGAGTTAAATAAAGATGAGTAAACAAACGAGGAGATAGGTTGAATCTCTATCTCAATGTTTACTTTTTAAGGGTCTGAAACAAAACAACTTACGTTTTGTACCAGACTCTTTTACTATGTGATAAACAAAGGAGTTCATTATGAAAAAGATAAGCATTGCAATCGATGGTCCAGCATCTTCTGGTAAAAGTACAGTAGCTAAGATCTTAGCAAAAAAATTAAATTATATTTATTGTGATACAGGAGCAATGTACCGCGCATTGACCTATTTAGCAATTAAAAAAAATATTGATTTTGAGAATGAAAAAGGCTTAGTTGAATTATGTTTTAATCATACGATTTCATTCAAGCAAACTGAAAAAGAACAACTGGTTTTTATTGATGGAACCGAAGTAACAGAAGAGATCAGACAACCGAATGTGACGAATGCTGTTTCAATCGTTGCAAAACATGGTGCTGTTCGGGAAAAAATGGTAGAACTTCAGCAAAACATTGGACGCTTAGGCGGAGTTGTCATGGATGGACGAGATATTGGTACGGCTGTTTTACCTGATGCACAAGTTAAAATCTTTTTAGTTGCAAGTGTGGATGAACGCGCTGAAAGACGCTATAAAGAAAATCAGGAAAAAGGAATTACAACAGATTTTGATACATTAAAAAAAGAAATCGAGCATCGGGATTATATTGATTCAACTAGAGAAGTGTCTCCTTTAAAACAGGCAGCAGATGCAGTTAAAATCGATACAACTGGAATGAATATAGAAGAAGTTGTCAAAGCAATCGAAGAGGTCATCCTAACAAAAAGTTAAGGTTTCATATTTTGTACTAAAATAGCTAGAAAGGAAGTATGACTGCGTAAAAGTTATACTTTCTTTGGCTTAAAGCAAGAAAATCTCTTCTTATCTCAAAGAAAAAAAAGAAAATGAGAGAAATCGCTTTATTTTTCCAGCAAAATCCCGTACTATTAAAGGAGTAGGTCAGTTTTTACGAATTTTTTGGTGGCATAGGAGGATAAGTATTCATGACAGAAGAAAAAAAAGTGGAAATCAGCAATGAAACAATGGAAGACGCAATGAACAGTTTTCAAGAAGTGAGTGTTGGCGACATCGTTAAAGGTGAAGTGCTAGCAGTTGAGGACAAACAAGTAATTGTTGGTATCGAAGGTGCTGGCGTTGAAGGTGTGGTACCAGCAAAAGAATTATCTACAACACAAGTAGAAGATATCAACGAATTAGTGAGTGTTGGTGATATCTTAGATTTGGTTGTCATCACATCGATCGGCAAAGATAAAGAAAATGGTAGTTATTTACTTTCTAAACGTCGTTTGGATGCTAAAAAAGTTTGGGAAGAAATCGAAAAAGATTTCGAAGCAGGCAAAATCATCGAAGCCCCAGTTACAAATGTTGTAAAAGGTGGCTTAGTGGTCGACGTTGGTGTTCGTGGATTCGTTCCAGCATCAATGGTAGAAGACCATTTTGTTGCTGATTTTTCTGAATATAAAGGTCAAACATTGACATTCAAAATCATTGAGATCGAGCCTTCAGAAAATCGTTTGATTTTATCTCATAAAGCAGTTGTTGCAGCAGAGAAGAATTCTAAGAAAAAAGATATTTTAGCAACTCTTCATGATGGAGATATCGTTGAAGGAAAAGTTGCTCGTTTAACTGATTTTGGTGCGTTTATTGATTTAGGCGGTATCGATGGATTAGTTCACGTTTCTGAAATTGCGCACCAACACGTTGGGAAACCAAGTGATGTGTTAACAGTTGGCGATGATGTAAAAGTTAAGATCCTTTCAATCAATCCAGATGAAGAACGTGTTTCTCTATCAATCAAAGAAACATTAGCTGGACCTTGGGAAGATATTGAAAACAAAGCCGCCGTCGGTTCAGTTCTTGAAGGAACTGTAAAACGCTTGACTAGCTTTGGTGCTTTTGTTGAAGTATTTCCGGGTGTTGAAGGCTTAGTTCACATTTCTCAAATTTCACACAAACATATTGCAACGCCTCATGAAGTATTACAAGAAGGTGAAGCAGTTCAAGTGAAAGTATTGGAAGTTAATCCAGAAGAACATCGAATTGCCTTAAGTATCAAAGCATTAGAAGCAAAACCTGAATCTCAGGAAGAACCGAAAGATGTTCAAGAATATGAGTTACCAGAAGAAAATACTGGTTTCACAATGGGCGATATCTTAGGTGATGCTTTAAAAGCGCAAGATACTGATTCAGAATAATTTTATAATTCGAGCGGAGGGAAACCTTCGTTCTTTTTTTGTAATTAAATAATGAAACTAGGCTGCAACTAGGATATGACTCACAGAGTTATATCCTAGTTGCAGCCTAGTTCTATCGTTAATTATAAATCACTCGTAAATCAGCTGGTGTATGTTCGCCGCGATATTGTTTACGAAATTGGTGAGGGGATTGGCCTACTTTTTTCTTAAATAACTTACTAAAGTAAGTAGAGTCAATGTACCCGACAGTTCCAGAAATTTCAGTGATAGATTCTTCTGTTTTCATCAATAATTGCTTCGCTTTTTCCACACGATAAGCAGTTAGATAATCAATAAAATTCATGCCAACGGCTTCTTTAAAAAAACGACTAGTATAATGACGATTCAAATGCATGATATCTGCTAAAGTCGTCAAATTGATTTCTTCATTGTAGTGATCGTGGATGTAATCCAAAATAGTATTGATTTGTTCTTTCGCCAAAACAGTCGGTTTATTATTTATGATATCCATTAGAGATACTTGATTTAATGATTTCACACAACGATCAATGGCAAATTTTAATTCATTTAAATCGATAGGTGTCAATAAGTAATCGATCACGCCGCACCGTAAAGCTTGGTGAACGCTTTGGAAATTATCTCGTTTGGTCAGTATGATCACTTTAATATTAGGTAGTTGTTGAACTATTTTACGTTTAACGATAAAGCCGTCGATGTCTAGATGGTCGATAGCAATCAAAAGAATTTCTGGGAGTAGCTTTTCAGCAATTGTTAAAGCCTCTTGCTCTGTTTCAGCTGGAGGTAAAACTTTTATATTCATAAATGAATCGTTGATAGATCGTTGAAGTCTTTGCTGTTCTTTTGCATCATTGCTGACAATCAATAATCGGCACATAAGTAAACCCTCTTTTCTTTAATAAGATAATAGTCCTTTTCTTTGTGAAATATATTTTACTACTCTATAATACCTTGAATAAATTAACCTTTCAAGTACAATTCTTTGTGAAAAAAATACACCAACAGGTAAATTTTGTCCATAATCTCCTTAAAATATTCCCTAACAAATTGCAGTAAATAGATTAAAATCAATTTGTAAGCGTTTAAAAAAGAAGGAGTGTTCAAAAATGACTGAAGTAATCAAAGTAAAAGAAATTGAAATACTAGTCGAAACAGCAAAGAAAGCACAAGCGGAGTATGAAAATTATACGCAAGAGCAAGTAGATACGATCGTAAAAAATGTATATCAAAAAACACTTGATAACGCAGAAAAATTAGCTATTTCAGTAAACGAAGAAACTGGATTTGGAAAAGTTTCTGATAAAATAATCAAAAATACTTTTGCAAGTGAGCAAGTTTATGAAAGCATTAAGGATTTACCAACCGTTGGCGTGATCAATCGTCGTAAAGAAGATAAAATTATTGAAATCGGTATTCCTTTAGGGGTTGTGGCTGGCCTGATTCCTTCAACAAACCCTACGGCCACAGTGATATTTAAATCATTGATCGCATTAAAAACTAGAAATGCAATCGTCTTTTCGCCACATCCAAAGGCTTTAAAATCAATTTTAATGGCAGTTGAAATCATTGAGAAAGCAGCTGTTGAAGCAGGGGCGCCAGCTGGTTTAGTTCAAGTAATCCAAGTACCAACCTTGGATGCAACTAGTGCCTTGATGAAACATGCAGATGTTTCACTGATTCTTGCAACGGGTGGTAAAGCGATGGTTCAAGCAGCTTACAGTTCTGGAAACCCAGCAATTGGGGTAGGACCTGGAAATGTCCCTGTATTGATTGATGCAACAGCTGATATTGTACATGCAATCGAGTGTGTGATCAGTAGTAAAACCTTTGATAACGGAATTATCTGCGCATCAGAACAAGCTCTTGTTGTGGATAAGACGGTTAAAGAAGCAGTTATCGAGCAATTAAAAGCTAAAAAAGCTTATTTTATGAACGAAGAAGAATCAGCGAAAGTCAGTCAATTTATTTTGAGAGAAACGGGAACGTTGAATCCAGATATTGTTGGGAAAAGTGCTTCAGATGTTGCAAAATTAGTGGGTATCTCTGTTCCAGCAGAAACGTCTATCTTGATTTCAGAGCAAACGGAAATCGGTCATCACAATCCTTATTCAAGAGAGAAACTAACACCGATTTTAGGCTTATTTACAGTTGATTCCTTTGAAAATGGCGTAGAAACATGTAAAGCATTACTTGCTAATGAAGGAACAGGTCACACTGCAGTAATCCATACAACAATGGATGCAAACGCGGAAAGTTTTGGCTTAGAAATGAGAGCATCGCGTATTTTAGTGAATACTTTAGGAGCATTAGGAGCAATTGGCGCAACAACAAAACTAGCCCCTTCGATGACATTAGGTTGTGGTGCAATGGGTGGAAGCAGTACAACAGACAATGTAACGGCTCATCACTTGATGAATGTGAAACGAATCGCTTACGGTGTTGAATAGTAATAAACGAATGATTTAAAATAAAGTATCCTGTAATTGCGATTTAAGATATTCGCCAATTACAGGATTTTTTTATATTCAGCGGTTTAATTCACTTATTTCACTAGTTTTTCTTGCATCTTAGACAAGCTTTAGGTAAACTAGTAAAGATTGAAAACTTGTCAAGGAGGTAATTTGAATGGCAAATCCAACAATTGCAATTGTCGGGCGCCCGAATGTAGGGAAATCGACGATTTTTAACCGTATAGCTGGTGAAAGAATTTCTATTGTAGAAGATACACCAGGTGTAACAAGAGACCGTATTTATGCCACAGGAGAGTGGCTAGGACGTGAGTTTAGTATTATTGATACAGGTGGTATCGATCTAAGTGACGAACCATTTATGGATCAAATCAAGCATCAAGCTGAAATCGCGATTGAAGAAGCAGATGTCATTATTTTTGTCGCAAGTGGCAGAGAAGGTGTGACAGATGCAGATGAATTAGTAGCAAGAATTTTATATCGCAGCAATAAACCAGTAATTTTGGCTGTAAATAAAGTTGATAACCCTGAAATGAGAAATGATATTTATGAGTTTTATTCTTTAGGTTTAGGTGACCCATTCCCTATTTCCGGAAGCCATGGTTTAGGTATCGGAGATGTTTTGGATGAAGCGGTCAAACATTTTTCAACTGAAATCGAAGAAGAAGATGAAGCTACGATCAAATTCAGTTTGATTGGTCGTCCGAATGTTGGTAAATCATCATTGATCAATGCGATTCTTGGTGAAGACCGTGTGATTGTTTCAGAAATTGAAGGAACGACCCGTGATGCGATTGATACGCGTTTTGAGTCAGAAGATGGACAACAATTCTTGATGATCGACACAGCTGGTATGCGCAAACGAGGCAAAGTGTATGAATCAACTGAAAAATACAGTGTAATGCGTGCGATGCGTGCGATTGAACGTTCAGACATTGTTTTAATGGTTTTAAACGCCGAAGAAGGTATTCGTGAACAAGATAAGAAAGTTGCCGGATATGCTCATGAAGCTGGACGGGGCATTATTATCGTTGTGAACAAGTGGGATACGGTTGAAAAAGAAACAAATACGATGCGTGACTTTGAAGAAGAGATCCGTGAAGAATTTAGATACCTTGACTATGCACCGATTATCTTTGTTTCTGCTGTAACGAAACAACGCTTAAACAAATTACCAGAATTGATCGAACTTGTTAGCATGAATCAAAATCTGCGTATTCCATCTGCTTTATTGAATGATGTAGTGATGGATGCTATCGCCATCAATCCAACACCAACAGATAAAGGGAAACGCTTGAAAGTTTTTTATGGGACTCAAGTGGCGATTAAACCGCCAACATTTGTTATCTTTGTAAATGAAGAAGAATTAATGCATTTTTCTTATGCACGATTCTTAGAAAATCAAATTCGCAAAGCTTTTACTTTCGAAGGGACACCAATCAAAATCATCCCAAGAAGACGGAAGTAGCGCATTTTACCACACTTTTTTCAAATGTACAAACAAATTCATTGAGTTATAAAAAAAAATGATATTTTTAAAAAAAACTGGTTAAAACGCATCAAAAACCTTGCTATTACAAGCTTCCTATGATATCGTGATAACAGAATGTTGATCCAATTCAATATTTGTACGTCATTTTTGGACCACTCAAAAATAAACGTAAATTAGATATCTTTTAGATATCCTATCCCTTGTGGAGGAGGTGAAATAATCCATGGCAAATAAAGCAGAATTAATCGAAAACGTTGCATCTTCAACTGGTTTAACTAAAAAAGACGCAACTGCAGCAGTGGATGCTGTATTTTCAACAATCCAAGAATCTCTTGCTAAAGGTGAAAAAGTTCAATTAATCGGTTTTGGTAACTTTGAAGTACGCGAACGTGCGGCTCGTAAAGGACGTAACCCACAAACTGGTAAAGAAATTCAAATCGCTGCAAGTAAAGTACCTGCGTTCAAACCAGGTAAAGCGTTGAAAGATGCTGTTAAATAAGACAGTTCTTAGAACCCTTGATTATTCAAGGGTTCTTTCTTTATTTCATGTGATTTTAGATGTATCAGACTGATAAAAAGTGTTTAGATTTCTTGTCTGATCTTGCATCACTAGAAACAAGAGAGTGGACATATGAATTATTTCGTGTATGATAAAGTTATGAAAACTCATACAGGATTATTAACCCACATCAAGGTGTTTAAAGAAAAGCCTTATGCTATAACAGGAATGTTAATTTGGGAAAATGATGTCTGCATTAATTGTGTAATCAAAAATAGACCGTTTGCCAGGTACGTATTATCGCTACCCATGCATCAATATGAAATTGAGGTAATAGGAGACTATAATAGTAGAGGGCAATTTGATGTAAAACATATGCGCATCATTAACATAGATAGCTATATTGCTTTGATAGGAACACCCGAATGAAAGAGCCCATGACTTGTCATGGGCTCTTTCATTACGCTTTATAAAAAGGTTGAATAAAAAAGCCAATCTCGATTGATTGGCTTTACGGATAAAGAATAATCAGCTATGTCTAAAAACTAATTGTTTAACTATGAACGTTGCAAAGTGCTAATTATTCAAATCAGACTGAATCACTATGTTTCTTAAAAACAACAACAGTTTAAGAAGTGCGCTATTTTTCTTAAAGCTAGCCGTTTTTTGAAACAAGTTAAGTATAAACAATAATTAAGAATTTTTTGCATAGACAAATTAGAACATCTATAACAAAATAGTGAATCAATAATGCCTGTTCTTTAAGAAAATTAAAAGAACAATTGTCTTTGAACAAAGTTTATTGCATTTTTAAAAAATTAAAATCATCCCTCTTTCTGTTTTACGACAACTAATGGTAAAATGTAGAAGAGGGGTGTTATCAATGGAATTAGTTTATAAGAAAAATCAGTTGCAGACGACGATTATCTATGGTGAAACCTTTGCCTCACAGATCAAATCGGCTTCTTTTGAGCCAAAACATCTTTTTTTGATCACCAATCAGCGGTATTATGATTTGTTTTCAGAAAAACTAATTCAGCTTTTTGATGACAAACAGGAATTAGATTGGTATATTTGTAAGAATGACTCACACTGTAACAATATGAATGAGTTGGAAAGTTTATTAGCTTTTTTAGCAGATTTTGATCAGCAACAGGACTTTCTTTTCTTAGGTGTTGGTAATGAAGGGGTTATTCAGTTAACCAACTTTTTGCATGAAACATCTGTGCTGAATTCTAACTGTTGGCTTTTGCCGCTTTCGATCCAGTCGTTGAGTAAAAGCTTGATTACTGAAGTTCACATAGAATTGAAGAATCATCCAGTATTGCAGAGCTCAGTCTTAGCAGAAAAAATAATCTATGATCGCACTTTAACAAGCGACTATGGAGAGGGAAAATTAGTTGATTTTCTTGTTTTTATTCGCTGCAGTTTGATTTGCAGTCATGATTTTTTACGAATGCTTTTTAAAAATTATAGTGATGCAACTCGATTGAATCAGCAATCATTTAACGGTATGTTAGATGAGATGATTGGTTATTATGAAAAAGACGGTCAAATAATTGACCAGTTTGGTCATTTATTTGAACAAGGCTTCTTTGAAACAACAAATGGCCATTTATTATCTGGTCATATGAAACGATTTTTAGGCTGTTTATTACAGTTACTTTGGTCTCAGAAAGTCAATCAGTTTTCGTTTCACTATAAAAATTTTATAATCTGGTTGATTCGCTTAGGTTTTCCAGTTGATTTTCCGGAACAAATTTTAGTCAGTGATTATGTGGAAGGTGTTTTAAAATGTGTAGATCGAGGTGAGAAAGCTGCTCTTTTGAAGGGAATAGGAGAGCTTGATCGTATGCAAAAACCTAAAACAGAAGATTTATTAGCTACAGTAGAACAATATAAAACTATTTTAGAAGAAATTAGAGGTTAAGAGATGACAACATATAGTGAAAAAATGCTCCAAGCATTACATGAAGAAGAGTTAGCGCAAGCACAATTGATGCTGGCGGAAGCAATTAGAAAAGATGATGATGATACACTTGCTGATTTAGGGGAAGAATTATTATCGCTTGGTTTTTTAGAAGAAGCGAAATTAGTTTTTGAGCATTTATTGACAATTTTTCCTGATGCAGACGGTTTGAATATCCCATTAGCTGAGATTGCCATTGAAAATAATTTGATCGATGACGCATTTGTTTACTTGGAAAAAGTAGGAAAAGATAGCGATAGTTACGTTCAAAGCTTGCTTGTAACGGCAGATTTGTATCAAGTAATCGGAATTCCTGAAGTAAGCGAAGCGAAATTAAAAGAAGCACAACGTTTAATGCCGGATGAACCACTGATTCTATTTGCTTTAGGCGAATTGTATTTCTCAAATGGACAATTCCAGGAAGCCTCTGCTGCCTATCAAAAGCTGCTTGAAGAACAAGTTACAGAAATCTCCAATGTCTCGATCAATGAGCGCTTAGGAAGCAGTCACAGCATGTCAGGTGATTTTGAAGAAGCAATTCCATTTTTAGAAAAAGCGTTGGAAGAAGGTCAGACAGATGATCGTTTATTCCAATTAGCTTTCACGTATCTACAATTACATGAAAATCAAAAAGCGATCGCACTTTTGCAACAATTAAGAGCGTTGAATCCTCATTACCAATCGTTGTACTTATCTTTAGGTGAAGCGTTACAAGAAGAAGAGCAACTGGAAGAAGCGCAGACTGTTTTAGCAGAAGGCATCAAAGAAAATCCTTTCCAAGTAGATCTTTATCAGTTAGCTTCTGAAAATGCCTATCGACTGCATGATACTGAAAAAGCAGAATCTTTGTTAAAACAAGCGCTAGAACTTGGTGAAAAAACAGATGAAACAAGACTTACATTAAGCAATTTGTACTTGAATGAAAATCGTTTTGATGAAGTAATCGAAGTGGTACAACAAATGGAAGAGCAAGGCCATCCTTATGGCGAATGGAATTTAGCTCATGCTTATAACGAACTGGAAGAATTCGATTTAGCGAAAGTCCATTTCGAACAAGCTTATCAAGAACTTTCTCATGAACCTGAATTTTTAAAAGAATATGCCGTTTTTCTTCGAGAAGAAGGACAATTAGAAAAAGCAAAAGAGTTATTACAGCACTATCTTCAACACGAGCCAGGGGATAATGAAGCACAATCCCTGTTAGATGATATTGAAGAAAGATAGGTGATAGGATGTTTGTCAATGTCGCAGATAAAAAGGAATTTTTAGTTTGGTTAGTGAATAATGTTTCGTTTAGCCAAAGAGAAGTTTTATGGATTTTAAATTATTTGATTAACCATGAAGCTATTTTAAATAATGTACATTTTATTGAGCAAGCAGATAAAGCGGTTCGCGGATTAAAGGTTACTGCAAGAGAAATAGATGATGAACCGATCCGATTATTTTTATCAGGAAAAGAATTTACGGATACTGATCAGATTTTTCATGAAATTCGTATGAACTGGAAAGAAGCTCTTTATGTAGAATGTGTTTTTGATGGTTCTTGGCAAAATAGTCAGTATTTATCGATTTTAGAAGATAATCCCTATGCTCGCTGGAATGAGCAGGTGAGTGAAGAAGTAATTGAAAGCATTAATGATTTCTTTGCGCATGAAGAAAAACAAGCCAAACTTGATTTGTTGTATAGCCAAATTGATTTAGCGTTAGAAGATAACAATTATGAAGCTTTTTTAGAATTAACAGATGAATTAAATCGATTAAAAAAATAAAAAAAGAGGTAAATTAGATCAATATATACTGGTCTAATTTACCTCTTTTATTCAATTGAGCTGTTTTTTTCTTTTAAAAAGCATTCTTGTTGGTCTGGAATAGGTAAATCCTTCACCAATTGCTTCGTGAACGTTGATTACAGAAATAAAGGCTTTGTCATCTAATTCATGAACGATTCGTTTGATTTCTATAATTTCACTGGGGCTAACGACCACATAAAGAACTTTTTTGTCCACTTGAGAGTAACCGCCTTGACCATCTAGATAGGTTACACCACGCTCTAATAGCGCCATGATCACTTCTCCTATATCCTCAGAATGATCAGAAATAACCAAGATTCCCTTTGCCGCATAGGCACCATCTAAGACAGAATCAACAACTTTACTAAAAACAAATGAAACGATCAAGGTATACATCATTCGTTTGACATCGATATAACTTAAAGAAAGAATCAAAACCAAAATATCGAAGATCAGTAATGAACGCCCCATACTGATACCATAATTTTTTTCTAGAATTCGTGCAATCACGTCGGTTCCACCTGTTGTTCCCCCTACACGATAAACCAATCCGCTACCAATACCAGCAGCAAGACCAGCCAACAATGCAGCAATCAATAAATCATGATCTAAATTGACTTCGATAGGGAAACGTTGCCATAACCATAAGAAAACAGATAAAGAAACAGTTCCTAAAATCGTATAATAAAATGAATGCTTGCCTAAAACTTTTCCCCCAATCAGAATCAGCGGAATATTGATAATCAAGGTTGAATAAGCTGGATTGATATAAAAAAGTGCACGTAAAATCAACGTAATCCCAGTCACTCCACCTTCTGCTAAATCATTTGCGATATTAAACGTTACTAAACCAAACGCATAAAGACAGGTGCCTGCTAAAATCAACAAAACGTCTTTAACATAGAAATTTTTTTCCTCAATCATAATGATCACTCCTAACACATAATGGGCGATAATGCTTAGTATCATCCCCAAAAACCCTCGTTCAGTAATCACTTTATCATTCTCGTTATAAAACAACAAGTAGAACCTTTTCAGATGGCGTACTTTTTGATAAGATGAGTAGTAGAAAGGTTGGGGTAAAATGAAAGACGAAAATCAATCTCTGCATTCTATGCAAGAAGAAGTGGATACGTATATCCAACAATTTAAAACGGGTTATTTTTCTCCATTAAGCCAGATGGCACGATTAACTGAAGAAGTAGGTGAATTAGCAAGAGAAATCAATCATTATTATGGCGAAAAACCTAAAAAATCAGATGAAAAACCAAAAACTGTTTCTGAAGAGCTTGGGGATGTATTATTCGTTACGATGATCATGGCTAATTCGTTAGATATAGATTTAACTGAGGCATTTCAAAAAAATATGGAAAAATTCAATCAGCGGGATAAATATCGTTTTGAGCGAAAGGATGGGCAAACAAATGATTAAAATTTTAGTCGCAGGTTTTAAAGGGAAAATGGGTGCAACCGCTACAAAGATGGTTTTAAATCATGAAGGCTTTGAGCTAGTCGGTGTGCTAGACCCCTTTGAAGAAAAAAATAATCTTAAAGAATTAGCTGAGTATCCGGCAATTGATGTACCGATTTTTAAAACGAAAGAAGACGTTCTTTCTGTTCAGCCTGATGTATGGATCGATTTTACAATCCCAGCGGTAGCGTATGAAAATACTCATTTTGCTATTGAACATAAAATTTCACCAGTTGTTGGAACAACTGGTTTAACAGAAGAACAATTAGCTGAGCTAACTGATCTTTCAAAGACATTGAAAGTCGGTGGGTTGATTGCACCTAATTTTGCAGTTGGGGCAGTTTTAATGATGCAGTTTGCACAAAAAGCGGCTGAATATTTTCCAGATGTTGAAATTATCGAGTTGCATCACGATAATAAATTAGATGCTCCAAGTGGAACAGCTATCAAAACGGCTGAAATGATGAGTGAGGTTCGTGCGAAGAAAAACCAAGGGCATCCTGAGGAAAAAGAATTGATCGAAGGTGCTCGCGGCGCTGATTTTGAAGGGATGAAAATCCATAGTGTTCGCTTGCCAGGAATGATTGCGCATCAGCAAGTTCAATTCGGTGGTGTTGGAGAAGGTTTGACGATCAGACATGATTCTTATGACCGTAGTTCGTTTATGACAGGTGTTGCTTTAGGTTGTGAAAAAGTCGTTCACTTAAATAAATTAGTCTACGGGCTGGAAAATCTATTATGAAATTAGATATCATACCAGATGAATTCACGAAAGCAGCTAGTGTACTAAAGGAAATTCATGCTCATGGATTTGAAGCTTACTTTGTTGGTGGCAGCGTTCGTGATGCGTTACTAAAACAGCCTATTCATGATGTTGACATTGCAACTAGCGCATATCCAGAGGAAATCAAACAAATTTTTCACCGAACGATCGATGTAGGAATCGATCATGGCACGGTTCTTGTTTTAGATGGCGAAGAGCAGTATGAGATTACGACTTTTAGAACAGAATCAGCTTACCAAGATTTCAGGCGTCCAGATAAGGTGACTTTTGTTCGTTCTTTAAAAGAAGATTTAAAGCGTCGAGACTTTACGATCAATGCTTTGGCGATGGGTGTAGAGGGAGAAATCATTGATTTGTTTGATGGCATGACTGATTTAAAACGACAGATTATTCGTGCTGTTGGAAATCCTAAAGAACGATTTCACGAAGATGCCTTACGGATGATGAGAGGCTTGCGCTTTGCTAGTCAATTAAATTTTACGATAGAAGCAAACACACTATTCGCCATCGAGGAATTTCATCCACTATTAGCTAAAATATCTGTAGAACGGATTGCGGTAGAGTTCATCAAGCTTTTGCTAGGTAGAAATCGCAGGACAGCTTTACTGCCATTCATTGAGACCGAATGTTATCAGTACTGCCCAGGTTTAAAAAAATACGGTGAAGCACTATTCAATTTTTCAGATCTTCCCAATAAACAAATTGAATTAGAAAATCAAGCGTGGACTTTATTGATCAAGACCATGGGATTAAAAGAAAGCGAGATCCGCAGTTTTTTGAAATCGTGGAAACAATCGAACCAAATGATTCATGAAGTACAACAACTTATTTATGGGTTGAATAAACGTCTCTTAGGAGACTTACAGGTCATGGATTTGTTTGATTTAGGCTTGGATGCGGCATTGTCTATTGAAAAACTGTTGTTTTATTACGGGCAAAAGAGTAAACTTGAAGAAGTAGAAGAACGTTATTTATGTTTGCCGATTCATGATAGAAAGCAGCTTGCTGTTACAGGAAATGATTTGTTAGATTATTTCGATAAGAAACCAGGAAAATGGCTAGGGGACATGATCGAGATACTTGAGACCGCTGTTGTAAAAGGTCAAATAATAAATGACAAAGAAACACTGATAGCATATGCAAAAGATAAGATTGATGAGGAGTGATAGCCGTGGAAGAATTCTCAAAAATGTTTGTTGTTGGTGCCAAGGATACCGCAAAAGAAATTGGGTCTGGGGATTTAGATGTATTAGCTACACCGGCAATGCTTGCAATGGTGGAAAACACTGCAAAAGATTACTTGCATAAAGAATTAGCATCAGAAGAAACAAGCGTAGGTACACTGATCGAGGCTAGACATTTACGACCGTCTAAAGTTGGTGCGGAAATTATGGTTAAAGTGAAAGTCAAGTCACAGGAAAAAACAAAAATCAATTTTTCCTTCGAAGCTTTGGATAACGGACAAATTATTGCAACTGGTATCCATCAGAGGGCTGTTATCTTAACCGATGTTTTTTTAGACAAATTAGCTCATCCTAAGTGAAGATGCGAATAGTGTGACCTAACCTAAAAGTTATGCTAAACTTAACTTTGTAGAAATTATTTTAGATAAGGAGACTTATATTATGAGTAGAGAAATGACAGGATTAAAATTTTACTTTAGAAATGGTGAAACTTGGACGATTGGTCGCCGTTTTATCGGAGATTTATGGATCAAACAAATCACAACTAGCTTTGGTCGTATCCACGGAAGTGAATTTATGGAAATTCACCCATGTGAAGGCTTTAAAATCGAAATCTTCCAAGAAGGAGATCACGTTCAAACACATGATATCAACCTTGGTGGGCTTGAGCTCGGCATGTTCGCCCGTGCTTTAAAATATGAAGATATCGAACGTATGGAAATTTTATACAAAACTGGTACACCAGATTTAGTTTACTTCCCATACAAAGATAAAACTGACGAAGGTTTAGATAATGTTTATCAATCTACTAAAGTCAGCGAAAAAACAAAAAGCTTATATATCGTGATTGACCCAACGCAAACTGTTGATGATGTATATGGTGAAGAACTTTAATAACTAAATGAATGGACCGTAGATTTCTTTTGGGAGATTCTGCGGTTTTTTCGTTAAGATTGTGAGGTACAAAAATATGAAAGCCATCGAGTTATCATATCAAGATAGTCAAAGTGTTTTAGAATTAACAAAAGATGCACTGATGCCAAAAAGAAATGCTGATCAGCTATTAATCGAAGTTAAAGCGGCAGCGATCAATCGTACAGATTTAATGGCAATACAAACTGGAAAATTACCAAAAGGGAACACGATTTTAGGTGTTGAAGTTTCAGGGACAGTGATTGAGAGCGAATCAGATTTATTTCCTTGTGGCAGTCACGTGATGGGGCTTGTAAACGGCGGTGGATATGCTGAATACGCTGTGATGAATCTTGGAAATGCAATGCTTTTACCTGAACAATTAACATTTGAAGAAGGGGCAGCAATTCCAGAAGTCTTTCTCACAGCCTATCAAACGTTATTTTGGCTTGGTGAACTAAGTTCTCATGAGTCTGTTTTGATCCATGCTGGTGCCAGTGGTGTGGGAACTGCTGCAATTCAGTTAGTGAAACATTTAACCTCAGCTAAGATTTTTGTCACAGCAGGCACTACTCAGAAACTGGAATTATGCCGCTCATTAGGAGCAGATGTTTTGATTAACTATCATGATGAAAATTTTAGTGAGAGAATTCAGCAAGAAACTGCAGGGCAGGGTGTGGATGTTATTTTAGATTTTATCGGCGCCTCTTATTGGGAAAAAAATATTGCTAGTATTGCCAATGACGGTCGGTTGATTCTTATTGGTATTTTAGGTGGTGCCATGGTAAAAGAAGTTAATTTAATGGATCTACTAGAAAAAAGAATAACAATCAAAGGAACGTTACTTACACCAAGAAGTGACACTTATAAAGCAGAGCTGACCAAAGAATTTTCAGATAAAACGAAAATCCTATTTGAGAAAAGTGACCTAAAACCAGTTGTAGACACAATCTTTTCACTGGAAGAAGTAGAAAAAGCCCATCAATATATGAAGAATAACCAAAATAAAGGGAAAATTATTTTAAAAATCAATGATTGAATAGTGAGAGATAAAAATGTGAAAAAGAATAACGGACCAAAAATACAAGAAGAAAAAAGAACCATCCGTGCAATGATCGAGATCTATTATCGAAAGCATGAAGCACCTGTGATTGACAAAAAAACGTTACTATCTTACTCACAACTTCGATTGGATGTTTGTCGTTTTGGAGAGGAAAAACCTACTTGTAAGCAGTGTCCTGTACATTGTTATCGTCCGGATTACAAAGAGCAAATGAGGCAAGTAATGAGATACTCTGGACCAAAAATGTTACTTTATCATCCGATTCTAGCGATAAAACATCTTATAAAAGAAAATAAAAGTAAAAAAATAAACTATGATGAACGCATATAATTACTGGTTTTTATTTAAATTAACCGAAAAAAATGAAAGAATAGTAAATAAAATAGGTTGACACTTAGTTTGCCTAGGTATATACTAAAAACAATTCTTAAATAAATCAGTTACGGAGTGACTCATATGACAAGCATGAAGCATAACCAATTACAACTGAATAATTATTACTTTAGCTATTTTAGATGAGTTTGTATTCATAACATTATGGGTGCAGACTAGCAAGTTTGTATCTATGATGGCTAGGGAATTTTGAGATGACTTTCAGCCGCGTAGATGAGAAAATCTATAGTGGCTTTTATATTACCTATTTTTTGTGAGGTGTTCACTGTAGATTTTTCTAAAAATTTACGTGAATACCTTTTTTGTTTGAGAAAAATCGCTTTTGAGGAGGAAATTAGATGGAAAATACGATTACAGGACACACGAGATTAGCTGCATTATTTGCTACACCAATTCGTCACAGTGTTTCACCAATGATTCAAAATACTGCTTTTCAAGCATTAGGAATCGATGCAGTATATCTTGCATTTGAAGTAGGAACGGATGGGTTAGAACAAGCGATTGATTCAATCAAAAATCTAGAAATGATAGGTGCAAACTTATCGATGCCAAACAAAATTTTAGCTGTCGAATATATGGATGAATTAAGCGAAGCGGCTCGTTTGATTGGTGCTGTTAACACTATCACCAATGACCATGGTAAATTAACAGGACACAACACTGATGGCACTGGCTTTATGAGAAGTTTGAAAGATATCGATGTTGACATAATTGGTAAAAAAATAACGATCATCGGAGCAGGTGGGGCAGCTACAGCGATTATTGTTCAAGCGGCTTTAGACGGAGTCAAAGAAATCACAGTTTATAATCGAAAAGATGAGTTTTACGATAAAATCAAAGAAAAGCTAGCTTACATTTCAGAAAATACAAACTGTACCATTACCTTGCATGATTTAGCCGATGAAAATAGTTTAGCTAAAAATGTAGCAGAAAGCGCACTATTATTAAACGCAACTGGCGTTGGTATGAAACCATTAGAAGAACAAACGCCGATTCAAGACTTTTCCATCATACGTCCGGATCTCGCAGTTTGTGATGTTATCTATACACCTAGAGAAACAGAATTTTTGAAGCAAGCCCGTTTACGTGGCGCTAAAACTAATAATGGTTTAGGCATGTTACTTTATCAAGGTGCCGCAGCGTTTGAAAAATGGACAGGACAAGAAATGCCAATAGAAATCGTAAAACCAATTATTGAGAACAACTAAATTAAAATGGATTGAAGGAGAGAATAACATGATCGTAATTATGAAATCAGAAGCAACAAAAGCACAAATCAAATCAGTGATAGAACGAGTAAAAAAAGAGGGACTAGAAGTTCATCTAAGTGAAGGTAAGGAACAAACAATTATCGGCTTGGTTGGTGACACAAGAAAAATGCAGGATGTGGCATTTAATAGTTACGATGGTGTTGAAAATGCAGTTAGAATATCGTTGACATACAAACTAACCAGTCGTGAGTTTCATCCAGAAAATACAATTGTCGATGTTGATGGTGTGAAAATCGGCGATGGCAGTATGACGATGATGGCAGGTCCATGTTCAATCGAAAGTTTAGACCAAATTCGAGAATGTGCGAGAATTGCTAAAGCAGGCGGTGCAACTATTTTACGTGGTGGAGCGTTTAAACCAAGAACATCACCCTACGCTTTTCAAGGATTAGAAGAAGAAGGCCTAAAATACATTCGCCAAGCAGCAGATGAATTTGATATGAAAGTCATTACAGAAGTTATGGATGAAGCGCACATCGATATGATTGCCCAATACAGTGATATTTTACAAATTGGTGCTAGAAATATGCAAAACTTTAAATTATTACAAGCTGTCGGAAAAACGGGTAAACCAATTGGCTTAAAACGTGGAATTTCTGGTACAATTGATGAGTGGTTAAATGCGGCTGAATACATTGCTGCTCAAGGTAATTTCAATGTGATATTCATTGAACGTGGGATTCGCACCTACGAAACAGCAACGCGGAATACTCTTGATTTAAGCGCGGTTCCATTAATTAAAAAATTAAGCCATTTTCCAATCATCGTTGATCCAAGTCATGGTGTGGGAATTTGGGATCTTGTCCCTTCAATGGCACGAGCGGGTGTTGCAGCAGGTGCAGATGGGCTGATCGTTGAGATCCACCCAGATCCAATCAACGCTTGGTCTGATGGACCTCAGTCTTTAAATGAAAAAACATACATGCGCATGATGAAAGAAGTTCACATTATGGAAAAAGCGATGAAAGAAATTAATGAATTAGAATAAAAACTAGAGTGAACAGAAGGTTATTATTTTCTCTTTAATAAAAAATAGGAGTTGAAACAAATGAAACTCAGGGTAACTTTACCAAATCATTCTTATGATTTGACCATTGAAAAAGGAGTGTTGAATGGTATCGGTTCTTGGGTAAAAGAATTGTGGTCGCCGCAAAAAATTGTGATCATAACAGATACAAACGTTCAACCTTTGTATGGGGAGCTAGTTCAAAAAAGTTTGAAAGAGACAGGTTTTGAGACAGCAACTTTTGTGATCAATGCAGGAGAACAAAGTAAAAGTTTGTCTGTGGCTGCCGAAGTCTATGATTTTCTTGCAGATGAAGGAATGACTAGAAGCGATGGTATCATTGCTTTGGGTGGCGGAGTCGTTGGTGATTTAGCCGGTTTTGTCGCTTCAACTTATATGCGTGGTCTTCATTTTTTACAAGTTCCAACGACATTATTGGCTCAAGTGGATAGTAGTATCGGTGGGAAAACGGCCGTTAATACAAAAAAAGCGAAAAATCTAGTAGGTACATTTGCCCAACCTGATGGTGTTTTGATTGATCCTGAGACTTTGAATACGTTGGAAACAAGACGGATTCAAGAAGGAATCGCTGAAATCATCAAATCTGCTGCTATCGCAGACGAGGAGTTATGGCAAAAACTGGATGCACTAACTGATGAGCTTGATTTAAGAGCACATGCAACAGAAATCATTGCTGCTTGTTGTAAAATCAAACGGAAAGTCGTAGAAGAAGACGAACTGGATAACGGAGTTCGTTTACTTCTTAACTTTGGTCATACAATTGGTCATGCATTAGAAAATACTGCCGGTTACGGTAATTTAACTCATGGTGAGGGAGTTGCAATTGGTATGAGTCAAATTACAAGAGTGGCTGAAAGTAAAGGTTTGACTCCAATTGGTACAACAGAACAATTAAATAAAATGATTCAAAAATTCCACCTACCTATTCGGTCAAATCATTGGGATCAAGAGCAATTGTATATGGCATTAACTCATGACAAGAAGGCTCGTGGAGGGAAAATAAATATTATTTTACTAGAAAAGATTGGTAAAGCGAAAATTGTTCGGATTCCAATTGAAGAAATGAAGAGTTATTTAGACTAGCACTACGCTCTGCTTCGATCGCAGCAATTTTTATGAGCTAAAGCTCTAAGGCTTGAAGGCCTTCGGAAAAAAATAAGAATTGAATGTGACAAAAAGCGTCACAATCAATTTTTCCTACTTTTCTGTCAGAGCTGGACAAGCTCATTACACTTTTAAATTAGGAGGAAATCATATGCGTTTTATTACGGCGGGAGAATCACATGGACCAGAATTAACAGCGATTATAGAGGGTTTACCAGCAGGGATGCCATTATCACCAGAAGATATTAATTTTGAGTTAGCTAGAAGACAAGGCGGATATGGCCGGGGTGGTAGAATGTTGATTGAAAAAGATCAAGTAAGAATCACTTCCGGTATTCGTCACGGCAAAACATTAGGATCACCAGTGACACTTGTTGTTGAAAATAAAGATTGGAAAAACTGGACTTCTGTCATGTCAATCGATGAAGTTTCAGAAAAAGAGAAAAAAATTCGACGAGTAAATAAACCACGCCCAGGACATGCGGACCTTGTCGGCGGTATCAAATACCAGCATGATGATCTTAGAAATGTACTAGAACGCTCATCAGCGCGTGAAACAACGATGCGAGTTGCAATAGGAGCAGTCGCTAAAAAGTTATTGAAGGAACTGGATATTGAAGTAGCAGGACATGTTGCGATTTTAGGTGGTATCAAAGCTGAAATCCCGGATAATTTGACGGTCAAAGAAATCCAAGAACGCTCAGAAAATTCAGATGTGCGTGTTCTTGATCCATCAGTTGAACAAGAAATTCGTGACTTAATTGATAAGACAAAGAAAAATGGCGATACGATCGGTGGCGTAGTAGAAGTCGTTGTTGGTGGTGTACCAATTGGTTTAGGTAGTTATGTTCAGTGGGATCGTAAATTAGATGCCAAAATCGCCCAGGCGGTTACGAGTATCAATGCATTTAAGGGCGTTGAATTTGGGATTGGATTTGAAATGGGTTTTAAACCAGGCAGCCAAGTCATGGACGAAATTGTTTGGGATAAAGCAACTGGCTATACACGAACATCAAATAATCTAGGTGGTTTTGAAGGTGGTATGACAAATGGAATGCCAATCGTTGTTAGAGGTGTCATGAAGCCTATTCCAACATTGTATAAACCGTTGCAAAGTGTCAATATCGATACAAAGGAGCCTTATAAAGCAAGTGTAGAACGCTCTGATAGTACAGCAGTTCCGGCTGCAAGTGTGGTTTGTGAAGCTGTTGTTGCGACAGAAGTTGCCCAAGCGATGCTGGAAAAATTTGGCAGTGATGCTTTTGAACAGATGAAAGAAGAAGTTGACTCTTATCGCCGTTATACTCAAACGTTTTAACTAAAACTAAAAATGGAGAGTGAAGCGGAATGAATAAAAAGGTTTTGATTGTCGGTCTAGGATTGATTGGCAGTTCATTAGCATTATGTATAAAGAAAGAACATCCACTTGCAACGATTATCGGAATAGATAATCAAGAAGCTTCGGAAGAATTTGCCTTAAAACGAAAAATCATCGATCAAAGAGGAGGTTCTATTCAAGAAGCTGCTGTAGTAGCAGATATTATTTTTCTATGTACTCCAGTTAAAAGTATGCTGAATCAATTGAACATATTGGGGACATCACCGTTAAAACAAGAGGTCATAATTTCTGATGTTGGCAGCACAAAATTAGAAATTATTGAAGCAGCAAAACAAGCTGGACTAAAAACATTTATCGGCGGACACCCAATGGCAGGATCACATAAATCTGGTGTGACAGCAGCGGATGAAAATTTATTTGAGAATGCATATTATATTTTAACGTCGTCAGAGGTAGAAAAACAAAAACCAATCCATGAACTGCAAAAACTATTACAAGGGACACGAGCAAAATTTGTAGTGCTTTCAGCACAAGAGCATGATCAAATTACAGGAATGCTCAGCCACTTGCCACATATTATTGCTGCTGGTTTAGTAAATCAAAGTAAAGATTTTAACGAAGAACATCCACGTTCTAGACAATTAGCTGCTGGGGGATTTCGTGATATTACACGAATCGCTTCGTCAGATCCACAAATGTGGACGGATATTCTATTAAGTAATAAAGAAGCACTACTAGAGCTGATGAGATCATGGCAAGCTGAAATGGCGCAAGTTTCGACTTGGATCCAAAATGGAAATAAAGAAGCCATTTTTCAATTTTTCTATGAAGCAAAAGAAACTAGAAATCAAATGCCTGTTCATAAAGAAGGCGCAATTCCTGCATTCCATGATTTATTCGTGGACGTACCAGATATACCAGGGGTGATTGCCGAGATCACAGCTTTACTAAGCAAAGCTCAATTATCCCTAATTAATTTGAAAATTCTTGAAACACGTGAAGATATCTATGGTATTTTACAGTTAAGCTTTAAACGTCAAGATGATTTAGAGAAGGCTAAAGAGATTATTGAAAAAGAAACGGATTACTTGTGTTATGAAAAATGAGTTTTTAAGAGGTTAGACTTTGCACTTTGTTTTATCTAGATAAGGAGGGATATTTTGGATTTAGTCATCAATAAAATCGGTTTAAATGGAATGATTGATATTCCCAGCGATAAATCGATTTCTCATAGAAGTATCATGTTTGGTGCAATCGCACATGGAAAGACAACGATCAAAAACTTCTTACGAGGAGATGATTGTTTAAGTACTTTAAAAGCATTTCAGGATTTAGGCGTTAAAATTGAAGATGATGGTGAAACAATAACCGTTCATGGAACTGGTTTTTCAGGGTTAAAACCAGCAAAACAAGCAATTGACGTTGGAAATTCTGGAACAACGATTCGATTGATCATGGGAATTTTAGCTGGAACATCATTTACCACTGAATTATTTGGTGATCATTCGATTGCCAAAAGACCGATGAACAGAGTCATGTTACCGATCAATCAAATGGGTGCTGAATGTACAGGACATGATGGAACAGAATTTCCACCTTTAACTGTGAAAGGGACGGAAAATTTAAAGCCAATTCATTATCAAATGCCTGTTGCGAGCGCACAAGTAAAATCAGCGATTCTTTTTGCTGCTTTACAAGCACATGGAAAATCAGTTGTTGTAGAAAAAGAAAAAACACGGGATCATACAGAAGATATGATTCGTCAATTCGGTGGTGAAATTACTGTTTCTGGAAAAGAAATCAGCATCTGCGGACCACAAAAGTTGGTTGGGCAAGAAGTCATTGTGCCAGGCGATATTTCTTCAGCAGCCTTTTTCCTTACAGCAGGTTTGATCATTCCTGATAGCAAAATTACGCTGAACAATGTTGGCTTAAATCCGACACGCACAGGTATCATTGATGTGATTCAGCAAATGGGTGGCAAATTAACGATCCAAGAAACAGGAAGTAAGGCGAATAAAGCTGGAACTTTATCCGTTGAAACAAGCGACCTAAAAGGAATCGAAATCAGTGGAGAAATCATCCCAAGATTAATTGATGAACTACCGATCATTGCGTTACTAGCGACTCAAGCTGAAGGAACGACCATCATTCGTGACGCTGAAGAGTTAAAAGTGAAAGAAACAAATCGGATCGATGCAGTCGCAACTGAACTAACTAAAATGGGTGCCAATATCGAACCTACAGATGACGGTTTGATCATTCATGGTAAAACGCCGTTACATGCCGCACAAGTTACTAGTTATGGTGACCATCGTATTGGCATGATGCTGCAAATTGCTGCTCTTTTAGTAAAAGACGGAACCGTAGATTTAGAAAAAGCAGAAGCAATTTCTGTTTCTTATCCAAGATTTTTTGACGATTTAAATAAACTATATCAATAAACGGGGGAACAAAGATGAAGGGGATTATATTAATTGGTTTCATGGGAGCTGGAAAAACGACTGTCGGGAAACTTCTTTCAGAAAAGACAGGGATGGAACATATTGATTTTGATGATAAAATCGTTGAAGAAATTGGCATGACGATCCAAGAATATTTTGATTTACATGGTGAAGAAGCATTTAGAGAAAGAGAAACAAATGTCTTGAAACGCTATTTAGATCATAATCAAGTCGTATCAACTGGTGGCGGAATCGTCATGAGACCAGAGAATCGGGAACTTTTGAAACAAATGGCACCTGTTGTTTATTTACAAACCAAACCAGAAGTATTTATTCCAAGATTGAAACATGATCATACAACGGTCAGACCTTTAGTAGTATCAAAGTCTCCAGAAGAAATTAGACAAGTTTTTGAGCCAAGAATCCCTTTTTATGTGGAAAGTGCCAGCTTAGTCATTGATACAGATGAACGAACACCAGAAGAAATTGTTCATGAAATTTTAGAGAATATATAAGTAGGTGAGCCAATGAAAGTCGGTTTTTTAGGTCCAGAAGCTTCTTTTACTCATAATGCAGCGAAAACTGCTTTTCCTGATGAAGAATTGATTCCATATCATTCGATTCCGGCTTGTATTAAAGGTGTTGAGTTTGGTGAAGTCGATTTAGGTGTCGTGCCGATTGAAAATACGATCGAAGGTTCTGTCAACACGACTGTTGACTATCTTTTTCACCAAACAACGATTCCTGTAGGAGCGGAAATCGTTTTACCAATTTATCAACAGCTTATGGTAGCAAAAGAGAACAAAGAATCATGGCAAGAAACAACAAAAATTCTATCTCATCCTCAAGCTTTAGCACAATCGCAAGAATTTATTCGTACCTATTTCCCAATGGCTGAGCTTGAAGCGACACCATCGACCGCGTATGCCGCAAATTTTGTCGCTCTTCATCCAGATCAAAAAATCGCAGCTATTGCACCCAGACTTTCTGCTGAAAAATATGATCTTGAAATTGTGGGTAAAGATATTCAGGATGTAGCAATCAACCAGACTAGATTTTGGGTGATTGGGTCTGAAAAGGTCGAACTACCAATCAATGCTACTGATAAAAAATTAACCATTGCATTGACTATGCCGGATAACATGCCAGGAGCTTTGCATAAAGCATTATCTACCTTTAGCTGGAGAGAAATTGATTTAAGTAAAATCGAATCGCGTCCATTGAAGACAACCTTAGGAGAATATTTCTTTTTAATTGATATCAATGTTCAAAAACCGCAACAATTGTTAGATAATGCGTTAGAAGAAATACGTTTAATGGGCGGAACGGTGAAAATATTTGGGAATTATGCGATTCATCCCATCAACGGAGTTTAAAGATCTGAAAAGGTCTTTTTATTTTTTGTTAAATTTTACCTATCTAATAGGAATTTTTTGAAAAATAAGGTATGCTTATAACTGTTGTTAATTGAAGTGAGGTGGAAATGATGAGCCGTGTAGATCGCTATAAGCACATACATGATAAATCAAAACCAGTAGAAGAAAAGAATGGTTTTAACCCAAGAAAAGAAAAAAATTATACAGAAGAACCTAGAAATAGCTATTATCAAGAACAAGAACCGCTAAATGACCCAAATCAATATTTTGGACAAACAGAACCAACTGAAAAACAAAAAGGTTTTTCAAAAAAGGAAAAAAAACCGAAAAAACCAAGAAGAAAGAGACGCTTTAGCTGGCCTAAACGAATCGCTTTATTTTTTGTTTTGCTAATTGTATTGGCAGTTGGTTTCTTCTTCAAAGGAAAATCTTACGCTGAAAATGATACTTCTTTGCCAAAAGAGGCGATTGAGACGTTCAATGGAGTAAAAAGTGCTAACGGAGCTAATAATATCTTGATTTTAGGTAGTGATACAAGAGGAGAAGATGCTGGTCGAGCGGATACTATTATGGTTCTGCAACTAGATGGTCCTTCTAAAAAACCTAAATTGATTTCGTTTATGCGTGATACCTTCGTGGATATTCCAGGTTATGATGCCAACAAAATCAATGCCTCTTATGCATTAGGTGGAGCTGATTTAGTTCGTCAAACTTTAGCAGAAAATTTTAATATTCAGACTAGATACTATGCGAAAGTTGATTTTCAATCATTCGAAAAAATTATTGATTCAATGTTTCCGAGTGGTGTTAAAATCGACGCTGAAAAAGATTTGAATTTAGATGGCGTTGACATTTTCAAAGGTAGTCAGAAAATGGATGGCCATACGCTTTTACAGTATTCACGTTTTAGAAAAGATGACGAAGGCGATTTTGGTCGTGTTCGCCGTCAACAACAAGTGATGACAGCTGTTATGGGACAATTAAAAAATCCTTTAGCATTGCTTCGGACACCGGAATCTTTAGGTCGTTTAGTAGGGTATATGTCAACGGACGTTCCTACGTCATTTATGCTGAAAAATGGTCCATCGTTAATGTTAAAAGGCGGCGGGGGAATTGAGCGCTTAACTGTTCCAGTTGAGGGATCTTGGAGTAATCAAGATGTTGATTATGCTGGGAGTGTTCTTCAAATAGATTTGGATACGAATAAAGCCGCGGTTCAAAGTTTTCTTGACCAATAAGTATTTTATTTAATTATGAATGGATTTATGCTATATTTATAATACCGTGTAAATTTAGTGAAACGAGGTTACAAAATGAAAATCGCTATTGTGACAGATAGTACCGCTTATTTACCTGAGCGAATTAAGAACTCACCCAATCTATTTGTTATTCCCATCCCTGTTATTTTAGATGGTAAGATATATAACGAAGGAATAGATATCGAAGCTGATGAATATTATAGCTTGTTGAATAATAGTAATGAATTTCCAACGACTTCTCAGCCTGCATTAGGTGAAGTTATCGAACTGTACAAAGAAATTGCTGCCAAAGGCTATGATACGATCATTAGTATTCATCTTTCAGCGGGTATTTCAGGCTTTGTTAATACATTATTTTCATTAACAGATACGATTGAAGGAATCACGCTGTATCCCTATGATTCTAAAATCACAAGTGTGCCAATGGGACACATGGTAGAGGCAGCCTTAGATTTAGTGAAAGAAAATGCTAGCCTAGAAGAGATATTTACTAAACTAGATGTTATTAGAGACAATACGTATGCGTATTTGATTGTCGATGATTTGAACAACCTCGTTCGCGGTGGGCGCTTAACTAATGGTGCTGCATTGATTGCTGGATTATTGAAAATTAAGCCGATTTTAACATTTGAAGAGGGCAAGATCGTCTTGTTTGAGAAAATTCGTTCGACAAAAAAAGCTTTTGCTCGCGCAGAAAAAATTATCGGTAAACGAGACAAAGAAATCGACCGACCAGTGAAATTATATGTGATTCATGCAAACAATTTAGTGGTTGCTGAAGAAGAGAAGGCCAAACTTCAAAAGCAATATCCTAATGCAATTATTGAAATTGGTCATTTTGGTCCTGTTATTGGAACACATCTAGGTGAAAAGGCAATTGGGATTTGTATCTCAGCACAATAAATCAAAAGATGAGGCAAAGCTGTTTTCGGCTATTGTTTCATCTTTATTTTTTACTTGTATGCATCCTTTAGGTGGAGATTTTCCATCGATCATACTTATTAGCAGTAAGAAAAGTAGTAAACATGACCGTATAGTTCAATTAAGAAAAATAGTATGTTACAATAACAAATAAATCATACTTTTTTAATCGATTATCGATAAAAAATAACGATTCAATAGTCATTTTCCTTTAAAAGTAAGGTATACTTAAAGAAAAAAGGAGGGCGAGTGGATGAATCTAACTGAAGAACGTTTACAAAAAGAAAAAATGAAACAAGTTCAACTACTCGCTGCATATTACCAGGTAGTCAATCGTTTACCGCTTGGCGATAAGAGAGATCAGATGATTCGTGATATATTAGCTTGTAAGGATAAGATAAAAAAAATCAATCAGCAATTGACAGAATTAAATAAAAAAGAGTAACTATTTTCAGTTATAAAAGGAGCGTATTTTGGTTATAGATTTTTTTACAGTGCTACTTGCAGTTTTTGTTTTGATCATGTATGTTTATTTGATTTTAGTTAGAAAAAGCATCCTGATCAAAAGTCTTAAAAGAAAATTTATTTATGTTTTAGTGATTGGATTTAGTCTACTGATTCTGCTCCTTACTCTAGCTACCGGACAACCCCTCGATCAAAGGATTCGAGGATTCCTCTCGGTGTTGCTTGTTTTAAGTTTTTTACTTGATTCTAAAGGTCTTTCAGATGATCGGCTCATTCTAGGTCCTTTTGATAAGAATGGAATTTTGTATCAAGATGTAGAAAAAATGGCTTTATTGATCAAAAAGAAAGAGATTCGTTTAAATTACTTTAAAAATGGTCGGCGTGGTCCAATGATGAAATTTTCCATTCCATTGGAAGAGTTACTAGCATTTCTTTCTGAGCGATTGAATGAGGAAGCAGAAATCAGTATTTTAGTAGATGAAGATAAATAAAGGATAAATTCGGAGAAAATAGAGGTTACTTTCTCCTTTTCTTGAAATCTAAGCGTTAGAAATTCTATTCAATAAGTTTTTTTCAAAAGAATAGTTAATTTTAATAGGTATTTCTTTAACAGTTTGCTATAATGTGCAGAGAAATTCTGAAAGGAAGTATTGTTGTGAATAAGGAAATAGAGCAACGAATTGCTGAATTACGTGAAAAATATAAGGAGCTACCACCAGAAAAAAAAGCTGAATGGGAACGCCATATAAAAAAGAAAAATTTTTTAAACTATAAAAAAATTGAATTAATCAAGTCTGAATTACTTCGTTTAGAAGCACGTCGTGCACAATTAGAATTATGTGACAGAGAAAAAGAACTTGGATTAATAGAGAAAAAAATTACCTGTAAAAAAGAAAAATTATTACGGTATTTAGGAAAACAACTCAATCAATAATTATTAAGGGGGATACGAGATGGAGTTTGTTTATTTAATTATTGTATTTACTTTTGCGATAACTTTCTCAAATGTCTTCAATCGAATCGTTCCGATCATTCCGTTACCCATCGTACAAATAATCGTAGGTGTTTTAATCGGATTGACGGATATTGGTCGTGAAATAGTATTTGAACCAGAAATATTTTTGGTGATGATCATTGCACCTTTGCTGTTTAGAGAAGGGGAACGAAATGATATTTCTGCAACGATGAAAAACTTTAGTGTCATTTTGTTTTTGGCATTTATTGGGGTGTTGATCACACTTGTAAGTGTTGGTTGGGCTTTACATATGGTTATTCCTGCTTTGCCGATCGCAGCGTGTTTTGCTTTAGGTGCAGCACTTGGACCTACAGATGCAGTAGCTGTAGGTTCTTTATCTGGGAAAATTCAAATACCGCCTAAAGCGATGCATATTTTAGAAGGTGAAGGTCTGATTAATGATGCTTCCGGCGTTACCGCTTTTCAATTTGCACTTGCAGCATTGTTGACAGGCAGTTTCTCAGCAATGGATGCAGGAATCACCTTGATCTTCTCGAGTATCGGAGGCGCTATTGTGGGTGCTGTTTTAGTGATGATCAAACGTCAGATTGTCATGATTTTGGAAAAAGCTTCTGCAAGAGACGTAACTGGTTATCTATTATTAGAATTATTATTGCCTTTTTTAGCGTATATGGTTGCTGAACTATTCCATGTTTCAGGGATTATTGCCGCTGTTGTAGCAGGTGTTATGCAAGCTGCTAGCTTCAAAAAGGTTTCACTGTTTGAAGCTGAGCTTTCAAGTGTATCAGAAAGTACGTGGGGAACGATTACGTTTATGCTGAACGCGTTAGTTTTCCTGTTCTTAGGTATTGAGTTGTCTCAAGTTTTTTCACCTATTTGGAATAGTGAGACGTATTCTAACAGTTTCTTGATGGTCGTTATATTGATTTTAAGTGTTACGTTATTTACTGCGCGCTTTTTCTCTATTGTATTGATTTACAGTGTGAAAAATGGTTTCAAAAATATTTGGCAGTCGATGAATGAAATGCTGATTCTAACATTTGGCGGAGTGAAAGGAACAGTCAGTTTAGCAACGATTTTTATTTTACCATTAACTCTAAATGGTCAAGACTTTCCAGAACGTTCATTGCTGTTGTTTATTACGGCTTGTGTGATTTTAGTCACATTGGTAGGTGGTATTCTTGTTCTACCGTTTTTAACTGAATCTGATGAGGTAGAAAGTACTAATATACAAGGGATCACCTTACTTCAAGATATTATTGAACGACTTAAAAAGATAAATCAGAACGATCCTCATGTAGAAATGAACGTTGTGATTGAAAACTATCAAGATCGCGTTAAAGAATTGTACACAGAACAATTACCTTCAGATCAACGGCAAGAGGTTCAGGAGCTAAGAGCACTGATTGTTTCGATCGAGCGTGACGGTCTAGAAGAGAGTTTCCGTCAAAAAGAAATTGGCATAGAAGGATATCGACTTTATGAACGTCTGATTTCAAGAATGGAACGATCTATTGCTAGACAACTATTATCGATTATAGGCTTTTGGTTGCTTTTTGTTCGGCAAATCATTGCATTCTTTGTTCACCCAAATTTGTTATTTGCCAAAAAAGGGGAAGAGAATCGACGAGAATTTCAAAAAGAAGAATTGGAAAATGTTCGGCAAGTCTTTTTGCAAAATACGGAAGTCATTTTGAAGAGTTTGGATAATTTAAAAGGGGTTTATGATGACGAAATTATTCAGTTCTTTATTGAAGGTCGTTTGCAATTAGCGCATAGATTAGAAGACGGCACATTTATTGACTCATTTATCGTTCGTTCTCAATCTAATTATGTCAAGGAACTTTTGATTGGCTATCAAGAAGAGCGCAGAGTGATTGATGAATATGAGCTTGCTGAAAAGATCTCTTCTTTTGAAGCGAATGAATATCGAAAAAATGTTAATCTATTAGAATCTTATTCAATCAATGATATATCAGGCGCTATGCCATTTAGAAAATTGACAAGAGAATTAAAAAAAGAAGCAGACGAAGAAAACTAGCTTCTTTTTTTTACTTTTTTTTGTTACAATAAGCAGGATGAAAAGGGCGTGAGTAGATGAATGAGTTAAAAGTAAATGAATTGACTAAGACATATGGAGAGAAAACATTATTTGACCACATTTCTTTCCATATTCACGATAAAGACCGAATTGGATTGATCGGCACAAACGGAACAGGGAAAACGAGCTTATTAAATATTCTTGCAGGTAAAGATAGTGGGGATGGAGATGTCGGAGCGATTCAACAACCAAATGATTACCAAATTGGTTATCTTTCTCAAGACCAAGAATTTGATCCTGAACTAACTGTTGTAGAAGCAGTCTTTCAAGGGGAAACACCCATTATCCAAGCGGTGAAAAATTATGAATTAGCCTTGCTTGCATTGGCCGATGACGGGCTTAGTGAAACGGCTCAAAAACAATATGCCCAAGCGGAAGAACGAATGAATAAAGAAGACGCCTGGACAGCTGACACTGATGCCAAAATCATTTTACAAAAATTAGGGATTGAAACCCTTCATAAAAAAATGGGCGAATTATCTGGTGGACAAAAGAAACGTGTTAGCCTTGCCCAAGTATTGATTGAATCACCTGATTTGTTGTTACTGGATGAACCTACAAACCACTTAGACTACGAAGCAATTAGCTGGCTGGAAAGCTTTTTAAATGGATATCGTGGTGCTATTCTAATGGTAACACATGATCGATATTTCCTAGATCGAGTAACAAATCGAATCTTTGAGTTATCTTTTGGAAAGCTATATGAGTATAAAGGTAATTATGAAGCATACATCATTGCTAAAGCGGAACGCGAACGTGTTGGTGTAGAGCAAGAAGAAAAAAGAAAGCAGCTATATAAGCAAGAGTTAGAGTGGATGCGTGCTGGTGTAAAAGCACGCGGAACAAAACAACAGGCTCGGCAAGATCGCTTCCATGATCTTAAAGAAAACCTCCATAAAGTTAACCAAAAAGGTCAATTGGAAATTGATGTCGCAACACAAAGGTTAGGGAAAAAAGTTTTGGAGATCAAGGATGGAAATTATCAAATCGAACATAAAACGATTCTAAAAGAATTTGATCTGCTTATTCAAGCAAAGGATCGTATTGGGATTACTGGTAAAAACGGTGCAGGAAAATCAACATTATTAAATATTCTGGCGGGTCGTTTAGATTTGGATAGCGGAATTTACTCAATAGGTGAAACAGTTAACTTAGCTTACTATACGCAACAAAATGAAGCGATGGATCCGAACCAACGAATGATTTCTTATTTGCAAGAAGCAGCAGAGCAAGTAAAACGGACGGATGGAACAAACATTGGTGTTGCTGAATTACTAGAACGTTTTTTATTTCCTCGCTTTATGCATGGGACAGTAATCGGCAAACTATCTGGTGGCGAAAAACGTCGTTTGTATTTATTAAAATTATTGATTGGTCAGCCAAATGTGTTATTATTGGACGAGCCCACAAATGATCTGGATATTGATACGTTAACGATTTTAGAAGATTACATCCAAACGTTTAAAGGCGCTGTGATTGCAGTTTCACATGACCGTTATTTTCTTGACAAAACAATGGATAAATTACTTGTTTTTCAAGGTGTAGGTCAAATCAAAACTTACTATGGTTCAATGAGTGAGTATTTAAATGTGAATAAAGAACAGGCAAAAAAAGTCATCAAGACTGAAATAAAATCTCCAAAGGAAACGGAGAAGAAAGAAAAAACAAAATTGACCTACATGGAACAAAAAGAGTGGGAAACAATCGAAACAGATATCGCACAACTTGAAGAGCGTACAGCACAACTGACTGAAGAGATGAATCATCAAGGAGATGATTTTACAAAACTACAGCAACTTCAAACAGAGCTATCGACAGTGGAACAAAAGCTTGAAACAAAAATGGAACGTTGGGAATATCTAAGTGAATTTGCAGAAAATTAGGAGGCATAAACTATGGAAGAAGCATATTTATCATTAGGCCGTAAAATTTTAGAGGAAGGTCACCTTAAAGAAGATCGCACAGGTACAGGGACCAGAAGTATTTTTGGTCATCAAATGCGTTTCGATTTGTCCGAGGGCTTCCCGTTATTAACAACAAAACGAGTACCGTTCGGCTTAATTAAAAGCGAACTTTTATGGTTTTTAAATGGTGACACGAACATTCGCTATCTCCTGCAACACAACAATCATATTTGGGACGAATGGGCTTTTGAGCGTTACATCAAAAGTGAAGATTACAAGGGGCCTGATATGACTGATTTTGGTCGAAGAGTTCTTACCGATGAAGCTTTTAAGAAAAGTTATGAAAAAGAGCACAAAGAATTCTGTGATACTATTTTATCAGATGCTGATTTTGCGGCTAAATATGGTGAATTAGGCAATATTTATGGTGCTCAGTGGCGTCATTGGGAAACCAAAGATGGTGGTTTTATCGATCAACTGAAAAACGTTATTGAAATGATTAAAAAAACGCCAGACTCCAGACGTTTAATTGTGTCAGCATGGAATCCAGAAGATGTTCCATCAATGGCTTTACCCCCTTGCCATACGATGTTTCAATTTTATGTGAATGATGGAAAATTAAGTTGTCAACTATATCAACGCAGTGGCGATGTTTTCCTTGGCGTTCCGTTTAATATTGCTAGTTATGCATTATTGACTCACTTGATTGCTCATGAAACAGGTTTAGAAGTGGGCGATTTTGTTCATACTTTGGGAGATGCTCATTTATACACTAATCACATTGATCAAATGAATGAACAGCTTGCAAGAGAAATTCGCTCTTTTCCCACATTAAAATTGAATCAAGATAAAAAATCAGTTTTTGATTTTGAAATGGATGATATTGTAATCGAAGGGTACGATCCGCATCCTGCAATCAAAGCACCAATAGCCGTTTAATTCGAAAGGAGTTCTCCAATGTTAGCAGCCATATGGGCACAAGATGAGCAAGGTACGATCGGTAAAGAAAATCGCTTACCTTGGCATTTGCCAAACGATTTGAAATTTTTTAAACAAATGACTGAAGACAACACCATCATTATGGGGCGAAAAACCTTTGAGGGGATGGGCGGTCGGCCGTTACCAAACCGTCAAACGATTGTTCTAACTAGAGACAAAGCGTATCATGCAAATGGGGTCATTGTATTTCATACTGTAGAAGAAGTTCTTGAGTATGCCAAAAATTTCTCCGGCATTACATTTATTGCAGGTGGTTCTGCAGTATACGAAGATTTTTTGCCTTATTGTGATGTATTGTATCGTACAGTTATCCATCATTCATTTGATGGAGATACGAAATTTCCTGCTGTTGTTTGGGATGATTGGACATTGATTAATTTAAGTGTAGGAGAACAAGACGAAAAAAATAGCTATGCATATCAGTTCGAGACGTATCAGCGAAAAGTAGCTGCGGATTAACAAATCTTGTCAAAGTTTAACCCAAAAAATAACAAAAAAACATACTTTTATTAGTATGTTTTTTTGTTATTTAAATATGATTGCGGTAAAGTCCAACAACTTTTCCTAAAATACTTACGTTGTTCAAAATAATTGGGTCTAATGCATCATTTTCCGGTTGTAAACGAATATGATCTGTCTCTTTAAAGAATCGTTTACATGTCGCTTCGTCTTCATCAGTCATCGCGATCACGATATCGCCATTTGATGCAGCACTTTGTTTGCGAACAATAACTTGATCACCGTCTAAAATACCTGCATTGATCATACTTTCACCTCTAATAGTCAGCATGAATAATGCACTTTCTTCTGCTACTAGATCAGGTGGTAGAGGGAAAAAGTCAGAGGCTTCTTCTACAGCTAAGATAGGTTCACCGGCAGTAACAACACCAAGCATCGGGATGACTGTCGGTTTTACACCGATTCTGTCAAGACCATCTGCGGTCAATTCAATTGCTCTTGGCTTTGTAGGATCACGTAAAATGAGTCCTTTTTTCTCTAAACGAGCCAAATGTCCATGAACCGTCGAGGTTGAGGAAAGATCAACCGCTTTTCCAATTTCTCTTACGGTTGGTGGATAGCCTTTAAGTTCAACTTGTTCATATATATATTTCAATACTTCGATTTGTCTTGTGTCTGTACGTTTCACCACAACCCGCACCTTCTTTCGATTTATAATTTTAGTGTACCATAGTTTTATATAGGAATCAAACAAGCGTTCGTGTTTTTTAAAAAAAGTATCTATGCCAAAATTTTTGATAAAAAAAGACAAAAGTAAGAAACTGTATTTTCTTTAAATAAACGTAATCGTTCCATATTTTTATATGAATATAGTTGTATTTTTGGTGCTCATCTTATAAGATAGACATGGAAAGTAAACTTGTTTAGTCGCATGGATTCGCCTTTCGGAAAAAGGGTGAATGGACCTGTTCAGCTTTTAAAATAAGGAGGCAAAAATATATGTTATCGTCAGAAAAAATGGACCGCATCAATGAACTTGCAAAAAAAGCGAAAGAAAATGAATTAACTGAGAAAGAAAAAGAAGAGCAAAAAGTACTTCGCCAAGAATATCTAGCTGCTTTTCGCGGTGGAATGCGTCATCATATCGAAGGGATGAAAGTAGTTGATCCTAAAGGAAATGATGTAACGCCAGAGAAGCTGAAAGAGATTCAAAAGGAAAAAGGATTGCACGATAGAAAATAATTTTAGTTTTTTTTACTAAAAGTAATTGCTTTCATAACCGAAATACGATAAAATGTAGTTAATAAAGGTAAAAAAAACCTAAATAGGAGATGATTTTTTTGTTCGACAACACTGATCAGTTAGGCGTCAATACAGTTCGTACATTGAGTATCGAAGCAGTTCAAAAAGCAAATTCAGGACACCCAGGATTACCAATGGGGGCAGCACCTATGGCCTATGCACTTTGGACAAAACACTTGAAAGTAAACCCAAAAACATCAAGAAATTGGGTAGATAGAGATCGTTTTATTCTTTCTGCTGGTCATGGATCTGCAATGCTTTATAGTTTACTACACTTAGCGGGCTATGATGTAACAATTGATGATCTGAAAAATTTCCGTCAATGGGATAGCAAGACTCCTGGGCATCCAGAAGTACATCATACAGATGGTGTTGAAGCGACAACTGGTCCTTTAGGCCAAGGAATTGCAATGGCTGTTGGTATGGCGATGGCTGAAGCACACACTGCTGCAACCTATAACCGTGATAGTTTCCCCGTTATTGATCATTATACGTATGCATTATGTGGTGATGGTGACTTGATGGAAGGTGTTTCTCAAGAAGCAAGTTCTATGGCTGGCCATATGAAATTAGGTAAGCTGATTGTGTTATACGATTCAAATGATATCTCTTTAGATGGTCCAACATCCAAAGCTTTCACAGAAAATGTTGGTGCTCGCTATGAAGCTTATGGTTGGCAACATATCTTAGTAAAAGATGGTAATGATTTAGAAGCGATTTCTAAAGCGATTGAAGCCGCAAAAACTGAATTAGATAAACCAACACTGATTGAAGTCAAAACGGTCATCGGTTACGGCGCTCCAAAAGAAGGTACATCTTCTGTTCACGGTGCACCGATCGGAGCAGAAGGAATTACGGCTGCTAAGGCTGTTTATGGTTGGGAATATCCTGATTTTACAGTTCCAGATGAAGTCGCTGCTCGCTTTAAAGAAACAATGATCGAAGAAGGCGCAAAAGCTGAAGATAAATGGAACAACATGTTTGCAAACTATACAAAAGAACATCCTGAATTGGCTAGACAATTTAAACAAGCGTTCGCCGATGAACTTCCTGAAAACTGGGATAGTGAATTACCCACATATGACGTTGGATCAAGTGCGGCTAGCCGTGTTACGAGTAAAGAGACAATTCAAGCAATTTCTAAATCTGTACCAGGTTTCTGGGGTGGTTCTGCAGACTTGTCTGCTTCAAATAATACAATGGTTGCATCAGAAAAAGATTTCGAGCCTGGTCAATACGAAGGCCGTAATATTTGGTTTGGTGTTCGTGAGTTTGCCATGGCAGCTGCAATGAATGGGATTCAATTACACGGAGGAAGCCGTATTTATGGTGGAACATTCTTCGTCTTTACTGATTATTTACGTCCTGCAGTACGTTTAGCAGCGATTCAAAATACTCCTGTAACGTATGTATTGACCCATGATTCTGTGGCAGTTGGCGAAGATGGCCCAACCCATGAGCCTGTCGAACAATTAGCAAGTATCCGTTGTATGCCAGGTGTACAAGTAATTCGTCCAGCAGATGGTAACGAAACGGTTGCTGCATGGAAAATCGCAATGACAACAAAAGATGCTCCTACAATCTTAGTTCTAAGTCGTCAAAACTTACCAGTTATTGAAGGCACAAAAGAAAACGCAGGTGAGCTTGTTCAAAAAGGTGCTTATGTAATTTCTAAACAAAAAGGTGAAAAACCAGAAGGAATCTTGATTGCGACAGGTTCAGAAGTGAACTTAGCAATCGAAGCACAAAAAGCATTAGCTGAACAAGGAAAAGATGTTTCGGTTGTTTCGATGCCAAGTTTTGATTTGTTTGAAAAACAAACAGCAGAATACAAAGAATCTGTTTTACCTAAAGATGTGACTAAGCGAATTGCAATCGAGGCTGCTTCACCATTTGGTTGGGAACGTTATGTCGGAACTGCTGGCACAACTGTTACGATAAATCACTTTGGGGCTTCAGCTCCTGGCGATCTAGTATTGAAAGAATTCGGTTTTACAGTTGAAAATGTAGTATCAAAATATAATAATTTATAAAAAAACAAAAAAAGTAGACGTTCACATTTCGTGAATTTCTACTTTTTTACTATAACAAGGCACTCCGACTAAACCAGATCAACAATTTTTCAATTCGACTCGAGCCATTTTGTGATTTTTTCTGTAATATGAAAGTAATAATCGTAATATTATTTTTAATTATTAAAAAAAGTTAATAAACGAAGAACAAAGGTACTTATAGAAAAAATGCACCTGAATAATAGACACTATGTAAAACGGATGGAACAAATATTGAGGCAATCAATAAAACAAAAATTTCAGCTGGATTACACTCACTTTAAATCTTCAAATTTTAGGAGTAAATAATTGTTTATAAAAAAATCCCCGAGTAGAATGATGATATGATGTTCTATTGAGGAGGAACAAGTGAATGAACGAGATCAAAACAAGAAGTAGTAGGCACCAACAAAAAGAGCATAAAATTAACCGCAAACGGGTTGCGTCTGTGGTAGGAACTTCGTTAGTATTTCTTCCAATCGCAGGAAGTTTATTGCCTTTAGGTGCCCAAGCAACAGAAGTTGAAGCACAAGGAGAAGTTTCACAACAAGCATTTATTGATTCTATTGGATATTCAGCAGCTTCTGTAGCTGACGCTAACGATTTGTACGCATCTGTTATGATTGCACAAGCATTATTAGAAAGTAGTTACGGTACTTCAGGTTTAGCCGCAGCTCCGAATTATAATTTATTTGGTGTAAAGGGAAGTTATGGCGGGCAAACAGTTTATATGCCTACTTCAGAATATTTGAATGGCCAATGGGTAACAGTGACTGAACCATTTAGAAGTTATCCATCGTATACTGAGTCGTTTCAAGATCACGCTAATGTTCTTAAAACAACGTTAGCATCTAGTGGAAACTATCATTATTCTGGTGTTTGGAAAAGTAATACGACTAGCTACATGGATGCTACAGCAGCTTTGGCTGGCCGTTATGCCACAGATCCCAATTATGCTGGGAAATTAAATTGGTTGATTTCTGCATATGGTTTAACTACCTATGATAGTGGAAATACAGCTGCAGCTGTAACGAGTGAAAGTTCAGTAACGGATCAATCTGCTATTGGACAAAGTAGTGCAACCACCACAGCTCAAACTTATACTGTAGCTTCTGGAGATACTCTTTGGGGAATTGCCGAAAGATTCGGTATCTCTGTTGACCAACTTATGGCATCAAATGGTATAACTGCTGAGTTGATCACCGTAGGACAAGTGTTACAAGTCGCATAAAGAAAAGCTTCCAACAATCTGTCATGAAAATGACAGATTGTTGGAAGCTTTATTTTTTTATCGTTTGCCTGATCGTAACTCTTGTAAACGTCGCTCGCGATTTTTAGTCAGGTCCTTTATTCTAGGTCTAGGTAAAATCGATTCAGCAGTTATGCACGAACGTTTAATATGTGTTGTAGAATCATTTGTATCAAACTGATTTAAATAGTCAATAACTTCTCTGACAATTTGGGTAGGGGTAGAAGCACCAGCTGTCACGGCTACTTGTTCGACATCAATTAACCACGTAGTATCGATTTGTGAAACGTCAGATATCCGTTGAGCAGGAACACCTGCCTGTTCGATAGAAACTTGAGCTAAGCGATTACTATTATTACTTTTTGGATCACCAACAACAATCGTCAAATCACACCCTTGAGCTTGCTCAACGACCGCTTCTTGACGAACTTGGGTAGCTTTGCAGATGTCTTTATGAATAAGCACGTGAGGATATTTCTCTTGAATCGAATCCATCAAATCACTAACATCCCATTGGCTCATAGTTGTTTGGTTAGTCACAAAAATTTTATCAGCAGCTAACTTTAAAGTAGCAATATCAGCTAGATTGGCAACTAAATGAACATGTTCCGGAGAAACGCCTAGCGCTCCTTCAGGTTCAGGATGATTTTTTTTTCCAATATATATAATCTCATAACCTTCTGACACTTTTTCAGCGATTAGTTCATGTGTAATCATCACGTCAGGACAAGTCGCATCAATAACAGTTAATCCTTTTTCCACCGCTAGTTCTTTTACTTTGGGTGAAGTTCCATGAGCTGTAAAAATAACGGTTCCCTGATCGACTTGAAATAGAATATCTTCTCGGTTATCGCCATCTAAGGTATGGATTCCAATACTTTCAAAAGCATCAGTTACATGTTTATTATGAACGATCATCCCTAAAATATAGATTGGTCGTGGTAAATTTTCATCCAAAGATGCATTTCTGGCAATAACCATTGCGTCAACAACACCATAACAATAGCCTCGTGGACTAATATTTTTAATTTTCATAAATGACGTAACTCCTATTTACTAAATTTAATGTCCTCTTTACTATACAACATTTTTATTAAAAATGTATAAAGAGTTTGTAGCAATTAGGATATAGTAGCAAAATGATAGCCAGATGAAGCGATATGAGCTATTATAAACACAAGAAAGTTTTTGCTTATACGAATACTAAAATGGAGGAATGGATCATGACTCAAATTTTTAATTCTGTTACTGAATTAATAGGTAAGACACCTATAGTAAAATTAGGACGTATTGTCCCGGATGGAGCAGCTGATATTTTTGTGAAACTTGAATTTTTCAATCCTGGGGGAAGCGTAAAAGACCGAATTGCATTAAGTATGATCGAAAAAGCTGAAAAAAACGGACAACTTAAAACAGGTGATACAATCGTAGAACCAACAAGCGGAAACACTGGTATCGGTTTAGCGATGGTCGGTGCTGCAAAGGGGTATAATGTCGTAATTGTTATGCCGGATACAATGAGTATCGAACGCAGAAAATTAATGCAAGCTTATGGGGCTGAGTTATTGTTAACACCTGGTGCTGAAGGGATGAAAGGGGCAATTGCTAAAGCCACAGAACTGTCAGAAAAAGATGGTTACTTTATGCCTATGCAGTTTGATAATCCTGCTAATCCAGAAGCACATGAAAAAACAACTGGAAAAGAAATCCAAGATGTATTTGGGCCAGCTGGTTTGGATGCTTTTGTTGCTGGAATTGGGACGGGTGGAACAATAACCGGAGTTGGGAAAGAATTAAAAAGAGTCTATCCAAAAATTTCAATTGTTGCCGTTGAGCCAACAGAATCACCTGTTCTGGAAGGTGGGGCTCCAGGTCCACATAAAATTCAAGGAATCGGTGCAGGGTTCATTCCTAAAGTTTTAGATACAGAGATATATGGGAAAGTAATTGCAGTACCTAGTGAAGATGCAATGGAAACAGCGCGACAATTAGCAGTTAAAGAAGGATTATTAGTCGGGATATCGGCAGGAGCAGCTGTACATGCTGCAATTCAAGTAGCTAAAGAATTAGGTGCTGGGAAAAAAGTACTGACTGTTATTCCTGATAACGGCGAACGGTATCTTTCAACTGCACTATATAATTTTTCTGAATAGTTTATTTAAAAAAGGAAGCGTAGAGTTACGACTTCCTTTTTTATCGCGCTAAACTAATCCAAAAAGTATGTAATATTTTTCAAATTCACTGAAAACAGCGATAAACATGATATTTCCTATACTATTTATACAATTATTCTTGTCAAGATAGATTAGAAATAGTATCATTTAAGAAAGAAGACTAGGAGGGGAACCAAATGGACAATATATTGGTAAAGAATGCACTTGAAGAATTAAAAGAAGCCAATATTCGTATTACTCCTCAAAGATATGCAATTTTAGAATATCTCATTGAGAATCATAGTCATCCGACAGCAGATGAAATTTATCGTTCACTAGAAGATCGTTTTCCAAATATGAGTGTTGCGACTGTTTATAACAATTTACGTTTGTTTACTGATATTGGTTTTGTTCAAGAAATGAATTATGGTGACGCGTCTAGCCGTTTTGATTTCAGTTCCAAAAAACATTATCATGCGATCTGTCAGAATTGTGGTAAAATCGTCGATTTCCATTATCCAGGCTTGGAAGATGTAGAGATGGCGGCAAGTAAATTGACTGGATTTGAAATTAATGAACATAGATTAGAATTATATGGTCTATGTCCGGACTGTCAAAAAGCAAAAAAAGAATGAAATGAGGGATAAAATGAAATCAATCCAAACAGATAAAGCACCAAAAGCGATCGGACCTTATGTACAAGGAAACATTGTAAATGGCTTATTATTTGCTTCAGGTCAAGTTCCTTTAAGTCCTGAAACCGGGGAAGTTGTTGGTACTACAATAGAAGAACAAGCAGAACAAGTTCTTAAAAATATTGCAGCAATTTTAGAAGAAGTTGGCAGTGATTTTGACCATGTTGTCAAAACAACGTGTTTTTTAAAGAATATGAACGATTTTACAGCTTTTAATGACGTTTACGCAGGAGCATTTACAAACCAATTACCTGCTCGTTCAGCCGTTGAAGTAGCCCGCTTACCAAAAGATGTTCTTATTGAAATAGAAATTATTGCTGCAGTAAATGAATAGCAATTTATTTTCACAAGCTGAGAAATGTTAATTTCTCAGCTTTTTTTATTGTAAAAACAGCATTTTAAATTAGTTTTTAGGTTGTGCAGATGAAAAATAGGTTAAGAAAGAAAGAGTTTGTGAAAAAATAAGTTAGCGTTTCACAAGCAAAGAACTCGAATATGGCTTTCTACTTTGTTATATTTTTAGTATACCAATAGATTCAAACTAGATTTGTTGGTGAAAAATTTAACTTGAAAGAAGGGATTTACAAAATGAAAGTCGTAGTCGTAGGATGTACGCATGCAGGAACAGCTGCAGTCAAAAGTATTTTAACAAATCACCCAAACGCGGAGGTAACCGTTTATGAGCGAAATGATAATGTATCGTTTCTATCATGTGGGATTGCTTTATACGTTGGAGGAGTAGTGAAGGAGGCTAGCAGCTTATTCTATTCAAGTCCTGAAGAACTAGCGTCTCTAGGTGCTACAGTTAAAATGGAACATGAAGTCGAAACAATCGATGTTGATCATAAAACAGTCACTGCAAAAGATTTACACACGGGTATTGAAGAAACTGTTTCGTATGATAAATTAGTTATGACAACAGGTTCATGGCCAATTATTCCGCCAATCAAAGGAATCGAAGCTGAGAATATTTTATTATGTAAAAACTTTAATCAAGCAAATGTGATTATCGAACGTGCAAAAAATGCCAAAAAAGTTGTCGTTGTAGGCGGCGGATATATCGGAATCGAATTGGTGGAAGCATTTGTAGAATCTGGTAAAGAAGTTACTTTGATCGATGGTTTGGATCGTATTTTAAATAAATATTTAGATAAGCCTTTTACAGATGTTTTAGAAAAAGAACTTGTCGATCGCGGTGTAACTTTAGCGCTGGGTGAGAATGTTCAAGAATTTAAAGCTGATGCAAGTGGCCATGTGAATAAAGTAATTACTCCTAGCCAAGAATTCGAAGCGGATATGGTTATTATGTGTGTTGGTTTCAGTCCAAATACAACCTTACTTAAAGATAAAGTCGATATGTTACCTAATGGAGCTATTGTGGTTGATAAGTTTATGAAATCAAGCAATCCTGATATTCTTGCTGCTGGTGATAGTGCAGTTGTACACTATAATCCAAGTAACACGACTAATTATATTCCACTAGCGACAAACGCTGTTCGTCAAGGTATGTTAGTAGGTTACAATTTAACCGAAGAAAAACTAGCTTATCGTGGGACACAAGGAACTTCTGGTCTATATTTATTTGGCTGGAAAATCGGCTCAACAGGAGTTACATTAGAAAGTGCAAAAATGAACAACTTAGATGTAGATGCAACACAATTTGAGGATAACTATCGTCCAGAATTCATGCCGACAACTGAAAATGTCATGATGGAACTAGTTTATGAAAAAGGAACAAATCGTATCGTAGGCGGACAATTAATGTCTAAGTATGACATTACCCAATCAGCTAATACATTATCATTAGCTGTTCAAAATGAAATGACTGTTGAAGATCTTGCGTTATCAGATTTCTTCTTCCAGCCACATTTTGATCGTCCTTGGAACTACTTGAACTTGTTAGCTCAAGCTGCACTAAAAGATATCGCTAAAAATTAATGAAGAAAAATAGAGTTGAGTGTAAATTCAGCTCTATTTTTTTATAAATAAAGCTGAATACTTGGTCTTTTCGCTACTTTTTTGAGATACTTAAAAGGTAAATAGAATTGAGGGGTTAGATGATGAAAGAAAATAGGACTATGAAAGAAATTATACTTCGTTCCATGTATGCTTTAATTGGAGTAGCAATTTTAGCTTTTGGTGCGGCAACTTTACGTGTAGGTCAAGTAGGATTAGATCCATATACTGCAGCAAATATTGGTATTGGTGCTGTTCTTGGGCTCTCATTAGGTGTTTATCAACTGATTGTGAATATCATTATTCTAGGACTTGTTTTTATTTTTGGAAGAAAATACATTGGTATAGGAACCGTGATAAATATGGTCCTTACAGGTTTTTTTATTGATTTTTATACGTGGATCTACACAACGTTTTTTCCAATTAAAATCACTCTACTTTCACAAGGGCTATTACTTGTTTTCGGCGTAGTGATCTTTACTTTTGGCGCATCGTTTTATATGTCGGCAAAACTAGGGAATGCCCCATATGACGCAATTGCTCCAATTATCGTTGATCGTACTAAAGCTCAGTATCGTATAGTGAGAGTTATACAAGATATCTTTTTTGTTATTTTAGCATTTATTTTTGGAGGTCCAGTTGGTATTGGAACAGTAATCAATGCGTTTTTCACAGGACCTTTAATTGATTTCTGGAATAAAAAAGTCAGTGAGCCGATAATCGAAAAAAGTGTAAAAGAAAAAGTGAATAACTAGTTAGCCGAAAATATGAATAGAAAACAAAGTAGTTAAAATACTTTGTTTAGACTGTAGACAAATTACTGAATTTTTAGTATTGTTTGCAGTTTTTTTATACTAATTATATAAACTATTATGAATTTAAAGAAACTAGCCACATGGCTATGGAAAACAGAAAAATCTGTATTTTTTTGTTTTAAATCTATATAAAAAATAATTAAAAGGAGCTGGCCTATCTGCCGACTCCTTTTTGTCTACAGTCTGCAAAGCAGTTAAACTTCTTTTTTACTTTCGAACTTATTTTTATAAGGTAAAAAGTTATCAATAATAACGGTATCGCTTAAAAAAAGGTTTCGATAAAAATATTATATTATATATTTAATATAATATTTATCTATTATATTATTTTAATAAGGAGGATATTAGTATGTACAATATTTCGAAACGCTGTATAAATAGCGTTTTGACGTTTTTTTCCGTTAAAATCATTTTATTATTATTAATTATTTTGTTAAAAATTAGGTATTTTCGATTCGTATCATTTCCAAAAATATTATAAAGGTTATAAAATCCATAGATAGAAGCTTAAATAAATTTTTTATGTTGCTCATGTTTTACGAAGGGAGAGTGTCTATTAATTTTAACAAGCTTCTAGTTGTTCACTATGTGGTATTAGATTAAAAGTAAGAGGAGGATAATTATGAAAGATGATAAGCAGAAAAAGAAGAGCGCTAGCAAGTTGAAAAAACAAAATAAATATCGCGCGTTATCATTAGTGTTAACAAGTAGCTTAGTTATTGCACCATTGACAGTCCCATTGTCATTTTATTTACCGGGAGGAATTACAGCTTCAGCTGCGATTTTAGATGCAGAAATTTTATCTAATATTAATAGTTCAAACAATAGTGGAACAAATACTGGAGCTCGTTGGGCTGCTGATGGCTCTACAAAAAATGTTGATTTTTCAATAACTGGAAGTGAGTTAGTTGGTGGTTCTGTTATTGCTAGTGGAACAAAACAAGCAGTTTTAACTATTCCAAGCGAATTGAATGGACGTGTTTCTACAAACGGAGCAGCACAAATCGATACAAATATTACTTTAACGGTCAGTGATTTAACATTCTTGACAGGAACACTAAATGCAGTTAATCAATTATCTACATTATTAACAGATATTGTTGATGGTACATTGGGAAGTTTAACTGGTGTTACATTAAATTTGACAACAGTTAATCAGAAAATTGACGCTTTAAATAACCTTGAAAATTTTGGTAGTGCACAATTTAATTCTACGGCGACTCTTTCTCCAGATGGCAAATATATTCATGCCAATATCGATGATGGATTAGGTTTAGTCTTAGCACAGAATGTCTCCACTCTTTTACAAGATTTGAAAGCAGCAGTTGATGCCTTACATGCAACTGGTAGTGGAATCGCTAGTAATTTAGTTGCAACAGCAATTAATGCTGCTTTACTTCCAGTAAAAGGAACAGTAGACTCAGCAATTAATTTAGCTCTTCCTTTTGTTGGGTTAGGTGGTGCTGGTGTAAATCAATTGGCAGATGCTTCTGTACTGGGTTCTACAACAATTAATATTCCAACAACAGTGTCTAGTCCAACAAGCTTAGCAAAAAATTTAGATGCTAGATTTGTTGGTACTGTTATAAAAGCAGATGCTATAGATGTTAGTTTGATTAATACTGCTAATGGAGTTTCCGACATCTATTATGCTGGAAATACAGCTGTTGTAGCACCACCGGTTGTGACAAGTACTACTGGAACTTCTGCGACTGGTTATACAGTAACGGGTACAGCTACAGCAGGCGATACAATCACTATTAAAAATGCAGGTGGTACAACAATTGCATCGGGACCGGCAACAGGTGGAAACTTCTCTATCAATATCCCACAAGGCGCCGCAACGGGAAATGAAGACTTAACAGCTACAGCTTCTAATGGTGGCACTGATAGTACACCGACAGCATTTACAACACCAGCAGATGCAGTAGTAGCACCACCAGTCGTAACGAATATAATAGGTACTTCTGCAACTGGCTATTCGGTAACGGGTACAGCTACAGCAGGGAATACAGTTACTATTAAAAATGCAGGTGGCACAACAATTGCTTCAGGACCAGCAACAGGCGGGAACTTCTCAATCACCATTCCACAAGGTTCAGCAACTGAAAATGAAGCTTTGACAGCAATTGCATCTGATGGAAGTAATAATAGTACGCCGACAGCGTTTACAACACCAGCAGATGCAGTAGTAGTAGCATCACCAGTAGTGACAAATACAACAGGGACTTCTGCAACTGGCTATACAGTCACAGGTACTGCAACTGCAGGGAATACAGTTGATATTCGCAATGTAGGTGGGAATGTCATTGGAACGGGCACAGTTGATGGAACTGGAAATTTTACTATCACTATTCCACAAGGTCAGGCAACAGCAAGCGAATCGCTAACTGCGATTGCAAAATCTGGAACAGATGAAAGTACACCAACATCATTTAATACACCTGCTGATCCAATTGTTGTTGCATCGCCAGTCGTGACGAGTACAACTGGGACCTCAGCAATCGGGCATACTATAATTGGAACTGCTACAGCGGGGAATACGGTGGATATCCGTAATGCTGGTGGGACTACAATTGGAAGCGGTATTGCCGATGGTAGTGGTAATTTTACCATTGCGATTTCTCAAGGATTGACAACTGCTAGTGAGTCATTGACTGCAGTAGCTAAAATTGGAATAAATGAAAGTATACCTACTCCATTCACAACGCCTGCCGATCCAGTAATCATTAGTGCGCCAGTGGTTGACAATGTATCCGGTACTTCTACAACTGGCTATACAGTAACAGGTACAGCGACAGCAGGAATTACTATCGACATTAAAAACACAGGTGGAACAGTAATCGGAACAGCTGTTGTGGATCCAAGCGGCAACTACACTGTTATAATTCCGGCGGGATCTGCAACACCAAATCAACAATTGTCTGCAGTAGCGAAAGATGTTGATGGGAATCAGAGTCCAGCAACATCATTCACAACGCCTGCCGATCCAGTGGTTGTCACAGCGCCAACAGTTGATAACGTAACTGGAACAGGAGCAACTGGGTATACAGTAATAGGTACAGCAACAGCTGGGAATACTGTCGAAGTGAAAAATACAGGTGGAACAGTAATTGGAACCGCAATTGCAGATTCAAGTGGGAACTATACAGTTACGATCCCAGTTGGTTTAGCAACGCCAAATCAACAATTATCTGCGATAGCTAAAGATGTAGACGGAAACCAAAGTTCGGCTACGCCATTTACAACGCCAGCAGATCCAATTACAGTTACAGCACCAACGGTTGATAACGTAACCGGTACAGGGGCAACAGGTTATTCGGTAACGGGTAAGGCTACAGCCGGGAATACTGTTGAAGTGAAAAATACAGGTGGTACAATTATTGGAACAACGATTGCGGATCCAAGTGGGAACTATACAGTTGTGATTCCAGCAGGATCTGCAACACCAAATCAACAATTGTCTGCAGTAGCCAAAGACGCGGATGGCAATCAAAGCCCCGCAACACCATTTACCACACCAGCAGATCCAGTAGTAGTTACAGCACCAACAGTAAACAATGTGACTGGTTCATCAGCAACAGGTTATACAGTAACAGGCACAGCAACAGCTGGGAATACTGTTGAAGTAAAAAATACAGGCGGAACAGTAATTGGAACCGCAATTGCAGATTCAAGCGGGAACTATAAAGTTACGATCCCAGTTGGTTTAGCAACGCCAAATCAACAATTATCTGCGATAGCTAAAGATGTAGACGGAAACCAAAGTTCAGCTACGCCATTTACAACGCCAACAGATCCAGTAGTCGTACAAGCACCGACTGTTGATAGTGTAACGGGGAATTCAACGACAGGTTATACAGTAACAGGTACCGCACCAGCAGGAAGTTCTGTTGAAGTCAAGAATACAGGTGGGACAGTGATTGGAACAGGCGTGGCAGATGGCAGTGGTAATTATACTGTTACGATTCCGGTAGGATCAGCTACACCAAATGAACAATTAACTGCAACAGCTAAAGATGCTGATGGCAATACAAGCCCTGGGACAGTCTTTACTACACCAGCTGACCCAGTAGTAGTTACAGCTCCAACGGTTGATAATGTAACAGGAACAGGAGCAACTGGTTATACGGTAACAGGTACCGCACCAGCAGGAAGTTCTATTGAAGTGAAAAATACAGGCGGTACAATTATCGGAACAGCAGTAGTAGATCCAAGCGGTAACTATTCAGTTACTATTCCAGCTGGAGCAGCGACTCCAAGTCAACAATTAACTGCAACAGCCAAAGACGCTGACGGAAATCAAAGTCCAGCTACACCATTTACCACACCAGCAGATCCAGTAGTAATTACAGCACCAATAGTAAACAATGTGACTGGTACATCAGCGACTGGCTACACGGTAACAGGTATGGCGACAGCAGGAAATACTGTTGATATTAAAAATACAGGCGGTACAATTATTGGAACAGCAGTAGTAGATCCAAGTGGTAACTATTCAGTTGTGATTCCAATCGGGTCTGCAACTCCTAGCCAACAATTATCTGCTGTAGCCAAAGACACTGATGGAAACCAAAGTCCATCTACACCGTTTACAACACCAGCAGATCCAGTAGTCGTACAAGCACCAACTGTTGATAATGTAACGGGGAATTCAACGACAGGTTATACAGTAACAGGTACCGCACCAGCAGGAAGTAGTGTTGAAGTCAAGAATACAGGTGGGACAGTGATTGGAACAGGCGTGGCGGATGGTAGTGGTAATTATACTGTTACGATTCCGGTAGGATCAGCTACACCGAATGAACAATTAACTGCAACAGCTAAAGATGCGGATGGAAACACGAGTCCTGGGACAGTCTTTACTACACCAGCTGACTCAGTAGTTGTTACAGCTCCAACAGTTGATAATGTAACAGGAACAGGAGCAACTGGTTATACGGTAACTGGTACAGCTACAGCTGGGAATACTGTTAACATCAAAAATACAGGCGGTACGATTATCGGAACAGCATTAGTAGATCCAAGCGGTAACTATACCATTGTGATTCCAAATGGAGCAGCAACTCCAAGTCAACAATTATCTGCCGTAGCGAAAGACGTGGATGGCAATCAAAGTTCAGCGACACCATTTACTACACCAGTAGATCCAGTAGTAATTACAGCTCCGACAGTCGATAGTGTAACAGGGACTGGAGCAGTTGGATATACAGTAACAGGTACAGCTACAGCTGGAAATATTGTTGACGTCAAAAATACAGGCGGAACAGTGATTGGAACCACAGTAGCAGACCCAAGTGGAAATTACGCAGTAGTAATTCCAGCTGGAGCAGCGACTCCAAATCAACAACTATCCGCAGTAGCCAAAGACACAGACGGCAACCAAAGTCCGGCAACTCCGTTTATAACACCGGCAGATCCAGTAGTAGTTACAGCTCCAACAGTTGATAATGTAACAGGAACAGGAGCAACTGGCTATACGGTAACGGGTACTGCAACAACTGGTGACAGGGTTGATGTGAAAAATACAGGTGGTACAATTATTGGGAGTGCTATTGTAGATGGTAGTGGAAATTACACAATTATAATTCCAGTAGGATCAGCACTGCCGCTTCAACAACTTTCTGCTACAGCTGTGGATGGGGATAATAATCAAAGCTCAGCAACACCATTTACTACTCCGGCAGATCCAGTAATGGTAACAGCTCCAACAGTTGATAGCGTAACGGGAAATTCAACGACAGGTTATACAGTAATAGGTAAAGCGTCAGTAGGAAGTACTGTGGAAATCAAAAATACAGGTGGAGCAGTAATTGGAACAGGCGTAGCAGATGGTAGTGGAAACTATACTATTACAATACCAGCAGGTTCAGCTACACCGAATGAACAATTAACTGCAATAGCTAAAGATACAGATGGAAATACAAGCACTGGAACAGTATTCACAACACCAGCAGATCCAGTCTCAATTCAAGCACCAGTTGTCACTAACGTAACAGGAACTTCTGCTACAGGTCACACTGTAATTGGTACTGCTGTCGCTGGCGATACAGTTTCTATCAAAAAATTAACTGGAACAGTGATTGGTTCAGCTCAAGTAGATGGTAGTGGAAATTACTCAGTAGTGCTTGCATCAGGCTCGGCTAGTCAACTTGAACAATTGAGAGCGATAGATTCTGACGGTGCTGGTAATCAAAGTCCAGCAACAGCTTTTACAACACCAGCAGATCCAGTATTTGTAGCAGCACCGATCATCACAAGCGTGGTAGGTGATTCTCAAACAGGTTACACAGTTCAAGGTACAGCCACTTTGGGTGATTCAGTATCTCTTCGAACACTAAGTGGAACTGAAGTAGGTGTTGGAAATGTGGATGGCAATGGTAAATTCTCAATTGAGTTAGATTCTCAAGATGTAGATCAATTGCAACAACTAAATGCAGTAGCAATTGATGCTGCGCTTAACTCAAGTTTACCAACCCTATTTTCAATCCCAGCAGATCCTTCATCAAGTATTGAAGCACCAATCATTGACAATGTGACCGGAACATCAAAAACGGGTTACATCGTAACTGGTAAAGCAACCGCAGGTAACAAAGTCAAAATACGCAATGCTGCTGGTAGAGTCATCGGTTCAGGCGTTGCTGATTTAAATGGAACGTTTCTAGTTGAAGCTCCATTTGCGTTAGATGGTGAATTCGCTATTGCTTTACCTAAAGGTTCGGCAACTGAAAATGAAGCATTGAACGCAACGGTTGAAAATAACGCTGGTGATGTTAGCAAAGCAACACCATTTATGACGCCGGCTGACCCAACCGTCTTTGTTGCAACGCCAATAGTCGACAATGTAACTGGAAACTCTATGACCGGTTATACGATTAAAGGAATTGCAACACCAGGAAATGATGTAGAACTTCAAAATGCAGTAGGAGAAGTTTTAGGTGCTGGGGCTGCGAGTGAAACTGGTGGATTCGTTATCCAAATCCCAATTGGTTTCGCAGTGCCAAAAGAACTAGTTTCAGCAATTGCAAAAGATGGTGATGGTAATCAAAGTGAACCAGCTAACTTCAAACTTCCAGCTGATCCAGGCGATGGTAACGGAAACGTTGGAAATGGCAATGGAACTGGGAATGGTAGCAACTTAAGTAATAACGGAAGTTCTGGCTTGAAAAACCTAAGCAGTACACAAAAAAATCTTCCTAATAACGGTGAAATTGTTAGTAATTGGGGAATGCTAGGTACGTTACTACTAGGAGCTTTTGCTTTCTTCACTATCAAACGTAATACTAAAAAAGAAGATGAATAAAGTAATGAATTAACAAATTAACTTTCTATAAGGGTAAAACATGAGGTGGGACATGTGTTCTATCTCATGTTTTTTAGGATTGATACTTTTATCAAGTGAATCTTTTGGAAACTTACCGTTTTCTTAGAAAGAATCTTCCTTTCTACACCTTTTTATCGTAAAATGAAATTATACAAAAAGAAAGGGAGGATATACGCATGCCGATTCGTGTTCCAAAAGAACTACCAGCTATTAAAGTACTAGAAAAAGAGAAAATTTTTGTAATGGACGAAGATCGCGCCATGCACCAAGACATTCGCCCTTTGGAAATTTTAATCTTAAATTTAATGCCAAAAAAAGATGAGACCGAAGTTCAACTTTTGAGACTTTTAAGTAACACGCCATTACAAATAAATGTAGAGTTCTTGCATATGAGCAGTCATGAGACAAAAAATACATCCAGTGATCACTTGACACGTTTTTATTATCAGTTTAAAGAAGTCAAAGAAAAATTCTATGATGGTTTGATCATTACAGGAGCACCGATTGAGCGTATTCCTTTTGAAGAAGTTGATTATTGGGAAGAGCTGCAGGAGATTTTTAAATGGAGTACGTCACATGTATTTTCTACGTTTCATATTTGTTGGGGAGCGCAAGCGGGACTTTACCACCATCATAAAATCGATAAGTATTTCTTAGATCAAAAGTTAACGGGTATTTATGCTCATGATGTATTAACGCCAACTTGGAGTATTTTAAAAGGGTTTGACGACGTATTTTTTGCTCCACATTCTAGATATACAGGAGTCAAACGAAGAGATATAGAAGAGTCTGAGGAATTAGAAATTTTGGTTGAATCACAGGAGGCGGGGCTTTTTTTAGTTGGAAATAAAAATAATCGAGCCTTTTATGCAATGGGACATTTAGAGTATGATCGCGAGACATTACAACAAGAATTTGAACGCGATCAACTAAAAGGAATTCATCCAAATCTCCCTACAAATTATTTCCCAAATGACAATACCAGTGAAGTGCCGCAATTACGATGGCATATGGCTGCATCTTTGTTATTTTCTAATTGGGTAAATTATGCTGTTTATCAAAATACACCTTATGATTTATCTACGTTACTTGGTGAAGAAAAATAGTAAATGGACCATAGCGAAAACAAACGTAAATTTTAATTTGTTTTCGCAATTTTTTTACAAACTCGCTGTCCACAAAAGTGCAAGCGTTACCTTTTTTTGATTTATTAGAATAATTTTTGATGCATTCTTGTTCCTTTTTTCGAAATTTAAACGTATTATAGGAAGAAGAAAGGAGATTAGTTACTGTTGAAATATTGAGATAGTCATTCATAGTTTGATATAATTCATAAACAGTACAGTTATTTATTTTGATTTCTATAGCCGATTAAACAACTTGATATCGCTATCGGAAATTCAAAGAAACAAATTCTTGTAGTACATAACCTTCACTCAGTATCATTTTTTCTGATGTTCTAAGGTTACAAAATTTCTAAGTCTATTATAAAAAGCAATTATTGCTTATCGTAAAGATGAGAATGCTTTAATTAGCTATAGTTGGAGGAATAATTATGAAAATACCTAAAAAGTTTTTGAGCGGGTTGCTACTTTCGCTGCTATTTATTTTTTCATTTGTGCCTGCTTTTGCACAAGAGATTGATGCGATTACTGCGCCTACGGGGATAAAAGCTGTGATTGTGATCATCCCATTGATTTTAGTGTTAGTTTTATTATTTATGAAAGTGGATATGATCATCGCTGGATTTGTCGGTGGCGTTTTAGCTATGATCATTGGGGGAATTGGGTTAGAACAAGCGAACACACAATTATTAGAAACAATTCCCATGATGTTAGGGATTACTGTGCCGATTATTAATTCAGCAGTCGCAATGGCTGTATTTAAATCCGGAGGTTATTCTGCGGCCTTGACTCTTGCAAAACGGGGGACAAAAGGTAAAGTAGAATATGTTTCAGCCTTTATCGTTATCCTGCTTGCAGCGGCTACTTATATGTCGGGTATCGGTGGTGGTAGCGCAATGGTGATCGCCCCATTGGCATTTGTTGCGGTTGGAGCTGTTCCCGAGTTGATTGCTGCAATGTCTCTTGCAGCAGCTGTTTCGTTCACGACATCACCAGCTTCATTAGAATCTAGTATTGTTTCAAAATTAGGAGATTTTAGTGTGTCTAAATATGTTTCCGATATGCGTCCGATTTGGTTAGTTTTTTGTGCGTTAGCCATTATTCTAGCTTTTTGGGGAACTAAACGTCGGAATATCGGTTTTAAAGAAAATAGTGATGATGAATATGCGTCAATGAGTAACAAAGCATTATTTAAATTGACTTTACCTGCGATCTTTTTACTGTTCGCTGTAATTTTTGGTCCTGTAGTAAATGACCTTGTCGGGTTCCCATTATTGACCCCATTAGTGTATATGATATTGACACTAGCATTGATTTTTATTTGTTCAGATTTCACATTAAATCAGTCGGTAGAAGCAATGGTAGATGGTTCAACATACATTTTGACTCGACTGTTCCAAGTAGGAATTTTTCTAGCGTTTATAAATATTATTGCTCAAACTGGAACTTTCGCTGTTATTGCAGGGATTGCTAGTTCTGCACCTGCTTTGATCATGGTTCCTGTGGCGATTTTAACTGGAATCTTGATTGGTGTACCGGCGGGTGCTTATGTCGGCTCCGTTTTGACTCTTGTTCTCCCTGTTGCCGTGTCTTTAGGCTTCTCTTCAATTGAACTTGGTTTAGTTGCAGTTGGTGTTGGATTAGGTAGTCAAATGAGTTTTGTTAATATTACGATGCAAGCTTTATCATCTGGATTCCAAATTCCAATTTTAGAGGTTGTAAAGGGAAATGTTAAATGGATCAGCATTGCTTCTGTTATATTGATTGGGATTGGATTCTTTATATAGATCGAATAGAAAGGGTGTTAATAAATGGATATTTTAATTAAGCAAGCAAGATTAAGTGATGAAGAAGCGTTACAAGATGTAGGTATAAAAGATGGTAAAATCGTAGCGATTTCGGAAAATTTAACGGATAACGCGGTAAATGTAATTGAAGCGCAAGGACGTGTTTTGATTCCTGGTTTGGTCGAAAGCCATATCCATCTGGATAAAGCTTTGATAGCTGACAGAAAACCAAACAAATCTGGGACTTTGCAAGAAGCAATCAGTGTTACAGCTGAATTGAAACCAACATTCACGGAAGAAGATATTTATCAACGAGCAAAAAGAGCGTTAGAAATGATTATTTCTCATGGTGTAACTGCTGTTAGAACTCATGCTGAATTTGATCCAGCGCAAGGGTTTTCCGGGTTTAAAACAATTATGAAATTAAAAGACGAATATCAGGATCTGATCGATATGCAAATCGTTGCGTTCCCACAAGAAGGGATTTTTAAAGCGCCTGGTACAGAAAAAATGATGTATGAAGCAATGGAGATGGGTGCAGATGTTGTTGGCGGTATTCCATACAATGATGCTCCAGCAGATAAACATATAGATTTAGTTTTCGAAATTGCTAAAAAATATGATAAAGACATCGATCTTCATCAAGATTTCAGCGATGAAGCAACAGATATTTCAATAGAATATTTATGTAAAAAAACGATTGCCGAAAATTATCACGGCAGAGTGTCTGTGGGGCATTTAACAGCGCTTCACGCATTAGAACCTGAGAGATTAAGTGAAATTATTAAACTAATGTCTGAAGCCCAAATCAGTGTGATGGCCTTACCAGCGACAGATTTACACTTAGGTGCTAGAAATGATGTATACAATGTTAGAAGAGCAGTAACGCCAATCAGAAAGCTTCGGGATGCGGGTGTTAATGTATGTTTAGCGACCAATAACATTCGCAATGCCTTTACTCCTTATGGTAATGGTGATTTAATGCAAATTGCAATGCTAGCGATTCCTGTAGGACATTTAGGGGGAGCGGATGATTTACCGACTGTTCTACCAATGATCACAGAAAATCCTGCAAAAGCATTGGGCTTAAAAAACTATGGCATTCAGGTTGGGAATAATGCTGATTTAGTCTTGCTGGATACGAAAGTAAAAGCAGATGCGATCATTGATATACCTGAGAGAAATTATGTTATTAAGAATGGGAAAATTACGGTCGAAGTAAAAAAAGAAGTAACTATTTTCAAATAAAAATACAAATAGCCAGCTATAGACAGTCTTTATTGTTTATAACTGGCTATTTAATTGGAAAAAACGAAAATAGTTGCTCATAAAAATATTATGTAAACAAAGACCTTCATTAAAGGACAGAATTAGAATAGTCTATGAGAAAACTTGAAGAATATTTCATCTATAGATACATTATGTAAAGATTACAAATGATAATAATGATACTCGGTTCTCAATTATTGTTTGTAATTGAGAATGATAAGCTGAAATACTTGTTATTTCATATGTTTATATGATACTCTTTATTATATAATAAATAATATTGGAGGTACATGAAATGAAAGTTATTGTTTTAGGTTCATCGCACGGAGGATACGAAGCAGTTGAAGAATTATTAAATTTACACCCAGAAGCAGAAATTCAATGGTACGAAAAAGGCGATTTTATTTCTTTTCTATCTTGTGGTATGCAGCTCTATCTAGAAGGAAAAGTAAAAGATGTCAATGCCGTTCGTTATATGACTGGCGAGAAAATGGAAAGCAGAGGAGTCAATGTCTTTTCAAATACAGAAATCACTTCAATCAAACCAGAAGATCATCAAGTAGTGGTCAAAGATTTATTATCGGGAGAGGAACGTGTTGAAGATTACGATAAACTAATCATCAGTCCAGGAGCCGTTCCATTTGAATTAAATGTTCCAGGTAAAGATTTAGAAAATATCTATTTGATGCGCGGCAGAAAATGGGCCATAAAATTAAAAGAAAAAACAATCGATCCAGAAGTAAACAACGTTGTTGTGATTGGTAGTGGCTATATCGGTATTGAAGCCGCAGAATCATTTGCTAAAGCTGGTAAAAAAGTAACGGTTATTGATATTTTAGATCGACCTTTAGGTGTCTATTTAGATAAAGAATTTACTGATGTTTTGACAGAAGAAATGGAAGCAAACAATATAAAAGTAGTGACAAATGAAACGGTTCAAAGCTATAAAGGGGAGGGCCATGTTCAAAAAGTTGTAACTGATAAAGCTGAATATGCTGCTGACCTTGTCGTTGTGGCAGTTGGTGTTCGTCCTAATACAGGTTGGCTGAAAGATACATTAGAATTACATCCTAATGGTTTGATCAAAACAGATGAGTACATGCAAACAAGTGCTGCGGATGTCTTTGCAGTTGGGGATGCTACATTGATCAAATACAATCCAGGTGAAACGGAAGTCAATATTGCTTTAGCAACTAATGCCAGAAAACAAGGTCGTTTTGCAGTGAAAAACTTAGTAAGCCCAGTAAAACCATTTCCTGGTATTCAAGGTTCATCTGGTCTAGCTGTTTTCGATTATAAATTTGCTTCTACAGGTATTAACGAAGAAATGGCAAAGAAATTGAATAAAAAAACAAAATCAGCACTTGTTGTTGAGGATTATTTGATGGACTTCAATCCTGATAAACAAAAAGCTTGGTTCAAACTTGTATACGATCCTGAAACAACACAAATTTTAGGTGCACAATTGATGTCAAAAGCTGATTTAACAGCCAATATCAATGCAATCTCATTAGCAATCAAAGCGAAAATGACAATTGAAGATTTAGCTTATGCCGACTTTTTCTTCCAACCATCATTTGACAAACCATGGAACATTATCAATACAGCTGCTTTAGCGGCAATGAAAAATGAACAATAACCTATTATAGGTTGAAAAGACTACAGAGAAGTAATTTTCTGCAGTCTTTTTTTAATGTAGTAAAAATGGTATGATTTAAGTAAATAACTTGAACTGGTGGGAAAACTGATGACAATTATATTAAAAGAAATGACTGTAACTGATTATAAAAAGTATCTTTCGTTTGCAATCAAAGACTATGCTCAAGATAAAGTTACAGCTGGTACATGGAATGAGGATGAGGCAATTGCTTTAGCAACTAAAAGCTTTAATGAACTTTTACCGGAGGGAAAGGACACTAAAAATGAATATCTTTATTCTATTGTAGATGATTCAACGGAAAAAAAGGTTGGTTTTTTATGGGTACACTTAAATAAAACTCTTTATGATTCAAAATTTTTCATTTATGATTTTATCGTGTTTGAAGACTTTAGGAATTTAGGTTATGGGAGACAAACAATTGCTTGCTTAGACAAAAAAGCTAAAGAAATGAATGTATCACAGATTGACCTACACGTTTTCGCTCACAATAAAGGTGCGATTCATTTATATGAACAAACAGGTTTTATCCCAACAGATATTAGCATGTCAAAGCAAATACATTAAAACGATTAAACAACACTTGAGAAAGAAGGCCCATAATGAGTCAGCATCCAAATAAAAAAATCATGACCGAATTAATCAAAAAGCAATGGTCAGATCATTCTATTTATGCAGCAATTGTAAATGAAAAAATGGAAATTGTTGCTACAGGTAAAACGACGGTTCAAGAAACACTTGATCCCACCGCTCATGCTGAAGTCAATGCTATCAGAACAGCCTGTAAACTTTTAAAGACTGAAATTTTACCGATAAACTATTGGTTGTATTCAACATTTGAACCTTGTCCACTGTGCTCGTCAGCTATCATTTGGAGCGGACTTGATGGAGTTGTTTACGCAAATGATCCAAGATTTAGTGGAGAATTACCAGACTGGTCTTTTATTAAGTGTAGAAATATTCTAGAACACGGTGCCGATATCCACCAAGTGAAATTGATTGAGAATTTTATGTTAGACGAAATAAAAGATTATTTTACTAGGAATTGTGTATGAAATTTTTTTTACGTACTATCATGAAAAGATGATGCGCCTTGAATGAGGAAAAATAAAAAAGAGATTTTAAAGCTATTAACAATAGTCTTTTCAAGCAAAACGAAATAGTAATCCATATTTTCTGAAAAAACTCATATAGTTTTATACAGAAAACAACATTTATCAAAAGACTTTTTTAGAAGATGGGTATTTGACTCATTTTCTGAGAAAGGCTTTTTGATAAATGTTTTTACAATGGTTAAACTGAATCATTTTTTAACCATGCTTATTTGAATTTTAGGGACACCCTTACTTAGTTTTTTAGGAGAATGTGACACTATTTTCGAGCTCCTGCTAAACACTAAAAGTTTACTAAAAAACTCCCCTTTATGCTCGCAAAAAAGGTTTCCACGCTGTATTATGTGTAAATCATATCTTTTTATGAGAATTGAAAGGGGTCGCTTATGAAATCTATTAACTGGCAGGGCTTGACGCTTGAGGAAATAGAAGAACGTCAAAGAAAATTTGGATTAAATCAACTAGAAAAGAAGGAAAAGGAACCATTTTACATGAAGGTTCTCACTATTATTTTAGAACCCATGTTTATGCTGCTGATTGTAGCGGCCCTCATTTATTTTTTTCTAGGTGAGCCATTTGATGGTGGGATTATGCTAACTTTTGTGGTTGCCATTATTGCGATTGAAATTTTCCAAGAATGGAAAACGGACCAGACGTTAAATGCTTTGAAAGACTTATCTGCTCCCAAAATTAATGTTATTAGAAACAATACCACTACAGAAATTTTAAGTGAGCAACTTGTTCCAGGCGACCTTATGCTAATAGAAGAAGGAGTCAAAATCCCAGCTGACGGTTTTGTTATTAAAGCAAATGACCTTAGAATCAATGAATCTTCTTTAACAGGTGAACCAGAAGCTGTTTGGAAAAAAGTTACTAAATCTGAAGTTTTTAAAGAAGAAGGATATTGGCGGGATGATTATGTATATGCTGGAACTCTAGTTACTACTGGTAGCGGGACTATCCTGATTAGTAATACAGGGACAAATACAGAATACGGAAAAATAGGGAAACATCTGGCTACTGCAAAAGAAATACCATCTCCTCTAGATAAACAAATTGGAAAACTAGTTAAGGTATGTACAATCGTTGCAATTATTCTTTTATTACTAGTCGCTGCAGTTACTTTTTTCAATGACAATAATTTAGCGCTGAAAGATCGAATCATCCAAAGTATTTTGTCGGGTATTACAATTGCTATGGCCTTGATTCCAGAAGAATTTCCAGTTGTTTTAACTGTGTTTCTCTCTATGGGAGCTTGGAGATTGGCTAAGAAAAAGTCTTTGATACGAAAACTTTCTGCTGTTGAAACGATGGGGGCTCTATCCGTCTTAGCAGTTGATAAAACAGGGACCATTACTGAAAATCAAATGACCGTCACTAAGATGTGGCCTTTTGATCCTAAAATAGAGGATCGTTTAAATGAAGTAATGGGTTTAGCTAGTGAAATCGATCCATATGATCCTATGGAAATAGCTATTTTAGAATATGATGAAAAGCATAGTTGGAGCAAAGAGAGATTATTCAATAGTCCATTGGTCACGGAGTATCCTTTTACAGATGAGTTGAAGATGATGGGGCATGTGTGGGACAGAAACAATCAGTTAGAAATCACGGCAAAAGGTTCTCCCGAAAGTATACTGGCAATCTCAAATTTAAGCCAAGAAACAAAAGAAGACATTCGTACTAAAATCAATATTTTTGCAAAAGAAGGTCTGAGGGTAATTGCTGTTGGAGAGCAAATTGTTTCTACTAAAAATGATATTCCTGAAACTCTTGAGCAATGTACATTAACATTTCTCGGACTGATTTGTTTGTCTGACCCGCCTAGAAAAGGAATTAAGGCTGATATTGAAGACTGCAGGAAAGCTGGCATCAAAGTAGTTATGATTACTGGCGATAATGGTATAACTGCTAGTTCAATTGCGAAGAAAGTAGGTATTCAAAATGCTGATGATTTTTTAACTGGTCATGAATTAGACCAATTAGATGATAAAGAATTAGCTGAAAAAGTACACGCGATCAATATTTTTTCAAGGGTTACACCTGAACATAAAATGAGAATTGTCAAAGCCTTCAAAGCGAATGGTGATGTTGTGGCCATGACAGGGGATGGTGTGAACGATGCCCCTGCACTTAAATATGCTGATATCGGTATTGCGATGGGAAAACGAGGTTCTGAAGTTTCTAGAGAAGCGGCAGATTTAATTTTACTGGATGATAATTTTTCTACAATTGTTAACACGGTGAGAGATGGCCGAAGAATCTACGATAACATAAAAAAAGCAATTGGTTATATTTTCGTTATTCATATTCCAATCGCATTGACAGCACTTTTAGGTCCTCTTTTAGGAATTCCTCAAGTTGCATTGTTTTTACTGCCTGTACACGTCGTTTTACTTGAGCTGGTGATAGATCCAACTTGTTCAATTGTCTTGGAAAGACAACCAAGTGAACAAGATATAATGACACGGCCGCCTCGAGATCCTAAAGAAAACATACTGACTCGTACACTTTTTATTAAGAGTGTTATTCAAGGGCTAGCTATTTTTATCACTTCTTTTGGCGCTTATTATTTTACACTTCAACAAAATCTCGCAAATGACGAACTAGCTCGGACAATGGGGATGACGGTCTTGATTACAGCAAATTTATTCTTGGTTCAAGTAAATAGTTCAACTAAATTACTTGGAATTCAAACATTTCTTAAGTTAAGACGAGATAAAGTAACTTGGCTTATATTAGGAGGGACATTCTTGAGTTTAGTCGCTCTGATTTATTCTCCCATAAACGGATTTTTGGATTTGGCTCCATTGTCAATTAAACAATTATTTACTTGTGTGTTGTTAGGTATGGTATCGGTATGTTGGTATGATATTGTGAAATTAGTTAAAAGATAGACAGATGGATAGATAAATATTGAAGAAAAGGAGCAGCTGAAGAGTACTGCTCTTTTTTTGTTTCATTTTTTTAATCTGAGACACTAACATTATAATCAAGAGACTACTTTGTATAATGTATATTATGTTAACTAGAATTTGAATATGAAAAATTCGAACTTAGCAATACTTACCTCGTTCGAATTTTAGACTTCTTTTCTATTTATCTTTTAAACTTATAATATCGGTGATAATAATCGAGAAAAGTTCTGTTTAAATCTTAACCAATGTGATTGATCTTGAATAATCTCATCCGTTAATAAAATACTTTTATCCATATCTGCTTCAAATATTTGAGTTAGTTTCCATGCAATTCGTGTATCATAGATAAATGTGCTTACTTCAAAATTCAATGCGTAACTTCTAATATCTTGATTCGTTGTACCGACCATGCAGATTTCATTATCAATGATCATCGTTTTAGCATGTAAAAAACCATTTTGATACATATAGATCTTAACGCCTCGCTTGTGCAAATAGTTCGCGTAATACTGCGTTGCACGATAGATAAATGGATGATCCGGCATGCATGGGATCATAATCCGTACATCGATCCCTGAACGTACAGCAATCAACAACGCATTGATCATACTATCATCGGGAATTAAATAAGGTGTTTGGATCCAGACGGATTTCTCAGCAGATAAAATCATTTTGATAAACCCACTTTTTAGAATTTCTTCTTCAGAATCCGGTCCGTCAGAAACAACTTGTAACGCTAAGTTTCCGAGTTCGCTGTCATCAGCAATTTGGAAATAGTTTTCTAAATAATCCATTTTATGTGAGTCGTGTTGTACAGAAGCGTTCCAGTCCATGATAAAAATCTCTTGTAGTGAGAAAACAGACGTTCCAACTAAACGGATATGCGTATCTCTCCAGTAACCGAATTTCTTACTTTCGCCTAAATACTGATCACCTACGTTAAATCCACCAGTCCACCCTATTTTCCCATCAATCACGACAATTTTACGATGTAAATGATAATTTAAGCGTGTTTTACTGATCATATTTTTAGATGTAATAAATGGCGCTACTTTCCCACCTATGGCGACAAATCGAGCGAAAAACTTTTTGTTTGCTCCTGGAGAACCCCAAGGATCATAAATTAAATGAACAGCTACGCCCTCTTTGACTTTTTCTCCTAATAAATCTAAAAATTGATTCCCTATACGATCGTTAAAAAAAGAATAATATTCGACATGGACTGTTTCTTTGGCCTGACGAATATCTTCGAATAAGGCGTCGAATTTTTCTTTTCCATCCGTATAAATCTTTAGACTATTTCGCTTGCTTAATGGTGAAGAATCCATATTTCTAAAGTATCTGTTTAACACACGTGCATCAGTTAGTAAATTAATATCTAATTTTCCATCTGATTTTAGATTATCTTCATCGACCATTTTTTTGATTTCAGTAATCATTTCTTTGTCATGAGTAGTTAGATTGAAAACTTTTTGACCATTGATTCCTCTACCACAAAAAAGATAAATAATAAAGCCAATTCCTGGTAAGAACAATAACGTCATAATCCAAGCCAAAACACTTGAAATGCTCCGTGGTTTTCTAAAAACGGTAATAAGCGCTGCAGTTGTATTTAATAACAATAACCCCAAAAGTATGATGATAAAAATTCTCATCTGATTTCATTTCTCCCTTAAAAATACGTAGTATAATGATTATAGCAAAAACTACTGATTCATCCAACAAATAACGCTGCACAGAATTGTTATTCGTCAGATTAGATATAAAATCAGAAATTTCATCTATATTTTGACTATCACTATTTTAATTCTCATAATGTTGTACTATAATATGCAGATATGTTTAATTGAAAAGAGGAATTATTAAAAATGGATATCAAAATGCTTGTTACGATCTTTGTGGTCAATTTTTCTTATATCACATTGAATACGATCCGTTTTATGCTAACAATGAAAGGCTATCGTCTGATTGCGCCTTTAGTCAGTATGGCCGAAATAACGATTTACGTATTAGGACTTAGTATGGTTCTAAATCGTTTGGATAACCCAATTAACTTAGTTGTTTATGCTCTTGGCTATGCAGTAGGAATCAGTGTAGGAATCAAAATTGAAGATTATTTGGCACTAGGCTACATTATGGTAACGGCTATTCTCCCCTCTTCGACAGAACAATTGAATCTACCGGAGATATTAAGAGAGCACGGTTACGGTGTGACTCAAAGCTTTGGTGCAGGCCGCGAAGGCGAACGGATGATTTTAGAGATTCTTTCTCCACGTAAAAATGAACGTAGTTTGTATAAACTAATCAATGAAAAAGAACCTAGAGCATTTATTATATCGTATGAACCCAAGTTTATCTCTGGAGGTTTTTGGACGAAAAAAGTCCGCAAAAGAAACAATTAATAAAAACACCGACCTCTTCATTTTTCATTAATTGAGAGGTCGGTGTTTTATTTTAGATATATCAGTTTACATAATATAATTATAGCAACTTAGACTTTGAAATAACTAATGTATTCTCGATCTTTAGGAAGATAATTTATAAATAAGAAACTATATAACTGTTGTTTATAGAATACACGTTGGTTTTTATCTTTGATCTTTTCCCATAATGGCTGTAATTCCGTTTTTAGTTTATCTAAGGTGATCTGAATCTCTTTAGAAAGCTCTTCACTTTCTAGAATTGGAACAGCAAGAAATAATTGATGTTCTTCATTCCTCTTCAGATCTCCTGTCACTAGCAATGCCTCTTGAAAAATATTTTTTTTACTCTCTCTAGACTTATTCCTTTTCACCGATCGTATTACTTTTTGAATTTGAGGAATAAAATAATTGATATCTACATCTCCAATTACATTCTGTAATGACTCAAAGTGTTGAGGCAACTCCTGTCTCTTCGAAAGTAAATTGAAATAATTTGCCAGATCTAAAGGAATCAGGTTATCTGGATAAACAGAAATAAAACGCAGTGTATCATTCCCCTCTTCTTTTCTACGAAAGACTGATAAGCTTTCTGGAGAGGCTTTGACACCGAAAAAATAGTTATCTTGCTCTTCTTCAAAAAACAAAGACCAAAGCCATTCACCAAAAACGAAATAATTAATTGGTATTGAATCTTCTTGCGTAATCGTTCGAAATGATTTTACTATTGAATCTGAGAGTTTTAGAGATTCTCCATGGGTATAAATAGGAAAAGTTAAGGAATATCTTCTGTTTTTACGTTCAAGAAGATTGTATTTGATCAGCTTATCTAAGTATAATTCTAAATTGCTATCTGTTGGAATATCTGCTTTTATTTGGCGTAAAATGACTTCTTGTTCTTTGCGCTCTGAAAGGTAATTCGTTATTTTTGTGAATAATGGATTAGAGACGATTTTATTTAGTTCTTCTTCATTTCTATTTGATGCAAAATAATAGGTTATATTTTCCATGGTTGGATCACTCTTTCTTGTTTAACCTTAATAATAATAAAAACTACAGCTGGCTCTATTGAAACACCACCTGTAGTTTATTAAGTTGCTAAATCAGATGTGTATAGCCTTTAACTGAATGCTTCAGTTAATTGAGGAACAACTTGTTTTTTACGAGAAACAACACCATTTAAGAATGCCCGGTTATTATCGAGTTTCACTTTAAAAGCGGCTTCTACTTTATCTATTGAATCTCCGATTACTACTAACTCAGAGTCGCTGTTTAAAATATTTGTAATGATCAATACGAATAAGTCATAACCGTTTGCAGTGTTTGCGTTATTCATTGCAGCTTCTAGTTCCGCCTGACGGTCTAGTACTTCGTTTAGATCAACTGTATTGACTTGCGCGATTCGAACATTTTTATCCCCCATTGGGAAACTTTTAGCATCTAAATCTAATAATGTTTCTGCAGATTTGTCGCTTAAATTTGTACCGGCTTTTAACATGTCTAAACCATAGCCATCTAAATTGATTTCTGCGATATCTGCAAGCTCGTTTGCTGCATCAATGTCTTCTTGAGTACATGTTGGTGATTTGAATAATAATGTATCTGATATAATTGCTGATACCATCATTCCAGCAATTTGTTTAGGAACTGTGACATTATTTTCTTTGAAGAGTTTTAAAACGATCGTACTTGTACAACCAACAGGCTCCGCACGGTAATACAACGGGTCTGCTGTCTCGAAGTTAGCGATACGATGGTGATCAACAACTGCAAGAATATTTAATTCGGCAATATCAGAGATACTTTGTTGAAATTCATTGTGATCAACTAACATTACTTGGTTTGTTTCTCCTGCTGCACTTTCAACTACTCGTGGTGCATCTACGTTAAAATAATCTAGTGCGTATTGTGTTTCTTCACTGGGTGTTCCTAAAGCAACTGGTTCTGTATCTTTACCTAGCTCTTTTTGTAAGTATGCGAAACTGATTGCTGCTCCAATTGCATCTGTATCGGGATTTTGGTGTCCAAAAACAAGAATTTTTGACATAAAAATAGTTCACTCCTTCTTTTTTCTTCATTATTAATAATAACAAAAAATAGAAAAGAAACAACAATAATTGTCGCTCTTTTCTATTTTTATAGACTATCTTGATGCATAACCTTGATAGTCATTGACGTGAAGTAGTTTTTTAGCATTTGCTACACGATCATCCTTCGGTGGTTCGATCCCTTCAAGCGGATAATCTAACCCTAATTCGTCCCATTTATATTTACCCATTACGTGATACGGTAAAACTTCGACTTTATCGACATTTTTTAATGTTTTAATAAATGTATCTAAGCGAATTAAGTATTCGTCATAATCACTGCGTTCAGGGACTAAAACGTGACGAATCCAAACAGGCTTACCAATTTCTGAAAGGTATTGGGCCATTTCCAGAATATTTTCGTTCCCTAGTGAAGTAAGTAACTTATGTTGTTCATTATCAATGTGTTTAATATCAAATAATAATAAGTCAGTATAGTTCATCAGTTCTTGAAATTGGCTAAAAAATGGTTCTTCTCTCGTAAAGGGTTTGCCACAAGTATCGATTGTTGTATGTATGCCCTTTTCTTTTGCCTTTTTAAATAAGTCTGTTAAAAATTCTAATTGAAGTAATGGCTCCCCGCCACTAACAGTGATTCCGCCTTTTTCACCCCAATAAGAACGATATTTGATTGCTTCATCTAAAACTTCATCTGTTGTAACAACGCGACCGCCTGAACCAATTTTCCAAGTGTCTGGGTTATGACAAAACTGGCAACGCATGCGGCAACCTTGTGTGAATACAATAAATCGAACGCCAGGGCCATCAACGGTCCCAAAATTTTCTGTAGAATGGATTCTACCAGTAACAGGAGTTGTCATTCCTTGTTCCTCATTTCTTAAAAAAAGGGATGACGCGAGGTCACCCCTTCAATTGTTTGTTTTTTACAGTCTATCGTGTGAAGTTCTTGAGATAACATCTGCTTGTTGCTCAGGAGTTAGGTCACGGAATTTCACGGCATATCCAGATACACGAATTGTTAAGTTAGGGTATTTTTCTGGATGAGCTTGGGCATCTAATAATAATTCATTTGTGAACACGTTAACGTTCAAGTGGTAACCACCTTTGTCAAAGTAGCCATCCATTACGTTACGTAAGTTGTCGATTCTTGTATCATCATCTTTACCTAGACCGTTAGGATTGATTGTTTGTGTATTAGAAATTCCATCTAATGCACTAGTATATTCTAATCTAGCAGTTGAGTTAAGTGATGCTAAAAGACCATTTTTCTCACCTAAGAATTTACCATCTTGATAACTTGGGTTAGCACCTGGTGCTAATGGTTTACCTGCACGACGTCCATCTGGTGTATTACCAGTTGCTTTACCATAAACAACATTCGAAGTTATTGTTAATAATGATGTTGTAGGTTTAGCATTACGGTACGTGTGTTGACGTCTGATTTGAGTCATGAAGTACTCAAGAATCCAGTTTGCCATTGCATCTGCTTCTTCATTATCATTACCATAAGTTGGGAACTCATTTTGAGGAACATAATCGATTGCTAAACCATCTTCGTCGCGGATAACTTGTACATTACCGTGTTTAATTGCCATTACTGAGTCAGCAGCATGTGAAATCCCTGCAATACCAGTTGCGAATGTACGTTGTAAGTTGCTTTCCATGAAGGCTAATTGAGCCGCTTCATAAGAATATTTATCATGCATGTAGTGGATAACATTTAGAGTATTTACATACAATTCAGCTAACCAATCCATGATGTCTTTATAACGATCGATAAATTCATTATAGTCTAAAGTATCTCCAGTCATTGGACGGAATTTAGGTGCTACTTGCATTTTAGTTTTTTCGTCTACTCCACCGTTGATAGCATAAAGAACAGCTTTTGCTAAGTTAGCACGAGCACCGAAGAATTGCATATCTTTACCCATAACAGTTGCAGATACACAACATGCAATTGCACAGTCATCTGATCCCCAGTTAGCGCGTAATAAGTCATCATTTTCAAATTGAATAGATGAACTTTGTTTTGCAATTTTAGATGCAAACGTTCTAAATCCAACTGGTAAATGTGAAGAATATAACACAGTTAAGTTTGGTTCAGGAGATGGACCCATGTTCGTTAGTGTGTGTAAGATACGGAAATCACTCTTAGTCACTAATGAACGGCCATCTAAGCCCATTCCAGCAATTGATAATGTTGCCCAGATTGGGTAACCAGAGAATAATTGGTTGTATTCAGGTGTACGAGCAAATTTAACCATACGTAATTTCATGATCAAGTGGTCAATCATTTCTTGTGCTTCAAATTCAGTGATCAAACCTGCTTCTAAATCACGTTGGATATAGATATCCAAGAATGCAGAAATACGTCCGATAGACATAGCCGCTCCATTTTGTGATTTGATAGCACCAAGGTAACCGAAGTATAACCATTGAATTGCTTCTTTTGCATTTTCAGCTGGTTTAGAGATGTCAAACCCGTAAGTTGAAGCCATTTCTTTTAAGTCAGCCATTGCTCTGATTTGTTCAGAAATTTCTTCTCTTAAACGAATAACATCGTCTGTCATTACTTTATTACCAGTGTTACTTAAATCTTTTTTCTTTTCAGCAATCAAGAAATCCATTCCGTATAAAGCAATACGACGGTAGTCACCGATGATACGGCCACGGCCATAAGCATCTGGAAGACCAGTGATAATTTTATTTTTACGTGCTGATCTCATTTCTGGAGTATACGCATCGAAAACACCTTGGTTATGTGTTTTTCTCCACTCTGAAAAGATTTTAGACATTTCAGCATCTACTTCGTAACCATTTGAAGTTAAAGAATTGTTTGCCATATTGATACCGCCAAATGGCATAAATGCTTGTTTCAATGGTACATCTGTCTGTAAACCAACGATAGTTTCTTCTTCTTTAATCAAGTATCCAGGTTCATGAGAAGTAACAGTTGCAGGAATATTTGTGTCCATATCATAAACACCATTTTTTTCATGCTGTACTTCAAATAATTCTTGTAATTTTGTCCATAATTTGTCTGTACTTGGTGCGATTGATTCTAAAAATGAATCATCACCTGTGTACTCAGTGTAGTTTCTTTGAATAAAGTCACGTGTATCTACTGATGTTCTCCATTTGTCGCCTTTAAAGCCTTTCCATTGCTCCATTTTGGGGCCTCCTTAGTATGCTGAAATCAACTGTAACAGCTTTATGTGATTAGTATAACACATGATCATTTTTATGCAAGCCTTTCCTTACTATAATTTGAGCGAATTACCTATATTTTATAAAAAAAAATGAACAAATGCTTTTATATAGGCATTTTCAGTTTGTGATTATATTAACTAACATATTTCGTATGAATTTAAAAAGTAAGAAATCTGTAATAAAAATACCGGAATCTGTACTAGTACAGATTCCGGTATCCTTTAATTCTATAGAACAGTTTAACGATATTACTTAGATTCCTCTTCAGCTTTTGGCACTAATTCTGCCGTATGCATTTCATGGACTTCTAAAATTTCACCATCTTGTTTTTCATCAAGCATAAATGAACCATTAGATGTTCTATCGTTGATTGGATATTTTTCTGAATCAATGGTGTATTGCTTACCATTTTGTGTTGTGACTAATAATTCTAACGAACTACTTTCAGACATAAACGATACGCGGTGAGGATTCTTTTTCAATTCTCTAAGAACCATCAGTCCACGTTTTGCCCGCCCGAGTTGTGGTAGCTCTTGTGCTAACATTCGTTTGATACTTCCTCGTTGTGTTAACATCACAATCGGTGTATCGCCATCTTCGTGAACTAGCAAGCCATTTACCACATAATCTTGCTCTTTTAAGTTCATCGCCTTAACTCCAGCAGCTTTAGCACCAACTACAGGTACTTCTTCTAACGGATAGCGTAATCCAAATCCACGGTGGCTGACTAAAAAGACGTCTAAGATCTTTTGTTCGTTTGTCAAATAAACATTTACGATTTCATCTGTTTCAGACTTCAACTTCATACAGTTTGTCGGACGCGTCTTATACGTTCTCCAAGGTTCAAAATCAGTCATTTTACTTTGTTTGATCATACCTTCTTTTGTCATGAAAACAAATGTCTTCGTTGGAGATAGTTCTTTGTAGGTATAAACAGCAATGATCGATTCATCAACTGAGAGATTTAAAATAGCTTGTGAAATATGTTCACCGATTTCCTTCCATCTCAAATCTGGAAGTTCATGAACAGGTCGATAAATCACATTGGCTTTGTTTGTAATCAGTAAGATATGATCTAGCGTATTGACTTCACCAGTATAAAGCAAAAAGTCTCCGTCTTTCATTCCGACCTCTTCTGGTTTTGAAGCGCTATATGAACGTATGCTACTTCGCTTGATATACCCTTCATGCGTGACTGTAACAACGACATCTTCTTGAGCAATCAAAACTTTTGTATCAATCTTGATTTCTTGAATTTCATCTTCTATTTGAGTTAGACGTGGGTTACCGTATTGTTTTTTGACTTCGCGCAATTCTTTTTTCATTACGTTGAACAATTCTTTTTCATCACTCAAAATTTTTGTCAACTCAGTAACAAGTAGATTTAACTCTTCCGCTTCTTTTTCAAGCTGCGTGATATCTGTATTAGTTAAACGATATAATTGCAACGTAACAATAGCTTCTGCTTGTTCTTCAGTAAAAGCGTAGGCTTTTACTAAATTCATTTTAGCATCTTTCTTATCTTTACTAGCACGAATCGTTTCGATTACTTTGTCTAGAATCGACAGAGCTTTAATTAAGCCAGCTACGATATGTTGGCGTTTTTTTGCCTTGTTCAATTCAAATTGGCTACGATTAGTGATTACTTGTTTACGGTGAGCAATGTAACTATCTAAAATTCGTTTTAAACCAACTTGCTGCGGTGTCATATTATCGATTGCTACCATATTGAAGTTGTAATTGATTTGCAACTCAGTATTTTTGAAAAGATAATTTAAAATACCTTCAGCATTTGTATCTTTTTTCAATTCAATCGCGATTTGTAATCCAGTTCGGTCACTTTCATCACGAACTTCAGCAATACCATCGATTTTTTTATTTAAGCGAACTTCATCCATCTTCTTAACTAATGTTGCTTTGTTGACTTCATAAGGAATTTCCGTGACAACGATTTGTTGTTTGCCGCCTTTTAAAGGTTCGATCCTTGTTTTTGAACGAAGAATCACTTTTCCACGACCTGTTTCATAGGCCTTTTTGATTTCTTCTTTTCCTTGTAAAATCCCACCTGTTGGAAAATCTGGACCTGGAATAAATTCCATTAGTTTATCTAATGTTGCATTCGGGTGGTCAATCAAGTGAATCGTACCGTCGATAATTTCCGCTAAATTGTGAGTAGGAATTTCTGTAGCGTAACCAGCTGAAATCCCAGTTGAGCCATTCACGAGTAAATTGGGATATTTAGCTGGTAAAACAGTTGGTTCTTTTTCCGTATCATCAAAGTTCCAAACAAAATCGACTGTTTCTTTCTCGATATCTTTTAAAAGTTCTCCACTTAATTCAGACAAACGTGCTTCTGTATAACGCATCGCAGCTGGTGGATCACCATCCATACTTCCGTTATTCCCGTGCATTTCGATCAAAACTTCACGAAGTTTCCAGTCTTGACTTAAACGAACCATTGCTTCGTAAATACTGCTGTCGCCGTGGGGATGATAATTCCCCATGATATTCCCAACAGATTTTGCTGATTTTCTAAAACTTTTTTCAAAGGTATTTCCATCTTTGTTCATGGAGTATAATATTCTGCGTTGTACAGGTTTTAACCCATCACGAATATCCGGTAGGGCACGTTCTTGAATGATATATTTGGAATATCTTCCAAAACGATCGCCCATTACTTCTTCAAGCGTTAATTCTTGAATATCCTGGCGTTTTTCCAAATTCGTCACTCCCTACTCTAAATCGAATAAACTGATTTCTTCTGCTGCTTCGGTCTCTGCATTTTTACGTTCAGTTTCTTCTTTTTTTTCTTCATCTAGTACTTCATTTGAAATGGATGGAGAAATCTCTGTCTCGCCATCTTTTCTATCTAAAATACTACCATCTTCTTCTAATGTGAATTGCACATGGCGTTCGATCCATTTTCTTCTTGGTTCAACTTTATCGCCCATGAGCGTCGTTACACGACGTTCTGCTTGTGCAGCATCATCTATTCTAACTCGGATCAATGTACGTGTCTCAGGGTCCATCGTGGTCTCCCACAGCTGATCTGCATTCATTTCCCCTAAACCTTTGTAGCGTTGAAGCATATAACCCTTGCCGACTTGTTCAGTCACGTTAGATAATTCCTCATCTGTCCAGGCATATTCTGTTACTGCTTTTTTACCGATTCCTTTTGATACTTTATAAAGTGGCGGTAACGCAATATAGATTTTCCCTGCTTCGATCAAGGGTTTCATATAACGGTAAAAGAATGTTAATAGCAAGACTTGGATGTGTGCACCATCGGTATCCGCATCGGTCATGATAATGACTTTATCGTAGTTACAGTCTTCAATTGAAAATTCCGGACCAACACCTGCCCCAATTGTATAGATCATCGTGTTGATTTCTTCATTTTTCAAAATATCCTGCATCTTCGCTTTTTCGGTATTTAAAACTTTCCCTCGCAAAGGTAAAATCGCTTGGAATTTCCTATCTCGTCCCTGTTTTGCTGAACCGCCGGCAGAATCTCCTTCGACTAAATATAATTCGTTTCTTTTAGGATTGCGCGATTGTGCCGGTGTTAGTTTACCAGATAAAAGAGATTCCCCTTTTTTCCGCTTTTTCCCATTTCGACTTTCTTCACGCGCTTTACGGGCTGCTTCACGGGCTTCGCGCGCTTTGATTGCCTTACGGATCAATTGTTGGCTCATTTCGCTATTTTCTTGTAGATAAAAGCCCATTTGCTCTCCAACAACGTTATCAACTGCATTGCGAGCCATTGGCGTGCCGAGTTTTTCTTTAGTTTGCCCTTCGAATTGTAATAAGTTTTCCGGAACACGGATCGATAATACTGCTGCTAATCCTTCACGGAAGTCACTACCTTCTAGATTTTTATCTTTTTCTTTTAGCAAACCAACTTTTCTTGCATATTCATTGTATGCTTTCGTCATTGAGGATTTCATTCCCACTTCATGAGTACCGCCATCTTTTGTTCGTACGTTGTTTACGAATGAAAGGACATTTTCTGAATAGCCATCGTTATATTGATAAGAAAGCTCAACTTCTATGCCATCTTTTTCACCTGAAAAATAGACAACAGGTGTTAACGTGTCTTTTTCTTCGTTTAGATAGGCCACAAATTCTTTGATTCCTTCATCATAATGGAAAATTTCTTCTTTTGGTTCTTCTCCTCTAAGATCTGTTAGAGAAATTTTTACACCTTTTAATAGAAACGCAGATTCTCTTAAACGTTCTGCTAAAGTATCGTATGAAAAATGTATGGTAGAAAAAATGGTCTCATCAGGAAGAAAAATCACAGAAGTTCCATTCTTTTTATTCGTTTTTCCAACTTTTTTTAAGGTTCCAACGGGTTTTCCACCGTTTTCAAAACGTTCCATGTATTCAACACCGTCACGAACGATGCGTACTTCTAACCAGCTAGATAATGCATTCACTACGCTGGCACCTACACCATGAAGACCGCCGGAAGTCTTATAACCACCCTGTCCAAATTTACCACCAGCGTGAAGAACAGTGAAGATTACTTCTACTGTGGGAATTCCAGATGCGTGCATTCCAACTGGCATTCCGCGGCCGGAGTCAGTGATTTTGATACTATTGTCTTTTTGGATCGTCACGCTGATCTCATTTCCATAACCGGATAATGCTTCATCAACTGCGTTATCAACGATCTCATAGACTAAATGATGTAATCCGCGGCTATCTGTGGAGCCGATATACATTCCTGGTCTTTTTCGTACAGCTTCCAATCCTTCTAAAACCTGGATGGAGGCGTCATTGTATTCATTGTTTACTTTTTTCGCCAAAGAAAAAACTCCTTATACTTGAATTATAGGGCGCAAGGCCACATCATTACAATAATACTCTAAAAGCTCCCAAAAAAAAAGAGCTTTCCTAAACGGCCACTCTTTCTTAAGATTATTTGCATCTATTTAGGCATTTCAGCTAATTCAATTTTAATGCAACGATTCATTATAATAGCATTTCTTCCTGCTTTTTTCAACATTTCAGCAGCTTCTTCACTTTCCAGACCTAATTGGGCCCAAAAGACTTTTGCATCGGTTTCTATGAAATCTTGCGCAACTTCAGGTAAAAATTCACTTCTGCGAAAAATATCGACGATATCGATTTGGCCGGGTACATCTTGTAATTTTTCATAGACTTTTTCACCAAGAATTTCTTGTCTAGCTAGGATTGGGTTTACAGGAATGATTTCATAGCCATAATTTTGTAGTAATTTGGCAATTTGATAACTCGTGCGGTCTTCTTTTGCGCTTAGCCCAACTACTGCGATTCGTTTGGCTTGTTTTAAGTAATCAAAAATTTGTTTTTGTGATGGGTTTTCTATTGGCATTTTGATCTTCCTTTCTAAATTTCTCTTCCTTTCATTATACAACGAATATTTAATTATTGTTAGCTGTTTCTATTCATGATAAAATAAATGCTAGTTTGAACAGAAAGAGGTTGCTTAATGAAATTCTTCGTGCTATTAATTATTGCTTATCTACTTGGTTCTATACCTTCAGGTGTTTGGGTTGGAAAACTCTTTTTTAAAAAGGATATTCGTCTATTTGGTAGTGGCAATACAGGGACGACAAATACGTTTAGAGTTCTGGGAAAAAAAGCTGGCATAGCTGTTTTGCTAATGGATATTTTAAAAGGAACGCTAGCAACTAGTTTACCTCTGCTATTTGGTTTGAATGTTAATCCTTTAGTTTTTGGTGTTGCAGCGGTTCTCGGTCACACATTTCCGATTTTCGCAAATTTCAAAGGAGGAAAGGCTGTCGCGACAAGTGCAGGAATGATTTTGGCTTACAATCCAGCATTTTTTGTTTATTCTGCTTTAATTTTTATTATTATATTATATATTACCAGCATGGTGAGTTTGACTAGTATGATCAGTGCTGTGCTAATCACGCTTTCAACAGTCATTTTACCATTTGCTATTCCGGCTATCCTGCCTCAATTTGACTGGTTGTTGACATCGATTGCTTTAGCTTTGACGATTTTTATTTTTATCCGTCATAAAGATAATATAAAGCGGATCAAAGACGGGACTGAAAGTCGAGTACCATTTGGTTTAGGTGCTCACAAAAACGATAAAACAAAAGATTAAAAACTAGGACATGAAGTTTGTGAGACTTCGTGTCCTAGTTTTTTGATATCATTCTACTTAGCTGTAAGTGTGTACTGTGTTTTAAAGACATCTGATGCAGTTAATTTGTTGATGCCTTTTTTGTCAACAAGATTTCCTGACGCATTTACCTCGTCTGCTATGCCGCACCACGGTTCGATACAGACGAATGGTGCTTCTTTTTGATAAGGAGACCAAACGCCAACATAAGGCATATCTGTGTAACTCAAACTAATGCTGTGAGACCCTTCATCTGTTTCAATCGTAAAGGTGTTTATTCCTTTGGTTTCAAAAATAATTGCATCATCTTTGAATAACTCTCTGCGGATATCAAGACTAGTATTCGTTTGTCCTAATGTTTTATGCTCAAAATCAGCGAAAGGTCCTACTAAGGGAATCTGAGTGCGAGATTTTTTAGGTGAAAAACTTAGATAATAATCGTCAAATGTCAAATTTTGTTCTAAGGGAACATTAAATGCAGGATGACCGCCAATTGAAAAGTACATATCGCCAGTACCAGTATTTTCAACTTGATAATCAACGACTAAGTTCTCTTCTTTTAGCGCATAAGAGATAATCAATTCAAAATCAAAAGGATACACTTTTTTTGATTCTTTACTACTTTTTAACGATAGTGAAACTAACTCAGATCCATGTTCGATCACTTCAAAAAGACTATCCCTAGCAAATCCATGCTGCCCCATCGGGTATGTTTGATTTTCGTATGTGTATTGATCATCTTTTAAACGCCCGACAACTGGAAATAATACTGGTGCATGGCGACCCCAAAATGTGGGATCTCCTTGCCAGATGTATTCGATATTATTTTTCTTTGATTTCAAGCTGACAAGTTCAGCACCGTCTTCTGCGATAGTTGCAATTAAAAATTCATTTTCAATTTGTACAGTCATGTTCTACGCCCCCTACTTATTATCTTTTTCCAATTCCTTGATAAATTGTTTGTTTAAGACTTTTAAATAAGTCCCCTTCATTCCTAAAGATCTTGATTCAATGATACCCGCAGATTCTAATTTTCTTAAAGCATTTACGATTACAGAGCGAGTAATCCCGATTTCGTCGGCAATGCTAGAAGCAGTCAATCTACCTTCTTCGCCATCTAAGGCTTTAAATATCGCTTGAACCGCTTTTAATTCACTGTAAGATAATGTATTGATTGCCATTTGTACAGCTGTTGCACTACGAACATTAGCTTCGATATTGCGGGATTGTTGATAAAGAATCTGCATACCAACAACTGTGGCGCTATATTCAGCCAAAACCAAATCCTCATCATTGAATGATTGTTCTACTCTAGCTAGTATAATCGTTCCTAAACGTTCACCTGCCCCAAACATTGGCACGATTGTTGTTAATCCAAAAGGATATTTTTCACGTAGTTCAACAGGAAATGCAGTCAAATCACTAGTAATAGAGATATTTGCTTCTGTTTTGGTTAAGTTGTCAGCCGCATCTGTATAGCTTTGCGGGAATCTTTTTTCTTCAAACATGTGCTTTACACGCGCATTATTAACATCTAGTTTTTCGTTATACCCTAACAAAACCCCTTCGTTACTAATAATATATGCATTGCTATCTAAAACATCCCCTAAAATCACGGCCATCTTGTCATACGGTAATTCGGCCTTTTGATCAAAGGTATTTTTCTGTTGTAAAAGTTTATTGATTTGACGGGTTTTTTCTAATAAAGTAGTCATTTTTACTCCTCCTAATTTAAAAGCTGAAAGAGCTCGTTCAGCCTTGAAAGGAAAATAAGAAAAAATGAATGAGATGCTTTTTGTCTCATTTATTTTTTATCTTTTTCCCGAGAGGCTAGCTCTTGAAGCTAGATAATACATGCAACAGTGTTCCGTTGTGTACGTTTATTCATTATGATTCAAAGTTAAAGATGAAAAACTCCTTCAGATATATATCTAAATAATCCTAAAGAATATAGCGGCTTAAATCTTCATTTTGAACAATACTATTTAATTTCTCGTTCACATATGCTTCTGTAATAGTAATCTCACCCATTTGCATATCTGGTGCTTCAAATAATAAATCCTCCAACAAACGTTCCAAAATCGTATGCAAGCGACGTGCGCCAATATTATCAGTATCACGATTAACGTTAAATGCAATATTTGCAATTCGCTCGATAGCTTCTTTCGTAAAAATAACTGTGACATTTTCAGTACCAATTAAAGCAATATATTGTTTGATCAACGCATTATTGGGTTCTGTCAAAATCCGCACAAAGTCTTCTGCTGTTAGATCATCTAACTCGACACGGATCGGGAAACGACCTTGCAATTCAGGAATCAAATCACTTGGTTTAGATAAATGGAATGCACCCGATGCAATAAATAAAATGTGCTCTGTTTGAATCGGACCGTATTTTGTATTGACTTGTGACCCTTCAACAATAGGTAAAATATCTCGCTGTACACCTTCACGGGAAACCTCACCTGAGTTTTGCTGACTTTTTGATGTGATTTTATCAAACTCATCAATGAAAATGATTCCACTACTTTCAGCTAAGCGAATAGCTTCGCTGTGGATGTCTGCATCTTTAACGATTTTGGCAGATTCTTCTTTGACTAATAGCTCTTGTGCTTCTTTGACAGTCACTGTACGTTCTACTTTTTTCTTAGGAGATAACGCACCTAGTGTTTCGTTTAAATCGATACCCATTTGTTCCATACCATTATTCATAGCAGGCATTGTTTTTTTAGGTTCTTCTATTTCAATCGTTACTTCACGATTGTTTAACAAGCCCTTTTCCAGTTGTTCAAGAATTGTTTTTCGATTAACTTTGATTTCCTCAGTTACTTCTTCTTGTGTCTCTTGAGGTTGTTGCCCACTATTGAACATTTGCATCATTTGTTCAAATTGATTATTGGATGTTTGTTTTTGTTCTTTTTTGATACCTGGTACAAGAACTTTCACTAAACGATTATTCGCTTTTTTTAAGGCTTGAGAGTAAACTCTGCTATATTGTTGTTTTTCTACTATTTGAATCGCATTTTCAACTAGATCACGAACCATCGATTCTACATCTCGACCCACGTAACCAACTTCTGTAAATTTGGTCGCTTCTACTTTGATAAAGGGTGCGTTGACGATTTTTGCCAAGCGTCTAGCAATTTCTGTCTTCCCGACACCGGTTGGTCCAATCATCAGCATATTTTTAGGCGTTACGTCTTGCTGCATTTTCTCTTCAAGTTGTAAACGGCGATATCTATTTCTTAAAGCGACTGCCACAGATTTTTTGGCAGTTTCTTGTCCAATAATATATTCATCTAATTCTTTGACGATTTCTCTTGGTGTTTTATTTAATTCATTCATGGTCGTTGTCCCCCATTTATAATTCTTCTACGATAATATTGTGATTTGTAAAGACGCAGATATCAGCTGCGATATTTAATGCATTTTTAGCTATTTCCTTAGCAGACATATCTTTATCTCCATAGTGTTTCATGGCACGAGCTGCAGATAATGCAAAGTTACCGCCTGATCCGATTGCTAAGATGCCGTCATCTGGAGTTATCACTTCACCTGTACCTGAGACAAGCAACATTTCTTTATCGTTCATAACGATCAACATTGCTTCTAATTTTTGCATAGATTGCTGCGTCCGCCATTCTTGTGCTAACTCGACAGCAGCACGAGTTAAATTACCATTGTATTCGTTTAACTTACCTTCAAATTTTTCTTCTAGTGTAAAAGCATCTGCTACACTTCCTGCAAAACCGACAACAACTTCGTCATTATAGATTCTACGAACTTTTTTAGCAGTTCCTTTCATAACAACAGATTCGCCCATTGTTACTTGACCGTCACCAGCCATTGCAAATTTTCCGTCTTTTTCAACAGCACAAATTGTTGTTGAATGAAATTGTGATTCAACCATTTTAGTTCCTCCTAATTTAAAAGCTGTACAGGCTCATTTTTTATCTTTTTCCTAAAAACCTTCATTCCTTAGAGCTTTAGCTCTTAGGAATTGTTGAGATTAGTGCTAACCCGCATATCTAGTCAAAATCCATCCTCTTTATGCACGAGGATGAAATGTTCGATAATTTTTTTGTAGACTTTCTTTTGTTACATGAGCGTAAATCTGAGTCGTGGATAAATCAGAATGTCCCAACAGTTCTTGGACCGTACGCATGTCAGCGCCATTATTCAGTAAGTGCGTCGCGAATGTATGACGCAACATATGAGGGTGAATATCACTATTTAACGTACTTTTTTTGATAAGCTGATTTAAAACATATTCAATACCAGTAGGAGTAATTTGTTCACCGTGATGATTAACAAATACAAACGCATGTTCACGGTGATGTTTTTCCATCAAAACAGCTCGCCCATTTTCCAAATATTCCTTTAATGCATCTTGAGCAAAAGAACCAAAAAGCACATAGCGATCTTTGTTTCCTTTTCCGTGAATCAGTAACACATTCGTAGAAAAGTCGATTGACTGTAAGGTTAGATTAGTGCATTCACTTACACGAATACCAGTACCATAAAGGATTTCTAATAATGCTTGATTTCTTAACTCTAAAGGTTTTGAGCCTTTGGCACTTTCGAATAAAGCATCCATCTCCTTTTCATAAAAAAAACGAGGAAGTCGCAATTGTTTTTTCTTCATGTGTACATACGAGAAAGGATTTTCTTTGATTACTTCATTTTTAAGTAAGAATTGATAGAAAGAGCGTAAACTAGCAATTTTTCGACTAATTGAATTCCGACTATATTCTTTATCATAGAGAAAACTTAGATAGGTACGGATATCCAAATGATCGACACTTAAATAATCAGCCTCGCCAGAATCCTTTAAAAATTCAAAAAAATTGAGCATATCTTCTTCATAAGCAATTTTGGTTTTTTCAGAATAGCCTCGTTCAACGATCAAATAGTTTAAAAATAATTCTGACCAATTTTTCTCTTGCATAGACCTTCCTCCATTAAATTACAAAGTAACTTTAGCATAACCCATTTGAAAAAACAAACGAATTGTCAGAATTTAATCAATATTTTCAAATTTGGTAACAATTTATTCATATTTGCCTTTAAATGCTCATAAATTATAAGCATAATTTAATCTATTGTTCGCTTGTCATGGACAAATCAAAAGACCAAAACAAAAATTTCGATTTGTTTTGGTCTTTTGATTATTTAGTTTGTTCTACAAGATTTAGATTTTCTGTTACTTGTGCCAATGTCGTCAAAGCTCTGTCTGCAATTGCTTCATAGCGTTCTTTTTTATCTCGAATTCTTTCTGGCAATTCAGGGAATAAGCCGAAGTTAGCGTTCATTGGTTGGAAATGTTTGCCTTCTGCATGTGTAATGTAATAGGCCATACTTCCTAAAGTTGTTTCTCTCGGGAAAACTACAGGTTCTTCTCCTTTAGCCAAACGTGCTGCATTCATACCTGCTAGTAAACCGCTAGCTGCACTTTCTACATATCCTTCGACCCCAGTTATTTGACCAGCAAAGAATAAGTTCTCTCTTTTTTGAGATTGATATGTTGGTTTTAATAGCTCTGGCGAGTTCATAAAGCTATTACGGTGCATAACGCCATAACGGACAAACTCAGCATTTTCTAAACCAGGAATCATTTGGAAAACACGCTTTTGTTCGCCCCATTTTAGATGCGTTTGAAAACCTACAAGGTTATATAATGAAGCAGCTGCGTTGTCTTGACGTAATTGAATAACGGCATATGGACGTTTCCCGGTCTTTGGATCCTCTAATCCAACTGGTTTTAAAGGACCAAATAACATCGTTTTGATACCACGTTTGGCCATTACTTCAATTGGCATACAGCCTTCAAAGAATTTCTCTTTTTCAAACGATTTTAAAGGCGCAACTTCTGCAGAAATTAACGCTTCATAAAATGCTTTAAACTCTTCTTCTGTCATTGGACAATTTAAGTAGGCTGCTTCGCCTTTATTGTAGCGAGATTTCAAGTAAACTTTGTCCATATCGATCGTTGCTTTGTCAACGATTGGTGCTGCTGCATCATAGAAGTAAAAACCATCTGATCCGTTAAACTCTTTGATCTGTTCTGCTAATGATTCTGACGTTAACGGCCCTGTTGCAATTATCACGATTCCATCTGGAATTGCTGTGATTTCTTCATTTTTCACTGTGATCAATGGATGATCTTTGATTTTGTCAGTAACTTCTTGTGAAAACGTGTCACGATCAACTGCTAATGCTCCACCTGCTGGCACAGCAGTTTTGTCTGCGCTAGTGATGATGATTGAATCCAAACGGCGCATTTCTTCTTTTAACACGCCAACAGCGTTGGTCAAGTTGTTTCCTCTTAGTGAATTGGAACATACTAATTCAGCAAAATTTTCAGTTTGGTGTGCTGGAGTATTTTTTACTGGACGCATTTCATAAAGTGTTACTGGGACACCTGCCTGAGCAACTTGCCAAGCGGCTTCACTGCCGGCTAAACCTGCGCCGATAACTGTTACAGAAGTAGTCATATATTTCCTCTTTTCTTCAAAAAACCAACGGGATCTTCCGCTGGTTTTTAAATTTCTTATTTTGTGGATATTATTTATTTTTGAATATTTTCTTCATAATCACCATTGATACAGACGACTTGTTTTCCACCTTTGACTTTTTTCTCAACAAGATATTGACCACATTTTGGACACGGACGTCCAATTGGTTTATCCCAAGAAGTAAAGTCACAGTCTGGATAGCGGCTACAACCATAGAATAATCGGTTTTTCTTAGATTTACGTTCAATAACTTGCCCTTCATTACACACTGGACAAGTAACACCGATTTCTTTGACGATTGCTTTAGTATTGCGACATTCCGGGAAGTTGCTACAAGCATAAAACTTACCATAGCGTCCTAGCTTAATCACCATTGGATGTCCACAAAGATCACAATCGAAGCCTGCAGGCTCATCTTTGATTTGGATTTTTTCGATTTTTTCTTCTGCATTTGTCAGCTCTTTTTCAAATGGTCGGTAGAAACGGTCAACGACCTCAACCCATTTTTCCTTACCAACGCCGATCTTATCTAGATCACCTTCCATTGAAGCTGTAAAATGAACATCAACAATTTGCGGGAAGAATTCAACAATCAATGAATTGACGATTTCACCCAATTCAGTTGGTTCAAAACGTTTATTTGTTAATTTAACATAATAACGTCTTTGGATCGTTTCTAAAGTTGGCGCGTAGGTTGATGGACGTCCTACACCATTTTCTTCTAAAGCTCGAATCAAGGTTGCTTCACTAAATCTTGCTGGTGGTTGTGTGAAATGCTGTTTTGGTTCGATATCCAAAGCATTCACTTTGTCACCTTCGGCTAAATCCGGCAAAATATTTTCTTTATCTTCTTTGCCATCATCGCGACCTTCAACATAAACTTGCATGAAACCTTTGAATTTGACTTTAGCTCCATTAGCAACGAAAATTACACCATTTTGTTCTAACGTTACTTTCATTGTATCCAAAACAGCAGGTGTCATTTGACTAGCAACCAAACGTGACCAAATCAATGTATACAGTTTTAATTGATCTTTATCTAAGTATTGTTTGATTTCATTTGGAGCACGCATTACGCTAGAGGGACGGATCGCCTCATGGGCATCTTGAGCTCCTTGAGCATTTTTGACTTTGCGTCCACCATGAGCAGAAAATTCACTACCATACGTTTTTTCAATGTATTCCGCTACTTCTGCTTTAGCTGAATCTGCTATTCTAGTAGAATCTGTACGCATATAGGTGATCAACCCCACTGTACCTTGTTTACCTAAAGCAATTCCCTCATACAATTGTTGCGCAACCATCATGGTTTTTCGTGTTCTGAAATTTAACTTTCTTGCAGCTTCTTGTTGTAAGCTACTGGTTGTAAAAGGTAATGCTGGATTACGTTTGCGTTCTTTTTTCTCAACTTTTGTTACATCGTATTCTTTACCTTTGATTCGGGTCGTAACTTCTTTTACTGCCTCAGCATTTGGTAATTTTTTCTTTTTACCATCTAGACCCCAGAAATTAGCCTTGAATTTTTTCTTTGCTTTCTGAAAATTACCATCAATACTCCAATATTCTTCGGGAATAAATTTACGGATATCATTCTCACGGTCAATGATAATTTTAAGTGCTACCGATTGTACTCGACCAGCACTCAAGCCTTTTTTGACTTTACGCCAAAGGATCGGGCTCAGTGAATAACCAACTAGACGGTCTAAAATACGACGTGCTTGTTGTGCATCAACCAAGTCTAAATTAATTGTTCGTGGTTCTTTAAATGCGGCTTTTACCGCTTCTTTCGTAATTTCATTAAATACAACGCGATTTTTATCATTCAAATCCAAGCCAAGAAGGAAAGACAAATGCCAAGCAATGGCCTCTCCTTCTCGGTCCGGATCGGCTGCGAGATAAACTTTTTCAGCTTTTTTAGCAGCCGATTTTAAGCTTTTAATGACATCACCTTTACCTCGGATAGAGATATAATGCGGTTCATAATTATTTTCAGTATCAACACCCATTTTACTTTTGGGTAAATCTCGAATATGCCCAACACTGGCAACAACCTTATAGTTTTTTCCTAAATATTTTTCAATCGTTTTGGCTTTAGCTGGTGATTCCACAATAACTAGATATTTATACGCCATTCAACGTGTGGCTCCTTTCGTTTTTGTGTTTCTTCTATTATATATATCAAAATGTAGAGAACTCACAAATCGTACTTCATCATATCTATTCATCGCAGGTTTGTCAAGGATTGATACAGTTAAATCGAAAAAAGTTGAATTTCTTCTAGAATATCTTGTGGACAAATTGTACATTTGGCTCCTTCTTGAATGAGACCGTGACAGCCATCAGATTGAGACTCAAATAAATTACCTGGTACTGCAAAAACTTCACGACCATACTCTAATGCAGCTTGAGCTGTAATCAAAGAACCACTTTTTTTTCTTGCCTCAATCACGCAAGTACCTAGACTCATTCCAGCAATAATTCTGTTTCTCATTGGAAAATGATATTTTCTAGGTCCCGTACCGTTAGTATATTCACTGATGACTAGCTGTTCATCCATCATCTTGCGCTGAATATGCGCGGTTTCTTTTGGATAACAAATATCAAGTCCTGTCCCAATGACACCAATCGTATTTCCACCATGTTGCATTGCGACTTGATGACTAACGCTATCGATTCCTTTAGCCAATCCGCTAACAATGATTAAATCATTGCTGATCATTTCAGGAATCAGTTGTCGCACAACATTAATACCATAAACAGAAGCACCCCTTGCGCCAATAAAAGACAGACAATTTTTTTCTAAAAGCTCGATATTTCCCTTATAAAACAGCAACACAGGACAATTATAAATTTGCTTTAAGTAATAAGGATAAATTGGATCTAATATCGTAATAAAGGTGTGTTGATCTTGGTATTCTTTTAATTTTTCTAGGTCGTTTGTCCAATGATCCCATGATTCAGAAAATAATTTTTGATACGTCGTAATTCCAGCGATTTGAATAATTTCTTCTTTCGAAAAGTCTGTACTATTATTATATTTCATTGAAAAGTCTAAAACTTTTAATATTCCTAAATTGCCAATACCGTTACAAACTGCTAATTTAAAAAGTAGATCTCGTTGCTTTTCTTCCATAAAAAAACCTTCCTTCACAAATACTTGTTATAATAAGTATTCGCAAAAAAAGGTATTTTCTATTTTTTTAACACATATCTTTGATTGGAGCAAACGTTTTTCTGTGAATTGTACAAATTCCTTGTTGATCCAAGCCTAGCAAATGTTCTTTTGTACCATACCCAGCATTATTTTCAAATCCATATCCCGGATACATTTTAGCATAGTCTTCCATCAAACGATCACGAATAACTTTAGCAACAATACTTGCTGCAGCAATCGATATCGAACGAGCATCGCCCTTAATAATACTTTCTTGAGGAATTCTAACATCTAGCTTCATTGCATCGATCAACAAATAATCTGGAATAAAGCAAAGATCTTCTAACGCTATCCCCATAGCTAGTTTTGAGGCTTGATAAATATTGATTTCATCGATTTTGTTGTGATCCACCATACCGATTCCGATTGAAATCGCTTGATTTTGAATTTCACCATACAGTTCATCTCTTTTTTTCGCAGATAGCTTTTTAGAATCATTTACCCCAAGAAGTTGAAAATTTTCTGGAAGAATGACAGCTGCCGCAACAACGGGTCCTGCTAACGGTCCACGCCCTACTTCATCGATTCCTACAATCAAACGATGTCCTTTAGCTCGTGCGTTATTTTCAAATTGCTGCATTTCTTCAAACAACGCTAATTCCTTTTCATGACGCTGAATCCTTCTATCCCATTGTGCTAGAGCTTGTTGAACACCGCTACGTTCGTCCGTTTGCCACAACTGGACTCTTTCATCATCTCTTTTATCAATAGTGGCTAAGGTTGCTTTAATTTGCTGAATTGATTCAGTTTTCATCTTTTGTAGCTCCTAATTCTTCCCAACGATCTAAAGTGTACGGTCCCAATTTACTGCTGCGGATTTCTTGAATGATCATTTCACTGGCTCGATCATAATCGTCACGAAATCCACGCTTTTGACTGATTAGCATCAAAAGTTCAGCTCCTGGTAAAAAACTTTCCTCTTGTGTTAGCTTGTAGCGTTCAACCAAACGCTCCGGATAAAAACGTGAAAAAAATGTTAATCCATATATCGCTAAATCATCTAGATGAAGTAATTGATCTTTAATTGCTCCAGTTAATGCTAACTTTTTACCGATTTCTTGATCTTCAAATTTAGGCCATAAGATTCCTGGTGTATCCAATAGCTCTAAATCAGTCCCAGAACGAAGCCATTGCTGACCTTTCGTTACGCCAGGTTTATTCCCTGTTTGTGCGATTTTTTTTCCGACTAAACGATTCATCAGAGTTGACTTACCGACATTTGGAATCCCAATGCACATCGCACGGATGGCCCGTGGTTTCAATCCTTTTGAACGTTCACGATCAAGTTTTTCTTTTAATGCTTTTTTTGCTTCAGGAACGATTTTGTTAACGCCTTTATTTTGTTGTGCATTAATAATCAACGTGTGATAGCCTTTTTCCTGAAAATAATGCTGCCACTTCTGGTTTTGCTCTTTATCAGCTAAATCACCTTTATTAAGCAAAATCAAACGAGGTTTTTGTTGAACTAGTTGATCCATCATTGGATTTCGGGATGAAAGAGGTAGTCTTGCATCGATCAATTCAAAAACAATATCAACATATTTAATTTTTTCTGATACTTCTCTTCTGGCCTTGGCCATGTGTCCTGGAAACCATTGTATTGTCATTTTATCACCTATCTTGGTATGAATTTCATATGTGTTATTGGGTAGTATACAAACTGAGCTTTTCCTAAAAAATATTTACTTTCAACAGCCCCAAAAGATCGACTATCTTTTGACATTCGTCGATTATCCCCCAATACAAAATAACTATCTTTGGGTAAAACATCTTCTGTCGTAAGATCACTCAAATTAAAATTAGTCGTGTAAGGTGCTGTCTCGTGATCTTTTTTTATATTTTTTTCTAAGAACGGTTCTTCAATGGGCTTTTCATTTATATAAAGCTGATCATTCTCATACCGAACAGCCTCTCCAGGTAGTCCAATCACACGTTTAATATAAATTGTTCCATTCGGTAATTTGAAAACTACTACATCAAAACGCTTGATCGAAGAAAACTTTTCCATCACAATCATATCACCTTGACTAAGAGTTTTCTCCATCGAATTTCCATCTACAGGTACTGGAATCAAAATAAAGCCTCTTAGTATAAATAACAGTACTAAGGAAGGAATCAGTAATTTCATGAAAAAAATAAAATAGCCAATATAAGTTTTTCGTTTTTCCACCAATTTTCTCTCCCTTTTTCTTACTGATTCTATTATAAAGGAAAAACACTAGAAAAAGCGACTATTTTAAAGGAAAAATTAAACCAAATCTTAGTAAAACGTGAAATTGGTGGGAAAAGGCCATTTTTTTTACCTATAGCCATTTTTCCACACCAGATTCATTTAGTCTTTTTTATTTTCGTTTTGAATTTCTTTTATACCAGCTTCATAGGCTTGATCATTATCTTTGATTTTTTTCCCAATCTCAACTTCGATCTGCGCAGCCGTTTCATTGTCTACTTCACCTGTAACGGGAAGGTTATTGTCCGATTGTATCGCACTAACAGCCGCTTTTGTTTGCTCTGTAAAATCACTAGTATCAGCATTAACGTCATAACCAAGTGCTTTTAATAAAGCATTGACATTTTTGACAACGGGTGAAGAATCTCCAGTTTTTAAAGTTTTATCTCTAGAAATCGGTGACAAATAAGCAAAGTCAGGATAGTCAGCTTTAATGTTTGGCTCTAACCCTTTTTTGTGAATCCATTCGCCTTTTGGTGTTAACCATTTTAGGACAGTTAATTTAATTTCACTCTTATCGTTCAAATTTTTAACGGTTTGAACTGTTCCTTTACCAAAGGTCTTGGTTCCGATGATTTTTTTATTGCCAGATTCTTTTAAAGCTGCCGCGAAAATTTCAGAAGCACTAGCACTGCCTTCATCAACTAAAACAACCGTTGGCTCGGTTACTTTAAAGCCGCCATCTAAATCACTAGAAGCAACATCTTCACTTGTATTACCGTTTTTGTCCTCAAACTTAACGATTGTTTTACCATCTTCAAGGAACATGCTTGCCATTTTTTCGACTTGATCAAGTAAGCCGCCAGGATTTTGGCGCACATCGATCACAAAAGATTTAGCGCCATCTTTTCTTAAAGATTTGATTGTATCTTGTAATTCCTTATAGGTATTTTCGCCAAAAGAAGTGATTTTGATAGAACCGATTGAAGGGTCTTTTTTATCTAATTCACCTTTAACTGTCTCAATCGGAATCGTATCTCGTATTAGTTTCAATTCAAAAGTTTCTTCGCCTCGTTTAATCGTTAAACGAACTTCGGTTCCTTTTTTTCCACGGATTTTACTGACAACTTGAGAAAGCGTTTTTCCTTTTGTTTCTTCGTCGTCAACTTTTAAAACCGTATCATTGGCTTTGATTCCAGCTTTTGCTGCAGGAGAACCTTCGATCGGCGCCTGCGCTACAGTTGGAAGCTCGTCAGTCATTGTCATTGTTGCACCAATTCCTTCAAAACTCCCTGCAAGACTTTGATCTAATTCGTCTGCTTCTGGCTCATTTAAATAACTTGAATACGGATCATCTAAGGCTTCTGTCATACCTTTTAGTGCTCCATCAATTAATTTTTTTTCATCAACTTTTCCTACATAATTATTGACGATTTCATTATATAGATTATCAACCTTTTTCAACTCACTATTTTGAGCTGGACTACTAGCTAATTGTTTTTTGTATTGGTAGTCAAAATAAATATAGCTGCCGCCACCTGCCAAAAAAGCAACACAAGCAATCGAAATAATGTATTGATGAAAAGGTATTTGTCTTTTATTTTTCATATAGTCATCTCTTTCTGTAAAATTATCATTGCATGTTTTCCAGTTTACCATGAAAAAAAAAGAAGGAAAAGCTTTCTTTGCCTTTCCTTCTTTTTTATTTATTGTTTTCTACATATTTTTCCCATAAGTCATCAAAAATGTGCATATTTGTTAAGTAATCAGCATTCATTTCTAAATAACTCGACAATTCATGATAATCTTCAGATTGTTTAGGAAACTGAATATCTTTGGCAGCATCATTTGCGAATTGGCTCTCTTCTGTTTTCCTAGGGGCTCTTAGTGTCATTAAATAGTGATAAAAGCTTCTTCTCATATAGTCACCAATTCTTTTCTATAAAATTTGCTCGATTTGTATGTGCATCTTCGTAGCGCTCAGGGTCTTTTTGATAAAAGTCTTGGTGATAGTCTTCTGCTGGATAAAAAACTGCAGCAGGTTCGATCGTTGTCACGATAGGCTCATTAAAGCGGCCACTTTCTTGCAACGCTTGACGACTTTTTTCGGCAATTTTTTTCTGTTCCTCACTTGTATAGAAGATCACTGGGCGATAATTATCACCCCGGTCTTCAAACTGACCTAACGCATCAGTTGGATCTGTCTGTTGCCAGTAAATTTCAACTAATTTCTCGTAAGGCATTATTGCTGGATCAAATTGAATCTCAACGGCTTCAGTGTGACCTGTCGTATGACTTAACACTTGTTCATACGTAGGGTCAGCAACATGTCCACCTGTGTAGCCAGAAGTGACTGAGTGGATACCAGGCTGCGTATCAAAGGGTTGGATCATACACCAAAAACAGCCGCCGGCAAAAATTGCTTTTTCGCTCAATTTGACTCCTCCTTTTTGTCTGTCGTTGTGTCATTACTATCTTTTGGCAAGTAAATATTCATACGAATATCATCGTCCACTAAATTGATTTTTTCTGCTCGTATAAACAACCCGTTTTGCATTCTAAACTGATCTAAACGTAGTAAAACAGTGCTATCATCTGGATTTACTTCTACCCAGTTCGGTAATTTGTAATCTCTTTGGACAAATTTTAGGATTTCTTTCATTGGTAAGCCCAAGGTTCCAATAGATAAGCTTTTTGCTTTTAATTGTACATTGCCATTATCCATTACATAAGGATCAAAATAAAGATAAAACTGAATCGGATGTCCAAGGACTTTAAAAGTACCATTTAACATCGCTTCGTTTTCTAGATAGAATTTATAGGTGATGTCTGATCCTTTTTGGAAATCGCTAAGATAAAAATCGATCAATGCATTAATTTGTTTTTTCTTTGATTGTACCGCTATGACAGGTGTTCCGTCTTTTTCCACTAATTCTGGAACAGGTTTATAGTTTGGTTCACGAACTTGAGTGACTCTTACAAATACAAATGCCACACTTCCGATAATTAGTGCAATCAAAACAATGAAAGCTACTTTCCAATGATTGATTGTTTTTTTTGCTTCAGGAGCTTTTTTTCTGCGTTTATTTGTTTTCTTCACTTCTTTTTTTTCTTCAGGTTCATTGATCATTTGTATCACTCACTTCCTTTTTTTAGCCATTTATCTTGCGTTTTTACCATTTCGTCCCGAACGGTGCTTGCCATGATTTGATACCCTAAATTATTGGGATGAAAGTGGTCTTCTTCATACAACGCATTGTTTTTGATATCTTGCTCACTACTTGATGCTGTGCCAGAAGCTATATCTTCACTGCTGACGATCCCTACTTCATCTCCTGCTCCCTTATAAAGCAAGTCATTGATCGGAATAAAATAGGCATTTTTTTCTGCTTTAACAATGTCTTCAGTTCCGTCATTCCAACTATCTACTATCTCCTGCATTTCTGTAATATCAGGAAAATAAAGATAAAATGGATTGTAAATTCCTAGAACATAGATGGGTGCATCTACATTATATTTGCGGATTTCTGCAAGTAGTTTTTCTACTTCTTTTTGATAATTTTTCAGTGGTTTCTCAAATGAATTTTTAGTTAAACGAAATACGTCTCCCTTAATCACCTTCATTAAGTCATTCCCGCCGACCGTCAACGTAATGATATCTGCTGAAGCTAAGCCCTCTTGAATCTCTTTATTTTTTTTGATTCGCTTAAGAATTTGATCACTACGATCACCATTTTTACCAAAGTTATCAGTTTGGACACCATTTAAATGGTACTCCTCCTGCAAATCCTTAGCTACTAAAGGAACGAATCCACCTGAATTCGTTAAATCACCAATTCCTTCTGTCAACGAATCTCCAATTGCGGTGTAGTGAATCACCTCTTTTGTTTCACTTTTCGCTATTTGCGTTGTCCCAGAGCCTAAAATCGGTTTAGCTTTAGGAACAGCCACCATCAATAGTAAAAAAACGCCAATGATTGTGACGAAAAAGAGGGCAAAGCTTGACCAATTTTTTTTGAAAAATAATTTCATTGTATCCCTTCCTTTGCTGTAAATCACGAAGAACTCAATAATTCATTGATCTACAGTATTTGGCTTTTTTATTTCTAATAAAGTAAATTATCTCTATTTTAAGTCCATTTGTACAGTAAAATTTATAAAATTTTTTATTAAAAAAAGCAGATCAGTTTGATCTGCTCAAAACTCAGTCTGTATAGTACATGATAGCAAAAGCACCTTTACCCGTATGCGTTGCGATTACAGGGTTTGTATGCAATACAGGAATTTCCATATCAGGGAATAGTGCTTGTAGACCTTCTTTAAATCCATTCGCTAACTCTAATCCATCTGCATAAGAAATACCGATTTGGCGAACATTTGACAAAGTGCTTAATTCATTTTTTAGTTCATCAAACCATTTATTGAATGTTTTCATTCCTCGACCTTTAGCAACTGGAATCAGTTCTGTATGGTCGAAATCCATGACTACTTTCATATTAAAAATACTGGATAAAAGTCCAGTTGCTCGGCTGATCCGGCCACCTTTAACTAGATTGTCTAGTGTAGATATTCCAATAAATAGCTTCGTATTCTCTTTGACATGATTGATTTCAGCTAAAATTTCAGGAACACTTGCACCATTTTTAGCAAGTTTGGCTGCTTGAATCACTTGAAAGGATAAGCCTTGGTCAGTAAAATCACTATCGATTACAGTAACATTAGCAGAACTTAGATTTCCAGCTTGTCTAGCTGCTTCTACCGTACCACTCAAGCCTTTTGTCATATGAATCGAAATTACTTCACTGCCATCAGCACCTAAGCGGTCATATAGTTCCACAAATTCACCGATTGGCGGTTGGCTCGTCTTAGGTAATGCTTTTGCTGTACTCATCAATTCCATAAATTGTTCGCCTTCTAAATGATCGTCATCAGCGTACACTACGCCGTCGATCATCACAGATAAAGGCATCATTTGAATATCCAAATCATCGCGTACACTTTTCAGCATTGTGCAAGAAGAATCAGTCACAATTTTAACATTTGTCATAATTTTATCACTCTTTCTTTAAAAACAACCTCAATTCGTGGTAAAATACTTTTGAGGCTTAAATGTCTGTTTTTATTATAACAGACAAAGAATTATTTTTCACCAAATTAAAATGAAGGAAGTTGATTTCTTGGAAAAAGTAAAATTCTCCAAAAAATATATGATTTTAAATGAGGTTCTTAATGCAGTGACTCACGGGATTGGGGCTGGATTAAGTATTGCAGGATTAGTGATTCTACTCGTTAAAGGTGCGCGACTTGGTTCAGCTGTTCATGTTGTTTCCTATGCTATTTACGGTTCAACTCTAGTTCTCTTATTTTTAGCTTCGACCTTATTTCACAGTTTGATTTTCACTAGAGCAAAAAAAGTTTTCCAAGTTTTTGATCATAGTTCAATTTTCTTATTGATTGCTGGAAGTTATACTCCATTTTGTTTACTAAGTATCAAAGGCTGGCTTGGCTGGTTATTGTTCGTGCTTATCTGGGTGATGGCAATCAGCGGTGTTGTATATAAATCTTTGACACTACATAAACAAGAAACAGTTAAAAACGTTTCTACTATCATATATATTATTATGGGTTGGCTTTGTATTACTGCTGCAAAACCATTATACGACTCTTTAGGTCCTATAGGTATTGCATTATTAGTTGCAGGAGGCGTTTCCTATACATTAGGTGCTGCGTTTTATAGCTTGAAAAGTGTTCGCTTTATGCATGTGGTTTGGCACTTGTTCGTCATGTTGGGAGCTGGCTTCATGTTCTTTTCAATTTTACTTTATACTTAAAATATTATAAAACCCTTATATATAAAGGTTTTAAGGTACTTTTTTTTTGATTGATCAAAAAGAAGTACCTTTTTTTATATTTATCTCTTTACAAACCGAACAAACATTCGTATAATAACTATACAAACGTTTGTTCGATAAAAATTATGAGGTGATTAAGAATGAAAGCAGTTCGTCGTGGCGGGTTATTATTTGTTGTATTGATTATTGGTATTTTCTTAGGAACATTAGGGTTACAGTCCGCATTACTTATTGTTAGCCCTCTATTTATTATATGGTTCATGCTGTGGGATGAGAAAAGATATTCCCATACAAAAAAGAAAAATGAACATCAACATTATGTATATCGCAAATATCCATAAATCAAAATAGAAATAATTTTTCCGCAAAACAAATAAAAAAAGATCTTTACCCTGGATAAAATCCTGAGTAAAGATCTTTTTTAATATTCCATCAATGTAACGATTTCATATCCAGTAATTTTGTCGCGTCCATGTAAGTCCATCAATTCAATCAGAAATGCACAGCCTACAACAATTCCACCAAGGGATTCAATCAATTCGATAGTAGCCTTGATTGTACCACCTGTTGCTAATAGATCATCACAAATCAATACTCGTTGCCCTGGAATGATCGCATCTTTATGAAGCGTTAATGTATCTGTACCGTATTCTAAATCATAGGTTACTTCGATTGTTTCACGAGGTAACTTCCCTTTTTTACGGACAGGAGCAAAACCAACACCTAACTCATATGCCACAGGACATCCTACGATAAAGCCGCGTGCTTCAGGACCTACGACCATATCGATTCTTTTTTCTTTTGCGTAATCAACGATTTGTTTTGTTGCTTCACGATACGCTTCACCATTTGCCATCAACGGTGAGATATCTCTAAAAATAACGCCTTTTTCTGGATAATCTGGAATACTAGCAATATAATCTTTTAAATCCATTTTTTATACTTCCTCCTCTTGCCACAGCCATTTTTGTAATGTCTCACGATCGCTGTATAGCAAAAACTCTTCTGTTTTGATTCTTTTTAAGCGAGTTTGATAGACCTTACTTTCCGTTAATGGATGATTTTCAGGACTCTCAACTTTTCTTAAAACACCGTTTTCTATTGTAACAAATCCTAGATCAAAAAACACCTGAATCATAAAAATTAATAGCTTTTCTTGTATTTTTAAATGTTGAGCTACAACATTTAGCTTATAACGAACATCTACTTGTTCTTGTTGTCTCACAAATTTGTATAGTTGCGCATATTGTTCTCTTGTTCCTGTTCCATTTAAATAGGCCTCTTCTTGAGATATTCCCATCATGTAAACACGCTCGATTTTTCCAGCTTGTGTGATTTGTTTTAATAAATCAATATCATCAGGACAGTCGACAAAAACAAGTTGCTGGCTATTCGTTGCTTCGATCGTTGCTACGGCTTCAGCAACTGTGGTAAACAAATGCTGATGACTGGTTTGATCATCAATCAATTTTTGGCTATCTGCACTAAAATAAATATATAGCGTATTTGCTGAAGGTATTTCCTTTTGACGAGCATTTTTTCCTCGCAAATCGAATAATTGAACACCATCTACTGAAAAATCACTGACCATCAGTTGCGGTTTTTTATTTCCATTCCATTCATTGATCGACAATTGTCCTGCGATATTCGTTGTTCCTTGCCCAAATTCATCTACTTGATTGCCCATTTGAAAGGCAATCGCATCTAATTTAGTGCCACCTTGACTTATTTGAAATTTCAGATGACTTTTATCTGCTCCGATTTGACGGCTTTGCTCAACTGAGACATCTTCAAATAAGAAATTAGGTACAGGATTATCTGTTCCTAACGGTGCAAGAATTTTTAATTGCTGAATAAATGGAATCGTTGCTTCTTCAACTTTTAATGACTCATCGATCAACAGCTCTTGTCCTTGAGACAAGTCGATTTGGTTTATTTCTAGATAATGGATTAGATGTTGTTTTACTTTAGCGATATTGGCCACGGGCAATGTCATACCGGCAGCCATGTGATGACCTCCAAAGTGAGTAAACTCCTCACGAATTTCACTTAATGCATCAAACAAATTTAACGCTGAGACGCTACGGCCGGATCCTTTAGCTGATTCGTTTTTTTCATCGATTGTAAGGACGATCGTCGGTTTCCCAGTATCTTGCATGATTCTTCCGGCAACAATCCCAAGAACGCCTTCGTGCCAGCCTTGTTTTGCAACGATATGAATTGGATCAGTTGGATCAATAAGTTCAAAAGCTTCTTTAGTGATGTTCGCAACGATTTCTTTGCGTTCATCGTTTTGACTGTTGATATATGTTGCGATTCGCTCTGCTTCTTCTTCATCAAATGTTGTCATTAATTCTACACCAGGAGTCGCATCTCCTAATCTACCTAATGCATTCAATCGAGGTGCTATCGTAAAGCCGATATTTTCTTCACTAATAGCCTCTTTTTTAAGTTCAGCTAGATGGATCATGATATCTAAGCCGATTCTTTCACCAGTTTGAATCATTTCCAGTCCCATTTTGACAAGCACTCTATTTTCATCTGTCAGTGAAACTAAATCGGCAATTGTACCAATTGCAACTAAATCAAGAAATTCAGCAGGTAGTTCTCCTAGTAAAGCTGTTGCAACTTTAAAAGCAACCCCTACCCCAGCTAATTCTCCAAAAGGATAGTGCCCTTGTGGATGCTTTGGATGAATGATTGAAAACGCGTTTGGTAATTCCGGTGGTAGTTCATGGTGATCTGTTACAATAACATCAATACCTTGTTCTGTTGCATAATTGATAGCTTCATGCCCTGCTACACCATTATCCACCGTGATGATCAATTGGACGCCATTTTCGATTTGTTCTTTAAACACAGCTAGATTTGGTCCATAACCTTGAATAAATCGGTTAGGCAAGAAGTACTCTACTTCTCCGCCAATCAGTTCGATTGCTTCTTTCATAACTGTGGTACTTGTAATACCGTCTGCATCATAATCTCCGTAAACCAAGATTTTTTCACCTTGGGATACAGCATTTTGAATCCTTGTGACAGTTTTTTCCATATCATGCATTAAAAAAGGATCATAAAGATTTTCAACGGTAGGACGTAAAAATGTTTCCAACGCCTCTTTGGACTGAATGCCACGATGCCATAAAATTTGGCCTAGTAAAGGATTGATCTGTTCATTTGTTAGTATAGTTGAAAATTCTTCTGGCAATTCTGTTTTTTCCCGTAATTGCCATGTATATTTTGCTTTTTTCACGACGTCACTCCTAACCAAGTAATTATATCAAATACGATGGGAAAACTAAAGAAAGTATCCTAAAAATCAACAAATTAAAAAGCAAAGATAAACTGTTTCTGCTTTATCTTTGCTTTTTCAGCTTTATATTTCTTCTTCACTACTTCTTGGTTTTGTAAAATGATCGACACGACTGCCGACAGGCTCTGTATCGGCAACTGGTGAGATAGGTGCTTGAGCTGCTGCTGCATCGTATTTTGCTTGTAATTCAGCTAACTGATTCTCATATGATCGTTTTACTTTTTCGATTTCTTCTTGCGCTAATTTATCTGCATCGTTTTTATAAACGTCGATATCCTTTTGTAATTCCTTCAATTGTTTTTTCTGTTTCCACATCGTTGTTGTTGACGTTAAAAGACCAATCAATGCACCAACGATTGCCGATCCCAGAATAATAAGGATCAATGGACCAGAGATTTTCGCAAAACCAAAGCTAACAGGGACTGTTTGATTGTTTAACACTGCAAAAATGACAACGATTAGTACTAAAACAAGACCGATAACGACACGCCACTGATTTTTCATGTTTTATTTCCTCCTGATTATAAAAATGTAGTAGGCTCGTTCAGTCTCAACAGAAAAATAGAAAATTATGACTGAGGTGCTTTTTTTCCGATAGACTAGCCCGCACAATTAAATAAATTATTTTTTGTTCAATATACCGCCAGCTAATAGATCTCCTAAATGTGGGAATAACGTATATAATCGATATGCACCTTCCATCATCCGTGGACGATTTATCTCTCGTTTACAAGTTCCCATGGCATTTACAATTTCTTTCGCTAACTTATTAGGCTCCAGAACAAACAAATCTACAGAGGCTAAGTAGTCACCTGACGGATCAGCTTTATCAAAAAACTCTGTTTGAATAGGTCCTGGATTGACCGTTGTAACAGAAATACCTAAGGGTTTTAATTCTAAACGCAACGCATTAGAAAAACCTAAAACTGCAAATTTTGTTGCAGAATAAACAGTTGATTTTGCTGTGGCCATTTTTCCAGCCATAGATGCGATATTAATGATATGTCCAGTCCCTCTTTCGGCCATCTGGATCGCAGCTTTTTGAGTGAAGACCATCATACCTAAAACGTTCACTTCAAACATATTTCTAGCAACAGCTAAATCAATATCTACGAAATTTTCAAAAATACCAAAACCAGCATTATTGACCAACACATCGATTGGCCCAACTTCTGCTTCGATTTTTTCAAAAACAGTCTCTACATTTTCTGGATCTGAAATATCTAATTGGAAAGAAAATGCTGTTTTTCCGCTTAGTTCTTCACACGTTTCCTTTACTTTGCCGATCAGATTGATTCTTCTAGCACAAACAACTACGATTGCCCCTTTTTTTGCGGCTTCATAACAAATTTGTTCGCCTAAACCTGCTGATCCACCAGTTACTACAACTACTTTATCCGTCAAATCTTGTCCTTTATACATCCTAACTCCTCCTTACTCAGCTTTAAATGGAATCTCCACAATTTCCATATCTTTCACGATTTTTGTGTTAGGAAAAATCTCTTTGGCTTCATTTTCTAATTGGATAATATCGCCAGTTAAATAACGAGCACTGATATGTGTCAATATTAGTTTTTCCACTTGGGCTTTCAACGCAACTTGTGCTGCCTGATGACTTGTGGAATGATAATAAGCTTTAGCCATTTTTTCTTCCTCTTTGTTGAATGTACTCTCGTGCACTAAGATATCCGCATTTTCTGCTAACGATACACTATTTGGTGTCTTTCTCGTATCACCAAGAATCGTAACAATTCTGCCTTCTTTTTTTTCACCTACAAAGTCTTTTCCGTTGATTATGCGTCCATCTGGTAATTCTACAGATTCTCCACGCTTGATTTTGCCGTAAATTGGACCTGAGGGAATATTTAAAGCAGCTAATTTATCGACTTGTAATTCGCCTTCATGATCGGCTTCTACAATGCGATAACCAAAGCTCACAATACCATGATCTAATAGCTTACACGTCACGGTGAATTGCTTATCGGAAAATACAACGCCTTCTTTGATTTCAATAAACGTTAAATCATATGAAAGACGCGTCTGCGAAACTTTTAGCGCTGTCCTTACGAAATCCGCAATACCAGCTGGTCCGTAAATTTCTAATTTCTCATTTCCACCTTGGAACGAGCGACTGCTTAATAAACCAGGCAAGCCAAAAATGTGATCGCCATGCAAATGGGTAATAAAAATTTTTTCGATTTTTCTGGGACGAATATTACTTTTTAAAATTTGTAGTTGTGTCCCTTCGCCGCAATCAAATAACCACACTGCATTTCTTTCGTCTAATAATTTTAGAGCAATACTACTTACGTTACGATGTTTTGCTGGAACTCCAGCTCCTGTACCTAAAAATTGTAATTCCATGGTCTACCTAACTTTCCTTAAACTTCTTCTTTATTTTAGAAGAAAGTTGCCGCTTTAGCAAATAATATTTATTTTACAGGAAAACGCAAAATAACAGTGGTTCCTTTTGGCGTGGTATCCGTTAGTTTGATTTCCCCTTGATGTTCATCCACGATCCATTTAGCAATAGCAAGACCAATGCCGTAACCGCCCGTTTTACGATTACGAGATTCTTCTCCACGATAGAAACGTTCAAAGACTGCTGCTTTTTTCTCCTCATCGATACCGATACCTGTATCACTGATTTTAATTAACCATTCATTATTTTTAACACTTGAAAAAACAGTTATTTTCTCGCCAGGTGCGGTATATTTCAGTGCATTATCCAATAAAATGATCATTAATTGGTGAATTCTTTTTTTATCGAAAAATAGTTGCTGATCTTCACCTAAATCGATGACAAATTCTTTTTCTTCAGCTAAAGCTAATTCTTGATAAGGTAAAAGAACTGTATTCAAAAAGGTATTGATTTTAACAGCTTCTTTTTCTAAGGTCAGAGAATTGGAATCTGAACGAGCCAGTAAGAGTAAATCGCTTGTCAATTGGCTTAAACGCTGAACTTCGTCTAGTGAAAGAGCGATCGTTTCGGATTCTTCTAAAATCGTATGGTTTGGTTTAGTAAATAACTTTTCTAGCTTGGCTTGAATGATTGTTAGTGGTGTTCTTAACTCATGAGAAGCATTTTCAACAAATTCTTGTTGTTTTTCCCAAGAAATCAAGATAGGTTTCATAAACCACTTAGAAAGAAAATAACTTAGAGCAATCGATAATAAACCAAAAATAATCATACAGATGATCAGTATTTGCTTAAACCGTTCCACGGTTCCTTTGATTGGATCGGTATTTACTAGCAGTTGGATGTAAGCGACTTGATCTTGATTTTCAATAGGTAGAGTGATCGAGCGGAATTGCAACGAACGATCATTGCTGTCTTTAGTTTGGATACTACTGATTTTACGTAAATTATCAGTTGATAATTTTAAATTTTGAAAATCATAAAAACGAGATCCTAACTCGGCTTCATTCAGTATTTCACCGTCTTTCGACCAAAGAATCACTTGCTGTTGAAAATTATTGGGTGGTGGCGTATCAAATTTACCTAATTGAGGGGAATTCCCCTGTGATCGTTCAGTCTGTATCAGTTGATGTTGTAAAAATTTTTGATCCTCCGCAAGTCGTTGTAAATCATGGTCCACTGTTTGGTAAATGGAGGTTTGTACTAGCTGAAAAACGATCAAACCCAAGATCAGAAAAATACTTGCAAATGAAATTAAGTTTATCAAGAAATAATTAAATCTTTGTTTTTTGCTTAGTTGTTTATTCATGCTCCATCCCCTTCAGGCACTTCAAAAAGATAGCCAACATTACGCAGGGTTTTGATCCAGCGATCAATTCCAAAGGGTTTTAAATTCTTTCTAAGGTTGCTCATATAAACCTCGACCACGGTTAACGTCGTGTCTGATTGAAATCCCCAAATTCGATCGAACAATTGATCTTTGGTGATGATTCGTCCCTGATTTTGCATTAGATAATGTAATAAGTCGAATTCTTTGCCTTGAAGTGTGAGTTCATTTCCTTTAAAACTAGCTTGTCGATTATCAAGATCCAAACACAACTCATTAACAACTAACTCATTTTTACCATTCATCCCTAATGAGCGACGTGCTAGAGCTTGGACACGTAGTAATAATTCTTCTCGATGGAATGGTTTCGTTAGATAATCATCGCCCCCATTTTTAAAGCCATTCACTTTATCTTGTAACGCATCTTTGGCGGTTAAAATCAAAACTGGCGTATAGATATTTTTCTTTCTTAAAGCTGTTAAGACTTGCTCACCAGACATTGAAGGCAACATCAAATCTAGCACGATCAGATCATAAATCCCTCGTTCGCCCTCATATAACGCCTCTGCTCCATCATAAACTTGAACGATTTCACCGATTTCAGATAAAATTTCTAAAATACTGTCTGATAGGATTTCGTCATCTTCTACTAATAGTATTTTCAGCATTTGTTTTCACATCCTTATAATCAAAAAAAGAAGACGAGGAGAAATAATTTCTTTGTCACGTCTTCTAGCTTATTTATTTATTCATTTTACCATTAATTATCGATTAATTTTCGTTTTTTTCATTTGAATCTTGTTTTTTATCTTGCCAAGATTTTTTTGCTGAATCTGTTGTTTCCTTTTCTACATCTTTGGCATCTGTTATTTCTTTTTCCACATCTTCAAAGTCTAAACGAGTGATTTCCCCACCTAATTCGTTCATGATCAATTGGTTTAATGGGCGATTGTCGTCTTCTTCAGCAATCAAGATCAAGCCCGTTTCCCCATCACCGATTTGCTTCGTTACATGTTCAAAGACTGTTTGGGCACCTTGGATTTCTTTGGCATCTTGAGAAGCTCCGAATATGCTTCCTGCAAACCAGCCCAGTAGAATGCCTAAAGGACCACCTAGTATACCGATCAGCATCCCGATCATACTATTCTTTGCTGTATGATTATTGCCTGTAAAATCAAGGAAATCATCAATTTTAAACTGATGAACCCCATCGTTTACATGGGTTACCACTGCCATTTGTTCGCCTTTTATTTTTTTCTCAGCATACAATTTTTTTATTTCTGAAAATGCTTGGTAAGCTTGGCTTTCTACTTCAAAATGCATAATAATAACTCGTTTGGACATACGACCACCTCGTTCTATTTGATATCCTTATTCTATCAATAAACTAGTCATTAAAGCAATGAAAATCAATTATCTAGGTGGTTGACCGCCTGGCCCTTCACCCATTTGATTGCCTGTGACTTCTGTGCCAGATTGATCAACTGATGTTAAGATGTTATTGATTGAAATTTTTGTCAGTTCTGTACCATCTGAATAGCTTCCTTTGCTGTACAAACCATTTTTCGTTGTCCCAGAATCTTTCCCACCTGTTGATAATGTCACTGTTTCACCAACTTTTAGATCTGGTGAACTGATTGCGATATGAGAAAAATCCTTCTCCGGTGCAAATGACATAATCGTATTTCCTGCAGCATTTTTAAGATTGACCAAAGTACCTGCTTTTTGAGTATCATCAAAGTAAAGACTCAGTGCTGCTTGAGAAGAAGCATCGCTAGTGCTCATTGCCATCCCAGAACTACCGCTTGCAGCAAATATTCCGCCATCCATTGTAAAGGTTCCATCGTAATCAAGCGCTCCATTGCCATCATCAGTTGGGCCATTTACGATTAGCGTACCTGCAGTCATCCGAACATCTCCGTTACTGTCGATCCCATCACCATCTGCATTTACATAGGTCGTCCCACCATTTATTTCTATAAATTTAGTACTATCTCCGCCACCACCTGGCTGTCCACCGCCAGGTTCACCAAATGAATCTGCACCGAATTGTCCTTCCTGCTCTTCTTCACCAGAGCTACCGCCAGCTGCATTGATGCCATCATCTGATGCATTTACAGAAATATCGCCGTCGTTGATCGTTACAGTCGCACCTTCCAATCCCTCATAAGAATGACTAACCGTTATCTTCCCTTTATTGATCAGTAAATCTGTATCTGCATGGATACCATCATCACCGCTTGCTAATGTGAAGGTCCCGTTATTAATCGTAACCACCGCATTTGAGTGAATTGCATCATCAGCCGTGTTTAAATCAAAGGTTCCATCATCTACAATGATATTTCCGGAAGCTTTTAATCCTTTGTAACTTGTTGTTGTATCAATTGATTGATCATCGTAACCCTCAGCAGTTTGTATCTTGATATCAGATTTCGCAATTGATAAATTCGTTTCCGCTTGAATTCCATCATTGCCTGATTGAATCGTAAATGTTCCGCCATCTATTGCGATCCAGCCCTTGTCTGCGTCTGTGCTATTATTTGCTTGAATACCGTCGCCTTCTGTGGTCTTTAAAGAGAAGGTTCCATTTGCAATCGATACGGAGTCTTTGCCTTTGATTGCATTATTTTTGGCGGTAACATTCAGGGTGCCATTAGTGATAACTAAATCGTCCTTACTGCGAATACCATTACTATAATTGCCAGTAACTTCTAAAGTTCCAGTACCATTTATCGTTAAGTCGTCTTTACTAAAAAAAGTAGCATCTGGTTCTGTTTCATCTGCTGAAGCAAACGTATAATTGCTGCCGTCTGAAAGACTATTTTTTGTACCTTCTGCTAAAGTTGTGATTACTTTTTTTGCTTGTTCAATATAGATTGCTGAAGATGAATTATTAGTTATTGAAACATTATCCAACACTAAATGAACCGTTTCTTCATTAGCATTGATTTTTATTTGCCCTTTGTAATTTCCTGATAAAATGTACGTCCCACCTGCAGTAATTGAAATGGTATTATCTTTTTCAGAAACACCTGATCCATCTATTTTACTTCCAGAGTCTTTTAATTCAATTTTTGTCGCTGTATTTTCATCGTAACTTTCATCAAAATCTTCTTCGTCATAATCGCCATATCTATTTTCAGATGATTTTTTTGCTTCCTGAACCGTAACAACTTGTTCTTTACTTTTCGAAGTTGCAGTTGTTGTACTCGTTGCTTGTTTTGCACATCCAGTAAATAGAATGAGTAAAATCGTTAAAGCGGCGACACCAAATTTCGTTTTTTTCATTATATCCACCTACAATTCTTCTCTATTTGTTGAAACTTTCCCTGAAACAATTGTTAAGTTGCCATTTCTCACACGCATAGCATCCATTAATTCTTTTTCCATCTGACTATCTTTTAGCGTGATTCGATAACGTAGTTCGTATAAACTGCCCATATTGGTTGTTTTCACTGAATCTAAATTAGCAGAGTATGTGTATTCCTGAAATAAGTCATCAAATAATCCTGGATAATCTAAATCTTCTGGAATCGTGATTTTCACTTCCCGTTCCGCTACTTTTTGCTTTTCACCAAAATGAATCGTATTTAAAAGTAGTAAAAACAGCGCAATAATCATAGAAAATAAAGCAATATAGCCGACATAGCCCATTCCTGTAGCAAGACCAATCCCCATCGACCAAAAGATACTAGTAATTTCTCTAGCACCGCCTGCCACTGAACGAAATCGGATTAAACTAAACGCTCCTAAAACGGCGACCCCTGTACCTAAATTACCATTGACCAACATAATAACCAATTGAACTAAGACAGGTAAAACAGCTAAAGTAATCACAAAGTTTTTACTATAAACATTTCTATACATATGAACACAGGCCACTAAAAGACCTAATAAAACCGACGTAACAATACAAACTAAAAGTTGTTTGAATGACAAATCAACTGAACTTTCTACTAATAAACTAGACAACATACTGAAAATCTCCTTTGCAATATAAGTAACGTTGATATGTTTGAGCATATTTTGAAAATGATGTTGGATAAATGTCAAGCTCTGCTAAAATTTCTGAAAACCAGATTGGATAAGCGCCTAAGGCCTTTACTTCCATTAAAACATCAATCTCTGGTGCTACTCTTTCACCTTGATCATCTAACGTATGGGTTAATTGTTCTTCTCGATAACGGATATTAAAATCAAAAGTAATCCGAAAATCTTCGTTTTCTGAGTCAAATAATGCTCGCCGATCATATGCAATCATCACTTTAGGTTCTAATCTTTTGCGTGCGACTAACCAATCAATTTCCTGTTTGATTTGTTGGTCTTTAGTCGTTTTCAACTTAACGGAATGTGGCTTTTGGATATAACTTTTCGCCGATTGATAAGACAAAGCAACCCTTCTTTTATATACGACACCACTAACTTTCTTTTTTATTTCAAGAAAAACAGTCGACTCTTCTTGGGGAATGCCGTAGCTTCTGATCCTGAATTTTTCTTTGTAGACTGGCTTTCCTATCGATTGTCGAATCATCTCATAATCTTGTGTATCAAAATAAATAGAAATGATTGTATGTAATCCATATTCGTCTTCTTGCATATAGGATTTTAATTTTTCTCTCAATTGATGATACATCGTATTAGTCAATGCATATTTTTTTTCTTTTCTTTGAAAACTATTTTTTAGTTTAACCATTTTATTTCCTCCTTTGACTGAATTTATTATATAAAAGGAAACATAAATGAACCTTAAAGCCAAAAAGAAAAAAACACCTAAATAGTTTTTTATTTTGTTTTTTACTCCAACATTAACTATCACACCATACTTTATACCTATCGATTCCTGTTGAAGTTGTTTCGTTTCCTTTTGATTGCTAAAAATCACTATAAACAAAAAAAGAGCCGATGAATTCATCAGCTCTCTTGTTGCATTTACTCTTTTATTCTACAAATTCAAATTCATATTCTCCGATGCGAACGATGTCTCCATCTTTCGCTCCACGAGCTCGTAATGCTTCATCGATTCCCATACCACGTAATTGACGTGCAAATCGCATAACACTTTCATCGTGTTCAAAGTTAGTCATTTGGAATAATTTTTCCAGCGAATCTCCAGATAGAACCCATGTAGCATCAGGATCACGGTCGATCGTAAATTCTGGTCCTTCAGGTTGGAAACCATAATGAACAGTATCTTCCACGATTTCTTCCTCATATAATGGGAATTCTGGCGTTACATCGATCAAATCAGCTGTTGCGTTAAGCAAAGGTTCGATTCCTTTACGTGAAACACCAGAGATTGGGAAAATCGGCAGATGATCTGCATACTCATCTGTCCGTTCTTTTTCGATTTTTTCTTTGAATTTCTTCAAATTTTCTTCTGCTTCTGGCATATCCATTTTATTTGCTACGATGATTTGTGGACGTTCCATCAAACGCATGTTATGAGACGCTAGCTCTTTATTAATTGCTAGATAATCTTCATAAGGATCGCGTCCTTCCATGCCACTCATATCGATTACATGTAGAATAACTCTAGTCCGCTCGATATGGCGCAAAAACTGTGTTCCAAGGCCAACACCTTGAGATGCCCCTTCAATCAATCCTGGTAAATCTGCTGCAGCAAAGCTTCGTCCATCACTTGTTGACACCATTCCAAGGTTAGGAACTAATGTAGTAAAATGATAAGCACCAATTTTAGGACGAGCGGATGAAATAACTGATAGCAAAGTAGATTTTCCAACAGATGGGAAACCAACTAAACCAACATCAGCTAAAACTTTCAATTCTAATTCGATTTTTCTTTCTTGACCTGGTTCGCCATTTTCAGCGATTTCAGGTGCTGGATTTTTAGCAGAAGCAAAACGAATATTGCCTCGGCCGCCTCGGCCGCCTTTAGCTACAGTCAGTGTTTGACCATTTTCAATCAAATCTCCGATCAACGTACCTGTCTCAGCATCACGAACCGTTGTACCTGGCGGAACTTTTACAAAGGTATTTTCTGAACCACGGCCATGCATCCCTTTACTCATCCCATTTTCACCAGGTTGTGCTTTAAAATGACGATTAAAACGGAAATCCATCAAAGTACGTAATCCTTCTTCTACAACAAGAATCACATCTCCGCCTTGACCTCCATCTCCTCCGGCAGGTCCGCCATCTGGTACATATTTCTCTCTACGAAAGGCAACCATTCCGTCTCCGCCCTTACCGGCTTTGACATCGATTGTTACCTGATCTAAAAACATGGACATATTTTGTCCTCCTATCTTAAAGAAATTGGGATAAAGTGTTTCATATCCGAAAATAAAAGAAACCTATCTCACCATTTCTTCAGGTTTTACATTTTTTACAGTTCTAGTAGTTTGTATGGTTTCGCTTTTCAATAACATTATCTGTTTGAAAGCCTTTCTTATTGTAAAGGTTAAACCTGAATTTGTCTAGCCAAATTCGTTTTTATGAACTAGAATTAGAAGCCGCTACAGAGACAGCGATAGCCGCAGCCGCTGCGCTGGCTTCTTGCGCCATTATCATTGTGATCGTTAATGCAGATATATTCAAATTATCGTTAGACAACAGACTCATTTCTTCATGGATCAATAAGCCTAAAGCCAAAGAATGACGAAAATCCTTATAGAAACGTAAATTTGTTTTTTCTTCAAGAAGTTCTAAGTACTCCCTTAAAACTTGAAAATCCACTTTTTTTAAAGTAGTCAAAAAACCCAGTGTAACGATACTATTGTAAAATTCAGGTCTAAATCGAAGCCCCGATTGTTTCAACTCATCTATGACCTGCTTGATATCTTCGATCAATTCAAGAGAGAACTCGCCAGTTAGCATAGCAGCATTTGCTGCAGCGAATTGAAGTTGATTTGACTTATGAAAACCCTGATCATTTAAAGCTTGATAATAATCTTCCACTAGATCGCCAACCTGTTTTGTCGTCAATGATTCTAATTTTTCTTGCTGAGCCAAAGCGATTGCAATTGTGCCATCCTCGGCACCAGTAAGAAAATAATGATGCGACTTGATTTCTTCAAAAATACTTTGTCCTCTACGTACAATAAATTCTTTCTCAGCTGTTTCAGTAAATTGAAGTAAATATGCCGAAAAATAAGAGTATGAAGATGCCTGAAAACCAACCTCACGTAATCGTTGATAATCTTTGATCAACGTATGAATATCCAACTCTCTTGATTTTCCATTCGCTAATAACATTCCTAATAAGATACCTCTAACTGGTTGAACTAATACATTAAACATCCCTAGTTCACCTTTAAGTATCTCTTCCATGTGACGATAATCAGCATCTGAGAAACGACGTTCTTTGTCTACAAATGATCGAGCAATCGTGTACGCTACTCGTTTATCAAACCATTTGCCTTTACCTTCTTTGATTGCTTGGTAATTCATTTGAAGCGACTCAACAACTTTACTTCTGTTCATTTTTCCCAACTCCTTTTCTTCATTGAAAGACAAGATTTTTGACAAAAATCCGAAATACGTTCATGCTACTAGTATAGCGTAAGTCATCGTTTTTTTAAATACGTGATTATACAACGCTGTTCATTTTAAACGTTGCCTAGCGCTACATTTTTGTCGCTTGAATATATTTTTAGTTGAAGCTCTACCAGCTCATTAAGCATTTGATTTTAAGGAGGAAATTTAATATGACAGTAAAAGTAGGAATTAATGGATTTGGACGGATCGGTCGTCTTGCGTTCCGCCGCATCAAAGAAGTTTCCGATGATATTGAAGTTGTTGCAATCAACGATTTAACTAGTCCGACAATGTTGGCTCAATTGCTACAATTTGATTCGACTCATGGCACTTACCCTGGAAAAGTTACTGCAACTGATGACTCGATCGTAGTGGATGGTGGAAAAACAAAAGTTTATGCGGAAGCTGATGCCAGCAAATTGAAATGGGTAGAAGAAAATGGTGTTGATATCGTTTTAGAATGTACTGGCTTTTATACTTCTAAAGAAAAAGCACAGGCTCATTTGGATGCTGGCGCAAAACGTGTTGTGATTTCAGCACCAGCTGGTGACATGAAGACAATTGTTTATAATGTTAATGATGACACGTTGACTCCAGAAGATAAAATAATCTCTGCTGGGTCTTGTACAACAAACTGCTTAGCCCCTATGGCTTATTTCTTGAATAACGAGTTTGGTATTGAAGTTGGTACGATGACGACTGTTCACGCGTATACCTCTACTCAAATGTTATTAGATGGACCCGTGAAAGGTGGCAACTTAAGAGCTGCTCGTTCTGCCGCTGACAATACGATTCCTCATTCAACAGGTGCCGCTAAAGCTATTGGTTTAGTTATTCCAGAATTAAACGGAAAACTTCAAGGCCATGCGCAACGTGTTCCTGTTGTCGATGGCTCTTTAACAGAATTAGTCTCTATTTTAAAAACAAAAGTAACCGCTGATCAAGTAAATGAAGCAATCAAGAAGCATACGATCGATAACCCATCATTTGGCTATGATGACCGTGAAATCGTTTCTGGGGATGTCATTGGAACAACGGAAGGTTCTATTTTTGATCCAACCCAAACTGAGGTAACAACTTCTGGTGATTTCCAATTGGTTAAAACTGTCGCATGGTATGATAACGAATATGGTTTTACCTGCCAAATGATTCGTTTATTAGAAAAATTTGCTAATCTATAAAAATAACTTTTCTAAATTAAATAAATAAACCTCTTAGAACTGATTCTATCAGTTCTAAGAGGTTTATTTTAATCTATCAATCATGCATGTTCTGCAATATAGTTCACTAATTCCTCTGTCTCATCCCAGCCTATGCATGGATCGGTAATCGACTGTCCAAAAACTTTTCCATCAGCTTCTTGGCGTCCGTTTTCTAGAAAACTTTCAATCATAAAACCGCGAACCCATTTCTTCATATCATCATTCCACGAGCGATTAAACAACGTTTCTTTGACGATTCTGATTTGTTCTTTATATTGTTTTCCAGAATTGTCATGATTCGTATCAATGACAATAAACGGATTTTTGTAGCTGCCAGCTTTATAAAGATTCACCACTTTTAGCAGATCCTCATAGTGATAGTTTGGGATATTCTCACCATATTCATTCAAACCACCTCTTAATACAACATGGGCCAATGGATTAGAGCTGGATTCAACTTCAAGTCCATTAAAAATAAATTCTTGTTTTTGTTGTGCGGCGTACAGTGAATTGAACAACACTTTTAAATTGCCGCTAGTTGGGTTTTTCATGCCTGTTGGCTGATCGATTCCACTTGCAACAAAACGATGCTGCTGATCTTCCACCGAACGCGCACCAACCGCAATATAACTGACTAAATCTTGAACAAATTCAAGATTTTCAGGATACAGCATTTCATCAGCTGTCGTCAAACCAGTTTCACTGATGACACGATTATGCAAACTACGAACAGCAGCAATTCCTTGGATTAAATTACTTTCTCCCTCTGGATTTTGCTGATGTAGTAACCCTTTATAGCCGTCGCCATTCGTCCTAGGTTTATTGGTATAAACGCGAGGTACCATAAAAATTTTATCTTGGACTTTTTCTTGCAGTTTAGCCAAACGATTGACATACTCCATCACAGCCTCTTCATTATGAGCAGAACAAGGACCGACCACTAAAAGAATCTTATCATTTTTCCCTTCAATAATTTCTTTTAATTCTTGATCACGAACTGCTTTTATTTTCTCTTGTGCGGGTGTCAATTTAGATAAAGATTTGACTTGTTCAAAATTAATTGGTTGGCTTAATGATTTAAAACTCATACAATAACTTCCCTTCATTTTTCTTTTAATCAAACAATAAAAAAAAGCCTCGTCCTCTTCATTTCTGAAAAGGACGAGACCGAATGATCCGTGTTACCACCTTTGTTTACAATCAGTTTGCACTCATTGACTTGACAGGTACAAAATTATACCCTGGCACAATAACGGGTGCGCTTGACCGTCACAGCCTACTCAATTCGGTGTGAAGTTCAAAGAGGAATTCAGATACATTAGGTTTGTGCGCCTCTCAACAACCGGCAACTTTCTGTACACCTATATTATCTTACTAATTCTTATCATGACTTTTATTGTTTATTGAAGATATTGTATGAGATTCCTTCAGAATTGTCAATCTTTTTTTTTAAAGAAAAATAATAGAGAGCATTTCTGCCCTCTAAATTCAACTATTCTAGCTAGTTTGAAATGGAAAATCCAGAACCAATCTCTTCTGTTGGTTGATTTTTCTTTTTTTGCTGGCACTCTTGGCAAATACCATGGAATGTTAAGCGATGATCTTTCACCATAAAATGATACCGTTGTTCGATCACTTGTTCTACTTCACCTAATAAATCCTCTTCGACTTCTTCGATATTGCCGCATTCTAAACATAAAAGATGATGATGAAAATGCTTTGCTCCTTCTTTACGTAAGTCATAACGTGCTAAGCCATCATTAAAACTTACCTTGTCAACGACTTTTAAGTCAGTTAAAATTTCTAATGTTCGATAAACAGTTGCTAAACCAATTTCAGGGCTTTTTTGTTTTACTAAAAAGTAAATTTCTTCTGCCGATAAATGGTCTTTTTCATTTTCAAGTAATACCAAAACTGTTGCTTCTCGTTGAGGCGTCAGTTTGAAACCAGATTCATGTAATTGTTGTTTTGTTTTCTTTAAAGCAGCAGTAGAATCCATAAACGCAGCCCCTTATTTATAATAATTTTAATCTAGAACTATAAATTCTAACCTTATATTATAATAAGTATAAAATAACTCTGAAACATTTGCAAGTGATTCTCAATTAGAATGAAAAAACAATTATTTTTCTGGTTGCTCTTCTTTTAAAATCGTAAAGCCTGCTTCTTGGGTGATTCTTCCTTGCTTCATTAAATTACCGATTGCACGCTTGAATTGAGCTTTGCTGATACCGAATGTTTGCTTGATTTCTTCCGGATTTGATTTATCAGTGAAGGGAATTTTATGATCTGCAGCTCTTTCTAAAAAGGTTAAAATCATTGCCGCATCATCACTGATTGCTTCATAACCACGGGGTTTTAAAGAAATATTCAAGGTACCATCTGGGCGCACACCAATCACACGACCATTTACTCTTTCACCCAAACGAGGTTCTTGGTAGCGTTCTGAAGGATGAATAAAGGCAATATAAAAATCATCGGTCAAAACAAATGAACCAATCATTTTCAAACGATAAACGATCCCGCTGATATTTTCATTTTTTAACTCTTCTGTTCCAGGTTTAGCCATGGCTTTAAAGATTTTCTCATCTGCTAATTCGCCCCAGATGCGTTCTTTGTTATCAACTTTTAACGCAACCATTAGCTGATCGCCCTTTTTAGGCCATAATTCACGCATTACAGGTAGTTCATCTAAAGATACGACAACATCCTTATCTTTCAAACCAATGTCCACAAAAGCGCCTAAATCACGTCTTGTGCCTGTTACAGTCCCAAATGCATATTGACCGATTCGAGCTGTTGGAATAATCGTTGTCATCTCAGGTTCTTGTTTTTGATTCATATAGCCAAAGCCTTCTACTGCTTCCCCGATTTCATGCGTACCTTCTTCTTTAGATAAACGCAAAGTAATCCCATTTTTCTGTAAAAAATAGTGACTTTCATTTTCATCGATCACTAACGCTGTAAAAATTTGTGCTAATAATTCGTTCATAATTTTCTCCTTCTGGCACTCAGCCTAAAAAAATACGTAATATTGCAATCGTAATGATTCCTACTACAACTGTTTTCATTAAATCTTTTGTCCGAATAGCAACAAGTAAAGTAGGAATACAGCTTAACGCTTCTAACGTTTTTACTTTAGGAAAGCCTGTTGCCTGAACTTCTAAAATACTCTGAAATAAGAGCGCCGTCAAGATACAAATTGGAATATAAGATAGAAATCGAAGAAACCATTCTGGAAAATCTACTCGCTTTGAAATCAAAAAGGGAAAAATCCGTGGAATCCAAGTGACGATCGAACATCCTAAAATCGTCAGTAAAACATAATTGCTACTCATGATGATTCACCATCCCAACTGTACAGCCTAAAAGTGTAGCGAATAAAACAGAAAGTTCTGGCGAAAAAAAGCCCATAAATAAATACAAAGCCAAGCAAACTGTGCCCAAAACGATCAAGGTCTCTTTTGTGTGTTTTTTTATCGGTCCATCTACTTGTAAAATAAATAATCCTGCAAACATTGCGACCAAAGCAAAATCTAGTCCTAATAGATACGGATCTGGAATCCAGGTACCCAATAAACCGCCTAAAACCGTTGAAAGGATCCAAGTTAAATAGGCTGTTATATTCAACCCGTGAGTCCACGCAGAACTGACTCGATGTTCATTCGTTAGGGCTGTCATAAGCACACCATATGATTCATCCGTTAATAGAGTTCCAATCCCGATACTTGTGATCAGTGGTTCTTTCTTAAAATACGAAGCCACTGACATACTCATCAAAAAATGGCGTAAATTGACTAAAAATGTAGTGAAAATAATTGCTGAAATCGGTGACTGGATCGCCAACATACCGCAAATAATGAATTGTGCACCACCAGCATAAACCAAAATCGACATCAACGCGATCTCAGCAAGTGATAGTCCAACATTTTTACCAACTACTCCTGCAGCAATACCAATTCCCAAGTAACCTAAAATCGTTGGTACACATGCGTTTACCCCTTCTCTAAACGTTAAATATTCTTTTTTTTCCATACCGTTCTCCTTGTACTGAAATCAATCGTCATTGATTTTTTATTTAACGCGAAAGAAAAACGAGGTTGGGACAAAAGAATTTATTCGGATTTAAAGGGTCTGAGATATAACTCGAAGAGTTATGTCTCAGACCCACCCTCATTTTCAGAAAGATTTTCTTTATCTTCCTGCATTTCTTGATGCATTTCCTTTGAACCAACCCGTTTTTGCATTGATTGTTACTAAATACTGGTTGTCTGATCCGTATAAATTATAATACCCCTCACCGTTTATGATTCTTGCTGGTTGTAAAGAATAACCGCCAGCTGTGATATAGCCGCGCTCAATACAGGTTGCAATCACTTTTTCTTGAATACCAGGTGCCCAACTCCATGCAGGATTACTCATATCACTAACATCAGTTGGATTGACTGAGTAAACTGGATCTGTGTAAACACCCTGAGCATTAGGTGCTGAAAAAGTATTTGAATCTGGCTGTACGCCATTCGTTGTTTGTGTATTATTTCCTTGGTAGTCAGTAGCAGGTGTTTGAGTTGTTTGGGTTGGCGTTTGATCTACAATAGCTTGCTGCTGCGAAGCAATTGCCGCTTCGGTATCCGTCAATGATTTATCTGCTTTAACTAATGCGTCATTCAGTGGTTTGCGTAACACATCACTTTTTACTTTATCCACTTCTGTTTTTGCTGCAGTGTAGTTTTCTCTTGTCAAAGCATCTGTCAATTCATTATCTTTATAAAAAACATCCACTGCCGCTTTGGCTTTTTGTAATTGGTCATACTGGTCCACAGCTTGATCTGTGGCTTGATTAAGTAATTTGTCAAAATCATCTTTTTCTTCACGTTTAGCAAGGTCGACTTTTTTGTCAGCTTTAATTGCTACGTCTTTTAATTTACTTCCATCAATGATTGGTTGTGCAAATAATTCGTTTACTTTTGTAATTGCAGCCTGTTTATCCGTGACTTTTTTATAAAGAGACTCTAGATTTTTATAGCTGGAATCTTCTTTTAGTGTGTCTAAATTTTCTTTGATAGTCTTCGAACTAACACTCACCATTTCTGGTTTAAGAAATAGTTGTTTATCATCTGTAAAATAACTATTCAATTCCTTTTCGGTCTGTGTAGCTAGTTTTTCCTGTTTTTGTGTTACCTGACCACTAGTTGCTGATTTCTTTTGTGTCTGACTATAGGCAAACCATGAGCCTCCTGCAAGTACAACGACTGCCGCTAAAATAATCGACATTTTTTTATAGTTTTTACTTGTTGGTGTGTTTGATGACTCTTTTTTTGTTTCTTTTGGTGCAGGTACTTCGTCTGTTGGCTTTTCAAATTGATCTTTAGCTGATTTAGCTTCTTCTGCATCTTTAAAGAAAATAGGAGCCGCATCCATTTCGATTTCTTCAGGTTTTTTACTTTTTGAAGGAATTTCTGATGTATTACTAGGCAAAGCTTTAGGACCAATGGCTTTCGTTTCTGCCACTTTATCTTCTGGTTTTGTAAATTTTGTGATTTCTTCTTTTGGTGTCTTCTTATTTACTTGATCTGCCTCTTTGTCTGTATTTTCTGTTGTTTTTTTATCGGATTCGTTTGATTTCACTTCATCTTGTCCTTTGTTATTTGATTCTGATTCTTCACCAGAATTTACAGATTGATCGTCTCTTTCTGGAGTTTTATCAGTTTCTACCACTACATCTTTTTCAGCAGATACTTCCTCAATTGGATTATCATTTTTATGTTCATTGATATACTGATCCAAAGCAGCTGTATCCGTAATTTCATCTGATTTTTTATCTAAGGAAATGGCCTTTTTTTCAGCTTCTTCCCCTTTTTCTTCTTTAGGATCAACAGATGTTTCAGTTCTTTTTTCTTCTGGTTGTTGCTCATTAAACATCGTCATTACGTGGCCAATACTCATATCTTTTAATTCGGACCACTCGATATTTTCATTTTGCTCTTTATTTAAAAAATTAGAAGTATCCTCTGTTTTATCATTAGAGCTATCATTCTCTGGTACTATTTTTTCTTTTGTCTGATTCTCTGTAAAGGAATAACCGCATTCGGGACAGACTTTTTCTTGGTTGTCTATTTCAGTTCCGCAATTCGGACATTGTTTCGTCATTCATTCCGCCTCACATTCTACACATTCGTAAATCTAATCTACCATAAAATCGCGTTTCTTCCAATATGTACTATCTAACTTTTTTGTTACGATTGTTAAAAACAGCCCTTTCCGAAAGAAATCGAAAAGAGCTGTTCAAATTTTTTAAAGAAAAACTTCTTATTCTAGGAAATCTTTTAGTTGTTTAGAACGAGAAGGATGGCGTAATTTGCGTAGTGCTTTGGCTTCGATTTGACGAATTCGTTCGCGGGTTACACCAAATACTTTCCCCACTTCTTCTAATGTTCTCGTACGTCCATCATCTAAACCAAAACGTAATCGTAAAACATTTTCTTCACGGTCAGTTAACGTATCAAGTACATCTTCTAACTGTTCTTTCAATAACTCATATGCTGCATGCTCAGCAGGGCTTGTTGCATCTTGGTCTTCGATGAAGTCCCCAAGATGAGAATCATCTTCTTCACCAATAGGTGTTTCCAATGAAACTGGCTCTTGCGCAATTTTCAAGATTTCGCGAACTTTTTCAGTTGGCAAGTCCATTTCTGCACCGATTTCCTCAGGCGTTGGTTCCCGACCTAAATCTTGCAGCAATTGACGTTGAATACGGATCAATTTATTGATTGTTTCAACCATATGCACAGGAATCCGAATTGTTCTAGCTTGGTCAGCGATCGCACGAGTGATTGCTTGACGAATCCACCAAGTGGCATAAGTTGAAAATTTAAATCCTTTACGATAATCGAATTTCTCAACAGCTTTCATTAGACCCATATTTCCTTCTTGAATCAAATCAAGGAATTGCATACCGCGTCCTACGTAGCGTTTTGCAATCGAAACAACTAAACGCAAGTTAGCTTCTGCTAAACGTTGTTTTGCTTCTTGATCGCCTTCTTCGATTTTTAGAGCTAATTCTACTTCTTCTGCTGCAGTTAATAACTGAACACGTCCGATTTCTTTTAAATACATACGAACAGGGTCATTGATTTTAACACCAGTCGGGGCAGATAAATCTTCCATTTGGGCTTTTTCAGCAACTTTTGCGTCTTTTTTAAGACTATGTTCACTTGGATCACCATTTTCATCAACGACACTGATTCCAGCATCTTCAACTTTTTGGATCAACTTTTCCATTTCATCGGCATTCAATGTAAACGGCGTTGCTAATTTGTTTGTTAGATCATCATAAAAAACATTGCCTTTAGGCTTGTTTTCTTTGATAAAGGCTGCCAATGCAGCTGCATATTTTTTTTCTGTTTCTTTTTCCATGAAAGAAGGCCCCCTTCATTTTTCCATTCGGTTAAATATATAAATAATAGTCAAATACATCATCTTAAAATATTCTTAGGACGCTGTACGACTTTTTTGCAGTTGTTTTACTAAGCTTATAACTTCAATTGAAAGTTCATCCACAAGCTGCTTGTTTCCAAGACGTTCTGCTTCTTTTTTCTGCAGTTGTTTTTCCTTGATCTGATCTTCCAAGCTGGAATTTCCGATCACTCTTATGACATCTGCAAATTCACGATCAGAACTTTCTTCTGAAATCGTCTGTAAAGAAATGTCGATTGCTAATTTCTTGATTGTTTCTTCTTTTAGATAATCAATAAAATCAGCAAGTAAGAACTCAGAATGAACACTCATATAACTATCTAATAACAAGTAAAGTTCTTGGAATTGGTCATGAGCAAAACTAAATTCTGGTAGCTGGATCAGTTGATTTCTGACGCTTTGTTCATTCATCAGACGATACAACAATGTGCGTTCTGCTTTTTCTACTTGTGTTAAAGGCAGTTTATTTTGCACTGACGGAGTAGCAACAGCCTCTTCAAACATTTCTGGTGGTTCAAGCATGTCATCAATCTCGTAAGATTGATGCGGCGGTGTTGCTTGTTGCTGTCGCTCCCTTCTCTTAGTAGAACGTTGTTGTGTTTCTAGCTGTTTTAACTGTTCTTCTAAAGAATGAAAGGATAGCTGAAATTCTTGCGCTAATTGATTTAAATAGCGATCTCGCTCTAATGGTGACTGCACCAATAGCAATTCTTGCAGCAAATCATTCACATAATCCAGTTGTTCTTTTTCGTTATTCATATTTCTAGTCAAACGATGGTACTGCATCTTAAAACTAAAGACGGTCTCTCGACCATGTAGCGCGAGCTCACGAAATGATTCGTTGCCATACTTCCTTAAATACTCATCTGGATCCAACTTTTCTGGGATACTGACGATACTTAATTGAAAACGACTGTGCTCACTCAATAAGGAAATAGCACGATTTGTCGCTTCTACTCCAGCTGTATCACCATCGTAACAAACTACAAGTTCTTTCGCTACTCGTTCAAGTTTACGAATTTGCTCATTAGTCAAACTCGTTCCCATAGAAGCAACACCACTAGTGATTCCTGCTTGCCAGGCTGCAATAACATCCATAAATCCTTCAAATAAAAACACAGTATTCTCTTTGCGGATCTCTTTACGCGCTTTATCGAAGTTAAACAATGTATCTCTTTTATTAAACAAGACTGTTTCCGGACTATTTAAGTACTTAGGCATATCATCACCCGGAAAATCTTCTGTTTTAAGTAATCTTCCTGAAAAAGCAATCACATTACCACGATCGTCATTAATCGGAAACATGACGCGTTGGTAAAAACGATCCAAAAACTCACCATTGTCTCGTTGAATAAACAATCCAGACTCTTTTGATAACTGTTCAGCTACTTCTTCATTTTGGAATACTTGACTTAAAAAATCACGTTTTTGAGGAGCAAATCCGATTTTAAATGTTTCGATGAGTTCTTTTGTTAAACCGCGTTCTAATAGATAATTCAACGCTGGTTCACCGATTTGCGTATTCATCAAAACATGATGGTATAAATCCGCTGCCTTCTTATGCAGTTCGATCAGTTTTCGATTCTGTAAGTTTTCCGATGAATCAGACTCCATTGTATTAGCCCATTCGATATTAACGGGTATTTGCTCTAATTCGGCAACTCTTCGTACTGACTCTGGAAAATTGATACCTTCTATTTCCTGCAGAAAATTAAAAACAGTTCCACCTTTTCCGCAGCCAAAACAATGAAAGATTTGTTTGTCTTCTGCTACTGAAAATGAAGGGGAACGTTCTTCGTGAAACGGACATAAACCCATATAATTCTTGCCTGATTTTTTCAATTGAACATATTGTCCAACGACATCAACGATATTCGTACGTTGTCTTACTTCCTCGATGACCTCTTGAGGAATTCTTTGTGCCACTGTTCTCACCTCCAAAAAATAGCCAAAAGCTAATTTATGTGATAGTCAGTAAAAAAGCACTGAAATCTTCAGCGCGACTTTCAAAAGACACAATTACACATGTTTCATTGTATCATACTAAACATAATTTTCAAGTAAATTGCACCTTTATTTTCATGAACATTAGGTTTTATTAAGATATGTTTACATAAAATAATTATGGTAACCTAAATAATCTTAAGAAAACAAAAAAACAGATAACGAGCATCTGTTTTTTTGTCAGTTGTTTGGATTACTCCCCAACCTATTTCTGATTAATCTTTTGTATCCTGTGCATTCCATAACTCTTTAACTACTGGAATATTACCTAATTCAGTCATGTTGCTTGGTAGGATAACTGTATTTGTATCGCTTCTAACAACTTGTTTAAATGCTTCTATTCCTAAATAAGCCAAGGCTTGTTCATTTAAATCACTTTCTTTGATTGCTTTATTCAAAGCTAAAATACGTTGTCTCTCTGCTTCTGTAGTTATACGGATTCTTTCCGCTTCAGCATCAGCATCGATTTTTGTTCGTTCTGCTCTGGCCTCTGCATCGATTTTCGTTTGTTTCGCTCTTGCTTCAGCATCTATTTGCATTTGTGATGCATTCGCTTCAGAATCTAAAATGATCGATTGTTTTCTACCCTCTGAAATTGTGATCGTCGATTCTTTATCTCGACTTGCAGTGATTAATTTATTCATTGAATTTACGATTTCATCTGATACAGAAATCTCACCGATATTGATACGGTCAATCGATAATCCGTACCCCGCTGTAATATCTTTTACACTTTCAAATAAGCTTACGTTAATTTCTTCTGTTCCATTAAGTACTTCATTCAAATCCATTTTCCCGATAATTCCACGTAAGTTTGACTGGCAATCTTGAATCATAGACGTGACAGAATCTTCATTATCATAAACAAATGCACGAACATCTGTCACATGATATTTGATCGCTTCATCAACCTCTACGATTACATTATCCCGCGTAATTACACTTTGCGATTCGATTTCCAAAGGAGTTTGTTTTAAAGACACTTTACCTCTGACCTTGTAGAGTACTGGAATTAGAAAATGAAGTCCAGGATCGATCGTTTTAACATATTTACCAAAACTTTCAACGATTTTCACTTCCCCTTGCTGGACGATGATCACCATTTTTGAAATAAGAACCAGAACTAAAACAAGAACAATAATAAAAATTAGAATATTAAGGATTATCAATATAATTCACATCACTTTCGAATAAATAGTTGTTTACAGTTACAAATAATTCGGTACTGGAAAAATCCACGACTTCCAACATCGCCCCCTTTTCAGGGATACCGTTTATTACACGATACATGTATGGGCTGCCGTAAATTCGAATAACACCATTAAAATTATCTGTTTGAGACCGAAAACACTTTCCGATAGTCTTGCGCATTTGATATTCTCCGCTCATAAATACCCCTCCCTATTTTTCATACTTTTTTACTCCATTTTAAAGATCTTTGATTGTTTTACCTGCTCGTTTCATTTGGAAAAGACCGATCATGATTCGAACAATGATATTAATAAGCATCATTACTGCAAAAATCGGTAATGTCTGCTGATTTAAAAATCCTACTTCTAAAATGCTATGGAATAGCATTGCCGCTACATAAATACCACCAACAGTTGTAACAGCTAGGAAAATTCTTAATGGATTAAATGGTAAACACGCACGAACGACCGCCATACAACTGATACCGATCAATAAATAATACATCAAGGTTGTTGTCTCCATTTGCGTAAAGCCTTGGTTTTGTCCCATTAAATAAACCCCAACGATATTTAATACCACTAGAACCGCATTAACAGATGCATTTCTCAATGCTGTCGGTAAGAATTTTCCTCGTATTTTTCGTTTATCGCTTTCGAATGACAAGAAGAATGCTGGATACCCTTCAATTGCTAAATCGATCAATGTGATTTGAATCGGGATGAAAGGAAAGGCAATTGTCGTAAATACGCAAATCATTGATAAAATAAATGAATAAATCGTTTTTATAAAGAAAACACTCGCAACTTTTGTTACATTATTAACAACTCGTCTACCTTCAAGTAATACATCAGGTAATGTTGTGAAATCTGAATCCAATAATACTAAATTAGAAATTTGTCTAGTTGCTCCGTCACCTTCTGCCATCGCAATACTGCAGTCAGCTTCTCTTAAAGCTAAAACATCATTAACACCATCACCTGTCATTGCGACAACATGATCATTATCTTTTAATTCACGAACAATCGTCCGTTTTTGTTGAGGTGTCACACGGCCAAAGACCGTATAGTTATGGACCGCTTTACGCACGTCTTCTTCTGTTTCCATCGTTGACATGTCAATATAGGACTCATAACCAAATAATCCAGCACGACGGGCAATATTAGAAACGGTGACTGGGTTATCTCCAGAAATAACTTTTAAATCGATCCCTTCTTCTCGTAAGTACGCTAACGTTTCGTTGGCATTTTGACGAATTGGATCATCAATTTCTAATACAGCTAATGGTTCTAGATAAGGCATATTCTCTTCATCCAATGGCGTGTTTTCTGCAATTCCAAGCATCAGCACACGGTAACCATTTTCTTGCGCTTCGATCACTTCTTTTGGTAAACGATCAGCTGAGACTAATTTTTCAGGCGCCCCAAGATAAACGGTTCCCAATTCTTTAAACTCAATCGCTCCCCATTTTCTCTCAGAAGAAAACGGTAACGTCTTAACAGCGCCAAAACGGTTGGAAAGTTCAAAGCGATCACGAATTGCTTGCATTGTAATATTATTATCGGTGCTTTCAGCTAGATAACTACCGATGATTTGCGGGAAATTCTCATGATAGCTTGCATGTAAAACTTCAACTTTTTGAACCTTCATTTTCCCTTCAGTGATTGTTCCAGTCTTGTCCAGACAAAGCGTATCAACATGTGCTAATGTTTCTATTGAATACATATCTTGAACAAGAATACGTTTTTTGGCTAATTTTACAACGCCTGTCGTTAGCGTGATACTGATCAAAAGAACCAAACCTTTTGGCAACATTCCAAGTAAAGCTGCTGCCGACGCAACCACTGACGCTTCTATGCCAGAGTCACGAATCATAAAACCTTCTATAAATAAAATGATCCCCAAAGGAATAATCACTAAACTTGTGAATTTAGAGACTTTTCGGATTGAATTGACCAACTCAGATTGGATTGGTTTGTGCACTTTGGCTTCTGCAGTGATCTTCACCGCATAATTATCTGCTCCAACATGAATCACTTTTGCGTATACTTGACCACTAGCTAGAAAACTACCAGATAATAGAATATCTCCTTCAATTTTCTCGATCAAATCCGATTCACCAGTCAACAGTGCTTCATTGGCTTCTGCTTTTCCATCCAATACTTCCATATCAGAAGGAACTTGTTCCCCAGCAGAAATCACAACGATATCATCTATCACTAACTCTTTTGTATCAATTTCTACCTCTTTACCGTCACGAATAACATGAACGCTTTCTTTGGCTACGATCGATAATTTCTGAACTAAGTTTCTCGCATGAATCTCTTGATAGATTCCCATCCCCATATTCACTAAGATAATCGCTAAAAATGCTAAATTGGAATACGCTCCAACAAAAAACAGACAAAGCGCGATTCCAAAGTTTAAAAAGTTAAACAATGTCATTACGTTATCATAAATAATATCCTTTGTTGATTTAGCGACATTTTCTTCATAGTCATTTTGTAATCCTTGCTGCTTTCGTTCTTCTACCTCTAATTGAGTCAATCCTTGTTTTAGGTCAAACTTATTTGTCATGGATTTGGTTCCCTACTTTCTCCTTGTTAAAAATACATCCTCTTTAGTTTACTTGTTAATAGAAAGAACTTCAAGAAAATCCTTAAGAATTCTCGCTATTTAGTAGACGATATTCTTAAGGATCAATATTTTTGGTATTAAAATTATTTTAACCACTTGATAAACTGCTCGTTCATCTTAACTAAATCGGCATAAAACATATTTCCACCATTACTGTATAGAAATCCACCATTATAAACAAGCGCTTGTGGCCGATAATAACGATACGTTTTTTGTTCCGTATTTCCTAGTAAAGGAGATAAAACTTCTTTTGAGTATTCTTCTGCTAGACGAATCGAATTTTTTCCGCCACGCTCTTTTACAAATTGAATATAATCTAAACCAAAATTATACGCTTGAACAGCGGTCCAAATATCACAGCCTGCTTCATTCGCTTGAGCAATCGATTGTGCTAAGAACGCCACTCCTATATCGATGCTTTCTTTAGTCGTCCCAATCATTTGTCGCTCGCCATATGCACTTTCACTACTTTGCATCAAATCTTCTGTACGGCCTTTTGATTCAGTATAAATAATTGCTAAAACTAAATTTTTGTATTCTGGAATATTGTTCTCTTTTGCTGCTTGTTCTACCTCAGCTTCGTACTTCATCACCTGCTGAACATTTTGGCGGATCTTAAACCCAAAATAGCCTAACCCAATAATCAGTAACAGCAACAACAATAGTAATATTCTTTTTATAAGTTTCATCAATTTGCCCATCTTATCATCCAAACTTTTTGTGAGTAGATTTCATCATACTTTATTATTTAAAAAAAATCTAAAAAAAGGCTGATTCTTTATTATTCTTTAATAAAAATTTGAAATTATCTTTGCCCGTTTCAGTTTGAAATCTAAGCAAAAACCGATATACTATGGTAGATAGGTGGTAACGATATGGAAAAACAAAAAAAAGTGCTTTTAACACCGGACAATAGTTTGATTTATTATGAAATATCTGGTAGTGGATTCCCTTTATTTCTTCTTCATGGAAATGGTGGAAGTGGAAAATATTTTGAAAAACAAGTACCTGAATTTAGCCACTACTTCACTGTTTTCACTGTCGACAGCCGCGGACATGCTCGTTCAACGAATGCTAGTGATACACTTACTTTTGATCAGATGGCCGCAGACCTTTACTTGATCATGGAACTAGAACATGTTGCAAAAGCAAATATTATCGGCTTTAGTGACGGCGCTAATTTGGCAATGGTTTTTGCTAAAAAATATCCTGAGAAACTTCATCGTTTAGTATTGAATGCCGGAAATACTGTGGTCAAAGGTGTCAGTTTACCTATAAGAATGGTTACCGCAATACAATATGTATTTCTGAAAATTCTTAGCTTATTTAATAAAAAAGCTAAGAAATACCTACTCACTGTTCGTTTAATGATGCGTGATATTGGTGTTTCTAAATCAGATTTACAAAAGCTATCCGCTAAAACATTAGTTATTGTTGGTAAATATGATATCATCAAACGAGTTCATTCAATCTATCTGGCAAAAGAAATCCCAAATGCATCATTTATTTTAGTTCCAAATCAAGGACATTCTTTTGCGAAAAAAGACCCTGAAACATTCAATCGAGAAATTTTAACATTCTTACAAGAAAAGTAGGTGCTATTAAATGAAAAAAATGCTTCAATGGATCAAAGATCATCTCAGTTACTTTAAAACCATCTTTATATTTTCAGTTGTAATCATTGTTTTTCGAGAATTACTGTCTATTAGTAAAACAATTTCTTTCGAACAGCTCGCAGATATTTTTCAAGATATTGCTATTTGGAAAATCGGTTTAATGTTTTTGATTGGACTAATTGCTGTCTTTCCAATGATTGGGTATGATGTGATTCTCAACAAAATTTTGAAACAAAAACCAAAAAAATCGTTTCTCATTGAAAGCAGCTGGATGATCAATACGATCAATAATATTGCTGGATTTGGCGGTTTAGTCAGTATTGGATTGCGCTCAGAGTTCTATGGAAAAGAAAAAGATGGCAAAATGGTTGTTCGAGCGCTTTCGAAAATTCTGATTTTTCTCATGTCTGGTTTGTCTATCTATAGTCTTATCGCCTTTTTCCTAGTTATGTTTGGCCATACAAATGATTACTTACAACAGTATTGGATTTGGTTGATAGGCGGCGGCTTGTACTTCCCTGTCGTTTTGATCACAAGTTGGATCAAAAAGGATGAATATATCGGAGATATTGATAATCAAACGCGTTTTGGTCTTATTTTAACTTCCTTTTTAGAATGGACAGGCGTTTTGGGCAGCTTTTTACTGATCGGTATGCTAATGGGTGTTGAGATGAATCCAGTGCAAGTCCTTCCTCTTTTCATCGCGGCTTCAGTAATTGGGATCGTTTCTATGATTCCTGGTGAATTGGGTAGTTTTGATATTATGATGATCATCGGTTTATCTGCTTTAGGAATCAATCGAGAAGTTGTCGTAGCATGGATCTTGCTTTATCGTCTATTTTATTACATTGTACCGTTCATTATTGGTGCTGTTTTCTTTGTGAAAAATCTAAGCCACAGTTTAAATTCTCGCTATTCCGGTATTCCAAGAGAATTAACAACAGACCTAGCGCATAAATTCGTTGTTTTCCTTATGTACTTTTCCGGGATTATGATCGTTCTCTCTGCTACGATTCCAGAAGCATTTAGCCAATTTGACTGGTTAAAAAAATTAAACCCGCTTTCGTTTCACATTATCACGCAACTACCTGCTATATTATTAGGCTTTTTATTACTGATAATGGGGCGTGGTGTTGCTGCTAGAGTCAAACGTGCCTATTTACCAACAATTGGTTTGATTCTGATAACTTTAATTTATACATTTATCAAAGATTTCAGCTGGGGTATCATTATTTTTCTTGGTTTTCTACTGATAATTATTGTTTTCTCAAAAAGAGAACTTTTCAGAGAACAATTAGTCTACTCTTGGGAAATGATTACCGTTGACGGGATTATTTTTCTAGCTTTAACTATCTTATATGTTGTGATCGGTGTTTATAATTTACCGACTTTTCCTCACAGAAACCACCACTTTATTTCATTCTTTTTCTTTCCATCAGAGAAAATTTGGTTATCTGGGTTTATGGGTATTTTATTAGTAACACTATTTAGTTATTTGTTCATCCGATATCTCGAAGGCAAACGCTACAAAATGGGGACTAAATTAGATGAAAGTCGTGCCCTTACCCTGTTAAACACTTATGGTGGAAATACAGATAGCCAGCTGATTTTTCTTGAAGATAAAGACATGTTTATCTATACGGATCAAAATGGTGAAGATACAGTATTATTGCAATTTAAAACGCTGAACAATAAGTGTATCGTCATGGGAGATCCTTCTGGAAAAAAAGAAGACTTTTCTGTCGCTATGGAGCAGTTCATTAATGAAGCTGACCGCTGGGGTTATCTTCCTGTTTTCTATGAAGCTTCTGAAGAAATTGTCATGTTTTTACATGAATTTGGGTATGATTTTATCAAAATGGGGGAAGAAGCGCATGTAGACTTGCCAAACTTCACTCTATCTGGAAAGAAAATGAAAAGCCAACGAGCTGTTATGAATCGATTTACAAAAGAAAATTACCGATTTGAAGTGCTTCAGCCCCCTTTTTCAAAAGATTTAATGCAAGAGCTGAGAAAAGTTTCTGATGAATGGTTAGGTAGCCGAAAAGAAAAAGGTTTTTCGTTGGGATTCTTTTCTGAAAGTTATTTGCAACGAGGAAAAATAGCTGTTGCAAAAAATCAAGAGGATCGAATTGTCGCTTTTGCAAATATTATTCCGACCTACACCAAAGAAGAAGGTACGATCGACTTAATGAGATACAGTAAAGAAGCCCCATCTGGTGTGATGGATTACTTGTTTATTTCATTATTCAACTATATGAACGATGAAGGTTTTACTTACTTTAATCTTGGTATGGCCCCATTATCGAATGTTGGGAAGTCTAAAAAAAGTTTCATTCAAGAACGAATTGCTTATCTAGTCTACGAATTCGGTTCACGTTTCTATTCTTTCCAAGGACTGCGTGATTACAAAGATAAATATGCTGCTGAATGGGTATCTAGGTACACCTTATACTCCAGAAATAGTTTTATTGCTTATGTAATGATTGCATTATTGATCATAGATAATGCCCCAGTTGAAAAACAAAAGAAAATGCACGGTGTTCGTCGTATTCTTAGAAATAGATATCAACGATAAGACAATAAAAGGAGAGCTTGATTCACTTCAGCTCTCCTTTTATTTTGTCATTATTTCAAATTCGCCATTAAAACATGCAGTTCCTGAAATACTGACTTGGTGTGATCCTTTGATATCTCTTGTGACATGGACGGAAACTGTTCCTTCACTTTGAACATGTTGACCTTGAGAAACACTGATTTCTTTATCCTCATCCAGCGTATAAATATGATTTAACGAATAAGCGCCCATTACTCCTGAAGCTGTCCCTGTGACTGAGTCTTCTGTCGTTCCAGAAAATGGAGAAGAAAAGTGCCGTGCTATGAAAGTCCCATCTTTTTCAGAGATAAGCGCAAAAGGATGTATGGATGATCTAGGTATCTCTTTTAAAATATCTGGAAAAACCTCTGGATTTGGCTTCATTTTATCTAGAACCGCTGGAGTGACCACTGGTATGAGCAATGTCCATGATCCTGTATTGCCATATTGGATTGGCAAATTTTGATGGAGGTCTTCCATTTGGATTCCCAGACTTTGACAAAGAGCTGCCTTGTCCCCTTTAAATTCGATAAACTTTGGTTCCGCTTGTTTCATGATGATTCTTTGTGTCTTATCTTCATATGTAATTGGCAGAATACCTGCATCCGTTTCAATTTCTAGTTGGCAGTCTCCTTTTCCATTAAACAAAGCAAATATGGCTCCAATGGTTGCATGTCCGCAAAGTGGCGTTTCATGACCAGGTGTAAAATACCTTAATTTAACAGCCGCTGTATCACTTTTACAAACAAAAACAGTCTCATTGAAGCCTACTTTCTTAGCAATTTCTTGCATTTTTTCTGAAGTATATCGATCGCCATCCAACACAACACCTGCTGGATTTCCTTGTCCAAAAATTTGTGTAAAAGCATCTACTCTTAAAACAGTACAGCTCATTTTTCCTACCTCCCACTCTTTTTTTAAAATTATAGCATAGATCAATTATCGGTAGAGTATATTTTCGAAATAAAAAAGAATCTCTGATCAAGATCATCAAAGATTCTTTTTTTGGCTATTTTTCTATTTCAGTAACGATTCCAGATCCAACGGTCCGTCCACCTTCACGAATAGAGAAGGTAGTACCTTGTTCCACTGCGATCGGATGGATCAATTCAACATCGATTGTCACATTGTCTCCCGGCATTACCATTTCAATGCCTTCTGGTAATTCTACTACTCCTGTTACATCCGTTGTTCGGAAATAAAATTGTGGGCGATAATTTGTGAAAAATGGTGTATGTCGTCCACCTTCTTCTTTTGTTAATACATAAACTTCAGCAATAAATTTTGTATGGGGTGTGATTGAACCCGGTTTTGCAATGACTTGTCCGCGTTCAATTTCATCACGAGTAATCCCTCTTAAAAGAACGCCGACATTATCTCCTGCTTCACCATAGTCTAACGTTTTACGGAACATTTCAATTCCTGTTACCACAGCTTTTTGTGTATCAGGTTTAATACCGACAATCTCGATTTCATCACCAACGCTTACTTTCCCACGATCGATACGACCAGATGCAACTGTACCACGACCAGTGATTGAAAAAACATCTTCGACTGGTAATAACAATGGTTTATCTGTATCCCTTTCCGGTGTTGGGATATACTCATCCACCGTATCCATTAATTCCATGATTGCAGCTTCAGCGGCAGGATCACCTTGTAATGCTTTTAAAGCAGAACCTTTAATGATTGGAGTAGTGTCTCCTGGGAAATTATATTCATTTAACAATTCACGAACTTCCATTTCAACAAGATCGATCAATTCTTCATCATCTACTAAATCTATTTTATTAAGAAAAACAATTAAATATTTAACGCCTACTTGACGAGACAATAAGATATGTTCTCTTGTTTGCGGCATAGGTCCGTCTGTTGCTGATACTACTAAGATCGCGCCATCCATTTGTGCTGCACCTGTGATCATGTTTTTAACATAATCTGCGTGTCCTGGTGCATCGATATGAGCATAGTGACGTGCTTCGGTTTCATATTCTACATGTGATGTATTGATTGTAATCCCACGTTCACGTTCTTCTGGTGCTGCATCAATACTAGCATAGTCTTGCGGGTTTGCTAGGCCTTTTTTCCCTAATACTGTTGTGATTGCAGCGGTCAATGTTGTTTTTCCGTGATCGACATGTCCGATTGTGCCGATATTTACATGTGGTTTACTTCTGTCATAATGTTGTTTTGCCATTTTACAAACCTCCTATTTTGTTTAAAGGTTCAGTAAAAAGTCTGGTTTTTATTGACCATCTCTGACCTTTATAGTGTTATTATATACCTTTTATTAATAACTACAACTTTTTTGCTTACTAATTATAAGTAAAAAGAAAACATGGAGAATAAAAAAAGGAAGGACAGATTTCTTCTAGTCCTCCCGAATGTTGCCATTACTATACTTACTCACTTTTTGTAAAACTGATCCATCTTCTGTTCAACAGCTTCCCCGCATTCATTTGCAAATTCCGCTGATAGTCGACGAAGTTCTATTGCATCGTCTAATGAAAGATCTTCTGTTTGAAACTGTTGGATAAGGCCCAACAATCTTTCTGTATTTTCGTTCATACTATTACCACCTTTATTCTCCATCAATCACTTGCTCATATACTTTTTCATCATAAACCGTTAGGATGAATTGTTCCTTATATGACTTTGTTGCTTCCTTTATTGACTCTATCAAATGAGATTCACAATCAATATAAAGAATGACTGCTTCAAATCGATCCTTTGTCTCTTTTAAAAAACGTGTTAAATCGTCAAGTGTTTTGTGTTTTGTCATTGTTTCATAGGTAGGCATTTGTTTTGCTCGAATAAAATTATGTGGAATTTCTCCATGATATCCAACGATTGCAACTTTCTTCCCTGTGTGATCTTTTTTTACTAATTCCCAAACTTTTTCGATTTTTCTTGGATTGTTCCCTTTAATAATAATCATTTAATTCTGCTCCTTCATCTTCATCATATTTACCCAATATGACACAAAGAAACCGTATGATCATCAACTGGCACTTCTTTGTGTCCAGCGTTATTCATGCAAGATAATCTCCTCCTAAATTTAAAAGCTGAAAGAGCTTGTTCGGCCTTTTTTCCGAATCAATAGCCCAAAAAGCTAGATAACATAAAACAATAACAATCTAACCATATCATAGAAAAAAAATATTGCAACCATAGAAAAAAACTATCCGAGAACTTTTCTCAGATAGTTTTTACTTATTTATTTTACAATTACTTTACCAATTGAATCATTAGCAGAAACTGTTTTGTTTGCTTTTGTTAAATCATAGTTTTCAACAATATCTTGATTTGTAAAGACCACAATCAAATCAGATTTTTTACCAGCAGTTTCTAACGCCGCTAAATCGATTGTTGCAACTTTATCACCTTGTTTCAAGACTTGACCTTCTTCAACGTGTAAAGTAAATGGAGCACCTTTTAGCTCAACTGTGTCTAATCCCATGTGCAACAATACTTCAATACCAGAATCTGTTTGGATCCCTAACGCATGTTTTGTTGGGAAAATACTTGTGATTTTACCTGCAACAGGAGTTGATACTTCACCATCTGTTGGGATAACAGCAAAACCATCACCCATCATTTTTGCTGAGAAGACATCATCTTGTACTTCTGAAATTGGAATAACTTTTCCGTTTGCAACAGCGTAGATTTCAGTGTCTTTTGCAGTTGCTTTTGGTGCTTCTGGTTTTACTTCAGGCTTTTTTACAGTTCCCCCTGAAACCGGTGCTGCACCATTACGGATTTTATTCATTTCGTCCGCTACGAATTGAACTTCTGTTCCAACAATAACTTGAATGTTCGTGTCATCGATCACTTTCACACCTGGTACACCGGTTGCTTTGATTTTTGCTTGATCGACTTTGCTTGTATCGTCAACTGTTAAACGTAAACGAGTTGTACAGTTATCGATTGAAGTAACGTTAGCATCTCCGCCAAGCCCTTGATAAATTTTGCTTGCTAAAACTGCAAATCTGTTATCACCAGTCGTATCGATATCTGGTGTTTCTTCGCCTTCGCCCTCTTCACGACCAGGAGTCATCAAATTGAATTTTTTGATTGCGAAATCAAATACGAAGAAGTAAAGAACTGCCATAACTAATCCTTGAACAATCAACATATACGGTTGGTTGGCAATTGGATTACGTAAGCTTAAAACAAAATCGACTAAACCAGCACTGAAAGCGAAACCTGCTGTCCAGTGGAAGAATGCAGAAATAAATAATGAAATTCCTGTCAAAATAGCATGTAAAACATATAAAGGCCATGCAACAAACATAAATGAGAATTCTAATGGCTCAGTAATACCAGTAAAGAATGAAGCAAACGCTGCTGCAATCATCAATGAAGCAGTTGCTTTTTTCTTTTCAGGACGAGCATTACGATAAATTGCATAAGCACCAGCTGGTAAACCAAACATCATCATTGGGAAGAAACCAGCTTGATACATACCAGTGATCCCTTTTTCACCAGTACCAGATAAGAAATTACCAATATCATTGATACCAGCTACGTCAAACCAGAATACTGAGTTTAACGCGTGGTGTAACCCTGTTGGAATCAACAGACGGTTGAAGAATCCGTAAAGCCCAGCACCAACAGCACCTAATTTTGAAATAGACTCACCAAAAGTAACTAATCCAGAGAATACCACTGGCCATACGAAGAATAATACACCAGAAGCCACTAACATTGCTAAAGCAGTCATAATCGGTACTAGACGCTTACCACTAAAGAAGGATAACGCCATTGGTAATTTCACCTGACTAAATCGATTGTACATTGAAGCCGCAATCAATCCAGATAAAATCCCGATAAATGCATTACCGATTTTAGCAAAAGAAGGATCCACTTGATCTACAGGAATACCCTTCATTGCACCTACTGTTGCAGTTGAAAGCAACGTTGTTACTACTAAGAAGGCAACTAAACCACTAAGAGCAGCTGCACCATCTTTATCTTTAGACATACCTAGTGCTAAACCTACTGCAAATAAAACTGGCAAGTTATCAATAATCGCGCCACCTGCTTTAACTAAAAAGACAGATAGAAAATTTGGATCCCCTAAACCAGTCATTACGTTAGGATCAATCCAATACCCAATACCCATTAAAATTGCTGCAGCTGGTAATACCGCTACAGGAAGCATCAATGAGCGTCCCATTCTTTGCATATATGCTTTCATTTTTGTATCTCCCTTGTCTTTTATTTGATCATCTTCAGCCGTTCGATATGAATAGCCAGATAACCTAATTCTTCATTTGGTACTTGGTAGTGAAAATTTCTCATTAACAAAACTTGAACTTTTTTTGATATTTCGTAACTTTCTGCGTATTTCTTACGTACAACATCTAAAATTTCATCATCCAAAACTGCATACTGACTTTGCTGAAAACGGTGAATAAACAAGCGTAGATGATTGACTAGTCGTGAGTAGCTTAAGCTCATCCTTTCATCATGGATATTGATTCCTAATTCTTGCTCGATCAAATGAATAATTTCTGAAACAATAGTGACTTCACGAATACTTTTACTATTATCCGTTCGTCCGCTGCGAGCACTGTGAATATGGATTGCGATGTAACCTGCTTCGTCATAACTAAATGGGATGCCTAACGTTTGCGTCAAATAATCCACTGCCCATTGCGCAATTGAAAACTCTTCAGTATAAAGAATTTCAATTTCATTCAAAAGCTTATTTCGCACAATGATATTATTTTGGATATTCTCTGCAGCAAATGCAATGTGATCACTCAAACCAATATTGATATGTTCATTCAATTTTTCACCCAAGATCGTTTCTGCATGGGTAATGATTTCTTCCGTGACAAAAAAATACTTTTCATCGATTTGTGATAATAAAACTTGGAGTTTTTTCAAGCCTTCAGGTTCCATAACAAACATTCGTTCCACTTGTTGCGGGAATAACAAATCATTTTTCTTTTTGTTAAAGCCCACGCCTTTACCAACTGCCACTTTTTCCTGCCCAGCATCAATGACAAGCACAGCATTTTGATTAAGCACCTTTTTAATTTTCATAAACATTCCTCTTCTGCAGAAGTAGATTGTCCGTTTTCCTGCTATAAGACAACAAAAAAAGCATAGAACAATCCCGTCAAAATATGAGTATATCATATTTTAATGAAATTCTTCCATGCCTAGTATTATCTAGTCACATGAAAACGCTATTCATTTTTGTTAACAGTGACAGTTTACAAAGATATAGACCATTTGTCAATCATTTTGATTGATTTTTTTCTTATTTAAACTAAAATGCTGATGGCTTTCGTTTTAGCAAATAAGAATAGGAGTGTTCTCGCATTGAGAACACTCCTATTCTTAAAGTTTATGCTTCCTCTTCAGGATTCGCATATTCATCTTCATCATCAAAGTCATCATCCACATCATCTTCATCGATGATCGTAAGATCTTCTTCAATTCCCGGTAATACTTCTTCTTCATCATCAGAATCTGCTCCGATTTCTTGAAGATCCGAGTTATACGCTTTGATCTCTTCATCTTCTTCATCGTCATCATCATCATAAAGAATATCGTCGTCATCTTCATCCGTTAATTCAGCATCTTCCGGATCGTCATCGTTGTAGTCGATCACATCTTCATCATTGGCATCAATAATGAAGGCATTGACTTTTTTACGTTTTCTACGGCGTGGTTTGTCTTCTTCATCTTCTTCTAAACCATGTGTTACTTCTTCATCGATAGAATCGATTGGATACCATGAGCGCAAGCCCCAACGGTTATCTCCAAGAGAGATAAAACTGCCATCAATATTTAAGTCAGTATAAAATTGTGCTAAAGAGTCACGAATTTCGCTGTCAGATTTTCCAAGATAATTTTGAATTTGGTTTACTAAATCAGAGAAGTCCATCACATCTTCACGTTGTTCTAAAATTGCGTGCGCAACTTCGATCATGGATAATTCATCTTTGTTCAACCCGTCAAATACATTAATTTCCAAACGGTACACGTCCTTTCACAGTCTACTCCTTATCATACAAAAACATGGAGAAAAAATCAATTGATTATTACATAATTAAGCAGTAAATTCTAGTTCTAAATGATATTCACCGATTTTTTCTGTTTGAGAGAACAAATCGTAATCAATCAAAATGCTTCCTGCAACCGGCTGATCCTTAAGACTGAAGCGTAAATTACGAGTAAATGTCGTAATTTGGAATAAGCCATAAGGCGTTTTATAACTCGTATCTAAACGCTCCTGATAAGCAAACTTCAGACGCATTCTAAGTCCGCCTGCACGAATCAATTGAATTTTCCCATCTGGTTCAACTTTGATTGTTACAGGAACAGGTTCCCCTTCTTCTTGCTCTTCTTTATAGCGAATATATAAAGTATCGCCAATTTTCACGATTTGTCCTTCCAAATCGAAATAAAAGTTTTTCTTTTCACCAGCTTGATCTACTACTGTTTTCAATTGAATAGATACAGGTGTTCCTTGTGATAAATCCATTAAAAGCACTCTCCTTAATTTAAAAGCGTAGCGGACTCATCCAGCCTCGACTGAAAAATAGGAAAAATTGACTGTGACTCTTTTTGTCACTTTCCTTTTTTATCTTTTTTCCGAAAGGCTAGCCTATAAAGTTATACATTACAGATTCTCCCGCTTTAAACCAAAGCTTCCGCAATCAGTTGATCAACAACTAAAATAGTACAACATTTACCAAGTAATAACGGTTTGATACTTTCGACTTTTTCCTCACCGCAGCCAATAACCATTACTTCGGATATGCTCCCTAAATCTTCCACTTTAATCCCTAACATTCGCTTACTTATTTCATTGTTCACTGTTTGACCATTTTTGTCAAATAAGGATGCTACTGCATCTCCTTTGACTCCTGTTTCTTTGATGATTCGCAGTTCATTTGTTTCGATATAACCTAGGCGTTTCCATGTAGAACTTTCATTCGGATTCCCTACGCCAATAATTGCAAAATCAACATTTTTTGCTTGCTCCATCGCTTTCCCGACTAATTGTGACTTGTTTAAGACATCGGCTAATTCGATACTCTCTGCTAGTGCAGGTGCGTAAAAATATTGGCAACGGCTATTTAGTTTCTCTGCTAATCGAAATACCAAATGATTGGTATCAAAATAAAGATGTTCACTGGAAACACCACCAACCAAAGGGCAAACATTGATCGTTGGAAAAGACTGGTAGGGCATCTCGTCGATCATATCAGCTAACGTGGTTCCCCATGACAACCCAACGTTCATTCCAGGCTTTAAACGCTCCTTAAAATAAAACGAGGCTGCTCGGCTCACTTCTTTTTTTACAGTTTCAAGTTGTTTCTGCTCGTTAGTTGGTATTACGATCACGTCATCAAGCTGATACTTTTTTTCTAAACGTAACCCCAATTCGACTGCATACGCCGATTCGTCTTTGATCGAGATTGAAATAATTCCTGACTCTTTGGCCTGTTGTAAAATTTTTGAAATGACCGGTCTTGAAACGCCCATTTTTTTTGAAATTACAGCTTGAGTCATCCCTTGCTCATAGTACATTGTAACGATTTTTAGCATTTTTCTGCGGTCTTCACTTATCTTCATAGTTAAACCTCGATTTCTGACATGATTTGTTTCACTGCTTTAACCAATGAAGTTACTTGAGGTGTCGCATGTGCCTCTAATATTTTTTGTGCGGGCATCGGAACAAACTCTCCACCTAAACGAACAATCGATGCGTGTAGCTTCATCGCAACTTTAGACTCCGCGATGATCGATGTGATTTCTGCACTGAATCCACTATTTTTTACTGCTTCTGTCGCAACAATCACTCGCTTTGTTTTTTCAACAGAAGTCAAAATAGTTCTTTGATCGAGTGGAACCAATGTTCTAGGATCAATAACCTCAACAGAAATATTCTTTTCTTTAAGAATGTCTGCCGCTTCCAAGGCTTTATTGACCATAATTCCTGTGGCGATAATCGTAACATCTGTCCCGTTTCGTTTGATATCAGCAACGCCTATAGGGAGTACATAAGGCTCATCAGGCACATTCCCCGTAGTCTTATATAGTAGTTTATGCTCATAAAACATCACTGGATTATTATCTTTGATTGCTGCGTGGAGTAACCCTTTGGCGTCATACGCATTGCTTGGCTGAATTACTTTTAATCCAGGGATATGAGCCATCCAATTTTCCAAACTCTGTGAATGCTGAGCGGCCGCTCCTGTACCTGAGCCAGACGCGGTTCTCATTACTAAAGGAACCGTAGCTTTGCCACTGTACATATAGTGGATTTTTGCCGCTTGATTGACTAACTGATCCATTGCGACAGTAATAAAATCGGAAAACTGTAATTCCATCACCGGACGCATCCCTGTCATGGCTGCCCCCACCGCAACACCGGCTATTGCACTTTCTGAAATAGGTGTATCACGAACACGCTGTTTCCCATACTTTTCCTGAAGTCCTTGAGTAGCACCAAAACCACCGCCATAAATGCCAATATCTTCTCCTAAAAGAAAAACACGTTCATCTTGAGCTAAAGCTTCATCCAAGGCTTCATTGATTGCTTGTAGATAAGTGATCGTTCTCATACTTCATCCTCCGCATAGACATGAGTCCATAAGTCTTCAATCATTGGCTCACAATCCAGTTTCACAGATGTAACTAAATCAGCCAGCTCTTTTCGAATTGCCATTTCCAACTGTCGAATTTCCTCATCTTTTATCCTCTTGTTTCGAATTAATTCTTTTTCTAGACGTAATATCGGATCATTATTTACTTGCCACTCACGACACTCTTCTTCTGAACGATACATTAGCTTATCCGATTTTGAATGACCTTTTTGACGATACGTTAACGCCTCAATCAACGTCGGACCTCCACCACTTCTAGCCTTGGAAACAGCTTTGGAAACAGTTTCTGCCACTACTGCTAGATCATTGCCATCAATCGTTATACCTTCAATACCATAACTTTTGCTCCGATCAGAAAGCTTTTTGATATTGACCATCTGTTCAATAGAACTGCTCATTCCGTACTGGTTATTTTCAATGAAATAAATAACTGGCAATTGCCAAATAGAAGCCAGATTCAGCGCTTCATGAAAACTCCCTTCGTTCGTAGCTCCGTCTCCAGCATAACATAACACAACTTGATCAGTTCCTTGCATTTGCGCGCTCAAAGCAGCACCAGCTGCAATTGGAAAACCAGCACCGACAATGCCGTTTGACCCTAAATTACCCACGTCTAAATCTGCAATATGCATGCTACCGCCTTTGCCACCATTAGTCCCCGTTTTCTTTCCTAACATCTCAGCAAACATACTTCTAATATCCGTTCCTTTTGCAATACAATGCCCATGATTTCTATGAGTGGAAACGATCCAATCCCTTTGGTCTAAAATACCTGCTCCGCCAACAGCCGTGGCTTCTTGCCCAATACAAAGATGCATCGTACCATACAATTCTCCAGCATCAAATAGCTCTTGAATCATTTCTTCAAAAATACGAATTTTCCACATTTTTTTAAGAGCTTCTAGCTCATCAATCGCTTTAAACGGCCGGTTTTTGATTGCCTTTTGGTTCATTTCCCCACTCCTTTACATTTGTTCTTAAACGAATCATATGTAAATATTCTATAGTTTTCTTTAAGCGATAGCAAGATTTTCTCTTCTTTTTTTTGATTTCCTTAAAATTTATCGATTTCCTTGTTATTTCTATACAGATAAGCATGATTTTTCACTAAAATCGTTTATAATAGAACATGGAGGTGGAAATAAATGTTATTTCACGATGAAGAAGCGATGTTATTTTGCATGCATTGCCAAAAAGAAACACTCCATGGCATTCAATATATGAACGAAATCATTTCCAGCATAGAATGTGCAGAGTGCCATAATCAAATGAGCATTGATATTGATGCAATGAATCAGTTTTATCATTATCTTTATGAACGTTTAGTTTCTAAGCCTGGTCGCCTAACTGAGGAAGCCAGACAAGATTTTAGTAAATTTTTAGCCACTATGCCAATGAGGATTATCAGTAAACCTATGCGTTTTACGAATGAATATAACCAAATGAATAAAGAAGTGAAAGACTACGTTTCCCGCGTAAAACAGGATGAAGACCAAGATGACTAATTTAAATCAATTATTTACAACCGAAACAATCTTTTTATACGATCAACATTGTTTAACCAAAAAAGACTACTTTCTTCCTTTTGCTTTAACGGATACTTTGACTACTTTCTCTGGAATCAATCAGCAGCCGATCATTCATTTCTGGCAGCTTGACCAAGCAATGATTCTTGGTATGAAAGATACACGAGTAACAGATTTAAAAAAAGGACTAGCTTCTTTACAACATGATGGCTACAATATTGTGATACGTAATGCTGGAGGACTTGGCGTGATTGCTGATGCCGGTATTTTAAATGTTTCCTTGATTCTGCCAAATCCGGGCAACAAAAAAATAAGTATTGATGAAGCCTATACTCATATGTGGAATTGGATCAAATGCGCATTTGAAGATACAATGCACGTTATCGAAGCCTTCGAGATTACTGAATCTTATTGTCCAGGTACATTCGATTTAAGTATCAATGGTAGAAAGTTTGCTGGAATTGCGCAACGCCGTGTCAAAGACGGTACAGCTATCATGATTTATTTGAGCGTCAATGGAAATCAACAAAATCGTGGTGAAAGTGTTCGACGTTTTTATGAAGCTAGTTTACAAGAAAATTTTGGCAAAAATGGTTACCCACCTGTTGATCCAGCTGTTATGGCAAATTTAGAAGATTTGCTTCAAATAAAACTAACGGTCGATGAGGTGAAAAAACGGTTAATTAGCGTATTATTAGATAACACCCCCATTACCATCGATCGTCAAATAGTACCTAAATTATTGACTTCAGAGTGGTTTACAACTGAAGTGTATAAGCAAATGAAAAAAATGCAGCAACGAAATCAATTGTTGGATTAATTTTGTTTTAATCTCATAATGCAGTGAAGCGTCTCGATGAGAGAACATCATAGAAGCAAGGAGAAAACATACAATTAATAAAAAGGAGTGAATCAATGTCAATCCCTTATAAATATCAAATTTTACCAATTGAAAAAGTCTTTAGAGATCCTGTCCACAATTATATCCATGTTCAGCATCAAGTGATTTTAGATTTAATCAATTCAGCCGAAGTACAAAGACTTCGCAGAATCAAACAACTAGGTACCTCTTCTTTTACCTTTCATGGCGCAGAACATAGCCGTTTTGCACATTCGTTAGGTGTATATGAAATAACACGGCGTATTTGTGACATTTTTCAACGTAATTATTCCGCTGAATGCTTAGGCGACGAAGGTTGGGATGATAATGAGCGTCTAGTTACACTTTGTGCTGCGTTACTTCACGATGTTGGTCATGGACCTTATTCTCACACATTTGAACATATTTTCAATACAGATCACGAAGCAATCACTGTAGAAATCATCACTTCTCCAGAAACCGAGGTCTTCCAAATATTGAATCGAGTCTCAGCAGATTTTCCAGATAAAGTTGCAAGTGTTATTACTAAAGAATACCCTAACCCACAAGTTGTTCAGATGATTTCCAGTCAAATTGACGCTGATCGGATGGATTATTTATTGCGAGATGCTTATTTTACTGGAACTGAATATGGTACTTTTGATTTAACCAGAATTTTACGTGTGATTCGCCCATATAAAGACGGCTTGGCCTTCGCCATGAACGGAATGCACGCGGTAGAGGATTACATCGTGAGCCGCTATCAAATGTATGTTCAAGTCTATTTCCATCCAGTTTCTCGTGGAATGGAAGTTATTTTAGATCATTTACTACACCGAGCAAAAGAACTATATGAACAACAACCAGAGGACTACCAATTACACTCTCAGCTTTTAGTCCCTTTTTTCAAAGGAAATTTTTCATTACAAGAATACTTAAAATTGGACGATGGCGTGTTAAATACGTATTTTACACAGTGGACCTCTTTACCAGATCCGATTCTAAACGATTTAGCCAATCGCTTTTTAATACGCAGACCCCTTAAATCTGCAACCTTTTCTGGCAATCGAGATTCTCTGACGATCCGCCATCTACAAGCGTTGATCGAAAAAGTTGGTTATAACCCAAAATATTATACTGCCATCAATTCAAGTTACGATTTGCCATATGATTTTTATCGTCCAGAAAAAAATAGTCACCGAACCCAGATTGAAATCATGCAAAAAGACGGAACATTGATCGAGTTATCTAAAATCAGTCATCTCGTTGCAGCACTTGCAGGTCAAACTCAGATCGATGAACGTTTTTATTTTCCAAAAGAAATGGTTGACCCGAAAAGACAGCAGCATTATGATTTATTTGATGACACTTATCGTGAATTTGCCGCCTACATTCATAATGGTGCATTAGTCGAAGAAAAAAATTAAAGAATATTTTTACAGGAGGATATTATGACAGTCAAATTAGTTGCAATCGATATCGACGGAACCTTGCTCGATTCTAATAGAAAGATTAGCTCAAAAGTGAAAGAAACACTGCAAAAAGCCAATGAGAGTGGAATGTATATTGTTTTATGTACAGGTCGGCCTCTACCAGGTGTCAAAGAACAATTGGCAGAATTAAATTTGTACGGTGATAATGATTATGTGATCACATACAATGGTTCCTTAGTACAAGCAACCAAATCGAACAAGGTCATCTCGCAATATACATTGAGCCATGATGACTTTTTAGAAATCGAATCAATGGCTCGTAAAGTTGGCACTCATCTACATACAATAGATGATCAAGCTATTTACACTGCTAACCGAGATATCGGCAAATATACGGTACACGAAGCATCGTTAGTCGATATGCCTCTAAAATACCGTACAGTTGAAGAAATGACTCCTGACATGTCGATTATCAAAATGATGATGATTGATGAGCCTGAAATTTTAGACAAAGCTATCAGCCAACTACCTGAAGAGTTTATCAATAAATTTACGACAGTTAAAAGTACCGAATTTTATTATGAGATTTTAAATAAAAAAGCAAGCAAAGGCAATGCGCTAGCAAAACTCGCAGAACACTTAGGTATTTCTCAGTCTGAGACAATGGCGATTGGAGATAATGAAAATGATTTATCGATGATTGAATATGCTGGTATTGGTGTTGCAATGGGAAATGCAACCGATAGTGTCAAACGTGCCGCCGATATCCAAACGACAAGTAACGATGAAGACGGTGTTGCTGAAGTTTTATTAAAATATATGTAACAAATTCATTTAAAAAAGCAGTTTGCATAGATTTTGCAAACTGCTTTTTCAAGGTTTAGTCTCTAGTGTATATCCATTTGAATAGAGTTTACTTTATTTAAAATTTGTTCTTATAGATTCGATTTCCATTTATGTACTGCCCATTTATGACTGCCACGTTTCAGTAAATCAATTCCCTTATCAACAGGCACCCAACAAATTGCATTTGTTTTTTCTAATGGTTCACATACCTGTATCCAACTATCTGCAACAAAAAAATAACCAGGATTATAATAATCAGTACTCCGATGTCTTGAATGAAAATACTCGTCTGCTTGTCCCAGATACTCACCGATGACCACTTCAATGCCAAGCTCTTCGATCATTTCCCGATGGATCGCAGTTTCTTTCGTCTCCCCTTGCTCAATTTCTCCGCCCGGTAAAAAATATGCTCCATTCGGCGCTTGAATTAATACTATTTCTGTACCATTATTTCTTGATACAATAATATAAGCACCTAGCCTTTTTTTATAAACCAATGTTTCCGATTTTTCACCGAATGACGGTGTTTTCATAAAAACAACTCCCTTTTCTTTTAACCTAATTTTACATGAGAATTTTCTCATGAACAAGTAATATCGTATCATTTCACTCACAATTTCGTTAAAGTCTATGCTACTATGAAATTGTCAGCAGTTTGTTTGATTCAATCTGCGATAATATTCACTTTTGAAAGGAAGATGACTCATATGAAAATGGCTCACACTTGTGTTCGTGTCAAAGATTTAGAAGCGTCGCTGGAATTTTATCAAAAGGCATTCAATTTTGAAGAAAGCCGCCGTCGTGATTTTCCAGAACATAAATTTACTTTAGTTTACCTAACCTTGCCTGGTGATGGTTATGAACTAGAGTTAACGTATAATTACGATCATGAAGCTTACAACCTTGGAGACGGTTATGGTCATATCGCTATTAGCACAGATGAAATCGAGAAATTACATGAGGAACAAAAAAATGCTGGTTTCACTGTTACCGATATGAAAGGCTTGCCTGGAACCCCTCCATCGTATTACTTTATTACTGATCCAGATGGATATAAAATCGAAGTTATCCGTACTCGTTAATATAAAAAACAGTTGCTCACTTTTTAGGTTGCGCCTAAATTCGTGACTAACTGTTTTTTTCACTACTTTTCCTTTTATTTTTCGATTTAAGTATACTTATAATCCATTTATAACCCTATTTCACAAAAAGAGTGATACACTGTTACCCTACATATTAATCAAGGACGTGATCAAATGACAACGATTATCGGCATAGCTGGAAATCAAATTATTCAATCCGTTGATGTTTTCAACGGCAACCATGTTAGTTATACACCACAAGGGTTCGTAACTGCGATTCAAAAAGCAGGTGGATTACCGATTGTTTTACCAATTGGTGAAGAAACATTTGCTGCGGATTATATTTCTCAAATCGACAAACTATTATTAGCTGGAGGCCAAGATATTTCCCCAGATTTTTTTGGAGAAGAACCTCATCCAAAACTTGAAGAAACAAATCGCAACCGTGACATTTTTGAACTGGCTTTAATCCAAGAAGCAATTAAACAAAATAAACCCATTTTTGCGGTTTGCCGTGGAATGCAATTGATAAACGTTGCTTTAGGAGGAACTTTATATCAAGATCTTTCTCTATACCCTGAGTGGAAAGTCAAACATGGACAACAACCTACTCAACCACAATTTGCAACACATGACATTCAAATAGAAACAGACAGTGCTTTGTATCACTTACTTGGAGAAAAATATCGTGTTAATTCTTATCACCATCAAGCAATCCATAAATTAGCGCCTTTATTAAAAGTAACTGCACGATCTTCTGATGGTATTGCAGAAGCTATTGAGTCAATTGACACAAAACAAAGATTGTTAGGTGTTCAATGGCATCCAGAACTTCGTTTTGACGTGGATACAAAAGAATTTCAGTTATTCGATTATTTTGTGAATCAACTATAAAAATAAGGCAGGAGATTGTTTTAACACAATCCCTTGCCTTATTCTTTATGATTTATTTTACTTTAAAAATCAAAATTATCTGGATCTGGACCTAAACGTTCATTAGTGTTTAGTTCGTCGATCCTTTTGATATCTTCATCTGTCAATTCAAAATCAAATACATCAAAGTTTTGCTCGATACGATCTTGATGAACTGATTTTGGAATAACTATGATATCACTTTGTAAATGCCAGCGAATAATCACTTGTGCTGCTGTTTTATCATATTTCTTGCCGATTTCAACTAAAATAGGATTTTCTAGGATCTTACCTTGTCCTAATGGAGACCATGCTTCAACAGCGATTTTGTTATCCGCTAAAAATTTACGTAATGGTTCTTGTGTCAACGTTGGATGGATTTCTATTTGATCAACCATTGGCACGACCTTTGCCTCTTTTAGTAAATCTTCAATATGGTGTTCATGGAAATTAGAAACTCCTATTGCTTTAACGCGTCCACTTTGATAGATTTCTTCCATTGCTCGCCAAGAATCCTTATATTTACCTTCAACTGGCCAATGAATTAAATATAAATCAATATAGTCTAGACCAAGCTTGTTCAAACTCTCATCAAATGCTTTTAGAGTTGAATCATACCCTTGATCAGCGTTCCATAATTTAGTCGTAACAAAAATTTCTTCCCGAGGAACCCCTGACGCACGAATTCCTTCCCCCACACTAACTTCATTTTTATAAGCTGCCGCAGTATCAATCAAGCGATACCCAGCTTCTAGCGCCCACTTCACCGAATCAACAGCCTCTGCTCCATCTTTCACTTGCCATACACCTAAACCTAGACGAGGGATGATCAAACCATTCGCTAACTCTTTTGTTTTTTTTAAAGACATATTTTTTTCATTCCTTTCTTTGAAAAAATCAATACATCCTCAGTATACTCCTTAAAATGCCAGATGGAAAATAACTGGATTATGTTTCTTTTTACTTCTAGTCTAGAAATCTCCCACTTGGTAGCTTATGATAAAGAATGATTCTATTTGGCGTAAAGAAAGGCTGACTGTAATGAAAATTGATTTTAAAGACTATATCGACAACTATCTTGAAGAACGAAAAACCTTCAGTAATATTTCAAAAAAAACTTTAAAAGCATACTATTCTGACTTAATAAATTTAAATCAGTTCTGTTCTGAAAATAATTATCCATATCCTGTTGGCATTACTAAATATATTAGCGAATTCCAGCAAACGTTAAAAGCAACGACATTAAAACGTAAAATCGTAGTTTTCAAAATGTTTTATCGCTATCTGACTAATGAAAATTTAATGGATCTATCCTTGATGCAAAAACCAAATTTCAATTATTATTACATTACTCCAAGAAAATTGCCTAAAATAGTAACACCTGAAGAAATAAATAGGATATTAAAACAAATGTATCTACTACAATCCACTAGCTTGTCTCCTTCAAAAAGACTAAATCTTATTCGGGATATTGCTTTAATTGAGCTATTAATCGCAACAGGTATTCGAATTGGCGAAGCACATGCTTTAAACATCATCGATTATCAACCTAAAAGTCGTTTGTTATTGATCAAAGGAAAAAACCATAAAGAACGACTTATTTACATCTCCCCTGTTGAAACCAATACTGCTTTAACAGAGTACCTTTCTGTAAGAGAAAATTATCAACCTAAATCTAAGGCTATATTTCTAAATAAATACGGCAAACGCCTTTCAATTTATGGGATTGAAAATATCTATTACAAGTATCGAGATTTAGCTAATATTGCCCCTGCCTCTACTCCACAGCATTTGCGGCATACATTTGCTACTGAACTTTTGTCAAATGGTGCGGATATTCGAGAGGTTCAGGAGCTACTCGGACATTCGAGTATTGTGACGACGCAGATTTACACTGCGGTTAGTACTAATCAAAAGATTAAAGTGTTGGATACTTATAATTTAAGGAATAAATTACATCCAAAAACCTCCGAATAACTATAAATTATTTATATATTATTATATCATAATAGTCATCAATACTTCTCTTTAATTAATAAATAGTTTTAATTAAAAAATCAAACTTCAATCTCAAAATAACTTTTTATCAACTTCGAAACCTCTAGAAAATAATAGCTCAATCCATCAACAGCTAACATAATTCGTGACCTTTGCTTCTGTATTTGTTTTTTCTTCATATTTCTATATATTAAGGTTTGCCATTTATTGATTTTTGTAACTTTCTCAGTTTGTTTCTTTGTCTTTCTTTCATTCAATTCGTTCTTTTTTTCCTTTCTATACTCATCATAACGAGTCAACTCATAAACACTAATCAACTGATTCAACTTCTCAGCATATCGACTATCCGTTGCGTACCTTCCAGTTAAAAAAGTTGTTACTTCCCGATAATTTCTTGCCTCACTTTTCCAAGTACCTTTGTAAAATTCAGGATTTTCTACTAATCCATTTTTTAGCAAACTAGCATAGTCTTCTAAAGCTTCCTTATAAGAAGGGTATTTCCGGAATCTTGAATCGATCGTAAATAAATTTCCGATCCCATCATCTTCTTGTGTTTTCATGACGACTGTCACTCCTTTATAATCTCCTTTGATTCCAAATAAATTATAATTTGGTGCAATTGATAAACTGCTACTACCCGAAGCAGATTCTAAAATTGCTTGTGCAATCATCACTGAAGCATATAAATCATATTCAAATGCAATTTTTTCGGCTAACTCTCTAATTACTTCAATAAATTCTTCTGTTATTTGATTTTTTCTAATTACAATTTCTGGCAAATCTGGAGTAGTCTTCTTCGGTTCTTCTTCTAAATTTTCGGATACATCGTTTACAGAATCGGAAGCCGTCTGAAAGTCTTCTTGAATTCTCGATGCATCTTGCTTCTGTTCAATTGCTGAGTCATGTGTCTCTAATCTATCCTCGTTATTAGCAGTATTAGCATCGTTTGATACATTGGTTTGTTCAAAATCTACCCTTTGTAGTTCCAGCTCTACAAGTGGTTCCGTCATTGCAAATACTGGCGAAAAAAATATGCTAAATATCAATCCGATTACTACAGTAAGCGACTTCTTTACTATCATATGAAACCCCTCTCTCTCTTAATTCTTCTTCCTAAAATAGTAATACGCATTTATTTTAGTTTTTTATTAAAAAAGAACGAAATCGCTGTTTTTCCCCAAGATTAAAAGCAAAAAAAGAAAACAACGAAAGTTTTTCGTCATTTCCTTTTCCGAATTCTATACTTTTATATTTCTAATCCAGCCATCTGGTGCGGGCAAATCACCAAATTGAATCCCTGTCAATTCATCATAAAGTTTTTGCGTCACCGGTCCAACTTCTGTTTCACTATAAAACACATGGAAATCATCATAAGTCTGAATACCCCCAATTGGAGAAATCACAGCCGCTGTTCCACAAGCCCCAACCTCTTTAAACTGATCCAGCGAATCAATATAAACATCTTCTTCTACCACTTCCATACCAAGGTTATGCTCAGCCAGATAAAGCAATGAATATTTTGTGATACTTGGCAAAATTGATGGTGATAATGGCGTGATAAAACGATCATCTTTCGTAATCCCAAAGAAATTAGCAGAACCAACCTCTTCAATTTTTGTATGTGTTTTTGGATCGAGATAAATACAATCTGAAAACCTTTTTTCTTTCGCTTCTTCTCCAGGTAAAAAACTAGCCGCATAGTTTCCGCCAACTTTAATAGCACCAGTTCCTTGAGGTGCAGCGCGATCATAATCAGAAAATATAAAGTTTGTCGGCGTCAGCCCGCCTTTAAAATAGGCACCTACTGGCATACAAAAAATCGTAAATAAATATTCAGGAGCTGGTTTTACACCAATTCCTTCACCAACTCCAATCAAAAGCGGGCGAAGATATAATGTAGCACCACTACCATAAGGTGGCACAAAGGCTTCATTGGCCTTTACAACTTCCTCTACTGCACGAATAAATTTATCTTCTGGAACTTCTGCCATCAACAAACGTCTGGCGCTTCGATTCATACGCTTGGAATTTTCGTCCACTCGAAATAAATTAATTGAGTCATCTTTACAGCGGTAGGCCTTCAACCCTTCGAAACATTGCTGACCATAATGCAGCGCTGCTGATCCTTCGTGGATATGCAGCTTATTATCCTCTGTTAATTTGCCATCATCCCATTGACCATCTCTCCAAGTAGAAATGTACCGAAATGGTGTCTTTATATAATCGAAGCCTAAGTTATCCCAATCTAATGTCATACGCTCACTCCTTATTTTCAGAATATTGTAACATATTTCCAATGAATTTGTTAAGCTTTTTACATAAATAATAACATCTTTTTTCAAATTCAAGTATAATAATAAAGTAATCATAGATAAAAAAGAAAGTTGGGCTATCCTTGTTTATTCTTGGACAAAAAATATCAAGCAAAACAGTTGAAAGTACAATGGATTCTACACTCGATATAAAAGCTGTTACTGAAAATAAAGTGAACGCTCTTCAGCGTTTTTGGAATGGAATCAATTGGGATGACATCATCGCTACTTTGATTGAAAAAACGATTTATCTCATATTTCTGATTCTTTTCTTCGTTTTTTTAAATCGGATCGGTAAAAAACTCATTGATAAAACTTATGGTAATTACAGTAAAAAGCAAGCGTTCAGTGAAAGTCGTTTGAAAACACTTCATACCCTAATCAACAACGCCTTTCAATATACACTATTTTTCTTTTTCATATACTCCTTACTAACAGTTGTCGGCGTCCCTGTTGGCTCTCTCCTTGCTGGAGCAGGTATTGCGGGTGTCGCGATTGGGTTAGGCGCTCAGGGTTTCATGAACGATATCATCACTGGATTTTTTATCATCTTAGAACAACAAATGGATGTTGGTGACTATATTCGATTGACTGCTCTTAATATTGAAGGAACCGTTACAGCAGTTGGTCTTAGAACGACACAAATGAAAGCCTTAGATGGAACTGTTCATTTTATTCCGAATAGAAATATAACTACGATAAGTAATCTTTCACGCTCTAATATGCAAGTTTCGATTGATGTTCGCATCATGCCAGATGAAGGATACGATAAAATCACTGCTATCATCGAGAAAGTCAATCTTGAATTGAAAGAAAAGTATTCAGAAAGCATCCAAACAGGACCTACGATTTTCGGGATGGTCGATCTTGGAAATGGAAATTTTGCAGTTCGTACAACGATGTATGTACTAAACGGAAAACAAGCACCGATTAGAGAAGAATTTTTGGCTCAATATGTGAAAAAATTATCTGAAGCTCACTTTACTATTCCGAATACGCCAATTACAATAAAATAAAAAAACGATGCTAACAAAAAAAGTTAGCGTCGTTTTTCTATTTATCTAATGACTTCAAAAAGTTACTAACATGTTCTACAGCAAAAGGAATCGCTTCTTCTCTAGGTTCAAATTTAGCAGAATGCAGACCGTACGCACTATCAACACCTAGCCAAAACATCGTTCCTGGTACTTTAGATAACAAATAGCCAAAGTCCTCACCTGTCATAGCCACTTCTGCCTCTTCAAATAAAACACCTGATTCATGTTCCATAAATGTCATAAATTTTTCTGTCTTTTCCTTATTATTAATGACTGGAACATACCCTTTTTGATCTAAGAATACCTCTACCTTACAATTGAATGACTTCGCAATCCCTTCACCAATTTCCCTGATTCTGATTTGTGTCAATTCATTCATTTCTTCTGTCAAGGTTCGAATCGTACCTGAAATCGTTGCTTCGCCTGCAATCACATTCGTCGCAGTCCCCGCATTGAATGTACCGAAAGTGACTACTGCACCTTCAACGGGGTTCACATTTCGACTTACGATTGTTTGTGCTTGCTGTACAAGACTCATCCCAGCTACGATCATATCATTTGAAGCATGAGGAAATGCTGCATGTCCTCCTTTACCAGTTAGAGTGATTTGAACTTCACATGTTGCGGCGAAAAGTGTACCGACTTTTGTTGTGATTTTGCCAACAGGTAGCTCAGGATTTACATGAAGCCCATAAAATTCATCTGGAAGCCATGAACCAAAAGCCCCCGCTTCATACATCAACATACCGCCAGATTCATTTTCTTCTGCTGGCTGAAAAAGAAACAAATAATTGTTTATCGGCTGTTCTAAAGTCATTTGCTCTAACAATCCTAAGCCAATCGTCATATGAAAATCATGACCACAAGCATGCATATAACCATTATGTGTAGAATGAAAATCAGAAATAACTTCTTCTTTTATCGGCAGACCATCAATATCAGCACGCCAACCAATCGTTTTTTGAGGAGCTTTTCCATGAACAAAAACTAAAATTCCAGTCCGCCAAGTTGTGTATTCTATAAATTCTTTATCAATCGATTTAATAATCTCAAGTAAATATTCCTGGGTTTTCTCTTCTTCTAATCCAATTTCTGGTATTTGGTGCAGCTGTCTACGAATCTCAATTAACTGTTCTTGAATCACTGTTCATCTGCCTCTTTTCTATTTCTCTATATCTTATTGTTGAATAAAAAGAGTCTTCTGTCAATCCTTCGTTTAGAGAAATTTTGCAATATTTAAACAGTTCGAGTATCGGATCGCTTTTATAGATGCTTTAAATAGTTTTCAGCAAATGTACTGATTTTATCCAAATCGATTCCTTTTAGCTTTTTTTCCTCACTTATCGGAACCCAAGAAGGTTTGTAGCCTCCAAAGGAAACAATTTCAAGCGCGTGCTCTCTGATTGCTTCTGGAATACTGGCGATAATCACCTCTTGCGTGGTTTTTGGTTTAGAATTACATAAGAAACACGCTATGGTTTTAGATAGTAGATCCGATTGATTTTTTTCAAAAAATCCCTGATTGGTTTATACATCTTATCATTTCGAACACCGGCACCTACAATAATATGCGTAAATTCATTTAGAGCTGGTTTTTCCTGATCAATATCAATAATGGTAGAATTACTTAATTTTTCTCCTAAAATTTCTGCGCATTCCTTTGATGCCCCAGATTTCGTTCCATACACGATCAATGTTTTCATTCTTTTCAGCCTCAATTCTTTCTTTGCTTTACAGATAACATTAAGCTTGCTATGATATATTTATTCAATTATATTTTGACGAAAAAGAATCTCGTAAAACGAGATATATTAAGCATAAAGTGAGGGAGAGCATTTGTCAAATAATCTAGGTTCAACAACAAACGTACCTATAGATCAACTTACCACCTTATTAAGAGGATTTGGCTCACGTTCTATCTTGCATCAACAAGCAATCGTTCAATCGCTTGGGATCCCAGCAAATGATTATATTTCAATTGACTTGTTGAACGAATTAGGACCACTTACAGCTGGAGAATTAGCAAATAAAACAGGATTGTCTACGGGAACAATCACCGCATTGATCGACCGCTTGGAAAAAATTGGCTATGCCCGTCGTGAAAAAGATCCTAATGATCGTAGGAGAGTAATCATTGTCCCTACCTACGATGATAGAGAGGAAATAAAACAAGCTTATCAGCCGCTTGACAAAGCTATGAAAGAATTAGCACAAGAATACTCAGAAAAAGAATTAGAATTGATCAATCAATTTTTAGCAAAAGCTGTTTCTGTATTGGATGATCAATTACAAACTAAATAGTTTTAAAAAAAAACCAACTAATTTTATCATTAGTCGGTTTTTTCGTATTATTTCATAATATCGATCAAGTCTTTTTTAGATGCTGTTGATGCTGGCATATAGCTAAATACAACGCCTATCAATACTGAAATCCCTACAGCTAAACTGATTGTAAATAAATCTGGTCGCACTGCAAAAGGTAAAAACATAGATGAAACTAATCCCAGTGTCATCCCTAAAAGATAACCAATCAAACCACCAAGCAATGTCAGCGTCAGTCCTTCAGTTAAAAATTGCTTTCTGATGTCTTTTTCTGTAGCTCCTAAAGCACGGCGGATTCCTATTTCTTTTGTCCGTTCTGAAACAGAAATATACATCATATTCATGACACCCACTCCAGCAATAAATAATGAAATACCTGCTACAGCTGAAATAAATAAGGTCAGATTATCCAAAAGGCTACCCATTTGATCGATATCTGATTTTGGATTGTATGTTTCATACTCACCAACATTTCTCAAACTACCATTAAAGTTGAGTTGTTTTAAGACCTCTTTGGTCACACTCTCTTTATTTTCTCCCGCATAAATTTCTAAATTCAAGATGGATTGATTGTCAATTTTTTTGAAATAATGATCATAACTTTTTATCGGAAAATAAGCAAGTGGAGCTTCATTTTCCATTGATAAGGTTCCGCTTCTACTTGCTATAACGCCCACTACTGTGAATAATTCGTTCTTCACTTCGAACCCTCTTCCAACTGCTTTTTCAGGATCACCATATAACTTTTGTGCTAAAACCTCATCTATTACAACTACTTTATTCAAAGTTTCGTTATCTTTAGGCACAATTTGTCTGCCTATTAATAATTTTTCAGACGTTTGTTCAACACGTTCTACTTTTTTATTCAGTTTTTTACCACGAATGTAAAGCTCTACTTGACGTTCACTCAATTTTTGTTTTGGCTTATAAAAATCAACTTTTCTGATGCCTTTTATATTCTTAATCAAATCAAGGTCACTTTGTTTAAATATTTCACTTTCATTAATGCCATTAGCTAAATCATAATAGTTGAACGTAATATTACTAACATTTTCATTCGTATTTGTCATCGACATTTTATCGATCATATCTCTTTTAAAGCCGTTACCGATAGAAACAATCGTAATCACTGATGCAATCCCAATAATGATACCGAACATCGTCAAAAAGCTACGTTTTTTATTTTTTAGAATCGATTTTAAAGCTGTCTTCCAAATGACCAGATTCTTCATTTACTCAACTCCTCTTCAACAATGACGCCATCTTTAACACGTATCAAGCGACCGCAATAAGAGACCATATCTGGATTATGCGTTACTAAAATGATCGTTACGCCTTCTTCTTTATTCAAATCTTGAAATAGTTGCATAATATCATCCGATGTTTTTGAATCCAAAGCTCCAGTCGGCTCATCGGCAATAATAAATCTAGGCGAGTTCACAATCGCTCTTGCAATCGCTATTCGTTGCTGTTGACCACCGGAAAGTTGTTTCGGATACTTATTCCCTTTATCTCCTAAACCAACTTTTTCTAATACTTCTTGCACTCTTGCTTTGGTATCGGTATAAGCCGAACCGTTGTATAATAAAGGGAGTTCGATATTTTCAAAAACAGTGTTATTTTCAATAAGGCTAAAATTTTGAAAAACAAACCCAACGGATTTATTTCTAATAGCAGAGAGTTCTTTGTCAGAAAAATCCGTAATCTCTTTTCCTTCAAACAAGTATTTCCCTTCAAATTTCTTATCAATAAAACCAATCAGATTGATCAACGTCGACTTTCCTGAACCAGATGGCCCCATAACTGCCACAAACTCTTTTTCTTTAATTTCAAAGTTAACGTCCTTCAAAACATGAAGTTTTTCTTCCTCTAATGAATAGAATTTGTTGATTTGTTCAAGTTTAATCATTTTCAGTCACCTGCACTTCTGTATTATCTTGTAATACATCATCAGGGTTTCCAATGATTTTCGTTCCTTTCGACACACCAGACTCTAAGTTTTTAGCACCATTAACATCCGTGACCTTAACATCTGTTTTCACTGCTCGCCCATTTTTATAAACAAAAACGAACGTCTTATTATCTTTGTTTAAAACAGATTTTTCAGGTAATATTAATTGCGGTTGTGGTAGTGAAACTTGTGCAGAAGAGCCATACGCCCATGGAAAATCTCCCTCTACGATAAATTCATATGTTGGAATTTCTGAATCGTTGCCGCTTTTTGATTTGGGCAATTGGTTGATGCTGCTGATTTTCCCTTGGGCTGTCTGATTAGAACCAATTGACGTCACGCTGACTTCTTGCCCTATCTTTAATTTATTGAGATCATACTCTGTGACAATTCCTTTAACCTGCTTCGTCTTACTTAACACTTGAATTAGAGGTTGATCCAAGGATTTCTTTCCAGCTTCATTGACCATTGCTACACCGTCCATCGAAGATTTAATCGATGACGTTACTTTTCCTTGCTCTGATTCCAATGCCGCAGATTCATCATTCACCTCTGTATAAGCTAATTCTGACGCCTGTTGCGCTTGAATAACTTCATTGTTGATGCTAGTCACTTCTGCTTTTTGTTGTTCAGCTTTTCCTTTTAGTTCCTCTTTTTTCTCAGGATCTGACTCTCGGTCATAGTCAGCATTAATCTGATTTAATTTTGCTTGTGCTTCATTATAACGACCTTGTGTGCGACTTAGATTTTGCGCTGCTTGCTGAGCTGATAGACTGCTTTTATTTACAGCTCGTTGTTGCTGATCAGCTCTGTTTTGAGCCTCACTATTTACATAATTGAGAACAATGTCCCCATTTTTCACTTCTTGTTCATTTTTTACTGGAATATCGGCAATTGTTCCCATTGTCTGATCGTAGAAAACATCTTCAGTTTGAGTGGCTTTTACTTCTCCTTTCAAGAGAAGTGGATCTTGCTGGTTTAGAGTAAATACATTGTAACTAAGTTTAACTTCTTTTGAAGGTGATAAAAACAGGAAATAACTTCCAACACAAACTCCGATTAAAATACCACCAATAATTAATTTCTTCTTTTTATTTTTCATAATACTTGTTCCTCCTACTTTATCTTATATAACTGATTATAATCAAAAATCAGCTTACAGAAAATTGAATAGGCGAACATTTATCTTACACATTTGAAAGCTTAATATAACACTAAACAAAAAAAGGACTAAACTAAAGAGCAGTTTTAATCCTTTTTCTAAAATTAATTATCTTGATTTCCCTGATTATAATTTACGCAACTCTTCCATCATGTTTGTTTTACTTTTGGTTTTTGCGTCGATATTTTTTATTTTTTTAGCAGGCACTCCGGCAACCACAGTATAAGGTGCAACATCGTCAACCACGATTGCTCCAGCCGCAACAACAGCACCTTCACCAACCCGAATCCCTTCTAAAACAACAGCATTTGCACCAATCAAAACATTGTCCTCAATCACGACAGGCTCTGCACTAGGTGGCTCGATTACACCAGCTAGAACGGTTCCCGCACCAATATGACAGTTTTTACCAACTGTTGCACGTCCGCCTAAAATTGCACCCATATCGATCATTGTGCCTTCACCGATCACGGCGCCGATATTAATAACGGCTCCCATCATGATCACAGCATTATCGCCAATTTCAACTTGATCTCTAATCGTTGCTCCTGGTTCGATCCGAGCATTGATTTCTTTAATATCCAGCATAGGAATTGCAGAATTACGTGAGTCATTTTCGATTACATAATCAATTATACTATCTTTATTTTGTTCCAAAAATTCTTTGATTACTTTCCATTCACCAAATAAAGTCCCTGTCTTACAATTAGTAAATGCTTGAATACTATCAGGAAAGGTTACTTCTTTTAATTTGCCTTTCAAGGTAACTTTTACTGGTGTCTTTTTCTCAGCATTCCCAATATAATTAATAATTTCATATGCGTCCATCAAAATAACTCCCTTCAAATTAAGAGGTTAACACAAAAATCATTACGTTCTGAAACACCTGGGCTTATTTGAGAAGCCTTCAACTTTTAAAAGTTGGTGAGATCAAAGTCGTTATTATTTTCGAGCTACTATTTATCCTCTTTTCATCGTTTAGCTTATCAAAAAATCAGAAAAAAGTGAACAGTTAAATTTAATTGATCAAATCACTTTCATTTCTATAGATTCACCATCGGATTTTGGCAAAATGACATGCTTCCGTTCTAATTCATGGGCCATGTGATTGATTGCTTTTAACAATTCTTTGCGTGTAATGATCCCTTTAAAACATTGGTTATCATCCACTACAGGAAGAAATGCTGCATCAACCAATAAATGAAGAACATCTTCCAGTTCCCATTGTTCGCCAATCACTGGAACATTGACTTCCATCACGTCTGCTACGGTAAAGTCTTGTAATTTATCAAAATCAACAGAGGTGATATCAAACATTTTATCCACAACATCAGATAAACTGATCAACCCGACAAAACGATCACCTTTATCTAAAACGGGGATTTTTGAATATTTCACTTGGGATAAAACCAATAAAGCATGACTTAGCGGATTCAAACACATTACGTTTGCGACGTTCTCCGCAGGTATTAAAAAGGTTTCTTGTTTTTCTAATAATAATTCTTTTACAGCAGTTCCAATCATTGGAGTGCCTCCATTTCATTTTCTTTGCCACAACTATCATTGTACAGAAAACGGATGCAAATGTCTTTAAATTCAAACTTTTTTCATAACTCTTAAAAAAAATTAAGGTTTGACCTTATTTTCTTCACTTTTATACTCCGATTATTCGAGAGAAAAATAGCTCTTACTATTTCTAGCAAAAGCTATCTAAATTATTTTTTATTAAAGACAAAATGTAATTCTTTATATGGATTGTGATCACGACCATAATACTGAACAACAAATTGATCTGCTGTACTTTCAATGATTGCATATGATTTAAGTTGGATCGGTCCTCTAGGCAGGCTGATACTTCCTGGATTCAAATAAAGTACATTTGCCCGAACCTCACAACCAATTTCATGCGTGTGTCCGAATAACACGATGTTGGCTTTTGCTTCATCCGCTTGAAAAGTAAGAGTTGTCAGACCAGAGCGGACATTTGCTAGATGACCATGAGTCATAAAGATAGTATCCGTTCCATTTTTTTCTACAATTGAGTTGGGAAATTCAGGATCATAGTCACAATTTCCTTTAACAACGATAAAATCATTCCACAATGTATCGTCAGGTTCTAATTCTGAATCCCCGCAATGAAACATTTTATCAACTTTTCCACGATACTCATCTGCTAAGTCAACTAATACATCACGATCACCATGATTATCACTTACTACTAGATATTTCATGTACAACCTCCTAGTTTTTTAACCAATTTTCCCATTGATCTCTTAGTTTTGCAACAGCTCTTCCTCTATGACTGATCTCATTTTTACGTTCGTCTGAAAGTTCAGCTGCCGTTTTTTGTTCTTCTGGTACAAAGAATAATGGATCATAGCCAAAACCGTGATCACCACGGGGAATTGTGCCGATTTCTCCTAGCCAATCTCCTTCAACGACTAAACTTTCTTTATCAGGCGCTGCAAAAACAAGGGTACAATGGAATGTAGCTGTCCGTTTTTCTTTTGGCACTCCTGTTAGTTCATGTAGTAATTTAGCATTATTAGCAGCATTATTGGTTGGTTCACCAGCAAAACGGGCGGAAAAAATTCCTGGTCTGCCATCTAGCACATCAACAATTAGTCCTGAATCGTCCGCTAAAACAGGTTGTTTTAAAATTTCAGCAATCGTTTCAGCTTTTAAACGAGCATTTTCTTCAAATGTTTTCCCCGTTTCCTCAACATCTGGTAGTTCGGGATAATCCAATAATGTTTTCACATGATAGCCTTTTTCAGCAAAAATTTTAGTGAACTCTTTTGCTTTCCCTGGATTTCTCGTAGCAATAACGATTGTTTTAGCTTCTGCTGGAAAAACCTTTTCAGATAATTGGTTCATTAATGCTTCTTTTTGATAAGCTATCAGATGTTCGATACCAGTCTTTCCATAGAATAATAATGAATTTAACTCGTCACCTGAAAAAGTAGCTTCTTCTCCTGTTCCTTGAAGCTCAACAAAATCGCCGGATTCTGTCATTACCAAATTCATATCAACAGCCGCAGCTGAATCTTCCACATAATCCAAATCAAGAACGCACTGACCATCGTTTAAAATTCCAGCACTAACTGCCGCCAGATATTCTTTGATTGGGTTTTCTTGTAAATCACCTTTTTTAAGCATTTTATCAACTGCGATTTTCATAGCAACAAATGCGCCAGTGATACTGGCTGTTCGAGTTCCTCCGTCTGCTTGAACCACATCACAGTCAACGATGATGCTTCTTTCGCCTAATTTTTTCAAATCAATAACTGCTCGTAACGAACGTCCAATCAAACGTTGAATCTCCATTGTTCTGCCACTTAGTTTTCCCTTAGCGCTTTCACGGATATTCCTTGTATTCGTGGCTCTTGGAAGCATACTATATTCTGCAGTCACCCAACCTGTTCCTTCACCCCTTAAAAAGGGTGGAACCTTTTCTTCCACAGTTGCAGAACAAATTACTTTAGTATCACCAAACGAAATCACGACTGACCCTTCGGGATGTTTATAAACATTCGTTTCAATTGTTATTTTTCTTAATTCTTTTGCTTGTCTTCCGTCATGTCTGATCATGTTTGTTCCCTCCAATGATATTCGATAATCGAGTCTGCTCAACTGTGACTGTTCCTAAATCTAACCAATCATTCGCAATTGCTTTAAACATTTTTGCAGAACCCGTGGTGTAAAATTCATTTGCTTCATTTTTATACTCTGGAGTATTAGCTATATCAAAATAATCCAACAGCATACTAACTTCACTCACTGTTTCAGCACCTGAATCAATTAGTTTCACATGATTTCCCATTACATTTTGAATCAAAGGACGCAATAATGGGTAATGAGTACAGCCTAAAATCAAGGTATCTAATTTCTTCAATTGCAGTGGATTTAAGGTTTCTGACACAACTTTTTTTGCTACAGAAGAGTGAAACTCATTACTTTCAACGATTGGAACAAATTTGGGACAAGCTAAACTAGAAACAAACGTATTAGGTGCTTTACTTTTTAACGCTTCTTCATATGCTTTACTTTTGATTGTACCAGCAGTACCGATAACACCGATGCGATTATTTTTGGTTGCCTTTAATGCAGCTCTTGTCCCTGGAAGAATCACGCCTACAACTGGGATATCTAATTTCGCCTTGATTTCTTCTAATGCAACAGCTGTAGCCGTGTTACAGGCGATTACTAACATTTTGATATTTTTTTCTAAAAGAAAATTTGTCATTTCCCAAGTAAATTGAATCACTTGCTCAGCTGGTCTGGGGCCGTATGGACATCGAGCTGTATCTCCAAGATAAATCAAACGTTCGTTAGGTAATTGTCTTAATGCTTCTTTAACTACCGTAAGTCCGCCGACTCCGGAATCTATAAATCCTATTGCTTCATGATTATTCAAGTCACTCAAACCTTTACAGTATTTTTTCAACACTCTTATTCTCTACTTTTTACTACTTTTTTTCAAGTTTTATTATCGTTAGCTTCTATTATATCATGCTTTATACCTCAAATTTTCATTTAGCATATGCTTTTTAACTGTTTTTCTTGTATAAAGCGTTTAAAAAAAACTAGCAATCTCATTTTTCATATGTTATAATTTCTAACATTAACGGATGAATAGATTTATGATGATTTGATTAAATGAAAAGGAAAACTATTTTTATAAAACGAAAATAGATTAACACCACATTTCAAACGATAACTTATAAAACAGTATAATAAGAGCTCATGTAACTCTTTCCATATTCTCAGTTTATTGTCCTGTCAGTTATTTCTTTATTTTTCATTTCTCAGTTCATTCACCCGCTAATCAACAACTATCTAAAATGATGTGATAATTTTATACATAAAGGAGAATGACCATGATTTCGTTGGAACATGTAAATAAGTATTTTGGGGATCACCATGTATTGAAAGATGTTTCGTTAAAAGTCAACGAAGGAGAAAAGATCGTAATTATTGGACCTTCTGGCTCAGGTAAGAGCACTTTGATCCGTTGTATCAATCGTTTAGAAAAAGTTACTGACGGCCACATTTTCGTTGATGGTATCGACATTACTGAACCGAAAGCACCAGTTCAAAAAGTTCGTCAAAAAGTAGCAATGGTGTTTCAAAGTTTTAATTTATATGCTCATAAAACAATCATTCAAAATCTTACTTTAGCCCCTATCAAGGTCAAAGGTGTTAGTAAAGAAGAAGCAACAAAGACTGGAATGGAATATTTAGAAAGAGTCGGCTTGGCTGATAAAGCAAATGCCTACCCTGCTCAACTTTCTGGAGGTCAACAGCAACGTGTTGCAATTGCGAGGGCATTAAATATGCATCCAGAGATCATTCTTTTTGACGAACCAACCTCAGCACTTGATCCAGAAATGATCCAAGAGGTATTGGATGTTATGGTCGATTTATCTAAGCAAAATATTACAATGATTTGTGTGACGCACGAAATGGGCTTTGCTCGTCAAGTTGCGGACAAGGTGATCTTTATGGATGACGGTCAGATCATTGAAACAGGATCGCCCGAACATTTCTTCACCAACACTCAAAATGAACGTGCGAAAGAGTTCTTAAGTAAAATTATTCATAATTAATAAATAAATCAGATACAAGGAGGAATTTCAAATGAAAAAAACGAAAAAATTAGTAGCTGCATTATCCCTAACTCTATTACTTGGTTTAATTGTAGGTTGTGGCGGAGATAATAAAAATTCTGCTGATTCTGGCAATAAAAGTACAACTAACCTTCAGAAAATCAAAGATGCTGGTGTCATTAAAGTCGGTGTCAAAGAAGATGTCCCAAATTTTGGCTATATGAATCCAGATACAAATAAAAATGAAGGAATGGAACCAGACATCGCCCGCCTGATTGCAAAAGAATTGACTGGTAGTGAAGATAACGTCGAGTTTGTAGGCGTATCGGCCAAAACTCGTGGTCCTTTATTGGACAATGGTGAATTGGATATGGTAATTGCAACGTTTACAATTACTGATGAGCGAAAAGAAACGTACAACTTCACAACCCCTTATTATAAAGACGAAGTTGGTTTCTTAGTAAGAAAAGCTGACAAGTTTACTGACACTGCCAGCTTAGATGGAAAAACGATTGGTGTTGTTCAATCAGCGACTACAAAAGAAGCTATCGAAAAGCAAGCTAAAGAACTAGGTGTGTCTTTTAAATACCAAGAACTTGGTTCTTATCCTGAATTAAAAACTGCCCTAACATCAAAAAGAATCGATGCTTTCTCGGTTGATAAATCGATTTTAACAGGTTATGTAGATGATAGCACAGAAATTCTCAAGGATGGTTTCTCACCGCAAGAATATGGAATCGCAACGAAGAAGGCAAACACTGAGCTGAATGATCAGTTGAATAAATCGATTGAAAAATGGGAAAAAGACGGCACTTTAGAAAAAATTTACAAAACGTGGAATCTGGACTAACACTTCCCGATTCTATATACTTTGTTAGAATTTGGGAGGAAATTAGATGTTCATTATAGCGAATGCAGGACCTTTTGCACTCTATCGATGGGAAGCATTATTCAAAGATTGGAGACTTTTTGGAGATGCTTTCCTCTATACTATTTTATTGGCAGTCGGCTCACTAATCGTTGCAATGCTACTAGGTATTTTTTTCGGTAGTCTATCCGCTATGCAAAATAAATTATTAAACTTAATCAGTCGGATTTATGTAGAGTTTTTCCAAAATACACCATTGCTGATCCAATTTATTGTAGTTTATTATGGATTCCCTTTGATTAGTCCCATGTTGACCTTTTCAACAACAACTATCGCCATTATTTGCGTTGGTCTTTATCATGGTGCTTATATTTCTGAAGTTGTCCGCTCTGGAATTGGAGCTGTTCCTAAAGGTCAATTTGAGGCGGCTTATTCGCAAGGTTTTTCTTATGGAAAAACAATGCGCTATGTCGTCTTACCTCAAGCATGGCGAATCATGCTGCCGCCATTAACAAATCAAATCGTCAATTTAATCAAAAATACATCAACGGTTGCGATTATCTCGGGTGCGGATGTGATGTTTACTGCCAACAGTTGGTCTTCAATCAATTTAAATTATATTCCAGCTTTCACTGTAGCAGGATTACTTTACTTTATCCTATGCTTCCCACTAGCTAATTTAGCTAGAAAACTTGAAGAAAATAATAAGAAAGCTTATACCAGATAGGAGGATGCAAACATGTCTTTTTCAGAACAAATGAATCAACTTCTGACCGGCAATAATTTGCGCTTTTTATTCGATGGTTTGAAGCTTACACTTTATATTTCTTTTGTATCAATCGTTTTAAGTACAATTTTTGGAACAATTTTAGCTGTGTTGAGAAACCAAAAAAGCGGTCCTTTAAAATTCTTAGCCAGTTTATATATAGAAATTGTTCGGAATATTCCTAATTTATTGTGGATTTATGTAATCTTCTTGATTTTTAAAATCAAGTCTACTCCGGCTGGTATTGTCAGTTTTACTGTTTTCACAACTGCGGCCCTAGCTGAAATTATCCGTGGTGGTTTAAATGGTGTAGATAAAGGTCAAAAGGAGGCTGCCCATTCACAGGGATTTAGCAATTTTCAGATTCTTTTGTATATCGTTTTACCCCAAGCGATTCGCAATGTATTGCCTGCTATCGTTTCACAGTTTGTGACAGTGATCAAAGATACTAGTTTCTTATATTCAGTTATTGCTTTACAAGAACTGTTTGGCAAATCATATATTTTAATGGGTCGCTATGCACAAACGGAACAAGTCTTTGCTATATACGGACTTGTAGCGTTGATGTATTTCGTGATCAACTTCTCTATTTCCCAATTTTCAAGATGGCTTTCTAGAAACTGGGCATAAAAAAATAAGAGAGTAGCGCAAACTATTTTTAGTTTTTGCTACTCTCTTATTTTTTATCGAATCGTTACCTTAAACTCTTCTATTAAAGCTTTTTCCACTTTTTCCATTGATTGATTGATCTCTTCATCTACCAATGTCGCTTCTGCGTTTACAAATGTTAGGCTATACGCCATTGATTTTTTACCTTCAGCGATATTATCTCCTTGGTAAACATCAAATAAATGAACTGATTGCAGGAATTTTCCAGCATGTTTAGAAATCGTTCTAACTAATTCTTGGCTGGTCACTGATTCATCAACTAGTAACGCAATATCTCTAGAAACAGCTGGGAATTTTGAAATTTGTTGATAAACTAAGGCGTCATTTTCTTCTTCAATAATTGCGTGAAGATTTAATTCAGCAGCATATGTTTCGGGAATTTCATATTCCTTTGCCACTGTCGGATGAACTTGACCAATGAACCCAATGACTGTATCATTCAATTTCACTAAAGCTGTTCTTCCTGGATGTAACTCTTGGTGAGCTTTTGTTGCTTCATACGATATTTTATCTGCAATACCTACAGAGTCAAATAAAACTTCAAGCATTCCTTTGATTGTGTAAAAATCAACTGGAGCTTCTTTTGTCTGCCAATCTTTTACCACTTTATTTCCTGATAAGACAATACCTAAATGATTTTCTTCATGCGGCAATTGTTTTTTAGGATCGTTATCTTGATAAAATACTCGTCCGATTTCATAAAGAGCAACATTGTTATTTTTACGAGCAACATTATATGCTACATCGTCAAGCAAGCCTGAAATCAAGTTCATTCTTAAAACTGAACGTTCTTCACTCATCGGCCATTGTAGACTTGTTGTTAAACTTTCTCTCATCAGAAATTGACGAGATTTTTCTTCTGTTGTCAAAGCGTAGCTGATTGCTTCGCTTGCGCCACAGCCTTCTAATAAACTTTTGATTTTACGAACTAATAATTGTCCACTTGTTAAACTTCCAGCCACAGTTTCGCCTTTTGGTAAGGTTGACGGCAGGTTATCATAGCCATAGATACGTGCGACTTCTTCGATCAAGTCTGCTTCAATCGTAATATCCCAACGTCTAGGTGGAACTGTTACAATGTATTTTTCTTGATCAAGTTCGTAAGCAAATCCTAACGTATCGAAAATTTCACTCACTGTCGCTTGATCCATCTCAGTACCTAAGTACTCATTGATTCGTGAAATCGTTACACTGACAACAACATCTTCAAGTGTTAATTCAGAACCAACTGCTTTTTCTGAAACAACTGTTCCACCAGCTAATTTAGCAATCATTGCTGCCGCTACATCACCGGCTTCGCCAATCGTTGCAGGGTTAATACCTTTTTCAAATCGGCTAGAAGATTCACTGCGTAAATTGAATTCTTTTGATGTTCTACGAACAGATAGAGAATCAAATAACGCAGATTCTAGAGCAACTGTAGTTGTTTCGTCAGTAATCTCTGAATCTGCACCACCCATAACGCCTGCTAAAGCTACTGGAACTTTTCCGTTTGTAATGACAATATTTTCATCCGATACTTTTCTTATTTCACCATCTAAAGTAACAATTTCTTCGCTAGATTTGCCACGTCTCACTAAAATAGTTTGGCTATCTAACTTATCATAATCAAACGCATGCAATGGTTGTCCAAATAATAAAAGAATATAGTTTGTCACATCCACCACGTTATTGATTGGACGAATCCCTTCATTCATTAAACGCGTTTGCAACCACAACGGACTTTCAGCAATTTTTACATCCTTGATGATTCTGATTTGATAAGCTGGTGTATCTTGTTTATCTTCCACTTCAACAGAAATGTAATCTGCAGCTGTTTCGCTTGTATCTTCTTCTAAAATCGCATCATTGAATTTAGGCGTTTGGCGGTAAATTGCCCCTACTTCATAAGCCACACCACGCATACTTAATGCATCAGCACGATTCGGTGTGATAGATAACTCGATAATGTGATCATCCATATCTAAATAAGAGAAGACATCGTCACCATTAACAGCCTCTTCTGGCATATAATAAATGCCGTCAGAATAAGCTTTAGGAATCACGTTATCAGAATAACCTAATTCTTGTAAAGAACAGATCATGCCATTTGAAACTTCGCCACGCATTTTACCTTTTTTAATTTTTTGATTGCCAGTAATGCGAGAACCTGGTAAAGCTACAATTACTTTGATACCGACTTTAACATTCGGCGCACCACAAACGATTTGTGATAATTCTTCTTCACCGATATCCACTTGGCAAATCGATAAATGATCTGAATTCGGATGAGGAATACATTCTTTGACCTCGCCAACCACTATTTTTTTCAAGCCTTCTTCTGGCACCTCAACACCTTCGACTTCGATCCCAGTCAAAGACATTTGGTCAGATAATTCTTTTGCAGAAATTTTCGAAAGATCTAAATACTCACTTAACCATTTATAAGAAACTAACATCGTCGACTACTCCTTTACCTTGAACTGATTTAAGAAACGTAAATCATTTTGATAGAAATTACGAATATCATTAACACCGTAACGCAACATTGCTACACGATCTGGTCCTAAACCAAAAGCAAAACCTGTGTATTCATTTGGATCGATTCCTGACATTGATAAAACATCAGGATGAACCATGCCTGCGCCTAAAATTTCGATCCAACCAGTTTGTTTGCAAACATTACAGCCAGCACCACCACACTTGAAGCAACTAACATCAACTTCAACAGAAGGTTCGGTAAAAGGAAAGTAACTTGGACGTAGACGAATTTTACGGTCTTCACCAAACATTTTTTTCATAACAACTTCCAGCGTTCCTTTAAGGTCGCCCATTGTAATATTTTTATCAATAACCAACCCTTCGATTTGATGGAACTGGTGGCTGTGCGTCGCATCATCAGTGTCTCTGCGGAATACTTTCCCTGGAGAGATCATACGTAATGCACCTTTTGAAAAATCATGTTTTTCCATTGTTCTAGCTTGTACAGGTGATGTGTGTGTACGGATCAAAATATCCTCTGAAATATAAAATGTATCCTGCATATCGCGAGCTGGATGATCTTTCGGTAAATTCATGCGCTCAAAATTGTAATGATCTGACTCGACTTCATACCCTTCAACGACCTGGTACCCCATACCAACAAATATATCTTCGATTTCTTCCATCACTTGAGATAATACATGACGAGTTCCATGAGTCATTTGTTTACCGGGTAAAGTTACATCGATTGTTTCTTGTTCTAAAGCAGCATTTAATGCTGCTGACTCTAGGATTTCTTTACGTGCTTCCACGGCTTCAGTCAGTAAATCTCGAATTTCATTAGCAAAACTTCCAACTACTGGACGTTCTTCGGCGGATAGATCTTTCATCCCTCTCAACACTTCTGTGATAGGACCTTTTTTACCTAATGTTTCTACTCTGATTTGGTTTAGTGCTTTAAGATCAGCAACATTTTGAATATTATTCAAAGTTTCATCTCTTAACGCTTCTAGTTGAGCTTTTAATGTCATTTTTTTATTCCTTTCTTTTGCTTGGTATTAAATAAAAGCCGAACAGGCTCATTCAGCTCTGACAGAAAAATAGGGAAATATGGTTGTGACGCTTTTAGTCACGGACATATTTTGTCTTTTTTCCGAAGGGCTAGCCTGATAAGCTAGAAAATATAAACGCTGAACAGCCTCTTTTAGTCTTGTCTGAAAAATAGGAAAAATTAACTGCGCCGTTTTTTGCCGCTTTTCATTTTTATCTTTTTTCTGGAAGACTAGCCAAAATAAAAAACGATAGCCCGCTCCTATTTAAAGGAACGAGCTATCGTGTTACCATCCTAATTCATGACAAAAAATCATGCACTCAATTCTTATAACGGCTTTCACCGGTCTGCTCTCTTTGGAACAAACAAACTCCGGAAGTGAACTTCATTTTTCGATTACGCAACCTGTTTTCAGTCTAAGACAGGTTTTCCCTTTTCGTATCAGCCAAATTACTCTTTTCCATCAACATTTTTTGTTATTCAATTGATTACAGTTTACAAGAAATTAAGTCTAAGGTCAACCGCATTCTTCAGCGGTAACCCATTTTTCTGCCCAATTCTGAATTTGTTCCATTGCTTGTTGTAAGTCTTTGCCTTTATTTGTGAGGAAATATTCTAGACGACTACTCTCATCACAGCGAACTGCTTTTGAGATGATCCCTTCGCCTTCTAATTCTTTCAAGCGTTCCACTAGCACTCGATCGCTTAGTTCAGGGATTTTTTGTCTTAACTCACCAAATCGTTGAGGACCATTTTCCAACAAGACGTCAATAATCAAACCATTCCATTTCTTCCCTAAAATCGCAAAAGCTTTTTCGAATTTAGGACATAGAGAAAATTCGGTTGTTTTTACTTGCTCCATTTTCCTCACCTCGTGAACTGAGTATAGCACACAACTTACAATTTGTAAGTATATTTGCTTTCATTTTAATTCATTTTTTCAATAATCTCTTCTTTGTCCATATCAATAATGATTCCAGCAGACAATAATACGAGCAATAACTGATTGACTTGTTTCTCTGTAGCCTGAGCTAGCGCTTTTCGGTATAAATTCAATTGACCTCTATAACGCTGAATGATTTTTTTGATTTCATGTGTATTTTCAATGTCTTGAACAAAATCAGTCTTGTAATCATAAAGAATACAGTTTTCATCTTGTTCAACGTATCCATCGATCATTCCGTGGATCAATAAATCGTCTTGTGTCTCTTTGGGATAATCTTTGATTAGTTGTTCCGCCTTCAACAACATCGAAAATGGTTGTTCCCGAACAACTTTTGCTGGATTTTCTAGCAAAAGTTGCCCTAAACTCGTACGATAGAAAGATAGAACTTGATCGATATTGATTTGTTTCGCTACATTTTCTTGTATGATTTTTGTTTGGACTAGTTCTTCAAGCAGTTGAAGAATACTGTCTTTGGTCGGTTCTTCATTCAAGTCTAAAAGCTGCAATAAATAATGTGTTGCTGTTCCGATTTCCACCGCGGATGGTTTCCGAATGGTTTCAATAAATCTGGGTTTCCCTAGCTCCCCTTCACTCATCCGGTGAATGATCATCGGTGTTGGTTGAATTGTATTTTTTTCATTTACTTCGATTTTAGCGATTTCCTTATTGTCTGGGTCTTCGAATACACGCTTGATTTCAGACACTGATTGGTAATTCGTCGTTTTAGTAGAAAGTTGATAGGGATACTCATAATTTAAACGACGCAGACCTTTTTCTATGGATTTTGGATCACTATTTCCAGTATGTTCTTCTTTTATGGAACTTGTATCAACAAATTGAAGTGCTGCAAACTGCTCTTGTATCGCTTTTTCTGTCATAAAAGAAACGGTAAAATCTGCTGAATGTTGCGTGATTCCTGCAATTTTCTCAGTTAAAAATTCAGTTTGAAATTCAGCCATTTTTTGATGACGAACCAAACTCATCCCTACCCAGTTCATCAAGCTACTTTTACCTTGCAGACGATTTTCACTAGGCAAGACTTTTGTCTGAACATCGCCAACCTTTAGCCATTCTTTAAAAGCCGCATCTTGATTGTTGTATGAACCCACTAAATAAAGTTTTTGCTCAGCTCTAGTCAATGCTACATATAATTTACGCATTTCTTCTGAAAGTAATTTTTTTAATTTTGCCTGTTTAATTGCCAAAAATGGTAAAGTTTCATAGAGCATTCGATCTGTTTGATCAAGATAACGAATCCCCACACCTAAGCGATCATCAAAGATATAGCGTTCGTTCAAGTCGCCAAGATTAAACTCTTTGGTCATGTCTAAAATGAAAACTACTGGGAATTCTAAGCCTTTACTAGCATGAATCGTCATAACACGAACTGCATTCTCTTCGCTCAAAATTACTGGTTCAGCTAAATCCTTATCTTTTTCCTGCATTTTTTCAATAAAACGAACAAATTGAAACAACCCTCGGAAGCTTGTTTGTTCATAACTGGCGGCTCGGTCGACCAAAGCATATAGGTTTGCCTGTCTTTGTTTCCCCGCAGGCATTCCTCCTACATAATCTAAATACGCAGTATCTTGATAGATCTGCCAAATGAGTGTCGCTAATTGATTTCTTCTAGCAATTTCTCGCCATTGTTCCAGCCAGTCAGCAAATTTTGTGGTTTTTTCTTTTAATGATTGCTGATCTGAATCGCTAGCTTCATTTTGGTTAAACATTAAAAATGCTTCATAATACGAACTTTTTTTAGCTGCCAAACGGATCGTCACTAATTCATTTTCTTTCAAGCCTACAATCGGTGAACGCAAGACAGCCGCTAGTGGAATATCTTGATAGGGATTGTCGATGATTTGTAAAAGAGCCACCATTGTTTGGACTTCTGTTGCTTGGAAATAATTTTGAGCATCATTCACTTGAATCGGAATTCCAGCTAATTTGAATATTTCTAAAATCGTCAAATTATTTTTCTTAGTTGGCGTCAATAGCACAATATCCTTATAGGTAAGTGGGCGATTTTCTTTCGTTGATTTGTCATAAATCAAAAATTTCTTATCAATCAGCTCTCTAATTTTGAGTGCTGTCATATGCAATTCGCCTTCAGTTTTATCTTCTAAGATCAATTGAGAATCATCTAGGTTAGGCGTTTCTTCCAACTGCTCTGATTTTTTTTCATAAATCAGCAATTCCGTGTCATAATTTTCAGCTTCAGCGAACTGGTCGAATCCATGAACAAGCTGCGCAGCCTCATCGTACGCAATTTGACCGACACGTTCATCCATTAATTGTTCAAAAACTAAATTAGTAAAATCTAAGACATTTTTTCTAGAACGGAAATTTTCAGCTAAAACGATTCGTTTTCCCTCTTTATTTTGACCATATTGATTATATTTTTCAATAAATAATGTTGGATCAGCTAAACGGAAAGAATAAATAGATTGTTTGACATCCCCCACCATAAACAAGTTACCTTCTTCGGCTGTAGGTCTTCTGAGCCAATATAAAATCGTTTCCTGCAATCGATTGATATCTTGATATTCATCGACCAACACTTCATCAAACTTCTCTCGATAATAGTTGGAAGCTTCAGTAGCAAACCAATCCCCAGATTCTTTTTTTGCTAAAATCGCTAAAGTGAAATGTTCTAAATCATTGAAATCAACTAAGCCTTTTCTTAGTTTCTGCTTGCTGTAAGTATCTATGAATGCTTTTCCCACTTTAGCCATCTCTTGAACAAGTGGCTGGGATTGTTCTAAGATTTCCTTCATTTGTTCAGGTGATAAAGTAAAAAGATTACTAAGAATATCGTTTATCGCTTTTTTATTTTGTTCTCGCAAGTTTTTGGCTTGGGCAGAAATCTCTTTCAACTCTTCCGTACGCACGGTAGGATAGCGCTCAAATGTGACTGTTTTAGAAATTTCAAATGCTGATTCTACGTCATCATCAGCTAGTTGACTGGTAAAAGTTTCAACGAATTCTTTTTCATTTCTAGCAAGAGTTGCGATTTTTTCTAACTTTTCTTCCCCTTCTGTCATACGAATCATTTCTTCATAACGATCCACACAGCGCAACAGATTTTCCATAAGCTGAGGTTTCAAATAATCTTGAAATAATGCTGAGTCTCCCAATGGTCCCTCTACACGGTAGCTATCAGCTAAGTGAGCGAGCCATTCTTCTGGATCTGGATTAGCGCGGGCAAATTCGTACAGCGAAAAGACCAATCTAGTCAGACCATCATCACTACGATCATTAGAAAAATTACCTGTCAGTTGGTAAAATGATTCTTCATTTTCAGCATAGAATTTTTCTCTAAGTTCATCCCAAACATCTTCTTTTAAAAGTAGCATCTCTGTTTCATCTGTCAACAAACGAAACACAGGATCCATTTCGATCAAATAATAAAAACGTCGAATTACTGTTAAACAAAAAGCATGCAAAGTACTGATATTCGCAGTAGGAAGCAACGTCAACTGCCTGATAAAATGCTGTTTTTTCTCTTGCTCACTTTCATTTGTGATTGCCTTTTGCAAAGCAATTTGAATTCTTTCCTTCATTTCTTTTGCAGCAGCTTCTGTATATGTCACGATCAACAATCGATCGATATCCACACCACTTTTAAGTTTTTCGATGACTCTACGAACAAGAACTGTGGTTTTCCCAGAACCAGCAGAAGCTGAAACTAAAATATTCTCGTCTCCGTCAAAAACTGCTTGCCACTGATTATCGGTAAATTGTTCATTTTCTGGACGTAAAGGAATTGTCTTACTCATCAATCGTTCCTCCTTCCTGCTCATTTTCGATCAAACGATCCATAACCTCTTTTTTCGATAATGTTTCAATACGATTGTAATTATTTTCTTTTAGCATAACATCAAAGTTACAGACACTTCTAAATGGGCAAAAACGACAAGCGATGCGTTCTTTTCCTTGATAAGCTGGGTTTAAATCGATTTCACCGCTAGTTACCTTATTACCAGCCTCGATAAATTTACTACGGTTATGGGTTAATAAAGCGTCTAACTCAGGTTCTGTCACAAATTTATCTTCTTGACGGCGACCTGGTTTGATAATTTCTTTGGCTGACTCTTCGATTGGGAAAATCAAAGAACTTTGTTTAGCCTGTAAACTTTTATCCAAATTCCCGAGTAAGACTGGATCGTTCAATAACAAACCATCAAATTGGAATTTCTTCAAAAGTTGCTGCTCTTTTTTATCCTCTGTTTCATAGGGAAGAATCGGGTTGTGAACATGCAGATATAATGAGCCAGCAGGTTTGGCTGGCTGCCCCACCAAATTCACAGCATCCATCAATGCGACATCTAAGTAGGTCAGCATCTGCATAGCTAGCCCATAATAAGCTTCTGTAATGTTGAATTTCTTGTGACTCGATTTATAATCAACGACGCCTAAGTATAAAGCATCTGGAGTTACTAGTTGATCCAAACGATCAATTTTCCCTCTAACACTGATGTTACCACCATTTTGAAGTGGCAATTCTAATCCCTTGATCCCTTTTTGACTAGCAATCTGACCAAATAAAACTTCTGTTTGAACAGTCGTCATTCCACTGCGTTCGCTCTGACGTTTCAATGCCCAGCTTACTTTTTTAATTGTCTGACCAAGCTGATAACGGATATAATTCATTCGGCTGGATGTGTCGAGAATCGAAAATTTTATCTCACCGAAGACAGTATTCAATATTTGCTCTGTAAATTCGCTGACTTCTCGATCGGTCAGTTCAGATAATTGTTTCTTTTGCATGATCAATAATTTAAAGAACTGATCTAATGCCTCATGGAAAAAGTCCCCTGTTGCAGCTGGCGATAAACCAAAAACATCTCTTTCTTTTAAGCCTAAGCCAAAGCGTGAGAAATATTGATACTGACAACGATAAAAACTTTCCATTCTTGAGACAGATGTGTAAATATTCTTAGTATATAATTCATCTGCTAGATGTTCTTGTAGGTTTTCTGGTAAGTTTTGATGTCCAAGGCTTTCAAAAACGTGACGAGCAAGTGCTGCTTGAGAATGTTTCATTAATTCACGTTCCAACACCAGCCAAAAAGACAAAATTCCTTCTTGTGTTTCCTTTTTCTGACGTTTTAGATTCGTTAAATCACTGATCAATGTTCTGTAAGTGCCGATATGTTCTAGGCTGACTTGTTCATCATCTAAAATTGTGAGTGCATTTCTTTGCTGCATTGGCAAGCCTAAATCATTTTGAATATTGGTTAAATAAGTAGATACTTTGACATCTTTAGCGGTATCTTTCACACTTGGATAAGAAAAATATAAGCGTTCAGTAGCCGAAGCAAATAGAATATACGCGTTAAATGGTTCCTTCGCGATACTTTTTCTCGTGTCATTCAACAAAAATTGTCCATCATCTAAATGACCATTAACGAATTGTCTTTCCTCATCTGAAAGTAACGTTTTATTATCGAATTTTTGTGGTAAAACTTGATCCGTCAAACCAATTGCAAACACAATTTTAGCTTGTCCAGGGCGAGCTAAATCGATTGAACGAACTTGTACTTGATCAATTGCCGTCGGTACTTTATTGTAACGTAACCCTTCTAAACCACTCGAAAAAATCTCTTCAAATGCAACTAGGTCAAAAGATTCATTCCCGTAAATCGTTACATACTCATCTAACAAAGTCATCAAAGCTTCCCAAGTTTGTTCATGATTACGAGCGTCTTCTAATTGACCGCTCTCAATTGCTTGATTGCGCCACATCATCAATTGCTTTTCGACGCCATTATTCACCAAGAAACGATAAAAATAGTCAGCCGCTTCAATTCCTGTTTGTGCTTTTTGAATTTGTTTAAAAAAGGCTGGTACTGTTTGTTGGATCACATTTCGTACCGCATTCGAATCTTTTTCGATCAACTCAGTGTCATCTTGCTGCTCCGCTTCAAAATCATAACGGATAAAATGCCAATCCTTATTTGTCTCCCAATGATAGCCTTCATATCCGTAAGCCAAAACAACATTTTCCGCTACGTCGATTTTACGACGCCATTCATTTCGTTGAATTTGCCATTCTTCAACTGAGACTTGGTCTTCGATTGGAAAGAATAATTCTGTTCTTAAAAAGCGCAATACATCTCGATAACGATAATGATAGGCATGAATTGCAAATAAAGACTGAATAAACTCAACTAAAGGATGCTGTTCCATCGCCATATCGCGATCCAAGTAGACGGGAATCTCATGCATCGAAAATAACGGTTCGATCATAGTTTCATAACTATCCAGTTCTCGTGTCAGCAATTGAATATCTTTATACCGATAATTTTCTTCTACAACTAGTCTTCTGATTTCTTTTGCAATATGGTTGATTTCTTCCTTAGGATTTTCTGCACACCAAAATTGCAGATGATCCTCCGTGATTCCTTGTTTGCCTTTTTTAGGATGACTTTCTTGCGCCTCAACCCAATATTTTTCAAGAGTTTGGAGACTGTTATTTGCAATCAAGACTTTATTTTTTTCCACGTAGTCAGGTAAAATCGCCACATTAGCATTTCTAGCTAATTGATATAACTTATGATAGGTCGTACCTGTTTCATAAAATAAATTCATCAACGACGGCAGTTCATTCGGATATTTTTTATCCAATACTAATGAAATTTTAATCTCACCACCGCGACGCATCAATGTCTCTATCAATTTCAATTCTCTTGCAGAAAAATTATGATACCCATTGATCACGAATAAAACATTGCTCAGGTCTTTTGTTTCTAAATATTCCGTTAAATAATTAAGGATTTCTGCCGATTTGATTCCATATTGTGTCATCGTTTCTTCAAATTTTGAAAAAACTAATTTGATATCTTGAATTTTTAATTGTAAATCCTGTTCTTTACTATCTGAATTCGGTTCCGATAAGTACCCAAATAACTCGTCTAAATCAACGTTTCCTTCTTTCATTTCCTGATACAGGTCAAATAGCTGCTGGATAAATCCAGATTTATTGACTTCTCCACGAAAGACTTTCAACGATTCTTCATTTTCTGACAAAATTTTTCTAAAAACCATCGCAGCTCCAGCCTCGGAAAGAACCTCTGAACCATAATATTGTGTATGTTGTAAAAAGTACCAAGCCAAACGATAAAAACTAAACACTTGAAAGCGCATTGTTGCAATCGAATCACTATGATTCTCTCGTATATTTTTTATTCGTTTGAGTGCGTTGATCTCTTGCTCAAATTTCATGTGGTTTGGTACTAAATAAAAAACTTCGTGTGAATCATCTTCTGATAACCACTGTACGGAAGCTTGTAAAAGAGCTTCTTCTAAATCCATCTCAGCAGTTCCGCGGATAAATTGTAGACTCATTCTGTCACATCCTTTATAAGTGTTTCATGTCCTTAGTTTATCATAAATGGAGCTTGAATACGGCTTTTACTATCTAACAAAAAAAGCCTCTTAATTAAAAGAGAGCTTTCTTGTATTGTCATTAATGAGACCTACTTTAAATCGTTCCAAAACGATCCAGCGGCCACAAGACAAATTTAACGTCACCTAATATTTTGTCTTTATTGATGAAACCGATCATTCGTCCATCTTTTGAATTCCGACGATTATCACCCATTACAAAATATTCGCCTTCCGGAACTTTCTTCTCACCAGTAACCTCGCTCAACGTGAAATCACTTGTCAAGGGTAAGCCATCCGTAACTTCTCCTTTGAATTCATCAAGATAGGGTTCTTTGACTTCTTTATCATTGATATATAAAACATCATTTTTATATTCAATCGTATCACCCGGCAAACCAATCACTCGCTTGATATAATTCTTCTTGGGTTCATCTGGTGCTGGAAATGTCACAATATCAAAACGCTTGATTTTCGTATTTTTTAATGCAATCACTCGCTCACCATCTGCTAAAGTCGGATCCATCGAATGCCCTTTGACAACAACTGGTGTGAAAACAAATTGTCTTAGCAAAAATAAAAATGCTGCTAAACCAACAAAAAATAATATTGTATGTAATAACTCTTTAGACTTCAAATTCATTCCTCCAAAAAACTTACTTTCTACATTCTACCACAGACAATCAAAATTCTACAGAATTCTTTTCTTTTTAAATAAACTTTTAAGTCATTACTTAATAATTTAAGTATTACCTACCTGTTAAATAACCAAAATTTAAACCTGAGGGAATTTATTTTGATCTTATCATTTTTTTAAAGCGACAAAGTGCTTAAGCCAATCCACTTTTTCTTTCAAATCATTTATCACGTTCAATCTACTTCCTAATTCTCCCTAAAATCCACTTAGGCTTGATAATAACAGAATTTAATTATGAATATACAAGAAAAATAGATGACTGCACACGAAACATTTGATAAACTGAAGAAGATATAGGAATAATAAGGAGGATACCATCATGTTTATCTCATTTGGCATGTTTATTGGTTTAATCATATTAACAATCATCATGATTGCATTGATTATTTATTTAACATTTACAGGCGGTAATCATAAATCGCATCATGATAATACCCAGCAAGTAGAAGCTGCTGCTAAAGAGAGGTTGGCTCAAAATAATTTGGCTATGTCAAATCAGTCAAATGACTTAAATCAAAGCGAATCAACTCATCATGACGATTTTATGCAACAATCTGAAACAGAGAATCATTATTATCAGGAACCAACATCTTCTGAGGAAATTATTGAAGACGATGACTCATTGCAAGTTCTTCCTTATCCCAAAGATGATGACTTCAAATGACCCCAATCAAAAATACCGCTAACAGAAGTCAAAAACTCCTGTTAGCGGTATTTGCATATAAAAATCACTGAAACAAAATTATGTTACAAACGTGCGTTCAATTCTTTCGCTAAGTCTTCAAAACCGGGTTTACCAAGTAATGCAAACATGTTTTTCTTATATGCTTCCACACCCTCTTGGTCAAATGGATTAACACCATTCAAGTAACCTGAAATTCCTACAGCAATTTCAAAAAAGTACATTACATATCCTAATGAATAAGCATCCATCGCTGGAATTTTAACGATCATATTAGGCACTCCACCATCTGTATGAGCTAGTAAAGTTCCTTCAAAGGCTTTTGTATTTACAAAATCAATTTCTTTTCCTTGTAAATAGCCTAATCCATCTAAATCTTCAGCAAGTTCAGGGATAGAAACAACATGACGTGGTGTATCAACTTTAACAACTGTTTCAAATAAGTTGCGCATGCCATCTTGAACATATTGACCCATTGAATGCAAATCAGTAGAGAAGTCTGCTGCTGCTGGGAAAATACCTTTTTGATCTTTACCTTCTGATTCACCGAAAAGTTGTTTCCACCACTCAGAGAAATAATGCATTCCTGGTTCATAATTGATCAACATTTCTGTTGTTTTACCTTTGCGGTATAAGATATTTCTTAACGCAGCATATTGATAAGCTTGATTTTTACTTAGATCAGTAGTTGTAGCATATTCTTTACGCGCATCATTGGCACCTGTCATCAAAGCATCGATATCGCCACCGCTAACTGCGATCGGTAATAAACCAACTGGCGTTAGCACAGTGAAACGTCCACCAACATCATCAGGAATCACAAATGTTTCCCAACCCTCTGCATCTGCTTCCACTTTAACAGCACCTTTAGCGCGGTCAGTTGTTGCATAGATACGTTTGTTTGCTTCATCTTTGCCATATTTTTTGATCAATAATTCTTTAAATACTCTAAATGCGATTGCAGGCTCTGTCGTTGTACCAGATTTAGAAATCACATTTACTGAGAAGTCACGATCACCAATAACATTGATCAAATCAGCTAAGTAAGTTGAGCTGATACTGTTTCCAGCAAAGAAAACCTGTGGTGCTTTTCTTTCGTCTGCTGGTAATAAATTATTAAATGAATGATGTAAAAATTCAATTGCCGCTCTTGCACCTAAGTAAGAACCACCGATACCGATCACAACTAAAACTTCAGAATCAGATTGAATTTTTTCAGCCGCTTTTTTGATGCGGGCAAATTCGTCTTTATCATAATTTTCTGGTAGATCGATCCAACCAGTAAAATCACTCCCAGCTCCAGTTCCTTCTCTTAATGCTTTGTCTACTGCAGTCACTTGTGTCTGCATGTATTCCAATTCATGATCAGCAACAAATGGTGTCAAATTGGAATAATCAAATTGAATGTGTGACATTCCTTCTCCTCCTTGAAATTAAACTTAATACACTAACTACTTTACGTTCTTTTTATGCTTTTTTCAAGCAAATTATGACTGTCTGTACCAATTTTATTTTAAATCAGTTAAAAAGACTTGTTTATTCCACAAATCAAAACATTATTTTAATGTATCTACTCCTCTATAAGATAAAGCATCAGAAAAAAATGAAGAATGAACAGGATAAAACTCATCACTATCATTCTCCATTCTCTCTATTTTTGGACTAGACCAAGCCTTGACTTAACATAGCTCGCGCCACTTTTTCAAAGCCTGCAACATTTGCCCCTAAGACAAAATTATTTGCAGCATCATATTTGTTTGCTGTATCACGACATGTTTCGTAAATATTTTTCATAATATCATCAAGCATACCATCAACTTTTTCAAATGACCAAGATAATCGCTCTGAATTTTGACTCATTTCTAACGCAGAAACCGCTACACCACCAGCATTTGCTGCTTTCCCTGGGCAATACAAAACACCCGCTTTGTCAAGCACTGATACTGCTTCTAAAGTACAAGGCATATTGGCACCTTCAGCTACGACTTTTCCGCCATTTTTTACTAAAAGTTCAGCTTGCGTTTCATTGATCTCATTTTGAGTAGCACATGGTAACGCAATATCATAAGCAACTTCAAAGTCCCAAACGGATTGCCCATCATAATACGTAGCATCTGAATGAGTTTCCACATATTTAGAAATACGCTCACGATTTTTTTCTTTTAATTCTTTAACTAATTCAACATCGATACCATTGGGATCGTAAATAAATCCATTTGAATCAGAACAAGTTAGAACCGTGGCACCTAATTCTTTCGCTTTTTCCATTGCGTAGATTGATACATTTCCGCTCCCAGAAACAACGACTTTTTTCCCTGCAAATGAGTCATTTGAGTCATTCAATAGATGTTTAACGAAGTAAACACAGCCATACCCTGTAGCTTCGGTTCTTGCTTCACTACCCCAGTAGCCTAAAGGTTTACCAGTTAGAACACCTGCATCATAATTTCTCAAACGTTTATACATACCGAATAAGTAACCAATTTCTCTTGCACCAACACCAATATCTCCTGCTGGTACATCTGTGCTTGGCCCAATATGTTTTTGTAATTCCGTCATGAAACTTTGACAAAAACGCATGACTTCAGCATCTGATTTTCCTTTAGGCTCAAAATCACTTCCGCCTTTACCGCCGCCAATAGGTAGACCAGTTAGGCTATTTTTAAAAATTTGTTCAAATGCTAAAAATTTCATCACACTTAAATTCACGCTAGGATGAAAACGTAAGCCGCCTTTATATGGACCAATCGCAGAATTATACTGCACGCGGTACCCACGGTTGACTTGCCAGTTCCCTTGATCATCTTGCCAAGGAACTCTAAATTGTAAAATTCTCTCTGGTTCAATCAAGACACCTAAAATATTGGCTTCAATGAAAGCCGGATTTTCTTTTAAAAAAACCTCAACCGTTGGTAAAAATTCGTCAACTGCTTGCAAGTATTCCACTTGCCCTCGATCGTTTTCATGAATCTTTTTTTGAATCTCTTCCACGTACTGTTTTGCTTCCATTTAATCACCCTCTCATCGTTATAATCCTATTTTAACCTAAATTCTGAAAATTTCCACAATTTTTTACCATGAATTGCAAAAAAAGTAGAAAAAGTTTTGAAAATTGTGTTAAACTACCATTGAATTGGAGGAGAATTTATGAAATCATTCGACGTCATTGTTGTTGGCGCAGGTACTAGCGGCATGATGGCCGCTATCGCAGCAGCTAAAGCCGGTAGTAATACTTTATTAATAGAAAAAAACAAACGTGTAGGTAAAAAACTCTTACTAACTGGTGGTGGTCGCTGTAATGTAACGAACAATCGTCCAGCAGATGAAATTATTGCACATATCCCAGGGAATGGAAAGTTTTTATATAGCGCTTTTTCGCAATTTAACAATTACGATATTATGGAGTTCTTCGAATCAAACGGAACCCATTTAAAAGAGGAAGATCACGGCCGAATGTTTCCTGTTACTGATCGTTCAAAAACAATTGTTGAAACATTATTTAACCAATTAGAGCAACTTGGTGTAACAATCTATACAGAGGCAAAAGTTGAAAAAATCTTGCATAAAGACGATCAAGTCATCGGTGTTGCACTAGAACATGATAAAATTTATGCTCCTTGTGTCATTTTGACAACCGGTGGTCGGACCTATCCTTCTACTGGCTCAACTGGAGATGGTTATAAATTAGCTAAAAGATTAGGTCATACCATCAGTCCTTTGTACGCAACTGAATCTCCAATAATTTCTAACGACGATTTTATTAAAGAAAAAACGTTACAAGGTCTTTCACTTCAGGATGTTTCTCTTTCAGTTTTAAATAGTCAAGGAAAAATAATCGTGGAACATCAGATGGATCTTCTTTTTACTCATTTTGGTTTATCTGGTCCAGCTGCTTTAAGATGTTCAAGCTTTATTAATCAAGAATTAGTTAAAAATGGGCAAAATCCTGTTACTTTACAATTGGATATTTTTCCTCAAAAAACCGCATTGGAACTAAAAAACGAGATACAAAGAAAACTTTTAGATCAACCTGAAAAAACGCTGAAAAACTCTTTGAAAAATCTTGTTCCGGAACGGTTACTTGAATTCATCTTAAACAAAACTACTCTTTCTGAGCACCAATCAAAACAAGTTTCGGACCAACAAATTGATCAGCTCATCGATCAATTAAAGTCTTTTAAATTAACTGCTGAAAAAACATTGCCAATCGAAAAGTCTTTTGTGACAGGCGGTGGTATTTCATTAAAAGAAGTCCAACCAAAAACAATGGAGAGCAAATTGGTCAACGGTCTATTCTTTGCCGGGGAATTGCTTGATGTCAACGGCTATACTGGAGGCTATAACGTTACAGCAGCCTTTGTAACGGGACATGTTGCTGGAACACACGCTGCTAGTGTGGCAGAATATACTTATCTTCCACCATTAGATCAAGATTAAGAGGACTGTTTTGCTATATTAAAGAAGACTCTGCAATAAAATCAAGCGGAGCCTTCTTTAATTTCACCATTTTTCATCGTCTTTCTAAAAAAACTACGACTTTAGAAGGATAAAAAATCTATAATAAATCAGTCTTTTGTTTGATTCTTTAATCTTCTAATTATGTGAAAATATTATTAGGAGGTGTTATGATGAAAATCAATTTAAAAAGACAAACAACATGGGGATGCGTTCGTCATTTCATCATATATAAAAATGGTGTAAAACAGGGAAAATTATTTAATAATATTACAACTGAAATAGACGTAACTGTCGGTGATACGCTTGAATTTAGAGAAGGTCTTTTTCGTTTTTCTCAAAAAATAAAAATAACTTCACAAACCAAAGAAATCGTGATCTCAAATACGCATCAAATCAAACACCTATTTTCATTGTTTATTATTTTGTTCTTAGCAATTTCTTTACTTAGTCTTTCTATTGCTTCTTTAAAAATATTTTTATTTACTGAGATTTCTGCCTTTATCCTTTTAAATCATCTATTTCGTTATCGTTCTTATAATTTTGACATTGAACCTATAGATCCATTATTACATACTATTTCTGGGTTTGAGGTTCACTAAGTATAAGAGCCGTATAAATTCGCAATGAATTTATACGGCTCTTTCTCTTTTACATTATTTTACATACTCATGAGTGTTAGATTCCTTTTTTAGAAAAAGAAGGATCCAGAATATAACCAATCGAACGGACATTCAGTTTTAGTTTTATGGGGCCGGTTCATTATTTGGTCATGTTCTCTTATCCATACCTTTTAATTGCTTTTCATTAACTCCGTAACATAAGCTACTGTATCAGGTTGTTCTGTCTCAATCTTAGTAATAGCTTCAGAAAAGTTTGGTAGATGGTCTTTATGGGCAATCAATAGCTCATCCAATAAGGTTTTAGCCATTACTCCTCCTGGAACTAATGGATTGATTGTGAACGCATGTAACGCCGCGCCATAATCCCCATCAATAGCAGCACGAATAACCGTCTCTTCCATTCCTTTCATCACTTGAATGATTCCACGAGCAGCTGGTGGGAATGCGCCCCAATTGTAAGGTTCATGTCCATGTGCAGTTACAGGACCTGAAACTTCAACAACACAATCATATGGTAAATCAGTGATGGTTCCGTTATTTTCCGTTGAGACAACCATGTCTGTACGTTTATCATTATGAATTGAGGCAATCAATTCACATGCTGCATCACTGTAGTGCGTGCCGCCACGTTGTTCTAGTTCTTTTGGTTTGTAGTCTAAGTTTGGATCCTTGTAAAGTTCAAATAGACGAGCTTCAGTTTCTTTTACCACTTGGGCTCTTGTTTCACCTTTTTCAAACTCTTCAATCGAATGTTTTAGCATTTCATCTTCGATATAATAATAGCGATGATAGCCACATGGCAACATGCCTAGATCTTTAATTTGCTCATAATGGAATGGTGCGTTATGGATATTTTTCAAATGACTTTCAGAATCTTCTTGTGGTCCATAAATCAAGTCAATCAATTCTTGTGTCCGCTCATTCCCTTGTTTATCCCAAACACGGTGCCAATGGAAGTGATTGATTCCAGCAAATTTGAAGAATAAATCATCTTCAGGAATTCCTAGTTTTTCAGCTGCTTGTTTTCTGTGACCGATCGGTACATTACATAAACCAGCTGTTTTCTTCCATCCACCATGCTTGATTGCAGCCTCTGTCACCATTCCAGCAGGATTAGTAAAGTTAACAAGCCACGCATCGGGACATAGTTCTTTCATGTCCTCAATGATTCCAAGAATCACCGGAATCGTACGGAATGCTTTAAACATCCCTCCGGCTCCATTTGTTTCTTGCCCTAAAACACCATGTGATAACGGAATGCGCTCATCTTTGATACGTGCATCAAGAAGCCCTACACGAAATTGTGTTGAGACAAAGTCAGCGTCTTTTAATGCCGCACGACGATCTAATGTTAAATGTACTTCCCAATCTAGTCCAGCTGCTTTGACCATGCGTTTTGCCATTGCCCCAACAGTTTCCAATTTTTCTTTGCCTGCTTCAATATCAACTAACCAAATTTCTTTGATTGGTAGTTCATCTTTTCTTTTAATATATCCCTCGATCAATTCTGGTGTATAACTTGAGCCTCCACCAATTGTTGCGATTTTCAATGCTTCTCTTGTCATGTGTTTCCCTCCTGATTTTTTGTTCAGAATATGTTCTGACATCGTTTACATTGTAATCATAATGTGTGGGAATGTTCCCATGTCAAGGTCTTTTTTTAATTATTTTATGTTATACTTAAAAAGTGAAGTTCTCTTTCTATCCATTCAATTAGTGAGGTGTTGTAATGACAACGATTATTGATGTAGCAAAAAAAGCACAAGTCTCAAAATCAACTGTTTCTAGAGTCATTTCCGGAAATGGTTATGTTAGTCAGGAAAGTCGAAAAAAAGTATTAGAAGCAATGGAAGCGTTATCGTACTCTCCTAATTTGATCGCTCGTAATCTCCAAAGTGGTGAAACCAAAACGATTGGATTTCTTGCACAAGGTTTTATCGATCCGTTAGGTATTTTTCTGGAAAGTTTTATTTCTATTGCGAAATCTTATAATTATTATGTAACTCTTTATTTTACTGATGGAGATAAAAAGAAAGAAATCGATGCCTTAAATCAAATGAAGTATAAGCAGCTAGATGGTGTTTTTATTTTGACCCGAGCCAATAAATGGGAAATAATCGAACCTTATAGTCTCTATGGTCCGATCGCGACCTGGCATCGTATTGATTCTGAACGAATCTACTCTTCTTATATTGATCATTATTCAGGTTATTTACGCTCATTAGATTATCTTTTTCAACGTGGCTATCGTTCGATTGGACATGTTTTGGGCCATTCTGAAAATCTGAATACGAAAGCACGTTTAAGAGCAATTGATGATTTCCATAACGAAAAAAACATCTCAAGCAAAGATGAATGGATTTTCCGTGATGAAAATAGAATTGACAATGGGCGTCGTATTGCACAATTATGGCATAAAATGACAAATAAAACGGATGCAATGGCGTTTTATACTGATTCAGTTGCCGCAGGTTTTATATCGGAGCTTCAAACTTTAGGTTACTCTATTCCAGAGGATGTAGCGGTTATTGGCTTTGATAATAGTGAAATCAGTCGATTGATGCACATTACGACTGTGGACTATTCGATCAAACTACAAGCAGAAAATTCCTTTATTTATATTCATAACCAGCTCAATAAAGAAACCATTCCAGAACAAGAAATGAGTGTTCGCTTGATTGAAAGAATGACTGTTCCTTTGAGAGAACAAAAAAAGAGTACTGAAGATTAAACCCTTCAGTACTTTTTTCTTGCTTATTTAGCTACTTTTTTACGTTCATTTTTTAATATTGAGATCGATTGTTTCAATGATTTAAATACGCCGCCCTCACTATAAACTAATACATTAGATTTGTAAAGTTTCGCTGAAAACATTGTTAATAATACGCCGAAAACAACAAGAATCAAAACAGAAATCATAGCACCTGCCGTAGTTACCGTTTCACTTGCTAAACGAATTGGCATGATGAAGGATGAAATCAATGGAATATAAGAAGATACTTTAATCACAATATTTTGTGGATCTGTTGTTCCTAATGAAATTCCGATAAAATAGCCAATCATTGCGATATAGATAATCGGTTGAACAGCTTTTGCCGTATCCTCTGGTTTTGATACCAACGATCCGCATAATGCTGCTAATACTGAATAGACCAACACACCTAGAACAAAGAATGCTAACGTGAAAAATAGGAAACTACCAAAAATATTAGTAGAAGAAAGTCCTTCTACGAAACCTTTCACAATGTCCATGTCTTTTAATTGTGTATAACCGATTCCAATTGCTGCAGCATAGATCACGATTTGAGTCAGTGCAACCATAATGACTCCAGTTAATTTTCCGTAAAAATGGGTTTGAGCTTTGGTACTGGATAAAATAACTTCCATGATCCGTGTTCCTTTTTCAGAAGCGATTTCTTGTGCAATAATCGATGCGTACGTGATGATAATTACCCAAAGAATGATGGTTATCACAAATGACATCGCTGACTGGATTGCTGTATTATCTTGACCCGTCGTCATTTTTCCATTGTCATCAAAGCTAACTTTAGTCTTTTCAAAATTTGCTGGTTGGCTTAAACTTGTTAATTGTTCTGTGGTTAAATTTAATTTACTTGCATTCAATGATGATTGAAGCCCGTTAAGCATTTGGCCCATCATTAATTCTGTCGTAGTGCCTAAAGAAGATTCTGCATATAACTTCCCTTGAATTTGTTCTGTTTTAGTTTCTAAAACGAGAAAAGCATCCAGGTCATTTACTTGCAATTGTTTTTCAGCATCTTTTTGTGACTTGATCACTTTAAACGTATAGTCATCTGTTTTTGCTTGAGCTAATTGTTCTGCCAATGCTTGATTATCTGAAACAAGCCCAACTTTTGTCTCCTCAGAAAAACCGCCTGCCAGCGAACCTGCGATGTAAATGATTCCCATAACAATAAATGGTACAAGGATCATAATAACAAAGGAAGCTGACTTAACATTCTTTTTATAGACATCACTTGCTATAATCCAAAATTTACTCATTTGGTTCACCTGCTTTCATCTTAAATATTTCTTCTAAGGTCGGCGGTTGCTGATTGAACATCGGAATATAGCCAAATTGTGTAGCGCGTGCAAAGATTTCTTGCCCTGCTTTTGGATCATTCAAAGTTACTTCAACGACACCGTCCCCACGTTTAATTGCTGATTTTACCCCATCGATTGCTAAGACGTCCTCAGGATTTAAGGGTGATTCTAAAAACACTTTTGTACGTCCGAAACTCTCACGGATTTCGTGAACTTTACCATTAAGGACCATCTTACCACTTCTTAACATTACAAGATGATCACAGATTTTTTCGACATTATCCATATTATGACTAGAGAAAATTACACAAGATCCTTTTTCTTTCAATGCGATGATTCCATCTTTTAAAAGCTCGGCATTAACAGGGTCTAATCCACTAAACGGTTCATCTAAAATCACCAATTTTGGTTCATGGATCAGTGTTGCAATCAGTTGAACTTTTTGTTGATTTCCTTTTGAAAGTGATTTTACTTTATCTGTTTTTTTCCCTTTGACTTTGAATTTTTCCATCCATTCGTCAATTTTAGGTTCGATATCTTTTTTAGTTTTTCCTCTTAATTCAGCAAAATAAATCAATTGCTCTTGAATGGACACTTTTGGATATAAGCCGCGTTCTTCTGGCAAATAACCAATATCGTTATAGTCCTTCCCGCTTAACTGATGCCCATTCCAAAGTACGACTCCGCTATCTTGAGTTAAAAAATCCAAAATCAAGCGGAAAGTCGTGGTCTTGCCAGCACCGTTTTGACCGATCAGGCCAAGTATTTTCCCGTCGGGGATTTCAAAAGACATGTTGTCTACGGCTGTATAATCCCCAAATGTTTTAACCAAATTCTTTACTTCTAACATTTTCCATCCTCCTATTTTTAAATTAAAATCAACTCTTTAATAAAAAAGTAAATTATTCATCTCGTTAATCAACTTACTCAGTATCAGTAATTTTAAAAATATTTCTTTTCAATTATCATTCAAAGTAAATTTCCCAAAAATCACTAAATATTCAGACAACTTCACTAACAAAATAAACTTTTTACGCTACACTAACAAGCGATTTCTATATAGCTTATATGATATCGTATCGTGAGTTAAAAGCTCTGTCAAACTATTTCTTGTCGCTTAAAGCTACTTCAAACTATCAAAAGCAGAAAAACTAGTCTCATTAAATAACATTTGTTTTTCTGCTTAACAATAAACTATTAAGGTTTTTGTTCTAAACCCGGTTCTTCTTGATGTAAATGATCATATACATTTTTTGCAACATTTTTCGGCAAGCCAGATGCATTCAGCTCTTCAACTGACGCTGCTGTTATATTTTTTAATGACTTAAATTGCTTCAATAACTCTTTTTTTCGTTTTGGCCCTAATCCCTCTATATCATCTAAACGGGAAGCAAAGCTATTCTTGCTTCTTAATTGCCTATGGAAAGTAATTGCAAAACGATGAACCTCATCTTGAATACGCTGTAATAAAAAGAACTCTTGGGAATTTCTTTCTAAAGGCACAATAGCCAAATTAGGACCAAAAAGAAGTTCACTTGTCTTATGCTTATCATTTTTAGCTAATCCTGCGATCGGAATATCTAAACCTAATTGATTGTCCAAGACTTCTTTAGCAGCATCAATCTGACCTTTCCCTCCATCGATCACGATCAAATCTGGAAATGGTAAGTTTTCCTTTAGAACACGTGAATAGCGACGATAGATTACTTCACGCATCGATGCATAATCATCTGGACCTTTAACTGTCTTTATTTTATATTTACGGTATTCCTTTTTATCAGGTCGTCCATCTATAAAAACGACCATCGCAGAAACTGGGTCTGTCCCCATGATATTCGAGTTATCAAATGCTTCGATTCTTATAGGTGTCGGTATATTCATGGCATTACCTAGCTTTTCAACAGCGCCAATTGTTCGCTCTTGTTTCCGCACGATTAGGTCGAATTTTTCCTGCAAAGCGACGGTAGCATTTTTGCCAGCTAACTTAACTAATTTCTTTTTTTCTCCTCGTTGAGGTTGTAGCACTTTCGTTGAAAGCATCGCTTCTACACTCGCAATATCGATATTATCTGGAATCAAGACTTCTCTTGGAATGAAGTGTTCGTTTTCTTGGTAGAATTGCCCGATAAAGGTTAAGAAATCCTCTTCTTCTTCATTGTAAAAAGGGAAAATTGAAACATCTCTTTCAATCAACTTACCTTGACGGATAAAGAATACCTGAACACACATCCAGCCCTTATCAACTGCATAACCGAAAACATCACGATCAACTAAATCTGCATTTGTCATTTTTTGGCGTGTCATAACAGTTTCGATGGCTTTGATTTGATCGCGGTATTCTGCTGCCTTTTCAAATTCCATATTTTCTGCGGCTTCATTCATTTTTCTTTGTATTTCTTCTTGAATAACCGGATGTCCGCCATTTAAAAAGCTTTTGATTTCTGCAACCATTTTTGTATAAGTTGTTTTTGGAATATCAAAAACGCACGGCGCTAAACATTGACCCATATGATAATACAGGCAAACTTCTTTAGGTAGCACTCGACATTTTCTTAAAGGAAACAGGCGATCTAGCAATCGTTTTGTTTCATTTGCCGCCCCAACATCTGGGTACGGTCCGAAATATAGCGCTTTGTCTTTTGAAACTTTTCTTGTGATCAACAATCGTGGGTAATCTTCATTTGTGATCTTGATAAAAGGATAACTTTTATCATCTTTCAACATGATATTATACTTAGGATCATTTTTATGAATCAAATTGATTTCGAGAAGTAATGCTTCGATGTTTGATTCAGTTACTATATATTCAAAATCTTCTATCTCACTGACAAGCCGTTCTGTTTTCGTATCATGGCTGCCGCTAAAATAAGAGCGTACACGGTTTTTTAACACTTTTGCTTTACCAACATAAATGATTGTTCCGTTTTTGTCTTTCATCAAGTAACAACCTGGTTGGTCAGGAAGCAATGCTAATTTATTTTTGATTCTATCGTTCATAATACTTCCTTTCTTATTTCTTGATACATTATATTATAGCATTTTCTACAAGCTTAGGCATAAAAAATAGGATGAAGAAACTCTCCATCCTAAGATTATGTCTACAGATATTTGTCGATCATTGCACGTAGCTGTTCTTTTGAATGAACACCCACTGCTTTTTCTACAACTTCTCCGTCTTTTTTCAATAATAATGTTGGAATACTCATGATTCCAAATGAAGCTGGCGTTTCTGGATTTTCGTCTACATCCATCTTCGTAATTTTTACTTCACTCTCATCATATTCTTCACTTAATTGTTCTAAAATCGGTGATTGCATGCGACAAGGGCCACACCATGTTGCCCAAAAATCGATCAAAACAAGACCGCTATCTGTTTCAGTTGAAAATTCTTTGTCTGTAATTACTTGTGTCATAGTATAGACCTCCTACTTATTAAAGCTAAACAGGCTCGCCAAACCTTGACAGAAAAATCGAAACAATTAATTAAGATCCCATTTTCCCGGAAGCTTAGCCTGTGAAGCTAGATAATGATTTATAAAGTCATTATATCACTCGTTTGTTCATTCGACTAGTTTTCTGCTTACTAAAGGTAAGCGTCCTATTTAAATTTTACAATCGTCGCTCCATTACCACCTTGGTTGCCTGGAGCAAACTCAAAACTACTCACACTACGATGATTTTTCAGATAATCCGTAATACCTGTACGTAAAGCGCCTGTTCCCTTGCCATGCACGATCGTCACTTGAGGATAGCCTGCTAAAATCGCTGCATCTAGATATTGATCTACTTCAGCTAACGCTTCTTCATATCGCTTCCCACGTAAATCTAGTTGGTTTGCTACATGACTACTCTCACTTGAGCGAATAGCCGTTACTCTTTGCTTTGGTTCCTTTTCAGGTGCAACAGGAGTCATGTCACTTTCATCAACAGTCATCTTTAAAATCCCCAATTGAACTTGCCATTCATTATCGCTGGATTTACGGATCAACGTTCCTCGTTGGCCAAAAGTATTGACGATCACTTCATCACCTGATTTTAGTTTCTTCTGTTCTTTGGCTTTTTTCAGAACTTTATTTTTTTCCAGTTTCGCTTCTTCATGGTGAAGTTTTGAAAGTTGTGATTTTGCATCGATCAATTGGTGTTCTTTGATGCCACCTTGATTCCCACTGCTTAACTGCATTTTACGAATATCTGAAATAATACCTGCAGCCTCTTCCTCAGCTTGTGATACGAGTTCGTTTGCTTTTTGGCGAGCTTTAGCCATTTCCTTCTCTCGCTCATCAAAAAAGTAGCCATAAGCTTCTTTTAATTCATGATGTAATCGCTCAGCTTCATCTACATAATGTCGAACTTCTAAATATTCAGTTTCTGCCATTTTACGTCGATTTTCCAAATCAGCAATCATTTCATTTAAATCTTGGCTTTCACCATCCATAATGTGTTTTGCTTCATCAATGATCGTTGTATCCAGACCAAGACGTTTTGAAATTTCAAACGCATTACTACGCCCTGGAACACCAATCAATAAACGATAAGTTGGACTCAACGTATCCACATCAAATTCCATACTAGCATTAATAGTGCCTGCGCGATTATAACCATATACTTTTAACTCAGGATAATGGGTTGTTGCCATCACATAAGCACTTTTGCTGCCTAATGCATCTAAGATCGAAATCGCTAGTGCGGCTCCTTCTTGAGGATCAGTCCCTGCACCTAACTCATCAAATAATACTAGACTATGACTATCCACTTTTTTTAGCACATCAACGATATTCGTCATATGAGAAGAAAACGTACTTAAACTTTGCTCGATGGATTGTTCATCACCAATATCAGCAAAAACTTCGTCAAAAATGCCCATCCGGCTTTCTTCGCCAGCTGGAATCGGTAAACCAGATTGTCCCATCAATTGAAGTAAGCCTAATGTTTTCAATGTAATCGTCTTACCACCAGTATTTGGTCCTGTGATCACAAGAGCCTGATAATCTTTTCCGATCGTGATGTCATTGGGAACAGCCTTATCTTGATCCAGTAACGGATGTCTCGCTTGTTTGAAGTAAATATGATTCTCTTCACTGATTTGTGGAACTACAGCTTTCAGTTCTTTACCGAAACGAGCTTTAGCATTTACAAAGTCCAATTTCCCAATAACATAGGCATTGTGCATAATATCATTTCGATGGGGAACTAATTCAGCTGATAACTCTGATAAAATCCGTTCGATTTCATTACGCTCAGCGATTTGATGTTGGCGTAAACGATTATTCAGATCAACGATTTGCTTTGGTTCCACAAATAACGTTTGACCTGAGGCACTTTGATCGTGGACGACGCCACCAAAAACACTTTTATATTCTTGTTTAACTGGAATTACATAGCGTTCATTTCTCATCGTTACAATTGCATCGCTTAAATATTTGGCGTTTTTTCCTCTGACGATGCCATCTAATTGTTCACGAATCGTTTGTTCACTTCTACGAATATTATTTCGAATGATTTTTAACTCTGGAGAAGCTTCATCAGTCACTCGGCCGTCTTCGTCGATCGACTCTTTCAATCTACGACTCAGTTCAGGTAAAACGATCAGTTGCTCGATCCAAGCGTAAAGTCTTAGTAATTCAATTTCACTGTCTTGTAAATCATTAAAAAAACGTATAACTTCAGAAGTTGTAGACAAGACCCGTCCAATATGTGCTAATTCGACACCATTTAAATCGGCTCCAATTTCGATTCGTTTCATGTGGGGCCGAATATTCTCTAACTTAGGAATCGGTACTCCACCACGTAAGCGCTGGATTTTCAAACCATCTTCAGTCTCTTTTAGCCAAGCTTGAATACTAGTTGCCTCATTTATAGGAACTAAGTGTTCGATTTCTTCCAAGCCTTGTGCTGTTACAACGTACTGAGAAATTAGTTGTTTGACCTTATCAAACCCTAATGTTTTTAAAATTCGTGTATTCATTTTTTCACCTTCTGTTCTTGTAATACTTGCATTGCTTTATCCTATTTAATCATCTGTTCGATCCACAAATTATAGATTTGCTTAGAAAAAATTGGTGTATCTTTTATAATATATCGTGCTAATCCACTGTTTTTAAATTGATTTTGGACTGAATCAACTGGCAACATCGACACTGTACTTAAAACTAAAAAAACTCCGATATAAACAACGATTAAACTTATTAGTCCGCCAGCTAGCCAATTCGCTTGTTTTAATACTGGTACAAAGACCAATCCATGAGCAAAGATAGCTAAAAATCGCACAACTAACCAACCTACTGCTAAAATAAGTAAAAACGCTACAGCGCCGTAAAAAGCTTGATCTAAATCAAGCGTAAGCTCTTGTTTGAAAAAGACCAATTTAGTATCAGCTGTCGGTGAAGGATATGGGATGAACAATTCCAGATGAGAGGCTAAACTCTTATAATACGTTCTAGCTATAAAATAAGAACAAAGATAGCCAAATGTATATAAAACTTGTAGAATCAGTCCGCGTCTAGCGCCTGTATAAAATCCAATGGCAAAAAGTAATAAAATAAGTAGTGTTAACATCCTGTCATCCTCTCAGATTATTGGTCTTGAGTGCTTTTACTTTGAATCTGTTGCTTTCGGTTTTCATTTAAGATTTGCTGAGCTTCCATATGATTATGTATTTCTACATCTTCCTGTCCGTTCTTTTTCAAAACACCTCTAGCTTCTTCTTCGATTGCTTCGATGCGCTTGATCCGGTTTTCCAGTTCTGCTAATCTAATTGTCCGTTTTTTTAATTCAGCTACTTCTTGTTCTAAGTTAAGCACTTTTTCTTGTTTTTTCAATTGATCAGAAATGGCATTGATAGCCAATAATACTGATGCTTGTTCATCGTTTGTTTGTGGTGAAATATGTTTGATTTCAGCTAATTGTTCATTTACTAGTTTCGTTACTAAATCCATATGTTGTTTGCTTTCTTGTCCGATGATTGTATACGTACGATCGGCAATCACAGCTTTATATCTTGTTTTTTCTTTGACCATGATAGTGTTCCCTCCTGTAGTGATCCATTACATGCTATTGTACCATGAAAGTTATCATTGTGTGTTCTCAAATAAACCCTTTCTTATTATATGCTACTAAATAGAAAAGTTAAAGGTTTAGTGATATTATTACAACTTTTATTAGACTTTTACCTTAAATTTTTTTCTTGTCTCAAACCGGAAACATTTGTATGTCTGTTCAAACAAAATTATAATAGCATTGACTAAACAAATAGAATACATAGACTTTACTCTATGCATTCCATTTGTTTTATAACATATCAAACAATGATAATTGATTTTCATCTGGCAAATCTTTCAACACGCCATTTTCAGTCATATATTCAATCAATGTTTTTGATACTTTCCCTCGACTCGCAAGATCTTCCTTAGATAAGAATGGTTCCTCTCTTGCTTCTACAATTGATTTCGCTACGTTAAGTCCCAAACTAGGCACCGCTCTAAATGGTGCAATCAACGTATCTCCGTCGATCACAAAATTCTCGGCATCTGATTTATATAAATCGATCATACCGAATTTAAAGCCGCGTTCAATCATTTCGTTGGCAAGTTCTAAAACCGTTAATAGATTTTTTTCTTTTGTAGAGGCTTCCAGCCCTTTATCTTGAATCTCTTTCATTCGGGCTTTCACAGCTTCTTTCCCTTGTGACATTGCAACTAAATCAAAATCGTCTGCCCGAACAGAAAAATAGGCACAATAGTATAAAATCGGGAAATATACTTTAAAGTAAGCAACACGCAACGCCATCAAAACGTAGGCTGCAGCATGGGCTTTCGGGAACATATATTTGATTTTCGAACAAGAATCGATATACCAATCTGGTACATTATTTTCCTTCATTGCCGTCAAATATTCTTCTCTTAATTCATCAGGAATTTTATTCCAAAGTCCTTTACGTACCGTCTCCATGATCTTAAAGGCCATACCACTATCTAAACCTGCATGAATCAGATAAACCATGATATCATCCCGACAACCAATAACTTCAGCTAGCGTCGCTTCTCCTCGGCGAATCAATTCTTCAGCATTGCCTAACCAAACATCGGTACCATGAGACAATCCAGATATTTGCAGTAACTCAGCAAAAGTTGAAGGATGTGTCTCTTCCAACATGCCTCGTACGAAACGAGTCCCAAACTCTGGGATTCCCAAAGTACCCGTTTTAGAATAAATTTGCTCAGGTGTCACGCCAAGGACTTCTGGCCCAGCGAAAATTCGCATCATTTCAGGATCATCTGTCGGAATTGTTTTAGGATCGATTCCTGACAAATCTTGCAGCATCCGAATAACAGTAGGATCATCATGTCCAAGAATATCGAGTTTCAAAATATTATCATGGATCGAGTGAAAATCAAAGTGAGTTGTTTTCCATTCAGAATTTTGGTCATCCGCCGGATATTGGATTGGCGTAAAATCATAAACATCCATATAATCCGGGATAACAATAATACCCCCTGGATGCTGTCCAGTCGTTCGTTTAACACCAGTAGAACCTTTCGCTAAGCGATCGACTTCTGCTCCTCTAAAATGAAGATTATGGTCTCGCTCGTAGCCTTTCACAAATCCATAAGCGGTCTTATCTGCAACTGTACCAATTGTTCCCGCACGATACACATATTCCTCACCAAACAAAACTTTTGTATAGTTGTGCGCCTCAGCTTGATAATCTCCTGAGAAGTTCAAATCGATATCGGGTACTTTATCCCCATGGAATCCTAAAAAGGTTTCAAACGGTATATCATGACCATCTTTAAACAATCGTTGACCACAGTTTGGACAATTTTTCTCTGGCATATCAAAACCAGAACCATACGATCCGTCTTCAAAAAACTCAGAGTGTTTACAGTTGACACAATGATAATGCGGCGCCAAAGGATTGACCTCTGTAATCCCTGTCATCGTCGCTACAAAACTTGACCCCACAGATCCACGGGATCCAACTAGATAGCCATCTTCCATACTTTTATGCACTAATTTTTGTGAAATCAAATAGATAACCGAAAACCCATTTCCGATAATACTATCCAATTCTTTTTTCAATCGTTTTTCAACAATATCAGGCAACGGATCACCATAAAGCTCTTTTGCCCGCGTATAACTTAAATTTCTGATTTCATCTTCCGAACCTGGAATTTTTGGTGTATATAAATCATCTTTAACGGGGGTGATTTCATCACACATATCAGCTACAGCATTAGGATTTTCTACAACAATTCGATGTGCAGTTTCTTCGCCTAAAAATTGAAATGCTGTGAGCATTTCATCTGTTGTTCTAAAATGAACAGCAGGTAAACTATGTCGATTCAATGGATTAGCCCCACCCATGGAACCTACTAATATTTTACGATAAATACTATCTTCTTCATTTAGATAATGAACATTTCCAGTTGCAACAACTGGCTTCTCTAATTCATCTCCAATTTTCACCAAATTCGTAATGATCTCTTCTAAATCGGCTTCACTTTTTACTAATTCTTGTTCTAGCAATGGCGCATAGACAGCTTTGGGCATGACTTCGATATAATCATAGAATTTTGCTCGATTTTTAGCTTCTTCTACCCCTTTTTGCATCATAGCTTCAAATATTTCACCATTGGAACAAGCAGAACCAATGATCAAACCTTCCCGTAATTTACTCAACTGAGAGCGAGGAATACGTGGAATTCTGAAAAAATAATTGATATTGGACATCGAAATCAGCTTAAAGAGATTTTTCAAGCCAGATTGAGTCGTTGCCAAAATCGTTGCATGAAACGGTCTGGCACGTTTATAAGAATCGCCTTCTCCAATATGCATATTTAATTCGTCATGATAATTCATATTATGATTTTCTTTGGCATCTTTCAAAAAGATCCAGCATAAATGTCCTGTTGATTCAGAATCGTAGATTGCTCGGTGATGTTGTTCTAAGTTAACGCCAAACTTCTTGGATAATGTGTTTAGACGGTGACTCTTGAATGTAGGATTTAAATAACGAGACAGCTCAAGCGTATCGATAACGGGATTTTCCGCTTCTGGGATATCATATTTTCCGTAACTCGTATTTAAGAAGCCCATATCAAAGGATGCATTGTGGGCAACAAGGATCGTATCTTTTGAAAATTCTCTAAATAAACGAAGCACTTCTTCCTCTGATTTAGAGCCTCGGACCATCTCATCCGTAATCCCAGTTAAATTAATAGTTGTTTGAGATAATGGATGACCTGGATCGATAAATTGTTCAAATGTATCGATAATATTTCCTTTATGCATTTTAACAGCAGCGAGCTCAATGATCGTATCATAAACAGCTGACAATCCAGTTGTTTCCACGTCAAATACAACATAAGTTGCTTCACTTAATTCTATGTGTGCTTCGTTATACGCAATCGGAACACCATCATCTACGACATTAGCTTCAACACCATATAAAATTTTAACGCCAGCTTTTTTTCCAGCACTATGAGCATCTGGAAATCCTTGCGCTCCACCATGATCGGTGATTGCAATCGCCTTGTGTCCCCATTTACCCGCTTGAGCGACATAATCAGCAACGTTGTTTGTTGCATCCATTGTACTCATATTGCTGTGTAAATGAAGCTCGACACGTTTATCTCCTTCTGGTGCATAGTCTTTGCGCGGCGCATGTTTGACTTCCATCAAATCTTGACAGTTCATAACTAGATCTCGCATAAAAGTATCTTCTTGAATGCTTCCACGAACCCGCACCCAACTATGTTTTTGAATCGCATCAAAGATTTGTTCATCTTTTTCACCATTTGAGAATTTTTTAACGATAAATGATGAGGTATAATCAGTAATCTTTAAAATCAAGATTTTCCGTTTAGAACGTAATTCCCGCACTTCTACATCAAAAACAAAGCCTTCGATCGTTACCCGACGTTCTTCTTCTAGAATATTGTCCATCGGCATGATCGGTTCATCATTTGGTATATTTCGACCAAGACGAATCGGTCCTTCAAGTGCTGGACCTTGTTGCTGCTGTTGTTTCTTCTTTTGTTCATGCTTAATAAGCGATTCGGCTGCTTGTTGTTGGAATGCAGCATCTTGCTCTTGCTTGCGCTCTTCAAATAATGCCAGCACACGTTTAGCTTGCTGCTCATCCATTTTAGGTTCGATATGAAACTTTTGAAAACCATAGTTGAAATAAAGCTCTTCAATGATTGGTAAATATTGTTGTTTTAAATAAGGAATAACAGCGTCATTATCAACGGGTAAAATAATTTTTTTATCTTCAATGACTGGAGTTTGTGTTTTGATCACTCGCTGAACTAGAGGCGTATCACATTGGCTATTCAATAATGCTAATTGCCAATAATCCGTCAATTGTTCTTCTGTAAATTCATTTTTATCCGCTGAAATTTTTACAGATACTCCTGCAATTTGCTGAAAAGCAAGTTCTAATTGCTGCATAAACGATTGATACAGCATTACCGGTAATATTTCAGTGAAGCCTAAATGGAATTCCCATAAGCGGCTTTGTTGATGAACGACAACTTTGTCAATTCTCCCTTGTTGAATGAGTGGATGCTGTCGCTCTTGTTCATTTAATTGAATTTGATCAACCAACTTTGCAAATAACTCTTGTGCCTTGTCTGCCACTGATGAACCTCCTTTTAATAAAAGCGGAATGCGCTCTTCCAGTTCTAACTGGACTGTAAATAAGATAAAGGTCTTTTTATTCCCAATTTTTACTCTTTTTCAAAATATAGCAAAAAAACTTACTCTATTTAAAACTCTCAGCTCTTAGCTGGATAACTTGATAAGAAAGAGGCCCTTAGACATTTCTGCCAAGTGCCTCGCCACAGTTAAGTATACTATTTTTTCTATTGAAATACAATGTAAACAAAATCTCGGTTATCTGATTTAAATATATTTTTCACCTAATAGTCCTAAAAAAAACATTTACGGAATCTAATTGAGAATTGATTCCGTAAACATTCTAGATTTATTCTTTATCTGCGTTCAATAAGATAGATAATGTACTTTCAAGTTCTTCTTTACGAACCTCAACCATTTCGCCAGTTCGTTTGATTTTCACTTCGACTACACCATCAACAGCCTTTTTACCAACTGTGATACGGATTGGACAACCAATCAAATCTGCATCTGCAAATTTTACGCCTGCGCGTTCATTACGATCATCAACTAATACTTCATATCCAGCTGCTGACATTACTTCTTCCACTTCTTGAGCAAGTTTTGTTTGATATTCGTCTTTAATATTCATTTGAACAACATGTAAATCAAATGGTGAAATTCCTGTTGGCCAATTAATACCATTTTCATCGATGTTTTGTTCAACGATTGCTGAAAGCAATCGACTGACACCAATTCCGTAACAACCCATAATCACATGTTTTTCTCTGCCATTTTCATCTAAAACCGTTGCGCCCATTGCTTCACTATAACGCGTTCCAAGTTTAAAGATATGACCGATTTCGATGCCTTTAGTAAACTCTAAAACACCATTTCCATCAGGAGAAGGATCGCCCTCTTGAACAAAACGTAAATCTTCATAACTGATTGGTGTAAAATCGCGTCCTGGATTAACATTAGTATAATGGAAATCAGTTTCGTTTGCTCCAGTGATTGCATTCGCTAAGTCTTGGACATGTAAGTCAGCAAACAATTTCACTTCTTCAGCCAATTCAACTGGGCCAACTGATCCAAAATCGGCGCCTAAATATTTACGTGCATCTTCCTCTGTTGCTTCTTCTAAGAAGTCAACAGCTAAGAAGTTTTTCAATTTAACATCATTCACTTCATGATCTCCGCGAACTAAAACTAAAACAGGTTCAGCATCAGCCATAAATAAGACAGACTTGATGATTCGTTGTGGTTCCACGTTGAAAAATGCCGCAACTTGTTCGATCGATCCAACATTCGGAGTTGCTACTTTTTCGAGATCTAATTGTGTTTCATGTGATTTTTTAGGTGTATATAGGCTCGTTGCCATTTCTAAGTTTGCAGCATAATCACCATCAGTAGAGAAACAAATTGTATCTTCACCGATATCTGAAATCGCCATAAACTCTTTAGAATCTTTTCCACCCATAGCACCACCATCACCGATGATTGCTCTAAAATTCAAACCGCAACGTTCAAAAATAGCCGAATACGCTTTTTCGTAATCACGGTATGATTGATCCAAACTTTCTTCATCAGCATGGAAAGAATAGCCATCTTTCATGATAAATTCTCGGCCTCGCAACAAACCAAAACGCGGACGTTTTTCATCACGGTATTTTGTTTGAATTTGATAGAGATTTAACGGTAACCGTTTATATGAATTTACCTCATCACGAATCAATTCTGTAAATGTTTCTTCATGTGTTGGACCAAGAATATAATCACGCTCATTACGATCTTTTAAGCGATAAAGATTTGGACCATACGTTTCATAACGTCCAGATTCTTTCCACAATTCTGCTGGTAATAATGCTGGCATCAACATTTCAATAGCATCGATCTTATCGAATTCTTCGCGCATGATTTTTTTTAATTTCTCAAGTACCCGATTTGCTAATGGTAAATAAGAATAAATCCCTGCTGAGACTTGACGAATATAACCCGCTCTCAATAACATTTGATGGCTTAATACTTCCGCATCATTTGGTACCTCACGTAAAGTTGGGATTAACATTTTTGACTGTTTCATTAGAACTCTCCTTTGTTTAAACGAATTGTTGAATCTCCTCAAGTGATTCGTTATAAAATCCAATTAATTAGTTAAAAGAAAAAACGTTGAATATCGTTCCAAGTTACTAACACCATCAATACCATTATGAAACCAAAACCGATCAGTGTTAGTATTCCTTCTTTTTCCTGGCTTAAAGGTTTTCCTCTAAGTCCTTCAAAAATATTTAAAACGATCTTCCCACCATCTAAAGCTGGTATTGGAAGTAAATTAATGATCCCAAGATTGACTGATAACATAGCCATCAACCAGATTACCGTGTTCAATCCTGCTTTCGATGCTTCTGAAGACATTTGGAACATCATTACCGGACCACCCAATTTATCTAAACTAAATCCAGTAAACAATGATTTCAGTGCTTTGAAAATTTGCATAGAATTATTTACGGTTTCTTTAACTCCGCCAAGCAGTTTATCTGCTAACCCAGTTTTCTTAGGCGGTAAGATGCCAATTACACCAATTTCTTGTTTGCCAGATTTTTGACTTTTAGGTGTTATATCCACCTCTCTTGTTTTCCCACCTGACTCAACCATTAGATTCAATTCTTTATCAGGACTATCTTGAATAATTTTTGTAAAACCATTCCAGTCACTAACAGACTTACCATCGATCGATACGATTCGATCATCCGCTTTTAAGTTAGCTTTTTCAGCTGGACTATCCGGTTGGATGCCACCGATTAGATTTGTATTTGTATACGTTACGCCACCTTGCATAAAGACATAAAGTGTAAATAATACAAAAGCTAAAATAAAATTGTTCATTGGTCCAGCAAAATTGGTCAGCATCCGCTGCCAAAGTTTTGCTGACTGGAACTGTACATCGATAGGTGCAATTCTAACTTCTGTTCCGTCTTGTTCAATAATCGTTGCATCGTGATTCACTTTATACGTGATCTCTTCAGATTCATCACCGTTGACATAGCCTTTGATAAATAGTTCTCTTTCCAAATCTGCTTCCAACATTTCCATCGGAATGCTATTCGTCAATTGAACTTTTTTACTAGTATTGATTTTTACGACTTCTTCCTGTTCATTCAGTTCAACAGAAAGAGTCATTCCGGGGGCTAACTCCGTTTCGTCCTCACCCATGCCAGCCATACGTACATATCCACCAATCGGCAAAATTCGGATCGTATACGCTGTTCCGTCTTTTCCTTGATGTGCAAATATCTTTGGTCCCATGCCAATCGCAAATTCACGTACTAATATACCTGAACGTTTTGCGAAGAAAAAATGCCCAAATTCATGCACTAAGACAAGAATCCCAAAGACAATAATAAATGTAATGATTGTTTTCATAACAGACCTTCTTCCTTTATCCATCTTTCTACGATAGTTCTTGTTTGTTTATCGATTGCGATCACTTCTTCCAAAGTGACGTCGTTCGTTTCTGTATAGTTCCAAACTGCTTTTTTGACAAACTCTTCGATTTGAAGATATGAGATTTTGCCGTCAATAAATGCATTTGCCGCAATTTCGTTGGCAGCATTATAAACTGTTGGATACGCTCCACCTTTTTTTCCGACTAGAAAAGCTAACGCTAGCATTGGAAAACGGTCAAAATCCATTGGCTCAAAATTCAATTGACCAATCTGGCTTAAATCGAATGGTTTTTCATTTTGAATCGGCAAACGAGTTGGATACGTCAATGCATATTGAATCGGCTCACGCATGTCGCTTGGTCCAAGTTGAGCCAAGTATGCACCGTCTTTTAAAACAATCATTGAATGAACAATACTTTCTTTATGTAAAACAACTTTTATTTTATCATAATCTGTACCAAATAACCAATGGGCTTCAATAACTTCTAACCCTTTATTCATCATTGTCGCTGAATCTATCGTAATTTTTTTGCCCATTGACCAGTTTGGATGGTTTAGCGCCTGCTCCAAAGTGACTGATTTAAGTTCTTCTCGCGTCAAATCTCTAAAGCTACCTCCAGAAGCTGTGATCACTAACTCTTTTAGATTGCCCTTTTGTTGACCTTCCAGGCATTGGAAAATAGCTGAGTGTTCACTATCAACTGGTAGAATGCTTACATTATTTTTTCTTGCCGCTTCCATGACCCAATAACCCGCCATAACCAAGGTTTCTTTGTTTGCTAAGGCAATATCTTTCCTTACTTCGATTGCAGCCATTGTAGGTTTCAATCCCACACTTCCTGAAACAGCCGTTAATACGACATCAACTTCTTCAAGCGTTGCAGCCCTTACCATACCTTCTTCTCCTACGCCGAATTCAATTTCTGGGAAACGGTTGTGAAGTTCTGTTTTTATTTTTTCTGAACCCACACCTACATAGCTTGGTTTCAGTAGTTCAATCAAGGCTGCTCCCTTTTCACTATTTGAATGAAACGTTAGTGAAACAATTTGAAACAAATCAGGATAGGCAGTAACAACATCAACTGTACTTGTACCGATAGAACCTGTAGCACCTAATAATGCAATTTTTTTCATAGTAAAAAGAAAAACCCTGAGCATTCAGAGTTTTTTACCTTCCCTTCTTGTTTAGAAATTAAAATAGCCCGAATAAATGCATGATTGGAAAAACAAAAAGTAAGCTGTCAAAACGATCTAATATGCCGCCGTGTCCTGGTAAAATAGTTCCAGAATCCTTTACATCATAGTGTCGTTTGATGGATGATTCAACTAAATCCCCAAATTGACCGACGATCGAAAAAATCACTGTGATGATCAGCATAATCGGTAAATTATAAACAAATAATTCTTTATTAGGTGTCAACATTAGGAATAAAAATGCTACAACAACTGCACATAGAATTCCGCCTAATGAACCTTCAATCGTTTTATTAGGTGAAACTTCCGGCCATAATTTTCTTTTCCCAAATCGTTTTCCAATGAAATAAGCGCCGATATCCGTTGACCATACAACAAATAATGCATAAAGCAAAACAACAAAACCAGTATGTCTAGCACTCACAAAGTTTTGGAACCCAACGCCCACATACAAACTTGTAATAACTGGAAAACCAGCTTGAGAGATGGTATACATATTTTTTGAAGCAACTAAACCGCCTAATAAAATCATGACCGTTAGATAAAATAGAATAAAATTATCTGCTTTCTCTGGCAAAAAGAAAAACCAACGATCTTTTGGTAGAACTAAAAATACTGCTCCTAAAGCCGAAAGCACGCCTTCAAAACTAGCAATTTCTAGTCCTTTCATTCTGAATAATTCATAAACCCCTACAACTGCTAATAACGCTGCTGCAAGTTCAATCACAAAGCCCCCATACCAAATGATCGGTATAAACACTACTAATGCTACGGCCGCTGTAATAACGCGCTGTCTCATTTATCTTCCTCCTCTGTTTCCTTCAAGCCGCCAAAACGGCGATTTCTATTTTGAAACGATGCTAGCGCACTTTCTAATAATTCATCATTAAAATCAGGCCACAAAGCATCTGTAAAAAACAATTCGCTATAAGCAATCTGCCAAAGTAAAAAGTTGCTGATTCTTTCTTCACCACTCGTACGAATCAATAGTTCTGGATCTCTTAAATCATCTGCTAAAAAGCCTGTCATCAAGTGATCCGCAATCGTTGCTTCAGTAATATCCTCTGGCGAAAGTTGACCATTTGCTGTTTTTCCAGCTATTTCTTTTACCGCTGTCAGAATCTCTGCTCTTGATCCATAGTTTAAGGCAAAATTTAAAATCATGCCAGTATTATTTTTAGTTTGTTCAATTGCACGTTCTACCGCATCTTGAGTATGTGCTGGTAAAAATTCTTTGTAGCCCATCACTTGAACCTTAACATTTTCTTTGATTAATTCTGGTACAAAGGTATCGAAAAAATCTACTGGTAACTGCATTAAGAAACTTACTTCATCTGTTGGTCGCTTCCAATTCTCAGTAGAAAATGCATATAAAGTCAGAACCTTGATCCCTAATTTACTTGCATGTTTTGTAACCTTTTTTACAGTATTCATTCCTTCTTTATGCCCAGCAATTCGTGGCAAGCGACGATTTTTAGCCCACCGTCCATTCCCGTCCATAATCACCGCTACGTGTCCTGGAATTGGACCCGCGCTATCAAAAGTAAATGTACTCTCTTTTTGTATGTATTTATTCTTTTGCGGAAAAAAACGTAACATATTTTTCCCTCCATTCCAAAAATCTATCTAGACTATTATAGCAATATCTTTATGAAATGCCTATGCAAATGAAAAAATTTCGACATTATTTAATAAATTTATGGTGGAATTGCCTTAATATAGGCGAAAAACAAGGTTAATAAACTGATTATGACTTACTATTTTCGAAATAGTTTGCTTCAGGTTCAAAAAAAGGAGGCTGGGACATTACTCTACGAGCCACATCCCAGCCTCACTTTCAAAACTAGTTTTTATTCAAATTATCCTTCTTTATCCGAAGATTTATTTTCCTCTGCTTTTAGATTTCCTTTACTAATTCCGATTTGAACAACCGAATTGATCGGGATAAATTCATTATATTGACTCATCTTAACAACAGTACCTTTTGTTACAGTTGAATCGACATAATAAACTTGATACGTGATATTAGCACCTTTAGATTGATATTCATCGTAGAAAATCTTTTGAAGATCTCCTTCTAATGTACTATCACGCAAATCTTTAATATATGGTTTTCCAAATGAATAAACCACTTGAATCACAGGTTTTTCATCTTTTTCCGTATATTTTTTCCCGATTTCTACAGACTGGCTAATAAATCGGCCATAAGGAACCTCATCGTTAAATAGTTGCTTCACTTGAACTTGTAATCCATTTGCTTTTGATTCTGCTTCTTCTGCTGTAAATTGTGAAAAATCTGGCACAATCAATGCTTTACCTGTCGAAACTGTAATCGACATCGATTCTTTTTTTGCAACTTTGGTGTCTTTGCCAATACTCTGTGAAATAACTTTTCCACTCTCAACCTTATCTGAATCAGCTTCATCGACCTTTAGTGTAATTTCATTTTTCTTAGCCCATTCAGTTGCCTCTTCTTTGGGTTTTCCAGTAAAATCAGGCATTGAGATATCTTTTTCAAAAACTTCTTTTCCTTTAGAAAAATAAACCTTCGCTTTGTCTTTACGTTTGTAGTTTTCAGCTTTAACATCTTTATTTGTTATTTCAAATTTTATATAGTCGCCAGCAGCTACTTTGTCACTGTATTCCTCAATGATTGCTAGGTTATCGGCTTTTTGTTCACTGATCCAGTTTTTCGCATCTTTCAATTTCATTGCTTTAAAGTCTGGGAGTGAAACGGCCTCTTCAGGATCCGCTCCAAGGCTAGCATCCACTACTAGCTCTTTGCCTTTTTTGATTTTCTTGTTTTTCACTGTTTGATGAATAATTACATTTGCTTCTTTATCAAAATTATATTTTTGCTCTACTTGAAGTTTCACACCATTTTCTGTTGTCCATTCACGAACTTCAGACAGTTCTTTCCCTTCAAAATCAGGTACTTTTACATGAGTCATTTGATAATAGCCAAAATATAATAATGAAACTGCTGCCAAACTGCCTAAACCGATATATATTTTTTTTCTGATCTGTTTCTTTTTATAGGTCGGATCAGTTTCAATCACTTCTTCAGGATTTTTTGACTCATTTACTGGCGCAACTACAGTTGACTCTTGTTCTTTCATTGGTTCATGTTTAGGTTCATATTTTTTCTTTTTTGATCGTTTTTTAGTATAAATCAGCTCTTCAGGATTCTCTGGTTCAGTTGCTTTGGAAATTGTTTCATTTTGTTTTATAGAATTGGCTGTATTATTTGGACTATTTTGTGGTCCATACGATACTTCAGAATGGTTTTTGTCTTGATCTAAAGTTGTTTTGTCTTTATTTATTGATCTTTTTTCTAATTTTATCTTCTTTGTCGATTCTTGTTTATTCAATTTATCCTTTTGTTCAATTTTTTGCTGGCGGGTTTTCTCATAATTATCTCCGCTAAAATTCGATAGAAAATCACTCATATTTTTTTAACACACCTTTTTTCAGGTAATAGGTTTCATCAGATTGCCCAGCAATATCATTAGAGTGCGTCACAACAATGATACACTTATTATGAACTTTTGCTAGATTTTGAAAAATATCGACAATCTCTTGTTCCATTCCTTCATCTAAATTTCCAGTCGGTTCGTCAGCTAAAATGATATCTACATTCGTAGCTAACGCCCGAGCAATCGCCACACGTTGTTGCTCACCTCCAGAAAGCTGATTCACAAGTCGATCCGCTTTTTCACTTGTGATTCCGATATAATCTAACAGATTATACGCAACTTCTTTTTGATTAGGCGGTAGTTCATTGTCTGTAATCGACATAGCAACTAAAACATTTTCCAACGCTGTCAAGTATGGTACTAAATTATAACTCTGAAAAATAATACTGATATCGTTACGACGATACTTTTCGTATCCAATTGTCTTGATATCTTTTCCGTTCAGTAACACCTGGCCTTCTTTAGGAGTATCCAAAGCACTGATCAGAGAAAGGAATGTTGTTTTTCCTGAACCAGATTGTCCTAAAATGGTATAAAATTTCCCTTGTTCAAAAGCAACATTAGTATTTTTTAAAATAAATCGACGCTGATCGCCATCTTGATAAAAATAACTAAGATTTTTTGTTTCTAAAATTGCCATTTTTCCTTACCTCCTACATCATGATTTTCTTTGGATTCAAACGAACGATGTACAATAATGGTAAAATTGCTGCCAATAGTACTGTACCCAATCCAACAACTATATAAGTAACGATATAACCTAAGGAGAATTTCACTTCATAAGCATTCATGATATCATCCGTTGTCAATTCCGTTGAACTTAATCCGTCTAATCCAATAAGCATATTCGCTGGATCATTTGCATTATTTAATAGATCGCTATTCAACAACGATTCTGAAACCATTCTTCCTAAAAAATTACCTGTAATCAATGACAAAATCAACGCAATTCCACTTATGATCAGCATCTCAATGATGATTTGCCCCATTACATGGCTACGTTTATCCCCTAATGATAGGTAAATCCCTAATTCATGTTTACGATCACGCATAAATAATAAAACGACAAGGGAAATAATCAATAACGTTGCAATAACTGCAATCATAACGACATAACCTGAAATTTGAGACATTTTTTTCATGCTCCCACCAATTTGTTCATATTGATCGGTTGAAGCCTTCACAGTATATAGCTTAGGTAAAAGTGGTTGCGTCTCTTGTTTGAAAGCTTCTACATCATCCGGGCTTTTTAAAACATAGACTGGTGTATAATATTCTTCTTGACTATCTTCTGATAGATATGGACTATTTGGATCAACTTTTTTTAGTTTTTCTGTATAATTTTTGTTGATTTCCAATACTGTTTTATTTGGTAAATAAATTGTGTTTAGCTGCTGCATTGACATAAATTGTTGATTTTGATTTTGTTCCTCATTTTTTTTGTTCTCTTTGTTTTTCATTTCTACTGTTGTAGGTTCAAAGATTCCTACGATTTGGATGGGTACATCTGTCTTAAATATTTCTTTCTCTTCGCCACTTTCAGTATAATCATAGCTTCTAATATCCATGACCATTTGATCGCCGACAGATAATCCATTTTCTTCTGCAACTTTTGAAGAAATCAAGCCAACATTTTTGCCGTTATCAATATCTTCTTGGGTGAATACTTTACCATCCACTAATTTTATATTTTTTTCTTCAACATCTAAAATTTTATGATAGTTTGAGCCTTTTAAAGTGAAGCCTTCCATCATTCCTCCAAATTGTTCCGAGTCTAATGAAACACTTTTCAGCTCTTTTGTCTGTGCCATTGTGACAGCGTTATAATCATAGTATTTTACATAAGGAGACTCGCCTATTTTTTTCATTAAATCTACTTTGAGTTGTTCGATTTTAAAGTCTTCTTTTGTAAACTCTTCCTGATTGTTTTCATAATCAAGTTGAATAGTAGCCATACCACCTAGCTGCTTTTTAACACTTTTTTCAACATTTTGTGTAGACTGCTGAATCGCGATTGATCCTGCAATAACATTACCCAATACAAATATCACTGCAAATAAAATGAGTGATTTTCCTTTTTTTCTAGTAACGCTACATAATGCACGTTTGATAAAATTCACTTTCTCATCCCCCTTAAAAAAATATAGCTACTGTCATTATTCCATAACGTTTAAGGTTTAACAAGATGTTTTTTAGTATACTCTCTTAAACCCAAGCATATATAGATTATAATTTTATAATCGAATCTTTTATGCTATTAAAATAACAAATATATTTAATAAAACAAAAAAACAACAAGAATTTACACTTTTAAATGTAGTTTCTTGTTGTTTTATATTGAAAGTTACTAAACTTCTAGTAGTTCTTTTTCTTTTTCTGAAGTGATAGTATCAATATTTTTCACACTATCATCTGTTAACTTTTGAGCTTCTTTTTCTAAACTACGTAGCTCATCTTCAGTGATATCATTGCTTTTTTGTTGTTTTTTCAATTCATCAATCGCATCACGGCGAATGTTACGAACAGCGATTTTCGCATTTTCAGCTGCTTTTTTTACATCTTTCGCTAATTCTTTACGGCGTTCTTCAGTTAATTGTGGAATTACTAAACGAATCACTGTACCGTCATTAGTTGGGCTGATTCCAATATCACTAGCTTGAATTGCTTTTTCGATATCCTCAAGTGAATTTTTGTCAAATGGTGTAATCATCAAGACACGAGCTTCCGGAATATTGATTCCAGCAAGTTGGTTAACTGGTGTTAGTGCGCCATAATAATCTACTTGGATTCGATCCAAAAGACTTGCGTTAGCACGTCCTGCACGGATTTGGCCAAGTTCACGTTGTAAACTTTGTTCTGCTTTACTCATTTTTTCTTTTGCTGTTGCTAATACAGTTCCACTCATTTTTTATTTCCCCCTTACGGTTGTTCCAATATTTTCACCTAGACATGCACGGCGAATATTGCCTGTTTCGTTTAAATTGAATACCACTAATGGAATATCATTATCCATACTTAGTGAGCTTGCTGTTGAATCCATTACTTGTAATCCTTTTGAAATCACATCTAAATGTGTCAATTCTTCAAATTTAACTGCATTTGCATCCAATTTAGGATCTGCAGAATATACACCATCTACATTGTTCTTAGCCATTAAAATCACATCTGCATCGATTTCTGCCGCACGTAAAGCTGCAGTTGTATCAGTTGAGAAATACGGATTTCCTGTACCACCTGCAAAGATAACGATACGTCCTTTTTCCAGATGGCGTTCTGCACGTCGACGAATATATGGTTCTGCGATCTGACGCATCTCGATAGATGTTTGAACACGTGTTGGAACGCCTAGATTTTCTAATGTATCTTGTAAGGCTAAAGCGTTCATTACCGTCGCTAACATTCCCATGTAATCTGCTTGCGCGCGTTCCATACCCATTTGAGCACCGATTTGTCCACGCCAGATATTTCCGCCGCCAACAACGATTGCCATTTCGATTCCTAATTCATGAACTTCTTTGATTTCTTCTACAATCTCTTTGATTGTTGGAGGTTTAATTCCAAACCCTTCTTCTCCGGCCAAAGCTTCGCCACTTAACTTTAATACAACACGTTGATATTTAGGTTTTACCATTTTTGTTTTCCCTCCACCGTTTGTCTAAGAACATTTTAACATACTCTAAGCATTCTGCCAGTCTATTTCTTTTGATTTGCCTAAAAAAAGGGAGCGCATCTCAATGCGTTCCCAACTGTTACATAGGTAACAGATTTATTTTTTGATTTGGCTCATTACTTCATCTGCAAAGTTATCTTCACGTTTTTCGATTCCTTCGCCAACTTCAAAGCGGATGAATGATTTAACTGTTGCGCCTTTAGAAGCAACATATTTTTCAACTGTCATATCTGGATCTTTAACGAATGGTTGATCCACTAGAGAAATTTCAGCTTTAAATTTATTTAAGCGTCCAGCAACCATTTTATCAACGATATTTGCAGGTTTTCCTTCGTTTAATGCTTGTTCAGAAAGAATCGCTTTTTCGTGTTCTAGTTCTTCTTGAGGAATTTGAGATTCGTTAACATAACGAGGGTTGATAGCAGCTACGTGCATTGCTACATCTTTAGCAACTTCTTCGTCAGTTGTTCCATCTAAAACAGTCAATACTGCAATACGACCGCCCATGTGTAAATAAGCGCCAAATGCTGCATTGTCATCTTTTTCTACTAATTCGAAACGACGGAAGTTGATTTTTTCACCGATAACAGTTGTTGCTTCGATCAATTCAGTTTCCAATGTTCCTTTATCTGTTTTAAGGGCTAAAGCTTCTTCCATAGTTGCTGGTTTGTTTGTAGCGATCTCAGTTGCAATCTTTTTAACTAAGTCTTGGAACATTTCGTTTTTAGAAACGAAGTCAGTTTCAGAGTTTATTTCAACGATTGCTGCAAAGTTACCGTTTGAAGCAACGTTTGCTAAACCTTCAGCTGCTACACGATCATTTTTCTTAGCTGCTTTTGCCATTCCTTTTTCACGTAGGTAATCAACTGCTGCTTCCATATTACCTTCTACTTCTACTAATGCTCTTTTTGCATCCATCATACCGACACCAGTCATGTCGCGTAGTTCTTTAACTAATTTTGCTGAAATATCTGCCATTTTTTTGTTCCTCCTAAGTTTTAAAAGCGTAGTAGGCTCATTTAGCCTTGACAGAAAAATAGGAAAACTGGAGTGTGGTGCTTTTTGCCACAATCACGTTTTATCTTTTTTCCGAAAGGCTAGCCTACGAAGCTAGATAATTTAATTATAAAATTCGTTTTAAAAAAGCTATCTCAAAGGAGAATCAGGCTTTTTTCGCCTAGCCTTCGAGACAGCTCCGTTATTTTAAATTATTCTGCTGAATCGTTGCTGCCTTCAACAACATCAACGATTTCTTCGATAGAAGTTGCTGCTTCTGGTGCTTCTTCAACAAAGATTTCTTCTACAGCTTGATCTTCACCTTGGTTTCCTTCGATGAAAGCGTCAGCCATTTTAGCAGTGATCAATTTAACCGCACGAATTGCATCATCATTTGATGGAATTACTACATCGATTTCATCTGGATCACAGTTTGTATCAACCATCGCAACGATTGGGATGTTCAATTTTTGTGCTTCTTGAACAGCAATACGTTCTTTACGAGGATCAACAATGTACATTACATCTGGAATTCTAGGCATATCAGCGATACCACCTAAGAATTTTTCAAGACGCTCACGTTGTTTGTTTAAACCAACAACTTCTTTTTTAGGAAGAACGTCAAATGTTCCGTCTTCTTCCATTTTATTGATATCTTTCAAACGTTTGATACGTTTTTGGATTGTATCCCAGTTAGTTAATGTTCCACCTAACCAACGGTGGTTTACGAAGTATTGACCTGAGCGAATTGCTTCGTCTTTGATCGCTTCTTGTGCTTGTTTTTTAGTTCCTACGAACAATGCAACGCCGCCATCTTCAGCAACATTTTTCATGTAATCGTAAGCAGCATCTACTAATTTAACTGTTTTTTGTAAGTCAATGATGTAGATTCCGTTTCTTTCTGTGAAGATATATTTCTTCATTTTTGGGTTCCAGCGACGAGTTTGGTGTCCAAAGTGTACGCCGGCTTCTAGTAATTGTTTCATAGAAATTACTGCCATTTTTTGTTTCCTCCAATTTGGTTTTTATTTGTTCCCTCTCCAGTTGTCATTTTTGTAAAGAACTACTAAAAGTAGCACCGCCTTACAAATCAAATCTGGATGTGGATTTAGTGTTTTAACACCGTTGTTTAGTATACATGATTCTTTAAAATATTTCAACATAATAATTATATTTTTTCTGTAATTGTCTCAGTAAAGTATTCGAATTTTGATCATTCATCATGTTCAAGAATCACCCGATCATTTAATGATTGAATATTTCTATTGTTATGCTCATAATATTCTTGAAACATGTTGATTTGTTTTTTTGAGACTTCTACTGGATTTTTCAATATATACCATTCAACGTTTTCAGTTAGTGGGGGAGTTGTTAGCGAGCCTAAATAATGATAATAACTCATATTTTCAGGAAACATTGACTTAATATCTGATATCGCTGTTTTTTTATCATCTGACACATCATCGAGCACTTCTTGAAATCCTTTATTATCAGCGCCTTCTATAAAAAATACACCAATAACAGCTAAACGTCCATCTTGAGATTCATTCACAAAATGTGCTTCTAATGGATAATGTTTTCCGTTTACCGTATGTTCACTTTCAGCGTGAAAATGAAATTGCGTTAAAGCAAATGTTCTTTGGTTGATTGTCGCTTTGCCTGAATCATTGACTTGGATGCTATGCCCATTATTTTCAGCGTTAGTTATTTCACTACTGTAATCTAGTTTGATGGAACCGCCGTCCTCCATCTTTTCCACTGAAGAATCTGGAATATCGATTGGCGATTGCATTTTACCGGATACTTGCTTCCAGCTTTTTTGGTCATCATATTCAAAATGACTTGCTTCTTTTTTGCGCGAACTTTCTTGTGTGTGTGAAGAACTTTCGCCAGTCTTACTCTGTACTTGCTGTGTACAAGCTGTTACCAATAGTAGTGATGAAAACAGCAATGAGATAAGCAATTTTCTTTTCATATTGTATTATCCTTCTTTCAACTCAGGTTTGCTTAAAAAATAATTTAAGTAGTTTAGCAGATAAATTTACATAAGACTAAACAACTTTATTTAATTATCATTTTCCAAATGGTACATTAAAATACCCGCTGCAATCGCTACATTTAACGATTCAGCTGCACCTTTAATCGGAATGTAGATATTTTGATCTGTTTTTTCCAAAAATTCTGTTGAAACCCCTTGCCCTTCATTCCCCATAATCAAAGCATAATTCTCGATCCTTCTTATTTTTTGATAGGAAATTGCATTGGGGTTGAGTTCAGTTCCATAGACGGGTATCTTCATTTTTTTGAATTCATCAATTATTTCAGCTAACGGCTTACGTATTACGGGTAAATGATAATTACTTCCCTGCATTGCCCTTAACACTTTTGTATTGTATATATCAGAACTGCCCTCACCTAAAATCACACCTGAAAGACCAGCTGCATCAGCTGTCCGAATCATCGTTCCAACATTACCTGGGTCTTGGACATTGTCTAAAAGAAGCCAGCCACCTGAAAATTGTATGTCTTTCTCAAATTCAGGCATCCCCACGATCGCGATCATTCCTTGAGGAGTCGGTAAATCTGAAAGAGATTCCAGTACTTCATCAGAAACCTGAATCAATCTTTCTTGCGGCTGATTGTCTAGCCAATCCGACCATTCTGAACGTCCTCTTTGATTAAAGAGGATCCAGCCAATTCGAGCATTTGCCTTATCCGCTTCTTCAATCAAATGAAAACCTTCAATTATATATTGTTGATTCTCTTCCCGATATTTTTTTTTATGTAATTTTTTAAATTCCTTGATCATTGCATTTTTTGTCGATAAAATTTCTTTCATTTCTACACCTCACTTAATCATTATACCATGATTTTTTTTAATCAAACAGTCACTACTTTACTTGCCAGATGATCGAAAAATCGCTATCATTGATTTAATAAAAAGCGAGGTGTACAACGATGAGAAAAGTACGCATGAATGTGCAAGGTAGAGTTCAGGGTGTCGGATTTCGTTACATGACTAAAATGGTAGCTGATGAACTAGGAATTTGCGGTACGGTTCGAAATGAGGATGACGGCTCAGTCTCGATCGAATCTTTAGGCGATGATGAAAAAATGACTCAGTTTATCCAAAAAATCAAAGATTCTCCTAGTCCAGCAGGACGTGTGACATATGTTGATATTCAAGATGATCCTTTAATTGAAGAGTATAATAGCTTCAAAGTAACAAACTAAATTAGTTTGGAAGAATCTTACTCAGTCTTGAGGCGGATTCTTCTAATTTTTATTGAAAAAAAACGCTTTTTCAAGTATAGTTAACCTTGTGCAAATTTTTTAGAAAAGGAAAGAATAAAATGAGAAAATTAAATAAGTGGCTCCTAGGTTCCGGTCTATTCACTTTAGTACTATTTTTATCTGGATGTGTAAAAACAGGATCAGACGGACAGCCGACTGGTGAAGGGATCATCTATAATTTACTAGTAAAACCAATGAGCAGTGCCATTACATACCTTGTTGACAATTTCGATTGGAATTATGGCTGGGCAATCATTTTCATCACGATCATTGTTCGTCTTATCATTATGCCCTTAGGATTGAATCAATCAAAAAAGAGCATGATCCAAACTGAAAAAATGCAAGCGATTAAGCCTCAAATCGATGCTGCTCAAGCAAAAGTAAAAGAGGCAACTACACGTGAAGAGCAAATGCAAGCTCAAGCTGAAATGCAACAAGTTTACAAAGAAAACAACATGAGCATGATGGGCGGTATCGGTTGTCTACCTTTATTGATCCAAATGCCAATCTTCTCTGCCCTATTCTTTGCCGCTCGATATACTAAAGGAATTGGCGACGCTTCATTTTTTGGTGTCAATCTAGGACAACCAAGTATCGTTTTTGTTGTTTTAGCTGGCGTTGCTTATTTACTACAAGGATACCTTTCAACTATCGGTATTCCAGAAGAACAAAAGAAGACAATGAAATCCATGTTGATCGTCTCTCCTTTAATGATCGTATTCATGTCAATCAGCTCTCCAGCTGGTGTAACATTATATTGGGTAGTCGGAGGGATTTTCAGTAGTATCCAAACATTGATCACAAATCAATTCTTAAAACCAAGAATCAAAGCTCAAGTAGCTGAAGAATTAAAACAAAATCCACCAAAACAAGTTATTGTGCCTCGTAAAGATGTCACACCTACAGAAGAAAAAACGTCACAAAAAGCAGTAACTCAAAAAAATACTTCTAAAAACGGTAGAAATGCCGGAAAACAAAATAGAAATTAAAAAACAAGAGCCAACGCAACCTGATGATTGCAGTTGGTTCTTGTTTTATTTTTTATTTGCTGAAATTCCGAAAACAAAAAGATCAACAACTTGAGTAATACTTAATGACGAGCTGTTTTGTTCTGTTTTGATATACGGAGATAACGTGTTAAGAAAATGGGTTGTTGCAACCTCTGGTGACAAACCGATTCGCATAGCAAAATCACTTTCTTCAAAAAGACTCAGCAAAGGGGCTTTATAGGACTGATTCCACAGTATAAATAATTTCAGTTGGGTTTCATTGGTCAACTTCGTCCTAAAATCATGCATCATCAAATCAAAATCAAATGGATGTTTTGTTTTTAGACACTCAGCGAAGTTTTGCAATTTGCTGATAGTATCAAGATTTGGATCTTCAACAATTTTCACTAATTCTTCGTTTACATCACTTAACAAACTTTCAATAACACCCACATAAACTTCTTCTTTATTTTTAAAATGATGATATAAATTTGGTTGTGTCACCTCGGCCAACTGCGCGATTTGCCTTGTAGATGTACTTTGATATCCGTTATCCATAAACAAACGCGTTGCCACTTGAATAATTTTAGCTCGTGTATTTTTCGTTTCTTTTTCCATTACTTAGCCACCTATAGTTGATTTCTTTACTATTTTAACAGAAGCTGATATAGAAACCTAGGTTAGATGACATTCTTTTTTCTTTTAAATAGTAAAATCAATTCGTAAATGCAAACGATAATTAGGATGACTAAGGAGATAATGACAGTCGTGATAATTGCTGGATAGCTCCCGTTCCACCCATCTGCTGCTTGATGTTTGATCAAAATCCCATAATAAGCCCAAACCGTTGCTAAACCGTAAGCAACATCGCGATTACTGATAATCGTAGCACTGATAATAAGCAAGCCGATGATCAATATTACAATCGTCCAAACTACTTGATTATCTTGCAAAAAAGCAATATCTTTGTCAACCAAGAAAGCTGTAATATTGGCAATCGTAGCAATCGTGATCCAACCAAAATAAATACTGAAGGGCAATCTTACAAAGACATAATCCTTTTTGATCATGTTTGTATTAGCTAAAAGTCGATTTATATATATCAATACAATCAGCAAAGCTAACATGATCGCAACAGACAAATCAATTTGAAGATATTGCCATGCTACTAACCAAACGCCATTTAGGACAGAAGAAACTACAAATATACCTCTTAATTTTTTACTAATTTTTTGATCTGCTAGTATCGATTGTGCTTTCGGTTTAAGCCACTGATAAACGACAAATCCTGCTAATAACAAGTAAATCACTGACCAAATTGCAAACGTTAAGCCTGCTGGAGCAAATAAATTAGGATACGTATCTGAAACTTCTTGCGTTGTCATCCCATTTAAAGGCAACAAAACCGCGGCCGCATTTGTGGCGATCATTAGGATATAAATAATCGTTACGAGCAATTTTGCCCCGATAGATTCATTCTTGCTCATTCTAATTCCTCCTTTATAAACTTTTTTTCCCAATGAAAGGGATAAACTTAGGTGTTTTCTTCGCATAAGCAATAAAGTCTGGTCGATCTTTGTATTTTTTTTCAAGTAAAGGAACACCCGATACAAATAAAAGTAACAAGGTAATCGTTATAGGACCAATGATTCCCCAAACATTTCGTGTATCATTCAGACTTACAAGAAAAATTCCCCACCAACCTAGAGCTTCCCCAAAATAATTAGGATGCCTTGTTGTTGCCCACAACCCTGTTGTTAATAGTTTCCCTTGATTGCGGCTATCACGTTTAAATTTAGTCAACTCATAATCGCCAATCGTTTCAAAACCAAAACCTATCAGCCAAATTACAATACCTACTCCATTCCACCAATAAAAATCATTGACTGAACTTGTCATAGCAAAAAGAATCGGCATTGAAACAACTAATAAAAGCACACCTTGCAAAATAAATACATTTAAATAAGCTTTTAATTTCGCCCAATGTTCTCCCCATCGCTTCCTCATGTTCACGTAACGATAATCTTCTGGTTTTCCGATATTCCGTTTAGCTAAATGGAAAAACAAACGCAATCCCCAAATGGTTACTAATAGTAGAATGATCGTGCTGACCGTCGTTTTTTCCGGCATCACTAAATAACCAGTGATAGCCACAATAACAAAACCAATTCCCCAAGCTAAATCAACAATAGAATTATTATGAAGATATTGTGCCAAAAAGAATAATGCAGTAAAATATATAAAAATTACACAACTAATGATCCAGATTGTCATACTAAAGCTCCTCCTTATCCATTTCAACCGCTACAGCTACACTTCCCTGACCTGCACTCATCGCAACAACTGTTGAGATATCCATCACGTAACTTGGCTTTAAACCGAGCTGCTCACTCAATTTATTTTTCCATTGTATTGCTCGTTCTTCTGAATTAGCGTGAATGACAGCATAACGTTTTATTTTGTTTTTTTCATGTAGTTTTTTTAGCTGGTGAATGATTTTTCTTTCATTTCCTTTTAAACTAAATGCAAAATCACTCAATTTCCCTTCCCCTTCCTTGTTTAAGCTGACAATAGGCTTTAAATTAATCTTCTTCGCTATTTTACCAGCGAATTGGGGAATTCTTCCAGAATCTATCATCGGATTTAAATCATCTACACTAACAAGTATTTTAAGCTGTCCACGTTTATTTTTGGTTCGCTCAACGATTTCATCAAAAGACAATCCGGCTTGAATCCACTCGTTTGCGGACATCACCAATAACCCTTGTGCTGCAGAATTTTGTTTGGAATCAATTACTTCAATTTTAGTCGTTGTCGACGTCATATGTTCAGCTGCTTTTTGTACAGTATGGAATGTTCCACTTAAGCTTTCTGCAACTGTAATAACTAAAATCGACTCATATCTAGTTTCTAAAAATGATAATAGATTCTCTACAGATTTTAGCGTTGGTTGGGAGCTGGTCGCTCGTTCATCTTCCGTTTTATTTATGTCAAAAAATTGATTGCTTTGGATCGTTATTTTATCGATATAACTAGTGTTCCCAATCAAGATATTCATTGGCAACACGTGAATTTGGTTGTTCAAAACATAATCAGCCGGTAAATCAGCGATCGAATCTGTCACTAAAGCAATTGGCGCTTTTTTCTGCGTATTTACCTGATATTGTAACAACATATCGTCAGCTTTTTGCTGAATCGGTTGTCCAATCGTACTTAAATAACTTAATACTTGATCTGGTTGATTCGAATGGATATGAATTCTGGCTTTGTTGCGACTCATCGCCACGACCATAGAATCACCAAGAAGCTTTAATTTTTCTTGAATTTCACGTTTAGACTCTGTTACTTGATCTAATAAAATTTCGGTACAATATCTATAAGTTGGTTCTGAGGTGTTCTGATGCAATGATTCAGAAATTTCTATTTTTATTGAATCGTCAAAATCAACAATTTTTGTGACCACTGTTTCTTTATTGATAAAAGCTTGAGTAAACCCCTCTATAAAAACATAAAAACCTTTGGCACCCGCGTCCACGACTTGATTTTTCTGCAATATTTTTAGTTGCTTGGTCGTGTTTTCTAATGCTTCACTAGCCTTAACCAGAGCATTTGGCAACAGTTCTTCTAAACTACCTCTCTGCCCATTCTCATTCAGGGCTTCAGCCCATGATCGCATAACCGTGATGATCGTTCCTTCAACTGGGTTCGCAATAGCTTGGTATGCTTCTCCGATTGCCAACTTGACACTTTTTACAAAACTGCTGACAGAATTTTTTTCTTCCTGAAGCAGTAGATTATTATAGATACCGTTAAAATATTGAGCAAAAATGATACCCGAATTTCCTCTGGCTCCTAATAAAGATGCTTCTGCAATTTTCTCAAACACCTCAACAACAGAGCTTGTTTCACTTTTTGTTTCTTCGAGGATTGTTTGCATTAATGAAGCCAAATTACTTCCTGTATCACCATCCGATACAGGAAAAACATTGATCTGATTCAACTCTTGCTTCTCGTTTATCAGTTGAATCGCCCCTTGCTGAAATGCGAATAACAGCTCTTTATAATCAATAATTCGACTTTCCATCTACTACTTACCTCCAATTAAAATGTTGCGCTACAAAAACGGTGATACCACAAGTCGCCGCAGTAACAAATCCTCCCCAAACTAAATCAATAACTGTTACGAAAAGCGGCCAATCCTTAATTGTTGACAGATTTGTTAAGTCATATGTCCCGTAGCATAATACTCCAAGCAAAGCTCCCGCAGAAATAGCATAAATCAAGCTCTCTTTTTCAATAGCAGGATAAATAACAAAAAATAAAATACCAATGAGATATAAGATATAAAAAACAGCTGCTGGAATTATTTTAGTCGGTCCAAGTAGATATCCTAAATAATCTTGATAGATTTTTTTAGCAATGAAAAGTAACCAGATAAAATCCAGTGCTAAAAATGCAACAGCTGCAACGCTAAATAATTTCACATAATGATTCATTTTCATTTCCTCCTCATATAATAAAAACAGGCACGATCACCTTATCAATCGATAAGTTTATCGTACCACGTTCAATTCGTTTATGAAAAAATTTTGCCTGAATAAAAAAGACGAGAAAACTTTATCCAAGTCCCCTCGCCTTTTTCACTTTTATCCTTATTTCACGATCAGTAAATCAAGACTTGCCAATGATAAAGACATTTTAGCAATTCGATTAAGTTCTTTCAAACGATTTGCTTTCACTTGTTCATCTTCTACCATGACCATTGTTTCTTCAAAATACTGTTCGATCAACGGACGTAAATCAACTAATGCTTGATAATTTTCAGACATTGTATTTTCATTAAATTTTTCTTCAATTTTATTCACTGCTTGATGTAAAGCTTTCTCTGCATCATTTTCAAACAAAGCTGCATCCACTTTACTTTCTTGATTTAATAACTCGCGACCTTTTTTAGCCAAATTGATTACTCGAGTCAAAGCTTCTATCGAAGGTTTAAAATCTTTATCAAGCAGATGATTTTTTAGAATCGTCGCTGATGAAAATAGTTTTGCTAAGTCTTTTTGCTCAGATGAAATCACTGCATCGATCACATCATGACGCACATCTTTCGTTGTCAATAACTGACGCAAACGTGCTTTTACAAAGTCGATCACTTCTTCTTGTCCGCTAGTTAACTGAATACCATATTTTTGGCTGTCTGCGTTGACCGCTGCATCAATCTCCATTTGTAATTGTACAAGAGGGAACTGCCAGCCTTTATTTTCGACAATTCGAATCACGCCATATGTTTGGCGACGCAACGCATACGGATCGTTAGAACCGCTAGGAATCATTCCCACCGCAAAGAATGAAAATACGCTGTCTAGTTTATCAGCGATTGCTAACACGGCTCCAATAGCAGAAACTGGTAATTCTCCATCACTTGATGTTGGTAAATAATGCTCACGAATTGCTTGAGCCACAGCCGGTTTTTCACCTTGAAGCAATGCATATTTTTCTCCCATGATTCCTTGTAATTCTGGGAACTCACCGACCATATTCGTTACTAAATCAAACTTATAAATTTCAGAAGCACGTTTCAAGTCTGTCAATTCAGCTTCCGTTAAGCCCACTTCTTTTCCGATAATCTGTCCAATAATCCCCACACGTTGCATTTTTTCATAAATCGTACCAATTTTTTCATGGAAAGTGACATTTTTTAGTTTATTAACGCATTCTTCGATTGATAATTTTTTATCTTCACTGTAGAAAAATTCTGCATCCTCTAAACGAGCGATCAAAACTTTTTCATTTCCTTTGATCACATTTTCAATATGAACGCTGTCCCCGTTTCTTACGGAAATAAAATGTGGTAATAATAATCCTTGATCATTTCGTACATCAAAATAACGTTGATGCTCTTTCATTGACGTTACTAATACTTCGTCTGGAACAGAAAGATATTTTTCGTCAAAAGCACCAACAAATGCTGTTGGGTATTCAACCAAGTTATTGACTTCTTCCAGTAAATTCTCATCTAGATCCAGCTTCCAACGATTTTTTTCGGCTAATTGGTTTGCTTGATCAACGATCATCGTTTTTCTTTCATTTGGATCAACAATAACAAATTGTTCTTTCATTTTTTCTTCGTACTCGTTTGAATGATTGAACGTCACGTCATCTCCTAAGAAACGATGTCCACGAGAGCTGTTTCCCGTTACCACATCTAGAACAGAAAATGGAATCACTTCATCATCTAATAGAGCAACGATCCAATGAATCGGACGGATATATTCAAAATCATAGTCTGCCCAGTGCATTGTAACTGGAAAAGTTAAACTTGTAATAACGTCTTTCAATCCTGCTAATACATCAATCGTTTTTTGGCCTTGATTATGCTTTGTTACATAAACATATTCTACACCATTCAATTCTTTAAACGTGATTGCATCTGTCGTCAGGCCCTGTCCTCTAACAAACCCTTCAGCGGCCTTGCTCCAATTTCCTTCAGCGTCTTGAGCAATTTTTTTAGCAGGTCCCTTAACTTCTTCCTGCGTATCTTCCTGCTGTTGCGGCAATTGTGTCACACGAACAGCCAAACGACGAGGTGTCGAGAAGCTTTGAACGGTTTCATAAGTTAATTTATTTTCGTCTAAGAATTTTACTATTTTATTTTCTAATTGTAAACGACTTGGGCTGACAATATGAGCTGGCATTTCTTCCAAGCCGATTTCAAGTAATAGGTCTTTTGCCATGTTATTTTGCCTCCTTAGTAGTTTGATCTTCTTTGTTTAAAAGAGGAAATCCTAATTTTTCACGTTCTGCGACAAAGATTTTCGCTACAGATTTAGCCAAGTTTCTGATGCGCGCTAAATATCCAGCTCGTTCCGTTACAGACACAGCACCACGAGCATCCAATAAATTAAATGTATGACTACATTTCAAGATATAATCATAGGCTGGATGTACTAGGCTTTCATCAATACAACGTTTCGCTTCTTTTTCAAATTTATCAAAGTTTTCCAATAACATATCTTGATTGCTGATTTCAAATGAATACTTCGAATGTTCATACTCAGGCTGATTGAAAATTTCTCCGTACTTAACGCCTTCTGTCCATTCTAGATCATAAACACTTTCTACTTCTTGAATATAAGATGCTAGTCGCTCGATCCCGTACGTAATTTCCGAAGTAACTGGATGACAAGCTAATCCGCCTACTTGTTGGAAGTAGGTAAACTGAGTAATCTCCATGCCATCAAGCCAAACTTCCCAACCAAGACCTGCACATCCCATAGAAGGATTTTCCCAGTTATCTTCAACAAAACGAATATCATGAGCTAAAGGATCGATCCCTAATAACTCTAAACTTTCTAAATATAATTCTTGAATATTTTCGGGCGATGGTTTCATGACTACTTGAAATTGATGATGTTGATATAGGCGGTTTGGATTTTCTCCATAACGACCATCTGCCGGTCTCCTTGAAGGTTCTACATAAGCCGCATTCCAAGGTTCAGGGCCGATTGCTCGTAAAAAAGTATAAGGACTCATTGTCCCCGCCCCTTTTTCCGTGTCATATGCTTGCATCAACATACAACCATTTGATGACCAAAATTTTTGTAAAGTTAAAATCATTTCTTGTACAGTAAGTTTCTTTTCCATTGTGATCCTCCTAATTTAAAAGTGTAACAGGCTCTTCCAGCCCTGACAGAAAAATAGGAAAAATTGATTGTGACGCTTTTTGTCACATTCCATTTTTGTCTTTTTTCCGAAGAGCTAGCCCGCGAAGCTAGATAATACAAAAGCTGAAAGAGCTCGGTCAGCCTCAAATGGAAAATAGGAAAAAATGACTGTAACACTTTTTATCACATTCATTTTTTATCTTTTTCCAATCTCATAAAACTAAACTACCTTTTTACAACGCTGTAACAACTGGATAAAACTCCACCACTTCATCTGGAACAACAGAAACTTCAACTTTCATGGTTTCTGTCAATTCCGTATTGATCTTGTATAACTTTTCGCTAGGGTTCGTTTCAAATTCTTCGATTTCTGTACCATCATTTTCCTTTATCTGAACCAACAGTCTAACAAGAGATAAAACTTTTAACTTGTTCTCTGTAAAATCAGCAGGGAAAAACGTTGCATTAAATTGCATGCTGTACCTCCTTTTCGATGATTTTAAAAATAGCAATAAAGTGTTGTTCTCGTTAGCGCATAGGAGACGAGCTTTGCCAATATTATTAAAGTGGTAATACAAAAAGTCCCTATGCCTCCAAGAGACATAGGGACGAATAATCGCGGTTCCACCCTACTTCCGATATCAACTATCGGCAGCTTCGTTTAAACATACTCAAAAGCGCCATTCAAAAGTTGCATGTACCTGGCTTACACTCTCCCAGATTCGCTATGACAGCAGTTCTTTTTACTCTTCTTTTTCAACGTATTTATTTAATTACTCTTTATGATAATCTTTGATTGCTGAGATGTCAAATTATTTTTTAAGATTCAAACAGCATTTGAAAAAATTGTTCTTTTCTTTCAAAAATCATTGCCCAATCTTGATAGATTTTCGTTTCTTCCAATGTACGTTTGATGATTTTACCATCGATAAATTCATAAATTCTAGCGTTTGGAAAAAACAATAATACTGGGGAATGAGTAGCAATCACAAATTGTGAGTCGGCGCTTACTAACTCCTGCATTGAAACCATCAATTGCAATTGAGTGCTGAGAGACAAACCTGTTTCTGGTTCATCTAGTAGATAAAAACCTTGACCAAAAAAACGAGTTGTAACTAACTCATAAAACGATTCCCCTCTTGAATACTTGTGTAGCTCTCTTTCAAAAACACCTTCGCCGTCTTGGTCACGCAAATCAATATCAGTCATTAAATTATAATAGGATTCTGCTCGATAAAAATAACTGTCCCTTGGGTAATAGGGATACTTTATTGGTCGACTCGCTTCAACTAATAAAGATTGTTCTTCATAAGAAACAAATAAATTATTTTTTGAGCCACCTTCAAGATTTAAATCCATTAGTCCAGCTATTGTTTCTATAATAGTTGACTTTCCAGAACCATTCTCACCAATCAAAAAAGTAACTGGAGTCTCAAAAATAAGTTGATCTAAATCAGTTAAAATAGGCAAATTAAAAGGAAATCGCGATGTTGATTTATTTTTATCATATTTTATCCCTTTAAGATACAGTTTTGTCATTATCTTCATCCTTTTTTTCACGCTTAGGCAACTTCAAGGTGTCTTCCCAACTTTTCATTTGATCGATAAATTTCTTACTCTTCAGATGAATCCCTACATACTCATCATATAATTCATCAATAGTTTGTCTTATCGCGGTTTTTGTCTCTGGCTTAACATTGATATCTTGAACCTTATCATAAGAAACAGCAGAAAAAAGACGAATGAAATGGATTGCTCTAGGATCAGCATGATAGCGATGGTTGTCAAGATGCCAATGTTGTTCACAAAGGACTCCACTATATTTTGAAGAATAATCAAACTTCCCTCGCGTTTCTTGGCAAACCGCACAATATCTCCATTCTGGTGTAATACCGAAACGGCTTAATAATTGGATTTCAAAAATATTGGTGATAATCTCCGCATCTTTATTCTCGTTCAACAAGCGAAGTGCTTGCTGAACGAAATGATACAAGTTCGGATCGTATGTTCGATCATCAATTGCCGCGTCAACCAAATTCAAAATATATGTCGCGTAAGCATTAATAAAAATGTCTTCCTGAATCATTCGAAACGGTTGGACATCTTTACTTCCATTTAAAAATGACAATCCATCTTCTCTGTAATCACCGATATATACAGCTTCTGTAAAAGGCAAAATTGCAGGACCGATTGGATTATTTTTACGATGTGCTCCTTTGACAAAAAACATCAATTTACCAAACGATTCCGTAAAAATCTTGACTAGCTTATCTTTTTCTTTGTAGTCCTTGGTAAATAAAATAATTCCTTTTGTTTCCCCTAAGGTCATGTTTTCGCCTCCTATATTTTCTAATCTATTTTAGCAGAGAAAGAAGCAAAAGAACAATCCCGTAATAATACAGAATTGTTCCTTCGTTTCTCATTAATAATCGTCTTTGCGATAACCAAAGTCTTGTAAATGAACTTTTTTATCACGCCAGTCTTTTTGTACTTTTACCCAAAGTTCTAAGTAAACTTTATCATCCAGTAAATGTTCAATATCTTGTCTAGCTTTTGTTCCGATTTGTTTGAGCATCTTGCCGCCCTTACCAATAATGATCCCTTTTTGGCTATCACGTTCCACGATGATTGTTGCTTGAATGCGTACTTTATCATTCTCATCACGTTTCATTGAATCAACTACAACGGCAACTGAATGAGGAATTTCATCTCTTGTAAGCAATAATACTTTTTCACGAACTAATTCAGATACAATAAAATATTCAGGGTGATCCGTTACTTGATCATCTGGAAAATACTGTGGCCCTTCCGGCATTTGATCAACTAAAACATTCATCAAACGATCCACATTATTCCCTTCAGTAGCTGAAATCGGCACAACTTCTGCAAATTCCATTTGGCTTGCATAATCTTCAATGATTCCCAAAAGCTGATCCGGATGAACCGTATCGATTTTATTGATCACGAGATAAACAGGGCTAGTCATTGTTTTAAGACGTTCAATGATGAAATCATCGCCTTTACCTCTTTTTTGATCCGCACTGATCATGAATAGCGTTGCATCCACTTCACGTAATGCGCTATAAGCTGTTTCAACCATAAAATCACCTAAACGATGTTTCGGCTTGTGAATACCAGGTGTATCAATAAAAACGATTTGTGCTTCTGGAACTGTATAAATACCTTGTATCTTATTTCTAGTTGTTTGAGCTTTATCACTCATAATCGCAATTTTTTGTCCGACAATTCGGTTCAGCAATGTAGATTTACCCACATTAGGTCTTCCTACGATCGCTACGAATCCGGATTTGTGTACGTCTGTCATGGTTTCTCTCCTCTATAAAAAATCTTGTAGTATCTGCCAAATTTTTGGGACAAACAACAGCACTCCAACAACCACAGCAAATCCTGTCGTTAAAAGAACTGCGCCTGCAGCCATATCTTTGATTTTCTTACCAATTGGATGGAAATGAAAATCAGTCACCATATCAACCACATTTTCAAACACTGTATTAATAATCTCCATCACTAATACAAGAAAGATTGCAAGTAACAACCACAACCATTCTGAGATCACTAATCGTAAAACAAAGCCAACAATGATCGCCGCAATCCCCATTAGAGTATGTGTCCGCATGTTACGCTCTTCCTTAAATACCGTCTTGATCCCTTGAAGAGCAAATTCCAATGAGGCTATAAAATGTTTATTCTTCGCTGTCCGCTTATCTTTTGAGTCCATAGGCATCTAAGATCTCTTTCTGTAAACCAAACATTTCTTTCTCATCATCAGGTTCCATATGATCGTAACCATTTAAATGTAAAAAACCATGCACAGCCAAAAAACCTAACTCACGTTCAAAAGAATGACCATATTCTGCTGCTTGTTCTGCCGCTCGTTCAGTCGATATCATGATATCTCCAAGGTTCCTAGGAAAAGCGTCTGCTGCATCTTCAAAAATAATCGGCAGTTCATCTTCGCCTTCTTCTTCCAAAGCAAAGCTGATAACGTCTGTGGGTACATCTTTTCCACGGTAGTCTCTATTTATCACCTGAATACCTGCGTTATCCATAAAGGACACGGACATTTCAGTATCTTCAGATATTTTTAGAAAATCAGCTGCAAACTGCAGCAGACTTTCTACTTCTTCCAAATTTTCTTTTGATAAATTACTTGTTTCATCAATGAATGAAATATCCATTAGTCATCTCTCTTTTCTTGTTCGTCTTTCATTTCTTCTGCTTCGGATTTCATTTTTGGATATTTGATTCTAGAATGGAATGTACTACATAACCCATTGACTAGAGACTTCTCGATGATCCGAATTTCTTTCATCGTTAAACCACAATCATCCAGTTGTCCATCTGCAATCCGATCTTGAATAACATTATGAACAAAAGCTTGGATTTTCTCGTTCGTTGGATGATCCATCGCACGAACCGCAGCCTCACATGTATCAGCAATACTAACGATTCCCGCTTCTCTAGTTTGAGGTTTAGGACCTGGATATCTGAAATCCGCTTCAGAAATATCTGGGTTTCGTTCTTTTGCTTTCACAAAGAAAAACTTCATTAAAGTCGTACCATGATGCTGACGACAAATCTCAATCACCATTTCAGGCATATGATAGTCTTCTAATATTTTAGCACCATCAATGACATGTCCAAAAATAATTTGTTTACTGTCTTCTGGCAACAAGAAATTATGCGGATTTTCAGCCCCGGCTGGTAAGTTCTCAACAAAGAAGTTCGCATGTTTGATTTTACCAATATCATGATAATAACAAGCAACTCGTGTTAGTAATGAACGACCTCCGATTTCAGCTACTGCATTTGCACTTAAGCTTGCCACCATCATACTGTGGTGATACGTCCCTGGCGCTTCTTCAAGTAGTTGTTTCAACAAAGGATGATTGGGGTTACTTAGTTCATTTAAAACAATCACACTATCATCCGTTACAAGCAATTCAATATACGGATGAAGTCCCATTGTGGCAAGGAAAGACAATACAGTTCCAGCTAAAGCACAGATCATCATTGTCCATGATTTACCGTCAAAAAAGCTCATCCCTTGATAAACCATCAAAATAAAGTCTACGCAAACAGGGAAAATAATGACCCAAAAAACAGCAACTAATCCTTGTTCACCTATTCGCGTGCGTTTGACTACTGTTGCTAATAGGCCAGAAAACATATAACTCACTAAAATAATCGTTAACGAGTTAGTTCCTATAGAATTATAAAACACAAATAGTGAAAATATTACTTGGAAAACAGCTGCTAAAACCCCAGCTCTTCGACTTACAAAATAATTTAACACAAGAGGTGTAAATGCTGCCGGGAAAAACAATGAAATATACATCATTTGTTCGGTTTGGAAAATTTGGAAGAACTTCATCAATACGACACTTAAAGACATTGCACCTACATAGAACAAAATAAAATGTCTACGTCTACCTTCTTCTGTCACTTGTTTTGTGAAGAATAATAAAACGAATACTTGCAAAACGATTGCTAAAGCTAAGGCCGCCATTGGAAATAACGAAGTGCTTTGATTGGTCATACCTAATATTTCAAGTTTTTCCATCGCTTTACTGTCGATTTGCGTCCCTTCACGAACGATAATTTCCCCTTGATAGATCATAGAAGGCGGAACAGCATCCATTGCATTTTGGCGCATTTCTTTTGTCTTTTTATCGTTGGCAAAATCATTCGCCACGATCCCTTGATTTACAATATAACGAATTTCTTGCTGCATTGTACTAGTAACATCAAGGAATTGGATTTTTTCAATTGCACTTTGACGAATATTATCCAGATCAGCTTCTCGAACATGATCTTTCATTTTTTCATCTACGATTTTTAAGCTTTCAGTTTTTACTTGCTGAATTTGATTGTCATCTAATGAAAATATATTTTGATAAAATACATTTGGAAATTTTTGATAAAAAGCGACTTCGTCTTGATCCAACGATTCAAATTGAGCTTTTAAATTGGCAATTCTTTCTTCTATCGTTGGACTCGGAATCGTCTCATCTTTTTTAGCCTTCGCTTTTTTCTCTTCATAATCTTTTTCTGTCTTTTCATTTGCGTTAACAATCAACTTAAACAGTTTTTCAATTCGTTTATGCTGGATATCCGCTGTTTCTTCCTGATAAATATATTCAGGCGTAACAGCTTCCGCAGCCAATTTTTTCTTTTGCCCTGTTTCGTAGGTATTTTCAACGTTTTTATTCGCTCGAATCGTATTTTCAGCAAGCTGACCTTCTTTTATTTCCACTCTTTTCTGATACACACTACCGAACATAATGATAAATAAAAAACATGAAAAAATTAGTACAAGTATAGGGATATAAGCCTTCCCTAATTTATCGCGTAATTTTAGTAACGAGTATTTCAACGGAATTTTCACTCCTTTCCGCGGGTTTTAAACTATTTTTGGCTTTCTTTTTCATACGCTCGAATAATTTGAGCAACAACGGGATGCCTCACAACATCTCCAGCATCAAAATGAACAAACGCAATTTTATCGATGGACTGTAATGTTTTTTCTGCATGAATCAAGCCGCTAGCAACGCCTTTAGGTAAGTCGATCTGGCTTGTATCGCCATTGACGATCATTCTTGAATTAAAACCTAATCTTGTTAAAAACATCTTCATTTGAGCGACAGTTGTATTTTGTGCTTCATCAAGAATGACGAAAGCATCATCCAATGTCCGACCTCTCATATATGCTAATGGCGCAATTTCGATTACACCACGTTCCATCAAACGGTTCGTATGATCCATACCAAAAACTTGATACAACGCATCATAAACAGGGCGTAGATAAGGATCGACTTTTTCTTTTAAATCACCTGGTAAAAAGCCTAGACTTTCTCCTGCTTCAACAGCTGGACGAGTTAAAATGATTTTTTGGACTTCCCCTTTTTTTAGAGCTGATATAGCCATAACCACAGCTAAAAAAGTTTTTCCCGTTCCAGCTGGACCTATTCCAAAAATAATATCGCGTTTACGTACAGCATCGATATATCGTTTTTGTCCAATATTTTTGATCCGAATCGCTCTACCATGGTGATCTTTTAGGATTTCTTCTTCATACATTGTCACAAAGACATCCAAATCGCCACTTTTTGCCATTTTCAAAGCAGAGACAACATCTGGCGTACTGATTTTGATGCCGCGTTGAATCAGCACTTGTAGCGTGCGCAGAACAGAAGCAATCAATTGGACCTCAGATTCTTCACCAAGCAATTGAATCGTCTCACCCCGTGTGTTGATCGTTACTGCTGCATTTTCTTCTAAATATTTTATATGTTTGTCATGGGTTCCTAAAAGCATACTCACATCATCAGAATCATTTAATTTCAATTCTAAAGATATTGACTGATTTTCTGTCAAAAAATGCCCATCTCCTTTATTTTTTCATTCTTTACAATCATACCATAATATTTATTTATTAAAAAGAGAGTGGACTAAAACTAGAGACTTGTTTTTCTTTCTTCACAGAAAGTTAAATGTCTCTATATATTATCCCCAGTTCTTTATCTGTTTTTTTGGACAAAAAAACCAACGGAAATCCGTTGGTTTTTTCACTTTGACTAATTCTCTTGTAATAATTCTTTTACAATTGTATTGACCTGATTGCCGTCTGCTTTACCTTTTACTTCAGGCATTACAGCACTCATAACTTTACCAAATTCCTTTGGTGAAGACGCTCCGGTCTGATCAATTGCCGTTTGAACAATCTGACGAATTTCTTCATCTGAAAGTTGTTTTGGCATATATTTTTCAACAATTGCGATTTCGATTTTTACTTTGTCAGCAAGATCGTCACGTCCCGCTTTTTCAAACTCTGATAAAGAGTCTCTGCGTTGTTTCATCTCACGAGATAAAACTGTTAACTCTTCTTCTCCGTCCAAATCACGGCCAGTTTTAATCTGCTCATTTTGAATGGCTGCTTTCAGCATACGAAGTACGGATAAAGTATCTTTATCTTTTGACTTCATTGCTGTCTTTATATCGTCATTCAATGTTGTTAGTAATGACATACAACCAACTCCAATTCATCGAAAACTAGAATTTTTTACGTTTTCTAGCTGCTTCAGATTTTTTCTTACGCTTTACACTTGGTTTTTCGTAGAATTCACGTTTACGAGATTCTTGTAAAGTACCCGCTTTTGAAACGGAACGTTTGAAGCGACGAAGAGCATCGTCAAGAGATTCGTTTTTACGAACGACAGTTTTTGACATGTTAATTCCCTCCCTCCGAGCTTAAAAAGTAACCGTTTTTTATATTTATGAGTTATTTAACATAAATAAAATACCGTTCTTAATACATTATATCGAATGGTTATTTTAACGTCAACCATTGTATTGAAAAAATGCATAAAAAAGTACCAAAATGAGTAAAGTTTTACACACATATGTAATATTCATGATTTTTTCTGAAAAAAACGATCATCTGCACTCCTCACATCGACCAAAAATCTCAAATCGGTGTCCTTCAATTTCACATCCACTTAATTGTTCTTTGAAAAAGTCCATCGGGCACATGTGAATTTCTTTTGTTTTTCCGCAAACGGTGCATATAAAATGATGGTGATGTCCTACTTCCTGACAACAATGAAAGCGAAACTTTTTTTCTCCGTTAAAATCAGTTGTTTCTAACAGATCAAAGGTTTCAAAATCATGTAGGTTTCGGTAAATAGTATCGTAGCTCACCCCTTTATATTCTTGATTCATAAATTCATACACTTCTCTTGCAGAAATATAACGATTTCTCCTAATTAGATAGGTGATCATCGCTTCTCTTTTTTTTGTATATTTCAAGCCGTTCTTTTTCATCACCGCTAGGGACTGCTCTACTTTAGAATTTGACTGTGTCATTTGATAACCTCCAGTTCTTAAATCAAAATCATTACGAATAAGATTCATGAAGGTATGGTATAATAAATCTATAAAAAAAGCAAGAAAGGAATCATACTATGACAATGAATGAACAAAAAAAATGTGTGACGATCTTCGTCATTTCTGATTCAGCAGGCGAAACAGCTTCGAAATTAGCAGCAGCTTCTATGGCTCAATACCCTACTATCGACTTTTCGTTATTTAGACGAACATTTGCTAAAGAAGAAGATAAACTTAGAAAAGCACTTGAAGATGCAAAACGTGAAAATGCCATGGTTTTACACACAATCGTAAATGATCGTTTAGTGAAGATTGCGAATGATTTTTTTGAAAAGCATAATTTATATCACTTTGATATTTTAACACCCCCAGTAGCTGAAATTGAGCGACTGACTGGTGTTGCACCTACTAGAGAACCTGGCGCCCTACATCATTTGAATGAGAATTACTTTAAACGAATCGAAGCAATGGAATTCGCCGTAAAATATGACGACGGTAAAGATCCAAGAGGTTTCTTGGAAGCAGATGTACTCTTATTAGGGGTCTCTAGAACATCAAAAACACCCCTTAGTTTATTTTTAGCAAATAAAAATTTGAAAGTGGCAAACTTACCTTTGATTCCAGAAGCTCATTTGCCAAAACAATTATGGGAAACTAATCCTAAAAAAATCGTGGGACTGACAAATGATCCCGATATCTTAAACGGTATCCGTAAAGAACGAATGAGAACTTATGGACTACCAGCTGATACTTCTTATTCAGATATTGAAAAAATCAGAAAAGAATTAACATTTGCAAATGATTTATATGAAAAACTAGGTTGTGTGGTTATCAATGTAGCTTCCTTATCGATTGAAGAAACAGCTTCAATGATTTTGAATGCTTTAAATTTGGAAGATCATAGTTATTATGCAACAGAATCGCCTGAAGCCTAATAGATAAATAAAAAACTAAGAGCATTAGTATGAGGTAAAAAAACAACCTCACTGCTCTTAGTTTTTTTAAAACACTTGGATACCTTCTTTGTCTATCGATAACACATTGATTGTAGCTGATTGAGGCAATTTTTCTAGTTCTTGAACCATTTGGTCTGTTTTTTCCTCAGGAGACAAAATCAATACTGTTGGACCAGCTCCGCTTAAAAATGCGCCATAAGCTCCGATCTTATGACTAAGAGCTCGGATTTCATCTAAATGTGGAACTAGTTTTTTTCGATATGCTTCATGCCAGCGATCTTTCTCCATCATTAAGCCAGCCAAAGGCAAATTACCATTCAAAATTGCAGCAATCATTACGTTTGCGATTGAACTTGCTTGAACAGCTTCTTTATAAGGAATCGAAGTCGGAAGTACACTTCGGCTTTCAGACGTCAATAGATGAACATCTGGAATATAAGCAATCACATCACACATTGGAAAATGATGTTTCACAGAGTGAACTTCACCATCAACATAGCTCGCAACAACAAAATCTCCGCATATAGCTGGAGCAATATTGTCTGGATGTCCTTCAATCTCAGTAGCTATCTGTACTTTATCCTTTTGAGATAAATTCAAATTCCCTAGTCGATTGGCAAGTTCAATGCCACCAACAATTACACTAGAACTACTCCCTAAACCTCTAGCTAAAGGAATATCTGACGTCATTTTCAACACTTTTGGTGAAAGATCAGGAGCTAATTTTAGTGCTGTTTGAATTAATAGATTTGTAGCATCTGTCGGGATGTCACTCCCTAAAGAGTGTATAATTTTCCACTCTTTAGTATTTTCCAAAACTTCGATATTAAGATATTGCGACAAGGCAATACCACATGAGTCAAAACCCGGCCCTAGATTTGCACTGGTTGCGGGAATTCTTATTTTCATAGTTCTGACACTCCATTACGTAAATGCAACCGCATTTCTTCTAAATCACTCATTTTAGAGATTTTTACATCCGTTGCATTGATTGCGGTATCAGGATCTTTCAATCCATTACCAGTGAAAACAGCTACGACCGTTTCACCTGGTTTGATTTTTCCATTTTTCACATGTTGGATTACACCTGCTAAAGAAGCGGCTGAGCCTGGTTCAACAAATACACCATCTTGTGCAGCAACTTTCCGGTAAGCATTCAGAATTTCTTCATCTGTTACTGAATCGATATGCCCCTTCGATTCATCACGGGCAGCTTCGGCTAATGTCCAACTAGCTGGATTTCCAATACGGATCGCTGTCGCAATTGTCTCAGGTTGTTCGATTACTTCACCTTTCACTATTGCTGCAGCTCCTTCTGCTTCAAAACCATGCATTCGTGGTAAAAGTGTTCCTTTTTTATCATGCCATTCTTTAAAGCCTTTCCAGTATGCAGAGATATTCCCAGCATTTCCAACTGGAATTGCTAAAACATCTGGTGCTTGTCCAAGTTGTTCGCAAACTTCAAAAGCTGCTGTCTTTTGACCTTCTAAGCGATATGGATTCACCGAATTAACTAGTGCTACAGCTTCTGTTTCAGCAATATCACGAACAGCTTTCAACGCTTCATCAAAATTACCTGGAATCGAGATGATATCCGCACCATAAATAATTGCTTGTGCGAGTTTGCCCATTGCGATTTTGCCATCAGGAATAACCACATAGGCTTTAACACCTGCTCTTGTAGCATAAGCAGCTGCTGCTGCACTTGTATTTCCTGTTGACGCACAAACAATTGCTTTTGCGCCTTCTTCAACAGCTTTAGCAACAGCCATAACCATTCCGCGGTCTTTGAATGATCCAGTCGGATTCAGGCCTTCATATTTTCCATATAAATTGATGCCTAATTCCTTTGACAAACTGTGCAGTGGAATTAATGGTGTGTTTCCTTCGGCCAATGAAATCATTGGTGTATTATCTGTGATTGGTAAATATTCCTTATATTGTTTTAATAATCCTTCATACATTGATTAATCCTCCAATACTTTAAATGTATTTAATAGTTCGAATCCATCTGTTGATTCGATTTCTTTTGTCACTTGCTTCATTTGTTCTTTGGTAATTGTATGTGTGATTGCCACGATTCTAGCTCGAGTGCCGTCAGATTTCTGCTGAACTAATTGATCAAAACTAACATTTGCTTCAGTCATTATCTGAGTTAACTTCAAAATTTGACCATGTCGATCCGGCACTTCGATTGAGAAATAGTACTTTCCAGAAATTGTTTCATCTGCTGCTAGTTTAGTATCATGTTGATAGGAATTAAACATATGTCCTGTCGTTCCTAAACGGATATTTTTAGCAATTGTGATGATATCACTAACGACACTTGTTGCAGTTGGCTTAGCACCTGCACCTGGCCCATAATACATTGACTCACCAACACCTGCGCTTTCGATAAAAACTGCATTAAATTCATTACGAACCGAAGCGATTGGATGCGATTTAGCCACAAGCATTGGGCCAACTTCAACCGCAATACTGCCCTCTTGATTTTCAGAAGAACCGATCAGCTTCACTTCATAGCCTAATTGAGCAGCCATTTCAACATCATCTAAAGACAGACCACGAATACCTCGCGTATCCACTTGATCCAATCGAATGTTCATCCCAAAAGCAAACTGGCTTAAAATAACCATTTTATAGGCTGCATCAATACCATCCACATCATTCGTTGGATCAGATTCAGCAAATCCTAACTCTTGGGCTTCTTTTAATGCTTGATCATATGACTTTTTCTCAGAAACCATCTGTGTCAGCATATAATTTGTCGTTCCATTGACGATTCCTAACACCTTTTGGATATTGTCAGCAGCTAAACTATTGGCAATTGTGCGTAAAATAGGAATACCACCGGCAACACTTGCTTCATAATATAAATCACAATCATTCTTTTGAGCTAAAGCTACAAGCTCACTGCCATGTTGAGCCAAAAGATCTTTGTTTGCTGTTACAATATGTTTCCCATTTTCTAGCGCTTTGGTAATGAAGGTTTTTGCTGGTTCCACTTTTCCTATTAATTCTACAATAATCTTGATTTCATCATCATTGATAATATCCTCGATCTTTGTTGTGAGCTGAATATCAAATTTCTCAGCCAGACGTCTTTTTTCTTCTTCATCACGTACTAAAGCTTTTGAAATAGTGATTTCCATTCCTGTCACTTGTGAAATTTTCTCTTGATGTTCTTGTAAAATTGTTGGTACACCAGATCCAACTGTACCTAGTCCAAGCAAACCAATTTTCAATTTTTCCTTCATTCTTCTTCCTCCAACTATAAAATTAGAAACATTTCATTTTCTTCTAATAAAACATGTTTCTAGTATACCCAACTGACGTAAAAAAAACTACCCTTTTCTTTGAATTTCCCATGGGAATCCTAGAAAAGGTGAGTTATTGGTGTTTGATATGTTCAAAGGTTTGATTAAGAATATCAATAACATGGTGGTCGTCAAGTGTATAATAAATTGTTTTTCCTTCGCGTCTGGATCTTACTACATGGCTGTCTCGTAATAGTTTTAATTGATGTGAAACAGCTGACTGTTCCATTGAAAGCTGGTCTCCGATTGCTGTTACATTTAGCTCTCCTTTTTTTAACAGAAGTAAAATTCGTAATCTAGTTGGATCACTCAACACTTTGTATAATTGACTTACTTTTTGAATTTCATCTATTTCTTTCATCGCTGAGCTTCCCTTCTTATTTTCCTCTCGCTTATTATAGCAAACTTTTTTCAAAAGAGGATAGAATTTTTCTTTCGTACAGGATTAAAAAAAGACAACTAGGATAAAACAACATCCTACTTGTCTTTCAAAAATTTATTTTTTCTTAGCTGTTCGCTTGTTTAACTGCATCGATCACAGCAAATCTAAATCCATTTTTTTCTAAAGCTGTAACACCTTTAATCGTGCTGCCTCCTGGAGATGTGACACCATCTTTTAGCTCTCCTGGATGTTTTTTAGTCTCAATCGCAAGTTTGGCAGATCCTAACATCATTTGTGCAATGATTTCATATGAAAGAGCACGAGGCATGCCTTCTAACACGGCACCATCCGCTAATGCTTCCATGAATATATCAACAAAGGCTGGGCTGCATCCAGCAACCGTACCAAATGTACCTAGAATATTTTCGCTAACTTCTTCAACTTTCCCCAAAGATTCCAATACACGGGTCGCTTCAGCTTTTGATTCAACTGGCATATCATCTGCAAAAACTGCACCGATCATTCCAGCATTGACACTGACAGGCGTGTTAGGAATAGCATGAACAACATGGATTTCTTTGCCTAAAATAGCTTGGGCTTCTTCTACAGTATGTCCTGTCGCAACCGAAATAAGAATTGTGTCTTTAGTTATATTCGGCGCTGCTTGTTTTAAAATCTCTAAAACGATTTTAGCTCCTGTAGCTATAAAAATCACTTGGCATTCTTTTAAAGCAGCATAGTCTTTGATCAATTTGAATCCAAGTTTCTCTTGCAGTGCTTCAGCGGTACCGCTTGAACCACCTTTGACGAACAAATTCTCTGGTACTACTGTTTTAGCTTTTAACAGGCCTTCAATCATCGCACTGCCCATGTGACCGGCGCCGATAAATCCAATATTCATGTCTACCACTCCTTATAATAGTAAAAATCAAGGGACTGAAATAAAACTTCTCTCCAGTTTTTTCAGTCCCATTCATTTTATTCAGTTAATGCGTTAACTGCTTGCTCAAAATTCTTGATTTTTTGATCAGCTTCTAATTGAGAATCAGCCTTCGTTGCCAAATAAAATTTAATCTTGGGTTCAGTTCCAGATGGACGGATCGCAATCCAGCTACCATCTTCCAAGAAATATTTTAACACATCTGACGGCGGAGTCGTCAACGCTTCAACTTTTCCATCTGCGGATGTTTTTGTTAATTCTTTGAAATCTTCCGTTTGCGTTACGTTGATATTTGCAAATGAAGTAGGTGCTTCTTCACGGAATTTTTTCATTAGCGCTTTAATTTTTTCGCTGCCTTCAATTCCACTCAAGGTTACTGAAATTGTTTTTTCTTCAAAATAACCATACTCTTTGAAAATGTCTTGTAAACCATCATAAAGTGTTTTTCCTTGTTTCTTGTAAAAAGCCGCAACTTCCGCCAATAAAACAAGTGCTTGGATCGCATCTTTATCACGAACGAAGGATTTTACTAAATAACCATAACTCTCTTCAAAGCCAAACATAAAGGTTTGAGAATGATCTTCTTCATATTGTTCGATTTTTTCTGCAATAAACTTAAATCCTGTTAAGACATCCACCATTTTTGTGTTGTATTTCGCTGCGATTGCAGTTGCTAATTCACTGGACACGATAGATTTCAAGACAACAGCATTTTCTGGTAAAGTTCCTGCTTGTTTATGCGCCTCTAGAATATATTGAATCATGATCGATCCTAATTGATTACCTGTTAAAACTTGATAACTACCATCTGGTAAACGAACTGCAGCACCTAAACGGTCAGCATCAGGATCTGTCGCGATCAATAGGTCAGCATCTTCTTTTTCTCCTAGACGGATAGCATATTCAAAAGCCGAGTGCTCTTCTGGATTTGGTGATTTGACCGTTGTAAAATCAGGATCAGCAATCGCCTGTTCTGGAACAAGTACAAATTTTTCAAACCCAGCTTGTTTCAAAGCTTTTTCACCTAGCATTTTCCCAGTGCCATGTAATGGCGTATAAACCAATTTTAATTCTTTACCCATGTCATTGATCAATTCTTGGTTGATCGTAACTTTTTTAACCTCTTTCAAGTACGCAGTATCGACCTCTTCACCAATGATTGTAATCAAATTACTCGTTTTTGCTTGATCATCGGTTAAGACTTCAACCTTTAATGGGTTTTCAATTTCACGAACATATTTAGTCAAAGCATCAGCATCTGCCGGTGGCATTTGTCCACCATCTGCGCCGTAGACTTTATAGCCGTTGTACGCTGCTGGATTATGAGATGCTGTGATCATGATTCCTGAAAATGCATTTAAGTGGCGAACTGCAAAAGACAGCTCAGGCGTTGGGCGTAAACTTTCAAAAACAAAAGCAGGAATATCATGTTGTGCTAATGTTTTTGCCGCTTCCATTGCAAACTCTGGTGACATATGACGAGAGTCGTAAGCAATTGCAACTCCCCGTCGTTTTGCCTCAGGTCCTTCAGCATCCATAAAACGAGCCAATCCTTCAGTTGCTTGACGGATCGTAAAAATATTCATCCGATTGATTCCGGCACCTAAAATACCACGCATACCAGCCGTTCCAAACTCTAAAGGTGCATAAAAAGCATCCTCACATTTTTCAGGATTTCCTTTCAAATCGATCAATTCTTTTTTTAAATTTTCTGGTATATTTTCTTCATTTATCCACTGTTCATAGACTTGTTCCCAAGACATGTTTAGCACCTCTTTTTATCATTTATATTGTTACCCATTAGTAAGTATATCATTCTAGCGCTTTAGAAGAAAGTAATGGACTGCAAAAAAATATCCTCTAAAAACCAATTTCAACTATTACTTAAGTAGATGTTGAAATTTTAACAATTGCTCTGTCAGTATTATTGGTTCTGTTGCAAAATAATCTGAAAATTTTTGACTCCAACGTTTCGTCTCTCTTGCTTCCCCAAATGCTTCCATTGTTTGATTATATTGTTCGATCAATGTATATGCATATGGATGGTAGCGATCATAATGAACAACAGCCGGCTCAGGCAAACGTGGTTTGACTTTCATCTCAACGGTTGGCTTTCCAAAGCTCAACCCGAATAACGGAAACGTATACTCTGGTAGCTCCAATAATTGGCTGATTTCTTTTCCATTTTTACGGATACTTCCAACCACCACTGAGCCTAATCCTAAACTTTCAGTAGCAATCACAGCATTTTCAAGCGCCAAAGCAGCATCAGTCGTAGCTAAAAGAATCGGCTCAATACTTTCATTGATAGGATATACGCTTTCATGAGCTGTGCTGACCATCTTCGTACGGTGAAGATCTCCGATAAATAGTAAAAAGACAGAGCTTTTTAGCATATGGGGGTTACCAGGATTCCACTTGACTAATTGTTCACGAAGCTTCTTTTCCTGAATAACGATAATACTGTAAAATTGGCCATTCATCCAACTTGGGGCTTGCCGAGCCGCATCTAATATCTCCTGCAGGTCCTCTTTGGTTATAACATGATTCTCGTCAAAATCACGATAACTGCGTCGATTTTTCAATATCTCAATTGTTTTATTCATATTGATTCCCTCCATTTATTCTTATTTTATCATAATGATTTGGAATCAAAAGCTATTTTTTTCGTGACTTCCAGCAATTTTTCTTTAAAAATCAGCAAATTTTTCCCATCAACTCTGGTGAAATTAATCCGAATGCTGTCTTGATTTTCACTAAAGAAGAAACTTGGTGCAATCAGTAAGCCTTCTTGTAAAAAGACTGCCCAATCTTTTGGCCGAAGATTTCCATGTGTCCATTTTGCCCATATATAAAAGCCCCCTTTAGGCATACTTACATCCCATTCGTTCGTTTCATCTAACACATCGAAAACGGCTTTACCTCTTTGTTCTACTGTTTGCTTTAGATGAGCTATTTTGTTGGAAAAATCTTTATCTGTTAAGGCTAAATTAGCCAAAAGTTGTGGAAAAATACTTAATGAAAAATCCATCATCTTTCTCGCTTCTGCTAATTGTTGATTCACTGAAGTCGGAGCACTCAACCAGCCTATTTTGGTTGTTGAGCCAAGGATTTTTGATAGAGAACCAATGTACAAAACATTTTCTGGGTCTAATTTTTTTAATGGGGGGATTTGATCTGTAGAGACAAAATTCAGTTTAGCGAAAACATCATCTTCTAAAATTGGAATTTGATAATTTTGACATAGTTCAACCAATGCTTTTCTGCGTTTCATCGACATCGTCTTTCCAGTCGGATTTTGGAATGATGGGTTGACCATGACCATTTTAACCCGATGTTGACGAATCATTTTTTCAAGAGACTCCAAGTTGATTCCGTCTTGATCCATTTTCACACCATAAAGACGGATCCCAGCTGCTTGAAAAATTGGGAGTGCATAAAGAAATGAAGGGTCTTCGATTGCCACACTATCACCTGATTGCAGCAATACTTGTAAAATTAAAAATAAAGCTTGTTGCGCACCAGACGTGATCAAGAGACTTTCTGGCGGAAGAGAAAAACCATATTCTTTTTTAGTCTCACGGCTGATTGATTGCCTTAGGGGCAGATAACCTAGGTCATCTTGCTGTTCTTCTTCCAAAAAGTGTTTCCATGTTAATGGTGGAAATGAGAAACTTGGAATCAAATCCATTGGCAATTCTCCTGTATATAAATCCAAGACGTGCTCATCCGATTGCTTGATCAGCCTTTCGATTTGTTCAGTAAAGGGATCGACTTTAGCAAAGGCATTTTGTTCTAGATAACGACGCCAGTCTGTTCTTGGTGTTGTGCTGATCCCCCACTTCCCTTCGTTGACGATCGTTCCGCTACCTTGTTTTCTGATGATCCAGCCTAAAGAAACAAGTTCATCTAATGCATGTACAACAGTGGAACGATTGACTTGAAAGTAATTAGCTAATTTTCTTTCTGAAGGTAAACGTTCACCTGGTAAAAGATCGCCATTTTTTATATAGTAGAGAATTAGTTCGATGATACTTACGTATATCGGGACGCCTTTTTCTTTTTTTAGTGACCACATTTTTTTTGCCTCCTTATTTATTTTGTTGAAGAGTGTGATTCTTTTGATTTTTATAGGTATTTATTATAGTCTTATCAGGAGTTCTTACTTGCTAATTGGTTAAACTTAATAAAAGATAAGAGCATGTAACAACTCTTCTTTCAGTCGTCTTGTACTGCTCATCATCGGATCACTTTGTTCTCCGTGATTCAAAACTAATGAGCAACTCTCCTTTCAGTCGTCTTGTACTGCTCATCATCGGATCACTTCGTTCTCCGTGATTCGCAGCAATTGGATGACCTGAAAATAACCCAATTGGCTGTTTTTGTCAACTTATGTTTGTTTTACAATACATATATCAAAATATTTCCGAATAGAGGTTGGACAATGATAAAAAAAGTATTAACCGTTGCTGGTTCTGATTCTAGTGGTGGTGCAGGTATTCAAGCGGATTTAAAAACGTTTGAGGAGTATGGAACATTTGGTTTTTCGGCTTTAACTAGTGTTGTGACTATGGACCCAGATGAAGGCTGGAGTCACACTGTTACTCCGATTGAGCCTGTTTTAGTGGAAAAACAATTAAAAACTATTTTTGCAGGTGGCGCTCTTGACGCTATGAAAACAGGAATGCTTGGAACCATCGAAGCAATCGAAATAACTCGAGCTTATATTGATAATTTTGAAATGAACAATATCGTAATTGATCCCGTAATGGCCTGCAAAGGAACAAGTGAATTGTTGCAACCTGAAAATGTAGCAGCAATGACTCGCTTACTGTTACCTAAAGCGACTATAACAACACCAAACTTAGTGGAAGCAGGAATTTTATCTGGAATGGGGGATTTGACTTCTGTTGAGCAAATGAAAGAAGCAGCAAAAAATATCATTGATTTGGGTCCTAAAAACGTTGTGATCAAAGGCGGTCATCGCTTAAAATCGGATAAAGCGATTGATCTCTTTTATGATGGAACTGATTTTACGATCTTTGAAGAGGAACTATTTGCAACTGATTATAACCACGGAGCAGGCTGTACTTTTGCGGCAGCCGTTACTGCAGGTCTTGCAAAAGACTATTCAGTTGTTGATTCTGTGTCGCTAGCAAAAAAATTCGTAGCCGCAGCAATCAAAAACGGTCAAAAAATCAATCCTTTTCTTGGTCATGTGTGGCATGGAGCTTATAATCATGCGCAAGACCGAATGACAGAAAATTAGGGAGTGACAGAATGAATAAAAAAAACTCAACGACATCCATTGTATTAGTTGGATTATTTGCTGCATTGACGGTTCTTGGAACAATGATTAAAATTCCTATGCCCACTGGGGCTTTTGCTCACTTAGGTAATTCAGTTTTACTGCTGGCAGTACTTTTGATTGGCTACAAAAGAGGTGCTCTAGCTGGGGGGCTAGGTTTTGCAATTTTTGATGTTTTAAATGGTTTTGCTGCTGAAGCTCCTTATTTTATTCTAGAAAGCTTTATTGTTGGCGGTGCAGCAGCATTGACGATCTTATTTTTCCATCAAAATATCGATGCTATTTGGAAAATCATTGTAGTTGCTGCTATAACTGGGATTGCCAAAATCATTATGACTCAAATAAAAAATACTGTAATGGGGCTTCTTGCAGGTGCAGACTTTAACGTATCTTTCGCTAGTGCTTTATCGAAATTACCTGCTACTTTCATTAATGTAGCGACAACCATCGTTATTGTGACACTTGTTTATTTCCCTTTAAAAAAAGCAATGAACATCATCTTTACAAGACAATCATTTTAATTATTTGTATAAAAAAGGCGAGGCAAAACGAAATATCCATTTTGCCTCGCTCTCTTTTTTATTCATTTTTACTAAATATACTTTCCAGGATGCCAAAAGCGATCCCAGCTATTGGAAAGATAATCCAATTTGTACCCCAATTTCCCAATAGAAATCCTTGGTATAAGAAAATTGCAACAATAATTGGCCAATAAATTTTTTCAAACAGTTGAAACCAAACTGGTTTTTTACGGTCACGTTCAGCCTTTGCCCTTGGTCCTAATTTTCCTTCATCTGAAATAAAATAAGTTTGTTCAAGCATTTTAGTGAAACTTCCCATGATCACACCACCAAAAATGAAAAAGAAAACGCCGAAAGAAACAAGAACTAATAAACACGCAATACCGAAAAATTCATAAACCTCTGAATTATATATTTCTGAAAGTACCACTAAAGGAATCACAGATAAAATGCATAATGCTACTCCAATAACTATACAAATAATAAATGAACGTTGAAAGGCTTCTTTTCTCTTTTTAACTTCATTTTTCACTTGAATTGAAATAAATCGATCATTCAGTTTTTTATTAAAATTAGCCATACTAGTACCTGCAATAATAAATAAAGGAACACCGATTGCTGCGCCTAACAAAACAAATAATAACCCGAAGCTTTCACCCAAGGACTCACCATATAAAGTCATAAATCCAAATAATGCCGCAACACCCAATAGGATAACCATCACCCCTAAACCAATTAAAGTAGCTCCTCTTCTACGTACTTTAATAAAATCAATGGTTTCCTCCAAAGAGATGCTATCAAGTTCATACCCTTTTGCATTGATAAAATCTTGTTTTATATTCATTTCTTCTACTAATTCATCAATTGATCCAAACTCTGAAATCACACTTCCGATTGCTTCATTTTCAGATTTCCCTTGTTTTTTTAAATCCTCATATCGATCTTCTGCACTTGCTAGTAGATCCTCTTTCAATTGTTTTGTCTGGCTTGTTTCAGCTATTCCTAAAAATAAACTGTCGATATAATCCTGAATAGTTTTCATTATTTTTCCTCCTTGATAAAGCGCTCAACGACTTTTTTTGTTAGTATCCATTCTGCTATTTTTTCTTCTAAATATTTTTTGCCAGTCATTGTGATTTTATAGTAAGTTCTTTTTTTACCATGTGTGATTTGTCCTGGAAAAGATTCAATAAATCCATTCTTTTCCAAACGGTTAAAGGCAGAATACAATGTCGTTTCCTTAATCGAATAATTATTTTCTGAAATTTCCGTGATTCTTTTAGAAATTGCGTAACCATAAGAATCACCTTCCTGCAATACAGATAAAATAAATGTATCATTATACCCTCTGATTGCATCACTGCCAATCATCGAATCACCTCCAATTACTTCATCTGACGTACTACGTCTGTCGTTGTAATAATCATAACACTATTACTACGACAGGTAAAGTAAAAATAATCAAAAATAAAAAAAAGAAGCGTAAAACACGCTCCTTTTCTAGGTTTGATTATATTGTATCGCCATTAAAAATTGAATTTTTCACAATTACATAATCCACTTTACGAATGGCTTCAAGATCACGACCACCCGCATAAGAAATTGAAGATTGTAAATCTTGCTGCATTTCTGTAAGTGTATCAGCTAAACTGCCTTTATGTTGAATCCAGATTTTCTTACCTTCAACATTTTTCTTTTCACCTTTTTGAAATTCAGAAGCACTACCAAAATATTCTTTATAGACAACGCCATTTTCTACTTTTGTTTCACCTGGAGATTCTTCATGACCTGCAAATAGTGAACCGATCATCACCATAGTTGCGCCAAAACGAACTGATTTTGCGACATCGCCCGGTGTACGAATTCCGCCATCTGCAATAATGGGTTTTCTAGCAGCTTTTGCGCACCAACGTAGTGCCGCTAATTGCCAACCACCAGTTCCAAATCCTGTTTTGATTTTCGTGATACAAACTTTACCGGGACCGATTCCGACTTTTGTCGCATCCGCTCCAGCATTTTCTAATTCTCGAACAGCTTCAGGTGTCCCGACATTTCCAGCGATAACAAAAGTATCAGGTAAATGTTTTTTCAAATGTTGGATCATATTGATCACTGCATTGGAATGACCATGTGCAATATCAATCGTTACATAATCAGGTACCAAATTACGTTCTGCTAATTCTTCTACAAAACCATATTCAGCTTCTTTCACACCAACACTAATAGATGTAATCAAACCTTTAGCGTTCATTTTTTCAATAAATGGAATTCGAGCATTTTCATCAAAGCGGTGCATGATATAAAAATAATCATTTTTCGCCAAAAATTCCGCAATTTCTTCATCAATAATCGTCTGCATGTTAGCAGGTACGACTGGCATTTTAAAAGTATGTTTCCCTAATTTCACTACTGTATCACATTCAGAACGACTGTTCACGATACATTTGTTTGGAATCAACTGGACATCTTCGTAATCAAAAACTTTCATACTATACTGCCTCCTAGTAAGTTCTAATAAAACACGCAAAAACACGAACATTAAACAGAATATAGTTCGCATTTTCGAACACCTATGCTAATTTACACTATTTATATGCAAAAGTCAAAGGTAAATAACGAAAAATATACCAATGTGAAGATCATCGTTCGTGTTTTGAGTGAATAGGCATCTTTCTGCTATTTTATACGGCTTTTATTTCCTTTTGTTCAATTATTGGCTCTTCTATTTTTTCGTTAGGCAATAAGCGATTTAAAAGAATTGCGGCAATCGATGCTGTTGCTACAGATGAGCCAAAAAGATATTGTAAAAATTGTGGCAACGATTGAATAAACTCTTTAGGAATCAACGTTAATGCGAGTGTTAAAATCATTGGGATCGCAATCACATACATGTCTTTTTCACTTATTTCAACATCTTTAATCACTTTAATTCCACTAATTGAAATAATGCCACAAACAATGACAAACACACCGCCAATCACAGGAGCAGGAATCGAAGATATCAACGTTGACAATTTACCTGATAAACCAAAAATGACAAACCAAGCCCCAGCTGCTACGAATACTTTTTTGCTAGCAACACCTGTGATCGAAATGATTCCGGCATTTGTTGAATAACCTGTAACAGGCGTTGTCCCTAATAATGACGAAATAAGACAACCAATCCCCTCACCTATAACGCCTCTATTGATATTTTCATCCGTTAACGGTTCTTCACAGACATTACTGACTGCAAACCAGGTACCTGTTGTTTCAGCCATTAGTACAACATAAATAATGACCATTGTTATGATTGATGATAAATCAAACGAAAGATGGAAATTTACGAATGCTAATTGTGGAACACTGATTAATGATGCATTTCCAACTTGAGATAAATCAAGAACACCCATAAAATGAGCCGCTAAACTGCCAATAACTAAGGCTAAAATAACAGAAGAAATTCTGAAAATCCGACCTTTCCCTGGAAAACGAGATCCGATCATCGCAAACAAAACAAGCGACGCTGCTGCTATTACTGCAAGTAAAATGTTTTGACCTAAATCTCCTGAAGCCATAAAAACATTATCATTCAATGCAACAGGCATTAGTGATAAACCCACAATAAAAATAATCGTGCCACCAACGATGGGGGGGACAAAGGCTTTGATCAAACGATTAAAAATCCCTGTTACGCCTAAAATAATAACTAACACAGCCCCAATCAAACTTGCACCTAATACTGCTCCCCAACCATTACCATTTTGACTATTCGCAAAATAAATACCAGCAACCGCCCCGATCGGGATAAACGATGGACCTTGTGCAACAGGTAGTTTCATGCAAAAATACGATTGAATAATTGTAGCAAGCCCAGCCGCTATAAAGGTCGATTGGATCAACGCTGAAGATTCTTTTGTTGTCAAACCAATAAGTGATGCAATGATAAACGGCACCACATACACATCCATCGCTAAAACATGTTGAATTCCTAAAAGAGCTGATTGTCCGATTGATAAATCATCATTCGGTCCTACTGTTAATTTTGACGTTTTCGCTTGCGCTTCTGCCATTTTATGCTTGCACCTCTACTTCTTTCGTATTTTTGTCGTGAACTTTTTCCCCTTGAATCCAAACTTCATCAATGTTTTCTGGGCGAGACAAATAAAGAATTTTTTGGAAAATAGTCATCAACGGTTCATCTTTCGAAAAAATTGGTAACTTTTTACTATCGACAAGTTGAACATCCCAAGCATAGCCAACTTCTAGTTTTCCTATCGGTAAACTCAATGATTCCCCGCCGCCAGCTGTTGCTAGATAAAAAGCTTCGTTTAAAGTAATACTTGCACCCGAAACACCACGTTTTTCGCTACAACAATCTTTATCGACACCGTCTTCCAACATTCGGGATGACATGACTGCTTGTCTAATATTATCAAATAAACTTGGCGAAAAACCACCAGAAATATCGCTGCCTAACCCCGTTTCTACTTGAAAGTCATTTAACAATCTCGCAATCGGTGTTACAGCATTGCCAAAATACGCATTAGAAATCGGGCAATGTGCAACAGCCGTTCCTTTTTTAGCAAATAAATCCATATCTTCATCTGACAGAAAGCCACAGTGTGCCATAACAGCTTTTTCTGTAAGTAAACCAAAATCATTTAACGCAAAAGCATCGTTTTTACCAAAACGCTCTTGAACAAATGAATGGGCCCAATCGCTTTCACTACAATGAGATTGGATATGAACATCATACTTAGCAGCCAACGCGCCTAAACCTTTTAAAGAATTATCAGTACAGCTTGGAATAAAACGAGGCGTTACAACTGGATAGACGCCTTGAGGTGTTCGCTTGTTTAATTCAAGTACCTCTTGAATAAATAATTCTGTTTCAGCTAGTGCTTCATCCGTTGTAGCATCTCGATAATAATCAGGATTTTGTTCTTGGTCGTCCATTACGACTTTACCAACCAAACCTCTTTGGCCTTTTTCACTGCAGATTTCTGCTAATCTCAAACTAGATTTACGATGAACTGTTGCAAAATACAAAGCTGTTGTTGTTCCATTTTTTATTAGTTGTGAAACTAAGTCTGAATACACTCTTTCCGCAAATTGTTCATCGGAAAATTTGGCTTCTAGTGGAAACGTATACGTATTAAGCCACTCATATAACGGAAGATCAAGCGCTGTTCCAGTTTGCGCCCATTGAGGAGCATGGATATGAAGATCAATAAAACCAGGCAGAATATATTGTCCCTGAGCTAATTCTTGAAATTTATTTTTTTCCGAATATTCTTGAATAATGGTTTTATAGTCTTTTTCTTCAGGAGAAATAATAGCGCTGATCATCCCTGTTTCTGAGATACAAAATAGACAATTTTCGAAAACTTTGACATTTTTTGAATCAATACTTGAAAATGCTGTTCCCTTTACGACAAATTTAAACAAAATAAATGCTCCTCTCATAACGATACAAATAACATTATATATAATAATTCGCATTTATTCTATATTTTTTCTTTAAACATCCTTAAAAAGTATTTCGAAACACCCTAAACACGAACGATTATGCATTTAGAACAAAAAAAGTAAAACAAAACGTACAATGTTTTGTTTTACTTTATAAAATTCGATTTATCATTTAGCTTTTTGTTTTCTTCCTCCAGACGATCGATTTTATCATGAAGCCCAGCAATCGCCTTTTGTAGTTCATCATGCATTTTATCGTGTTTTTTGTGCAATGTCGATAAGCTATGATGGATAAGCGTACCGCTTCCTGCTGCCAAGGAAGCGCCTAAAGCACTCAAGACATTCGTATAATTTCCTAGAATCAACTGGACATTAGCGGATGGCTGTACATTTTTCAATAAAGGAATCCACATTGTTAAAACAGCAAAAACAATTAAATAGAAAAAAAGAAATAGATAAATAAAAATCGAAATTTTACTAGACAATAGTGCTGGAATTTGTTCTAAAAACTGATTAACTTTTTTCATTTTTGGTCGACTCCTTTTCTGACTTCTTCTTTTGATATACTACCTTTATTATGATTGATAGTATATCAAAAGTAAATTATCGATACTTTCACTATTAAATCTATATTTTTGACCTGATCGATAACAATCAGATAAAAGAACAGCACTGCCTTTTGATTCTGAGTAAAATTGAGTTATACTTAGAGAAGAATCATACTTACTAGGAGGCAAATGACTATGCTGAAAATCGAACGAATCCAAACCGGCGTTATCCAAGAAAATTGTTACTTAATTTATAATGAAACGAACCTATTAATCATCGATCCGGGAGCTGAATCGGAAAAAATTGCCGCTTTGATTGAAAAAACGGGTAAAAAACCGATTGCTATTTTACTAACACATACACATTATGATCATATCGGTGCTGTTGAAGAACTCCGCCACCAATACAACATTCCTGTTTATGTTAGTCCATTAGAACAAGAATGGTTATCTAACCCTGTTCTTAACTTATCTGGCTTAGGTCGTCATGACGATATTGCTGATATTATCGTTCAACCTGCTGAAGTAGAATTTGAGCTGACCGATTATGATTTGGGCGGAATGACCTTTTCCGTTGTACCAACACCTGGACATTCGATTGGCAGTGTGAGTTTTGTGTTTGATGACTTTGTTGTCACAGGAGATGCTTTATTCAGAGGAAGTATCGGCAGAACTGATTTACACACAGGCGACATGCAGCAATTGCTTCACAGTATCAACACCTATCTTTTCACGTTACCAGATGAATTTCCAGCTTATCCCGGACACGGCGACGCTACTACAATTGAACACGAAAAGAAAACAAACCCGTTTTTTAACTAAAAATGAGAAGTGGTTATTTAGCTATTAAAGGAGGAAATAGGAGATGAACGAACCAACTACGCTATACATCATCCGTCACGGTAAAACGATGTTCAATACAATCGGCAGAACTCAGGGTTGGTCAGACACACCTTTGACTAAAGATGGAGAAAAAACAATTCATTATTTAGGTCTGGGTTTACGAGATACTGATTTCAAAGAGGCCTACTCTAGTGACAGCGGACGTGCAATGCAGACAGCACGCATCATTTTACAAGAACATCAACATGGTGCAGACATTCCTTATGGTACCGATAGCCGCATCCGCGAATGGTGTTTCGGTTCTTTAGATGGCGGTTATGATGGTGAACTTTGGGGTGTTGTCCCTAGGATTTTAGCTTTTAAAAACTATGAAGACATGATGACCAACAGAATCAGTTATAAAGATTTGGCTGCTGCTATCATCGCTGCGGACACGGCAAATTGGGCAGAACCTTATGAAACAATCCGTGAACGAGTTTGGAGCGGTTTTGAAGATATTGCCCACCATCGAGAAAAAAATGGCGGCGGCAATGTAATGATCGTCTCACACGGGTTGACGATTTCATTTTTAATGTCATTGATCGATAATAGTTTACCCATGCAGATAGGTCTTGAAAATGGTAGTGTGACTAAACTGATCTATGAGAATGGTAAATTTACGATCGACACGGTCAATGATACCCACTATATTGATAATGGACGTGACATTGCATCCACTAACTAAACTTTCAAAAATAAGAGTGTGAGAAAAAACAAGTTTTGTTTTCTCTCACACTCTTATTTCTGCTGATTATTTAATAGACACAATCAACAATGAATATACTTTTTTAATTCAAGTCTTGTTTTACTATTTCAACTGCTTCCTTAGAATCTTGTATTCTCTCTAATGTCTCATTATAGTTTTTGGCTGCATAAGCAAAAAATAAAACATCCACTACATAAAGTTGGGCCGTTAATGAAACAGTCGCAGCACTTCTTAATGGTGCTTCTCCTCCAATGGGCGTCAATAACAAAATAGAACTTTTTTGTGACAACGCTGAGTCAGCATCAGCCGTTAATCCAATCACAGACAAGCCTTTTTCAATAGCAAGATCTGCAAGTGCATTCGTTTCCTGATTTGTACCTGAATGTGAAATCCCAATAAAAATTCCTTTTAGTCTGTTTGTACCAATTGCCGATGCAAACAAATGATGATCCATTGTAAAGAACACACTTAACCCTAAACGAGTAAATTTTTGATAAATATCTTGGGCAACTAATGAAGAGGCACCTAAACCGTAAACAAAGATAATTTCCGCACTTTCCAACTCTTCAACAGACTGATCGATTGCTTGATCTTCCAAATTTTCGTTCGTCCGTTCTAAAACATGAATCAGACGGTGCTGCAGTTTTTCTTTGATTGCAGCTGTTGTTTCGCCATTTTCGACCTCTGTGTACATTTGTGTATCGACATTTCCCAGATTAGCCGAAAGCAATAACTTTAAACCTGTAAAACCACTAACCTTGATTGAGCGGCAAAAACGAATGATTGCTGCTGGACTAGAACCAGATTTCTTAGCAAGTTCTTGGGCACTCATATTAATCACTGCACTCGTATTATTCAAAATGTATTCTGCTACTTTTTGTTCAGAACCTGGCAAATGTTTAAGGTGATCTTGAATCGTTAAAATTATATTTTGCTGCATTGACTACACATCCTTTTTTCTGCCGAAATCAAATGTCTTTAACAAATGTTTCAACAGTCTACTAAGTTATTATAGCGAAAATGAGGCAGAAAAGAAATGTATCTGCTAAATAATGAACTCTTTTTCCTCAAAAAAACTGACTTCAATTAGTTTAGCAATCAAATGCTTCCTACTAAGAAATCAGTTCTTTTAATCATTGTTATCTAAAAATTATTTTTCTTGCATATCTTTTGGAATCCCAAAGAAAAAGGTTGCAACAAAACCACCAGCATACGCTGCCACTAAGCCCAAAACATAAGCCAACCATTGATTGTTAGCAATTAAAGGAATCAAGGCCACACCACTTGGTCCAATTGCAATTGAGCCAACATTACCAAAAGCACCAATCACAGCACCACCGATACCGCCACCAATACATGCTGTAACAAAGGGACGTCCAAGTGGTAACGTTACCCCATAAATCAATGGTTCCCCGATACCTAAAATCCCTACAGGTAATGCCCCTTTGATCATTTCAACAAGTTTCGTATCTTTTTTGCAGCGAATCCATAATGCCAATGCAGCACCAACTTGTCCGGCACCAGCCATTGCAAGAATCGGTAATAATAAGGTCATACCTGTTTGAGTAATCATTTCAATATGGATCGGTGTCAATATTTGATGTAACCCAAACATAACCATCGGCAAGAATGTAACACCTAATGTAAAGCCAGCTAACATACCACCTTTTTCTAATACAACATTGATTACGCCAACAAGACTATTAGAAATAAATCCTGCAACAGGCATGATTAAAAATATTGTGACCAATCCAATCACAAGTAAAGAAATGGTCGGTGTTATGATGATATCAATAGAATCAGGAATCACTTTATGCAACTGTTTTTCTATTAAAGAAAGCAACCAAACTGCAAAAATAACCCCAATTATCCCCCCTTGACCGGCTGATAAAGTACCGCCAGTCAAAATGTTCGGAAGTGGCGCCTCTGGGTTCATTCCAGTTAGCATTGTAACCGCCCCAATTACGCCCCCAAGAGCTGGCGTTGCACCAAATTCACTAGCACTATTGATCCCAGTATATAATGCTAGATAAGCAAAAATCCCGTTTTTAATGATATTCAGAACATCAATATATTGCTGCCAAGAATCACCGATCGTTCCAGCAACTAAAAGGTTTGACATGACTGCTGCAATCCCACCAATGATCCCAGCACCAACAAAGGCTGGAATCAACGGAACAAAAATATTAGAAATCGATTTCAAAATTACTTTAAAACCGGAGTTGTTTTTATTTTTTTCCTTTTGAGCCGCTTTGACTTGCGCTGCTTTTTCTTCAACTAATTGCTTCCCTGAAAGCTCACTTTGTTTTTCGTCTGAGCTAGGAAATGCTTCTCCTAGCTTTACACCAGCCATATCAACCATTTCTTGTGCCACTTTATTAACAGTTCCAGGTCCGATCACAACTTGTAAGGTATCGTCTTCTACGACACCCATTACACCATCTATATTTTTTAGACCTTCTAATTTTACTTTATCATAATCACGAATATCCATACGGACACGCGTCATACAATGCCGTAATTTTAAGACATTACTTTGACCGCCTACTTCTTCATAAATCTCTCTAGCTAAACGTTTGATTTTATCTTCTGCCATGATTTTTTCCTCCTTTAAACTTTTTTAAATTGTATTTTTTATAAAATTATTGCCTTGACTTAATTTTTCTACCGCTTCTTCTTTTGAAGCATTTGTCAGCAACATGACAATAGCTAGTTTTACATTTTCATTCGCTTTTATAAAATAAGTTGCTGCCGTTTCATAATCACAGTTTGTAGCTTCCATAATAATTCGTTTTGATCGCTCAACTAGCTTTTCATTCGTAGGTTTTACATCTACCATCAAATTATTGTATACCTTGCCGATTCCAATCATTGAAATTGTCGATAACATGTTTAAAATCAATTTTTGCGCTGTTCCAGACTTCAATCGAGTTGATCCAGTTAAAAATTCTGGTCCTGCATCTACTTCGATTGGCATCTTAGCATATCGACTGATTTCAGCTTCTTTATTACATGAAATTGACGCAGTAACAGCCCCAATTGAATCAGCGTAAACCAATCCACCGATCACGTAAGGTGTTCGACCGCTTGCAGCAATTCCGATCACAACGTCTTTTTTTGTAAGTGCAACATCTATTAAGTCCTGCTGTCCTAACTCTTTGGAATCTTCTGCTCCTTCAACAGCCACAGTCATCGCTTTTTGACCACCAGCAATCAAACCTTGAACCATACTAGAATCAACTCCAAATGTTGGTACACATTCTGCAGCATCCAGCACACCTAAACGTCCACTTGTTCCAGCCCCCATATAAATCAGTCGGCCGCCATTATTAAAGGATTCAATGATTGATTTTATAACTGGTTCAATTTGAGGAAGCGCTTCTTGTACTGCTAAAGCTACTTTCTGATCTTCTTGATTCATTTTATCTAGTGCTTCTTTTATTGTTAGTTCATCCAAATTCATGGTTTCTTGATTTCTACGTTCCGTGGTTAAATTCTCTAAATTCATTTTATAAAGTTCCCTTCTCTATCAAATTAAAGGCTCTACCTGCTTTTATTAACCTAAGCAAGGAGATATCTTCTGGTATGATTTGTGCTACAACATTGATTTTTTCATTTGCTGGTAAATCGTTTTTTGTTATTTGTATTTCGCCCATGTATCTCCCGTAATCAAGATTATCAAGCGTCACACTGCCAGTTTTTCGTTCTCGTAATACTTCTGATTCAACCGTTGATATTTTTTTAAATCTCGCATCTGCACTACGGATGACATCACGAGCTTCGTCTTGACGGTTTTTGTGTTCTCCTAAAATATGTGAATAGTAACGGCTCCCCAGATCAGAAACTTCAAGCTGAAGAACTTGATTACGGTTGTAGGTTTCAAATTGATGTATCGTTCTTTTTGAAATCTCAGGATCCCCCAGATAAACACCATCTACCTGATAATTCTCGTTCAAATCCAATGCCGCTGAAAAGGGATTATCATAACGATGTTTTTCAAGTGTCGGTAGACCTTCTTGTAGCGGTCCTCTTAATCGCTGGTTTCCTGGAACAAAAGCGAATACCTGAAAACCAGATTGTTTCAGCCAACGATTCTTTTCATTAAAAAATTGATTAGATAAACCCGTTTCGGGCCTCGGATAATAATTATGCCAAGCTTCAAATTTTGTAAAATCTGCGTTAAACGACCGTAACTCTTTCACATCATCGGCTGAAATCGTACTAGCATTCAATCCAATCGTCAAATACTGAGAAGCTTCGGCAATTGCTTGATTTGAAATAGCATAGTCCATACGCAAGCCAGTAACTCCTATAGATAAAATTTCATCTAAGCGCTCAAATGAAAAACCTGCTCTTTTTAACGCTTCACCTGAGATATCCACCATTAGTTTCATATTCGCATTTTGAGCAATTTGACCAAGTTCTTTCAATCTTTGCGCATATAATGTCACATCATCTTCTGGAATATGTAAGGAAGTAAATATTCCCTTAAAACCAATTTCACTCATTTTTTTAATATATAAACGTGTTTCATCAGTCATTTCTTCACTCAAAAAAAGCGAAATTCCATACATTTTAGCCACTCCTTTCTAATCGCATTCATTATAATGCATTTGAAATAATATTTCAACCATATGTTTTTATGTAAATTTTTAATGAAATTTATTTTCAAAAAGAAACAAAAAAAGAGCGGAAAAACATTTTAGTGTTTTTCCACTCTTTTTAAGCTAATCAACGAACAGATTACGCCTTAGCAGTACCAACTTCATCGCCTGCATTGACTTGGCCAGTCCGACTAAGATCGAAGCTTTTTACCGCATCCATATTAGTGATCACAACAACCATATCGATTGCTTTTCCAGAAGATTTAATTGCTTCTAAATCAACATTGGCAATCTGTGTTCCTTGAGCTACTTTAGATCCTTCACTGACTTTTATATCAAAAGGTTCGCCATTAAGCTCCACTGTATCGATACCCATATGAAGTAAAATTTCAAGTCCATTTGCCATTTTCATTCCAACAGCATGTTTCGTTTGGAAAACACTTAGGACAACACCTTCAATTGGTGAATAAATCTCTCCTGATTCTGGAATAACTGCAAAACCGTCTCCCATCATCTTTTGTGAAAAAACAGGATCATTGACTTCACTGATTGGGATCAAGTTTCCTGTAGTCACTGCATATAACGTTTCGTTTAATTGAACGGGTTCTTTCTTTTTCAAAAATCCAAACATTTGTCTTCTCCTCCAATTTTCATGAATAGTAACAGTATAGAAAATTCTTAGAATAATTACAACACTGAATAGCCCTGATTTCAAATTTTTTTCACTTATGAAAAGATAGTTGGTTTTTCTGATACTAAAAGGTATACTATTAATGATTTATTATTTTATGCTGGAAAGGATTGAACCTATGCTTTTATCAAATTTATGGAAAGCAATTATTCTAGGTATTATCGAGGGAGTAACTGAATGGCTTCCAATTAGTAGTACCGGACATTTAATCTTAGTCGATGAATTTATTAAAATGAACCTCAGTAAAGACTTTATGGAAATGTTTAATGTCGTGATTCAACTTGGTGCTATTATGGCTGTAGTCGTTCTTTATTTTCATAAGTTAAACCCTTTCTCACCGCAAAAAAATGAGGTTGAGAAAAAAGATACTTGGATTCTCTGGTCGAAAGTTGTTGTTGCCTGTGCACCAGCTGCAATCATCGGAATTCCGTTAGATGACTGGCTAGAAGCGAAATTCCATAACTTCTTTACAGTTGCGTTGATGTTGATTGTATATGGGATTGCTTTTGTGGTTATTGAAAAAAGAAATCGCGATCGAAAACCAAAGTGTACTGATTTAAGAGACTTTACTTATAAAGCTGCCGCAATTGTCGGTTTCTTCCAAGTATTGTCATTAATTCCAGGTACCTCTCGTTCAGGGGCAACAATTCTTGGGGCAATCATTATTGGGGCATCAAGATTTGTCGCAACAGAATTTTCATTTTTCCTTGGTATCCCTGTTATGTTCGGCGCAAGCTTTTTAAAAATCGTAAAGTTTGTTATGAAGGGAAATTCATTTGGGTTTAGTGAAATATTTATTTTACTGACTGGCTCAATTGTAGCTTTTGTTGTTTCAATTATTGTAATCAAGTTCTTATTAAACTATCTGAAACGAAACGATTTTACTGCTTTTGGCTGGTATCGAATCATACTAGGTGTTTTACTTATCAGTTATTGGCTATTTTCATAATCACTATTAGAACCAATTTGATTGGTTCTTTTTTTATTCTAAAATAACCTAAATTTAATTTTTTACTGATAATGATTATCACTGTCAATTAGAATGAATATTGTAACGAAATAAATTGAAACGCTAATTTTAAAGTAAATATTTAATTGATAATTACTATCATTCTCATTTAGATGTTTCTATTATCAATTAGGTTCCTTATGTGCTATTCTCTTTATGAGGAGTGATAACTATGAAATATTCAGAAGAAAAAAAGGCACTACTATCCACTATTCTCTGCTTATTATTTATGATCGTTGGATTTATTTTAGAAAAATCAGGTACAGCATTTTATCAAATCAGTTTTATATTTGCTATCTTTTTTGGTGGATTCAAACAAACTAAAGAAGGTTTACTCGATACGCTCGAGAATAAACATCTGAATGTCGATTTGCTCATGGCTTTGGCCGCAATCGGAGCATGTATTATTGGTAACTGGTTTGAAGGCGCTATGTTGACCTTTATCTTTTGTCTTAGTGGTGCGTTGGAAGAATACACTACAAATAAAAGTAAAAAAGAAATAGCCAGTTTGATGAATCTACAGCCTGAAACAGCTTTTTTACTTAACAATCTTGGCAAAACAACTGAAGTTGCTGTCACGCAATTACAGATTGGCGATTACTTACTAGTTCCTAAGGGTGCACGTATCCCAATCGATGGTATTTTAACTAAAGGATCTTCGACAATTGACGAAGCGGCGATTACCGGAGAATCTGTTCCAGTTGAAAAAGGAATAGAGGATGATTTATTTGGTGGAACAATTAATTTAGGTGATGCAATCACGATGAGGGTTAGCAAAAATAGTGAAGATACATTATTTGCTAAAATTATCCGACTCGTTAATGAAGCGCAAAGTACACCTTCACAGACAGCTAGCTTTATTGAAAAATTAGAAAATAGCTATGTAAAAATCGTCTTAATTGCAATCCCTATGATGATTTTGATTCCGTATTTATTTTTAGGCTGGTCATGGAATGAAAGTTTTTATAGAGGAATGGTCCTATTAGTTGTTGCCTCACCTTGTGCCTTAGTCGCTTCAGCTACACCGGCAACATTAGCTGCTATTTCTAACGGAGCAAGAAATGGCGTGTTGTTTAAAGGTGGCGTGTATTTGGAAAATCTAGCTTCTCTAAAAGCAATCTCTTTTGACAAAACGGGAACTTTGACGCGCGGCATTCCTGTAGTCACAGATGCTATATTTTTAAAAAATAAACAAGAGGGCCTAAATATACTCTTAGCAATGGAAAGAAACTCAACACATCCTTTAGCTCAAGCGCTCATCGCTCGGTTCGACAATGAAAATACAGCTGTCTATGATCAAATCGAAGTGAAAAATATTATCGGTTTTGGAATGGAAACAACGATTGATTCAACAACTTGGAGAGTTGGTAAAAGTACATTCAATGACCAAACAACTATAAAAGAAGAAATACAAAACAACATTGAGCAACTGCAAAATGCTGGAAAAACAGTGATTTGCCTCTTTCAAGATCAAGAAATTATTGCTTATTTTGGGCTTTTAGATGTTCCAAAACCAGAAGCCAAAAAAGTAATCAGCTATTTTAAACAATCTGGTATTCATACTATGATGATTACAGGTGATCATGACAAAACAGCTAGTGCTGTGGCAACTGAGCTTGAAATAGACGAAATTTACGCCAATTGTTTGCCTGAAGACAAAACTATTTTAATTCAGAAACAAAAAGAGACTTATGGTGTAAATGCGATGGTTGGAGATGGTATCAATGACGCGCCTGCCCTAGCTAATGCAGCAATTGGTGTGGCTATGGGGCAAGGAACAGATATTGCGATGGATGTAGCTGATATGGTATTGATGCAAAATGACTTGGAAAAATTGCAAATGAGTCACCTTCTTTCAAAAAAATTAAAACGAATCGTTACTCAAAACATTGCCTTTTCCGCTGGAGTTATCGTGTTGTTGATCTTATCTAATTTTTTTCAGATCATTAATTTACCGCTTGGTGTTATAGGACATGAAGGAAGTACGATCCTCGTCATCTTAAACGGTCTAAGAATGCTAAAGACGATTCCTAACAAAAAAAATTCCCCTCAAAAATACTCCGCACAAAAAACAGAATTTGTTTGAGTAAAAAAGCAAGTGGCTAACTCTAAGAGTCAGTCACTTGCTTTTTTATGCCCATTCTTCCAAAAATTCTGTTAAAAAGGACTCCAAAAATTTTTGACGTTTTTGACCTAACGTTTTGGCATAATCTGTATTTAAGCTGTCATTAAGCAGAAGGATTTTCTCATAAAAATGATTGATGATCGTACTTTCTTCTCGATACTCCGTTTTTGACTGAAGCGTCCTTGGTTTGATTTTAGGATCATATATTTGATTTCCCTTACGTGCACCATAATAAATCGTTCGTGTAATTCCAATTGCTCCCATAGCGTCCAAACGATCAGCATCTTGTACGATTTGGCCTTCGATCGTGAGTTTTTCTGCCGTTCCATTAAGCTCTTGACTAAAAGAAATATTTTTGATTATATGTATTATTTGCTGGATTTGGATATTGGAAATCTTGATTTCCTGTAAAAATTCTTCTAATTGTTGAAATGCTTGGTCCGAATCCGAAACTAGTTTATCATCAACAGTATCATGAAGATATGCTGCAGCCTTTACAATAAAATAATCACAGGCTTCAGTTTCAGCAATCTTATCCGCTAGACGAACAACTCTATTTATATGATCCATGCCGTGACCAGTTTGATCTTTCTCCATTATTGACTGGCTAAAACGTTTGATTGCTGTCATTTTTTGATTATCCATTTAATCCCTCCAACTCATTATATAGTAATAGGTCAAGATAAATGTTAATCTACCTCAACCTATTATCGTTGTTAACTATTTTTTATTACTAGACCACCTATTACATCCACAACTGATTCACTAGCATTTAACATTTCCTCTAATTGATCGTAGACATTTTTCCAGCGAATCACTTCAATCGGATTTTGCTCATTCGTAAATAAATCTTTTAGAGAATCACTATATAATTTATCAGCTTTCCCCTCAATTTCACTTACTTCATCGATCATTGCATGCAATGTTTTTGAATTCTTAAATTTTGCGAACTCTTTCGTTGCAGTTAAAACACCTGCCGTAGCCTCTACACCGTATGTAATAAATACCATGGCATTATCATTCAACTCTTTTACAACTAAACTGCTTAGTAAATAAGCAATACTGTTGATCGTGTCAAGTACGTCATCTAAACACTGCGTAATTTCGACAATATCTTCTCGATCAATAGGGGTGATAAATGAAATATATAATTCACTCATGATTTTTTGAACGATTTGATCCCCTTCACGTTCCAATACATGAATTTTTTCTGCTTCGTTTTCCAATAGTTCTAGTGAATAATCGAGTGCGATCATTTCTAAAAGTTCTGCTGCTTGATGCGCATTTTTTGCTAAATGCTCCAGCTCACCAAAATAGTCAAATTGCTTTTTTCTAGCCATTTTATTCTCTCCTTAAAATAGTGCTATAAATAATTTTGCCATAACAAAGGCAATGATCCCACAACCTGGAAACGTCAAGATCCAAGCAATCAGCATTTCTTTTACAATTCGCCAATCAACACTAGATACACGTTTTGAAGCGCCTACACCCATGATCGCAGTTGTTTTCGTGTGCGTAGTAGAAACCGGAATACCAAAAATAGAAGCCGCAAACAAACAAACCGCTGTACTTAAATCAGCCGCAAAGCCTTGATATCGTTCTAATTTCACCATATCCATCCCAACTGATTTAATAATTCTCATACCACCTACCGATGTACCAAAGCCCATCGTGACGGAACAAAGAACCATGACCCAAATCGGGATAATAAAACCTGAACCAGATTTTTCCGCCAGATTATTATAATAAAGACCTAACATAAACACACCCATGAATTTTTGCCCATCTTGAGCGCCGTGTAAAAAGGCATTTGCAGCAGCACCAAATGCTTGTCCATATGTGAAGACTTTATTTGCTGTTCTTCTAGCTACGTCTTTGAAAAGGATTACAATTAGCTTTGTGACAAGAAAACCACCACCAAAACCCATAACTGTGGAAACCACTAAACCTATGAGCACTTTCGCCCATTCAGAACCATTTACTGCACCAATCCCACCTAAAGCCATTGCTGAACCAGTTAAACCCGCAATCAGCGCATGACTCTCACTCGTTGGAATACCAAAATACCACGCTGCAACAGACCACACGACAATCGAAAATAAAGAGGCTGCTAAAGCGACCTGGGATGCATTTCCTTGTGCATCAAAACTAACAATGTTACTGATCGTTTCAGCTACCTGTGCATTAAAATACGTCATCACCAACGCACCCAAAAAATTCATTACAACAGCCATCCAAATCGCAACATTCGGTTTTAAAACACGAGTCGAGACAGCGGTTGCAATTGCGTTTGGTGCATCTGTCCAACCATTGACAAAAATAACGCCCATCACAAGAGTAACCGTTACAATTAGAGCAATATTCACATTGACACCACCATTTCATTTTTCCCCTGTTATGATAGCATATTTTTTATAAAAAGTATCGATTTTTTCCTAGCAAACTTTAATTCAAAATGATTTTCACATGATGAAATCACTATTTTTACTGTTAAGGAAAAAAACTTGTCATCTTTTATTGCAATGCCTCTTTGGATTAGGTATAATGATTAGTGTTGAATTACATATGGATTTTCCTGTGTAAGACCTTAATTTATCGGAGGTGAAAGAAATGCCAAATATTGAATCTGCAATTAAACGTGTACGTACTAACGCTAATAAGAATGCTCAAAATTCATCTCAAAAAAATGCAATGCGTACAGCTATCAAGAAATTTGAAGATGCTGTAGCTGCTGGCGCTGACAATGTTGATGCGTTATATACAGAAGCTATTAAAGCTGTTGATATGGCTGAAACAAAAGGATTAATCCATAAAAACAAAGCAGGCCGTGATAAATCACGTCTAAGCAAAAAAGTAGCAAAATAATGATTTTGTAGAAGCTAACCTCGTGTTAGCTTCTTTTTTATTATAAAAAATACGGGATAAATCGAACCGATTTCAATCCCGTATCCCATTCAAGTTAGTTGAATCTCAATACCTTTACAATCAATTTGAATCCAATATTCAGCAATCTTACCACTTTCAACTAAATAAACAGCGCTAGCGATTTGGATGATCGTGTTAGCTTCATTTGTCTTTCCAGCCTGTTTAAAACGGACATAGACCTTCTTGTCCTCTACCAACATTTCTTGAATTTCTAATTCAAATTATCCATATAAATCCTGCATTTCTTCCACATCTTCAAAATAATTTTGCGGTGATCCCGCTATTGTATATTCATTTTCAGACTAAGCTTGATGCGCAATCATACTTTTATGCATAAAATCATGCGCCGCCTCAAGTTTTTTCCAGAACGAATGCTATTAAAAAAGCTTCAACTATACTTTTTGGATTATTCACAGGAATTTATCTTAATTTTTATCTATTCACTTGACCAGATAGTTTAAGGATAAACAATTCAAAAAGTAGCTCTTTATCCATCATACCCGTTTTCATTTTAAAATCATTCTCTACTAGTTCATCATAAATTGCTTCCAAGCGGTCCAACTCAAATCGGCGAACTTGCTGCAATGCTAGTTTTACACGATAAGGATGAATTTTCAACGTTTCAGCAATATTCGCTTGTTGATACCCCAATTTTGCTAAGATTTTTGTTTGTAAAAATAAGCGAATTTGATTCAGCAAAATCGCATTCAGTTTAATAGTTTCTTCGCCTTGAAGTAATAGATCTTCATATAACTGAATTGCTTTTTCCCCGTTACCGGATAACACATCATTAGTCAAATCAAATACATTATGTTCTAAGGATTTCGGTACAAGTTCTTTAACCGCATTTAGTGAAATTATTTTGCTATCAGAAGAATATAAAAACAATTTCTGTAGTTCCCCCATTACTTTTGATAAGTTCAAATCCGTTAACTGCAACAATAAATCAAATGCCTCTGGGCGAATCTCATAACCTTCACTTTGGATCGTCTGTTCCACATATTGCCTTACTTCACGTTCTCCCATTGGATTAACATCAATGACTTCAGCTTGTTTTTTTATTGCTTTCGTAACTTTTTTTCGTTCATCTAATTTTTCAACATTTGCACTAAATACTAAAATAGTCGTAGGTGAAGGTTGTTCTAGATAGTTTAGCAAACTATCTATATCATGATCCAATCCATTCGTTTTTCTTTCTGCGGTTAAAAAATAAGGATTTTCGATAAAAACTAATCGATAATCACCAAAAAAAGGTATCGTTTCAGCCTCTTCCAGTGCTACAGAAAGTGGTACTTCTTCCATATCAAATGAAGAATAATTAAATTGGTCGTCTTCCGTTTTGATCAATTGGTTCATCAATTCCGTTTTAAATAATTCACTTAAATACCCTTCTGTTCCCTGAATTAAATAAACAGAAGCAAAATGCTGTTGTCTCACTTGTTTTAATGCCTCTTGTAAGTTCATACATTCCCTCATTTCTCTTTTCCATCCTATCATGGCAGTTCAAGAAATGCTAGTCTTCTTCCATGATTGTTTTAGCTGGGGACATTCTTGTAAATGGTGTCCATTCATAATAGATCATTCCGTTTTTATCTGTATGAAATTGCGTTATCTGCTCTTGATTTAAGGTATCCACGGTTTCTTTATGCGGATGTTTGAATCGATTATTACGCCCGCAAGAAATAATTCCATCTGTAAGTCCAATTGTTTGGATAAACAAAGGATCGGATGATGTTTTACTCCCATGATGTCCTATTTTTAGTACATCAGCTTTCAAAGTTGGGAATTGTTTTATCATTTGTTTCTCCCCTTCTTTTTCTAAATCACCTGTAAATAAGAAGCGTCGGCCAGAAACCTTTGTATAAACTACCATCGAATCTTTATTTTCGCCTGTTCCTGAAACGGTAGGAGCAAGTATTTCTAAAGAAATCGAACGGCTGATAGATGCACCAGCTAAGATTGGATAACATCTTGTCCCCTTACGTTTTAAACGATCCAGCATTTGTCGAAAAACAGGTTTCTCTTCTGTCCCTACAGGGAAATACAATGAACGAATCGGAATCTTTTCATTAATCGTAAGCAAATCACCACAATGATCCATATCTCCATGACTAATCAAAACTTTGTCAAGATACTTTACCCCTTTACTTTTCAAATATGGAATCACCGAGTAATCCGCATTCGCTATTTGTTTCGTTTTAACTGCCCATTTGTCTTTCTCAAAATCAACCTTACCACCCGTATCAATCAAAATATTTTCTTGATGAAACGGTGTTTGAATAAAAATGCTATCTCCTTGTCCAACATCGATAAAAGCAATCGTACCTTTAGGAGAAAAATACTTATTGTTCATCAAAAAAAGTAACCCTGCCCCGATCAGATATGCTTTTTTTGAACGTTTAGACATCGTATGAAGTAATAAGAAAAGTGAGCTACAAGTCAGCAGAAAAAGAACAGGTGAAAAAATGCCCGTAACCAGCGTGAACGTACTATAACGACTTAACCACTCAAAAACTGATTGCTGAATCACAAAATATATTTCTAAAACATCAATCAATAATTTGATTTTACAAGCAAATGAACTTAACAAACTTATGGTTAATATAGGTAAGATTGCTCGCTCAAAAATTGGTAATAACAAAAATGTAAACAGACTACTTGTTAACTGCCATTCAAAAAATGTCAGACCAATCAGAGGAATCATCGTAATATTCAATAAAAGAGAAAAACAATACATCCGAATATAACGATTGTTGATTCTTTCTACAATAGGATGCACATATAAAATGAAAAAAGATAAACCGTAACTTAACTGCCCGCCAGCAGAAAATAACAAATAAGGCTGAAAAATTAAGCCGACTATCAGTGATAAACCCCAACAATCCAAGCCAGATAAACGCCATTTAAATTCTCTATTACTAAGTGAAATAATGCTTTGCATCAATGCACGAACAACACTGATAGAAAAACCCGTTAATCCTGCATAAACAATTGAAAACAACAGTTGCAGCCAAAATAACTTTTCAATTGTGATCCCACATCGTAACAATAAATACCTAAAGCTTCCAATAAAAAATGTCACGTGCATTCCCGATAAACTGAATAAATGAAGAATACCTAAATTGGCCAGTATGCCTTCTTTTTGAGAAAATTCACTTGATTTAAAACCAAAAATCAACGTTTTAAGATGCAATGACGTTTCTTTTAAAAATGTATTGTCACAATAATCAATAGCTCTTTTCCTGTAACTACTTAGCAAGGTCAAAACATCATAAAATTTTGGATTTTCCATTTCGATTTTATGCATATTACTAATCGATAATGTTTGATAGATTCCATTTTCTTTTAAATACTTTCGATAATCAAATCCATTGAGATTCGTTTGTGGTAGTGGTGTTTCAAATTCACCTGAAAGACTGATTCTTATCGGCAGATATTTTTTTTGCCAACTTTGTTTCTCTTGTTCGGAGGTAAATCGGTAAAAAGCTATTACTTTACGTTTGTTTTTTTTAGACTGAGAGAAACTGCCTTCCAACTGAAGACGATCACCATCGATTTTAAACTTATCAGGCAATACAGATAAGTGACCTGTCACTTCAATTGCTTCTGGAAACTTCTTTTGTTGTTCTTTATTTAAGGTCTGCCAGCAAGAAATTGTCAGAATGAGCATGCCTAAAAAACTGACACTAACAATCGTCTTATCTCCTGTGCAAAGGACTCGACTAATAAAATAAAACCAAGCAACACCCGTTAGTGGGCTTGGTTCTAAAATAAAGAAAACTGTTCCTATAGTTAATAATACTGGAAAAATCCAGTAATTATTGATCTGTTTGAGGTGCTTCTTCCACTGAAGCAGTCTCTTCTTCCCCTAGTTGTAATTCAGCAAAGTACTTCTTTGATAGCGTTACTTGATCTACAGTTGCACCAACTTGTTTGATCAATGCCATAGCGTATTCATTATTGCGATAATCTTTTAAATAATGGATTTTTTTGATTCCTGCTTGTAAAATCATCTTCGTGCATTGCAAACAAGGAAAATGAGTTACATAAATTTCAGCACCCTCTGTCGGAATACCAAATTTCGCACACTGTAGGATGGCATTCATTTCAGCATGGATCGTTCGAACACAGTGACCGTCAACCATATAACAGCCGTCATCAATACAATGAACATCTCCGCTAACTGATCCATTATAACCACCAGCGATTATGCGTTTGTCTCTAACTACAGTTGCACCAACTTCTAGACGTGTACAAGTACTTCTTAATGATAGCAATACGCTTTGTGCCATAAAGTATTGATCCCAAGGAATTCGTTCTAGTGTCATATTCTGCTCCTTTTTTGTAAGTATTTATTGTTAAAACTATTTTTGCTGATTTTTAAATTATTAATAGGATATACAAATAGTAAATTATAGAAAAAGTCTCGTCAAGAACCTGCACAAGATATTTGTAAAATAGTTGCATTTCCTTTCACTCAAGTAAAATTTTTACGTAGTGATTGACTCTTTTAATTTCTCAAATGTTTTTTCACCAAATCCAGAAATATTCTTTAAATCTTCAATGGTTTTAAACCCACCGTTTTCTTCCCTATAACGAATGATTTCTTGTGCTTTCTTTTGACCAACACCCGGTAAAGCTTGTAATTCAGTTTCACTAGCTTTATTAAGATTGATTTTGCTTGTGTCTTTACTTTCGCTCTCCAATGACTCGCTACTTTTCTCAGATATTTGGACTTCTTCACCTATTTTTGGTACATAAATAACCATTTGATCTGTAATCCGTTCGGAAAAGTTGACTTGTTTTGTATCTGCAGCATCACTTACTCCTCCAGCAAGCATCACAGCGTCCCAGACACGCATACTTGCAGTTCCCTCATACATTCCCGGTTTTTCCACAGCGCCCTTTATATCTACGTATATTTGCTGAGAAGACGCTTCTGTCTCACTCGATTGGGCTGAACTGACTGAACTCATGACTAACTCGTCATCTGTTAACTTATCAGGCGCAGATTTAACCAAAATAAAGAGAATAACACCAAACACAATTCCAAGCAGCATCATACCTCCGATTATAAAGTGCTTGTATTTCTGTAACAACATGCGACAATCCATGATTTCCCCCCTTCTAAATAAAGATACGCATTCTTTTTATTTTTTCATGATAGAAAATAAAAAAGTTCATCGTGTAATAGGGTAAGAAGGTGATATGAGATGGAGAAGTATAAAATGAAATTCACGCCTACCTCTCAATATATGCGTATACGTTTACTTTGAATCAGAAAATCCTATTTTTACGGAGCTTTTAGGGCAATGAGATGCTGATATTTTAAAACGACAATTATTGGAAATTCCAGCACTGAAAGATATACTTGTTACAAGAAAAGTTTATCGTAAACAAAGATTTGATCGTTTCGTTAATAATCCTGTATTAGCTTATAGGCTTATGTATTATTTACCTCTAGCAGCTGCCTTGGTTTTCTTGATTCTCTTAGCTTTAGGCGGATTCTTCCACATAGGTCCAACAAAATCATTGTTTGATTTTACTACAGAACCTGCTCTACAAATGATTTTCATTTAGCTTTTACACTAAAATGAAAAAAAGACAACGAAATTTTGAATACTTCGTTGTCTTGTTTTTTTATTTTTCTTTTAATGTTTCAAGATAATCCAAAGCGTCCTGCACATTCTTTACAGGTACGATTTTCATTTTTGTTCCAATTTTTTCAGCAGCTGCCTTCGCTTCTTCGTAATTGGTTTTGATTCCTGGTTCAGCTTTTTTCATTTCCTTAGTAATTTCGTCATCTGGAGCAAAGAAAATTTCTGTTTCATTTTGGCTAGCAGTGACAACTTTCTTGTCGATACCACCAATCCGTCCAACGACTCCCTGAGTATTGATAGTTCCTGTCCCAGCGATTTTATGCCCTTTACGAATTCCTTTTTGCGTTAATTGCTCATAGGTCTCTAAGGTGAACATCAGACCGGCTGATGGACCTCCAATATCTCCTGCATCGATTTCAACAGGAACGGAAGACTCGATTTCTGTGTGATCTGTCAGACCAATTCCAATACCTGCCTTTTTATCAGTTGGCAATTCGATCAATTTACCTTCTGCCTCTTTTGACTTACCATCTTGCAAATAACTTACAGTAACTTTTTGTCCGACCTTTTGTTTTTTTACATAGTCCACAAATTCTTCACTACTTTTAAACGTTTTTCCGTCGATTCCTGTAACCGTATCTCCAACAGAAATTTTCCCTTTAAAACTAGACTTATCGTCTATAGCTAAAACGTATACACCTTTAAAATTCATTTTATATAAGACATCAGCGAGCTTTAGTGCCTGCTCAATTGCAGCATTTTTTGAAGAATCCATGTAATATTGCTGAATTCGATCGTATTCACTGCTTGTACTTGATCCCATCAATTCTTTTTTACTAATCAATTCTTGAAAATCCGAAAATTTTGCTTTTAATGCTGAACCTAAGGTTGCTTTACGAACACCGACTGTTGTTAAATAAAACGCACCTGGTTCTGAATCTTTTTTGTTATTCACTGTCACAAAATCTTTTAAATTCTCAGTTGTACCGGGTCCCTCAATATAATAAGGAATGGGGAAAATCATTATAATGATCAACAATATAACTACTGCAAAAGGCAGCATCGACTTGATCGATATTTTTTCTTTATGTTCATTCTTCATTTGGTTTCATCTCACGATTCTTTTGATTTAGTGCTTGATTAACAGATTTTGGCAAATATTTAGAGACATCTCCACCAAATTTCAGTACTTCTTTTATTAAACTTGAACTTACGTGGGCATAGGTTTCGTCTGCCAATAGAAAAACAGTTTCTAATTCAGGTGCTAAATGATGGTTCATCGTAGCAATATCTTTTTCATACTCATAGTCTTTGACATTTCTTATTCCTCGAATTAAAAAGTTAGCACCCAACCGTGCAGCACTATCAACAGTGAGTGTCGTTTCTTGAACGATTACTTCCACATTTTCTAAATGAGCGACAGCTTCTTTAATTAAAACAAGCTTTTCTTCTAAGGTAAAAAGGGCCGTTTTATTTGTGTTCACAAAAACACCCACGATGACCTTATCAAACATCTTTGTACTGCGTTCGATCATATTTAAATGACCATTTGTCAAAGGATCAAAGCTTCCAGGAAAAAGAGCAATTTTAGTCATCACTTACCTCCTGTTTATAAATTGTTATTTGCGTGATACCATAAGTTGTTTCGCGAGTTTTTATACATGTACCAATGGTTTCGGGAAGCTCGACAGATTTATCCGTCTCACAAACAATGATCCCGTTTTCACTTAGTAAATCATAAGCAAGCATTTGCTCTATTTGCTTTTCGATTTCCTGTTTCGCATATGGTGGATCTAGTAAAACCAAATCGATTGTCTTTTTTTCTTCCTTCAAAAACACCAATGCCTTATTGGCATCCATTTTCTTGATGATAAACTTCGCTGGTTCTTTTGTGACTTCAATATTTTCCTTAATGATTTTAATTGCGGAGAAATTTTTTTCAATACAAATCCCTAAATCCATCCCTCTTGATACAGCTTCAATCGCGAGACCACCGCTACCTGCATATAAATCTAACACAGTTCCTCCATCAAAATATGGACCGATCATATTAAAAATCGATTCTTTTACTTTATCCGTTGTAGGACGTGTATTATCGCCATCTAAAGCTTTTAAACGTCGTCCCCCATATTCTCCAGAAATAACCCGCATCTTTTAACGCTCCTTTACATGATCACCTAATGTACTTTAATAGTATATCAAATATACAGAAAAAAGATGAAAAATGTTTGACGTTCTTTCACATTTTTCATCTCAATTTTTACACATTTTCAGCTAAACGAATTTGAGTACTTAACTCTTCGACCTCAAATCCTTCTTCTTTCTCATACTGGTAAGCAGCTTTTGTACCAATTTTTTCAGCAAAATTCATTTCCACATCAGGACGATATGATCGTTCTACTTTACGGACAAAATGCAAACCATTTATCTTAGCTTCAGAGGTTTCAATATCTTCTTCATTCATATAAATAACGACATATTTCATCCGACGAGATACATAGTGGATTAATCCAAAACGTTTCAATGTCTTTAATTGCTTTAAACTATACACAAAAACAACTAAACAGCGTCGTTTTTGGATGGTAAATTCTTTTTCTTCATTAACTTGCATGACAATTACCTCCACAACCTGAGTGTTTTCCTTTTTCAAAGAATGGATTTCCAGCATCTACTTTGATATCCGCTGAAATTGTTTTTGCTACAGCCATACCCACCAAATCTAGAATTGTTTGAACTTCGGTTTCTGAAAAACGAAATTCAGCAACTTCTTCACTCATATCCAGCGCTCTTTTTGCTTGACGAACCGCTCGTTGTTTGGTCCGAAAATCTGGTGCATGATTCCCATAAGCTTCGATTCGCTCAAATGAATCTTTTGCATCCAAAAATGCCTTTTGTTTTTCTCGAACATCTTTTGATGCATACATTGTCTGACGATTTATTTTATAAGATTCAATGCTCTCACTTGCTAAAATAGTTTGAACAAGTTTTTCTGTCTGATCTTCTATTTCAAAAAGTTTTTCTGTCACTATCATACTTATTCACTTTCCTCTGTTTGAGATATTTCTTTTTCTGTCTCTTGTAATAAGACTAACATACTTGCTTTAGAGAAAGCAACGCCAATGTTTTCATTTTCTTGATGAGCAAAACGGGAATGATACAACGAATCCGAAAACCAAGAAAGCACGGTGAATGTTGAATCATAAACCGGTTCGGTATACATGCCAGTTGCTTTTTTCTTATCTAATTGACCTATTTTCAATAATTTTTGGTATTCATCATTTGTCAGTGTAAAAATAGCGGCTGCGCTCATTTCTTCTTTGCTATACTGCCAGATTTCTGTTCGTTCTAGCGAAAGCACACTTTTTTGATTTTTGTTTAAGATATCAAAAAGCTTTTGAGCATTTTTTTGACTTTCAGTATTCACACGATAAGTAGGTAATCCTTCTTTAAGCTTTAACAAGTTGATTGTTCTAATAACTTGATTGCTTTTAATAGCATCAAAACTTGAAGCCTGCTCTGTTACTAAAAAGGGCAAAACTTCACCTTCTACCAATTGATACGGCATCAATGTCAATAATGTTTTTTTATCTAAATAAGTAACTGCAGAAAGCTTTCCTGTACCATGATTGAAAAATAAAATAGCAAACGTTTTATTGTCAAAAGCAATCAGGGGACGATAATTCATATCCTCTTCCATTAACTCCACATTATAGTTATTTTCTTTATATGTAAATGCGAAATTTGAATAAATGGTCATCAGCTCTGAAACATCAGACAACTTCATACCAATCGAAAATGGCGTTGTTTCTTTTGAGTCATTGAATGCTTTGATTGCAGCAATTTTTTCATTTTGGACATTTACTTCTAGATAATCTGAATCTTTCTCTCCATATATCCATAGATCGTAGCCCATCATTGTCTTTTGTTTTTCAAGTGGTTCGCCAAACTCAACTACAAAATCAGCAGTTTTTTTTCCTATGTACGCAGCATAACCCGAAGTTTGAATTTCTTCATAAGGTAAAGCAGTATGGGAGACTACTTGCCTCCCATGGTCTGCTTCTTGCTGCATTTTTTCAGCAGGGAAAAAGACTGGCTGTAAATAGCCACTTATTAGGACTATAAAGAAAACGCCTAAGAATGCTAAAAATCGGTTCATCTTTTCCCCACTTTTCGTTTAATTTTCTTTTACTTCTATTAATAGATCTCCAGAACTAATCGGTTCCTCTTCAAAAACGTAAATATGTTCAACAATCCCATCAAAGCGAGCTTCGATCGTTGTTTCCATCTTCATCGCTTCTGTTACTAACAAAGCATCTCCTTTTTTAACTTTATCTCCTTTATTAACTAAAACCTGGAGAACTGAGCCTGACATTGTTGCGCCAATTTGCTCTTTGTTTGTTGGTTCTGCTTTGCGTTTTGCTTGAACAGAAGATTTGATAGAAGTATCTTTGATCACTATTTCACGGCGTTGACCGTTTAAATTAAAGAACAATACTCTATTTCCTTCAATATCAGGATCACCAATTTCATCTAAGCGGATGATCAATGTCTTGCCTTTTTCAATTTGAACTTCTACAGATTCTCCTTGTCTAATTCCTTGGAAGAAGGTTGGCGTATCTAATAATGTAACATCCCCAAAATTTTGATAAGAAGTACGATAATCTAAGAATACTTGAGGATACATTAAATAACTCAAGATCTCTTCTAGTTTAGGTTCATAGCCGATTTTTTCAGCCAATTCTGCTTTTACTTTATCAAATTTTACAGGTGCTGCTAAACTTCCTGGTCTTTCTGTAAAAGCTGGACGACCTTTCAAAATAATTCTTTGTAAATCTTTAGGAAATCCACCTACTGGTTGACCTAAATCTCCTTGGAAGAACGTAACGACCGACTCAGGAAAACTCAATTCTTCTCCGTTAGCATAGATATCTTCTTCTGTTAAATTATTTTGAACCATAAACAATGCCATATCTCCAACAACTTTTGAAGATGGCGTCACTTTTACGATATCACCAAACATCAAGTTGACAGTGTGATACATTTTTTTGATATCATCCCACTGATGACCTAAACCAACAGCTTTCGCTTGCTGTTGTAAATTAGAATACTGTCCACCTGGCATTTCATGCATGTAGACTTCTGTCTGCGGTGCATTCAAACCATTTTCGAATGGTTGATAATACATGCGGACATCTTCCCAGTAATGGTTGATTTTTTGCGTATTATCAATATTGACATCAGGTGTACGATCACCATTAACTAAAGCATAATACAAACTGCTCATACTAGGTTGACTTGTTGCCCCACTCATTGCACTTGTAGCCACATCTACAATATCAACTCCAGCTTTAGTTGCAGCCGAATAAGTGATAATACCATTGCCGCTCGTGTCATGAGTATGCAAGTGAATCGGTAAATCAGTTGTATCTTTTAATTCACTAATTAAACGATAGGCAGCCTGCGGTTTTAACAAACCAGCCATGTCTTTGATTGCAATAATATGTGCACCCATTTTTTCAAGTTCTTTGGCCATATTTTTATAATACTCAACATTATATTTTGCTCTTGACGGATCATTGATGTCACCAGTGTAGCAAATAGCAGCTTCTGCAATTTTCCCTGTATCTCTAACTGTTTGAATACTTTTTTCCATTTGCGGTAGCCAATTTAAGCTATCAAAAATGCGGAAAACATCAATTCCTTGTCGGGCTGACTCTTGAATAAATTCTTCGATAACATTATCTGGATAATTTTGATAACCAACAGCATTCGATCCTCTAAACAGCATTTGCAACAATGTATTCGGCATTAATTTACGAATTTTGCGCAGTCTTTGCCATGGATCTTCATTCAAGAAACGATAAGCTACATCAAACGTTGCACCGCCCCACATTTCACTAGAAAATAGCTCTGGCAATCCTTCACCTGTTAAACGTGCAATTTCTTTGAAATCCTGTGTTCTTACACGAGTAGCTAATAAACTTTGATGCGCATCACGAAATGTCGTATCAGTCAATAAAACATTGTCTTGTTTTTTGACCCAGTCGATGACACCTTGTGCTCCATCTTTATCTAAAATATTTTTAGCAGTCACATAATCACTGCGTAACTCTAAATCAGTTGGAATACGCGGTGCATCAAAATATTTCTTCGTTGATTTTTCGATACCTGGAAACCCATTGACCGTTACTTCACCAATATATTTCATCGTTTTATTGCCGCGATCTCTTAATTTCGGAAATTCAAATAATTGCGGGGTATTATCGATAAATGTTGTCTTCGCTTCACCTGACTGAAACTCAGGATGACCTATTACTTTGTGTAGGAATGGAATATTCGTCTTAACACCACGAATTCTAAATTCTCTCAAGCTACGTTCCATCTTTTGAATCGCTTTTTCAAACGTAAATCCATGCGTACAAACTTTTACTAACAAAGAATCAAAATAAGGAGTAACGACAGCCCCAGAATATGCATTCCCGACATCTAGACGGACACCAAAACCACCTGGCGAACGATACGTATCAATCTTACCAGTATCTGGCATAAAATGATTCAATGGATCTTCTGTTGTGATTCGGCATTGGATTGCTGCACCATTTAACGTAATATTTTCTTGTTGCGGGATCTTCATATCTTTATGTAGATCGAGACCTTGAGCGATTTGCAATTGGGATACTACAATGTCGATATCTGTGATCATCTCAGTAATTGTGTGCTCTACTTGAACACGAGGATTTACTTCAATAAAATAAAACTGATCCCCTTCAACTAGAAATTCAACAGTTCCAGCATTGATATACTGAACATGCTTCATTAATTGAACTGCAGCATCACAGATTTCTTTCCGTTTTTCTTCACTCATTGAAACACAAGGAGCTACTTCTACGACTTTTTGATGACGACGTTGAACCGAACAATCACGTTCGAATAAATGAATCACATTACCATGATTATCACCTAAAATTTGTACTTCAATATGTTTTGGATTGGAAATATATTTTTCAACATAGACTTCATCAGAACCAAAAGCTGCCTTTGCTTCACTTTTTGCCCGATCATAACCTTCTCTAGCTTCTTTTTCGTCATGAGCAACTCGCATACCGCGGCCGCCGCCGCCAAGTGCCGCTTTGATCATAATTGGAAAACCATGTGTACGACCAAAATCCAAGACGCCCTCTACTGTATCAACCGGTCCATCAGAACCTGGAATTGATGAGATCCCAGCAGCTACAGCGGCTTCTTTCGCTTTGATTTTATCTCCAAAAATATCTAAATGATGCAATGACGGACCAACAAAAATAAGGCCCTCTTCTTTACAGCGACGAGCAAATTCTAAATTCTCAGAAAGAAACCCGTACCCTGGATGTATAGCATCAGCTCCAGATTTTTTAGCGATTCGGATAATGTCCTCCATATCAAGGTAGGCTTCGATCGGTTTTTTCCCTTTACCAACTAAGTACGCTTCATCAGCTTTAAAACGATGAACTGAATATTCATCTTCTGCTGCATAGATTGCCACTGTCCCGATGTGCATCTCTGTACAGGCTCTAAAAATTCGAATTGCGATTTCTCCACGATTTGCTACTAAAACTTTTTTCATTCTTTCACTCCTACCCGTTTATTGACCTTCATTTATTTATTAACTACCAAGTAATTGGTATTCTTGGTCCATCTTCTGTTTTTTCTCATCTGCACTGATATTCAATACGAAAGCAACCGCAATAGAAATGATCAGTACACTGTTTCCTCCTTGACTTAGGAAAGGAAAAGTTACTCCTGTTAGTGGGATTACTCCAGTAATTCCGCCTAGATTGATAAAAACCTGTAATAACAACATTGAACCAATACCAATACACATTAACGAGTTAAATGGTTTTTTAGAGCGTACACCAACTAAAATAATTCGAGCAATCATAAACATCAAAATTGCCAATATAATCAATGATACAAGTAAGCCTAATTCTTCAATTGTAATAGCAAAGATAAAATCTGAATGAGCTTCTGGTAAAAAACCTTTTTTCTGAATACTATTTCCTAGGCCTTTTCCAAACCAGCTGCCATTATTGATAGCATAATAAGAATTTGCCAACTGATGACCGGCATTTCGTTCATCTTTAAAAGGGTTTAAGAAAATAGCGAAGCGCTGATACACGTATTGATAACGTTCAGGAATAAAACTGCCTCCCGTTAAAAGTAACGTTTGGATGACAGCAATACTACCTAAAATCCCAGCTCCACCAACCAGATATGTATACATGTAATTAACACCACTAGCTAGTACCATAATGATCACCAATAAAGTTAAAATTGCTGCATTTCCCAAATCCGGTTGAATCGCAACAAGGAAAATTAAACAGCCGACTAAAAGCATTGGTCTAAATACTGCCTTTTTAAATTCTTTGTCGATATACTTCTGTCTTCGTCCTAAAATATAGGCAAGATACCAGATCACCATTATTTTTAGATACTCAGCTGGCTGCATTGAAAATGTACCAATTTGAATCCAACCTTTAGCACCATTGATCTCTGCCCCTAATGTTGTAAATCGAACTGCCAAAAGTAAAACCGAAATGACTACAATTGCAAACATGATAAAACCTTTGATTTGAAAGACAGTCGTTTTCATCTTATAGATAAAAAACATTGCGACCAAACTTAAAAGCCAAAATTGTAGTTGGGTTATAACCATACCTGTCGGCGGTTCTCCTTTAGATATTAGTAAAGAGGATGTTGAACTGTAAACCATAATCAATCCCACTGCACTAAGGACTAAGTAAGGAATCAAAATACTATAATCTAACAGATGCCTCTTTTTAATCTTGTTTGGCAAAGCTTAAACCTCCTTGCCAATCTCTTTTTTTTCTTGTGTTTCCTCATAAACGTCACTATATAATTGGTTAAGCTCTTTTTCTAAATCACTTAGCAATTGATGTCCTTCTTTTGAACTTAAAATACCTAATCGAATGGCATAAGTCACTTGACGAGAAAAACCATACATTTGTGTATCTACGACTTCCTCAAAAGCCTTACACTGGGAAATACATAGGCTATTTTTTTGATTGCGGATCAACATCATGATCCTTTGTGCATCATCGTTTAACAGCTGAACGGCAAAATCTTTTGAAATGGATTCCATTTGCACTAAACCTCCCATCTTAATTATGTAATTATAGCATAATTTGGCCGTTTATTAACAGAAATTTTCTGAAAATCCCGTGTTTAAAAAATTTTTTTTAATTTTTAGCAAACAGAAATAAATGGAAATCTCATTAATCTTACAGTTTATCTCAGCAATTGCTCATAGCAATGGGTCCTTTTATGATAGTTAAACCAGACTGAGCACATTCTTCTGACGAGTGAGCTTCCAGTTCACGTACTCTTTATATTTTATTCAATTTAAGCCATAAACAATTGCGTAATAAATTACATAAAACCAGCCTAATGCACCATGAAATACTGCCCAAAGGATACTGTGCCAATTCACGTACGAAATAACTAATGCTAATACACAACCAAATGAAACACCTGCTTTTGCACTCTCTTTCATAACTGCTCCTCCTAAATTAGATGACCTTTTTTTATAAAATAAATCGTTTAGATTGAGATGAAAAACGGACCAGTTGCATCGCCCATTTCACTCTCATTGATTATTTTAGCTAATGTATATTGCGTATAAATACTATTATTAATAGTAACAGAATCTATTTTAAGAAGCTATCAAAGTACCTAAAAGAATACTTTATTCAGTTTTTTATTATAAAAAATGACCCTTAAGAGTCAGAATTTTAAATCTTTCTTTAAGGGTCTTTGTTATTCTATTTGTTTTTTAAGTTATAATTGTTTTATTTTTTTAAATCAACAACCATTCTGCCCTTGATTTTTCCTTGTTCCATTTCTTCAAAGATATCATTGACTTCATGTAGGCAACGTGTTTCTACAACCGGTACTACTTTGCCTTCTGCACCAAATTGGAATGCTTCTTCTAAATCTTTACGTGTTCCTACTAATGAACCTACGATTTGAATTCCATCTAATACTGTTTTAACGATTGCTAAATCCATGGTTTCTGGAGGTAGTCCAACTGCAACAACTTTCCCGGCAGCTCTTACAGAATCTACCGCTTGGTTAAAGGCAACTTTTGAAACAGCCGTAACGACTGCCGCATGCGCTCCGCCAACATTCTCTTGAATCCATGCTCCTGCATCGCCATCTGTTAATGGATTACAAACTAAATCAGCACCTAATTCTTTGGCAAATTCTAGCTTATCATCATTGATATCAACGGCAATTACTTTAGCATTGAACACATTTTTAGCATACTGAATCGCTAAGTTGCCTAATCCGCCGATACCATAGATAGCCACCCATTGTCCTGGTTTTACATCAGAAACTTTGATTGCTTTATAACATGTAACACCTGCACATGAAATACTGCTGGCCTGAGCTGGATCCAATCCTTCTGGCACCTTAACAGCGTAATCTGCTTTAACGATACATTGTTCTGCCATCGCACCATCTACTGAAAAACCAGCATTCTTCACTTGACGACAGAATGTTTCACGGCCAGTGATACAATATTCACACGTTCCGCATCCTTCAAAAAACCAAGCGATACTTACACGGTCTCCTACTTTTAAGCTTTCAACACCGGGAGCAATTTCTTTCACGATCCCGATACCTTCATGACCAATCACTCGCCCTGGCACTTCACCAAAATCTCCATGAGCTACATGTAGGTCAGTATGACAAACACCACAATATTCAACATCCACTAAAGCTTCACCAGCTTCAAGCGGTCTGATATCTACTTCCTTGATTTCTACTTTTCCATTATTTTCTTTTGTTACAACAGCTGCTTTCATTTTATCACTCCTATATTTTATATTATATGAAACAATTATATTTTAACATGTATGAAATCGTTTTAAAAGTCTTTATGAGAATAATTTCACAATTAAAGAAAGTTTGTTCAACATACATAAAAAAAGAGCGAGAATGAATCATTTTGCATGATTCATTCTCGCTCTTTTAACAGCTATAATTAAAGTTTTAGATTGCAGTTGTTGCGCCACGGTATACAATACCACGACGAGGATCAACAGTAATCAATTCATCATTAGAAATCAAGTTCGTTGCATCAGTTGCACCAACGATTACTGGAATATCTTTCGCAATTGCAACCACTGCTGCATGTGAAGTTAATCCACCTTCTTCAACCACCAAAGCAATTGCTTTGTCGATTGCAGGCATGTAATCTTTGTCAGTTGTTTTAACAACTAGAATAGAACCTTCTACTGCATTTGCTACTGCTTCTTCAGCAGTATTCGCTACAACTGCTTTAGCAATAACAGAAGCTTCTCCGATTCCTTGACCTTGAACTAATTTTGATCCAATCATTTGGATCTTCATTAAGTTTGTTGTGCCTTTTTCACCTACTGGTACACCAGCTGTGATGATGATCAAATCACCTTCGCTTGCAAATCCTTCTTCTTGAGAAGTGTGTGTTGCTAAGTTGAACATTTCATCAGTGCTTGATGGTTTGTCAGCAACGGTTGCATAAACACCCCAAGATAATGATAAGCTACGAGCTTTTTGTTCTGAGAAAGTGATAGCAACGATATGAGATTTTGGACGGTATTTAGAGATCATGCGAGCTGTGTGTCCTGATTCAGTTGCCGCAACGATAGTTTGGATACCCAAGTTACGTGCAGTATGTCCAACTGATTGACCAATTGCTTCAGCCATATCTGTTTTGCTGTAAAGTTTTAATGCAAATGAATCTTGGTTGATCAACGCTTCTTCAGTGCGTACTGCGATACGAGCCATTGTTTGAACCGCTTCTAATGGGTAATCCCCAGCAGCCGTTTCACCAGAAAGCATTACTGCATCTGTTCCGTCATAGATTGCATTGGCAACGTCATTTGCTTCCGCACGTGTTGGACGTGGGTTGCGTTGCATTGAATCTAGCATTTGAGTTGCTGTAATAACTGGCTTACCTAAAGCGTTACATTTTTTGATTAAGTCTTTTTGTACAACGGGAACATCTTCAGTTGGAATTTCAACACCCATGTCACCACGAGCAACCATCAAACCATCAGAAACTTTTAGGATTTCGTCAATGTTGTCGATTCCTTCTTGGTTTTCGATTTTAGGAATGATTTGGATATGAGTTGCGTTTTCTTCTTCTAAAATTCTAGTAATTTCTAAAACGTCAGTTGCACGACGAACGAAACTTGCCGCGATAAAATCAACGCCTTGTTCGATACCAAAACGGATATCAGCAGCATCTTTATCAGTGATACCAGGAAGGTTTACAGAAACTCCAGGTACGTTAACACCTTTTTTATTTTTTAGAACGCCTTCGTTTTTAACGAGCGTAACGATTTCGTTTGCAGTATGATCGATATCAGTTACTTCTAAATCGATTAATCCATCATCTAAAAGAATATGAGAACCAACATTTACATCGTTGATCAATTCTGGATAAGTAATTGAAAATTTTTCGTTTGTTCCTAAAACTTCTGTCATAGAAAGACGTACTGAATCACCAGTTTTTAAAGTGATTGCGCCATTTTCCATTTCGTTTGTGCGGATTTCAGGACCTTTTGTATCAAGTAAGATTGCTACGCGTTTCCCTGTAATTTTTGCAGCCTCACGAATATTTTTGATGCGGTTGCCATGTTCTTCAAAATCACCATGTGAGAAGTTCAAACGGCAAACATTCATTCCTGCATTCATTAAGTTTACTAGCATATCAACTGTTTCACTAGCTGGTCCGATCGTACATACGATTTTCGTTTTTTTCATTACCAAACGCTCCTATTCCATTTTTGTTTATACGTCTTGAAGATTATCTATTTTCCTCAAGGGATACTTAAGATAGCTCAATTTTTAAGCTTATCCTTAGAAAGAAATCTCTTGATTTAAATCATAAAGTGATAAGTCAGGTTTATGTTTGTGATTTTCCAATGTATCAACGATATCCGCTGAAACAACTTTGTTGTCAAGCATACCGATACATTGTCCGCCAATTCCTGCTTTCAATAATTCAACAGCATATGAGCCAAATTTACTCGCTAACACACGGTCACGAGCACTTGGTGAACCGCCACGAACAACGTGTCCTAAAATAGACACACGCGTATGGAAATCGCCATACTCAGACAATTTATCAGCGAATTCGTTTCCGCCCATAACACCTTCGGCTAAAATGATCAAGCAGTGTTTTTTACCACGATCACGGCCTTCTCTAATACGCTTGGCAACGTTGACCATATCAAAGTCATGTTCTGGAATGATAATTTCATCAGCGCCACCGGCAACACCTGACCAAAGAGCTATATCGCCTGCACCACGTCCCATTACTTCAATAACGAATGTACGTACATGTGAAGTTGCGGTATCACGAATACGGTCAATCGATTCTAAAACTGTATTGATTGCTGTATCAAAACCAATCGTAAAATCAGTCCCTGGAATATCATTATCAATCGTTCCTGGAATACCTACAGCTGGAAAGCCTCGTTTTGTAAGAGCCATTGCGCCATGGTAAGAACCGTCTCCACCGATAACAACTAATCCTTCGATGCCGAATTTTTTCAATTGTTCGATCCCTTTTAATTGACCTTCTTCTGTTGCGAATTCTGGATAACGGGCAGAATATAAGAATGTTCCCCCGCGTTGAATTTTGTCACCAACATCAGCAATATCTAGACGGCGGATATCTCCTGCCACCAAACCTGCAAAACCGTAGTTGATCCCATAAACTTCGATTCCATCAAAAATTCCTTTACGTACTACTGCACGAATTGCAGCGTTCATTCCTGGGGCGTCTCCCCCACTGGTTAAAATACCGATACGTTTCATTCGTTCTTTCACCTCATATAATATACTTTTAAGCTGCAACATGTTTTGTTACAGTTATTCATTACTCAAAAATATTACGTCACTCATTTTACCATTAATAGTGCAAAATGTCTTGATTTAAGAAGAAATAATTGAAAAAAGATGAAAACAATTAGTATATTTTACCGTAAATCATTTGAAAACAACATTTTGACCACCTAAAATCGCCTCTAGTTGTTCTTTTGCATCTACTGTATCCGCTAACCAATTCTCTTCTCCCAAAACTAATTTCTTTCCATTTTTTTCAAAATAAATGATGACTGGCGTGTTGCCTCTATGTTTTTGAATCACTTCGTGAATACTTTGCAGAACCTCTTTTTGATCTTTTGCTTCAATAATTTTTAAATAACAAGTTGTTGCACTAATACTATTTTCAATATCACTGGCTTTTTCAATCTGGTTTACCAATAATTGAAGTTCTTGATTATAATTACTTTTTTCTATTTTTCCTTCCACGAAATAAACTTGGTTCTTTTCAACAGTTTGACGAAGCGTTCTGAAAACCATTGGAAAAAGTGTCAACGATAATGAACCCGTTAAATCATCCCCTTCAACAAAAGCCATCTGTTCCCCTTTTTTCGTGCGAATCACTCGAATATCTTTTACATAAATCAATAAACGAGCTGTTTGATTTTCTACTACATCGCTGACTAACATCACTTGTTTGGCTAAACGCGTTTTTTTGAACTCCTCTGTAGGATGACCTGATAAATAAACGCCTAAATATTGCTCTTCTTGTTCTAATTTTTCTTCTAATGAGTAATCGGCAACTTCTACTTCTTTTAGTTTTAGTGTATCTTCTAAAAGATTCATACTGCCGCCACTATAGATGATATTTTGAATTTCACTATCTAAACTAACTGCTAACTGACGGCGATTCGCTTGCAATTCATCAAAAGCTCCGATCGCAATCAGCGGTTGGATATTTTCAGCTTTCAGCCACTTTCGGTCGATACGTAACAAAAATTGGTCAAAAGATTTAAACGGCCCTCGTTCTTTACGTTCATCTATGATATTTTGAATAAAATCTCTGCGTATCCCTTTCAATGAGCTAAAACCAAACATGATTTGGTCATCATTATTTAAGTAAAAGCTATATTGACTAGAATTGATGGATGGTTGCATGATCACCATTTTATTTTTACGTGCTTCTCCGATGTATTCTTTGATTTTAGTCGGATTATGTCTTACTGAATGAAGAATCGCTGCATAAAAAGCTCCCGGAAAATGAACTTTTAAGTACGCCATTTGAAACCCAATAAAAGAATAAGCAAACGCATGAGATCGGTTAAATCCATAGTTAGCAAAACGCTCGATGTAATCGTAAATCGTCATTGCAACATCCTCGCTATGCCCTTGTTTCATGGCACCTTCAACAAAATGTTTGCGTTCTTCATCCAGTACATCTTTTTTCTTTTTACTAACCGCACGTCGTAAAATATCCGCTTGTCCTAGGCTAAATCCAGCCATTGTAGACGCAACTTGAATGATTTGTTCCTGATACACAATAACACCATACGTATTCTTCAAAATCGGTTCTAAAACAGCATCTGGGTAATCGATCGGTTCTTGGCCTTTTTTTCGGCGAATAAACAAATCAATATTTTGCATTGGTCCTGGACGATACAAGGCATTAACAGCTGCTATATCTTCAATACTTGTTGGCCCGAGTTTCCGTAAAACATTTCGGATACCCGCTGATTCAAATTGGAAAACACCGCTCGTTTCTCCTCGTCTAAATAAAGATAACGTCAACTCATCATCTAAAGGAATTTGATTTAAAATTACTTCTTTTTTGTAGACTCGTTTGATCGACTTGATTGTGTCATCAATGATCGATAGGTTTCTTAACCCTAGGAAATCCATCTTTAGCAAACCAATTTTTTCAACATCATTCATTGTAAATTGCGTCAGGAAAATATCATTTGAACCTGGCTGTAATGGAACGATATCTAAAAGATCCAAATCACTGATCACCACGCCCGCTGCATGGGTTGAAACATGGCGGGGCAATCCTTCTAAACGAACTGCTGTATCATACAACAAGCGATTTGTCTCTGATGAATTTACTAATTCTACAAGATTTTTTGAATCAGCATAAGCTGTTTTCAAGGTCATTTTCAATGCGCTAGGTACAGCATTGGACCAACGATTTGATTCACTTTGAGATAATCCAAAAACTCTAGCAACATCTCTTAAAACCATTTTCGCTGCCATCGTACCAAAAGTAGCAATCTGTGCCATATGGTAATGCCCATATTTTTCACGAACATACTGCAACACTTCTTCACGACGATTATCTGGAATATCTAAATCTATATCAGGCATGGAATGTCTTTCTGGATTTAGGAATCGTTCAAAGAGTAAATCGTATTTGATTGGATCGACATCTGTGATCGATAAAACATATGAAACCAAAGATCCGGCAGCAGAACCACGCCCCGCACCCGTCACGATTTTTCTCTCATGAGCAAAGGCCATCACATCCCAGACAATCAAGAAATAATCATCAAACCCCATTGTATGGATGATATCAAGCTCTTTTGCTAACCGTTCTTCATAAACAGCTGAAACATTTGAGATACGTTCAGGTAACTTCTTCAAGCATAAGTCTTTTAAAAATTCTCCTGCTTGCTTCCCTTCTGGGATCGGATAATGTGGTAGCAAACGTTGATGTAATGGAATCTCCAAAGCACAAGAATCAGCCAGTGTTTCCGCATTGTGAAGGGCATGTTTATTCGCCTTCACAAGTAATTGTTCTGCTGCATCTGTCTGATTTCTTAAATAAAAAGGACCTTCGATTTCTGTTTCCTCAGCGTTCAACGTCATTTGTTGTCCTTCATTGATGTGTGCCAATACTTTCAATGCAAAACCGTCTTCCCGATTTAAATAACGAGTTTCCTGTAAAGCAAGGAGTGGTTGATTTTTTTCTTCGTAAAACTTAAAAAGTGCTGGATCTGTTTCTGGGTTACACGTCAATGAAACTCCTGCAAAAAAAGACGACGGGTCAAATAATTGCACTAACTGCTCTAAACTTTCAGTAGCCTCTACTTCACTTCTTTTTAAAGCAAAAGCCACTTCTCCTTTATCAGACGGCATCACAGCAAACAAATGAGCTAAATGTTCTTTGATTTCATCTAAATAAAAGATTCTTTCACTAGTCATCTTTGCAGTGGAAATTCGCATCAAGTTTTGGTACCCATCCAAATCCTTTGCATACAGTAATAACTGAGCAGTTTGTTCAGATTTTTGCGGCGTATATTCTAATGTTAAACCAATAATCGGTTTTATTGCTTCCCTTTTGCAGGCTTCAAAAAATTCGATTGCCCCATGAAGTACATTGATATCAGTGATTCCTAGGGTCGTATAGCCTAGTTTTTTTGCTTGTTGCACTAATTCTTGAATACGAATAGTACTGGATAGTAATGAATAAGAAGTAATTGTATATAATTGTGGAAAGGGCATAGGACATCTCCTTTTTACATGTGATGGTTTTAAATCAAAAATGTAACTTTCATTTTCTTTACATTTATAAAAATTGTGCTAAACTATAGCTAGAAAAGAGGTGCAATCCATGCGTTACATTCTTGTATTGTTGTGGTCCTTTTTACTAGGACAAGTAGTCGGTTATATCGGCGGTGCCTTAAATGGCGGAACTTACGATTTTATGCTGACAACAATTATGTCATTGACTACCGGCGTGATTATCTTATTGATTGGTCAATTCGCATTACCAAAAAAAGAAACCACTAAAAGTGCTCAATAACTCTGAGGCTGTTGCCTTAAGCTAATTTTTCGAAAATAGCTTTTGACTTGCCGTCTGTTACTTGAAAATCATGATTATAAAAAAACCAGTTACTACAAACATTGTAACTGGTTTTTTTATGTTTTCAACTGTTTAGAGACTTTTATTTAAAATTTTTCGAAAATTGAACAATGATAAGCAAATATTTCCTAGTACAAAACAAGCCGTTACAATAAATACTGCGCTATAGCCCATACCATGAGCCACGGTTGATCCAATCATCGGACCCAAGACTTGCCCGAAATTACTAAACATTTGATTATAGCTGTAAACGCGACTAACACCTTCAGACGGTGTAATTTTGCTGATCAGCGTATTGATTGACGGCATTAAAGCTCCTGTTGAAAATCCTAGGAAGAAACGTAATAATCCTAATTGAAAAGGCGTTTTAACAAAAGCCATAGGGATATAACAAATCATCGATAACATCAAACCAGCTAATAACACCTTGTGATTCCCGATTCTATCCCCTAATTTACCTAAGACTGGTGAAGAAATCACCGCTGACACTCCTGCAACTGAAACAATTAAACCACTAATGAATAAAATATTGCCAGTATCATGGCTCAATGAACGAATGTATAACGTTAAAATCGGGCTAATACTTGTAACCCCAATTTGTAAGATCAACGTTGTAATGAACAATCCAATCAAAATAGAAACGTGGTCCATCTTTGAAAAAATTTCTTTTGTACTTAACAAATCTTTCTTCTCGACTGGCTGGAAATCTTCTTTTACCATAAAAATTGTTAACAGCGTTGTAATCAACAACACAACTCCTGTGATGATAAAAACATTTTCCATCCCAAACCATTGTGCCAACGCACCGCCAATCGATGGTCCAATCAAGTTTCCAGCAATTGCTCCTGTTGAAAGAGTTCCTAATGCCCAACCGCTTTTTTCTTTCGGTGCTTGCGATGCAATCATTGCCGTTGCGTTTGGAATATACCCAGAAAGTATGCCGTTAAAAAAACGCATGATCAAAAGCCAATAAACATTTGGTACAAATGCCAACGAGCCCATTGTGATTGTCATTCCAGCAGCTGCTCGAATCATCATCAGCTTCCTGCCTTTTCTATCCGCTAAATTTCCCCATATCGGAGCTACGATCGCAGCTGCAAATGCTGTAACAGATATGGCAAGTCCAGAAAACAACTCAACCTGATTCTTAGGTGTTCCCAACTGTTCAACATAAACAGGAATAAATGGCATCACTAAACTAATACTTGCGCCAGTAAAAAAACAGCCTAACCAGGCAACCATCAAATTCTTTTTCCACTCAATTTTCATCTTAATGCACACCTCACAAGTTCTTCACTATTAACTATACTCCAAATTTCCCAATCTCTCAAAAAATTTTACATAAGCACACAAAAGAGGCTAATATATAACTCGCGGAGTTATGCACTAGCCTCAAGGAATCAGAATAAACGGTGGGATCAAAAGTAACTCTTTTATCAATCAAGAATGACTTATAAAATAGCCAAAATAACGAAGTTCAAAATAAACAGAGCGTTAACTACCCAAAGAATTGGTGAAATCTCTCTGAATTTCCCTTTTGCGACTTTAACTACTGCATAAAAAATGAATCCTACAGCAATACCATAAGAAATGCTATAGCATAAACCCATAAAAATTGACGCGAAAAATGCTGGAACTGCTTCTTCTAAATTGGTCCATTCAATATCCTTAAAAGAAGCAAGCATCATCACACCTACTAAAATCAATGCTGGAGCAGTTGCTTGTGCAGGAACGATGGCAATCAGAGGTGAAAACAAGCTACTTAAAGCGAACAAGGCAGCTACCACGACTGACGTTAGACCCGTCCGTCCACCAGCACCAATTCCTGCAGCACTTTCCACATAAGTCGTAGTATTAGACGTTCCAAAAACTGCACCGATCGATGTTGCAATTGCATCTGCAAACAATGCTTTATCCATTTTTGTAGAAAATCCTTTACTGTCCTCCAGTGCCAGCTCGTCTTCTTTAGAAAATATTCCTGTACGGCGGCCTGTTCCAATAAAGGTGCCGATCGTATCAAATGTATCTGACAAGCTAAACGCAATAACTGTCATCAACACTTGAGGAATTTTTGATGCATCACTGAATAATGACTGCATACCATCAGCTCCAAATGCCGCACCAAAAGTCGTTCCTAATTCACTAATAGAATTCCCTAAAGAATTTGCTTGCCAATCAATCGCTGACAAATCAACGACACCTAATGGTATTGCAATGAGTGTCGTAGCCACGATACCAATTAAAATAGCCCCTCGAACATTTAACACAACCAAGATCGTGGTTAAAACTAAACCAATAACTGCTAATATAATTTCTGGATTGTTAAAATTTCCCAAGGCAGGAACAATACTATCACCATTAACAACACCCTTAGTAGGTTCTGCTTGAACTGTAAAATCTAATAATTTTGCATTCTTGATTCCCACATAGGCAACAAAAATTCCAATACCGCCGCCAATCGCATGCTGCATGCTTTCAGGTATAGCTTTGATAATCAATTTACGTATTTTTGTGACCGTAATCAAAACATTGATCAATCCACAGATAAATACCATTGCTAATGCTTGCTGCCACGTATAGCCCAAACCAAAAACGACTGTAAAGGTGAAAAAGGCATTCAATCCCATACCTGGAGCTTGAGCATAAGGAACGTTCGCAAACAGTCCCATGATTAAGGTTCCAATGATCGATGCAATGATCGTTGCTAAAAATACTGCCTGAAATGGCATCCCTGTTTGTGATAAGATCGACGGATTCACGAATAAAATATAGCTCATCGCAAAAAATGTCGTTACTCCTGCCACCATTTCGGTTGAAATAGTTGTTTTGTTTTCCTTTAATTTGAAAAACTTTTCCATGAAAGTGTCTCTCTCCCTTTTTACTCAAAAATTTTATCAGGATGATTCAGTTCGCCTGTTAAAATGATTATTTACAGAACCAACTCTTCGTAAATAATAAGTCCATGTTCCTGTTTCCTGATCAATACTTTTAAAGTATAAGGTAGAGTATTCTTCTTTTCAACAAAATATTAACTTTAATCCTATTTTATCTTTTTAACGTTCGTGTTTTAACGCTCGCTTTTTTCAGTTCATTTATTACTTTTTTCCTTTGAAAACTCTGTAAAGTGTTCTTCTGTCATGAAATCGATTTCTTTTAAATGCTGATAAATCGCTTCAATCAATTGTTGTGAAATTCTAGACAACTCTTCGTAATCTTTTATTTCTAGTTCACCTTTTCTTTGTTGCTCGATCAGTTGCTGTTTTGTTTTAAAAACATATGGGTTATCGCTGAAAATAATACTTAATTCTAATACTTTGTAAATACCATGAAGTTCTTTAAAAATATCCAACGGAATAAATTTCAGATAGATAGAATAAAACTCAGTGATTTCCTTCGTGATATATTCCCCTACTTCTGTGGAAAGTTCTAAAGCTGTTACATCTTTTTCTTTAAATTGATCCTCATCAATCATATATTTCTTCGAAGAAATCAACAAGTGTTCCTTGAGTAGATTTTTTTGCCACAGATCAACTGTCAAAATTTTTTTTCTTTCTTGATACAGTAATTCAAAATTTGACTCTACATCCGAAGTAGTGCCCATGAAATTTTCCAATATACCTTGTTTGATTGACCATATTAGTTGTTCTTGTGCTTCTTTTGCAATCGAAAAATAGTCAGAATCCTCTCGTAACTCTTCGCGTATTCTGTCACGTCTGTTTAAAAAACGTTCTAATAAGAAAACTGTTGCATACACCTCAACTGGAACAAAAGCAAGCCCATATAATATATTGACTGTTATATTTTTAGAAGTTTCACCTAAAATAAAGAGTAAAAAATTCGAAACAATAAATAAAAGAACTAGAGATGCAATCAATACAATGTGATACTTATCTTTTTTCATATAATACTCCCCTTTGATTTGTAGCTATTGCTTTACTTTTTATTTGTAATATTAAGTATAATATAGCTTTAAGAGGATTCATATTGATTTGAATCCCCGTCATTATAAAAAAAGCTTTACAGCCGCTGAATGGAAATCACAACTGTAAAAGCTTTTTTATTCTATAGAATTTTTCGTTTCAATAAAACAAGAACACTCGTACTAATTGCCATTGCCCCAAATAAAATTGTAAGTTTAGATTGTTGTTCACCTGTTTTAGGCAATTCTTTTTTAGCCTCTGTTTTAGAAAGCTCTTTGGGATTCGACGTTTCTAAAATCACTTTTTCCTTAGGTAAAATTTCTATTGGAAAAGTAACTTTATTTTTTTCTTCATCCAATACTACTGCAGTCAATTTCTTTTTCCCTTTGAGTTTCAATGAAGTCACATTGATTTTAATACGACCTTCTGAATCAGCCTGTCCAGCTAAATCAGCTTCTGGAAGTTCTGCTGTTCTTGTATTTGATTGAAGAAAGTCTCCAACATAAAGTAAAATTGTCGCATTTTGCAGCGTAACACCTCTCAAGAGTTCGTCGTCTTCATATAAAGGATCAAAAATTGTCGCTTTTTTGATTTTGTCTTCATCCTCTTTTGAATCTGGCACCCCAGGTACTTCGGGATCTACAGGGGTTGTCGAATCGACTAATTTTTTACGATCTTCAATTGACGCTTCGATCAGCTGCCCAGCAGCTTCTTTACTTTCAATATACCCAATAAATGTCTCTGTATCCGGCTTAATCGCATTCACTAAATTAGCACCAGTAAATCCAGAGAAACCATCGCCTCCACCAAATAAAAAGTCATTGATCACAACTAGGTATGTTTGATCTGCCTGAATCGGAGTACCGTCTTTTTTATGCATATCTTGGACTTTGAATGGTTGATTTGGATCTTCAGTTGGCACATACGTATAGGACAAACCAGAAATTTGCAAGAAATAACGTCCTTCTTCATCGTATTGCTCATTCAGGACTTGTTCAACTTGTGCACCGGTCATTTCGACTACTTGCATGATATTTCCAAACGGTTGCACTGCCTGAGCCGCTCCCCATGTAATATCCCGATTTTCTCCAACTGCTAAATCAGCACGAATCCCGCCATTGTTGGTCATAGCAAAATCAGCATCGATTCCCTGTGCCTTAGCCATCGCAACTTGACCATCAGTAATCAAATTACCTAGTGGGGATTCTTTTGACTCATTAATTTCCCGAGTGATTGCACCGTTTTCTTTAGCTGTTCCAATTTTCTTATTCGTTACCTGAGCTACTCGCTTTTCAGCATCTTTTACAGTTGCTTCAACTTTTTCGTCAATCTTAGGCGCGTCTTTTGCGGCTGGATCGACTGGTAAAACTTTTGCTTTAGGAGTATCGACAAAATCTTTGGTCTTAGGATCTAGTGTCCCTTGCAAATCAATATAGCCTTTGCCTTGAGCCGTAGACTGAACAACTCTTGTTTTGTTGACTACACCGTTTGTATATTGATGGTTATGAGCTGCAAAAAATGCATCTACGCTATGTTCAGGATAGATTTTAGCAACTTCATTCATAATATCAGCGGCCTCACCATTTACTTTATCAGCTTTACTAGTAGCCGGAATATGGGCTAACACGACAATTGCATTCACACCTTGATTTTTTAGTTGACTAGAATAGTAAGCGATTGTTTCAGCCTCATCTAAAAAATCATACGCTTCATAATGTTCTTTTAAAACTAAATTAGGAATTTCTGTTGTAACAACGCCGATAAAACCAACTTTTACTTTATTATTTACTGTTCCCACTTCTTTGATTGTGTAAGGTTTCCAACCAAAAGGAATTTCTTCCGTTCCTTTTTTAACGACATTACCGATTACGATCTCAGTTTTTGATGCTTCTCGTGGATAAGTCATTAAAATACCATACGGATCCTCTTTGGGCTGTTCACCGATCATGATTCGATTGAACTCTTGAAGTCCTTCATCAAATTCATGATTCCCTATAGTACCTACAGAAAAATCCATTTGATTCAGTATTTTAATCGTTGGCTCATCTTGAAGCAGACCTGAACTTGCAGGGCTTGCTCCTACCATATCTCCAGCGTGTACACGTAACGTTTGTGCGCCATTATTAGCGGTTTTAAATTGTTCTTGCGCACGATTCAAATAACCCGCTAACAACGAAGCCGTCCCTGCATCTGCAACTTTAGTACCTTCATCATCAAAAAAAGATCCTGTCGTGTTCAAGGCTCCATGAAAATCATTGATTCCTAAAATCTGAAAAGGAATTTTCTCTTCTTGTGATCGTTGTTCCACCGACTGCTTATTATTATCTGTTCCGTTAATCGTTTGTGCATCAGTAGCTATACTAGTCCCCACTACGCTACTGCTGATTCCCCCAATAGTAAATAAAATAGTCAACAAAGAGCTTTGCCACTTTTTCATTTTGATAACTCCTCTTCAATTATTTCCAAAAACACTTAGTTAAAGAGTAACAATTTCCTCACACACTGTCAATACAGCTTTTCATCTTTATCAATCAATTCTAATCCTGTCAAGCCAACGATAGTTGCTAGTAAGATAAGCTGCATTACTGTAAACATAACGACAAATAACCCTTTATCCACTGACCACGTCAAAAAAATAGTCTGAAGCGTCTGAATAGGCCTAGTAAATAAGTGGACACTATGTAAACGATCGAAGCGCCCGACAAAAATAGCTAAACTTGATAATAAATTAACAATCAAAACAAAGAAAATTCCTTGCCATTTCTTATTCAAAATATTTCTTCGAAACGCTTCATTAAGTGTCGTCAATACAGTTGCCATTCCTAAAAAGCCATACACACAAATTCCGATTGTCAACAAGCAAAAAGAAACCCAAGCAGACAACGACTGACCAAATATTTGATTCATTCCTTGATAAATAGATAAACGTTCTAAATGGAAAAAATCTGTGAACAAATAAGGTGCATTTGGATAAAATAATAACCACATCATTCCTAATAAAAGAAACACTTTATTGCTCACTTTCTTAAAATGAAAACTTATTTCAAGCGGAATATAGCCTAACAAGACATTCAACGCCATAAAATGATACATTTTAGCAAAAAATAGCATATATAAACAATAGACGACCGTTGCTATTCGAATTGACCAACGATACATTTGAATCAAACTTTTCACCGCCCTTTTCCATCTAGTGTATCATAAAGAAAATTTTTTCTAAAATTTTCTTGAAAACTTGTTATTCTGTTTTTTTGTGCTAGACTAAGCTTAAGAAAAATTTCCGGGAGGAACGATTTTGAAAAAATTAATTGCAATCGATTTAGATGGTACAACTTTAAATGCACACTCATTGATCAGTGAAACAACGGAACAAGCATTAAAAAAAGCGATGAAGCATGGTCACTATGTCAGCATCGTCACTGGTCGTCCATACCGAATGAGTGGTCAGTTTTATCGCCAATTAGGCTTAGCTACTCCAATGGTCAACTTCAATGGTGCACTTGTTCATATGCCTGAAAAGCAATGGGCGGATGAACAAGAAACGGGAATAAAACGAGACTTGGTTTTCGATATTTTATCTCAAAAGAAAGCCTTAAATCTTGATTTTGTCGCTGCTGAAAATAAAGAGACATTTTACATCGATAGTTTAGATTACTTTGATTCAGCATTTTTTGCCTCAGAAGCTACATCAAGCAATCTTTTGACAGCTAAAAATTTGATTACGGATCCAACTTCAATGATGGTTCGGACTTCAAAAGATCAAGCAGCACTCGTTTCGGACTCTTTAATGAAACAATATGGAGATTATGTAGATGTTAGAACTTGGGGCGGACCTACACCCATTTTAGAAATTGTCTCTAAAGGGATACAAAAAGCCAAAGGTGTGGAGCAAGTTGCTAAGTACTTAGATGTGAAGCGTTCAGATATTATCGCATTCGGTGATGAACATAATGATGAAGAAATGCTAGATTACGTTGGTTGGGGCGTTGCTATGAAAAATGCGACTGACAAAATCAAATCTGTAGCAAATGACGTTACTGAAAAAACCAATGATGAAGATGGCTTAGCGGATTATTTAGAACGGTATTTAGATTTAAACGATCAATAAACTTTAATGACTGGAACAAAGCATAAGGCTTTCGGTTCCAGTCATTTTTTCTACTTTGACAGCTCCAAGCCAATACTAAAAAGATGTGGACAAACTTTCACAAGTTATGTACACATCATCTGATATTCAAATCAATAATTTAGTCTATTCTAAGATGGATTTTTTTCACGATCAGTTTATCTGACAAATGAGATTGGTTGCTCTGTTCCCCAATCACTTCAGCAAAAATATTCGTACGATCCTCTTTTTTCTGTAAATGATAGTCGATTTTTCCAGTTTCATTCAATTCATTCATCATTTCACTATAGTCATCTGTTTCAATTTTTCTAGTTATAAAACCTAATGATACTAAGTGATCATCTAAATTTTTAGTAGATATTAGAGAACCAAATGCAATCTTTTGACGTATCTTCTGATTTAATTGTGTTATTTTTACATCTTGACCTTGCTCAATCGTTTTTTTCTTGATCAACGATTCATATTGTTCAGCAGTCAACATCACGCCAGCGACTTTATTTCTATTGTAAATATATACACCTGCGTTTGCTTCTTTTGCTGCTTCAAAGATTGTCATAGGAGACTGTTTCACATCTGTCACTGAAAATGATACGTCTTTTTTTACTTTATTTCTCATTGGTCAACTCCCCTTCCAAATGATTATATCATACAGATTTTTGGTGTGAAGAGCTTTTTTAAATTGTTCATTTTTATTTACATGAAACCTGATTAGGAAAAAAAGAGGATGAAACAAAACTTAAAAATCGTTTTGCATCATCCTCTATAACCGAACAGATATTGTTGTCTCGGCCTATTTATTTATTTATTTATTTATGCGCGGTAACGTTCTACCCCATCTAAATAAGTTGCGTCTAATTCCATATTTGGATTCAATACGATAAAGTCCGCATCACGTCCATTAGCGATCATTCCGCATTTATCATCGATTCTACAACTAACTGCTGGCACTAATGTTGCCATCATAATTGCTTGTTCTGGTGTCGCAATTTCCCAGTCAACAACATTTTTGATTGCTTCTTTTAATTTCAAGATACTGCCAGCTAAGTTTCCAGACTCTAAACGAGCTGTACCATCTTTAACGACAACTGGAAATTCACCCAGATTGTAATTTCCGTCTGGCATTCCACCAGCCATCATACAGTCAGTGATTAAAGCTACATGATCATGCCCAGCTTTTTCCATTAAAATATCTGCTGCATTTGGATGAACATGGTGTCCGTCACAAATCAATTCAGAAAAAACATGTTTCAATGACATTAACGCACCGACCATTCCTGGTTCACGATGATTCAAGCCACGCATGCCATTATATGCATGTACAAAAACACTAGCGCCAGATTCTACTGCATCCGTTGCTTGTTCTAACGTTGCATCACTATGACCTAAAGCCACAACGACTCCTTCTTCTGTTACAGCTTTAACAAATTCTTTGACGCCTTTACGTTCTGGAGCCAATGCAATTTTTTTAATCAAGCCGCCAGAAGCTTCTTGCCATTCATTAAATGTTGCTAAATCTGGGTCACTAAAATAACTTGGATTTTGAGCGCCTTTATGTTCTTCAGTGAAGAAAGGACCTTCAAAATAGATTCCTTGGACTTTTGCACCAGGAACTTCTTGATACACTTCACCAATCGTTTTAGCTACATCTTTCAAGCGTTCTTTACTTGACGTTAAAGTAGTTGGTAAAAATGACGTAACACCGCAAGATAATAAACCTTCAGACATAACTTTCAAGCCTTCTGCGTCACTATCCATCACATCATGATTCATATAGCCATGAATATGTGTATCCACCAAACCAGGTGCAATCCATTTTCCTTCTTCTTTGATTACTTTTGCATCATTCACAGGTACTTCTTTATAAAAGTCTCCAAATAAACCATCTGTGATTTCTAAATAACCAGGTCCTTTTACATCGCTTTTTAAAAAGAACTTTTCAGCAAAGATAAACGTTCTCATCTTCATCCTTCTTTCTTTAATTTTCTACTTTAAACGTACTCTTAAAATCAGTTAAAGTCAAGAATGGTGTAGACCTTTTCTAAAAAAATTTACTTAACTTTCGTTAGATTTTAATTGTTTCGATACGACGGATTTGTTCAGATAAAACCTGGTATTCATCAGATTTTTCTTGATCTCCTTTTACAACTAACAATTGACTTTTTAATTGAAACAATTCACTTAAATAGTAGTAACTATTTTTGTGCCTTGACCAAACGATTCCCTGATCAATATATATTTGTGCTTCTTCCAGACGCTTTTGATCCGTTAAAAATTTGGAGTAATTATAAAATATCTTTGTTAATTCTGCTGTCACTCGTTCATTTGGTAATTTATGAAAATAATGTATGCTTAATTTCAAGTATCTCTCAGCTTCGTTGATTTTCCCAATACTGCTATACGTACTACCGATACAACTGATCACTTGAATTTCAAAATCAGACAAATTTACTTTATTCGCTTGATAGGTATACGACAATCCTTTTTTCAAATCAAGTATCGCTTGTTCGTAATCGCTACAAAGATAAAATTTACAACTACCTAAATAATAATAATAACGTTGCCAGTCGGTATCTAAATGAAGTCGCTCTTCAATTTGAGTATCTCTCATATACGTCATTATTTTTCCATATTCTTTATGTCTAAAATAATCAGCTATTTTTTCAAATATTTGAGTAATCAACCGAACTTCATCGGATTTAAACTGCATAATTTGATCCATCGTCACACCTAAGCGCTGACAAATTTGCTGCATTACTACTACATTGGGTAATTCTTCATTGTTCTCAATCCTACTTAACACACTTTGTGAACAAATGTCTTCTGACAACATTTTTTGCGTTAGTTTTCTATTTTTACGAATTTCTTTAATAACAGCTCCAAAAGAATCCATGCTTTCACTCCTAACCCAATTTCAAAATAATCTATTACTAGTTAAAAAGTCTTGCTAATCAAAAAAATTCAAAATATGCGAATTCGCATTATGCATTTATTGTACTTTAATGCATAATATACTGCAAGAACATTACCTAACACTAAACCGAGACGATTTAAAATAATTTTGCTTTGCAAATAAGGGGTGTTACTCATGACACAGGAGAAACGAATTAGCTTTAGTTGGGACAAAAGTAGTTATAATGGCTATGTCGAAAAAGAATATGAAAATGCTTATTTGGTTGTTGTTTCGGACCCAAGTCCGGATATGGAAGAAAAATACACAAATCGTATGGTAATTAGTAAAAAAGATTGTCAAACTGCAGAGTAACTAAGGTTTTTATAGTCTCTTTGTACAACACATTCTTAAAATGAGAGTGACTCAAAACTTTTTCAGTTTTGAGTCACTCTTTTTAGTTTCAAAATCAAACGGTTATTTTTGCTTATAGGTACTTAAAAACTCACGCATTTTTTCAGTAGTGAATTTCAGGTCTTCCATCTTCGGTAGATAGACGATTCTAAAATGATCTGGCTGAGTCCAATTGAAGCCTCCACCGTGCACAAGTAAAATATGATGTTCATGAAGAAAATCCAGTACGAACTTTTCATCATCATAAATATTAAAACGAGCAGTGTCGATTTTAGGGAAAATATAAAATGCGGCTTTCGGTTTTACAGCTGAAAGTCCAGGAATATCATTGATCGCGTTGTAAATATATTCCCGCTGCTCATAGATTCTTCCTCCTGGCAATAATAAATCATCCACACTTTGATACCCGCCTAATGCGGTTTGAATAATTTGTTGAGATAATACATTTGAGCACAAACGCATTGAAGCCAACATATTTAAACCTTCGATATAGCCTTTAACGTGTTTTTTATTTCCACTAAGTACCATCCAACCACAACGAAAACCTGCAACTCTATGTGATTTAGAGAGTCCATTTAAGGTAACAACAAACAAATCTGGCGCTAACGTTGCAATTGGAATATGGGTCAATCCATCCATCACCAAACGATCATAGATTTCATCTGAGAAAATGATCAAATCATTTTGTCTTGCTATTTCGACGATCTGTTCAAGGATTTCCTTAGGATATAATGCTCCTGTCGGATTATTCGGATTGATCAAAACAATAGCTTTGGTATTTGTCGTAACCTTAGATTTGATATCATCGATGTCTGGGTACCATTCAGCTTGTTCATCGCAAATATAATGAACAGGATTACCACCAGCTAAAGAGATCGAAGCTGTCCATAACGGGTAATCTGGCATTGGAACTAAAACTTCATCTCCATTATTCAAAAGCCCTTGCATACACATTGAAATCAGTTCGCTGACTCCATTACCTGTATAAATATCATTGATCGTTACATTAGGAAACCCTTTGACTTGGCAATATTGTTCGATTGCTTTGCGTGCTGAAAAGATTCCTTTTGAATCAGAGTATCCTTCTGAATTACGAACATTCATAATCATGTCGCGAACCACTTCATTTGGCGCATCAAAACCAAAAGGGGCGGGATTACCAGTATTAAGTTTCAAAATACGAATGCCTTCTTCATGCATTCTGTCCGCTTCTTCTAAAACCGGACCACGTACATCATAACTTACACCATCAAGTTTGTTAGATTTCTCAAAATTTCTCATACTGTATCCCTCATTTTCAAAATTTATATCTTTAAAGTTACGCCACCTAGAAAAAAAAAGCAATGGAAAATTGAAATTTTTCTAAAAAAAATTCTAGGTGTGGAACAAAAGTAAAAATCACTTTTGTTTCACACCCGGAGTACAAATAACGGTGGGAGCATAAGTTCCCCCTAACCTCAGTCTTTTATTTATGTTTGTAGACTCTAGCTTCATAAGGAGCAAAAATCGTATGCTGATGAATGGTATGATTGTTCAAATTACACAATTGTAAGTCCCACTCTTCTATCTGAACATTTTCTGGTAAATCAGCTGAAGCGAATTCTTTGGACAGATTGACGATAACCACAAATCGCTCGTTACCTAAACGACGCCCATAAACAAACAATTGTGGATGATCAGGTAAATAAAGTTTATAACTACCGTAAATCAATGCTTCATTTTGATTTCTTAACTGGATCACCGCTTTGTAAAAATTTAAAACTGAATTGGGATCTGTTAATTCATCAAGTACATTGATCTCTTGCTTGTTAGGATTGATCACCATCCAAGGTTTTCTTTTTGAAAAACCAGCGTATTCTTCTGCTGTCCATTGCATTGGTGTTCTTGAATTGTCTCGCGCAGTTCTGCGAATCACATTCATTGCCTTTGAAGGCTCAACTCCGGCATGAATCATTTCATGATAAAAGTTTTTAGTATCAACCGCATCAATATCATCGATTGAAGCAAAGGGCATATTTGTCATCCCGATTTCTTGTCCCTGATAAATAAAAGGCGTTCCTTGCAATAATAGAAATGTCAATGCCAAAGCTTTTGCAGATGCTTGCCAGAATACTGTTTCTTCACTCCCAAAACTTGAAACAGAACGAGGAATATCATGATTTTCCATATAAAGGGCATTCCAGCCTTTCCCGTCTGCCAAAGCATCTTGCCAAGCAGTGAGTGCTTTTTTGAAGTGAATAACATCTAACGTTTCTTGTTCTTCTTTATTCCAAAGAGAGATATGATCAAATTCAAACAACATATTGAAATATCCTTCTGTTTCCCCTACCCACTTAGGTGCTTCGGCTGCACTGACTCCATTGGCTTCTCCTACTGTTAGAATATCACGTTTTTTAAAAATATCCCGCAACTCTTCTAAGTGAGTTTCAATTCCGGGAACATTTTTGAATGAATCAAACGGATCATTTGTTGAAGATGTTTCTAGAGGAGCTTTTTTTATATGAGAAATTGCATCAACACGAAAACCATCTATTCCCTTATCTAACCACCAATCGACCATAGAGAACAAGTCTCTTTTCACTCGCGGATTTTCCCAATTTAGATCAGGTTGTTCTTTAGCAAACACATGAAGATAATACTGATTGGTCGTTTCATCATATTCCCACGCTGAGCCACCAAAAATCGAAACCCAATCATTCGGTGGTCCATCGATTGTTCCATCAGCCCAAATGTAATAGTCCCGATAGTCATCTTTTACAGAAGACCTTGATTCTATAAACCATGGATGTTGATTCGATGTATGATTGATGACCAAATCCATAATCACTCTAATCCCATGATCATGCGCTTCCTCTAATAACAAATCAAATTCTTCCATCGTACCAAAAGTTCTAAGAATTTTTTGGTAATCGCTGATGTCATAGCCATTATCAACATTAGGTGATTCATAAATCGGCGTAATCCAGATAAATCCGATTCCTAAATCTTTAAGATAATCCAGTTTTGAACGGATTCCATTTAAATCACCAATACCGTCGTTGTTTGTATCCATAAAACTGGCTGGATAAATCTGATAACCTACTGCTTCTTTCCACCAAGCCCGCTTGATTGCCATCTGCATCACCCCTATGTTGTATTTCTTTTTATTATATAAGATATGTAGGAAAAGTGTATCTGAAATGCACGGAACGTTGCTGGCTTTAGAGAAAATTATCTTTCTATGGTAAAGATAAACAAAAAAAGCAATCTTTTTAGAAAAGAGTGCTTTACTTAAATTACTTTATTTTATGACAAGTTAAAAAGGTTGAAAATTCTTATGCGGCCAAGAAGACTCGAACTTCCACGGGGTTACCCCCACCAGCCCCTCAAGCTGGCGCGTCTGCCATTCCGCCATGACCGCATTTTATAACAAACTATCTGCTAACTATGATAAAATACGCTCAAGTTTTTGTCAATCTTTCAAGAAAGATTAGACATTTTACATTTTCCATAAATCAACAATCATCTTTTTTGCCTGTAATCATATACCTGACACAATTTCTCATACGATTGGCTTACTTGTTCAGGAATTTCAAGCGCGCCAATATAATTTTTCCCCTTTGGTCCATAACCATTTACATCATTTCTAAGCCGCGGTATTTCACCTAGAACTAAAGAAAGAAAATAGTCTTTACTCCATAATCCGTTCAGTCGATCGTCTTCAAAAATAACCTTTTCATCAACTGTCTTTACATAAGGAATGATTGGAACATGATTTGTAAAAACAGCGTTTGTTTCACGCCACTCTTTTTCAAATGTTGCGTTGATTCTTCTTTGTAAAATAGGATCTTCCAATAATAAAACGTTCTTAGGATTTAAGCTTTCAGCTTTTATTGTATTTAATGAAAAGAGCGCATTTTCACCAGAATTAGTTGATGTAGTCTCCGTTAAAAATAGCTGCGCATCTAAGTCGTACCGTTGCTTAAAATAATCCAAATACATTTCAGTTTCACTTGCAGTACTGACCTCAAAACCGATATTTTTAAAATTTTTCTGTAAAAATGGTGTAGCGTGACCAATGCCGCCAACAAGCATAAAATTATCGGCCTTTCCTAGCTTATATAAAGCAATCAACTCATCCGCAAGATATGGCAGACTGTTGCCGGCTAAGATGGCAAGATCATATTTTCCAGTTACTTCTTCTTTTGCAGTTAAATAGTCAATGACTGTATTCCAATGCTGGATCATATCTGTCCTCTTTTCTTTTGGTTATTTCTAACATAATACCGCCTTTTCTAATAAAAGAAAAGACGGTAATGTTTAAATTTATATCTACTTATTCGAGTTCAATTCCACTAGCTTTCCACGACATTTTCCACAAACATAGCGTTGGGTATTGATTCTTCGTTTACGTAAAATCAATGTTTGACATTTTTCACACTGATACTGGTGATAAGACTGAGGTTTTTGGTCCATCAAAGGACGAACATAGCGACTTCCACCTGTTTGCTTCAGCAAGGATTTAAATTCAGCATCTTTATGTTGATATCCTTTATTTTCTAAATGCAGATGATAATGGCACAACTCATGTTTGATCACATTGATCAATTCTGCTTCACCATAACGTTCGAAAACTTTCGGATTAAAATCAATATTATGTGAGCCTAAATGATAGCGACCACCAGTTGTTCTCAAGCGCCGGTTAAAAAAAGCCTTATGTCGAAACTTTTTCCCAAAAGAAGTCATAGAAATTTCTTCTACCATTGCTTGCAATTGATCGTCTGTTAACTTTTGCTTTGTTGGTTTTCCTTCTTTAGAAAAAGGACTCAAGACTATTCTTTCCTTTCAGCTTGCGGCAACATCGTTAAACTGATGCGCCCTTTCTTCGTGTCTACATCTTCCACCCAAACAGTCACAACGTCTCCTACAGCAACGATATCTGTAGGATGTTTAACAAATTTTGTACTAAGTTTTGAAATATGCACTAAGCCATCTTGTTTTACACCGATATCAACAAAAGCACCAAAATCGATAACATTGCGAACTGTCCCTTGTAGCTCCATACCAGATTTAAGATCTTCCATTGATAGGACATCTTTTCTTAAAAGAGGAGCAGGCATTTCATCCCGCATGTCTCTTCCCGGCTGCACTAAAGCTGCTACAATATCTTTTAAGGTTTCACTACCGACAGCTAATTCTGTTTCTAGTTGTTCCAGTGGCAACCCTTTGATCCGTTGAGCGGCTTCCGATGAGCCAAGTTCTGCTAATTTAACATTGACTTTTTCTAGAATTGCTTTGGCAATATCATAGCTTTCTGGATGAATTCCTGTATTATCTAATATATTTTTTCCATTTGGAATTCGTAAGAATCCAATTGCTTGTTCATAAGCTTTTGGTCCTAAGCGAGGGACTTTTTTGACTTGATTGCGAGCAGTAAATGCACCATTTTCATCACGGTAGGCCATCAAGTTTTGAGCAGTTGTTTTATTTAATCCGGAAATATGTTGCAATAGTTGTGGGCTGGCTGTATTGACATTCACCCCAACTTGGTTAACTGCTGTTTCTACAACAAAATCTAATTGTTCTGCTAAACGTTTTTGTGAAACATCATGTTGATATTGACCAACACCGACTGCTTTAGGATCGATTTTTACAAGCTCAGCTAAAGGATCTTGCAGACGTCGAGCGATGCTGACTGCACTTCTTTCTTCTACTTGTAGATCAGGAAATTCAGTTCTCGCCACGTCACTTGCAGAATAGACAGACGCTCCTGCTTCGTTAACGATCACATAGAAAACATCTCGTTTGATTTGTTTTAGCTGTTCAGCAACAAATAGCTCTGACTCACGGCTAGCCGTTCCATTACCGATCGCCACCATTTCAACTTCGTACTTTTCAATCAATTGATTAAAAGCAGGACCTGCTGCTGCACGTTTTTCTCCTGAAGCTGGCTTATGAGGATAAATGACTTGAATCGCTAATACTTTACCAGTTGCATCAACAATCGCCAATTTACAGCCAGTTCGGTAAGCTGGGTCAAATCCTAATACGACTTTGCCTTTCAATGGAGGTTGTAATAATAGATTACGCAAATTCTCACCGAATATATTAATCGCTTGTTCATCTGCTTTTTCAGTTAACTCATTACGGATCTCACGTTCTATCGCTGGACCAATAAATCGTTTGTAGCTATCTAAATAAGCTGTTTCAACATACGTTGCAGTTGGAGACTGTTTATTATTTCCAATCAATTGACGTTCTAAATAAGAATTGATTTTTTCTTCCTCTACCAAAAGAGCCACTTTCAAAATATCTTCTTTTTCACCACGGTTTGTAGCTAAAACTCTGTGAGAAACCATTTTACTAACAGGCTCAGAAAAATCATAGTACATTTCATAAACTGATTTTTCATCTTTTTCTTCGTCTTTCACCGTGCTGACGTATTGACCGTGTTTAAAGGTAAAATCACGAATCCATGAACGGAATTTAGGTTCATCAGATACTCGTTCAGCAATAATCTCATGCGCACCTTGTAATGCTGCTTCTACTGAATCTACTTCTTTTTCAGCATCAATGTACTTTTCAGCCTCTGCCGTTACATCTGCTTGAACTGGAAAGCTCATTAACCAATCTGCTAAAGGTTCTAGACCTTTTTCTTTGGCGATGGTTGCTTTGGTACGACGTTTTTGCTTGTAAGGACGATATAGGTCTTCCACTTGCTGCATTTTTGTTGCTTTTTGAATGGATTTAGCCAACTCATCTGTCAGCTTTCCTTGCTCTTCGATCAAACGAAGAACTTCTTCTTTACGTTTCTCTAAATTACCTAAATAAGTATAGCGTTCTTCGATTTCACGAATTTGAACTTCATCTAAACTGTTCGTCATCTCTTTACGATAGCGGGCGATAAATGGAACAGTGTTTCCTTCACTTAATAAAGTCAGCACTGTTGTTATTTGTTTTGGACGATATTCTGTCAATTCTTTCTGAAGTAAATCAACTACTTCTTGGTTATAAGCTTCTGCCATATTTACATACCTCTCTTCATTAACATACTGTTTCATTTTAGCATATTTTCCTGTTGAAATATAGGACGAGGAAAAAGCTTAAAAAAGACATTACTCGGTTGAAACAGAAACAGTTGTTTAGAAATCAGGCTGCCAAGGGCCAGTTAAATTTTGATATTCAATATCTTGCACGATTCCATTTTTGTCGAAAATCACGCCATGAACAGAACCGCCAAAGACAGCACCCCCATCAATCCCGATTTTATTATCCGATAACCATAAATCAGTTGTCTCCATATCCCCATGAAGCATAGGTGTAATCGTATGACCAAAGACGATTTTTTTCCCTGTATGATTTTTCCCTTGATGAAACGCCTCTCTTATCCAGATAAAATCATGTGGACTTGTTTCATGCCAGTCTTTTTTAGTCAAGTCTACACCAGCATGAACAAATATATACTCTTCCCATTCAAAATAAAGTGGCCGTTCAGTCAAAAATTCAATCAACTCTTTATATCGGCTTCGTATCATCATGCTGATCTCAGTTGGAGAATATTCTTCTGTCGCCCCTTTATGAAGCAAACTTTCCATCGTCTCTTTGCCACCATTTCGAATGTAACTAGTAAACCAGTCTTCTGGGCTTTTTAAAAACTGTAGAAAATACTCTTCATGATTTCCTCTAAGGTAAATTGCTCCATATTTCTCAACCAATTCTTTCCCAAGTAAAAAACTCTCTTTTGTTTTGGGACCACGATCATTTAAGTCACCGATCAATACTAACTGATGCATTGTCGGATCAAAGTATTGGATCAATTCGTTAAACAACTCATATTCGCCGTGAATATCACTGATTGCATAGACAAATTTTTTCATAAATTCAGCTCCTTGTCATCATTCATTTTCTATATTATATCGCAATAAACGACATGAGCATCAAATTATCAATCGAAAAAGTGTAAGAATATTCGTTTATTTAGGAATATTTTAAAAATTGGAATTAATCTTAGACTTTTCATGAAAAAGGGAGTAAACTTATGTAAATGACACTATGTCATAAAATTAGTAGGAAAGAGCTGAAATTTATGAAGAAAAAAACTATTTTCGGTATTCTTGCAGTTTTAGTTGTTGCCCTTGTTATTTTCCTAGTTGTTCAAGGAAATTCAGGTAAATCAAACGCTGTTACTGTTCGAACTGGTGAAGTAAAAAAAGAAACGATTGTTGAAAAACTCTCTACAACGGGTACGTTGATACCAAATCAAACACAAGCACTTATGGGAACTGGCAATGTTGTCGATGTGCTCGTTAAAACGGGTGATCAAGTAGAAAAAGACAAAGTTTTAGCAACATACGATAATGGCTTGCAATTAATCGCTGGCTTCAATGGCACCATCACTCAAGTCAACATCAAAGCCAAACAAGCTGATGCAAATGCCCAGCAAGGAAAACCATCAATTCAGCTAGATGATCTTTCTACCTTAAAAGTTCAACTAGCATTATCTAACTCAGAGGCTTCTGCCGTAGCCGTTGATCAAAAAGCTGAAATCACAAGCGGTAACGAAACATTTGCAGGAAAAGTCGCTGAAAAAGATCCTGCTGCTCAAAGTACTCAATCAGCGACAGGAACAAGTGCAAGTTTAGGTGCCGTTGTAACCTTTGATCAAGCACCTGAAAAACTGTTTGCAGGCTTTGATGTAGATGTCGATATCACAACAAATACCGTTGAAAATGTCCTAGCCTTACCGATCGAAGCTTTAACCTATAATGATAAAAATGAACCGATTGTCTTTGCGATTAAAGATGGCCGTGCCAAAGAAACAAAAATTGAAATCGGCATTCAATCAGATAAATTGATCGAAGTCAAAAGCGGACTAAAAGAAGGAGACACGGTTATTCTTTCTCCAAGTTCTGATATCAAAAACAATACTGAAGTAACCAAAGAATAGAAGGTGAAATGATTGATCGATTTAAAAGATGTAGTAAAAATCTACCGTACCGGCGGAGAAGAACTTGAAGCCTTAAAACGTGTTTCCCTGCATATCGCAGAAGGAGAATTCACTTCTATTATGGGTCCTAGCGGTTCTGGTAAATCAACCATGATGAATATTCTCGGTTTATTGGATCGTTTTGATGAAGGAACCTATCATTTGAACGGACAAGATGTTACCAATTTGACTAGTAATGAGAGTGCACATGTTAGAAATAAAGAAATTGGTTTTGTTTTTCAATCCTTTAATTTGATGCCGCGGATGTCGTTATTGGATAACGTTGCCCTCCCTATGGTTTATTCTGGTATTTCAGCAAAAGAACGAAAAGAGCGTGCGTTAGAAGCTTTGAGAAAAGTTGGTTTGGCTGATCGTGTCGCACATAGGCCAAATGCTATTTCAGGCGGACAAAAACAACGTGTGGCGATAGCACGTGCTATCGTAAATGATCCAGCTGTTTTAATGGCAGATGAACCAACAGGAAATTTAGACTCAAAAACAACACTAGAAATCATGAAAATTTTCCAAGATTTAAACGATGCAGGCACAACTGTTGTCATGGTCACACATGAGCCTGATGTGGCGCAATACACAAAGCGAATTGTGTCCTTTAGAGATGGCGAAATCATTGATGATCAACCAGTATTAGATCGAAAAACACTATAGAAAGGAGCCGTTTTCATGGGAATTATTGAAAGTTTCAAGATGGCGATCGATAGTATTTTAGCCAATAAAATGCGGTCGTTTTTGACTATGCTGGGAATCATTATCGGAATTGCAGCCGTGATCGCGATATTAGCCGTAGGGAATGGTGCAACGAGTCAAATCACAGGCACATTCAGCGACTTAGGCGCTTCTACAATTTCTGTTTCCACAAGTCGAGATGCAACAGATAGTCAAAAAATCACTAGTAAAGATATCAAAGCATTAAAAGACGGCATTCCGCAAATCGATCATCTCTCCCCTGTTGTTTCGATCCAAGCGGTCGGTGCTGCAAACGAAAAAACAAAAGCAACATTGATCATGGCAGGAACGCCTGATTTACAATATACGAATCAAACAATGGATAAAGACATCGTCTACGGTCGTTATTTCAATACAACCGAATACTCAGAAGCTAGTAAAGTAGCTGTGATCAGCGCTGATACGGCTCGCTATTTTTTCAATGGACGGGAAAATGTTATTGGTGAGAAAATCAACTTACGCGGACAAAAAGGGCAAATCAGTGCTCGAATCATCGGTGTGACCAAAAGTACAGTAGAAAAAATGGTCGGTTCTTTTGATGAAAATGAAATGATGGGCTATGTTTCAATACCGCTGACTACAGCAGATAATTTAAATCCGGATGCAACTAAAATCACTAGTTTGACTGTAATTGCTAAATCAAAAGATGATATCGATGCGGTTTCTAAACAAATCGTAAACATCCTATCCGTTCGCCACAATACCGTTGGTGAAAAAGTCTATACTGCAACGAACTTCTTGCAGGCATTAGATCAGGTCAATAATGTTTTAGGCTTGTTTATCAACTTTATTGCAGCGGTTGCGGCGATTGCCCTACTTGTCGGCGGCATTGGTGTGATGAACATCATGCTCGTTTCAGTCACTGAACGAACCAGAGAAATTGGAACAAGAAAGGCTTTAGGTGCAACAGATAGTAACATCTTATTCCAGTTTCTAACAGAATCTGTTATTCTGTGCTTGATTGGTGGACTAATTGGATTAACCCTAGGTGCGATCTTAGCTGTTACTGTTGCTAGTGCCTTAGATATTACTGCACAGTTTACCTTAGGTTCAATTGTCGCTGTACTCGTATTTTCAAGTGCTATCGGCATTTTCTTTGGAGTATATCCTGCAAGAAAAGCAGCGAAACTTGATCCAATCGAAGCATTACGCTACGAATAATTATTCAATATTGAAAAAAATCAGGACGAGAGTCATTTCTCTGTCCTGATTTTTTTAGTTAGACTTCTTTTTTCATTCCAGAAGCAATAAAGCTAAACAACTGCTCAGGAATTTGAAAATGGCCAAATCTCAAACGTGATCGATACTCCTGCCATAATGGCAGCTCAGCAACTGCCTTTAGTGGAACCGATTGAATATTTTTCAAAAAATCAATGTCTTTTCTATCTGGAGTAAAGCCTGGAGCCATTTCAAATGGATAGGCTTCTCCTGGTAAAATCTGTCCTAAAGCAATGAACTCTTGACAAGGTTCTTTGCTTTTTAAACTTTGTTTAGGTGCATAATAAATCAGCCAATCGCCTGCCTTCATTCGATTCAAAGGTGCTGATTTTCCGTGACATAATTGGCAAAAACCTCCCGCTACGCCAAGTTCTACATGATTTTTAGAAGCAACGCCGATCCAATAATTCATAGTAGCCACTCCTTTTCATTTTTATAAATTGATTGTTTCTCTACTATCCATCCCTAAAACCACGATGGCTTCATTGAAATGAATTTCGTATAATTCCAGCATAGCGCCAGCTTGTTTGATGTTTTCTTCATAACTAGGGATCTTTTTAATCCATTTTTCTGCTACATCATAAACGGTTAAATCACTTTTTTTCACTTGAGCATAATGTACTCGAACATGATTGGTGTTTGAGGTTGGAATCGTTGTAAACGCAATATTGGGATTTTTTTGAAACTCGGTAATTTTTTCGTTTCCTTTAAAGGTTGAAAAGAAAAGACATTTTTTATCTTCATCATAAAAAAAGCTGACGATTCTTACATTAGGTATTTCCTCAACGCTTGTTGCTAAAGCGATCTCTGTTTGCTCATTCATTATTTTTTTAAATGCTTCAATTGTTTTCATAAATTGTTTGCTCCCTTATTTTTCATTTGTCTGACTGACAAGTTCATTCTAACAAACAAACCCTGACAACTGATTGTCAGGGTTTGTTAAAAAGTATTTTAAAGAATGCTTAAGTATAAAAAATCTTGCTATTTCGACGATAATTGATGTCCTCTCGTCCTTCACGAAAGTTGATGAATCGGGCTATAGCGTAAAAATAATCAGATAACCGATTTAAAAAAATCAATGCATCACTATTGATTTCTTCCGTTTCTTGCACACGAACTACACATCTTTCTGCCCTTCTAGCGACTGTTCTTGCCATATGAAGTAAACTAGCGATGTGACACCCACCAGGTAAAATAAATTCTGTTAACGTTGGTGGAACATCTGCGTATCGATCAATTCGTTCTTCTAACCAGATCGTCGGTTGATTGCTCGTTCGGTATCCTTTAGTCTCATTCGGTGTAGCAAGGTCTGTGCCGCAATCAAATAAAACTTGCTGAATCTCTTCCAATTCTTTTTTTATTTCACGATAATTTTGCATCTGACTGATAATATAACCAATCATTGAGTTCAATTCATCAATCGTGCCATAAGCTTCTACTCGATCTGATCCTTTGCTTCTTTTTTCTCCACCGATAATACTTGTCTGACCTTTATCTCCTGTTTTCGTATAGATTTTCATTTATCTTGCTCTCCTTTAGACTCTTCTAAGTAAGCTTTTAATTCATCAATCCCTTGATTTTCAACAGCAGAAATCATGAAGAATTTTTTTGCTCCAGCTAATGATAATTGTTTTTTTGTTCTTTCAATATCTTCTTTTTCAGCTAGATCGATTTTAGTGACTATACCAATACAAGGCTTGGCAAACGCTGCTGCAAAAAGAGGTGAAAAGGTTTGCTTTTTTTCAGTCGCACTTGCCATCAATACGATTACTTGTGCCTCTACAGCTGTAGTTAAAAGTGCACTATAGTAATTACGATGCTGTATAAACTCTCCTGGCGTATCAATAATTTGATCATAAAATTCTATTGCTTGGGTTTTATTATAAGAAAGTTCTTCTCCCTTAAGTTTTTGGGAAAGAGTTGTTTTTCCGCATCCAACAGAACCAATAAAGATTGCCTTTTTCATTTATTTCTTCCCTCCAACTGATAGCAATTATTTTCATAGTGGTACATGGTGTACATTCCTTGCCGATAATCGCTTGACCAAAAATCAGTCAAATAGCCATTGAAGTAATGATCCAAAACTCGTAAAACACCAAGATGTCCTACAATCAAAATATCTGCCTCTGGGTTTCCAGCAAGCCTTGCTTCGATTTTAGCTATCCCTTCAAGAACCCTTTGCTTGAATGATTCAAATACTTCTGCCTTGGGAGGTGTTCTATCAAGCGGTGCATCCAACCAAGCTTGCCATTCTTTTGAATAACTGGCTTCAATTTGGTAGGCTGTAAGTCCTTCCCATAATCCAAAAGACTTTTCGTTAAATTCTGGTACAACGCAGTATTTTTTTTTCGCTCTGATTATCTCTGCAGTCTCCAATGTTCGTTGAAGTTGACTCACATATATCGTTGAAAATGGAACATTTTTCAGTTTTTCAGCAATTTGTTGACTTTGATTTATACCTGTTTCATTTAACGAAACATCTAGACTTCCGTAAAACTTTTTTTCCCGATTCAATGATGTTTCGCCATGTCTAATTAAATAAATCATTGATAACACCCCTAATTTCTAAAAAAGATCAGGATAAAAATAATTTGCCCGATACAATGAAATGCACCCAACGTGTCACCATTCATCCCACCGATCTTTTGATAAACCAAGTGGCGATAAGCAATACTTACTAGGATAACTGCTAAATAGCTAAGACAGCCTTTTAATCCTAATAACCAGTATATTAAACTCAATGCCATTAGCTGACAGAGCCAGACCCGCCAAGTTTCAACACCTAAAAATAATTGCCCTAACCCTTTAGTATGCCCCGCATAACGCATCTGTTGAAATAATAAAACAATTCCAGCTTTCCCAACTACTTGCAGTGCAATCATCAAACGAATTAAGAAGACAATATCTACATCCGTGCCTTGAGTCATTATCGGAATAATCAAAAATATATAGTAAAAAATCAACGCAAGAACACCATTACTTCCAACTCGACTATCCTTCATGATTTCCAACATTTCTTCTTTGCTCCTGGAAGAAAAAAGGCCATCACACATATCAGCTAGTCCATCCATATGAAATGCGCCTGTCAACATCACATCAAAAAGTAAAGTGCCTATCCAAGCAAGGATTGAAGATTGTAAAAACCAATAAAGTCCCCAAAGAATGAGGCCATCGACTAAACCTATCACTAATCCTAAAATAGCAAACCAAAGGATTCCTTTTTTAAATCGTTCTTGCCCATGGTCAATTTCGATTGGAAGTGGTATCCGTGTAAAAAATTGAAGATATAAAATTAATAGTTTAATCATTTTATTTTTTGCGGAATCCCACAGACAACAAAATATACCTGCTCCGCTTCCTTCGCTAAATATTGATTCACTTTACCTAGTAAATCTTGAAACCAACGTCCTAAACTAGTCATTGGCACTATACCAGAACCAACCTCATTCGTAACTATAACCGCCTTTGTATCCGTTTCCATTATCGTTTTAGTGATTTTTTCCCACTCACTAAAAATCTGTCCCTCGAATTTTTGACGTTCTTTAGCCGTATAATGATCAAAAACAGTTTCTATTCTTTCTAAATCAGTATCTAGCTCTTTAGAGAGTAGATGAAAAAACAGATTTGTCGTCATGATCGTGACACAATCCAAGAGGTACGCATCATACTTTTGCGATGTTTCTTTAATCCATTCATCAATAGCAAGAAAACGTTCTTCTGTATACCATGCAGCAGGTCTTGCCATTTGATGATGTTGGATCCGCGCATTCATTTCTTCATCAGGATACTCCATGACACTTGTTGCAATATAGCAAACGGATGCTTCATTTTTGAGTAAACTTTCCGAAAACGATGACTTGCCACTTTTGGCGCCACCTGTCACTAATGTATAACTCATCTCGAATTCTCCTCCATGAAATAGCCAATTTTCTTTATAGGAATAGCTTGGTTTGACAATTGAAGCATCTGATTTTCTTCAACAGCCACGAGCAAAACCGTAGCAGGACCTGCAGAACCTGTATCCATAAATTGAGCTTGGTCAAAAACCACCTTCAAGCAACTTGACTGAGCAAGTTGTGTTGCTTCATAACTGATCCCTTTAGAACCAACGGGCAATATTTCTAAAACGTGCGCTTGTTTTTGAATCGCATACAAATCTTGATAAGAAAAAAGCCGATTATCATGTTTTAGTACATCAACGCCTACATAAGGTTCACCTACTTGATACAGCAAACTTCCAGACAACACTTTTCCATATCTTAATTCATTTTTTTGAATTGATCCGATAACGGTCACGCCGAGTGCTGTCATTTCTGTATGCATATTCTCCTCCGTGCTCCCATTGATCAGGACGTTTTCTAAGTCAGCTTTTGCTAATTCAGCAAGAATTCCTTTCAGTACTTTTTGACCTGTCGGTTCCATCTCGCCACCAATCGCATCAATCAGCATAATCGGTTGACCACCAACTGCCAACACCTCTAGTAACGCTACTCTCAAACAAAAAGCCGCTGTGATTTCTGGATCTATCCTTAGTTGATCTGCTTCTTTTAATCCGATTGCAGCACTACTGTCACAAGCTACGACAATACCAATCTCATCCGTAAAAAAAGTAACCGATAAATCACGAATATTTTCTTTCATCTGTTACCCAACTTTCTTTTAGCACTAAGGTCAACAAACGTTTGCTCTAAAAAATAAAGAACAACCTCCGCTAAAATTAAATTCAATAAAGAAGCTACACTTAAAGGAAGGAACAAAACATAAACTATTTTGCCCAACAAAGGGTACAAAAAAAGTAAAGATAACGGTGTGTTGATCAAGTAAGCCAGCATAATCGCTAGAAAACGATTGATTGAATACCTGTTGGTTACCTTGTCTCTAATTGTTCCATAGCAAAATAAACAACATGCCATCAAACCTGCAGTGATCAAATGAACTGGGATCGTTAATGGGAATCCTGCAATCGTTGCGCTTGCCAAATGGCCAAAACTCCCCAAAAGAAACCCTATTCTTGGACCAAGAAATACCGTCCCTACAAAGCCTGGTAGCGAATCTAAAGCAATCGAGCCAGTTATTTTGAACATTGATCCAATTACAGATAATGCTATAAACATTGCTGTTAAAGTCAATTGCTTTGTCATCAGCTTCCTCCTATAGTTTATTTAATGTCCAAGTCACTGTATCGCCGTCTTTTAAAAAGTATTCAACAGCCCCTACTTCTGGTTGCTTGCCATTCACGTCGTATAACCAGTATTTACTTGTTTTGGCATCTTGAGCATGACCATCGATACCGCTGATAAAATCTTTATCCATATCAACTTTATAATTTTTCTCCATGACCGTTTGAAGTGATTCATCTTTTTTAACATCTACTTCTTTTTTATCAAATTCTTTATCATCTTCCTTTAAGATGATTGTTACTTTCATTTTGTCTTCTTTGGCTTGTTTAGTATCGCTTGTTTTCCCACATGCGCTTAATAAAAAGATGACTATTAAAACCATTGCTACTTTTAGAAATTTCTTCATTGTTCATTCCGCCTTTGTTTTTATTATTTTATATCGTATTTCGTTAAAATACGTTGAAGCTTTGTCTGAATTGCTCTAAATAGCAAACAAGAAAAGAAGGCATTCGCAAAACAGTATGACACTGTATAAGGAACAGCTGTAATTAATAGTGCTAGATATCTTTGCCAAGAAAAAGATCGATCAATTGAAAAAACCGTCCATAAATCCATAAAGAAGGAAAAAAACAGGCCTGCAAAAATACCATATAAGGCTAAGAACCAATAGCTTTTCCCAAGAATTTTTTGCATCCAGGGTAACCCTGCCAGACAACCGATCAGCCCCCAAGAAAACATTTGAAAGGGCGTCCACGGTCCTTGACCAAATAACATGTTAGAGGTGATTGCTGACAATGACCCTACTAAAAAACCAACTTCTGAACCTAAGCAAATCCCGCAAATAATAATGATTGCTGTCATGGGTGTAATCGCAGGAATCATATAAAATAAGAATCTTCCTAACACCGCAATCGCCGTTACAACCGCAATCAATACTAACTCTTTGATATTCAGCTGTTTTTTCTCATAGCGATAATAAATTGGGATACATGCTCCTATCACAAGGAGCATCGAGATCACTTGATACTGACTAGCTTGAAAAAGCGTAATTCCTATAAGAAATAACACTACCACTAGTATACTTCTCACCATGATTGGATTCGTCTTCTTATTCATGAGCCCACACCTTTAGCACCAAGATAGGCTTCTATCACTTCATCTGTCGTGACTAAATTTGAAAATAGTTCACGTGAGATACGACTAGCCGCCGTTGTATAAAACGTATGATGACTAAAAAACTGAGTGGGCTTAGCCGTTGTTAATAAATTATTCTGAAAAAATAACCCGCAACGATCAGATAATTCTGCTGCAAAATCTAAATCATGTGTCACTACTAAAATCGTCTTTCCTTGCTTGGACAATTGTTTTAGTATGCGGATCAATTGTTTTTTCCCATAGTTGTCGATTCCTTTGGTTGGCTCATCTAACAACAACACTTTTGGCTCCATCAAAAGAAGTTTGCCGAGGGCTGCTCTCTGGCATTCACCCCCACTTAGATCGAGTGGATGTTGCCTTATTACTTCATTAAGATCAAGCAAGGTCACAACGTTTTCAATTCGATTGCATTTTTCTTGTTCATCCATTTTTTTGCTGTCTAAATAATTGTTGTAATCGTCTGTTACTGAATCGCGGATAAACATCATTTGAGGTTCTTGTGGCAGATAGCCAACGACTTGCTGATTTTGTTTGATTGGTTGTTTGAAAAGCATGATTTTCCCGCGATAGCACTTATGAATGCCAGCAATTATTTTCAATAAGGTCGTTTTTCCTGTGCCGTTTCCCCCAACGAGAGAAAATATTTCTCCTTCAACTAAATCAAGATCAACACCAGCCAGAATATCCCGACTATTTTTCTCATAACGAAACCAACAATTTCTTAATTGAAGCATTGGTTTTTCTTTTATTTTTGTTTGTTTAGCCAAATTTTTCTCTTCTGTAAAAGGTAATTCAGGAAATTGTTGAGCTAAGAACCGTTTCCCTTCAATAACCGTAATTGGACTTTTTCCACTAAGACCACTTGCATGGTAAAGTCGTACCGCACTAGGCAGACTTATCATAAAACGACTAAGGTCATGTCGATTATCCTTAATTTGGCTGGAAATACTTGCTGGCTTATCTGAAAGAATCAACTCTCCTTTATCTAAAAGCACAACGTTATCCGCTAGTGAAAAAACAGACTCCAAAGCATGTTCTGCTAACAAGATTGTCAACCCCATTTCTCTGTTTAAACGAACTAGAATATCAACAAAGTTTTGAGAAGCAATCGGATCGAGCTGTGTAGTGGGTTCATCTAAAATTAAAATATCAGGTCGCATGACTAAAACAGAAGCTAAATTCAATAATTGTTTTTGTCCACCAGATAAATCTTTTGTTTGGTATTCCACCAAATCTTGAATCCCCAAAAAATTGACCATTTCAGCAATTCGACTTTTTATTTCAGATGAATCCAAACCGATATTTTCTAAGCCAAATGCTAATTCGTGCCATGCACTATCTGTTACGATCTGGTTTTCTGGATTTTGCATGACATAACCGATTTTACTTGTTGAAAATACCTCTGGGATCGACGTTATCTCCTCTTTATTTAAATAGATTTCTCCAGTTTGTTCCCCAGCTGGTGTCAATTGAGGTTTTATCATTTTTAATAATGTTGATTTACCACTTCCAGAAGCCCCACATATTAAAACAAAGTCGCCTTTTTTTATAGACATGGTCACGTTTTTTAACACTAATTTTTTGCTACCAGCATAACAAAAGCTTAAATTCTTGATTTCAAGATAGTCCACACGATCACCTCCCTTATTCGATTCAATGTTGGTAACAAGGCTAAAACGAAAATCATTAAATAATCCAACCAACGTTGTTTTAGGAGTAATAATAGATTCTCACTATAGGGATAAAAATTGAATTGATAGTCTCCTTGTGTTCCTGAGATAATGAAAAAACTACCTAAACTGAGTATGACAAACAAAGAAAATAAATCCATATTCTTCCACCGATAGACCGTCCGACTGCTCCTTGCCGTCACACCATACCCTCGCGCTTTCATTGAATCTGCAGTATCCATAGCGTTTTCTAGAGCCCAGGAAAATAAGTTGCCAAACAAATCCAATCCATAGGAAGCCTTTTCCGTAAGTTTTCTTTTCTGCGTTAGCTGAATCGTTTTTTGCACCTGATTCAACTCCTGATAGTAGACTTGAAATAACGGAATAAATCGAAAGATCATTGTTAATATCAATGCAGATTTAGGAAATCGTTTCCCAAAGAGATAAAAAAATTTTTCAGAATCAACTGTAGTTTGAAAATTTTGAAACAAGTAAAGGATGGAAGCAATCATCATCCCCATAAAAAAACCATATACAAATGCTTCAAGTGTAATCGGTTTACTTAAAAAAAAGAATAAAATCGTACCACCTCTATGTACAAATAAGGGGTTTGTGATCGTGATCAAGATCAAAAAAATCAACGGATAGATAATTGAATGCTTTTCCCCTTTTTTTAAGTGCAGTAATTGGAAAGATAAACTACCTAAAAAACAGCAACTAATAATAAGCGGATTGGTGGTACTCATTGCAATCAATAACATCACTACATAATAACAGGACGTGACTAACGGATGTCTTCGTCTAAAAAAATTTGGATTCATTTCTCGCTCCTCTTCTTAGATTGAACAATAAAAAAACAGCAGTCACTTTTGTGTAAGTGTGCTGTCTGAATTGACTACTATAACTGAATGTTATTATGTCAGATCAGCAAACAACTTTTATACAAAAGATGTTGATATAAAAAGTGTAGATATAAACTCATAGATTCATGAATCGTTCAAACACTTTCTATTCTGTATTTTTGCTATATCTTCATTGACATAATCATCCATCGTTTTAAACAACTTCATTGTTGTTCGACCACTTTCATTATATAAATTTCTCCCTTTAAAGTCAATATCCCTTAAACGAATTCCTCTCTTGTAGAAGTCTTTTCTTGATACAAAAAAATAGCTCAAAAAATCAGTTGTCCACTAACTTTAAGAACCATTTTTATTCATTCACTGATTACTTTTGCCAATCTGCTGGATACGTCACATAAATAAAGCGCGCTTTTCCAGAAACCGAAAACTTGATTTGACTCCCTTTAGGAATCAAAATAATTTCTCCTGGACCTGCTGTAATAGTACGCCCATCAATAATAACATCTAAACGGCCTTCAATAATATAATCGACTTCATCATACTCTAACAACCAATCAAATGTTGTATCTTCCATTACCATCAAACCGCATCCAAGACGAGGGCTTTCATCTAATGTAACCAAATCTTTACAGTATACTTTATGCACAGGATTCCCAGTATCTAAACGATCTTCTTCTGACACATTTAATGCTGGTAATTTAATAGACAAGACGCCACTTGGATCGACAGTTTTTGTTCTATTTTCTACTGAACCTAACTGCTCTGTTAATACCTCTCGAACAAGAGCACGAATTGTTTCTTCATTTAGATTACTCATGATTCTCACCTACTTCGCTTCTTTTTTTAGCATCCGATTAGCCATAAACATTGCCACAATGACCGCTGTAATACCTCCAACAAGTTTTCCAACGATCATTGGAAAAATCATCTCTTTGGCAACACCGGCTGTAAATCCTAAGTGATCTCCCATTACAAATGCCGCAGAAACAGCAAATGCAACATTGATTATTTTACCGCGTGGATCCATGTCTTTCATCATTTGAAACATCGGAATGCTATTGGCTAATGTAGCCACCATTCCAGCTGCAGCAACTTCATTCATCCCCAAGACTTTTCCAAGTTTCATTAGAGGTTTATTAAAGAGTTTCGTAATGACAAAAACTAAACAAAAAGCACCAGCTAATGTTAGTGCAATACCACCAACCACTTCAATACCTTCTGCTACAGGTGTAATACCTTCAATAACTGTGACCCCTACTAATAATTGTAAGGCACCTAAAACTAATCCCACAATTGCCACAATCACTACAAACTTTCCGAACACCGTAAAGCCTTTGATCATGGCATCTGGTTTTAACCATAGTCCAATCATGATCAACACCGCAACAAGTAAAATTGGGACAAGATTTTTTAAGATCATCACAACTGGGAATCCCGCGATCACGCCACCTACAAAACAACCAAGAGGGATCGTAATCAAACCAGATAAGACACCTGTAGCTAAATACTGTTGATCTTCTTTTTCAATAATTCCTAAGGCCACTGGAATTGTGAACACAATTGTAGGTCCCATCATCGCTCCAAGAATCGCTCCAGCAAATAAACCTGCTTGAGGATCTTGTGCTAATTGCATCGCTAAAGGAAATCCACCCATATCGTTGGCTAGTAACGTCGTTGCGAACATTGCAGGATCAGCACCTAAAGCTGTATATAATGGCACTACAACAGGTTTCAAAATATTGGCTAAAACAGGTGCTAGCGTAATGATCCCCACCATTGATAGAGCCAAAGAGCCCATCGCCATGATCCCCTCTTCAAATTGTTCACCTAACCCGAATTTATTACCTAAGCATTTATCGATTGCCCCCAAAACCATGAAAAAAGCAATAATATACATGATTATTTCATTAATACTCATTCACTTCACATCCTACTTTTTTATTCATCTATCTCCACTGAATCAATGATACCTACAATCACGGCATCTACTGGAATTTCTGGATTTTCTAATGACATTCTGGCAGCACTGCCTGTTGAAACTAAGACTAAATCATCCAATCCAGCTCCTGTATTATCAGCTGCTACCAAAGAATGCTGAGGGCCATTGTATTCATCTAGTTCAACAACTAAAAATTTTAAACCATTTAGTTTTTCATCTTTTCTGGTTGCCCATAAACTACCTTTTACACGTCCGATGAACATGCGTCTCCTCATTTCTCATTAGTCCAGCTAATGTTGATTTTTTTCTCGCGAATATATTCTTTTGCATAATCTGTAATAATCGTCTGGTCTGAGAGTTCCACTGTATTTTGTAAGCCATTGGTATTGTCAGAAAGATCTTTAACAGTCAAATAGTTTTTATTTTTCAATGCTTCATAAGGAGGTATCTTTTTACTATCAGACACATTTTGTTTTAATTCCGCCAAAGATATAAATATGCCACCATATCGGTAGAGTTGATTTTCAAAATCAAGAATGGTTTTCTTCAATGCATATCTTCCAGCTGTTAATAACGATAGATACGTTCTTCCATCCTTAATAATCACAAATTCTTTGCCCTCTTTAATGGTTTTAACAATTGTTTCTTCCAGGTCGTTTTGTGGGTTGAAATTCAGCGTATTCACTAAATTCTCGAAGGAAATTTCTGTTATAACCACTACGTCAGAAAGCTTATTTCGAGATATTTTATGCAAATAATATATATATTCACACGTTAGCCAATTTTTGTTTGCGCCAAAAAGACAATGTGACCGTGTGCTATTTCGTTCAATTTCGGTTAGTCTTTCCATCACTTTTTCAGTTATTTTTTCGACTAACTTATCAAAATCTGTTGTTTTCATTTTTGATCCCTACTTTACAATATGACCGCGGATTCCTTTTTTAAATGAACAAGCATTCGCTTCATCGTAGTCAATGTGCATTGCTGTCGCAAATTTATCACTGACTCTGATCACAACATCATCAAAAATCAAGGAACGTTGCTCACTATTGATTCTAACTTTTACGATCTCACCTTGGGTCACATTCATTTTTTTTGCATCGTTTGTAGACACATGGACGTGTCGTTTAGCAATAATCAGCCCTTTTTCTAGCGTAACTGTTTTATGCCCATTAACAAGTACGATTCCTGGTGTTCCTTCAATATCTCCACTTTCTTTTACTGGAACTTTGATGCCTAATGCCAAAGCATCCGTTCCGGAAATTTCTACTTGAGAAGCAGCCCGTGCTGGTCCTAAAATTACTACATTGTGCAGCGTACCCTTCGGACCTAAAAGTGTCACACGCTCTTTGGAAGCATATTGTCCTGGTTGAGATAAATAGTTATTGATCGTTAATTGATACCCCTCTCCAAACAAAGCATTGATATGCTCTTGAGATAGATGGACATGACGCCCGCTGGCTTCTACTAAAAAGCTTCGTTCTTCATTGATTTTTGCTACAACTTGATCCACCAAATTATCTATCAGTTGTTCATTCATGCCGCCTTCACCTCTGCTTAAATTTTTACATTCGTTTGTTTAAAACAAAGGAAAAAGCCACTTTAGTATAGGAACAAATTAAGACGAAGGAGACCACCTTTTCTAAAATGCTATCTCATTACTAAGTTTCCTTTTTCCTTTGATTTCTTCTAGCGAAATGATTTAATTTACTGGTGGTAAAATAGCATCAACTTCTGTGTGAGGACGTGGGATCACATGAACTGATAATAGATCACCAACACGCTCAGCAGCAGCAGCACCTGCATCAACAGCAGCTTTTACAGCGCCAACGTCACCGCGAACCATTACCGTTACTAAACCGCCACCAACTTGTTCTTTGCCGATTAATGTTACGTTTGCTGCTTTGACCATAGCATCAGCTGCTTCAATAGCTCCTACTAATCCTTTTGTCTCAATCATTCCTAATGCATTTGCGTTCATAATATAATTCCTCCTAGAGTTTTTTTATTCTTTACTTAATCCATTTTGAATTAAGCCTAAATATTTATTTACATAATATTAAAAAATATTATTGTAACTTGGCTAAAATACGTTCCACTATGGTATCAACTAACTGCTCTTCATTAATAGAAGACGAATTATTCGAAGCGCTAGGCTCTTCTCTTAAATCCTCAAGTTCACGAACACCATACGCGATTCTACGAATATTGAACAAATTTTCTGGACTGATATTATCGGAAGTTGAGCTTCCTCCGACAGCACCACAACCTAAAGTTAAAGCTGGAGCCATATTCGTTGTAGCGCCAATACCACCAAGAGCACCTGGCGTATTCACTAAGACTCTTGAAACTGGTTTTTTCAAACCAAAAGCGCGAATGATAGTATCATTTTGCGAATGGATCATCATTGTATGACCTGCGCCTTCATGATGAAGGATATCCATGGATAACGCACATGCTTCTTCCCAGTTTTCAACTGTATAAAAAGCTAAAATAGGTGCTAGTTTTTCACGTGAGTAAGGTACTTTATGACCGACTTTTGTCTCTTCAGCAATCAATACTCTAGCATTTTTTGGAACAGACAAGCTTGTTAATTGGGCAATTGCTTGAACAGATTTCCCAACGATTTGCGGATTCATGCTCCCATTGGGACGCATAATGTATTTTTCCAACTGTGCTGATTCAGAAGGTGATAAGAAGTAAGCTCCTTGCTTTTTCAATTCTGCGATAACAGCAGCTTTATTGCTTGTTTCAACAATGATTGATTGTTCTGAGGCGCAAATCGTACCATTATCAAACGTTTTTGAATCCATTATGCGTTTGACTGCTAATGGGATATCAGCACTTTTTTCAATATAAGCTGGACCGTTACCTGGACCCACTCCAATGGCAGGTGTTCCAGAAGAATAGGCAGCCTTGACCATTGCAGAACCACCTGTTGCTAGAATCAGCGATGTATAATCGTGTTTCATCAACTCAGCCGTACCTTGCATTGTAGGTTTGACCATACAACTAATGGCGCCCTTTGGACAGCCAGCCTTTTCAGCCGCCTCAGAGATAATCTTGATTGTTTCCAAAATTGCATTCAATGCATTGGGATGAGGAGAAAAGACAATCGCATTGCCCGTTTTAATTGCAATCAACGCTTTATAAATGACAGTTGATGTCGGATTTGTTGATGGGATCAACCCTGCGACAACCCCTACAGGCACTGCAACGTCGATTACTTTTTTCTCACTGTCTTCATTTAAAATGCCAACTGTTTTCATATCTTTGATATAATTCCAGACAAATTTTGACGCAAAACTATTTTTTACAACTTTATCCTGCCAGATACCAAAGCCCGTTTCGTCACTCGCCATTTTTGCTAATTTCTCACGCGCCTCATAAGCTGCTGTCGCCATTGCTTCACAAATTTGATCGATTTGCTCTTGCGACATCTTTGCCAAAATTTGTTGTGCTGACTTTGCAGCACTTAGTAGATCTCTCACTTCTTGGATAGATGCTAAGTCTTTATCAAGAGTTACCATTTGTCAGCCTCCTTTATTTCTTGTCTTTTTTAGCATTCTTTTTATTGGTTGTCTTATTTCCCTTTTTTGCATCTTGCTTTACTTCCTTTGGCATTGAATCTGAAATGATTTCTTCCTCAAAAATTTCTACTTTCAGCTCTTTCACTTGTGAGACAAGTTGTTCTTCAGTGGTTACGCTTTTCGATTGAGTTACTTCTTTTACAACTTCGTTATCAAGTAAAAGTGTTTGCGTTGCAGCATCCATTCGAGCAATCACATGGCTTGCACGTAGACAGCCGAGCTTTTCAGCGACCAGTTTCCCAGCATCAACTGCAGCTGTGATAGCTGCAACATCACCGACCAGCTCCACAGTGGTGATACCACCTTTGACTTTTTCTGATTTTAACAATGTTACATTGGCAGCTTTCAACGCGGCATCTGCTGCACTGATGGCGCCTAAGTAACCAGTTACTTCGATCATTCCTAAAGCTTCTAACATGGTTGATTTTCACATCCTTTAATAAGTAGTTGGATTTTCGGCAACCATTGCAATCGCATCTGCAAATGCATCACACGCAGCTTTACATGCTGATTGACTTCCAGTCAGTAAACCACCACCGAAATTCGTTTCAGAAGGCGGTCCAAAAAAGCTAGCCACTTCAACGTCTGCCGCTTTTAACGCGGCGTCAAGACCGTACATCGCTTCTAGAGGTGGTGCGATTAAGTATGCTAGCGCAGACCCTTCTTGAATCGCTGCTTCTCTCGATAAATACGTTCCTGTTCGTGAGACACAATGTGCAAAATAAGGAATCGAATTATCTTCATTCGCACTATAAAAACTTGACCCATTTTCGATTTCCTGAACCGCAACCGCTAAACCACTTTTAACTTCTGCCGGACTTGGTCCAGCTAATATCCCAATTACTTCTCCAGCTAACTTGGTTGTTGCGTTATCTGCTCCGCCATAAAAGCTTTTTGCGTAAACAACTTCTACAGCAGCTGCCTTTGTCGCTTCATCTAATGCAACATATGTCACATCATCACAAGTTGCAGTAATCAATCCCAAACTACGGTGTTCTGGCCCTAGTCCTAGGGCTTGTGCCATTGAAGGCGCGACATTTGAAATGACTTTAACACTTAGTACACTTGCACCTAAACGCTCATTCTTCATTAGTTGAAAACCTCCTTAATTTACTTCTTTCAAATCGATACCAGATTTTTTATGTTCCAGCATTTTGTGGATCAATTCTGCAATATAAGCTCCCGCTTCAACTGCTGGTGTTCCACCTTTATGGATATTTGAGATTACTGTTCTTCTAGCTTCCGGCATTCCAACGGTCGGTTTATATGCAATATAAGCACTCATCGATTCCGCTGTAACTAGTCCTGGACGCTCACCGATCAAATAGCAGACCACTTCTGCTCCTGTCAACTCAGCGATTTGATCCATCGCAGGAACACGAGCATGCTTGATAAAGACAACAGATTCATCATCAAAATCCAAACCGAACATCTTTAACCCTTGCTTGATAGAAGGTAGAATTTCTTTGATATTGGCTTCGATGGCCGCTGAACTTAATCCATCACCTACAATAATTTGAACCTTTTGATTCGGTTTTACATTTGCCTTGATTTTCGCTGTATTTTCTTCATCAAATTGACGACCTAAGTCTGGACGAGTGACATACTCATCTTTATCTTGGCATTTTGTTGCTACTTCGACAAACTTCATTTCTTTAATCAAAGCATCTGGAACATATGAAAACACAGCATCTTGTGCAGCCGCATGGTCTGCTCTAAACCGTAACATTGATTGTGTTTTATAGCGTGGACCACTTCTCCATAAACCTAAACGAGCTGGCGTTTTAGCTTTCATTTTTAGATAGCCTTCTCGATCAACTGGGTCAGGTACTAGAAATTGTTTACGAATATCCACATCTGTTATATCATCAATCAAACCATCTTCTACTTGTTCCTGGATCGATTCAATCGGGATATGAGGATTTAATTGGTTTGTATTTGTTTCAATGATTGACTTTTTTGTGTCTGTCATTTCTTCTAAAATCGAAACGATCATTGACTTGATTTCATTATTATCCACCATTTATGTTGTCACTCCTTTATTTTTTTAGGAATACAGAAGCATCACCAGCTAAATCGGTCAATTGTCCGTTTGCCATGAAGCCCATTTTTTCCATCCATTCTTCAAATTCTTTGATTGGCCGTTTGTTCAGCATCGCTCGAATCGTCGCTGTTTCATGAAATCCTGTTGTTTGATAATTCAGCATAACATCATCCCCGTGAGGAATTCCCATGACAAAATTCACACCAGCGGTTCCTAGTAACGTTAACAAGTTTTCAGCATCATTTTGATCTGCCTTCATGTGGTTTGTATAACAAACGTCACATCCCATAGAGATACCGGATAGTTTGCCCATGAAGTGATCCTCTAAGCCCGCACGGATAACTTGTTTCGAGTCATATAAATATTCAGGCCCTATAAAACCGACCACTGTATTGACCATAAATGGATCAAAGCGTTTGGCAAACCCATAGCATCTTGCTTCCATTGTTACTTGGTCAACACCGTAATGGGCATCTGAAGACAGTTCAGATCCTTGTCCCGTTTCAAAATACATCACGTTTGGTCCTGCCACTTGTCCTTGTTGCAAAGCAAGATGTTTGGCTTCAGCTATGTCTGTAGCATTAAATCCAAATGCGGTATTCCCCTTTTCAGATCCTGCGATTGATTGAAACACTAGACCTGTTGGAGCCCCTTGTCTCATTGCTTCCATTTGTGTTTTAACATGAGCTAAGACACATGTTTGAGTTGGAATTTCCCACTCACTTCTAAATTCTTCAAATTTCGTTAAAATTCGTTTAACACTTTCAGTGGAATCGTCAACAGGATTCAAGCCAATAACAGCGTCTCCTATTCCATAAGATAAACCTTCCATCACACTAGCCATGATCCCATCGACATCATCTGTTGGATGATTCGGTTGTAAGCGAACCGAAAAACGGCCTGTTTCACCGATTGTTGTGTTTGCTGTTTTAATAATCTTGATTTTTTGAGCTGCATAAATTAGATCTAAGTTTGACATCAACTTAGCAACAGCTGCGACCATTTCAGAAGTCAAGCCACGCGCTACTTGTTTAATATCATAATCCGTTGTCTTAAAATCTAAGATCCACTCTCTTAATTCTTCCACCGTCCAATGTTTGATTCGATTGTAGGCACGCTGGTTCACATCGTCTATGATGATTCTAGTCACTTCATCTTCCTCATATGGGACGGCAGGATTATTAAATAAATCCTCCATTGTTAGCTGTGCTAAGACAACTTTTGCCGCCACTCGTTGTTCAGAGGAAACAGCCGCAACACCCGCCAAGCGGTCTCCTGATTTTTCTTCATTGGCACGAGCCATCACATCCATCACAGATTCAAATTGATAGACTTTACCAAATAATTTTGTTTTTAAAATCATGAAATAATAGCCTCCTTATATAGTTTTATAATTAGAAACGCTGTATTCTATTCAAACACTAACGTTTTTACTACCACGGGTAAGACGCTGCCCTCAATAATGGGCATACCAACATCAACATAATCACCATTTTCAACTTGAATCCCATCAATACAAACAAATGGATAATTAGGTGGTAAATAATTAAACAAGGCTTGTCCTAACGATTTTGCATTATCTTCTTCTAAGATCACAATCAGTGGGAACTTGTTGACGATCTGTTCTTCAAAACCGGATACGATGGACTGAGCTGTATCGATTATTTCCTGAAACGTTGGACTGCTTTTTCCTGATAACCCTAAGGCAACAGCTTGATGCTCATTGTTGACTGAAAACCAATTCAATTTTTCTTTGATGACTGAAACAAATGCCTTTGCTTCACTTTGCTCATCTACTTGAGACATTCTCAGTACAGGAACATTTTTGATAGGCAAACTCTTTTGATCGTAGGTAATCGTACTGCCGCTAACTTTGGTCGTATGAGAACCAGCACCCACAACTGTCGCACGAATCGTTTCAAGTGAGACAATCACTTTTTTCTCCTGAAATAGTCGAGAGTCTAAAATTGCTTGCCCTAGTAACACGCCAATATCTCCATATTGAAATGGATCGGAAGGTTTATGTTGAATGCAATCTGCTACGCCCCCTGAAAAAGATAAACAGTCTATATTAGTATCAAGTTTTAATCCTTTATTGGTTATCAATCGTTCATAATAAGGGTTTAAATCCCCAATCCCTACACTATTTTCAAGAACTGAAACCAATGTTTGGATGATTGGTTGCACTAATTCTGCTGAAGCGGCCATTCCTTCCTTGATCGACCAAGTTTCTTTTTCGATGATTTCTTTCAATTTTGGCGCAATATATTGAATCTTTTTCGTTTGAGGATCTAATCGAATTAATCGTCCACCTATATCAAAACAGGCGGTATCAATTAAATCATCATCTTTAAAAAGAACCAGATTGGTCGTTCCTCCACCAATATCTAGATTAACTACTGATGTATGGTGTTCTTTAGAGTAAACTTGCGCCCCTGCTCCTTTACCAGCAATAATACTTTCCAGATCTGGTCCGGCCGTAGCAACAACAAAATCTCCAGCATAGCCGCTCATTGCTTGTAAAACAGAGCTTGAATTGTCTTTCCTAGCTGTTTCTCCCGTAATGATCACTGCACCGATTTGTATTTCTTCTTTTTTGATACCTGACTTTAAATACTGTTCATCTAAAAATGTCTTGATCGATTCAACATCAATAATTCTGTGTTCTTTTAAAGGCGTGAAGATAATATCACTACGGAAAATCACTTCTTTTTTTGTTATTTCAATTCTTGGAATTGTGAAAGCTGAAGCCATATTATTCATTGTCAATTTAGAAATTACCATTTGAGTGGTAGAGGTTCCTAAATCGATTCCAACACTTAGCATTGATTCAATCATTTTTTCACATCCTTCCTATAAAAAAGACGCTTAAAAAACCTCTAAAAGAGTTTTTTAAGCGTCTTTGCTTGTCTAGATAAACCACCTTGTTTATCTTCTATTTTTATTTTTTAAAATAGAAAAATGTTTTTGTACCCCTTTGATCAGAACGCACTTCTAATTTTCCACGTAACTTCTCTTTTACGTAGCTAGTTACAATTTGTAGACCTAAATTATTTTGTTCCGTATCTTCTTTCTTATAACCAATTCCATCATCTTCGATCGAGATATAAACATATCCATCTTTAGCGTAGACAGTCACGTTGATCGTTCCGTGACTTTGTCCAATAAATGCATGATCATAGCAGTTTTGGATCAACTCATTAACCACTAAAGCAATCGTTACAACAATATCACTTCCCAATATAAGTTGATCATCGATTTCAGCTTTCATCGTAATATGATAAAGTTCTTCATAACAATGATGCATATTTTCTATGACCGAATCCAAAACTGATTTCAATGAGATATTATCTTCCAATTGTTTTGAAAGTAGCTCATGTGTTCTTGCAATAGCCATGATTCGATAAACACTTTCAGTCAAAACCTTTTTAGCTTCATCTGTTGAACAACGCCTTGCCTGAATCCTTAAAATTGAAACCACACTTTGCAAATTATTTTTCACCCGATGATGTATTTCTTTGATTACTACCGCTTTATCACTAATTTCAGCTTCTTTTTTTCTAACCTCAGTTACATCGTGAATAATCACGATCACCGTTCCTTCTGATTCATCAAAAATATATTTCATTTCAAAATATAAATTACCGAATTTGATTTCTTTTTCCATCGAGCCAAGTTTATCGTTACGGGAACGTAAATAGTTCAATTGTTCAAATGTTGACATATCCAATGACAAATTATCATAATGCATGCCCAAAATATCATCCAAATAACCAAAACCATGATAGTAGGATTCTGCAGCTCGGTTCATCTGAACTAAATATCCTTTGCGATTAAAGATCAAGATTCCTTCGTCAATATTATCAGTCACAAATTCTTTAGATGTAATTGATATAGGACTATTCTTATAGCTTTCAGCTTCACTTTGTTCAACTAAAAATTGTTTCATTTTTTCATCTACTGAATCTTCGACAATTACGACACCGATATTCTTTCGCTGATTACGAATCGGATAAACTCGTTGACGTACCATGACATTTTCTTGTGAGCGAGCGAGTAATCCAACTGTATTTAACGATGTTTCAAAGGTTCGATAAACTGCTGCTTCATTTTTACGTTTTGCTTTTTGTCCCACAATATCCTTAGAGTATAGTGAATTTTTGGAAAGTGGCGGGCGCTGGAACACAACAATCGCATCACCTGTTAATTCATTCATTACATCAATAAAAACATCATTGTCAGGATATAAATGCCTTAAAAGAATTTTTTCAGCTTGAGAGATCAATTCTTCAATATCCTCCACAGTTAAGTCCGTATATTTACCGCATAGTTCATCGATCTTTCTCTTGAAATCAGTCATCAGAGACCACAAACATTTCTGCAATTTCTGCAATTGGACATCGTTTATTCATACTCAAATCTCTTAGTAGCTGATATGCTTGATCTTCTGACATATTCTGTTCGATCATAATAATTCCTTTAGCTTTTTCGATCAATTTTCGCTCAGATAATTTTTTCGTTAATTTTTCAAGCGAGACTTCATACTCTCTCGTCTTGGTTCCTGTAGCAATTGCTACTTCAACCATCGGAGTTAATGATTTTTCCATGATCGGTTTGATCAAATAACCACTGATTCCATATTTTTTTGCCTTCTCAATGTTCTCTTTATCACTATAGGCTGTTAATAAAATGATTGCTTTGGCATATTTTTCAGCTAAAATCTTTTTGCTCGCTTTCAAACCGTCTAAAAGAGGCATACTGATATCCATAATAACTAGATCAGGGTGATGTTGTTTACAGACTTCGATTGCTTCTATACCGTCTGCTGCTTCTGCTACTACGTTGTAGTTTTCAGCTTCCAACATTCCCCGGATATCCATTCTTGTAATAGGTTCATCGTCTACAATGACAATTCTTCCGTTCATAATGGTTCATCCTTTTCTTTATGTTTTTGTGATGTGTGTTTCGTTAAACCCTAAAATAGTCCCTAATCCGACTAACACTTCTGATAATGCTGACTCTACCGACGAAACATCTCCTGTGATCACAACAGATCCACTAAACCTGTCGATAAAACCAATTTTTATATCTCCTGCTTTTGTTGCAATATCAACTGCGATTATTGCAGCTTCACTAGGTGTGATCGTTAATATACCGATTGCATTCGTTTCTACATCGATCAACCCTAATTTTTCATAAATTTCTGAATTAGGATTCGCTATAATATGTGCCAATGTAATTTGCTTTCCTGGTACATACTCTTGAATCATCCGCTGCTTTTCAGTCATTAGGCTCACCTCTTTTTTTAATCCATAATATCAAGTTGGGTTTATTGTTACAACTTATGGTTTACTGAAAACAAAGTTATTTAATATTGTTTAATATGTGTTCAATTTCTATTTTCGTAGGAACTCTAGGATTTGTTTTTGTACATCCATCAAGCAAAGCTCCTTCAGCAATTTCTTGTTTGAATTGTTCAAAAATCTCTGAACTTACACCCGCTTGTTTCAGGCTATTAGGCATTGCTAATTGTTTTTTTAACTGCTCAACCGCTCGAATCAAGTACTTAACACCTATTTTTGTCGTTGATTTTTCATAGCCAAGTAATTTAGCTAAATAAGCATACTTTCCAGCAGTTCGTTCATCATAAGAGTGATTGAAATGGCCACATCCTGCATTATATTGGATTACCTCGCTCAATAATATTGTATTCAATCGTCCATGAGGAACATGTAATTTTGCTCCTGCAGCATGTGCGATCCCATGATTGATACCAAGAGAGGTTAAATTAAAAGCCATACCAGCCATACAAGAAGCATAATGCATTTGCTCCCGTGCTTTTACATCTTCACCATTTTTATAGCATCTTACTAAGTTTTCAAATACGAGAACGACGGCTTTCTCACACAAGGCATCAGAAAATACATTTGCTTTAGTTGAGACATAGGCTTCAAGCGCATGTGTTAACACGTCCATACCTGTATCCGCTGTAATATTTCTCGGTGCACTTATCACCAATTCTGATGCTAAGTATGCTTCATTTGGCTGTATATCAGATGTCACTAATGGATATTTCACTCCCTTATCTTGATTCGTGATAACTGAAAAATTAGTCACTTCAGAACCTGTACCACTCGTTGTCGGAATAACAATAAATGTTAAATTAGTGATTTCTCCAAGTTGCTCCGCAAAAAATTTCATCGCTTTTGCAGCATCAATCGGTGAACCACCGCCAACTGCAAGAAGAATCGTTGGAGTAAAGGCTTTCATCGATTCGATGCCACTTATAACATTTTCAATTGGTGGATCTGGAACAACATTGCTAAAAATTTTAAGTTCATTTTTCTTGCTAAGATGTGTTGTGATTCGCTCGATTTTATTGGACTGAACCATAAAAGGATCTGTTACGATAAAAATTCGTTGATTCTCATACGTATTCAATCCTTCCAGAACATGCTCTCCAATATGAAGCTTAGTTGGAAAAATAATAGTTTCCATGTGATTCTCCTTTCATTTCTTCAAAAAAAACCGCAAAAAAGACATCTATCATCTTCTTCGCAGCTTCTTTGCTTGCTAAAAAACACCACTTTGTGTTTTTGCTTTATTCAGATTATCTTGCTTTATGGATTTTTGAACACAAAAAATAGGCTTCAACCGTTGCGCTGTACTTCATCGTACATACTCCACATTTTTGTGTATACCATTCAGAAATAACATATTCTGAAAAGTACATTCAATGCGCCCTATTGCTTTGCCTCGAAACAATAGTACGGGGTACTAAATTAGAAAGACCTGACTTATAGCATTTCTGCTCATTACAGTGGCGGGACCGTATTGGAATCGAACCAAACTTCCATCTAAATCAATACATATTCAATTTCTACATTTGTATTATAGCACATTCAAAAAAAGAAACAAGTTTTTTTCTAGTAAAATCTCTTTTGACTTTTTATACAAAATCTTCTGGTTTTTCGTTATAATAAAAGAACTATGCGAAACAAAAAAAGAGGTGCTTTCATGAAAACAGAACGTTTGCTTGCTATCATCATGATTTTATTAGATAAAAAACAAGTCAGTGCATCCCAACTAGCCGAAACGTTAGAAGTTTCAGTCCGAACCATTTATCGAGATATCAATTCTCTCAGTGAAGCTGGTATACCAGTAACGACATCACCTGGTGTAAAGGGTGGTATCCAAATTATGGACAATTATAAGATAGATAAACATTTTTTTACATCAGCTGATATTACGTCACTATTGATTGCATTGGAGAGTTTATCTACAAATGTTTCACCACTTCAAATAAATCAAACATTCGAAAAAATAAAAACACTTGTTCCATCAGGATTTATGGAAGAAATCGAATTTAAAACGAACCAAATTGCTATTGATCTGACACCTTGGACTAGTAATCACACCTTGCAACCTTTTTTAGAAATCGTCAAATTTGGTATGGACCAACAACGCTTATTATCTTTCGACTACGCAGATAATAAAGGACGGAAAACAACGCGAATCGTCGAGCCTTACCGACTTGTTTTGAAAGAAATAAGTTGGTATTTACAAGCATATTGTGAAGAAAAATCAGATTTCCGAACATTTAAAATTTCCAGAATGCTTAATTTAAGCTTGTCATCCTCAACTTTTGTTCCTCGAGAATTTAAAGCAAAACCATTAGGAAAAGAACCTTTTTACGGTAAAAATTTTACGATCACGACACTTAAAGTGACACATAAGATCAAAGAACAGCTCATCGATAAATTTGGACAATTAAGTTTTTATCCTTCCAATGATTCTGAGAAATTAATCGTTGAATTCCCTTTTATGGAAGATGAATTTGGCTATAATTTACTTTTAGGTTTTGGTAATCAATGTGAATGCCTCGAGCCCCCTCATGTTAGAACTGAATTAAGAAGACGTATCGAAAATTTACTCGAGCTTTATCAAAAATCATAGACAATAAAAAAGCTTCTCAGCGCGTACTGAAATATCGTACAGTCTGAAAAGCTTTTTATTTTATTTCTTCTTCTTACCGCCAAAAGCATCTTTCATCTTATCAAAGAAACCTTCTTCTTGCTGTTCACTTACGGTTTGACCGCCAGCTTTGGCAAATGTGCGTAATGCTTCTTTTTGTTCGTCATTCAAGTTTTTTGGTGTGATGATTTTAACTTTCACGTGCTGATCGCCATTGGCTCCGCCACGTAAGCGTGGTGCGCCTTTGCCGCGTAAACGGAAATTCGTTTCTGTTTGAGTACCAGCAGGAATTTTTAATTTTACATCTCCATGAACAGTCGGCACTTTGACTTCATCACCAAGTGCTGCTTGTACAAAGCTCAATGGTAAATCATAATAAATTTCTGATCCTTCACGGTCAAAAATGTTGCTATCTTCTACGCTGAATACCACGTATAGATCACCATATGGTCCGCCGTTCATGCCAGCTTCTCCTTGATTTGCCAAACGCATTTGTTGTCCGTCTTCTACTCCGGCTGGAACATTGACTTTTACTTTATGCGCTTTTTTCTCATGTCCAGTTCCATGACATGTCGGACAAGGATCTTTGATTTCTTTACCAGTACCGCGACAAACATCACAGGTTTGGCGACTCATTACGCGGCCAAGTGGTGTTTGGCGTTCAACATTGATTGAACCCGATCCGTGACACTTGTGACACGTTTCAGGATGAGTACCTGGTTTGGCACCATTTCCCCCACAGGTTTCACAATTATCTTCACGATTGTATTGGATTTCTTTTTCTACACCAAAAATCGCTTCTTCAAACTTTAGGTTGACTGTATACTGCAAATCAGATCCTTGCCTTGGAGCAGTCGGATCAACACTACGAGAACCGCCGCCAAAGAATGAATCGAAAATATCTTCAAATCCGCCAAAACCACTACTTGAGAATCCTCCTCCACCAAAGCCACCGAAACCACCAGCGCCTCCGCCGTAGTTTGGATCAGTACCTGCATGACCATATTGATCATATGCCGCTTTCTTTTGAGGATCACTCAACACTTCATATGCTTCAGACACTTCTTTAAATTTATCTTCAGCATCTGCTTCTTTATTGATATCTGGGTGATATTGCTTGGAAAGCTTACGGTAAGCTTTTTTTATTTCATCATCTGAAGCGCCTTTTGCTAAACCCAGGACTTCATAATAATCTCTTTTCGTAGCCATTAGTTCCCCTCCAACTATTATTCCATTTATTTAAAAAAGGATCGACGCCAATTTATTTGCATAAAAACATCGTTGTAATCATACCACAAATTAAGCAAAAGCAAAATAGCTTCCCTTAATTTGCTAGTATTTATCTACAAATAAAGATAGGCAAAGACCAAAGCGATGACTTTGGTCTTTGCCAGCTTGTTAACGATTATTTATCGTCGCCTTCTACTTCTTCAAAGTCAGCATCTACAACATCATCTGCTCCACCTTGTGCAGCTTCAGGATTTTCTTGCGCTTGTTGTTGCGCTGCTTGTTCATAAAGTTTTACTGTTAAGTTTTGAACGATTTCGTTTAATGAATCACGTTTTTCTTTCATTTGTTCGATATCATTCGCTTCAACAGCTGCTTTTAACTCATCACGAGCATCTTCTGCTTTTTTAACTTCTTCAGCATCTACTTTGCCTTCTAATTCTTTCAATGTTTTATCAACAGTGAATAACAGAGCATCAACGTCGTTGCGTAAGTCAACTTCTTCTTTACGAGCTTTATCTGCTTCAGCATTTGATTCAGCATCTTTAACCATACGTTCGATTTCATCATCTGATAAACCTGATGAAGATTTGATTGTAATAGTTTGCTCTTTTTGTGTTCCTAAATCTTTAGCACGGACATTTACGATACCATTTTTATCGATATCAAAGCTTACTTCGATTTGAGGCACACCACGAGGAGCGGCTGGAATATCTGTTAATTGGAAACGACCTAATGTTTTATTATCAGCGGCCATTGGACGTTCACCTTGTAATACGTGAATATCTACAGCTGGTTGATTATCAGCAGCTGTTGAGAATGTTTGAGATTTACTTGTTGGAATCGTCGTATTACGATCGATCAATTTAGTAAATACGCCGCCCATTGTTTCAATACCTAATGATAATGGTGTTACGTCTAGCAATACAACGTCTTTCACATCACCAGTGATAACCCCACCTTGGATTGCAGCACCCATTGCAACTACTTCATCAGGGTTAACTGATTTGTTTGGCTCTTTGTTTGTTTCTTTACGAACAGCTTCAACAACAGCTGGAATACGTGTAGATCCACCAACTAAAATCACTTCGTCGATTTCAGAAGGGTTCAAACCAGCATCTTTCAATGCTTGGCGTACAGGAGTTTTCGTACGTTCTACTAAATCGCTTGTTAATTCATCAAATTTCGCACGAGTTAAGTTCATTTCTAAGTGCAATGGACCAGCGTCTCCTGCTGTGATAAATGGTAAGCTGATTTGTGTTGAAGTAACACCTGATAAATCTTTTTTCGCTTTTTCAGCAGCGTCTTTCAAACGTTGAACAGCCATTTTATCTTTAGATAAGTCAACACCGTTTTCTTTTTTGAATTCTGCTACCATGTAATCGATGATTTTGTTATCAAAGTCATCTCCACCTAGTGCATTGTCACCAGCAGTTGATAATACGTCGAATACGCCATCCCCTAATTCAAGGATCGACACGTCAAAAGTACCACCACCAAGGTCAAATACTAACACTTTTTCGTCTTTATCTGTTTTATCTAAACCATATGCTAATGCTGCTGCAGTTGGTTCGTTAACAATACGTTCAACTTCTAAACCAGCGATTTTACCAGCGTCTTTTGTTGCTTGACGTTGTGCATCGTTGAAGTAAGCTGGAACAGTGATAACCGCTTTATCAACTTTTTCACCTAGATAATCTTCTGCGAAACCTTTTAGATATTGTAAGATCATTGCAGAAATTTCTTGTGGTGTATAAGATTTGCCATCTGCTTCTACTTTGTATCCAGCTTCACCCATATGACGTTTGATTGAAGCAATTGTATGTGGATTTGTCACTGCTTGACGTTTTGCAACTTCACCAACTTGGATTTCTCCATTTTTAAATGATACTACTGAAGGCGTCGTACGGTTACCTTCTGGATTCGCAATGATTTTTGCTTCTCCGCCTTCTAATACTGCAACTGCTGAGTTTGTTGTTCCTAAGTCAATACCAATAATTTTACTCATAATTAATAATCTCCTATCTTCTATTTTATTTTTTTCAATTTATATTAGACAAACATTTTTTTGTTGTTACTGTGCAACAACAACCATGCTTGCTCGTAAAACGCGGTCATGTAATTTATAACCTTTTTGTAATACTTCAACGATTGTATCGGCTGGAAATTCATCGTTTGCCGGAATCGTTTGGACTGCTTGATGTAAATTAGGATCGAAAGCTTCGCCCATAGTTGGGATTTCTTCAATGCCTTCATCTTTCAATGCAGCTTGTAAACCTTCAAGAACCATCGAGATGCCTTTTTTCAAGCTTGCGCCTTGTTCATCATCGACTTCTATTGCCATCGCACGTTCTAAATTATCGATCGAAGGCAATAATTTTTTACCTAAATCCTGTGAGCGATAACGAACTAGTAATTCACGCTCATTTTTAAAACGATTGCTCATATTAGCAATTTCAGCTCGTGCTCTTAAAAACTTGTCTTCCATTTCTGATAATTCAGCTTTGGTATTATCAAGTTCTGTCATTTCTGCTTCTACCTCTGATACACCTGAATCGTCGATAGCGTCCATGCGTTCTTCTTGTAATTCTTCATTTGTTTCTTCTTTATTACTCACTCTGGCAACTTCCCTTCTCATTTCCGTAGAATTATTAGAATTCTATATTTTCAACTTTGCACCTATTCATCAAGAAACCGATAATAAGCACCAAGTTTTGAAGCTAATTCATGGCGGAAAACATCCACTAAACCAAACATTTTTGAATATGGCATGCTTGTCGGTCCTAATAAAGCAATTGTTCCTTTACCGTGACCTGTCACTTCATATGTTGCAGTAATCATACTCATATTGTCAAGTAAATCGTTTCCTATTTCTGAACCGATCCGAATCGCTATTTGCGTATCGGTCTTTTCATCTGCCGTCAACAAATGCGTGATCGCATCTGTATTTTGCATAAAGGAATAAACTGATTTTAGTTGCGTGATGTCCTTTTGTACACCAAAGTCTAAAAGATTCATCCGACCACTGACAAAAACTTTTTCTTCAAAAGCATGTCCTAACATTGCGTCAAATAGATTCATCATACCATCCGGTGTTTGGAAATAGCGATGTAAAATCATCGGAATTTCAGTACGTAAACGATGATAAACGGTCAACAGTGGCTGACCCACCAATTTATCATTGATGATTTGGGTCATCTTCTCCAAGTCTTGACTTGAAACAGATGCTGGAATCGCAAATACTTGGCTTTCCACATTACCTTTATCCGTCACGATGATTGCTATGATCTGGCGTTCGTTTAATGGAACAATTCGAAAACCAGTCAATCTTCGTTCTTTCACTTCAGGACCTAACGAAAAAGCAGTATAACTTGTTAAATCAGAAAGGATTTCAGCTGATTGTTCAATAATATCATTGATTTCATGAAACTCTTTCCCAAATGAATGGCGAATTGTTTCTAATTCATCATGTTCGATTTCAGTAGGACTCAATAAATGATCCACATAGTAGCGATAACCATCCATTGAAGGAATTCTACCGGAAGACGAATGTGTCTTTAGTAATAATCCGTGCTCTTCTAAAGCTTTCATATCATTACGAATCGTTGCCGAACTTGACTTAATTCCTTCTTCCATTAATTTCTTTGATCCTACAGGGCTTCCTGTATTTGTGTATTCTTGGATGATAAGTCGCAAAATATTCTTTTGTCTTTCTGTTATCATAGTTACCACCCTTCATTAGCACTCATGCTATTCAAGTGCTAATACAATTATTAATATAGCAAGTTCTTGCTAAATTGTCAAGAGAAAAACATACTTTTTTAGCACTCTTTGTCATCGAGTGCTAAAAAAGTAAAAAAGAACGAAACAAAAGTCTTTTCGACTATCGTTTCGTTCCTAAAAATTATAACTAAGTTGTCAACTTTTAACTCTATTCTTTATCAATCAAAAATGCTTCAAATACATCATTCCCTAGAAAAAGTCCTTGCTCTGTAAGCTGGATATGGCTTTCATTTTCCAATAATAACCCTTTTTGAATTAACTCTGGAATCGTCTCTTTGTATACTTGGTCTAAAGATAAACCAAATTTGTCTTTGAAACGCACTTTGGAAACACCACTCATTTTTCGTAAGCCTAAGAAAAGTTCTTCTTCCATTTGATTGTTTAGCGTCAAAATTTCCGTTTCAACAGTAGGCAGCTGATTTTCTCTTAGTGGTTTTAAATAATGCTGAATCGGACCATGATTACGGTAACGCGTATGTCCTAAATAGCCACTAGCTCCTGCCCCAAAACCATAATAGTGATCATTATTCCAATAAACCAAATTATGCTGGCTTTCTTGCCCTTTTAACGCAAAGTTACTAACCTCATATTGATGACGTCCCGCTTTTTCCATCGCGATGATCGTTTCTTCGAACATTAGTGCTTCAACTTCTTGATCAGGTAACTGCAGGCGACCTTGTCGTACCCAATTCATAAACATCGTTTTATTTTCTAAAATCAGTGAATACAGCGAATAGTGTGGTAAATCAAGTTCAATTGCTCGTTTTAGCGTATCTCTGAAGCCTTCTAAGGTTTGACCAGGTAAGGCGTAGATCAAATCGATGCTCACATTTAAAAAATCTTCTTTTTCTAAAAACTTCATCGTATCATAGACATCTTCTGCTGTATGTTTGCGCCCAATTTTTTTTAACAACTGATTATCAAAGGTCTGAACTCCCATCGATAAGCGATTTACACCATATTCTTTCATGACCTGTAACTTCTCTTGCGTTAAATCTCCAGGATTTGCTTCTACAGTAAATTCATTCTTATCGTCAAACGGCAATAATTCTCGCACACCTTTCAATAAAACAGCTAATTGTTCCGCTGAAAGTGAAGTAGGTGTTCCGCCTCCAATGTAAATTGTTTCAGTATTACGACTTGGGTATTGTTCTTTTGTTAAACGGATTTCTGTTAAAAGACTTTGGATATACTCGTCTACTGGCTGACCTTCTAAAAAAACTTTATTGAAGTCACAGTAGTAACATATATGTTCGCAAAATGGGATATGTATGTAAGCTGAAATACCATTTGTATCTTTTTTCAATTTTTTATTCCTCCAATTTAGAAGTCTTCTGCTTTTTATGTAACTATATAGAAGACGCATCTTATCTTACCATATTCACTCATAAAATGTTCTAATTTGATTCAATAAATTCTTCAGGTTGACGACAAAAAATGACACCTCGGCTCTTGCATAGAATCCAAAGTGTCATAAAAATTTCCGTCTAGAGTAACTCTTGATATTTTCTCATATATATTTTTTTTATCACCGTTACTAAAAGTAAATACGCAATGATTGTTGGAATCAAATAAAAAAAGTAATTTCCTGGTAATGGTGCAAATCCAATACTTGCTCCTAGGTTGGTAAATGGTAAAGTCGTTCCAATTAAAATCCCGATCGATGTAACTAGCGTAAGTATTCCAGATGCTCTACTTTGAAGAAATGGTATCTTCGGTGTTCTCAAGATGTGAAGCACCAACATTTGCGACCATAATGATTCAATAAACCAACCTGCATGGAAAATCGCAATAAACACTAGTTGCTTATCAGCTGTTAACGAGAAGAAACTTCCGCCCAAAATAGCTGGACAAATAATAAAATACATAAATAGATAGGTCACAATATCAAAAATTGAACTTGTCGGTCCAAACCATTTCATAAATGAACCAATCGATTTTGCTTCCCATTTCTTAGGTTTCTCTACATACTCTGCGTCAACATTATCCCATGGAACTGACATACAAGATGTATCATAAATCAAGTTCAAGAAAAGTGACTGAATCGGTGCCACTGGCAAGAAAGGTAAGAAGATACTTGCTGGAATAACAGAAAATACATTACCAAAATTTGAACTTGCCGTCATTTTGATATATTTCATTGTATTACTAAACACTTTACGTCCAGATATGATACCTTGTTCCAGAACCATAAGATCTTTCTGTAGTAAAATGACATCTGCTGATTCTTTTGCAATATCAACTGCCGTGTCTACAGAAATTCCTACATCAGATACTTTCATAGCTCCAGCATCATTTATCCCATCTCCCATAAACCCAACTGTTTTTTCGTTCTTTTTCAAGGCTTTAACGATTTTCGTTTTTTGGTCTGGTGTCACTTTCGTGAAGATGTTGTATTCGTTGACTGTACGTTCTAACTCAGCATCGGATAATTTAGCTATCGTTGAACCATCGATCATTTTTTCGGTTCCAAGGCCAACTTCTCTACAAACAGATCGTGTAACTAACTGATTATCACCCGTTAAAATTTTCACCGAAACGCCATTGTTCTTTAACGCATTGATTGCTGCAGCAGCCGTTTCTTTGGGAGGATCTAAAAATGCCAGATAGCCTTGTAAAACTAATTCTTTCTCATCTTCAACAGAATAATCGTCTAATTGATTGTTGACTTTTTTATCAGCGATCGCTAATACTCGTAAGCCATCTTCGTTTAATTCTTTCACTGTTTTTAAAACTTGTTTTTTAACTTCAGGAGTGAGTGGAATAATGTTTCCATGCTGATGGATATAAGAACAAGCTTGCAGCATTTCTTCAACTGCTCCTTTAGTAATCAAGGAACTTTGATTAGATCTTCTATTTTTAACCACTACACTCATTCTTCTACGATTAAAATCAAAAGGAATTTCGTCGATTTTAAAGTAATCTTCTTCGTCGATGGATAATTCTTTTGATGTCGCTTCAATAATTGCTTTATCGATCAGATTTCGTAGACCCGTTTGAAAATAACTATTTAAAAAAGCAGAATGTAAGACTTCTTGATCTTCTTGACATGAAGTGTTGTAGTGATATTCTAAAATGACTTTATCTTGTGTTAGTGTTCCTGTCTTATCTGTGCATAAAATATCCATCGCACCAAAATTTTGAATGGCATTGACATTTTTCATGATCGTGCCTTCTTTTGCCATATCTCTAGAGCCTTTAACTAAATTAGTTGTAACGATCATCGGCAACATTTCCGGCGTAAGTCCTACAGCTGTCGCAATTGCAAACATCAACGCTTCACTCCAGTTACCTTTCGTGATTCCATTGATCAAAAACACAGCTGGCGTGATGACCATCATAAAACGAATCAACAACCATGTTGTTTTATTGACTCCTAATTCAAAACTTGTTTTTTTCTCATCATCCGCTACATCTTGTGCAATTTTTCCAAATAATGTATGATCGCCAACTCGAACAGCTACACCAACTCCGCTGCCGCTGACTACATTACTACCTAAAAATAATAGATTTTCAAAATCCGTTTGGTTGTTATTTGTAGAAACAAAATTTTTAACTTTTTTTTCAACTGGAAAGCTTTCTCCAGTCATGGCTGATTGTGAAACGAATAAATCCTTAGCATGAATCAAACGTAAATCTGCTGGAATCATGTCGCCAGCCGAAAGTTTAACTAAATCGCCACAAACAACTTCATCCATCGGAATTTCCATTTCTTTATTTTCCCTCGTGACTGTCGCAGTGATTTGGATCATATTTTGTAATTTACTAACTGCATTGCTTGATTTTACTGATTGAACCAGTGTCATCGTGCCACTTAATAAAACCATGACCAGCATAATCAAAACACCAGCAAGATCTTTTTCACTTGGATCAGCGTAGACATATTCGGTGAAAAATGAGATAGTGGCAAGTATCATTAATACAACAGTGAATGGCGTAACATAAGATTTTATCACAGTATAAAAAAATGATTTCTTTTTATCATCCGTGATTTTGTTTACACCAAATTTTTCTTTTGAGCGTTGAACTTCTCTGGCTTTTAATCCATCCCAGGAAGACGAAAAACTCTCTAATACTTTATCGATAGATAAATTAGCTAATTTTTGGTACGCTTTTTCATGGATCATGTTCTTCATTTCTTTTTGCATCTGGATTATCCTCTTTTCTTTTAGTTGATTCGCTTTCTATCGAACTATCTTCCGACACGGGAACCACTTCCTTTCCACACAAAAAGAGCGCACTGAAAACTCAGCCCGCTTTGCCGTGAGTCTTCATAATCGTTGAGTTTTGGCACTATACAACGTAAAAAGCCTAAGCTTTTAGCTACCTTAAGAAAAGCCTTAATTCGACAGTTCCTGTTCTACCCATTGGCGTCTCTCGACATTTTTGGGCAGTAGCCTGTGTTTGTATAGGAGCCTCACCTAACAAGAAGAATTACACTACTATTCTAATGAGTTACGGTCTTTTTTTATAGACTTAAAAACTTATACCGCTATAACTTTTTTCGAATGTTGTTTTATACATCCACTTAAAATCAAAATACTTTTTATTAGTTGTCAACGAATCATTCGTAAAAATGAATACAGCTATGAATAAAAAAAGATGGTTAGATCGAGCATTTTTATTTATGATAGTTTTATAGACGAACATCCCAACTTCGTTTATGCAGAATCCATACTCCTTTTTACAAAGTTAACTCTGATAAATCCCACTTCGTCTTTCCTGCGAAGTGGGATTTGTTCTCTCCAGAATTCCTTATGCACTCTTTACAAAAAAGAATAGTGCTATAAGTAAAATGATATGGTTTAAATTCATCATTAAGCATACAATAAACAAGTAAATAATTTATTTACAATGTATAATTTAAAGTTCATCACTTATTATCAGAAGACAATTTACTGATAAAAGCCTCTTCAATTGGTTTGCTATCACCAATTGAAGAGGCTCTTTTCCTACTTACTTTAAATTTATTCTTTCTCTTATAGAATAGATTGTAATTATTTCCAGTTAATAATATATACTATTTAATTTTTTATATATTTTTGCAAAAAAAGAACTATTTTATCTAAAATTATTTTATCTTGGTTGTAAATAGAATTTTATTTTTCTCAAGTGAAGGAGATGTGAAGATGAAACTAAAGCACTTAGACTATTTTTTAGCGTTATGTAAAAACAAAAGCTTCACTAAGACATCGGAGGAATTAGGGATTTCTCAACCCTATTTGAGCACTCATATTCGCGAATTAGAACTGGAACTAAATGCTCAATTGATAACAAGGGATTATGGTAATAATAAGTTAACACCCGAAGGGCATGTTTTAAAGACAAGAGGAGAAAAGATTTTTCAAGAATTTGAAATGGCTGTTAATGAAATCAACTTGCTCGTTCATACTGGTGAAACTGCTACAATCAAAATCGGTACTAATTTACCCGATATTGATTATCTGATTGCCAAATTATTAACAGAATTTTATAAATACTATCCTTCTGTTTCACTTGAATACAGTTATTACGAAAACTTAGAAGAGGTATTAGAACATAATGACATTGACATCGCTATTGGTATTTTATCTGAAACAAATTCTAAAATAACAAGTGACTTGATTTTCTCTGAATCATATGTTGTCTTCACTAGCACTAAAAATCAGTTAGCCAATTTGAATGAATTATCGGCAGCAGATTTGCTGCAAATACCTCTAATCAATTATTCAAATAAAATTTATGAAAAAAAAATAATCCATTCTTGGATCGAATCAAATCATCCTGAACTTAAGGATAATCGCTATTATGAACTTCCTTCCACAATCTCAATATTAAATCTGGTCGATCAAAATTTTGGCGTGGCATTTCTACCCTATTCGTTGGTAGATTCAATTCCTCATTACTTAAATGTTGTGTCTGTCGAGATGATTGAGGGTCCATTTAGAAATATTTCTATTGGCTATTCTTCAAGCTCTCCGCTCTCAAAAACACATGAGTATCTAATTGAACAGCTTCAATATATCTTTTAATTTTATTTGAAAGGAGTAAATGCTTATGGAACTAACCCATTTAAATTACTTTTTAACATTATGTGAGCAAAAACAATTCACTAGAGCGAGTAACAAACTTGCTATTTCACAGGCTGCACTAAGTAAGCAGATAAAAAACCTTGAAGACGAAATTGGAACAGCCTTATTTTTTAGAAATGGCGGAGACTGTCAACTAACTCCAGCTGGGAAAATATTGGAAAGTCATTGTTGGCGGATCAAACAAGAAATGCTTTATATTTGTGAAGAAATCAATGACCTTTCTACCACAGAAGAACCTGATATGACAACGATCAAAGTTTCTCTTTTTTTAAATGACCTAGAATTTAAATTAAACGATACTCTTTCTGCTTTGTTTCATGAATATAAACATTTAAGAATAAATACGATTATTTCAGACAACATTTTCAAATCGCTTGAAACGTTGGAATCCGATATTGGGATTGGTCCTTCCATCACAAATGTACCTTCCACAATCAATAAAATAGATATTTATTCCAATGAATACAAAATGATCATACGAAAAGAGCATCCAATTTTAAGTAACGCAACAATCACTTTAGACTTATTTAACGACTATCCGTTTATTTTTTTTAATAAAACGTTTCTCGAGACAAAAACAATTTATGATTGGATGGCTATTCATCTTCCTGAAAGGTCTCAGGAGTATGATATTCAAGTCGACACTACTGAATTGATCCTCTATATGGTAAACAACACAGATACTTTTTCAATCGTTCCACAGTATTTAGAATGCCATCTCGATGCTCTAAACATCACCTCGATCAATCACGAAAGCCTTCCTATGAGAGTAATGTCTATTTATTATCTTAAAAATAAATATATGAGAACTCAACTAAAACAAGTATTGTCATCTTTTACCAACGCTTCGTTTTATTGACTCCTAGCAACCAAATTGATGATCAAAAAAAGAGGGAAACAAAACTCACTATAAGTTTTGTTTCCCTCTCAAAATCAGAATAAACTTGATGGATCACTTTTTCTTTTGTGCACTAGATTCTGAAGTTTTTTTATCCGCCTCTTTGGAACCAGATTTTTCATGCTTCTCTTTTTTGCTGGATTCTACAGAACTACTACTTTTCTCAACTTGGGAGGACGAGGACGTTCCGGATTTATCTTTATTCTTTTCCGAATTTTTCCCACATCCTACTAAAGCCACTGAACATAGCAAAACTGTTGCTCCTAAAATGATTTTTTTCATAGTCTTCATCCTCCTAATAATTAATAAGCAACTATTTCTGCTTATCTTCAATTATGACAGAATAAAAAGGATGAACCATCCTAAAATACTTATAGAGCTATTACTTTGTTTACACTAGCCGTTCTGTTAAAAGCTGGATTCATATTTTATTAAAAGGAGTATTAAATGGGATTGTTCAAAAAATAATCGGCAGTGTCTTGTTCATCTTGTTTTAACTGCACTATTAAATTTTCTGCTCCGTCAAACTTGACCTGATCCCGCAAATAATGATTCCAACGTACCGTTACTTGTTCACCGTAAATATCTTGATGGAAATCCAAAATATAAACTTCTACTGTCAACTCACGGCCATCACCAAAGGTATCATTGTGTCCAATCGATCCCATACCAACATGCCATTTGTTTCCAACTTGAATTTTCACAGCGTAAACACCAATTCTAGGCAGACGAACAGTACTTTTCACTTTGATATTAGCCGTTGGAAAGCCTAACAAACGACCTCTAGCATCACCATGCACCACTGTTCCCTCAGTTTCATAAACGTAGCCGAGTAGTTCCGTCACTTCTTCCATTCGACCATGTTCCATCAATTCACGAATTCTTGTTGAACTGATTTTTGCGCCATCTAACTCTTCCTTACTTACCGTAACAACCTCAAATCGATTTTTGGCATAGCCTGGTAAATGAGCAACATCGGCAATATCTTTAGGTCCATAAGTGTAATCAAAACCTGAAACTGCAGCTTTGGCATTTAGTCCGACAATATATTGATCTACAAATTCCTGAGGTGCTAGGCACGCAAACGCCGAAGTAAATTCAATCACATATAAAATATCTACACCTAAATTTTCCATCAATCGTTCTTTTTGCTCTAAGCTATTCAAATATTTCATATTCTCAGGCAATACTTTTTGGAAAACAATAGATGGATGCTGATTAAACGTCATTACTGCTAGTTTCAAGCCGTTTTCTATCGCAATTTTTTTACCTGTTTCAATTACTTTTTGATGTCCACGATGAACACCGTCAAAAAAGCCTAAGACCATAACAACGTCATCAGCTGGAATTTGTTCTGAATTATAAGGATGTCGAATTGGAATGATTTGCATGATAAAACTTCTTTCTATTAATTATTTCTTAGCACTTTGCTAGGTTTCAATACATTGGGTTTAGTTGGATGTGCCATATATAAGCTCACCACTTGATCTTGATAAAATAAAGCGACTAAGTCTTGCGGCATCTCTGTTAAAGTCAATTCAATCGGACTTAATCGAACGCCATTTTTGACTTTCTGATAAAGTTCGTTAGATAAATTGATGCGTGGAAATCGATCAATGGCTGTTTCAATGGGCAATAATGTTTTATGGATTTCATTTTGTTCCATTTTTTCTGCAACTTGTCTTAAAGTTAAACATTGCTCTGCTGTTAAGCCACCACTTGCCGTACGTGTTAAATCAGACATGTGCGCAGGCACTCCTAAGGCAAGGCCTGTGTCTACAGATAAAGTTCTAACATAAGTTCCTTTACCGCAAACAACTTTAAAGCGCCAGCTTTGTGTCCCTTTAACCTCATCAAATTCAGGCTCACTAGTGCGTTCAAAAGAATAAATTGTCGCTTTTCTCACTGGACGCTCCACTTCTTCACCATTTCTGGCATATTCATACAGGCGTTTTCCGTTGACTTTTACTGCTGAAAACATCGGTGGAATTTGTGTGATAACGCCAGTCATCGTCTGCATAGCTGCATCAACTTCTTCGTTTGAAAAAGGTTTAAACAACGCTACTTTCTCAACTACTTCTCCACTAATATCTTCTGTTGTCGTAGAAAAACCAAGCGTAATTTCTCCTTCATATGTCTTACCAGAATCAACCATATATTCAATTACTTTCGTTCCTTTTCCAATACAAATAGGTAAAACCCCAGAGACATCAGGATCTAAAGTACCGCCGTGACCAATTTTTTTTGTATGTAAAATTTTCCTTAGTTTGAAAACACAGTCATGACTTGTCATGCCAGCTTCTTTCCATAAAGGTAAAATACCGTCCATCTAATTGTTCCTCCAAAATTTAAGTATCAACTGATTTATTATAGCATAGAAGAGAAGAGAAATTCATTTTTTTAAAACTCACTTTAATAGATCCTACCTTTGACCGACCCAAAAATAAAAAAAGCGTAAAACAAAACGAGAAAAGAAGTTTTGCTTCACGCTTTTATTTTAATGCAAGAGGCTGAATAAATGGCGGGAGTAGAAGCAACTCCTTCTTATTTTCTCGGAGTTAAACACTTCTGTCACAACCTCATTGTTGTTACGCAGAATGTCCTACAATTACACCACCAGCATAGCCAAATCCAACACGTGTCATGCCAGGATTCAACTCCCAATCTCGGTGACCTGTTCCAGATGGTGATGACATGTTAGTCTCATTATACCATGCCATAATGACAGAATTACCTGGAGCAAACATAAAGGCAATCACTTCATCTCCTCTGTTCCAATGATCGGAAGGCACTTTGTAGTCTTGCATGATCGAAGCACGACTGCTAGCTGCGGCTGCAAGTCCCGCATCCCAACTCACTGGATTCAATCCATGAGCTGCTCTTAAAGAGTTTAGAGCTTGGAATGTTGCATCACCAGAAGTAACAGGTGGCGTAACTGGTTCAGTAGGCTTTTCTGATGGTCCAGTGCTTTCTTGATTGTTTCCGTTGTTCCCTGTATTGGGATTATCCGTCGATTGATTTGTTTCCTCAGTATCAGCTGGTGCGGTTGTGTTCTCCGTAGTACTTTCACTTTGATCAGTAGTTTTTTCTGGTGCTTTCGAGGTATCAACCTTTTTAGCAGTCTCAACTTTTTTTGCTTCTTTGTTTTTCGCTTCTTTATCAAGCTGAGCTTTTAATGCTTCTTGTTGATCTTTTAAAAGTTTACTTTTTGAACTTTCAGCACCTGAAGTTTCAGAGTCTACTTCTGCTTTTAGAACATTCAAATCTGCTTGCTTGGCAACTAGATTTTCTTGTTCTTTTTCAAGCTGAAGCGTTGCTTTTTCTACATTAGCTAGATTCGTTTGAATAGTCGATTTTTTACTTTCAACAAGTGCTTTGTCTTCTTTTTGTTGTTTAACTAAATCGTTATTTGCTGTCATAATTGAAGAAATTGCCTGAACTCGTCCTACAGCATCCGTAATTGATTCTGAATTTAAAATCATATCCAGAATTTGGGTCCCTTGTCCATTCACTTGAACGTTTCTTCCTTGCTTTTGAATTGCTTCTGTTCTTTTATTGATTCGCATATCTAGTGCAGCGATATCTTTTTTTAGTTGTTCAGATTCTTTTGTTAATTCTGTTTTTTGTTTATTAAGCGAAACACCTTCATCAAAAATAGAAGAAATTTCTTCTTCTAATGAGCTAATTTGTGCTGCTACACCTTTTTGTTTTTCTTTTAATGCTGAAATTTCTTTATCTTGTTGTTCTATTTTTTTATCAGTTGTCTCGGCCAACGAACTAATTGGTACTATTGTTCCTCCAACTGTAACCATACTAACTATTAATAATGACAAATTCTTTTTCTTCACTATTAACCCTCCATTTTCTTCAACAGTATCTTTGATAAGACTTGTACTATATATGATAGCACAAATTTTATTTATTTGATCGAAAAAAGTATTACAATTTCTTTCAATACAGTTACAAAAAAATAAGTCTATTACAAAAAATAAGTAAAAAAACCGAAAAGGAATGATCCTCTTCGGCTTTTTAGCGTTCTATTTTTCTATTCACCTTGATTCAATTTGCGAATCAACTCATCAATATGATTACCATACTGAACAGATTCATCTTGTTCAAAAATCAGTTCCGGCGTTTTATACAATGTCAAACGTTGGCCTAATTCTTTTCGGATCAATCCTTTGGCTTTATCTAATCCTTGTTGCGCTTTTTGTTGATCAGAAGCTAGATCAGATAACAAACTGTAATAAATCGTCGCTTGTTGCAGATCTCCAGTTACTCGAACATCTGTAATTGTAATATCTTGCACACGTGGGTCTCTTACGCGCTTTCTCAATATATCATTGATTTCACGCATAATTTCTTGACCTACTCGGCGGTCACGATAATTCGCCATACTGTTTCTCCTTCTTTCTTACTTTAGTTGGTATTATTGTTTGATTTCTTCCATAACAAATCCTTCGATTACATCATCAACTTTAAGGTCATTGAAGTTTTCAACCATCGCACCACATTCAAAGCCAAGTTTAACTTCTTTGGCATCGTCTTTGAAACGTTTCAAACTAGATAGTTTACCTTCAAAGATAACGATTCCGTCACGGATCACACGAACGCCACTATCACGGCGGATAGAACCTTCTGTTACGTAACAGCCAGCGATCGTTCCAACTTTAGATACTTTATAAAGTTCACGAACCGTCATTTGACCAGTAATTTTTTCCTCAAATTCAGGATCAAGCATACCTTTCATCGCTGTTTCGATTTCTTCAATTGCTTTGTAGATGATACGGTGTAGACGGATATCTACTTCTTCTTGATCTGATTGTTGTTTTGCTTGCGGTGTTGGACGAACGTTAAATCCAATGATGATCGCATTACTTGCTGCAGCAAGTGTAACATCACTTTCATTGATTGCACCAACAGCCGAGTGAACGATTTTCACACGAACGCCAGCAACTTCGATTTTTTGTAAGCTAGCTGCAAGAGCTTCAGCTGTACCTTGTACATCTGCTTTGATAATCACGTTAACATCTTTCAATTCGCCTTCTTTTAGACTTTCGAACAAGTTGTCTAATGTTACACGATTGTTTGATGAACGTTGTTCAAGCTGTGCGCGTTTGCCGCGTTCTTCACCAGCTTGACGAGCTGTTTTTTCATCTTCAAAGACTACAAAACGATCGCCTGCTTGCGGCACATCATTCAAACCAGTGATTTCAACTGGTGTTGCTGGACCTACAGCTTTATCGCGACGGCCGATATCATTCGTCATAACACGGACACGCCCAAAGGTATTCCCAACAACGATAGGGTCTCCAACACGTAATGAGCCTTGTTGAACAAGTAATGTAGCAACAGGTCCTTTACCTTTATCTAAACGAGCTTCGATTACTGTGCCGATTGCACGTTGGGTTGGATCAGCTTTCAGGTCTTCTACTTCGGCAATCAAAAGAATATTTTCTAGTAATTCTTCGATGTTTTGATTGAATTTGGCTGAAATATTTACGAAGATCGTATCTCCGCCCCATTCTTCTGGAATTAAACCATGTTCACTTAGTTCTTGCTTAACGTGATCAGGATTAGCACCTGGTTTATCAACTTTATTGACAGCTACGATGATCGGTACTTCAGCCGCTTTTGCATGGTTGATCGCTTCAACCGTTTGCGGCATTACACCATCATCTGCTGCAACGACTAAGATCGTAATATCTGTGATACCTGCTCCACGAGCACGCATGCTTGTAAACGCAGCATGTCCTGGTGTATCTAGGAAAGTAATTGGTTTCCCATCGATATCGATTTGATATGCACCAATATGTTGAGTGATACCACCTGCTTCGCCAGAAGTTACGCGTGAATTACGCAATGTATCTAACAAAGTCGTTTTACCGTGGTCAACGTGTCCCATGATTGTTACAACTGGCGGACGTGTCACAAGATTATCTTCAACTAACGCTTCTGGTTCGAAGAATTTATCGATATCCGCAACATCAACTTGAATTTTTTCTTGTGGCTCCATACCGTAATCTACAGCTAACAATTCAATCGTTTCTTTATCTAATGATTGGTTTTGATTGACCATAACACCCATCATAAATAGTTTTTTGATGATTTCAGCTGGTTCGCGGTGGATTTTCTTCGCGATGTCTGCTACGTTCATTCCTTCTGTATATTCTAATACATCTGGCAATTCACGGAATTTACGTGCTGGCACTGCTGGTTTTGTCGATTCTTGGTATTTACCTTTTTTGCCTTTTTTGTTGAATCTGTTGCGGTTTTGGTTGTTGTAGCCATTACGGTTACGATTTTGACCTCCACCTCCGCCGAAACTATTGCCTCGGTTTCCAGTATTCGTATTGTTACGATTTTGATTTCCTTGTGCGTTATTTCTAGTTTGTCCTTGTTGCGGACGATTTTGTTGTCCTGTTTGTGTAGCTGGACGATTTTGATTTGTGTTTTGTGTGTTGCTTTGTGTATTACGATTTTGGTTGTTACTTGGTGTACTACCTTGTGTGTTACGATTTTGATTATTGTTACGGTTTTGGGTATTTTGTTGTCCTGCTTGTGCTGGACGGTTTTGATTGTTTTGTTGCGGACGATTTTGCTGTCCTTGATTCGAATGGTTTTGAGTCATATTTTGGCTGCTTCCTTGCATGTTTCGATTTTGGTTGTTGCGATTTTGATTATTTTGTTGTCCTTGTTGTGCTGGACGATTTTGGTTTTGGGTATTTTGTTGCGGACGATTTTGTTGTCCATTTTGTTGTGGTCTATTTTGATTTTGGTTTGGTCTATTCCCATTTTGGTTAGCTGGTTTTGGATTTGCTGGTTTTGTTTGCCCTTGACCACTTTGTGTTGCTTGTGGTTTTGCTGCAGGTTTTTGTTGTGTATTTGCAGGTTTATTTCCTCCAAATGAGTTGCGAAGTTTTGATTCGTCCTCAGAAGAAATTGCGCCCATGTGATTTTTCACATCCATACCTAAAGCATGTGCTTTTTCGACAACATCTTTACTTGATTGATTGATCTCTTTTGCTAATTCATAAATTCTTTTTTTCCCCATGCAATCACCTTCCTAACCTTTGATTAGTTCCTTGAACTTCGTCGCAAAGCCCTGATCATTGATTCCGATCACCATACGTGTTCTACCGATCGCGTGACTTAATTCTGAATGTAAAAACGACTGAGTGCAAGGAACATTATAATAAGAACATTTGTCCTTGATTTTTTTTCTTGTATTATCACTAGCGTCAGAGGCAACAAAAACGAATTTCGCTTTATTGCTTCTGATATCACCGATAGTCAATTCTTCACCAGTCACTAGTTTTCCAGCTCTCATAGCCAAACCTAATAAATTCAATATTTTTTCTTTATCCATTGCCGAACAACTCATTCCGTGCTTTTTGGTGTTCAACATAGTCTAATAATTCTTGGTAGAAATCATCTGTCAATGTTGTTTCCAACACACGGTCTAAGATATGCTTGTCCCAAGCATCCTGGACTTCTTTAGGTTCAAGTGAAACATAAGCACCTCGTCCTGGCATTTTCCCTGTAGGATCGATTGCCACTTCGCCTTCTTTAGAACGCGTGATTCGAACTAATTCTTTTTTGGGTTTCATTTCGCCTGAAACAACAGATTTACGCATCGGGACTTTTCTTTTTTTCATTTTATTCCCTCCAAATCGTTAGACTTGTTCTTCATCTTCTGCTGTTTTTTCTTCAAACTCAACGTTTTCGTAATCATCAGCAGTCATATCAGATGCCACAATGGCCTCATCATGTACTTCTTCTTCAGGAGTTTCTTGATTTTCTGCAAGTTCTGCGTAGTAAGCTTCCATTTCAGACTCAGGTTTGATATCAATTTTAAAGCCAGTCAATTTTGCTGCTAAACGAGCATTTTGTCCTCTTTTACCAATAGCAAGTGATAACTGATAATCCGGAACGACTACTGTACAAGCTTTGTTGTTGTTTGGATCGAAAATAACGTCAACTACTTGTGCTGGATTCAACGCGTTGCTGATGAACACTGCTGGATCTTCGCTCCATTCAACGATATCCATATTTTCGCCTTTTAATTCATTAACGATGGCTTGTACTCGTTGCCCTTTTGGTCCTACACAAGTTCCGACAGGATCGATATTCGGATCAGTTGAGCGAACAGAGACTTTTGAACGATCTCCTGCTTCACGAGCAATACTCACGATCTCTACTATTCCATCATACACTTCTGGGATTTCTTGTTCAAATAATCGCTTCAGTAAATCAGGATGACTACGGCTAACAAAAACTTGTGGGCCTTTTGATGTATTTTCAACTCTTGAAACGTACACTTTGATACGATCATGAGGTTGATAAAATTCATTCGGCATTTGATCTTGTTTAGATAACACAGCTTCGATCTTTCCTAAGTTTACATAGATATAACGACGATCTTGTCTTTCAACGATTCCTTGCATGATATCATTTTCATAAGCGCTGAATTCGTTATAAATAATATTTCTTTCTGCCTCACGGACACGTTGTAAAATAACTTGTTTAGCCGTTTGAGCTGCAATTCGGCCAAAATCTTTTGGTGTTACTTCAAAACGGATTTTATCGCCCATTTCATAAGCTTTATTAACTTCCATCGCTTCTTTCAATGATACTTCTAATTGTGAATCAAAGACTTCTTCAGTTACTTCTTTAACAGCATAGACATGAATATTGCCTTTTTTGCCATCGAATTCTACTTCAACATTTTGGGCTTGCCCATAATGTCTTTTATATGCGGAAACTAATGCTGCTTCCAGTGCATCAATCACAATCTCTTTAGAAATACCTTTTTCAGCTTCTAATGCATCTAGTGCGTTTAACATTTCTTTGCTCATTTTTTCTCATTTCCTCCTACTGTCTAAATGAAAGGTGAACGGAGCTGATCGACTTCTTATGGGTCGATTCTTGCATCTCGTGATAAACAAAAACTGAAGCGTTCTGCTTGATGTTTTTACTTATTTAAAACTGAATTGCTAAACGAGCTTTTGCAATATTTTTTCGTTCAAATGTATAATCTTTGACTCTTGTTTTGATTTTGACTGTCAAGGTCAACTGATCTTTATCTACTGTTTTTAAGATACCTTCAAATTGTTTTTCACCATCAATCGTTTGATAAAGTGAAACATGAATGTATTCTCCAACTGCGTTTTCATAGTCGCTTTCTTTCTTCAACGGACGTTCAGCTCCCGGTGAGGACACTTCCAGAAAATATGCTTGGGGAATCGGATCAGGATCCATAGCATCAAGCTTTTCATCTAGCTGTTCACTAACAAGCGCACAGTCTAAGATATCAATACCGCCTTCTTTATCAATAAAGACGCGGAGAAACCAGTCTCTTCCTTCCTTGACAAACTCTACTTCCACAAGTTCAAAATTTTGTTTTTCTAAGATTGGTGTGACTAACTCGGTAACAGTTTCCACAACACTACTCAAAATTTTCGCCTCCTTCGAGATTTATGTAACGTACTAGATTTTTAGAAAAGCGGAGTGAACCAATTAGCACTGACAGAAAAATAGGAATTATTGATTTCGGTGCTTTTTACCGACAGCAATAATTATCATTTTTCCGAAGTGTTGGTTCATGCAGCTCGACAATGAAAAGTGGAATAAATCAACGTCTCATCATGCTTTATTCCTACGTTACTCCATTAAAAAGAGTGAGCAGAAATCCGCTCACTCAAACTAGTATCATTACTTGTAGCTTATTCTACCATAGATAGTCTAAAAACTCAAATGTACGTTATTAGATCGCTATTATCCTCTATTAAATTTAAGCTTTTTCTTAAAGAAACATACTTCACATTTCCATTATTTTGTTTTACTATGGATAAGAAGATTTGAAAGGAGCACCCAATGTCACAAACACAAGTAATCAAAGTAACCAAAGATACAATGAAAAAAATGCATGTATACTATGAAAAAAATCGTTTAAATAAAACGGTACCTTATACAGATTTTGTTGCGAGAGTTGGAGGCACAACGATTACAGCGTATACCTCTGGAAAAGTAGTATTTCAAGGTCCGGATGCAGAAAAAATAGCAGCTAAATGGGGCAATTCACTGCAAAGTAAAGGAGCACGCAGCTCATCTTCAAAAACAGCAACAACATTACCAGCTAATTTCAGTCAGCTTTCCGTTTTAGGTAGCGATGAAGTTGGTAACGGCAGTTATTTTGGTCCCGTCACAGTTTGTGCAGCTTATGTCGATAAAACGATGGTTGCAAAACTAAAAGCGCTTGGTGTACGAGATTCAAAGGAATTGACCGATCCTCAAATTATACAACTTTCAGCAGTTATTAAAGAATTGATTCCTTATAGACTATTAATCGTTGAACCAGAAAAATACAATCAAATCCAACCTAAATACAATGCTGTTCATATGAAAGTTGCCTTACATAATCAGGCAATCCATTTATTATTGAACGATATTGCGCCAACTAAACCAGAAGCAATTTTGATCGATCAATTTACACCGGAAGCAAATTATAAAAAATATGTACGAAGTGAACAAAATCAAGTCAGTGAAAAGTTATTCTTTATTACAAAAGGCGAGCAATATCATGTAGCAGTTGCGGCAGCTTCAATTATTAGCCGAGCAGCTTTTTTGGAAGAATTAGATAAAGAATCAAAAGAATTAGGGATGAAAGTTCCTTCTGGTGCTGGAGCTACTTCAGATAAAGTTGCAGCTAAAGTTTTAGCAAAAGGTGGAATCGAATTACTAAGTAAATACGTTAAACTTCACTTTGCAAATACAGAAAAAGCGAAAAAAATTGCTACAAAATAAAAAAACCTCCAAAAATTAGATTTTTTAAGTCTAACTTTTGGGGGTCGATACATATACATCAGTCTATGTTTTATAACTGAACGGAACTTAAAACCAGTAATCCAACTCTTTATTTAAGTCCCTTAAAACCAATATCTTTACGATAAAAAGTTCCTTTTGTATCAGTATTGTTCAATAGTTTATAAACAACTTCTTGCGCCTCAACTAATGATTCACCACTTGCTTCAACAAGATAAACACGCCCGCCGTTTGAAACTAATTGTCCAGCTACTTCCTTTACTCCTGCGTAATAGACCTGTGCTGTCTCTAAGTCGGAAAAATCTGGAATCGGGTAACCTTTCTCATAATCATCTGGATAACCAGCAGCTGCAACAACAACTCCCAAGCTATACCCCTCTTGCTTCCATTGAATATCGGGTTGTTTACCTTTTAATAGATCATCAATGATTTGAGCAAAATCACTTTCTAACCGTTGCAGGACGACTTGTGTTTCAGGATCACCAAAACGAGCGTTAAATTCAATCACTTTAGGTCCCGTATCTGTAGCAATCAATCCAGTGTACAAAATACCAGTAAACGACCTACCTTCTGCCACCATTCCCTGTGCTGTTGGTTTTACGATTGTTTCAATTGCTTCTTCGACCATTTCATCCGAAATTTGGGGTACTGGGCTATAGGCACCCATTCCTCCAGTATTCGGTCCAAGATCATTATCATAGGCACGCTTATGATCTTGTGCAATCACCATTGGGTAAACTTCATGCTCACGAACGAAAGCTAGTAAAGAAAATTCTTCTCCGATAAGAAATTCTTCAATTACAACTTTAGCGCCACTTGATCCGAATTTATTCTCTTGTAGCATATCTTTCAACGCTTCAATTGCCTCTTCAATGGTCTCTGCCACAACAACACCTTTTCCAGCAGCTAATCCATCCGCTTTAATAACGATTGGTGCTCCATTCTCGATGACATACTCTCGAGCTTTAGCAAAGTCAGAAAAGGTTTGATGGTTCGCAGTCGGTATTTTATATTTCTTCATAATTTTTTTAGCAAAGTCTTTAGACCCTTCAATAAACGCTGCAGCTTCGAGTGGTCCAAAAGCCAGTAAACCTGCGGCAGTAAAATCATCCACGATCCCATTCAATAATGGGATTTCAGGTCCAACAAATGTCCAATCGATTCCGTTCTCTCTCGCAAATTTGATTAATCCAGAATGATCGTCTTCTGCAATATCGACTAATTGTATCCCATCTTTCTTCATGCCAGCATTACCTTTAGCACAATAAACAGACTTTACGTTAGGACTCTGAATCATTTTTTGTGCAATCGCATGTTCTCTTCCGCCGCTTCCAATAACTAAAATCGTTAATCCCATCAACTTCTCCTTTTAATGTCTAAAGTGTCGGATATCCGTAAATACCATGGCGATTCCATACTGATTTGCCATTTCGATCGACTCTTGATCTTTTATACTACCTCCTGGTTGGATGATTGCCTTAATGCCATGTTTTCCAGCATATTCGACACTATCCCCCATTGGGAAAAAAGCATCGCTTGCTAGAACGGCTTCATTAATTTTTGTCCCTGCTTGGTCGATTGCAATTTGTACAGAACCCACACGATTCATTTGACCTGCGCCAATTCCTAATGTTTGGTGATTATTTGCAACAACAATGGCGTTGCTTTTTACATGCTTGACTGTTTTCCATGCAAATTCGAGTGCTTTTAATTCATCCTCAGTCGGTTGTCTTTTAGTGACGACTTGCCAATCTTCTATTTTTTCTTTAATAATGTCTTGATTTTGAACAAGTAATCCGCCTAAAACTGATACTTTTTCGTCTTCTATAGCCTGATCTTTCCTAGAAAAGTCCAAGGTCATCAGACGAAGATTTTTTTTACTACTTAAAATAGCGAATGCTGCTTCTGAAAAGCTTGGGGCAATAATGATTTCAAGAAAGAGTTGATGCATTTTTTCAGCAGTTTGACGATCAACTTCACGATTTAACACGATAATTCCACCAAAAATCGAGATAGGGTCTGCTTCATACGCATATCGATACGCTTCGTTGATTGTTTCACCGATTCCGATTCCACATGGATTCATATGTTTGACTGCAACAACAGCTGGTTGCTCAAATTCTCTAGAAATTCGAATCGCAGCGTCTGCATCTTTGATATTATTGTAAGATAGTTCTTTACCGTGAAGTTGCTTAGCACTGGCAATTGAAAATGAAACAGGCAAGGTATTTTGATAGAATGCAGCCTGTTGATGACTATTTTCCCCGTAACGCAATACTTGTTTTAAATCATATGTCAAAGTCAAGGTTTCTGGATCTTTATCACCTACTGCATCAGTCAAATATTCTGCGATCAATGCGTCATATGCTGCAGTATGTCGAAACACTTTTGCTGCCAATTTTTGCCTTGTGGCTAAAGTTGTTGTGCCTGTTTTTGAAACCTCAGTTAACACTCGCTCATAATCTTTAGGATCGACCACAACCGTCACAAATTGATGATTTTTCGCAGCACTTCTTAACATGCTAGGTCCGCCAATATCAATATTTTCAATTGCTTGCTCTTGTTTTACATCTTCTTTTAGGATCGTTTCCTTAAATGGATACAGGTTCACACAAACAAAATCAATTGGTTGGATATCATAAGTTTCCATTGCAGCCATATGACTAGTCAAATCACGACGCCCCAATAAACCACCATGGATTTTAGGATGTAATGTTTTGACACGACCATCCATCATCTCTGGAAAATCAGTTACCTCTTCTATGGAAATCGTGGTGATTCCTGCTTGCTCAAGTGCTGCTTTCGTTCCACCAGTAGAAATAATTTCGATTCCTTGCTCTACCAAACCTTTCGCAAAAGCGATTACTCCTTTTTTATCTGAAACACTGATCAATGCTCTTTTTTTTGTCATGAACGGGCTCTCTCCTTGTTGCGTTTTTATAAGTTGTCCTAAGACAGTTGGAAACAGTTTATGCTCTATATTATGAATTTTTTCTTCCAGTGAATCAAGTGTGTCACTCGCTTCAATCGCTATTTTTTCTTGGGCAATGATCGGTCCAGTATCGACGCCATCATCCACATAATGAATCGTTACCCCCGTTTCAGACACATTTCCATAAAAGGCATCTCGAATCGCAAACAGTCCAGGAAAATCTGGTAATAAAGATGGGTGGATATTGATTATCCGCATTGGAAAAGCTTCTAACAAAGTCGGTCCAATGATTCTCATATATCCAGCTAAAATCACTAAGTCAATTTGCTCTTCCTCAAGTAAATGAAGGATTTCTGCTTCGTACATCGCTTTTGATTCAAAATCTTTTGGCGAAAATGAAATAACTGGAATCGACATTAATCGCGCTCGTTCTACTACATATGCGTCTTTTCTGTCACAAAACAATAACGTAAGCTCAGCATCGATTGTTCCATCCGCTACAGCTTTGGCAATCGCTTGAAAATTACTGCCATTCCCTGAGGCAAACATCGCTAATTTCATTCTTACACCTCTTTAAAAACAACACTTTGTTTGTCTTTTCCAGTAATATTTCCAATAATATAACTTGGTTCGTCAAGTTCACTTAAAATCGTGCGAACATCGTCAATTTTTTCAGGTGAAACAGCTAAAACCATTCCGATACCCATATTAAAAATCTCATACATTTCCATTGTTGAAATTTGACCATATTTTTGTAAAGTTGTAAAAATCGGCAGTACCGGCCAGCTGCCTAGGTGTATTTCTGCTGACAGATTTTCAGGTAGCATTCTAGGAATGTTCTCCACAAAGCCACCACCAGTAATATGAGCAATACCATTCACTAATTCCTGTTTTATTAGTGGTAGTATCGTCTTTACATAAATTTTTGTTGGGGTCAAAAGTTCATCCCCTAATTGTTTTCCATTCAATTCTGGAATTATGCTATTCCCATTAAATTGATGAGTTTCAAAGAAAACTTTACGAACAAGAGAATAACCATTTGAATGAATTCCGCTAGATGTTAATCCCAGAAGAACGTCTCCTTCTCGGATATCGTAACCTGTGACTAATTGATTTTTTTCAGCGATTCCAACAGCAAATCCAGCTAAATCATAGTCATTATCGTTATACATTCCTGGCATTTCTGCGGTCTCACCGCCAATCAATGCCGCTCCTGCCTGAAGACAGCCTTCAGCTACACCCGCGACTACCTGCTCCAAGCGTTCTGGCCTGTTTTTCCCTGTCGCAATATAATCAAGGAAATAAAGCGGTTCTGCTCCTTGAGCAACGATATCATTCACACACATTGCCACACAATCAATACCAATCGTGTCATGCTTATTTTCTTGGATTGCAATCATTAATTTTGTTCCTACTCCATCTGTTCCCGAAATCAAGACAGGTTCCTTCACTTCCACCGCACTTAAATCAAAACAACCGCCAAAACCACCAAGTGCGCCCATCACTCCGATACGCTCAGTTCGTTTAACATGCTTTTTGATCCTTTCGACCACTTCATAACCTGCTTCAACATCAACGCCCGCTTTTGTATAGGCATTTGCCATTATGATTTCCTCCTAATAATTCATGAACGATATTCTTTTTACGACCTTTAATTTATTGCGGCAAAATTGACTTTATCCTTTAACGTTGCTTGGTAGTTCTCTTCATAATCATATAATGGCGTTGGATAATCACCATTAAAATAGGCCATGCACAGCCCAGAATAAGGTGCATCATAATTCAGCCCAATCGCATTGATCAATCCCTGCTCACTTAAAAAACTTAGCGAGTCCGCTTTGATCAACTGCTCGATTTCAGCTACTGAATGATTGGCGGCAATCAATTCTTTTCTTGTTTGGATATCGATTCCATAAAAACAAGGAAATCGTAGTGGAGGTGATGCAATGCGCACGTGAACCTCTTTGGCACCAGCATCTTTAAGTAATTGTACAATACGACGACTTGTTGTTCCTCGTACAATTGAGTCGTCTACCATAATCACGCGTTTTCCCTCTACTACCCCACGAACAGCAGAAAGTTTCATTCGAACTCCTTGTTCCCGCAATTCTTGGGTGGGTTGGATGAACGTTCGAGCAATATATTGATTTTTTACCAAGCCCATTTCATAAGGAATACCACTGGCTTCAGCATAGCCACTAGCTGCTGAAAGAGAGGAGTTTGGGACGCCAACGACCATATCTGCTTCGATCGGCGCTTCTTTCGCCAATCGTTTTCCCATATTTTTACGTGCTGTATGCACATTGACTCCAGCTATATTGGAATCTGGTCTAGCAAAATAAATATACTCCATTGAGCAAATTGCATATTGTGTTTTTTCGGTATAACGCTCTATTTTATAGCCAGTATCATCAATAATGATCACTTCACCTGGTCCCACATCACGGACAAATATAGCCCCAATGACCTCTAATGCACACGTTTCGCTAGCAATCACATAAGCACCATTTTTCATTTGACCGATAGACAATGGTCGAAATGCATTTGGATCAAGAGCCGCGATCATTGCCGTTTCTGTCATCAAAAGATAAGCAAAACCACCTTTAACTGTCTGTAAACTTTCTTTTAGCTGTTCTATAAATGTCGGTTGCTTACTCCGACGAATCAAATGCATTAAAATTTCAGTGTCTGAGTTCGAGTGAAAAATCGCTCCATCTTGTTCTAGTTCTTTTCGTAAGCTTTTTGCATTCGTTAAATTACCGTTGTGCGCTAAGCCGCAAGCACCATCGTAAAACTTAAATAAAAACGGCTGGATATTATCCACACTCCCATTTCCAGCAGTAGCATAGCGCACATGACCAATCGCAGAATTTCCACTTAGAGAAGCTAAACAACGATCATCTTTAAATACCTCTGAAAGCAACCCTAATCCCCGATAGCCATTTAGTTTGCCATCGTTATTAGAAACAATTCCCGCACCTTCTTGCCCTCTATGTTGCAAACTGTGGAGCCCAAAATAAGTCACACGAGCGGCATCCGGATGTCCCCAAATACCAAAAATACCACATTCTTCATTTAAACTTTTCACTTCATAAGACATGGAATAGCTTCCTCCCACAACGCTTTGGCTGTTTGTGTTGAAACCTCGATTTTTTGATCTTTCGCTTGAATACTGATTATTCCGTTATCTGTTATTTTTCCAATAAACTCTGCGTTCCCATTCATCATTTCTTCAAATATAGTCTGATTTTTTTCCTTGATCGACACGACAAACCTAGACTGTGATTCAGAAAAAAGAAATGAAACCGGCATAGCTAAATCAACTTCTATTCCTAGTTTATTTTTAAAGACCGACTCAGCTAACGCAATCGCTAATCCACCTTCCGAACAATCGTGGGCGCTTTCGATCAATCCTGCCTTGATCGCCGTCAGCACTAATTGTTGGATTTCTTGTTCAACAACTAAGTCAAAATCCATTATTTTCCCTTCGATCAAACCAAGAGCCATTTTTTGTAGCTCGCTGCCATTGAAATCAGCTTTCGTTTCACCAAGAACATAAATCAAATCATCCACTGTTTTAAATTCTTGCGTGGTAATATGTGCTAGGTCTTCTATCAAACCAACCATTCCAATTACTGGTGTAGGATAAATAGCTTGACCATTCGTTTCATTGTATAAAGAAACATTTCCTGAAATCACTGGCGTTTTTAAGACTTCACAGGCTTTTGCAATTCCATCAGCTGAGGTCCAAAGTTCCCAAAATCCTTCTGGTTTATCTGGTGATCCGTAATTTAAACAATCCGTAATCGCTAAGGGCTGACCGCCGCTTGCCACAATATTTCTTGCAGCTTCCGCTACTGCGATTTGACCACCTATTTCTGGATTCAGATAAAGATAACGAGCATTACAATCAGTAGTCATCGCTAAGGCTTTCTTTGTTCCTCGGACGCGTAAAACGGCTGCGTCACTTCCAGGTAGCACAACTGTATTCGTTCGAACCTGAGAATCATATGTTTCATAAATCACCTTTTTAGAGGCAATTGTTGGCTGTTGCAATAAGTTTAAGAACGTTTCTGTTCCACTGATTATATTAGGATGAAAATCTGCTAGTGCTTCAAATTTTTTGATTCGAGCTGGTTCTTTACGCTCCTTATTATAAACAGGAGCATCTTCTGCCAAAGCATCGACAGGCAAGTTCGCTACCTCCACACCTTTATGATTCAAACGATATAAGCCATCATCTGTTACTTTCCCAATCGTTACAGCATCTAATTCATATTTTTGAAAAAGTTCGACAACTTCCGCTTCATGCCCCTTTTTAACACAGATCAACATGCGTTCCTGAGACTCCGACAACATCATTTCATAAGGCGTCATTCCAGTTTCACGCTGAGGTACATCATCTAAATCTAAAATCAAACCAGTTCCTGCTTTGGAAGCCATTTCTGCACTCGAAGAAACTAAGCCTGCAGCCCCCATATCCTGAATTCCCACTAAAATATCAGCGTGCTCTAAAATCAATTCCAAACATGCTTCAAGTAGTAATTTCTCCATAAACGGATCACCCACTTGAACGGCTGATCGCTGTTGTTCTTCGCCTTCAACAAATTCTTCAGAAGCAAATGTTGCGCCATGAATGCCATCGCGTCCTGTTTTCGCCCCGACATACATAATCGCGTTACCTACACCTTTAGCCTGACCTTTTTGAATATTTTTGTGATCGATCAAGCCAACGCACATCGCATTTACTAATGGATTTCCTTCGTAACATGAATCGAAGGCCACTTCACCCCCAACAGTCGGAATCCCAATACAGTTCCCATATCCGCTGATACCCGCTACGACTTCTTCTAAAAGATATTTAGTCCGTTCATTCGTCAATTCACCAAAGCGTAATGAATCCAAGATTGCAATTGGTCTGGCACCCATACTAAAAATATCTCTGATGATTCCACCAACCCCTGTAGCCGCTCCTTCATATGGTTCAACAGCTGATGGATGATTATGGCTTTCTGCTTTAAATACCACTGCCTGGTTATCACCTATATCTACAATGCCAGCTCCTTCACCCGGCCCTTGTAAAACCTGTGGTCCTTCTGTAGGAAATTTTCTTAATACGGGTTTTGAGTTTTTATAGGAGCAGTGTTCACTCCACATCACAGAAAATAGTCCTGTTTCCGTATAATTTGGCATGCGTCCTAAGATATCTTCTTCAATCATTCGATATTCTTCATCTGTTAAGCCCCATTCGGAATAAATACGCTGACTTTTAATTTCTTGAGCTGTAGGTTCTTTGACTTTCATCATACACTTGCCCTGACCTTTCCATAGTTTTTAACAATCGATTTGAAAAAACGCAAACCATCCTCTGAACCTAGCAAACTTTCTACCGCCCGTTCAGGGTGAGGCATCATCCCAAGTACATTGCCCTTTTCATTGATGATTCCTGCGATATTTTCTAGACTGCCATTTGGATTTTTATTGGCATAGGTAAAGACAATTTGCTGATTCGCTTTTAACTGTTCCAACGTTGATTCGTCGCAATAATAATTCCCCTCTCCGTGTGCTACTGGTAACTGGATCACTTCATCTTTTTGATAGTCTGAGGTAAAAGGGGTCTGATTATTCACTACTTTTAAAGATACCGGTTTACAAACAAAATGCAGCGATTCATTCCGCAATAACACCCCCGGTAAAAGACCTGCTTCCGTTAATATTTGAAACCCATTACAAGTTCCAAAAACGGGTTTCCCTTCGTCTGCAAACCGAATCACTTCCTTAATTATTTTTGAAAAACGAGCAATTGCGCCACATCTTAAATAATCCCCGTACGAAAATCCACCTGGAATCAAAACGCCATCGAACCCCGCCAAACTGTCTGCATCGTGACGCACATATTCAGCCTCTTCACCTAAAATATCTTTGACCGCCCATAACAAATCCATATCGCAATTTGAGCCCGGAAAAACAATCACCGCAAACTTCATATCATGCTTCCTCCTCGATCTCGTATCGATACGTTTCCATATTAACGTTAGCAAGCAATTTGTCGCAGATCTCTTCAATCACGGCTTCAATAGGTTGTGCTGCTTCTCTGACTTTGATTTCAAAATACTTTCCTATACGAATTTCATCAATTTCGCTAAACCCAAGACGATGAACTGCTCCTTTAACTGCTTCACCCTGAGGATCTAAAACCGAATCTTTATACGTAACATATACTTTCACATCATACATACTAAACAACTCTCCTTTATTTTTAGTTGAACCTTTGCTCTAAGCGATCTAGGACTTCTTGATATACAGGTACGATATCCCCTATATTTCTGCGATACACATCTTTATCTAAATGATCGTTTGTTTTTTCATCCCATAAACGGCAAGTATCTGGTGTGATTTCATCTGCTAATAAGATAGTTCCGTCTTTTCTGCGGCCAAATTCTATTTTGAAATCGATCAAACGAATATCTATTTTCTTAAACAACTCAATCAGCGTTTGATTTATCTTGTATGCCTCGTGTTTTATCGTTGTGATTTCTTGTTCCGTTGCGATTTTCAGAATCTTGACATGATCATCATTGATGATTGGATCGTCAAGGGTATCATCTTTGTAGTAGAATTCCAAAACTGGAAACTCAAGTGTCTGTCCTTCTGAGATAGCTAATCGTTTTGCAAAACTGCCTGCTGAGACATTTCTCACCACAACTTCTAAAGGAATCATTTCAAGCCTTTCAACCAATTGTTCGTGTTTTGATATTTTTTCAACAAAATGGCTTTGTATTCCTTTTAGCTTGAATTGCTCAAAAACAAGTGCTGTTATTTGATTATTCAATAGTGCCTTTCCAAGCACAATATCTTTACGAACACCATTTAATGCCGTTGCTTGATCTAAATATTTCACTCTTATTATTTGTGGATCATCTGTTTCAAACAATTTCTTTGCTTTTCCCTCGTATAATAATATACTATCTCTCACCAGCCACGACACATCCATTTCCGTATATTTTATTTAAAAACAATATTTATAATTCGTCTTATCATCTGATTACAGTTTAGCAAGTTGTCTATAAACAGTCAAACATTCATTAACAATAAACGTAAAAAACACTTGAAACGTTCGTGTTTATACAAAAACCACATTTCGAACATTAAGAAAACCTTGTAAGCATTTACAACTATTAAGAAAAGTGGTATGCTAATCGAAAGTAAAACTTTAGAAAATTCACTTTTGATTTTTTTATTAGTGATGATTTTTTAGGAGGGAACACAAGGATGACTAGCGATTATGACAGTTTGGCACAGGATTTTTTGACAGGATTAATACCTGAAGAAAGAACAAAATTGTATAATGATTTACTGGCATTAGAGGAAGTCCATAAGTTAAATCAACATAGCTCTTACTACACATTTAAAAATTTAAAACGAGCACTCCACCGACATTCAGAAAGACGTAAACGAACGTTTCGTTATATAAACAGTCTTAACAATGAGTTAGTCATAAATCAAATACATGAACAACACTTTTTTAAAAATAAATATTGTATACATGTTTATTTCAATTCACAAGAATGTAGCTACCTTTTTATTGAGCATCTACTTTCTAAGTTGAAAGCACCAATTTCTTCACCGATTCGTACTTTTCAAGAAATCACGATTTAACACTATAATAATAAAAAGACTAAACCTTTCTAACGTTTTAGTCTTTTTTACTACTAAAAATGAGAGGTCTGTATGGAAATATTAAAGGTAATTGTAACCGTCGATCGGCCAATCGGTTATAAAGACACATTTGGAAATATTTATCCAATCAATTATGGCTATATAGCTGGGGTCATCGGTGGAGACGATGAAGAGCAAGACGCCTATATTTTAAATACTCCTCCCCAAAAAATGAGTCACTTTACGGGAATTGTGAGTGCGATCATTTATAGAAATGATGACAATGAGACAAAGTGGATCGTGATCCCTGAAGGAACAACGATCAGCGAAAAAGAAATTATTGAACAAACATTCTTTATTGAACAGCATTTTGATAGTTATGTGAAAATACTCTGATCGACAAAAAAAAGTAGCAGATTCACCCTATGGTGACTCCGCTACTTTATATTTTTTTATGCCAATCCTACACGTTCAAAAATAATATCAACATTTTTCAAATGATAATTATAATCGAAGGCATCATCTAATTCATCTTTAGATAAAACCGAAGTTATTTTTTCGTCCGCTTCAAGTAATGGTCTAAATGCTGTTTGATGATCCCAAGCGTAAGCCGTTTTTGGTTGCACTAAATCATAAGCTGCTTCCCTTGTCATACCATGATCGATCAACTTCAATAAGACACGTTGACTATAAATCAAACCATACGTTGAGTCCATATTTCGTTTCATATTCTCAGGAAATACCGTTAGATTTTTTACGATATTAGAAAAACGATTTAGCATGTAATCCAATAGAATTGTTGTATCTGGAATAATGATTCGTTCCGCTGAAGAATGGGAAATATCTCGTTCATGCCACAAGGTCACATTTTCATAGGCCGTTACCATATGTCCACGAATAACGCGAGCAAGTCCTGTCATGTTTTCAGAGCCAATTGGATTTCGTTTATGCGGCATCGCAGAAGATCCTTTTTGACCTTTTGCAAAAAACTCTTCTACTTCTCTTGTTTCGGATTTTTGTAACCCACGAATTTCAGTTGCAAATTTTTCAATACTTGTCGCAACTAAAGCCATTGACGATAAATATTCTGCATGTAAATCACGAGGTAAAACTTGAGTAGAAATTTCTTGTGCTCGAATTCCTAAATGTTCACAAACATATTCTTCTACAAAAGGTGAAATATTCGCAAATGTCCCCACTGCACCGCTGATTTTTCCAGCTTCTACACCTTTAGCAGCATGCTCAAAACGTTCAACATTTCTTTTCATTTCTGAGTACCATAACGCCAATTTCAAACCAAATGTCGTTGGTTCAGCATGAACACCATGGGTACGCCCCATCATGACTGTATGTTTATGCTCCTTCGCTTTTTCACCAATAATATCAGTAAATTTCTTTAAGTCTTCCCGTAAAATATCATTCGCCTGTTTCAGTAAATAACCGTAAGCCGTGTCAACTACATCCGTACTTGTTAAACCGTAGTGCACCCATTTACGCTCTTCCCCTAAAGTTTCTGATACTGCACGAGTAAAAGCAACTACATCATGCCTTGTTTCAGCTTCGATTTCTAAAATACGCGCAACATCAAATGATGCATTGTCACGGATTTTTTGTACATCTTCTTTAGGTATATCACCTAATTCAGCCCATGCTTCGTCAGCTAGAATCTCTACTTCCAACCAAGCATTGTAGCGGTTTTCATCTGTCCAAATTGCACCCATTTCAGGTCGTGTATAACGATCGATCATTCGTTTATTTGCTCCTTTTTAATCCCAAATATTGGTTTGATAAATATCTTCTAATGTCTCAAAAATGTCCTCAGTTAAAATAGTGATATGGCCCATTTTTCGATCTTTTTTTGCCTCTGATTTCCCATAGTAATGGAAATGCCAATCCGGTTTTTCAGAAATAACATCCATCGTTTCATAGATTTCATTGCCTAAAATATTGACCATTACAGCTTCTGATAAAAGTTCAACTTCAGGCAGCGGCCAACCACAAATACCGCGAATATGGGCATCAAATTGGCTCATGGTGCAAGCTTCGATCGAATAATGTCCTGAATTATGTGGTCTTGGTGCCAATTCATTTACATAAATACCGCCATCATTTGTCAAGAACATTTCCACAGCTAAAGTCCCTGCTAGATCAACTGCTTCTGCAATAACACGAGCAATCCGTTGTGCCTCTTCAACGACTTCTCCAGCCACTCGAGCAGGCGCAATCGTTTCATGTAAAATATTGTTTCGATGAATATTTTCAACCACAGGAAAAACTGTGAACTCCCCTTGTCCATTCCCACTTACTAATACTGAGATTTCTTTTTCATATGGAATCCACGCTTCTAATACGCAAGTCCCTTCTCTTAGAATATTCATTGAGGGAGCCAAATCAGACGTACTGTATAAAACAAATTGTCCCTTACCATCATAACCACCACGGGTTGTTTTTAAGACGCACGGATAACCAATCCCATCAATAGCATCTTGAATATCAGTTGGACTTACGATAGTAGCAAATGGGGCAATCACAATATTATTTGCTTCCAAAAAAGATTTTTCGAGTAAACGATCTTGTGTAATTGCTAAAAGATCCGTTCCCTGAGGAATACTAACTAAATCTTGAACCTGCATCAAAGCACCAACATCAACATTTTCAAATTCGTAAGTCAAGACTTGCGAGCGTTTCGCTAGTTCTTCTAAAGCTTCTATGTCATCGTAATTAGCTAATAAGTGCCAATCAGCGACTTGAGCAGCAGGACAATCAACCGTTGGATCTAAAACGCCCACACGAAAACCCATCTCTCGTGCGCTAAGCGCCATCATTCTTCCTAGTTGTCCGCCACCAATAATACCGATCATTTGTCCCGGTAATAAAGGTTTATTCAAGTTCATCACTACTTTCCATCACAGTTTCTTCAAGAAATTTACGCTTGGCGTCTAATTTCCCTGCTAACTCTACATCATACATGGAAAGCATCTGAACTGCAAGCAGTCCGGCGTTCTTCGCACCAGATTTTCCAATTGCAGTAGTCGCAACAGGGACACCTCCAGGCATTTGAACGATGGATAACAATGAATCCAGTCCATTCAATGCTTTTGATTGAACTGGAACACCGATTACTGGCAAAGTTGTTTTGGCCGCAATCATCCCAGGCAAATGAGCCGCACCTCCTGCACCAGCAATAATGACTTTAATTCCACGATCACGTGCCTGCTCTGCAAATTCAAACATATAATCCGGTGTACGATGAGCTGATATCACTTTTTTTTCATAAGAAATGTTAAATTCTTCCAAACTATCACAGGCATGTTTCATTGTTTCCCAATCAGATGTACTTCCCATAACCACTGAAACCACGATAGACATAACATTCCCCTTTTCTTTCTCTATTCATTCTATATTTTATCAATGGAAAACTTAGCTGTCAAAATAAAATCGAATATTATAGTTTTTTTTAATATTAATGTTCGTAATAAACTGACAAAAAAAGAAAAACCGGAAAAATGTCCGGTTTTTCTATATCATAATTCTTCTGTCTGCTCTTCACTTTTCAGACCATTAAACAATAAATTCAAAATAATCGCTGTCAAACTACTCATAACGATGCCATTTCCTGTGAACATTCTTAACGTTTCGGGCATTTGTTGGAATAAGGTTGGAAGCATATTGAATCCTAGACCAAAGCCAATTGAAATCGCAATAATCAGTAAGTTTTTATCATTATTATAATCAACTTTCGACAACATACGCATACCTTGTACCGCTACCATACCAAACATTACTAGCATCCCACCGCCTAAAACAGGTTCTGGAATGATTTGAGCAACTGCTCCAACTTTCGGTAGTAATCCTAATGCAATCAAGAAGAATGCTGAATAATAAATCGGTCGTCTTGTTTTGATCCCTGAAAGCTGAACTAACCCAACATTTTGAGAAAAACCAGTATAAGGGAATGTATTAAAAATACCACCTAAAATAACTGCTAATCCTTCTGCCCGGTATCCTTTCTTCAATTCCTTTTCACCAATGTGCTTGCCTGTAATATCCCCTAAAGCAAAATAAACACCTGTTGATTCAACCATACTAACAATCGAAATAATGATCATCAATACAATTGAAGAAATATCAAAGGTTGGCGTACCAAAGTAAAATGGCTGCGGAAAATGAAACCATGTCGCTTCACCAACTGGCGCTAAATTCACTTGACCTAAAAGAGCCGCAAGAATCGTCCCACCAACTAACCCAACTAATACAGCGATTGATTTGATGAACCCTCTACCCCAAACCTGAATCACAATGATCAATCCAATTGTTACAAAAGCTAGAAGTAAATTTGTCCCATCACCAAAATTAGGATCAGTCGCGAGCCCTCCGCCCATTTTTTCGACTGCAACTGGGATCAGTGTTAAACCGATCACGGTGATCACAGTCCCAGTTACTAAAGGTGGAAATAGCTTTTTGATTTTAGAAAAAATACCTGAGACTAACACAACAAAAATACCAGAAGCGATAATTGAGCCATAAATTGCGCCCACACCTTTATCACTACCAATCATGATCAACGGCGCCACCGCTTGAATTGCGCAGCCAAGTACCACCGGTAAGCCAATTCCAAAAAATTTATTAACAGTTAATTGCAGCAAAGTTGCAATTCCACACATAAAAATATCGATAGAAATCAAATAGGTCATCTGTTCTGAATTAAAATTTAAGCCGGTTCCAATCAACAATGGTACAGCCACAGCGCCAGCATACATCGCCAATAAATGCTGTAGACCCAAGACTGCCGCCTTACCGTTTTCTGTCTCAGGTTGCTCGATTGGTTTCTTTAGCTCTGTTTTGCTTTGCAAGTTTATGCATCCCCCTCAAGAAAATCTACTTCGCCATTTTTCAAAGAAGCAATACGAGCCAATGAAACAACACGCATACCCATTTCTTCTAATAAAACTCGGCCATCTTGGAAAGACTTTTCAATAACAATACCGATTCCATCCACGTTAGCTCCTGCTTGTTGGCACAATTCGACTAATCCTTTTGCTGCTTGACCATTTGCTAAAAAATCATCAATAATCAATACTTTATCTTCGCTTGATAGGAATTTTCTTGAAATAGATATTTGACTTGTCACTTGTTTAGTAAACGAATAAACAGATGCTGTCAATAACTCTTCGTCCATAGTTAGACTTTTTGCTTTACGAGCAAAAATCATCGGTACATCTAATTTTTTTGCCGCAAAAAGAGCAGGTGCGATCCCTGAAGCTTCGATCGTGACAACTTTTGTGATACCGGCATCTGCAAATACTTCAGCAAAACGATAGCCGATAGCCTCCATTAAATTAGGATCTACTTGGTGGGTAACAAAGCTGTCTACTTTCAAAACACCCTCACCCAAAACGCGCCCATCCTCTTTGATTCGTTGTACTAATTCTTCCATTTCTTCCGACTCCTTCACCAATTTTTCTATGCGACACTTTTTATAAAAACAAAAAGACCTTTTCTGCGTAAGCAAAAAAGGGTCTGAGACTCTTTTTCACTTATAGACCAACATTTACGGTGTTGGGTAGAGACGATCATCCTTATTATGATCATATATAAGCTTCTTGTTATTAGTATACAATAGTACAAAACTCTGAAAATTTCAATGAAAAAAATTATTTTTTCATTGAAATTTTACAGAGTCACTTATTGATTCTATATATTTTCTATTATAGTTTGTCTATTTTTTGATAAATGCAGGTTTTCCACCAGCTGGTAAAGCTGTGTTTTTAGGCACTAATTTTATTTCAATGGCTTCTAAACGTTTAGCTAACCCTTGTGTTCCAGCAGATTGACCGTTTTTAGTCCATGCTTGCCATCCATAGCTTTGAGAGTGAACGCGGTATTGTACATCATATTTAGTTGCTGCTTCACCACTTAATTTAATTTGGATTCCTTCTAATCTTTTAGCTTGACCTGTTGTTCCACTTAACTCATTATTTGATTTCCATACTTGCCAACCAATACTTTGGATATGGGTCTTATATTGAATACTTCCACTAATTGAAGGATCTAGTTTGATTTGGATTCCTTCCAAACGTTTTGCCTTGCCAATTGATCCGCTTGTTTGACCTGATTGTAAATAACTTCCCCAACCAAAATCTTGGAGATGAGTTCTATAGCTTACTAGTTTTGAATTATTATCATTATTATTTTTAATTACTTTTACCGCAAAACTTGGTTTAAAGTAAGTTATTGAATTGACTTTTACCACTTCATTTTCATTTGGTGCGTGGATATATTGTCCGTTACCAATAGCAACTGCTACATGATATGTATTTCCTTTAGTGCCCCAAAAATACAGATCCCCAGGTTCAGCTTGATCAACACTGATTTGTTCGCCAGCTTTTTCTTGCGGCACAGTGTAATCCCCAATATTTTTTCCAGTTACTTGTAAAAATACATAGCGTGTCAATCCTGAGCAATCAAATACATTAGGTCCTTTTCCACCCCACGCGTAAGGTTTGCCTAAATGTCTTTTAGCTTCAGCAACGACTTGATTTTTTTGAGAAGTCGAAAACGGAACTGCACTTCTAGCTGCTGGTTCTTCTTGGATATTTTCTAAAGAAAAATCAGGCATTTCTTGAATTTGCTGAATTTGTTCAGCTGTAAAACCCGATTCAACTGCTGCTTGATAGCTTTCTTCACTTAAAATTCCGGTCGCTTCAATAGAACTAGCCGACCCGCCAGCCGCAAAAAGAACCATAGCCGCACCAACCACATAACAATAGCTCTTCATAATTTTCCCAACTCCCAACTCATTTTCCCTAATCATAACATAAAATAAATTAATTTTATCTTAGTAAAACAAGTTTATTCTATTTATGATCATTTTGTAATATAATTTTTTTTAAAAAACCTAACAGAATCTATAGACTAAAAAAGATAATCAACAGCTAGATACACTAAAGCATGCCATTGATTATCCTTACTTACAATAAAAATTTGATTTATAGTCTTTAATTGTCATTCTCTTTTTCTATATTTCTATATTTATTCATTTTTTGGCTAAAAAGTTCACCATTGCTTGGCGGTGTATATGTAATTGCATTCGCTCCAGCTTCAATCGTTTCGGTGATTGATTCATCCGTTGGACCACCAGTTGCAATAATCGGTAATTCAGGGTATTTATCTCTGAAAAACTTCACCGTCTTAGCTGTATCTTTACCGGCACTGATGTTGATCATCGTCACACCTGCCTCTATCTTTTCATCAATGGGTGTGTGAATAGACGTTACAGTACTAACTACTGGAATGTCAACAACTTCACAAACCATTTCAACCGTTTCAACTGGAGTTGGACCATTTAACACCACACCAATAGAGCCTTGTGCTTCTGCAAATAAGCTCATGTAAGCCGAGCGTTGCCCTTGAGTCAAACCACCACCAACTCCTGAAAAGACAGGAATGTCTGCTGCTTCTATAATACTTTTAGTAATTGCTGGATGAGGTGTAAAAGGGTAGACAGCAATCACTGCATTTGCATCTGTATTTCTAATAATTGCTATGTCCGTCGTAAAAATAATTGATTTTATTTTTTTCCCAAAAATTCGTATTCCGCTCGCTTGTGCAATCACTTTTGGCACTTGAACAATATCCTGTTTTAAGGGTGTTACAATTTCCGGTACCCACTTTTCACTCATTCAATCTACTCCTTTTTACTCCATTAATTAATGGTCATATTTATTAAGATCATAGCTCTCAATCACATGGATCACCTTATCTGCATAAGTTGGATCAGTTGCATAGCCAGCATCTTGTAAAGCACGTGCGGCTTGTTTATAATTTTTCGCTAGAAGAACATGTTCATACAGGCGCGGATTCCATGTTACACCGTTAACAAATAAACGTGTGTGGTCATCCATCGATTCTTCCCACGTATTATACACTCTGAAATCTCCTTGAATAACGATCCACTCTTCATTGATGTATTCACGAGTCTCAAGGTTGACCTTTTTTTGATCTCCGTAAGCTTTGATCCCAAATAAATTATTATACTTGGATGCAAGAGTACTTTGTCCCCAATTTGATTCTAAAATCGCCTGACCGATAATAATACTAGGCAAAACCCCATAAGATGCTTGTAACTCTTTAGCATGAGGACTGATTCTGTCAATAAACTGTTCTTTTGATACTTGTTCTTTTTGTTGAGTAGAAGCTTCTTCTGTTTTAGAACCGTCTGACAATACATTGATTGAAAAAATAAACGCCACACCAACAATCAGCAACCCTGCAAAAAGCATCGGTAAGTTCGTTTTTCTCATTTTTTTCTTCCTATATCTTGGACTATTCATACATTCCCTACTTTGTTTTGTATTCGTTCCTGTACTAATTTTTTAGTTTAGGACAATGGCTGACTGATTATATCAGTTTTTCCCCAGACAATCAATCAACAGCTGTTGTAGTCGTAGTTGTCGATGTTTTCGTTTGTATTTCAGATGTGGTTGATGATGGAACAATTGTGCTTGTTGTTTTCGTCTCTTCACTGCTCGGTTCATTTTTTTCTTTTGGTGTTGCATGGCCAAAAAAGACGAAAATTACAGCACCTAACACTATGATAACGGATAAAATTCCTAAAATTTGTTTCACAAAAAAACTCCCTACTTACTTATTCACCAACGTAAGTACCCATCAAATTTTCATTTACCCAATCAAGTAATTCTACTTTTGATCCTTCTAATTGTCCTTGTAATGTAGCAGGTAATCGAAATGTGACAATATCATCAAAGCCCCACTCGCCATAAGAAACCGTTACTTTTAAATCAATAAAAGCTTGTTCTTTTTCTTCGCGATTCGCTTTTGACGTTATCAGTTCAGCAATTCCGGCCCCTGACTGCAGCCATTTTTTAGCTATCAATGTTTTTAAACGCTTGTATTCTGAAACAGCAATATTTCTTTTCTCAGGAAATAGAATCGTTTGACGTAATATTTTTTGCGTCAGCATCCATTCATAATCGGAAAACAAGTTTTTTACTTTTTGCATTTCTTCACTCGTTAAATTGATTCTACCTTTTTTCCAATTATCCCAATTTTCTTTTGTGGTTTGGAGATAGTCTGTATAAAAGTGCTCTTCAGTTTCAAACTGTTCTATAATTGCGTCGATAAGAATATCTATATACATTTGGTGCATGACTCTCGCCTCCTTTTCCTATTTTACTGAAAATATCAAAAAAATGCATCACTTTAAATCACTTATTTCTGTATTTTTAAGAAATATTCAGCTTGTTCCCATAATAATAGGACACTTCTGAGCTTCTGTCCAAAATAATCCACCATTTTAAACTTCTCATGTATAATAGAACTGTATAAAGTAAATTAGGGGGATCATTCATGAAAAATTACAATTGGGGCATCATTGGCCTTGGAGAAATTGCAACTAGTTTCGCTGAAAGCTTTCGACAAGAAAATAGCCGAATCGCAGCCGTTGCATCTAGAACGTTGAGTAAAGCTGAAGCATTTGCTAACGAACATGATATTCCAAAGGCATACGGTTCATTCGAAGAGATGTTGACCGATCAAACGATCGACATTGTCTATATTGCTGTTCCTAACCGCCAACACATCGAACATATTTTAAAAGCTTTAGGAGCAGGCAAACATGTTCTTTGTGAAAAAGCGATTACGATGAATAGTGATGAATTAGCCGAAGCAATGAAGTTAGCACAAGAAAAAGGCTTGGTATTAGCTGAAGCAATGACTATTTTCAATATGCCTTTATATCAAGAGCTGCGAAGTCAGATCGATTCTAAACGCTTTGGAAAATTGAAAATGATTCAAGCGCCTTTTGGTAGTTATAAGGAACCTGATCCAACAAACCGATTCTTCAATCCTGACTTAGCCGGTGGTGCTCTTTTGGATATTGGGACTTATGCAGTGTCTTTCGCACGATGGTTCTTCACCTCCCAACCTAAAGTCGTTGCATCTATCATGCAGCCGTTCTCGACTGGTGTAGATGAACAATCAGCAACTATTCTACAAAATGACGCTCAAGAAATGGCAACAGTTTCATTAAGTTTTCAAGCAAAAATGCCAAAAAAAGGAATCGTCGCTTTTGAAGATGCTTATATTGTAATCAACGAGTATCCAAGAGCAGATGAAGCAAAAGTTTTCTTTAATGATGGCACCGTAGAAACGATTGTTTCTGGTGACAGTCACCAAGCATTGAACTATGAAATCACCAATATGGTTAAAATGATCGAAGGAGAAAAAACGAATCGTTCGCTGTTTTTAACAAAAGATGTTATCGATCTTCTAGATCAAATGCAACAAAATTGGACTAAAAAAAACTACCCGTGAAAGCGGGTTTTTTTAATATAAAAAACTGAGACGAAAATGAACTAGCGCCCTTTCGTCTCAGTTAATTTACTTATTACATTTCATTTGGTGCATGTAGACCAAGCAAACGTAGATCTTCTTTAATGATCGTTGCCATCGCATAGACTAATGCTAAACGTGATTCTTTTTGCTCATCTTCAGCCAAAATTTTGACATGAGCATAGTATTTATTGAACGCTTGAGCTACTTGAATCGCATGTTTTGCAATGACTGAAGGTTCATATTTATCCGCTGCTTGCATCACTACTTCTGGGAATTTTTGCAATAACTTAATAACTTCCCAGCTCTCTTTGTCATCCAATGCATACTCTTTCGTCTCATCGATAGTGAAGTCAGCCTTTCTTAAAATACTCATAGCACGTGCATGTGTATATTGCACATAAGGACCTGTTTCACCTTCAAAACGCACAACTTCTTCTAAAACAAAGTCAAAGTTATTCAACCGATCATTTTTTAAATCATGGAAAATAACAGAGCCTATCCCAACTTGTCGAGCAACTTCTTCGCGCTCTGGTAAATCAGGATTTTTCTCCATAATTTGTTTATTTGCTAACTCAACCGCTTCATTCAACACTTCTTCAAGTAAAACGATCTTCCCTTTACGCGTTGATAGTTTTTTACCACCTTGTGTGATCAAACCAAACGGTACGTGGTGCATATCTTTAGACCAATCAAATCCAAGTTCATTTAAAACTGCTTTTAATTGTTTAAAGTGGTTACTTTGTTCATTTCCAACAACATAAAGTGATTTCGCAAAATCATAGTTACGTTTGCGATAAACGGCAGCAGCTAAATCACGTGTGATATAAAGCGTTGCGCCATCTGATTTTTTGATCAACGCTGGATTTAGGTCATACGCAGTTAAATCAACGATTTCAGCACCTTGATTTTCTTGCAGTAGATGTTTTTCTTCCAGCATTGTTACGATTTCGTTCATTTTATCGTTGTAGAAAGCTTCTCCATTGTATGAATCAAACGAAACTTCCAGCATAGAATAAATTTTATCGAATTCTTTTAATGATTCTGTACGGAACCATTGCCATAGTTCTGTTGCTTCTGTATCGCCCTCTTCTAGTTTTTTAAACCAAGCACGAGCTTCTTCCTCTAATTCAGGTTGAGTTTCAGCCTCTTCATGAAACTGTACATACAAACGCAATAGTTCAGTGATTGGTGCAGTTCTGACTGATTCTTCTGAACCCCATTTTTTGTAAGCCACGATCAATTTACCAAACTGTGTGCCCCAATCGCCTAAATGGTTGATGCGAATTGGTGTGTACCCAATTTTTTCAAGGATAAATGCAATAGAATTCCCAATTACCGTTGAGCGTAGATGTCCCATTGAAATTGGTTTCGCGATATTTGGCGAAGACATATCAATTGGCACATTACCTTTACCCCCTATTGAACTATCTCCATAGTGTCCTTTTTCTTTAGCAATTTGGCCAATCACTGCTTGGCTGACCATTTTTTTATTCATAAAAAAGTTTAAGTAAGGTCCAACTACTTCGATTTTTTCAAAGTCTGTTCCAGCGATTTTTTCTGCTAAATCAGCAGCGATTTGCTGCGGGGCTTTGCGGTAGACTTTAGCTAATGAAAAAGCTGGAAAGGCTACGTCTCCGTGATCGACAGATTTAGGATTTTCCAATAATTGTGTAACTGTTTCTAAAGTTAAGTCATCTTTTACCACTTCGTAAATAGCTTTTGCTACGATTTCTTTGTTGTTCATAGATATCCTCCTAATGATTGGGTTTTATTGATTAATAGGAACTTACTCGTTGATGATTTTTAGTTCAGATATTCTTTGTTTTGAGGAACTGCTACTAATGTTTTTCTAGATCATAAGCGCTTGGTGATTCCTAGTATGGTTACTTCTCTCCCTTTGCACGCCTTGTACTGTTTATCATCTGCTCTGACAAAGTCAGTCGCAGTCCTTCAATTCTTAGAGCTTCAGCTCTTAGAAATTGATGAGATCGAAACAAAGTGTAGTGATTCACAGCAAAAAGTCCCTAATGTTAAAAAACACCAGAGACGAGATTTTCCCGCGGTACCACTCTAATTGTTCGTACTTTTATAAAGACGAACCCACTTAATCTATTAACGGTAGATAGCCGTCTGCCTATGCAGATTCTCTAAAGTGCACTTCCTTCATTTGATTATTTTCGGCTTGCACCCTCCCGAAATCGCTTGGATAATAGGTAATGAAGTACTCTCTTTATCGATGAATCAGTATTAAACTGGGTTTATTATAGCAAATATTTTTCTCTATGCCTAGTCTTATCCGTTGATTCTTATTTTTAAATCGTCATAAAAGACAAGCTAGGATCCGCATTTAAGTGATAATCTGCAAAATGACCTTTTTCAGCTTCAACGAATGCCGCAGCCCCGACCATTGCAGCATTATCTCCGCATAATCTAAGCGGTGGAACAATAAACGTGACACCTGGAAGTTTTTTGGATACTTCACTGCCTAAGCGATCACGTAAGCCTTTATTAGCTGCAACACCACCTGCCATCACTAATTGTTTGACTGGATATTCTTTACAAGCACGAATCGTTTTATCGACTAATACTTCAATGACACTGGCTTGAAAACTTGCAGCTAAATCATTCACTATCAACTCTTCAGCACGCTGTTCAGCATTGTGAACGGTATTGATAAACGAACTTTTCAACCCACTAAAACTGAAATCATAATTATCCTCTTTGATCATTGCCCGAGGAAAATGATACGTATCTTGACCAAGATGAGCTAATTCGTCGATTTCTTTACCACTTGGATACGTTAAGCCTAAAACTCTGCCAACTTTATCATATGCTTCGCCAGCTGCGTCATCTCTCGTTTCACCGATGATTTCAAATGAACCTGTTTCTTTCATATAAACTAATTCCGTATGTCCACCACTAACTAATAAGGCCATCAAAGGAAACTGCAGGGGTTCCACAAAGTGAGCAGCATAAATATGTCCAGCCATATGATTGACTGGGATCAATGGCAAATCGTGCGCCCACGCAAATGCTTTAGCAGCAGAGATACCGATCAACAAAGCACCTACTAAACCAGGACCATATGTAACTCCAACGCCACTCAAATCACTTGGTTCTACACCAGCTTCAACTAAAGCATCGTCAATACATAACGTAATTTCTTCCACATGGTGACGACTAGCAACTTCTGGTACAACACCTCCAAAACGTTGATGACTCTTCACTTGGGAAGCCACGATATTAGATATAATTTTAGCACCATCTTCAATAACCGCAACGCTTGTTTCGTCACAACTGCTTTCAATAGCTAGTATTAATTTTCTTTCCTTATTAAAAAAAGTCATTGATTCACTTCCTTAACTTTTAAACACATAACGATCCCGTCTTCTTTAGGATGGCTGTAATAATTTTTTCGACGATTGATTGTTTTAAATCCTTTTTTTTCGTATAATTTTTGTGCATTTAAATTAGATTCACGAACTTCTAAAAAGACCTGACAAACCCCTTGCTCGACTAATCGCTGGACCAAGTGATCGATCAACTGACTACCATATCCTTTTTGTTGAAATTCTTTATGAATCACAACATGGGTAATTTCAGCTTCATCTAAAATTAAATGATAGCTAACAAAACCGATCCAGTGATTTTCTTGAATCAAAACAAGATAGTCACTTGTTTTGAGCATTAAATCAACGCTAAATTGTTTCTCTGACCAAGGTGATCCATGGTTGTAGGAATGTTCACTGACCAACCAAAGTTTTCCAGCAGGCTGTTCGGTTGGTAAATTTTCTTTTGAATAATACATCGCTTCACTCTTCTTTTAAATATAAAATCATTTCTAGTGCATCTTCTTTATTTTCCGTATAATAATCAGGCTTGATCGTATTTGATACGAATCCAAGTTGGCGATAAACACGTTGGGCATTTTTATTGCTCATCCGAACTTCTAAAGAAATCGTCTCACAATCGTTGCTCTTTGCAAACTGTTGAATTTCTCTGATCAAGAAACTACCAATTCCATTTCCTTGATTTTGTGTTGAAACAGCTACATTTGTAATGTGAGCATCTTTACCAAAAATACGGCAACCTATAAAACCAATTGTTTTTCCTTCTTTTTGAATGAGTAAGTACAAATGTGGCTCTGCTGATTGAAGCTCAACCAAAAAAGCTGTTTTCGTCCAAGGTAATTCTCCAGCGTACACTTCTCTTTCGATTGAAAGTAAATCTTTGATATCATCGAGTGTGATTCCACGAACGGAATACTCTTGATTTGAAATTTCTACTGTCTTCTCATCATAGGGACGATTCTTAAAAAAGATTCCCAAAATACTGTGAAAAAGATTAAATTTTTTCAACATAATTTTCTACCTCAGATGTATGATCTTTTAACCAATTCTCTTCTGCTTCTACTCGTTTTAAATAGTTAGGTAAAAAGTGATGGATATCCACTTCAGGCTCGGCTAATCTGCCGAGTTCTGCTAGGGCTGTTCCGTTTGGAATTTGCCATTCGGATATGTCACAAATTTCAGCATTAGGTAAAACTGCTTTGATTTGCGTGCGGAATTTTTCAACATCTTCTCCAACAAAATAAAGAGAATCAAATTCCTTTAAATGCTCCAGCCACTCTTCCATTGCAATATGTCGATCAGCTATAACAGTGGTTAAAACGCCATCAACATATTCATAAGCTCCAGTATAGACATTATTTCTTCTCGCATCAAAAACTGGAATGATTGCTCCTTTTACCATAACACAATTTGCGGCTAAGGCTTTTAAACTTGAAATACCTACTAATTCTTTTTTTAATGTATAAGCAAGTGTTTTTGCCGTTGTTACACCTATTCTTAAGCCTGTATATGAACCTGGTCCTTGCGCCACGACAATGCGATCAAAACCATTGGGTGTCAATCCAACATCTTTCACGAGTTGTGTGATTGCCGGCATCAAGGTTAGGCTATGGTTTCTTTTTACAGTGATTGTATATTGTCCTATTATCTTCTTCTCTTCACAAACAGCAACTGTCAATGTTTGATTTGAAGTATCAATCGCTAAAATCCGCACAAAAAATCCCTTTCTTTCATTATGTAGTTGGTTAATTGTAGCATATTTTTCTTCGTTCGTAAAAAAACGAGTCATAAAAACAAAGAGGGACAAAAACGCTTCTTGCGCTTTGCCCCAGTTTTGATTATTACTTGATATTCGCTTCTAGATAATCGATCAATGATTTGCTGATATTTGTTGCTGTATCATTTTTTCTGGAATCTTCCACCATGATCATGGCGGAAAATTTATTATTACTTCGATCCATTGCTAAAAGGAAACTATTTTCTTTTCCAAGTGTGTCTTGTTTTTCCTTGATTTCAGCAGTTCCTGTTTTTGCTGCTAACGAGAAATCTGGATTGTACATATTGTGGACATAACCTGTTTCATCTTCCACGCTACCAAGCAAATCAGTCACAATTGTATTTGCTGCATTTGAGCTGATAACATTTTCTTTTGTTTTTGTTTCTTTGTTCAATTCGATTTTAGGATAAACGAGTTTGCCTTCATTTTGGAAGACCGTATACATGGCTGCTTGCTGAATTGGTGTCACTAAAAGTTGCCCTTGTCCATAACCTGTATCCGCTAATAAAATTTCTGAGTTGAATTTATCTTCATTGGAAATTTGCGCTGGGTTCATCGGGATCGATAAATCTAATTTTTCACCAAAAATAAATTTGTCTAATCCTTTCCTAAAGGTATCTTCTCCCATGCGCAAAGTTTGTTGCGCAAAATAAATATTGTCAGAATTAACTAATGCTGTTCTTAAGTTTACAGGACTTGCTTCTTTCACACGAGTGACAAAATAATCGCCCCATGAAGCATCTTTTTGCCATTTTAAACCATTGATCGTAATTTCTTCATCAGGTTTCAGGGTGCCAGCATCTAAACCAATTCCACCAGTAATCGTTTTAAAGGTCGAACCTGGCGCGTAGCCTGTCGCAAATCTCGCTGTAAATGGTAGATTCTCATTGTTCGCATAGCCATCATAGTCTGCTTGTGAAATCCCATTTGCCATCTTATTTGGATCAAATGAAGGAGAACTTGCAGCAGCTAATAAATCGCCATGTTGGGGATCCATGACAACTGAACTACCTGGTCGATTATTAAAAATATCATAGGCTTGTGATTGAACATTCTTATCAATCGTCAGTTGAATTTTTTCGCCATCTTTTTTATCTACTTTTTGCAAGACGCTTCTAACATTACCATTTTCGTCGGTAATTGTGATATTCCCACCGTCTTGTCCGCGTAATTGTTTATCGTAAGCTTGTTCTAATCCAACTTTTCCGATTACACCAGTACTGCTTAGCGTTGGATCTTTTTCGATATCTTCTGCTGTGATCGTACCGACATATCCGACTAATTGAGCGGCTGATTCTTTTAAAGGATAATAACGAACAGTCGTATCTTGAGAAGCAGCTCCTGTTGGTAAAGTTGTTACTGGATCAAAAGAGATCGTTATAGGAACAAACGCATCTGGTTTGACCCAATCTTGTTTTAGCTTTTGCTCGATTTCTTCAACTGAAACTTTGAATTGATCACTGAATGCTTTGATATTATCCGTTTTTGCTTGACCTTCACCAAGTTTTCCTGGTACGATTCCAACCTGATCAAAGGCTTGATTAACAGCTAAACCTTCCCCTTTACGATCGACGATTTCACCTCTGTTCGCTGCATCGATACCAATTGAGATTTTATCTTGACCTGACATTTGTGGGAAAATCAGATTAGGAGCCCAGTTGATCTTGTAGTTTTCTCCTACTTTTTTAATCGTTGTTTTATAAGATAAATCTTTTAAATTACCTAAGGGTGTCGTCATTTCCAATTTGTAGGTAAATGTATATTGCCCCTCTTTTTCTTGTTCCACCTTAACATCATTACTTTTAATCCCTTCAGCTTGAATACCGGAAAAAATTGTTTGATATTTTTCTACGACTTTCTTGCTGTCATAGCCACTATCTTTTACCGATATTTCATTTAATAGTTCAGGAAATTGTTCAAACTCTTGTTTTGATAGGTGGCTTAAAAAAGTTTTAGCAGATTTTTCTGCTTGGTTTAATTCTTGCGTTTTTTGCCATGTACTATAAGCGAAATAGCCCCCAACTACAGCTGCAACTATAACCACACCGCTAACTGCTAATATCACTGTTTTATTTGATTTTTTTTTGCTTCTTTTTTCCAATTTCCCATCCCCCAAGTCTTTAATTCAATCTTTTTTATTTATTATACCCTATCAATCAAAGTCTACGATAGAAAAATGAAGAGTTTAATTGAAAATATTAAATTATCGATTAAACTCTTCCGTTTTTGTTCTTCAATTTGATTTTACAATCAGTCTCCAGCGGTATTTATCTGGTACTTACCTGTGGTATACTATTTTTACATACTACTTTTTTATTTAGCTAAGTGGAGACAACTCCACTAAGTTTTCAATTTTAGGAGGGATTCCAGATGGGAATTATTAAAGCAGCAACAAGTACTATCGGCGGAGGTCTAGCTGATCAGTGGATCGAAGTTATTGAACCTGATAATATGAGCGACACAACCGTTATGACAAAAGGTGTTTTTGTTCGTAAAAATGATAAACGTGGCTCAAATCGTAAAGGAACTGAAGATGTTTTGACAGATGGCTCTGTTATTCATGTTTACCCGAATATGATGATGATTTTAGTCGATGGTGGAAAAATAATTGATTATACTGCTGAAGAAGGGTACTACACCGTTAAAAATGATTCGGCTCCTTCTGCATTTAATGGATCCTTGAAAGATGCGATTTCTGAAACGTTCGATCGTTTTAAATTTGGTGGTGTCACACCGCAAAAACAACAAGTTTTTTATATCAACTTGCAAGAAATCAAAGGTATCAAATTTGGGACATCATCACCGATTAATTATTTTGACAATTTTTATAATGCTGAATTATTTTTGCGAGCACATGGGAACTACTCAATCAAAATTACTGATCCTTTGTTATTCTTTTCAAATGCCATTCCTAGAAATAAATCTCAAGTTGATATCAATGATATCAACGAACAATATTTAGCTGAATTTTTAACGGCACTGCAATCTGCCATCAACAAAATGTCTGCAGACGGTGAACGAATTTCTTATGTCCCATCTAAAAGTTTAGAATTAAGTAAATATATGGGACAAGCACTCGATGATCAATGGCGTGAACTTCGCGGGATTGAAATTGTTTCTGTTGCAGTTGCAAGTATTTCTTATACAGATGATTCTACTAAATTGATCAACATGCGAAATCAAGGTGCTATGCTTAGTGATGCCGGTGTGCGTGAAGGCTATGTACAAGGTGCTATGGCTCGTGGGATGGAAGCTGCTGGAAATAATGAAGGCGGTGCAATGAACGGTTTTATGGGCGTTGGCATGGGCATGAATACAAGTGGAAATTATTTTGCTCAAGCTTCTCAAACCAATCAACAACAAATGCAGGAAAAACAAAATCAACAAAATGCACAAGGTTCCGAGGATACTTGGACTTGCCCACAATGTGGGACTGAAAATAACGGCAAATTCTGTTCTAATTGCGGGACACCCAAACCAACAAATAAAAAACCAAAATTAGAAATGAAATGCAGCGAGTGTAGTGAGATCGTTGATCTATCGAATGGTATTCCAAAATTCTGTCCACATTGCGGCAAACCGTTTCAAGGAATTCCTTTATAAGCCAAAGAGATTGGGCTGGGCAACCGTGTCCTGCCCTTTTTCTCTCTAAATTTAAAACACTGAAATAACAAAAGAATCACTCATTTTAATTCGTTACTCAAAGAAAGGAATAATTATGACGGATACATTTACACACAAATGCCCAAACTGCGGCGGCCCTTTATTATTTGATCCTAAAGATCAAAAGTTCCATTGTGAGTACTGTCTAAGTGTCAACACAGAAGCTGAAGTCACGGATTATGAAACCTCACAACGAGCAGCACATTTAGAAGATGACCTGTCTCAAGCCACTGAACCAGAACTAACTTTTACAGCTGAATCACAGGTCGATGACATGACCACCAAAGAAAAAACTGCCTTTAAAGAAGCAACTGGTACTGACAATATGAAGGAAGACACATTAGAAGGTGCAATGGAATTATTTAATTGTCAAAGTTGCGGTGCACAGATCGTCACTGAAGCAACAACTGCTGCTACTTATTGTTATTATTGTCACAACCCAGTTGTTTTATCTGGACGATTGAGCGGTACTTTTCTTCCTGAAAAAGTCTTACCTTTTGCTATTGAGAAAGAAGAAGCTGTTGAAAAGTTTTTAGCTTGGACAAAGAAAAAATGGTTTATTCCCAAAGACTTTTTCAATAAAGAACAAATCGATAAAATGACAGGTGTCTATTTTCCCTACTGGGTAGTAGATGCTGAAATCAACGGTCAGATGAACGGTATGGGCACAACGATCCGTATTTGGCGTATCGGTGATATTGAGTATACAGAAACAAAGCAATTCGATGTGGAGCGAAAAGGAACAATATCATTTAAAGAATTGATTAAAAATGCTCTTTCTAAAAATGTACAGCAAAAGATGGTTGAAGCAGTCCAACCTTTTTTATTAGACAAAGCCGTTTCTTTTAAAAGTCAATATTTGGCGGGATTTCAGGCGGAAAAGCGAGATATTGAATATGAAGCAATCCAAAAATCTATCCAAAGTGAGTTAAAAGACTACTCCGAATCTTTACTAAGAGATACGGCTTCTGGCTATACCACTTTGACAAAATTGCGAACAGATATTTCATTAGACAGTGAAGAGAACCATTATATGCTGCTACCGATTTGGGTTGTGACGTATCGAAGTAATGAGCAGTCAAAAAAAGTTTATTACTACGCTATGAATGGACAAACGGGAAAAGTCAGCGGCATTTTACCTGTCAGCTATAAACGATTAGGATTGTTTACATTTGGTGTTTTTGCTACACTTTTAACGATTTTCCTGATTGGAGGCTGGTTTATATGAGAAAGATCAGTATTACTCTATTCACTGTTATGTTTCTACTATTTGGCTTTTCTGTGAGCGCCCAAGCGGCGGATGATTCAATCAATGACCAAGCTTCCCTTTTTACCTCTGAGGAGATCACTCAATTGAATGAAGCAATCACCCCCATCGAAGCTAAAGCTAAGGCACGAGTTTTTATTGTGACCAATAGCGATAATGATATGGATTCTACTCGATTTGCAGATTATTATATGCTCGACCGGATTGGAAAAAACCAGAATGGCATCACTTTTTATATTGATATGAATCAAGGAAAGTTTATTATTTCTACTTCTGGAAATATGATTGATTACATGACAGATAAACGAATTGATCAAACTTTGGACGATATTGAACCCAGTATGAAAAACGGCAATTACTTTCAAGCAGCGCAAAGCTTTCTAAAAAATACCAGTTACTACTTTGATCAAGGAGTCCCAGGAGGTCATTATCGTGTCGATACTGCAACTGGGAAAGTCACTCGCTATAAATCCTTGACTACCACAGAAATCATCATTGCCTTGGTCGCTTCAGTTGTTTTGAGCGGTATTTTCTTTGTCATTAGTATTTCAAAATACCAACTAAAATTTGGTACCTATAAATACCCATTTAGAGAAAAATCAACCCTGAATTTAACTCGGCGAAACGATGTTTTAATCAATTCATTCGTCACGACTCGACGCATCCCTAAAAATAATTCCAATGGCGGCGGTTCTGGCGGTGGCGGAAGTAGCACCCATTCGACAGGCGGCGGAACATTTGGCGGTGGCGGGCGTAGTTTTTAGAACTAAAATATGTTTCAAAAAAATCCTCATTTGAAAGAGTAGTAATACTTCTCTTTTCGAACGAGGATTTTTTTACGTCAACTCATAATATCTACTAACTGCTGACGAAATTCTGGTCCATAAGTTACGCTTCCTACTGGAATTTCATAACTCAGAGCTTCACAAATTTTTGTCACCTAGGTTGGTCCAAAGCCGCCGCATAACTCAATCATTTGAACGCCACCTTCTTTTAATTGTTTCGCAACTTCAACTCTTCTTTCGCCTTAGAATCAAACCCAACAATAATAAATGTACACATTCCTAACTCATTTCTATTAATAACAGTATTTTGTTCTGGTGAAAAGTCTGGCTAAAAGTAAAAAAATGCTCCTGTGTTTAAATTTTTTATTTTGCTATTCTTCCCAATTTAAAATCTGAACAGGCTCTATTTTTTCCGAAGAGCTAGCTGTCTTAAACATACTGAGCATACAACGAACTTAACATTTCTGTACAAAAAAAGATTTTCCCTCTATCAAAATGAAAAAAATTATAAATAAAAATCATATATTACGCTAATATTGCCCATTTTTTAAATTAATCGCATTCCTAGCAAAAGCCTTCTTGTTATTTGGAGAAATACAAGGTAGTATAGAATCAAATAACCCTATAAATAAATTAATTTTACTTTTATCTTACTAGGGATTTCTGTAACCATTATTTTATAAAGCGAGGATATATGAATGAAAAAATTACTAAGTTTAGGAGTACTAACATTGTGTAGCGTAACGTTGGTTGCTTGCGGAAGCAACAATAAATCTACCGATGAAAAAAAAGCTGAAACGAACTCGACTTCTCAAAAAAAATCAGACGGGGTCTACTTTAAAGACGATACATTAAAAATCGATATGGCTACCCTTAAGCTCTTATCAACTGAAGTTTTACCGGCCGACGAAAATCTACTTAGAGAAAAACCACAATTAGCGATTACTTATGAAGTAACGAATGACAGTAAAGAACCAATTTCAGCTTCTACGGTTTGGATTGCTTGTATGGGACTAACTCAAGAAGGCAAAGATACGATCAATAAGTTAACCGTTGGTATGACGCCACAAGATGAAAAATTTGCGGAATACACAGAACATCAACTTGATGATATAAAACCTGGCGGCACAGCCAAAGCGATCATCTCTTATGATTTAGAGGACACAGAGACACCAGTTGTTTTAAAAGCTAATCAAGGGATGGCAGGGAAAGAACTTGGAGAAAAAACGATCAACTTAAAATAAAAATTTTATTTTGGCGTACTAACTTAAAATCGGATCAGCAGTCTTTGCTGATCCGATTTTTTATATTTTAAAACGTTGATGATTCCTTATCAACCAAAAAAAGTTTCAATAGTTGGACAATTTTTGAAATTTGTTCATTTTTAATCTATTCTCTTTTCTGCCCTTTTTAACTTTTTTACAAAATAAAAAAGGCCTATCAGCCTTGGTAAATCAAACATTTAATCAGACACATGGCGGCACCTACTTAGTGCTGCTTCCTTCCGGATCTGACACGCTTCGTAAGCCCACCATTGTCCTAGCCTTTCGGCAAGATTTAGTATACCGCATTTTTTGATGCTTGGCTAGTCTTTCTGTTGATTTTTTAAAAGTTTCTTTTCTTCCCTTAGTTTTCGAAAGAAATTTGAGAGTAAATCACCGCATTCTTGCTCCAAAATCCCGGCTTCAACATATGCTACATGGTTAAATCGTTCATCTTCCAATAAGTTCATCAAGGTCCCAGCAGTTCCGCCTTTTGGGTCCTTTGCGCCATAATATACTTCGTTGACTCTAGAAAGGAGCATTGCGCCACTACACATCGGGCACGGCTCTAACGTGACAAATAATTGCGCACGTTCTAAACGCCAATTTTCGATTGCTGCACAAGCTTGTTTGATCGCATACATTTCTGCATGAGCTGTAGCATCTTGACTTTCTTCTCTAAGATTATGTCCGCGACCTATGATTACTCCATCTAAAACAATAATTGCGCCAATCGGTACTTCTTTGACAGCTTCTGCTTTTTTAGCTTCTTTAATAGCTTCTAACATAAATCCTTCTTTTTCTTCTATTGTTAGACAGCTTCTCTTTTCATTCAAGCGATTTCCTCCTCTCGTTCTTTATACTTTTATCTTATTCATGGTACAATAAATCTGTGAGGTGTGTCTATGACTATTGAAGAATTAATTGAATTATATCCTGCTGGTAAGATCCAGCAAACAAAAGCACCAAGTGAAGCTCTATCATTACCGATTGATGGGAACTATTTTGTTCTGGCTAAAGAAACGTTACGGGAAACAGAAATTCGATTACTAGAAACATTGTTTCCTGCAAAAGAATATTTTGTTGACAAAAAAAACCATCCTTGGTTTGGCTATCTATTTAATCAAACAACACTTGATGTTGAAGGAACTTTTCGTATTATACAATTTCAACTCAAAAAGCCGAAAGCCTTTTTACAAGCTGAATGGGAAAATAGCATTATAGAAATCTTTCCAAATCTTGATGATTTCTTTTTTATCCGTGAAAATGATGGCGCTTTAATTGAAAAATATGAAAAAAATCACTATAACCTAGAAGAATTACAAAGTATATTTTTAACTCTAGACGCTGATTTTGATTCTTCTACAACTGTTTTTGTTGGTAATTATTTTCCAGCAAATGAACATTTACCCGCATTATTTAAAGAAGAGCAACAGATTTTTAAAACAGAGGCAGAAAATCTCCGTGGGAAATCAACCTTCTCTTTACCAGATGTAGTTTTACATTATTTTACTAAAGAGGCAATGAATCAAAGCAAGATCGTTCAGACATTTGCCGAACAATTGGTTTTGACAAGTGAAATCCAGCAGATCATCCTTGCCCTTTGGCGTAATCAAGGAAATATTAGTTCGGCTGCGAAGGATTTGTATATGCATCGTAATACTCTTCATTATCGTTTAGAAAAATTCTATGAGCAAACTGGTCTGTCTTTGAAGAAGATGGATGATCTTGTATTTTGTTATTTGTTGATTACAAAATAAAAAGAGGATGATCTAAGACTAAAAAAGTCTTGATCATCCTCTAAAATCTAATTTACATCATTTCTTCAACAAAACTGACTAAACGATCTTTCAAGTTTTCAGTATTGTCTTTTAAAGATTCTCCGTAAGAAGAGATTTTTTTTCTGCCATCTTTGACTTTGCCTAAAACGTTCATCATAGAATCAAGCTCATCATCAGATAAATCATCTACAATTCCTAGCAATTTTTCATTGCCGCCAAATTTATCGTTCACGAATTTTTTCGCTTTAAAACGATTTGATACGTGGTAAACTTTCTTAACGATTTTCTCAGACGCAATCACCGCTACTGATACACCTGCAACTGCAGCAATACTTAAACCAATACTAATTTTTGTTGATGTTTTCATTCTTTTCAGCTCCTTCTTACTATCTAATCTTATGATACCACACTCTTAAAATTTGAGGTAATAAAACAAAATCTCCTGCATTTTTTAATTTCTGCGATTGTTTCCGCCAAATAAAATAATTAAACGAAGTAATTGTAAAAACGTAGCTAAAGCTGCTGCAACATAGGTCAACGCGGCTGCAAATAAAACCTTTCTTGCCATCGGTACTTCCTCTTCTGTTAAGATGTTCCCATCTGACAAAATTTTCAATGCTCTACGGGAAGCATTAAATTCCACTGGTAATGTAACTAATTGGAAAAGCAACGCCAATGAAAAAGCCAGTATTCCAATATTAATCAATGTTTGGTTCCAGCTAAATAGCACACCAACCAAAATGATCGGAAATGAGAGTGCTGAGCCAAAGTTTGCTATAGGAACGATTGCCGCACGAATCTTCAACGGACTATATCCAGTATGATCTTGCACCGCATGCCCACATTCATGAGCTGCAACACCAATTGCCGCAACTGACGTTGACTGAGCAGTTGCTTCTGACAAACTGAGTACCTTATTTCCAGAATTGTAATTATCAGTCAAATCTCCTGCAATTTGTTGAACACCAACATCGTTTATATGCTCTTTTTGCAAAATATACTGGGCTGCTTTTGTGCCTGTTATATTGTTTCGACTTTGTATTTTATCGTATTTTTTAAATGTACTATTTACATAAGCTGATGCAGCCATTGAAATCAGCAACCCCGCAATCACTAAAATATATGTTGGATCAAATATTCCATAAAAAGGCATCATTTTTCATTCCCCCTATTCTTTTTTACATTGTATCATGAGTTTCTAAAAAAAGTGTAACTATACCTTGACGAATTTATGAACTCTAAAAAATGAATGCTCTAACAAAATTGTCACATTATATTAAGTCAATCCAATGGCATCTTTCCTCAAAAAAAGGCATACTACATTTAAGAGGTGACGACATTGAAAAAAACTTTACTTTTTATCTTACCATTCGTTCTTTTAACAGCAGGTGTTTGGTTTGGATACAATTATTATTTTGGCGGTAAGGATTATTACACTCGTGTTGGAGAACCAGTTGAGATAAAAACTGGAAAATTCTCGAACGGTGAAAAATATACAGAATATAGTTATACACATACCGCATTTAATAAGCAAGGTGAAAAAACAACTCAAAAAACATACGAAATTAGAGAAAAACCGTTGCGAATCAATGCTTATTTAAAATTAAAAGTTAATCCTAGAAAAGGTGTTCTTAGCTGGGAAGAAGTCCCGGAAAAAGAAGTGCCCAAAAAAGCATTTGAGAAATTAACCGAGTAATATTACACCATTTAAAAAGACCTTCATCGAATTCGATGAAGGCCTTTTTGATTACAGTTGATTACTGATTTTTTCAATATTTTTCAAAACGATCGATACTGTGCCATCTGGGTTGTTGACAAATTCAATCAAATCTCCGTTTCGATAAACTTCTATCGGAACAATCAATTCAATACCGTTACTCATTTTTAATTTTTGCTTACCAAATTTTTTCTCTGAAATTTCTCTGGCTTCACGAACTGGCGGCGTTTTATCAACAAATTTTGATTCATTGACTTCATCTTGATAAGCCATCCGAGCTGAAATATTTTCTTTAAAAACCAACTCAGCAACTTGTTCGTTGTCGATCGTTCCAGTTTCTTCAATACTTTCATAAACAGCTTCTTTCACAGAGGCAATCAATTCAAATTCATCTTCATTAAACTTCTTACCGATTCGTTTTACTGCTTTTTTGATTTCTTTCATATTTTCTTCTATTGAAGGTGCAGGTTGTGACTCGATCACTTTTTCTGAAAAGTACCAAACTTTTTCGCCTGAAAACTCATAGCGTTTTTCTAAAAGCTCATATGCCAAGGTATCCAAGTTAACAGTCATTCCTTCATCAGGTTTTTGTGATTTCGAAGGTAAAATTGCTCGGTTGATGATCAATTTATTATAAACAGCTTCGTCTTCATAATCCACGTAATGCGTATAACTTTCTTTGTAATTTAATTTGATCATCGCTAAATGCATCACCGTGTCTAATTCGTATAAAATGAAAAGAACATCCGCACTCGGCGCGTCTTCACTACCTGAATAAATATCGTACCAATGCTGAGTCAACTGTTGGCTTTTTTGAATAAAATCATTCGGAATTCCCCGCATTTTATCAACAAACGAACTTTCTTCTGCTAAAATACCAGTTTTGGTTTGAGCAGTTGATAGCTTTGTAATCTTGCTCGTTAGATAAACACGAATATATTCTGTCGTTAAATCTAACTCCTTCGCTGAAAATACCGGAGTCCCGGTTTCACGATCAATAATGTGTAAAATTGCACTTTTTAAATAAATATCCATCTGTCATTCTCCCTTTTCTTAAGCACTATTTAGTCTACCTGAAAGAAGAAAAAAAGCCAACTGTTTTTATTAGAAAAGTGGAATGAGCTCGTTCAGCTCTGACAGAAAAATAGGGAATCTTGATTCTAAAGAACTACCAAGTGAAAAACATGCAACCACTTCATCTATAAAAACAACAAAAAAAAGCAAGGCATTTACTTCTTACCTTGCTTTTCATAAAAATATATTTTATTTTTTTGTAATTCCGCTATTAATTTTCTTCCACAAACAATTTCCCAGTCGCTTCATCAACAGGATCTAGTTTATTGAAAATACCTTTTGTTCTGAAAATGTAAGTCAAAATAAATGGAACGATCACTGCAATCAACATTGCACCGAAAAATGGTAGATAGTATTGAGGAACGATAGACAAAATACCTGGCAAGCCGCCAACACCTATACTAATTGCTTTAACATCAAACAAAGTTGAGAATAATCCAGCACATGCAGAACCAATCATTCCCGCAACAAATGGATAAATGTATTTCAGATTAATCCCAAACATCGCTGGCTCTGTAACTCCCAGGTAACAAGAAATCATTGCTGGAATCGAAACTTGCTCTTCCTCTTTATTTCCTCTATGCATAAAGACAACTGCTAAAACAGCTGATCCCTGAGCGATATTTGATAATGCGATCATCGGCCATAAATTTGTTGATTGAAAATCGGCAATCAATTGCAAATCAATGGCATTGGTCATATGATGCAGTCCTGTAATAACAAGTGGCGCATACATAAAACCGAATACAGCTCCAAACAACCAGTTAAGTGATGATGTTAATCCAGCATTCACGATATCTGAAATCCAACTTCCAATCGTCCAGCCAACAGGACCTAAGATTACATGGGCAGCTATAACAGTTGGTACTAAAGCAAATAGTGGAACAAAAATCATCGAAACCGCTTGCGGTATAACTTTTCTGAAGAAGATTTCTAAATAAGCAAGTAAAAATCCTGCTAGCATCGCTGGTATAACTTGAGCTTGATACCCAATCATATTTACTTGAGCGAAGCCAAAATCCCAAAAAGGAATGTCAGCAGCTGCTGTACTTGCAACCGAATAAGCATTTAATAATTGCGGAGACACTAATGTAATCCCTAAAACAATCCCAAGAATTTGAGTTGTTCCCATTTTTTTAGTAATACTCCAAGTGATTCCTACTGGTAAGAATTGAAAAATTGCTTCACCAATGAGCCATAAAAATGAGTTCACACCACTCCAAAATTGGGATACTTCAACGATTTTCTGTCCATCTAAAAATCCAAATGGAATCCCTTCCAATACATTACGAAAACCTAGAATCAGCCCACCAATAACTAAAGCCGGAATCAACGGTGTAAATATCTCTGCTAAAACCGAAATTGCTCGTTGGATTGGGTTAAGATTTTGTTTTGCTGCTGCTTTCCCTTGTTCCTTGGAAACGCCTTCAAGTCCTGAAATAGCAGAAAACTCATTATAAAATTGCGGTACCTCGTTCCCAATGATAACTTGAAATTGCCCAGCATTTGTAAATGTTCCTTTGACAGACGAAATCTTCTCAATCGCTGCAGTATCGGCTTTACTTGGATCATTTAAAACAAATCGCATCCGTGTCGCACAGTGTGAAACAGCAGCAATATTCTCTTTTCCCCCTACATCCTCTAGCAGTTTTTTTGCATCTTCTTGAAACTTACCCATTTCCTTTGCTCCTCTCTTTAACTTGTATATACAATTTAGCTGTATTTGTATAATACTTTATTATTTGATTTTTTACAAGCGTTTTCTTTTTAAAACAAAAACTTTTTTCTGTTTTAATCCTTACAACCAAATCGGCTCCTTAAATAGTTGAACAAATACCATGATTCTATTTTTCAAATCACTGGAAATTATTCCGTAAAATGGTAAACTTGGATTTATCAAATAAAAATAAAATGCACTTTTTTTACAGAGTGTTTATGACCGAGGAAAAGATGAAAAAAAATAAGATTGCTACAAAAATAAAGAAACGTTTGTCAGCTGTTCAAGTTTTGGCTTTAGGATTTATTGTATTGATTTTTATTGGTGGGACACTTTTGACTTTACCTATATTCTCACGCAGTGGTAATGCAACACCGTTTATCGATGCCTTGTTCACTGCCGTGTCAGCGGTTTGTGTGACTGGTTTAACAACACTTAACACCGCCTTACATTGGAACGCCTACGGACAATTGATCATTATGATTCTTATTGAAATTGGCGGCTTAGGTTTTATGACGATGCCAGTACTTTTGTATTTTGTCTTACGAAAAAAAATTACGTTAAGTACACGGATGTTATTACGGGAAGCACTTAACTTAGATGATATGTCAGGAGCATTTCGTTTGATGATCTATGTCGTTAAATTGGCGGCCGTGATTCAACTAGCTGGAGCTGCATTGCTTTCAATTGAATTTGTTCCTGAGTTTGGTTGGAAAAAAGGACTTTTCTTCGGTCTCTTCCACTCCATCTCTAGTTTTTGTAATGCTGGTTTTGATTTATTAGGCGATAGTTTAACTCCTTATCAAACGAAACCGTTTGTTCTGCTCGTGATTGCGGCTTTGATTATTTCTGGCGGTCTCGGCTTTATTGTTTGGCAAGATTTGTTACGTTTTAAAAAGAAAAGGAAGTTTTCTTTACACACAAAGATTGCTTTGATCACAACTGGTTCGTTACTGATTGGCGCTTTTATTCTTTTTTTCATCACAGAACACAATGCAGCCAATTTAACGACTGGAACAAACTTTTTTGACCGCTTAGCAAATACGTTCTTTATGTCTGTAACACCAAGAACCGCAGGCTATTATTCAATTGATTATTTGCAGATGACGAATGCTGGACTGATTACAACTATCTTTTTAATGTATGTGGGTGGAACATCTGGGTCTACTGCTGGTGGATTAAAAACGACAACATTTGCTGTATTAGTTATTCAAATCGTTTCAATTTTTAAGGGACGAACACGAGCCGAATTTCAAGGGCGTACAATTCGAAACAGTACGGTATTTCGCGCCTTAACCTTATTTTTTATCACCTTAACATTATGTGTACTTTCGATCATGCTTTTGACGATCACTGAAAACATACCAGAATCTTCTGGTATAGAGTATGTGGCTTTTGAAGTATTTTCTGCATTCGGTACAGTTGGATTGACAATGGGACTGACCCCCGATCTGACTGTTGCAGGAAAAGTCATCATTATGCTGTTGATGTACATTGGACGAGTCGGAATCTATACTGTTGGTTTTTCACTTCTCACAAGAGGCCAAAAACAGCAAGCTAAATTTAAATATCCAGATGAAAGTGTTATGATTGGATAAAATAAAAAAGAAACGTAGAGAAGAGTTTTCTTTATGTTTCTTTTTTTATAATTATACTTTTTTATTTATCTGTGTTTATTGATAAATAAAAAAATCCCACCCTCTAAAGAAGGTGGGAAAAGGAGTTTTACTCTAAAGAGTAAAATGAAAAAATAAAAAGGGTTGTTGTTGGTATGAATTTATAATACTATTTTTTAAAATTAATATCAACTAATAACCCTCATCCATCCTTAAATAATTTTAAAAAAACAAATTAAAACGTTCTCTTTATTTATAAATAAAAAATATTTCAACTTATCTTTTGGAAATAGGTTGATACATATACAGTTATCTATTCAAAAATATGCTAATAAAAAAATCCCACCTTTGTTAAAAGATGGGAAAAGGAGTTTTACTCTAGAAGAGTAAAATGAAAAAATAAAAAGGGTTGTTGTTGGTATAGTTGTATAGTACTAGCTATTAAATATTTTTGCAAATAATATACTCATTTAAAAATTGGATTTATTTATCATTACTACACTTACTTGCTCTCCGCATTCTATGAAAATAGATAAAAAAAACGATCCAATAATATTATTGGATCGTTCTGAAAGTTTTAAATTAGTTTTTTACGATGTTAGTTGCTTGTGGTCCACGTTGACCTTCTTCGATATCGAATGATACGCTTTGACCTTCGTCTAGAGATTTGAATCCGTCACCTTGGATTGCTGAAAAGTGTGCGAACAAATCTGTTCCGTTATCTTGAGTAATAAAACCAAAACCTTTATCTGCGTTAAACCATTTCACTGTACCTGTATTCATAAATGTGTTCCTCCTAGTGCTTTTAGCACGATTAATTTTTGCAATACCTTTGTGATAAAAAAAAGAGGAATTAAAACACCCTTACGAATGAAATGACCTATTAATTTAAATTACAATTATACTACGTTTCCTAGTATACGACCTTATTGAATGAAAGTATACATTTATATTCAATTATGAGAAAATACTCATTTAACTCATTACTTTTTAGCCTTATTTACCTTAAATATTAAAATCCCACCTCGAATGAGATGGGATAAGGATAGTTATTTGTTAAGGTATTGATTTTTCAGACTTACTTAGTTTACTACATAATGCACATTCATGCAATCACATATTATCACATTGCAGAATAAAAATGCTTCAAAGCAATTTGAGTTAGTAAAAGTTCACTTTGAATATTCGTAATCAGTGAGCTTGTCACTCTATCATCCTAATTTATTATAAGTATCAATTAACGCTGAATATTTACTTTGTATATTTTCCACAGCGTCAATCACGGCTTCCTCATCCTCTCCAAAACTACCATAGAGTGCATTTGATGCAGTTTTAAATTCTGATGCTTTACTTACAAAACTCTCGATAATATTACTTGCAGTTGGTGAAGAAAAACCTTCTTTTTCTATCGCTTTTGAATCTTTAGATACTGCTTTTAGTTCATCTAACGATTTAGACACTTTAGTGTTTACTTCCGCATATTTCTCAGTAGTTAAATTTATCGTACCATTTTCTGCTATGCTATCATTAACAAGATTTCTAGCTTCTTTTGCAGCATCAATAAATTGCATCATTCCTAATGTAATTTTGTTGTCTTCCTTTTCATGTACTTTACGATCATCCTTCTCCGTTTCGTCCATCAAAATCCGCATCTTATCACAGAATATTTTAATCGGTTCATCGGTCTCTTTATATACCGATAAAAGCTTGGCATTTAACTCTTTTCCTTTTTCATCATGATCATTCAAGAAATCTTTTTCCTCGTAATAATTCTCAATTTCTTCTAAAATCGATATTTCTTTTTTCAGAAAGTCTAGCATGACTGCTACATCTTTATCTATATCCATTTTTGGTTTGGTTGAGAGTCCTTTATCAGCTTTTTCAATCGCTGGTTGAACTAAGCTTGTTGCTCCTGTAAATGCTTGTGCATATTTATCGCCTGTTGGTATAAAGTTACCCGCTTCATCCATATGCTTCTCAGTATAAGAATTTTTAATCGTTGATAATTCACCTGTTAAAACATTGAATAAGTCAACATATGCATTGTACTTGTCTACTTCATTCATTTTAGTCGAATCAGAATCATACTTCTTGATACTCTCTTTGGCCGTATCTAACTTACCACAACTAACCATAAGAGCTAAAAGACTGAATGCCAAAATAAACGTGAACATTTTACCCTTATTTCTCATCAGTTATACTTCCCTTATTTTATTGTTCAGTAAAAAATTCACCTTTAACTGACTATCGCTTCGTATAATAGATACGATCCAAAGCAATGGTTGTTAGTAAAAAAGCTTTTTGATCATGAGCGTCATCAATCTCAATGTGATATTCATCACCGCCTAAGGTCAGTTTTCTTTTATCAATATCACAAATAATGTTATCTTGCATCGTAAACTGATGACTACCCGTCATGCCATAACCTAATTTTACATCTCCAATAGGTGAATCAATAGTAAATTTGTAACTGAAAATATTTAACGAACGCGCCATTGATAGAATCTTTTGATCATCTATTAAAATATGGTACTTTTTAAAATTGTATCTTAAAAACGAACCAATAATACTTAAAAAGTTGACATCCGTCCTGCATTTTGCCAATGTTTGACCATCTAAATCAGTAATTTCAAATTTTTCTCTTCCTAAAAAACTTCCTTTTACTTTATATAATGGATTTCCTGCTCCATCTAAAATTTCATAGGTTGGTTTTAAGGCAACTAATTTTTGTTTGATAACATATTTCATAATAAAACTCCTTTTTATTTTTCACTCTTTTATTTCAGTACATTATTCTGACACCTTTTCTATTTCTTCGCTGGTACCGCTATTTCCAATGTGTTGAGTAAGTTATATTCATCGTCATATACTGCCAAATGGATTGGTGTCTCTTCATTTAGAAGCTTAAACGTTTCGTAATATAGCATCTCTCCATCTGGTTCCAAAGGATCTCTATTGAGTGCTTTTGGATTAAGTCTATCCAGGTCACCTAAAATCGTGTTTTTTAGATATTCGTTTTTTTGACTGAAGAAAAAATAAGTTCTAAGCGGTGGTATGGACGCAGACTCTTTTTTATTTTTGAAGTTGTAGTAAATTACCAGACTAGATTCGCCAAAAGCGTCCAACAGTGTATCAGTCTCCGTGATTTCTACTCTATATTGATCGGTTTCAATTGTGCTACTTTTTGGTACATCTGTATTTTTAGGTGTTAATGTCTTAATTTTTTTTGCTTTGATGTCCAATAGGTCGACTCGTTCGTTTTTATAACTCGTGTAAAGATAACCAATTGTCGTTCCTGTAATGCGTAGTATGTCGCCATTTTTCGGCCACGTTTCTTTCTTGATATCAGATAAGTTTAAATAAATAGGTGTCGCGCGATTTCGCATCAAGAAGATTGATATATACCACTGACCATTTAACGTTTCATCCTTTGATTCAATTTGCTTAGGTTCACCTTCCACTTTTGCAACAAAACTAATATCTTGATTAAATTGTTTAGAATGTTCAATTATTTTTGGGGAATTAGCATTTCTTGACAACTCATTGTATCGTTCTTCCTTTTCTTTTGCTGAAGCCATAGACGAACTCGATTCTACAGTTTTATCCGAGTTAACTGTCTCGAATTCAGATTTAGTCTTATTAAACATTGAACAAGCACTTGTACTTACAATCCCAATCAGAAAAAAAAACCATAACAACCCCTTTCTCTTCACTGGATCTCTCCTTTTCTTTTTTATTTTGATATAGATAAATTAACAATTGGAATTGATTGAAAGGCCTTTTCCTTCTATACCTACATCTTGTAGTTATATTATCATGCACTTTTCTATTTTGTCAATAGTCGTGTTATAATTGAATTGTTCGCAATAAAAAGTTACTTTTATCACAGATTTTAAAAAAAGGAGGACCTCTATGACACTGAAAATATCTGATTCAGAATTAGAAATATTACGAATAATCTGGGCGCATAACGGACGTATGATGTTTTCTGAGATTGTTGAAGAGTTACATGCAAAAAATTTTGAATGGAAAAATAATACTATTTTGACCTTCCTAGCCCGTTTAACTGAAAAAAAAGTGTTAGAAGTTCAAAAAAAAGGCAGACGAAATGAATATATTGCACTTTTAACAGAAAAAGACTACGTGGAGCAAGAAACAAAAGAATTTGTAGGAAAAGTATATGAGGGAGAAGTCAAAGGGTTGATTGCTACATTGGTTGAAAATGAATTGATATCAAACAAAGAAATAGAAGAATTAAAAGAATATTGGGAAAAAAATAAAGAATGATGAGTGAAAAACTATTGAACTTGCTTGTTTCCCTCAGTATTTCGGGTTCAATTTTATTTGGAATTTGGATTATTGCTAGTGTATTCTTGAAGAAAAAAATTTCAAGATGTTCTCAATATTATTTATTATTGATTGTTCTTTTGCGATTTGTTTTGCCTTTTTCTCCAAGCCAGAGTCTTGTTGGTACGCTTTTTTCTTCAATCGAAACATCTCCTTTCTATGAAATGCTTTATGGCTCTGCAGTGAAGAGGAATTCTTCCGTTTTTATTGGAGATAATGTCATTTTTAAAGATAATATTATTATGGGCAGTAAAGAACAACCTTTTGCACCTTATATTTTATATATTTGGCTAGCTATCGCCTTTTGTTTACTGATACACAAAATCACAAAATATCAAAGCTTTGCTAAATATATCAAAACGGACTGGCAACCCGTGGATAATCCAGAAATTCTTGATGTTTTAAGTGAGATTTGCGAAGATAAAAATATCACAACACCCATTGATATTTACACGACACCGTTAGTCTCCTCTCCATTACTCTTAGGTATTAAAAAAAATTATATTGTGCTACCTCATGAAAATTTGACTAAAGAACAGCTTCATAGTATCTTGTCTCATGAGATCACTCATTATAAGAGTAAGGACATCTATTACAAATGGTTTATGCAACTCATTATTTGTATCCATTGGTTTAATCCAGTTGTATATTATATTGGAAAAGTCATGAATCAAGAATGCGAATATGCCTGTGACGAAGCCACAACTCGTCATTTTACAAAAGAAGAATATTATCGCTATGGTGCCACACTGATAGAAATGGCTAAACATCCTGGAAATTACAACGAAAAATTAGGATCAGTAACACTTTATGAAAATACTAATGAAATCAAAAAACGCTTAGACTCGATGTTACTTGCTAAAAAAAGAAAACAGCCCCGACGATCAATTGCTTTTTTGTTAGTTGCTGGATTGCTTGTTGTTGCCTTTAGTTTAGGTGTCTATACGACAAGATCTACACCTGTCGAAAATAAACTAGATGAACAAACAACTGATACTAATTCTAATGAAAAAGGTACGACTAATAGTAAACCACTAGGTAGACATTTCTCTTAAAACAATTTTTAATCTGATGTTTAAATCTAATGAAATCAAAAAAATTGCCAACTATCATCCCATTACGGAGATAGTTGGCAATTTTTACTACTACGTGTTAAAAAATAACCCTAAGCAAATTCAGTGCAATTATATCTAGACTAGCTTGCAGTCAAACGATTCATCTCTGGTTATTTCTTCGGTTCGTCCTCGTCCATTTTCAGAACAGCCATGAAGGCTTCTTGCGGAACTTCCACAGAACCAACTTGTTTCATCCGCTTTTTACCATCTTTTTGTTTCTCTAACAACTTACGTTTACGTGAAATATCCCCACCATAACATTTGGCCAAAACATTTTTGCGTAGCGCTTTGATCGTTGAGCGCGCAGTGATTTTTTGACCAATTGCGGCTTGAATCGGTACTTCAAATTGTTGTCTTGGAATTAGTTTCTTCAGTTTCTCGACAATGACTTTCCCACGCTCAAAAGCAAAATCTTTATGCACAATAAAGCTAAGCGCATCGACTTTTTCTGAGTTTAATAAGATATCCATCTTAGATAGATTGCTCTTACGGTACCCGATCATTTCATAATCTAATGAAGCATATCCTTTTGTTCCTGATTTTAAGCGGTCAAAGAAATCATACACGATCTCTGATAACGGCATATCATAAATGACATTTACTCGGTATTCATCCAAGTAATCCATTGTGACAAACTCACCACGTTTACGTTGTGAAATTTCCATAACAGCCCCAACATATTCATTTGGCACCATAATTGTCGCTTTAACGTATGGTTCTTCCACAAAGTCAACAGAGCTTTGGTCTGGAAATTCTGCTGGATTATCTACCACGATTTTCGTACCATCTGTCTTTGTTACATGATAAATTACGGAAGGAGCTGTCGTAATCAAATCAAGATTAAATTCTCGTTCCAAGCGTTCTTGAATCACATCCATATGCAACAAACCTAAAAATCCACAACGATAACCAAACCCTAATGCTTGAGACGATTCGGCTTCAAATTGTAAGGCAGCATCATTTAGCTGTAATTTTTCTAAGGCTTCACGCAACTCAACATAACGTGAATTGTCGATTGGATAAAGTCCGCAATAAACCATCGGATTCATTTTACGATAACCAGCTAAAGCTTCTTTCGCAGGATTATTCGCTAACGTTACGGTATCCCCCACTTGCGTGTCACGAACAGTTTTGATTGCAGCTGTAATATAACCAACATCGCCAACCATTAAGAAGTCACGACTGATTGGTTTTGGTGAAAAAATCCCAACATCTGTCACTTCAAAGGTTTTATTATTATTCATCATCATGATCTTATCACCAGGTTTTACAACCCCGTCCATGATCCGCACATTTAAAATAACCCCACGATAACTGTCATAGACTGAATCAAAAATCAACGCTTTTAATGGCGCTTCAAGATCTCCTGTCGGAGCGGGAACCAAATCAACGATTTGTTCTAGAATGTCTTCAATCCCGATCCCTGCTTTGGCACTTGCTAAAACAGCGTCACTAGCATCAATTCCGATTACATCTTCTATTTCTGTACGAACTCGTTCTGGATCTGCCGCCGGTAAATCGATTTTATTGATCACTGGAATAATTTCCAAATCATTATCTAAAGCTAAATAAACGTTCGCTAATGTTTGTGCTTCGATTCCTTGCGCCGCATCCACAACTAAAATTGCACCCTCACAGGCTGCCAAACTTCTTGATACTTCATAAGTGAAATCGACATGTCCTGGCGTGTCGATCAAATGAAAGATATAATCTTCGCCATCTTTTGCTGTATATGTTAATTCAACAGCATTCAGTTTGATCGTAATCCCGCGCTCACGTTCTAAATCCATCGCATCGAGTAATTGATCTTGCATTTCACGATCTGACACAGTTTCCGTTTTTTGTAGAATCCGGTCAGCAAGTGTTGATTTCCCATGGTCAATATGAGCAATAATGGAAAAGTTACGAATTTTTTCTTGTCTTTGCTTCATTTCATTTATATTCATTAATAGTCCTCATTTCTTTTATGAAAAGCTGAATGAGCTTGTGATTTCGTTGAATCAAATCGTACTGGCTCATCGCTCCGATCATTTTCAATCAGCACTTTCCATTATAGCAAGATTTCCATCAGAATTAAAGAACTTTCCCATGTTTCACTATTCCTATTACGCTTTTCAAAAAGGTAACACACTATTTTGCAACTAAAAATCCGTCTTTACCATTTCTTAGTAAGTAATACTCTATTTATTCCCGTTTTTTTGATATACTGGAGGTAGAAAAACAATTGGAGATGGAAAAATGGACCAAAAAGAGTTCAGAGATAATTTAGAATTAAAATCAGTAGATGAAAAATATGTGGATCAGTTCAATGAACTATTGAGCTATGTCTTCCAGTTTACGGAAGCGGATTTAGAAGAAAGCGGCTATGAAAGCAAAAAAGAGTTGATCAAATCAAAACAGCCGATTTTAGAGCAATCAAAAGTTTTTGGCTGGTTCCATGAGGATCAATTGATTTCCCAAATTGCGATTTATCCGTGTGAAGTAAATATTCACGGGACCCTTTTCAAAATGGGCGGTATCACAGGTGTTGGAACCTATCCTGAATATGCCAATCATGGTTTGATGCAAGATTTGATCCACCTAGCCCTTAAAAATATGCGGGAAGATCAACAATGGATTTCGTACCTTTATCCTTACAGTATTCCTTATTATCGCCGAAAAGGCTGGGAGATCATGTCGGATAAGTTGTCTTTCAAAATTCGTGATACTCAACTACCTAAGCAAGTCTCGGTTCCCGGAATGGTCGAACGTGTGAGTGTAGATCATGAAGATGTCTTTACTGTTTACGCAAAATTTGCTCGTCAAAATCATGGTGCTTTGATTCGTAGCGAATTTAACTGGGAAGAATATTGGCGTTTTGAAAATGAAGATGAACGGACAGCGGCGATTTATTATGGAGCGAACCAAGAACCTTTAGGTGTATTATTTTACTGGGTAGCTGAAGACGTGTTTCATATCAAAGAAATGTTTTATATCAATCAGGAAGCACGCAATGCGTTGTGGAATTTTATTTCAGCTCATTTTTCAATGATTGATTGGGCTGAAGGGGATATTTATAAAAATGAGCCACTCGCCTTTTTATTAGATGACAGCCAAATCAAAGAAACGATCGAGCCTTATTACATGGCTAGAATCGTCGATGTCAAAGAAATGCTGCTGGCTTATCCATATGCCAGCACCGCAAAACCATTTCATTTTGTAGTGAGCGATCCAGTTGCTGAATGGAATAATGGTGTGTTTAGTTTACTATGGGATGAAGATGACCAAGTTTCTGTAACAGATGAACCGTTAGGACAACCGGTGCATATCGACATTCAAACCTTGACTTGTTTATTGATGAATTATCGCCGTCCGACTTACCTGCATCGAATCGAACGTTTGGATACGGATAAGGAAACCTTGAATTCATTAGAACGGATTTTACCGGATCAAGAAGCTTACTTTAGCGATTATTTTTGATTATAATACGAATGATTACTTAATAAAGGATGATTTCTATGAATGACTTTCTTGTTATTCCAACCTTACTAGCCAAAAGACCAAACATGCAATTATCATTTGCAGAAATAGAAGCACAAATGTCCCATAATCATGTGCTACCTGAACTGGCTAAAACTTATAGTGCCTGGTGGACTAAAAAAGAGCATTCTTTTTCAAGTGCTTGGGCTGCTTATGGTTATCAAGTGGATAAAGTTGATTTAGTTAATCAATTCGTCTTTTTCCAAAAAAAATAAAAACACAAACTTAACGTAGAGGTGAAAGAATGAAAATTTATTTTGCAGGACCAATGTTTGCCAAAGCAGACTTACTTTATAATGAATATTTAGTGAAAAAAATCCGTGAACTTGATGATTCAATTGAGGTTTATTTACCGCAAGAAAATGGAGCAATCAATGATAAAACAGCCTACGCTGATAGTAAAATGATTGCTTTAGCTGACACTGAAAAAGTTCTTGAAAGTGATTTTCTTGTAGCCGTTTTAGATGGTATTACGATCGATGCTGGTGTGGCTTCTGAAATTGGTGTGGCTTACGCTAAGAATATTCCAATGCTTGGTTTATACACCGATACACGCCAACAAGGAGCGGATAATCAAAAAAAATTAGCAGCGTTAGGTGATACTGCTGAAAACCAATTCCATTATCTAAACTTGTATACCGTTGGCTTGGTAAAACTAAATGGATCAATCGTCAGTGAGGAGCAAGCATTTTTAGATTTAATCAAAGAAAAATCAAACAAATAAACATATTGGAGGCTTTTATATGAAGTTAGAATTTGAGGATAAACAAGAAAAAAGTGCCTTTCATTTTTTACTTGCGTTTGGTGTTATCACCTTGATCGTCAATATCGTTAAAACATTTGTAGTCCAACCAACTGAACAATATGTATTATTGACGTTTGAAATGATTGCAGGAATTGCTGTGATCTTCGTACCATTTATTTTCACAAAATTTACAGGGTTGGTTTTCCCAAAAATGGTTCGGCTTTATTATTGGTTTTTCATTTGGATCGCTGTTTTTCTTGGAACGGGTTTACGCTTGATCATTATTGTCCCGTTTTGGGATAAAATTCTTCATGCTGTCAGTCCAATTTTATTAGTCGCTGTGGGATACGCAATTATTGGCTATTGTTTACGTGAGTCGGATTTTTCTAAAATCAGTCCTTGGTTATTTATTATTATGGGATTTGCGTTTGCTGGCTTATGTGGTGTTTTATGGGAGTTCTGGGAATTTCTTTGTGACTCACTCGGTAATATGAATTTGCAACGTTATATGACGGAAGCAGGACAACCTTATATTGGCCGTGAAGCATTGATGGATACAATGGGTGATTTGTTTACAAATACGATTGGTGCGTTGATTTTAACAGTTTATAGTTTTACACAACGACATAAGCCAGAGTATTTTAAAGCGTATGCGTTCAGAAAAGTGAATAAATAAAAAAATGGCAACTTTAGAACATCTAAAGTTGCCATTTTTTATGCTATTCTACTTCTAACTCAACTGAAATATTTCCTCTTGTTGCTTTTGAATAAGGACATACTTCATGAGCTGCTTTCACTAGTTCTTCTGCTGTTTCACGATCAACATCATCGATTTTAACAGATAGAACAACCCCAACTTGAAAACCAGATTGTTCATCGCTAAATAATGAAACTGTTGCTTTTACTGTGCTTTTTGATGTGATTTTTTGTTTTGCCATTACAAGCTCTAATGCACTGTTGAAACATGAGCTATAAGCTGCCGCAAATAGTTGTTCTGGATTTGTTTTATTCTCTTGATGAGGACCAGGAGACGTTACTTGATAACTAAATGATTTGTCTGGTGAAAAAACTTCACCTTCTCTTCCACCAGTATTGATGATTGTTGTTGAATAGATTTTTTTCATGATTCATTCCTCCACTTCTTATTATCACAGCTATATCGTACAATTAAATTGTACACAATATTTATTCGAATGTACAATAGTATGCTTCATAAATTTTATAAAAAAAGACTTCAAAAATTGGTATCATTTTCAAAGTCTGGTTGCTACATATTAATTGTCGATTCCACTAATTTGTTTACTTAATGAATTGATTTGTTCAATCAATGAAAAATAGTCTTTTTCATTAAAATCTAGCTGAGTCAAACACCCTTCTACTTGATCATAAATTTCAGTTTCTAGCCGAATCGCTTTTTCTGAAAGTGAAATGATCACGATTCGCTCATCTTCTGGTAATCTATTTCGATTGACATAGCCATTTTTTTCCATTCTCTTTAACATAGGTGTCAATGTTCCAGTATCTAATGCAAGCTTTTCTCCAATATCAGAGATTCGTTGATCCGAGTATTCCCATAATACAAGCAAAACCAAGTACTGAGGATAGGTTAAATGAAATGGTTTTAGTGCCTTAGCGTACATTCTGTTAAATTGCTTTGAAGCTGTTTGTAAAGAAAAACACAATTGTTCTTCTAATCGTCTGCTTTTATTATTCACTGGATCCCTCTTTTAAAATGTTAGTTTAATAGTTAGATTCTACACAATATCGATTTTAAAATCAATTTTTAATGCTTATAAAAAAATGAGATAGTCTGCTGAAACAGACTACCTCATTTGTATCTTATTCGTCTATCGGTTCATTTTCAAAAACTAACTGTTCATCTAATAAACTGATCGTTACTTTTGTTTTCGGCAATACTTTACCTGATACAATTTCTTTTGCCAATGGTGTTTCCACTTCTTTTGTAATAAAACGTTTCAATGGACGTGCACCATAAGCTGGATCATACCCACTTTCAGCAATCCACGTTTTGGCTTCGTCAGAAATCACCAATTCGATTTCTTGATGTTCTAATCGTTTTGCTAATTGAGACGTCATTTTTCCGATAATGCCTTTGACATTATCTAAGCTCAATGGCGTGAACAAAATTGTATCGTCGATTCTATTTAAGAATTCTGGTTTGAAATTGCCTCGTAATATCGTCATAACTTGTTCTTCTACTTCTTCTGGAATCGTGCCTTCAGCTGTTACACCTTCAAGCAATAATTGAGAACCAATATTACTTGTCATGATCAACACAGTATTTTTGAAATCAACGACTCGTCCTTTAGAGTCAGTTAAGCGACCATCATCTAATACTTGGAGTAAAATGTTGAACACATCTGGATGTGCTTTTTCAATTTCATCTAATAAAACGATCGTATATGGGTTACGGCGGACAGCTTCTGTTAATTGGCCACCTTCCTCGTAACCAATGTAGCCTGGAGGTGCTCCAACTAAACGAGAGACGCTATGTTTTTCCATATATTCACTCATATCGATTCGAACCATATGATCTTCTGAATCGAATAGGTCTTCCGCTAATGCTTTAGCAAGTTCCGTCTTACCAACACCCGTGGGTCCTAAGAATAAGAATGAACCTAATGGACGGTTTGGATCTTGCAACCCAGCACGTGAACGAATCACTGCATCGCTTACAGCATCTACCGCTTCATCTTGACCAATGACACGTTTATGAAGAGTTTCGTTCAATTTCATTAATTTTTCCCGTTCCCCTTCAACGAGTTTCGTTACTGGAATCCCAGTTAAGCGTCCAACAACTTGAGCAATTTCGTTTTCTGTCACTGCTTCTTGGACCATGCGTATATTATCTTTGGCATTTTTTGCTTCGAGTTCTCTTAATTCTTCTTCTAATTGCGGAATCGTACCATGGCGAAGAACAGCTGCTCTTTCTAAATCATAATTGTTTTCAGCATCTTCTAATTCATGTTTCGCTTTATCGATTTCTCCACGTTTATTGCTGACCGCATTGACTTCTTCTTTTTCCGTCTCCCATTGCATCTTCATTGCATTAGCTTCTTCACGAAGATCTGCTAATTCTTCTTGTAGTGCATTTAGACGTTTTTTACTTGCATCATCTGACTCTTTTTTCAGTGCTGCTTCTTCAATCTCTAGTTGCATCAATCGACGTATTACTTGGTCAAGTTCTGTTGGCATTGAATTCATTTCAACACGAATCGTCGCACTCGCTTCGTCGACTAAATCGATCGCTTTATCTGGTAAGAAACGATCTGTGATGTAACGATCTGATAGAGTTGCAGCAGCGACTAATGCATTATCATGGATATTAACGCTATGATGAATTTCAAAACGTTCTTTTAGTCCACGTAAAATACTGATCGTATCTTCAACAGTTGGTTCTTTTACCAAAACTTTTTGGAAACGACGTTCTAGTGCCTTGTCTTTTTCCATATATTGGCGATATTCATCTAGTGTTGTTGCACCGATCAAATGTAGTTCACCACGAGCCAGCATTGGTTTTAACAAGTTTCCGGCATCCATACTACCTTCTGTTTTTCCTGCGCCAACGATATTGTGAATTTCATCAATGAATAAAATGATACGTCCTTCACTTTTCTTCACTTCTTTTAAGACAGCTTTTAGACGTTCTTCAAATTCACCACGGAATTTAGCTCCAGCGATCAATGCACCCATATCTAATGAGAAAATAGTTTTGTCTTTTAAATTCTCCGGTACATCTTTACGGACGATTCGTTGCGCTAAACCTTCAACGATTGCGGTTTTACCAACACCTGGTTCACCGATCAAAACGGGATTATTTTTTGTTTTACGAGATAGAATCCGAATCACGTCACGGATTTCTTCATCACGACCAATAATAGGATCTTGATTACCGCTTTTCACTTGCTGTACTAAATCTACCCCATATTTTTCTAATGCTTTGTATTGTTCTTCTTGATTTTGAGAAGTCACACGATCTCCCCCTCTCATGTTTTCAATATTTTTACGTAGTTCTTTTTCTGTGATTCCTTGACTTGTTAAATACTTGGTTAAACGATAATTTTTCAATTTCATCAACGCTAAAATCACAATTTCAGTTGCTAGAAACTCATCTTGAAATGATTCTCTAAGTTTGTCTGCTTCACCTAATAAGTTAAACAGATTCTGGCTCATACTTTGCCCATATTGAATATTGCTTCCTTGAATACTTGGATATTCGTCGATTGCTTTATCAATTTCACGTTCAAAAGCTTCAACATCAACGCCTGCATCTGTATAAAAATTACGTCCAAAATGATTCGGCTGCAAAAAAATCTTCCATAGGTGAGCAATATCGATTTCCTGATGATGACGAGTAACAGCTACCTTTTGTGCCTCTGCAATTGCCTCTTGTAATGTCGTTGTCATTTTCTCGATGTTCATATAATTACCTCCTAATTTTAAAAGCGTAGTGGGCTCGTCCAGCTTCGACTGAAAAATAGGAAATTATGATTGAGGTGCTTTTTGCCTCAGTCATCATTTATCTTTTTTCCGAGAAGCTAGCCCGCGTAGCTAGATAATCTTAAAAGCGTAGCAGGCTTGTTCAGCTTTGACTGAAAAATAGGAAAAATTGACTGTAACGCTTTGGTAACAGTCAGATTTTCTTTTTTCCAAAGCCTCATCCCATAAATCACTACTATCTAAATAGTATCGCTAATTTATCAAAAAGACATTAGGTCTTTTGTACTATTTTTTCAAGGTCTAAAGTCTGATCAATTTTGACCTTACAAATCAATTATACTCAATTAGTCAGTAAAGGTCAAATAAAAACTATCTTTTTTTGACTATTTTTTTACCTACTTTTATGATAACGCAACTTACTATTTTAGCAAAAGATATGCGGTCATTCAGACAAAAAAAAGACTGAAGTTTACTATTAAATAAACTTCAATCTTTTAATCAATATTATAGTAATTCTCCAAAGCGTTTCACATAGAATTTTTTTACAATCATCACTAAGAACAAGTATGCAAAGATTGTCAAACCTAACCAAGCAAAATAATTTAATGGCAGTTCAGCTAATCCTAAACTTTGTCCAAAACTTGTAAATGGCAAGATCGTTCCAACAGCAATTCCCAAAGAAGTAATAGTCGTCAAAATAAATGATGCTCGACTTTGTATAAATGGAATTTTAGGTGTCCGTAAGGTATGAATCACCAATGTTTGTGACCAAAGAGATTCTATAAACCAACCTGCATGGAAAATCGCAATAAAAGTCGCTTGTTGTGCCAGATCTAAATCGTGATAGTTTCCTCCTACTAATTGAGGGCAGATAACAAAATACATTAACAAGTAAGTCGTAATATCAAAAACTGAACTAGTAGGTCCTAACCATTTCATAAACGAGCCGATTTTTGAAGCGTCCCATTTCTTTGGTTGTTCCAAATAGTCATCGTCTACATGATCCCAAGGAATCGACATACATGAAATATCATAAATCAAATTTAAGAAGAGTAATTGCAATGGCAACATTGGTAAGAACGGTAAAAAGATACTGGCAACAACAACTGAAAACATATTACCAAAATTAGAACTAGCGGTCATTTTGACATACTTCATGATATTTCCAAAGGTCGTTCTACCTGCTAATAAACCACGTTCTAGAACCATCAAGTCTTTTTCTAGCAAGATGACATCTGCCGATTCTTTTGCAATATCAACTGCCGTATCTACAGAGATACCAACGTCTGCTTCTTTCATCGCAGGAGCATCATTGATGCCATCACCCATAAAGCCAACAGTATGGCCAGCTTCTCTTAAAACCTGAACGATCCGTGTTTTTTGTTGAGGTGTTAATTTTACGAAGATATTATATTTTTCTGCAATCGTTTTTAACTCAAAATCATTCATTCTAGCGATTTCATTACCTGTAATCAGTTCTTCATTGGCTAATCCGACTTGTTTACAAACTGATTTTGTTACTAAAGCATTATCACCCGTCAATACTTTGACACCGACACCATGTTTTTTTAATGCTTCTAAAGCAGCCTTTGTCGTTTCTTTTGGCGGATCAAGAAATGCAAGATATCCTATCAAGACCATTTCATTTTCATCTGAAACCGAGAACTCATCAATAGTCGCTGGATTTGTTTTTTGAGAAACAGCCAGTACGCGTAGTCCATCTTCGTTCAACTCTTCAACAGTTTTCAAGATTTCTGTTTTAAGGGTTTCAGTTAAAGGAGTAACCGTTCCTTTATAGTCAACAAAGCTTGAGATTTCCAACATTTCTTCGACGGCACCTTTTGTGATCATTTGCGTTTTGCCAGATGTATCTTCGATCACAACACTCATACGACGGCGCTTAAAATCAAAAGGAATTTCATCTACTTTTTTGTACTTAGAAGAATCAATTGATAATTCCTCTTTTGCCGCATCAATGATTGCGACATCCATTAAATTTTTCAAGCCTGTTTGATAATAGCTATTAAAAAATGCATGACGCAACACTCGGCTATCTTCTTTTCCATCACAATCTAAATGATATTCCAAAATAATCTTGTCTTGGGTCAATGTTCCTGTCTTATCCGTACATAAAACATCGATTGCGCCAAAATTTTGTATCGCATTTAAGTTTTTGATAATTGTACCTTTTTTTGCCATGCTTGAAGCACCTTTGACGAGATTTGTCGTCACGATCATCGGCAACATTTCAGGCGTTAGCCCCACTGCTACAGACAAACCAAACAGAAACGCTTCAAACCAATCTCCTTTTGTTAATCCGTTGATCAAAAATACTGCTGGCGCCATTACTAACATAAATCGAATCAACAACCACGACGTTTTGCTAATGCCAACTTCAAAATTTGTTTGAGGATTTTTGTCAGAAACATCTTGTGCTACTTTTCCAAAAAGTGTGTCATCTCCAACTGAAACAACGATTCCTTCTGCACTACCACTGATCACATTACTGCCCATAAAGACAATATTTTCATATTCTGTTTCGACACTGTTCACTTTCAACTTGTAATCTGCTCTTTTTTCTACAGGATAACTTTCACCTGTCATTGCGGATTGAGAAACAAATAGGTCTTTTGTTTTTGTTAAACGGATATCTGCAGGAATCATATCTCCGGCAGATAATTTTATGATATCACCACAAACAATTTCTTCAATTGGAAGTTCTACTTGTTTTTTTCTACGAACAACGGTTGCCGTAATTTTGACCATGTTATTCAATTTTTCTGCTGCTTGATTTGATTTTACCGATTGAATCAGCGTCATAGTCCCACTGATCAAAACCATTGCTAGAATAATGAGTACACCAACAAGATCACGATCAGCTGGGGGTGCAATCACATAATCTGTTATAAACGAAATAATAGCTAGCGTGATCAAAACGATCGTAAAAGGGGTAAAATACGCTTTGATTATTTCAATGAATAGCGGCGTTTTTTTGCCATGTGTAATGACATTTTCTCCAAATTCCTCTCTTGATAACACAGCTTGCTGATGTGTTAGGCCCATTTTTGAAGACTTGAAAAATGTTAAGATATTTTCTGCGGAGTTTCTTGCAAAATATTCATATGATTGGTTGTTCTTTCTATTTAATACTGCTCTTTTATCCATGTATTTCTCCTTCTTTCTAAAACTCTGATCAATGAAATGACAACTGGTTTTATAAGAACCATCTATAATTTCATCATTTTGTCTCTATTTTAGGAATCGGACTGATGGAAAAAGAGGGTCTGTTATCGGAGAAACTTGCTTGTTTGCCCTAGAAACAAATAGACAATAATAGGCGCATCTCCATCAACAGATTTCTTTATCCATAAGTCCTTGATCATCTGACTACTGTCATCCATTTGTTTCCATCTCCTTCAGCGTTATGTGTTTGATAATTCCAAGCATTCGTGCGTTCTTTTTGGTGCAAATACTTTTCTCGAATTTTTTTAAGATTACCTCTCCATCTAAGTATGCACAACTTGTACTTTGATACCCAAAATGATCATAGAATCCCCAAGCTTGCTTACGACCAGTTAAAAATATAGTTTGAAAATCCATCAGATCTGCCATTTTTTCTGCAAATTCAAGCAATTGTTTTCCTATCCCAAAACCTTGATATTGATCATCGATTGCAACTTGTTTGATTTGAGCTACCGTTCGGCTTCTTTTTGAAAGAAGTAAAGTCCCCACAACTTTTCCCTCAACCATCGCAGCTATATGAATATCATGTTTTTCATTGACTGGTAATTCTTTGATCCATTCTTTTCCAGCACTGGTTTTGAGTAGCTTGTTTCTCAAAAAAATGCCTCTCCAATATTCTTCACTGTTCCAATTAATAATTTTGACCATCACTGTTTTACCATTTTGATTCCTCCATTCTTTTAGTTACTCATTTGATTGATTTCAATGACTTCCGACAGTTGAGATAATTCTGAAACAATCGTATTGACTGCTAGTGTGCCATTTCTTGTCGCTTCGATTTCTAAAAATAGTCTTACCTTTTTTCCTGCCAAATCAGTACAGGAGAATTTAGTGAACGTTAAACAATATTTGTCTAGCAATTGAATAATTTCTGTTCTAAGCATGACTTCACTTGTATTGCTACTAATAACCGATAGGTAATGAATCGATTCTGTTTGTTCCTCTTCTCTTTGAACGGTCAAATCATCCATTTTAAAAGATAAATTTCGCAACAAAATATTGACTAACATTAAAGCCACCGCACAAATCATTCCTTCGATCACAAATCCTGCTCCGATCAAACTTCCAACAGCAGCTGAACACCATAAAGTTGCTGCAGTGTTGATACCTGTCACGCTGAACCCTTCTCGTAAAATTACGCCACCAGCAAGGAAACCAATCCCACTAACTACTTGGGCGGCAATTCGTGTAGGGCTACTGTCGTCTTGGATCAACGTGGATAATGAAACGAACTGACACGAACCAAAAGTCACTAATGTCATGGTTCTCATTCCAGCTAATTTTTTTCGCCATTGCCGTTCTGCCCCAATAATCATTCCTGCAAAAATACTAGCGATAATGTTGATTAAAAATTCATAAGCTTGCTCCTTCCTTAGATTTGTTGTTACTTTTTGATGTGATTCGCTAGTACGGTCAATTCACCCTTTTTTTGCCAAGTATTGTTCATTAGTTACTCTGTAATGAGACGAACTTTTGATAAAAAACAAATGACCTTCCGCCAAAACTCAGCGGAAGGTCATAAATAAGCGCACAAAAAAAAGCCTGCATGATCTAGTCGTTGAGTTTTGGCACTATACAACGTAAAAAGCAGAGCTTTTAGCTACCTTATGAAAAGCCTTGTAATCGACAATCCCTGTTCTACCCATTGGCATCTCTCGATGTTTTTGGGCAGTAGCCTGTGTTTGTATAGGAGCCTCACCTAACAAATCTATTTAGTTATCTTACATGTGAAACTATACCACCGTTGTAAAACAAATGTCAATGTTTTCTGTTTATTTTTTTTAATATTTATTAATTTTTTTCAACTTTAACAACTGAATTTCCAGCTACTTGGGGTGGAATCGACATCGTCATCGCAGGTAAACCTACTAAAGTAAATTGAATCTTATCTCCTGTTTTCAAGTCATTTTCTGTGATTCCATCTGCTAATTGATCTTTTGATACATTCAAAATAACCCCATCATTTTTCATCATACCAACAATTTCCTCTGGATCTTCAACTGCTTCGACTTCTTTTAAAACTAGCCGTGTTGATTTATCCACTGTGTCATTGGTTTTAGCATCTTCAACTAAAACTGCTGTGAATACAGATTGAGATTTTTCTTGGTCTTTAGTGTCTGATGTTTCATCGGTCGTTTGATCTTTTTTACTGCTCATTGAAGTTTCTTCACTTCCTTTTGACGAACTTTTTTTATTTTGTGTGCATGCTCCCAAAGAAATCAATGTAAATACTGTTAAAATTGTTATTGCGATTTTTTTCATAGATATGCCCTCCAATACTGTTACTTTATTATAAGCTATAGAATCAATCGTAGTCCATTACTACAAATCATTATTAAAGAAAATAAAAAAAGTGACTGAGGTATAACTCAATCACTTGCAATCTAGATAAAAGTCGTCTTTAGCCATTTCTCCGATCATTACCAGACATCGTAATCTCTTGTGCTAAATAACGAATACGTTCCATGATTCGACGGGCTTTCAACGGCTCTTGTTCCCCTCGTTGAGTCACAGATAAATGTTTTTCTAAGTCTTTTAAGTCAAGGTTTGATGAAAAGAACGTTACTAATTGTTCCTGCATACGATATTGCAGAATAACGCTTAAGACATCATCTCGAATCCAAGACGTCATTGATTCTGCTCCCAGATCATCAATCATTAAAACGGGTGATTTCTTAACAGCATCAAGCTTTGGACCTACCATATCTTTACCGATTGCTTGTTTCATTTCAACTGTAAAAGTTGGAAAATGGACGATTGTTGTAACAAAACCGCGTTCAGCCAAACTATTAGCAATCGCACCTAACAGAAAAGATTTACCAACACCAAATGTTCCTTGAAGATATAGTCCTTTATGAAATTCTTTAGGTTTTGAGGTATACTCATTTAAAAATTTCATGGTTTCAGCCATTGCTTGGGCACGGCCTTGTGATGCCGTATCAAATCTACTTAAACTAGCTTCTCTTACATCTTTAGGCATATCCATTGCTCGAACTCGTTTACGGATCTCGTCTTCTTTTTGCTTAGCGATCAAGGCTTCAGTTGGTACATAAGTAACATCAATGTAATGAAAATTCAAGGTTAATTGAGGTTCATATCCAGGAGCAATCATTGTTGGATCATTCAATTGATACTTACGTTTTTCTTGGACAAACTCATACAGCTTCGAATAGCTTTTTCGAATATCATCGTCCGTTAAACGTTCCCGATTTTCTTCGATAAATCGTTGTACATCTTTATCTTTCAGTACAACTTCAACAAGTTCATTATATCGTTCACTCATATCTCTACTTTGAATGATTTTTGACATTTCTTTTCCTACATCTTCCATTAATTGCCGCCTCCTTTACTCAAGAAATCTTGAATTTCTTTGTCTAATCGCGCTTGCTCTTCTTTTGATAGTTTCTGCTCTTCGACTGGATTATCCACCCAATCTGGTAATGTCTCTTGACGGATCGGTCGATTATTTTGTCCGTATCTCTGCCTTGTTTGTTTTTGTTCTTTACCCTTTTTGGCTAGCTCACGGACATGATCAATGGCTTTCTCTGGTGAAAAAATGCCACTTTGCGCCCATTCATTGGCGATTCGATTCACATAATCAGCCTTTAATGTGGGTTGTTTTTGTATATTATAAACATAATTGATCAACACATTGATCACACTGTTTGGTAGTCCAGATTTACTCACTAAATACTTGACTAACGAACGCTCTTGCGGGGTTGTATAACCACCACGCTCATTTTTTAATGCTTCCAAATAATTTAATGGAAAATTTTTCTCACTATCCATGATCATCTGAATATCTTGCGTTGAAAAACCATTCATTTTCAATGAATTATAACGGTATGTTTGCTGATCCTCTGCCGATAACTCCACTGAATCATTTTTTTGAAACTCACTTGATTTTTGCTTTTTGTCAGGATCATAGGTTCTATAAACTGCCCGCTCAAAGTCCTTCACATCAATCTTACTTGTATAATAGTCAAAAGATTTAGAACAAAAATCAATCATATCCAATTCTGTAATCCCAAATAAATTATGGAAGATAAACACTTCTTCTTTGAATCCAGCACTATTATCGGGCAACTTGATCCCAAGTTTTTCTATTCCTTGAACAAAATAAGTCCAATCAAAGCTTTCATTGACTGCACTTGGTTTTTGCGCAGGTCTTGGATCATTAAACGATTGTTCCATTTGCATCAACTGCTTACTTTGAGAAATCATTTGTTCTTCTTTGAATAAATAGACATCCTTAAATCCTGCTGAAATCTCTTCATAGCCAGTTAAATTAACAAATTTTGGCTTAAAACGTTCAAATAATTTATCGAGTTTTCTTTGTCCTACACTGTTCAATAATGTTAGCGACAATACTTCATCTTTAAAAAAACGTTCAGCTGTTTCAGGATGATTTAAGCGATATAAAAAATGCATTCCTAGTTCAGAATCATTTTTAACAAACGTTCCTAATAAACCAATTCCTTCTAATTTCTTTCTAGCCGCTTGGATTTGTTTGATACTCATGTCCATCATCGTAACCAAATCTGCATGAAAAAGTGACTCACTAACGCCTGTCTCTTCAACTTCTGATAAAAGTGTCAAGTATAAGCTAAAAGCTTCAGCACCAATAATCGGCTGATATAAAAACGTCAGTATCGCTTGTTCTTGATTGGATAAAGGATGAGATAGTGCTGCTTGAAAAATACTTTTAGGGTGGACTTCTTTCCAATTGTCTTTCAAGGAAAGACCTCCTTATTCATTTGTTGTATCTGAATTTGAAGATTTTGCTTTATCTACGATTCCTTGTAGTTCTTTTAAGAACACACTCATATCTTTAAATTGACGGTAGACACTGGCAAATCGAATATAGGCGATTTCATCCAAATTAACTAAATCTTCCATTACATATTCTCCGACCAAAGTAGTCGAAATCTCATTTTCTCCTAAGCTACGGACACGGTTTTCAACATTATCAACGATTTGTTCCATTTGTTCCATGGCAACTGGACGTTTTTCAGCCGAACGGATCAACCCACGTAAAATTTTCTCTCTATTAAATTCTTCCCGGTCACCATTTTTCTTGATGACTAACAATGGAGCTGCTTCAATTCGTTCGAATGTAGTAAAACGGTAATTGCAATTTTCACATTCTCTCCGACGACGAATCGCACGACCATCATCCGCTTGGCGACTATCGATTACACGGGAGTTATTATGATGACATCTTGGACAACGCATAGTGTTCACCTCATTTTATCTAATAATATCTATTTTTAAAGTTTCATTTTAGTTTACTTTCTATATTATAACATGAAATGCTTGAGAAACCAGTCATTAACGATTACTTCTTAAGCATTTTTTTCTTATTGTTACGCTCTTATTTAATAACATTTTTCTCTTGTTTCAAAAAAAATAATCGAGTAAGCCGACGTTTTGAACGTTCAAACTTACCCAATCATTATCGTATTACAGTTCTATTTTGTCTCGCGTTCCCCATCCTGTATTCCGATGGGTAATATATCCCCAAATTCGAACAGGCGACAATACGAAAATTGCCCATAGTACAGTAAATGGAAAAGCTAAAAAAACGATCCATTTATCCCGATTTGCCAAATCATTCCTAGGAATTGAAAGATATGCCAGGGAATAAACGGCACTAAATGCTAAAGGAGCTACTAAAATTAATGGAAAATCAGTCATTACAAAAAACAGCCAATAAATCAATTGATACTTAATAACGTTCATAGCCGCAAACATAGCCCAGCCAAATGCCTGTCTAAAGAAAACAAAACTACTAACAGGGAACAGTGCTAACCGCCAAAAGCCTCTAATAAAACTGCCTCTATTCCAACGTAGATGTTGCCGTACATGATGACTCAGTTTATTCGGCAAATCTGTATAAGAAACTGCTGTCATTTGAGCAACAGTCCGTCCTAAAAGCATCGCTGTTAATGTTAAGAAACTATCATCCGAGAATTCTACTCTAACACGACCAAACTTTTCATTTTCATACCCTAATTTTTGAGCTAAGTTTAAAACTTCAGCCCGATAAAATGCAATTGGACCGCTATTAACAGCTACACTGCCAAACATAGAGTTCATTGATCGTTCTATAAGCACCATGTGTCCGATCACTAATAAATCTGTGATCACAGTCAAAAGATTATCTGTAACATTTCTTGTCACAATCACGCCTGCAACAGAATAAACACGTTCGTCTTCAAACGGGACGATCCCTTGTTCTATCGCATGTTCTTCAAAAACAGTATCACTGTCGATTGTTAAGATGATCTCATTATGAAAATCAGAAATTTCTAAATGGTTATACGCATTTAACTGTGCTGCGCGTTTCCCACTATTTTTCTGCTTGATAAACTGAAAAGAAATACCTTTTTCAGCAAAAATCCCTTGGTATTCCTCTGCAAGTTTTGAATAATCGACAAGCGAGCTACCGTCATCAACAGCAACTAATTCAGCTGGCGGAAGTGTTTGATTTAGAATAGATTGAAATGTATTTTTAATGTTTTCAATTGGTTCATTATACATAGGCATCAATATGTATACATTTCGTTTGCTGACCTTTTCAGAGACGTATGGTGTATATAAAGTACTTAAAATAAGAGTAGCTAATGCCATTCCACCACTCATTGTAAAAAAAGGAGCAATCCCACTCAAAGAATGACGATAACCACTAGGCAACCTAAATTGAAACCATACAATTGCTAAAGAAAGAATCGAAACAAGCGTAAATACTAACAAAAAACCATTTTTATTATACAGTGTATGCTTACTACTCTGACTTCGAATATTTGCCCAAAAACCTATTTTATAGCGCCTAATTTTCGGTTTTACTCCTAATTTACGTAATATTTTTTTCTGTTGAGGTTTGAACGTAAAATGAATGATGACTTCCAGCATAAAAATAATCAGCATGACTAGTAGTGGGAGTTTTCCAGATAAAATAAAGCTTTCGATTGAGGGGTGAAAAAAATGAATCAACTCATATATTGCAATATACAATATAGAAGCGATTGGAATCAAATACATGAAAATTATACCAAAGAATTCTAATAAAAAGAAAAATCCTTTTTTCATCAAAACATCCTTTCAAAAAACAGTTGCACATCGAATCTAATATATTTTGTCTAATAATGATAACTCCTTAACAACGTTACTTCTTTGAATTCAAGCTCTAGTCCTTTGGGAAGGTCTATTTCTACATTGCCCAAATCAATGTTTCGTTTCTCACCACTAATCAAGACTTTTCGACTTAGGTTTCGTTTGATTAAGCTTACCATCAGTATGGTCTGCTTTTGCTCTTTTTTTAAGGTATCATCGTAGCGAAAAATTTTCTCTTCACGGACTTTTGTCAACTGATTTAATTTCAATTTATTTTGAGATTGAGGAAATTTAATGTCTTTTTTTATATTAATCTCAGTCAATTCTTTATTTGAAATAGCCGCCACTAACTCTTCCCACGTATAAATATCGACATATTTCTTTTCCTTGATGACCAATAAATCTTCTTGTTTTTTTGATAGATGAAGTAAATAAGGATCATCTGATTTATTTCTTCCGTAGATTAGGAAAATCAACGCAAGGAGAAAGAACAATGGTAATAATACTATTTTTAATAGCTGAGTTGAGCGTTTTTTTGCAGCGTATTGTTTTTCTTTGCGTTTGTTTTTTCTTGAACTATCATTCATTATTTTTTCACCTCCTATTTGAACAATCCTTAATCAAAGTGGGGGCATTATACTGTCGTTAAATCATAAAACAATCGGCTCTTATCCATAATAAGTTTTTTCTTCTCTTCATACACATCATGATCCACAGCATATATTACTAGATCATATTGCATCAGTTGCTGATAGTCTTGATCCAAATTGATAACTGTTTCATTTATTGATGTACTGTAAGGGTGCATCACATCATCATATGCAACAATCGATATATTTTTCTCTTTTAATTTTTTTATTAATGAGATAACTGATGACATTCTGACATCTGCAACATTTTTTTTATATGTCACACCTAAAACAGCGATATTCATCTCTGTAAAATCTTTTTTGCTCGCTGTTGTAAGATCTTTGATTTTCTCTAAGTAATAATCAAGCATTGAATCATTGATTTTTCCTGCTATATCGATCAATGGTGTTTCTACTCCTCGGTCTGCCATCAACCATGTGAGATAATAAGGATCTACAGGAATACAGTGTCCTCCAATACCTAAATTTGGTGTAAACTTCATAAATCCAAAAGGTTTTGTTGCTGCTGCTTCCAACACCTCACCTACGTCAATATCTAAATTATCCGAAATTTTTTGAAGTTCATCCGCTAACGCGATATTGACCAGCCGAAAAGTATTTTCATATATTTTAGCTAATTCAGCTGTTTTCAAATTAGGAACGGAAGAAACATGGCTTCCAAAAAAATCTTTCACTTGTGATAAGCATTTGTCTGTATATCCTGCAACGATTCTTGGGATTTTGACACTCTGAGATTGTGTATTGCCTGGATCGATTCTTTCCGGGGAATAAGCGATGAAAAGATCGATTCCGATATGATAGCCAAGCTTAGAAAACTCAGCTACAAGGTATTCTTCAGTTGTTCCGGGATACGTTGTACTTTCTAAAATGATCAATGAACCTCTTTTCACTTTATTTTTGATCAAATCAACAGCCGATTTGATATAGCTTAGATCAGGAATTTTATTTTTATCGATTGGCGTCGGCACATCAATAATGTAAATATCTTTTTCTTTAATTAGTTGCTCATCATAGGTAAATAAAGTGCCTTTTTCTTTTAGCATTTGAACGGTTTCATCCGATACAGTGTCAAGATGACTTACCCCTTTATTTAGTATGTCAACTTTTCGTTTATCAATATCAAACCCAATTACCTTATGAGCATTTTTCACATGATTTATTACACTTGGCAGCCCAACATATCCTAAACCGATTACCACTACTTCTTTTTTCATCTCACTCTTCACTATCTCCCTTTTTTTCGCAATCCTTTTGCTCACAAAAAAGATAACACAGGTTTGACAGAATTGTCTATGCTCTCCGCAATAAACACGTTATTCTAAAGCATATGTATAAATGAGTTTATCACAGCTCTATATTTAATTTAAAATAAAAAAAACACGTACAAACAATGTTTAATACGTGTTTCACTATATTCATTTTCACTATTTTTAAATTATCAACAAAAAACGAAAACTAAAAATCTCGTTATTTTATTCAAAAATATTTTTAGATACCCATTTTTTCACTTTTTTTTCTGTCTCTTCAATACTTTTTTGATTATCAAACACGATATCTGCCTTTTCTTTTTTCTTCTCAATGGACAATTGACTTTTGATCCGTTGTTGCGCTTCGGCTTGCGTCAAGTTATCTCGTTTCATCAAACGGGCTAGTTGCGTTTCTTCTGGAATATAAACAACTGCAACTTTGTCAACAAACTTATCATAACCTCCTTCAAATAATAGAGGGATATCAACAATAACCAACGGGGCCTGATTTTTTTTATCAGCAATCTGAGTTAAAATCGCTTTTTTCAAAAAGGGAGAGAGTATTTCATTCAGTTTTTTTCTTTTTTTCTCATCAGAAAAAATAATTTCACCTAGTTTTTTTCGGTCTAATGAACCATCTTTGCTTACTATTTCAGAACCAAAAACAGCTACTACTTTCTCCAATGCTGGCGTCCCTACTTCAACGATTTCTCGAGCAATTACATCCGCATCGACGATAGGAAAATTCAGACTCTTGAATACAGTAACAACTGTACTTTTCCCTGTTGCAATACCGCCTGTCAGCCCTAATATCATACCCATTGGTCAATTCCTCACTTTCAAGGTTTGACACTTGGGACAAAAATGTGTGCCGCGTTGTGCTACTTTTATTTTTTTGATTGGCGTTGCACACCTTGGACAAGGTTTCTCAGTCTGACCATAGACATTTAGTGAAATTTGAAATGTTCCCGCTTCTCCTAGCGCATTTAGATAACTACGTATCGTAGTTCCGCCTGCTTCAACAGCACAGCCAAGAACATCAATAATTGCATAATATAGCTGTTCCACTTCCTTTGGCTTTAACGTGTCTGCTGGTTGTTCAGGATGGATCTTCGCTTCCCATAACGCTTCATCCACATAGATATTGCCTAAGCCTGTCACTAAACGCTGATCTAATAATAAGGGTTTAATTGCTTTATGATGTTTTTTTAACCCTGTACGAAATTCAGGCAGCTTGAATTCAGACGGAATCGGCTCAGGGCCTAAAGCTAAAATCCCTTTGTAATTTTCCCCTTGATTCTTAGGTACCAAAACCATACGGCCAAATTTCCGAACATCAAGATAACGTAATTCAGTTCCGTCAGTAAAGGTAAAAATCACATGCGTGTGCTTAGTCCGCTCCTCTTCTGGTTCATGGGTTTCATATTTTCCTTCCATTCGTAAATGGGAAATCATATCATAATTCGTTAATCTAAAAATCAAAAACTTGCCGCGACGTTCCATTTTTTCAATCGTTTGACCAATCAACTGTTGTGCAAAAATTTCTGATTCCGGTGACTCAATGATTCTCGGCCATAATATCGTAACTTCTTCGATCGTCTTTCCAACCACTAATTTTTCTAACCCTTTTCTGACTGTTTCAACTTCCGGTAATTCAGGCAAATTCCATCTCTCCTTAGAAGAAAAGACCGAAACCAACGCGTCAAAGTTTTCAAAACTTTTTTCGTTTGGTCAGTCTTTTCTTAAATTATTTTAGTTTACTATTTTGCTTCGTACCATGTTTTCCCCCAACTGCTGTCAGTCAATAACGGTACATGCAAAGTAACAGCGTTTTCCATTACATCTTTCACTAATGCATCTAGTTTTTCTAATTCAGATTCAGGTACTTCAAAGACAAGTTCATCATGCACTTGTAGTAACATCGTCGCTTGCATATTTTCTTCTTTTAGTCGATCTTGCATGTTGATCATCGCAATTTTCAAAATATCAGCAGCACTTCCTTGGATCGGTGTATTGATCGCAGTCCGTTCTGCAAAAGAACGCAAATTAAAATTACGTGAATTGATATCTGGTAAATAACGGCGACGGTTATACAATGTTTCTACAAATCCTTTATCCTTTGCGTCTCGAACGATATCTTCCATATATTTTTTAACGCCTGGGTATTTTTCAAAATAGGTATCGATATATTCTTGCGCTTGTTTTCTAGTAATACCCAGATTTTGTGACAAACCATAATCACTGATTCCATAGACAATCCCAAAGTTTACCGCTTTCGCTTGACGACGCATATTTGGCGTCACATCCTCTGGTTTTTCAATACCAAATACACGCATTGCTGTACTTGAGTGAATATCTTGCCCTTCAATAAACGCTTCTTTCAAATGTTGATCATCTGAAATATGAGCTAAAACACGTAATTCGATTTGAGAATAATCAGATGAAAAAATCAACCAGTCTTTCTCTCTTGGTACAAATGCCTCACGAATTTTCCGTCCTTCTTCTAAACGGATCGGAATATTTTGCAAGTTAGGATCCACTGAGCTTAAACGTCCAGTTTGAGTTAATGTTTGAACGTAGCGTGTATGAATTTTGTCATCCGGCTGAATCACTTTTAGTAGTCCTTCAACATAAGTCGATTGAATTTTGGCAATCTGACGGTAAACTAAAATGTCTTCTACGATCGGTGCTTGTTCTTTTAATTGTTCTAATACGTCCACTGCAGTTGAATATCCAGTTTTTGTTTTTTTAATGACTGGCAAACCCATTTTTTCAAATAAAATTACCCCTAATTGTTTAGGTGAATTCAAGTTGAATTCTTCGCCTGCTTCTGCATATATTTTTTGTTCGATTTCACGTAGTCGATCTGAAAATTCGATACGCATTTCTTTCAATCGATTAGCATCCACACGAATTCCTGTGATCTCCATATCGCCTAAAATTTTCGAGAGTGGTAATTCCATTTTATAGAATAGATCTGCTTGATTTTTCTCCACTAATTCTGCAGCAAGCTTTTCAGAAAGAAAATGGATTGCATTGACTTTTCTCGCAAGATGACTGAAGAATGCCTCATCATCTTCCGGCAAGCCTTTTTTCGCACCCTTTCCGTAAACTGATTCATCAGAATGAATATCCGTATAGCCGTAATGCTGCGCTACGCCTTCAATATCCGCACTATTATCATTTGTATCTAATAAGTATGCTGCTAATAATACATCAAACGTAATCCCTTGAGGCTTACCAACATAACGGTTAAGCGAGACATACGTCCGTTTTGCATCATAAACTATTTTTTTATATTTTTCTGACAACAACCAATCAATAAATGGTTTGCTTTCAAATAGTTCCAAGCTATTCGTCGTATATACTTTGTTCTTCGTTCCCCAAGCAACACCTACGATCGGTGAAGTGTGATAGTTATCTTCAAGCATTTCAATATATAATGCCATATCATCAGTAAACATTTCTTCTGTAAATGTATCTACCACATCAAAATGCACATCTCCTAGCTCAACGATTTCTTCTTCAACATTTAATTTGCTTAGCATTTGCTTGAATTCCATTTCTTTATAAAATGGAATCAATTTTTCTAAGTCTTTTCCTTCATATTTAAGTTCATCGATATTTATTTCAACTGGAGAATCTACATTAATCGTGGCCAAGCGTTTAGACATAAAGGCTTGTTCTTTATCGTTGATCAGATTCTCTTTCATTTTGCTTTGCTTCAAGCTATCGATGTTTTCGTAAACACCTTCGACTGAACCAAATTCTTTCAATAATTTAATAGCGGTCTTCTCACCGATTTTCGTCACCCCAGGAATATTATCTGAAGTATCTCCGGCTAAACCTTTCATATCGATGATTTGATTGGGTGTTAAACCATCATATTTTTCAGCTACATGTTCTGGTGTATAAGTCTCTAAATCGCTAACACCTTTGATCGTAATATCAACCTTCACTGAGTCTGTCGCTAGTTGCGTTAAATCTCGATCTCCAGACAACACAACAACATCAAATTCGTCTTTCGGTACTTTAGTAGCAAGCGTTCCGATGATGTCATCTGCTTCATAATTGTCTAACTCATAATATTTCACACCTAAACCAGTCAACAATTCGCGAATATAAGGCATTTGTTCTTTAAATTCTCCTGGTGTTTTCGAACGACCTGCTTTATATTCTGGATAAAATTCGGTTCTAAAGGTTGTTTTTCCTGCATCAAATGCAACTAAAACATGGGTCGGATTTTCTTTTGTCATGACGTTTTCAAACATATTATTAAACGCATATACAGCATTTGTATGTAACCCATTTTTATTTTTAAAACGTTCTAGGGAATTGTGCAAAGCAAAAAACGCTCGAAAAGCTACACTGTTTCCATCAACTAATAATAACTTATTTTTTGTCATCTTTTTTCTCCTCATCTTCAGCAAACTGGTTTCCTTCTTATTCTAACAAAAATCCGTCAACTTTGCAGTAGGAAGGAACTAAAGTTCGTAAAGCTCATTGAATTGAAAACAAAATAAGACCCGCTCTGCACACTCAGAGCGGGTCAATTAGGAGTTCACACAAATGAAATTGATTACTTGTAATTATTGTCTTTCTTCTATGTCCTTATAATACAAGCAATTTGTGAATATTATATGAACGAACGGTTGCCAAAATGTAATTTTTTTAGGTTGGAAATAGTCTTTTGGTTTGTAGCTCACCTTTTCCTAAAACTACTTTGAAGTATAAACAAAATTACTGAGTTAGCGTAATTAATACAAGCTCACAATTATCTTCAATTTACACAAAAACGCCCATTCTGCACACTCAGATAGGACGTTTTTTTTATCATTACACACAAATGAAGTTCATTTCCACTACTTCATCTTACAAGTAATTTTTGAATATTATGTGAATGAAACAATTCAAATTTGTAAATTAAGGTAGAATATTCCCAGCTGCACGATAAATTTCATACCATTCTTCTCTACTTATTATAATATCGGCTGCTTTAGCAATCTCTTTGATTCGTTCTTTATTCATGCTTCCTGCTATGACTTGCATTTTTGCAGGATGTCTTAAAATCCATGCTGTAGCTAGACCTGTTGAAGTACAATTGTGACGTTCAGCAATTTGATCTAACGTCGCATTTAGTTCTGAAAATTTCTCATTACCAATAAAAACACCTTCAAAGAAACCATATTGATAAGGAGACCACGCTTGGATAGTCATCTCATTCAAACGAGAATAATCTAAAATGCTGCCATCTCTATCAATACTTGCATCATCAGTCATGTTCACATGAATACCTTGGTCGATCATATCTGTATGTTTGATCCCAAACTGCAACTGATTTGCTAAAAGTGGTTGTTTCACAGTTTTTTTCAATAAATCGATTTGCATTGGTTTTTGGTTACTAACACCAAAATATTTTACTTTTCCTTGTGATTCCAGTTGATCAAAAGCTGCTGCTACTTCTTCTGGCTCAACAAGTGTATCCGGCCGATGAAGCAATAATGCATCTACATAATCAACGCCTAGACGTTTTAAACTGCCTTCAACAGAAGAAACGATATGTTCTTTTGAGAAATCAAACATTCCTTTACGAATACCGCATTTTGTCTGGATGATGATATCTTCTCTTTTGATTGATGTTTCTTTCAACGCTTTACCAAAAATCGTTTCACATTCCCCACCGCCATAAATATCTGCATGATCAAAAAAATCAATGCCATGATCATAGGCTGTTTCAATAATTTCTGCGGGATTTTCGGCTCCATTCATTCTCATACACCCAAGAATAACTGATGCCACTTGTAAATCACTTGTCCCAAATTGAATTTTTTTCACTGAAAAACCTCCTAAAATTATATTCACAAATATATTTTAACACACATTAGTGAAAGGGCTTCATTTTCTGACTTTTTTTAATAATTTTTCAATTTGAAAAAAAACTTCTTCTGAAAAATTCGGTTCAACGAGCAAGACTGGCTGGGTGTATTTTTGATTTAAAGCTTGGTAGACAACGGTTGTCAAAACAATGTCAGCATATGAAATGGCTTTTGAAGTTCTAGCATAGACCACAACTAAATTAAACTTGTTTCTGAAAAAATCGTTGATCCTTTGTCCTAGCTCTGTTTCTTTTTCAAGCGATAAATCAGTCATCAAACAGATAAATATTCTTTTTTCACTATATACTGGTGAAATCAGTGAACTTAAAATCATAAAATAACGATAACATAATGCATCAATTGGTATCCGTTGATAAATTGAGTTTTCTTTGATCAATTCACATAACCCCACATTGAGTTTCTCCATGAAATCTGGATAATTTTCTTGAAGGATTACTTCTGATTGATTTTTTTCGAATAAAAAACCTGAAACCAACTCATAATATAAATGGAAACCTAAAAAAGCTACAACACTTGCTTTTGAATGATCAAATCTGGTATCCCAAAAAGCTTGCTTCAATTTATTTGTAGCAACTAATGTATTTGAAAAGGATGTTGTCTTCTTTAGATAATGCTCTTCAATGATATATGCTTGTATACTTGAACCAAAGTATGGTAAAAAATGGGCCTGAATAATTAAATAGAGATAGCATAATTCTTCAAAATCCCAGTTTATAGTATCTTCATCGATCTTCATAGCTTTTACAAATTTAGAAAAAATTGAACTGTTTTCAATATATTGCTTCCACTCCTCTTTTATCCAAACCTTTTTTCCTTTTTGATAACGCCAAGCTGCGATTTGGATGATTCGAAAAAGTGATTCCTTCTGTAAATCGTTGATTTGCATCTTAAAAAAATGAACGAGCTGATTCATTAACTGCTGGCAATTTGTTTTTTTTAGTAGTAAAAATTTAGTTTCTGTCCCTTGATAAACAAACCAGTAGAAATGTAAAATAAATGCTCGTATTTGCTCCTCCTCCCCCACAAGTCTATAGGTACCGCGTTTTAAATAGATATCATATTTTTTTAGCCATTCGTTGATTTTTTTCACCCGTCTTCTCATACTTGATTCACTGATCAACAAATTTTCAGCTAGCTGTTTCGCTTGAGTATCTTCCTCCTCAATAATCGCTTTTAAAAAAGTAATCTCTGGTAAATCGCTTAAATACTGAACTAAAAAAAATTCCACATATATTTCATTGTCCCTTCTTAAATAGAAATGATTCTTTGATCGACTGCAAATCGCTAAATGCTCATCCAACTGATAACGTTTAAATAGCTTATTTAATTTTTTCATAGATCTAACTATTGTTTTTGCATTGATTCCTAATTCATTTGAAAGGCTCTCTAATGAACCGCTATTGTCAGTTGACTTTAATAAATTAAAAAGCCTAAGTAATTTGCTTGATTCAAAATCAAGAATCTCTTTATATTCCATCTCAAACCTCCACACTAAAAATAAACACTCATTCTATCAATCGTATTCAAAAAAAGTAATGAATAATGCATATAAAATATACGCATTATTCATTACTTTTCATTTTTTTAATTGTGGATACCTAATGTCATAGCATTCGCAGCAACAATTACGGTGCTTAGAGACATCAAAATTGCTCCAACGGCCGGGTTCAATAAGATTCCCCACGGGGCTAGAATCCCGGCTGCGAGTGGGATTGCAATAATATTATAGCCAGCTCCCCACCAAAGATTTTGAATCATTTTACGTCTTGTTTGCTTAGCTAAATCCAAAAAACGAAGAATATCTTTTGGGTCACTATCAGTCAAAACTACATCAGCTGAATCAATTGCAACATCTGTCCCAGCTCCTATAGCAACACCGATTGTCGCTCTAACTAAACTTGGCGCATCATTGATCCCATCACCAACCATCATGACTTTTTTCCCTTCACTAACATAGGTTTGAATGATTTTCTCTTTATCTTCTGGCAATAACTCTCCATGAAATTCATCAATTCCTAAGTAATGGGCAACTGACTCGGCAGCTACTTTATTATCACCTGTCAACATCACAGGAATGATTTCTTGCGCTTTTAAATCAGCGATGAATTCTTTTGCTTCTGGTTTTACTACATCTCCCAGTGCAATCATCGCTACTAATTGCTCATCGATAATTAAGTAGCTTAACGTATTTCCCTGTTCTTGGTAGCTCTGTTTCAATGAAAGATCAAAAGAAATTTTCAAGCGATCTACTTCTTTTTCATTAACAATTTTAGTTGCGTGTCCATTCACATTACCGATTAGTCCTATGCCAGAAATATTTTGGAGATTTTCTGCTTTGTAAGGAGAAATAGCTTTTTCTTTTAGATAATTCATGATACCGATTGCTAAAGGGTGATTGGCATTGTTTTCTAAAGCACCGATCACTTTTAAAGCTTCTTTTTGCGTGATTTTATCAGTGAACATTTCAATTCCTGTTACTGTGAATTTACCTTGGGTCAAAGTACCCGTTTTATCTAACATAACATACTGCATATCGTTCGCTTGTTCCAGAGCATTTCGATTTTTTAATAACAAACCATGTTTTGCTGCAATTGAAGTAGAACGGGCCACAACTAAAGGAATTGCTAAACCTAATGCATGAGGACAGGCAATAATAAAAACTGTTACCATTCGTTCAAATGCAATGCTTAAATCTTTATCGATAATCAGCCAGACGATAAATGCTAATAGACCTGTTCCAAGTGCTATATAGAATAACCATTTAGCAACTCGATCTGACAGAGATTCTAATTTTGATTTTTCAGTCTGAGCCTTTTTGACCATATCCATCACTTTTGAAAGGTAGCCTGTCTCACCTGTACCCGTTACGCTTATTTCGATGGTTCCGCTACCGTTGACAGAGCCTCCAATTACTTTATCTTTTTCATTTTTTGTGACTGTTTTTGATTCACCTGTGACCATCGATTCATCAACTGAAGTATTCCCTTTAATGATTATGCCGTCTGCAGGTATTTTATCTCCTGACCGAACGACCAAGTGATCATTTTCTTTGACCTCCTGCAAAGATACTTCTTCTTCACTACCGTCTTTATTCAATCGCTTGACTTTATCTGGCAAAAGTTCAGCCATTTTCTGTAAAGCATCACTAGCATTTGAAATAGCATTCATTTCGATCCAATGTCCTAGTAGCATGATAACGATCAAGGTTGCTAGTTCCCAGAAAAAATCCATCACATGATTGTGCGGCATCAATTTATTCATAACAAATGCATAAATGCTATAAAAATAAGAGACTGAAATTCCCATGGCAATCAGCGTCATCATCGCTGGACTTTTTTGTTTCAGCTCCATTTTGGCTCCACTCAAAAATGGTTCTCCACCATAAAAAAATAAAATAGAAGCCAGAATCAGGACCAACCAATCCGAGCCTGGAAAAGTAAATTGAAAAGGTAAATCAACACCCATCATTGGTGAAAGAAAAATAATTGGGATTGCAAGAACCAGTGAAAGCCAAAATTTTTGTTTAAAATTTCCCATATGCATGGAATGATCCATACCAGACATCTGGTCATGATTATGAGGCGTCATTGAGCTATGATCCATATTTTCTATTTTATGAGGGTGTTCATCTGCATGTTTTTCTTCATTGCCATTCATTAAAAATCCTTCTTTCTCTGTTTAAGATTTGTTTGTATAGTAACCTCACTTTTGAACAATTCTTTGTGGAAAAAAGTAATATCCTCGTTTAAAGCATAGCACAACAAATCTTTTGGGAAAAATAAAGTCTCTTAATTCATAGAAACATGATTTCTTTGCGTATATTAACTTTAAGACATTTAATTTAATGCCAAGTATAACTCTTTAGCAGCCAAAGCGCATAAGCTTTTTTCTCTTTGATCCTATTGCGTTTTCTATTGTATGAATCCTTGATATATCTATATACACTTTTCTTTGACTCCTGTTTTATTTCAATGTACATTTGTTTGATTGCTTTTCGATTCGCTTTGTATTTTTTCCGATTTCCTCCAGTAAATCCATAAAATATATCGATTCCTTCTGACTCTTTAGTGATCGGGGAATGTAGGAATAATTCATTTTGAGCTTTCTTTAATTTTTTTAGTAACGCTTCTGTTACTTGTTTATCAAAGTTTTGTTTTATGATTACCTTACATAGTCGTGTATATTCGATTTTAGCAACATGATTGTAAACTTGACTTGCGTAATCTAACCCTTTATATAAGATATTTGCACTAAAAGACATATTTACTAATAGCTTATACTGATGTACACAATGTTCCTCTATTTTTTGATTGTTATCTTGATGAGGAATTTCTTTGTTCAGTTTTTCTAAAAATTGATATAAAAGATGATTTTTTTGCTCCTCAACTCTAGTTATTTTTTTCATTTACACTTATCCTCCTTTAAAATGAATGATTTTCGGCATTTTTATTTTGTGACTATATCAAAAAAATGTGTATTGTATCTAGTAGATATTTTTCAGATGTTAAATATATAAAATCGTACTCAAAATATCATGATCAACTAAATACAAGTACATTTAGATTGAAAAATGACGATTGAAAAATGACGAATAAATAAAACTAACAAATTGAATACATTTCGGTACAAAAACTATATCATGTTGCAAAGGACATTACAAGAACAAAATGAAAAAAAAACGGTACACCTCTTCTGGAAACAATGATATAGTAGAAGAAATAATCTTTAGCTCATTGTACTTTTTATTATCCAGTTTCATGAGCTAAACGCTAGGAAAAAAGATGAAATCCACCTGTGACCAAAAGCATCACAAGTGTATTTCCCTATTTTTCTACGGGTTTTGACGAGCCCATTTTACTTTTAATTTAAGGAGGTATTATTTTGGAAATAGATTTAAAAGAAGCAGGAAATAGAATCAAAGAAATTAGACGCCAGCATAAATATTCAATGGCCCTTTTTTCAAATCTGGTTGGAAATTCTAGTGCCAGTACAGTAAATAATTGGGAAAAGGGGAACAACCTGCCTAAACAAGATAGATTAGAAAAAATAGCTATACTTGGTAATACAACAGCTGATTGGATTCGTTATGGAGAATTCACAGAGTATGTAAAAAAATTACTAACTGAAGCCAGTTTGCGGAAAAACCTTGCTGATGATCAGCTTGAAGAATTAATTCATGTATTAAAAAAATATAAGATCACTTATTCTCAAGATTTAAAGATTCTAACTACAGCGAATGAATTGTTTCCAGATTTATTTGAAACGAGGTATCAATTAGAACTTTCAGAACAAAAAACGTCATTGATTGCTGAAGATTTTACAACGTACAGGATTGAACAAAATGATCGTTATAGATCTGACTTTCTACCAATGATGGAGGAATTATTACATGATTCCAATCAAAAAGAAATCAATGCTTCTGTTTTATTTCTGGTATTCGACCTGTTAAAACGCACTGAAACAAGTAAAAATTTTCTATCAATCTCTCAAATTTTTACTATGCTAGCTGAAATTCTCACTAATGATATAGCCTATAAGAATAAACTCTCATCAAAAGTAGTTGATTATGCGGATTTAACGAAAACACGGAGTAAAGGGAAACCCTTATCTGAGAAAACTGTGAAGAAAAAATACGAACAAACTAAAAAAGATTTAGTCGATTTACTTGATAAATTTTATTCAGATTACAATGAAAAATAGCGTTTCTTCACTATTAGAATATTGTTCTAGGAACTGTTACAAATATTCTTTCTTATTAATAGTAAGTTTCATATATTACAATTAGATGATACCTTTGTTGCCAGATTTTAAATTTCACCATTTTCTATTAATCTTATTATTTAAGCATGACTATTACTCATAGATTATGGTATACTTTATCTTGTGTTATTGAAGAGTAATAACAATGACTTTGTTAAAAAGGCATTCGTTTAAAATGATTAATATAAAGCGAGGAACATAACTTGAGGAAAAAATTACTGGTTACAATTTCATTTATGTTATTAGTAAACACTGCACCGATGAGTGTATTAGCTGATGAAATCGATCAAAAAATTGAAAATCAAACAAAGAAAATCGAAGATATCGTAAAAAATGAAAAAGATGCCAAAGATTACTTAGCTACTTTAGAAACTGAGATCACAACGATCGAAACAGAATATAACGCAGTCCTCTCTGAAAAACAAAAACATGAAAAAGAAATGAACAAACTGAATACAGATATAACTAATTTAGAAACTAAAATAAAAAAAAGAAATGAACAGTTACGTGCTCAAGCGAGAACGACTCAAACAAATCACGAGCAAGAATCCATGCTGACTGTTTTGTTAAGTGCTGAATCGATTTCTGATGCAATTACAAAAGCTATAGCTGTTAATACATTAGTAACTGCAAATAATGATATTTTGACTGCTCAAAAAGATGATAAAAAAGAGCTTGATACATTAAAAGTATCATTAACAGAAACATTAAAAACACTCGAGAAAAAGACCGAAGAGCTTGAAGAAAAAGAAGCTACTTTAGCAGAAGCAAAACTTGAGCAGAATGTAAAAATCAATGAGATTGCTGCAAGTCTTGCAAACGAAACTGCTGAAAAAGATAAATTTGTTAAACAAAAAGAAGAAGCTGTAAAAAGAAAAGAAGCCCAATTAAAGGCAATTGCCGAAGAAAAGAAAAAAGAAGCGCAAGCTAAAGCAACTGCTGAAAAACAGGCAAAACAAGCAGCACTTGCTCCTACTCAAACAACTGAAAAAGAAGAACCTGTAAGTGTACCTGATACAAATAATGATACTAGCAATAACGATGTCGCTGATGACAATCAACAAGCACCTACTCCACCAGTATCTTCTGGCGGTTGGTCTGCTCCAGTAGCAAATTTAACCATCACTAGTGGATTTGGTGGTCGTGAAGATCCTACTGGAATATCAGGAAGCTTCCATGATGGAATTGATTTTGGTGGAGCAAGTGGTACACCGATCATGGCTGCTGGATCAGGTGAAGTCGTTAGTGCTAATTACAGTGGTATGGCTGGAAATCATGTTGTGATTAAGCATAGTAATGGTTACTACTCATACTACTTACACATGAGTAGCTTAAGCGTTTCTGCTGGACAAAGTGTTAGCGCAGGGCAAAATTTAGGCGGCATGGGAACTACTGGAAATTCTACTGGTGTTCATTTACATTTTAGTATTTCAACAGGATTATGGAGTGGATTTGTTAATCCCGCACCATTCCTTGGTTTATAATAATCAATCGATGATAAGAAACCAGACTAGTTCTGGTTTCTTATCATTTTTTTATTGGATGATAGGTTATTTTTTATCTTTTCATCGATTCGTTTAACCTCTGCTAACGAACGTGATATAATGAAGATAGATAAAGAAAGGTGCTGATTAAAATGATCAATAACTACTCAAACATCTTAGTTGCTGTTGATGGATCAAAAAATGCTGAGTTAGCCCTACAGCATGGTGTTGCTATCGCAAAAGAAAAAGATGCTACTTTATATTTATTATCTGTTGTTGATGAAAATGCAATCAGTCATAGCTCTTATGCCTATTCAAAAGTGCTTGCTGAAGAAAAGGAAGCTATTGAAAAAGAACTGTTAAAAAATATTTATTATGCTACTGAACAAGGTTTAGATAATGTGGTACCTATTGTTGAAATTGGCAACCCTAAAGAAATGATTTCTTCGGTTGTCCCTACAAACCAAGCAATCGACTTGATTATTATCGGGGCTACGGGTAAAGGAATGATTCAATCCAATCAACTTGGTACTACAACGAGTTATGTTGTACAGTATGCGCCTTGTAATGTCCTTGTCGTAAAATAATTACTTTGTTTTTGCATAGTTAAAGAGCGTACAGTCAGCGTTTAAATCGTTGACTGTACGCTCTTTTCTATGTTAATTCATTACTTTCCCTATAACAATAAAGCGATGCTGCCTGTTATAGATGAAGCCTTTATTCAATAATTCTTTTTGAATTTCAATCAACTGATTAAAATGAGTTTCTACAGTAAATTCAGGATATTCCCACGGAATTCTTTGTACATAATAAATCAATCCTTCCATATCATAGAAGTATTGATATGGAAAATATTCTTTGGCAAACATAATATCGAAATTTTCTTCCACTAATTCTTTCTGTACTATTTCTAACGACCAATCCTTTATTTTTGGTTGAAGATTCGTACACAATTTTTCTGAAAGAATTTGCCCATTTTGATCACCAACTTGTTGTGTAATAAACACCCCACCTGGTTTTAATACCCTACGAACTTCTTTTGGATCATATGACGCATGACTATTTAAAACAATATCAAAAGAATCATTTGGAAACTCCAATTGATCCCTTTCGTCAACAAAAGCTATTGTTACACCTTTTGGCTGAAGTTGCTTTTGTAATAACTGATAATTTGGCAGCCAACCTTCTGTTACCGAAGTCTTAGAGTACGGATGATTGAATGTCAGCAGTAATTCTCCTCCACCCGTTCCCATATCTAATAAATTCATTTCACTAGATAAATACTCACGAACAAGATTGGAATAACTCCAAGGTAAGCCTTCTTGTTCCCAGCGATTTTTCATGTATGAAAAATCCCAGCCTCTAAACTCTATTTGTTCAATAGTTTGCCAATACTTTTTTAACTCTATTTTTCTCATAACTATCCTTCCTTACACTTTATTTTAGCGTTATTGTAAGTTAGATACAGTTATGCTTTGTTCTGATAGAAATGATTGTACTTGATACAGCCTCTATCAGCGCTATAACTGTATCAAGAAGTTACTTCGTAGCATCACTTTTCGTTTCATTTCAATCAACTCCTATATTTTTTGATAAATTTTAATCCAATATTAACCCATAAAAACCCCATGATCACACAAAATAGTAATGCACATAATAGAAATACAGCACCACTATAAAATTTTTGGGATACTATATTCTCAGATAAAGGAATAACAAAAATAAATAATAAAATTGCAAATAAAACACCCGTAAGATAAATAAGCCCGGTTGAATAATAATAACTGGATGTTCCTGATAAATCTCTATCTGTCGGCAATACATTTTTACCTTGACCATTAGAATATCGAGTTTGATTCGTATTCATTGCATCAAATGTGCTCTTGTTGATAGTCGATCGTTCAGAAAATTTTCTTTGCTGTTCTCGTTCATTCATTTTTGTCACTCCATTTTTATTGACTGCTTACTTTCTTTTCTTCATTATACCATCAATCCGCCACTTTGATTTTTAAATAATCTAAAAGTAATGTACAGAACATCATATTCGCCCATGAAAACCATTCACGAGTGTACTGCGCTGAATCGTTTACATTGATTCCTTCATGCATATGATTTGTACCGGCATCTGTTTGAACAAGTGTATTTAAAAGTTCAGCTTTTTCTGATTGCTCATCTGTCGTTAACCCTTCTATACATAATGCAATCGGCCAAACATACTCTTTGGGCGTGTGCTCACTTCCCACACCTTTCAGCTCAGTTCCTTCATAGTAATAGGGATTCTCAGCAGATAAAATCAGCGCTCGGGTATTTTGATAAACAGTATCATCGATTGCACAATAGACTAAATAGGGTGCTGCTAACAAACTAGGTACATTCGCATCATCCATCAAGAGATAGTTTCCTAGTCCATCTACTTCATAAGCATAAACTTTTTTCCCCAGGTGCTCAACGATTCCCCATTTAGTAATTCCTTGATTAATTTCTTTTTTCAGCTGATTGGCCTTTTCTGCAAGTTGCTTGTCATCGTAAATCTCTTTAGAAATTTCTTCTAAATAGGTTAAAACAACAACAGCAAACATATTTGCCGGAATCAGATAATTGTATGTACAGCGGTCATCACTTGGACGAAATCCGGACCAAGTCATACCTGTATATCCACATGGTTCACCTAACCCATTATTCGAAAGCGTATCTTCTGGTCTTTCATCAAAACGCTCAAAACGATAAGGCGAATTTTCATGGTATTGTTCCGTTTTAAAAACACCAATAATCGTTTCTATCGCACGCTTAAATTCGTTGGTGAAATGGGTTGTTTCTCCAGTTTTTTTCCATAATAAATACGCTAATTCGATTGGGTAACACAAAGAATCGACTTCATATTTCCGTTCCCAGATCCAGCCATTCATTTCTGTAATATCCTGATGGTAGCAATGTCCATTTTCAGTTTCATTAAAAGCATTGGCATATGGATCGATCAAAATGCATTTCACTTGGCGATCCACCAATCCACGGATCAATTGTTTAATTTTTTCATCTTCATTTGCCACGGTTAAATAAGGTTTCATTTGAGCTGATGAGTCCCGTAGCCACATTGCTGGAATATCACCAGTAATCACAAATGTATCATCTGCTGTTGTTCTTACCGTTGTTTCTAATGTATTATCAAAACAATTTGAGAATACTTCACTCCATCTAGGATTGCTAGATTGTTCAGCTACTTCTTTTTTTATATTTTCAATCACTGATTTTGAATAATTTATACTCATAATGATTCCCCTTTTTACTTTCCTTTTAAGATCACTTCTGATTTTATCCAAGACTTGATTGTGTCTTCATGATACATTGCTAAAATTTCTGTATATAAAATGTCGATCACAGTAAGCACTGGAATTTGAGGTGATATTCCGCCCATATCTTTTTTCCCCATAGAGCTTGTTAAACAAAAAGCATCAGAAAAGTCTTGATACGGACTTTTTTCGTTGGCTGTGATTACGATCACTTTAGCATTTTTTTCGGAGACAATTTTCACTGCTTCTTGAACCGCTTCATTGTCACCAGAAATCGAGGATACAACGACAAGATCACCTTGTTGAACGCCATGAGCCATCATCGCAATCGAATGCTCGTCTTTGATCACGTTGACAATTTTGCCAAGTCGGGAGAATTTAAATTGAAAGTCTTCTCCGCAAAAAGCATTATATCCTGTTCCCCAATAATGAATGATTCGCCCAGCATCGATCATTAGTGCCGCTTTTTTGACTTCATCTTTGTCAAGTTTCTCGATGATATCATTAAGCAACAAAGAATAATTCAAATTTACATAGCTAATACTTGAATCGGTTTGTTTTTTTGCGCCTTTACTAGAATATTTATATAAGTAAATCAGTTCTTTATAATTAGCTAAACCAATTTTTTTACAAAAACGGGTGATCGATGAATTGGACACACTAAGTTTTTTAGCCAACTCTTGAATTCCAAGCTCCTTATTCCCATCAAGAAAATACTGTGCAATCACACGTTCTACATCAGTAAACTTCTTTTGGTTTGCCTGAATGATTAGTTCGATGTAACTTTCCATGTTTAGATCACGCCTTTCTTTATAGTAAAAAACAAGAGGTGACTGGGACATGACTCTGTAAGTCACAATCCAGTCACATGAAGTCTGGATAAACGGTGGGAGCAAAAGCAGCTCCTGTCTCAGCCTCTTCTCTCTTATTCTCTATGAATCCTTACTAATCTTGTGCATTAAGTAATTGGCTTTCATCAAATTTCATATTCATACGTACAAACGGTGCATAAATGAAGACATCCAAAACAACTAATACAGCTGTTAAGATCACTGGACTCAGATGGAACGCTCCTAAAATCCAAGTACTTATGAAAATTGGTTCATTTCCCGAATTTAGCACAACCAGTGGAACGACCCAACCGATTTTAGTCACGATATACGCAACGATTGCATTAAATACTGGTACAAATACAAACGGGATGAACATCAATGGATTGAGTACGATCGGGAACCCAAAAATAATCGGCTCATTGATCCCGAATAATCCAGGAATAAAGGAAAGTTTTGCTACTTCACGACCACTGTATGTTTTAGGTGTAAAAATCAAGATTGCTAAAATCAATCCGAACGTCGCACCTGAACCACCGATCATCGCGTATACATTTGTCATCGTATTTGGTGCTACAGAAATATCAGCGAAACTTTTTGTTTCAGCAAATTTCGCAACGTTTTCTAAGAAAATTGGCAACCATAACGCTGAAACAACACCCCAAACAATATTAAATCCATGTAATCCTAAAAACCACAAGATTTGTTCTAATAAAATAACGACGATAATTGCAGGTAGGCCCGTTCCAACAGAAGTTAAAGGTTGGACAAATAGTTGACTGACCATATCCATAAAGGAATTAAAATCAAAAGCTTCGATTACTACTTTCATCACAGAACAAACTAATAATACAATAGAAATTGGAATCAATGCGAAGAAGGAATCAAATACATTAGGTGGAACATTCCCCGGTAGTTTGATAGCAATTTTACGTTTTGCCAAAACTGAATAAAGAAATACTGCCAATAATCCGACGATCAACGCAGTAAACATTCCTTCATAACTGAAGAAATTATTTGCGTAACCTTGAACGACTTCAGCAGAACTATCCGCAAAATTCACATTGTTGGGTACCATAACAAAGTAAGCAGCAAAGGCTAATAACGTCGCCAACAGTGGATTAATATTGGCTTCAGGATGCTTTTTCATCAATTCTTTTGCATAATTATAAGCTGTAGAAAAAACAATCAGTAAGGCTACGATCCCAAGTGTTCCTAGATAAACATTGCCAAAAATCGCAGAAGCTGTTTGACCGATTGCTGTTTCTCCAAAAAATGCATCGATCTGCATCTTGATCAAATTAGAAAATGATCCAACTACCGTAAAAGGGATACTGCTGATAAACGCATTTTTGATTGCTTGTAGTACACTGTTATTGTCTACTTTATTGGCGATTTTTAATAATGGCTCTTGAATTTTCTCAATATTTATTTTCATCTTAACTCGACCTTTCCCATGTTATCTTTCTATTGAAATTGTTTTGATTTCTCCTGGTTTAAATGTGCCTAATGAAACTTCCTTTAACTTACCTAAAGATTCAAGAAAATCGCCATTTAAATCAACCAAACAAACATTAGACTCAGTTGCTAAAGTTATTTTTTCATTTGCGACTTCTTCTACCAAGGATGGATTGTACAAACGTATATTGACCCTATGACCATCACGACTTAATTCCAATGCACTAAATACCAAATTTGAGTTGTTTAAATCAACAAATTTCTTTAAGGGATGCAATTGGTCTACTTTATTACTTTGGAAATATTGAATTGGATTAGTAAAGCGATTCAATGTTTGAACTTGATAATATGGACTCAAAACAGAATAGGTTTGGTATTCTTTTTGGATCATTACAGGATCAAAATCATCCGTTATTATCAAGGACAACTCCATTTCTAAATCCCTTAATAATTGACTATCTGGTGTAGGGATATAACGATACTGATTCCCTGAGGCATCTCCAGGTCTTCTTAATAACTCTGGTCTACCTAAGAATCCTACGCCTCTAAATAATGTAATATACATACTGCTATCAATCACTTGATATTCCTTGATTCCTTTACTCATTATCGACCAGCTAGTAGTTTCATCATGAATGTTTGAATAGTGGATCATTGGATAGATTTCTGTTGGTTCTTCTTTCCAACCAAGTGTTTTCCAATCATGAATATGAGGATCTTGATTATTTCTTTCCACAGTCCCAAATAATGTATCCGCATAACTGACGTGACTTTCAACTGGCGTTTTTACAACTAGGCGCATACGATGATCCATGGCTTGGTTGTTAAGTTTAACTTTCATATCGATCCGCTTAGAATCTTTACTTAATGACAAGGTAAAGGTATAGTCGATCTTAGTATTTAATTCCCCTATTTTTCTAGCCTCTAGATCTTTTGGTACTGACCATTCTCCGTGTAAGGTCATCGTAGAAAGAAAAGGTCCGGTTTGAAATGTAACATCTGTCGTATCAAAGAGTAACTGATGGATTTTATCATGATAAGCAGGTGAATAATCATACGTATCCCCTTCGTCTCCTGATTCTTCCATGTATAAACAGTTTTCGTATTTTTTACCTTGGTTCTTCGCTAAAATAGAGAACTGGCCTTTTGAAAATGAGATTTTGTATGCTTCATTTTCAATAATTGCATTTTCTGCATTAGAGGGTATAGCGCTCTCGTTTGATCCAGTTTGTTCTTTCACTGTCACGATCGTATAGCTAAGCGACTTTGTTTCTTTGGTGAAGCTTACTTTGTGGATATAGTAATATTTTGCTTCGTCATAATCACTTTCTGAACGTCTGACTTCACCAGCATAGACTTTTTCTGTAGACAAGATTTGGCTATCTAACTCATTGCCATTTTCGTCAAACAGCTTGATGTCTGCATGTTTTGTACTTACTTCTACCACATATGGGTCCGTTCTTGTGTAAGGCAATGTGTTAAATAAAATCAAATCATTTTTTTTGATTCCTTCTATTGACTCAGAAATTTTTCTTACTAGATAGTCGATCGTTGAATACGATAATTGATCTGCTTCTTTATATCTAGCTAAAATCATTTCATTGGTTTTATCTGTATTACACCCGCCGATACTATCATGTGCATGGTTTTTTAATAGTAACTTCCAAATATAGTCAAGCAGTTCTCGTTTAAAAGGAATTCCTAGGTCATCTGCCATCAACATCAGTGGTTCTAACTGAAAGATCATGCGATTTTCGATTGTGTCATTTAATTTTTTTAAATCATATCTTGACGAATAAATTGAACGGTGGATTTTTGAAACACTGCCACTCATAAACTCACCTTGAACGGTTGGTAATTCAGTTGTTTTTTCTCTTAATAAATTAAAAATATGAGGATAATTGCTTTCTTCGATTTTGTATTCGGTACCAAATTGTTCGTTCACTTCTTGAATAATTGCTTTTAAATCTCGATCAACTGCGCGCTGATCTCCACCAACCGGTAATGTTACGACTTCTGTTGCACTATCCTCAGACACAAGATCTAGCATCGCTTTTTTCTGATAGAGTTCTCCTTCAACAAGAGCCACTCCTGCATAATAACCATTTCGAATATTGATCGTTAATACTTTTGAACCATCTTCAGCAGTCCAGTAAAACTCACGACTTTTTGTAACTTCATTAGGCATCCCCCGCCAAAAAACTGCATCTGTGATGCCAAAACCATTATAAATTTTCGGCATATCTTTGCCTTGTCCAAACGAATCTGGTAGATAGCCCAATAAAGTATGACCACCTAAACGTTTCGACATATCGATCCCGATTTGTAAATTCTTGACGACTGATTCACCCGCCACCACAAATTCATCCATTTGTGTATACCAAGGACCAATAAATAGTTGATTGGCTTCAACTAACTCTTTAATTTTTGTTTCTTTTTCTGGATAAACTTTTAAGTAATCATCGATAATACTTAACTGACCATCCAAGTAATAGTAATCTAGTTCGTTATTTTCTAATGCATAAATCACCTCGTCCATATGATAAGAAAATTGGATAAACGCTTCATTATCACTGAAATACCACTCACGGTCCCAATGGGTGTGTGCGACGATATGGATCTTCTTCATTTTATATTCTCCTTCCTCACTGTTCTTCTTTAATATACGCTGTATCATTTGAAAAGAGAACGATTTCGGTAATATTTTCAACTATTTTCTTTTTAAGATTGTTTTAATGAAAATATTTTCTTTGTTTGGTCAAAAAATAAGTACCTAATATGACTGGAAAATAAGTTTTTTATTAGGTACTTACTCTATTTATCTATTTTTTATCAATAACAATTTGTAAAAATATTTTCATTATTAATAATCTCAGCTATTCATAGTCATACGATGCTGTTTCAGTCATCAATTGATCGATTTTGTACATCGCTTTTCGTCGACTTTCAAACAATGAATCCGCATAGGTATCTAAGGTCATTTTTGCTGAGTTATGTCCTAATAGTTTACTAAGACTTGATATGTCTACTCGATTTTCTAAACATCTCGTTGCAAAAGTATGGCGCAAAGAATGGAAATGAATATTTCTTATTCCAGCTTCTTCTACAACTTTTTTAAAACGATATCGAATCACTCTAGGCTCGGTCATTTTATTTTTACATGAGATGACATGATTAGAGCATGATATCGCTTTTTTAGTAAGTAAGTATTGTTTCAAATTTTCTGCTAGTGGGACAACTCTGTAGGATTGATCCGTTTTAGGGTTGCCAATCAACACCTCTGTTTTATTCCCTTCGTTCGTCTGACTATTTACTCTAAAAATCGTTCGGCTAACACAAATAGTGTTATTTTCAAAATCGACATCAGACCATTTTAATCCACTTATTTCTCCAATTCGAAGACCTGAGTACAAGGCTAAAATAATTGCAGAGCACCCTTTTTCCTTGAAAGCAACATGCTCTAATTTTTTTTGCTCGCTCATCGTTAAAGCAACTGGTGGCCTTTTCTTACTTTTTTTTCTGGACAACTGAATAGATCTACAAGGATTAGATGATATTATTTGTTGATTTTCGGCTTCTTCAAACAACGTTTTCAATAAAATAAAGACATTGCTGGTTGTCCCATGTGACAATTCCAATTTTTCTAAATCTTCCTTATACATTCTAATATCGTCACTTGTTAGTTTGGATAATTTTTTCTCTCCAATATAAGGAAGAATGTACTTTTTTATGAGCCACTCATAATTAAAAAAAGTAGACTGCTTCACGGTATGTTTCTTATAATGATACAACCAATAGATTGTCCATGTTTCAAGATTACCACAAAAAGTATTGAGGAAATTTGATTCTACATGTTGTGCTTTTAAAATAATTAGCTTTGATTTCACATCTAAATAACGTTTGCCATAAGTATAACCATAAATTATTCTGCCCTGACTATCCCTGTTTTTAATATACCGTCCTTCCCATCTTCCATCTTTTCTCTTATAAATATTTTCTCCTTTTTTCGTCATCCTATACTCCTCTTCCGCTACTCCTCATCCACAACAAAGGTATTTTAACTACATTGAAATGAAACAATATAGACCATAATAAATATACCTTATATCATTTCTTATGAGTACTACTTATCAATATTTTTCGTGCCACTCAATCGCACAGACTTATTACTATGTATCTAAAATCTAAGATTTAATACAAGAACTCGCTTAAATTTTTGGGACAAAAAAACATCAAGTCAAAAGATTCAAAAACCTTTTGGCTTGATGCTATATATAATTATCGTCTTAATAGAAGTCGCTCATTTTACTTCACTATTTTATTTTACTTTACAACCACAGAATTTATAAACATGTAAATAATTTCCAGTTTCATTCCCTTTAGAGTCATACTCGGGTGTAGAAGAAATTAATTTTGAACAACAATCATAGTATCTTTTACCGTTTTGTACCACATAAATTCTTGCATATTTCGTAGTATTTTCATTTTTTGTTGTAACTGTTACTTCACCTTTTAATAGATGCTTCGTTTCTTTAGTTACTGAAGTTACACTTGCCTCATTTTCAAAATACGTTGTTTTAGCTGTAGCCTCCGCACTTTGACCTCCGAATCCCAACATAATGAATAACCCCATAGCTAATGAAACCATAACGACTAATTTTTTTTTCATATACAACATCTCCCTATACTTTATTTTGAGCGACTAGCTAAAAAGACAAAATTATCAAGTTAATTCAACGAAACCTAGGATTTTCGTTTTTAAGCTTTACGAATTCCCTCTGTTCTGTCTTTATAAATATGTGGCTATCTTTGTGATAAAAATAGTCCAACATATGTAATGACTTCTGATTTGTTTTGTAGCTTCTATGTCTTTTACAGAAAAAATTTGGTTATCGTAAATTGATTATCGATTTAATTTTTCTATCAAGTGTATGGGCAGTACTCTGAATTCAACGACTCCAACGATATCCTTTTCAGAAACGAAACCATAATAGCGACTATCTGTCGAATAAGGTCTATTGTCACCTAGTACCATGTAAGAGCCTTTTGGAATTATTTGACTACCGTTTTTTATATTTTCTGTATTAAAGTTTTCAGTAAAAAGAGCGTCCATTTTCTGCGCTTTTACTGTTTCTTCCTTATCAATAAAGGTTTCTTCAACTTCTTCATTGTTTACATATAACTGATCTGATTTATATTCTATCGATTCACCTGGCAATCCAATTACACGGCGGATTGCTTTTTCATGTTGATCAGGTGTTTCAAAATAGACTAAGCTAAAGCGCTTGATTCTTGCCTGTTTGTTGATGTAAACAAACTCATTTTCTGCTAGCGTCGGCAGCATACTATAGCCCTCAACTTTAGAGAAAGTAAACAAAAATAGGGAAAGGATCCAGATTAGAACACATGTCATAAATAACGAACTACCAAATTCTAAATAGAGCTGCGTTATTTTTTTCTTTTTTCTTTTTTTTGAAGAAGCTTTTTTTCTACATTCTTTTTTTGACCTGACTTTGTTTTTTTTTTAACCGTTCTTTGTTTACGTTTATTTTGGCTTTTTCCGACATCTTTTCTTGAAGATTCTTGTTTTCTTTTACGTTTATTTGAGTGATGTGTTTGGTTATCCATAAACATTCAGCTCCGCTTTATTGTTGTCATTTTTTTTCTGCCAGTGATTTTTCATTGATCTTAAATTGCTTGATAACAGCTTGTTCATTTTTCTTAACTCTTTCAATATCTCCTCTAAAAGATTCTAATAAAGAGGCATCTTTATAAAATCCTTTTGATTGCGACGACAAATTGATTCCTAGCTCCTTCATTGAAGAATAATAACGATTGATGCGAATTTGACCTTCACCGTTGATACGATAGTCCGCTTTATTTAATGCAAATGCAGCTAATCGTAGAGATAGATTATCTAAATTTTGTTCAGCTCGATCTCCTTCACCTGATTCAGCCAATTGCAATTGTTCCTCAATATCACGAAGATTGTAGTATCCTGAAACAATCACCTTTTTATCTTCTTGACTTAGATTCGTTGATTGATAATATATAGCGTACATTGAAGTCGTAGCGCCTAAAACCGTCACAAGTAAGCATAAGAAGCTTCCAATTATTCTCTTGTTTTTTTTCTTTTTTAACTGCCTCTTTTTCCTAGCAATTACTTTTCGCTTACGCTTATTTCTTGTTCGGATCAAACGTAATTTTCTTTGCTCTTTATTGGCCTTTATAATTCCTACCATGAGCAAGAAAATAAAAAGGAGAAAGATAATCGCTATCGCTAAACTTATGACTGCAATCCAATCTAATAGTGTCATTTTATTCCTTCCAACTTCCCGTCCTATCTTTTTTTAGACATACGTTTTTTCTTTTTACTTTTTTTATTTGTTACGAAACGAATAATCAAGAACATAATCAAGAAAAATCCGATGACACCTCCGACAATCATACCGACTAATTTAAAATCAATTCCTCGTTCTTGATCCATGCCGATGTCTTCTCGATTAAATTTGTCCGCTTCTTCTTTGGTAATGGTAAACATCTCTGTCCATTCCCATTTCTTATCGCCAGAATTTGCTGTGACATGGGCTCTATATTGCCCAGGAACCATTGGTTGACCTTCCATGGTGACTGGATAATTTAAAACACTGTTTGGTGCCATTCTCATTTTTGTTTTTTTAGATTCGTAAAGAACTTCATCTTTTTTTTCAGGCATGATTTGAACCTCTACTGTGAGGTCTTCTAATAAATCAGTTGCTTGATTCGCTAAATCAACGGTAATTGTATTTCGACCATTTGGCTGTGTACCATACGTTTTGAGATACCCCATTTTGGGTTCGACTTTTGTATCGTTTTCTTTTAGTAACATTGCTATAGTATAAGCATATTCATTGATGATTGTTGTTCCTGTATTTTCTTTCTTTTCCTCTTCATCAGATACTTTTTGTAATTGTATCCCGCCTAAAATAATACCGTCATAACTAGTTTCAGGCATATTTATTTCTAATTCTAGGTCTTTATCTGATTCAGGAGGTAATGTAATTTCTTTCGGTCCTTTTACAATATCGGTGAAATCAAATTTCATTGATGCATCTTTGTCTAACTTTGTTTTTCCATATTCTAAAACACCATTTGAATTCGTTCTAGCACCGTTTAAATTCACCTCAACTGTTACTTCTTTTTTACCTAGATTGGTTAGTGTGATTGACACTTTTTGCTTTTGACCAGGTGTCATTTTTAAATTAAAGTACCCAGAATCATCAATCTGATTTTCTGGATGATTGGTTTTGTATAAAAAGCCAACAGCTCCTGAAGGATCAGATGTAGCATTGCTTACTTGTGTTTGAACAAAAAAAATGGACAGTATTAAAAAAAATGTAATAAATGACTGTTGAAAAAATTTTTTCATAAGCGTAAAATAAATCCTCCCATTCAAAAACACGCTCACTAATCACTTAAAATTAGTGAGCTTGTCTTATAAAATATTCTCGTATTAATTAATCATTGATTTTAAAGTACTTCTGCTAATTCCCATAAAACGATAGCGGTATGCGCTTCTTTTGTTTTCACTGTTTTACCTGGAACAAATAGTGAAACGGACCCATTTTCAATTTTGTTTGCATCTGTTTTATTTGGTACACCAGTCGAATCTGCTGCTGTTCCTTTTCCTGAAGCAGTGTTATATGCTACTGTGTTACCAAAGGCAACTGTGTACGTACCAAAACCATCTGCAGCATTTTTCGTTTCAAGTACATCTACTACATTTTCAGTTTGATCTAATGTAAATGCTGAACCAGTTGCGGCTAACGTTGCATGAGCACTAGTTGTTGCATCCGTTGCGGTTTCTACGATTGGATTTTTAAAACTAATTGTTGCATTATCTAAAACATTTCCAGAAGTCGCTTTAAATTGTTGTGTCATTTTTGCTCTTAAAGCCCATTTCGAACGTTTGTTAATGCGTTTATCCGTTAGCTGTAAATAAACCCCTCTTTTTTCTTTTGTTCCATCATTTTGAGTAATCTCTACTTGTTCAGCAAAATAATTTTCATCTGTTAAAACCGCTTTTTGTTGTTTGAAATTCATTGCTGAAACACCATCAATTTTTAATGGACCGTTATCTGGGTTCGGCGTATACGGTGGGTCAACTGGTTTTTCTGGATCTTCTGGATCGACGTCTGGGTTTTTACCAGAATCTTCTACATAATCAATTGTTCCAGATCCATTTGCTTGAGTCGCTTTTCCATTATCCGCGCTCGCTGCGGCTGGTAATAATACGTTAGCTCCTAATACTGTTAGTAATGCGATAGAACATAATGTTCTTTTTTTCATTTGTGTTTCCTCCTAGATAGTCTTTTGATATTTATGGTAACTCAGATAAAATCCAAGTTAGCACCGTTTGGTATTTTCCAGGTTCTCTGTCAGATGATCCTGGAATAAAAAATGTTACTGCGTTATTTTCATAAGCCTGTTTATTTTCAAAGTTTGGATCAAGGACTGGTTGACCTGTATCATCAACCAGCGGTGTTAGAGTTGAATCTAAGCCATTCTCATTTTCATCAGAAGCACCAAATTCTACACTCCAGATTCCTTGTCCTTTTCCTTTATCAGCTTTTGCTAGATCGTACGTTGTTTGTATTTTATCGATTTTAATGACGTCATTTACCAATGATGGTGCGTACTTTTTGTCCATTGAAGAATTTGTCCACGATTTATCTAATGAAATATAGGAACCCTTCAGTTGAGAAGCGTCATTCTTTGGAATCATAAAGTTCGTTTCTTGCCGAACTTGTAACGTCCAACCAGCTCCGCTAGAACGGCTATCTGTTATTTGAACAAAATTTCCTCTTGGACCAGTATCATCGTGAAACAATTGCGCTCGCGCCTGATAGAAATGATCATTTTTTGATAATTTATGCCGACCAAAGTCTAGTCTAGGAACAAAATCAATTCTAAGAAATCCTTCTGTTGATGGACTTGGACCTGGATCAATTGGCTTTATAGGCTTTTCTGGATCTACTACCTGTGGCGGGATAAGTGATGCATCAAAACTAATCGTCCCTTCTTGGGTAATTGAATTTGCCTTGACCTTTGTGACCGGTGTAGTCAAAAGAAGCACAGAGAAACAAAATGTAAATATTAAAGTCTTTTTCACGGTTTGTTCTCTCCTTTACGCTCTTTTCTTTGTTTTTTCAAGTACACATATACTATTGAGAAAGCAAGAATCACACCGCTGAGTGTCAAAGATTTTTTCACGATTTCTCCTGTTTGTGGATAGCGTCCAACAGGCTTTTTGACTGTTGTATCCTCTGCATCATTAACTGGATTCGATGTGCTACTTGGCGTTTTTTCTTTTTCATCCGGCTCATCACGATAAAACTCAATTACAGCCTCATGTCCAACTTGACCGCCTTCAGCTGCAAAATGCTTTATCGGATTAAAAAAACTTGCAAGACCTAAGACAGAGATAGTCAGAATACAAACGAATCGTTTATTTTTTTTCATACATTTCTCCCCTCTAAGGTCCTTCAAATAATTCCCATTCAATAATCCCAGTATAAACACCGGATTCTTTGACCGCACCAACCTCAGTTTTTAGTTTAAAACCGTCCCCTTTTGCTGACCATTTATCACTAATTTTATTAGGTGAGCCATCTGAATTCTTTCCTACAGCAACATCTTGCATTCCCGAATTCAACTTAATTTCATTTCCGCTATAAATATAGCGGATAGCACCCGTTACAACTTCACTATTACTATTTGTTAATTCTTGTTTCATACGTGCTTTGAGTTTCCATGTTTTTTTAGTAGCCCGACTATCTTGAATTTCCAAAGCGCCATCGATTCTAACGGGTTCTTCAATCACAGTTTCTTGCGCTTTAATAATTTGGGTACCAAAGTCGATTTCTTTTGGTGCAGATAATACGATTCGACCTTTAAATTTATAAGTCACTGTTCGACCCTCTTCAACGATTTCAATTGCATTTTCGGGTATTGGTTTATCAGTGATTTCATATTTCTTTTCTAGTTGCTCGTTTATGGCTTTCACCACAGCTTTTTCTTTGGTCAAATCAATCAGGCTACCTACTTTTCCAGATATCTTAATATCTGGGTGGATTATATTATTTTCTTCATCGACAAATTTGACTATCAGATCTGCAACGCCAGCTTTGATTGTTAAATTCAGAATTTTTTCTTCCGAGGTATGTCCTTCACTATCAACCGCGTATACTTTGATCACTTTTTTCCCGAGCGTTAACACAGAACTAGGTAATGTAAATTGCCAGTCTATTTTTTTACCTGGGTTAGCCATATCGTTTTCGACTTTTTCACCAAAATGAACAGCTGGACCATCATCGACCGTATAATATAAATCTACAGAAGGACTCTCAGAATCTCTCCATTGACCCGTGACATCAAATGCATTTCCTAAAAGCACGTCTTGGTCATTTTGATCAATGAAAACTTCTGGCGGATTCCCTGGAAGCCCGATCGTTACATCATAGGTCATTTTTGTCCCTTCATTAGCTTCAAGAGAAATTGGCTGATTTTTCATGAAGATTGCTGTATCCATCTTATTGATATCAGAAGTCATATATACTAATTGATCAGCAGGATAATTTTGAGCCTCGTATCCCAATGAATTTAAAGCTGAGAAGCCTGAATCATCATAATTAAAGAAATAATTCAGAAAATGGTCTCTGGAAAATTCTGTTGTTCCTTGAATCCAGTGTCTTCCTGTCCAGTTTTGGACATGATCAGGTCCTGTAAAGAGATATTGAAGCTTATACTTATTTATCTTATCTTTAGTATTTTCAATATAGACACCTTTGTTGTCGCCAATCGCATAAATCGGTACTTGGTCATCCTCATTTAATTCAGTATCGATCATCGAACCGATAACAAAATCTGTTTCTTTACCTGTCCCCGTATTGGTTACAGTATATTCAACGTTTACTGTACCAGTTGTCTTACCCGTCATCACGATCTCAACATGGAATTTTTTTGAATCAAACGCTGTGTTATAGGTCAATTTATAAACAGTCATTCCATTTGGTAAAATACGTTTGTAATATTTATAGCCTTCACTTGTGATATGACTTCCTGTATTAAATATAGTTGGCTTTGTATTATTTCCGTATGCATAAATCAATCCGTAGCTAGTCCATAAAGATTGTCCCGCTTCTTCCGGCTTACTTAAACGACTTGGCTTATGATAAATATGCTGAACTCGGTTCCCCTCATTCATAAAAGTTACATTTGGAATTGCAAATTGTTTTTGTCTATTTCCAGAAATATTGGTGGTCCCTAATGCCTCTGTAGGTCCAAAGCCATAACGCAGTTCTTTTCCAACACCTGCTGAGATTGACGCTTCTTCGGATTTCGTTATCTCCGTCCATTCATCAGAGTATGGCGTAGAAATATCAGTACGAGCCTGTTGTTGTTCCTCTGACTGAACTGTTGACGCTTCAGTAGATGTAGCAACATTCTTTTCAATCAACAACTGATTGGACTGGTCCTGATCTGAAGACGCTTGAATTGAAAGTACTTCTTTAGAATCACTTGTCCCTTTGAAATATAGCGTTGTTTCTTGAGCCTCTTTTTTTAGGGTTAGCTTCATTTGCGTTTTATCATTGTCAACTTGAATAAAGGACATTTTTTCTTTGTTCAGCTCAAGTATTTTGTCTTTATCAAAAGAAACACCTTTAGAATAATCTAATACAATTGGTTGATCTTTATCAGAGTCTTTTACATTTAATGTAAAATATAATTCATTTTCTGAAGATGCTTGAATTTGATTTGTTGTTTGTTCTAATACCATCTTATTGGTTTCAGTATCAGAAGCTTTGATTGAAGAGCTTTTCATATAGAATAAACTTCCAAGCAATAACACTAGTCCAGCCATTCCCAAAGAATAAGATTTTTTCCTATTTTTCATTTTTTCAACTCCTTTCTAAACCTAATTTCCTTGCTCACGGTCCTCAACGCAAGCAAGTGGCTACTTGTGCTTTGTCAAAAATTAACAGGTTAGACGATACCCAATAGAACGAACTGTTTTTATGAGGTTGCCATTGTCTGAGGTCGCTTTTAGTTTTCTTCTTATATGAAAGATTATGTTTGCAACTCGATATTGCTGATTGTCAATAGATGATTTCCAGACAAAATCATAGATTTCTTCATATGAAACAACTTTATTTCTTTTTTGGTATAACATTTCAAAAGTTCGATACTCAAGACGTGTTAAATTAACTTCTTTTTCCCCATCTAAAACAATGCTTAGATTACTCGGATAAAGTTCGACTTTATGGACATCATTCGTTTTGTCTGCAAATTCCATATATGGATCTGAATGATCATCTATTTTTTTTTGATTATAAATTGTTTTATTGAAATCATTTTGCTGACGATACAAAGCATTTTTCATTACTAATGTAAATTCTTCTGGAAAATTGTTTGCCGGTATAACGCCATCCACACCTAATTTTAAAAAAATTATATTTTTTACACTATTTTTGTCGTGTGTTAAGACCCAAATTAATTTATTTGTTCTCTCTTTTATTTCCATAATTGTATTTAATGTTCGAGTCATCGCATTATCATCGTCACTGTTATCCGGAACGATAATACAATCGACTTCTTGAATTGTTAGCTGAATATTTTCTTGATTGATTAGTTTTGTATGGCCAATTTCACTGATTTTTTTCAAATACTCTTTGGAAAGTGTTCCTGAAAATGAAGTAACTCCTATGTTATACATTGACTGTCCTTCCTTTTTACATCTATTTTGTTGATAGATATTTATTTTTTTAAACGATTCTATTATTTTTTTTAAACTTCTTACTATGTTATACTCAATTAAATTGATGGGTATTAATAAGATAAAAAGTTTCCTCATTGTTGTACAAAGAAGAAAAAAAGTGTTAAACACCATTCTTATTGACATTAAAATGTTTTTTGACGGTTCAATGACGGCTTATAATAATTTTAAAGAACATTTATATACAAAAAAGAGGGTAAAACAACACTCAATAAGCGTTGTTTTACCCTCTAAAAGAAGAAGCAACAAAATGTAAAATTTAAGGATTTAAGGTTCATATAAACTATTATTTCTTAAACTGTTGCTCTTATTATTAGCTTGCTGACGAATTTTCGTGTTTATTGATCATTAGTTGATCCAATTTTTGAACAATACTTTTACGGCTTTCCAGCATAGAATCCGTGTAAATATCTAGTGTCATTTTAACAGATGTATGCCCTAATAATTTACTTAGGCTAGTGATATCCGTTCCCATTTCAATACATCTAGTTGCGAAAGTATGACGTAGAATATGAAAATGCGTATCTGAAATCCCAGCTTTTTTAACTGAACTTTTAAATCGATAGCGAATAACTCTAGGTTCAGCTAAATTATTTTTACACGTAACAACATAGTCACTTTGGCTATGTTTTTTTTTATCTAATAAGTAATAGACTATTTTTTTTGATAATGGTACTAGTCTATAGGACTGTTCAGTTTTTGGTGAACTTATAATTATATTTGTTTTATTTTCTGTTTTAAATGATGTTTTTACTCGTGAAACAGTTCGCTGTATATAAACGACTTCATTGTTAAAATCAATATCTGACCACTTTAATCCACTAATTTCGCCAATCCGTAATCCTAAATACAGAGATAAAATAATTGGTGAACACCCAGTTTCATTTAAAGCGACTGCCTCTAATCGTCGCTGATCCCCTCTAGATAAAGCAGCGATTGTTTTCTTTTGTTTGTGCGGTAAGCGAATTTGTTTATAAGGACTTCCAAATAGCAGTTGCTGTTTTTTTGCGGAAATCAACATCTTTTTCAGTAGCGTAAAAATATTTCGTATAGTTCCAGAAGCCAAATCTTGTTTCTCTAATGTGATAATAAATTTTTGAATATCCTCAGTTGCCAGATTATGTAGGTAGCAATTTTTAAAATATGGAACTATGTAAGTACTGCATAACCAATGATATTGGGCATATGTAGAACTTTTGACTACTGGTTTCACTTCACTTTCCAGCCAAAAATCGCACCACTCTTTCACTAATTCTTCTTTCACTTCTTTGTCTCCTCTTTCAATTAGTCCTGCTTTTACAACAATTAACTTTGTTTTCACTTCTTTATATTTTTTAGCATATACATAACCATATTTTATCGAACCCGTTTTGTTTCTTCCTTTGATATAACGTCCCTCCCATCTGCCATCTTTTCTTTTATAAATATTTTCTCCTTTTTTAGCCATTGTAATTCATTCCTTTGTTCATTTTTATTTGACCATTTTTTTGACGGCTAATAAAAAACCTCATTAAAAATAGATTTCGCTGTGAAAACTGCTAGATTCATCTCATAATCATTCGTTTTCCAAATAAATTCTCATTTTTTTCCATTGTTTTTAAAAAAAATGAGGAAAATCAAAATAAAATCCTGTTGACTTCTTATATTTTTACAATTAAACTAATAGTTAGTTAAGTAAAACAACTAATCTTCTTCTTTGTACAACAATGAGGAAATAATTTACGGATTTTCAAATTATATAAATACTAAAAAAGTTTCTGCTGGATCAATTCCGGCAGAAACTTTTTTTATTTATGTCAATACTTCATATTCAGCTATTGTACTAGAAATAATACCTGGACGCTTGTTTTGATTCTTTTCATCGTCTTGTTTCGGTTCTTTTCTTTGATGCATTTTTTTGAACGCTTGGCTTTTCACCCAATTTTTTTGATGTTCTTTTGACGTCCAGCGACTTAAAACAACTAATTCAGTAACTTCTGGATTGTCAGGCAAGGTACGATGCATTAATTGAAAATTTAAGAAACCTTCCACCGTTTCCATACTTTCTTTGGTATGCCCAGCTGTGAATTGTTGAATGATTTTTTGAGAGTGGGCTGTTTCTGTTTGGATCGTATTCGTTACAATATACATATCTTTGCCTCCATTATTCTTTTGTAGTTGGTTCAATAAAGTAATCTTCAATAATAGTTCCCTTTTCGAAATGAAGAACTCGCTGACAGGTTTGGCTGAGAAACTCTTTGTCATGCGTAATCACTAAAACTAAAATATTTTCTTGGTGTAGCCAGCGTATCGTGTTGCTGACTTCTTTCATATGCATCAAATCCAAACCACTTGTCGGCTCGTCAAAAATGATGATTTTTTTCCCTGATAATAACGCACTTGCAATTGCAACACGCTGTTTTTCACCGCCCGATAAAGTTTGGGGATGACGTAATAAAAGTGGCTCTAAATTCAGCATAGCAACAATTTTATCAAATTCATTGGTATTTTTTGCATTCAAGCTTATTTCTTTTTCAACTGTTTCAAAAAATAATTGTAAGTTAACATCCTGCATCACGACAAAACTTTCTTTAATCAACTCTTTTGGACGCATGACTTGTTGGTTTAGCTTAATGAGGCCTTCTTTTGGCTTGCTTAATCCTGATAAAAGTTTTGAAAACGTTGATTTTCCTGCACCATTCCGGCCAATGATTCCGGTGATGTAAGAGCTTGTCAAGGTTAGTGAGGGAATTTTCAACACTGATGGTTGTTTGCGATAATGAAAGTCTAGTCCCTCACATGCTAAGCTTAATTTTTCTTCCGTTTTAACTGGTTCTTCGATTTTCTTAAAGGAAGTTTGCTGAAGAGATCGTAATCCCATTGCCTGAATCTCTGAAGAAGATTTTGCTCTCATTTCATGACTTGTATAGCTTTCAACGATATGCCCTTTGTCCATGACCAAATATCTATCCGCCAGATCTGTCAAATAATACAAGCGATGCTCAGACACAATAATCGTCATCCCTTGATTTTTTAAGACCTGTAAATAGTTTTTCAATTGTTCGATCGTTGCTTCATCCAAATTACTTGAAGGTTCATCTAATAAAAACAAACGGTGTTTCAACATACTGGCCGATGCAAAAGCAATCAATTGTTTTTGTCCACCAGATAAATGGAACATACTCCGCTCTAAAAATTCTTCTAATGAGAACAAGCTGGTTATTTCATCGATTCGATCAATCATTTCTTCTCTTGGTACGCCATAATTTTCCATCGCAAATGCCAATTCCGAATAAACATCGCTAGTAAAAAATTGCGTCTTGGGGTTTTGAAAAACAACCCCAATATCACGGACATACGCATTAAATTCTTTTGTTAACAATTCTTGGTCTAAAACAGAACCTGCTCCCGTTAATTCTCCAGTATATAATTCAGGGATCAACCCATTTAAGATTCTTAACAGAGTGGATTTGCCGCAGCCGCTTTTACCACATAGAACGATAAACTCACCAGCTTTGACTTGTAAGTCTACTTGTTGGATGATCGTTTCCTGATCTTCATAAGCAAATGTCACGTCATGTAAATCAATCATTAAATCAACCTCCCAACGATACCACTAAGAATCAAAATACCAATCAATAAATAATCTTGCACCTTTAAACGAATCTCGTAAACACTGGTATGTAATTTGGGATTTCCTAAACCACGAACCAATGCGGCCGATGATAAATCTAACGACGTATTTTCTGCCGACATTAAGATCGGTACAATAATATACTCCATCGTTTGAAATGGATGAAGGAACAAATCAATCGTTGAAAGAGCGATTCCACGATATTTCATCGCATTGCGAATGCTTCTAAAATCTTGAAAAAGTGTAGGAAAAAATCGAAACAGCACCGTTAAGGGGATAATCAAACCAAAAGGCACGTGACACTTCTTTAAAGCTGCGATCCACTCACTGATTTTTGTCCGGTTCATGGCAAAAGCTGCTGCCATAATTGTTGGCAACATCCGACGATTCCCTACAAATAGAAAATCGAAGAACGCTGCAAAACTATTATCGATATAAGGAAACAATAAATAATCTCCTAAAACAAGTAACCAAAAAATACCATAAAAAATCGTACCTTTTTTTAGGCTGCCATTTAAAATAAATAATCCATACAATAGCGTAACAAATAAAATTTCTGCCTTAAATGGTAAAGGAAACATCAACAAAAAACTAGCAAATAAAATCGTACAAAGTTTACTTCTGGGATCAAACGCTACGTATGTTTTTTCCATAATTTTTTCCTTTAGCTTTATCAAAATGTTTCTCATAAATTTTTTGTCCTATAATTATACCTAAAATACTGCAGATAATCACAGCTACAACGCAGACATAAAAGGTCGTCGTCGTGATTGGTGCAAATACTTTATCAATATAAACTGCATCTTTGCCACGTGCTACCAACGAATCAATATAAGCATTTTTCATAAACCACAACGGCAATACTGGTCCCATCAAACCAAAACTAAACACAGTATAACTAGTCATTATTCGTAATTTTTCAGATAATGCTGTACGATACTGAATCAAATCCGCTGCTAGCGCACAAAGAATATTCGGCAAAAATGATAACGGAAAATGACCAGAGACTAAAAAGAAAAGTCCCATCACACTACCCATGATCGTGATTGCCCCAAAACGAGGAATACGGTGGATCACCAACAAATAAACAATCCCTGCAAAAAGTGCTGTAGCACTAGGAATAAGAATTGAGTTAAAGGCTGGAACAGTAAAACGTAAAATAACCATCGCAATCGTTACAACTAAAAAATAAATGGCTGTATAAATACCAATTGAAATAAAATCTTGAATTTTTAACTTTTTCATTCTTGTTATTACCCTTCTTGTTTTATTGTAAATAGAAATAATAGCTGACCATATACATCACTCGTAATTTTTAACTGATAACGACCTAGCTTTTCAAATTGCGCACTTGGTATCAATAGTTGATCTTCCAACAATTCATAGTCTAATGAATAACCGTTTTCTGAGGTCTTTTTGGTTTTGAATAACTCAAATTCAGCCGTTTTTTTCTCTAACTCTTTGACTAACCCTGGATCAATTGAAAGACAAATCATCTCGCCTAGTGTGTACTCCGATTGGGATAGTTTCGGTGGGACATTCATTGGTTTCTTTAAGGTCGTTTCAAACCGAACATCTTCAAAACCATCAGCCAAAATCTCAATTATTATTGGCTCATCTAATTCCCATTGATCAAATAGTTGATACCTCGGTTGTTCCGTATTTGCTAAAAGACCGAACTCTAAATGATTTTCTGGCTTGTGATATAAGTAATCCGGCCATAAAAGTGGAATTGTTTTCCCCTTTTTAGTAACTGTAAAACTATAGACAAACTTTCCATAGGCTTCATGAAACTCATCATAGGTCGTAATGTTGTATTCAGGTAAAAATTGAACCATCGCCGCATAACTATAATGTGCAAAATAATACATCTCGTTCACATATTCTAATTTTTCTTGAATGGTTTGAACATTTTGTTCCTGATTTTTTTCAAGTAATTCCCTAGAACCGTATGTACCATCTAAAAATAGACGTTTTCTTTTATAGCCAAAAACTGATTCTGCCTCATCTTCATTAATAGGAGTCAATGACTCGATCGTTGCTAGTTTTTCTCTAAACATTGCATATGCTTCTGGCTTACTTTCAGCTAAAATATAGTCTTTTACTGTGATGTAAACAGGTACTTGTTTAATACTATAGCTGTCACTCTCATTTAATGCAATTTTTTTTTGATTAGTATGAGGAAATCTGCCGATAATTTGCTGAAATTTTTCTGATAAGTGATAGTCAGTTTCTTGAAAATCTGAGTTATCTGCATAGTAAAAATCAAAAAATGTCATTGTTGTTTCACCAATAAAATAACGGGGTAGCTTCTTGTTCTCGATATATAGTTGTTCATCAAGCATTATAGGACAGTGCTCTGTTTGCATAGTATCATAGCTGATTGAAAATCCATTTAATTGTACTTCTTTCATTGAATCACGCCTTTCCTTATTGGTTTAGTATATCATAACGGAATGATAATGAGAATCATTATCAGTAGATTGCACTTTTTATCATCCATTGTATTTAATAGCCGAAATAGAAGAGTTTTAGACAATAGGAATTCTTTTGTCCAAAACTCTTCCGTTTTTAATAAATACTTATTCTAATGTGTCGTTCCTGTATTTTCTTCAATATCCACTTCTGTAGTCACAGCTGCTTCAATTGCATAGATCAGTGAATCAGCAATTGTTTGGATCGGCATTGAAGGTGTTCCTACTGGACGATCAATGACTTGAGTTGGTTCAAAAGGTACGTGGATGAAACCACCTTTCACGCCTGAAAATTCTTTATCGATCATATATAACAAGCGATACATGATATCATTGCAGACAAAAGTACCCGCTGTATAAGAGATATAGGCTGGTAAACCATGCTCCTGCACATTTTTCATCATTGCTTTGATTGGCAATGTTGTAAAATAAGCTGTTTCCCCATCCTCTTCCAATTTTGATCCAATCGGCTGGTTTCCTTTATTATCAGGAATTCTTGCTTCCGCTAAATTGATTGCTACTCGTTCAAATGAAACGGCACTTCTTCCACCTGCTTGTCCCACACAAATCACGATATCAGGGTTGTATTCTTTGATTGCAGCTTCTAAAACTTCGCCGCTTTCTTTAAAAACTGTTGGTATTTCTAATTTGATTACTTTGGCTCCTGCCACTTCATCTGGAATCATTTTAACTGCTTCATATGCTGGATTAACAGAATCTCCACCAAATGGATCAAAACCTGTGACTAAAACTTTCATTGTAAATCTCCTCTCAAATATATAATGGTAATAATGTTTCGCTTTACTTCATCTTCTACTTTTCAACTTCAAGTAACTGAATTGCCTTTCAGTCCCCTTAAAACAATCAACACCAACTCCTAATGTCATTGTGTTTCTTGGCATGTTTCAAAGCAGCTGAATCACTATTTAAATAAAATCATATAAACGACTTGGAACACAAACATAAAGATCGCGATAAACCATTGATTTTTAATAACACCATATTTATCTTTCATCTCTAACATTGCGACTGGAACGACATTAAAGTTCGCAGCCATCGGTGTCAATAACGTGCCGCAATACCCGCAAGTCAACGCCAACATACCGATCAATGCTGGATTTGCACCATAAGCTAAAACAAATGGAGCTCCGATTCCCACCGTCATTACAGTAATCGCTGCAAAAGCATTTCCCATAATAATCGTAAATAACATCATCCCGAAAGCATAGATGATAATACCGAGTGCAACATTTCCTTGCGGTACGATCGTTCCAACTGCCGACGAAATCACCGTCCCAACACCAGCACTAGTGAAGACCGCTCCTAATGAAGCTAAAAGCATCGGTAACATACTCAAAGGTCCAACCGTTCCAAGCATATCCGCTGCATCATCTAAAAATGTGGTTGGTTTATTATTTTTAGAATAAAACATCAAAATCAAAATTGCTACTAAAACGCCGACTCCAACACCAACTAACGCACCAAGTTTTGTAAATAAAGCAAAGATAATAGCAAATACACCAATACTTAATGCTGGGACAAATATTTTCATCCCTAACTTATCTGACATTTTTTGCATATACTCTTTAGAGGGTAACTTACTTTTGCCTTTACTGACTTTTTTCAAGATTGCTGGAATCGTCATAGAAAAAATCAAGATCCCACTAATCATTGCTGGAATAAAACGGCCACCGGCAATCACGATCCCTAATGCACACCAAAAGTAACTTGTTCCGTAACGATGGGGATTACTTTTATCAAATAAATTCTTAATACCAGTATAAATCAAAATCAAGCCCATCAGGATATATAAAACTTCTAATAATTTCTCACCAAGCAGTACTTCTGAATTCATAAAATAGCTCATGCTTGTTCTCCTTTCTTCTCGATGTCACCGTAATATTTTTTCATCAAACGACGGTCTTTCGTATAAAAATAAATGCTCGCTGTAACTAATGCCACAAGTGCCACAGGAATTTCAACAGCAGCCAATTGCACTAACGTCACTTCATACCCTAATTCTTTTAAGGTTGATTGAACTAGCAAGCCCCCTGAACCGCCGATAAATAATACTTGTCCAAAGAACCAACAAATATTTTCCATTGCCGAAGCCATTCCTTTGAGCTCTTCTTCGTAATCTTTGTTTAACTCTAAATTTTGAGATTCAACAGCTCCGATCGACATTGGTAAAATAATTGGACGGACAAATCCTGCAACGCCACCGAAACTGACATTGAATGCAGCAAAAATCATCCGAAAAACGCCATAAATATCGATGATCAACCCGGCGGAAACTTTTTTAAAGCGGCGAATCAATGATGCTGCTGATTCTTTTAAACCATTTCTTTCTAAAGTTCCTGTAGCCAACATAATAATAATGAAAATGGCCATTCCTCGATTGCTGACAAAACTTGTACCTAGGATTTCGAACATTCCTTCTAAACCAATTCCTCCGACGAGTGCCGTCACAACTAAGGCAATCATTACAATCAAAATCGAATCTAGTTTCATTGCAAAACCGACAATGACGATCAAAACGCCTAATAAACTAAGAATATTTTCCACTGTTCACACTTCTTTCTTTTTTTACTTTAATTAAATTTTGAAAATCAATAACCTCTTTATTATACACAAAATTTGTTTTATTTTTAATTTTTTCGATAAAAATCATTTTAAAAAAACATCTACTTTAACTCAGAAAAAAAGTTACAACTGAAATTTAAACTTTTCAATCGTAACTTTTTTATGTTCTCTTTAGTAAACAATCAATAAACACCAATTTTTTCTTCTTCGGCATTATCATAAATCGCTTTTTTCTTCGTATCGTCGATCGTTTCCCATTCATCTCCATAAATATGCTCTAAACGGCCATACTCATCGTAAGATAAAATAAACCGATGTTCATCATTTTTATCGTTGATGATTGTGTATAGTTTATCCTCTTCATCTTGACTGATTTGCCAAGTACCGGCTTCAAACTCTTTGGCTATCGGCATCGAACGATTCTTCTCTAATAATTTTTTTACATTTTCTGTTGCATATTCTGGATTGTCCTTTAAATTCTCATTGCGTTCATCCGATAATAAATAATACACAACAAAGAATTTTTGCGACATCATTGGTCGAACTTGAATATCAGCCCATAATGCTTCGAATTTATCTTTAGCTAATACTTCCCAGCCATCTCCAAAAATAGCAGAGATTCTTTCTTCTTTGTCTTCTTGGAGGATAATGAACGGCTTCTCTTCGTCTAAAAGAGTAAGTGCGGTCACAGGACCATAGCCGGCAACATTATCTGGTGAAGCATAAAAATCATATCTAGAATCGATCATTATTTCAGGTAATTCAGAAACTGTCATGCTTTGAGCCATTTCTTTCGCTTGACCGACTGTGTTTGCTTCGATAAAACTTGCTCGATCTTCATCTTCTCGGTCAATGTAAAAATAATAGATAAACTGCTCATAAAGATTTTCACTTTCTTTCAATTCCAAAAGATCAGCTGTAACATTATTGGTCTCCAAATTATTTTCTTCTTTAAATGAGCTTTGGATATCAGATAGTGAGGAATACGAATTCCGTTCGTTATTTCTTGAAACAATTCCACTTATTTTAGAAAGAGCGATAAGTAATAAGAAAACAGCCCCTACATAACGCCACATACTCTTTTGATTTTTTTGTGGAACATGCTTTACATCTATCGGTTGCAGCATAGCTAATTCTTGTGGTCTAAACAATGTCGGGTTCTTTTTGCTTAATTCTTCCCAGCATTCCTTTACATGAGAGTAACGTCTTAGTTTGAAATACACATATCCCATTAGTAAATTAACCGTTGTTGTAGGTATTGTCAACTCACTTTTATCATATATCAACACGTCATTAGTGGAGCCCTTTTGTTTGACCCATGCATAATAGGCACTAAAAAAGGCACTTGTTTTATTTCTTTTTAAAGCAATGGCCTCACTAAGTAGTCCTTTAAATTCAATGACTGTTTGATCCTGTTCCATTCTAAAATCATTTAGTAATAGATAGGAAATTTGTAAAGTGATCACGTCATAATCTTTTGTAGTGAGTGTCCTACACATATGCAATCGGTCAGACCAAGAGCTCTGATTTGGAACAGCACCCTCCACTATTTGAAATAATTCATAGCGATTAGTAAAATACTCGATCCGTTCTTCTTTGGAAATATCTTGATAAATATCAAATGAAAACGGCGGCACATGTTTGATTTGTGTCCAAATATAACGAAAATCATTATCAGTTTTATGTTCTTTAGCTAAAGAATCAACGTCACAAAAAGTGTCTAAATAATCAATGATCTGTCCTGATAGTACACGATAGTTTAATCGTAAAAACGTTTGTATTATTTCGGCTATCTCATCGTACTCAGCATTTGTCCATTCCAACTCATTTGAAAATAACGGTGTCCATTTTTCTACGTCTGAAAAAAAATCCATTTTTTCGTAAACTGTTGCTAATTCTTGCTTAAAAACAATGACATTATTTTCTTGTTTTGGCTTTTCATTTTCAGATGGAACCTCTTGTGATTCTTCTACTGGCCACCCTTTAGTATTTGATTCGACAGCTGTATCCGTTTCAATTGAAGGTTTACTAAATTCCACTGGTCGATTGCTTTCAATAAGCGTTCCTGATAAGAAAATCGCTGAATCAAAGGCTTCTTTTAATTTTTGAAACGCGAGTGGTTCTTCCTCCACATTGATCATCTTTAGCTTTGCTTCATATGCTTGTTCGACTTTCTTTTTATCTGAAGTTGGTTCTAACTCCAAAATTTCCCAACAATTCATAACCCCAACTCACTTTCTCAGTTCTCCCTAATCATTTAGTTATCTATCTTCTACTATTATTATGGCAAAGATAACTAGGAATAACAATACTAGAAAATACTTTAAACCTAAGCAAAATAATAAAGCACAAATCTATTGTTTTTAAAACAACGATTTGTACTCTATTATTTGTTATTCATTCATAAATTTTTTCAAGTCTTCTGCAATCGTTTTAGATTGGTTATGGTGAAGATAATGCGTTCCAGTAAGCTCGACAGCTTCTCCTTTAGTAACAGTAGCCGCTTGTTCTTCATGAAGTTCGAACCAATTTTCTAAAGCACCATTATTTTCTTTGGCTACAAATAAAAGTAATGGCATATTTTTTGGAAAAGCTAGTTTTTTTGATTCTTTAAACGATTCATCTAACGCTTTTCCTTCTTTTCGGACATTGTTGTTACTCAGATTTTTCAGATTCAGCATACGCAATTGCTCATATGTTTCATCATCCATTCCTTTAACTTTGAAACTTTCTGGACTTAATTTAATGAATACTCTCATTAATCCAGATTTTTGAATAAAATTAGATAAGCTATCATCAAACCCAGGCCATGGCTGATTCGGTAGACTAGAGTCGATTCCTACAAATGCTTTGACGTTTTCAGGATACGTATTCACATAATTCAATCCATAGATTCCAGCAATCGAATGTCCCATTAATATAAAAGAATCGATATCTAATTTTTCTAAAACGGTATGGATCTCTTCAATCATATTTTTAGCACTTCGTTCTCGTTTCGTTTGGCTACTTAATCCATATCCAAATGGTTCAATCGTAACGACTCGATAGTCATTTTTTAATTCACTAATCAATGGTTTAAAATCCAATCCAGGACTAGCTGTTCCATAACCCGGAAGCAACACGATCGTTTCTTTTCCCCGCCCCTCATCAAGCACATTTATTGTGCCATCAAAAATGCTTATTTTTTCACCATAATCCTTGATTCGACTCGCTTCATTTCGCAGACTGACTTGATTTACAATATAAATTCCCGCCATCGTTACAACAAACAACCCTAAAATGGTTAATAGAACATTCTTTAAAATATTCAGAACACGTCTGATTCCGTGCTTTTTGTTTTTTTTCATTTTAAACCTCTTTCTCCTTTATCCCAATTATAATTTTCTCCATTATTTCATCACTTAACAAGTTAAGCTTAATTCCCTCTAGTACATATTTGGTTGCATAAAGTTTATCCCAAAATGTTTCGATCGTATTTGAAATAGCGCGACGATAAACCAAGTTCCTAAAAGCAAAACAATGATTTCTGAAACTTGTTTTGGGTATTCCACATTCAAAGACCCATCCTTATTTCCTTCATTGATGTAGCGTTCAATTTGAGGAGATAAGACATCATTATTATTCATAATATACATCATAAAAAACTTTGGATTATAAAATAAAGAATACGCTAACTGAAATGACGCCCCAACTTCTTTATTAAATAAGGTCTCCAATAATAGATGCTACATCTTAAGGTCTGTACGTTCACTGATTACATCAAAATACGCTGCATTGTGGATAAGCCTTCTCACTACGCCAACGAAAATGATGATAAATCGCACCACGAGATAAACCATCTAATTCATTAACAATGTCTTAAATCGTTTTTTCATAGTCTTTTTGTACAAACAGACGCGTTGTGACAGCTAAAATATCTGGAACTATTGCTTCGGTATCGTATCTTTTTGCCATTTTTTAGTCTCTTTCTAAAAAACATACCGAATGAATGTTCTTTTATAGAATATACTTTATTATTGATCTTGTCAATAAAATAAATGACTAAAAACCTGTCAAACACCCCCTTTAGTATGAAGTCTTTGACAGGTTAGATTTAGTTATTTTTAGTTAAAGTAATCACTTGTGTCGCGACTTTTTCCAAGAAAGATTGATCATGTTCTACAATCAGCATTGTCGGTTTTACCGATAAAATCAGCTTTTCCAATTGTTCCTGATTGAAAACATCTAAATAATTTAATGGCTCATCCCAAATATACAATTCCGCTGGTTGCGCTAATGATTTTGCCAACTCGACTTTTTTGCGCTGCCCCATGCTCATTTGTTCAATGCGATTTTGAAAGACTTCTCTTTCCATGCCTAGTTTGTGCAGGTTATTGAGAAACGCTTGGTGGTCAAGTCCTTGTTCTTCTGAAAACGCCAGTAATGTCCCATGATTATCTTCATAATTTTGACGAACATAACTAATTTTTAGTTTATCTGGACGAAGGATCACGCCTTGACTTTCACCATCAAAATGACCTAGTAAAAACTTGATAATCGATGATTTTCCAGAACCATTTTGCCCGGCTAAAGCAATCCGTTGTCCTTGGTTTAACTCAAAAGATATTTTGTTAAACAAGTCTTGCTCCTGATAACCCAACGTTAGATTTTCGACTGTTAGTAATCGTTTATGATGCCCTGGCTGATAATTTATCGTCAGCGGATCAATGTACTCGATATCTTTTAATAAACTTGCTTTTTCTGACAGTTGTGTTTCCATTCGATGTTCGATCGTCTTTGCACGTTTCATTGTACGAGCTGCTCTTGCACCGATAAAACCAGTATCATAGATTGCTCCACTGCCTTTTTCAGAAGCTTTTCCATATTTATCTTGCTCCTTGGAACGAGACCACTCTGCTTTTTCAGCAGCTGTTCTTTTCAAACGACTGACTTCTTTTTTTAATTTTTCATTTTGTGCAAATTCAAATTCATCTTTGATTTTCTTTTGTTCTTCATAAACAGAAAAATTTCCTTGATAAAGCTCTAACTGGCTTTTTTCAATAGATAATACGTGGTCGACCACTTCATCTACAAACGAACGGTCATGACTGACTACAATAAAGCCCTGGCGTTTCTTTTTCAAATAATCCGCTACTTGCTTGCGTCCGACAATATCCAAATGATTGGTTGGTTCATCGATCAAAGGAAAATGATGATCGTCAATAAACAGCAGCGCTAATAAGACTTTGGTCTGTTCACCACCTGAAAGTGTTTCAAAATCACGCCATAGAATTTCTGGATCAACTTGTAGAAGATTTAACTCCCGCTCAATTTCCCATTGTTCAAAATCACTGATTTCTTCTAACACATAATAGGTCAGTTGCTGCTTATTTTTAATTGGTTGTGGGAAATAGAGAAAGTCTAATTGATGAATAATTTGACCGCTATAAGCTAGCTGATTCTGTAAAATTTTAAGTAATGTCGTTTTCCCACGACCATTTCTGCCGATCAGTCCTAATTTCCATTGTGTATCAAAGTTTAGATTTGCTTGCTCAAATAGTAAAGTTCCTTGAGTATCGTACCCGAAGGTTATATTTTTAATTTCGATTTTTGACATAGTCTCACCTCATTAAGAAAAGCGGAAGGAAGTTGTTTTTATTCCTTCTGTTCTTTTCAGAACCGGCAACAGGTTTACGAGTACACAAAAAGACCCATACGCTAAAAAATAATGCCAATCCTGAAAATCTGCACACTGCTCCCCTGAGATTTCTCAAGTTACAGTCTGAATGCAGCTTCAACAAATTGACTTAATTTTTCAACGCACGGATCCCTCACTTCGTTTTTTATTGAGTTTACTATAGCATGGTGATTTACTAATTGTCAAGAATCGAATGTCCGTCTTTTAAAAATCATGGACATAGAACTAAAAAAACGAATATCAGTGAAAATAATTTTTCACATTCATAAAATTTTTTGCCTCATTTTTGATAATTTTCTATCAAAATCAGCTATTTAGCTCTATAAGAGCTCACTTTGACTTATACTATAGTCATAAACAATATCTTATCTATCCACATTCATTCTAATATAGAAATACAGTCAAAACAGTTGTTTCCTGTATTTCAAAGTAAAGGAGATTATACAATGAAAATTGAACATATCGGTTTATGGGTCAAAGATTTGGAAAATATGCGGAACTTTTATGAAACGTATTTCAACGCCCAAGCTTCTGAACTTTACCACAATACAAAGACAAGTTTCCATTCTTATTTTTTAACTTTTTCTGACGGTGCTAGACTTGAGATCATGCAACGAAACGATGTTATTGACCGCAACTCAGGAGATGAAATACTGGGTTTTGCTCATTTAGCGATTTCTTTAGGAAGCAAAGAGAATGTTGATAACCTCACGAATATATTGGTCATGGAAGGTTATACATTATTAAGTCCAACTCGTACAACAGGTGATGGTTATTATGAATCTGTGATTGCGGATCCAGAGGGAAACCGTTTAGAATTAACTATTTAAAATTTTGGATTAACGGAGGAAATGAAATGGATGTAAAAGCAATTGTTTTAGATATTGACGGAACACTTTTAAATGATGAAAAAAAACTGACCACTCAAACAAAAGAGGCATTGATTACTGCTCAAAAAGAGGGCATCAAAGTAATTTTAGCATCTGGCAGACCGACTCCTGGTATGTTGAAATATGTGGAGGAACTTCAAATGGATCAGCACAATGGGCTGATCGTTTCGTATAACGGCGCACATGTTCTTGATGTCCGCACACAAAAAGAATTATTCAGTCAGCCTCTTTCAATTGAAAACAGCAAAAATATTTTAGAACATCTCAAACAATTCGACGTCAAACCAATGATTGCAAAAGACGAGTATATGTATGTCAACAATGTATTTGATGGGATGTTGGATCTGGACTTCTCCGATGGATTATTCAATATTATTGAATACGAATCACGTGGCGGAAACTTCCAATTATGTGAAAAAGAAGATTTAGCTGCTTTTGTTGATTTTCCATTGCATAAAATTCTTGTCGCAGCTCAACCTGAGTATTTACAAGAAAACTGGCAGAAAATTTATGCTCCTTTTGAACAATCTGTTAGTGGTGTGTTCTCGGCACCGATGTATTTTGAATTTACGGATCAAGGAATCGATAAAGCAAACGCTTTGGAACAAACACTCAAACCTTTAGGCATCCATCAAGAACATATTATTTCTTTTGGTGATGGCCACAATGATTTATCCTTGATCAATTATGCTGGAATGGGCGTTGCGATGGGAAATGCTGTTGAAGAGTTAAAAAGTGCTGCAGATAAAATCACTTTATCAAACAATGAAGATGGGATTGCCAAAGCGTTATCTGAATTATTGTAATAAAAATAGAGTGGGGATAAAAAATCCTACTCTATTTTTTTCCTCACATAATACGTGATAATCAGTTATAATTCATTTATACGAAACAGACTGAAAGGTGTTTTCTGCGATGAATTTAATGCTCAAATTAAAAAACTTAGATAAACTTACAACAAGTGAAGAAGCACTCGTTACTTATATTCTTGATTTTCCAGAAAAAGTTATTCGCTTTTCTCCCAAAGAACTTGCCGATCATTCTTATGTATCAATGTCAACGATTTATCGTTTGATCAATAAATTGGACCTAGATGGCTTAAATGATCTTAAATTCGCCTTGGTTAGCTATTTAAACGAACATACAAGTGAACACATCATCGACATCGATTACCCTATTTCGGCTGAAGATAATCATTACGCCATGACTAAAAAGTTAAAAACGGTTTATGACCAAACGGTTCAATCAACCATCGATACAAATAATTTTGATTCAATGGCTTTAAATGATGAGCTACTTAAAAACGCTGAATTTGTCGATGTTTATGCCACATCTGCCAATATTTATTTTGCCCAAAACTTCCAGTTTCAAATGCAGGAAATAGGTAAGCAAATCAATGTACCGATCGATGATTATATGCAAAATCTATCTGCCGCAAATAGTACACCCACTCATCTAGCAATCGTTGTTTCTTATGGTGGCCGCAGTTCTAGTGTCAAAAAAATTCTGGAAATTTTAAAGCAAAATAATAGTAAAATCTTGTTGATTACTTCAAAAAATAGTCCTTTACTAAATGAAAAAGTGGATGGTGTTTTTCTCTTCTCTTCACTGGAAAATCATTATAACAAGATCTCATCCTTCTCAACACGGATGTCGTTGATGTATATTTTTGATAGTTTATATCTTAGTTTTTTCAATCAAGATTATGATCGGAATTTGGCTTATAAATTGGATAATTATCAAAAAATGAATCCAAAACTGATTTGACTCCTTAGTTAACAAAAAACTGTTTAGCATTAATTAATGCTAAACAGTTTTTTCTCATTACTCTTTCAACAATCCTAAATCACTTTTCATCTTTAACACACGATAAACCGATTGATTCAACGCTTCTTCTGAATAAGTCCCTTGCTCGATTCCTTGTAAAACATAAGGAATCTGCTCTTGAAATGAAGAGGATAAAATCAGATCATTTCCAGCTTTCAATGCAGCGAGTCCTGCCTCTTCTTGAGAGATAAAATCAGCTAATCCTGCCATATCCATATCATCAGTCATGATCACGCCTTGAAAGCCTAACTCGTTTCGCAATAAATCATGCACAGGTTGAGAAATAGATGCTGGCATCGTATCATCAATACTGGTCACAATATTATGGGAAACCATGATGCTGTCTGTACCCGCTGTAATTCCAGCTTTAAACGGTAGAAAATCATTACTGCGTAACGTCTCAAGGTCCCTCGTATCATAGACGATTTCGACATGGGAATCACGATTATCCCCATATCCTGGAAAATGTTTTAATGTTGAAGCGATCCTTTGTTTCTTTAATTCCTCTACACTGGTCTTGACATATTCACTCGTTTTTTCAGCGTCTAATCCTAGTGTCCGATCGTAGATAAACGCTTCTGGGTCAGTCGCAACGTCAGCGTCTGGAAATAAGCCGCCGTGAATGCCATATGAGCGAAGCACTTCTGATTTTTTTTGAATATCAGAACGAATCCCTGTCAATCCAGCTTCTTGATAAATTTCCATAGGTGATTTAAATGGTTCTGATACTAAACCATTTCCACCACCTAAACGTGAAACCGTTCCGCCCTCTTCATCTGAAGCAATAAAAAGTGGAATCTTGCTTACTTTTTGATAAGAGGAAATTTTTTCCTTCAATGAATCTGGTGTTGCAGTTTCGATATCACGCCCAAATAACAGATAACCGCCTAAGTGATACTCCTGAATGCTCTCTTGCTGCGCTTCAATAGGTACTCGTGCTAGAAAGAGCTGTCCAACTTTTTCTTCCAAACTCATTGATGCAATTAAGTCTTTGATTTTCTTTTCTTGACCCTTTAAAGAAGTGTCCTGATTGCTTTGTGCGGTCTGACTTTCCTCTGCCACTTCTGTACTTGATTGTTTCGTTTCTTCCGTTCTTTTTGTTTGTGCAGTATCATTGTTTTTGTTCACGAACCACATAATGCTAAAACTAATACCAAAAATCAGCAGTAAAATTGCAACTGCACTTGTTATCATCGTCTTGTTATTAATTGTACTTCCTCCTTGCCTCACTTCGCTGATCTTTATCAGTGTGATTATATTATAATGAGGTTCTATTGCAACAGTCAATTTTTTCACCTGATTGCGTCTTATATCTTTGACAAAAAAACGTGCGCATGAGATGCTCTAAGCGTAATAAATACAAAAAAAGAGAGAAGGTTGGATTTTTATGTCAACAATGGTTTTTGTAAATTTCCCAGTTACTGATGTAAAGCGTTCTACTGAGTTTTATGAAAAGTTAGGTTTTAAGCAAAACGTGGATTTTTCTAATGAAGAAACAAGTTCAATGGTTTGGGATGATAATTTTTGGATCATGTTATTAAATCATAACTTCTATAGTAAATTTATTAAAGATAAAAAAATTGCAGATGCGAAAACAACTAGCGGTGTTTTGGTTGCATTTAGTATGGAAAGTGCTGATGCTGTGAAGAAATTTGGCGAGACAGCCAAAGCAAATGGCGGCGATTTTTATAAAGTGGATATGGGGATTCCTGAGGATATGATGTTTGGACTTGAAGTGCAAGATCCAGATGGTAATACTTTGGAACCAAATTGGATGAAGATGTAAATTAAAGATTATTAGTTGAAAACCATCAGTTAAATTAGCTGGTGGTCTTTCTTTGTAAAAAAGCGGAAAGTGATTTTTATGGCACATGCTTTTCCACCATATTTTGTTCTTCTTATGTTGGGGTAGATTAAAAAATAAAACTTTATAAACTAGTAAAACTTCGTAAACTTGTAACTCATAAAAAAACCAACCACTAAATTTAGTGATTGATTCTGCTATTGTTTATTCAACTACTATTTTTGTTAAGAGTAAAACACCTTTTTTATTTCCTCAGAACATGACTCAATTAAATCATCTTGGTATCTCTTTCAGTTTTAATATGCCAGCTATTATTTACTACTACACATAATAATGTTTGCAAAATCAAATCAGATTTCAAAAAACTATTTATTCGGCTGAAGAATCGTAACAATTTCTTCTTTATATTCTTCCTTATCATCTGATTTTTGAAGTGAATTAGATACCTGCCATAAAATAATAGTATCACCATCCCAATACATATCATGACTTACCGTATACCCGCCATAATTCACTACCAAATGATTCCCCTCAATTTCATAGGTCCAAGTCACCCAGTCTTCTTCCCCATCAATCCGTTCTTTCATAAGAAATCCATCAAACATTAGCGTACTATTTTGACGATTGCCCTTGATCGACGATGTCCAAGAAGCATATTTGGTTAATTCTGGATCGATAGCTGGTTTAAGATTTTTGATTTTTTCTTCTGAATATGGAAAAATTTCTTCATTATGTGGTTCTAAAATAAGACGTTTATCCTCAGCAAGTTTGGGTTCTAATACTAAGTTACTGCCATTTTTCTTTACTTGATAAGAATGAATTTCTTCTATTGGAACATCGGCTTCATTAAAGCTATCATATATAATATCCAATTGATCCCCCTTAAAGGTATAGTTCGTCGTGAAAAGTGAAAAATAATGTTCTATTATTCGCACCTTGTCATTGCTAAAACTATAATAATTCTCTTCATTTTGAACTTTCCAGTATTTAGTTGACTGTAAAATATTCGCTGGCGTTTCTTTTTTTCTTTCAGTTGCAGTAGAGGCTGAAGTGCTTGGTTTATTGTTAGTTTCTTTCGCTTTCGTCCACATTACGGTGCCAACGAAAATAAAAGCAATGATCACTATACTAGATAAAATGATTTCTCCCGATTTATAGCGAAAGTTACGGACTCTATTTTTTCTTTGACCAGATCCTATCCCTAATGCTGTAAGTGCTTCTTCTTCCGGTACTTCGATTTGTTTCATTGCTTTTTGTAAAATTTTTTTCTCGTTATCAGACATAATAATCCTCCCCTAAGTTTTTTTTTAGTGCGTCACGTCCTCGTTTTAAATTCGTTTTAACTGTTCCTTCCGGCATGTTTAAGAGTTCGCTGATTTCCTTAACTGAAAAATCTTGGTAATAAAATAATTGCAAAATCAAGCGGTATTTATCTTCTAATGATGTTACAGCTTCTAGTACATCAATGGCTTGATTCTTGTTTTTAGATAAATCGGTTGGTTCTTCAAATTCTGGATTGTTCTGCAACTCACGGATTTTGATCTTTTGATTGATCACTTTACTTGCTAGTCTTGCCATAATCGTACAAAACCAAGTTAAAAAATAGCTAGGTTCTTTCAGTGTATGAATCGATTTCATAGCTTGAATCGTTGCTTCTTGCATAATATCCAGAGCATCTTCTTTATTGCCTATATAGATGTAGGCCATTTTATACATGTACTCATGATTTTTATGTAAAATTTTCCCTAATGCATTTGTGTCTCCTTTGATTGCTTTTTTGATCAATGAACGCTCTGAATAGCTAAACTTCCCCATTTCCTCACCTCTTCACCCTAATAGTGTAAAAAAATTACCTGTGGGTTTCAACAAAATATTTTTTTATTCGTAAAACAAAAAAAAGGCTAAAACGTGTATGTTTTAGCCCTTAACTATTTCTACATCAGAATTGTATTATTCAACACCGTTATCCTGTTGGCTCATTCGTGACATGTTAGTAGGAATAAATAAAGTTGGATTGATTTTAAGGAGTAACAACAACACAACAGAGGTTGCTATTGCTGTAGCGATCCCACTCAAGCCATTCATCACAAAGGAGAATAGCCAAGGATTCATGCCCCAAAGCGCAAAGCTTCCCCAAAACACAACACCCGCAATAAAATGCCAAAAATAACGCATAAGCGTGCCGAAAAAAGAAGCATAAATAATAATCCGACTACTCTTCATATACTCTTTATTTTTGATAGCCTGTTGCAGTTTACCACTATAAACTCCTGCAAAACCTGCAAAGCCAAAAGCTAAAATATATTCAATAATCACTTGAACAGGCATCAAATAATACACTTGCGCCGTTGGAAAATGCAACAATCCCCAGATAAATGCAGAAAAGAATCCTGCTTTGGCCCCTCTTCGTAAAGCGAAAAGAGTGACTGGAATCATCCCCAGTGAAATTGAAAAACTACTCCCAATGTTTGTCGGAATAAAGGATAAGACCATTGCAATGGCCGCAACGATCGTCCCTTCGATCCAAATACGTAACTCTGATGTTCTTTGCATAAAAAAACTCCTCCTTTTAGAACGACCAATTCACAAAGGAGGAGTAAACGTATTTATTTACTCCATCACAATTCCTACGCTCGTACTAACGAACAGGTTCAAGGGTTTAGAGTTGTTACTCATTCTCAGCCATGGCTCCCCTTTGTGATGGGTTCTATTTAATTTTTAGGCGTTACCTACTTCTATGATAACAATTATAGACTACCATTGTGTCCTTAAAAAGTAAAGAAACAAGTGCCTCTCTTCCATCCAAAATAACTAGACGTAACCTGCAAGAATTCATTCCTCTTATTGCAGAAGATAAGAGTACACTTTTTTTGAAAAAGGTGGTACATTGATACTATCTATCACTTAAATTTATCGATTGGGAGGTCATCCATTTGGAAGAAGATATTTTTGATTTACTAGAAGATCAAAATAAGATCATGTTGAAATTATTGGAAATCATTTCTGAAAGTCATCGATGGTATAGCGTCAATGAATTAAGTTTGCGTTTAAATGTCGTAGAGCGGACGATCCAACGTTATATTCACCAATTGGAAGATACGGTTGCTGAGTACAATGAGGTAAAAGATAGTTATATTCAATTAAACTATGAAAAATATAATGGAGTCCAGTTAGAAACAGAATCAGGCAGTAATTATATAGAGTTTAAGACATATATTTTGGAAACAGATGAAACCATACAGATTTTGAAAAAGATTATGTTTGAAGAATTCTACTCTGTAAAAAAATACGCTATGACTTACTTTGTTAGCGAAAATGCTGTTCGAAAGAGCTTAAAAAAAATAAATGTATTTTTTGATTTATATAGTTTATCCTTGTCTCGTAGTTCTTTCCAAGTTATGGGAGAAGAAAAAAACATTCGAATTATTGCTTATATTATTGGTTGGGTAGCGTTTAAAGGTGTTATTTGGCCATTTGATTCCATCGATCAACGAAAGGCCTATCAAACTGTTGACAATTTTTCTGAGGCCTTCAAATTAAAGTTTTCAAATATTCAAAGAAAACAAATGGCCTATATGTTAGCAATCAACTTAATCCGTTTTAGAAAAAATCATGTGATTGAATTGGATCCTGAATGGAAAAATTATGTTAATCTTCCAGCATTAATGCAAACATTGCCTGTGATGACTGATTTAGTAGAAATGTATCATATTCATGTTGAATCGGAAATGTGCTTTTATGTGCTACTGTTGCAAATGAAAATCAAAGTATTTGAATCTGAGGAATTGAAACAACGCGTTTTTGATTATCATGAAAAATGCCAATCAGATATTTTTCAAGCAACCCACTTATTTGTTAAACGATTCCATGAGAAATTGATGCCCATTCCAGAAGAGTTGCGTGAGCGATTTTTCTTAACTAGTTTTTGCGCTCATCTTTTCTGTAAAGTGTTTAATCAGCTTCAAGTTGATATCGATGGGCATCAAATTATGCATGAAGCTGATTATGACTATCCTGCATTGAAAGAAAAACTCAATTCTTTTATTAATGAATTGCATGAAGAAACTGGTATTACACTCTTTTTATCACATGAATTTCTAGCCCAAAAATACATTCTCTTGTTCTCTTCGATTTCACCACTAAATTATTATGAACCGCCGATCAGAATTTTTCTAGACAGTGATCTGCCTTTCTTTGTGAAACAAACGATCATAACTAAAATAAGTGATCGGTTCAAACATGATTTTAATATTATATTTTTAAAGGATCAACAATTACAACAATCAGATATCGTACTCACAAATATTCCTAATACCATTGAAGAAGAGCAGCGATTTACTTATAAAGTTCATCTGTTTGATTTTCCAATCAAGTTAAGAGACTTTATCGAAATTGAAAGAAAACTCAAGCTTGTTGCGCAATTAAAAAGCCAAGTTTCATAGTATAAAAATAGAAGCAGAAAAGGGAAATGTAGTTTTTACTGTTCTCTTTTCTGCTTCTATTTATTATTTAGGTGTTATATAAACCAATTGAGCTGCGGTTTCAGAATCAATGGTTCGTGTCGAAACGATCCCAACACCAACTGCATTCATTTCTGAGATTTCAATTACACCATCTTCTCCCACATTTTCCACAAAAGCAACATGTCCATATGTCCCATCAGCTCCTGCTATCCCTGGTTGAAAAGAGACAGCTGTTCCAGCTTTGGGTATATTTGACACTTCATATCCTTGTACAATACCTGCGCTTCCCCAATCCATACCATTTCCCATTGTTAAACCGATAGTCCCACCTAATTGAGTGATCCGATTATAAACATATTGTGTACAATTACCTGCTGCATAACTATTTGCGCTATCATAATTCACATGATTATATGGCTCAAATTCTCCACCAAAATAAGGCGTTAACGCGCCCTCTTGATCGTACTTTGTTAGATCATAAATATGAATCACTTCGTCAAGTTTTTGATTATACGCGCTATCGGTGGCATAGGTTCCTGTGAGTGCTAAAGTCACTTGGTGATGGCTCTCTGTCGAACTTTTTAGTGTGTCCGTAAAAATAGGATTTTCACCACTTAAAAGTTCTGCATAATCTTCAAATGATTCTTTATAACTAGGATATTGTTTAAAGGCTGCTTCAATTTGATACATTTGACCTGTTCCGTTATCTTCAATTGTTTGAAAAGAAACACTTTGATCTTCGTATGCTCCTTTAATTCCGAATAAATTAAAATAGGGCATCTGACTTAGTTCACTGCGTCCTGAATCAGATTCCAAAATGGCTTGAGCTATCATGACTGAAGCATATAGATCATGCTCTTTTGCTATCATTTTAGCTTGTTCACCAATGTTTAAAATAAAATCCTCCGTTGCTTTTTCGACTTGGATATGTTGCTCTTCCATCAGTAAAAGCGATTGTATTTCTTGTTTCTCTGGAACTTCATTTGATTCTGTTTCCTCTGTATATTCATTGGCAAATGTCGAAACTGGTACTGACAATGATAATTGTGTTGCTAAAATTGTAGCAAAAATAACTGTTGAAACCTTTTTCAATACGATTCACTCCTATTTTTTATTTTGCTGAATTAATCATCAAGTGTAGAGAAAAAATCTCTTTTACTCTACACTCAAAATTCAAATTACTACTGAGATAAACACTTGTTATTTGCCTAAAGCCAAGAGCTGAAATTTCGATGGACGATTGATTACTCACTTACATTTAGAACCTGTGTTAGGTATCCTTGGACGATCTGATTCGACTCTTCCTCATTGTATTGATCATAATAATTAATTTCATGCAAAATACGTTTTACTTCATAAATTGCTTTTTTTTCTTCAAACCACAACTTCATACTTTGTCTTTTGCTTGTTGCTTCATTTGCTTTTAAATAGGCTAACTCCAGATCTAACATTTCTAAGGTTTTGGCAATAAGTTCAATAACTTCATCGTTTGTCATACTCTTTGTGCTCCCTTCAAGCGGTTATATTAGTGGGTAAATCCTTGTACATGTGCCTCTGTTTTTTCATGATATAAAATTCTAGCACTATTTAAATCTTCCACACATTGCTCAAAATCTCTAATCAAAGCGTTTGCCATGTTTTGTCCTAAATCGGCGCGGCAGACAAATCGTTGAATCACTTGATTATCTAAATCTTTCGGTAAAGGATATGCTGGAACCTGCCATCCTTTCATTTGTAGACGGTCGGCTAGATCATACAGTGTCCATTCTACATCTGCATTTTCTTTCAATGTATAGCAGACGATCGGCAAGTTTTCACCGTCGTTATAAATATCAAACAGACCTGTTGCTTCCACTGCATTTGCAATACTTACAGCAGCTTCTTTGGTACGCGTGTGAAGTTCTTTGTATCCATCAAATCCATAACGGTAGAAATTGTAATACTGTCCAATAATTTGGCTGGCACTTCTAGAAAAGTTGATAGCCATTGTCGGCATATGTCCGCCTAAGTAGCTAACATCGAAAACCAATTCTTCGGGTAAATATTCTTTATCACGCCACAGGACCCAGCCAACACCTGGATACACTAAACCATACTTATGACCAGATGTGTTGATAGAGACAACATTTTTCAAACGGAAATCCCATTCTAATTCTGGGTCTACAAATGGTACAAACATTGCGCCACTGGCACCATCGATGTGGATTACAAGTTCATGTTCATGTGTTTTATTATAGCTTTCTGCTAAAGCATCTAATGCCTTGATATCGTCAAATTTACCAGTGTATGTAATGCCTAAAATCCCGACGATTCCAATTGTATAATCATCTACATAATCCAACACTTTATCGATATTCATGCTTAATTGTCCATTATCCATCGGTACTTCACGCATTTCGATATCCCAATAGACACAGAATTTTTCCCAACAGACTTGGTAACCTGACGAAATGACTAAGTTTGGTTTTTGTGCGTTGATATCTAATCCACGTTTGATTGCTTGGTTGCGCCAGCGGAATTTCATCGCCATACCGCCTAGCATGCAAGCTTCACTTGAGCCAACTGTAGAAGTCCCCATGATTCGCTTCATATCTGGTGCATGCCACAAATCAGCTAGCACATTGACACAACTAGTTTCTAATTCTGCTGTTTGCGGATATTCGGATTTATCGATCGCATTTTTTTCCATTGTTTCAGCCATTAACTGTGTTACTTCTGGATCCATGTAGGTCTGGCAAAAAGTTGCTAAGTTTTGACGAGCATTTCCTTCATCAATCAACTGATCTTTGATCAAACGATAAGCAACTTCTGGTGCTACCGGATTTTTATGTAAACTTGTCATGACCACGGCTTCGCTTGATGCTTCTGTTCCGAAAATTGGGGTTGTTTCATTATTTTGATTACTCATTGTTTGTTTCCTCCATTATCATTTTTATGTTTTTGCTATGTGCTGTTTTTTTGATTGTTTCTATGTCTGAATGATGAAACTTAAAGGAAACAAGAACGCTTCTTTGTCTCCTTTAAAGTTTCATTTTTTAACTTGCTTAAGATCAATTTAAGGTTTTGAAAGTTTCAATTTTATCTGCCATAAAAGTGATTGGTTTATCTACTTCAAGCAAGTCATCTGTGATCGTTACTTTAGCGATTTGGCTATTATCGTAACTATTAAAGTAGTAAGAACGGCTTTCGTTACACATTGTTCCTACATATTGAGAGTAATCTTGAGCCCCTTCTGAGGTTACAACAATTCCTTTAGGGATTCGAACCGTTGCTAAAATATGGTAGGCGTTGGTTACACCAGTTGCTTCATCTTGTGCTTGGTCGATATGTTCTTTAAAGAACGCTGCTCGAACAAAACGTTCAGGCGGTGTATAGCCACCAGGTAAGCCCATTGTGCCCGTTCCTTGTGAGAATGGTAAAGCAACATAATCACCGAAACTTGCTGGCTCATATTGAGCTGGTCGTACATGTAAATAGTTACGTAAATTATTAATATGCCATTCGAAACAAGGTGTATTTGTCATCGTTCCTACTGGATTTTCTTTGATTTTTAGTTCTTTTTCAGTTGGTTCAATAATCACACAACGACCAGATTCATCTGTAATAATCCAATGAAGTGGTGTAATGATATTCAACATTGGTGCCTTAAGCCCAACTAGGTTGATTTCTTTGATATGCTCTGCCACTTCTTCAACCGTCGCACAATTTCCTAAAATCCATAAAATTAATTCATGAGGCGCAAAGTTTTTTTTGCCTTGCTCCGCTTCTGTTTGATAAGTTGCTTCTCCTGGTAAATATAATTCTGCGATAGAGAGTCCTTTTTCGTTGACTCCATCCGCTACGAAGTATGAACTCCCTAACAATCGTCCAGCTCCTACAAAGCCAAGTGAATTCGTAAATGATTGCTCATTGACTTCTGAAACCCATGTATAGTTTCTGGGCATATAGGTTGGGCTAGGATCCAACGGGAATGAAAAATCCATTGTTCTTGATAGTAGATGTTTGTTGTCTTTCGTTTTTGTAAAAATACTTGTGCACATAATGTCACGTCCTTTTCTTATTTTTGTCTTATTGACAATTCCTATTTTACAAGGATATTTGGTGTTTTATTTTTGTTATTCTGTCCGTTCTTTCGACACAATTTTACTGATGATTTTAATACGTTTGACTGAATTACTTTTTACTATTCATTTTCAAGTGCTAATAGTTTTTGATTGTCATCTAGTTCAGACTTTCCTTCCAAATGTTTCTTTTGCAGCCAGTTCATAGAGATACCTAGTAGGATCACGAAAGCAATGAAAACCACGCTTAAAATGATGACACTTTTATCAAACATTGGTGCACCGATTCCGCCGGAAATTGCTTCACGGAAGCCATAAATCGAGTAAGACATTGGTAAATATGGATGAATCGCATTGAAGAAGCCGTTCGTCAATGGCATTGGGAAGGTGCCACCTGCCCCGCCTAGTTGTAAAACAAGTAAGATCATTGCTATGAATCGTCCAGGATTATCGAAGGTCATCGCCAAGAACATGACTAAGAACATATAGGCCCAAGCACTGATAAAGGACATCAAGTAAAATTGTCCAATGTTGTCAACATGTAAGCCGATAGCTAACATTAATGAAGCTTCAATAACTGCCATCGCTGTTGAAACGGCAAAACCAATAGAGACTTTACTTAACCACCAGTTGCGAGCAGATTGTCCAGCCAATGATACTCTGCGAATTGGGAAAACAAAGTTAAACACAAGACAACCAACAAATAACGCAAGTGACATGATATATGGAGATAATGCTTCACCATAATTTGCTACATGGCTGTATTCATCTAGCTCTAAATCTGCTGGTGCAGCGAACATTTCAATATTCTTTTCTCCTAAATTCGCTTTTCCAGCCATCCCTGCTGCTTCACCTAGAGCTGATGCTAGTTGAGATGAGCCGCCTTCTAATTGATCTACCCCACTCATTAATTGTGGTGAGTTGTCGGTCAATTCAGCTAAACCACTATTTAATTGCATAGCACCACTATTTAGTTGGGTTACGCCAGCTGAAAGAGTTGGCATTTGTGCTGACATTTGATCTAATCCATTTGATAATTGATTTCCGCCTGTCGCTAATTGATTAACATCTGATAAGGCAGTTGGTAAATCATTACTTAAAAGGGTTAAATCAGTCGAGGCTTGATCCAAATCGCTTACCAAGGTAGATGCTTTCATTGATAATGGTGGTAAGTCAACGACTGCTAATAGACCATTTGTTCCAATTTCAATCTCATTGATCCCATTTTTCAGATTATTTGTATTAGCCGAGATTCCTGCTGCTAGTTCACTTAAAGCTCTAGCTTGAACTGCTAGTTTTTCAGCTGAAGTTGTTGCTTGTTGGATATTTGCTGACAATAAAGCTGTTTCTGATTGAATCTTAGCGTTTTGAGCTGATTCAAAGGCAGCAATTTGGCCATTGATATCGGCAATCAATTGACTTTTTGTGGCAGCTTCAATACCTTCGTGTTGATTGATACTTGCTGTAATTTGGCTTTGAAGACTACTTGAATCAATTGCTAACTTCGTATTTAATTCGTTTAATTGTGCACTGACTTGTTGTAAATCGGTTGAAATTTGACCAGATTCAATCGCAGTGTTTTCCAATACTTTTGAATCTGTCATCACTTTATCTAAATCTGCTTTCGCTTGATCTAAATTATGTTGAATCGTTTCTTTTGAGGTAGCATCTAAGCTGTTTTCGACATTTTGCAATGCTTGTTCTAATTCTTTGCTCCCTCTGGAAAGTTCATTTAAACCTGCGCTTAATGCAGTAACTTTCGTATTTAAAGGTTGTGCTTTACCGTTGACTGTGTTGAGAGCTGAACTTAATTCTGAAGCCCCAGCATCTAATTGATCAACGCCAGAACTTAATGGACCAATGTTTCCAGCTAATTGATTGGTACCAGATGCTAGTTGAGTTGAACCGTTGGCAGCTTGTGAAACACCTGCCGTATATTGGCCTAATCCACTTTCTAATTGTGTCGTACCTGTCGCTAACTGATTAGCGCCATCTGCGGCTTGATCAATTCCTCCAGCAGCTACTTTCACAACATCATTGACAGCCGTCAAGTATGATGCAGTAACATTTTCCCGGACTTGTGCTTCTAACGTGGTTGCTCCTATTTGGGATATTTCTTCCCCAATATAGTTGAGTGAACCATTCGTCGTATAAGTGATCTCCATTTTTTTTGGATCTTTATCTAAAAGTGTTGTGGCATCTTTTGAGAAGTCTTTAGGAATCGTGACGATCATATAATAATATAAATCCTCCATCCCTTTTTTTGCTTCATCGGCCGAGACAAACTCCCATTTTAAATCATGGTTTCCTTTAAGATTCTCTACAACTTGCTCCCCAACGTTGACCTTTTGGCCCATCATTTCTGTTGGTTTGTCTTCATTGACAACTGCTACAGGTAAATCTTTTGTTCGACCGTAAGGATCCCATACCGATTTTGAAAAGAAACCAGCATAAAGAATTGGGATAAATGTGATTGCGATAACAGATATCAATAAAATCTTATTTTTAAAAATATTAACAAACTCTTGCTTAATCATTTTCATGCTTTTTACTCCCTTGTGTTTGAATGCTTGGTGTTACTTTGTGATGGCGACTATAAAAATGATAAAATACGAACGGAATCGCTAATGTCACAAGATAGCTAATCCCTAAAGTAATGAGGTAAGTATGAATTTCATTTCCTTTTAACTCACTTGGCGCAATCATTGATGAACCGATCGCAAGAAGAGACAATAGTAATCCTGCTCCGCCGATCAACGCTTTACCAATTTTTCCACCTGGCACATGATAAGTTCTTTCCAGTCCTTGATTTGAACGTTTAAATATTAAAACAAAGTAAGCAACAAAGAAAAGAACATAGGCACTTAAGTAAATGATAACGGTCAATGAGATGGCCGTTAAAAAGGATACATTGCTGCCACCTCCGCCAAGAGTTAGCACTGCTGCCCAAATCGTGACGATAATTCCTTGAAGAATCAATAATGGAACTGGCACTTTGTTCTCATTCACTTTTTTAAACCTAGCTGGAATCAACCCTTTTTGTGCGACAGTACGTAAACCTTCAGTCGGTCCAACGATCCATGAACAGACTTGGGCTAACACACCAAAGGCGACTAAGACTGCAATCATTTTTACAACCCACGTTAATTGACCATTCTCCGCTAAAATCAAGGTTTGGAATGTTTGAACAACTCCAGAATTCAATGACAATTTATCGGCTGGAACGACCATTGAAACGGCACTTCCGCCAATCGTACTTAAGATAATACCGACGATGACCAAGATAAACATCACAAGCGGATAATTTTTCTTAGGATTTTCTAACTCATTGATATGAGGGGCAGATGCCTCAACACCCATGTAAGCGAGCATAAATGACGCAAGTGCTGCGAAATCTTTTCCTTTTGGCAAAAATCCCTTTTCAGTAAATGATGGTGCAACTGGATGTCCACCGATCATGATATATTTGATCGTTAAAATCAACATCAGTCCGACAGGGACAATAATCCCGATCACAAATCCCGCTTTAGCAACTTTTGCCGTTGTTTCTGTCCCTTTGAATTGAAGCAATGTAGCAATCCAAAAGATCAATACCACACTGGCAAATTTCAATAGAGGGTTACTGTTTAAAGCAGGTATTCCTACTGCATAAGATAAGGAACCGATAATAAAATAAATCATCGTCACAAAGCCAACGGTTATTTGAAACCACTGGAAGAATATAGCCGCAAATCCAAATTTTTCACCTAAGGTTTTGCCAACCCAGCCAAAGATCCCTCCTTCCTGATAGTCTTTAATAGTGGCCATTTCAGCGGAACATAATGCAACTGGTAAGAACCAGAATAGTCCACAGACAAGTAAGAAAAAGATAAGTGTCATTCCCGACATAGCGAAAGTTGGGTATTCATAGACTGTTATAAATAGTGACGCTGTCATAGCGAAAAAGCTGAACAACGATAATTTTCTTTTAGTTTCTGACATTTTTTTATTCCTCTCATTGTTTATTTATAAGAACAAGATATTACTTATCTCTTAATTTAATAAGCTCCTGTTTCAATAATGACTATCTTGTTACTCATTTAAATGCTGTTCTTATATTGAAAATTCCTACGACTAAAAAGGTCAAGCTAATAAAAAAAACAAGTGTCAAGGCTGCGATCATCGGATGAAAAAATAATAGGATGCATGTTATTACGCCTAAAGCATTTACCGTTAATAAAAACCAGTAAGAGACACTGCTGACTTCTTTGGTAGCTAATACACTTAAGAACCGCGATATTGCATTGTACACAAACCAGAAAACGAAGACAAATGGCAAAAGAATCTTTCCTATACTTAAATGAAAAATGAAAAAGCTACCGATCAAAAGATCAACGATGCCGATCCACGCAATTAATGTAGAATAAAGTCCGACCCAGTTTTTCATCGCTTGATCTGTATAAAGTTCGAATATTCCTTTGGCAATCGTTACTGTTGAAAAAAGCACAACCAGAAGGTGCAGATCTGTCACTGGATGTTCAAAGGTTACTATCGACACCGCAATGAAAATTATCCCAAGAATAAAAGAGCCTACCTTATAGCTTGTACCTCTTGTCATAACACATGCATTCCTCCAATCATTTTTTGATATGTATCAACTTTATATTCGTAGTATAGTGGATAAAAGGCCTATTATTTTTCTACATCCTGTCGCATGATGCGAAATAAAATAAAAAAATAAAAAGAATAAAATAGACCGAATAACATAAAAAAGGTGACTAGAACTATCTTTTCATGATAGTTCTAGTCACCTTTTAAATTAGGGTTGAATCATACTGGTTTTCGTTCATTCATATACACGTCCTTCGATTTTTTCGATCTATTTTCGATCGTGTGACACACGAATGATCCTCACTTTACATTGGTGTAAAGAATGAGAAAATCTATATAGTATTTAAATTTCTCGTAGATTTATCTAGAATTAAAGGAGCATTTTTGGCATGGTATAATTCTTTCACACAGAAAAAACACTCCATGCTTAAAACAGGAGTGTTTGGGTATCTATTAAATAATACAGTGTCCCAATTATGGATCAACTCATTTTTATCCTCTAATATTGACCTTTGATTACAAAGAAAGAACCACGAATTGTCCCGGCAAGTTTCGATTTTTGACGCGCAAATTTAAACTTCCCTTCAAATTCTGCTGGAATTTCCATACCATCAGATAACTTAAACCCAACTGCACGTTTGCCACCTTCTTCAAGTGTATACATCACATTAACAGCTAATCCATTTTCATAAAAGACATAGGCCATTTTGATCCCATCTACTTCAAAGCTTGATACTTCTAATGGTTTATACGGAAAGTTCATATCACGTTCAGCTAAAATTTTTTCGACCCAAGCTAACGTTTCAGGAGCTTCACTTGCTGGTACTGTTACAAATTCATGTTTGTATTTATTCCAATAATAGCGTGCTTCATTTGCGCGTAAGCCTGCTAACGTTTCCGCTACTGGAGAAGTTTCAAAACCAACAGTTGAGACATTTTTAAAATCCACTTTATAAGACATTTTTGCGCCTCTTTTCTTTTTATATAGGAATAGTATAGGCGAATAGGATAGTAGTGACAAATAATAAAGACTAAATGATCTTTTTCACAAAACACTTGGAAATTTGTTTTTCATCAATTATAGTTAAGGTGTAAGATTATACGATCTAGCTCTTTCAGCTTTTAACTTTTTAGGAGGAACCGACATGAATATCTTTTATATATCAATATCTGGTAATACCCGCTCATTTGTAAAACGTCTGTCTGCTTATGCTTTTGATAACTATAATACCCAAATAGAACTAAAAGAGATTCACGAAAACTCGACCTTTGAAGATGAAACAGAGCCTTTTTTTACTTTTGTACCAACTTATTTAGATGGCGGTAATGGGGTCGATAATGGGGATACAGAGATTTTAACAGAAACGATGCGCGAATACTTAGATTATCATAGCAACTATCGTTATTGTTTAGGTGTCATTGGTAGTGGAAATAAAAATTTTAATCATCAATATTGTTTAACCGCGAAGCAATATGCAGAGAGATTTGATTTTCCATTTTTAGCAGACTATGAACTTCGGGGAACGCAAGAAGATTTGGAACGAGTTTATACAGTTTTAGTGGAAACAGTAGCTAAGAAGAATGGTTAAAAAATAAAATATCTAAATTCCTAATTCTCATTAATCAAAGAATAAAGGATTTGGATTTTTTTTTTTGAATCTAAAATATATTTGTTCTAGCTATTTTGAAACTAGTAATTGTTATCCACTTTTTTATATAAATTAACTATTTTGTCATTTTATTCAGATAAATTAATTCATAATTTTTGCACTTTCAAAAAAACTGTTTTATTATTAATTTATTCTGAATAAAGGAGGTAACACATATGAAAGCTTTAGATTCAGTTGCGTTAGCATTGTTGATCGTCGGTGGTTTAAACTGGCTACTTGTCGGACTATTTGAATTTGATTTAGTTGCGACGATTGCTGGCGGTTCAACAACTATTTTCGCTAAAATCATCTATGTGATTGTTGGATTATGCGCCATTTATTGTCTAAAATTTTTCCCGCTTATCTCTAGAAGAGATCAAGCGTAGAATTGATCAAGACCTGATTTCAGGTCTTGTTTTCGTCTATTTTCAGTTTCATCATCCTTATTAGTGCTAGAAAAAAAGTGTGTGAGACAAAAGTAAAAAACACTTTTGTTTCACACACTACCTACGAATAAACGATAGAATTAAAGGCAACTCCTTCTGAAAAAGGTTAAATTCATAAATACCAATCAACATGCCCTCGCATCTACTAATGAACAGATTATACACGGTTATCACAAGCAAATTGCAAGTTGCTCTCTTAATATGAATGGGCGAGATATACGGGACGAGAGGTTTTAATAGTTTATTTTATTGGAATATAAATATATATTTCTGACTCATTATTGTTTTCACCTTTAAAATGATCTGTATATAATTCAAAATCATTTCGTTCATCTAATTCATATTGACTCTCAACAAGCCATACTCCCCATATATATTGATAGGATAGCAAGATATCAATAACTAGACCTTTATGTGTGAACTTAGCATATTTGCCACCTTTAATCTGCTTAGTTTGATAACTTTCAAGTAGCGATGGACTGTCTAAACATTCTACTCCAATAAATAGACTTGAAGAATTATCTAAATTAAACGTAGCCTGTTCACATAACCTACTTAGTTCAAATACTCCATAGCGTTTTTTAATTGAGGAATCTTGTAAAAATTCTTCTTTAAATGAGTGCCATGCAGAAGTATAACCATCTTCCATATTTCCTGAGCTGAACCTTTTTCCTGTTATTTTAATCGGTGATATATAGACAACTTCAGGTGATAATCCACTAGTAATATCTAAAGACTTAAGGGTTACTGGCGGCCTATTGCCAATTAAAATATCAACTCCTTGTCTTCGATAAGCTGATGGTGTCATTGAATATCTTTTTTTAAATGCTCTCGTAAAACTTTCTGGAGTTTCAAATCCCAACGACAAACTTATATCAAGTATTTTTTTTTGAGAATGATTTAAGTCAAAGGCGGCTTGTGTTAATCGCCTACTTCTAATATAATTTCCAATAGTTTCATTCATAACTAAGTGGAAAAACCGATGAAAATGATAATAGGAAAAAGAGACTGCCTCGGCAACATCTGCAACAGTAATAGACTCATATAGATTATTCTCTATGAATTCAATCGCTTGATCAATAGCTTTCAAATTTTTCAAAGTCCAGTCTCCTATTTTTAAGTTTAAATGGTTCTGTAAAACTCTCTTGGAGCCTTCTTGTCTAGCAAACTTACTTTTATACTGCGTTCTTTCAATGGCTCTACCTTGAAGGTATGCCACTTATTTACATCCGGCGCACCGAAAGCTACTTGAACTGACTCTTTTGTCGTATTAAATATTGCCCCCCTCAGAGTTCCAAAAAAATCTTTATAGTAATGACAACATAATCCATCAGGATATGGAGTTGAAAGAAGTTCTTTGATTTTATTTTCTGAGATAATTTGCTCGTTAGAAAATGTTTGAATAATATGATTATTACGAATAACCGAATTCTCTATTAGTATTTTTTCGTACGGTTTGATTTTTTCAAGCAGTGCATGATTAGTGCAACTTAGAAAACCTTCTTCAATATTTTCATCAGCTATTTTATACTCTTTATGTCCATCTATACATTGCATTATAGCTATTTTACCACTTTTGTCAGCCAACATTAAACTTAAATTATAAGCTATAGGCATTTGCATTACCAATTCAATAGCTTCTTCAATATTTTTACAATTTTCCAGAATACTTCGAACTACGATCCAGAAGCTAAATCCAGTTACCCCAGCTTTTTGACCACCCTCAAAATTTCCTACTGGCAAGCCGTTACTAGCCTTACAAACAGATAAACCACACTCATTCATACCATCGCTTCGACCAAATAAGTTAAGAGTAGAGCCAATGTAGTTATACTTACCTTTAATATCCGTATAAGCAAAACACATTTCTTCCATTTCATCGCTAAAATCATAATTTCTAGCCAGTAAAGTGTGTCCATCTTCTGTTTTACTTGGTAGTAAAGCCATTAAACTACAGCCTCTTTCTAGATATGTCATAGCATAAAAAAGAACTTGGTGAGGTTCAATAGTTAATGTATCTGAAAATCCTTTAATCTCATCATTGATACCGGGGCAAAATTCTTCAAGAAGTGTTTTAATCTTTTGATATTTATCTTTTGGATAAGAATCAGGTGGAAGTAATACTTGTTTGATTAATTTAGAGTCTGATTTAACCCATTCACCAATTTTTTGACCAATTTCATAATTTGTACCAACAAAATTTTTTAAGTATTGTTTTGTTTCCCGCATTGTAATCATCCTTTCTTTTTGATGATTATAGCTTAGTAATTTATTGAAATCTTGATATTTTCTGCTATTTCGAAATGTTGATAAAATCTTTTTAAGGACTTTGTTTATAATCTGAAAAAAACACTTATGCCTCAACATAAATGTTCTAATTTATCAAATTTTAAACTGGGGTTGAAATACATTTTATATCGATATACTATGAATACAGACACCGGTGTACTAAAAATTAATACAAGGAGAAATTAATGAATATTAAACAAATTCCTGAAACAAAAATAATATACATGAGAAGAACAGGTGTGTATGGAATTGAAAATAAAAACTTGATGGAAAACTTCAAGAAGTGGCTAAAAGATAACAATTTATTTAATAGTGATTCTGTTATTTTAGCTATTCCTAGAGATAATCCTCAAACTACCGACCCGAAAAATTGTCGGTATGACGTGGCTTTGGTCGTTAATTCTTTTAATGATATAGAACAACTTGATATCAATAACGACGTTTTAGAGTCTGGAAAATATGCAATCTTTACGGTTGAACATACTGAAGAAGCTATAATAAAGGCTATGGGGAATATGTTCTCTGAAATAGATAGTGAAGGTCACTCGCTTAACGCTCGGCAGCCAATTATTGAACGCTATGCAGTCAAAATGGTAGAAAATAATAAATGCGAGATTTGTGTTCCGCTATCGTAAATAGCTACCTTCATAAAAGAAACCCGCTCATATAACTATACTAAGAAAAGGACAATGTATCCCAGAGTCAAGGAATCCAAATAAACGGAGGAAGCAGAAGCAACTCTCTTTTTTTCTCTTAGTTAAACATTTCCGTCCATCCTTTTTTACTTATAGTAAAAACGAGTCCAATTTTGATATTGCTAATCAAAATCGGACTCGTTTTCGTTTTGAGAATGGACTATTATTCCACCCTCAAAACCTCAATTTAATAGGTTATAAATACCTAGCTTTTCGGAGCTAAATACTTCTGACCCGCCTCCCGTTACACTTATTAAGTTTTACAATAACTCTTTTCTCAATTCCTCATCTGTCCGATCAGACAAATATTTAGGTGGAATATCCAAAACAGTATATGCACCAAATTGTTTTTCCTTAGCCAAACGAACACAAGCTCTCGCATACGCAACTAAAACACTTGCCGTAAATTCCGGGTTACTTTCAAGTTGTAGATTATATTCAATCACTTGTTTTGTATTTTCATGCGTTGTTCCAATATGAAGAACCGTCCCACCATGAGGCATCTTTTTGTGATTTTGATCAAGTTCAGCTTGAGAAATAAAATGAACTTCTGTATCATAATCGGCAAAATAATTGGGCATTGAAACAATTTCTTCCTGAATATTTTCTGCGTTTGCACCCTCTTCAAGCACAACAAAGCATTCTCTAAAATGTTTATCTCGCGTACTCAAATTCAACTGTTCGCCTGCTTTAAGTTTTTCAATCACTTCGCTGTTTGGAATCGTATATTGTACTGCATCTGTCACGCCATCGATTCGTCTTAATGCATCTGAATGTCCCTGACTGACGCCTTTCCCCCAAAAGGTATTTGTCTCTCCAACTGGTAAAATACTTTGTGCATATAATCGATTTAAACTAAACAAACCTGGATCCCATCCCGTTGAGATAATTGAGGTTGTTTGATTTTCTTTTGCCACTTGGTCCACTTTAGCAAAATGCTCTGGAATTTTAGCATGAGTGTCAAAACTGTCGATGGTATTAAATAAATGCGTCCATTCTGGCGTTTGTGTTGGTAAATCAGTTGCTGATCCTCCACATAAAATACAAACATCGATCTCATTTTTTTTATGTTTAAGCTGATCCATCGTGAAGGCATTCGCGCCTTCCGTCTGGACTGTTTCAGGGGCTCTTCTTGTAAAAACACCTACTAATTCCATATCTTTATTTTGCTTTATTGAACGCTCAACACCGCGTCCAAGGTTCCCATACCCGACAATTGCTATTTTTATCATACTTACATTCCTCCACTTCTATGCATCAAATTATACCAAAAGAAAACCTCTTTTGACAATTGATGTTGAACCGGCGAATGATCGACTCTTTAAAACATACTATTCTAAATTCAATTGTTTTTTTAATTCCGTTGTGACCTTTTCCTTTTCTTCTTCTGAAATACTTTGATAAGAAATACCTTCCTCACCAGTATAACCATCTCCAGTAAATCCTTCACCTTGCATTTGGTAACTTTCAATATTCTCTAGTGCTTTCTGATAATTTTTCATCAATAACATCATTTGATCTAATGCCATATCTGTCTGGCCATTTTCACCAATAACATCTAGCAACTCTTGATAACGAAACACACTCTTCATAGACATCAATTCTTTGGTCAGTTGAATGGTCACTTCCCGCTGTCTCTTTTGTCTACCATAATCTCCCAGCGGATCTTCGTAACGCATTCTTGCATACTGTAACGTTTCCCAACCACCTAAATGCTGTTCTCCTTTGGGATAATGAATTCCCTCAGCATCAAATTCAAAATCATTGTTAACTGTGACACCACCAACTGCATCACTCAATGCAGCTAAGCCATCCATATTGATAACAAAATAATGATTGATTGGAATACCTAAATAATGCTCCACTGTGTCGATCATCATCTCATCACCACCAAATGAATGCGCATGATTGATTTTGTCATATGCACCATCTTTTCCAACAATTTCTACGTAAGCATCTCTAGGAATACTTGTGATTGTCGTTTCCTTCAATTGATTATTGACTGTTACGACCATGATTGTATTTGCTCGCAGATCTGTTTTACGCTTTGAATCATTTGCGATTCCTAAAAGTAAGAAACTAACAGGTTCACTATTGTTAAGCTCTACAGGCGTTGTTTTTCGATTCAATGGCTGATACATTTTATCCGCCGTTTTTTGTACATTTTTAAACACGGTTGCACCATAAAACGATGCACCAGTAACGACAAATAATAGTAATGTTAAAGCGCTTAAAATAGTTCGTTGTACAAACTTTTTTTTATCTTCTGATGTTGAAAATTTCCTGTTAAGATATACTTTTTGAAGACAAATGTATGAAAGATTTACCCATGAAAAGCTCAAAAGAAACCCGCCAATAATATCACTCGGATAATGGACTCTTAAATATATTCGACTTACGCCAATCAATACTACATAGACGATCAACAACGTTTTTAATGTATTGTATTTTTTTGTCTGCTTTTTATAAATCGTTTGTGCCATTAAAATAATTGAACATGCCAAACACATAGCTAACAACGAATGCCCACTAGGAAAACTATAAGAAGTTCGTTCTGCTAAATGCTCCACATTAGGTCTTGTTCGTGCAACAGCATGTTTTAGGATAAAGCCTAGAGCACTGACCACCAAAACATTGCTGCTCATCCAAAATGCCAGTAATTTTTGTTTTTTCCGCCAAAGGACAAATGAAACAATTAAACTTACAATAAAAATTGGCACGATCGTTGCAGTTTTAGCAAATAGATTTACAATACTTGTAATCAAATCATTTGGTTTCCAATTGAATTGGTAAATCGCTGAATCTAACTGATTAAACCACGTAACATTCTGAACAACTAAAAAGGTTAACACGGAAAACAGTATGGCACTTAAAATAGCTGGAGTTAATTTTTTTTCTTTAAACGTATGCATGTATAAAATCCCTTCATTCTTATAATAAATAAAATTGCTAGTTCAAAATCAGTATTCATAAAATTTGATCAAAAACACCAATAAAAAAAACCTTGGACTCATGCTTCTTGCAGTAGAAGTGAATGATCCAGCGGTTACTTTATCCGTCCAATGACACTTCTAAAAACACAAGTAGGCATTCAGACGTTAAACAATCAGTAAATATGTTCTCTATTTACCAAAAAGAAAAAAAAGCCAAACATTTTTTCCTACGACGTTTGACTTTCAATCAATCTCATCGTCTGAGTTTTAGCACTATACAACGTAAAGAAAATTCTTAGCTATTTTATGAAAAGCCTTAATTCGACAATTCCTGTTTTACACATTGGCGTCTTTCGACGTTTCTGCGCAATAGCCTATGTTTGTATAGGAGCCTCACCTAACAAGGTTATTTATCTATTTATTTTTCTAAAGAATAACGTTAAAAAGAATTTTTTTCAAGTTATTTTAAGCATCTTTAAGTTTTCTTAATTTAAAAAAAGCACAATTTGAATAAAAAAGAAGAGCGTGAGACAAAACGAAAAATCAGTTTTGTGTCACGCTCTAAATCCGAATAAACGGCGAGAAAAAGGCAACTCCTTCAAAATAAGCTGAAATTCACAAAAATTTGAAGAGCAATTTTCGTGAATTCCCTCTTATTTCTTGGAGCTAAACACTTTTGTCTCGGCCTCTTCTTTTAGACGATTTTTATTCATCTAACTCTTCAAACTGAGAGTTATAAAGTGAAGCATAGTAGCCCCCTTTAGCAAGGAGTTCTTCATGTGTTCCTTGTTCTTTGATGTCACCATCTTGCATATAAAGAATTTTGTCTGCATCTTTGATCGTTGATAAACGGTGTGCGATAACAAAGGATGTGCGGCCATCCATTAAGTTGTTCATGGCACCTTGAATCAAACCTTCTGTTCTTGTATCAACAGATGACGTTGCTTCATCAAGAATCAAAATTGGCTTGTCTGCTAAAATAGCACGAGCAATCGTTAGTAATTGTTTTTGACCTTGAGAAATATTTGACGATTCTTCATTTAATTCCATATTATAGCCGCCAGGCAATGTTTGGATAAAGTGATGAACGTGAGCGGCTTTCGCAGCCTCATAAACTTCTTCATCCGTTGCATCTAAACGACCATAACGAATGTTTTCCATGATGGTTCCTTTGAATAACCAAGTATCTTGTAAAACCATCCCAATATTTTTACGTAAATCTGCACGATTGAAGTCTTTGATATTATAACCATCGATTTTAATCGCACCAGATGTTACATCGTAAAAACGCATCAATAGTTTAACCATGGTTGTTTTACCTGCTCCGGTTGGTCCAACAATTGCTACTGTTTGTCCTGGATCAACATGTGAACTGAAATCATTGATAATGATTTTATCTGGTGTATAACCAAAACGAACATGTTCAAAGTCAACCATTCCTTTGGCTTTATCGATTTTAACTGGGTTTGGTACTGTTTGTGCCTCTTCATCTTCTTCAAGAAATTCGAAGACACGTTCAGCTGCAGCCGCCATTGATTGAAGTAAGTTAGAGACTTGAGCCAATTGCGCAATAGGTTGCGTTAAGTTACGAACGTATTGGATAAATGCTTGGATATCTCCGACCGTGATCGTGCCATTATAAGCTAAGATCCCACCAAAGATCGCTACAGCGACATACCCTAGATTTCCAACAAAGTTCATGATAGGTTGCATCAATCCAGAAAGAAATTGTGATTTCCACGCTGATTTGAATAAAACATCATTTTGCGTTTTAAATTCTTCGAGAGAGTTTTCTTCATCATTGAATAAACGTACAATGTTGTATCCACTAATTGTTTCTTCTACTTTACCATTGATCACCCCAAGATATTCTTGTTGTGTTTTAAAGTATTTTTGAGAATTCTTCACAACGATCATAATCAAGAGCATTGAAATCGGTACGATTAAAATGGCAATCCCTGTCATTTGAACAGAAATCGATAGCATCATGACGATAACCCCAATGATGGTGAATACTGATGTAATCAACTGTGTGATCGATTGATTTAGTGATTGACCTAAAGTATCCACGTCATTTGTGATACGAGATAATACTTCACCTGTTGTACGACTTTCAAAATAGTTCATCGGCATGCGATTGATTTTTTCTGAAATTTCTTTACGCATCCGATACGTGATTTTTTGCGAAATCGTTGACATGATCCAACCTTGCATGATTCCAAAGGCTGAAGCCACTAAGTAGAGTCCTAACATGAAGAGTAAGATTCCACCAATTTTATTAAAATCGATTCCACCGGTTCCTTGGTATTTTTTAATCAAACCATTAAATAATTCTGTGATCGCTTGTGATAGGATTTTTGGACCCCAAATATTAAATACAGTTGAGGCAATTGCAAAGATCATTACAAAGAAAACAGGTATTTTATAAGCACCAATATAGGAGATTAATTTTTTTAGTGTTCCTTTAAAATCTTTGGCTTTTTCCACTGGAGCACCTTGTCCAGGTCCGCGGCCGCCACGAGGGCGATTTTGTGTTTGTTCTGCCATTATATTCGCTCCTCCCTACTCAGCTTCTTCTATGCCTAATTCAGCATTGCTCAATTGTGATTGGGCAATTTCTTGATAGACAGTAGATGATTTCATTAATTCATCATGTGTTCCATGATCGACTACACGACCTTCATTTAAAACGATAATATTATCCGCATGAAGAATCGTAGAAATTTTTTGTGCAACAATGATTTGTGTTGCCCCTTTAATATTTTCAGATAGAGCTTTACGTAATGCTACATCTGTTTTATTGTCAAGCGCTGAGAATGAATCATCAAAAATCAAAATTTTAGGATTTTTCGCTAAGGCACGCGCAATGGATAGACGTTGTTTTTGTCCACCTGAAACATTGGTTCCGCCCTGAGAAATTTCTCGGTCATAGCCTTTTTCATTTGAATCGATGAATTCTTCTGCTTGGGCAATTTCAGCAGCTTTCCTCATTTGTTCATCTGAAATGTTTGCATCTCCAAATTTGATATTTGATGCGATATCACCTGAGAATAAGATCCCTTTTTGCGGCACAAATCCAATGATTTCGTGTAATTTATGCAAGCTCATTTCACGAACATCGATGCCATCGATCGTGATTCGTCCACCCGTCACATCAAACAAACGCGGAATCAAGTTAACGATCGTAGACTTACCTGAACCAGTTGAACCGATCAAAGCAGTTGTCTGACCTGGTTTGGCCGTAAAGTTGATATGATGCAACACGTCTTCGTCAGCATCGCCATAACGAAATTCGACTGCTTCAAATTTCACTTCACCTTTAAAGTCATGGTCATCTTTAGGATGTTCTGGATCTTTGATTGTCGGTTCTGTTTCAAGTACTTCTTCCACACGACCAGCTGCAACGTTGGCACGAGGTAAAATAATTGAAACCATTGATAACATCATAAAGGCCATAACGATTTGCATTGTATACGTGATAAATGCCATCATATCCCCAACTTGTAGTTGACCGTTATTCATATTATGTCCGCCGACCCAAACGATCAGTACAGAAATACCATTCATCAATAACATCATGATAGGCATCATAATAGACATTGCACGGTTAACGAATAATTGAGTTTTCATTAAATTCTTGTTGGCAACATCAAAACGTTTTTCTTCGAATTTTTCACGAGAAAACGCACGAATAACAGGTAACCCAGTAATAATTTCACGAGATACCAAATTTACTCTATCGACTAAGTTTTGTAGTGCTTTAAACTTCGGCATTGTCGTTATTAATAGGCTTCCCACTAAAACTAAAACTGCAGCTACTGCTACACCGACGATCCAACCCATGCCTGTTCCTGTTTGATAGACATTGTAGATTCCGCCAATACCTAAGATCGGTGCATATAACACGATACGCATAATCATAACGATCCCCATTTGCATTTGTTGGATATCGTTAGTATTACGTGTGATCAATGAAGCTGGAGAGAATTTCTCCATTTCGGTGTTTGAAAATTGCAATGTTCGCTCATATTGACCGACACGCAAGTTTCGTCCAACAGATGCCGCCACAAGTGAGGCAATCAGCCCTACAATGATTGCAGCTACAGCTGAAACAAGTGTTAGAAGAACCATTTTTGTTCCTGTTTTAACCATATAATCTGTTTGGATTTGTTGTGTGTTCATATCTAGTGCTTTGTATTCAGCCAGTGTGAATTGAATCCCGACTGTTTTCATTGAATCCGCGCCTATATCGCCTAAGCCTTTTTTAGTTTCTTTTCGAGCTGCTTCAACTTTCGCTGGCATAGCGTCTGTCGTTGTTTTGATCGAATCGGCTAACGCTTTGGCTTCAGCACCTTTTGCTTGCGCTTGAGCCCCTAGCTCTTGTGCTTCTTGACCTTTTTCCATTGCAGTTGCAGCATCTGTAGCTGAAGCTGCCGCCGCACCTGCTGCTTTGGCTTGTTCGCCTAATGTCGTTGCTTCTTCGCCAAGTTGTTTGGCTTTAGCCGCATTTTCTCCAACTACTTTATAATCGTCGATGATTGCTTTTGCTTCACGACCACTTGATGAATCTTTTGATTGAGAAGTTGCCAGCATCATCATTGGTAGATTAAAAATGTCTGCCAGTTTGGCTTCTGTCATATTATCTTGAAGATTTAATTTATAGACCTCAACTTCTTTTCCATCGATTTTTTCAGTTGTTAGTTTATAATTATCTTCAATTACTTTTTTCTCATCCTCCGTCATGAACATTTCGATTCCTTGAAGAGATGTTTTTCTGATTTTTTCAGGTGTGGAGTATTCAAGCCCTCCTTGTTGAATACCAACATCGACGATACCAGATGTTAATTTTGGTAAGCTTAAATCACTACTTGCCTGTACAACTAAAAGCACAAGAACTGCGATGACCGCATACCAGTATTTGCCAAGATGTTTAAAAATCTTCACTATTGGTCACCTTCCTCTTTCTGGGAAATTTGTTGGGAGTAGTCTACGAATTTCGCAGTTAGCTCGATGAACTGTTTCGTATCTGTTTCTCCCATTAGTTTAAAAATCTGAACGATCTTATCGCGCATTTCTTTCTTTTGTAGCTTAGCCACATTTTTACCACAATCCGTTAATGTAACGTTGATACGGCGACGATCATCAGGGTCCATTTTACGTTCGATTTGACCTTTTTTTTCTAAACTGCCAAGAACGACTGCAATACGAGCGCTGGATAGGTTCAATGATTCTGCTAGATGCTTGGGACTAGTTGGCTCACCATAACGGGCAAGAAATTTGATGACGATACTTTCACCTTGGTTACTTTTTTCTAGTCTGCTAAATGCACTATGTCGATTTTGAACCATTAGACGCATAAGCTCTTGTTCGGCTTCTTCTGCGTATGACATATGACTCCTCCTTTTTTCAAAATAATTACTTTCTACCATTAATAGCTAATAGTGTTAGTAACTAATGCTGTTTGATATTAACGCAAATAGCTTTTAATGTCAATAGGATTTAATGATAAAAATAAATGAATACGGTTTTATTTAGAAATCTTAAAATTCAAGCAAAATCAAATGGAATATCTGCTCCTTTTTTGATGAAATAATGCATTAAAAAGGATTTTTTCTCAGATTCAAAATAGCTTAAATATATTGAGAAGTATCGATTAATAGCTATAAAAATAAAATTTGCTGTTATGTTCATGAGACAGACTCAAGACCATAACAGCAAATTTTATTTTTTACTACTTACACTTTCACGATACTCTATTTCATAAGGAATTATTCGACGAATACTGTTGTTTTGATCCTCTTTATTAATAATTTCAGTCAAAAGCTTTGCCGCTTCATATCCAATCTCTTCCATATCTTGAGCAACTGTTGTTAATCTAGGTGTCACGTAGGAAGCTAAAATGATATCATCAAAGCCAATGATCGATATGTCTTCTGGCACACGTTTGCCCATATCTTTGACTGCTCGCATCGCACCAATTGCCATAATATCACTTGCACAAAATAGTGCCGAAACCTCTTTATGATTGCTTAACAAGTTTTTCGTTATCAAAAAGGTAATCTCTTCATCAAAATTAGCATATTGTACATAAGCTTCGTTGACAGAAATAGCATTTTCCTCCAGTGCTTTACGATATCCTTGTTCCCGTAATATGCTAACATTAGCATCCCGACTACCATTTATCATTCCAATATTTTGATGGCCTTGGCTAATTAAGTAATTCACGGCTTCTAAAGAAGCTGCTTCACTATCTATAGCTACTGTTCCTATTGCCGGATTGTCCACTACAACATCTATTAGCACTGTTGGCAAACTAGTTTCTTGAATCTCATAATAATATGGATCAGTCATTTTTAGCCCCTGAATAACTGCTCCTGTAATATTATGCTCATTGCAAAATTGCCTAAATGTTTTAGATTCTTGCTTTTCTGTGCTGGTTCCATAAAAAACAAATTCAAAATCTGATTGTTCCGTAAATTTATACACGCCATTTAATACTTCCATCGGCATTGTTGATTTCCTATTAAAATTAAGCTCATTCAAAATCAAAGCAATGGTTTGCTGCTTTTTGGAAGACAAGGTTCTGGCAGCCATGTTCGGTGTATAATCCAGCCTTTTAGCAACTTCAAAGATTTTTTCTTTTGTCTCTTCATTTACATCTGTATAACCATTGAAAACCTTTGAGACTGTTGCAATTGAAACTCCAGCAGTTTTAGCCACATCGCGAATGGTTGCACGCATCTTTCTCGCCTCCTTTTTAGTTGATAAGCACTTCTTTCTCTGTGATGGTCAACGTATAGTTAGAATCAGGAATTAAAATACATTTTATTGTTTCTTGTGTTAGAATCACTTCGATCCGTTCCCTTTTAAAGAAAATTTGAAATCGAAGTTCTTTGATTTTTTCAGGTAAATGATTAGTCAGTTTAAGCCCTCGATCATATCGTAAACCTGCAAATCCATAAATCAAACTTAACCAGCTACCACCCATATTAGCTGCATGTACTCCATCTGCAGCATTTCCTTGCAAATCGGTCAAATCCATTAAAGCTGTGTCCATAAAATAATTGTAAGCTTTGTCTTTTTGACCTGTTCGGCTTGCCATAACGCTGAAAATTGAGCGTGATAATGAAGAATCGTGAGTGGTCAATTGCTCATAGTAAGCATAATCTCTCATTAATTGATCTTTAGAAAAGTCATCTGTAAAAAGCATCTCTGCCAAAATAGTGTCAGCTTGTTTACAGACTTGATATTTGTAAATAACCATTGGGTGATAGTGTAATAATAAAGGATAGTTTTCTTTTGGTGTATTTGCGAAATCCCAAAAAGCTTGATCCATAAAACCATCATCTTGTTTAGTAATTTCCATATCTTGATTATACCCTAAATACATGAGATCAGCTGCTTTTTTCCACTTTTTCCGCTCCGCTTCAAATAGCCCAAATCTTTTAGAAAGTTCAACTGCATAGCGCAAATTATTTTGTGCCATTTTATTTGTATAATAATTATTATTTACCAACGCGCTGTATTCGTCAGGTCCAGTGACGCCATTAATACAAAATACTTGTTCTCCATCTTTTTTAAGGAAATCACCAAAACTTAACCAAAATTTAGCTGTTTCAAAAACGACGTCACACCCTTTTTGTTTGATAAACGTTTGGTCACCAGTAACATGTTCATATAGTTGAAATCCATACACAATATCAGCATTTATATGAACTTGAGCAGTACCGGCAGGATAATAAGCACTCGTTTCGTGCCCGTCAATCGTCCGCCAAGCAAATAAAGCTCCTTCTTGATTCAATACCTTTGCACGAGCTTTGGCATGTTCTAAAACACTCCAGCGATAGGTTAGCAATTTTTTGGCGCTTTCTGGCTGTGTATAGATGAAAAATGGCAACATGTACATTTCTGTATCCCAAAAATAATGTCCCTCATAACCTTCACCTGTTAATCCCTTTGCAGGAAAGTTCGTTCGTCCATCTCGACCAGCACCTTGATTTAAATGAAAAAGATTAAACCGAATGCCCTTTTGTAAAAAATCATCTCCTTTTATTTGAATATCACTAGCTGCCCAAAACTTGGAATAGGCAAGCTTTTGTTCTTCTATAAGAGATTCATAATCAGCAACATCACATTCAAATGAATTTAGTGAATCCTCAGACACATTTTTTATCGAACCAATTTGAAAAATGGACACAAGACAATCCTTTTTACCTATAAAAATATCCTCATTGATAATTTGTTTAATGGCAAGTTTTTTTTGGCTATTTTTTGTGGTAATTCGATAAATATCCTTCTTTTGTTCAATTAACAGATCTTGCTTTTTGCTCACTACACGTGGATCATCGTTATCATTTGTGACTTTTCCTTTTTGAAATAGTGTATGCGAAAGATAGACTGGCTCCTCAAAATTCTGTTTCACAAGCTCATATTTGCAAACAAATAATTCATGACGAACGATTGATGCAAATGAAGTTATTTTAAGTTCAAATGATTTTCCTTTTGGTGTTTTTACTGCATAATTTTCGTACAAAATCCCTTCTTTCATATCTAGTTGACGCATTATTAATTCTATTTGCCATTCTTCTTTTGCTGAATTTTCCATCCCTATGCGTAGAATCACACCACGAAGATTAGGTAATTTGCAGATAGTCTGATGTTTCTTTGCATACCCGTGCGCCCATTCGCCATATTGAATCTCTTCAGTTTCAAAAAATCCATTTACAAATAAGCCTGGATTGCCATCGTAATAATGATTCACTTTTAAAGGATTTCCTGCTCGGATACCGAATTTACCATTTCCTAAAGCAAATAAGGTTTCTAAATACTCTGGATTGCGATTAGGTACTTCAGTGGCATCCAGAATAAACTCTTTATTTTTCTCCATCCATTCTCACTCCCTGCAAGAAATACTGATTAAAGACTAGATATAAGATAATGATTGGAATAATCGTAATTACACTCGCAGCCATTGTCTGATCCCAGCGAACGCCGCCATTTTGACTTTGAAATGTTTGCAACCCTAGCGTTAAAGTGTATTTACTAGGTGTGCTTAAATAAAGCATTGGTTTCATAAATTCATTCCAAAAGCCCATAAAAATAAACACTGCTTGAGTCGCAATCGATGGCTTAGCTAACGGCATTACAATTCTAAAGAATGTCTGAAACCTTCCCAATCCGTCTATCGACGCTGCTTCTTCTACATCTTTTGGGAAAGACAAAAAGAATTGACGCATCATAAAAATATTTCCGATATTGATTGCTGCTGGCAAAATCAAAGCAGAAAAGCTATCTAATAGACCAAGATTCATTAGAATCAAATAATTTGGAATCAGCAACACTTGAGCAGGTACCATCATTAGTGCTAAAAAACCATAGTAAATTCGTTGACGCCCTGGGAAATTTAATCGAGCCAAAGCATATCCTGCCATTGTGTTTAAAAGAATGTTGATTGCTGTACCAATTACTGAAATTATGACTGAATTGATAAACCAGCGTGTAAATAACGAAGACCGTCCTAATACGTACTGATAATTCCCTAAAGTAAAACGCTGTGGAATTAAACTTAAATCACCTGATACAATTTCTTTTAAAGGCTTAAATGAGGCTGCAATTGCCCAGATAAATGGATAAAAAGTTCCGACTGCATAAATGATCAATAGTGCATATAGTACGCCTTTTAGAATTTTTTCTTTCTTTGTCGCTTTCATAGTTACCTCCCACCGTTTAATTTTTCAGCCAAACGAGATGCAATAAAAATAATGATCGCTAAAACAATCGCCAAAGCAGCCGCATAGCCCATTGTATTCATCTGCCCAAATGCATACTGATAAATCATTAATGAAATGGTCAACGTCGAATTATTCGGCCCGCCAGATCCATTTGAAAAAATGTATGCCTGATCAAACAGTTGAAAGGTTCCAATGATTCCTGTTAACAACACATATGTCGTAATGGGTCTTAAGTAAGGAATCGTGATATAGCGCAATTTATCAATCGCCGTAGCACCATCCACCGATGCGGCTTCATACAATGTTGCTGGTAGATCAACTAAAGATGCCAAATAGATCGTCATATAATACGGAACTGTAGACCAAATATTCATCACCATAATGACTTTTAATGCATATGCTGGTTCTTGTAAAAAATTAATTGGTTCATTATATAGACCTAAGTTCATGAAAAATCCATTTACAGGTCCATAAACATTGAAGATAAACATAAAAATGATTGTCAAAGCTGAACTAGAGGTCAACGTCGGCAAAAAATAAACCATGCGAAACATCTTTTTCCCCTTGATTCCTTTACTACTTAGAATGTACGCTATAATCAATGCAAAAAGGGTTTGTAATGGAACCACGATAAAAGCAAACGTTGCTGTATTTTTGAGAGCAATCAATGCTTTTTTATCTTGAAAAATACGTAAATAGTTATCCACCCCTTTAAAAGAATATGTACCGGAATACAAATTCACATCATTAAAGGAAAGATACACTGCAAATAATATTGCTAAAACAAAGAAAATTGAAACCACAATAATCGCTGGTGCTAGAAAAAACCAAGCTTGGCGAATCTCTTGCACCTGCGACTTAGTCTTTTTAGTTTTTATTTTTGACATTTCCATAAGATGCCTCCTTTTTGAAATGCAACAATGGCTGAAACAAAAATGAACAGCTGTTGACTCTTTTTGTTTCAGCCTCGATTATCAGAAAAACTTACTGTGCATCAATATCCGCATTCGCTTGTTCATCCGCTTGTTTCATGGCTTTTTCAAAACTTTCACTTCCATTTATAGCTTCAGGTAAAAAGTTTTCATAAGACTTGCGGATCGTATCAAGTGTTACCCCATCTTGCCAAACAGTAGCATAATCCCAAGCATCTAAATGAATTTTCAAATCAGGATTATCAGTGATTTTAGCCGCCTCAGCTACATCTTCTCGGCTCGGTAATGTTCCAGTTCCTTCTACCCAATTTTTCATACCGTCTTTACTTGTAGCATATTCAATCCACTTGTCCGCCAACTCTGGTTGCTTCGTGCCTGAATATTTTCCCCAGCCAACTGAAAACATCATTGATCCTTTTGTTCCTTTATAGGTTGGCATTTCTTTTACAGCAAATGGAATATCTGAAAACTCTGTTTTCAATGTTTGATACACCCAGTTTCCTTCATCCATAATCGCTACTTTCCCCGTTCCAAATGCTTCTCCATTCCAACCAGTGCCAACATCTTTTGGTGATACTACAGCCTTTGTATCAACTAATTCTTTTAAGATCGTTAAGTTTTCAACGACTTTTTTGTTTGCCAGATCAGAACGACCATCTTTTTTTATCGGTTGGGCGTCATCACGGATTGCCAACTGATAATTACGGGATAATTCTGGCGTATAACTCATTGCAAAAACTTTACCTGCACCATAAGCTTCATCGATTTTCTTTTGAAAACCTGGTAACCATGTTACGTATTCCTCATACGAACTTGGAACATCATCCACAGAAACGCCAGCTTTTTCAAAAATTTCTGTATTTAAATACAACGCTAATGTCGACATATCTTTAGGTACAGCATATAAGTCTCCATCGGTTGAGAAAGTTTTAATTAAACTATCGTAAAACTTATCTGAATCAAATTTTTTAGCATCAAGTTTTTCAAGCATGCCATTTTGAGAGAAGAACGGATACATTTGTGAATCGACATAAAAAACATCCGGAGCTGTTTTTCCGACCATGTCAGCTTGAATCTGAGTATTATAGTCTGTATACACTTTCTTTTCGATTTTCGCCCCTGTATCTTTTTCAAATGTTTGGATCATTTTATCTAAGGAAACTTCTTCTGCTTCATTACCACCCCAGACACCGATCGTCAATTTTTCTCCAGTAAAATCCGTTTTGTTTCCATCAGTATTACTAGAACTCTTTCCTCCATTCCCACATGCTACAAGCATTACTGACGCAATAAATACAACCCCGCTACCTACTATTTTTTTCCACGTTTTCATCTTTGTACCTCCTGTATAGTCATTATTTTTTCTTCTTTCAATGTATATGTGTTACCAAATGATTCAATCACAACTTCATTTGACCCATGATTGATCACCGTAATTTTCTCATGAGTTACCTCTACGGTCAGAGGATTATTCTTCCAGATGATTCCAAACGAGAGATGATCCCAAGCTTTTGGTAAATGCGGTTCAATACGTAATTTTCCGTCTAAACAACGGACACCACCATAACCAAAAACAATCATTTGCCAAATGCCCCCTAATGAAGCAGCATGAATACCTTCATTTGAAGAGAACATATTTTCACCCATATCGATATTTAAAGCTTTGTTAAATAATTCGTATGACTCTTCTAGTTTGCCTAAATCAGCAGCTAAAATAGCATGGGTAGATAAAGAAAGAGATGAATCATGCAATGTTTTTGGTTCATAGTAGTTCCAATTGATTAATTTTTCTTCTTTCGGGAATAGATCTTCTAATAAGAAAAGTAATAGTAAAACATCGGCTTGTTTTGTTACTTGTAAATTATTGACTTGATCCAAATTATATTCATGAAATAACGTACCAACATGCGGACTATTTTTGTATTTTGTTAAATCAATGACTGGTTTTGATAAGTACGTATCATCTTGGGGTAACACGTTTTCCTGATTTGGTTGTGGTAGATAGACCTTATTCACTTTTTCTTGCCATTCTTGATACACTCGTGTCAGATCTAACTTATCATTTAATTGATTGAATAATTTTAGATCGTTCTCTTTTAACTCCTCATAAAGCTTCATTGCCAACTTAATATTCCAGCAAGCTGTGTAGTTGGTAAACGCATTATTATCAACATGCTCTTTATATTCATCTGGCCCAACTACTTCTAAAATCTCATAACGTTGATTTGCTTCTTGCCATTGTAAACGACTTGCCCAAAATTTCGCTGTATCAAAAATTACTTCGTATCCTTTTTCTCGAGCAAAATTTGTATTTCCTGTAACATCTATAAATTGTTTCATCCCGATTGCAACATCACTCGTAATATGTTGCTCAATAAAACCAGACCAAATCTTTGTTGGTTTTCCTGTGATAATATCGGCTGCTCCCCAGACTGGTGTTGTTTCTCCATCATCTGGCCAAGCCGCTTCCCAAGGAAACTGAGCTCCTTCAAATCCATTTTCAGATGCCTTTTTATGTGCTCCTTCCAGCCCAAGATAACGATAGGTCACTAATTTTTCGGCAATTTCTGGATGAGTAAAAGTGAAATACGGTAACATAAATATTTCTGTATCCCAGAAAGTATGCCCTTTATACCCTTCGCCTGAAAGTCCTTTTGCACCAATATTCATTCGTTCGTCATGCGCTGGAGTCATCACATGTAGATGATATTTTGCAAAATTTATTGCTAGCTGATCTTTGAAGTTTTTAGAATTAATTGAAATTGGTAAAACTGACCAAACTTGTTCATTCCAAGCATTCTTCGATGCTTTGTATAGCGCTTGATAGCCGGCTTCTTGTGCTAGTTTTAGTTCATCTAAGGCATTATTTTTCATTGCTTCTAACGTTTTTCCACTTGTCTTTAAGTCAATACTTGTATGAATGGATGAGATTTTTTCGATCGTTACGGTTTCATTTCGAACAAGATTCAACCAATAGCGATTATAAATTTTGCGACGTCCCATCTCAATTCGTTTTTTTGTCTTTTCATAAATGTCTTGTTCTTTTTTTATTTTATGAACCGTTGATAAAACAAAGAAAATGTTTGATTGACTCGTATATGGCATCATTTGCATGTATTTGCCTTCAGATAATGCTTTATCGCCTTCAGTAAAATGCTGAGAGCCACTATTTGTGACTTGTCCATTAATACCCGATGTAACTTCTATGGTCAAAGGAACACCTAAGTTTTCTATTTCAACTTTTTGAGCAATTAAATGCTTATTTGAAAATGAAGCAAATCGTTTAAAGATAAACTTAGCCTTAATATCCTTATATGCCCAAATAAAAGAACGAATCAATTCACCTGTTTTTAGATTTAGGTTACGCTCGTATTCGCTGACAGATCCTTTCGTTAAATCTAAACGATGGTTGTTCAATCGAAACTCCATACCAATTAAATCAGGTACATTAGGTAGCTCAGTTACTTCGTTGTCATCAAATTTATTAAATGTTCCTGCGACAAACGTATTTCTTGTTTCTCCAACATACGATTCTTCAGTAGTGGAGCGAACTCCTAAATAACCATTTCCCAGACACATGATTGTTTCAGCTTTTCCTAACCAATCTGTTTTGAAGGCTTGTTCTCCAATCACCCATTGATCATTTTCAAAATATTTCATTCCAGTTTCCATAATTTCCCCCTAAAGAAAACGTTTTAGTTTTACTGCAAAAAAATTAACTATAAAAATAGTGATTAGAACGGAAGATTGCAAAAACTCCACCCAATAAATATGAACCAATCACGAGTATTGCTGCCGCTTCAATAACGAAAAGTCCAATCCATAAATGAACGATACCGAATAGAAGATATGCCCGAATTAAGTAACGTACATCGTATTTATCTTTGTAAAACCAAGTTAACAAATAACCAACACCTACGGCCGCAACAATCAACAAAATCAAATGTTCTGTATTAATCTGGGCAATCGGATTATCTGACAATACTTCATCTAGTGAGCCGTTTTTCATAAAAGTCTTCCCTTTCCAACTTCAGCTTTTCATTATCTAATAATACTTGACTTTTACCAATCCAATCATGAATTGTTCTACCAAAAATTAGACTGGTAATAAAACTGATTCCTATAAAAAAAATACCTATGTTAGGTAAAAAATATAGTAACTTAGCAACTTCACGAATCCCTAAATGTAATGCACCGCCATCTTCAGTATAAACGGACAGACGAGCAAAATATTTACCAATCGTTTTACCATGAAATGATGTAATTGAAACGACACTATAAACTGCAAACAACAATTGAGGTAATAAATTATAAACTACTCCATTGACTTCCAACACAGTCAATACCATATAACTAGGAAGGATAATCAATAGCAAATCAATAACACCTGCTAATCCTCTCAATATCATCTTACTTCTCATAAAAAACCACCTCCTTTTTCACGAAAACCTTTTCGATATAATTGGATAATATCAGATAAACTTCATGTAATCAAGCGTTTTCAAAAAAATAATTGCTTTTATTTTTAGATTAAACTATACTATTAGACGAATTAACTAAAACGTTTTAGGAGTGATAAATAGTGTTTAAAGCTGTTATTTTTGATTTAGATGGTGTGATTACCGACACTGCCGCCTTTCATTTTGTTGCATGGAAGAAATTAGGAGAAAAATTAGGAATTGAACTAACAGAATCTTTCAATGAAGAACTAAAAGGAGTCGATCGTATTGAATCTTTACGTAGAATTCTAGCCTTAAGAAATCAAGAACTTGATTTTTCCAATGAAGAAAAAGCAGTCCTAGCGACTGAAAAAAATGATTACTATGTGACTTTAATTCAACAAATCACACCGAATGATCTTCTTCCAGGTATCTCCGACTTATTAAAAGATTTAAAGAAAAATCATATTAAAGTTGGTTTAGCTTCTGCTAGTAAAAATGCCCCAATGATACTAAATCAGCTTGGATTAACCAATGCATTTGATACAATTGTTGATCCAGCAACATTGTCTAAAGGTAAACCTGATCCGGAAATTTTTGTTAAAGCGTGCGAACAATTACTAATAACTCCTAGCGAAGCAATCGGTATAGAAGATGCCTACTCAGGTGTCCAAGCAATCAATGACGCTAATATGCTTTCAGTTGGGGTTGGAGATGCCGAAACTCTGTCTGCAGCTGATTATGTATTTTCGACAACCGCTAATTTGACTTTTGAAGAATTGATGCACATATGGGAACTCAAAAACTATGCATCCAATAAAAAAAATTCCTTTACTCGCTAAAGTGTACTTTTTTGCAAGCTTTTATCACCGCCAATACCATTCAAATAATCGTGAATAACTTATTTCTTCCATTCGAATGACTATTTGGTCATAATAAAATACCCCATAACTCAGATATCGATCCAAGTTTATGGGGTGCACTACAATTTTCTGTCTTCCATTTTATGTTTCTTGAGACTTATATTCAAAACTCATGCTTTAAAATCTAAAACAACATCTTTAGAAATAAACGACTCCACGTAACATTTTTAACTGCGTATGATTATTTTTTACCATGGTCAATCGACGAATGATTCATCAAGCGATTGATATGAACACCTAAATAGACAATTTCATTTTCAGGGATCTGTGTATGATAGGTTTGATCGATATAATTTTTTACCTTCGTTGCAATATCCATTGCGCCAGGATATAGTGACCACATTTGACGATATAATTCGTCTTCTTTTTCCTGAAGCAGACCATCATTGAAAAAACGATCGACAAAAAAGCGGACATGTGTGATAAAACGAGTGTAATGAACTGAATTCGTATCGATTTCCTGACGTAAGGAGTAACGTACCATATTGACAATCGTACCGACTAATTTGGCTTTTTTCAGGCCATCTTGATCTTCATGACGATCTGATTGTGCATTGATCAAATGAAAAGCTATGTTTGATGCTTCTTCGTTTGGCAGTTCGATTTGATATTTCGTTTTCATTTGTTCGAGTACAACTTCACCAATATGAAATTCTTTCGGATAATAATTTTTAATTTCCCAATACAAACGATTTGAAACATTCAAACCTTTTTCACTACGTTCCACAGCGAAATGCAAATGATCTGAAAGGGTTAAATAGATACTAGTATTCAATTGATAGGATAATTCTTCCTCAGCAATTGCGACAATTTCTTTGGTGATTTCAAAATAGTGCATTGGAATTTCATCGACCAATTCAGCAAATTGAGAGGATTTCTGCGCTTCGATCGGCAAAAATATTTTATCAACTAAAGAATCTGAAATAGCCTCACCAATTTTTTTACCGTAGCCAATACCTTTCCCTAACGCAATCATCTCTTGTCCCTCTTTTTCAACAAGTACGACACTTGAATTCAATACTTTTTTTACCAAGATCATCACGATCCACTCCTTGTCTCCTACTTCGCTAAACTTGCTCCATTTGTCGCAATGACTTCTTGATACCAATCAAAAGAATCTTTTTTAGAGCGATCATATGTGCCATTACCTTCATCGTCTGCATCAACGTAGATAAACCCGTAGCGTTTTGACATTTGAGATGTTCCCGCACTGACTAAATCAATCGGCGCCCAACTAGTATACCCTATCAAATCAACGCCTTCATCAATTGCTTCTTTCATTTGTTGAAAATGCGCTTTAAAATAGTCTACACGATAAGGATCATGAATTTTACCATCTTCCACCACATCTACCGAGCCCATGCCATTTTCTACGATCATCATTGGTATATTGTAGCGATCATATAATTCAATCAATGAAATTTTCAATCCTTTTGGATCAATTTGCCAGCCCCAATCGGTCGAAGGTAAATATGGGTTTTTAACACCTAAAACGGTATTACCTGGCGTTCTTTCAGCTTTTGGATCACCAGATTCCGCCATTGACATATAATAACTAAACGAAAGAAAATCAACGGTATTTTCTTTTAAGATTTGGCGTTCTTCTGGTGTTATTTTGATGTTGATCCCTTTATTTTTTAAGGCTTCTTCTATCATTTTGGGGTATACACCTTTAACTTGAACATCCGTATAAAAATTATTCTCTAGGTTTTTCTTTAATGTTAACTCTACATCGATTGGTGCACAAGTTAATGGATAGGTCATTAATTTTGTCAACATACAGCCTACTTTGTTGTTGGAATTTTTCTCATGGGCAATTTTCGTGACTAAAGCACTGGCTACAAATTGATGATGTAGCGCCTGGTAGATCTCTTGTTCTTCTTGTCCAAGTGTACATTTATCAGGCACGATCCCAGCTGTTGTAAAAGGATGACGGTGAATACTATCAATTTCATTAAACGTTAACCAATACTCTACATACTCGTCAAACTCTTCAAAGCAAACTGTTGCAAAACGCACAAAATCATCAATTACACGACGGTCGATCCACCCATTATAATTTAAACTAAGCGAAAGCGGCATTTCGTAATGGGATAATGTGACTATAGGTTTGATCCCTAAGCGCTGCATTTCTTTGAAGACATCACGATAAAATGCCAGTCCTTTTTCATTTGGCTTCTCTTCTTCGCCAGTTGGAAATAGTCGCGTCCAAGCAATTGATAATCGCAACGTTTTAAAACCCAGTTCACTAAATAATGCCAAATCTTCTTTATAACGATGATAGAAATCAATCCCACGACGTTTTGGATAATCTTTATCTGTCTTGTCTGCCATCGCAGCTTTGATTGTAGCAGTTGAAATAGTCATATGTGCAGCATAATCTTTGTTATCGACATGAGGTTTATAACTGGCTATATCTGCAACAGATAACCCCTTACCGTCAAGGTTCCAGCCACCTTCTACTTGATTTGCAGCGATTGCACCGCCCCATAAAAAATCTTTTGGAAACTCATTTTTAGTATTCATACTATTCTCCTCATTTAAAGTCTGTTAGGGACAAGCCCCTTACAGTTATTTTTATTTATATAATTGGAGCAATTGACAATATATCTGTCTGATTCGTCACCATTTCTGAATGGTGAGAAGCATTTACCTGATAGGCTTCTTTATTCGTTACAACACAAACAATTGTTGGGTCAAACCCGGCATCCTTGATTTTAGCTAAATCAAAAGCAATCAACTTTTGCCCTTTGATCACTTTATCGCCAACTTTTACAAAAGCTTCGAATCCCTCGCCACCTAATTGCACGGTATTAAGACCTATATGAAAAAGAATCTCAGCCCCATTACTCATTTTTAAACCTAATGCATGCTTTGTTTCAAAAACCATGGTGATCTCTCCTGCTTCTGGCGCGACCAAAATAGTATCTTCCGGAATGATCGCAAGACCGTCACCGATCAACCCACTTGAAAAAACATCATCATTTACTTCAGTCAAAGAGATAACTTTACCAGCAACCGGACTGACCAATTGTTCTGTACCTGCCCCAGAAATAATTTCCATACCATCTGCTTCTTCTAAAGCCACCTCATCTTTGTACACAAATAAGACAGACAAAAATCCAGCAACAAATGAGATTCCTAACGTAACAAATGCCCAGATCAAGTTCATTGGATTGGCTTTATCTACAAACATTGTGATACTTGCTAAACCAGGTCCAACCAACGCAAATGCTTTGATCGCCATGATTCCTGCAAAACTACCGCCAACTAAACTTGAAAACATTACACTATATAATACTCGTTTATTTAGAATTGTCACACCATACAAAGCAGGTTCTGTAATCCCGAATAGAGCAGAAATCCCCGCCGATACTGCAATAGATCGTAATTTTTGATCCTTCGTCCTGATACTTACTGCAAAACATGCACCAGATTCAGCGATATTATGAGCAAGAGAAGCTGGTAAATAAAGTAATTCCGCTCCGATTTCACTCATAGAAGATACCGCATAAGGAATCATCGCTTTATGCATCCCTGTGACCACCATAAATGGCAGAATCGCTGCTAACACACCCGTCGCAACCCAACCAAAATGAGTATATAACCAAATGATAACTGTTGAAAACACGGTTCCGACATTATAACCTAATGGACCTAAAATCAGTAACGCAACCGGCACTGTAATCAGTAAACTCATCATTGGTACAAAGAAAATCCGAATCGGCTTCGGTGAATATTTGGTAAAAAGCTTCTCAACTTGTGCATAAAACAATACCGTTAAAATTGCTGGAAAAACTTGTGATGCATAAGCAATATTCGTCACACCAAAACCAAGAAAGTTCGTCCCTTCTGCCAACATAGTCGTTAAATCTGGCAGAATCAAAGCACCCACTGCCGATACTGCAACTAGTTGATTTACTTTTAATTTATTTGCTGTTGTCATTGCAACTAAGATCGGAAGAAAATATAATGGCGCTCCACCAATCAAATTAAGAATTTGGTATGTTTGGCTTTGATCGCTTATCACCCCAGTTACAGAAGCGAGTAATAATAATGATTTTAAAACGCCTCCGCCAGCAATCGCTGGAATGAGCGGCTGAAAAATAGAAATAACAAAATCTAGTAGCACTGCTCCCCATTTTTGTTTTTCTTTAGGACCATCATCTTGAGGTAATTCACCTAAGAGAGCCTTCATTTCATCGTAAACTTCTACCACATCATTTCCAATAATCACTTGACATTGAACATTTTGACGCACCCCGATCACACCGTCTACTTCTTCAAGTTTTTCGGTTTCTACCAAATCATTATTTTTTAACGTAAAACGCAAGCGCGTCGAGCAGTGTTCAAGATGTGAGACATTTTCTTTTCCGCCGATCAAAGTTAGAATCGACGCAGCAGTTTCTTTGTAGTTCATCGCTATTTCCCCTTTATAATTAGTTACGCAGAATTGGCCACATCCTACGCAAAAAAACAGACAGAAACTAAATAAAACATTCATCAGAGTAAAACTCCTTCTGTTGAAAAATGCTTTATTTAGGTCCTGCCTGCATTACCAGTCACATGCCTGTTATTGATTGACTTTATAGTAGCATAGAAATTTTGGAAACGCAACCATGAAAATAAAATAGTAATAATGTGACCTTATATAAAAACAAACAGTAAATCAGAATATCGTCTAATTTACTGTTTGCTTTGTGTTATTATTTTAATTAATATTCAATCTATTTTAAATTAAGCTGGTGGAATGAATTGAACAATTTTTTTGTTGAAATGTGAGTAACCACAAGCAATTGACACAACAATTAGTAGTAACTCTAATTCATATCCATTAACAAAACCACTGCCTGATTTTAACATAAAAATAGCTGAGCCAAGAATAGCGATAAATCCTAGTGAAACTAATGGTACTAATAGACCGATAATCATAAAAATACCACCGCCTACTTCTATCAGAGCAATAATTATAGGCATAAAAGATGGTAGACCCAAGCTAACAAAGAAGTCAGTTGTTCCTTTCAGATCTGAAAACTTTGCTATACCGTGCATTGCCATCGTAATACCTAATGCTATTCTTATTAATAACATGCTCGTGCTTGTTGCGCTTTTTAACTGCATTAATTTTGTACCCTCCTTTAGTTGATGGTTAATTCTATCATACAAAAAACTTGCTTACAATAAGTAAGTTTAAAAAACTTCACTTTTCCAAATAAAAAAACACCTAGCTGCATCGCTAAGTGCTTAATACTAGTATTTATCTTATTCTCTAATCCTCATGATTTAGTAAACTTGTGAGTTCAAACCCAGTATTCATTTTAGAATAAATTGAGCAAACAACAAATAACTCTTTTCTTGCAAATGTTACCATTTTATATCGTCCTAAAGATGCCGGTATATGATAATGACCATGAATAGCGCCAATTATGTTATATGTTTCAAATAATTTTTCGATTTTAGGTTCTGAACAAACATAAGCTCTTTTATACGCGTTGCTCGCGGGTGAAAGCATACTCAGTTCATTAAACAACGGCGCATGTGAAACAATTACTGTGGGCATGGTAAAATCGTTATTTAATAGATATTCCAATGCATTGAGAATAAACTTTTGTTGTACTTTTTTTCGTTTCACAAGTGCAACTGGGACGGTCAGTCCGATATAACGAATACCATCATGGATAATACTACTATTATTTAACACATTCATTTTAGGAAATCGTTTTTCGAGTTCAGCTTTTACACATTCATAAAAGATATGATTTCCTGTAGGCAGCTTGTTCCAAGAATCATCTGGATTTCTCATAAGTTCTTGAAACCACTTATCTTTAAAAAATGGCTGCCACTTTTCCCATTCCTTGTTTCCTTTGACATCGCTCTTTGGCAATACATTAGCTAATTCATGATTTCCTATAACATAGACCCCTTCAATATTTTCATCTACTATAGGAGAGTCTGCCAAATCTCCGACTATGATATTGAAATTTTTATTCATAAATGGAAGTTTTCCATTTGACACATGAACGTCAGAAACAACATTTACTAAATTTGTATTTTCTGTTGGAAGAACATTTTCAAAATATTGTTCCAATTCTCTAGGATCAACACTATGAGCAACGTAATTTTTCCTAACCTCAGATAGTTCTTGACCAAACTCTGATCTTAAAAGTAATTTATTAGTTGCAGGTATTGATTGCTTCCCAATAACAATTGAATGTTCTATTGATTGTTTTACGCCCTGAGGTAATAGCTCTAACGCTGGCTTAATATCTGATTCAAACGTTAAATGTCTATCCGAAATAGAACTATCTTGTAAAACCGATTCTAGTAGTCGTATGCTTTTTCCATCCGTCATTATCGGTAGAGTCTGTGTTAGCTGAACAACAAAATTAAGATATTCTGAAACATAGCCGGATATTCCTGTTTTCATATTCTCACTATATAAAAACTTCCCAGCAAGATTAGCTGAAAGCGCGCCAGTTTCATCATGCTGCAATAAGCGTCCCAAAACTTGAATCTCAAGTAGAGGATCTTCGAATATGGCATTATATGCTTGAACAATTTTAGAAGAATTCTTGTTTACTCGTTTGTTTGTCACTTGAAAAATACTTAGCTGAAGATAAGTTTCTAGATTAGCTTGATGTGATTGGATATATTGACGAACTTCTTTTGGTTGTAACAAATATTGAATTGCTGCGCGTTGGATATAATTTCTAGCCGTATCATATGGGATTGCTGAATAGATAAGGTCACCTCTAGAGGATATATCCAGCGAGTTTTCTTTCATATTGTAGGTTAATTGGAAATAATCATTTTTGAATATTGTTTTATTGACTGGTCTTCGTTTGTTTTCTGGGTACAAATCAAAGCGAGTCGTAAGTTCTGAAGGTAATATCCCCTCAGTTTTGGAAGGTAAAACTGGCTTTGGCTCCTCGATAGATAGAAAATTTTTATGTTTTTTTGATTTCATGATGGGATCACCTACTTCATTAATTCTACTGTTCTTTTCCTATTTTTTTCATAGTCATTCCTCAACTCTGTCAGTTATTCAAAAAATTGATTGTTTCTTTTACGATTGTTTCCATTTGCGTGTGGTGTAAATAATGGGCGCCAGGTAATTGAATCAATTTTCCTTTGTCTAAACCTTTCACTTGATCTTGATGCATCTCAAGCCAATTTTTTTGATTCATATCATTATCTGCAACAAATAATAAAACCGGCATATTTTTTGGATAGGTTAAGCCACGAGAATCAGGGAAGCTATTGCTTAATTCTTGAAGTTCATCTTTCATCGCTGGACTACTCATGTTCTTCATTGTCAATAACTTAATCTGTTCAAAGTCAGGATTATTTTGACTCACTCCCAGCCCCACTTCTGGATTAACTTTGATTAACGCTCGAAAAACACCTGCTGTTTTTAAGAAGTCGAAGACTGACATATCAATACCAGGCCAAGGTTGTTCTGGTGTGCTGGAATCAATTCCCACAAAACCTTCCATTTCATTTGGGTAAACTTGGGCGTAATTCACCGCATAAAGACCTGCAATCGAGTGTCCCATCAATGTGTATTTAGAAATGTTCAGTTCTTTGGCCACTTCGTGGATTTCTTCCACAATATTTTCAACGCTACGACGTCGATTTGTTTGGCTACTTAAGCCATAGCCAAATGGCTCAATCGTAACCACACGATACTCTTTCTTCAACTCATCGATCATCGGTTTAAAATCTAAATAAGGACTGGCTGTTCCTTGCCCAGGTAAAAGTAAAATCGTTTTCTGTCCTTTACCTTCATCGACAACATTCATCTCACCATCAAAGACTCTTAATTTCTCACCATAAGACTCAATTCGTTTTGCTTCACTTTTCAAACTTATCTGGTGAATTGTAAAGGTAATCACTAAGGACACAATTAGGATGGTGATTATACCTATGATTACTTTGCCGAGTCCTTTTAATAGTCTGATGCCTAGTGATTTAGTTTTCAGTTGTTTGGTCATTTAGTTCTGCCGCCTTTATCATAATTTGTTGGTCAAGTTGCTCTAAAAATACATCACTGATAATTGGCATTCCACTATTTTCAAGCATTGTTTTGGCAGACATTAATTTTTCAAAAAAGGTCTCTACTGTATTTGGAAACAAGGCTTGAATAAACCATGTACTTAAAATCAAGATCGCTAATTCAGCCATTTGTTTCGGTTGATCAACTGTGGCTGATCCATCGCTGTTTCCTTCGATCAAACAGGTTTCTACTAATGGTGCCATAATTTCATTCGTCGTTCGAATATACATTGAAAAGAATTTAGGATTATCTAATAACGTAAAACTAAGGCTTCGCGATTGACTGGCCTCACTATTGAACATTCCTTCAAATAACAAAGCTTGAATTTTCTCTAATCCATTTAATTTATCTTTTTCCATAATTGCTGTTAAGGCAGTTTCATTGGGAATAAATCGTCTGACGACGGCATCTATGATCTCATCTTTAGATGCATAGTGGTGATAAACGGCACCTTTAGTTAAACCGTCTAAACCTTTGACGATATCGGAAATAGATGTTTTTTCATAGCCTTTTTCTATGAACAATTCTGTTGAAACATCTAGAATTAATGATTTAGCTTCCTCTGCTGTATATTTTTTAGGCATCTAATCTCTCCTCTTTTCAAAAACATTCAATCGGTATGTTTTTATCATACGCTTTTTTTGAGGAATGTCAAATTATGTGTAATTATATACTCCGATTTTATTGAGTTTTATATCACATACAAATTCACCTTGTCGTCAAAAATAAATTAACTTACTACAATAATGTAAATATTTAGCATTTTATTAACTCAATCACTTAAAACATAAAATAGAAGACCGAAAATCGTAAAGAGGATTTTCGGTCTTCTATTTTTAAAATTATTGGAAGAATCATTCTCATTTGTCGGTTTATTTATATACTATACTTTTTCGACATAATAAGAGATTCAAGAATATTATATTTGTGCCACTCCTCCAGTTTTCTCATCAATTAAAGATAACTTCGAATTCTTCAACTATGCGATCAGCATTCTCGAAATCCAAGGAATACTATAAGCATTGTGTTCTAACTCAACTCAATAAGCTAAATTTTTTGCTTAACATTCTGATTTGTTCATCTTCTCCATACAATGCAACAACGACTGGCTCTAAGTCCTTCAATTCATTAGTAGAGATTTCCATTTTATAGTCAGAAAATTGATTATTTAAACGTTGTCCTTTACTTGTAAATACGACAGATTCAATATCGTCTATCTCATTCACAGTTTCAGTAAGTGTCAACAGTGCTGTTGGATTAGATTTTAAAATAACTAAGCTTTTTTTATAGCTGCATGCTTGTTACCATTTAAATCAATTATTTTTTCTGAATCAATCATATCTTCAGTAGCATTTGCTAAAGCGGCTGATACAATAGCAATCACATTTGCTTGTTCTCCGAAAGGAAGATTTTTATTAATTATTATTGCTGTTCGCTTCATTTATTATTCTCCTTTATTTTAAAAATTGCCCCTGGCATGGAAATTCCTTCTCTAAGAATTGTGTGGATTTTTAAATTAAAATACTCGGCACATAACGAGTTTGTAATACACGCTGTAAAGCTTTGATCTTGATTATTCATAATAAGTTTTTCACATGCTTCTTCATTTGAATCCACGTACGTTAACTTTGTGACAGATGAGATACTTGGAATATCTGTTACTAAGTTTTTAGTCGCTTTATGCAAAAATAACTCGCTACACTCTTTTGGTTTCTTGGAATTGCTTGCAAATACTAAGCTTGGTATTTTTTCTACAAAACTTTTGTATACTTCTAAATCATTATCCATAATAAATTTATTAATATCTGGATACGCTCCTGGAATCAAAACCTTTTGAATCGTATTTTTCTTTAATGATTCAATTGCTCGTTCAAAGCTTGAAAATCCTTTTAATTCATCATCTGTACTTAATTCTTTAGCGATATGCATGCTACACGTTAATTGGCTCAATTCATTTCCCAACGTACCTAAAATCATTGTTCGTCACCTCTCCTTTTATCACAGAAAATTCTGCATTTTCACATCAAATTATTATTTTTTACTCAATATACCAATTTGATTTTAATAAGTCAATAAATTTCTGCTTTTATCAAGATAAGTATAGCCTTTCTTAGGTTAGCCATTTTAATCTGAATTACTACCTGTTTGAAGATTTATGAATAAATCGTTCGCTTTTTTCTCTGTTCGCCTTGATTCTCGCTGTCGTTTTATTTATACTTAGTGTATAGAATGGAAATAAAAAAGCTGAGTAAGTCCTGATTCAGAACATCACTCAACTTTATGACAATTTAATCCTTGGCACCTTTTTGTTTGGCTGGAACCGAACGGAAATGGTCTTGAAATCTTCAAAAACTGTCCACATCAGTTTGCCAATAGTAAATGAATCACTAGCTTTTTTGTTGTGACTCTTTTTGAGCTACCACTAGAAAGGATTGCTAGGTTTCTTTAAGGTACTATTGACTTATTCAGGTATTGGACATTGCGCCAATGCCTTTTTTGTTTCTATTCTAGGTCTGATTTTTATCGATGGTGGTGATAATGAAACGTAGCGATGTACAAGTTTAAAAATAGAAAAATAAAAAACGGCACCTTACAACCTGACTGGAATCACGTTGCAAGGCCCCGATTAAACAGCCACAAACTGCTTATCCGAGTTGCCGATAGCGCGTACCGAAGTACTCGCATGTTTTATTGTACTTAATTTTGATTGATTTTACTAGTCTCTTTGCTAGATTCTTTCATCTTTTTGGCGATTTCATGTGTTCTTTGGCGAACTATTGCACACGATGAGGCACAGATAGGTCTGATCGTTTTTTATTTTCCTGTTGGTTTTTCAAAAAAATAGGAATGGATGTGTAGTGATGAGTAAAGAACAGAATTTGAAGGCGGTACCTTATCAGGATATTTTGGATGTGCGGAGTGAGTTGATCAAGCTTCGGTCTTGGCAGAAGTCGTTGGTTTATTTGGATGAGTTTTTTGATGGGAAGGTTACGAGGAATAAGAAGGATATGCGGATGCGTTATTATGCTTGTCAGCAGTTGTATCAGGTTTTTTCTGGGGATTTTGAGGAGGTTTTGAAGGAGAGTGAAGAGATTGTAGCGAGGATGATTCAGAGAGGGAAAGTTTAGTTTAATGCAAACAAGTATATACTCTTCACTTTCTTAAACAGAAAAGAGTATATACTTGTTTTGAATAATTATATTTTATTCATATATCAAATAGTATAACTTAGATCATCAAAAATATTATATTCAGTGGCGATTATTTTAATAATAGAAAGAATCGTTTCCGAACTAAAGTTTGTTTCCACGATTTCACCGTTGGATAGCTTGCCAGGATTTCTAACTTCGTCTGCTGGGCTAATATGTAAAAACCAGAAACCTTGTTAATTTAAGATTTCTGGTTTTTACTATTTAAGTCCCTGTTCTATCTCTAATGCCAGAACTATTAATAAAAATTACTTAACATCAATAATTTCCACTCGCTTAGCTAAAACCCATCCATTCATTCCATATGAAGAATATAAAACTTGATAAGCTACATTTGCATTTCTGATTTCATTTTCCAGTTCTCCGAAAGAATCATATATTATGGGCCATGCACTTTTTTCTCCTTGCTGTAATAACTCTTCATTTTCTGAGAAAAAATTATCGAGTGGTCTTTCCTCTAAATCTAAAATCACACTATATGGCATTTCATCATAAAATTTATAAGTAAAAATATTATGAAATACTACTTGTTTTTCCTTTATGTCATTACTTACTTCTAAAATTATCTTTTTTTCTTCGAAGTTTACAGTATAACTTTTTATTATATAATCATGCACATTGTTCATATCTACCATTCTCCTTTTCCAACTAAACTTTTTCCCGATTTACTAAAAATAGAGATATTGGGAGATTTAACCATTCTAAACTAGTATAAACATACCAGTAAAGATACATAATCTTTTATAACTAATGTAAAACAATGATATCATACGGATACAAAATAGCTTTCAGTTTGATCAAATGTGCTGACGGTGGCTTTTATTGTCTTGTTATTCAATAAAATTCTCATTGGTGCTAGCCTCTTTTTTACTGTCCCAATTCATAATAATACGCTTTATCATTTATTCAAAATTGTAATATCAGGATCCATTTCACTTATAACTTCAATGACAAAATTAAGAGTGATTATTATATAGTGTTTCATATTTAAGTGCTCATATAAGCCTCCACTGGTTTTTTTTATAAGATTTCCGAAGTCTCCATCTTGCATCTCATAAATAACACTTTCAAATCCTTGCCCCTTAAATTTTTCAATTTCCTCATCACAGAAGATTCCTCTGAGATACATGCCCTCATCAGCAACTCGCATAGCTTTAGTAGCGAAAAAATCAATTACAACCTTTTCCTTTTCATCTTTTCTGTATTCTAATTCTAGAATCAAACCGTCCATGTCACCACTTTTAATACTTACCAAATAGTCGTGTCCACAGTGCTGTATCAATCCAGAAAATCTATCTATCCATTTTTCCATAATATTTTAACCTCCTTTTTTAGCGGAAGAACTGTTAATAAAGGTTAATTAAGATCGATAATTTCTACTCGCTTAGCTAAAACCCATCCATTCATTCCATATGAAGATGATAATACCTGATAGTGTACATCAGCATCCTTAATTTTATTGACCAATTCTTGTATTGAGTCATACATTATCGGCCAAGCATAATTTTTCGTTTGATTTAGCAATTCTTTATTTTCTTTAAAAAAATCTTCTATTGGCCTTTCTTCTAAATCTGAAATAATACTATATGGCATCTCTTCATAAAACTTATAGCAAAATACTTCTTGAAATACGATTTGTTTTTGCCTTTGTTCACTTGATATATCTATTGATATTGTATTTTTTTTAAATTCTACTGTAAATCTTTCTATTTCATAATCATGAATTGTATTCATATTATATCTCTCCCCTTATACATACTTATTGTCTTGGTGGTACCTTATTCCAATCCCACTGATGTCTATGTGGAAACTCGTGTGTTCCATCATCTGTATGGTTATAATCTATGTCCTCCACTGCTTTTCCGTCTGGGCCATAATATCTTCTTCTCTTTACAGAGCCATCTGGATTCAATAAGTCAGTTGAAGAATTGGGCTCTCCAGTTGATTCTAATCTCCGTTCTCCAACTTCTAGCTCTTTATGTTTTTTAGCCGGTTCACCACTTTCTCTGCTCTTATCCAGATCTGCCGTTTCATCCATCGCATTGATAGTAGGTGCATTATTTATTATATCCGAAATAGACTGCCCTGCTTTAAGCACTCCACTCCCTTTTTTAATAACATCCGCTATTTTTCCAGCCTTTCCTAGATTTCCTAATATACCACCAAATCCAGGAGCAAGCGGCATTTCATTTTTCATCACTTTTAATTCTTCAACTTTGTACTGATCTTTATTTAAATAATCTTTACACTTTTCTAATTGTTCATAGAGTTCTGGGTATTTATCTGGTGAAACAATTTTGCCGTCTTTCATTAGATACCAATAACCCAGTTCAATTTTAACGATTTCGTACCCGTTCAACTTACCAATTGCTTGTTTTACTCGTGCATCTTTCACTTGTTGTTTCATTTTTTCACGTTGCTTCCAACGTGTATGAATAGGTTTTGCCCATGTCATGTCTAAACGTTTCAAATCAAAAGTACCTGTTGCTGGATTCCATGCTTTAGAGTTGGCGACCTGTGCCAAACCTGTATTGAATTCTTGCTGACTCGCTTCATAATCTGAAAAGAAACTTGCTGATTGACCATCGTAGGCATGAAACTTTTCTAATTTCTCTCGACGTTTATCAATACTTTCACAGGCATTGATATATCTCCGTTCTAAGTCTGGTCGTGGTGTTTTAGCCGTACTCATTTGGTGATCTAAACGCTGCTTTAACTGCTCAAATTGATTAATCTCTTCTAGGATTAAATCTTCATCTGTATCAATCCCACTTACTGTTCCTTGATATTCACTAAGAAACTTTTTATGCGCACTTTCCAACGCTTCACCTGTCATTATAGCAGATTGACATAAAGGTGTATAAGCGACCATGAAATAATTTTTCGCTGAATCATAGGCCTTACTTGATAATGGCGCAGATAAAAAGAGTTGAATGCTCGCTTGTAATGATGTAATAGCCTGATTTGCTTGATTGGTCAATTGAGAAGCTTGTACTGATCGTGCCTGTGCTTCGCTCACGTAAAATTTAAGCCCCATTTTCTTTTTCCTCTGGTTTCTTCCAAAAAGCTTGTTGCTCTACCTTTAGATTTTCTTCTTGATCAAACAACGTCCGTTCATCTTTTTTTAGCTGAAGAAGTTGTTCATCAAATTCTCGTTGCGCTTTTTTAGCAAGATGAAGGCTCTCATCTCCTCTTTCTTCAAAAAAGGCTCGTTCTTCTGCTTCGCAATTACCTAAGACAAAATCATAGGCCGCTTGTTCTTGTTGTTGTAGCTGAAAAAATTCTTCTTGTTGCTCTTCTATGTAGTGTTGCTCTTTTCTAATATCTAACTGATCCTCTTGAAGTTGTTCTAAACGAATCCTGAAATGATAATTTTTTTGATCAAATTCTTGTTGTTTCTGGGCTTCACTCATGACAAACCTCCTGGAAAATTAAATTTTGTCAATTGCGCAATATTTTGATCGATTCGTTCAAACTCTTTCGCAACGGAATGAATGTTATCACCAGCTGAAACAACACTGGTAGATAATGCTGCTAATCCTTGTTGGTAGTTATTGAGAGATTGTACAGCTGGGGCGTTTCCTGAAACATTGGTGCTAGAAGCCATTACAGAAACACTTATACTATTTAATGCGCTAACAGACTGACTAAAAGAAGCCGAAATACCACTAGCAATACTTGAATTACTATTTATAGACATTTTGTTCCTATTCATTTATCTTATTGTCTAATTTAGTTTATCATATACTAGATAAATTATAAATATGATAAATGGATTAAAAAGAAAATATACTTGAATACTTAATATATAAATAAAGAAATTATAACTAATCATGTACATAGACTATTAAATGAGTGAAAATACAGACCATCTTATAATCCAACTAAAATTAAAAAGCTAGGAACACTGATATATCAGTATTCCTAGCACATATTAAAGGGTTAACCCACAGACCCTTCCATATTGGAATCGGCTTCTCAACCAATGTCATTCATTGTCAAAACAAATAATTAAGTTCACTCATCGTAGTTCAATTAGTCAATAGTTATCAATAATTGTCAAATTAAGATGGTCAAAATCTGGTCAATTTAGAATATGTTATTGGGAGCAATATTTAATATAAAGTCAGTCTACTAAGATTGACTTTTTTTATTAACTTGATGATCTTGCCCCATATAAATCTTTGGTGTAAAATTATTTTCCAATACTGAACTATACCAATCAACAATCTTTAATTTTAGTAGAACTGAACCTATTTGATTGAAATCAAATGTTTTTTCTTCTGTCATCTTTACATATTTTGTTTTACTTTGTAACCATAGCACTGAGGAAATTCTCGAATCTAAAATTTTTCCAATAGTTGGTTTCTGAATATTAGGGAATTTCTCCTTATCTGCATATACTTTTCTATCATTATATTTTGACAACTCTTCTTCTACATCAAACTCAGTAGTATTTCTCAATAATTGAAGTGATAAGATAGATTGCTCAAAACTATACATACTATTTGATGTATCCATTCCTCTTTTAATTGCTATTAACTCTTTGGTATCCTTCTTGTATACATCTGCTATTTCTATTGGAACTCCGTTGTAATTAATGTTTCTTTGGTGTAACTTTATATAATTCTTATTCTCACTTAGTTTTTCAATATACCCACCTTCTCCTTTTAGCCGTCCTTCACCAGAAGAATAGGATATATTAAACTCATCATTATACTCAATAACTCTATTTATCTCTTCCAATTGCTTCCTTAATAACTCTGAAAATTTATCGTTAAAATATCCCCAAAACCCTGAATCCAAAGTATACAACATATTCTTATACTCTAATTCACAATAAATCCATTCTTTTAATGGACGACTTTCAATTACATGATATTCATGATTAGTCACTCTAATTTTAATATCCGTTAAAGAAGTTATTCTTTCATTGTACTTACGAATGTATTCTAGTATAGAACCATCGTAAGGTTCTAGCTCTTCTTTCGTTTCATTCAAATGGTTACTGACATATAGTTCCAAATGATTGTTCTCCGAATATATATTAATCGAATTATTTACTAAGTGAATTTTACTCACATCCAAAGCTATACCTATTTCATTAGTATTATTCACTATTCTCTCTATGACTTCTTCATCCAATAATCCAGATAATTGAGATTTTTTCGCAAGTCTTTTCTTTCTAGGTAAAATCGATTTATTATCTTTTAAAGTTAAAGCTTCATCTACATTTTTTAATAATTCAGATAATTGATAAAACCCTTCTGTACTACTTATATCAAAATTTTTTGGAAAAGATACACCAGTTCCACAATCAATAGAATTTCCATAAAAATCAAAATCTGGTTTTCCACTTACATAAGCATAACTTTCACTCGCTTTAGGAAATTCTCCTTGATCTTTCTTATAATTAGTAATGCCTTTCATTTTATTTTTTTGAATATAACTCACATTTTTTAAAGTAATATGCTCATTTTTTATTGTCTTCTCAGCAAATTTCAAACCAAATTCTTCATCAATAAACTTTTCAAGAACTCTAAATCCTTGACTTAACGAATGTGCGTATAAGTTATTTGGAGTTTTCAGTATAATAACTGCATTATACTGATGTAAAGTATCATCTAGAATATTATGCTCTTCATAGACTTCTTCACTAACATTAAAGAAATGCAATAATTCAGAAAGCCAGTCTACCTGCTCTTTTTCATGACTTTCAAAAAAGAGAAACAATTCCAAATTATTTTGTGGCTCAATTCTACTATCCCCTATTTGTATATAATCATTTTCATTAAGTATTCTAGAAACCTCAGAAAAATTATTTTCCTTACATTTAGATAGTATAAGTTTCATTTTTTCATCTCCTTATATCACTTTATTTGTAAATATTAATTTTTATTTTTTTAAAATATAAATGTTTCTTTTCTACAGGAACATCAAATTTAGTTCTTTTATAACGCAATGCATGCCTGTAATGTTCCATATTTCTTTACTTTTCTATAGATTGTACTGCTATGCAGCCTTGAAACCTATTACAAGTATCAATAAACTCATCTTGAATAAAATTACTTGGATCTTTATCCATTTCAAGTAACAATATATAGTAATCACAAATCTTTTCATTAAGTTTTTTAGTCATTTTTTAGTATTTTCATGAATAATTACGCTTGTAATTCGTGTATGATTACATATTGTCAACCTAGTTTTTTTTCTTATCGACTTTTAAACCATATTTTTTCTATTATTGCAATTGCTTCCCTAAGCTTATTAGTATGAATAAACTTATCAGAAGAACATTTAAAATCATCATAATAAGCCGAGAATGTAAAATTATTACTTTTTGAAAATTTATTTAACTCTTCATACATTTGATGATACGATAGAAAACTTGGCATAATACTTGTTGAAAAACCTTGTGGTAAAAAACGATCTTTATCTTTTTTACTGTTGTTAAATTAGTTAAATTTTTTGCTATATCCTTAGGCTTTATCTAAATTTTCAATTAACCGTTACTTCACATATTTTTCATCATATTTTGAATAATCAGGTTGTTTCTCTCTATTCATTGCATAGCGTAAATAAGGTTCTTTAGTATTAGGAACAATCATAATAGCAACGGTATCATCTTGTTTTTCTGGAAAAATAATGTGTACTCTCCCTCCCCTCCCTATTTCCATTTCAAAATACTTTTTGCCTTCAGTTGTACCTGAAGTTATTTGTTTAACTTCTAACTTCACATTATTTACGGTCATTGTCGTATCCGTGATTGTCATTTCTGAAATTTCACCAGAGTCATTTTGTACGTGCCAAGTTCCTTTAATACTCTCAGAATTTTTACATGAAACGAGTAAGAAAAAAGTGATTACGTTTAATAATATCACGTAAAATTTTTGTTTATTATTCATCATTTTCTTCCTCTTCTATTTTTATCCCTCTACTTCTTGTTTCACTTCTTCATACCATGACATAAAGATATCGGAACTATAAAGAGCATCAGTATTAGAATAGATAGGATCATACTGGTATTTAGCTTTCAAACTGTTTTCTTGCACATCATAGTACAATTTGAATTGTGTCGGTACTGGTTGTTCATATTTAGTACAAACTTTTTTTATTTCTTGCAAATCTTTAGTACCAATTCTTAAAACAGCCCATTGTCTATCATCTGATAGGTCATATTCTCTTTCTCCCTCATTCAACACTGAATTTACTTGATCCATAGTTACAATTTGATTATTTATTTTAAAGAATAGATTGAAGGAATAACCTCCATTTTCAATTGAACCATACAAGTAAATTTTTTCCGCTCTATTCTCGATATATTCTTTAGTGATATCAACCATATCTGACTGCCATTCCATAAATTCATCTTCTAATATTTTGGTCATCACATTCCCGCTATTCCTAATTTACATTAACTTTCCTAGATAGCATTATTATTAAAATAAACTATTCATATTTACCTCTGCATTCTTCAAAATGGTTATTAATTTCTATGGAAATATTTTCTGTAGGTATGTTTAATTCCCAATTAATATTATAATCTTCTCTAGAATGACCTATGTCACAAAAAATACGTAATCTATATTCATCATCAAAGAGCATTTCTAAATCATAATGCGGCGTTAAGTTGAAATTAATTAACTTTCTACCTTCAAGAATAGGTGATTTTTCACCTATAAAACCATTTGGACTACTATCATTATCTGTTGGTGAAATGGTGTCTGAAGAAGTAACAATTACTTGAGCTCCCTGTTCAATACGCCAAGAACACCAAATAAATATATAAGACTTGTCTTCAAATTCTAACACTAAAGTTGATCCTGCTGCTCCTCCAGCACTACTTTTAACTATAGGTTGAGCAATCAAATTCTTTATTTTACTTTCCATTTAATATAGCCTCCGCAATTTCTTCAATCTCGTGATAATCAAATCCCTGTCCTGTTATTTCATCATGCAATTGTCTTTGTTGTTTTTTGTTTAATTTATACTTTTTCACGATGTCCCTTACTTGCTTATTTTGAGCTTGATTATTTCCTGGAGTGTTTCCTTTACGAGGACCCATTCTTTCAACTTTTCGAGAATAGTCATCAAAGTTTTTAGCAAAATTATAGTCGATTGAACTTGCTGGAACACCCATTTTACTGAGAGCATCTGAAACAATTGCCACACCAGCTCCTGTAGTCGCCGTGCCTGCTACGACTCCAGCTGGGGTTACTCCTGTTAAAGCAAGAGTTCCCCCAGAAAAATAAGTTCCCCCTAAACTTAGTCCAGTTATGCCTAACCCTCCAAGTGCTGTAGTTACTCCTGTTGCTAATTGTAACAGAGATTGATTTAGAAGTTCTCTTTGTTGTGCATCCAACTCTTTGTTAGCTTGTGCGGTTAATTCTGCATCATTTACGCCATTTTTTAAGATAATGACTCCGTTACCTGCACCCATATTCACAGGTAATACTCTCAATATATTCCCGTCATCATCAAACAATAATAACTGATTCAACTCATTGATAGCTGCTGCCCATTGATCAGCAGGGACATTCTTCAATGCCTCTTTCATAATTTCTTGATAGTATTTACGAGCTGCTTTTGGTAACTGGAGTTCGTCCATCCCGTTTTCTAGAGCAACCTGTTTTCTTGTTGCGGTTACACTCGTTGATTTTACCGATGTTAACCACGAAGAATCAAAACCTTCTGGAAAAGCATAAGCTCCTGTTTTAGGATTCACTGTCATTAGCCCTAATACTTCTATTGCCTGCATGCCAATCTTTAATTGCGTCAATGAATCACGAAACAAGCCATTTGTTTCTGATTGAAAATTAGCTAAAGCTTCTAATTTTTCTTGCTCTTTCCTTACTTTATCTTCCAAATTAGAGCGCGCTTGCTCTAATTGTTGGTTATCATGAACTAAAGCTTCTAAAGCACCTTTAGCTAGTTTTCCCAGTAATCCTAATTTATTTGAGCATTGAATTTGAAAATCAATTACTGAAATTTGGCGTTGAAATGATTGAATTAATTCATTTTGCACCTGTTCATCAATAACAGACCATTTATTCACTAATCCGTCAGCTGCTTGATAGCTGCTGAGTTCTTCTTTTATTGCGTCAACAGCACTATCTACACGTTCAACCGTTGGGAGAATCAAGTCTTGGAATAAGCCTTTCCCTGCTGTATACGCAGCCCCAGATAACTGTTCACCGTCCACTGACTGAATCAAATGTTGGCTACCTGATTTCAGTTGTCCTGTAACGCTTTTTGCAGTAGCTATATTCGTCGTTAAGCCTTGAATCAAAGTCGTGGAGTCTGCACTTATATACTTTACCATTCTAACGCTCCTCGCTCTTTATACAAACGTTCGTTAGTCTCTTCTAATTGTTTATTAGATTTTCTATAAGCAGATTCTACAGTTTCTTCCTGAGAACGAAAAACAGATTGAACCGTTTTGTAAATATCTTGGATATCTTCTTGGTTATAATAAGCCGCCTTATCACCAAAGTGGGCAAGTTCTTGATATAATGAAGCAATTCGATCAGTCTGTTGTTTCATTTGCCAGTTACTTTCTTCTAACTGTTCCTGCCACTTCCGTTGTTCTCTCTTCAAATCCTCTGAAATTTGCTCATTTTCTTGAATTTTCTTGGTTAATACAATTTTATCCGCTTCTATTTTTTGCTTATCCTTTGTCAATATACGACACCACCCATTTGATGAGCAGCTTGACGATCTTGATACTCCATCATTTCTGCAATTTGAGGGAATTTTTCTGCTTGAGACCAAACGCATTCTGCAAGACTACTCACTTCACCTACAATTTGATTTGCAATTGTCAACCCGTCTGTCATGCTAGACACCGTACTCCCAGAAAAACTGATTGCCTTTTTGGATAAATCTACATTTTTTCCAGTTAATTTAGTTACAGCATTTTGAGCTGCTGCTGTACTTGATGCTATTTTTCCAGTCATAAAAAAAACTCCTTTTATTTATTTTTTCGCAATAAATGTTTTTTCATCATTACATAAAGTCTATTTATAATGAAAGTTTACCAAATCTAATGACTAATAACAACAACATCATTACACCGCAGCATCTAATGGTACAAAATTTATAAGCTATTCTATGAAAACTATTCTTTTTTTATGTAAAGAAATTAATTTTGATAAAAATTAGTCAATATCAATAAACCTGTCAAGCTATCTAATTTAGAAATAACAAATTAGCGAGAGTAAGCCTCATCTTTTCATATCTCTTAAGACACTACTAGGATTTCCAATACAAGGAATTGATGAAATTCTTTTTGACCAAAAAATTCTGTGATATTCTTTCAAAATTAAAGCCATTGTATGAACGAAGAAGTTAAGATACATAGAAAAATTTTTTTAACATCTAGCTTTATACTAGGCGATGGTGAAAATGGAAAAATAAAATAGATTAAATTAGATTGCTTTTACTTGATAAACATGACAATAAATTTAGATAGTTTTATTTACAAATACAGACACTTGCACAGGCAAAAACCACCATGCCAAAATACATAATAATAGTTCACTAAAGTTCTCATTAACGTGGGGCGCTATAATTAATTAAATCTTAGTTAAAGTAGTTCAAAAACTATAAAATTTTTTTCTTTTCACGATACATTAAAACCTCTTGTAAAGCATTTAGAACTCTCTCTTCATCGCTGTAACTTGATACTTTTGGGTCATTAATAACTCTATAAATAAACAATCCGTAAAAAAGAAAAAGAACTATGATAATAATTACTAAACTGGAATTTAAAATATCTTTTTTGATAATAGATGATACATCTAGTACAGTCCAAAGTTCTTTAGAAAAGAATCCAATAACCCCAAAAAGAACCAGAGAAAGTTGGAACGTATATCTTGAACGATTTTCATTCTTTTTTTCTTTCTTTTTGATATTTTCTTGAATTACTATTATTAGTTGCTCGATGAACTTTGAATCAAATCCGTATAGATGTAAAGCTTCACTGAAAGAGTGTATTTGCTCTCTATAGTTATCATTCATAGTAACTATATCAATTAAAGTAGTTTTGTTTAATACATTTCTAAGTATATATAGAAATGTAATGAGAATTAATGCTGAAATTATTCTAAAGTAGGAATTATTTATAACGCTATTACTAATGGCTATCGCTAAACTTACTATTAAAAATAACACAAATATTATTATTTTTTTATTAGCATTTTCCCCAAGATGTTCTTTGAATGTTTGTTTTTTTGCAACATAAAAAAATTCATGCAATTCTCGTGCTATAAAATAGTATTTATTCATTTAAAGCCTCCTTAATTATCCCTATTATTATAACAACAAATAGAAATAAATAAAATACCATAAATATATTTACAAACTCATATAAAATCCCTCTCATACCATTCTTCTAAATATTTAACCTCGATTCTCACAAGACCACCATTCCTTTTCCCTGGTAAGGGATTGTTTTCTATGCGCATTCATCAGCTAACTGTTACTGCAGATACATTTATTCTTTCAGCTACTTCTTTCGCTTTTATAGTACACAAAGACATCAAAATAACTCTAGAAATATCTTCTCATGTTTTGCCAAAAGAAGCAGAAAAACCGCTTCTAAGTTTGCAAATTTTGTCGATTTTCAGAAATCTACAGACTAAAGCACAGACCTTTAATAATTTAAGCAAAATAAAAAGGCTAGGAATACTGATATATCAGTATTCCTAGCACATATTAAAGGGTTAACCCACAGACCCTTCCATTTCATAAGAAATCAATCTATTAAGCTCAACCGCATACTCCATCGGTAATTCCTTCGTAAACGGCTCCACAAATCCCATAACGATCATTTCAGTCGCTTCAACTTCAGTCAACCCACGACTCATCAAGTAATAAAGCTGCTCTTCCGAAATTTTCGAAACCTTCGCTTCATGCTCCAATGCCACTTGACTATTATGAATCTCATTAAATGGAATCGTATCCGATTTCGATTTATCATCCATAATAATCGTATCACACTCAATATGTGAAATCGATCCAGCACTATCTTTCCCAAACGTTACTTGACCACGGTAATTCACTTCACCGCCGTCTTTGGCAATTGATTTAGAAACGATCGAACTTGAAGTGTTTGGTGCGTTATGAATCATTTTCGCACCTGTATCTTGAATTTGGTTTTCTCCAGCAAATGCAATTGAAAGCATTGTGCCGCGAGCGCCTTTTCCATCAAGATAAACACTTGGGTATTTCATCGTAGTTTTGGCACCTAAGTTTCCATCGATCCATTCAACTGTGGCACCTTGGTAAGCTTTGGCACGTTTTGTTACCAAGTTATAAACGTTATCAGACCAGTTTTGGATGGTTGTATAACGCGTATAAGCATCTTTATGGGTAAAGATCTCAACGATCGCTGCATGTAAGCTATTGCTTGTATACGTAGGCGCTGTACAGCCTTCTACGTAGTGAACACTGGCACCTTCATCCACAATAATCAGCGTACGTTCAAATTGTCCTGTGTTTTCCGCGTTGATTCGGAAGTATGTTTGTAATGGCACATCCACACGAACACCTTTTGGTACATAGATAAACGTTCCACCAGACCAAACCGCTGAGTTTAGTGCAGCTAATTTGTTATCAGTTGGTGGGACTAATTTTGCAAAGTATTTTTTGAATATGTCCGGATATTCTTTCAACGCTGAATCAGTATCTGTAAAGATGATTCCTAATTTTTGGAATTCTTCTTTCATATTGTGGTAAACCACTTCTGATTCATATTGCGCTGAAGCTCCAGCTAGATACGCACGTTCGGCTTCTGGAATTCCGATTCTTTCAAATGTTTCTTTGATTTTATCTGGTACATCATCCCAATCACGAGCGGGTTTGTCACTAGCTCTTTGGAAATATTTAATTTTTTCAAAATCGATATCAGATAAATCAGGACCCCATTCTTGCATGGCCATTTTGTTGAATTGTTCTAATGATTTCAAACGGAATTCCAACATCCATTCTGGTTCTTCTTTCTTACGTGAAATTTCTCTAACGACTTCCTCTGTTAGTCCATTTCCCGTACTGAAAATTGGTTTCACATCATCATGAAAACCAAATTGATATTCTTCTAACTCAGGTACAGTACTCAAATTATCTCACGTCCTTTTCTTGATTCCTTACTGAATTCAACCTACTTATTATTCTTCGCAGTGTAATTGTCCTGCGGTCCCTTGTCCGTCATTTTCAACTGCTTGTTCTAATGCTTTCCAAGCAAGTGTTGCGCATTTGATCCGAGCGGGGAATTTTGCCACGCCGCTAAGCATCGCTGCATCGCCTAATTTTTCTTCTTCTGGTACATCATTTCCTTGTACCAACTGAGAAAAATCTTCAGCCAGCTGCTCTGCTTCGGCTAATGTCTTTCCAATCACCGCATCTGTCATCATACTGGCACTCGCTGTACTAATTGAGCAACCACTTCCGCTAAAGGCAATATCTTTAATAACATTGTCTTGAATAGCCACTTGCAATTCAATCACATCGCCACAAGTCGGGTTATTCATTTCGATTTTCTTGCTTGATTCTGCCAACGTTCCATGATGATGAGGATGACTAGAATGATCTAGGATCACTTGACGGTATAAATTATCTAATTTAGATAGAGCCATGTTGGAAAAACTCCTTTGTCGCTAAAATTGCTTCGATCAATCGATCGGCATCTGCTTTGGTATTATAGAGATAGAAACTCGCACGAGCTGTCGCTGAAACATTTAAATACTTCAGTAATGGCTGTGCACAATGATGCCCTGCACGAACTGCCACCCCTTCCATATCTAAAGCCGTCGCTGTATCATGTGGATGTAAACCATCTAAATTAAACGCCAAAACACCTGTATGATGGGCTGGGTCTTGTGGTCCGTAAACCGTCAAACCTTCAATCGCCAATAGTTTTGGTAACACGTAAGCCACTAATTCTGCTTCATGTTGATGGATTTCATCTAAACCAATTTCTGTTAGAAAATCGATTGCCGCACCTAAAGCGATCGCTCCAGCAATATTTGGTGTCCCCGCCTCAAATTTCCAAGGCAATTCTTTCCAAGTACTGTCATACAAATTCACGAAATCGATCATTTCACCACCAAATTCCACTGGTTCCATTTGATCTAGTAATTCGCGTTTTCCATATAATACACCAATTCCAGTTGGACCACACATTTTATGCCCGCTAAATGCATAAAAATCAGCATCGATTGCTTGAACATCCACTGGCATATGCGGTACAGCTTGAGCACCATCAACTACTAGCACAGCTCCATGACTATGGGCTAATTCAGCTAGTTCTCTAACTGGATTAATCACGCCTAAGACGTTAGACACATGAGCGATAGAAACAATTTTGGTTTTGTCCGTGATTTGTTCTTTCGCGCTTTCCATATCTAAAAAGCCGTCTGCTGTGATCTCGATATATTTTAAGGTTGCGCCTTTGCGTTCTGCTAGTTGTTGCCAAGGGATGATATTAGAGTGATGCTCCATATAGGAAATCACGATTTCATCTCCTGCTTCAACCGCTAAATCGCCATAGCTTTTTGCCACCCAATTTAAACTAGTCGTTGTGCCTCGGGTAAAGAGCGTTTCCGCTGTTTCTTTGGCATTGATAAAGCCTCTAACTTTTTCACGGGCATCTTCGTACTCTTTCGTCGCACGTTCTGCCAACGTATGCACACCACGGTGGACATTGGCGTTATCATGTTCGTAATAATAAGTCAATTTATCTAAAACTACTTTAGGCTTTTGAGTTGTTGCTGCATTATCCAGATAAACAAGCGGCTCGTCATTTACTTCTTGAAACAAGATGGGAAACTGCTGCCGAATCTTATCTGCGTTTATCATGCATTCAACTTCCCTTCGATTACGTCTACAAATTCTTTTTGAACATCCTTAACAGGAATCGCTGTGATTACTGAACCTAAGAAGCCACGAATAACCAAACGTTCCGCATCATCTTTACGTAAACCACGGCTCATTAAGTAGTACATTTCTTCTGGATCAACACGACCAACGCTGGCTGCGTGTCCTGCAGTTACTTCATTTTCATCGATCAATAGAATTGGGTTGGCATCACCACGAGCTTTGTCCGAAAGCATTAAGACACGACTTTCTTGTTGGGCATCTGCCCCTTTAGCTCCTTTTAAAATATGACCAATTCCGTTAAATGTTAAAGTACCACGCTCACGGATAACTCCGTGTTGTAAAATGTGTCCCACAGAATGAGAGGCTTTATTGGTTACACGTGTGTCAATTCCTTGTGTTTGTTTGCCGGCACTGATTGCCACAACTTTCACTTCTGAATGAGAGCCTTCGCCTACTAAATCAGAATCAAAATCAGCAACCACGTCACCGTCATTCATCACGCCTAACGCCCAATCAACAGAGGCATCACGCATGATATGTCCACGACGGTTCATATAGGTTGAAACATTTTCGCCTAATTGGTCTACAGCAGAATATTTCACTTTTGCACCAGCTTTAGCAATCACTTCAACGACGATATTCGCAGACACTTTGACTTTTTGATCTCCAATAGTTTGGAATCTTTCTAAATAGCTAAACTCACTATGTTCGTCCGCTACGATCAAGACATGTTTGAAGAACGATTCTTCACTCGCTGAATCTTGAATAAAGATTGCTTCGATCGGTTCTTCGATGACAACATTTTTCGGTACATATAAGAATACACCGCTATTCATAAAGGTTGTATGGAAAGCTGTTAATTTATCTTCGTCCATTTCAACCGCTTTGTTCATATAATATTCTTTGACTAAATCACCATGTTCTTGCATCGCTGTAAACATATCCGTGAAAATCACGCCTTGATCGGCTAATTTCGCTGAAAGTTGTTCAAACGCTGTGATCGACCCTTGTTGCACGATTACTGGGTTGTCTTTCATTGCGTCAAAGCTTGGGATGTTCATTGTCTCAGGTGCATACTCTTCAATATTCACGTTAAACAAAGGCCAACGGTGAAATTTCACGCGTTCGATCTTTGGTAATTCTAAGTTTTCAGCTTTTTCTAAAGCCGCTACACGTAAGTCTGTCATCCAAGTAGGTTCCGCGTTGCGGGCTGAAAAAGCGTTGACGTCGTCAAGATAATTCGCAGTTGTAATTTCTTTCATTTATCTTGTCCTCCTTATGCTTCTTCTTTGTATTCGATACCTAATTCTTGGCTGATACCAGCATATCCTTCTGCTTCCAAACGTTTTGCAAGTTCTGCACCGCCAGTTTTAACCACACGGCCTTCCATCATGATATGCACCACATCTGGTGTGATGTAGTTTAATAGACGTTGGTAGTGAGTGATGATCAACGCGCCAAAGTTTTCGCCGCGCATTTCGTTTACGCCTTTTGATACAACTTTTAAGGCATCGATATCTAGACCAGAATCGATTTCATCTAAAATAGCAAATGTTGGTTCCAACATCAATAATTGTAAGATTTCATTACGTTTCTTTTCTCCACCAGAGAAGCCTTCGTTTAAATAACGTTCAGCCATTTCTTCTGGCATATTTAGTAGATCCATTTTTTTATCTAATTTTTTGATGAATTCCATTACTGAAATTTTGTCATCTTCATCACGTTTGGCATTGATTGCAGCACGCATGAATTCAGCATTTGTGATTCCTGGAATTTCACTTGGGTATTGCATGGCAAGGAATAGACCTAAACGAGCACGTTCGTCCACTTCAAGTTCTAACACATTTTCTCCATCAAACAAGATTTCGCCTTCTGTGACTTCATAATTAGGATTTCCCATGATCGCAGCAGATAACGTTGATTTACCTGTTCCGTTTGGTCCCATGATTGCGTGGATTTCACCTGTTTTCATTGTCAGGTTAACACCCTTTAAAATCTTTTTATCTTCGATTGATACGTGTAAATTTTTAATTTCTAAAACGGACATGTACAATTCCCTCCAACTTAAAATAATTATTATCGTTCTCATTCATTTTATCCTAATTGAGAATGATAAGCAATCTCTTTGCTAGAATAATTCTTATTTAAGCTAGGTTTTCTTTGTGAAAAAATAGACTTAATTAGAATCTTTCTAAAATGGAAACCTAGACTTTCGTTACAAATTACTTTTGTCTTTTTATATGAATAGTGTACAAACTTGATAAACTAAAAAAGATTGACTTCCCTGAAAAGGAAGCCAATCTTTTTTAGTTTATTATTGAACTTTCACTGAAATGCTTGCTGATTCTATAAGCACTTTTGACATACTATCTATATTAGGTAATCCTACCCAATTTGGCACCAATCCCTGATCTGCCCGTATTGATAAAACTGTTCCGCCTGGTAATCCTTCAAGGATTTTCACACTAGTTTTATAGACAGGAGTTAAGCCATTCACTTTTTGTATATTGTAAACCCAAATTTTTGATTTACCATTGAAATAAGATTCTTTCGGTGAATAAGTTCCTTCAAAATTAAACATTCTTTCGTTTACGATATAAGCCGCTTGAATGTTTTTGGTACTAGCATTCGCGTATGCGAACTGAGCTTCACCAGTGTAACTATCATAACGATAAAGTCCTTTGCTACTATTAATCGTTTCATAAACGCCTGAATAAATTTTTTTCGAAGAACCACTTGGGTCCATGACAAAGGTTGTTCCTCTGTTCATATTGATCTCTGCTGCTTCAGTTTCGTAACCATTTAAAACAAATCCTAGACACATAGCCACCAATACCACAAAACCTAAACTTATTTTTCTTTTTTTCATCATTCATATCTCCTTTTTATTTTTTGTCACTACAATATATTAACATTAAGACACAAATATTACAACAATAGATTGATAAATAAGTTAAAAAAACCATATTTTTACTTTTAATATCATTTTTATATCAAAAAAAACCTGAAACAAGCTATTTAAGCACTTGTTCCAGATTTCATTTTTATTTATCTACTGGTTTAACGGATCCATCCCATTTTTCAAGAATCCAATCTTGGATTTCTTTACTGTGTAATGCATCAACCAATTTTTTGATTTTGTCGCTATCTTTATCTTCTGATCGAACAGCTACGATATTTACGTATGGTGAGTTATCTTTCTCAAGTAAAATTGAATCTTTTAACGGATTTAAGCCAGCGCCATAAGCAAAGTTTGCATTGATTGCTACAAGATCTGCTTCATCGTTATTGTAAGTTGTCGTTAGAACTTCTGGATTGATGTTATGGATAAATTTCAAGTTTTTAGGATTTTTATCGATATCTTCAAATGTCGCTGTTTCTAAATCAACACCATCTTTTACTGTTACTAAATCAGCATCTTGTAAAATCGTAATAATACGACCCCAGTCAGATTCAGAATTTGATGTAATGATCGTTGCGCCATCTTTTAACTCTTTGATATCTTTGATTCGTTTTGAGTATAAGCCCATTGGTTCGATATGAATACCACCAGCGTTTGTGAAATCATAGTTATTTTCTTTGACTTGTAAATTAAAGTACGGGATATGTTGGAAGTAATTCGCATCGATATCGCCTTCAGCCAAATTTTTATTTGGTAAAATGTAATCATCGAATTGAACGATTTCTAAATCGATGCCTTCTTTTTTAAGAATTGGTTTTACTTGCTCTAAAATTTCTGCATGAGGTGAAGCAGATGCGCCGACCTTTAAAACAGAAGAATTTTTATCTGACCCTGCCGATTTACTATCATCTGTCTTATTCTTTGCTCCGCCACAAGCGACTAATCCAAACGTCACAACAGCCAATGCTGCTAAACCGAATAATTTCTTTTTCATATTTATTTCCTCCAATTATTTTCTATTTTGATTGTTTATCGTTTGTCAGAGCGTTTTACTAATTGATCGCCGACAAATTGAATGATAAACACAATAACCAAGATTAAAACTGTTGCAACTAATGTAACGGTGTTATTGTTGCGGCTAAATCCTTCTTGATAAGCTAAACCACCAAGTCCGCCACCGCCAATGATACCTGCCATCGCAGTAAACCCGATCATCGTGATTGTCGTAAGCGTCACACCCGATAGTAACGCTGGGGTACTTTCTGGAATCAGTACTTTAAAGATTTTTTGGATTCTAGAAGCGCCCATTGCATCAGCTGCTTCCAAGACACCACTATCGACTTCACGAAACGCAATTTCGACTAGGCGAGCGTAAAATGGTGCTGCTGATACGATCAATGATGGAATTGCTGCTTTTGCCCCGATCCCCGTTCCCACTAATTTTCTTGAGAAATCCATCAACAAGATGATTAGGACGATATATGGGATGGAACGAAAAATATTGCTGACAACTGATAAAATGCTATAACAAACTTTTGCATAAGATGATTTGTTACGGCTTAAGCTATAAAGTAATAGCCCTAATAAAAATCCAATAATAATAACAAAAACCATCGCAACGACCGTCATGAACAAGGTATCGATCGCCGCCTGCTGCATTGATTCTGGATTCACCCGACTAAAATTTAAATATTTTTCTACAAATGTCTCATTCGCCACGGTGAATCACCTCCAAACCAACTTCTTTTTCTTTAAAGAACGTTAGTGCTTTTTCTACTTCACTTGCTGTTCCAGTGATCATAACGGTCAAGGTCCCGAACGCACCTTCTTTGGCTTGTTGAACTTGTCCTTGAACCACATTGATATCGACATCAAAAGTGCGTATTACTTGTGAAATAACTGGTTCATTTGCGTTGTCACCACTAAATTGAAGGGTGGCTACTAACCCAGCGGGATTTTCTTTGATCAATTCTTGTAATAATTCTTCCGTATCTTCTTTTGGTTCTAATTCTTGTTGCACAAAACGTTTTGTAACAGCTTGTTTTGGATGTCTAAAGACTTCTAACACATCGCCTTCTTCGACGATCTGACCAAGCTCCATTACAGCAACTTTATTACAAATCTTGCGTATCACATGCATCTCATGTGTGATCAATACGATCGTCAGATTCAAGGTTTTATTGATTTCTAATAGAAGATCCAATACTTCATCTGTCGTTTGCGGATCTAGTGCACTTGTTGCTTCATCACAAAGCAAGATTTCAGGGTTATTAGCCAAAGCTCTGGCGATTCCTACTCGTTGCTTTTGACCACCTGATAATTGACTTGGATAAGCATCTCCACGCCCTTCTAATCCAACTAAATTTAAAAGTTCTTGTGCGCGTTCTTTTCTCACATTCTTTGGAACATTTGCTAATTCTAGCGGTAACATAATATTCTCTAAAATCGTTCTTGACCATAATAAATTGAAATGTTGAAAGATCATACCAATTTTTTTACGAAATTGACGTAGTTCTCGATTCGCCATTTTTGCAACATTTTGTCCTTGAATAATGACTTCACCTTGCGTTGGCAATTCTAGACCGTTTAATAAACGAACTAATGTACTTTTACCCGCACCGGAATAGCCAACGATTCCGTAAATATCTCCTTGATTGACTGTTAGTGAAACATCATTGACAGCTGTTACTTGTCCGCTTTTACCGGAAAATTGTTTTTGTACGTGTTGTAATTCGATTAGAGGCATTTTTTCCCCTCCGCTTTCTTTGGTTTTGCTTCTGTTTTATTATACTACAGGATACGTGTTATTGTGAGTAGCATCTAGTAGATTAGTGCTTTTGCATATCAAATCCAGAGCTTAACCTCTTGGTAGAACATGCAAAAAGCTTCCGCCCTCTGTCATTAATCTGACATAAGGACGAAAGCTTGTCTTTCGTGTTACCACCTTGATTCACCATTATTTCACAATAATAGCCTTATACAGTACTTGAATTCGCATACTGTCGTGCTATAACGGGCACTCCCGTAACAAGTTCACATCTGCTCACTTATTCCGCTCAAAGACCATCTTCCATCTCAATCATGTTGCCCATTTTCAGCGAACAGGGCTCTCTTCAAACACTTTCGACATGTACTCTTCTTTTCAAAGCTTTTACTTTTATTGATGAATTATAGCAATATCCAAATGGCTTGTCAATTATTTTTACGCTTGGTTCAATTCTGCTTCATCAACATCTTTTAAAATGGCGATCCAAGCATTTGTTTGATCTGCATCATCTAATACACTAGTATCTTGTTCAACGGCTTCATTGATCGCCACGATCGTTCCGCTGATCGGTGTACTAAATTCACTTACAGCTTTTTCAGCTTCCAATTCGATCAGTGAATCCCCTTTTTGCAATGATTGACCAACCTTAGGCATTGTTGCAAAAGTGATAGTTCCCAGATCTTCTTGTGCTTCATTTGTTAAACCTATTTTATAACCATCGCTTGTTTTTAAAACCCATAAACTATCGATTATTTTCAATTCTTCAGCCATTATTTAATAGCTCCTTCATAATCAGATTCTTTAAATCCGTTTGCTAAAAATTGATCTCCTTTAACAAAAATCGGACGTTTGATCAACATACCATCAGTCGCTAATAATTCACTTGCTTCTTTGATTGAAAAGTCGTTGACTTTATCTTTCAATCCTTGTTCTCTATAACGAATACCGCTTGTATTAAAGAAACGGCGAACGGGTAAATCACTTTGCTCCATCCAGCTTGCTAATTGTTTTGCAGTTGGAGGATTTTCGATCATATCGATCGTTTCGTATTTTACCTGTTTAGCATCTAACCAAGCCTTTGCTTTCTTACAAGTTGAACATTTTGGATACCAGAAAAATGTGTACATTTTAACGCCTTCTTTCATTTAATATTCTTCGATCGTTGCTTCTTTTTGATATTTCATAGACATGATCAATCCCACACCTAGCATGTTGCCTAAAATCGAGGAACCACCTTGACTGATAAATGGTAACGGAATCCCTGTTAATGGTAGAAGTCCGATGTTGGCCCCAATATTTTCAAACACGTGGAATAAAATCATCATGATGATTCCTGTTGCAATGTAGGCGTAAAATTCATTATTTGTCTCAAAACAAACACGAATCATGCGGTAAATCAAGATAAAGTATAGCAGAATAATAAAGCAGCCGCCAATGAAACCAAAGTTCTCACCCACAACAGTGAAAATCATATCTGACTCTCTAACTGGCACATATACATCACTGATATTAAATCCTTTTCCAAGTAAACCACCTGAACCAATTGCAGTTATCGCTAACGCTGGTTGAAATGAACGGTCTGGATCATGATGGAAAGGATTCATCCATAGGTCGATCCGATCAAATTGGTAGGGTTTAAAACCAACTGAATAAAGGAATTCACGTCCAGTCGTGGTCGTCACTAGATAGATCGTTCCAGCTCCTAATATAATAGCACCTAAAAATGTAGGTAAAATAATTTTCCAAGAAATCCCTGACATCAGGAATACTCCACCGAAAATCGCTAAGAAGACTAGCATCGTCCCAAAGTCATCTTGTAGTAAAATCAAAATAATGACCGGCATAGTGACCAATAGCATTTTCCCAATCAACCAAAAATCAGATTTGAGCGTTCGATTGACATTTTTCACATTGTGCATAGTCACAACATAGGCGAGCATCAAGATAAAGGCTACTTTCATTAATTCTGAAGGCTGAAAAGTCGTACCGCCTATACTGATCCAGTTTTTAGAACCTGTTTGTGATTCTAGAAAAGGATCATAAAATTTTAAAAGCAATCCCATCATGATCAAGCCAATCGCATAAAATACAGGAGTTAGCCGCCAAAGGAGCTTTGAGCTGAAATTCATGACGATTACAATACTGAGACCACCGACTAAATACCACAATCCTTGTTTCATCAACATATTGCCGATTTCTGGGCGGTTTGGATCATTGCTTAAAGCTACATAAAGTGACAGTATCCCGATGATTGAAAGAAGGAACACAGGTAAAATCACACCATAATCAATTCTATTATCTAAGTTACGCATTAGTTTATTTTTATTCATTCTTCATCCCTTTTCCTTAAATCATACGCCTTTTATTATAACTTTCTATAGGGAGAAAAGAAAGTATAGACTTGATGATTTTGGAAAAACTTTAAAGTACAAATTTATTAGTTATATTTATATTGTTTTTTCATTTTGACAAATCTATCCTTTTGGCTTACTTTTCTGTGTACGTTAAATTTTTATATGCATTGCTTTCTTGCACTTTGAAAGTATATAGATGATAAAAACACTCTAAATCTAATTAGATTTAGAGTGTTTTTAATTGATGCTATGTTCTATTATAATTAATAGATAATTAGCATATAGATAGATAGATAAATACTTACTAATCTTGCAATCTAATAAACGCAGCCGTCTTTATACCGCAACTAAGTATCTGCCCAGTAATACTAGTTTCAATAATTGCTCCTAAGCGATCACCCTTTTTTAATCTGCTACAATAGATTCCAAAACCATCATTTCTGTTCTTCCAAGCGTTGGATCCCCAACCTGCAATCCTATCTTCACCGCCTGCTCTGACGCCATTTTTAACAAAATTATAGTACCAAAAACCATCCACTGTTCCAACTGGTTGACACCAAGATTGAATCAAAATCGCATAGTACCCATCTGTATTGACAATAGCTTCATGTGTCGTTTTATTTACTGTCACAGGAATTTGTCCAGTATCGCCCAGAAGATTTCCAACAGTATTACCAAAGCCAACTAATTTACCATTCAAAGCTGTACCAGATAATTGTCCTTCCTTCCCATCAATCACAGAAATCTGAAAGTTACCTTCATCTACTAATTTCATTCCTGTCACAAGTGGCGATTTTAAAAAATTTTTAACTCCTGAAATCTCTTGGTCATCATTTTTTGTTACAACTTCTTCAAAATTCCCTTGAATCGTTTCCGCTCCATTTTCCATTCCTCTATAAATTTTTTCTAATACCATCATTTTTCCTCCTTCTTATTTACGTAATTCAAAAATAATTGAACGTACATTTTCTTCATCTATCATCATATAATGCAACTCATCCAGCATCACTAGTTCGGCTTCATTTTTATACTCAACTGGTAATGAAACAACACTCTCATTAGCACCAATATGCGTTACTTGACTAGGAATTGATTGACTTGCTGAACCGCCAAATAATCCTATTGGCTCAGTCCCTAAGTTCATGACACCAATCGCATGTGTCCATGTTCGAACGTTTATTTCAGGCTGTACGCCCAAAGTATGATCAATCGTCACATCAAAACCAATCGGTAAAAATTTAACAAGTAATTGTTCAATATTCTCCAATCGGTCATCTAACACTGGAAATTTACCGTACAACTCGCTATTTCTTGCATTAATCAATTCACTGTCAACTGTTGCATTTTGCTGAACATCCCTAAATTGATCTTCTATTTTTGTTTGTCGCTGTTCGACTTGTGTTTGTCTTTTTTCTGTTTTATCGGCAATTTCTTTGATTTTATTGAATAAAACACTCGAATATTCTGACATTCTAGCAATTGCTTCTCTTACATGACGACGCCACATTTTTGTTCTGACCCACAAAGCATATTTTTGAGTTAATGGATCGATCACACCAAATTTGATTGCCTCTTCGATCTCTTCAACATCTGTAGGATCTTTGTAATCTACCTCGTGATTTTCACCTGTGGGTTGTGTATCATAAAATTTTTGTTCTGGCATTTTTTATTCACCTACTTTTTCTGTAATTCTTTGATTAGTGTAAAAAGTTCTTCTATTTTAGTTTGTTGCTCTGTTAATTTTATTTCTTGCGTTTGAATCAGTTCTTTTTGTTCGACAAGTATATTGTTTTGTTCTTCTAATCCTTGTTTTTGTTCGTTAAGTGATTGTTCGAATTGTGGTATTACAGCTGTTTGTTCCTCTAACTGTTGCGCTTGTGCTTTCAATCCGTCGATTGTTCGACTACTGGCTCCAACATTCGTTTTAACCGTTTCTAATGTTTGCTGCATACCTTTATACTCTAGTTGATATTGTGAAAACGTCTTTTTTCCACTACCAATCGTTAATCTGATTTTTTGCGGATTCAAAATATCGATTTTTTTCTCGATAACTTGCAATGTTTCTTTTTCGTACAAATAGGGATTGGAGACTGGATATGAATTCCCCAACTTAATGATTTCGTAGCGATTGTCCAGTAAACCTAGTTCAATTACTTCTGCACTCCAAGTAACAAGCATCAAACGTTGATTATTGAGATACTCCTGTCCTCTGCGTTTTAAAGTATTTTTATCGGTTATATTAGGAAAATCGACGATTGATTGAATCACACCAAATTTTTTAACAAGTGATGCATCTTCTAAAAAGTTTTTGCCATCATTGACGCTCTCAATCGTAGTTTTAGGGCGAAATTGATTCGTTTGTGCATCTGTTGTATCGTCCATTTCTAAATCTTTCCCTGTAAGTACGATTCTCGTAGCTAATTCAGAAATATCGATTTCGCGGCTAGCACTTTTTAAATTACGAGCGATTTGTAAAGGAGTGTTAGAAGTTGCCCCATACTCTGCCAAATAATCTAAATACAGCTGGCCATTTTTTTCTCTAAGAACTAAATAGCCTCCTAAACGATCCAGTAATTGATTTTTGATAATATCAGCAGTTTTTCCATAATCTGAACCTCGATAAACTTTTTCAGACTCTGTCACTGTGACTGTCCCTAAATAGATTTTTTTGTAATTCTCCACTTGATTATTATGCTCATTCAATAATTTTCCTAAAAATTGGCTAACCGTCATTATCGTACTTTTCATATATTTTTGCGTACTATCATATAGAAACGCTTTTTGATCTTCACATAGTATTTTTTCGATAAAATGCCCTTCGCCATTCATTGTATTGGAAATACTCGCAACTCTGCCTTTGAATAGTTGTCCATTACGATCAGAGATAGTCAGTAAATTAATGATTGGTTCGGTTTTTCTATATATGGGGTTATTGACATTTATCGAAAATTCAAATGTACTAATACCTAAACCTTCTAAGGATAATTCAAGGTTTCCAGAGTTTACTTTGTTTCCGTAATTAGCTGGCTCATGTATCACAGTTCCCTTTTTATCATGAGCATCTTTAAAGAGTGTTACGCGGTACATTACACCATCACCTCAGTTTCAGTGATAAAACGAATGTGACCACTTCCGATAATAGTGAGGTGATTTTCCCCTCTTTTTAATTTGAAGAATAAATCTTGATTTTGTCCTTTTTGGATATCCAAAGATTCACCGTCATCCGTGATCAATTGCATTTTTCCTGTAGCAGTAATGATTGGACTCGTTGCATTTACGCCTTCATTGATCAATAAAATGTTTCTTTGCCCTTTCACAAAGAATCCTGTCCATTGATCCACACCATCAACAAAATAATCTACATCAAATTCGTCAGTATAGCCCGCTGCATCTTTTAAGGCAAATGGGTAGCAATCAAACGTTATCGTTAGAATCAGTACATTTCGACTTTGGTCATCCTCTGCAATCACACTTGTACATTTTCCTAACCAGTGACAACCATCTAACCATGAATCCGTAATCGCTGAGACTTCATTTAATATCAATTGTTCCTTCGCTTCTTGTTCTAAGCGTTTACGTTCTTCATAGCTAGTTAGTGGTCGATATAATTTCACAGTGAGTTTTCGATTATCAAAAACTTTTTCTCCTAACAACATTGAAAAATCATAGACACCTTGCATGAAGGGAATACTTTCAATAATTTCTTGTTCATCTGGACTGGGCGCATCGTGTTCTAAAACATAATAGCCAGCTTCTTTACTGTTGAAACGTCCCATTTCGATATATTCATTTATTTCAATCCCCATTAGCGATACCTCCCTGCAAATCCTGCTTGATTTCCTAAAAAACCATCCATTTGATTGCCAATTCCGCCAACCAAAGCACCGCTTTCCAGAACCACTTTCATATTTTTGATTGTTTCGATCATTTCATGCATTTGATTTACCATGCTGTTTTGGACGTCATGTTCTACTTTTAAAGTTGCTGTAGGCGCATTGGCATTTTTATCTGATACTGCATTTTGGATCTCATTGACCATATTTCTGGCACTTGCTACTGCAACTTCTGTATCTTCTTCGATTCCCACAGCCACACCTTGTGCGATAAATTTACCAACAGTATCTCTAAAAAGCCTTGAAGGTGACTTAATTTCTGCTTTTTTCTTGGCTTCCTCATTTACTGCACTCACAAGTTGCCGCATAGCCTCTACAGCTGATTCTCTTCCGTTATTTATTCCTGTAGCAACACCGGCTGCCATGTTCGAACCTACGGAATTGAAATCCACTGATCCAGCAGCGTTACTAGCGGCATTTCCAAGTGTACGACCAGCATTTTCAGCCTGACCTACCTGTTGTACAACCCCAACTGCATAGGCACCTGTATTCCCTCCACCTACTGCGTTAAATTGAGCATCTTTTTGTTTCAAAGTATCAGTTGCCGCTGATGAAATTTGTTTACTCCCAGCTTGAACATCTCCAATTTTAGAAGCTGAACCTTTATTCATTGAACTAATTAATAAGGCACCAACATCGTTAGCATCAAGCTCTCCGGCTTTTAACCCTTCAATCAACTTGTTCTTCCCAATATCCCCCTGTGAGAATAATTCATCTGGCAAACCGCTGATTCCAGCAATTGCATTTTGACTTAATTGCATTCCAACTTGTGTTAAATCACCACTTTGTAATGCCGTTAAAAGACTGTCAGTAGCTTCAAGACCACGACTTTGTAAAATTCCAGCAAGAACAGTCATTTGATCATTGACACTATTGTTTGATTCACCATATTTACTTACAATATTTGCTAACTCTTGACCCGTCATTTCGCCCATACCTTTTAAACCATTGGACACCGTTTCAGCTTTTAATAGTTCATTTTTCTGTAACATCGTTAACATATCAGTACCGGCCTGAGTTTGTTGTTCTTTGGCTTGTTCATTGTGTAAAGATAATGCAGTGAGCTGCTGATTTAAATTAGCTTTTTGTACTTCATCAGAAGTTTCGTTGATTTGTTGTTTCAGTGATGCCATTTCTTCTTCATTTGTGACCATCTGCTCTTTTCTATTTTGATAAAGAGCTTGTGTCGCACTTACTGTTGCTTGCAATTCCGTTTCACTTAATTGTTGCCCTAATTCTAATTTCTTTTGACTGGCTTCTATAAGTAATTGTTGTTGCTCCATTAAACCTTCACGAACAGCATCGTTTTGCTCTTGTAGTGTTTTTCGTTGCTCTTCAGTTAATTCTTGTCCTTCTAAGGTTTTATTGTTAAGTAACATCTCTTTATTCGCGTTTGCAATAGTCAACATTTCACTAGAGCCAACACTAGCTTGAGTGATCATCATTGAATATGCGTTACTTTGTGCGGCAATTTGTTTTTCGCCTGTTAATTCATCCGCTTTGGCAAGTTCTTCGCCAACTTTTTCCTTCATTGATTTCATGCTCTCCGCATGTCTGCCCATGATTTGCTCTGCAGCTTCAAAACGAGCTGTTGATTGTTCCATTCCTTCACCAGAAAATGCAGTAATTGCTGCTTGTCCAACTTCGGAATATTTGGATTTTAGACTGTCGATCCTGTTTCCAGCTTCATCTAAGCTAGTCTTGTAAGATTCGCCCATTTCTTTGACCTGCTCACCTGTGATTGCAGCCTCTTTTCCAAGTTCTTTCGTTGATTCTGTCAATACCCCTTTAACAGCTGAATTCTCTCCTAAATTTTTAAAATCATCTACGATTCCACTGATACTGTCTTTGACTTTACTAAATTCCTCATCAGCACCTTTGAAATCCCCAGTTAAAAGTTTCCAAACGCTTTTTCCTAGCGTTAATAGCGTCATAAATCCATTCACAACCGACATAACTGATACTACTAAAAATCTGAAAGCATCGACTACCGCTGCTGCAGCAACTACTAAAGTTTCAATTAAAAAGGCTCCAACTGGTTTTAAAACTGACATCAGCTGATTAAAAACTGGTGCTAAACTTGTGATTGATCCCTTAATAACGCCAAATGCAGAAGACACAAACCCTTGGATGTTATTAAAATTTGATTTCCAGGCAACAGACATTGCTACAACTGCCGCGATAATCAACGCAAGACCAATTCCAATAGGATTTGCTAGTAAAAACGCTCCGATAGTTTGAATTGATCCTATTGCTCCTGATGCCATACTAGCAATTTGAGTTTGAAAAAAAGGAACAATTCCGCCTGCGTTTGCAATCGACAGTTTGAACCCGTTCATTCCAATTGAAGCAGACTGACCTAAATTTTTCATAGAACCTATTACATTTGTTGCCATGTTTCCCAATGTACTTTGGAAAAAGGGAACGACTCCGCCTGCTTCTGTAATAGATGCTCCTAGAGTACTCATTGAAGATGATACAAAGGAACTCATACTCCCAAGTAATTCAGTCGTACTTGTAACCATTCCACTGATTTTGCCTTGAAAAAGTGGAACGACACCTCCAGATTCTTCGACAGCCGACTGAAAGTTAGACATTGCAGTTGTGACATTTGAATCGATAGTTGAGAAGAATTCTGATACCATATTCCCCGTACTCGTAATATTATTTATAAATTCTCCACCAAGAGTATTGTTCAGTTTTACTAAATCGTTCTTCACCTTAACAAAAGTTTGACCATATTTTTCATATTCAGCTAAAATACTCGATACTAAACCACTTGAAACACTCAGTAGATCCATAGAACCTGCGACAGTTCCTAGGTCATTTCCTAACTGAATGCTCACTTGACTAGCTGACTGGGCTATTTTTGAAAATTCTTTTAAAAAATCAGATGTCTGTTGAATTGAGCTCTTCGTTTCATTTTTTTTTCCCATTATTTACCTCCTCTCTGGTTCTTTTTAGCCACGATTTCTTTTGCTCGTAAAAGACGTTTGCGCATTTCATACAAATCCTCCGTATCCTCCTGTTTTTGAATACTTGTTTGTTTGAAATCCGCTAAAATCCTTTGTTCATTTTTTTCGTAGTCATAAATACTTTTTACATCTTTTATCGTGAAACGGCCTTTCTTTTCCGCTTTAAATAAGCGATTCGCAAAAGCTGCCGCATATACTCTTCGTTCATTTTCGTTTTCGTTCAACAAATAAGCTTTTGTTCTGAGTGAGTATTCCCAAGGAGTCATTTGCTCGATTTCTTTTAATGTGATCCCTGAAAAATACCGAAAACAGCTAAGAACTATTTCGTCATAGCTTGCTCCAAACCGGCTTTTGCTTGTGCTTCGACTGTTTTCATCATTTGCTCGATCGTGGCTTTGATCTTCAGTGTCCGTTTTTTCAATAATGGTGCTGACGTTAAGAACTCGATAAAATTTTCAAATAATGATTCAACCTCATCTGACGTTTCTAAGTAATGAATGATGTCACGCTCTTCTAGCTCATCATAGGTGCTTAAACTTGCAATCAAAACTTCCTTTAGCGCGTTAGGATCACCGTCGATCAGTCCACCGATCAATAGAGTTAAATTGTCTACTTGCTCTGAATCTTTTGGTAAGGCATTAATTTCATTTAAGAACTTGAATCCAAAAATCAAAGGATATTTTTTGTCTGCGATTGTTATTACTGCTTTAATTGCTTTTTTTGCCATGTAGTATTCCTCCAATAAATTTTTTAAACAATGAGAGACAAAACTGAACACGTCTCGCCTCTACATTGATATTTTTGATTAGGTAACTGTATTATTCAGCTGGTGCTGATGGTGTTGTTTGTGGTTCGTAAATAGCTTTGGGTTCTTCTGGTTTGGCATCTACCACTGTGTCATAGAAGAATGCTTTAGCCAATTCATCATTTTCAGCGTCTACAGTTGCTTCACCGTTTACTAATAAACCGTTTAGATTTAACATAGTTGAAACAGATGCATTGCTTTCTGCTTCCGCAGCATCAGGAAAGTTCCCTAAAATACCGGTACCATATTGTGCTTTATACTTACGCATTTCACCTTCTACTGGATTATCAAAAAAGATTCGCCACACTTCGATCTCTTCACCGTTTTCATAAGCATATTCCAACATGCTGAAAACATCTGTGTTTGTTTTTAGAAATTCCATTTCGATATTTGATTCGATACTGCCGCCAGTAGCTACACTTCCATCTTTAGTCGCTTGTGTTTCTACGTTTGTTTCGCGATTATACGTATGACTCATTTCTAAAGCTAGTAACCCAGCTTTTTTGTGTGCACGTTCCTTTAATAAACGAAACATTAATTTGACATTTTTACCATGAATTGCTTTTTCCATAATTGATTCTCTCCTCTTGATTAACTATTTTTGGTGTATCATAATTGCCTTTTCCAGACCTTTTTTCGTGATAAATGCTTGCACGTTTCCATTGCTTTTTATGTCTTCAATGCTTGGACTTTTTTTCGTTACATAATAATTGATTTTTATGTCCCTGTTCTTTGAAGATGCTTTTATTTTTCCTGTACTGAAAAATAGTTTATCCAATTCCGACTATTGTATTTCTTTGTTTCCTTTTTTAATAGAAGAAACAAAAGCTACGATTGCTTGCGCGTTTTTTTTAGTCATTTCTATGCTTTCATCAACAACGCAATCAATAATGTCTATATCAAAGGATAGATCATTATTTAAGAAAATAGTTATCACTTCTCTATAAGAAGAAAGAGTGTTTTTTTGCTGCTCAAAACAAGCAATTTCTGCTTTTCTTTTTTGCTGCCAGCGATTATGCTTTTGTTTAATGATTCTATCTACATCAGCATCTGTGTATTTATACTCTTGATTTTTTTCGATTTTAATTCTCTCCTTTGTTATAAACTTATCTTTACCTTTGCTATGTTTTAATAATAAATTATTTTGTGAAGGTTCACCGCTCAAAATCCTCCCAATTTTCTTTCATAATTCTGTCGAGTGAAATTTTTATAAGATGTCGTTAACAGAAAAAGGCCAGACAAAACTAAAATCGTTTTGTCTGGCCTTTTACTAATAAATTTGTTTTTTTAACTACGTCATTAAAAGTATACGGTTATTTTACAATATCCAAAACCTTTTCATAAGCTTCGATTTTCGCATATAACCGTTGGATCTGCAATTCATTTTCAATATAATTGATAGAGTTTCCAAGACTATCTTGACGTTTGTCTTCTAAGCGTTCGACTTCTTTTTTTGCTTCATTCGCTAATTTATTGATTTTATCAACTTTCTCTGACATGATGCATTCCTCCTATTATACTTAAGTTTAATTATAGTGTAGGCTCTTTTTTACAAATATACAAAGAATATGTATGGATTTTCTTTAGGAAGAACAAATTTGTTTACAAAAAAGCTTAAAACCTCTATTTAAAAAGGTTTTAAGCTTTTATTTTATGCCAGCTGTAGGAATCGAACCTACGACCTACGCGTTACGAGTGCGTTGCTCTACCGACTGAGCTAAGCTGGCAATACATGCAAATTATAGAACTAAACGAATCCTTTGTAAAGCCAAAAATACTGGTTTTTTTTAAATAAAATTAGTTTTCTGAAATTTTCCTTCATATATGGTATAATAGAAGAAGTTAAGAAAGGAAGTTTTTTAATGTCTAATTTTGGTAACTTTAATCGTCCTGTTGAGCCTTCTGCTGAAGGAGATTTATTCACTGTTGATACTCAGGTCACTTTCTTGATGCATGGTCAACCACAAACTGGAATTATCACGAAACAATTAAATAATTCTGCTGTTGTAGAAATTGATGAAAACTCTGATAACACTGATTTAATGGTTAAAAGTAACGGCGTAATCGTCATCAATTACAAAAAACTTAAAAAAGTATAGATTCTTCCATCCATTATTATTGGATGGATTTTTTTATTTCATAAAAAATAGTTGATAAAAACAGCTTCATGTTTTTATCAACTATTTAACTATTACTTAGTTCCGAATAAACGGTCACCAGCATCGCCAAGACCTGGAACGATGTAGCCATCTTTATCTAAATATTCATCTAACGCTGCAGTATAAATATCGATATCTGGATGTGCTTCTTGTAACGCCTTCACACCTTCTGGCGCTGCAACTAAACAAACAAATTTAATATTGCTGCCGCCGCGAGCTTTCAATGCATCGATTGCCATAATAGCTGATCCACCGGTAGCAAGCATTGGGTCAACTACGAATAATTGACGTGCATCGATATCTTCAGGCATTTTAACAAAATATTCAACTGGTTCTAATGTATCATGATCACGGTATAAACCGATATGTCCAACTTTAGCTGCTGGAATCAATTCCAAAATACCATCTACCATTCCAATACCTGCACGTAAAATAGGAACGATTGCCACCTTTTTACCAGATAATGTTTTTTGTGTTGTTTCACAGATCGGCGTCTCGATAACAACGTCTTCTAAAGGCATATCTCTTGAAACTTCATATGCCATAAGCATTGCAATCTCATTCACGACTTCACGAAAAACCTTTGTTCCACAATCCTTATCTCTAATGATTGTTAATTTGTGTTGGATCAGTGGATGATCAATAACTTGGAATTTTCCCATGCTCATTCTCCTTCAATAATTTATTCCTTCCTATTGTAAAACAAAATCGAGCGATTGACTAGTCAATCACTCGAAACTTTTACTTATAAAGTGGATATTTTTTTGTAAGTTCACTAACAGAAGCACGAACCTCGGAAAGAGTCGCTTCATTTTCGTGGTCTTTTAAGACTTTGACGATTAATTTTGCTACTTCTACACAATCATCTTCTAAAAATCCTCTAGTGGTGATTGCAGGTGTACCAATGCGAATACCACTTGTTTTAAATGGACTAAGCTGTTCAAACGGAATTGAATTCTTGTTAGCCGTGATATTCACGTTATCTAAGATTGCTTCTGCTTCTTTTCCGTTTAACCCAAAGCCACTAACATCGATCAACAACAAATGATTATCTGTCGATCCACTGACTAAACGAGCTTCTGGTGTTTGATTAAACACTTTCGTCATCGCTTTAGCATTTTCGATAACTTGTTCGCTATATTCTTTAAAGCTAATGTCTAATGCTTCTTTAAAGGCAACTGCTTTACCCGCAATCACATGTTCTAATGGTCCGCCCTGAATACCAGGGAAAATATTGCTATTGATTTTTTTTGCTAAGTCTTCATCATTGGTTAAAATAAGTCCGCCGCGTGGACCACGTAATGTCTTGTGTGTTGTTGACGTTGTAATATCCGCATATGGTACTGGATTGGGATGTAAACCAGCTGCTACGAGACCAGCAATGTGCGCCATATCTACCATTAATTTCGCGCCGACTTCATCTGCGATTTCACGGAATTTTTCAAAATCGATTGTACGAGAATACGCACTGGCACCTGCTACGATCAATTTTGGTTGATGTTCGCGTGCTAAAATACGCACAACATTATAGTCGATTACTTCTGTTGTTGGATCAACACCGTAACTTACAAAATTATAGGTTTTACCACTAAAATTCACTGGTGATCCATGAGTTAAATGTCCTCCCGCAGACAAATCCATCCCTAAAACAGTGTCTCCTGGTTCAATCAATGAAAGGTAAGCTGCTGTATTTGCTTGTGAGCCTGAATGTGGCTGAACATTCGCAAATTTTGCTCCAAATAATTCTTTGGCACGATCAATTGCTAAATCCTCAACAATATCGATAAACTCGCAACCGCCGTAATAGCGTTTACCAGGATATCCTTCTGCATACTTATTTGTAAGAATACTTCCTTGTGCAGCCATCACACCTTTAGAAACAACGTTCTCTGATGCAATCAACTCCAAGTTATTTTCTTGACGGTCATTCTCTTTTGCAATTGCATCCCATAAATCAGGATCAAATGTTTTATAATCCATTAAACAAGCCTCCATTTCATTTGTTTGTACCGATTGTATCATACTTAAATGCTCTCTACTCAAAAATCGAATCAATTTTCAAAATTTTTTGATTCGCTGCTTTTTTCAACCGATTCATGTAAGCGATACCTAAATCAGATTCTGGGAAAGCTTGCGCAAAAATCACGTCAATATTTTGTTCATCTAAATTTCTAAGGCCTGCAAATAACAACTTCGTTCCTTGTTCAACTGAACGTTCACCAAACGAAAAAACTGCCTCTACTTCATTAGAAAATATTTTGGTAACTTGATTGTCCGCAAACAAACCGATCCGTTGATTTTTATTTTTAGCCCATTCAATCGCTTTTCTAAATACCTGCTGATCCCCCTCTATGATCCAAACAGGGACATCTGGAGAATAATGCTTATACTTCATTCCAGGAGCTTTAGGAGCTTCTGATTCGCTGATTAAATGCTGATCAACTTGTACCTTGCCGACAACTTGTTCCAAACGTTCTTGTGTAACAGCACCTGGTCTTAAAATAACCGGGATTCCATTTGCCGCGGTTAAATCTAAGACCGTAGATTCTACACCGATTTGAGTTGGACCATCATCTAAAATACCAGCGATTTTCCCATGAAGATCATGGTATACATGTTTTGCTGTCGTTGGACTAGGTTTTCCAGAAGTATTGGCGCTAGGACCTACTAAAGGCAGTTTAGCTGTTTTGATCAACTCTAGCGTTTTTTCATTCTTAGGCATCCGGAAAGCGACAGTTTTCAAACCGCCAGTCACAGTGGTAGAAAAGGCATCTGCTCTTACATTAAAAATCAACGTTAAAGGACCAGGCCAAAAGGCATCTACTAACTTTTTAGTCTGTTCAGGAATGTCAGTCACATAGTTTTTGACCATCTCAAAATCACTTACGTGAACGATCAACGGATTATCGCTAGGACGTCCTTTAACTGCATAAACTTGCTTTACCGCACGCGCATCCAATGCATTTGCGCCAAGACCGTAAACTGTTTCAGTTGGAAAAGCAATCAGTTCTCCCTTTCGGATCAGCTCAGCCGCTTGGTCGATTTCATCCGTCGTAAATTGTTTTGTCTCCAATTTTTTATCCCTCCTCTATTTTAGAAGAAATAATCACCATTCGATCATTTCCCGATAAGTCTTGGGCAACTTTTACTTGTTTTTGCGGAAATGTTTGCTGGAAAAGTTGTTTGACCGTTTCACCTTGCTGAAAACCGATTTCTAAATAAATTTTCCCATCTGGATTCAGCAATTTTTTTGCTTCTTCAGCCAATCGTTGATAAATCGCTAAGCCATCATTTTCTGCAAATAATGCCGTTTTTGGCTCAAAGGTTCGCACACTTTCATCCATCAAGTCCCATTCTTTATTACTGATATAAGGAGGATTGGAAATCAAGATATCGATTTTCTGCTCTTTCATTGGCTTAAGAGCATCGCCATGGCTAAAGCAAACCTCTGCCTTTAATTGTTCTGCATTTTTCTTAGCAACTTGTAATGCTTCTTCAGAAATATCGATTGCTGTTACTTGCCAGTTTGGTCGATCTAATTTTAGACTAATCGCAATTGCACCTGTTCCAGTCCCTACATCAACAACTGTCATCTGCTTATTTGGATTTTCTTTTAAGCAGCGGTCTACGAGTTCTTCAGTCTCAGGTCTAGGAATCAATGTGTGTTCATTGACCATAAAACGATGACCATAAAAATCGCTATTTCCTAATAAATACTGAGGTGGATAATTTTGAATAAGTTTTTCTAAATCTTCATTGATCTGTTGCTCATCTTCTGATGTTATTTCTTCTTTCAGATGAAGCAGCCAATCCGTTTTGCTCCAGCCTTTTCTTTCTAGGAAAACAAAGAGAATACTATGCCCTTCTTTTCCTTGTTTTTCTAAAAAAGAAGAAGCCCGTTCAAGGACTTCAAAATAACGGTTACCCATTTTGCATCTCTTCTAATTTTGATGTTTGATCGTACAAGACTAATGCATCGACGATTTCATCTAATTTTCCAGCTAAAATTTGATCTAGCTTTTGAATGGTTAAACCAATACGGTGATCGGTCACACGATTTTGTGGGAAGTTATAAGTACGGATTCGTTCAGAACGATCCCCTGTCCCAACAGCTGATTTACGGGTTGCATCATATTCACTTTGCGCTTCTTGCTGCATTTGATCATAGACTCTTGCCCGTAAAATCTTCATCGCTTTTTCACGGTTTTTGATTTGCGAACGTTCATCTTGCATGGCAACCGCAATCCCAGTTGGAATATGCGTCAAACGAACAGCTGAAGCCGTTTTATTGACGTGCTGCCCACCAGCGCCACTAGCATGGTAAATATCTGTACGAATATCTTTATCTGCAAGGTCTAATTCTACTTCTTCTGCTTCTGGTAAAACCACAACAGTTGCTGTTGATGTATGGATCCGTCCTTGAGATTCGGTTGAAGGAACGCGTTGAACACGGTGCGCACCGCTCTCATATTTTAGTTTAGAGAAGACATTATCCCCTGAAATCATCATGATTACTTCTTTGTAGCCACCGATCCCAGTAATGCTTGCTTCCATCACCTCTGTTTTCCAGCCTTGAGATTCCGCATATTTTTGATACATGCCGAATAGATCACCTGCAAATAAAGCTGCTTCATCTCCACCTGCTGCACCGCGGATTTCCATAATGATATTCTTATCGTCATTTGGATCTGTCGGTAATAGTAAAATTTTGATTCGTTCTTCAAGTACTTCTTTTTCTTTTTTTAATTCTGAAAGTTCTTCTTTAGCCATTTCAGCCATTTCGGCATCTAATTTTTCGCCTAGTAGTTCTTCGGTATCACTGATCCCTTCGACTACTTGTTTATAGCGACGATAAACGTCTACTGTTTCACGCGTGTTCGCTTCTTCTTTAGATAATTGCATAAAGCGTTTCGTATCACTGATGACAGCTGGGTCACTTAATAATTCTCCCAACTCTTCATAGCGATCTTCGATTGATTGTAACTGATCGTACATAGTTAGTTGCTCCTCTTTTTATTTAATAGTATCGTTTATTTTCACTTTTTACTGAGCTAATTATTTTTCACCTGTTCACCATCGATTGGTGGATGGAAATAGTGATTACGGCATACAGGATAATAGGCTTCATTACCGCCAATTTGAACTTGTGTTCCTTCATACACTGGCTGACCATCGATATAATGGAGGTTCATCGTCGCTTTTTTGTGACAGAACCAGCAGATCGTTTTAAGTTCTTCTAGTTTATCTGCATATAGCATCAAGTATTTTGATCCTTCAAATAGTTCATTGCGGAAATCGTTCTTCAAACCGAATGCCATAACTGGAATATTTAATTCATCTACGACACGGGCAAATTCGATTACGTGTTGTTTTCCTAAAAATTGGGATTCGTCTACCAAGATACAATAAGGCTTATAATCAAGCTTTTGGATCAAATCATAGACATTGGTTTCCTTAAAAATTGGGATCGCTTCTCTTCTAAGGCCGATACGGCTTGAAACGACACCAACACCATCTCTAGTATCAAGTCCGCTTGTCATAATAACAACAGGTTTGTCTTGTTCTTCATAATTGTGCGCTACTTTTAATATTTCAATTGTTTTACCACTGTTCATTGCGCCATATTTAAAAAATAATTGTGCCATTCGTCCGTCGTCACCTCTCGTTTAGTTCCTCTCGTATTTTACTATAAAACAGAAGTTTTTTACAGTGGTAAATTTAATGCTTATGTATTCAGGATTCTTTCTTACAGTAAAATGTCCATACCTACAGTCATACTTGCTTTTTTCTGAATAAGGATAGAAGTTTTGTAGTAGCCAATTCAGGTCTTTAATACCATCAATTTAGAAGTTACAAAAAAATGATGAACCTATAGACGTTCATCATTTTCCATCTTCTGTAATAGTTGTTAGTTTTTTTGACGTATTCTCAAACGTTGTTTTAGCTTTTGTTACCCATGCCCCTTTTGCAGAGGATTGAAAGTTTGAAATATAGTTTGCACTGCTACTTTTTAATCGTTCTACTCGAGCTTGTCCCATGATTTTAACTAGTTGCTTTTTCGTTTCTGCCGTTTGAACGCAAGGTGGAGCAACCATTCCACGTATCAGAGCTTTTTCCAGCTCTTTTCTCAATCTCTTTAACTCCAGTTTCATTTTTTCACTACTCATTTTCTTTTTTTCTCTCCTTCTCTTTTAAAAGAGTAAGTTCATCTTCCATTAAACGGGTTTGTTTCTTATAATGAATCGTATTTTCTTCTTGTTTATTTTCTAATTCTTTCATTGTTTGATTAACAACCCTATCCCCATCATCTTTACATTGTTCTAATAAATGATAGACTCTGCTCATATTTATTGGTTCACTATATTCGGCTTGCTGATAATGATATCGATAATTTTCTGAAAGATTTTCTAACTCACGAGCAAATTTTTGTTTTTCATAGAATGCTTCTTCTAACTCTTCTTCAATCTTTCTTTGGTTCTTTTCATAGTTGGATTCTAAATCTGCTAATTTATTTAAATATGTTCTCTCCATGAGAGTTTATCCCCCTATTTGTCTAGATAACTCTTGGTCTGTTTCTACTTGTTTGTTTATTGACGATTGGATTTGCTCAATTAATTCATGATATTCTTGTTGTATCGAAGATAATTCTGATATTTTTTGTTCATATTCTTCTTTTGGTTCTATTCGAACAATTGGCTCTGTTGCTCCACCAGCATTTAAAGAATCCACTACTTCTCCTTGATGTAATGTAGAGCCTATGGAATCAGCCGTTTTTACTGTGTTTGTCCATAACTTATCGGAATCTTTCTTTGCTTCACGATACATTTTTTTAATATCATCTATTTCTATTTGAAGAGTTTTACTCATTCCTTGTGTTAAAATCAAGGCTTCAGACGCATCTAAATAAATTTCTTCTGAAGCAGATAATCCTCCTCCGCTTTTTAAAAGCTTTGCTCGCAACACATCTAATGCTTTTAATTTACTCCGAGTATTTGTTTGAACTTTTTGTTGAGCCACATAAATTTTATTTAAATCTGGAGTATATTGACGAATAAAATCCTGTTCTTCCTTTGTTAAAAACCCAGTAATATCATGCTCTTTGCCATTTTTTATGATAATAATTTTCCCTGGATAGATACTTCCAGGAACTCCACCCGCAGCTTTATTTAACGGGTCATTTTCAGATACAAAATAAATGATATTTCCGCTATATCGTCCAAATAAATCAGATAATTCTTGTTGATTCGATTTCTTTAGATTTCCTAATAAATTCATTAGTGGAGCTGAATTATAAAGTATAATATTGGGGATATTGTGTACCATGCCCATAATAGTTCCATTTCTTCCACCTAAAGAGTGCCCCGTAACTGTATCAATGTCATAGCCATTTGCTTTTAAATCGTTCATAAACTTGTTACTAGCATCAAAATATGCCGAGGAAGGACCATCCCCTTTAAAGGCTATATTGCCCCATTGGCCTATGTCTTTTGCGCTTTCTAATATACCATTGTCAAGGTTAGTACCAGTGAAGCCAACTACAACTTTTCCTGTGTTGTTATCCAAAAATGCTACACCGCTTGAACTTGTTTTAGGGTCGTAGAATGCATCAACTAATTGAAGGTTAGAAGGGAATTTCCCCTTCTCTTGTAGTGTATCAATTTGCCCTTGAACCTCTTTTAAAGGTACATTATTGACTAATGCATTTTCTACTTCGTAAGAAATTGTTGATACCGCACTGGTTACTTCACTATCTTTTTTTATACCTTTATCTTTAACTTCATATTTACTCACTTACTAAATCCTCCTCAGAAAGAGGTTGAAAATCAATAGAATCTGTGAAAAATATGCTTAATTTTTTATCAAATCTAAATTCTAACTGTTTATAACCTATCGAGTTACCTTTTAAGTCCCCTGTCCCTTTCAGCAATAAAGTAGGTGATCTATCTGTAACAATATCATACTTGCTTCTCAATTCTTGAACATTGAAATTTTCATTTGTTAATTGATATTCTAATTCATACATTGGAACTTCTGGATTATACATTTTTTTTGTATTTTTATATTTATCTAATTTATCAAAGTTTCCATACTGAACAAAGAACTTGAATTTTTCAACCTTCTTTTTAATTTCTTCCCTTTGTACATCTCCTAATAAATGAAAACCATTCTCATTATATATAACTGGGTACTTTTCTTTCTCAATAGGCTTACTTAAATCATTAGAAGTTTTTCTAATATAATAAAATCCTTTTGCTTTTCTTGTATTTCTATTGATTCTTAGTAACATACCTTCTGTAAATAAATCTCCTTCTTCAGTTTTACTCATTGAAAAATCAGAATTTAACACCCAAACCCCTTTATCATCTTTATCAAATTCATCATCTTTATAGCCTTCCATATCGTAGAAACTCTCCAGATTTGGCGTTGGATACAAAGCTAATACTTTATCAAAACTTTGTTCAATTTCTGCTTTATTTTTTGTTTCACATCCAGTTAGTCCACTCATTAGAATTAGCCCTCCTATAAATAAATATAATTTTTTCAAAATATTTTCTCCTCCTAAACAGGATGAAATTTATTTACACCTTAATCAATATTTATTTTACCAAAAGTCGACTGTATTAGATAGTTATATATTACATTTCCGTTATTTAATTTAAAATAATGCTACTGATTTATGATAAAAAAGAGATAGTCTATTTTTTAACTTACTATATTTTCGACTAAAAGCAGTATTTTTGAAAAATTGCTTTCTTAGTTTTTGATCATAGGTTCATTTAGACTACAAAAAGAAACCAATAGACAAACGCGGACGTTCAATCTATTGGTTTTCTTAAACTTACTTATTTTTGTGCTGAAGCAAAATTTGCTGCTTCGGTTCCTGATTGACGACCAAAGATGATGATATCCGCTACAGCATTTCCGCCGATACGGTTTGCACCATGTAATCCGCCCGTTACTTCACCAGCTGCATACAATCCTTTGATTGGTGCACCATCTTCTTTCAACACTTCTGTTTTCGTATTGATTTTCACACCGCCCATTGTATGATGGATTCCTGGTGCGATTTTGATTGCGTAGTAAGGACCCACTGATAAGTCATGGTCCATACCTGTTGCCCGATTAAATTGTGTATCTGATTTAGCTTGAACCTCTTTATTCCATTGCTCTACTGTTTCTTTTAATGCGGCTTCTGGCATATCGATTTTTTTAGCAAGTTCTTCAATCGTTGCCCCTTCTACAACAAAGCCTTGTTCATCGTAAAAATCAATGGCTTTGGCACGATCACGAACGCCTTGATCAAAGACTAAGTAAGCCGATTTTTCTGGTAATGCAGTAATAGCAGCAGAAACTTTATCACGAGTATCCATTTCATTAACAAAACGTGTACCTTCTTGTGATGCTAAAATTCCCCCTTCACCACGAACGACTTCACCGATCAAGAATGATTTATCTTGTTGAACGGTTGGATGGATTTGGATTTCTTTCATATCCACTGTAGCACCGCCAAGTTTTTCGATCATCTTGATACCGTCACCTGTAGTTCCTTCTTGGTTTGTTGTGACGTAGTCTTTTAATTTTGGATCGTATTTCTCTAACATTTCTTTATTCGCACCGAAACCACCTGTTGTAACGATTACAGCATTTGATTTGATTTCTTTAGTTTCTTTGTCATTTAATTTGACTTTGACGCCATTCACTTGACCGTCTTTTTCAGTGATTTCAGTCACATTTGCATTGACAAATAGCGGGATTTTTTCTTCTTTAACATTACGGACAAGTCCATCTACTAGGTAGCCGCCGATTGCGGAACCATCTGCTGGACGGTGTGTGCGCTTTTCACTCATTCCGCCAGTGATTGTTAAGTTACTAAGCTCGATTCCTTTTGTATCTAACCAGTCAATTGCATCAGCTGAATGATCTACGAAAAAGCGTAACAGTTCTTTGTCATTCGTACCTTTGCCGCCTTTTAGCGTTTCTTCAAAGAATTTATCGTTGCTATCCGTGATCCCTTCGGCTTTTTGATATTTGGTTTCAGATGCATTCATACCTGATGACGATTTGATCGTATTTCCACCGGCAACAGGCATTTTTTCTAAAATAGCTGGATTCATTCCGGCTTCTTTAGCTTGTAAGGCTGCGGTCATCCCAGCGCCCCCTGCACCGATGATTACGATATCATATTGATCTTCTAATTCACTTAAATCTGTATAGCCATTGGCTGATGCACCAGAAGTAACTTCTGTGCTTTCTTTAGATTCCTTACTTTTCTTGCTTGTTTTGTCTTGATCACTAGTACAACCTACAGCAATTCCTGCAAATAGACTCAATGATAGTAAACTCATGATAACTTTTTTCATTTTTTCCCCACCTCAGTAATTTTTAACCATACAACTCCTGATTACTTAACGCAATTCTGTCTAATTTCTTGCTCAATGTGAATATAATCACATTAAAAATAACAATAAGTTTTCCTTTTTAAGATATTCATTCGTGCATTTATGTTTATCCTTAAAAGAAATAAATAAAAGAATGTTACTCCTCTCACAATAAAATAGCATGTTCTGTTTGATTTGTGCTATATTCTCTCTTTTTTTAATCAATTTCTAATTTCCGCTAACTGATTTATTCTTTGTTTGCCCATCATTTATTTTCTGCTATACTTATTTTAACGACATTCAGGAGGTCCATTATGAATCGATTTCGGCTTTTATGGCTGGCTCAACGCAAAGGAAGGCGTTTTATTTCTAATCATTTTTCATCTATTCAAATAATTGTTTCCTATTATATTATTATGACCGTTGTTTCTTACTTGTTATTTTGTTTGCCATTTTTTAGGGAGGCAGGCACTCATGTTAGCTTCATCGATATGCTCTTTATGGCGATTAGTACGGTAAGTGTTACAGGGTTGTCTACATTCGATATTAATTCTGTCTTTAATGATCGTGGCGTGATTTTGCTGGAAGTGCTCTTTCAAGTTGGTGGTTTAGGAATCATGATGATTTCCACTGCCTTTATTATTCTATCCAAACGTAGAATTTCTTTAAAGCAACGGCAATTGATCATGACCGATATGAATCAACCAAAATTGAGTGGTATTGTTCGTTTGATTCGGATTACATTTACGATTATTTTATGGTTCCAAGTGATTTTTGGTACATTTTTCTCCATTTATTTTTATTTTTCTGGCTATTATAAAACCTGGCCAAAAGCAATTTTCTTTGGTTTTTACCAATCGATTTCAGCTGTGACCAACTCTGGCTTTGATGTAACTGGTGATTCCATCATGCCATTTGCTAACGATTATATTTTTTTGATCGCAATCATGTTCTTGATTTTTGTCGGTGGGATTGGTTTTCCAGTATTGATGGAAGTTCGTGAGTGGTTGTTCTTTAAAAAGAAAAAACGTGGCTTGCCTTTCCGCTTTTCATTATTTAGCAAAATTGCAGTATTGGCCTTTGTGATTTTGTTTGTTGGTGGAACGATTTTGATTTATTTATTGGAAAAAGATCATTTGTTTGTAGGAATGGGGGAGATTCAGCGTTGGATTACCTCAATGTTCTACTCTATGACAACGCGGAATGCGGGTTTGCAGATCAACGATTTAGGTGATTTTCAGGTTACGACGCTGATTGTTTTTTCTTTATTGATGTTTATCGGTTGTAGTCCCAGCTCTGTTGGCGGTGGTATCAGGACCACAACCGTTGCAATCATTGGATTGTATTTGTACGCCTTTTTGAAAAGTGAAGATAAGATCAATGTGTTTGGACGTCGAATTGATGACGATGATGTAAAAAAATCGATTGTCGTCTTTATGCTCTCATTGATCATGTGCTTCTTTGCCGTCTTATTTTTAACTGCAACAGAGGAACATCCGCTGATCGCAATTATTGTTGAAGTAGCTTCAGCTTTTGGTACAACAGGGTTGTCTTTAGGGATTACTTCTGATCTAACTACAGTTGGTAAGTTGATGATCGCACTTTTGATGTTTATTGGACGTATCGGTATGCTGTATACATTAATGTTGTTCGTGCCAAAGGAAACACGGGATATTGGTTATGAATATCCTTCTGAAAAAATTATTATTGGCTAATAAGAGGTTAGGAGAGAGGTCATTTAGACTTGAGTAAAAAACCGCACGATGCTTAAAACGCATCGTGCGGTTTTTGGGAAATTTCCAAAGAATATGACTTTTCACACTGTTTATTAAAATCACTTTTATATTAAATCAGGACATTAACGATCAAATAGATCAAAAACAAGCCTGAAATCAACCACATCGGCAGTGAGAGCTCTGATTTTTTCCCAGCAACCCATTTCGTCAATGGATACGCGACAAACCCAAATGCCATCCCATCAGAGATATTCATCGTAAAAGGAATTAAAACGATCATTAACATAGCAGGAAAATAGTCACTAAAATCATCAAAATGCAGAGTCTTGATCTGTTGGATCATTAAAAAACCCGTTATGATGATCGCTGGTGCTAATGCCGAATCAGGAATATAAGAAAGTAACGGTAAAGCTAATAACGCTAAAAAGAAACAAATACCGCTAGTAATCGATGTTATCCCAGTTTTTCCACCCTCTTCAATCCCTGTTGCACTTTCAGCAGCTGCTACAGTTGGGCTTGTTCCAAAAATACTGGATAATAATGTAATAAAACCAGTTACACGATACGCTCGCAAATATTTTTTTTCATCAGCTTCTGGCATCAACCCTTTAAGTAAGCCCATCGACTCAAATATCAAAATCATCGATAATGCAAAAACACCCAATAAAAAGCTTTTAGAAAAAAATGTACTAAAATCTAATTGTAAAAAGATTTGAGAATAGTTCCCTAACCCACTCAAAGAAAAATGTTCAGTTGGTGTCACCATACCAAAAATATTAGCAATAAGCGTCACAACAACGATACCAATAAAGAAGCTCCCTTGAACTCCTTTTACAAATAGAATCACAGTCAAAATCAATGAAAATAACGTTAACAAAGTCAGGCTATTATCTAAAGATGCCAACTGCAAAAAAGTATGCTCTCCCCGTAAAATCAAGTGCCCCTTTTCTAAGCCAATCAACACAAGAAAAAATCCAATTCCTACAGTAATCCCTGTTTTCAAGGTTTCCGGGACAACCTCAGCAAACAATTTACTTAGCTTCGTAAAAGCGACTAGTAAATAAACAACACCTGCACAAAAACTAACAGCTAACGCCTGTTGCCAAGTTAAACCTAATGAAAGAACCAACGTATAAGTAAAAAATGAATTAACACCCATCCCTGTAGTTAAAACAATTGGCGCATCTGCAACCAATCCGATCAAGATCGATCCAATAATCGAAATAAAGATCGTACCGAAAATCGTTAATTCCTTTGGCATTCCAGCTTCAGCTAAGATCACCGTATTCACCATAATGATATATGAAATGGCGAAAAATGAGGTTGTTCCTGCAAGAATTTCTCGTTTTATATCCTCTTTTTTTAGCTTTTTCCAATTAAACATCAAAATCCTCCTTATATTAAAAGCGGAATGGGCTCGTTTAGCTCTGACAAGAAAATAGGAAAAATTGACTGTGACGCTTTTTGTCACATTCCATTTTTATCTTTTTCTCGAAGAGCTAGCCCAAGCAGCTAGATAGATAAAAGCGGAATGGGCTCATCCAGCTCTGACAAGAAAATAGGAAAAATTGACTGTGACGCTTTTTGTCACATTCCATTTTTATCTTTTTCTCGAAGAGCTAGCCCAAGCAGCTAGATAGATAAAAGCGGAATGGGCTCATCCAGCTCTGACAAGAAAATAGGAAAAATTGACTGTGACGCTTTTTGTCACATTCCATTTTTATCTTTTTCTCGAAGAGCTAGCCCAAGCAGCTAGATAGATAAAAGCGGAATGGGCTCATCCAGCTCTGACAAGAAAATAGGAAAAATTGACTGTGACGCTTTTTGTCACATTCCATTTTTATCTTTTTCTCAAAGAGCTAGCCCAAGCAGCTAGATAGGTAAAAGCGGAATGGGCTCATCCAGCTCTGACAAGAAAATAGGAAAAATTGACTGTGACGCTTTTTGTCACATTCCATTTTTATCTTTTTCTCAAAGAGCTAGCCCAAGCAGCTAGATAGATAAAAACTAAACAAACTCATTCATCTTTAACAGCAAGTAATCAAATTTACTTAATAAAATTATTTTTTACTTAAATTACGATACTGTAAGAATACCACATTGGAAGCGCTTTTTGAAATTTCTAAAGACTTTTTTATTTTTCCCTCATAAAAAACTATTTGACTAATTTAAGTCATAGTTTGATTTCACTTGCTAATTTTTTTATAAATTTTATCGTTACTAATCTTTTTCATCGCACATACATTGGTATAATCATAATATAGTAAGAAAGAGTAAAAGGAATTAATTTTTTTTTTCAATTGTGGTATTATAGATTGAGTTTATTGTTGAATGTAACAACAATAGTTGATATAAATTGGAGGGCACTTTATGGGAATCAGAAGTCATGTAGCAATAGCCGCTGGAAAAACTTCTCAATGGGTATTACAAACTTTCTTCAAAGGCGGCAGTAGCTACCCTGGAAAATTAGCATTAAAAATCGATCCAAAAATTTTGGATACCTTAGCTAAAGATTATGAAATCGTTGTTGTCACTGGTACGAATGGAAAAACGTTGACAACCGCTCTAACGGTAAATATTTTAAGACAAGAATTTGATCACGTACTGACCAATCCAACTGGTGCGAACATGGAGCAAGGGATCGTTTCAACCTTCTTATCTGCTAAAAATAAAGGGGCAAAAAAGAAATTTGCGGTTTTAGAAATCGATGAAGCGAGTTTGAGCCGTGTCACAAAATATATTGAACCAAAATTATTTTTGTTTACTAATATTTTCCGAGATCAAATGGATCGCTACGGTGAAATTTATACAACATACAAACTGATTGTTGACGGTGCTGCTGCAGCGCCTAATGCACCGATTCTTTGCAATGGTGACTCACCGATTTTCAACTCAGTTGAAACGGTCAATCCAAGAAAATATTACGGCTTTAATCACAAACCAGATGAAGAACAAATGGCTCATTACAATACAGATGGTTTACTTTGTCCAAAATGTCACCATATTTTACATTATAAAATGATCACTTATGCTAATCTCGGAAAATATTATTGCCCAAACTGTGGGTTCCATCGTCCTGAGTTAGATGTTCAATTAACAGAAATGGTTGCGATGGACAATACTTCTGCCGAATTCGTGATCGATGGCGCACAATACAACATTGCTGTTGGCGGTATGTATAATGTATATAATGCTTTAGCTGCGACCTCTGTTGCTGAACATTATGGTGTTTCTCCTGAAAAAATCAGAGCTGGACTAAGTTATGACGAAAAAGTCTTTGGGCGCCAAGAAACGATCAATATCGAAGGCAAATTATGCACCTTAATTTTAGTCAAAAATCCCGTTGGCTTAAATCAGGTCATTGATATGATGGCTCTTGCCCCTTACTCTTTCTCACTTGTGTCTTTATTAAACGCAAACTATGCGGATGGAATCGACGTTAGCTGGATCTGGGATGGAGATCATGAGGCATTTGCTCAGATGAATATTCCACAAGTCCTCGCTGGCGGTGACCGTCATCAGGATATGGCTTTACGTTTGAAAGTGGCGGGAATTTCTGAAGATAAATTAAAAGAAATCCCTAATCTAGAAGATGTGATTACAGCAATCAAAGAATTGCCGACAGAACATGTTTATATTTTGGCCACATATACAGCTGTTTTACAGTTACGTAAATCACTCGCTGCACAAGGTTATATTAAGAGCTAACCTTTCGAAAAAAGATAAATTAGGAATGAGGTAACGAACAATGCCTAAAGAATTAGTTGTGTGTCATTTATATGGAAATTTATTGAACACTTATGGCGATAATGGTAATTTACTGATGCTAAAATACCTTGCCGAAAAAATGAATGTGACGTTTCGGTCTGAAATCATCAGTATTTATGAACCATTTGACCCTAATAAATATGATCTAGTGTTTGTTGGCGGAGGTCAAGATTTTGAACAGCTGATTATTTCAGACGATATCCAAACGAAAAAAGATTCCTTGATTGAATATATTGAAAATGACGGTGTCATGCTGGCAATTTGTGGCGGTTATCAGTTATTAGGTCATTATTATATGGGCGCTAAAGGCGAAAAAATTCATGGTATCGGCGCGTTAGATCACTATACATTAAGTCAAGATAATAACCGTTATATCGGTGATATCGTGATTCATAATGAAGAATTTAATGAAACCTATTATGGCTTTGAAAATCATAACGGCCGAACATTTTTAGGGAAAGGAGAACGTCCTTTAGGCAATGTCGTCCAAGGAAAAGGGAATAATAGCGAAGACGGTTCTGAAGGCGTGATCTATAAAAATGTCTTTGGTTCTTATTTCCACGGACCAATTCTTGCTCGTAATGAAAATCTAGCGATTCGGTTGATCAAAACGGCTTTAGAAAAAAAATACAATGAACCTTTCAATGTACCTCAAGAAATGCAGACAGTTGAATAAAAAAAAGTGTTAGGAAAAATTTCCTAACACTTTTTTATACTTAAAATTTATGCATCGATTCCTGGTTCGGAAGCGATAATCGTCAGATCACCTTCAACACGCCATTTTGCAATATCAGTTGGCAAAATAAAGCTTGTTCCTTTTGTCAGTTCATAGCTTTCAGACTTGATCGTATCTGCATCCTCAATAATCAAATGACCAACACCATCAATAACCGTCGCCAATGTATAGGGCGCATTTTTCTTTAAATTCAACACGCCTTTGACTTGCCATTCATATACATTGAAAAAAGGTGTTTTCAAATACGTGATAACGCTAGACTTTCCTTGGTTTTGTTGTTGGATCGATAGTTGTGCATCTTTTGCGGGAACTGTTGTTACATCCACTGATTGTTGAATATGCAGTTCTCTTGCATTTCCTTGATCATCTTTTCTGTCATAATCATACACACGATACGTAGTATCACTACTTTGTTGTGTTTCCAAAATCATGATCCCTTTACCGATTGCGTGAATCGTTCCGCTTGGTACATAGAAAAAGTCCCCTTTTTTAACAGGCACTTTCTTAAGTAAATCATCCCACCGCTCTTCTTTGATCATCTCTTCAAGCTCTTCTCGACTCTTAGCATTATGTCCATAAATGATTGTTGATCCTGGTTCAGCATCAATAATGTACCAACATTCTGTTTTCCCAAGTTCGCCTTCATGAGCCAAACCATACGTATCATCAGGATGTACTTGTACAGATAAATCATCTTCAGCATCTAAAATCTTAGTTAGTAAAGGAAAAACATCTCCTTTAGCATTACCAAATAATTCACGATGATTCGCCCAAAGCTCATCTAGCTTTTGTCCAGAAAATTCACCATTTTCTACTGTACTTACCCCATGAGGATGAGCGCTGATTGCCCAATCTTCCCCGATCTTATTACTTGGTAAATCAAAACCGAATACAGTGTGTAAACGATCTCCACCCCAAATTTTTTCTTGAAACACTGGTTTTAAAAATAAAGGTTGCTGCATAGTTTAGAGACTCCCTTCCATTTATACTCGTCAATTATACCACTAAAAAGAAAGCGATTCATCTTTGTTTGCTATTTTTTTCTTTTAAATAAATCTCAATAAGCTCATCTCTTTTTTCGATATATTCCGCTCTCTTATCTACTGGATGAACACGATTGGAAAGAAAGACGAACCCTTCCTTCTCCTTAGGATCGATCAATAAAAAAGTCCCAGTGTAGCCCGTATGAAATAAAATCGATCGCCCAGACATGTCCTCTTTCAAATCCCATCCTAAAGAACGATGCCCTTTCTGATTAGGTGTTTGATCGTCTAATAATGAGCGAATTGTATTTTTTTCTAATACTCGAGTTGTCTGATATTTTCCTTCATTCAAGTACATTGCTGTAAATTTTTTTAGATCGGTCAAATTAGTGAATAGTCCCGCATTACCAGCATGTTCAGCCAAAACAAACGCTTTTGGATCATGAGTTTGTCCTCGAATCAGTCCTCTGATAGGGTGGTTTTCAGTCGGTACAATTTTAGAAAAATCCTTAGGTAAAAAACTACTTTCTGTCATATTCATTGGTTGCAATACTCGCTCTTTAAAAATCTCGATGACCTCTTTGCCCAGTAGTTCCTCTAGCATAAACCCTAGTAAAATCGTTCCAGTATCTGTATAAGCGACCTTTTTACCTATATTTGTACCTGGTTGAACCTGATTATACGCTGCTATCAATTCATCTTTCGACAAAGCCTCTCGATTTTCAATATAACTTTGAATATCAGATGTATGTGTCAAAAGATGGCGGATCGTTATCTTTTCATTTTCAAACGCTGGGTAGTATTTTTTGAACGGTGCATCGATGTTTATCACGCCTGTTTCCTTCAACTGTAAGACAACCGTTGTAGTACAAACGACCTTAGTCAAAGAGGCTACATCAAAAAGCAGCGAACGCTCTAATGGTTCGACTGTAGGTATGATTTGAGCATTTCCCCAAGTATAGTCTTCAGATTCTCCCTCTGTAATGAAAGAAAAACTGGCGCCTGGAAAAATCCTCTCATCTATCAATTCTTTGATTTTTTGCTTCGTTTTTTTATACATGATTTATTTTCCTCATTGCTCTGTGTCCTATTTTTTCCTAATTTCTAACGAACCACCATTCAATCTCACTAGGATCGTAAATCGTTAAAATCGTTAATTTTTTATCAACAAAAAATTCTTGTTTTTGGTCTTCTAAATGTTGCTTTAACTTTTTCATTTCTTCTTCGTGGTTTACTGTTAAAACAAAAAAATCCAATCCCAAAGATTCTTCTGAATCGGCTATTTGTCTATCCATTTTTATTGAATCATCTAAATGTATCCAAAAATTCCTATCGTTTAATGATAGTCTGTCAGCTGTTTTACTTTCAGAAACCATTCCTAAAACATCTCGATAAAAAGTGTGATGTTTAGCGTTATCTTTTACGTCCAGTTTGAGTCGATCAAATCTCACCTTAGCTGAAAGGCTAGAATATAAAACATTACTTCGATCTATCAAAGGTTGTATATCTAGGATTTCAGTTTCATTTTCATATTGATTTGCTGAACCTTGATAACTAATTTCCAGTTCATTACCTTCTGGATCTTCTAAAAACACACTTTGTCGTTGTCCTTTTTGTACTGATTTACTGATAGGATAATTATGCGTTGTAATTCTTCTCAAAAGACTACCAAACTCTTCCTCTGTTGGAATCAACAAAGAAAAGCAGACAGATTTCTCAAAAGGTTTTTTTTGACCTTCATCAGAATCTGTTTCTTCTAATATCAGTAATCGACTGTCTTTTTCTTGTGAACCAAATATAGACAGATTATTCTCTTCTAACTTTAAAATAAACCCAAGCACATTCTTATAAAAGCTAACCATTCTCTCTACATCGTTTACACGAAGTGCAATCGTTTTCACATATACATCTTGCGATAATTGAAACTTTTCCATTCGTCTTCCCCCTCCGAATGTCTACCACTATTTATTCTAAACATCTCTACTGATTTCAGCAAGCAAATGCTCTTTTCAAAAAAATAATAACTATACGAAATTTTCTCCTTATATCAATTTCATTAAAGCTGCTTGAATAGCAAAACTATATTTTAATCATTTTAAATAGAAAAAGATGCTGAACATCGAATTCAAACATCTTTATCGTAATTTTTTTATCTTTTCTTTAATTATAAATGGCTTTGATTGGGTCCATTCTAGACGCACTGATTGCAGGAATGATCCCGAATATTACACCTGTAAGAATAGATACCACGGTTGATATAGCAAAAATTGTAGGCGTCATAACTGGAACGATATCTACGAATCGTCCAACTATGGTAGAAAGAAGGTAACCTAATCCAACACCTATCAATCCCCCAAGTAAAGTAATAAACGCCGCTTCTAGCAGAAATTGCATTAAAATCATTCGAGGTTTAGCTCCAATCGCTCTGCGAATCCCAATTTCTCGTTTTCTTTCTGTAACAGAAACATACATAATATTCATCACACCAATACCACCAACTAAAAGTGAAATTGCAGTGACCGCCATCAAGAACATCGTCATACCTCCGATAGCATCTTCCATTTGCTTTTGATTCTTTTGTTCCTGATCATTTTCCTTAAAAATACCTTTGACATCCGGATGATTTTCGGTTAAAACCTTAACGGCTTGAGCAATAACCTTTTGTTTATCTGCATCTTCTTTTAATTTAAAATTAATCCCACTGATTGATTTTGATGTCGCTAGTTTATTGTACGAACTTCTCGATACAAAACTGCTGGACACCGTATTCCAGTCTAGTGACATCGCTTCCGAATTATCCAATGCTTCATAATCGAACGGCTCCAAAATTCCAATTACTTTATACATATATCCATGGATTGACACAGCTTTTCCAATCAATTCACCAGGATCATCCATCTTCAAACTCGTATCAAATGTATCGTGATTCAAAACAATTACGTCTTTATTGATATCTCGATCGTCAAAATCTCGGCCATATTTAATCTTATTCTGTCCTTTATTAGAAGTGACCATTAAACTTGCTTTAGCGCCGAAATAATCCAACTCCATCGTTAAATTATCTCCCATCATGCCATCACCATATTGAGGATAAATTGATGCAATCCCTTCAATATCTCTGACCTTTTTCATATCAACTCTGGAAAAACTATAATCAGGTTCTTCATAAGACATCATTCCCGAAGCACTTTCATCTTCCATCGTATAATGAAGCTTCACTACATCGGTATTCATAGCACTTGTTGCAGACATGACTTGCTTTTTCATGCCTTCTCCCAATGTTGAAATTGTTACAACAGAGGCAATACCGATAATAATTCCGATCATCGTCAGAAATACGCGTAGTTTATGGGCTCTTAAACTCAATAATGTACTAATCAATAGATTTGAGATCATCGAATCACCTCTTCTTCAAGAAATCGGCCATCCTTCATATGAATCACTCGAGTCGCATATTTTTTCATATCGTTATCATGAGTAACCATTACGATTGTTTTTCCTTGGCGATTCAACTCTGTCAATAACTCCATGATTTCCGTTCCTGTCTCACTATCCAATGCGCCTGTCGGTTCATCAGCCATGATCAAAAGCGGATCATTCACTAAAGAACGAGCAATTGCTACACGCTGTTGTTGTCCACCAGAGAGTTCATTTACTTTTGCTTTTGTTTTTTCACCTAAACCAACCAACTCTAAATACTTTTCAGCAATCTTACGTTTTTCTTCATTACTTTTCTTTCCTTCATAAACACAAGGTAACTGCACATTTTGACTGACGTTCAATGAATTGATCAAAAAGAATTGCTGGAAAATAAAACCAAGATATTCATTTCGAAACTCAGATTTTTTATTTTCTGAAAGCTTGGAAACATCTTCCCCTTTAAACAAATAATTGCCGTCAGAAACACGATCTAAAAAACCAATGATATTCATCAAGGTTGTTTTTCCACTTCCAGATTTTCCCATGATCATAATAAATTCGCCTTCTTTGATCGTCAAATCTAATGCTTTTAGGACATGCAGTTTTTCTTTCCCAACAGGAAAATATTTATTGATTGCTTGCATCTGAATGAGAGGGCGCGGATTTTTTTCTTCTTGCATCATATGTGCTCCTCCTATTCTTTAGCTGCAGGTGCTGCTTCTCCAGATTCTACATTACTCTCTTCAATTAAGTCGCCTTCTTTGATTTTCTTTTTAGAAGAAACAATAATTCGATCAGCAGACTCTAATCCAAAATTAACGACTGTGTTTTCGCCTTTTTCTTCGCCTACCTGAATATCACGTCGGATCACTGAACCAAAGTCGTTGACTAACACATATTTTTTGCCTTCTTGATCATAGATCGCTTTTTTAGGAACTTCTATTGGTTTATTGTCTCCTAAGTTAATCGTTGCTTGCATGTGGTAGCCATTTTTAATTCCTTCTAGGCTATCTAATGATAGTTTTACGTTATAAGTAGACATCGATCCATCGGCGTTATTACTATCACTTTGATTTGCTTTGGCTTCTGGTGGATTATCGTCAATGTATGAGATTTTGCCTTTAACAGTCGTTCCACTTGAAACTACTGAAAGATTTGCTTGTTGATCGACAGAAATTTTCATTAGATCCTTTTCATTCACTTTCCCAGCAACATACAAATCATCCGATGTTAAACGAAGAACTGGTGCATTTTCATCTTTGACTTCAGGTATTGACACTCGCCCTTTGAATTTTGCTTTTGTCGATATAAACTGTTTTGTAGATAAATCTGCAATCGTTTGATTTGAAAACAAAATTTCTTCATCTACACTATCGACTTCTGCTTGATGTTGTTCATCAATTGCCGCTCCAGTTGTGCTTCGGTCTTCTTCTTTTGTTTTATTATAATTATCGATTGCTCGATTCCATTTGTTATAAATATTTTGTTTTTTTGTAGCTAGTTTGGTTAACGTATTATTTTGCGCTTCAATTTCTTTAGTTATTTCTTTATCTTCATATGTGAATAATTCTGTTTCAGGTTCCACAACATCTCCATTATTTACTTTAATTTCAGGAGTACTTGTCATTTTTGTGTCTTTTGAGAAAGCTTCTGCCTGTTCGGGTTGTACAACGCCGTTTATATATACCTGTTCAATATCAGGTACTTCAAAATATTCGATTCCAAAATCTTCCACAGCTGGCTTCATATTCGACTTAGCTTCTTTTTTTCCTCCTAATAAATTTGGAAGAACAAAAATACCAATAAATAGCACTACAACTATACCTACAATGACCATTGTTCTTTTTTTCATCACGCTTTCCTATCTCCTTTTTTAGTTATACTTTTCATCTTTTTTAGTTATCTTACTATTTTATTTAACCATTATTTGGTTTATCATACAAGTTACATTTTTGGAATTACCGAAAAATTCAGATTTTTCGACTTATTTCACAACTAAACCCCAAAGTAAAATGAACTTGTCTTTTTACTCTGGGATTTTTACTTTTTAGTTTATATAGCTCTATATTTTTTATTATTGCTTAAAAACACCGATATCTTTTTTCAAGAACGGATTAAGGAAAGAATTTGCCGGTATTCTGGTACGTTTGATTACATCACTCATATTTGTGCTAATTGCCACGTAAAAAACATTAGGACTTTACAATAGGTCTGATTTTACTGAGTGATGTTTGCGCATATCAAACTTAATTATGACTGTATAAACAGCCTTCCTTCTGCTATTCTTATAACAGAATATTTGTCACAGAAACAAGTTTTGCTGAAAAAATGTTTGAGAAATCATTTATTACCGATTTGTTCATAAAGAGCCGCTTATATTAGTTATTGATACACACCATTTTTCAACCAATTTAATTTAATTTTAAAATTTTCAACTATTTGTTCAATATCATATTGAGGATTTTTTTCAAGTTGTCGGTAACCTTCCACAATCGAAGAATAAACGCTATTCATGAGCATTTGCATCAATAGTTTAAATTCTTTTTCCCCATGAATTGTTAAGTTTGAAAAGTTGATTGCTTTATAAATCTTATATCCATGACATTTTTTTTGCCAATGTTCACCTTTTTTGCTGTTTGTGCTGAATTTAGGAAAAACTCGGCTATATACTTGATCATCCATATGCATAAAAAGATTTTGATAAAAAGCCGCATGTTCCCCAATTAATACATCGAAAATCATTTTTGAAAAATACACGGTCATCCCCTCAAATAGTTCTCCATCTGCTTCCTTTATACATTTTTCGATATTTTTTTTACTATCTTGTCTTAATGATTCAAAATAATAATAGTATAAATCTTCCTTATCTTCAAAATACTGATAAAAACTGCCTCTTGGTATCTCAGCTAATTTTACGATATTGGCAATTGATGCTTCTTTCAAAGGTGTTCTAGAGAATTCTATTGATGCTGCTTCTAAAAGTCTCTGTTGTTTCTCCTCAGATAAATGAAAAAAAGTCTTTTTTGGCATTTATTACATCCCTTTCTTATATCACAATTCGCTATAATGACAAGGCGTCATATGACACATTGTCATTATAGCATTATGAAATAAAAAAGCAATAGATCATAGATTGAATTTACCACGTTGTATACTTTTTTATAAAAAATTCGTTAGATGAAAAAATAGACGAACGATTTGATTCGTTTCATTCTAGCTTACATTCAGTACGTTCATTACTGCCTGTTTTACCTCTTTAACTACTTTTTCAAAGGATTGATTTGCATTGATTATATAATTGTTTTGATACGTGATTACTTTATTTTTATTCTGAGTTTCTTGGTCATACAGTGCACCACGTTGTAAAATGTTTTCTTCATTGTCTTCTCTCTTCTGCAATCTTGATAGTACATTTTTTTTAGATACTTCTAAAAAAATTGGAATAACCATATTGCCAAATTGCTTTTCGATTGCTTGGAAACCCTTGATAGTTAAAACATCATACGCATAATGATTGGTTGTTTTTTGAATCAATTCTGCGATTCCAACGCCATATTGATTTCCATGATACGTATCATGTTCTGCTAAAGCTTCCGTTTTTAGTAAATGTTCAAATTGCTCCCTTGTTTCAAAATAATAATCTACACCGTTCAACTCTCCCTTACGAATTGAGCGCGTCGTATGTGAAATTACTTTGTACTTTGAATTAAAAACAGCTTCAGCTACTTTCGTTTTTCCTGAGCCACTCGGACCGATAATGACAAAAAATGGATGCTTTAATGTTTTTCTTTCCACTGGTCATTCCTCCTTTCCCCTACTATACAATAACCAAATAATGCCTTCAAACAAAAAGACAATGATGCTTAGATTGTTAGAAAATTCTAGGCGTTTAATCGTTGCCTGTTCTAAAAAAATATGTACTTTTTTTGACTCTAGCTAACATTTTTATATTGTAAAGCAAGAAGAACTGTAGATCAGAAATTCTCGCTGATCTACAGCTCTAGCTTATTTTTTATTTCAAATCTTGTCCATTTGTTTCAATCACTTGTTTATACCAATTAAAAGATTTTTTCTTATAACGATCCATCGTACCTTCACCGTTATCATCTAAATCCACATAGATAAATCCATAACGTTTACTCATTTCACCTGTTGAAGCACTTACTAAATCAATACAGCCCCACGGTGTGTAACCCATTAAATCAACGCCATCTTTAATTGCATCTGACATGGCTTCAATGTGACGACGTAAATAATCAATTCGGTAATCATCTTCTACATAAAAGTTTTCATCCACTTGATCGATTGCACCTAAGCCGTTTTCAACGATAAATAAAGGCTTTTGGTAACGATCATATAATTCGTTCAAAGCAATTCTCAACCCTTCAGGATCGATCTGCCAGCCCCATTCACTCGCTTCTAAGAATGGATTGCGCACACCACCTAATAAGTTTCCAACTACTGTATCATCTTCTTCCGCGGTTTCATTGACTGCTGAAGACATGTAATAACTAAAGCCAATATAATCTACTGAATATTTTTTCATTAATTCTAAATCATCGGCCTCGATTTCTAACTCAGAGACACCGTATTTATCAAACATACGTTGTTGATAAGCAGGATACTCACCACGAACTTGGGCATCTGTACAATAGAAATTAAATTCTTGATTTTGAGCTAATGTCGCCATTTGATTAACTGGGTTTGCATCAATACTGTAAGTTGTAGCATAGATGATCATACAGCCAATTTGCATATCTGGGTTGATTTCATGACCGATTTTCACTGCTTTTGCACTCGCCACGAATTGATTATGCCATGCTTGGAAAATATTTTGATAATCACCAGCGCCTGTTGCTTTGACCATTCCTTGACTTAGTGCTGGGAAATGGAATGCTGAATTGATTTCATTGAACGTCATCCAATATTTTACTTTTTTACCATAACGAGTCAACACAACTGTTGCATAGTTTTCAAAGAAATCGATCATTTTACGATTTTTCCAGCCACCGTATTCTTTTGCTAAATGTAAAGGCATTTCATAGTGAGAAATCGTGATCACAGGTTCAATACCATGCTTCAAACATTCATCAATCACTTGATCATAGAATTTTAAGCCCGCTTCATTTGGCATTGTTTCATCACCCTTAGGGAAAATTCTTGCCCAAGCAATTGAGAATCGATAACATTTAAAACCCATTTTTGCAAATAATGCAATATCTTCTTTAAAACGGTGGTAATGATCAATCCCGCGATGGTTTGGATAAATAAATTTATCTTCATCAATTTCCCAATTGAACGTATCACTACCTAAAATCTGAAAACGTTGTTTGCCGCCAGGCATTGCATCTGCAACTGATAATCCTTTACCATCTGAGCGATAGGCTCCTTCTAATTGGTTGGCTGCAGTTGCACCACCCCATAAAAATCCATCTGGAAATACTGTTGTTTTGTTTGACATACGATTTTCCTCCTAAATTTAAAAGTATAGTGGAGCAGTTCTTTCTCGAATCATCAAAAACATTTCATTTAACGTACAATTGCCAAGAAATCCTCACCATGTAAAACATCTACTTGATCCATATCTAATACATCCAAGTAATCACCGCTATTTGTAACAACAACTGGTGTCACAATCGGATGTCCAGCTGCTTTGATCTTTTCAATATCAAATTTAACTAATAAATCGCCTTGTTTGACTTTATCACCTTGTTTTACTAATATTTCGAATCCGTCACCATCCATCTCAACGGTATCCATTCCAATGTGCATCAAAACTTCTGCGCCATCTTCTGTTGTGATTCCAACCGCATGTCCTGTTGGAAATAGTGTTGTGATTTCGCCGTTAGCAGGAGCGTAAAGTTCACCTACGGTTGGTTCGATCGCAATCCCTTTACCCAATGCACCAGATGAAAATACTTGGTCTTCAACTTTATCCAAAGGAATGATTGTACCTGTTATTGGACTAGTTAAAACAATTTTATCATTTTTATTACCATTATTCACTTCTGTGTTATTTTCTTTTGATGTTTCGCTACCAGCTTCTGGTTTATCATCAAATTTTAAAATAAATGTTAATACGAAGGCAATCACAAAAGCAATCACAGTTCCGATCACAGCTGCAACTAGACCAGAAGTATCTTTCGTATCTTGAGGGATAAACCCTGGTAAACTCAATAAACTGATCAAACCAAAGACATAGTTTTGAACATGACTGAAACCAATAAACGCACCACCAACTGCACCACCGATACAAGCTGCAATAAATGGTTTTTTAAGCGGTAATGTCACACCATACACAGTTGGTTCTGTAATCCCAAAGATTGAAGTGATCGTTGAAGATAACGCCAATCCTTTTAGTTTTACATTCTTTGTCATAAAGAAGACTGCTAAAGCCGCGCCACCTTGTGATAATACAGCTGGTAAAAGCATTGGTGCCATTGTATCCACTCCACCACCTGCTGCTGAAAGATTTAATAGCATGATTGGAACGAAGCCCCAATGCATACCGAACATAACAAACACTTGCCATAAACCACCCATAACTGCACCGGCAATAATTGGACTGAAACCATAAATACCATCATATCCTTTACCTAACAAATCACCTAAAATCGTTCCGATCGGGCCAATTGCAATAAATGTAACTGGTGCCATTACAAGAAAAACAGCTAAAGGAACACAAATGATTTGTAAGAAAGAAGGAATTATTTTCTTAAAGAAACGTTCAACATAGCTTTGAACATAAACTGCTAAAATAATTGGAATGACAGATGATGTATACGCACTTGCCCCAATAATTACTGGAAGTCCAGCAAAACTTAACGTTTGTCCGGCCATTGCAGTAATGCTTGGATGAACGAGTGCCATTGCCAAACAGACCGCTAAAAATTCATTCGTTTTAAATTTCTTCGCAGCAGTAAAGGCTAGAAGAATCGGTAGGAATGTGAAAATTCCATCAGCTATTGCAAAAAGAACAACATAAACGCCTGATTCAGCAGTCAACCAATTTAATGTAACAGCTAGTGTTAAGAAGCCTTTTAAGACCCCAGCTCCAGCCATCGCACCTAAGAAAGGCGTGAATATAGAAGAAATAATATCAATCAATTGATTAAAAATATTACCTTTAGGTCCTTCATCTTTTTCAGAATCATCGTCACCTAAACCACTATGTGCCATCAATTCTTTATAAACATCACTTACATGACTGCCGATTACGACTTGATATTGGCCGCCACTTCTAACTACTTGAATCACATCTGGATCTTGATTTAATTTTTCAGTTTCCGCTTTTTCCTCATCTTTTAATTTGAAACGTAGACGAGTCGCACAGTGGACAACGCTATTTACATTTTCTTCTCCGCCGACTAGTGTTAAGACGCGCTCAGCGATTTCTTGATTTTTACTCATTTTATATGCCCCTTTTCCTTAATTTTTTATATAAAAAAACCTAAACTGAAAAAACAATGATCTACTATACTTACAAAAAACATAATTATAGATGAATCTCTTGTTTTTTCAATCTAGGTTTTGCCTGCTAAACAGTAACAATCCGCTTCGATTGAAAGTTGAATTTTTAATGGATAATATAAACACTACATTTTTTTCTCTCCAGCTACCCGCTGAATATGAATAGTCAAATAAATTTGTTCTGCTTTGTCGATCGGTTTTTGATACTTTTTGACTAAATAATCATTGATTCTTTGTACTGATTGAAACGCTTTAGGATACTTGCTTTGAATCAACTCATAAAGAAAGTCATCTTCTTCATCGTGTGCTTCGTTTTGTAAATAACGTTGGGCAAAATACTGTAAGTGCGTCACGATTCTTTGATAGTTCAATGAATCTTCATCAAATGGTTTACCGAAATAACGGCTGATGATCGTTAAGATATCTCGTACCATTTCAGTAGCAGACATCGTCACTTCCATGTTTCCATTCGCCTGTTCGCTGTTTACAATGTGAAATGCAATAAAGCCTGCTTCACTTTCTGAAAAATCAATGTTCAGTTTTTCCTTGATCAACGCTACGCCTTTTCTAGCGATAGCAAATTCTTTAGGGTAAAACTTTTTTGTTTCAAACATCAAGGGGTTCGGCATCTCAATACCTTCTTTTGCTCTCATGATTGCGTAATGCACATGATCAGTCAAGGTTAAATAGATATTAGATGAAAGTTCGATTCCTAAATCTTCTTCAGCCATGTCCACAATTCTTTTAACGATCTCTACCTCTTCTAACGGAATATCCGCAAATAACTGCTGGAACTGTCCTGAAGTGATAGAATCTTTTAGAACAAATTCTTTTTCAATAAAAGTTGGATCGATCAAATCACCGATTTTCTTTTGAAATGCTAGTCCTCGGCCCATACAGACGATTTCTTCACCTGATTCATTTTTTGTCATGACGACATTGTTATTTAAAATTTTTTCGATATACATGATGAACCTCACTTTTACAAATACAAATGAAAAAAACCTAGAATCCACCCAAATAAATCGCTATGGAAGATTCAGGTTTTGCCTGCCGAACAGTAACAATCCTTATTACATGGATATCATAACATCTTTCTAATTTATTTGCAACCCTTTTCAAAAGCAATTTTAAATGAAATTTTTGGACAACTATTAAGAAATGTCAAAGTCTGATTGCAAACCATTTTCAAAAGAGTTACAATCTATTCCATAGTTTTAAAAAATATATATTTTCAAAGGATGAGTTACATGTTTGAAACAATTTCTACTCCTGATTTTGAAACACTTTACACTGCAAATGACCTTAATGTCATTGATATTCGTGAAACTGAAAGTTTTTTACAAGGACACTTAGCACACTCTATGTCACTGCCTGCAACTGTTTTACCAAATATGCTAAAACAACTAAATAAAGAAAAAACCTATCATATCATTAGTTACAGTGGACGCCGTTCTGAAATTATTGCGTCGTTCATGGCTTCGAAAGGCTTTCATGCTGTCCACGTGATTGGCGGCATGCAACAAATCTCTAAAGCTTCTTAATAGAAAAAACAAGTATTCAACTGCTGAATGCTTGTTTTTTTCTAGAATTTAAGTAAAAACTTGATTTTCTTACTTTTTATTAGTAGAATAGTTTTTGTTTATAAATAATCATACTTAGGTATTCAAAGGAGACTTTACATGTCAAAATTACTTGTTGTTAAAGCACACCCTCTTACTAAAGAAGAATCTCGTTCTGTGCGTGCGTTAGAAACCTTTTTAGAAAGTTATCAAACTCAAAATCCATCTGATGAGATCGATGTACTTGATGTCTATGCTGATTTCGTTCCTGAAATCGATGAAGAGTTACTTTCTGGATGGGGTGCATTACGCACTGGTACTGAATTTATCGCTTTAAATGAAAGCCAACAAACTAAAGTTGCTCGCTTCAACGAATTAACGGATCAATTCCTAGGCGCTGACAAAGTAGTTATTGCCAATGCTTTATGGAATTTAAATGTTCCGACTCGCTTAAAAGCATGGGTTGATACGATCAACGTTGCTGGAAAAACATTTAAATACACTGAAGAAGGTCCTAAACCTTTGACTAACGGTAAAAAAGCCTTGCATATTCAATCAAATGGTGGTTTTTATGAAGGACAAGATTTTGCTTCTCAATATGTAAAAGGGATTTTGAACTTCATCGGTGTTGCTGAAGTCGATCAATTATTTATCGAAGGAATCGATCATCACCCAGAAAAAGCTGAAGAATTGTTAAGTGCAGCAATGGACCAAGCAACAACTTTAGGTAAAACATTTTAAGAATAAAAAAGCCGAAATGAACAAATTTGTTCATTTCGGCTTTTTTCATTCGAATTTTTTTAATTTTTCTTCTTCATGGTACAAACTTGACACATCTTTATACCATTCAAATATATGCGTAATTATAACCTTAGCAGCGGCGTAAACAGGTATTCCCAAAATAACTCCTACTACACCAAATAACTTTCCAGACGTCAGCAACACGACTAAAATTGTCACTGGATGAATGTCTAACTGGTTACCTAAGACTAGTGGTGAAATCACACGGCCTTCGATTGTCTGCTCAATAACAAAAACGACTAAAACTTTAGCTAATAAAACAGGTCCGCCCACAATTCCTAGAAATATGGCTGGTACCATCGCTAGAAATGAACCTAGATAGGGAATCAAATTAAGGAAACCAGCTGTAATTCCCAAAGTGATTGCATAATCCAATCCAATAAATGAAAAGCCAAGAATAAACATTACAGCAACAGCAAAAGCCACCGTCAATTGACCGCGTATATAAGAAGAAACTTGCGAATTAACTTCTCCTAATACTTTTAATGTAGGTTTTCGCATTTTATTAGGTAAAAACTTCATCAAATAAGGTGCTAATTGCTTTCCGTCTTTTAAAAGATAAAACAAAATGAATGGCATTGTGATAATTGCCACTACAACTGTCGCAACAGCTCCAACAAAACTTCCTAAACCTTGAACTGTAAACGTAGAAATATTACGAATAATATCTCCTAATGAACTGATCAATTTATCGCCCATATCCTCTAACTGACTGCGAAATTGTGCAAAGAAAGGATCACTTAAAATCTCCTGCATCTTTTTATCGAGTGTATCGATATATTGAGGAAAATGATTTCCAAAACTAATGGTTTGTTCTTGAATTTTTGGAACGATCACTACAAGACCCCAAATGATCAAGGCCACTACAATAATAAATAGTCCGATAATACTCCAAATACGAGGTACTCGTTTCTTTTCCAGATAATCAACGACTGGATTCATTAAATAATACAAAATCCCTGCCATGATCAGCGGTAAACCAACAACACCGATAAACTGCCAAACTGGTTTAAATAGATACGAAACTTTTGTAAATACTAATAAAATTAGTAAAATTAATAACACAATCAATAACGTGGTTACAACTTGATTATTTAAAAACCAACGCCAAAACCATGAAAATCGTTTCTCTTTATTATTCTCTTGTTCCATTCACTCACACTCCAAAAGATATATATTCAATTGTTGATCCAACTTTGATTGTTGGAAAGACACTAGGAGTAAGGTATAACCCATTAACAATTGCATCTTCTTTTGGCACATCAGCAAAAACCAATGTCACATGAGCAATGCTGTTTAAGTTATCATTAGCAAAAGGTCCAACATAATCGATAGTATATTCTTGTTCATCGATCTTTAGTAGATCCCCTTTTTTTAATTCTAAAGACTGATTTTCTTGAAATTTTTGAATCACAGAATATTCCTTTAAACCCTCTGTGGCACTTTCACCAAAAAGTATGATCATCGGTTCTTTTTCATCTAATGCCCGAACACCAATTTCAGTAACTACAGCTTTCATATACTTATCGCTCCTTCTTCCATTAATCAATCTTCATTATAACATATAACTTTTTTTCTTATTCGATAATTCGGACTTTGTGAGCTATAAAAAAAGATGAACAAGAATTCAAACATCCTGTTCATCTTTTGATATATTATCGCAAAATTCTTTAAAATACGTTCTCGGCTTATGATAGAATGGTTACGGAAACTTGTCTTCTCCCCCAATTGATACATTGAGCTACATCTGAAAAATGAAGATCGATAATATTTCCCTTAATTGCACCACCAGTATCGCTGGCAACGGCTTCTCCATATCCTTCGACATACAATTTTGTGCCTAGTGGAATCACATTTGGGTCAACTGCAATAGCCATTGGATCCAAGCGTAAATCCTGTCCCATAGCAGTTAGATTCCCTCCGCCAATAAATCCTTCATTACAAGAATAGGCGGTTGCTTCCATCATCATCGTTTTTCCTTCAGGCTTTGTACTTTCAGTTTTTTCTTTTTCAAGTTGGGCTTGTTTTTTTTCAGCTTCCAACTTTTGTTTTGCAGCTTGCTCTTTTTTTTGAGTCTCAGCCTTTTCTTTTTCGGTTTTTTCTTTATTTAAAATATTGGTTTTTACTTGCTGAAAGGCTTTGCTTTCTGTCATTGAATAGATCATTGAGCTTGATAAGTTTTGTGCTGTTTTTTCTGACACAACTGTGTAACTGCTTAAACTCTTAATTTCGCTATTTTTATTTTCTGCTGCATATACAGGAATCACTGATCCAGTAATAAAACAGGAAATGATAAATAAAATTGGCAACCATCTTTTTTTCATTAAATAGGTTCCTCCCTCAAATTCGTACGAAAGCTATCATAGCACGTGGTGAATCGTTGATGGTTACTATTTAATTAAGGCTAAGTTACAGTCTACAAGAAAGCGTTTTATAGATTGTTACATAGGAAATATTTTCATTTTTTTATTTAATTTTATGTGAAATAAACCTGCTGTAATAGGATTCATATTTTTTTATTAGAAAATACCCCAAATTATATTTATCATTTTTTGTTATATTTACTATAATAGTATCTATAAGAAAACAGATTAAAATCAACAAAAACCCTTTATATTACAAGGGTTTTACAAATATATATAGGTATAAAATATAAAACAGTAGTTATTTTATACTAAGCAAAAAAAAAACAATCCCAACAAAAATACAGTTTGGATTGTTTTTGTATTAAGGTTTATTTAAAAAACTCTAGAATATGAGTCCAAATTTCCTCTTTGAACACATCTTTTGGATTCCCTCCGCCGACTACTCCATAACCGATCATCGTACCAGCAACAAATAAAATAATTACTAAGGCAATCACTACTAAAACTTTCAACAAAGTCACTATAATATAGCGTGTCGAACTCATATCTATTTCCCCTTTTTATCTAACTGCTGACATTTTCTTTTCTGTCGCTTTTTCGTCGTTTACTCGTTCCACTTTTGCTCCTAATTTTTGAAGTTTTTCATGGAATTTATAGTAACCGCGATCTAAATATTCTAAGTGTGATACACGCGTAATACCTTGAGCACGTAATCCAACTAAGATCAATGCAGCGGCCGCACGTAAATCTGTTGCCTCTACAGCAGCGCCCTGTAATGCTTGACTACCATTGATAATAGCAACATTGCCATCCATTTTCACATCAGCATTCATTCGTTGCATTTCTTCTAAATGTTGGAAACGATTTTCAAAGACTGTCTCAGTTACAACACTTGAACCGTCTGCTACCATTTGTATCGCAGTCATTTGTGCTTGCATATCTGTCGGGAAGCCGGGATGCGGCATTGTTTTAACGTCTGTTGGTTTGATTACTTTAGGACCAATGACGCGCAAACCGCCTCTTTCTTCACGAATAACAGCGCCCATTTCAGTTAATTTAGAAATAAGTGGACGATTATGTTCAGGAATTGCTTCTTCGATCAAAACATCTCCTTCAGTCATCGCAGCTGCAACCATGAAGGTTCCTGCTTCAATACGATCTTGAACAATTGAATGTTCAACAGCATGAAGTTTTTTCACACCTTCAATACGCATCATTTCAGTACCCGCACCGACAATTTTAGCACCCATTTTGTTAAGGATATTCGCTAAATCAACGATTTCAGGTTCTCTAGCAACGTTTTCGATGACTGTCGTACCTTTGGCTTTAACAGCGGCCATCATGATATTTTGAGTAGCACCTACACTTGGGAAATCCAAATAAATCGTATTTCCGATCAATTCATCCGCAATTGCTTCGATATAGCCATTTTTTTGAATGATCTTCGCGCCTAATGCTTGGAAGCCTTTTAAGTGCAAGTCAATTGGACGCTTACCAATTGCACATCCACCAGGCATAGCAACTTTTGCATGACCATTGCGAGCCAATAAAGGACCCATTACAACGATAGACGCTCTCATTTGACTAACATACTCATAATTCGCTTCGATGCCTAACGGCTGCGTTGCATCTATTGTGACTTGGTTCTCTTCTTCATTAAATTCGATATCTACGTTTAAGTGTTTGATTACTTGGTTCATTGTAAAGACATCTGAAAGAATCGGTACATTATTTAATGTAGTCGTTCCTTCTTCTGCTAAAAGGGTTGCTGCTAAAATTGGCAATACTGCATTTTTAGCCCCTTCGATTTTCACAGTTCCTTTTAATTGGTTACCACCATGAACAATAATCTGTTCCATTTTGTTCCCCCCAAAAAAGTTAGAATTGGATACTTCGATCCAAAATCTTTTCTATTATACCACTATTCACCAACAAATAGTATCTTTTCTTTTTATTCATCAATCCTTATGGGAAAAATACAATAAATAAGTTACGGCATAACGCAAGAAACTCTAAGAAAAACGAGCTCACAGTAAAGCCGATAACAATTGAAATCAAGACGATTAGTAACCGCACTTGAGTGGTTTGATGCGCTTTAAAAAACTGTTCTATTCTAATAGATTGCATCGCCCAAAAACTAACATAGATAAACATCATATGGCAGATGATCCGAATCACTGCATCGATACCAAAAAATTGCATAGATTTCTCCTTACTTTAAAAGCTGAAAAATAATACTAAGGTACTTTGCCCTCATTCTTATCTTTTTTCCGAGAGACTAGCCTGTAAAGCTAGATAATATAAAAAGCGTATTGGGCTTTTTTCAACTCTGATTGAAAAATTTCCACAACTTATTTAAGTAACATAAAGATAGTTTATCACAAATTGCCTCAAACAAAAAATAAAGATTCTTAACTTTCATAAAAATAACATATGTATGTTGTTTTATTTACTATAAGAGATGGCTGAGACATCACTATTTTGCTGTCTCAGCCACTCATAAATTTAGGTATGTTTTGACACATTGATCCGATTGATTGCTCGGTGAAGTGCAACTGTTGCACGGCGTAATTCATCCGTATTTGCATTTTCCTTCGCTTTTTCAATCATACGCTCAGCACGGTGTTTGGCACGTTCTGCACGGCTTACATCAATATCTCTTTCACGTTCTGCACTATCGGCAATGATTGAAACGATGTTATCACGAACTTCCATAATACCGCCATTCACAGCGATCCAATCCACATGTGTATCAGAATCGGTCCTTTTTACGCGAACTTCATCAATTGCTAAAGGAACGATGATCGGTGCATGTTTAGGTAAGATACCAATTTCGCCATCTGTTGTTTTTGCAACAACGATCGTTGCACGATGATCATAAACCAATCCATCAGGAGTCACCACATTGACAGTTAAACAATCCATTTCTGTGTCTCCTCCTTTTTAGTAGTTCAACGTTTTAGCTTTTTCAATAACGTCTTCAATTCTACCGACACTACGGAAAGCTTCTTCAGGTAAGTCATCGTATTTTCCATCAAGAATCTCTCTAAATCCTTTGACTGTATCAGCAACAGGAACATAAGAACCTGGTTGTCCCGTAAATTGTTCGGCTACGTTAAAGTTTTGTGATAAGAAGAACTGAATACGACGGGCACGGCCAACCAAGACTTTTTCTTGATCAGATAGCTCGTCCATCCCTAAAATTGCAATGATATCTTGTAACTCACGGTAACGTTGCAATACGTGTTGTACTTCTGTAGCCACGGCGTAATGCTCGTCACCTACAACTTCTGGTGCTAAAGCGCTTGAAGATGAAGCTAATGGATCAACTGCGGGATAAATACCCATTTCAGTTAAACGACGTTCCAAGTTAGTTGTTGCATCTAAATGGGCGAATGCTGTTGCTGGCGCCGGGTCAGTATAGTCATCAGCTGGTACATAGATTGCTTGAATCGATGTGATCGAGCCTTTTTTAGTTGAAGTGATACGTTCTTGTAATTGACCCATTTCAGTGGCAAGTGTTGGTTGATAACCAACCGCTGAAGGCATACGACCTAGTAAGGCTGAAACCTCAGAACCTGCTTGAGTGAAACGAAAAATATTATCGATGAATAATAACACATCTTGGCCTTCAACATCACGGAAATATTCCGCAATCGTTAAACCAGTCAATGCCACACGCATACGTGCACCAGGAGGTTCATTCATTTGACCGAATACCATGGCTGTTTTTTCAATAACACCAGAGTCTTTCATTTCAAAATAAAGGTCATTCCCCTCACGAGTTCGTTCACCAACACCGGTAAACACTGAAATACCACCATGTTCTTGCGCAATATTATGAATTAATTCTTGAATCAAAACGGTTTTACCAACACCGGCACCACCGAATAATCCGACTTTACCACCTTTTAAATACGGAGCTAATAAGTCGATCACTTTGATTCCTGTTTCTAAAATTTCGTTACTTGTGCTTAAATCAGCAAAATCAGGGGCTTTCTTATGAATACCGCTGCGTATTGCGTCTTCTGGGAATGGTTCTTCCAAATCAATTGTATCACCTAAAACGTTGAATACACGACCCAATGTTTCTTTCCCTACAGGAACAGAAATCGGTTTTCCAGTATCAATAACTTCCATTCCGCGTTGTAATCCATCAGTGGACTCCATTGCAATCGAGCGGATGACACCGTCCCCTAATTCTAAAGCTACTTCTAAAACGACTTTTTGTTTTTCTTCGCCGTTTTTGTAAACGACTAATGCATTATTTATATCTGGTAAGGATTGATCTAGTGAAAATTCCACGTCAACAACGGGACCGATTACTTCAACAATCTTTCCTAAACTCATGTGTCTTTCCTCCGTTTCGTTTGAAGAGGCCATAAAAATATCGAAGGCTCGACAGTTTTAGACCCTAACGAGGTCATGATAAAACCTGTCTTCTCTATTACTTAGTAAGAACTTCGAGCCACGCAGGCTCGAATCTTGTTTGTTATTCTAAAGCAGCTGCACCAGCTACGATTTCGGTAATTTCTTGTGTAATCGCTCCTTGACGAGCCCGATTGTAAGAAATCGTCAAATCGCTAATAATGTTTTGCGCATTATCTGTGGCTGTTTTCATCGCTGTCATCCCAGCAGCATGTTCTGCTGTTTTAGCGTCAATAATAGCCCCATAAATCAAACTTTCAGCATATTGAGGCAACAAATTATCTAAGATTGCTTCTTCTGAAGGCTCTAGGATATATTCTTGCTCATAGGTTGTCGCTTCGTCCGGATCTAAATCTGAAATCGGCAGCATTTTTTCTACACGAAACTGACTTGTCAATGAATTGATATGGTGATTATAACAAACATACAACTCATCAAACACTTCATTTTCATACATTGTAGTCGCGGTTGAAACGATTTTTCTAACTTCATCAAAGCTAGGTTGATCACTTAGTCCACGAAGTTCATAGGCAACATTTATGCCACGAGCTTTGAAAAAATCTGCACCCGTTCCGCCGATAGCAACCAAGACATATTCATCTTGCGATTTATGGTCATCTGCCATCATTTTCATCGTTTGTTTCAAAATTGAACTGTTATAGCCGCCAACCAATCCTTTATCGGAGGTAATGACGATATAACCTGTTTTTTTCACGGGACGAGATGTCAGCATCATATGGTAGTTTCCACTTTCTGACGCTTCTTCATTGTCATATGAATCCAATTCTTCCAGATCACTTAATTGAGCTGCAACAAGATGCGTAACGATAGAACGGATTTTTGATGCATATTCTTGAAAGCTTCTAGAAGCGGCTTCTGATTTTGTCAGTTTAGCGCCCGAAACCATCTGCATAGCGTTAGTAATTTGACTGGTTTTTTTAGTTGAAGCAATGCGTTGTTTGATTTCATTTAATGAAGCACCCAATTCTTGTCACCTCTCTTACGCATTTTGAATTGATTCAAGTGTATCTTTAGCTGTAGATCCTTCTGAATTTGCTGCTCCGAAAATCTCTTTGAATTCGCTAATTGCTGCATCTAAATCTTCTGATTTTGGCAAATCTTTCGTTGTACGGATTGTTTCAAATAATTCAGGATGTTTGCCGTCCAAAAAGTCAAATAATTCTGATTCGAAATCTAGGATTTTTGCAACACTAATACTATCTAAAAATCCGTGGGTCAACGCATATAAAATCACTACTTGCTTTTCAACTGCTAATGGTGCATGTAATTTTTGTTTTAAAATCTCAACGGTACGACGTCCGCGGTTTAGTTTGGCTTGAGTTGCCGCATCTAAGTCAGAACCAAACTGAGTAAATGCTTCTAATTCACGGTAACTTGCTAAATCTAAACGAAGTGTACCAGCAACTTTTTTCATTGCTTTGATTTGTGCTGAACCACCAACACGTGATACGGAAAGACCGGCATCAACGGCTGGACGAGTACCCGCATAGAACAAATCGCTTTCTAAGAAAATTTGTCCATCTGTAATTGAAATAACGTTTGTTGGAATATAAGCAGAAATATCTCCGGCTTGTGTTTCAACAAATGGTAAAGCAGTCATTGAACCGCCACCTAATTCGTCACTTAATTTTGCCGCACGTTCTAATAAACGTGAATGTAGATAGAACACATCACCTGGATAAGCTTCCCGACCTGGAGGACGACGTAGCAGCAATGAAAGTTCACGGTAAGCTACAGCTTGTTTTGATAAGTCATCAAAGATGATCAAAACATGTTTGCCGTTGTACATGAATTCTTCACCCATCGCAGCTCCTGCATAAGGCGCAATATAGAGTAATGGAGCTGGTTGAGACGCTCCTGCGTTTACAATAATCGTATAATCTAGTGCACCATAAGCTCTTAACGTTTCAACTTGGTTACGGACTGTTGATTCTTTTTGGCCGATAGCGACATAGATACAAATAACATCTTGACCTTTTTGATTGATAATCGTATCGATGGCAATAGATGTTTTACCTGTTTTACGGTCACCAATAACTAATTCACGTTGACCACGACCAATTGGTACTAAGGCATCGATTGCTTTAAGACCTGTTTGCATCGGTTGATCAACTGATTTTCTTTGCATAACGCCTGGAGCTGCCGCTTCTACTGGACGTGTTTTATCTGTTTTGATTTCACCTAAGCCGTCGATCGGTTGACCTAATGGATTAACAACACGGCCGATCATTGCTTCGCCGACAGGGACTTCCATGATTTTACCAGTACGTTTGACTTTGTCGCCTTCTCGAATGGTTTCAAAATCACCTAAAATGATAATACCGACATCATTGGTTTCTAAATTTTGCGCCATTCCATATGAGCCATTAGAAAATTCAAGCAGTTCTCCACTCATCGCGTTTTCTAATCCATGGGCACGAGCAATTCCATCCCCAACATATGTGACAGTCCCGATTTCTTCGACTGCTAATTCTTGTTGATAATTTTTGATCTGTTCCTTAATCAAGGCACTGATTTCTTCTGCTTTGATAGCCATTCAATTCACCTCTTTATTGTGCTGAACGTTATTTTAATAACAATTCTTGGATTCGTTCTAATTGCTTATGGATACTACCGTCGATCACTTTATAATTGGCTTCTATAATCACGCCACCAACGATTTTGGGATCAATTAAATTGATTAAATTCGCTTTTTCATACCCTAAAAGTTTTGCTGCTTTTTCTTCCATTAATTGATGTTGCTCTTTTGTCAACGGTACAGCTGTTAAAGCTGTTCCTAAGAGTAAACTTTTGTGCTCATCATAACGTCTTTCGTATTCATCAATCATCAATAATAAATCATTCATACGACTATAGTTATAAACGACATATAAGAAGTTTTCTATTGTTCCTTCAAAGCCGCTAACTAATTGTTTCATGATTTCATCTTTTTCGTATGGTTCAAGGCGGACATCACTTAAAATATCGCCTAATTCTGGAACTTCGTGAAAAATCTCTCTAAGTTTTAATAAGTCCTGATAAATACTGTCAGCTTCTTGCTTTTCAATCGCCAACTCAAACAAAGCTTTGCCGTAGCGTTTACCTACCGTATACTTATCTAACTTCATTTGTCTTACCTAAGCCTTCGATATAAGAATTGATCAATGAATCATGTGCATCTGGGGTCAATTCTTTGTTTAAAATTTTCTCTGCAATTTGTAGAGACAAGTTCGCCACTTCATCTTTAACAGATGCCAATGCTTCTTCATGCTCTTGAGAAATATCAAGACGTGCTTTTTCTCGTAAACGTGACACTTCATCATTGGTTTCTGCTAACATTTTTTGACGGTTTTGATCTCCGTTCTCTTTCGCTTGTTTAATGATTTCTGCTGCTTCAGATTTAGAAGAAAGCAATTTTTGTTGGCGTTCCTCTTGCATCTTAGCGGCTGCTATTCGAGATTGCTCTGCAGAATCTAAATCGTTGGCAATTTTATCTTCACGTTTTTTTAACATATCAGTGATTGCTTCCCAAGCGAATTTCTTGATTAGAAGCATCAAAATTAGAAAAGCGCCACTTACGACAATCATCGTGCCTATTGTTGTACTTGGTCCGGCTTCACCGATTACTAAATAATCTAGCATGAAGTTTCAACTTCCTTTCTCTGCAATTCTCTTTGGTGATGTTGTTGAATTGACTCTTTATATGGTTTGTTTTATCTTATTTTTGTTTCATTTATCTCTCGTTTTTCGCCAAGTACTGCTCATCATCAGCTCATCTATTTTAAAATAGCTACAGACTAATCTTGATGTTTTTAGCGGTCTACTTTGCTTTTGGTGAAGCTTGATGTTTCTTTTAATAGGTTACTTCTCTCACTTCGTTCGCCAAGTACTGCTCATCATCAGCTCTGCCGAAGGCAGTCGCTGTGATTCGCAGCAAAGAAAGCAGTAACGCGTGGCGTTTTAAAAACTCAGCGTCCTGCCTTCTAAAGAGATTATTTAAGCACTAATAACAATGCAATAACTACACCTAGAATAGGAACCGCTTCGATTAAGGCAACCCCGATAAACATTGTTGTTCTTAGTTGTCCAGCCATTTCTGGTTGGCGTGTCATTGATTCGATTGTTTTTGAGATAACTTTTCCGTTACCGTATGCTGCTCCGACTGCTGCTCCGAAAACTGCGATTGCTGCTGCGATATAATTCATTATTGTTTTCCTCCTAAGAAATAGTTGTTTTTTATTTATTGTTTATTCTTCGACTTCAACTTTGTGAGCCATGTAAACCATTGATAATGTTACGAATATAAATGCTTGAATTGCACCGATAAATAATGAAAAGGCTAACCAGACCATTTCTAGTGGTATCGCTAGTGGAATCGTCCATAGTCCTACACTTGATACAAGTCCTGCAATCAGTCCGAGTAATACTTCACCGGCAAAAATATTTCCGTATAAACGTAGCGCCAAAGTAAGCAAGTTCGTAAATTCTTCCATTAACTTGATCGGCATTAGAAAAGCTACAGGACTTAAAAAGCTATTTTTGAAATATCCTTTTAATCCAAAACGGCTAACACTGAAAAAATGCGTTAACCCAATCATGATCAATGCTAATGTCAAAGTGACCATTGGATCGGCTGTTGGGCTCTTCCAATAAGTGTAATCACCGATAGCGACTTTTGTCACTAAACCAATGATATTCGCAACCAAGACGAACATAAACATCGTGAATGCTAGCAGGTGAAAATTTGTTACTTCTTTACTTGGCATATTGTCGGTAATGATTCCCCGAACAAAATCAATGAGATACTCAATGACATTTTGTTTGCCTTTTGGTTTCATTTGAATATTCCTTGTGCAGAAATATACTATCCCAAAGACAATGACACATGTTAACAAAACCATTAAACAAATCGTTCCGTCAAACCAAATTGGCCCAATCTTGAAGAGTAGTGTCTTCTCTTCCAAATTATTTCACCTCTTTTCCAACAAACTTGCGAGAAGCTTAAAAGGCTTCTATTTCTTAACCACACGTATCATACCACCAACGATGAATAATTTCAAAAGAATTTCATGAAAATTGGACACTTCTTTTAATATGACAAAATATTAAAAGAATAGAGTCCTATTAGTATTTGGCAGTACATAGGTCAGTTACTGAAAAAATGATGAAAACTCATCATTTCCATTACACTCTACCAAATTTTCCGCCTAAGATAAAGCAAAGAAAATAAATATGCGAAAAAGAATAAAATCAGCACTAAAATGGGTTCATTTCATTCAAAAATACATGAATTTTAATAAATTACCGTAAATTGTTTTTTAGTGTCCGACTAATTTCTCGATTAATTTCTTTTCGTTTCAAATCTTCCCGTTTATCATATTGTTTTTTCCCTTTTGCAAGACCAATCAAGACCTTGGCATAACCATTGCGAATATAAACTTTTAACGGAATAATCGTGATTCCAGTATTTTTCGTCTCAGCAATCAGCTTGGCAATTTGCTTTTTGTGTAGTAACAATTTTCTTGTTCGTAGAGGATCATGATTGAAAATATTTCCCTGCTCATAAGGACTGATATGCACATTGAGCAAGTACGCTTCTCCATTTCTGATTCTAGCAAAACCATCTTTTAAGTTGATTCGCCCATTTCGAATCGATTTGATTTCTGTTCCTTGTAAAACTATTCCAGCTTCCATTGTATCAACAACAGTATAGTCATGCCGTGCCTTACGATTTTGGGCAATCAGCTTGCCTTCCCCTTTTGGCATACCCATTCCTCCGTTTTCTATTTTTTCTTTTGTTTCTTCGGTTTTTTCTTTTTGGCCACTTCTTTATAAAATGGCTTTTTGCCTTTTTTCTTGTTTTTCTTTTGTGTGAACGGCTTCTTATCAGCATTATTGCGATCTGAAGTTCGTTTTCGGCGTCCATCTTGACGTTTCTTTTGTTTTGGCGCTTCAATTTTCTCAACTTCTTCTGCTTCAAGAAATTCAAAATCGATTTCTCTAGTTTCTGGATCTGCTTTGTCTACTTTGACTTTGACTTTTTGACCGATTTTTAAGGTCATTCCTGTTCGTTCCCCAACAAGTGCCATATGGTTTTCAATAAAATGGAAATAATCTTGTTTTAGGTTATTCACGTGGATCAAGCCTTCAATCGTATTCGGTAGCTCTACAAATAGTCCAAAACGAGTTACTGAACTAATGATGCCATCGTATTCTTCACCAATTTTATCTGCCATAAATTCAGCTTTCTTCATTGAATCAACTTCACGCTCTGTCTCAACTGCTCGACGTTCCATTCTTGAGCTATGATCAGCAATATCTGGTAAATTTTGTTCCCATTTTTCTTTTAGTTTTTCTGAAACTTTTCCTTCATAACTACGAATCAATCGATGAACGATCAAATCTGGGTAACGACGGATCGGTGACGTAAAGTGGGTATAATATTCTGCCGCCAAACCATAATGACCATAGTTATCCTCTGAGTAACGAGCTTGCTGCATACTACGCAACAACATTGTATTGATCACAGCTTCTTCTGGTTTATCAGCAACTTGTTCCAAGACTTTTTGTAAGTCTTTTGGCGTGATATCTGACTTTGTTCCTTTGACTAAAATGCCTAACACAGCTGCAAAATCAAAGAAGCGTTGCATTTTTTCTTCTTTCGGTTGTTCATGGATCCGATAAATAAATGGCAATTTCAACTCATTGAAATGTTTAGCAACTGTTTCATTTGCTGCCAACATAAATGATTCGATTAAACGTTCACCAACACCGCGTGTACGAAGTAAAATATCATGTGGATGACCATTTTCATCAACTAGCACTTTTGCTTCACGGTCTTCAAATGAAATTGCACCGCGATTTTCACGCATTTGTTCAAGAATTTGGTGAAGTTCCCCCATTTCTTGAAACATCGTTAGTAATTTTTTGTAACGTTTCATTGTTTCCGGCTTTTGTTCTTCTAAAATTTCATTGACAGCTGTATAAGTCATTCGTTCAGTCGTTTGGATCACACTTTGGAAAATATCATGTTTCACTATGTGACCATCAGGCGTTATCTCCATTTCGCAACTCATCGTAAGTCTTGGCACGTTAGGATTTAGTGAACAAATGCCATTAGACAAGCGTTGTGGGATCATCGGTACAACTCGGTCAGTTAGATAAACACTAGTCCCGCGCTCATAAGCTTCTTGATCTAAAACACTGCCTTCAGTAACATAATAAGAAACATCGGCAATGTGCACGCCTAAGAAATAATTGCCGTTTTCTAATTTCCGTACTGCTACTGCATCATCTAAATCTTTAGCATCTTCTCCATCGATTGTGACGATCATTTGATCACGTAAATCTCTACGACCTTCGATATCAGCATCTGAAATTGCATCAGGTACTTTGTCCGCTTCTGCGACCACTTCATCAGGAAAACTTGTTGGGATGCCGTGAGCCACGACAATCGATAAAATATCCATACCAGGATCGTTTTTGTGACCGACTACTTTTTTGACGATACCTTCTAAACTTTTTGGATATTCTTTTTCAGGATAGTGCGTCACTTCTACGATCACAATGCTGCCGTCAACTGGTTTGATTCCTTGTGCAGCAATGTTAAAGGTCAAGCCTGTCATTTTTTTATCTTTTGGAACAGCATAACCGTAAAGGTCTGTTTCGCTCACTTCTTTTTCGTCATAGGCAATAAATTCACCTACAACTTGAGTGATCGCACGCGTTTTGATTTCTACTATTTTTCCTTCAGCTCCGCGATCTGAAAATGGGTCCGCCGGCTGGATGATATCAATTACAACGATATCACCATCCATCGCAAAATTGACAGCTTCTTTTGGAATATAGACATCGGCTTCTTCTGGGTCAATGGTCACAAACCCAAAGCCACGTTCATTCGCACGAAAAGTTCCTTCGATATCTCCATTTTTTTGTGGCAAACGGATTTTGCCTTTTTTATTGAATTCTACTAATTTTTCACGTTCCATCGTTGCAACAGTTTGAACCAACAGTTTAAAATCTGAGCTCTTTTGTAGTTGCAAACCTACCGCGATTTCTTCCATAGAAAAACTTTTTTTCGTCTGGTTTTCCATAAAAGATAGGATTTTCTCCTTGATTGTTTGTTTTGTCATTCTTTCTCCTCATTCCAAGACAATGTATTTAAAAATGCAAATACATCTTGTTCTAATTGTTTATGATCTGGTCCAATTGTCAGTACATGTCCGCTATTTGGATACCAGTTTAATGTAAATCGTGTTTGGGCTAGCGCTTGAGCCGTCTGATAGACACCTAACGGATCGATCATTTCATCTTTACCAGCTTGTGCCATAAAAACGGGAACATTTACTTGTCCAAGTTTATTGGCCGTTTGTTCAGAAAAAGATTCAATATCTTTTAGTTGAACGTAAGAAGCTTCTTTGATTTTTACCATTCGTTCTGCTCGTTCATCAGTTGAAACACCAGCTGTTTTTAATACTTTATCAGCATAAAGAACGAAGTTTTCTGGCACTTTATTTTTTACTGGGAAAATGGGTGAACAGAAAAAGCCGCCACCGATAATTCCTTCTAATTGACTTGTCAATGCGCCCATCGTAAAAATGCCACCCATTGAAAGACCAAAAACAGCCATTTCTTGATATCCTTTGTCTTTTAAAAATTGAACAGCTTCAACTGTATCTTGCCACCAATCATTGGTTGTCTTTTCCAAAATATCTTCTGGCGCAATAGTTGCATGACCAGAAAAATTAGGTGAATACACCGTATAATTTTCTTTCTCTAAATAACGACTCAGCATCCGAACATCGTTGCTGCTTCCTGAATAGGCGTGCAATAATAGTACGGCACGGGGACCATTTTGCGTAAATAATGGTTTAGGTAGACTTATTTTTTTCACTATCTAATTCACCTCATTCCCATTTTAGCACATTATCTATTGAAAACCTTATGAAAAGAAAGATGTTGCAAGAACTTTTATTAGAGAATTGTTCAACTTGTGTAAGAAAAAAAGCCCCTCAGTAAATGAGAGACTTCAAAGATTTTAATTCGATGATAATAATACTAAAATAAATAATAGTAACATCCAAACGGCACCAATAATCGCTGTCGCACGTTGCATAACAGCTTCAAATCCGCGTGCTTTTTGTTTACCGAAAAGTTTATCTGCGCCACCTGTAAATGCACTTGCTGCACTGTTTTGCTTACTTGGCTGCATCATAACGGCAATAACCATCACTACTGACAGGATGATTACAAGTGTTAAAATAAAATTATACATAGTCTAATTCTCCCTTATTCACAAAATACATCTCTTATACTTTAGCATATTTTCTATTCAAATACCAGTTGTATTTGAATAACCTTGATTTTTTTCATCTATATTGGATGAAAAAAGTGATCTGTGCCTATTTAACCAAGCGCAGATCACCTTTACTAAGTTCTTAAAACATCACTATATTCTGGTTTTGTATCAAACTCTTTTTTAGCAAACGGACACAATGGAATGATTTTTTTGCCTTCACGCCGAGCTTTTTCCACTCCGTTAAAGACTAATTTTTCCGCTAGTTTTTGTCCTCTGTAAGTTGGATCAACAAATGTATGATCAATTATCATCATTTTGTCTCCTGCATTTGACCAAGTCATTTCGCCAATTTCTTGATTGTCGTCATTTAATAATACAAAGCGATTTTGTTCTTCTTTGATTTCCATCATTATTTTTCGTCCTTTCGAATGTATTTTAAAGCGCCACTTGGACAGGTATCGATTACACGAATATTCTCTTCAATACTGCCATTATCAGCAATAATCCAGGGTCTACGACCGACTTCAAAAACATCTGGATTACCGAAAACACAGTTGCCGATATGAGCACAAATGTCCTTACTATAATAAATATCCAAACCCTCTCCTGAATATTTACGATAACCTTCTTCTAAAAGTATTTCTTCTGTTACTGGTTTATCATTTATTTTGCTTCCATCCATCCAATTTCCCTCCTATTAAAAAAACTGAGCGAGCTAGTATGTACAGCTAAATCACCATAAAATAACGTTTGTTATTCAGCGCTTTATAAGTTGATTCTACCAATTTAAAAGTATAGTTGCAACTATCTGTTCTCCTAAAATAATACTCGTTAAAAAGATCCAACTCAATCATTTTTTGCCCGTAAGGAAGATAGAATCGAAACCGTATCCACCACTTCTTGTAAAACCGCACCAAATAAAGCGGGGATGATGCCTGTACTTGCTACTAACATCAAGACTGTACAAATCGTGATACCAATTAAAACCGATTGTTTCGCGATTTTCATGGTATCTTTAGAAATTTTCACTGCTGTACTGACTTTTTCTAAATCATCTTTTAAGATTACTGCATCAGCTGTTTCGCTTGCCGCCGTTGCGCCATGAGCTCCCATAGCAATACCAACATCGGCAATTGCTAAAGAAGGCGCATCATTCACACCATCTCCGACCATGATCACCGGCCGTTTAGAGTCAGGTATTTGCTTTAGCACATTGATTTTATCTTGAGGCAAACATTCCGCATAAACTTCGCTAATTCCAACTTCTTTTGCGATATCCTCTGCAACTATTTGATGATCTCCTGTCAACATCAATAAGTGGTCTACATGTAATTTTCGCAAATGATCCATCGTTTCTTTCGCCTCTGGACGAATTCTATCTGTGAACGTAATATAGCCTAAATAATGTTCATCTTGAGAAATGTAAATAATCGTTTGGTCTGCTATTTCTTCAATTTTTTGTTGGGAAATAAAGGCTGGTTTTCCAACACGAATCACTTTCCCTTCAATTATTGCTTTGACACCAGCGCCTGTTACTTCTTCTAAATCAGAAACCTTCTTTAACCTTTCTGGTGAAGAGATATATGCTACAAGTGAGCGTGCTAATATGTGACTGGATTCTTGTTCCGCACTTGCTGCTAATACTAATAAATCTTCTGCTGAAACGCCACTTTCAGGAATAATTTTATCCACTGATAAAGCTCCCTTAGTAATCGTTCCCGTCTTATCAAAGGCAACTGATTTTGTTTCAGCCATTTTTTCCAATGTGGTACCTGTTTTTACGACAATCCCATTTCTACTTGAGCGGCTCATACCAGCAACTAAAGCGATTGGTGCTGCTAATATCAATGGGCAAGGTGAAGCCACGACCAACACTTCCGCAAACCTAGTTGGATCTTTTGAAATAAACCATGCTGCTCCTGCAATCAAATAAGCTGTAATTGTAAAGGGGACAGCATAGCGATCGGCCATTCGTACAAAATGAGCAGGTTGTGCTTCTGAGGCTTTTACCAGTTTCACGATAGTTTGATATTGACTATCTGCTGCACTTTTTTCAGCTTGCATTGTAAGTGAGCTGTCGCCATTGATCGAACCTGACATCAATGGATCGCCTATTTTTTTGTTCACGGGACGTGATTCACCAGTTAAAGAAGATTCATCAACTTCAGATGTCCCTTTTGTAATATAGCCGTCAACGGGAATTATTTCTCCTGGTTTAACCACAAGTTGATCGCCTACGACGACTTTTTCTGCTGGGATATCTGTCAATGTATCATTGATCAGCTGATGCGCTTGTTGTGGTGAATTATCCAGCAACGATCTTAACTCTTTATTGGCCTTTTTAGCTGCATAATCTTCAAGAGAATCACCCCCTGTCAACATGATCAAAATCATCAAACTTGCCCAGTATTCGCCGACTGCTAACGTTGCAATGATTGCTGTTATCGCTAAAATATCCACACCGTATTTGCCTGATTTCAACGTTTTTACCATTTCTACTAACATTGAAAATGTCATGATTGAGCCCGTAATTATGATGATTCCAAACGCCCATGCTGGCTGATGAAAAATAAATTCAAATACTAATGCCAAAATCCCTGTCACGATCGTAATGATCAATTTCGTTAAATGTTTCATTTATACCACTCCTTTTGAAAAGTTTCCCCTTTTATCTTTAGATTACGCGCACTTGGAGAAATAACAAAGTTAAAGGGCTTAAATGAAAATGATTGTCATTCTTTATTAGACTCACCCAACATAAAAAAGCTAGGACATCTTTACGTCCTAACTTTTTCTAGCCTTAAATAACTCTTTTTTTCTTCTTGATTCTTCTATTTTCTTTCCTCTTCTCAACCTCATATATCGCTCTCGTCATAAATAATGATATATAGTTAAAAATAGACCGGCTGCCAAGAATCAATGGCAGATAGAATAGAACATTTCTTGTAAATAATGATGTCAACATAAAGAAATTCCCAAAGAATAGGAAGCAAACAAGAAACGCAATTAATAGAAGGCCAATCATGATCTGTTTTTTCAAATCTAATGGTCGTGCGGCTCTAAGTAACACTTGAAATCCTACACAACCTGTAAGCAACACACACATCGTAGAGACATCTTGATGCGATAAATCAAACCAAATTCCAGCTAGCTGTAACACTAAAATATTAAAAACAACTGTCAGTGCTCCGGGAACTGAAATCCGCAATATATTAGTCAAAAAGTGCCCTTTGATTCGTTGATAATTCGGTTCTAACGCTAAAATAAAGGAAGGAATCCCAACCGTCAACGTATTGATTGGCGTTAATTGTAGCGGTGCAAATGGATATGGTAAGAATAAAAAGATAAATGTTACTGCAAGAATCGCAGAGTAAATTGTTTTTACCATATACATTGATGCAACGCGCTCGATGTTATTGATTACACGGCGACCCTCATTCAGTACTTGGATCATTGAACTAAAATCAGAATTTAATAAAACGACATCTGACACAGCACGGGCAGCATCACTTCCACTCGCCATAGCTACGCTGACATCTGCTTCTCTTAATGAAAGAATATCATTGACACCATCCCCTGTCATACATGTCGTATGTCCATTTTGTTTCAAGGCTTGAATCAACTCTCTTTTTTGATAAGGCGTTACTCGACCAAAAACGGTCGTTTTTTCTACCAGTTCATTGAAGTTTGTTGAATCAGAAATAGTACTCATGTCAACAAAATTTTCTGCTCCAGCGATTCCTGCTTGCTTCGCTATTTGCGATACCGTTATTGGATTATCACCTGAAATGACTTTTAGAGTTACATCTTGTTTTGCAAAATAAGAGAATGTATCAACAGCATTTTCACGTATTGTATCCGCAATGATAAAAATCGCAACCGTTTCTTTCTCTTTAGGCAACTTAGGACTTGTTAACTCTTCTGAAAAATGAACCAAAATCAGGACACGATCTCCTTGCTCATTATAAGGCGCCAATTTCTCTCGTAACGCTTCTGGAACTTCAGAATAAATAAATTCTGGTGCCCCCATAACAAACGAGCCCTTTTCTTCAAAAGTGATACCACTCCATTTTCGATCGGAAGAAAACGGGATTACTTCTTTAACTTTCCAAGCAGATTGAGAAAGTGGAAACCTCGTTCTAAGAACTTTAGCTGTTGCATTTTGATCTGATAGGCCTGCCATCATTTCACTCATTGCACGCTCGATTTCACTTGCTGGAAAACCAGCTTGGGGAATCAATTCTTTAAATGTCAAACTGCCATCTGTAATAGTTCCTGTTTTATCTAGACAAATAGTGTCAACACGTGCAAGCGTTTCAATACAGGATAGACGTTGGATCAAGGTTTGTTTTCTGGCTAAATTCGCTGCCCCTACTGCAAATGCCACGCTAGTCAATAGCATCAAACCTTCTGGAATCATACTAATCAACGCGCCAGAAACACCTAAAACTGTTTTTGGAAAGGATTGTGTTGATTGGTACTGTGACCAGAATAATAGTAAACCAATCGGAATGATCGCAAATGTTAGTCCTTTGATCAAAAGATTCAGTGAATTCATTAATTCCGAAGTCGAATGTTTCTCTGTTTTCGCTTCTTTGGATAACTTAGAAACAAAGTTGTCTTCACCGACTGCCGTGATTTTGACAAAGCCTAAACCTGAGGTAATAAAACTTCCACTCATGATTTTGTCACCATTTTGCTTCGTGATTTTATCTGATTCTCCCGTTAATAAGGATTCATCGACCTCCATACCTTCTGCCTGAAGCACGACACCGTCAGAAGGAACTTGATTTCCTAAGGTTAAAACCAACACATCTCCCAAAACAATTTCATCTTGAAAGATTTTAACCAATTGATTTCCTCTTAATGCAGTTACTTCTGTTTTGTTAACGATGGATAGTTTGTCGATCGTTTTCTTTGCATGGATTTCTTGGATTACACCAATTGCTGTATTGATAATAATGATCCAGAAAAATAGTGCATTTTTAGGATACCCCACAGCGAAAACTGCACCGGCTAAAAACAAGTTGATAAAATTAAATAATGTTAGCGAATTTTCTAAAACGATCTGTTTTGTTGTTCTAGATAGATCTTCAACTTCTTTGTTGGTCTTACCTTCTGCAGAAAGTTGCTGTACTTCTTTATCGGATAATCCTTTAATATTGGCTGGGATTCGAATATCATTATTATTGATTGTTTGCGGTTTTTCTTCTGATGGAGAAAACTCCTCTTTATCTATATCTCTTTTTTTCCTAAACAATTTTTTCATTTTTTCATTCACCTTCTTATTACTGTAATTAAATCAATTGTAGAGTAGTTTATCTACTATTTCAGATAACTAGTTTAATTTTACACTTTTTTTAACCATTTGAACAAAATGAAGATATTTTGTTATGAAATTTAGCTATAAAAAAAGAAAGGCAACTCTTTCTCAATTGATTTTAGTGCGCTTGCTATGCTTTATATTAAAGTGAACCTCAGATTAAAAAAAGTTGTAGGAAAAACGAGAATTTCAATCCACTCACTCATATTAGAGTGAGACATAAAATCATTATTACAATAAATGATCAGCATAGTATTTCAATCCACTCACTCATATTAGAGTGAGACAGATGCTGAAGTAGATGATTACGACTATATCGCTATTTCAATCCACTCACTCATATTAGAGTGAGACCCCGTCATTTGATATCGGAGATAAATGGTTATCAAATTTCAATCCACTCACTCATATTAGAGTGAGACCGCTTGCTCCAGCAGCTCTCAGCAGAGAGTCACATTTCAATCCACTCACTCATATTAGAGTGAGACATTGTTTACATTAGTTTAAAGACCCTCTTAAAAAATTTCAATCCACTCACTCATATTAGAGTGAGACTGTCATGCGGGCACCGAAAACTTTTACCAGAGAAATTTCAATCCACTCACTCATATTAGAGTGAGACGTTATGAAGAAGCAGCAGGGCAAGGCTTGATAGCTGGAAATTTCAATCCACTCACTCATATTAGAGTGAGACCGTGAAAAAATAGGATTATCTTCCATAAATCATTCATAATCCTTATTTTTCCAAGTAAATCTACATGAACATTAAAAAAATATGAGAAAAACCTCAAATTTAAGTCCTTTTCTCCACTAATTTTGGTGCGGGTCTCCTAATGATTTCATGGGCACTTGGGGTCCGCACCAAAAATGTTCATTTTCTTTTCTAACTCTTATTTCCAAAAATCATCAAAAATTGAAATCGGCATATGACGTTTATGCTGTGTTTTGTTATACCAACCTTCAATCGTTTCTTTCGCTTTATCCGATACAGCTTTTCCTTCAACATAATCATCGATATCATCGTAAGTCACACCAAGTGCTACTTCATCCGCTACCAAAGGTTTATCATCTTCTAAATCAGCAGTAGGAATTTTTGTATAAAGTTCAGCAGGTGAGCCTAACTCTTTCAGCAATGCCTTGCCTTGCCGCTTATTCAAACGGAACAATGGCAAAATATCTGCTCCGCCGTCACCATATTTTGTATAAAAACCAGTAATATTTTCAGCCGCATGATCTGTACCGATAACAGCGCCTGATTTTTCTCCAGCGATCGCATATTGAACGATCATCCGTTGACGGGCTTTCATATTTCCTTTATTAAAATCATTGATAGAAACCTCAGATTCCTCAAGAGAAATGACACATGCATCAATTGCTGGTTTGATGTTGACACGTAAAGAAACATCCGGTTGAATAAAGTCCAAGGCTTTTTTAGCATCCTCTTCATCAGCCTGTTCACCATAAGGCAAACGGACTGCAACAAACTGATACGCTTCATCTTTCGTTTCTTTACGCATTTCTTCCATTGTTAACTGAGCAAGACGACCAGCTAATGTAGAATCTTGCCCCCCACTGATGCCTAGCACGAAGGTTTTTAGAAAAGGATATTTATATAAATAACTTTTCATAAATTCGATACTTTTTCGGATTTCTTCTTGCGGATCTATTTGTGGTTTTACACCTAGTTCTTCGATAATTGCTTTTTGCAGTGACTCCATAGAAAACCCCTCCTAGATTAAAAGTAGAATAAACCTGTCAATTCTTTAGAAAATCAGCTCTAAAAACTTCTTTGTTTCATTGCCGATTTATCGATTTTCAAAAGCTTGATTTGTATAGCTAGATATTATTTATTTGCCTTCCCTTAATGCTTTTACATCCACACGAACTTTTTCAAGTAAACGCATTTTATGATTCCAGCACTCAGTTGATAAATCGACTGGGTATTTTTGTGGATTAAGATCACGTTTATATTCTTCCCAAAGTGAATCAAGATTTTCTTTTGCGTAGCTTTTGATTTCTTCTAATGTAGGCATTTCATATACTCGTTTTCCTTCAACAAAAATATCTTGTAACACAGCTCTCGCTTCAAAATCTCTGACTGTTTTATTGATAAATGTATGCACCGGATGGAACATATAAATTTCCTCTTGTTTACGAGGATCCTCATCCCATAGTGTCACATAGTCACCCTCAGATTTTTTATCTGATTTACGTGTGATTCGCCATACTTGTTTTTTTCCAGGTGTTGTAACTTTTTCGGCATTGCTGGAAAGTTTGATAGTATCTTTCATCTGACCGTCTTTATCTTCGATCGAAACTAATTTAAACACAGCGCCTAAAGCTGGTTGATCATATGCCGTGATCAATTTTGTCCCAACACCCCAAACGTCAATTTTTGCTTTTTGCATTTTTAAACTTAAAATAGTATTTTCGTCTAAATCATTTGAAGCATAGATTTTAGCGTCTGTGTAACCTGCTTCATCTAATTGCTCACGTACTCGTTTTGAAATGTAGGCCATATCTCCACTATCAAGACGAACACCTAGGAAATTGATTTTATCCCCCATTTCCTTCGCTACACGGATTGCACTTGGCACTCCAGATTTTAAGGTATCATAGGTATCAACCAAAAAGACACAATCTTTATGCGTTTGCGCGTAGGCTGTAAAGGCATCATAATCATTTCCATAGGACTGTACTAATGAATGAGCATGTGTTCCACTGACTGGAATACCGAAAATTTTACCAGCACGAACATTACTTGTCGCATCCGCTCCGCCAATGAAAGCCGCACGTGTACCCCAAACAGCCGCATCCAATTCTTGGGCACGGCGAGTCCCGAATTCCATCAAAGGATCTTCTCCGATCACAGATTTGATACGTGCCGCTTTTGTTGCAATTAGGGTTTGGAAATTGACCATATTCAAAAGAGCAGTTTCGATCAATTGACATTGTGCTAAAGGCCCCTCTACCTGAATCAATGGTTCATTATTAAAAACCAAATCTCCTTCTAGTGCAGAACGAACGGTACACTTAAATTCAAATTCTTTTAGGTAAGTCAAAAAGTCCTCTGGATAATCCTCTACTTCTCTAAGATAAGCAATATCTGTATCTGTAAACGTCAAATTCTCTAAATAATCGACCAATCTTTCCAAGCCTGCAAAAATAGCATAGCCATGATTAAAAGGCATCTCCCGGAAATAACATTCAAAAACTGAATGCAAGTCCGCTCTACCTAATTTCCAATACGTTTGCATCATGTTAATTTGATATAAATCAGTATGTAACGTTAAGCTATCATCATCATAAACTTTCTTCATCTCACTATACCACCCTTTATTTTTCTGAAATTTAATTTCTATTATATCAAAAAACTGTCTTTTTAACTAAAAACTGATTTTTAAGATGCTTTTTTCTTGAAAATAAAAAACTTGCTGAAAAAATAATTCAATACGACCACCGCAACTTGAGTCAGCATTTTCGCCCAAAAATCTGAAATATGCATCCATTCGATCATTAAAATCATCAATGCCATATCAACGACAAATGATAAGATACGATACCAGTAAAACAGTAGCATTTCTCGAATAAAAGAACTGATATCCTCATGGTTACTAACAAAAACAAAATATTTATTTGTAAAAAATGCGAACAACACAGATAAAAACCAGCCGATTGCATTACTTATTTTATAGTCGATTCCTAAGATATCTTTACAGATGAAGAAAATCACTAAATTGACAATCGTTGTTGCCACACCAAAAACTAAATATGAAATCACTTCTTTATATTTATGAAATAACTCTTTCAACATTCACGCTTCCTTTCGTTCCTTTTCCTATTTTATCAAATAAAAGATAGAAATCCTACTGATTTTCTAGTTTCTATTACTTGATCATTTGTTTTAAAATAAGCATTTTTGATTCTATTTCACATAGATATTTTTATAATAGAAAACTGCTAATTGCGTCCGATCCCTTAGTTCTAGTTTTTCTAATAAATTACTGATATAATTTCTGATCGTTCCTTCACTTAAATAGAGTTGATCAGCGATTTCTTTATTATTCAATCCTTCTGCTATCAAAGAAAGAATAGACAGATCTTTTTCATTTACTTTGTGTTCCTCCGAACAGGTTATTTTTTCTGTTTGTAACAAATGAGGTAATCGCTCCATGATGGTATGTCCAAAAACTGATTGGCCATTCTTAACAGCTTTGATAGATGGGACGATTGCTTCTATGTCTTGCTTTAATAAATAACCTTTAACACCAATCCTGAGCGCTTCCATAATATAATCATCATCTGAAAAGGTTGTTAAAAGTAAAATAACAGCTTGCTCATTTTTTGCTAAAATATTGGTAGCTGCTTCAATCCCAGTTGATTCTTTCATCCGAATATCCATCAATAAGATATCCGGCTGTAGTTCTTCATATAATTCCACGGCTTGAATTGCACTATCGCCTATTCCTACTACGCTAATTTCACCACTTGCTTCAATAATCGTTTTAAGTGAAGTAGTCACTAATACATCATCATCCACAATCAATACTCGAATCACTTTTTAACCTCCCTAGATTTTGGCAAAATAGCCAAAACCGAAAAACCAACTTCTTTTCGGTTATAACTCAGTCTACCACCTAATTTTTCTATTCTTTCCTGCATACCTATCAACCCGATTCCGATTTCATTTGGGGCTTTTTCTTTATTCTGAGTTCCGTTGTCTTCTATTGTCAGTTTGTGAAATCCTGGGTGATCCTGAAAATGAATCGTCACTTTATCTGCATTGCTGTGTTTCATTACATTTGCTAGTGATTCTTTAATTAGCATGATACAAGCGAGTTTATATTCTTTACTGATATATTCAGAGAATGCACCTTTTAATTCTACCTCACAAAATGCAAAATTTTTTAAAATATTTTCACACGCCAAAGATAAACTCAGTGACTCATCATGCAAATCATGTACGCTATCTCGGATGCTGTTCATCCCTTGTGTAATGGTTTCTTGTAGTTGATCTAGTGGGATCAGCATTTTTTCATCTTGATTAATTGCTTTAAGTGCTCCAGTTTGGAGCAAAGCACTAGAAAGTAAATGTCCGACATTATCATGAATATCTCGAGCAATTCTATTTCGTTCATTTGAAAGTTCCAAATTAATTTTGATCTCTTGTTTTTTGATCAACTCAGAGTTTTGTGATTCAAAAGTAAAACTATTCTCATACTTTTCTTCATTCAGTACTAAATAGTCATTGTGCAATGCGTCATCTTTTAAAGAAAGAAAAGCTAAATAAGCCGATAGTCCGCACAATAATAGAATGGAAAGTTTTAAGTTATTCGAATAATTACTACTATGTAAAAGAAATATTAAAATCAGACAGCTATTGATAATTGTCATGTTTTTTCCTTCATCCATCCTCCCGTCATAAAAAAGGATTGGGACAAAATAAGCATATTCTGGCCACTTTGTCGCGGCAAGCAATAAAATCAAAATACCTAAAATGGAAAGTTTTGGTTTCTTGATCACCCAAAGAACGATGCTCAAGACAATTGTCACTAAGACAAAAATAACCATTTCACTTTGGTAGGTTTGATTTAAAAGAAGTAGCAAGCACAATCCTAACAAAAAAGCTTTATCAAACAAGTTTCGTATTAAAAATTTATTCATCATCTTCTCCAAATTCTCCACTTATATGACAAATGTCACATCGATATAGGAAAATATTCACTTATATCTAATTATCTTTTGAGCTATAGTTCTATTATAAAGAAAAAAAGGAGAATTTCATATGATAATCGAAATAAATGACTTAGTAAAACGCTACGGAAAGTTAACAGCATTGAATCACTTTAATCTACAAGTAAAAAAAGGCGAAATCTTAGGACTACTTGGTCCTAACGGCTGCGGAAAATCAACCGCGATCAATTGCATGCTTTCACTGTTATCGTATGACAAAGGCGAAATAAAACTCTTTGGCGAAAAAATGTCTCCAACTCGCTATGATATAAAAAAACGAATTGGTGTCGTTCCACAAGAAGTCGCTGTTTTTGATGAATTGACAGTTATTGAGAATATCGATTACTACTGTGGCTTATATATCAACGATAAAGCAACTAGAAAAAAGTATGTTGCAGAAGTCATCGTATTGGTAGGTCTGGAAGATTTTACTAGTTTCCCACCAAAAAAACTTAGCGGTGGACTAAAGCGACGACTTAATATCGCATGTGGCATCGTCCATAAGCCTGAACTTATCTTTTTAGATGAACCTACAGTTGCAGTGGATCCCCAAAGTCGTAATAAGATTTTAGATAGTATTAAAGAACTAAATCGTCAAGGAGCAACGATTGTCTATACGACCCACTATATGGAGGAAGTAGAACAATTATGTAACCATATCGTGATTGTTGAAAAAGGCCAAGTCATAGCAGAAGGTACCAAAGAACAACTAAAAGGCATGATCAAAGTCAATGAAAAAATCGTAATCGAAATACCAGATTTCCCGTCATCTGTTAAAGAAGAACTATTACAACTTCCTGGAATTATCGATATCACATATGACAATGTTTTTGTAACCTTGAATACTGAAAAAAACAAAGCTGTCTTTACCAAAGTTCTGCATATCTTGGAAGAAAATCACGTTTCATTTGGTAATTTTTACACTCAACAACCCACACTTAATGATGTCTTTTTAGAAATAACAGGCAGAGAATTAAGAGATTAGAGAGGAGCCATCGTATGTTTTGGCATTTATATTATTATCGCTTAAAAATTCAATTGAAAGACAAAGTTTTACTATTTTGGTCCTTGGTTTTCCCGTTACTTTTAGGTTTATTTTTTACAGCTGCTTTTAGCAATCTCGATACGATTGATTTGGCTAAGAAGATTCCAGTTGGTATCGTTACGAATGAACAAATTCCAGCACAAGATACTGACTTATTCATGAATACTCTGAACGAAATCAAAAATAATGATCAAAAAATGTTTAGGCCAGTCATACTTTCAAAAGAAAAAGCTGAAAAACAATTACTAAATGAATCAATTGCTGGTTATTATACTCTAACTGAGGATGATATATCACTGACAATCAGTAAACAAACGATCCAACAAAATATTTTGGATACATTTATGAATCAATTTCTTCAAAGTAAAATGACCTTGACTACCTTAGAAAGAGAAAATCCTGCTCTTTTAGCCTCATCTATCACAGAAAAAATAGGTAAAACAACTAATTATATTTCTGTTAATCAAGCTACAGCTTCAAAAGGAAGTCAGAAAAGCTTTTATTTCTTTACTTTAATCGGAATGAGCTGCATGTTCGGTATGTTCTGGGGGATCACTAATGCGAATGATGAGCAAGCGAACCAATCAGCTAATGGCATCCGCCTAAGTATGACACCAAAAAACAAACTATTTATTGTCCTAACAAACTTATCTTCTTCATTTACAATCTTTATTGCGGAAATATTTTTTATCTTAGGTTTCTTCCATTTTATTTACAATGTAGATTTTGGAACTCGCTGGTTACTTATTTTATTAACTTGTGCGTTAACTGCTCTCACAGCACTTTCATTAGGTGTATTATTTGGCAACATCTTAAAAGTACCGTTAAATCAGAAAATTTCACTAGCCGTGACTTTTCAAATGACTTGTAGTTTTCTAGCAGGAATGATGTCTCCTGATATCAAGCTTTTAGTAAATCAACATCTTCCTTGGTTAAACGCAATAAATCCAGTGAACCTTGTCAGTGAGGCTTTATATAAGCTGTATTATTATCAAAATATCGACAGTTTTTACAATAACCTGATTAGTCTAGGGATACTGACAACAATCTTTATCACCGCCAGTGTTATTTATGAAAGGAGAGTGCAGTATGTCAGTCTTTAAAGCTACTTTAGGCATTCTGAAAAAGAATCTAGGAACTCTGATTCTTGCATTGGCAATTAGTCTAGGTATTTCTTTCGCTTATTCTGGTTCTAATTCGACTAAATCCAATGCGACAGAGCTTGAGAAAATGAACGTCGTTATTTTCAATAAGGATCACGGAAACACGGGAAAACAACTAGAGACTTATTTAAAACAAACGATGAATGTTGTCTCATTAAAAGATACGCAAGAAAAGATCGATGACGCTTTATTTTTTGGAAAAGTTGATTATGTACTAACTATTCCTGACTCTTTCTCTCAAACTATCAAACAAAATCAACGACCTAAATTAACAATTCAAGTCAAACCTGATAGCTTTAACCAAGTATATATTGATTCAATTATCAATAATTATTTATCTACGTATCAATTCTACCAAGAAGCATTTCCAGGTAAAACAGAAGCTGAGATCGTTAATTTAACAACTACTAATCTGGCCAAGGTAGGACAGATCAACTTTGATTCATCTTATAATCAATCAAAGAAAAATAAGGCAACTGGCAAAGTTTTTGGTGTATTAGCATACACTATGTTTATGACTATTTTCAGTGCAATCACTTTAGTCAGTTTGGCGTTCAATCGTAAAGAAATCAAACTTAGAAATGGTTGTTCTCCTCTTTCTAAGCGATCGTTTTCACGCCAACAGTTTATTGTACAACTTGGATTTTGTTTAGCACTTTGGGCAGTTTTTGTATGCCTTATTCTTCTGATTACGAAAAGCAATATTGATCGATACAGTGCCTATTTTATTTTGAACACGCTACTTCTATTTATCGTTGCGGTATCTTTTAGTAATCTAATCGGGGGTATCATCAGTAATCCAGATATGGTTTCTGGAATTAATAATGTGTTTATTTTAGGTAGTGCCTTTGTTAGCGGAGTTTTTGTGCCCGTAGAAATTTTACCTGACATCGTAACGAAAGTGGCTTCTTTTACACCAACTTATTGGTATATGAGAAATTGCACGTTGATTGGAAATACGGTTCACTTTAACAATGATTTTTCTACTAAATTTCAATTCAATTCACTTATTTTATTGATTTTTGCTTTCATCTTTTTCTTATTAGCAATGCTAACAAGAACAGAACATGGCGGTTTGAAATTTTCCTTTAGCAAAATAGCTATCAACAAGTAACAAACCCTCTCAAGAGAAAGCCGCAATTCAGCTTTTTCTTGGAGGGTTTTATTTCTATGCTGGATCAACATTCTTTTGAATCACAATAATATCTTTTCTAGGTGCACTAAAAGAATACCCTTTTTGCTGCATGTCATTTTTCACACCGATATGCACTGTTACTTCTTCTCTAGTCGTATTTAACAGTTTTTTGATCACATAATCAACTTCTTTTTTGGCAATCTTCTTTTTAGTATTGATCATAATGATGTCGATTTTATCAAATGCATCAGCGTATACAATTTGGGTACGGTCCAGTGCATATAATTTAAAAAATTTAATCGCTTTTGTCCCAAAAACGAACTTAGTGATATTTGGATAAAAATATTCTAAGTCTAAATTCCTATTGATTGGTGTTTCGATTAATTTCATTCTCTCAGCTCCTTACTTATTTAACATTTATCTTGATAACTTTACATAAAAAATTTTACTCTTTCAGCGACTTTTTGTAAATCAAAAAAATGATTTTTCATCGAAAAATATGTTATTCTAAAAAAAAGACTTGACCTTACCGTTAAGTAAAGGTTTATGCTAGTTACATACAGGAGGGAAACAGATGGAATACACAATCAAAAAAATTGCTGAATTATCCGGAATCAGCACTCGAACATTGCGTTATTATGACGAAATCGATCTTTTAAAACCTGCGCGTATCAATTCTTCTGGTTACCGCATATACGGAACGAAAGAAATCGATAAACTGCAGCAGATTCTTTTTTACCGTTCATTGGATTTGAAACTAGAGGCCATCCAAAAACTACTGAACACACCAGACTATGATCCCAAGCACGCGTTACAGGATCATTATCGACAGTTACTAGAAAAACGTCAGCAGATCGATCATCTAATCCTTACTGTAGAAAAAACATTACGCTATCAAAAAGGAGAAATCACTATGACTGATAAAGAAAAATTTGTAGGATTCAAACAAGAAAAATTACGAGAAAATGAACAAAAATACGGCAAAGAAATACGCGAGAAATATGGAGAAGAAACAGTGGAGGCATCAAACCAACAGTGGCTTAATCTAAGTAAAGAAGATTTTAGTGGAATGGAAACGGCTGAAAAAGAACTGTTTGAAGCATTAAAAATTGTGATGGCCACCAAAGAATATCAATCAAAAGAAGCTGAAACGGTCTTTTTAAAGCATAAAGAATGGCTACAATATACTTCGCCTGTCTATTCAGCCGAAATGCATAGAGGTTTGGGGCAAATGTACATTGGTGATGAACGATTTACCGCTTATTATGATGAACGAGCTGGAAAATCTGCCGCTCAAACACTAAATCAAATTATTCAACATTATGCAAAATAGAAAAACAATTATAAGTTGAGAACGTTTAAGGGTCTGAGAAGTAACTACCAAAGTTACCTCTCAGACCCTTAAAATCTAAATAGTACTAAGAAATCAGCTCTTTTTATTACTTGTTTTGGTTCCTATAAAGTCCCAAAAAAGGCAAGACCAAATAAAATCAGTAAAAAAATCGTTAAAGCTGCCGATTTAAGTCTTCGTTTTCTCTGTCTAGCAATAAAATTAGCATTTTTTAAACGCTCTTGCTTGTAACTAGCAGAGTGCTTGATTTGCGTGATATCATAATAAAAAAACTGCAGTGGCTGTTCCAGTATATTCTCATCTAATCCATCTGTATCACCAACTAATAATGTATACTGTCTGATTTTTGATGGAAAATTTCTACTATTCTTCTTTTTTAACTTCACAAATAACTCTTGATCGCCTATGAAATAATAAGATTGATCATCTTCCTGAATTTCGATCGACTCCATTTTCTGAAATTCATCCGGCAATTGCGTTTTGATCTGTTGGAAATAGGCGTCGAAAACTTCTGCTCGTAAATAACGAAGTAAATAGACAATTAAACCTGCCTCGCCCAAAAACAATAATACTAACAACACTCGAACAAATGATCCAGATAAACCGACACCAACAGCCGTTACCAACATAATAGCAAGCAGAAATAATAAATATCTTTGATAATGCTTCATATACAGCTGCCTGATTCCCGATTGATAATATTCTAAATCATGTTCAACTTTGTCTTTTATTTCGTTCATTGTTACTCTCCTAACTCAAAAAATTTATTGCTTAATTACACCTTTTTATCTTGTTTCAAAAATATTCACTACTTTTAGTCGATCCTAGACAGTTCTTACTAACAATCTAAGTTTTTATTCTTTGATGATTTCTTCAAAAATAAAAGTTCCAACACCACCGTCTAAGCAATCACCGATAATCAGCTGACACTGTTCTTTCACAATTTCTTTAGCATTTCCTACTGCAACTGGAATATCGACAACTTCTAACATCGCTAAATCATTTTCACCATCACCAATACCATAACTACGTGCATCTGGAAATTTTTTCATGAATTCTTTGATAGCATTACCTTTGCTGCTCTTTGGATCAACAATTTCTAAGCATTGCGTAAATGAAGAAAAGACATCCGCCGACTCGCTACTCAATAAGTCACGCAACGTTTCATGTTCTTCATCGCTTGCTTCCATCAATTCTATTTTCATTACTTTTAACTCTGGATGTTCAGTCAAATAAGTAAATGGATCTTCCACATGCTGGCATTGTTCTTTGAAGAAGTCTACTTTGAAATCCATGATCTGTTTGCCTGTTTCGCCCATTGGTTCTAACTTTTTCCTTAAAGCTAAAATATTTGTGTCATAATTTTCAACTGCCTTTAAAATAATTCCTTCATTTGTATGAATATGATAAAAAATATGTCGTGCTTCTAAAATAGCGATGACTCTTTCACATTCAGCCATTGATATACAATGATTATACTGAATGGGCTCACCAACCAATTTATGTCCGCCGCCATTACTAAAAATAACATCGCACTCACTATCTAATTCATCCATCAATTCTGTCAATTGCGCATAACCACGTCCACTGATAAACACAAAATGATCCCCTTGCTTTTGTAAAGCGTAAATCGCATCATAGTTGACTTTTGGCACTTCACCGGCTAGATCTTGAAACGTTCCATCTATATCACAAAACACAATATTCATTTATTAAACTCCCATTCCTTATTGGCTCATTCTCCCTTTGTCTACACGACTACATAAGGATATGCCTTTTTATTTTGACACATTGAGTATAGCATAAATTATCTAGGATATTTTAAAAAGTTGTTCATTATTAGCTCTGATTGGTTCCCTGATAGTTTACATACAAAACAAAGGCCTGTATACATTAGCTGAGAATCAAATCGGCTATTTATACAGGCTCACTCCGTTATTTTCGAATAAAAAAGATCAGTTCTACTCAACATACTTGTTTTTCAGGCATACAGCAATAGCATCAAATAAAAATAGCCGCGTCAATAAACTCAGAATTTCTCTACTAATGTTCGTTGTAACAACAAGCGTTTAATTATTTTTGTTTATATCTACGTAAACTTAATCCGTATAATCAACAATTGACGCATAAATTTCTTTTAATTCCTGCTTGCTGTCAAAGCCTCCCAATAATGATTGTGAAACCTTCTTTTTCTCAACAGCTTCTTGATCATTACTATACACAATAGCTTTTGAGGACGCTGGCCGCTTATCTATTTCCTTGTACTCTTCCTTAAAATGTTGAATCGATTGATCAGTCAGTTTCTTTGGAAGGTCGATGATTTCTGCACTTTTCGCCAATAATTCGTCAAAATTGTCTTTTGGATAAGTTATCTTTTGACCATAAGTCGTCATTGAAAGACTTTGAGATGTCAAACGGACTTCTTTTTTCTCTTTGTTATATGAATATTTTAAATCCACTAGCGCAAAAACTCTTAACTCATCACGATCATTTATAGGATAATACGCTCGCGCTTTTAGTTCATCTCCAGAAGCGTACATTGTAAATTCAGGATCACCTTCTTGCATTCCTTTCGATTTGACGTCCGCTTTAAGCATCTCTTTAACTTCTTTAACAAAGTTTGGAACGTGTACGTTGAATTTATTCTTTAGTAAATCAAATGCTTCTTTTTCAGTAATTTCAGGATAATCAAAAGTCCCAAAAGGTTTTTCTCGTTTTTCATGCCATGTTAGTTGTTGGTGTTCAACTGTGCTTGTCTGTTTTTTTGAAGAACAAGCACTGACGCATAATAGTACACACACGATTATAGCCACAAATGGAAGATAGGATTTTTTTTTCATTATTTCTCTTCCTCTTTCTCTGCTTCATTTAATACAACAATCGGAACGTCCGTTGCGTTTTTAAAGATGTCTTTATCTGGAATCAATAAGATATCACTATCATCCTTTAATTCATACAAACTGACTCCTTCAATAGAACTTCCCCCATCAACTGCTTTGCTTTTTTGCTCGATCAATTTTGGAATATCCAAAATTGAATTATCTTTTGCCAGCTCCCCTTGTACTAGTATTTTTCCGTTTTGAGTTACTTGGATCAGTGTATCCCATTTATCAGCTGTTATTGATTGATTTTTCTTTTTATTTGTTACCGTATATCTCAGTGCTAAGAGCTTCTTATCAGCTGCACCTGTTACATTCATAACACCTGTCAAAGTCAATGAAAGATCATCATTTTGAAAAACAACGTTCTCTTCTTCATCAGCGTCGGTTCCTTTGTCTTTTACTTCTTTAACAGAACGAGCTGACTCGTCGATGATTTCCGCACGTTTTTTATACTCTCCATCTTTTGCTGAATAATAATTTAATTGAACCATGCCGTTAGCTGTTTCAATATAATACAAATGCAGCCAGGATTCTCTTTTATCGAAAGTTGTGTCTAATGTATACTTGTAACCTTTGTATTTTCCAACTTTAAATTCTTTCATAAAAATATCTGATTCCTTTTTGTAATTGTATTGTTTCTTCAATTCGTTACGAATTTTTTTGCCAAAATCAGCTAACTCGATCGATTCTTTTCTTTCAGACATCACAATTAATGTTGAATTACTTTTAGTATCTTTTGCTCCAAATATTGCCTCGTTACTATACGTTACTTTATAGTCCAATGTTTTCTCCCATGTGCTTGGCAATTGAATGGTATACTCGATTCCTTTTCCATCAAATACTTCTTTTTTGTCTGACAGTTTAGCTGAACAACCACTGATAAAAATTAGTAGCAACACAACCAAACCAATATTTTTTTTATGCATCATATTCTCCTTTTTCCTATCCACCAATTGTAAAAAACAAAAGTAATCGTACAACTGATGAACAAACTTAGGCCAATTTTAAACCCTTCAGGCAAAAACACAAATTTGATTTTATGTTTTCCTTCGGGCACAGGTAATGCTAAAAAAGCATCTTTAAACGTTGGTATTTCCACTTTTTTCCCATCTATATAGGCACTCCATCCCTTATCATACGGAATTGTAGTCAATACCACTTGTTCTTTTTCTAACGCCACATCTGCTTGGGCTATTCTACCTTTCGTTTCAAAGGAAACGCCTTGCTTTTGGATCGATTGTACTGATTTTTCAAATACGTCAACATTCATAAACATCGCCGTTGGCTTCACTAAATGAACCACGCCTTCTCCAGTAAAACTCACTTCTACTTGAATTTTTTCAGCTTTTTCGTAGTACCCAAGATTGTAGTATTGCCCATTTTCTTCAAGACCGGAGCGCTGTTCGATTCCATTGACTTTAGTGATTGCTTCAACTTCCATTCCTCTTCCATACAAACTTAAATACGCTTGTGAACGTGCTGGAACATCGATTGAATAGGTTATTTTACGCAATTTATTTGGAACGGTTTTCGAATAGAAAAGAACAGAACCTTTGTCTTCTATTTGAACATTTTCCTCTTTGATCATTTCTGCTTCTGAAAAATAAAAGAGAGGTTCTTTTTGATTGGATAGATACTGAATCAGCTCAGCTTGATTTTTCACTGCATTTTTCTTATAGATTCCTTGATCCGTTAAAATTCCTAGAGGCAAAGCGAGGCGATTTTCATATAATTTGTGTTTGCCTGCGGTTTCTTTAAGAGTGAAACCATATTTCTTAGGATCATTTTCTGAAATGTTGTATTTAATTCCTAACAATGCATCCATCACTAAGGTGTTATTTGCATATTGAATCGTCAAATTGGTGCCATTAGAGCGAAAACCTAATTCATCTAAATACATAGAAGAATGACGATTTCGAATCGATGAAAACATTGATACGCCACTATAACCATAAATAAAACTTTCATTTCTCGAAACACTATTTAAATTTGCTAGACGATACAATGTATCATTATCTTGTCGAGTCGATTCTACTAATTTATGCACATCTTGATAATTTCGATCATAGGCCACACGTTCAGGATACCGCCATTCTCCATTGATTCCAGTAATCATCTGCTGTGTATTCATCATCATTTCACCAAGGAAAACAATGAATAATAACACCCACAAAACCATCTTTTTTTTGTACCATTTAACACTAATAATCCAAATCGTAAGATAAACCAACAGCAAAACTACAGTCATTGCAATAGCTGTTTTATCTAAATAATCATACCGTTTTCGATTGGCTAAAAAAATGATCGCAATATAAAGAAGGATCATCCCCATAACAATATTGACCAATCGATTCGTGTCTTCTTTCGTTACGTTTTCCAATCCGAATCCTGCCAGTAATAAACCTAAAAATGAAAAAAGAAAACTAAAGCGAAATAAAAACATGTTCGGCGAGTGGAATCCATGCCAAAATAAATTAAGTGGTTCGATGTAGACACTTGCGATCAACAATAGAAATAAACTGCCATAGAGTAACTTATTTTTTAGTGGAAATTTTGGACTGACAAAGTAAAAGAGACAAAAAATCAGACCTATTAAGCCAAAATAAAGAAAAGGTGAACTGCCAAACTTGCTTGTGTCATAAACACCAACCATTGTTTTAACAGGAATATCCCAAATATCTGTTCCTGAGGTAAAAAAATGCTTCAACTCTGTTAAACTCTCTCCGTTATTCTTTAAATCCAATAACGTAGGTAAAATGGTAATCATTGACGCACCTCCTGCTAAAAGTGAGGTAATAAAATAGGGCAACAAACTTTTCTTATATTTTGCTGGCTCAGTCAAAAAACGGCAAAAAACATAAAGAAACGAAAAGACTCCGATCATAAAAGCCATATAAAAATTGGATAAAAATAATAAAAGATAACTACTAAATAAAACTGCTGGTTTACTTTTGTCCATCAAACGGTGAATTCCTAAAATTACTAAGGGTAAATAAATCAAGCCATCCAACCACATTTGTTGTGGAGAGTATGCCACTGCAAAACCACTTAAAGCGTAGCTAATACTCAACATCACATTGATCCACTGAGGAACCTTAAATGTTTGATCGCTCATAATCCAAAATGTGCCGCCGATTGTGCCAAATTTAAGCAAAATAATCATGTAAAGCGCATCCGGTACTTGGCTATTATCAAAAAAATAAATCAATGGACTAAAAATCCCATTTAAATAATACGCCATAAAAGACCAATAATTTAGCCCTAAAGATCCATACCAAGTGTAAAAAAAACTTTGTTTTCCATGTAATACATTGTTTAAACTTGCAAAGAAATTAGACGTTTGTGATAAGGCATCACTCGCTAGAATTGTTTTTTCACTACCTGGATAAATACCTAGAAGAAAATAGACGAAACACATTACTCCCATTGGTAAAAGAATACTTAAACAAAAGGCCCAGCCTTTCTGTTTTATCCAATCAATTCTTCTCATATGGTAATTCCTCCTATAATCTTAACGTTTAATTTACTACTTCACTTGCCCAATTTTATTCAATGGAAAGTAACGATATGTCACAACCCCTTCGATTTGTTCTTCGCTGATCAACCCCATTGTTCGGCTATCTTTTGAAGCACTTCGATTGTCGCCCAAAACAAAATAACTTTTTTCTGGTATCTTGTGTATGTCTCGTAACGCTTGAAAAACTTCTTCATTGACCATAACTTTTAACGTACTATCTGGTAAGTCTTCCGATGGAATTGGATTTGCCGTGTTTAATGTCCACTTGCCAGCTTTTTGTGGTCTAAGATACACAGCTTTTGAATCTGTCCATAATTGATCTCCTGGAAGTCCAATGACTCTCTTCACATAACTTGATTCATTAGAAATTTCTGGGTCAAATGTGATCAATTCATACCGTTCGGGTAAGCGGCCTTTTCTCACGATGATACGATCATTATTCTCCAATGTCGGTACCATCGATGATCCAGCTACTCGATGTGTCTTATTTTGCACTAAAAAAACAAAACATAATCCGATGAGCAATAAGAAAAAAATATCCTGTGGTTTTATTATCCTTTTCGTTTTACGTTGGCGCATTTTTTCTAATTGTTCTTTTTTTTCTTTTGAATAATAGCGACGCTTCTTTTTAGTTGAATGTCCTTTTTTTGTTGCTTGTGGATGCGTTTTGTATATAGTCACTAATTGCCCTCCCACTATGTAATTCTTTTAAAATTGAGACATGTGATGAAACGGTATTATTCTTGCTTTCACAATACCTAAAATATCTTTCTGCTCAATCCAGCCAAAGTCACGACTGTCAGCCGCATAATGGCGATTATCTCCTAATACAAAATAACTTTCTTTGGGTAAAGTTATTGAGCCTGTTAATTCTGCTAATGTAAAATCTTCTGTTAATAAACGTTGTTCTTTCTCGGCTTCATTAAGTTCATTTTTTAAAAAACGTTCTACCACTGGTCTTTTATTAATCAACAACTGGTCTTTTTCATACGCAATCTCTTCTCCTGGCAAAGCAATCACTCGTCTGACCATTGGTTGTTTCTTATCTGGTTGTTTAAGATAGACCATATCAAATCGCTTGATTTTGCTGTATTTGCTAACAAACAGACGATCGCCATCATTTAACGTTGTCGTCATTCCATATCCATTGACTTTGGGCAAGCTAAAAAATAACCATTGGAATACAAAAAAAAGCGTCAACAGTAGAAAAAAGCTGACACCGATTTCCTTATAGAATTGGTGTCGTTGCTTTTTTCGTTTTTTCAATGTTCTTTTAATTGTATTTTTTTTATACCTGGCTATTTTTGCATCAGTACGTTTATCTTTCTTTGACTGAACGTTTCTGTTTTTGATTGCTGTATTTGTTGTTGCGTTTTGATTACTTTTTTTTCTCTGTTTTTTTATAGACGCTACTTTCTTAGAAGTTTTATTCGCTTGTTTCATCTTGAGTCTCCTAATTTTTCTGTTTCAGTGCCGACTCGTTGACTTTAAAGTACTTGAAAACTGCTTTTTGCCGTTCATTTATTTTTTTGATATCTTTTAAATAACCATCGATCGTTTCTTGTTTTGTCAGTTGTTCTTGGCTTAAAGTCGACAAGTTCAATCCAACGTTTTTCATTGATACATAATAACGAGTCAATAATTTCGCACCTTCCGATGACAATCCACCTGAAACAGGCCGATTGCCATAGGAGACTAATAAAGAGCTAACTTCTTGAAATTGCGGATAGACTTTTTCTACACTACCGCCTTCTTTGATCGTTACCATTTTCCCCTCTAAATCTTCTGTCAGTAAATACCCTTGAACAACGACTTTTGCATCTTCTGATGTTAAATTAGTCAGCTGATAATAGCGCGCATAAAATGCACTTCCTGCTGAGATAAACATAACAATCAGTAACAGTAAAAAATGGAAGCCGTAGCGTTTTTGTCGTTTTTCTAGCGATTTTCGTGCGTATAGCCATTTTTTTCTTTTTCGTTTATTTTTAGGACGCTTACGCCACTGTTTCTTTTTTAGCTCCTTTTTGATTGAAAAAAAGTAAAAAAGACAAAAAAGCAACAGGAGAAAACAGAGAATCGCAAATGAAAGCAAACCAATAAAAAACCAATCTAATAAACCCACTATTTTGATCTCCTTTCTTACTTACGCTTTTTCTTTCCTCTCTTTTTCGTTTTCTTTTTCTTATTGAGAGTACGAACGATAAAGAAAATAGCTAAGAAAGCAATAAAGACTCCTCCAGCAATCATGGCGATCAATTTCCAATCGATTCCTCTTTCCTGAATCAAGGTAACATCTTGTGCATTGTATTTATCCGCCTCTTCATTTGTGATTTTAAATTCTTTATTCCATGTCCATTCTTGTCCTTCGCTAGTGACAAGAATATGCGCTTTGTAGTCACCAGCCTCCATTTGATCTCCGTTCATTTCTAAAGGAAAATCAATCATTGAATTTGGTGCCATCCGCATATCTGCTCGTTTTATATCATATAAAACAGCTTCTGATCCTTTTTTTGTTACTTCGATTTCAACGGTCATTTTATTGACAAAATCTGCACTTGTATTTGAAAAATTAGTAAAAATACTATTGCGATAATTGGATAAACCAGCGTAAACACTATTCAACTGCAATTCTGGTTTGATTACGGTGTCACTTTCGGACAACACCATGCCGATAACAAAGGCATATTCATTAATAACCCCAGTCGCTTTTTTATTTTCTTCCTCTTCTTTTTTGGTTGGTTTAGATTTTAGATGGATACCTCCGACAATTTTTCCATCATAACTTGCCTCTGGCATACTTATATCTAACTTTAATGGACGTGTTTCTTTCGGTCCTAAAGTTATTTCTTTTGGTCCTTTCACAAGATCTTTAAAATCATACTTTAACGATGCGTCATTTTTTATCGCACTTGGTCCATATTCCAATACTCCATTAGAGTTGGTTTTTGCGCCATTCAAACCGACTTCGATTGTTTGTTCTTCGTCTGCACGATTTGACAACATGACTTGTACTGTTTGTTTTTGGCCAGGTTGCATAAGTAAATTAAAGTATTCAAAATCGCCTTGTTGATTCTCTGGTTTTATCGTTTCATATGTAAACTGTAAGTTCGCATATGCTGGTGTAGAAAAACCAAGAAGTACTGCTATGTATAGACTAAAAAATAGTCCTATGCTGATTCGTTTCTTCATCTGATTATTTTGTCCTTTCATGCTCCATCACTAAACAGTTCACCAGTTTTGCAACTGGCGAACTTGCTTAAAACGTTTTTTGTTTAACCAAGAAAAAGTCATTGACTTGTCATTTGATTATTTTGGTGTTGCATCTAGCGTCCAAGTAATTTTAGCTACATATTTACCATTCATAATTTCTTCAGCTTGGTTTGCTGGAAGTTCTAATTTAACAGACTCTTCTGGTTTTTGAGTAGCATCTTCAGCATCACCAAAGTAAACGGCATAACGTCCGCGTCCTTTTGTTTCTTCTGCGTTTTTGAAAACTAATTCTGAACCTGTTTCGTTGACTGTTGTTGCTCTGTTAAGTCCAGTAGAAGAAGGTTTCAATGATTCATTATCTTTATCTGCTACTAAGTTTGCGTTACCATATGTGATTTGAGCGCCGTTGATATTTCTAACTTTTCCTTTTGCTGTATCATTAAATTGGAAATTTTGAGAAATGACCGCTTTCAATTCATATCCATGATCCTCTACTTGACGATCATCTTTAAATTGTACCCAGTTGGCACGTCCGTCTACTTTATCGGTTGCGCCAACGGTATTCGCATTTGCTGTAGTTGGTTTAGCCCATGATGTTACAGCTCCAGTTGTTGCAGATTGTGAATTAAACACTAATTTAGACATCCCTTGAACCAAAAATGGTCCATCTAACAAAGCAGTACTATCAGTATCGACAGTTGATTGGCTTGTATAGTTTGGTGGTACAACACCTGAAGAGTCATAGGTGCCATATGTTTTACTTGTGAATTCAATTTCTCCTTCTCCAACGCCTGGTGCTGCTGGATCTGCGGCTTTTGTTACTCCTGGAGCGGTTGCTGCTACTGCGATTGCTGCTAGTAACGCTGTACCAGCTAATTTGTGTGTTAATTTCATTTGTATTTCCTCCTAGTTTTTGTGTTTTATCTATGGTAACTCGGCTAATATCCAAGTTAGCACCGTTGAATAGGCACCAGCTTCTTTTTCTGTCTCTTTCGGAACAGAAAGCGTAATCGCTTGATTACTAAAGACTGGTTTTTTAAAGATTGGATCTTCTATTGCTTTACCAGAAGAATCCACTCTTTGTTCTAATGTATTTGGGCGTCCATTCTTATTTTCTTTTGATGCACCAAATATAATGCTCCAAGTTCCAGAACCTTTTTCCGGCTGCGCCTGTGCCAAATTATAGGTGTCTCCAATATTACTCATATGAATAACTTCTTTGGAAACACTGGGTGACAACTTTGCATCTTTTATCGAATTGGTCCATGTTTGATCTAAAGAAATCACAGCACCTTTTAGTTCAGTTCCCGTTTTTGTTGCATGCTTAAATTGTTGCTCTTGTCTAACTTGTAAGGTCCAGCCAGTCGAGTCATCACGGTAATCTGAAACTTGTATAAAATTCCCTCTCACACCAGTATCTCCATGAAACAATTGAGCATTCACTGGAAATACAGCTGCTTTATCGGGAATCATAACTGTACTAAAATTCAATTTAGGTACAAAATCAATTCGTAAATCGCCTTTTGTTTGTGGTGTTTCCCCCGGGTCGACCTGTACTTCTGGATGTTCTGGGTCACGAATCACAGACTCTTCTTCTTTAAACCGTTTGAGATCTATTTCAGCTCCGCCTGTACGTGACTCAACCGCTTGAACTTGATCAATCTGTCCACTAAGAAATAGAACAGCACCAACACATGTAAGTAGAAATGTTGTTTTTTTCATTGGCTTTGTCCGTCCTTTTTGTCAACAGATTTTTTTCTTTTAAATAGATAAACACCAAACACAAGCATGATTATAGCAATCCCACTTACTGATAAACTTTTTAGTATCAATTCTCCAGTTGAAGGAAATTTACCACCAGGCTTTTTTATCGGTTCTTCACTAGAATCACTCGATGGCTCACTCGTTGTTGACGTTGGCTGTGTGCTTTCTTGCGTAAAAACAATTTCTCCATCCGTCTGAACAGCTGCTTCCATCCCATAAACTGAAATAGAGGGTACAGTGAGAATACTGCCTACAAAAACAAGGAAAACCAGAGCAACACTAACTTGTATTTTTTTCTTGATCAATTGATTGTCTCTCCTTTGCTTTTAAGGCGTTGCATTTACTGTAAATTCAATTTTGGCTTGATATTTTCCTAACGTTTTGACAGCGTCTCCCGGAACATCTAGCTTGAAGCCTTTGCCTTTTGAATCCCAGGTTTTACTGACATCATATTCATTGCTCGTTGTATGTTCATCTACCAATAGGTCACGGTTTTCTGTAAGTTTAAATTTTTTTTCTTCATCAGTACCATCGTTATACCGTAAAATATCTGGAATTACTTTTTTAGTACCGTCAGTTTCTGTCAATGTAAAATCTTGCGTTAGCTTTGCCGTAAGTGTCCATTTCTGTTTAACTGCTCTTGTGTCTTTAATGATCAAAGCCTTATCAAGTTTCGCTTCATTTACACGGATGGCTTTATAACTCGCTTCTTCAATACCAAAATCAAGAATACTTGGGCTAGAGGAAAGGAATAATGTCCCTTCAAATTCATAAACAATAGTATTACCGCTACCAGAAAGAGTAAATTCTTCTGTTGGAGTATTCGTCTGTGTATAACCAGCTTCTTTGATAGCAGAAACGGTATCCGTAACTTGCTTGATATTCTTCAAATTAATTGGAGCTCCAATCATTTGAGTCGTATCAACATAGTCTGGATATTTATCTGTCATGTAGGCTCCGTTAATTTTGTATTTAACTCTTAATTCGGCAGCAGTTGGGACAATAGTTACTTTAACTTCGATATCCTTTGTGATATTTTTTGCCGTTGTCAATGTTAACCATAATGATTTTTCTCCTAATACAGATGTATCAGGTAAAAGATGATTTTTACTGTACGTAACTTTTACAGGCTTATCAATTAAATTATCCGTATCAACAGAAATGTTTTTCAAGAAATAATTTTCAGTATCTGTCGGCAATGGTGCCGTATTCAATGGATAGTCTGTTTCGAAATTTGTATTCAGTGGAATTTTGATATCTGATTTTGGTTCAGCATCTGGTAAGCCTTCATATAAGATTTTTGCTTGCGAACCAATGCCATTTACATTTTTAACAACATTAGATTGCAATGGCTTATTTTGAATGTTTAAAAAGTCATTAACATAGCTGTAATAAGCGACTGTTTTAGGTCCACCTTGTTCAAACACCATATACCCATTATCTTCATCTTTTGGATCAGTCGCATTAACATAGCCATAAGGTGAGGTTGTACTAGAATCAAATTTAAATTTGTCATTTGGTTTAGCGACAACTTTAATATCAAATAGACTACTGTTGAATTCATTTGACGTAGAATCTTTTGCTGTTAATATTGCTTTTGATTTGGCAGTGCCCTCAAAGGTAATAGTGAAAAGATCAGTCTTTTTCATTGATGTTCCATATTCATAAATTTCAATTGATTGGATATCATAAAAGTCAGGAACTTGTGTCTCCAATCTGAATTTAGTATTTCTATTTTCTTTTGAATTATCGGCAATTCCCTGAAGAATTGAATAGTTCAATGTTTTATACTTTGGATCTGTGTGTACAGAGCTGTTTCGTTCACCATAAACAATCGGTGTTGCTGGCGCAATTCGTGCTAATGATTCTGTAGAGTATAACACCGCCATTTGTCCCGTATCTGGTTTAGGATCATTGTAATCCCATCCTTGATATGCCATGCTCATCTCATATTTTTCTCTTTCAAACAAATTAGTCAATCGGCCAGTTGGTTGATCGACTTCTTCATCATCACTCGTCATTTCAAAAATAGTATTTTCGATTTTATAGCCTATTTGTGAATCGTTGGTAACGTACATCTTGTTAAAATCTGTTGCGTCAAATGGAAAAGCAACTTTTTTATTGATATTCACGTTACTAAAGTTCCACGATCCTTTTAATTTGAAGTTTTCCTTCGTGTCATTATAATAAAATTCATAATGATAACGAACTTTATCCCCTAACTTAAAATCCTCATAATGGCTATATAATCCTGATCCAACCATTAAGAAATAACTTCCCCAAGGTGTATCAATCGGTGTGTTTACCATGCTATTTCGTTCAGTTGAATCCACTGCAAAGAAACGAAACGAAGGGTATTTACCATCTTTTTTCTGAGCAAAGTCTAGCTCGTCAATCACAAATTTCAAATCTACACTTCGTCCATTGTATAATCCTGCATTTCGGACCCATGCGCCTTTTTCTACATTCGGATTAGCAGGATTAAATTGATAAACTTTCGTTTTACTTCCAGAAAATCCAGGATCTATGATTGGCTCTCCGATAGGTTCATAGGTTACTTGATCTGTTAATTTGAACATGAAACCAAAGTCTCCAGATATTTCTGTGTTTGACCCACTTTTGGCTACCAAATTTATGCCATCAGCCTTTTTTATATCTTGATAGCCTGGTAAAGGCGCTGCAACAATTCTATTTTCACTAGAAACATAAAACTGAAAATAACCAGAAACTAGGGCAATTAGCCCTAGTCCTAGAAAGAGAAAAATCTTGATATGTTTCTTCATTATTTTCCTCCTTTCTTTCAAATTTAAACGTACATTCTACCTGATCCTTAGATACTTCCACCAGCTAATGTAAGTTTCCCGTAATTTTCAAGTTTGAATTCTTGATCACCAGTTAAAGAACCAGTAACAGATAACGTCTTGCTGTTGCAAATTTTACCGAAGTTTACAGCAAATTCTTTACCGCCTCTAAACGTTTCAGTAGCTGGTGCTGCATAGTCTCCGCCTAATTGATTCCAAGTTGAGATACGCCCAACATTTGTTCCATTGATTGTTGTATTTGTTGAGTAGAATAATTTTGAATTTGCACGTCTGTTTGCTACTTCAAAGTTTTTAGGCGCATTTAAATTAATGACCGCACCTTTATATTCGCTTTCGATTACTGATTTTGAACTGTCACCAGTGACAACTAATTCAGCAGCACGATCCACGTTTACCACTGTTCCGTAGTATTGTAATTTCATTGTTGAATAGTTTCCGCCACCACGGCCATTAAATTTCACTTTACTTCTTGAAGCTAAGTTTAATGTTGGAACTTTGTTTACATAGTCAGCGCGTGGGATAAATTGGAAAGCAACACCAGCTGCATCAACATCAAATGTTGCACCTGTACCGACATCTACTTTTTGTACTTTGTCATAGAATACTGGGTAATAGTGATTTACTGTACTTTGCGGCCCAATTTTTACGTTTACGTTTGCATTGTCACCGATAATCGCTTCACCTGTTGCTTTTCCTTTGATCAACGCACCATTAAAATAAAATGCTGAAAATTGACCGTGGTCCTTATTTGCAGCGATTCCGTTGTAAGTAGAACCAGCTTTAAATTCTAAATCGTGAACCCAAGCATTTTCAGCACGAGTTGTAATAGTATTTGTTCCATCAAATGTTAATTTACCTTCACTAAGGTGAACAAAACGAGCGCCTGTGTAAGTTACGTCTTTTGCTAAAACATCCCAACCATAACTTGAAGGACCGTTACCAGCACCACCAGTAAAGAAACGACCGTCGCTGTCAGCACCAACAATATTAGCGTTTGTAATGGTTACAAGATTTGTGCCTTTTGTGTTTTGTTTGCCATAGATCGAGTTGTGTGCTGAATTGATCACTACACCTTGATCCGCTTTACCATTAATCGTTAGATCACGGTTTGGAATATTCGTAATATTTTTCTTAAATTGGATACTTTGGTTCACATTGATCACAGTGATCGTTGGATTTTTCAATGCTGCTTCAAATTCTTCAATCGTTGATACTTCAGCTGTTTCTTCTGTAGCATAAGCAACTACTGAATCACCTGAAAATGGTGTTGGTACCGATAGTACTACTGCTCCTAGCGCTACCGTTGCAGCTAGTGTCAGTAACCCTCTTTTTAATAACTGTGTTTTTTTCAATTCTTTTTCCTCCTATAATGTGTGTGATTGTCGAAACTTTTTTTACTCTGCCTCCTCTCCAGAAAAACAAGCAATTATATACTTCACTCGTTATTTCTAACCAGTTTCGCAAATAACCTTTTTGACTGAAATCAAATGTACCAGCATGTCTTCTCCTCCTAATTTTTATAAAAAATAAAGTGATTTTATATGTTTACTGAGCATGTTTTCCATCAGCCGATTCTCAGTCTTTTCCTCATTAAGTTTTGTAACAGCTTTTAGCACTAAATATTTAACATATATCCGATAGAACGAATTGTTTTGATGTATTTCGGTTTGTCGATATCCATTTCAATTTTTTGTCTTAAATGAAAAACTAAATTAGATACCCGGTACTTTCTATTTCGGTAAGTATCATTCCAAACATTTTTATAGATTTCCTCATATGTCATCGTTTTACGTGCGTGCTTATGTAAATATTCAATTGTAAGGAATTCTAATTTGGTTAAATTGACTTCTATTCCATCTTCTAAACAGACACTTAAATTTTGTGGTACTAGCTTAAATTCAGCAGCATCGTCTATAAAGGTTTGTTTGGGTATTTCTAAAAATTTTTCTCGTTGTTTAAATCGCATAAGTAGATTTCTCATCATCAACAATGATTCATCTATTTCATCACTGCGATCAATAATGCCGTCTGCACCTAATTGCAAATAAACGATTCGGTTCGTTCGATTTAAATTTTCTGATGATCCAAAAATCCAAATTGGCAATGTCGTTTGTTTACGTATCTTCATGATCAATTCACAAATCCAATTGATATTACTCAAAACAGATTCTTCAATAATTAAGGTATCTAATCGTTTTAATTGTTTACTATTACTTTCAAATAATTGTGCTACTTCCTCTTTCCTAATGATGTAAATGTGGCATTGAATTGTTTTAAATATTTCTAGGTATTGCTCATTTATTTCTTCATTAACTGAAATATATCCGATCGTATACACTGGCTATGCCCTCCCCTATTATCATTTTCCTGAATGTCTGGCCAATTTTGGTCTTTCAATTAAAACTTCTATATTATTTGAAGTCTTTAGAGTTTAGAAATTCTTGATTTGCGATTATAATAGTTACACATCTATTTATTAAGGGCTTAATACATAGATGCTGACGGCGAATCTGAGCATAAGATACTTCGTTTTTTCTTGAATGTAGCAGTTACAAGAAAAAGTCATTTTTTTGCCTATTGATCAGCCTTTCGGTGACCTTTTGACCATTTTATGACGGCTTAAAAAACTATAATAGATTTTCTAAAAAAAGCACCTGACAAAACTAAAAATTAGTTTTGTCAGGTGCTTTTTTCACTTTTAAGATGCAACAGATACTGTACCAAGTCTACTATCAATGACTGAAACAGCCTCTTTTCTATTTTCCCAAAGAGAATCCGTATACGTATCTAGAGTCAATTTTATAGAAGCATGTCCAAGCAACTTACTCAGTGTAGCAATATCGATCCCTTGTTCAACACATCTTGTCGCAAAGGTATGGCGTAAAATATGAAAATGAATAGATCTGATACCTGCTTGCTCAATACTTTTTCTGAATCGGTAACTTATAACTCGCGGCTCAGCATAACTATTTTTACAAGAAATCACATAATCTGAAAAAGAGATTTGTTGTTTGTCTAATAGATATTTTTTTAGATTTTTTGCTAAAGGTATTGATCGTTTAGAACTTTTCGTTTTTGGCTCTGCCATAATGACTTCAGTTTTTCTACTATTTATCGTATTAGGAATTCTGTACAGAGTTCTTCTTATATAAATAATATCTTTTTCAAAGTCGATATCACTCCATTTTAATCCACTGATTTCACCGATCCTTAAACCTGTATACAATGCTAAAATCACAGCAGAACAGCTTTGTTCTTTCAAAGCAACTTGTTCTAGTTTTTCTTGATCCTTGATACTTAGTGCTGAAATCTCGTTCTTAGGTTTTGTTGATAATGACAGATTCTTACAAGGATTTGAAAGAATATAGTTTTCCATAAAGGCTTTGTTCATCGCACTTTTTAACACGGTCACAATCGAATGAATCGTTGAAGGAGACAAATTCAAGTTCATTAAATAGTTGACAAATTCTTCAATATCTTGACTTTTCATTAGTATCAGTTGCTTTTTACCTAGAAAGGGGATGATATATTTATCCATACGTAATCGATAGCTTGAATAAGTTGATAGTTTGATTTTTTTTCGCATCAATACGTTCAACCAATGATTTAGCCAGTCTTGGACCGTTCCTTTATATAAGTTGATATTATTATGAGTAAAAGAATAGCGCACTTTTAATTTAGCTAGTCTTTCTTTTACATGAGCATAACGTTTTCCATAGATATAACCATAAATAATTTTGCCATTTTCACTTCTTGCTTTCATATATCGACCTTCCCAACGACCATCCTTCCTTTTATATATATTCTCACCTTTTCTACTCAACATCTGACACCCTTTCCAAAAATAATTGACGGCTTATTTGACGGCTAAAAAATATAAATCTATTTTCAAAATATTTACTGGAATAAACACAATAAAAACATGATAATGTATCACTTTATTCCGCTTATTTTCATTTACAAGCAAAAAAACATCAACCTTTTCTCATTTTTTTATCTTAAATGTTAAAAATATGATAAAATAATGAACTTTTCTTTATAGACTGTGTTCTCATTTTGATATAGAATGAATTAGTAGTTAAAACTAAAACGCGATTATTCAATTGATATATTCATTTTTTTCTTGTAACTGCTACATTCAAGAAAAAATTTTTTTATAAATAGGAATTAAATTCATTATAACAATATATCTTTTATTTTTCACTATTTTATTTATAAATTATATATTTTATTAAATATATATATCAATAAAAAAGTTTTTCTATTTTTCCTTATCTGAATTTTTCCTCATAAATAAACAACACTTTATTCCAATTTCTTAATTTCCTAACTCATTCCCTCTTGCTTCAGCATATAAATAAGCAAACTGTCATTTTTGACAATCTTTGAACATATAGAAAAAATTATATGGTAAAATAATATATCTAAATCTACTATTGAAAAGGAGTATTATTATTGGATACAAAACCTTTTTTCTCAGGTAGTCAGTTGAAATGGATTGCTATCATTGCTATGCTCTTGGATCATACAGCAAAAATTATTTCTTTTCAGCCTGCTTTATCGGTGTCTGTTCCTTATGCAGTTGAATCAAATCAACTTATTGAACTGAGTCAGGTTATCTTCCCTGCTTTTATCATGATTGGAAGACTCGCTTTTCCTATATTCTGTTTTTTATTGGTTGAAGGTTTTATCCATACTTCAAATACCAAAAGATATCTAATTCGTTTGTCTCTCTTTGCATTAATTTCCGAAATACCTTATGATCTAGCTTTTTCACATCAACTAATTGATTTAAAAAGTCAAAATGTCTTTTTTACATTATTAATAGGCTTACTGGTTATTACTGGATTGAAAAAACTGCAGTCTCACTCTATAAAAAATACGATTCTTTCTATTATTATAGTAGGAATGGGAATTTTTCTAGCTGAATGGTTGCAAACGGATTATGGCGGTTGGATCGGTATTTTGCTGATTGTCGTTTTGTATCTATTTAGAGATTTTCTTCTATTGAAATGTATTCTCGGGGCTTTGGTGCTTATACAAAATAGTTGGTTTGGGCTGATTGCTTTTATACCGATCTATTTTTACAATGGGCAACGAGGAAAACAGTGGAAGTATTTTTTTTATTGGTTTTATCCAGTTCATTTGTTGGTGTTAGCGGGGATTCAACAGTATTTGATTATCCCTTATTTTAACTAGTTAATTGAACAAAAAAACAGTCTAACATTTAATAATGTTAGACTGTTTTTTTATTGAGCAAAGCTTGATTACATCATGCCGCCCATTCCCATTGATGGGTCCATTGGAGGCATTGCCGCACCAGCTGGTTCTGGTTTGTCTGCAACAACTGCTTCTGTTGTTAATAACAAGGCAGCCACTGATGCAGCATTTTGTAATGCTGAACGAGTTACTTTTGTTGGGTCAACGATTCCTGCTTCGACCATGTTTACCCATTCGCCATTAGCAGCATTGAACCCAATACCTAAATCGATATTTTTTAATTTATCCACGATTACTGAGCCTTCATAGCCAGCATTTTCAGCAATTTGGCGGATTGGTTCTTCTAAAGCACGAACAACGATTTTCACTCCTGTTGCTACATCGCCTTCAGCATCTAATGCAGCCACTTTCCCGATAACATTTACAAGCGCTGTACCACCACCTGAAACCATGCCTTCTTCAACCGCAGCACGAGTAGCGTTCAAAGCATCTTCGATACGTAATTTTAATTCTTTTAATTCTGTCTCAGTTGCAGCTCCAACCTTAACAACCGCAACGCCGCCTGCTAATTTCGCTAGACGTTCTTGTAATTTTTCACGGTCAAAATCAGAAGTTGTTTCTGCAATTTGATTTTTGATCAATTGAACACGGGCATCGATACCAGCTTTTTCGCCAGCGCCTTCAACGATTGTTGTGTTGTCTTTATCAACAACAACTTTACTTGCATTACCAAGATTTTCGATTGTTGTATCTTTTAATTCAAGACCTAAATCTTCAGTGATCACTGTAGCACCTGTTAACATCGCAATATCTTCAAGCATTGCTTTACGACGATCACCAAAACCTGGTGCTTTAACAGCAACAACATTGAATGTTCCACGAATTTTATTTAAAACAAGAGTTGGTAATGCTTCACCATCAACGTCATCAGCGATGATCAATAATGGACGGCTTTGTTGTAAAATTTGTTCTAACAAAGGCAAGATATCTTGAATATTAGAGATTTTTTTGTCAGTGATCAAGATATATGGATTTTCTAAAACAGCTTCCATTTTATCATTGTCAGTCACCATATATTGAGATAAGTAGCCGCGGTCAAATTGCATTCCTTCAACAACGTCTAATTCAGTTTCGATCCCTTTTGATTCTTCGATTGTGATAACACCGTCGTTACCAACTTTTTCCATTGCATCAGCAATCAATTGTCCAACACGGTCTGAACCAGAAGAAACAGCTGCTACTTGTGCAATTGCTTCTTTTGAATCAACGACAGTTGAAATGTTGTGTAATTCTTCAACTGCAGTTTTTGTTGCTAATTCGATACCACGACGAATTCCTAGAGGGTTCGCACCAGCAGTTACGTTCTTCAAGCCTTCTCGAACGATTGCTTGTGTCAACACTGTAGCAGTTGTTGTACCGTCTCCTGCGATATCATTTGTTTTAGAAGCAACTTCAGATACTAATTTAGCACCCATATTTTCAAAATGATCTTCTAACTCGATTTCTTTTGCAATCGTTACTCCATCATTTGTAATTAATGGTGATCCGAAAGATTTTTCTAAAACAACGTTACGACCTTTAGGGCCTAATGTTACTTTTACTGTGTCCGCTAAAATATCTACCCCACGAAGCATTGCTGCACGTGCATCTTCTGCAAATTTGATTTCTTTTGCCATAATTCCTTCACCTCAAAAATTTTATTTTTTTTATTTTAAATGTTCTTTATGTTTAAAAATGGATTACTCGACAATCGCAATAATGTCTTTGCCAGAAACGATCAAGTAATCATTTCCTTCATATTTAACTTCTGTACCTGAATATTTTTCAAACATTACGGTATCGCCTACTTTTACATCGGCAGGAACTTTTGTACCGTTCTCTAAAACACGGCCTTCACCTACTGCGATAACATTTCCTGTTTGAGGCTTTTCTTTGGCAGCTGATGCTAAGACGATGCCTCCTACTGTTTTTTCTTCTTCTTTCGCGACTTCAATAACGACGCGATCGCTTAATGGTTTTAACACAATAAATCCCTCCATAAAAATTATTTATCATTTTAGCACTCTTGGTTATCGAGTGCTAACTCACACTATTTATAATACTCATTTCCCTGTCGTTTTGCAAGTCTTTTGACTAATTTTATTAAATAATCGAACAAAGAAAATAAGTTCCTTTACAAGGATCGACATATTCCTTCTCTATCCTCCATTTCATGGTAAAATAAGATCAGAAAGGGAGGCGATTGAAATGAAACAACGGATCACGGGAGCTTTGACGATAACAGGACTTTATTTAATTATTGCGAATGTCGGTAACTTCTTTTTTGGAGTAAGCAGACGTTTTGACTGGACAACTACTTTGTGGGAAGCAGCTTTTTTCTTCGTATTTATCTTTCTGTTATTAGGGTATCGCAATAATCATAAAAAATAATAGTCTTCCGAAATAAATGTCCATTATGGTATACTTTTTATATTCTGCACTTGTTGAAAGGAGCTTACTATTTATATGCCTAAAAATATGTCTATTAAAAATATAAGTTTTTCAATGATCCTTATTTATGGGCTCGTGTTTTTTTCTCCCTATATTTTCAGACCATTTTCACCAGATATCGTGATTGCGGGTACAACATTCACTTATATTTTAGGTGCTGCTTTGATGATTTGGCTTTACATTAAAAATAAAAATACAGCTGTTACTATGGTGGAACAAGAAGCAAAACTAACTTCTCCAGTTTTCATCTTCTTACTTGGCGTTAGTGGCATCTTTTTAGCAATGATTATCCAAGCAATTGTTTTTGGTATTGAAACAGCGATCACAGGCGTTCCGCCTAGTTCACAAAATACACAAAATATTATCGCAGTTATTTTAGCGAATCCTTTGTTTATCCTAGCAACAACGATTGGCGGACCAATCATGGAAGAGTTTGTTTTTCGTCGTTCTTTGATTGGTTTGACAGAAAGCTATACTGGTTTTTGGATCGCTGCGATTATTAGTTCTTCTTTATTTTCTGTTATCCATCAAGATGGTCATTTCTTTGTTTATTTTTTCATGGGCTTCTTCTTTGCTCTACTGTATAAAATGACTGGGAAAATTTGGACCTCGATCATCGCTCATTGCGGAATGAATACGCTCGTTGTGATTGCCCAACTTATTATGCATTACGCCAATATTGAACTGCCTAAATAATATTAAAATAAACCCCCTGTGATTGCCCTTCTTGTAAGAAAAGCAATCACAGGGGTTTTTAAATTATTCTTTTTCGTCTTCGATTTCAGTATCGGCTAATTCATTATCATGATGCAAGAAGTAAATCAATGTTTGTAATTCATTCGTCAAATCAACATTTTGAATCAAAACATCTGTTGGTGCTACTAAACGTGCTGCTGTAAAGTTCAAAATACCTTTCACGCCAGCATCTGCCAACTGACTTACAACTTCTTGTGCTTTTCTAGCTGGTAATGTTAGAATCGCTACTTCAATTTGTTGCACACGAATCTGTTCCATCATATCTGTCATTGGATAAACTGGGATACCATCAACGATTCTGCCAACAATATCGTCGTTCACATCAAATGCGCAGCTAACACGAATACTATTACTCTGATGAAATTTATACTTTAGTAAGGCACTTCCTAAATTACCTACACCGATCAATGCTACATTTGTTAGTTCATCATCATTCAATGTTTTTGCAAAGAAATTCATCAGATTCTCTACATCGTAGCCATAACCACGCTTACCTAGTTCGCCAAAATAAGAAAAATCTCGTCGAATTGTTGCGCTATCCACTTGCACTGCATCACTGAGCTCAGTAGAGGAAACTTTATTTTTGCCTGCATCATGCAGAATTCTCAAATAACGATAATATAGGGGAAGGCGTCTTGCCGTTGCTTTTGGAATAATTTGGTCTTTCACAATCGTACCTCCAATACTCTAAATATAGACAAATATCCATCTCTCATAATAGCAGTTGTTCCAGATAAAAAGCAATCTTACCGCTCAGGAAAAGAACTATTTTTCAAACTTTTTAAAATTAGACTGACAAATTTTGAGTCATACTGTAGGATAGGTGCTTTTTTTGACCAATTTATGCTACACTAAAGGCATTGAAATAGAAATGAGGTTACCACATGATTTTACTCCAAGCAAATCAAATCGCCCGTTATTTCGGCGCAGATACTTTGTTTGATAACATACAAATGGAGATCAGTACAAATAGTCGGATCGCTTTAGTCGGCCGCAACGGTGCTGGTAAATCTACTCTTTTAAAAATAATCGCTGGCATAGATGCACCCGACGCTGGTACGATTGCTAAAAATAAAACAGCCAGTTTGGGATACTTAGCCCAAGATACTGGACTTGATTCTGATAAAACTGTTTGGGATGAGATGCTTGAAGCTTTTGTCGAAGTGATCACAATGGAAAAACGAATGCGTGAATTAGAATTGATCATCAGTGAACTGTTGCCTGATGCTCCAAATTATGAATCTGTTATGAAAGAATATGATCGCCTACAACATGAATTTTCAGAAAAAAATGGCTATGGTTATGAGAATGAAATCCGTTCTGTCTTACACGGTTTTGGATTCAAAGAAGAATTTTATTCAAAGAATATCAGTACGTTATCTGGTGGTCAAAAAACACGTTTAGCTTTAGCACGGATGCTGTTGCAAAAACCAGATATTCTGATTCTCGATGAACCAACCAACCATTTAGACATCGACACTCTTTCTTGGCTAGAAAATTACTTACCTGGATACTCTGGTGCCCTTTTGATTGTCTCGCATGACCGATATTTTTTGGATAAAGTCGTAACAGAAGTCTATGAGATCAGCCGCCATAAAATGCGTTACTATAAAGGCAATTACTCAAAATATTTAGAATTAAAAGCTGAGCAACTGACAAGTGAATGGAAGGCTTACGAAAAACAGCAAACTGAAATCAATAAACTAGAAGATTTTGTAGCTCGAAATTTAGTCAGAGCATCCACAACAAAACGAGCACAAAGTCGCAGAAAAACTTTAGAGAAAATGGACCGTTTAGACCGACCTCAAGGAGATGAAAAATCAGCTAATTTTCTTTTTGCAATCGAAAAAATTTCCGGAAATGTCGTACTCCAAGTAGATGATGCCGCGATTGGTTATGAGAACCATATCTTATCAGAGCCTGTTTCATTAGACATTCGTCGTCAAGAAGCCATTGCCTTAGTTGGACCTAATGGAATCGGAAAATCGACTTTATTAAAATCAATTATTGGAACGATTCCTTTCATTAAAGGTGATGCAACATTAGGGACAAACGTTCAAATCGGCTATTATGATCAAGAACAAGCTAACCTCCACGGAACAAAAACTGTTTTAGCTGAGCTTTGGGATGAGCATCCAACTACTCCTGAAAAAGATATTCGCAATATTCTAGGCAGCTTTTTATTTAGTGGAAATGATGTAGAAAAAACGATCCCTCTTTTAAGTGGTGGCGAGAAAGCTCGGGTTGCACTAGCGAAGTTATCAATGGATAGACAAAACTTCCTGATCCTTGATGAACCGACGAACCATTTGGATATCGACAATAAAGAAGTTTTGGAAAACGCCTTGATCGATTATGAAGGAACCCTTCTTTTTGTTTCCCATGACCGTTATTTCATTAACCGAATTGCGACGAAAGTCATTGAACTTTCTGAATCTGGCAGCAAACTTTATTTAGGCGATTACGATTACTATCTTGAGAAGAAAAAAGAAGAAGAAGAATTAGCTGCATTATTAGCTGAACAGTCCTCTGTAAAACAAACAGAAACAGCCAAACCTAAAAATGATTTTTATCAAAATAAAGAACAACAAAAAATCCTGCGTAATTTAAATCGAAAAATAACGCAGATCGAAGAAAATTTAGCAGCATTGGACACGACGATCGCACAATTAGAACAATCTATGAGCGATCCTGCACTCGTTGATGACCATATGAAGCTAATGTCATTAAATGAAGAGTTAGAATCACAGCGCGCACAACAAGAACAATTATTGACAGAATGGGAAAATCTTAGTTTAGAGCTTGAAGAAATAGAAGAAAATAATTGACGAAAGGCAGGTTTGATATGACTTCAAAACGTATGAATGTAACGAAACCTAAGTATCAGCAAATCGCTGTAGATGTAGCAGCTAAAATTGCTGATCAAACATTTACGGTTGGTGATAAAATCCATGCACGCTCTACTTTGGCTAATAAATACAGTGTCTCTCCTGAAACTGCCAGAAAGGCGATCAGCGTATTGGTTGATTTAGAAATCGTCCAAGCAAAACATGGTAGCGGATTTTATGTTCATTCAATGGACAAGGCCAAGCTTTTCGTCGACCAATACCAAGATGTTCAATCGATTCATGATTTAAAAGACGATCTGATAGACAGTGTCAAAAAACAAAAAGAAGAATTAAGCCACTTCTCAGAAATACTGGATAAGCTTGTTGATCAGACTAAGCGTTTTGATTCGTTCAATCCGCTAAATCCAGTAACTTTCACACTGACTGATGATGCAATGCATCTTGAAATGACAATCAGCGAATTGAATTTATGGCAAAGTACGTCTGCTACTTTGATTGCGATCAAACACGGTGATGAACTCCTTGTATCTCCTGGCCCATACGCAAAACTTACTGCAGGTGATACGATTTATTTTGTTGGTCATGAATCAACATTACAGCGAGTTCAGAATTTTTTCTATCCGAATTCATAATACCAGAAGAACAATCGAACGAATATGTTTGACTGTTCTTCTTTTCTATACTCCTAATTTGACAAAGTGACTACACGATGTTAACCTAGAATGGTCACTTTTTTTACAGAAAAGAAAATGATTTTCTTTACATGTAGAGTAAGTTTTAGCGTTACAGTTGAAAAACTTAGCGTTTGTAGCTACTTAGCTTCACGAGCTAGTCTCTCGAGAAAAGGATAAAAACTGAATGAGACAAAAAACGTCTCAGTCTTTTTTACCTATTATCTAGTCGAGGCTAAACAAGCTCGTTCAGCTTTTAAAATAAGGAGGAATTTTGTTTTGCCCAAAGTACAAGTCTCGCATTTAACAAAAATATTCGGTAAAAAATCAAAACAAGCGCTGGATATGATCAAAGAAAACAAAGATAAAACCGAAATCTTGAAAAAGACCGGTGCTACTGTCGGCGTTTACGATGTAAATTTTGAAGTAGAAGAAGGAGAAATTTTTGTGATCATGGGTCTTTCTGGTAGTGGAAAATCTACCTTGATCCGTTTATTGAATCGTTTGATCGAACCAACTTCTGGAAATATTTTTATCGATAATCAAGACATCTCAAAATTGGATAAAGAAGGACTTAGAGAAGTTCGTCGTAACAAAATGAGTATGGTCTTCCAAAATTTTGGTCTCTTCCCTCACCGCACCATCTTAGAGAACACGGAATATGGTTTAGAAGTTCGTGGTGTTCCAAAAGAAGAGCGAACTGCAAAAGCTGAACAAGCGTTAGAAAACTCAAGTTTACTTGCTTTTAAAGATCAGTTTCCTAATCAGTTATCCGGCGGAATGCAGCAACGTGTTGGTTTAGCTAGAGCCTTGGCTAATGATCCAGAAATCTTATTGATGGATGAAGCCTTTTCTGCTCTTGATCCGTTGATTCGCCGAGAAATGCAAGATGAGTTAGTCGATTTGCAAGAAAATGTGAAAAAGACGATCATCTTTATCACCCACGATTTAAATGAAGCGTTACGCATTGGTGATCGAATCGCTTTAATGAAAGATGGCCAAATCATGCAAATCGGTACTGGTGAAGAAATTTTAACGAATCCAGCTAATGATTACGTTCGCACATTCGTTGAAGATGTCGATCGTTCAAAAGTCTTAACTGCACAAAATATTATGGTTCCAGCACTAACAACAAATATTGAAATTGATGGTCCAACAGTTGCTTTAACTCGTATGCGTCAAGAAGAAGTCAGTATGCTTTTAGCTGTTGATAAAAAACGTCAACTAAAAGGTGTGGTCAGAGCCGAGCGCGCATTAGAAGCTCGTAAAGCAGGTAAACCATTAATTGATTATGTAGATACAGATATCACTTCAATTGACAAAGATATGCTAGTCAATGATATCTTCCCGATCATCTATGATTCACCTACACCAGTTGCTGTAACTGACAACAATAAATTGCTTGGTGTTGTGATTCGAGGCAGCGTTCTTGAGGCATTAGCAGAAACAGAGGTGAACATCAATGAATAATTATCAATTACCTGTAGCAAGTTGGGTCGAAACGATCACAGAATGGATGACCAATACATTTTCTGGTGTTTTCAGTTTCTTCCAAACAACTGGTCAAAGCCTGATGGATGGAATCACGTCCCTTTTAGTTGCGGTTCCTCCTGTACTATTTATTATTATTTTAACTGCCATTGCATTTTTTATTTCAAATAAGAAAATTGGTTTAAGTTTATTTACACTGATTGGGTTACTTTTTATTTATAACCAAAATTTATGGACAGATTTAATGAGTACTGTGACGTTAGTGTTACTATCTAGTGTAGTTTCTATCGTTATCGGTGTACCACTTGGGATTTTAATGGCAAAAAGTAATAAAGCGCAAAGTATTATTACGCCTATCCTTGATTTCATGCAAACTATGCCTGGATTCGTTTATTTGATTCCTGCAGTCGCATTTTTCGGAATTGGGATGGTTCCTGGGGTGTTTGCCTCAGTGATCTTTGCATTACCGCCTACCGTTCGTTTTACGAATCTCGGAATTCGCCAAGTACCGAAAGAATTAGTTGAAGCTTCTGACTCATTTGGTAGTACTGGCTGGCAAAAATTATTCAAACTTGAATTACCATTAGCTAAAAACACGATCATGGCTGGTGTCAATCAAACAACTATGCTCGCACTTTCTATGGTAGTTATTGCCTCAATGATCGGTGCCCCTGGTCTTGGTCGCGGCGTTCTTTCTGCCTTACAGCGTGCTCAAGTCGGAAACGGTTTTGTTAACGGTGTAGCATTAGTTATTCTAGCAATCATCATCGATCGTTTTACTCAGAATTTAAATAAGAAAAAAACAACTCCAGCAAAATCGAAATTATCTAAGAAGCAAAAAATCGCTGGGATCGCCGTTGCTGTTGTCGCAATCATCGCTCTGATTGGCGGTTCTACTCTTTTCTCATCTGCTAAAAACGAAGAAAAAAATATTTCTCTTTCTTATGTAGAATGGGATACAGAAGTTGCCTCTACTCATGTAGTGGGTGAAGTCTTAAAAGATATTGGCTACAATGTGTCATTAACACCACTAGATAATGCTATCATGTGGGAATCCATCTCAAAAGGTGAAACAGATGCCATGGTTGCTGCTTGGCTACCTGGGACTCACGGAGAACAATATAAACAATATAAAGACAAAGTCGACGACTTAGGTGAAAATCTAAAAGGTGCTAAACTTGGTATCGTCGTTCCACAATATATGGATGTCGATTCAATTGAAGATTTAAAAGATCAAGCTGGTAAAAAAATCACTGGGATCGAACCTGGTGCAGGTGTCGTTGCTGCTGCTGAGAAAACCCAAAAAGCGTATAGCAACTTAGCCGACTGGTCTGTCGAAACTTCTTCTTCTGGTGCGATGACCGTGGCTCTTGGACAAGCAATCAAAAACAAAGAAGAGATCGTCATCACTGGTTGGTCTCCTCACTGGATGTTTGCTAAGTATGATCTTAAATATTTAGAAGATCCAAAAGGGACAATGGGTAAAGAAGAAACAATTCATACAATGGCCAGAAAAGGATTAGAAAAAGAAAATCCTGAAGCTTATAATGTATTGAAAAACTTCCATTGGACAAAAGAAGACATGGAATCAGTTATGTTAGAAATCAACAATGGAACAGAACCAACACAAGCAGCTAGAGACTGGATCGACAGTCATTCAAAAGAAGTCGCTGAGTGGAAAAAATAAAAAAAGAACTGATCACTGTAATCGTGGTCAGTTCTTTTTTCATGTATAAGGCACAATCCGAAGATTTCCTTGAAAATATTCGGCAACAAAAATCTTTGCAGGGTCCGTATAATTTTGTTTGGCTAATTCTTCCATCAACCATTCTTTCTCTTTATTGATGTCATCCAATGCATCTTCTATCACTAAACCATCTGTAATTAAATACAATCCACGATTAGGATCGCCTTTACGCACAATCGTCAAATCACCATTTTGCTCTAATTGCACACGTTTGACTTCAGTAATTGTATTGACATCATGCAATCTAAGCATCGTCCCAAAATCATGTGCCGATAAGTTTGCTTGTTTAAAATTTTCTGGAATCATTTGTCCCTTATCAATTAAAATAATCGGTTGTCCGTCTACTATTTTTTTAATTTCTGGATTTCTTAACTTGGCGATCCTCAATAAAGTGACCAATGTCCCCCAAATCAATAGCACGATCAAAAATTGCAAAACAGTGATCTGAGAATTGTAAATCACACCCCCAATGATCCCACCTAAAACATAGTTTTGAATTTGATCTGCAGCACTTTTCGGCGCTAGGTTCCCTTTACCTGAAATATTGATAAAAATAATCAAACATAATAAACCAATTGTTAATTTTAAGCCAACATCAAAATATGGAAACATTAATTTTTACCTCCTGTATCAACGGTCTGAAATTCCTTCTGATTTTTCACTTCGATTTCTTGAATAAGATAAGAAGCTTTGTCATCTGACATACGAATCAAATAGAATTTCCCTTCTACTTCAACAACAGGATCAATATTTAAATCCGTTCGGTTCATTTTTAACTTGTTTGGTTCAACATCCATTGATTTAGCAACAGCCTGTAGCGTTCCGATCATTTGCGCATATTGATTGTCGCTAGCTTCGGCATTGTAATAGGTGTTTAATTGTATACCTCCTAATAATAACAAAAGTACAATAATCAAAATACCGATTTCTTTAAATTTGTAATCAAGTCGCTTACGAACCCAAAAGAACCCCATCACGAGTAAAATCAAAAATAACCCGGCCATGATCGCCCATTGTATTTTGTTCACAGTATGCGTTTGCTGGAGCAGATAATCATAGGTATAAAACTGCACTTGCCTTCACTCCTCCTACCATTTCTCCTTAAATCGTACTATAAAACCACCTAAACATACAATAAAAACCTTAAAATAGATTTTTTGGACAAAAAAAATACCGCTCGGCTGGGTGACCGAGCGGAAAGGAGTTCTTTTTACTTGAGGAGTAAAAATGAAAAAGTGTTTGTTTGGGTTTGTTATTGGGTATGTATTAATAATAGCCTGAAGATTTGAAGAAACTATGCCTAAATTATTTAGGTTTTCTATAGAATGATTAAGAAAAAGTAAATAGCTCTTTGGTTACAACAAAAAAAGCCAATAACAATAGCAAACCGTTTAAGCTTGATATTGTTATTGACTTATCTTTTTTTACTTAGGAGTTACATAAGCTAGAGTGTTCGCTGTATCTTTGTCGATCACTCTAAATGAAACCATACCTAAACCGGCAACATTCATCTCTGAGATTAGAATAGAACCATCGTCATAAACATGTTCGACAAACGCTACATGTCCATAAGTTCCATCGGCTCCTGCAACAGTTGGTTGGAAACTAACAGCCGTTCCTGATTTAGGTTTACTAGAAACCTCATAGCCGTTTGCTTTACCAGTTGTTCCCCAGTCCATTCCGTTACCCATTGTTGTTTCAACGTAACCTTCTAATTGAACGATACGGTTATAGACATATTGCGTACAGTTTCCTGCAGCATAAGCTTCTGAACCAGAGTATGTTTCACCAGTGTATTCTTTGAAGTCACTATCTGGATGACTATCTGCAACAATGATTCCACTTGTTGATGTAGATGGTTTTTCTTTGTCGTATTCAGTCAAGTCATATTCTTCGATAAATGCATTCAGTTTTTGATCATAGCTCGTATCTGTCGCATAAACTCCTGTTAATGATTTTGTTGCTTCGCGGTAGCTCACGGCATTTGACTTCCACGTACCTGAATAGATTGTTTTGTTTGAATCTATGCCTTCTTTCATTAACTTAGCGTAATCTTCAAATGATTCTTTGTATCCAGGATACTTTTTAAAGGAAGCATCGATCGTATACCAATTGCCTGTTCCGTCATCTTCTTGTGTAGAGAAATCAACCTTTTCCCCTTTATACTCGCCTTTGATTCCGAAAAGATTGTGATAAGGATTTTGACTTAAATCACTATTGCCAGAACCTGTTTCTAGAATGGCTTGAGCAATCATAACAGAAGCATATAAATCATTTTTTTGACCTACAGCACGCGCTTTTTCCCCGATGCGACGAATAAACGTTTCTGTTGGTTCGTTTTTTACAACCTTAATGTTTTGGTCCAATTGCGCTTCAGTAGGAGCATGATCAGCAGTTGGCTGAACTGGTTGTTCCGGTGCTGGAGCACTTGGTTGTGGTGTTACTGGTACTTCCTCGTGGCTGTTTGCAGGAGGTTGTGCTTCTTCTGACGATTCTGTGCTGGTATTGGTTGATTCAGTTGTACCAGTTTCTGTTTGAGAAGTAGATGAATCTGTTGTTGTTTCTTCTGTTGAAGAACTTTCGGTCGTTTCCGTCGTTCCTTCTTCGATGGTGCCTGACTCAGACTGAGTTAATTCATTAGCATGACCGATCACTGGTATTAAATTAACGCTGAGTAATACACAAATCATTTGTAGTGATAATAGTTTTCTTTTCATTCAGTTTAGTTCCTCTCACTTGTTTTAAAGATTCTGATGTTTTCATCGTTACTTAGAATCTATCACTCATCTTTTTAGGTTGATCCCTACTTTGTAGTAATTTTTAAAGCACTGAATATTGCTTTTAACAGTTTCAGTTTTCAAAGCTTTTTGAGTGTGAGAATAACATGAATCCCTTACTATTAATGGGTTTCTTTGAATGTTTTTCCATATATCCACCTGCCTTTTAACTCTAAAAATCGCGTTTAACCTTCTATAAGTTGAGTTTATTTTACCACAAGTATGAGGGAAAATCTTCCACTTAACTCAAAAGATTGGAAAGTTTCGAAGAAAATTCACGTTTCAGACAAATTATGATCGATTTTTTACAATTTTTTTTACTTTTAGAATAAACCTCTTATTTAATCCGTACAACTGATTGTGATCAAATAAGAGATTTTTAGATTTTCTATTTCCGATACATCTTAAACTCAAGAAACAAGTCATTATAAATACCCAAGTATTTCGCCCCTAAATCTTCATAAACTTCTAAATGCTTAATAACTTCATCACTTGGATAAAACTGTTCATCACTAGAAATTTCCTTAGGCAATAGTTTTTTAGCTGCTTTATTAGGTGTAGAATAACCAATATACTCCGCATTCTGAGCAGCATTCTCAGGTCGCAGCATAAAATTGATAAATTCATAGGATCCTTTGATATTTTTCGCCGTTTTAGGAATCACGATATTATCAAACCACAAATTAGACCCTTCTGTTGGAATCACATAATGCAAATGCTCATTGCCATCTAGCATTTCAGCAGCTTCACCAGAAAACGTTACAGCAGCTGCACTTTCCTCATTGATCATATACATTTTTATTTCATCTGCTACGATAGCTTTAACATTGGTTGTTAGTTTGTTTAATTTGTCTGTCGCTTCACGCAATTCTTGATTGTTTTTGCTATTCAAAGAATAACCTAAACTGTTTAAAGAAAGACCTAAAACTTCACGTGCTCCATCAATCAGCATCACATTATCTTTTAATTCAGGTTTCCATAAATCATCCCAATGCTTGATTTCATCTTCATCGATAAATTTGTCATTGTAGATGATTCCTAATGTTCCCCAAAAATAAGGAATCGAATACTTATTTTGCGGGTCAAAATCTAAATTTAAAAAACGTTCATCAATATTTTCTAAGCCTTTCAGTTTCTTATGGTCGATCGGCAATAGCATTTTTTCTTTCATCATTTTTTGGATCATATATTCAGAGGGAATCGTAATATCATAAGCTGTTCCCCCTTGCTGAATTTTCGTGAACATGGCTTCATTGGAATCAAAGGTTTCATAATTAACTTTATAACCTGACTCTTTTTCAAATTTACGTATCAAATTCGGATCGATGTAATCGCCCCAATTATAAATCGTCAAGGTATCAGCACCAGACATTCCGCTGGCTTTTTCCAATTGTTGAACCCCTAAAAATAGAATCAAAATGATCGCTAAAATGCCGATAAGCAAAGATTGTAGTTTTTTCATTTAAGTTTAGCCACCTCGCTTTGTTCCCGATGCATTTTTTTTACACGTTTAGAGGTATTATCTTGGCTGATAAAATAGTAACCAATCACTAAAATCATAGAGAAAATGAATACTAAAGCACTTAAGGCATTGATTTCTAAACTAATTCCTTGTCTTGCTCTAGAATAGATTTCAACTGAAAGTGTGGAGAATCCGTTTCCAGTAACGAAAAAGGTCACGGCAAAATCATCCAAAGAATACGTAAATGCCATAAAATAGCCTGCAATAATTCCTGGTGCTAAAAACGGCAAAATAATATTCTTGATTACTTGGACATTATTTGCGCCAAGATCACGAGCAGCATCTACCATCGAATCATTCATCTCTTGCAGTTTCGGCAGCACCATCAATACTACGATCGGAATACTAAATGCAATATGAGATAATAACACACTGGCAAATCCCAAACTAATAAATCCAACAGCCGTAAAAAAGATCAAGAAACTAGCACCGATAATTACGTCTGGGGAAACCAATAAAATATTATTAAAACTCATTAATGCCGTTCTCGTTTTTCTTCGTCTCGTATAGTAGATGCCCATTGCACCAAACGTTCCGATGATCGTTGCTAACAATGCAGATAAAAAGGCCAACATAAAAGTATTCAACACAATGATCAACAATCGAGTATCTTCAAAAACAGCCGTATAATTTGCAAGTGTGAAACCAGTAAATTTATTCATCGTATCCGTATCATTGAATGAGTAAAAAATCAGATAAAAAATCGGCGCATATAATAAAGCGAAAACGATGATCAGATACAAATAAGACCATTTAAATTTTTTCTTTGTCATTTCACCCGCCCCTTTTTCTTCTTCTCACCTGTCAACAACATCACGATAAACATCGCAACGATCAATATGACACCAATTGTAGAACCCATGCCCCAGTTTTGTGTTACCATAAAATGTTCTTCGATGGCTGTTCCAAGTGTGATCACTCGATTTCCACCAATCAAACGAGTCAACATGAATAATGAAAGTGATGGAATAAAGACTGCTTGAACTCCACTTTTCACACCATTCAATGACAGAGGAAAGATCACTCGTTGAAAGGTTTCAACACTATTGGCACCCAGATCGCGGCTAGCACTGATTAACGAAGGATTCAACTCTTCCAGCGCATTAAAAATCGGTAAAATCATAAATGGAATTTCGATATAAGTTGCTACAAATAAAAAACTAAAATCCGTAAATAAAATTTGCTGAGGTCCAATACCGAGAAAACTTAAAAACTGATTCACATTACCATGAATACTAAAGATTCCAATAAATGCATAAGCTTTCAGCAAAAGATTTACCCATGTTGGTAAAATCACCAACATCAGCCACAACTGTTTATGCTTCAATTTTGTCAAAAAGTACGCTGTCGGATAACTGATCAACAAGGTAAATAATGTAATCAAAAAAGCATACCAGACCGAGTTCAAGGTCATACTAAGATACGTTCCAGAGGTAAAATACGTTTGATAATTGTCTAAAGTAAAGTGCCCATTCATATCAAAGAAAGACTGGTAAATAATCATCAAAACTGGCGCGATCACAAAGAATAACAGCCACATCATATAAGGAATCGAATAAATCCGACGCATTGTTTTCATTATTACTCCTCCTATTCTTCGTAGCTTTCTAAGCGAGCATCAAAATCTTCCTCTGACTCATTGAAACGCATCACATGAATATCCTCTGGCTCAAAAAAGAGACCGACCTTTGCGCCTTCTGTGGCTTTTCTAGTTGAATGAACCATCCACTCATTATGATCTTCATCATAACAAATAATTTCATAGTGAACCCCTCGAAACAGTTGCGTATCGACTGTCACCACTAATTTCCCTTTATCTGCAGTGGTAATCGTTAAATCTTCTGGACGTAGCATTATTTCAACAGGCTCCGCTTGGCGCATCCCACCATCTACACATTCAAAACGTTTGCCGACAAATTCAACTAGATTATCTTCGATCATCGTCCCATTGACGATATTACTTTCTCCTACAAAATCAGCCACAAAATGATTGATTGGTTCATCATAAATATCGACTGGCGTGCCACTTTGCACGATATGTCCTTTGTTCATGACAAAAATTTCATCACTCATTGCTAAGGCTTCTTCTTGATCATGCGTGACAAAAATAAATGTGATACCTAAACGTTGCTGCAGCTCACGCAATTCATATTGCATATCTGTACGTAATTTTAAATCCAAAGCAGATAACGGTTCGTCCAATAGTAAAACTTTCGGTTCATTGACGATAGCTCGGGCAATTGCCACACGCTGACGCTGACCGCCGGACATTTCACTGATCTCTCGCACTTCATAACCAGGTAATTGCACCATTCTAAGCGCATCTTTGACTTTCTTTTCAATTTCCTTTTTCGGTATTTTTTTGATTTTCAAACCGAATGCAACATTATCAAAGACATTCATATGTGGAAACAAGGCATAATCTTGAAATACTGTATTAACCTGACGTTTATTTGCAGGGATATCATTGATTCTTTGGCCGTCAAAATAAATATCCCCTTCGGTAGCATCTACAAAACCAGCTAAAATTCGTAAAATCGTTGTTTTTCCACAACCGGAAGGTCCTAATAACGTATAAAACTTTCCCTGTTCGATTTCAAAACTGACATTTTTCAGCACTTTTTCATCATCATATTGTTTGACGACATTTTCAAATGTAATAATATTTTTTTTCACTCATTGATGCCTCCTATACGAAAAGTGTAATGGGCTCGTTTAGTCTCGACTGAAAAATAGGAAAAATTTAGTGAGACGCTTTTTGTCTCACTTCATTTTTATCTTTTTTCCGAGAGACTAGCCCGTGAAACTAGATACTATAAAAGTGCGGTGTGTACATTTAACATATTAACAACGTTCCGCTTCGCTACACCTTGTACTTTTCAACATCAGCTCATTTTATTCACTGTGTTTCAAAGCAAAACTGTAATGGGCTCGTTTTCCCTAAAAACAAACTGCTATAAATAAGATTCTGTAGCAACGATCACTACTCTGCTCTTTCCTTTTGAATGATTAATCAGCTGATGAGGTTCTGTAGCTCGATAATACATTGCCTCACCTTTTTTTGCGGAATAGGTCGTTTCACCCAATATCAGCGAAACAGAACCATCGATCACATAAATAAACGTTTCAGATAAAGAAGGTTCGAATGTTTTGTACTGACCGTCTTTGTCAAAGGTCAAAACAATGGGTTCCATTTCTTTTTCATTCGATTCGGGAATCAGCCACTTTAATTCATAACCGTTTTCTTCATCATAATAAAGCGTGCTATCTTGATCTTTGTAAACAATTTTTTGTTCTAAAGTTCGTTCGCTGAAAAATTGTTCTGGTGTGATGCCTAGAACTTCTAAAATATTGAAAAATGTTTCCATTGAAGGCGAGCTTAAATCACGCTCTAACTGAGAAATATACCCTTTCGTCAAATCCGTTCGTTCACCTAACTCTTCTTGAGTCAGGTTCTTTTGTACGCGTAAATTACGCAGCTTCTCACCAATTTCCATCAGTCCACCTCATTTCATTTAAATAAACTATGTAAAAGTTTGCTAATACTAAACTACAAGTTTAATTTTACCTTTTCTAGTATACGAATTTTTCAAAAAATAGCAACAATTTTCAACAACAATTTTCATTTTTTTAGTTTCATCTCATCTTTTAATACTATCACCGATCGAGTTATTTTAACAAAATAAAAAAGCGTCTGTTATTCAGACACTTCCTCATTTTCTACAGGTCCTACAACTCTTTTTCTGCCAAGCTTTAACGGAATCAAATAATTCACCAATAACGCAATGCCCATACCGATAAAGCTGTCTACGACTCTAGCAAATGCATAACCATATGAACGATCAGCAGGAATCATAAATACGATCGTCAAGAGTGTTGCACACGCCCCAACCGTCCCTTCTTGATAGCCTAAATTAGCCAGTAAAGCGATCATCAACGTAATGATCACTGGAATAAAAATCAGCTGCACAAGCTCTGTCCTACCTAACAAATTAAATACAGCAATCACAACAACTGACATCAACGCTCCCATTACATTCCCAATAATACGATGCTTGCCGTATTTCAGCGTATTCTCCATATCTTCTCGCAACGTAAAAACTGTTGTAATCGCTGCAACTACGTATGTTTCACGTTTCAATAAAATACTCACTAAAATACAAAAAAAGACACTTAACCCTGTTTTAAATGTTCGCATACCAATTTTAAATTTCAACAAACTAAATTCCTTTCAAACGTTATCAAACTATAGTATTAGTTAGTTTTAGCTTATTATAATTAAGCTCGTCCTCCCTATTCTAACTTATTTTCCTACTATTAAGAAGGGGTCTTCAAGAAGAATTTACTAAAGATAAAAAGAGAATATGTTATGATAGTAACAATCATACTAAATTCAGTTTTTCTGTCTGAGCGAAACAAGCTAAGGAATACAAGTAACTTATGCGTTGGTGTTTTTCATTGGAGCTAAACATTTTTACTGATATGTGCAGCTTTTCATACTGGCTCAGCTTTTAAATTACAAGGAGGATATTTATGGAAAAATTTTCAGGCTTTCGTGTTAGGAAAATGGATGAACTTGTTACAGCAACAATCGAAAAAATAGAGCGTACTGATTTATCTGAGGGTGATGTACTAATCAAAATAGCTTACTCTTCAGTCAACTATAAAGATTCATTAGCTACCAAACAAAATGGCGGTGTCATTCGTGATTATCCAATGATTCCCGGAATCGATTTAAGTGGGACAGTTTTGTCTTCTAAAGACGATCGCTTTACAGAAGGTCAAAATGTATTAGTTACAGGTTACGGCTTAGGTGTAACACATACAGGAGGTTTTGCTGAAATAGCTCAAGTGCCAGGAGATTGGCTTGTTCCGTTGCCTGATGGGTTAAGCTTAAAAGAAGCTATGGTTTTCGGTACAGCTGGATTCACAGCCGCTTTATCCGTTCACGCACTTGAAAATCATGGATTAGCTCAAAATAAAGAGGCCGCAATTTTGATTACAGGAGCCTCTGGTGGTGTCGGTAGTTTAGCAATCGCTATGCTAAAAAAACAAGGGTATAAAAATATCATTGCGTTAAGTCGGAAAAAATCAGCAATAGATCCTTTGAAAAAAATCGGTGCAACTACGGTCCTTTTAGTGGATGAATTTATGCCAGAAAAAATCAAACCTTTAGCTAAACAAACGATTGATTTCGCAATCGATACAGTTGGCGGTGAAATATCCTCTGTATTATTATCTCAACTTCGTTATGGTGGCAGCATTGCTATTTGTGGAAATGCAGCTGGGATCCAATTAAATACAACAGTTTTACCTTTTATCTTAAGGGGTGCGAATCTGTTAGGTATCGATTCAGTCAATGTTCCCATGAAACAACGTTTAGCTATTTGGCAACGTTTAGCCACTGATTTAAATGTTAGCCGACATGAACTAGTAAATGAAATAGCGTTACAAGAGTTACCACAAATCTTAGAACAGCTGCAAGCTGGCACCCATATCGGTCGTACTATCGTTAAAATAAGATAAAGGAGCACATCATAAATGAATATCTTAATAACAGCAGGTGGAACTTCTGAAAAAATCGATAATGTCCGTTCCATCACGAACCATTCAACGGGTCGTTTGGGAAAAGAAATTGGTGACACTTTCTTAGCTCAAGGACATCATGTAACTTACGTAACTACGCCACAAGCTGTCCGGCCTACTAGTGAATCAAACTTAACACTTATTGAAATCGAAACAACAAAAGACTTAGAATCTGCTTTGCTTGAACAATTTGGGCACCAAACATTTGATGGCATTATTCACAGCATGGCTGTCAGTGACTTTACGACGGAAACAACCTTGTCAGAGGACCTTTTTATCGAAAAACTTGCGGCTAAATTAACAAAAGATGGAGACCTTTCTGATTTAGCAAATTTGACCGAAGAACTTTATCATAGCTTGGATGAAATTGGAAAAACAATCCAGCAAGAAAAAAAAATACCTTCTGGAACAGATCGTCTCTTGCTTTTTTTGAAGAAAAACCCTAAAATAATTGCAATGCTACGGGAGCAACAACCACAAGCTGTTCTTGTTGGCTTCAAATTGCTAGTTGGTGTTTCTACTGAAGAATTAGTACGTGTTGGACAATCGATCTTAGCCAAAAACAGATGCGATTTTGTTTTAGCCAATGATCTTGAAGAAATTCACGGCGACCAACATATAGGAATCTTGATTGACAAACAAGGACATACAGAAACAGCTCAGACCAAAAATGAGATCGCTAAATTGATCGTTAAAAAGGTTGAAGAAAAATGGAGGAACCAATGATGAAAACAATATTATTAGGTATTTCCGGCAGTATTTCTGCTTATAAAGCAGCTGACATAACTAGCCAATTCACAAAATTAGGCTACAATGTCGAAGTAATCATGACGACTAACAGCACAAAATTTATCACACCTTTGACGCTGCAGTCTATGTCAAAAAATCCAGTTCATACAGAGGTCATGGAAGAAATCGCTCCTGATAAGATCAATCATATCGAACTAGCAAAAAAAGCCGATCTTTTTTTAGTGGCCCCGGCTTCAGCTAATATTTTAGCTAAACTAGCTAACGGCATTGCAGATGATATGCTTTCAACTGTTGCTTTAGCTTTAAAAGAAGAAGTACCTAAATTTATTGCACCTGCGATGAATACTTATATGTATCAAAATCCGATCACACAACGAAATTTGGCAACACTGAAAGAAGTTGGGTATCACGAAATCGATCCCCGAGAAGCCTTATTAGCTTGTGGCGACTTTGGTCGTGGTGCTCTTGCAACAGTTGAAGAGATCGTTACCACGATCAATGAAGTATTAACGAAATAATTTTGAGGAGTCATTTATGAAAAACACAAAAACATTTACCTTAACTGCTATGTTTTTAGCAATCTTGATTCTATTATCTGCTGTTCCCTTCTTAGGATTTATTCCAATTGGACCGATCAATGCAACCACGATGCACATTCCCGTGATCATTGCTTCGATCATTTTAGGTCCAAGAATCGGCGCCTTTTTAGGAGGTGTCTTTGGTATCATCAGTATGATCCGCAGCACGATCGTATTATCGCCTTTATCCTTCGTTTTCTCACCTTTTATCCCTGTGATTGGGACAGATCAAGGTAGCTTTAAAGCGGTCATTGTTGCGATGGTTCCAAGAATTTTGATTGGTGTAGTTCCATATTTTGTCTTTATGGGATTGAAAAAACTGACGAAAAACAAGCCTACCTCTCAAACCTTTAGTTTGTTTATTGCAGGTTTTCTAGGGTCAGCAACAAATACGATTCTAGTGATGAATTTGATTTATTTTCTCTTTAAGGATTCTTATGCGCAAAGTATCGGTGCAAGCGGCGCAGCGATTTATACAGCTATTTTAACGGTTATTTTCACTAGTGGTATTGTTGAAGCGATCGTTGCAGCAGTTGCTACGGTTGGCGTGACTTCAGTGTTATTGCGATTAGTCAAAAATAATGCGACACAAAAACTATAAAAAAGAGCGTGGCACAAAACTAAAAATCAGTTTTGTCCCGCGCTCTAAATCTGAATAAACGGCGAGAAAAAAGTAGCTCCTTCGGAAATAAACACTTTTGTCTCGGCCTATTTTTTATTTCTTCTGTTTTTTCAATTTATAAGCATACTCACTTGCTTTGAAAAGCAAGCCGTTGACAGGTAAATCAAATTCTCCAATAAATTCGTTGACTGTTGGATTAAAGTTAGCTTTAAATTTGATCAAGCCATCATTCAGACTACCTTCCAAACCACCCATATTACATGATGTACAACCTCGTTCAAAACATTCATTGATTGCATCAAACCAAGTTAGATAGGCTGGCATATAACGTTTGTAACGATCGTCCATTCCCGCATAAAGGATTTCACTCGTTGAGCCAAACGTAATCGCTAAAGCGCCAGCAACGACAGCCACATCACCAGAATGCGCGATATTTTCTTCTAATTCAGTCATTTCACGCGTTAGAGAAAAATCAAGCTCTTCTAGGTTATGACGTTTTTTCACTTGATTTTCTTTTAGATTGGCTAGATCTTCTTTGTTTTTATCAAAACGCTGTTTGGTTTCTTCAAAGCGTTCTTTCAAATTCACTTGTGCTAACATGATAAATGAAGTTTCAGGATAAATTTTCAATAGCTTTTCAAAATAATCACTATTTCTAAGTGAGATATTTTGACGTTCTGTCGTTAACTCGATGACTTTAGCAAAATCATCCACTAACTCAGTATGACCCATTTTAACCGTGACGCCTTTTTTATGCGCTTGTTTCATCATTTTCTTCGTGCTTTTTGATAATTGTTCTTCACTGAAATCCTCTTTATAAATATTCGCTTGAAAACGAGGTTGGATCGTAGCATCCATTGCCATCGTTAAACCTTGATGTTTTGCACCACTTGCGATGATATTATCGATGATCGGTTGCGCCATTGGATCGATCGTTTGTTCATCGCCTATATGGAAATCTTTATAATGAACAGTCGGGTCCATTTTTACAAACAATGCACGCTTTTTCTTACCGAATTGCTTTAACTCTTTTAAAAAGAACGCTACAAGTTCTGAATTGGTATAATCCATGATTGGGCCACGTGGTGTATAAAGCATTGAAAATTTCATTGGTAATGGTCGGATCAAAACTAGACTAGAGGCAACCAATGTACCATTTTCGTAAACACCGACAATCTCTGATCCCCAGTTGTCTTTCACTTTAGCCCATGAAGATGATTGTAATAAGTTGCATAAGGGATGACTTTCCACAAATTTATCGTGTTCTTTGGCATCGACGCCAATTTTAAATTCAAACATTATATAAAACTCCTCTACATTTTTGCTTCTGTATTACCATATCATAATTTATTCTACAGGAACAGTAAAGTTTTTCATGAAATTGGTTAAAAAACTTTAAGAGACTGAATCAAAACTACATTGGTCTTGACTCAGTCTCTTAAAAATAAATACTTACTACATTTCTTTATTGATCAAAGTCGTTTTTCAAAATGAACGGATTTATTGATCCAATACATCACAGGTGCTGCTACCGCCATTGTTGCAAATTCACTAAGTGCTAATGTTGCGTAATTCCCCCAAAAGGCTGCTCCGCCAGCTGGTGCCAGCATAAAAGCAATAATGCACATTGTTGCAGTGAAAAATAACGTATTTAGTGCTAGGCGTGCGATGACATTAGGCACTCTTTTTTGTAATAAAGCTGTTAAGCCTAGCGAAATAAATGATTGTAGTCCGCCATATAATGCATCCATGGCACCAAAGCCAAAGAAAAAATTATAGACAACGACTCCACCTAAAACGCCCCACATCAATTTCCGATTGAAAACAACTAAATGATTCAAACTTTCAGAAATTCTAAATTGAATAGGTCCTGACGAAACGGGTGCTACTAAAATCGTTAAGCCAAGATATAACGCCATTACAATAGCATTCATGGTAATTGCTTTTACTTTACTGTTTGTTGAAACAGTATTTTGCATAGTCTCCCCTTCTTTCTCCGAGTTTTTTTACAAGGGATGGTTGATGAACCTTGTCGAGGAACGATTTTCCTCAAAAAATGATACGTACGCATTATATCTCATAATTGATCGTTTCACAATGATAAATCTTTCAGTATTCTATTTCTTATTTAGCTTTTTTCAAGCATCCACCATTCTTAATTTTTCACATGTCTGTTATAATAAGACTTTGTACAAGGAGGAAAGAAATGAAGAAACATTTTTATCTCGTCATCAATGAAAATGCTGGGGGCGGCACTGGACGCAAAGCTGCCGCAAAAATCATCAAACAACTACAGACTGCCAACATTGATTATACGACTTTTTATACAGATCATGCTGGACATGAAATAGAAATCGTTCAACGTTTAGCTCAGGATACACTGATTCCTTGGAGCACTGATTTGGAAACCGATTCTTTTCCACTTTTAGTTGTTCTTGGAGGAGACGGCACTTTGCATAGCGTACTCAATGCATTAGAATCATTTGATTCTAAAATTCCCATCGGCTATATCCCATGCGGTTCAGGAAATGATTTTGCACGCGGAGTTGGAATTGCGAGACAGACCGAAAAAGCCTTTTTCCAACTGTTAAAAGCTGAGACACCACAAGAAATCCAAATCATTACGTATGCTGAATCGATAAGAGAAGAAGCTGGACTTGCTGTCAATAATATTGGTATTGGATTAGATGCAGCAATCGTCAATGCGGCCAACACATCGGCATCAAAAAGCACCTTAAACAAATTCAATATGGGGTCTTTATCTTATATTTTTTCTATTTTAAAGGTATTATTCACCCAAAAAGGCTTCCCAATTCTTGTTGAAATCAATGGTAAAAATATTGAATTTGATCGTGCTTTTTTATGTACAGTAACAAAACATCCTTATTTTGGTGGTGGTGTTCCGATTGCTCCAATGGCTGATCCACGCAAACCAGTTCTGGATTTTGTCTTGGTAGAACGGGTCAATATGTTTAAAATTTTCTGGCTGATTTTATTATTGATTCAAAAAAAACATACGCATTCAAAATACTTTCATCATTTTCAATCCAGTAAATTTCGAATTGTATCGACGGTTCCTCAATATGTTCATGCTGATGGTGAAATTTTAGGGAAAAGAAGTACTGATATTTCTTTTAGTACAGAAACTAGATTGTTTTGGTTTTGAGCATATTAAAATAAGAGGAAAAAAACAATTTCTGTTTTTTTCCTCTTATTTTTAATTTAATGATTCAAATGCCTGTTTCAAATCTGCAATCAAATCCCCGCCTGCTTCGATTCCAGTCGATATTCTTAATAAATCCGGCGTTAATCCATAAGACTCTCTTAGCTCTTTTGGAATATCGGCATGTGTTTGGGTCGTTGGGTATGTAATCAAACTTTCAACTCCGCCTAAACTTTCTGCAAAAGTAAAGATCGATAAATTTCGTAGAAAGTCTTTAATCATTTCTTGATCCTTGATTTTAAAACTCAGCATTCCTCCCCGGCCTGGATACATCACTTCTTTGACGTATGCGCTCGTTTTTAAATATGCTACAACTGCTTTTGCATTTTCTTCATGTCTTTCCATCCGTAAAGCTAGAGTTTTCATTCCTCTAATCAATAACCAACAATCATAAGGTGATAAAACAGCTCCTGTGGTGTTTAAACTATAAGCCAGTTGTTCTCCGACTTCTTGTGAACGTGTAACCACAGCACCTGCCAGCAAATCGTTATGTCCGCCTAAATACTTGGTCGCACTATGCAAAACGATATCTGCACCTAAATCCAAAGGACGCTGAATCAATGGTGTATAAAATGTATTATCAACGATCAATTGGGTTTGATACCGTTTTGTAAAAACAGCCACCTGTTCGATGGAAACTTCACTCATCAAAGGATTTGTCGGTGTTTCAATAAAAACAGCTGCCGTTTTATCTGTGATTTCTCTCTCAAAACCAGCTTCATCATCCACATAAATAAAATGATAAAGTCCCTGTTTTTCCAACTCTTTAAAATAACGATAACTACCACCATATAAATCTCTAGACGCCACGATCTGACTGCCCACAGGAAATTGACTGAACACTAATTGAACTGCACTCATTCCTGAACTAGTCGCTAAACCGATCGCGCCATTTTCTAAAACTGCCAGTGCAGATTCTACAACTTCTCTTGTTGGATTTTTGGTTCTAGTGTAATCATAGCCCGTCGACTCACCTAGCGTTGGATGCTCATACGTTGTTGAAAAATAGATAGGGGTATTGATCGATCCTGTTACTGGGTTTTGATGATTACCAATTTGTGCCAAAAAAGTATCTGTTTGAACGTTTCCCGATTGTAAATTCTTTTCCATTAACTTCCCTCATTTCTACCAAAATAATCTACCTTCATTTCTAGCTAAACACATTTCTATGTTGCTTTTCATTATATACACCGAGAGATGCTTAAAGCAAGAAAAAACTGGAACAACGTCTGAACGTTCATCCCAGTTTCTCTGCTATTTCATAAAATCATATGGTGTCGTTTGATTCATTCCGATCATCGGATCAATGGTCTGAGCATTAACTAATTGAGGGGTCAATAATCGCTCCATTTCTACTTCAACTTGTTCGGTTATTTCTTGAACAGGCTCACTAAATAATGAAATTTCTTCTGTTTTAGGTTTAGTTCTCACTGGTACAGGCTCGACCGCTTCCTCAATCACAGCAGCTTTATTCTCTTTAGCCGCCTCATATACGATCGGTTTATTGTCTACTGTATCCGAAAAGGGTGATTCTTTATTTAGTCCTTCTTCATAAGCTTCCAGTTGCATCCTTGTTGTCAAAGTCATATCATCTGCGCTAGTGATTCGTTCTTTCAACATCGTTAGACGACTGGCAGATTCATGTGCAACACACGTATTAAACGCTTGTACTTCACCCAATAAAATCAGGATGTCTTTACTTCTGGTAACCGCTGTATAGAGTAAATTACGTTGTAACATGCGATGATATTGATGAACCATCGGTAAAATAACCATTTTAAACTCGCTACCTTGCGCTTTATGGATCGAACAGCAATAAGAAAGGGTGATTTTGTTCCATTCATTTCGTTTATAGCTCACTTCATTATTATCAAATTGAATCACCAACTCATCGACTTTATCTTCTGAGTCTTTGGCCAAAATGATTCCAACGATCTCGCCCATATCCCCATTGAAAACGTTAAGTTCAGGTGTATTGACTAAATGCAGCACCTTATCCCCGATACGATAGACTGATTCATTCCATTTTACTTCTTTTTTCGTTCCGTCATTAGGATTGAAAATTTCCTGCATCATCTTATTCAACGCATCGATACCAGCAGCTCCTCGATACATTGGAGCTAACAGTTGGATATCTTGGGGCGAAAAGCCTTTTGCTTTGGCTTTCGTCACGATTTGGCGGACATAGGTTTCGATATGATGAACATCACTTGGAAAAAATGAACGATCTTTTTGATTCACAGTGAAATCTTGCGGCAATCTACCTTGTTTGATTTCATGAGCTAAAGGAATAATACTTGAACCATCGCCTTGGCGGTAAATTTCAGTCAATTCTCTTTGAGGTATTTCATTGATTTGCAACAGATCATGCAACACTTGGCCTGGGCCCACTGACGGGAGCTGATCTTTATCCCCAACAAAAATCACTTGCATGTTGGTCGGGATCGCCTTAAATAAAGTATTGGCCAGCCACGTATCGACCATTGACATTTCATCAACGATCAATAAGCCGCCTTCAAGTTCTTTTGCAGTCATACTAGGATTTTTTTCTCTACCTGTTAATCCTAATAAACGATGAATCGTACTAGCCGGAAGTCCAGTTGTTTCATTCATCCGCTTAGCTGCGCGCCCTGTAGGAGCCGCTAATAAAATGGGGAACATTTCCTGCGTGTAATCCTTTATGTCTAAGGAAAGTCCATTCAACTCTGCAAATAACGAAACAATTCCGTTGATAACCGTTGTTTTCCCGGTACCAGGACCACCCGTCAAAATGAAAAGTGGTGCTTTGATCGCTTCTTCGATGGCCGCTTGTTGAGAATCTCCATAAAGAATTCCTAATCGTTTTTCAATGCCTCGAATATTTTTTTCGATCTCTTTTTTATCGTATTTGATTTCTTTTTTTCGTGAAAGTAGACGTTGGATCGAAGTACCGATCCCCCACTCTGAAAAATATAAACTATTTTCAAAAAGCTTGGTGTCTTCTTGCTGAATTTTTCCTTCTTCCACCAAATGAATGATTTGTTCTGCCACTTGATCAAGAGAAATCTCAACTGGACGACTCGCTTCAAGAGTATTGATTGTTTCTCTAAGCAACATTTCTGCTTCTACGTAGGTATTCCCGGAGCGAACAGAATGTTGGAAAATTTCATGCGTGATCGCAGCCCGCACTCGTTTATCCGAATCTGCTCCAATGCCCAATTGCTCTGCAATATTATCTGCTCGTTTAAATCCAATTCCTTCAATATCTTCTACTAATTGATACGGATTCTCATGAATAACATCTAAAGTCTCTTCTTTATAGGTTTGGTAAATCGCAAACGATAGCTGGCTACCAAATCCATAACGATTTAAGCCAACAATTACTTGTTCCATGCCATGATTTAAGCGAATCGTTTCAATGATTGTTTGGCGTTTTTTTTCATTTAATTGAGGAACTTCTTCGAGAACATCAGGCGTTTCAATAATGCGATCGATTGCATCTTCACCCAAAATTTCGACGATTTTCTCAGCTGTTCGTTTCCCTATACCTGGAAATTTTTCACTTGAAAGGTAATTTACGACGCCGCTGGCTGATGTTGGTCGCTCTTGCTGATAGCTATCGACTTGAAATTGTTTGCCATAACGAGGATGATCAACGAAATGTCCAAAAAAGCGATAAATTTCTTCTTCCTGAATTTGGCCAAAACTACCAGTTGTTACAATTTCTTTTTCTAGATAATCTGTATTCGTATCCGTTATTTTCACCAACAAAACTTTATAAAAATTGCTAGGGTTTTGAAAAAAGATTGCCTGAACTTGCCCAACCACATATTCTTTTTCCTCTTCTCCAAACAATGTAACCATCGATTTCACCTCACTTTATCAACAAAATAGTTTATAGTAAAAAAGAATCATCATTCCATAATTTTAAGGTATATGATTGCTCTTCCCCATCCTCTGTCATTTCTAAGATCGACAAACTGTTATTTTTAAGACCGCCCATACTACGTAGCTCACCTAACTCTTTACCTGAAAGTGACTGGATTGCTGCTGTTAAAGACGCACCGTGACCTACAAAAAGATATGGACCATCGCCTTTATCAACCGCTGATTTTACAACGGAAGAAATTCGTGAAATTGCTTGTTCAATTGGCTCTCCTTGAAATATTTCTGGATTGTATCGATCTAGCTGATAGCGCATATGTTCTAATTCTTGTCCATATGTTTCTCTCATTTCCGCAATAGACTGACCTTCTAATTTTCCAAGTCCTAATTCTTTCAACTCATCCGTATAAATGATTTCTACTGGTCGTTCAAGTTCTTGATTAATGCCTTCAGCCGTTTTTCTTGCCCGTGGTGAAGTACTCGAAAAGATTTTTTTAAAAGGCACTTCTTTGACCGTTTGGCCTAATAACTTTATTTCTTCATAGCTCGTTGGAAGCAAAGGTGAATCTCCACTCATCCCTTGAAACCTAAGTTCTTGATTCCATTCCGTTTTTCCATGGCGAGTAAAATATAATTTCATGTTTCGGCTCCCTTGATTCTTATTTATTGATCCTCTAATTTTTGATTTCCACTTATTTATCTTATCTAGTGTATCATTTTCACAGGCAAAATTCCATTTAACTAAGAGGTTTATAAAAAACGAAACTGTGTGAGTGCTTTTCAAAAATAAGTAGGTTATAATAAAAAGGCGAAAATATATATCTGAGTGCGTGACTATATGAGTCCGTTGTGCTTTTATGGTATCTGGCTACACGGACTCGTTTCACTTTTTATTTAAGGAGGAACCTGATTTGTTTTTTGATCACATTCATCACATCGCTATCAACTGTTCTGATTATCATAAAACGAAGGAATTTTATGTAGAAAAACTGGGTTTTGAGATAATCAGAGAACATAAAAGAGACGATAAAAACGATATTAAACTTGATTTGAAATTAGGGAATTATGAGTTAGAATTATTTATTTCTCCTAATGCACCAGAACGTCCTTCATATCCTGAAGCATTAGGATTACGTCATTTAGCATTTAAAGTTGAAAAGATCGAGGAAGTGATTACTTTTTTAAATGCGAAAGAAATCGAATGTGAAGCCGTTCGGACAGATACGTTTACAGGAGAAAAAATGACATTTTTCTTTGATCCAGATGGTTTACCTTTGGAGTTGCATGAATAATCACTAGTTTCCACCTACTATGGAAAAAAACTGTTGCCTTCAAAATCAAAGGGAACAGTTTTTTGCTATTATTTTTAATCCAATTTATCATTCTCATAGTGATGTTTCAATTCCAATGCTGGAAAATTCTGTTGACGCAATGCTTCATAAACCACCAACGCTACTGTATTGGACAAATTCAACGAACGAACATGTTCATCATTCATCGGAATCCGCAGACATTTTTCTTCATTATCCCGCATAAATTCTTCTGGCAATCCAGTTGTTTCTTTACCAAACATAAAATAATGATCTTGATTGTCAGTATAATCTATTTCACTATACGTTTGATTCGCAAATTTTGTAATCAAATGCAGTGGCCGATCACCTAAATAAGTTAAAAAAGCAGTCAAATCCTTGTGATACATAATATTAACATCATTCCAATAATCCAATCCAGCTCTTTTTAAGTGCTTGTCATCAGTCGAGAAACCTAACGGCTCGATGAGATGTAAGGGCGAATTTGTTGCAGCACAAGTTCTGGCAATATTGCCAGTATTTGCTGGAATTTGAGGTTCAAATAAAACAATATGATTTGTCATAAGTACAGTTTCCTTTCATTTGAATGGCGCATTATTTATTTTTTTTTCACAAAAATCTACATAAAAAAAACGTATCGCCTCGGTGTCAATCACTGCGAGTCGCTACGTTAGTGAAGCTCTTTTCACTAACTTTTATCAGAACAGGAACCTGATAAAAACCAATGAAAAAACAACTTGTATGTAATATAACACCATTACCAGAGCTTTGCAATACCTTTTAGCAAATTTACCGATTGTAAGCGCTATTTCACCTTTCCTTTTAACACACGAACGTCAATTGTGATTTCTGTCAATGGATTTTTTTGAATCACTTCTTTTACTTCCTCAGCAACACCCCACTCAAGCGGAGACATTTCCAATAAATCTAATCGATTCTCTTTAGGTATGGCAAACGTAAAGGTCACTCGCTCATCGACTAAAATATCCATTTCTTTAGAAAATTTTGCCAAAACTTTTTCATTTGAATAGGTTTGTTTGATTTCATCTCCTGGATAAAAAGCCGCCCTTAGCTCTTTTAAATAGTCAGTTTCAGGTATTACTTTGATAACTGTCCCATCTTTTTTCAACACACGCTTAAATTCATGGTAATGAGACGGTGAAAAAATATTCAAAACTGTATCCATCGATTCGTCTGCAAATGGTAAATTTGTCAGATCAGCTACACACCAAAAAGCTTCGATTGGTTGATTGCTAGCTAAATAGATCCCATCTTTAGAAATATCGAATCCAAATTTTGAACCTGCCAAGCCTAGATTCGAAAGCTCGGATAAAAAACTTCCCTCACCACATCCAACATCCAATGTATTTCCAGTTAAGTTCATCGTATCAATAATTCTTTCAAGTAAAGGCTGATACATACCACTTTGAATCATCTTGCCTCTATGAACCAACATTTTTTTATTATATTCCGTTTGAATACTATGAGAAAGAAAATAAATAGTTCCCTTTTTCGATAAATCAAATTGATGGTTTTGTGCACATATCAAACTAAAACCTTTTAACTGAATCGCCTTTTTACAGACTGGACAAAGAAATTGTTCTTGATGTGTTTCTAAAAAATTACGGGCAAAATCAATTTTTTTCAACATAAGGTTACTTCCTATTCACTATAAATTCTGACACTCACTGATAAACTGTCGCTATTTATCTTACAACGGGAAGAAGACTTTGGCAACCGCCAGAATTGTGGTACAATGCCTGTGAAGAAAAAACAAGGAGTGAAACGAATGATCAAAGAATTTTGTGCTGAAAATTTTACAAATATCCCCACTGCTATTCGCAATGGTGCAGGTCGAATCGAATTATGTGACAATCTTGCTGTAGGTGGCACAACACCCAGCACAGGTGTTATCGAAGAAGTTGTGGCGTATGCCGCAGAAAAATCGATTCCAATCATGACGATCATCAGACCTCGAGGTGGAGATTTTGTATATAATGATATCGAACTTAAAATCATGCATACAGATCTGATTGAAGCAAAAAAAATTGGGACAGATGGTGTCGTTTTAGGTTGCTTAACAAAAGACGGTTGGCTGGATGAAGAAGCATTGGAATTATTGATCGAGACTGCTGAAGGACTGCAAATTACTTTCCACATGGCTTTTGATGTTTTAAGCAAAGAAAATCAATTTAAAGCAATTGATTGGTTAGCAGAACATGACGTACATCGTATATTAACACACGGTGGACCCGCAGGAACGGCTATCGAAGATAATTTTGATCATCTAAAAGAGTTGATTAGCTACGCTAACGATCGAATTATCATTTTACCCGGCGGTAGTATTTCAGACAAGAATGTTGATACTGTTGTAAGTACCTTACAAGTCAGTGAAGTACATGGAACCAAAATAGTAGGTTAATAAAAAGAGCGTGGGACAAAACTAAAAATCAGTTTTGTGTCACGCTCTAAATCTGAATAAACGGCGAGAAAAAAGCAACTCCTTTGGAAATAAGCTGAAATACACAAAAATTTGAAGAGCAATTTTCATGAATTCCCTATTATTTCTCAGAGCTAAACTCTTTTGTCTCGGCCTCTTTCTTTTATATTATTTCAAACAAAATACTGCATAAAGAGACTAGCAATATTAAAGTAAATCAAAACACTGGTTAAATCACTCAACGTTGTAATGAACGGCCCACTAGCAACAGCTGGATCAAATCCTAATTTATCCATCAACATTGGAATCAAACTACCTGCCAAGTTCGCAACGGTTATTGCACATAACATAGCCATCCCAATCACAAATCCTAGCGGAAAATTATGCTGCCAAATCCCAACAACAATAAATATCGACACGCCCGTTACAGCACCAGTCACTAGACCTGTTAACACTTCACTAATAATCAAACGACCAAAATTATTATCTTTTTCATCTGATATCGCTAACCTTCTAACTGCTACGGCTAACGATTGTGTACCTGCATTTCCGGCAGTTCCTGTGATCAATGAAATGAATACAGCTAAAATACTTGCTTCACTAACTAACTCTTCATAATGGCTGATTAAGGTTGCTGTAGACATTCCTAAAAATAATAATGTAATTAACCAAGGCAAACGTTTTGAAGCTGCCTTGATTGGATTTTCACTGACTTCTTCAATATTGACCCCGGCCAAACCTGAATAGTCACTAGCTGCTTCATCATCAATAACATCGATAATATCATCAACTGTTACGATTCCTAAAAGATGATCATCATAATCTGTAACTGGCAATGCTAGGAAATCATAATCTCGAATCGTTTGTGCAACGTCTTCTTGGTCATCACCTACGTGGACTGAAATGACCCGCTCACTCAAAACGTCTGCAATCATTGTATCATCATCATTTACGATCAAATCACGTAATGAAATAACCCCGACTAAATGGTTTTCCTGATCTACCACATACACGTAATAAATTGTTTCAGCTACATCCGCCTGATTTTTCAACACATACATGGCAGAACGAACGGTTTGATTCGCAACAATAGAGACGAATTCGGTCGTCATGATTGATCCCGCTGTATCATCTTCATAATGCAGTAATTCTTTGATCTCACCAGCATCTTCTGTGCTCATCAAACTTAGATATTTCGCCTTTTGACTTTTATCTAGCATATTAAGTAAATCAACTGCGTTATCCGTGTACATCTCTGATAGCATTTCAGCTGCATAACTTGGACGCATTTCAGCAATATAATCCTTCATGTTTTCGTTATCTTCTTCGATAACATCAAACATATCTGCTAGCTCTTTTGGTGATAGGTAACTATATATTTGTTTTCTATCTGCTTCATCGATCGATTGATAAAATTGTCCTTGCTCATAAATATGGAGCGCTAAAAACAGCTCGCGAAACTCAACCATCTGCTGGTCTTTTAATTTCTCTAACAGCAAAGAGAAATGGTCTTCCATTTCTTGTCCTTCGTTCACCCAATCCGCTCCTTTCAATCTAAAGTTGATCTACAATTTTCTTCATATCTTCTGCTAAAGGAGAAGTTAATTTTAAGCGTTGCTTCGTAAATGGGTGGATAAAACTCAATTGACAGCAATGTAACGCCTGACGCTCAATACCGCTATCCATTTTACCACCATACATGTTATCACCTAATAAAGGGCACCCAATGGCTTCAAAATGCACTCTGATTTGGTGTGTTCTTCCTGTATGAAGCTGAATATCTACTAATGCTTGATCATTTTTACGTTTCTTCAGCCAATATTCTGTTTCAGCTTGTTGTCCTGTTTCGACAATGGTTCTTTTTAAGATAGAAGATAAATCACGCCCAATCGGAAGTTTTATTGTTTCATGTTCTTTTAAACGTAATACGTCACCACCGATCAAGGCTTGATAAATCTTGATTACTTCTTTTTTGCGCAACTCCTGATCTAACATCGCATGAGCAAAACCATGTTTAGCAAACAACATCAAACCAGTCGTATCTCTATCTAATCGAGTCACCACATGGATCACTTGATCTTGATAATTTTGTGCTTTAAAATAAGCTTTCACTCGATTCGCCATGGTTCCATTAGGATGATATTGAGCAGGAATTGACGCAATCCCTGCTGGTTTATTGACTACTAAATAATGGTCATCTTCAAAAATAATATCGATCGGTACATCATCAACAAGTAACGTCTCATGTTCTTTTTCATCTGGGATCGTGATTTTCACCTGATCTCCGACAGATAATATGAATAACACATTTTCAACGGACTGATTGACCTCGATTTTTCCACCTTGAAATTTGATTTTGGCTAGAAGTCCTTTAGATATCCCTTGCTCTTTTAAAAAGTTTTTTACTTGCTGCGGTTCTTTTTTTTCTACTGTCCAATTAAATTCCATTAAGTTATTAATCCTCACTAATAAAGGCATCTTTAACGCGATGCCAAAAATGCATATGTCGATATGATGCGAAATGAATGCGCTCATCCGCAATACGATAGTAAATCGACTTGATATCATCTTGATAAATATCTAATTGATCAACTGTAATCAAATAATCGTTACTTTCCTGCAACTTGATTTCCACCCATTCTGTATGTGCGATCACGATTGGTGAGCCTAATGTTCTAAAAACACGATTATTCAATGAAGCAATCTCGGCAAGTTGAAACGCATTAATACTGGGATGAAGCACAGCTCCGCCAATACTTTTATTATAAGCTGTCGATCCTGTTGGCGTAGAAACAGATAAACCATCTCCACGGAATCGTTCAAATAACTCATCTTTGATAAAAACATCCGCGACCATAGTACGATTTGCCCGTTTGATCGTTGATTCATTTAAAGCTAAAAAATGCTTATCTGGTTTATTACCATGAAAACTGATCTTCACATCCAGCAAAGGATAGCTAATACTTTTTTCTTGATGAACTAAAAGGCTTTGAACTAATTCTTCCAGCTCATAATCCCGCCAGTCTGTATAAAATCCTAGGTGCCCCGTATGAACACCTAAAAAACTGACTTCATCAAGTCGATGACTAAAACGATGGAACGCTGATAATAATGTACCATCTCCACCCACAGAAATCACAAGATCTGGTTGATGGTCATCAATTTCGATTTTATTTTTCTTTAAAAGCAGGAGTAAATGGCGGGTAACCTCATTTGATTTATGTTCATGATTATGAACGATCGAAACTTTCATCCTACTCCCCCTGTTCTTTATTTAACATCTCTTTATTATCATTGAATTTTTGATAGTAATTATCCTTCGACTTTCCTCGACCATGTGAGAAAAGATGTTGTGCTTCTTGGATTTCTTCACGGATCGTTGACATTTCTTCGTCTAATTGGTAAGCCGCTTCGGCAGCACGCTGCAACCGCTCTTTCATTTCTTCTGGAAAAGCACCTTGGTATTTATAATTTAATGAATGTTCGATTGTCGCCCAAAAATTCATGGCTAAGGTACGTATTTGAATTTCAGCCAAAATCTTTTTTTCACCTGTTATCAGTTGAACTGGATATTCGATTACCAAATGATATGAACGATAGCCGCTCTCTTTTTTATTTGTAATGTAATCTCGTTCTTGAATGATTTTCAAATCTTTACGATTGCGGATGATATCCACAACTTGCCGAATATCCTCAACAAATTGGCACATGATCCTAAGTCCAGCGATATCTTGCATCTCTTCTTCTAAACGATCAACCGATATATTGCGCAATGCTGCCTTCGTTAAAATACTATCAACAGGTTTCACTCGCCCCGTTACAAACTCAATAGGTGTATGTTTATTTTGCTCTCGAAACTGCTTGCGGATACCGCGCAGCTTAACTTTCATTTCTCCAACAGCCTGTTCATACGGTGCCAGAAAAAGCTCCCACTCTTTCTCCATCCTAATCCCTCTATTTCTTTGAATTTGATTCACAGCTTATTTTACCATAGAGATGTGAAAAATAGGGCAATTTGAGAAATTGTCTATAATTTTTCGACAATAGCGAATTTTTTAACTTCTAGTTCACTTTTCTTGACGTAAATGGGTAAAGTATGCAAAAATTGAATTAAATTAAAGAAGGTGGGTCAAATAACAGTGAGTGAAAATTTAGAAATAGAATTTAAAACATTATTATCTATCGAAGAGTTTTCCCGTATTATTGACTACTTTCAACTAAAAGAAGAACAATTTTTTACACAAACCAATTATTATTTTGATTCAGCCGATTTTCAACTAAAAAAGAAACATATCGGTTTAAGAGTTCGTATACTATCAAAGAATGCAGAAATCACTTTGAAAATACCTGAAAAAGTTGGTCTACTTGAAATTAACGATGCACTTTCTATTGAAGAAGCTCATCAGATCGTTGAATCGACTTCACTTCCAAATTCTGGAAATGTTTACAACAAGTTAACTACTTTAGGAATCGACAAAGATGATTTACGTTTAATTGGCAACCTAACAACTAAACGTGCAGAAATAAAACTTCCCCAAGGTTTACTCGCGCTAGATGAAAGTTGGTACAATGAGCAGCATGATTTTGAATTGGAATTAGAAGTAGATGACGACGTTAATGGAAAGAGAGACTTTCTTGCCTTATTGGATACTTTGACTATCAAAGAATCCCCGTCACCAAACAAAATCCAACGGATGATGTTAAGCTCAAAAGAAAAAGATTAAGAAGTTATTATAGTGAAAACATATCATTTCATTTTTCCCAGATTTTCTGATAAATTAGGGACACTTAGTTGAGAAATGATGTCTAGTCGCAAAAGGGTCAAATTGGAGGAAGTATGAATGATTGAAATTTATCTGTTCGTTAATCCTTTGGGGGGCATTTGTCTCAACGTAGAAAAGGATATTTTAAAATTGGTTGAAACTGAAAACAAAAAAATTCAATTTCGTTTCATCCCACTCGTTAATATGAGAACCATAAACCATCTTATAAAGTTATTTGATATTCCAACACATGATATTGAACAACGTAATCAATTGTTTGAAGATATTTATTCAGCTGCATTAGATTATAAAGCAGCACAATTACAAGGAAAGAAAAAAGGACGCCATTTACTTCTTGGCTTACAAAAAGCTGTCGCAGTAGATAACATTCCCTACTCTTCAGAACTAGCCGAAAAACTGGTAGTCGAAGCTGGCGGCGATTTAGATATGTTTAAAGCCGATCGTCAATCTGATTTTGTAAAAGAATCTTTTCAAACGGATCAACAAATTGCTCGTGAAATGGGAATTGCAAAACATCCTTCAGCAGTAGTTTACAATTATACTTGTGATCGTGATTTCGGCGTACTCGTAGAAGACTGTGAATCCATGGATGAAATCAAAAGACTTTGTGAAACATCTGAAGATAATCTCCAGTATTTTCATGAGAAGTTTGAATTAAACCATTATAACGAACCTCGAGTTCCACACGGACATTTGCATTTACTTTAAAAAATAAACTGCTTCTCTTAATAATTGAGAGAAGCAGTTTATTTTATTGTTCTAAAGACGCGACAAGTTCTTCAAGCTCACCTAATCTTGTTTCAAAAACATGCATAGCATCTTCTATATATTGCGGTTTTGTCATATCTACTCCAGCTTTTTTCATTACTTCTATTGGATAATCACTGCTACCTGACTTCAAATAAGTCAAATAGTTATCCAACGCAAGCGGCTCATTGGCTAAAATTTTATTGGCTAAAGCTGATGCGGCTGAAAAACCTGTTGCATACTGATAGACATAGTAATTGTAATAAAAATGAGGAATACGTGACCACTCTAAAGAAATTTCAGGATCTTTCATCACTTCAGGACCATAATATTTCTGATTTAACTCTCCATAATAATCGCCCAAATACTCACTAGTTAATGGTGTCCCTTTAGCATCTTCAGTATGAATAAAGTGTTCAAATTCTGCAAATTGTGTTTGACGGAAAATAGTGCCTTTAAAACCATCTAAATAATGATTTAATACATATGCACGAATTCGAGGATCCGTTTCTGTTTCTAATAAATATTCTGTTAAAAGATTTTCGTTAGTTGTTGAAGCAATTTCCGCTAAGAAAATAGAATAATCTCCATAAACATAAGGCTGATTATTACGCGTGAAATAACTATGAACACTATGGCCCATTTCATGAACTAACGTATACAATTGATCTAAACTATCGTGCCAGTTCATTAAGATATAAGGCGCTGTATCATAAGCCCCAGATGAATAGGCTCCACTACGTTTCCCTTGGTTTTCAACAACATCGATCCAACGGTCATTAAATGCCGTTTTCACTACATTTAAATATTCCTCGCCCATTGGATTTAAGGCAGTGATTGCTTTTTCTTTAGCTTCTTCATACGAATATTTGATTGAAGCCTCACCCAAGATCGGCGTGTACATGTCATACATGTGAAGTTCATCTAACTTCAATAAACGTTTACGTAAAGACACATAACGGTGCAGTAATGGTAGGTTTTGATTCACCACATCTATCAATGTATCATAAACACTTTCCGGTATATGGTTATTGCTTAACGCCGCTTCTCTTGCTGAAGAGTAGTTACGAACTTTAGCCTTATAATTGTGAGCCTTCACATGTGAACTCAACGTTTGGGCAAAGGTATTTTTGAATTGGTCATAGACAGTATAAAGACCTTTAAAAGCTTCTTCACGAACACTTCTATCGATATTTTCCATTAACTGCCCATATACGCCGTGTGTTAGCTGAATTTTTTCACCATTCTCATTTTCGATCACTGGAAATTTTAAATCTGCATTATTTAAGATAGAAAAAATATTGCTCGACGCTTCAAAAATTTCACCGGCACCAGCTAATAATGCTTCTTGGTCAGCAGATAAAATATGTGGACGATCACTCAAAATATTTTCAATAAAATGACGATAGATTTCTAACTTCGAATTTTCATCAAAATAGCCCCAAATCTTATCATCACTTAAAGATAATACTTCTGGTTCAAACCACGCAACAGCTTCGCTTGCTTGTGCTAATAAAGAACTGGCTCTGGCATACAAAGCTTGGTAAGTTGTATTGGTAGTGTCTTGATCATTTTTTAAATGAGCATAAACATAAATTACTTCAATTTTACGATAAATACTTAATAGCATCTCAATACTACCTAAAAATGCCTCGCTATCTTTCGCTAACGTTCCCTTAAACTGTTCAACTTCTTTTAATTCATCTGACAGTGCTTGAAAGGCTTCATCAAAAGCTTGATCATCTTTAAAAATCTTGGTCAAGTCCCACGTTTTCTCAATTGGCAGACTCGAACGTTCTGGTAATTGCTTTGCTTCACTCATTACATCGGCTCCTTTTTAAGTTATTCTTACATAGTTTTATCTTATCACATTTTTTAAAGGAGTAGCAGTTATTAGGTACTTATTTTCTATTTTTTTCAACCACTCTTCCACATCTGAAATCCTTTGCTCAGCGTTGCTTGCATTTACTTTCCAACCATTGTCAACTTTAACTAAATGATTACAAGCGATCAAATAAATAAGTATTTGATTTAAGCAATACGTTTGAACAGTTCTAAAAGGAATATTTGGCAACTCATAAAATAATTCAATTGATTGATCCAACTCCGTTTCCAATAATTGAATCAATTCTGAATCCTCAAAAACATTCTGATCAAAAAACTGTACCAAATTCCAAATTCGAACTTTCAATAACATATCAGATCCTCTACAACAGAAAATATGAAGACCTGGATAATAAAACCAATTCGGCAATTGAAGCAGATGAAAGCGATTGTTATATAATTCAGCTTGAAGCATCCTTATCTTCTCATCCCTCGTATATAATTTTCTATTCAACTCAGAATAATACTCCTGCATCAGCTCTCCGATTTTAAATTTTCGTTGGATGTACATTTTAGGTTTCTTAGGAAAATTTAAAATTTTTAGTAAAAAATCACTATAAAAAGACCAGCTTTTTTTTAAAGAGTACATTCTCTTTTTCCAATCTTCTTCGATATGCACATGCAAAGTTAATTCTTCTTTTTCCCAATCCGCTGTCCACAAATAAAAACCTAATCCATCAGAATAATAACACAGGTTTTTAGCTAATTCGTTTAAAGTTTGGCGATTAGAAAATAACTTTTTACCACAGATCCAAATCGGAATATAGTCATGTTTTTGATAGCTTCTGGTTCGCTCAATTAATCGCTGCGTGCTTAAGGGACTGCACTGAATCTCTAATGCAATATTCCCTATCAAAAGATCTGGACGCTGATTCAACTCAGGTAAATATTTTTCTAATTCATATTCAATTCCTTCTTTCTCACACCATTTCGCAAAAGCTTCTTTTAGTGCCAAATGTTCTACCGTCTCACCTTCTGAATACATACTGCAAGTGCTGTTACTATAATGAGAAAAATGCGGTAATTTAACCTTACCATTCTTTATCCGAACAGGATCACTACAGGCTGGACAAAAATAATTTTTGCCTTTTAGTTGCTCGATCTTTTCTCTAGATAAATTCAACAATGTTACAATTTCTTTGTCTTTTGAATATGCATTCAACATATAACTCACCTCATAATTAAGATACGCAGAAAAAATGTTGATTCATCAAAAAAACCGAGACCAAGCATAATCGCTTTGTCTCAGTTTTTAAAGTTTAATCAAAGTAGTATCTTGTTAACTCCAAGGCATTACGTTCCATGATGCATGTTCCGTATTCAGCCAATGTCTCAGATGTCACCGCAGATAAATCTGCAAATTCCAATAACTGAGCTAATTCATTTTCTACATCCGTTTTGCCTAATTCATCCAATAAGAAAATAACTTGGAGATAATATGTTCCTTTAAATGTATATAAATTCGCTATAACAGACTGCAAGAATACTTCATTTGCTAGTTGGACCATTGTATCAAAATCTTTAAGTTCAAACACTAAATTCTTTACTGTGCTATCAGCAAAATCCTGTGTTTCATCAGCAAAATCTTCTTCGATTTGTTTACGAATTATATTACTAACTTCTTCTGAATTAAGATCGTTAAAGCCTTCAAAGTTAGATACTTCATCAATCGATGCATTCTTACTAATAAATAGTTCCAATCCATCACTTTTTGGCAGAACCTGAAAAGTAACAGCTTCACTGCCCTGAAATTCATCTTCCACATCAACTTCTTCTAAAATACTGTAGAAAAAGTTCTCTACTTCTTTGTGATTGCCGAGTAAATCTAAAAAGGTGATTCCTCTATCAGCTAAATCTTCATTGCCGATCAACACACGTATGGTATTTTCATTGATATGTTCCATTTCCATGTCGCTACACCTCACTTTTGCTAATCAGGAAACTTATTCTTACGTACATTGTAGCGGAATCACGCCAAATGTAAAGGGAAAAGTAACAATATTCTTAAATAAACTGCTGTCTTAGTATATTCCTAAAAAGTTGTCTTATATAATTATATGCTCTTTTTTTATAATTATTTTAAAAAAAGAAATAAATAACTTGCTATGTAAAAAATAATAGAAAAAGAAAACCTTTGTCACAAGGACAAAGGTTCTCCTTTTTGCATTTTATAAACCTGCCATCAATTGCGCTTGACGTAATTCCAACTGCCTAACTCCTCTTGGCAAGAAACGTCGAATTTCATCCTCATTAAAACCAACCTGTAATCTTTTTTCATCAATCATTATTGGTCGACGCAACAATCCAGGATTCTCTTTTACTAACTCTAGCAAGTCCTGCAACGGAAGTTCATCCAAATCCATATTAAGTTTTTGGAAAACTTTAGAACGAGTAGAGATAATCTCCTCTGTTCCATCTTCTGTCATTCGCAAAATTGCTTTCAATTCAGAAATATTCAATGGTTCTGAGAAGATATTTCTTTCCTTGAATGGAATCTCGTGTTCTTGCAACCATGCACGAGCCTTACGGCAAGACGTACAACTTGGGGAAGTATAAAGTGTCAACATGTGCATCACTCCTTTTTGTGATTCTCATCACTTTTTTGAAACAGGAAACCGAACTTTTTCCTATTTAATGTAAGTATACCCAATTTCTAATAAAAATACTAGCTCTTTTTCCAAGAAAAAACATAATTTTTCGTTATTTTACGTGTTTTTTTAAAATATTGAAATAAAGTTCGTTTTTTTACCATATAAAATTATAACGTTTTCAAAACTTACAAAACTGATACAGCTTTCATAATCTGCTACAACTGTACTAGTCTAAAAATTCTGACATTTTATTTTTTTTCGGTAATCCTGTTTTTTTTCATTTTTAGCTGTATAATGATAGTAATGACTTTTTTATTAATAGATTAAGGTGGTTACTTTATGGAAACAATTTTTTCTGGTATTCAGCCTAGCGGAATACCAACGATTGGAAATTATATTGGTGCAATGAAACAATTTATTGAATTACAAAATAGTTATAACTGTTATTTTTGTATTGTTGATGAACATGCAATCACAGTTCCACAAGATCCTTTGAAACTTCGTCAACAGACACGCGGTTTAGCAGCTCTGTATCTAGCTGTAGGGCTTGATCCTGAAAAAGCAACGATCTTCATTCAATCTGAGGTTTCGGCTCATGCTGAGGCTGCATGGATTATTCAATGCAATACAACTATCGGTGAATTAGAGCGTATGACTCAATTTAAAGATAAATCACAAAAAAATGGTCGTACAGGGGTGAGCGCTGGTCTTTTAACGTATCCACCTTTAATGGTAGGAGACATTGTTTTGTATAATGCAAACCTTGTTCCTGTGGGAGATGACCAAAAACAACACTTAGAATTAACGCGTGATTTTGTAGAACGATTCAATAAGCGTTATGGTCAAGCAAATCAAGAAATTTTAGTGCTTCCAGAAGTAAAAATCGCTGAACAAGGCGGACGCGTGATGAGCTTACAGGATCCAACTAGTAAAATGAGTAAATCAGATTCAAATGCTAAAGGTTTCATTTCAATGCTAGAAGAGCCAAATATCATCCGTAAAAAAATCAAATCGGCCGTAACTGATTCCACAGGAATCATTGAATACGATCCAGAAAACAAACCAGGTATTTCTAATTTACTAAATATCTTCTCTGCTTCTACAGGTCGTCCAGTAGACGAATTAGTTGAAGCATATGCAGGAAAAGGATATGGCGACTTTAAATCTGATCTAGCTGAAGCAGTCGTTGACTTACTGACTCCAATCCAAGAGCGTTATCATGCATTACTCGCTTCTGATGAATTAGATGACATCCTTGATAAAGGTGCTGAACAAGCTCGCCTAGTTGCTAATAAAACGTTACAGCGAATGAAAAATGCCATTGGTCTAGGAAGAAAACCTCGTAAAAGAACTTAAAAAAGAGCCCGAAACAAAACTAAACATCGGTTTTGTTTCGGGCTCTAAATACGAATAAAAGACGAGAAAAAAGTAACTTCTTCGGAAATAAACACTTTTGTCTCGTCCTCTTTTTTATTAGTCTCTGAATTGTGCATCATGCAATCGACGATAATGTCCACCTTTTGCAAGTAATTCTTCATGTGTTCCTTCTTCTAATATTCCTTTGTCACTGACGACAATGATCCGTGTCGCATGTTTGATCGTTGCCAAGCGATGGGCAATTATTAATGTTGTTCTACCTTCCGCTAAAGAATTCAGCGATTCTTGGATCACTTGTTCTGTCTCAGTATCTAATGCAGACGTTGCTTCATCCAAAATTAAAATCGGCGGATTTTTTAGAAACATACGAGCAATTGCTACCCGTTGTTTTTGCCCACCTGAAAGTTTAACGCCTCGCTCACCGATCATCGTATTTAAACCGTCCGACATTTGATCGACTACTTTTTCTAAATGAGCTAACTTTACAGCATTTTGGATTTCTTCTTCTGTTGCATCAAGTTTACCATAAGCAATATTTTCCCGAATCGTTCCAGGAAATAAAAAAACATCTTGTTGGACAATCCCGATTTGACTTCTCAATGAAGTTAGTGTCATGTCTTGAATATTGATTCCGTCAATGGTAATTTGCCCTTCTGTTACTTCATAAAAGCGCGGTAACAAGTTACATAGTGTTGTTTTTCCTGAACCACTTTGTCCTACAAAAGCGACCGTTTCACCAGGTACGATTTGCAAATTGATATGATTCAATACTTTCGTAGAATCAGCATAAGAAAATGAAACATCATCATAGATAATATCACCATGCAAATGATCCACTGTTATTGCATCAGGCTTATCTTGGATTGCAGGCTTCTTATCGATTTCTTCAGTAAATCTTCTAAATCCAGCGATTCCTTTTGGATAGCTTTCGATCATATTATTGACTTTTTCAATTGGACGAATAAACACATTCGATAATAGAATAAATCCAACAAATTGGCCATCTGTAATTTCGCCTTTAATCGTATAATATGCACCAAAAATCAGTGTAAACAAATTGATTAAACGAATTAAAAAGTAATTGTACGCCGAACTAATTCCCATCACTTTATAGAATGTGATTTTTGATTGGCGGTATGCTTGATTCAACCCTTCAAAGCGTTGACGCTCAAATGGCTCGTTAGCAAAAGACTGTGTCACACGAATTCCACTGACTGAAGCTTCAACTCCCGCATTAAATTCACCAAGGTTATCGTAAATTTTTGTATTGACCTTTGTCATTTTCTTATTGAAAAAAACCAAGGCGATTGTAATAAATGGCAATACAATAAACGTAGCCAAAGCTAGCTGTACATGAATTCGAAGCATTAAGTAAAATGCCCCAACTAAAGTCATTACTGTGATAAATACATCTTCTGGTCCATGATGAGCAACTTCAGAAATTTCAAATAAATCTGTTGTTAAACGGCTCATCAATTTCCCAGTCTTTTGATTGTCGTAATATTCAAACGGTTGCGTCTGTAAATGACCATAAAGTTCACGACGCATATCGGTTTCAATATTTACCCCCAATTTATGACCAAAAAATACCACAATATACTGTAAAAAGGTATTAAGTATATAAAATAAAAGCAAACCGATACAGGCTAAGGCAATCAATCTAAAATTTCCCTTAGGCATGATTTTATCGATAACTTGATTCACAACAACTGGAAATGATAATTCCAGTAAACCAGCTAGAACAGCACAACCAAAATCTAAAATAAATAAGTGCTTATATGGTCTATAATAACTAAAAAATCGTTTTAACATAAACTCCCCTTTCTTATGACACTATGACTATTATACGCAAAGAAAGAAGAGGATGCAAAGTTTGAACGCCCTTAATTTTTCACAAAAAAAGAAAAAAATTGTTGGATCAAAAGCAACTCTTCTACCAAGTTCCTTCAAAAAAAGAGGTTTTCGTTTTATTGACTAATATCCCCAAAATATAATACTGATAAACGGAATTTCATATTGATAATTTGTTATTTTAACTTTATTATAGTTAGGAATATGTTGGTAATTCAAAGTTTTGGTTTATTATTTTAAGGAGTGTTTAAGTGAAAACAGCAAAATTAGTTATTGGTATTATTAGTATTATTTTGTCGTTATTCGTCCTATTTCAATCTTGTGTCGTAGGAATCGTTGCGTTTACAACTCGAAGTTCTCCTGGTAATGGAGTTTTTGTGGCAGCTGGATTCTATATTGCTGGAGGAATCATCGCATTTTTACTTGCAGGTGGATACGTCGATCTCTATATCTGGTCGGTACTATCGATTATTTTTGGTGCAATCTTCGCTATTTGGGATACAAAAAAGGAACTAACGTCACAGTAAAAAATGGGTAGAAGACATTCTTACCAGTTTTTTATACATTTTGAAAAGCGCTAGCAAGTGTTATGTCAATCACTTGAAAATATAAAAACTATTTGTTAAATTAGAGGTATACATGTACATCATAAAAAACACCGATGAGTTGCTTATGTCTTGGGGAAGATAGGCCTGATCGGTGTTTCTGTTTTTTATTATACTAAATGTAGGATTTTTTTTCTACTTCAAAAATTTACTATCGACATTACTTTTTTGAAGAATAAATTTTCAAAATATGTTTTTTTATTCGCTTTATGGTTAAGAAATCACTTTTTTTCTATGTTTTAATTTACTGAGCTTGCTTGAGAATCTCTGCCTCATTATTCCTACCTTGTCAGCTTTCTAATCTAAATTAAAATTTTCTTTCTGTTCTTTTGTGAAAAAGTTCGCTACAATGGAAAAGGATTTTGAAAATTTTTCTGAAAATTATTAAGGGGTGCACTATTTTTAATGAAAACTATTGTTTTTGATGTTGATGATACAATTTACGACCAGCAACAACCTTTTAGAAACGCAATCAAATCAGTCTTTCCTTGTGTGAAAGATGAAGACATGCATGCATTATATATTCGCTTTCGTTTTCATAGCGATGAAACCTTTCCAAAGGTCATGGCGAATGAATGGACTCTTGAGTATATGCGTTTTTTCCGAATCAATGAATCGCTAAAAGATCTAAATTATCCAACTGTTTCACAAGAAGATGGACTTACTTTCCAAAAAACATACGAAGATGAATTGGATAATATCGTGATGCATCCAGAAGTAAAAAAAGTCTTTGATTTCTTAAAAGAGAAAAACATTCCGATGGGAATCATTACAAATGGCCCTACAGATCATCAATTTAAAAAAGTAAAACAGCTTCAATTAGAAAATTGGGTACCAACTGACAACATTATTATTTCTCAAAGTACTGGCTTTCAAAAACCAGAAAGAGAAATTTTTGATTTAGCTGCAAAAGAGTTTGGTATGGACTGCGAACGTACATTGTATGTCGGAGATAGCTTTGAAAATGATATTGCAGGTGCTAAAAATGGTGGCTGGAAATCTTTATGGTTCAATCATCGTTTACGTGAAATGCCTAGTGATGAAGAAGCTTATCATATTAAAGAAGTTACCTCATTTGATGATTTATTTCCTACGATTCAATCATTATTTTCATAAAAAAAATGCAACGTATGCTTAGTTTTTTCTCTAAGTCTACGCTGCATTTTTCCTTATTCACCAATACTCAAGATCATTCGAATATCATCTTCAGTCATTTTCGCTAACTGCTCTTCGTTTCCTTGGATCACTTTTTGGAACAGTTCACGTTTCTCCTGCTGTAAGGAGTCCATTTTTTCTTCAACGGTACCTTCTGCAATCATTCGCCACACTTCTACAACATTTTTTTGGCCGATTCGGTGTGCGCGTCCGGCTGCTTGCTCTTCCACTGCTGGATTCCACCATAAATCGTAAAGAATCACAGTATCAGCACCTGTTAAGTTTAAACCTGTTCCACCAGCTTTCAATGAAATCAAGAAGACATCCTTTTCACCCGCATTAAACGCATCTGCCATTTCCATCCGTTCCTTAGGTTTCGTACTTCCTCTTAAATAGAACGTCGATAAGTCTAATTCATGTAACTCTTTTTCGATGATTGACAACATACTTGTAAATTGAGAAAAAAGCAACACACGTCGATTGTTTTCTTTAGCAGCTACTAGCAAGTCTTTGACCTGCTCTAATTTCCCAGAACCACCAGTGTAATCATCAATGAACAAGCTAGGATCACAACAAATTTGGCGTAAACGAGTCAATCCTGCTAAAATACTCAAGCGATTCTTCTTAAAGGAATCCTGATCCATTTGGCTGACATCTTCTTGCATTTGTTTTAGATACGCTAAGTAAACTGTTTTTTGTTCTTCTGTAAGAACACTGTACAAATTACTTTCGATCTTATCAGGCAAGTCTGCCAATACTGTTTTCTTATCTCGTCGTAAAATAAACGGCTGGATCATTTTAGCAATTTCTTCTGGCTTCATTGATCTAAATAGAGTTTTCGATGGGAATAAGCCAGGTATGATCATTTGGAAAATCGACCACAGCTCATCTAAATTATTTTCGATTGGTGTTCCACTTAAGGCAAACCGTTGTGGGACTGTCAAACTTTTTAAGGCTTGAGCTGTTTTGGTTCCACTATTCTTCACCATTTGGGCTTCATCTAAAATCAAATAACCTAAATTCAGTCCTTGATACATATCAATATCTTGTCTAAGACTAGCATATGAGGTGATCAATACATCAAGATTTTCTTGATTTGCCAACTTTTCACGTTCTGATTTATTTCCAGCAACAACTTCTGCTTGCAGATCTGGAGCAAACTTCTTTAGTTCCGCTGCCCAGTTATAAATCAGACTGGCAGGTGCCACGATCAACGCTGCTCCTGTTTGCTTTTGTTCTTCTTTTTCAGATAATAAATAGGTGATCGTTTGAAGTGTTTTCCCAAGACCCATTTCATCTGCTAAAATACCGCCAAATTGATAATAGCTAAGCATTTTTAGCCATTTAAAGCCGTCGATTTGATAGCTTCTAAGTGTTGCTTGGATTTTTTCAGGTAACACAGCTTCAAAGTTTTCTGGATGAGTTAGATTTGAAACCATTTCTTTAAAAGAGTCTGAAAAATGTGCTCTAGTATTGTTTTCAAGCATACTTTCGATCATTAAACCTTGATTTCTGGGTACTTGAATCGTTCCCTGAACATTCTTCATATTCTTTCTCAACATCGTCAAAACTTCACTTGTCTGCTGAAATTCTTCTGAATCTAACGATAGAACTTCTCCCGTCTCCAAAGTATAAAAACGATCATTTCGTAATAAACTTGCTAAAACCGCATCGATTTCCTGTTCTGCAATTCCAGTGATATCAAAACGCACATCCAACCAAGAATCAGAGTCAGAAACTTCGATCAGCGGTTGATGATGAGCCGCATCTAAATATAATTCCCGCAATTTTTTCCCCATACGAACTTCACCTAAACGACGGAAAGTCGGCACTTCTGCTTTAAAGAAATAATACAAACGTTCACCCGCCGGCAAAGATTTCTCATAACCATCGGTAACTTTTTGGTAACCGAAAGCTGCTAATTGTTCTAAAATTTCTTGTTCTTTTTTACCGTCACGCACAACTTCCTGATTCGCTCCTGAGGCAACTGAATGTTCATCATCCGTTGAAAAAACAACTTCTCCATAAGTAAAATCGACCCTAACCTTGATCATTCCTTTGATTTTGCGAAAAATAAAGATTGTTTCTAAGGGATGATAAACCACTTCTTGTGTAACTTCTTCACTGACTGTCACTGTACCTATTTTTTTCAGTAAGGGAATAACACTACCAAATAAATCAGACAACTCTGGTTTTTCATACATGATCTCAGGTTTTTCGACCCGTTTTAGTAATTGTAATAACGTCGTGTAGATTGCTTCTTGTTCTTGTGTAAAAATATAGACCTGATCTTGACTGAAACCCCATTGATAATGTGATAAAAATGTTGTTATCTGGTCATCAATCGCCAATTTATACGAACCATCTAGTTGTTTGCTTATATCAAAAAAGATCGGTAACGTTCCGTTCACAAACGAAAGGTGTCGATATTTTTTCCCCTCATCGTTCAATTGAAAATGAGGAATCAGGCTCATTTTTTCAAGTAGTTTTTGTCCTTGGTCGATCGGTAGCACAAGGTACCGCTTATCGATTTTCCCTTTGACTTGAATCCCATTAGCACCAAGTAATTGACTGGTTTGATAAATGGCAGAAAGTTGCTCTAGCAACTCTTGGTTTTCAATTGAAAAAGCTTCTTTCACTAAATCAAAATGATGCTGTTTATTGATTAAAAAACTACCTTCCTTTTGAAAGGTCTGGAAAAACTCACCAATATTTTTGATAATATAGGTTTTAGGTTTCACCCCTTGATTTCCAAGACGCAATGAAACACCTAAAACAGCTAATTCCGGATAATAACTATTCGTCTCAATAACATCGACGATATATTCAACAGTCAGCGGCGTAATTTTACTTTTTTCTTCAACTTGATTTAGCTTGGCAAACCCTTTGGTAAACATTTCTGAAATAGACACAGATCGTTTTTCAAAGGTAACAGGTTGGTCTGCTTTAATGATTCGTGACGTTCCTTTTTGACGTAAATATAACTCAACAGCCACCGTATGCTTACAATAACCGTGATCTTTCCAATATGGACATTCACAAATATCATTTTCTTTAGCCGTTCCATCTAATTGCACACGATACAGTTCATTCCCCAGAACTTCTGCGTGCCAAACTTTTCTCTCAGCGTCCTGTACGACTGACAAAACTCTGCCTTCTTTCATATAATCCCTGCCGCGTTCAACGATTCGTTCTGGAATACTCCACTTCATACTCTCACCTCCTAGACTGTTTAAGCCGTTTGATAGGTCACTTGACTTTGACCATTTCCATTTGTTTTGATTTGTAATTGCTGTGGAATCCTTGCTTTTAATTCACTTACATGGCTGATAATACCGATCATTCTTCCTTCATTTTCGATTGTTTCTAACGCCTCCATTGCCATTTCTAGGGCTTCTTCATCTAAAGAACCAAATCCTTCATCAATGAATAAAGCTTCAATTAAAACACCACCGGCCTGTTCTTGAATCACTTCAGCTAAAGACAAGGCTAAAGCTAGTGCCGCAATAAAACTTTCACCGCCAGATAATGTATGAGCACTACGTGTGCTTCCTGCATTATCATCATACACATTGATTTCAAGACCCGTTTGATTTTTATAACTCCCTGAATCTTGGTTTAATTCAAATTGATAACGATTATTCGTCAATAAACTTAAACGTTGATTGGCTACTTTTAAAACTTCTTCCAAATACGTTTGTAGGACATACCTTTCCAAACTAGTTTTTCTTGGATTATCGCCATTGACGGTTGCTGCCAATTGGTGTAAAGCTGTTACTTCTTCCCACTGCTGTTCAACTGAAACAATCAATTCTTTGACTTGTTTTTGAATCTTTTCATTGGCTTGAATTTTTTCCTGCTGTTGATAATAATTTGCTTCTTTTGCTTGAAGTGAAACGGTCAATGTTTCAATTTCCTCAAGCAAGCTTGTTATTTCAGGCTTTTCCTTATTTTCAAGCTTTTGTTCTAATTCCGTTAATTGGAACGTCAATTGATCTTTTTTCTTATCAAAAGCAGTCAATTCTTCTTTGATTGCTTCTAATTTAGGGACTTCTCTTAATAAAACACGAACTATTTTTTCGTCTAGTTCAAACCTTGATTCTTTTAAGACTGCAGAAAATTGTTTTTCCAACGATACTTTTTCAGCTAAATTTGCAGCCTGTTCTTTTGCAAGATGTTCTTCACTATTTTTTAACAACAATCGATTTTCTTTTAGTTTTCCTAATTGTTCGTCTATTTCTTGTTTTTGTGTTTCCCATTGCATTATTTGTTGTTCTAGTTGTTGTTTATCATTTTTTATTTCGATTAAAGTAAGGTTTTCAGCGCTCAATTGTTCTGAAATTATTTTTAATTTTGTTTGATTCGCTGCTTGTTCTTGCTGTTTTTCAGTGACGATTTTTTCTTTTTCAGACACTTTATCCTGTTGCTCTTTCACTGTTTTTTCTGATTCAATGATTTTATTTTTAGCCGTTTCGATTCGTTCTAACTCATCTTCAAGTTTAACCGATAAAGCCTGAAAATTGCTTGTAGTTTGTTCGATCCCGTCTAAGGTCAAAGGTTCAGTTAGAGTGACGATTTGTTTTTCTTGTAATTGTTCAAGAAGTGATTGCACTTTGCTATTTTGCAAGTCTAACTCTTTTTGTAATTCTTGTTCAGTAATCTTCGTTTGGCTTACTTGGGCTTGTAGTTTTGCAACCGTTGCTTCTTGTTTTTGTGCCGTTTGCTCGATATGATTGAGCTGATTTTCTATAGCTTGAATTTCCTCTAATGAAAACTCTTGATGTTCATTTTGATTTGGATGCTCCACTGAACCGCAAACTGGACAAGGTTCACCTTCCACTAAAAACAAGCTTAAACGGCTGATCTGCATTTTTGCCCATTGGCTTTTTTGTTCTGCAACTTGTTGGTAAATCGTCTCTTTCTCAACCACTGCTTGCTTGAGTTCTGTATTCTTATTATTCAGCTGTTCCTTGATCGCGATTTTTTTCACTTCAAGTTGCTTCTGATTTTCCCAACTTTCTAAAAAAATCTGCCATTGTGCTTGATGACGTTCTAATTCCAACTGTTCTTTTTCAATTTGAACCTGCTTTTCTATGACAGCGAGTTCTTTTTGATACTCTTGTTCAGCTTTGATTTGTATTTCTTTTATTTTAGTCAACTTGCCCATTATTGTTTCTAGTTCTATAGAATTTTTTTTGATTGTGTTTGATACTTTTTCTTTCTCTTCATATAACGGAATTTGGAATTGTAACTGTGTGACTTTTTCTTTGATTTTATTTATTTCAGCTTCTTGATCTAAATTTTCTTTTTGCGCATTTTCCCATCGTTGGATCAGTTGCTGCTGTGTTACCTGTTCTATTTTATTTTCTTTCAGCTCTTGTTCGTAGGTTGAAATCAGTTTGGTTTTTTCATCGATTTTCTCAATCAGTCCTTGATGATTTTTTACCCATTGAAGTTGTTGTTCTTCTGTTCTTAATTTCTCAATCATCTCAGTCGCTTGATCTAATTCTTCTTTTTGACTTTTAAGCTGACTTTGTTTTAGAAATTCATTGGCTAGTTCTTCTAAAGCGAATTTTTCTTGCTCTTTGCTCTGCTTTTGTTTCTGTAAAATCATTAATTCCGATTTTTCTGCAGCTTGTTGCTTGATCATCAATTCTTGCTGTTGATCTAATGCGGCTAATTGCTGCTCTACGGACAATTCTTCTAGTAATTGTTCTTGCCAATAAAGTTGATCCAATTTTGCTTGAATCATTTGTTGCGTCGCTTCAATTCCCTTATTGACTGACTTCAATTGTGTTTTTAACTGCTCGTTTAACGTCTGATACAACTGCGTACCAAATAAATTTCGTAGCACTTTTTCTTTATCGTTACTATTTGCAATCAAAAAGGTTCTAAATTCTCCTTGCGGCAAAAGAACGATCTGAGCAAATTGCGTAGCATCCAAATGCAGCAGTTCTTGAATAAAGCTATCAACTTCTCGGCGTTTCGTATATTCTCTTAGCTCTTTTCCAGAAGAATCTTTGACGATCAACGAGATCTTAGCACTTTGAGTACGAGTCCCATCTCCGCGTTTTTTATAAAGTTCTTGTTCTGGTTTTCTAGTAATATCATAAAAATAGTCCCCATGAGAAAAAGCCAAATGAACCTCTGTTGGCTCCGATGGATCAGCAAAAGTCGAACGCATTTCTTTGCCTTGTCGTAACTTTCCGGAGCTTTCACCAAATAAAGCATAGCTCATCCCATCAAAAATCGTGGTCTTCCCTGAACCCGTCTTACCACTGATCAAAAATAGTGACGAGTCTTCAAACTTATTAAAGTCAATCGTTTCAGCAATATAAGGTCCAAAGTTTTTTAATGTTAGTGTTAATGGTTTCAACTTATTTCCCTCTTTCTGCTTGATGAAGCGCTGATAAATTGTCATTGATCCAAACCTGTTGTTGAGGGGTCATCTCTTCTCCCGTTACTTCTGAAAAAAATTGATCTACTAATTCAGTAGGTGCTAAGGTTTTGATTTCTTTTTTTGTTTCATTATTTTTCTGTTGTTCTTCTCTTCCAAATAAACGTTCGACACCGATCACTCTTGGATAAATTTGTCGTAGCTGATTCATCATGTTAGGAATTACAGCACGATCTGTCAATTGAATATGTAAATAATTTTCACGATCGATCGACTCATAAAACGCTTGTGCAGTCAGATCTTTAAAACTGCCTTCGATTTGTACGACGTCCCTTAGCGGTGTGATTTCTTTAAATTCAAATCTTGTTTCATCAACCTCAGTATCAACGATCCAAACCCCTTTTTTCTGGTTCATTTCAGATAGTGAAAATTTTAATGGTGACCCACTATATCGTGCATTTTCGGCCTGCAACGCATTTTTCCCGTGTAAGTGACCTAACGCGACATAGTCGAAAGACTCCAGTAACGATAACGGTACTGTATCCAAGCCGCCGACCATCAATTTTGTTTCCGAATCAGACTTTTCACTGCCAGCTACAAAAAAATGACTGACTAAAACATGTGCCATATCAGGTTTGAATTTTTTCTCCATCGCTGTAACGACTTCTTTCATTCCATGTTCAATTGTCCGGATTTCTTCATTATCAAAATATAGCCGAGCAGAAATCGGTTCAAAATAAGGCAATAGAAAAAATTGTGTGTTCCCCATTTCCACAGGTTCAAACGCCTGATCCAAACGAGTATTCAAATGAAAATCTGACTGGACAAACCACGGCCCTCCCGTTTCTAAACGGGTACTGCTGTCATGATTTCCCGAAATTGCCAACACTGGAAATTTTTCTTGTAAATTCATTTCTACGATCATTCGATTGAAGACTTCGATTGCTTCAACGGAAGGAACTGAGCGATCATATAGATCACCTGCAACGACTATTGCATCCACTTTTTCTTCTTTAGCGATCTTTAGAATCTGTTGGAATGCATCTGCCTGCTCTTCTAATAAATCGTAGCCATGTAATTTCTTGCCAATATGCCAATCTGCTGTATGTAAAAAACGCATTTTCCCACCACCTAAAAAAGTCCTTCTTACTATTATACCAAATTTACGGAGAAATATATGGTTCAAACGTATAGAATTTTTTAAACTAAAAAAAAAGCTTGAAATATAACTCTTAGAGTCATTCCCAAGCTCGAAAGGATCAAAACACAAATTTCGCTGTTATTCCTTCACTTCATATTTAAAATTAGGATCAATTTCTTGATCTAAACTGTCAAAAGTTGCCTGCATTCTTCGTTCAACCTCAGCAATGCCCTCTTTATCCATTTTTGGAATGTCACTAACATCGATTGGTTCACCAAAACGAACAGTCACACGACGACGTTTAAATAAATCTTTCAACGTCAAAGGCCCTTGATACACAGCTGGAACGATTTTAACTTTGGCCATTTTTGCAATCAGTGCTACGCCGCCTTTTAACTCAGAAGAATGACGCGTTCCACTTGGAAACATCACCAAGCTTAAATCAGTATTCTTTAATGTTTTCACGGGTGTTTTGATTGCACTTGGACCAGGTTTTTCCCGATCTACAGGAAAGGCATTTGCATGCTTTAAAATAAAACTTAGAAAAGGATTCTTAAATAGTTCTTTTTTTGCCATAAAACTAAACTTTTTCGGTGATCCACCCACAGCTAAATACAACGGCTCCCACCAAGTTCTATGAGGTGCAACTAAAATATAATTTTCATTTTGAGGAATACGGTCTTTCTTTTCATAGTGCGCATTGCCGTTGATAATAAATAAAACAACCCGGACAACGCCACGCATAAATGTAAAAAACATGTTTTTCTTCCTTTCTTTTCACTAGCTATAAGTATGCCGAAAATTGATGCTTTTGACAAGTCTTTTTCACAGGTTTCTTCTAATCTTAATTGTAGTATAATATAAGGATATCATCTGTTCCATCAAAGAGCTTTACGATATAATTCAAAAAAACTGGGGGTTAAACTGATGATTGACTATAAATCACTGAATCAAAAAGAAAATGAAGCCAAACTGATCAAACTACTTTCTGAAAATCAGGAAGAAGAAAAAAGTATTCCCGCTGAAACAAATCAACCTTTTTCTCTCGCTTTATATGACAAGGATCTTTATATCGGTGGTATCACAGCGAATAAATGGATGAATGCGACCCATATTTCTTTGTTAGCAATCAATAAAAATTATCGCGGCAAAGGCTACGGCGCACAGCTACTCAAAAAAGCGGAGGCATTTGCTGTCGAATCAGGTTCTAGCCTTATAACAATCAATACCCAAGACTATCAAGCAAAAACATTCTATGAAAATTACGGCTACCAAGTGTTTGGGCAGCTTGCTGACACACCTTTTATTGGTACTACTAAATATTATTTAGTTAAACGAATTTAAAACGAAAAAAGATAAAGGAATGAGTTAAACATGTTACTACCAGGTGAGAGAATCGATCAGTTATTTGCTGATGATATCCAAATCATTCAAAGCAAAGAAGTTTTTTCTTTTTCAATAGATGCTGTTTTACTAGCAAATTTCCCTGTATTCCCTAAAAACGGTACGATCGTTGATCTTTGTGCTGGAAACGGAGCAATTGGTTTATTTGCCAGTCGTAAAACAAAAGCTAAAATAACACAAATCGAGTTACAAGAGCGTCTAGCTGATATGGGAAAAAGAAGTATTCAACTCAATCAGTTAGAAGAACAGATGACAATGCTAGAATTGGATTTAAAAAAAGCGACAACCGTTGTCAAACCAGACTCAGTCGATTTAGTTCTATGTAATCCTCCCTATTTCAAAGAACTACCCACAAGTCAAAAAAATCCGAATCCTCACCTAGCGATTGCCCGTCACGAGATCCATACAACACTGACAGAAGTAATCGAGGTATCGGCAAAACTTTTAAAAACAAATGGTCGTCTAGCAATGGTTCATCGTCCCGACCGTTTTTTAGATATACTGCATGCAATGGAATCAGCAAATATTGCCCCTAAACGAGTTCGATTTGTTTATCCTAAAGTTGGAAAAGAAGCAAACACCTTATTGATCGAGGGAATCAAACAAGGAAAAAAAGACGGTTTTCGCGTTTTACCACCATTATTCACGTATGACGAACAAAATAACTACTTACCAGAAATGAAGGCGATGCTATATGGAGACTGATCACTATTTTTATGTACTTCATTGTAAAGATGATACATTTTATGGCGGTTATACAACAGATCCTGAGCGCCGTTTAAAAGAGCATAACAGCGGTACCGGAGCAAAATATACACGACTGCCCTCACGACTGCCAGCGAAAATGATTCATATTGAAAAATTCAGGAGCCGCAGCGACGCTACTAAAGCAGAATATGCATTTAAAAAACTAACAAGAAAACATAAAATTGCTTATTTAAAAGAGAAAGGAGCAACTGAATGCAACTGATCATCCGACCTTTTCTTTCTACTGATGCACCACAAATCGCTCACCTTTTGAAAAGAAACTTTTTAGAAATAAACAGCAAAGATTATCCAATTGAACAAATGAAACAGTTAGCTGCAGAATACACTTCTGAAAAAATTATTGAACAAGCAGCCTACGCTCATACCTATGTAGCAGAATCAGCTGGCGAGGTAATTGGTACAGGAACCATTTGCCCATTTTGGGATAGCCAAACAGAGAGCATTATTTTGAGCTTATTTGTGCAACCGGAATTTCATGGACAAGGAATCGGTTCGGCTATCATGAACCATATCGAACATGATGCGTTCTATCTCCGAGCAAAACGAATCGAGATTCCTGCTTCTAGAACAGCGAAAAAATTTTATTTACGTCTAGGCTATCAAATAAAGAATAATGAACAGACTGAAGATGAAAATGGATATTTACGTATGGAGAAAAGGGTATAAAAAATCCTCAGCCGTTATTTCGACTGAGGATTTTATTTTCATTGTCTACTTAAGTTCTTGTTTGACCTTATACAGTAAAAATAATAGAAAGACAATATTAACAATTAAAAATGGTGCCATAAAATCTTGTAATAGCAAGCTTACCACGATCCATGCTACAAAATATAAAACACTTTTGCTAATAAAAGGAAGATAATTATGTTTATTTTTTGTATAAATGATCATATTAACAATCGTTCCACCTAAGAAAAATATCAAACTAGCAGCCAAACATAGCGTAAAGAAAAGCGGGTTGATTCCACCTTCTACATAGTTTTCATACAAAACGATCGATATCCCAAGTCCAACGAAAATAAAATAATGAGCATGAATCAAAACCAAACCCGCCGTTGCCTTTTGCCGATCGATCCCTGATTTGTATACTGCGTTGTAAAATAAAAACATCACCACAACTAATAGAAAGAATAAAACGCTACCAATACTTATTTCGTTAAAAATAATCGTATTCGCAACTGCAATCACGGCTTCACCAAATAATAATAGCGTAAATAGATTATAACGTTCCGTTAAATGTCCAAAATTCGTGGGAAAGTCTTCCAACGCTTTTTTCATAACAATCGGGAAAAATGCTGTAATGACAATAGCAAGCGCATACACACTAAACCGAACAGAATAAGCTCCCCACGGTACAATCGTAATAAAACCAATCACTCCACTTGCGCACAAAACAATTGCTAATTGAGAACATAACTTCTTCACAACAGAATCTTCCGTACTTCTCATTTTCAAATAATACTGTAATGCAATACTGAAAAACAAAATAGAGGTTGCTCCTGCGAAAGTAAAATGTGTCTTCTCAAAGTCAACATTGATCGATTGAGCTAAAATAATCACCCAGAACATATCAAAAAATAAAAATAATGCACTTGTCTTGTTCTTAATCGAGAAGCGATTAGCAAAGACCGTTTGATACGTCCAAATCGTCCAAAAAACAAGTGTCAACATTAGAAATTCGCCAAGACTTTTGAAAGATAAGACTTGATCTGCACCAACAAATAAAATCGATGCAATACGACTGATCGCATAGGCAAAAATCAAATCATAAAACAGTTCGAATTCGGAAACCTCTTTTTTTAGCACCTGCATTCGATCACTTCCATTCAGATTTAATAGTTATTATTGTTCTTTTTTATTATAGTCTTGATCATCCATTTAATACAAAAATAGTGACCCCTATTGCTATTATTTGTCACAAAATAAAAAAGAGAAGCAAAACTAAGAATAGTTTTGCTTCTCTTTCAATCATTCAATTATCTCTGCTCCTAAGGTTTGCTTAAAATGATTTAACGCCCATTCATGTCCGACTGGATCAAAGCTAGCAACCGCATTTTTATGAATGACGATTTTATAGCCTAAATTATAAGCATCTACCGCTGTATGCAACACGCAAATATCCGTACAAACACCCACTAAATGAACCTCTGTGATTCCTCTTTCACGAAGGCGAATATCTAAATCCGTCCCACTAAAAGCTGAATAATGACGCTTATCGATCCAATAAACAGTTGCTTTTTCACGGCTTTCTTCGTAAACCTCTGCAAGTTCTCCGTAAAGATTTCGTCCAGTTGTGCCAGCGATATTATGAGGTGGAAACAAGCCATTCTCCGGATGATAAGGATCATTTTGTTCATGACGGTCAATAGCATAAACTACAAAGTCTTCATTTTCAGTAAACATTTTCGTCACCTCAGCCAAAGGTTTTTCAATTGCTTGGCCTGCACTACCAGTAGTTAAAGCACCATCTGTTGCTACAAAGTCATTCGTGTAATCGATCGAAATCAATGCTCTCATTCTAAAACCTCCATTTAAAAGTAGGACAGGTTAAACTAGTTGCTCTACAAAGCTAATCACCATTTGTGCAGATTTTTCTCCTGCTTTTTCAATAAATTCATCAAAGGTCTGAGTGGCTTCATGATCTGCTGTATCACTGATTGCTCTAACTACTAAAAATGGAATATTAAATTGTGCCGCTGCTTGAGCAATTGCCGCACCTTCCATTTCACAAGCCAATGCTTCTGGAAATTCAGTAATGATTTCTTTCACTTTTTTCTGATCGTTCACAAAAGAATCTCCTGTTACAATCAAACCATGATGAATGGACATTCCTGATTTCTCAGCAGCTTTTTTCATTTCAATTTTTAAATAATCACTTGATTCATAATACAAAGGCATCCCAGGCAATTGTCCAGGTTGATAGCCAAATCCAGTAACGTCTACGTCAAAATAAGCTAGCTTATCTGCTATCACTAAATCCCCAACGGATAAACCTTGACCAATACCGCCTGCTGACCCTGTGTTGATCACCATATTTACACCATATTGATGAATCAGCAAAGTCGTTGTAACCGCAGATAATACTTTACCTATCCCAGAACGGACTACAATCACTTCATGACGTCCCAAAGAACCTGACACGAATACTGCTCCTGCTCTTTCCCAAGATCGAGTATCAGATAAAGCTTCTTTCAAAATTTTTACTTCTTGATCCATAGCGCCGATAATTCCAATTTTCATAGTGCTTTCCTCTTCTCTATAAATTCAATACTATAAATATTACAATGGCCAACAAAATCGCCACAACAATGATCGCTTTCGTTAACGTACTGCTGCGTTCGCGGATTTTTGTTTGCTCATTTGATCGTGATTTAGTAATTTCTTTTTGCTTCTTGTGTTCTTTTCGATAAAAACTAGCGATTTCTTTTTCTTTTTTACGGTACTCTTTATCAGCTTCTTTTTGCTCTTGCTCAAATAGTTTTTGGGCTTCTTTGTCAGCTTCTTCTTTTCGTCTCCGTAATTCTGTCCGAGTGACCAGCGGACCTTTACTCATTATTTATCCTCCTTCAGCAGCCTTTTTAGTTGCTGCAGTTCCCAGTACTGCACGGCAAAAATCGTTTTTGCATCACAAATTAGTCCACTGGCAATTTCTGCTTTTGCTTCCTCTAATGTTAATGTATATAATTCTAAAACTTCGTCATCATCTTGAGGACGGGGATTAGGAACTTTTTCTAAGTCTTCGGCATAATAAATATGAAGCAGCTCGTCAGCAAATCCAGGAGAAACATACATAGATGTTACAAAGGTGAACTTATTTGCTCGAAAGCCTGTTTCCTCTTCTAATTCTCTTTCTGCTGTTTCCTTTGGACGATCTTGTTCGCCAGGATCAATTTTCCCAGCAGGAATTTCTAAAAGAACTTTTTCCATTGGTTTTCTAAATTGTTTCACCATAATCAGCTTATTATCTTCTGTGATTGGAATAACCGCAACTGCTCCCGGATGAAAAACTAACTCCCGTGTACTCGTCACTCCATTTGGCAATCGCACTTCGTCCAAAACAACATCGATAATATGTCCTTTAAATATCTCTTTTCTGGAAATCGTCTTTTCTTCAAACTCTTCAAAATTCATCATGCAAGTTCACCAATCTTTCTATGGATATAATACCTTAATTTTGAAATTTTATCACTTATCGTTCTTTTTGTGAATCCCAACTTCGCTTTAATTAGCTATTTTTAGGATATAACCTCTATTTATTAACATTAAATTAAACATTTCAATCGACTTTTCGTCTCATCTAATTATACCAGTAAATAAAAATTGGAACAGCCTCATCCCGCAATAACATAAAAAGATGAAGCTAAACTAGATCACTCTAGTTTTAACTTCACCTTTTTATACTTAAATAACTTCATTTTGTGTTACTATATCCAATTATTTTTATAATTCAGCTAAAGAGTTCATGATTTTGATCAAATCAGCTTTGTTGCTGTCTTTTTTATCAGCTAATGTCCAGCTGATGCATTGTAAATAATGATCTTTACTTTCCATCAAATCATAAGTATAGTAAACGTCCACACCATCTTTACTTGCAGTAAATGTACGGCGCTCACCTTTTAACTCATTGTATTTGACTGAATCTTTCTTTTCATCCGTTCTTTCGCCTAAATCTGACAAATCAACAGAGTTTTTGAAAGCGTCAAAACTGTCAAAATCTTTTTTAGCTTCACTTAGAACCATATAATATTCATCATTTGAAGCATTTTTTAGACTAATATCGGCATTATCACTTAATTCCTTTGCCTCAACCGACTGCCACCCCTCTGTAAGCTCTACTTTGAAGTTACCATTTTTTGTCTTGATTACTTCTATCTTCCCTTTAGATTCATCTTTGGTTTCTTCAGTTGCTGATTTGTTTTCAGCCACCGATTCACTCGTTGCAGATGTATCTCTAGGTTCATAAAATATGTCATCATCACCATAAGAACTTGATTCTTCTACACTAGAACTTGTTTCTTCTATATAAACGTCATCGTCTTCTTCTTCCACAACTTTACGTCCAGAACAGCCTGAGATCACTAATCCCACTAATAGTATAGTAATGATTTTAAATTTTTTCACAATGTTTCTCCTTTTATCCTAATCATTATCTACTATTATACCTCACGTTTCCATATTTTTCTTATATTTCTTTTTGACTTTTTTGTGAACAGTTTCATTCCTTCTACATCTAAAGTAGTAAAAAAAGCCATTTTCTCTTGTCATTTCTTACATTTTCCCTAAATATCAAAATCAACCTTTGGACTGATATTCTTTCTGGAGTAGAATGTGCTAAAATAGCTTATATAGCGAAGGATAGTAACTTTCGAGGAATAACTGATTGGAGGGAATATAAATGAGAAAAGGAAAATTTATTCAAATAATTGCTTATTTAATTTTAGCAGGCATCGTTCTACGTTTTATTACTGGTATCCATATACCAGCGGTGGCGGTGGTACTCTTGATTCTTATCGTTCTAATTTTCACCGGATCAAAGAAAAAGACAGGCAGAAAAGAAGAGCAATTACCTAATCTTACAAAGACTAAAGAAGAACACTATGAAACACTCGGTATGACTGATCAAGAAATTGACTTTTTCCGAGACACAATGAACACGACTAAAAAACAAATCGTTCAGTTACAAGAAAATATGAATGCCTCTACTAAATTAAGAGCAATCGACTTACGTAACGATACCTTACGAGTATCAAAAGCTTTATTTAAAGAATTAGTCAAGGATCCAAAGAAGTTACACTTAGCGAACCACTTTCTTTATACTCACTTACCTAATCTAGTTGATCTAACAGGTAAATATTTAGAAATAGATGACCATGAGATCAAAAATAAACAAACATACGAAAAATTGGAAGAAAGTGCTCAAATCATCGATCAAGTTTCTAAATTGATCAAAAAAGACTACGAACAGTTTGTAGCTGAGGATTTAGAAGATCTAGATGTTGAGATATCCGTTGCTAAAAATAGCTTAAAAAGAGATAATGAAAGTATCAATAATCAGGAATAGCCCCTCGAAAAAAAATAGAATATGCCTGTTGCAAAAGCAACACAAACATATCTTCCTTTTTTTCTGTCAGGGCTTAACGAGTCCGCTACGCTTTTAAATTTAGGAGGAATCATAATGGAAAATAACCCAAAGGACATAATCCCAGTTAATGATACACTGGATGATTTATTAAATAATCCGTTTTCAACACCTATTGATTCATTAACAACAACTCAACAAAGTGAAATTTCTGCGCTACAAGACAAGCAAGTTGCTGATCGTTTAGTCGATAAATTACCTGCTGACAGACAAGCGCAAGCAAGAGAGCTTGCTTCAAAAATTGACGTTCAAGACTCACAAGCTGTGATCACATACGGCTCTGCAGCACAGACAAAATTAAGTGAATTTTCACAATCGATGCTAAATCATGTGCAGGCCCAAGACATTGGACCTGTCGGTGATTCTTTAACCGATTTGATGTTCCGCTTAAGCGAGGCTAATCCTGATCAACTTAGAGCAGGTGAAGGTAATTTCTTCTCAAAAATGCTTGGAAAAGTGAAACAATCTGTTTTTGAAATCACTGCAAAATACCAAAAAATCGGTGCTCAAATCGATAAAATTTCTATCAAATTGGATCATGAAAAAAATGGTCTCTTGAAAGATAATTTGATGTTGGATCAACTGTATAATAAAAACAAAGACTATTTTGATGCATTGAATATTTACATTGCAGCTGGTGAGTTGAAAATGGAAGAGTTACAAACGACCATCATTCCAGAAGCTATGAAAAAAGCTGAAGAATCTGGTGACCAAATGGATGTTCAAATCGCCAATGATTATACACAATTCTTGGACCGTTTAGACAAACGAACGCATGATTTACGTTTAGCACGCCAAATCACGATCCAACAAGCACCACAAATCCGTTTGATCCAAAATACCAATCAGGCTTTAGCAGAAAAAATTCAAGCATCGATCAATACTGCTATCCCACTTTGGAAAAATCAAGTAGTGATTGCATTAACCCTATTACGTCAAAAAGATGCTGTTACAGCACAACGCCAAGTATCTGAAACAACGAATGATCTCTTGAAGAAAAATTCTGAGATGCTTAAAATTTCCGCAATCGAGACAGCTAAAGAAAACGAACGTGGAATCGTTGATATCGACACATTACAAAAAACTCAAAATGACTTAGTTGAGACAATCCAAGAAACCTTACGAATCCAGCAAGAAGGTAAAGAAAAACGTCGTGCTGCTGAAATCGAGTTAGGTCATATGGAGGAAGACTTAAAGAGCAAATTATTGGAACTGACGCAATAATATAGACTGTCAAAAAGACTTAATCAAGCAGATTTTGCTTGATTAAGTCTTTTTTATACTAATTCATGATACGAAGTCTTTATTTTTTCAAAGAGTTTAGTATACGGTTTTAAGCCTGTGAATTTTTCGATTGCTTTATCTAAACCTTGTTCTTTAATAGCATTTTGCAGTGCGCAAGCTTCTGCATCCGTTGGTTCCTTAAACTTCATTGCAGCGGCAATCGCAATTGCTAATGCTTTTGGTGTCTCATTAAACGCTTCAACAAATTGTCTAGCAGGCTGAATGAAGCGATCGTTCTCTCCTATCTTTCTAATGGGGGATCGACCGACACGGGTCACATAATCTGAAACATAGGGATTTTTAAACCGCTCAATGATTTTATCGATATAAGCTTGGTGTTCTTGATGGGAAAATTGAAATTTTTTCTCCAATAACGCACCTGTTTCTTCTAATGCACTACGTACAATAAAAAGAACTTTTTCGTTATGGATCGCATCTTCGATCGACTCTATATTCCTCATATGACCAAAATAGGCTGTCACTGCATGTCCTGTATTTACGGTAAATAACTTGCGCTCGATATAAGGCGTTAAATCAGGGACATAGTTTAACCCAGAAATGTTCGGTGCATTTTTTTGATTCAGTGGTTCCTCTACCACCCATTCATAAAATGGCTCAACTGTTACAGTTAGTGGATTGTCATGATTTTGATTTGGTACGATTCGATCAACTGCTGAATTAGGAAAGGCGACAAACTCACTAATATAGCCTCTTGCTGCAGTCGTTAATAACGGTAGAACTGCTGATTGAAGAATTTCAGACCCGCCAATCATATTTTCACAAGCAATTACAGTTAAATAGCGATCTGAGTCCGCTCTTAATTCAATACCTTTGGCAAGAACTTCTGCTAATCTAGGTAAAATTGTTGGACCTACTGCTGTCGTAATAATTTCTGCTTCACTGATATATTTCGCTAATTTTTCAGTTTCAGTAATGCTGTTGACAGCTTTGATTCCTTTAACGGTAAAACGCTCTTGCTCAGCATTTGCTAAAATCACGTCATATTGTCCTTGATTGTTGATTTCTGACACAATTTTTTCATTCACGTCGGCAAAAATCACTTCATATCCTGCTTGAACCAATAACCAGCCAATAAACCCACGACCTATATTACCGGCACCGAAATGTACAGCAATTTTTTTCATGCTGTCACCTCTTCTTTAAACAGCTCGATGATCTTGGCTTCCGATTCAGCAGCTATTAATTGTTCTACACTCTGAATTTCAGAACATACTAGAGCGATTTGGGACAATAGCTCTAAGTGTGCATCGCCTAAACCTGCAATGCCAATAATCAATTTCACTTCATTACCGTCAAAATCCACGCCTTCTGGGATTTGTAAAATAACGATCCCTGATTGGTTAATCAGCTGTTTGGAATCATCGGTTCCATGAGGGATCGCGACCATATTACCAATATAAGTTGTAGTCAATTGATCTCGTTCAATCATTTTTTTGATATATTCTTTCTCCACATAACCTTGATCTGATAAAAGTTTACCTGCCGCTTCAATTGCATTTTTTTTATTGGAAAAACTTTGGTTTAAAACAATATCTTCTTTTTTTAATGTAATCATTTTATTTTCCCCTCGATTCTATATAAGTTAATAATTTTTGAACAAAGTAAGAAGTGACCTCTTCGTTTGCTCCATTCTCCAAATGTTGGATCATCTGTTGACTGTCGACAAAAAGTGTACTGATGTAACTGATAACTTCTAAACCTTCTTGTGAAAATTTTTCTGGAACCAACAACAAAACAATTCGATCGATTGGCATTTTTGTATGGTCCATCGTTTCAATAGAAATTGGCTGTTCCAATGAGAATAATTGGAAAATTGGTTCTTGGATCGATTCATTACGAGCATGAAACATTCCAATTTTTGTCTCTGGGATACCGAAAGCTTTCCAATTTCCATCGTATAAAAAAGTTCTGACTAGTGCTTCAACATCTATGCTTGGTACTTTTTCTAAAAGCTGAGTACAAATGACTCGAATCGTATCTTCCATCGTTCCTAATTTTTCATTTAATTTGAAATAGCCGAAGTTTTTTAATAGTGCTAAACCGATTGAAGTGAAAATTTGTTGTTGCTCTAAAAAATGAGTTGCTTCAAATAACGTTAGCTGTACGGCTTGTTCTTCTTGTGCAATTTTTTTGTGATATCCACTGTGTAAACTTTTTAAAAAAATACTAATTTGGGAAAGTTCTCTTTCAGTCAAAATAGGTGAAACTAAGAAATAATCAAAATCCACTTGACCTAGATCAATCGTAGAAATGATAACATTGTAATTGCCCGCTGCTTTTTTTCTTCCTAACTCAAATAAAGAGACCGTTTCAAGTTTTTTTAGTTGTGGAATTCGTTGTCGCAATCGCGTAACTAACATTCTTGAAGTACCGATACCGCTTGCACACACAACTAATCCAGAAAAACAATTTTCACTTTCCAACTGCAAAAGTACTGCACCAAAATGCAAAACCAAATAACCAATTTCTTCATCCGGTACTGGCTTTTCTTGGTAAACTTGATCAAATGCTTGCCTAACGACTTTAAATAAATCAGCATAATTTTGCTTGATTGAGTTAATCAGTGGGTTAAAAATTCTCATTCCCTGTTGTAACCGTCTCAATGTTGGTCGTAAATGAGCTATCAATCCTTTTGTCAAAAGCTCCTTTGGTAATTCCTGTTGTAACTCATATTCGACGCTTTTAATTAATTTATTAACTAAAAGCAGCACTTCTAATTCTTCATTCTCCATGAAATGACTTCTACTTTCAGTTGTTTTCACAGCCCTAATATGAGTTGTAACATAAGCCGACTCGCCTTTTGGAACAAACTCTGGCTCCATCTCTAAAATATCAGCAAGTATTTTTTGAGCTACAGGAAATTCTGGATAGCTCATCATTTCATCTCTGGTCTCATAAGTTTGAATAAAATTTCCTGCGATCATTCGCTCCACTGAAATCGTAATATGCACAATTAAGTTTGCATACGCTTCATCACTTATTGCCTCAAAGTTACTGTTACGCCAACGCTTAACATTACCTTCAACTTTTTTTAATACTACTTCACTCACTAAATCTAATAATCGGCCTTCTACCCAATCACTGGTTGCACTATCACGAGATTTTTCTTGAAAAAAATTTAGTAATTGATAATCTGGAAATTGTTGAGCGAAAAGCTCACTCATCAAGCTCCTTTTTTGAACCTCATTGGCTAGTAGACACACTCCTAAGCCTCTTCTCCGCTCAATTCTAATTGTATTAGGCAATCGTTCTTCTATTTTAGTAAGATCCTTACTGATCGTTGATATCGTTACATTTAGATCATTTGCTAATCCAACCAGTTTTAATCCTTCTTCTTTTAGTAACTCTTTTAAAATTTTCTGCTGACGCTCTTCAGGACTATATTCATTATAAGATAAATCCATCAATTGCCAGCGAAAACGTTGTTTGTCTGAATCAAGACCTGATAATGTCAAAATTCCATGTTCTTTCATCAATTCAAGCTGATAAGAAGCTAATGTCTCTTCAACTTCTTTTAAATCACGCCGAATGGTTCGCACACTAACACTTAAATCTTCTGCTAATTCGTTAATAAAAACTGGTCGACTATTGGTCAACAGTTGTTCCATGATTAATCGAGCTCGTGCTGAAAGATACATAGAAATCCCCTCTCAAAAAAATGCATTATTTAAACAGATGTTTGAACTGTTGATAATTTTTCAACTAATTCATCATATTTATCACTACTTAAAAAATTATCAACTGATACATGATAAGCCGTAGGTATTTTTTCTTTTGCCCTTGTTGTTAAATCCTTATGGGTCACAACAATATCAGCATCGTTAGGAAGTTGTGATATAGCAGAGTTGACTACTTCGATTGATAAACCTGCTTTTTTAACTTTGTTTCGCAAAACGGAGGCTCCCATCGCACTTGACCCCATTCCAGCATCACAAGCAAAAATAATTTTTTTTGTGTTTGCTAGTATTTCTGCTGTATCACTCATCTTTTCAGTTGTTGTGAAGCTTGTTTGAATAGGTGAGGTTGCGGTTTTAGGACCTTTTAGTGCGCTAGCTTTTTCAGAAGCTGCTTCGATTGTTGTATCATTTACTTTAGATGTTTTTAAAACTACAGCAGAAATTGCAAATGAAACGGCTGTTGCTACACTAATTCCTGCGAATACACCCAGATAACTATCGCGAGGTGTCATTGCCAAAATAGCAAAAATACTTCCTGGAGAAGCCGGAGCTACCAACCCGGCATTAAATAGTGAAAATGTCATTACACCAGCCATTCCTCCACCTATTGCTGAAAGAATCAAAATTGGTTTCATTAAAATATATGGGAAATAAATTTCATGAATGCCACCAAAAAAATGAATGATCATTGCGCCAGGAGCTGTTTGTTTAGCGCTGCCTCGCCCAAAGATCGTGTAAGCTAACAAAATACCCAGACCAGGTCCAGGATTTGATTCCAATAGAAACAAAACAGAGCGTCCTGTTTCTGCAGCCTGTTCAATTGCAATTGGGCTTATCACACCGTGATTAATTGCATTATTCAAAAACAATACTTTTGCCGGCTCAACGAAAATACTCGCTAAAGGCAGCAATGAATTCTCCACTAGAAATCCAACACCTGTTGCCAAAATAGTATTCAAACCTTCAACAGCTGGACCAACGATCAAGAAAGCGATAATCGCTAAGATCGATGCTAAAATACCGGAAGAGAAGTTATTTACTAACATTTCAAAACCAGGCTTAATCTTGCCATCAATTACTTCATCAAATTTTTTAATACAATATGCCCCAGCAGGACCAACAATCATTGCACCAAGAAACATTGGAATATTAGCTCCTGTGATCACGCCCATTGTGACCATTGCGCCAACGACTCCACCACGAATATCATAGATTAATCGTCCACCAGTAAAACCAATAAGGATCGGCAACAAATAAGTAATTGTTGGTCCTGTTATTTCATTTAATTGTTCATTAGGAAACCAGCCTGTTGGGATAAATAAAGCTGTTAAAATCCCCCAAGCAATAAACGCTCCAATGTTCGGCATAATCATTCCACTAAGAAAACTTCCAAATTGCTGAACTTTCACTTTTATATTACCTTGTGTTTGTTCCATTTTTTTCCTCCTTCATCTTAAAACAAGAAAAGAGTTAGATATTTTCATCTGCGCAGACCATTTAAACATTACTTTCCTTGTTTCTATATTGTAAACGCTCACTTATAAGGTTACAAGAAGATGAAAGCGTAGTTTTGTCCAACTCTTTGGGACAAAACTCAAAGAATGAATCATTTATATCAGATCATTCTTTTGAATTTGTTCGTTTAAAGTAGCGAGATGAGCTCTGCAACTAAATAAAAAAATTCAGATTCTTTATCAATATAATTTGATAAAGAATCTGAATTTATTCTAATTTGTATTTTACTTCGCATTTTCCAATGTGATAGTAATTTGAGCATGGTACTTTCCTAATGATTTAATAGATCCTGCCGGGAAGTCCATCAAAAATCCTTCCCCTTTACTCCAATAATCTTTTGAAATATTGTATTCACCTAAATTTGTATTTTCTGGTGTAAAAATAATATTATCTCCATCTGACAATGTGACTTCTTCAGTTGAATTTCTATATTTGATAATATCTGTCATGATTATTTTTTCATTTTCAAGACTCTTTAACGGTTCAGAAAGTTTTGCTTTTAGTGCCCATTTCTGCTTTGTTGAACGAGTGTCTGTAATCACTAAAGGAGAACCACTTATATCTGGTTTGTCCAATTTCATTCCATTGACCTCTCCAGTTTGCAAACCAAAATCAAAAAGAGACGGCGATGATTGGATTTTTAGTGTACCAAAGTAGTAAAAAATGACTTCTTTATCTTTACCAAACTCTACCGTTAAAACGTCTCCTACTAGAGGACGTTCAACACCATCTACAACAACTTTAGAAAAATCATACCCATTGATCTTTTCTAACGGAATATCTATTTTTTCTCGCATTTTCCCTTTTTTGGTAATCGATTCATGTGGTAATTTTTTATTCGTTTGTTCTTCTAAAAACTGAATATTAATTTCTGGTTCTTGTGGTTTAATCGTAAATGTTTGTATGTTCGATGTTTTTTCAACTGGTTTATTCATTGATGTTCCTTTGATACTGTATGATTGCGTAACAGTAACTATTCCAGTTATCGGTGGTTCAGCCTCCAATGAATTGACTGTATACGTTAAAATCATTTCTTCTTTTGGCGTTATTTTATCAAGTGTTATTTTTAATTTTTTATCTGTGTCGAAGGTAATCTTCTCTGTTGGAATCAGTACCCCATTTAATTTTACTGTTGTTTTGTCTACAACTACATTCTCAGGAAAAGCAGCTGTTTCATAGACAACATTAGACCAATCAGATGGTTCATCTGCAGTATTTTTGATCGTTGCTGTATATGAGTTGCTTTGATTTTCAAATATCTCATTTTTTTCAACAGAAAAATCAGTTTGAATGATTGGTTGATTGTTTTTAGTTAAATTTAATTCTTTAATATCAGAGGTTTTGTCATTATCTTCTATCCAAAATTCTACTTTATAATTCGATTTTGTTCCTTTTAATGCTGAGCTAGGAATTTCATAAGACAATGTTTGTTCGATTCCTTTGTTAGTATTGGTCACCTTACTTAACAATTGTTTTGTTCCACCATCCACAGAATAATAGATAGATAACTCATCTGTATCTTCATCACTCCATTTAAGTGTTCCATTAAAGGGATTAGTCCCGTCAATTTCTCCTGTCGTTTCAACTAAATTCAAAATTGGTTTTCGGTTATACTGCAAGGTAAATATTTTTTCTTTAGAGCGATTATTATCACTGTCTACCATATATATGACAATTTTATTTTCCTCAGTGCCTGATAATTGTGCCTCTGGTATATCTAGAGACCACTTGTGGACATCATTTTTAGGATCATTTAACAACCCTTTATCATTAAGTTTGATTGGTTCTTTATCATTTATTACTGCATAAAAGTCTCCAGATTCACTGTCTATATCTTTCCATGTTCCGCTAACTGTATAATTACCTCCGTAATAAGTAGCGTCTTTGTTATCTAAAGTTATTTCTGGTACTAGTGCTACAGCAGTAACCGAAACTCCGTACGCTGCTTTCGTAGATTCGCCTGGTTTTAAAGTAACAGGTCTTGTTTTGAAAGCCAAACCTGAATCTTCATGTACCTCAGCTGCTAACATTCCTTCAGCCGCTGTATCTTCATCTCCTTGCTCTTGACCAACAGAATGAGACGAATCAAAAGAAGCCATCATCATACTTCCGCCAATGTAGTAACCACCGACCCAATTGGCCATCCCATTTGGTACATCAAATCGATAATCTAATCTATAACTACCATTATCAATGTACAAGCCACGTTTTTTTCCAATATAAAAAATATCGACATCATCATCTTTACCTACTACTGTATCTATTTCTAAACCAAAAGCATAATCTGTTATCGTCTCATTTGACAAATTTTGATACTCATATGTAACCAACACAAGATTATCTTTTTCTGAATACTCCATTATTTGCGTTACTAAAAGATGATACTTAGGTCCATAATCTTCATTTATTATTTCAAAAACATTCTTTAACGAGTAGCTACCTTTCTGACCTGCTTTCCTATATTGCTTGACTGACTTAAAATTTTGGGGGCCAGAACTAAAAGCTTCTCCGCTAAAATCTCCGTCACCATCTATAACAACAAAACCTGAACTGCTCCATGGACGACCGTTCTCAAACATCCCTTCATCTTCAATATCATATATTGTAGGGACAATTTTGTCTTCACCAGAGGTTTTGTCTTTGTCTAAATAATAAAAAGTTGGAATTATCAACTGTCCTGTTTCTTGAGTTGAAAGATCACCAAAATTAATAGCTGGATTCTTATTTATGGAATCCATTTGCCCACCAAAACTAAAGGCAAGGAACTGATCCGCACCAAATCGAATTTTAGAAAATTCGTAATTCGTGATAGGTTCCCATTCATCAGCGACAACCGGTTTCACATTCTTAGTACTATTGTTTTTTTCAGCTTTTATTTGTGACACACTAAAATTAGCATAAATTCCGCCAATGATTAACAATAAACACAAAAGAAAAAACTGCTTTTTTCTATTTTTTACCTTCCTCATGTTATGAATATCCCCTTTCGGCATTTCTTTAATAGTTTAATGTATTTTTTCATCTTCATCTAGGGGATTATCTTTCAATATTTACCCAAAAAAAAGTATTTTATGAAAAAAAGAGAAATTCTATACCTTTAATAACATTTTGTATAAAAGTCCTTTGTGCTTTGAATGATTTTACTTAAGTTTTATAATTGAGACAAAAAATTTTTTAAATTTATGGTGACAAACAGGATAAAAAAGAACTCAGGCTATACTAGTTCCTATTATTTTTATGTAACAGATAATCAATTTAATGTAGATAATTTTAATCTGATTTCAGTATACTAAATAAAAAAACGGCTTGTTATCAATGTATCTGATAACAAGCCTGAATTTATTCTAATTAATCTTTTTTTACTGACTACTTCGCATTTTCCAAAGTGATAGTAATTTGAGCATGGTACTTTCCTAATGATTTAATAGATCCTGCCGGGAAATCCATCAAAAATCCTTCCCCTTTACTCCAATAATCTTTTGAAATATTGTATTCACCTAAATTTGCATTTTCTGGCGTAAAAATAACATTATCTCCATCTGACAATGTAACTTTTTCAGCTGAATTTCTATATTTGATGATATCTGTCATGATTATTTTTTCATTTTCAAGACTCTTTAACGGTTCAGAAAATTTTGCTTTCAGTGCCCATTTCTGTTTTGTTGAACGAGTGTCTGTAATCACTAAAGGAGAACCACTTATATCTGGTTTATCCACCTTCATTCCATTGACGTTTCCTGTTTGTATACCAAAATCAAATAGAGAAGGTGATGATTTGATTTTTAACGTACCAAAGTAGTAAAAAATGACTTCTTTATCTTTACCAAACTCTACCGTTAAAATGTCTCCTACTAGAGAACGTTCAACACCATCTACAACGACCTTAGAAAAATCATACCCATTGATCTTTTCTAAAGGAATGTCTATTTTTTCTCCCGATTTTCCTTTTTTAGTAATTGGTTCAAGAGATGGTATTTTTTCATTCGTTTTGTCTTCTAAAAACTGAATATTAATTTGTAATTCTTGTGATCTAATCATAAATGTTTGTATGTTCGATGTTTTTTCGACTGGTTTGTTCACTGATGTTCCTTTGATACTATATGATTGCGTAACAGTAACTGTTCCTGTTACCGCTGGTTTAGCCTCCAATGAAGTGACTGTATACGTTAAAATCAATTCTTCTTTTGGCGTTATTTTATCAAGTGCTATTTTTAATTTCCTATCTGTGTCAAAGGTAATTTTCTCTGTTGGAACCAGTACCCCATTCAATTTTACTGTTGTTTTGTCTACAACTACATTTTCTGGAAAAGCAGCTGTCTCATGGATGACATCAGACCAATCAGATGGTTCATCCGCAGTATTTTTGATCGTTGCTGTATATGAGTTGCTTTCACTCTCAATTATTTCATTTTTTTCAACAGAAAAATCAGTTTGAATGATTGGTTGATTGGTTTTAGTTAAATTTAATTCTTTAAGATCAGAGGTTTTGTCATTATCTTCTATCCAAAATTCTACTTTATAATTCGGTTTTGTTCCTTTTAATGCTGAACTAGGAATTTCATAAGACAATGTTTGTTCGATTCCTTTGTTAGTGTTAGTCACCTTATTTAGCAATTGTTTTGTTCCACCATCAACAGAATAATAGATAGATAACTCATCTGTATCTTCATCACTCCATTTAAGTGTTCCATTAAAGGCACTAGTCCCGTCAATTTCCCCTGTCGTTTCAACTAAAGTTAAAATTGGTTTTCGATTATACTGCAAGGTAAATGTTTTTTCTTTCGAGCGATTATTATCACTGTCTACCATATATATGACAATTTTATTTTCCTCAGTGCCTGACAATTGTGCTTCTGGTATATCTAAAGACCACTTGTGGACATCATTTTTAGGCTTGTTTAACAACCCTTCATCATTAAGTTTGATCGGTTCTTTATTATTTATTACTGCATAAATGTCCCCAGATTCACTGTCTATATCTTTCCATGTTCCGCTAACTGCATGATTACCACCGTAATAAGTACCATCTTTAGTATCTAAAGTTATTTCTGGTACTAGTGCTACAGCAGTAACCGAAACTCCGTACGCTGCTTTCTTAGATTCTCCAGTTTTTAAAGTAACTGGTTGCGTTTTAAACGCCATTGCAGAATCATCTTTTATTTTAGCTGCAAGCATTCCTTCTGCTGCCGTACTTTCATCATTTGTTTCTTGACCAGTAGAGTCGACTGAAGGGAAATTCTCAATAAATATACCATTATATTCACTACCTACCCAATTGTCCATGCCATTGGTTACATCAAATCGAAAATCTAGTCTATAGTCTCCAGATTCAATATACAAGCCGCGTTTTTTTCCTAAATAAAAAACACTTACGCTATCATTTTGATCCAAGTAGGTGTCAAGTACCGAACCAAAAGCAACATCTTTTAAAGTGTCTTTTGATAAATTTTGATACTCATACGTAACCCATACAAGATTGTCTTTTTCGGAATACTCCATTATTTGTGTCACTAAAAGACGATAAGCAGGATTCCAAGTTGAAGCTGGATTTTCAATTTCATAAACATTTTTTAACGCGTAGCTACCCTTACTACCAACTTTTCTATATTGTTGGAAATGGTTAATTTTCTGCTCATCAAAACCAAATTGTCCTTGAAACTTAGACCCTTTAATTATAAGCGCTAAACTCTGGCTAGTCCATGGACGCCCCTCTTCAAAACCACCTTCTCCAAACATACTATCAAAAACCGTAGGTATAACTGAATCGTCTTTACTCTCATCTATAAAATAGAAAGTTGGAAGCGACAACATATCCCATGCGTCAGTTGCATTCTGTGCACCAAATCCATCCCCCCTAAGTGGAATTGATTCTAAATCAGTGATAAACGGGTTCTTTTCAATAGCGTCTCGTTTCCCACCAAAGGTAAATGCAAGAGACTGACTTACGCCAAGTCGAACCTTAGAAAATTCATAATGAGTGATCAGTTGCCATTCCTCATCAGCAATTGATTTCACATTTTTTTCATTCTTTGTCTCAGTTTTACTATTAACATTTTTCTCGGCTTTTATCTGTGATATGCTGAAACTAATATAACTCCCTCCAATAATCAGTAATAAGCATATAAGAAATACCTGTCTTTTTTTAGTTTTCATTAGCTACATATTAACTCCCCTCATTAACTTCTCAAACAACATCCTTACCTAATAGTAATGTTTTTTCGATCTTTTTATCCAGTTGTATTGCCCTCGAATTTTACTTTTTAAAAAGGATTTTTTGAAAAAAGGTTGTTATACATCTAATATTTTTTATGCAGAAGAGTTATACTATCAATTGATTTTCTCAAAGTACGAATACTATACGTGTTATGCTATTTATTCTTTAAAACTAAAATAATAATGCAAATGATTTATACAGTTTAAATTAAATAGATGGTCACAGTTTGGACACTTATTAAATTCTTTATATTCTACATAAGTCATTTCATACTGACAAGCTCCGCAAAGAACAACTTTATCAGTGTTCTTTTTTGATATTGGCCATGGTAAAAAAACATGTTTTTCCAGTTTATTATGACAACGATAACAAGCATAGTACTTTTTACAGTTATAACATTTATTTGCAACAACATCTTCTGACAAATTATAATGAACACATCTTCCAAACTCATCAACAGTCAGACCAAATATCTCTTTCATATTATCATCTCCGTTGTATCAAAATTTTTGATATTCTTTTAGCTAAAATAGCGGTAATAAATGCCTTTACTGTGTCCCCCGGTATAAATGCTAAGCTTGCAATCAAACTTTTTGATAATGAGACGTCCGAAAGGAGACTCACACCAAGAGCGCCAAAAAAATCTATAAATAATGCACCAAAAAGAAACGTGATTCCAAACGAGTACATTATTTTTTCGTTATTTGGATTGAATTTCTCGGTCATCCAACCTATCAAAAATGTAGCAAATGGATATGCAACAAGATAGCCTGCCGTAATACTGAAAAAAACCATCAAGCCACCTCGACCACCAGCTAATAATGGAAATCCTATCGCTACAAGCACTAAAAAAAGCATAGTTGCAATCGTCCCATTTCTTTTCCCTAGAAGTAAACCGCTGAGCATAAAGCCAGCATTTTGAATTACGATTGGAACTGGCAGCAAACTAATTGGAATCGGTGGGAAAAAACCCAAAACAATAATGATACTGATCATAATAGCAATTTTAGTGATATCTTTCGTTTTCATATTTTCCTCCATAAACTAATATTTTATATATTTAAAATACTAGTTCCACCGCTTTTTGTCAACCCACATAAAATAAAGGTTAACAAGCAACGTAATTTATTTTATTTACTCTTCAAATTTTAATTTTACTAAATCTAAAACTTTTTAATGCGACTTTAGTTGTTTTTCTTGATGATAATGATACAATAAAGTAAAAAGTACTTTTATCTAATGTAGAGGGGAATGAGCATTTTGGTTCACTTTGATTCAAAGCAAGAGGAAAAGCAATATTATGAGCAACAAGCCGATGAAACTGAATTTTTAAAATGGTACCATCAACAAGAACTTCCTGAGTATGAAAAACCTTCTCTGACTGTAGATATTGTTTTAATGTGTTATAACAAAGAAGAAGATCAATTAAAAATACTGCTGATTAAAAGAAAAGGCCATCCTTATCGAAATTCTTGGGCTTTACCTGGCGGTTTTGTCAATAGAAATGAATCTACAGGTGAAAGTGTATTGCGGGAAACCAAGGAAGAAACAGGTGTAATCATTTCTAAAGATAATATCGAACAACTGCATAGTTTCAGCAGACCTGATCGAGATCCTCGCGGTTGGGTCGTAACGATTAGTTATCTTGCCTTTATCGGAGAAGAGCCCCTGATCGCAGGTGATGATGCAAAAGAAGTTCGCTGGTTTACGATGGAACGTAAAGACAACACTCTTTCCCTTACAAACGCTGATGTAGAAATCATTTTGGATTTAAATACTGGAGCTTCCACGGGTAAAGATACACTGGCTTTTGACCATAGCGAAATTATTTTAAAGGCCTTCAATCGAGTGGCCAATAAAATGGAACATGATCCTCAAGTACTTCAAGTATTAGGAAGAGATTTTACAATCACAGAAGCTCGCAAAGTCTTTGCTAAGTTTTCCGGTACTGATTATAAAAAGATCGATCACTCAAACTTTAAAAAAGCCATGCTTCATCATTTTGAAGAGATTGGCGAACGTCCTGTCGGTATTGGTCGTCCTTCAAAAATTTATCAACTAAAACCTGAAAATTCATATAAAAAATAATTATCGATAAGAAAGGTAAATGACATGGTTGTATATTTAAGGAAAGCTGTCTCTGCCGATTTATCACGAATTATGGAAATCATTGGATCTGCAAGAAAACTCCTCCATGATAAACATATTCCTCAGTGGCAAAATGGTGAAGGACCTAACAAAGAGCTATTAGAACATGATATCACCCTACAACAATGTTACGTATTGATTGTTGACCAAGAAATAGCAGGTTTAGGGATTCTTTCGACTAAAATTGAAACAGCTTATGAACAGATAACAAATGGCCAGTGGCAACAAACCAATCAACATTATGCCACAATCCATCGAGTAGCACTTAACCCAAACTACCAAGGCAAAGGTTTAGCACTGCTTTTAATGAATTATCTCATTACTACTGCTAGATTAAATGACTATTTAGATATCCGTATTGATACGCACCCTGAAAATAAAACGATGCAGCAGCTAATAAAAAAAGCGGGATTTAACTATCAAGGGGATGTTCTATTACCCGTCTCTGACGGTGAACGAATTGCTTATCAACTGGTTCTAACTTAAATAAAAGCAATAAAACAAAGCATCTTACAATTACTTTGTTTTATTGCTTTTATTCATTTATCCGTTACTATTCTTTTAGCCATCCAAATATCAGGTTTGCCTAAACCATTCACATCTGGAAAAACACCAACAATTTGATACCCTAGCTTCTGGTAAAATTCATATGGATGGTGCTTGTAATTTTTTATGGTACTGATTTTTTTAAATGTCTCTTCATATAGATCTGTGTCACTTAAAGACGTAGCAGAAGTTTCATCATCAGATCCAAGATAGATCGTTATTCCCCCTTGCTTTTTAACTTCATTTTCCAAAGCCTGAACTAAGTCAGTTCCAACATTTCGATGCTGATATACAGGATCTACAACTAAAGGATGTAATTCCCAACCAGTTTTTCCATACTGTGGAATAGCACCGACAAACCCAATTAGATGCTGTCCTTCGATAGCACCAAGAGCAATTCTTTCTTCTGCGAATAATCCTTCAATTTCTTGACTTGCTAGTGTGGGATAATCATCTGGCCAAGTTACTGATAATAACTTGGCTAATTCCTGTTTATAAGAACTATCTGTTTGTGTTAATGGGATAATTTTCAATTTTTACACCTCCAATCTTAGTAAACTTGATTATCTCTAATCTCAATAGTTGTTCCTTAGGAAGCTTGTAATTTAAACCAATGAGACATTTTCTATATGATAGATTACTTGATTTTCTTTCATTTAAAAACAAAGCACCTAGCTGTTGATATTTTTCTTTGGCAACCTTCAAATCGTCTACATTAAAACAAACGTGTGCTACACCTTCTGTTTCTTTGCTAAAAGGTACTGATAGCTGTCTATTTTTCTCAGTTTGAAGCTCTAGATAAAATTTTTCGGATTGCAATCAGCTATCATAACAACGTTCATGAACGTTCGTTGTTTCATTGACTAATGTAAAACCAAGAACTTTTGTATAAAAGTCGAGGCTTTTTTGATACTTATTCGTTGTATACAAACATGATGGATTTGAAACATCCTCACGTCACTCCCTAACCTCTCTTTAAATACGTCCCTAAACTATTAGGAATTGTTTCTATGAACTCAAATTAGTCACACATGTACTAAGTTATTTAGATTATACACTGTAATTTGCCCTAAGCTAAATAAAGAGGTTGAAACAAAAGGAAAATACCTTTTGCCTCTAACCTCTTTTGAGTGATTATTTTACAACTTGCTTCGCAATAAAACTTGAATACTTCACTTGACCATCCACATTTGGATGCACACGATCATCATAAAACCACTCTTCATGCTCATTACTGTAGTCATACCAGTCGATAATAACAAGATTTTTGTATTTCTTTTTCATTGTTTCAAGCATAGCGTTGACTTCATTTTGCCATCTCCGTGTTGGAACGCGGACATTGATCCAATAGACTTTGCGATTAGGACCGATTGCTGTCATAAACTCATCAAATTGAGCTTCGGTGAATGAACCATTCGTTCCTAGACCAACTAAAACATTATCTTTTAATAGCTTTTCTTTATCTAACTTTTCAATGACTGGAGTACTAGTATAAAGCTGTCTGCCAACTTCGCCGTCCACAATCATCTTAGGAAAAATTTCCTGTAGACCTGAGGCAGCATCCAAAATAACTGAATCTCCAAAAGCTGTGATTTCCATCCCCTGTGCTTTCTTGATTTCTTCTGCTGTTAAATCAAAGTTCGCTTCTGGTGCTGGGCTTGACTGTTTTGTCGAGTCTTTTGTTTTCCCTTCGTTTTTAGCTTTTTCCTCTGCTTTTCGTTGTTCTGCTTTCTTTTTGTTCGCTTCAATATTTTTTTGTAGCTGTTGTTGTTCAGCAGTGACTTCATTTGAAGGTGCAATAGCTAACGCGAAAAGAGCAAAACAGGACAAAACAAGACTGATCAATGCAGTCATTTTAGGAATTGTGAGCCAAGGTTTGTGGAAAAAATCTTTGATAGCAAACCATGTATACTGATAATAAAACTTGCCTAATGGTTTTTCAATAAAACGATATGACAGTTCACTGATTCCTAAAATCAATGCAATTTCAATTAACGAATGTAACAATACGTGATCGCTTAGATTTTGAATTTTTGCTTCATAAAAAATCATGACTGGAAATTGATATAAATAAATTCCATAACTTCTTTTTCCAAACCATGTGAACACTGGATTTGTTAACCAGCGATTAAGATCAGCACCTGGATGTGCCGTGACTGCAACCAGAATCGTTGCAAAAATACTAACGATGAACATACCGCCATAATATACAAAAGCAAAATGGTCTGCCAAAAATAAAAATGATAGTAACAAAACAACTAAAGAAGCAATTCCTACACCATTTAGCAACGTCTTCGCTTTTATAGGGATTTCTTCTTTTAAACGGAAACTTGGCCAAACAAACGCCAAGCCACTTCCCATCAGGATCGAAAATAGCCGTGTATCCGTTCCATAATAAACTCTCGTAGGATCAGCACCTGGAGTGTACAGAACGGCCATCAAAATACCTGAACCAACAGCGAGTGCCATAATCAACCCGAAAATTTTTCCGCTGTGTTTAATGTACTTTTTAAGAACAATAAATAACAAGGGCCAAATCAAATAATTCTGTGCTTCAACAGCAAGAGACCAAATATGAGTAAATGGTGACTGCGTTGTAAAACGGTCAAAATAAGAAAACCCTCTAAAAATCTGCCACCAGTTATTATAGTAGAGTACACTACTGGCGACCACACTGCGAAGGTTATTCAATAAGTCTCTTTGAAAAAGTACGATATAAGCTGATGCGGCAATCAACATAGCAATTAGACCGGGGTATAGTCGTTTCATCCGGCGTATATAAAAACCTTTTACATCGATTGTTTCAGTCTGAAGCCATTCTTGCCTCAATAAATCCGTAATCAAATATCCAGAAACTGCAAAAAAAATAGGGACGCCTAAATAGCCCCCGTGCATTATATTAGGGAACAAGTGATACAGAATCACACCGACGACCGCGATTGTTCGAATCCCATCGAACCCGGTAATATAACGGCGTTTGTCTAATCTTTTTTTATTATTCATTTATATTTTCCAACTTTACTAGTATTCTTTTTTATAATCCGAGTAGTTTTTTAACAAAGGAAACATGATTTTAAAATTGACAAATGATAAAAAAAATAAGTCGTGTTTGACCAAAAAAGGTGGTCGTTGAAGTGTAAAAAAATTTCTATCTGGCTCATGTTCTTTGACGGTCGTAGTTTTTCTGACCGATTTAATGTAGTAACTTAAATATACGTTCTTTCTGAACAAATGGCAAGGACTCTCCATCTGTTTTTTTATTTTTTTAAGTAAATTTTAGACATTTTCCGAATCTTTTTTATGGCTTTTTCTTAGTTTCTGTGAAACTCATTTTTGAATGCTAAAAGTTTTAGCTCTAGCTACGGCTAATTTGTCTCTTTTTTACTTTTAGGAATCCAAATCTTTAATTTTAGTACATTAAAATTACTATGCATTCAGCCATAGACATTATTTTATAACCTGATTATTCTTAAAACCAAAAGACACTTTCCAAATAATAGAAAGTGTCTTTACATTTAATAGAACTTAGAGATTTGTTTATAATGTATTTTCCAACGTCCATACAATTTAAATTCAGTAGCATATACTTTAGTTGGTGACATCGTTAAAATAATGTCATTTCTTTCTTCAAATAAAACCGTCGTCAAACCAGAATTGGCTGTTTTATTACCGAAAATTTATGTACTTGAATCATCCGTAATGGGTAACTCGAAAAACTCATTAATCTCACCTTTGTGTTGAAAGAAGATTCCATCTCCATTTATATCTCCATCACCTGTTTTTAATGGTTGTTTTAATTGAGCGGTCAAACGCCAGTGCTTTGAAATGGAGTTCACTTTCTTCCATGAATATATATATATTCAATAATAGACTAAAATGATCATAAAAAGACACTCCTTGTTTGATCGTTTTTTTGTTCACTATTATATAATCGATTCCTGTATACAATAGTGAACAAAAAAATACCTTAAAGAATTGCTACATGAAAATAATTATACAAGTAACGCATATAATGAGGGATTATCACTTAGATCAATATAATTAGGATCAAATGTAGTCATTTTTTCTAATAAATTTGGTAACTCTTCTTTATTTTTCAATAGAATTCCTAGAACAACAGGTCCTGTTCCACGATTGACTTTTTTAGTATATTCAAAACGAGTGATATCATCATTAGGTCCTAAAATATCTGTTACAAATTCTCTTAGTGCACCAGGACGCTGAGGAAAATTGATCACAAAATAATGTTTTAGTCCTTCAAAGATCAATGAACGTTCCTCGATTTCTTCCATGCGATTGATATCGTTGTTTCCACCGCTAATAATGCAAACTACATTTTTTCCTTTTATGTCGTCTTTAACTAATTCTAAAGCAGAAACACTTAATGCCCCTGCTGGTTCTACAACGATTGCTTGTTTCGTATATAACTCTAAAATCGTTGAACAAACCTGGCCTTCGTCCACTGCCAACAGAACGTCTACATGTTCAAGCGCATGTTCATAAGTCAAATCTCCAACTTGTTTGACTGCCGCTCCGTCTACAAATTTCTCGACACTGTCAAGCATTACTGGTTTGCCTTGATCAAAAGCAGCACGCATCGATTGAGCTCCAAGTGGCTCTATTCCAACAACTGCTGTGGTTGGGCTCACACTCTTTGTGTACGTCGAAACACCACTGACTAATCCACCACCTCCGATTGCGGCTAACATATAATCTACTTGAAATTCAGACTCTTTTGCTTCTTGAAATACTTCTACTGCTACTGTTCCTTGTCCAGCCATAATATTTAAATCATTAAAAGGATCAATAAATGCTTGATTATTCGCCTTGGCATATTCTTTAGCAGCTTTTGCAGAAGCATCAAAAGTGTCACCAATCAATTTAACTGTTACTTCATCTCCACCGAAAAAATTCACTTGAGAAACTTTTTGTTGTGGTGTGGTCGTCGGCATAAAAATTGTTGCCAGTACTTTCATTTCATGACACGTATAGGCTACTCCTTGAGCGTGATTTCCTGCACTAGCACAGACTACTCCATTTTTTAGCATGTCGTGAGGTGTTCGTTTGATTGCATAATATGCTCCTCTTAATTTGAATGAACGAACTTTTTGTAGATCTTCTCTTTTTAAATAAACATTGCATTGATACTTTTGTGATAGATACATATCGTACTGTAATGGTGTTTTCGTTACGACATTTTTTAGCGTATCATACGCTTCTTCGATATTTTCTTTTGTTAATTTCACCAAATTTTCCTCACCCTTTTTTATTATGTAAAAGGTTGAGAAAAATATTTTTCTCAACCTCATTTATTAGTTTAGTCTTCTCTTGATACGAAAGGCATCATTTTACGTAACTCTGCTCCAACTTTTTCAATTGGATGTCCAGCGTTATCTTTACGCATTTGATTGAAATCTTTAAATCCGTTTTTGTTATCGTCAATGAACCCTTTTGCAAATTTACCGTTTTGGATATCGGTAAGAACTTCTTTCATATTTGCTTTTGTTTCAGCCGTTACAACCCGAGGACCTGAAACATAATCACCATATTCAGCAGTATTTGAGATTGAGTTACGCATTTTCTCAAATCCTCCTTCATAAATAAGATCAACGATCAATTTCAATTCATGGCATACTTCAAAGTACGCTAATTCTGGTTGGTAGCCTGCTTCGGTCAATGTTTCAAAGCCTGCTTCGATCAAGCTTGTTAAACCACCACATAATACTGCTTGTTCACCGAATAGATCTGTTTCAGTTTCTTCTTTAAACGTTGTTTCTAACACCCCAACGCGCGTTGCACCGATTCCTTTTGCATATGATAGCGCAACATCACTCGCTTTGCCTGTTGCATCTTGATATACAGCAAATAATGCTGGTACCGCAAAACCTTCTGTAAAGGTACGACGTACAAGGTGTCCTGGTCCTTTAGGAGCAACTAAGAAAACATCCACATCCTTTGGTGGGTTGATTACATCAAAATGAATATTGAAGCCATGACCGAATGCTAGCGCATTGCCAGCTTCTAAATTTGGTGCAATTTCATTGTCATAAAGGTCTCCTTGAATTTCATCTGGAGCTAAAATCATGACTACATCTGCTTTTTTAGATGCTTCTTCAACGGATAATACATCGAAACCGTCATTACGGGCAGCTTCTGCTGATTTTCCTTCACGAATCCCGATGATTACTTGGTTGCCGTTGTCTCTTAGATTTTGTGCATGAGCGTGTCCTTGTGATCCATAGCCGATGATCGCAATTGTTTTACCTTCTAATTGATTGTTTTCTACTGAATTATCGTAATATACTTTTGCCATTGTTAAACCCTCCAAATTTTTTATGCTTATAAGCGTATGCTTTAAGACCTGTTTTTAGTTGTTGCCTCTGGTAAACCCCGTAACGCCTGTTCGAGCTAGTTGTTTGATTCCGTATGGTGCGACCACGTCAACAAAGGCGCTGATTTTTTCGCTTGTCCCTGTGACTTGAATCACGACTGAGCGTGTACCGACATCGATAACGTTCGCTCTAAATGGATCGATCACAGAAAATAATTCTGCTCGTACAGCAGCTGGTGCATTGACTTTGACTAATGCTAATTCTCTTTCTAAATGTGGTTCATCCGTTATATCGGAAACTTTGATTACATCGATTTGCTTGTTCAATTGCTTGGTGACTTGTTCACTTTCATTTAGATCGGCGACTTGAACAATGATCGTGATTCTCGAAACATTCTCTAATTCTGTCGGTCCGACTGAGATACTGTCGATATTGACTTGCCTACGTGTTAGAACACCACTGAAGCGATTCAAGACACCGGAATTATTATTGACTGTTGCGGTAATGATTCGTCTCATTTTAGTCCACCCCCAGCATTTGATAGTTTGCTTTGCCCGCTGGAACCATTGGTAAAACATGTTCCGTCGGTGAAACCATGACTTCAATCAACAATGGTCCTGTTTCTTTAAATGCTTCTGTCAACTCAGTCTCGATAGTTTCGGGATCCTCTATTCTAAGACCTTTGATATGATAGGCTTCTGCCATCTTCACAAAATCCGGTTGAGAAGTGAAAACTGATTCCGAACGGCGTTCATTGAAGAAGCTTTCCTGCCATTGACGTACCATTCCCAATGATTGGTTATTCAAAATCACAATTTTGATTGGAATATTGTATATATTTAAAATGGCTAATTCTTGATTTGTCATTTGGAAACCACCATCACCAACAAAAAGGACAACTTCTTTATCTGGACAACCTAATTTTGCCCCAATTGCAGCTGGTACACCGTACCCCATTGTGCCAAGTCCACCACTTGTTATCAGTTGTTTTTCATTTTTAAATGGGTAAAACTGAGCAGCCCACATTTGGTGTTGACCTACATCAGTTGCTACAATTGCTTCCCCGTTTGTCAGCTCACCAATAAATTCAATGACTTTTTGGGGTTTGATTTCCGCTGTTTGTTCCTTATCATATTTGAATGGATGTAATTTTTTTCTTGAAAGGTTTAGTTTTTTCCAATCTGTACAGTCCGAGCATTCAATATCGTTTTTCAACATTTCCTTTAATGTTTCTTTGACATCTGCCACAATCGGGATTTGTGTATCAATGATTTTTCCAATTTCTGCTGGATCGATATCGACATGAGCAATCACTGCATTAGAAGCAAATTCTTTAGGGGCACTAGCCAACCGGTCATCAAAACGAGAACCTAGATTAATCAGCAGATCGCAATCGGTCAAGGCCATGTTAGCCGCAAAAGATCCATGCATTCCACCCATACCTAAAAATAGTTCATTTTCTGTCGGGACAGCTCCTAGACCAAGTAAGGTACTTAGTGCTGGGACTTGATATTTATTGATGAATTCTACTAATTCTTTACCAGCATCTGCATGTAAAACGCCTGCACCAACCAATACCAATGGCTTTTTGGCAACTGCCAAGGCTTCCATTAGTTTTTTTACCTGAAGTTTATTAGGTTTCACTGTTGGCTGATAGCTTGGTAAATTTAATTTCACTTCGCTATCTACAGCCGCTTCCATGATCGTCATATCTTTAGGTAAATCGATTACGACTGGTCCTTTTCTACCGGTTGTCGCAATATGAAAAGCTTCCTCGATGATTCGTGGTAATTCTTTAGTCTCCCGAACTTGGTAATTGTTTTTAGTAATCGGCATTGTCAGCCCAATGACATCTGCTTCTTGAAAAGCATCTTTACCAATACCCTCTGTAACGACTTGGCCCGTGAAAACAACCATTGGAATCGAATCACTCATCGCATCAGCAATACCAGTGATCGCATTTGTCGCACCTGGACCACTAGTTACGATTACTACACCAGGTTTTCCAGTAGCTTTGGCATATCCTTCTGCAGCATGAACAGCTCCTTGTTCATGCCGCGTCAAAATATGAGGAATATCTCTGTCGTATAATGCATCGTATAGAGGGAGCACCGCTCCACCAGGATATCCAAAAATCATTTCTACATTTTGTTTCAGCAATGCATCAATCAAAATTCTTGACCCATTTTTCATTTTTCTCTGTTGTTCAGCCATGAGCTTCCCTCCTTTAGTCTAGCAAATCTTCTGGAATCTGCATGATTCCTCCCGTATGAGCTGACGTTACCAAAGCCGTGTATCGAGCTAAGTATCCTGTTTTTACTTTTGCTTTGAATTTCGGTAATTGATCATTTCTTTTCGCCAACTCTTCATCAGAAACATGTAATTCCAGTGTTCGATTTATCAAATCAATTTCAATTTCATCGCCATCTTCAACTAACGCAATCGGACCGCCTGCTGCAGCTTCTGGAGAAATATGCCCCACTGCTATTCCGCGGGTTGCTCCTGAAAAGCGGCCATCGGTAATCAAAGCGACATCTTTTCCTAAACCTCGTCCGACGATACTGGATGTTGGTGCTAACATTTCCGGCATACCTGGTCCGCCTTTTGGCCCTTCGTAACGAATAACCACAACATGACCTTTTTTAACAGTATGATCATCGATTGCTGCAACAGCTTCATCATGAGAACTGAAACAAATCGCTTTACCTACAAATTTTTTGATAGACGGGTCTACTCCACCAACTTTGATCACGCTGCCTTTTGGTGCAATGTTTCCATACAAGATCGATAAGCCACCTACTGGGCTGTATGGATTTTCTTTTGGATGGATAACTTCTTCGTTTTTGATTACAGCATCCTGAACATTTTCACGAATTGTTTTTCCAGTAACTGTGATACGGTCTGGATGGATTGCGTTGCCTAAGTCTACTAACTCTTTCATAATCGCTGGAACACCTCCTGCTTCATGAACATCATGCATTGAGTAAGCAGATGACGGGGCAATTTTTGATAGATAAGGAACGCGTTCAGCAATCGCATTAACTTCTTCTAAGTTGTATTCGATCTCTGCTTCATTAGCAATCGCTAAGGTATGCAAAACTGTATTCGTTGAGCCGCCCATTGCCATATCTAACGCAAACGCATCATCGATGGCTTCTTTCGTAATAATGTCTCGTGGTTTGATTTGTTTTTTGACTAGATCCATCAAATGAAAAGCAGATTGTCTAACAAGTTCTCTACGTTCATCTGATACAGCTAAAATCGTTCCATTTCCAGGTAATGCCATTCCTAAAACTTCCATCAAACAATTCATTGAGTTTGCTGTAAACATCCCAGCACATGACCCACAAGTTGGACAGGCATTTTGCTCCATAAAGTTAAATTCCTCTTCAGTCATTTTACCTTCTTTAAAGGTTCCCACCGCTTCAAACATATTCGAAAGTGTCAGCGTATGTCCTGTTGGATCAATGCCTGCTTTCATTGGTCCACCTGAACAAAAAATTGCTGGTACATTCGTTCGAACACTAGCCATCAACATCCCTGGAGTGATTTTGTCACAGTTAGGAATATAGAATACGCCATCAAACCAATGGGCATTAATCACGGTTTCAGCTGCATCTGCAATAACTTCTCTACTAGGTAATGAATAACGCATGCCAATATGTCCCATAGCAATACCGTCATCTACACCAATCGTGTTAAATTCGAAAGGGATTCCTCCAGCTTCACGAATTGCTTCTTTGGCAACATCTGCTAACTCTCTTAAATGCACATGTCCTGGCACTATATCAATATAAGAATTACAAATGGCTATAAACGGTTTGTTCATATCTTTGGCATTTTTTACCTGCCCAGTTGCATAGAGCAAGCTTCTGGCGGGAGCCGCCTCGATTCCTTTTTTGATTTTATCACTACGCATTTTTCATCCACTCCAATTCAGTTATCCCCAGAAGAACTCATTTTTGATTCTTCGGATTCATTTTCTTATTTATTCTGCTCGCCTCTTTATAAAACTTTCTACAAAAAAAACATCCCATCGATTGAATGGGATGTCTTAGTAAGAACCCCATCTACCAAAGACAAACAGGACTCAAACATCTGCAAAATTTCTCAGCGTTCTAAGTCCTACACGATAAAATAATGACTAATACGTGGTTGTTGTTTGTCTTCTTCATGGCAATGGTCTCCTCTTTTAAAAAATCTATAAAGATTAAAATAGCATGTGATAAATAAAAGCTTTTGTTAACTATAAACCTAACAAATGAGAATGTCAATAAAATTTGATAAAAAAATTCAGAAAATTCTAACAACATTAGTCTATACTTTCATACTTAATGTTTGATAATGAAGAAATCAAACAAAAAATTTAACATTATATTATTTGCCTTATGTATGTGTGATAAAGTATATCGACCTAAAACGATTTCATTTCTGGACTATCTATTAGAAAAGGCAGATGAGTGACTAATGAAAAAGACGGCAGTAATACTTATTTGTTTGATTGGGATTTTATTCTTAGGAGGATGCACTAATTTGAAAACAACAAATGAGGTTAATTCGAAGCCCGATGAAACATAAGCTATTTTAAAAAAACAAATACAGAATTGAATAGCTTAGAAAAAAATATAACTGATAGCTACACTGACGATACAAAAGAATCAATAAAAAAAGATCTCTCTTTAAAGAAATCACCGAATTTGAACAACAATTTAAAAATTTACCTCAAGATGATTTTTCTTGTATTGATGACAAAGAAAAAGTAGCAGCTTACAACCCCAAAAAAAAAGAGGCCGAGACAAAAGTATTTAGCTCCGAGAAATAAAAGGAAATTGCTCTTCAAATTTTTATGAATTTCAGCTTATTTTCGAAGGAGCTGCTTTTTCTCGCCCTTTATTCAAATTTATAGCGTGAGACAAAACTGATTTTTAGTTTTGTCTCACGCTATTTTTAGTTTCGTTGGAAATAATACAAAGGTTTGTGCGTTAGACGTTTCATTTGTCTTTTTTTATCTTCAATAATAGAAAGTAACTCTTCTGAAAAACTTTCTAATATAACTCGACCGCCTTTATATGTGTTTCCACCCATTGAAATCACTTCATCAGGTGTTAAGATAACCTTTCTATGCGCAATTTTTTTAAAAAATTCTTCAATCAAATATGTAGGCAAATAGAAATTATTTTGTGCCGAAAATGATTCTAAATAGATAAAATCATCGATACTGATATAACAATCATCCATCGATATGAAGTTCACGGACTTGTCTACATAGATGTCTCTTTTTTGTAGAATCTCATTGATTTTTTTGTTTAAAAGATTTAGTGTCTCTATTTCTTTGACAAAATTTTCTAGTTCTCGATAACGTACTGCCTTGCGTTCGTCATAAGTTACACGTAAAGCAACACCTATCGATACGATAACTGCACCAATCAAGACACCAGTCATACCTGCGATAAAAACAACCATTCGGATTCCCTCACTCTTCTCATTCTTGTTTTTCCAGTATAACATATCCTTTTACAAGGACAAAAAAATATGAAAAAAATTTATTTGTCTCACTTAATTTTTTCATTTTTTTCTGCAGTTTTTGATTATTTCCTTTATTAAAAGGTCTAGATTACTCATTCAATTGATGATATAATATAACAGAAGTAATATCATATACGAGAGTTGGGGAAGTTAGTATGGGGAAAAAAGTGATTAAGTTAGATTTTGATGATGTCGTTATTGCCAATGAAGATGGAAGCACAACACGTGCATTGTACGAATGGTTTAATTTCAAGCCAGAAATCGGTGATTTTGTTGATGTATTCGAAGATGGTGATGAATTAATCATCCATAAAACAGAAAAAACTGCAAGTGCAACAGAAAATTTGCAAGATAAAATCAATATCAATATCGTTAATGAAAATAATAACACGCAATCAGTTGGTGGCTATGTACAGCATGGTAGAGTCGTTAATAAATGGGTTTACTTTATATTAGCATTTTTCTTAGGTTGGATAGGTGCTCACAAGTTCTACTCTGGTTTTACTGGAAAAGGAATCATGTACCTAGTGTTCAGCTGGACAGCAATTCCTGGAATTATTGCGTTTTTCACATCAATTATTACGTTACTTAAGCCTGCAGATCAAAATGGAAATATTGTTGTAACTTCATAATAGTTGAAGATAAAGTCTTAGGATATCCTAAGGCTTTTTAATCCCTCTTTTTTTGCTTAAGTTAGTGCATTAAAGTTGACCTTTATTGACCAATGAAGTATACTTTTTTTAAGCATTAAGGTATGCTTTGTGATAAAATGATTTGAAGAGTTTTTATATAGGAGGAATATACTATGAATTTAATACCAACAGTCATTGAACAATCATCTCGTGGAGAAAGAGCATATGATATTTATTCACGATTATTAAAAGATAGAATCATCATGTTAAGTGGTCCGATCGATGATAATGTAGCGAACTCAGTCATTGCCCAATTACTATTTTTGGATGCGCAAGATTCTGAAAAAGACATCTACATCTATATCAACTCACCAGGAGGAAGTGTTTCTGCTGGATTAGCAATCTTCGACACCATGAATTTTGTTAAAGCTGACGTGCAAACAATCGTCCTTGGTATGGCAGCTTCTATGGGAAGTTTCTTATTAACTGCTGGTACAAAAGGCAAACGATTTGCATTACCGAATGCCGAAATCATGATTCATCAACCTTTAGGTGGTGCACAGGGGCAAGCAACTGAGATCGAAATTGCAGCTAAACACATTCTTGATACGCGTGATCGCTTGAATAAAATTTTAGCAGAGCGTACTGGTCAACCACTTGAAGTCATTGAACGCGACACAGATCGTGATAACTTTATGACTGCTCAACAAGCAAAAGAATACGGTTTGATCGATGAAGTAATGGAGAACAGCAGCTCTTTAAGCAAATAATAAAGCTCATGCCCAAATTTTCTTTTGAAAATTTTGGGCATTTTTATTTAAACTAATTGCAAAAAGCGCTACACTAAAGATAGAAGAAATGAAAGGATGTTACTAAAATGGATATTTCAGTAATCGATGCAACAAAAGTTACAACAAAAAATGGTTTGGCTATTGGAAAGGACTCAGCTCCTGTAAAGATGGTTGAATTTATGAACGTTCGCTGCCCATATTGTAAAAAATGGTTTGAAGAATCTTTTGATTTATTAAATGAATATGTCAAAGAGGGTAAAGTTCAACGAATCATCAAACTTTTAGATAAAGAAAAAGAAAGTTTGCAACGTGGCAATGTGATGCATCACCATATCAATTATGATTTGCCTGAAAAAGGCTTGACTGATTTAAAACAAATGTATGATACACAAGATCAATGGGGGAATCTTTCTTTAGAAGATGTGGCAGTATTTGCTGAAGATAATTTGCAACTACCTGAAAAAGAAACACCTGCCATCGTCCAATCTGTCATCGAGGAAGCTGCGGCCGCAAATATCAAATTTGTGCCAACGATCGTGATTGGTGATCATATTTTTGATGAATCTGTTACTAAAGACGAATTGATCAGCTATATAGAAGGCAAATAAAAAATAAGACAAAGCTACTTAGGCTTTGTCTTATTTTTTTCAGCTATACGATCCGAACTCATTTTCTTTTCTAATGAAGAATCTTCAATTTCTTTTTCAGCATCTTCACCAAAACTTAAAATCTTATCCACATCTTCTTTTCCAAGAAAGGTTCCTAGACCTTCTCCAAGTTGTTTGATTTGTCTCATAATAAAATCTTTATCTTCTACACCCATCATTTCCACCCAACTCTCTGCTATTGCCTCATAGCAATCCATAAGAAGTTACGCACTTTTTTCTCTTAATTTATCAGCAAATTCATTGATTTTACGAATCCGATGATTGATTCCTGATTTTGAAATGGCCCCTGATGGAATCATCTCACCCAATTCTTTTAAGCTCACTTCTGGATATTCCAAACGTAATTCAGCAATTTCCTGTAATTTTCCCGGCAAAGCGGTCAAACCAACCACACTTTCGATATATTGGATATTTTCGATTTGTTTTGATGCGGCATCAATTGTTTTATTAAGATTAGCCGTTTCACAGTTGACCAAACGATTTACTGAATTACGCATATCACGAACGATCCGAACATCTTCAAATTTCAACATCGAATTTGTCGCACCAATCAATGTTAAAAAATCAGCGATTCGTTCCGCCCCTTTTAGGTAAGAAATGTAACCGTTGCGACGTTCCAATGTCCGTGCGTTTAAATCATAATAGTTCAGCATCTGACAAATATCATCATTATGTTCTTCATAAATCGAAAATATTTCCAAATGATAACGACTTGTTTCTGGGTTATTGACTGATCCTGAGGCCATAAAAGCACCTCTTAAATAGGATCTCATTTTTTGTGCATTCCCTATAATTTCATCTGACACATGAGTATTGAACATCATTCCATCCAAAATATCTAAATCAGCCAGCACATTTTTCGTATCTTGTTTTAATCGTACGATATAGACGTTATTCTTTTTTAATTTCATTTTTTTTCGGACTAATAATTCTGAGCGAACATCATAGTGGTCTTTTAAAAGAGAATAGATTCGTCTGGCGATCGCTGCATTTTCTGTTTGAACATTCAATACAAATTGCTGATTCACAATACTTAATGAGCCATTCATCCGAATCAAAGCGGCTAATTCTGCTCGTGCATGTTCTCGATGAACCTCTAAAGTTGTCAGCTCTTTTTTTACATCTGCTGCAAAAGACAATCTCCACGCCTCCTCTCTTATTTTGTTACGCTTTAATATCTTGCGCCGAATACAATGTGGAATAGTTCGTCCACAACTTTATCGCCATCATGAAAAACACCGCCATCACGCAATTTTAAAAAGTCAGTAGAAATCACACGACAGCCTTCATCTCTCAATTTTTGGAAATCGTGTTCTACTTGGACTAAATACTCATCATAAACTTCTGGATCCATATAACCATCAGGTACATTTTCTGTATTAACTAAAACCGTGTCAACAAACTTACTTTTAAGGTGTTGGTGCAATACACAAACATGGTCAGCATCAGTAAAATGTTCTGTTTCACCTTTTTGAGTCATGATATTACAAATGTAGACCACTTCAGCCTCAGCATTGATGATCGCTTCTCCAATTTCCTTGATCACTAAATTTGGTAAAATACTTGTAAACATACTACCTGGTCCTAAAACAATCATATCGGCTTCTTCAATTGCTTTCACTACTTTTCTAGCAGCTTTTGGCTGTTCATCATCATTTGTGTTCGTCACAAAAACATGATCGATTGTTTTTCGGTCAACAGCAATATTGGATTCACCGACTGCAATAGAGCCATCTTTAAAAACAGCATGTAACGTCAAAGGCCTTTCTGAAGAAGGATAAATATGTCCATCCACATGCATCATTTTTGAAAGTAGCTGAATGGCCTCATACGTACTACCACGCATTTCTGAAACAGCTGCAATGATTAAATTTCCAATTGCATGATTGGCAAAATAGTTATCTGATTTATCAAAACGATACTGAAAAATATCTTCATACAACTGAGGCATATCGGATAAGGCAACTAATACATTGCGTAAATCTCCCGGTGGCGTCATATTCATTGACTCTCGAATCTCACCGCTACTTCCTCCGTCATCTGCAACAGTCACCACAGCTGTAATATCCGCACTTTGATTGCGCAAACTTTTTAAAATAACTGGTAATCCTGTTCCGCCACCAACAACGACGATTTTGGGTTTTCTAATACGGTACGTTTTCATTTTCATGAGCGATTCACCGTCTCTTTACGCTTTCCTTTATCACGATGCGTAATGTTAACATGATAGTCTTGTCCGAGCTCTTTACCCACACGTTCTGTCAAGGCGACCGAACGATGCTGTCCACCAGTACAACCTATGGCAATCGTAATACTTGATTTTCCTTCTTTTTCATAACCTGGCATCACATTTTTCAACAACTCAATAAATCGAGTATAAAAACTTTCCGTCTCAGGAAAACTCATTACGTAATCATAAACAGAAGGATCTTGTCCTGTCAGTGGTCTTAATTCTGGTATATAGTGCGGATTTGGTAAAAAGCGAACATCCATGACAATGTCTGCATCAATCGGCAAGCCATATTTAAACCCAAATGAAACAAGTTCGACACGAAATTCATGGGTATCTCTAGATTTAAATTCTTCATTGATTCTTTCTCGTAATTGTCTAGGTGATAAATCAGTCGTATCAATAACAACTTGAGCGTCACCTCTGATTTCTTCGAGAATTGCCCGCTCTTTTCTGATTCCTTCTGTAACCAGACCATCCATCGCTAGCGGATGGGCACGGCGTGTTTCTTTATAACGAGAAACAAGTTCTTCGTCCGTCGCATCTAAAAACATGATCGTGGTATCGATCAGATTCGTATTTTCAAGTTCCACCAACATATCTTGAATTTCTCTAAAGAAATTACGAGAACGTAAATCGATCACTAATGCGATTTTCGTTACTTTTCCAGATTCTTTGATCAACTCCCAGAATTTAGGAATCAAACTTGGGGGCATGTTATCGATACAAAAATACCCCATATCTTCAAAGCTTTGAATAGCTACAGTCTTTCCTGCTCCGCTCATTCCAGTGATTATAACTAATTGTAAATTATCAGCCATTTTTTAACGCTCCTTTGGAAACATTTTATTAATTATAGCATCCCGGGCGTATCAAAGAAAGCTTTTCAATCAATTTTCATGTCCATTCAGACTTTCTTAGGAATTTAAGCTTTTACATAGGGCACTTTTCATTACTATCTAAATAGGAATGAAGTAGAATAAAAAATATTTTCAAAACAAACTAAATTAATATCTATAAAATATGTTTACAGAAAATAAAAGACTAGAATAAACTTTTAATTGTTTATTCTAGTCTTTTATTATTATCTATTTTTTTATTGACAATGTTTATCGTTATTTATTATGGGTTACTCAACTTCTATTCACTAACCCAAATCTAAAAACTAAGCATCTTCAATCACATTAAAATAATCTAAATTCAAAATAGGATCATCACAACCGATCACTGGACGATCTGTAGGGTGGCATTTAACAACTCTGACCTGTACATCTTCTTCTTTTTTAGAGATAGCTTCTCCTACAAAAAACCAAGAAAAATTCGATCCATGACAAACATAATGTGCACCAATCTTTATTTCTTTCTTTTCCAAGAAAAAATCACCCTTTCATACTCTTTTGATAACTATAGAATATCATGTTTTTTTAAAAAATATCATTCAACTTACGTATAGATACTTTCTTTTTTTGACTATTTTTAAATTAAAGTGATTAAAAAACGCATGTTTTTATTTGTTTTATTATTTTTCTCTAATTTTAATTTATTAAATAGTTTCTTTTATTTTACTGAATGGAATAATTGGACTTCAAAACAAAAAAAAGACAGCCCTTCAACAATGAAGGCTGTGCTTTTCTTTTTTGAACGGATTATTTATAGAAGGAAAGATATATACCAATTAGGTTGAACAATATATCTATCTGACTGTGATTTTACTTCAAGCGTTTAAAGAAATCAATAGCAATAGATAATTTTTATTCAATCTTCATACTTTCTTAAAAAAAAATGAGAATACTTTCAAAATGGACTATATCAATTTATAAGACTCGTTTTAGATATTTTCCGGTATAGCTTGCTTTGACTTTCGCAATTTCTTCCGGTGTTCCTGTTGCAACGATCGTTCCGCCGCCATCTCCACCTTCTGGACCTAAATCAATTACATGGTCAGCTGATTTGATTACATCTAGATTATGTTCAATAACAAGCACGGTATTCCCAGCTTCAACAAGTCTTTCTAATACAACGAGTAAGCGGGCAATATCATCTGTATGCAAACCAGTTGTCGGCTCATCTAAGATATAGAAATTTTTTCCATTTGAATTTTTATGAAGTTCACTTGCCAGTTTCATCCGCTGAGCTTCCCCACCTGATAAGGTAGTAGCAGGTTGACCTAAAGTTACATAACCTAATCCCACATCAACAATGGTTTGCAATTTACGATGGATTTTAGGAATGTGTTTGAAGAACGCAACTGCATCTTCGACTGTTAAATCTAAGATATCAGAAATATTCTTTCCTTTATAATGAACTTCTAGTGTTTCAGAATTGTAGCGTTTGCCATGACAAACTTCACATGGAACATAGACATCTGGTAAAAAATGCATTTCGATCTTAATGATTCCATCCCCACGACACGCTTCACAACGACCGCCTTTAACATTAAAGCTAAATCGACCTTTTTTGTAGCCACGGACTTTTGCTTCGTTGGTTTTCGCAAATAAATCACGAATATCATCAAAAACACTTGTATATGTTGCCGGATTGCTTCGCGGTGTACGGCCAATTGGACTTTGATCGATATCGATGATTTTTTCTATATTTTCATAGCCAGTGATATTTTTGTGTTTGCCTGGTTTATTTGAATTACGGTTGATTTTTTGTGCCAACGCTTTTTTCAAAATTTGATTCACTAAGGTACTTTTTCCTGATCCAGAAACTCCACTCACTGCGACAAACTCTCCTAGTGGAAATTCAACTGTGACATTTTTCAAGTTATTTTCAGTTGCACCTGTCACTTTGATTTTTTTACCTTTGCCTTTACGACGTTCTTTAGGGACAGGTATCACTTTTTTCCCAGAAAGATATTGTCCAGTTAACGAATTAGGGTTTTTAGCCACTTCATCTGGTGTTCCTGAAGCAACGATTTCCCCACCTAAATGTCCAGCACCAGGTCCAACATCGATCAAATAATCAGACGCTCGCATTGTATCTTCATCATGTTCAACAACAATAAGTGTATTTCCCAAGTCACGCATTTTCTTAAGTGACTCGATCAAACGATCATTATCACGCTGATGCAGTCCAATCGACGGTTCATCTAGGATATATAATACACCTGATAAGTTCGATCCAATCTGTGTTGCCAAACGAATTCGCTGAGCTTCTCCGCCTGATAAGGTTCCAGCCGCTCGGCTAAGTGTCAAATAATCCAGTCCGACATTTTTTAAAAAGTTCAAACGATCTTCTACTTCTTTTAAGATTGGTTTAGCAATCATTTGTTCTTGTTCAGACAATTTAACTGTTTCAAAAAATTGAACCGCATTTTTGATAGCCAGCTCACTAACTTGACCAATATTGGTATTATCGATTTTGACTGATAGAGCTTGAGGATTCAAACGATATCCTTTACAGGTCTGACAGGTTAATTCTGTCATGTATAAACGCATTTGATCACGGGTAAAGTCACTATTTGTTTCATGGTAACGACGTTTGATATTTGTTAAAACTCCTTCAAACGGTACTTCTACATCACGGACTCCGCCAAAATCATTTTCATAATGGAAGTGGAAAGGTTCACCATTAGATCCGTTTAAAATAATGTCTTGATGCTCTTCAGGCAGTTCTTCGAAAGGAGTGTCCATGTCGATATTAAAACTATCAGCCGCTTGTTCCAACATTTGCGGATAGTATTGTGAGCTGATTGGATTCCACGGTGCGATTGCTCCGTCACGCAACGTTTTGGTTGAATCAGGAATCACTAGATCACGATCGACTTCTAATTTTATTCCTAATCCATCACAATCAGGACAAGCTCCAAATGGTGCATTGAAAGAAAATAATCTTGGCTCTAATTCGCCCACTGTAAATCCACAGTAAGGACAAGCATAATGTTCACTGAAAAGCATTTCTTCTCCGTCGATCACATCTACTAATGCATAGCCGTCAGCAAGTCTTAATGCCGCTTCAAATGAATCAAATAAACGAGAACGAATTCCTTCTTTTACTACAATTCGGTCAATGACGATCGCAATATCATGTTTTTTATTTTTTTCAAGTTCAGGTGCTTCTGTTACATCATACGTTTCTCCGTCCACACGCATTCGAACATACCCTTCACGTTGGATCATTTCAAAAATTTTTTTATGTTGACCTTTCTTCTTAACAATTACTGGCGCTAATACTTGAAGCTTCGTCTTTTCTGGTAGTTCTAACACTTTATCTACCATTTGTTCAACAGATTGACTGCTGATTTCAGTCCCATCATTAGGACAAATCGGATGCCCAACACGAGCGAATAGCAGTCTTAAATAATCATTGATTTCTGTTACTGTTCCAACTGTTGATCGTGGATTTTTACTTGTTGTTTTTTGATCAATTGAGATCGCTGGACTAAGCCCATCGATACTATCAACATCCGGTTTATCCATTTGGCCTAAGAATTGTCTAGCATAGGCTGAAAGACTTTCTACATAACGACGCTGACCTTCCGCATATAATGTATCAAAGGCCAAGGAACTTTTCCCAGAACCAGATAACCCAGTGACAACAACCATTTTGTCACGAGGAATCGTAACATCTATATTTTTCAAATTATGTGCACGTGCGCCATGAATGACGATTTTATCATTTGCCATTACTTCTCTCCTTTTGCTTGTTGGTCCGATGTCCCTTACTTCTACACGAATAAATTCGCAAGAGTAACGGCTCTCCTTTGCTGTGAAATACAGCGAGTATTCTTGTGAGCTGATGTTGAACAGTACAAGGTGACCGTAGGGAACGTTGATCCTTGATTTTGTTGGTCCGACCGTCAATTCTTAGTTCTTTAGCACTTAGATATTGTTGAGATCGAAACGTAGTATATAGTGTCCCTTACTGATATTTGAACTCCTGTATCGTGAATCTCAGTAGCTATTCTTTAATCTGCTGCTTTCAATTCCAAAATCGTATCTCTTAAAGTTGCAGCAGTTTCAAAGTCTAATGCTTTCGCTGCATCTCGCATTTCTTTTTCTAATTTCATCAATAAATCAGCTTTCTCTTGACGAGTCAGTTCATGATAATCCTTATCAATTTTGAATGGCTCACCTTTTTCATTTGTTTTAGAAATTGAGATCAACTCACGAATTTCTTTAATGATTGTTTTCGGTATAATGCCATGTTCTTCATTGTATTTTTCTTGGATCGAACGACGACGTGCAGTTTCATCCATTGCTTTTTGCATAGAATCAGTAATTTTATCCGCATACATAATAACACGGCCATCTGAGTTACGAGCGGCACGTCCAATTGTTTGGATCAATGATCGTTCACTTCTCAAGAAGCCTTCTTTATCGGCATCCAAAATTGCAATCAATGATACTTCTGGTACATCCAGACCCTCACGGAGCAAGTTGATTCCGATCAGCACATCAAACTCACCCAAACGTAAATCGCGAATGATTTCCGTTCGTTCTAAGGTTTTGATATCACTATGAAGATACTTAACTTTGATCCCTAATTCTTTAAGGTAATCCGTTAAATCTTCAGACATTTTCTTCGTTAAAGTTGTTATAAATACACGTTGATCCTTTTCTACACGATCATGGATCTCACCAACCAAATCATCAATTTGTCCCATGATTGGACGAACTTCAATCAACGGATCCAGCAGCCCAGTTGGTCGAATGATTTGTGGAATCACGGTATCTGTTTGTTCATGTTCATAAGGTCCTGGAGTCGCCGAAACATAGACGACTTGATGAACATGTTTTTCAAATTCTTCTAAACGTAACGGACGATTATCCAACGCACTAGGCAGACGGAAACCGTAATCTACTAGCATTTGTTTTCTAGCACGGTCCCCATTATACATACCTCGAATTTGAGGCATCGATACGTGGGATTCATCAATCACAAGTAGAAAATCATCTGGGAAGAAATCGATTAGTGTGTAAGGTGGTTCTCCTTCTGAACGACCATCCATATGACGAGAATAGTTTTCAATACCAGATGTGTAGCCCATTTCTCTCATCATCTCAATATCATAATTGGTTCGTTGTTCTAAGCGCTGCGCTTCTAATAATTTATTTTCACTACGCAAGACAGTTAAACGAGCCTCTAATTCTTCTTGAATTTGTGAAATCGCATGTTCCATATGATCTTCATTGGTCACAAAGTGGGTCGCAGGGAAAATCGCAACGTGCTCTGTCTCGCCGATCACTTCGCCTGTAAGAGCATCCACTTCTCTTATCCGTTCAATTTCATCACCAAAAAATTCAACTCTTAAGGCATGATCATCTCTTGAGGCAGGGAAAATTTCCACAACGTCACCTCGTACACGAAAACGACCACGCTGAAAATCAATATCATTTCGTTCAAATTGAATATTCACTAGATCTGTTAACAGCTGACTGCGATCCAGCTCCATGCCTACACGAATAGAAACCACTTGTTCACTGTATTCCTTAGGATCTCCTAAACCAAAAATACAGGAAACTGAAGCTACTACGATCACATCGTTTCTTTCTAATAAGGAACTTGTCGCTGAATGACGTAATTTATCGATTTCATCATTGATACTGGCATCTTTTTCTATATATGTATCACTTGAAGGAACATATGCTTCTGGTTGATAATAATCATAATAACTAACAAAATACTCGACCGCGTTATTAGGGAAGAATTCTTTAAACTCTCCATAAAGCTGTCCAGCTAATGTCTTATTATGGGCAATCACCAATGTCGGTTTGTTCACTTCTGTTATTACATTGGACATCGTAAATGTTTTTCCGGTTCCTGTCGCACCTAACAAAATTTGTGCTTTTTCCCCGCCTTCGATTCCTTCAACTAATCGTTTGATCGCTTCTGGCTGATCTCCATCCGGCTTGTATTTTGATACTAAGTCAAATGTATTGGAGGTCTCTCTTTCTATCATCCAACATCCTCCTCTTACTTTATTTAATTGATGATTTCATTTAATAAAAATAAATAAGAATATCTACCAAACCATCTGAAGCATACCGCTTTAATCTCTGCAATAGCTCACTTTTTGACTTGAAGATTCATTCTATTTATAAGAATTTCTAACTTTAAAATTAAAAAGAAACTCCTTCAATTATTTTAACATACCGAACATATTTTCGCTAGTTTTAGAATGAATTACGTATACGCAATTTTTGATAATTTACATTTTATTTAATCTTTTGTTTGCATTTGATCATTTGACTGAATATCGCTTATTCTAGTTTAAAACTTTCATTCCTACCCCTTTATGTCACGTTTCATTACATGCGATGTTAGAAAATGAGTTTTTTTTAACTTTATCATTGTGAATGACTTGTGCTTTTGCCTTTTTTTACTATATAATTATCCAATATGCAAATATAGGAGGTATTTTATGAAAAGGAAACAATTTTTACTTTCATTCATTGTCATGATGGCAAGTCTACTGACATTTACTCTTGGGCAGAATGCTCAGGCTGAGGAAAAAACATATAATATAGGAACAGATTTAACTTTTGCACCCTTTGAATTTCAAGACTCTAAAGGAGAATATGTTGGAATCGATGTTGATTTACTTCATGCAATTGCTGAAAATCAAGATTTTAAAGTAACTCTGAAACCACTTGGTTTTGATAGTGCGATCCAAGCTGTACAATCAAAACAAGTTGACGGTATGATTGCCGGCATGAGTATTACAGATGAGCGTAAAAAATCTTTTGACTTTTCAGAACCTTATTTCGACAGCGGGCTTCAGATGGCCGTCAAAAAAGGCAATGATAAAATCAAAAATTACGAAGATTTAAAAGGAAAAACAGTTGCAGCGAAAGTTGGAACCGAAAGTGCAACTTTTTTAGAAAAAAATCAAGAAAAATATGGCTATACAATCAAAAATTTCGATGATGCAACGGGTCTTTATCAATCGCTTGAAAATAGCGAAGCTGATGCAATCTTCGATGACTATCCTGTTTTAGGCTATGCCATAACAAATGGACAAAAACTTCAATTGGTCGGTAAAAAAGAAACTGGTAGTTCTTATGGGTTTGCGGTAAAAAAAGGGCAAAATAAAGAATTGATTGAAAAATTCAATGCTGGTTTGAAAGAATTAAAAAGTTCAGGGAAATATGACGATATCGTAGGGAAATATATTTCCACTGGAACTGAGACAACAACAGACACTGATGCTAAAATGAAAAAAATCCAACCAAAAAAAGAAACTTATGTGATTGCGAGCGACTCTACATTTGCACCATTTGAATTTCAAAATGCTGATGGCAAGTATGAAGGAATCGATGTTGATTTAGTTAAACGAATCGCTGAGTTACAAGATTTTAATATCGAATTTAAATTTATCGGCTTTAGTTCTGCTGTTCAAGCCGTTGAATCTGGTCAGGCTGATGCAATGATCGCAGGAATGACGATTACAGATGAACGGGAAAAATCATTTGACTTCTCTACTCCTTATTTTAACAGCGGTATTCAAATCGCTGTCAAAAAAGGCAATGATAAAATCCACTCTTATGAAGATTTAAAGGATAAAAAAGTTGGTGCCAAAATTGGAACTGAAAGTGCTGATTTCCTTGAAGCCAACAAAGATAAATATGGCTTTTCAATCAAATATCTAGATACAACAGATGCTTTATACAGTGCACTTGAGATTGGTGAGATCGATGCAATGATGGACGACTATCCAGTGATTGGTTATGGCGTTGCTCAAAAACAACCATTATCTACTCCGATTCCTCGTGAAGAAGGCGGAAAATACGGTTTTGCGGTTAAAAAAGGTAAAAATCCAGAATTGATCCAAATGTTCAATGAAGGGTTAGCTGAATTAAAACGGACTGGTGAGTACGATGAAATCATCGGAAAATATGTGAAAGACGGTTCTACAGAAAATAAAGTAGATGAATCAACATTCGTTGGTATGATCCAAAATAACTGGAAACGTCTATTGAGCGGTTTATGGATGACCATTCAATTAACATTGATTTCATTTATTTTAGCCTTGATCGTTGGAGTGATCTTCGGATTATTCAGCGCCTCTCCTACTAAAGCATTACGTGTGATTTCGACTATTTATGTTGATATCATTCGTGGTATTCCTTTAATGGTACTAGCCTTCTTTATCTACTTTGGCTTGCCAGGAATTTTAGGTTTCAATATTCCCGTTTTCCTTGCCGGAATCATTACATTGACGCTGAATGCAAGTGCTTATATTTCTGAAATCGTACGTGGTGGTATCAATGCAGTACCTGTTGGTCAAATGGAAGCTTCACGTAGTTTAGGTCTTTCATACAACCGTACGATGCAAAAAATTATTTTACCGCAAGCAATCAAAATCATGATTCCATCATTCGTTAATCAATTTGTTATTTCTTTAAAAGATACAACGATTCTATCTGCAATCGGCTTGATCGAGTTACTTCAAACAGGTAAAATCATTGTTGCTAGAAACTTACAAAGTACAATGGTTTACTTCGTAATTGCAATGATGTATTTGATTTTGATCACAGCCTTAACGAAATTAGCTAAAGTTTTGGAAAAGAAGGTGAAATGATATGGCTGAAAAAATTCTAGTAGAACATTTAGTAAAAAAATATGGTGATAATACCGTTCTTAATGATATCAATGTATCCATTCAAGAAGGCGATGTTGTTTGTGTTATCGGCCCTTCTGGTTCTGGTAAAAGTACCTTTCTTCGTTGTTTGAATCAACTTGAAGAAGCAACTAGTGGCGATATTATTATTGATGGAGCAAATTTAACGGATAAAAACACAAATATCAATAAAGTGCGTCAACATATTGGGATGGTTTTCCAACACTTCAACCTATTCCCGCATCTGTCGATCATGGAAAATATTACTTTAGCACCAACAGATCTAGGACGTCTTTCGAAAAAAGAAGCTGAAGAAAAAGCAATTCAACTTTTAGATACAGTTGGTTTAGCTGATAAAAAAGATAGTTATCCTGAATCTTTATCTGGTGGACAAAAGCAACGCGTAGCAATCGCTCGTGCCTTAGCAATGAATCCAGATATCATGCTCTTCGATGAACCAACTTCTGCACTTGATCCTGAGATGGTTGGTGATGTATTGAATGTTATGAAAAAATTAGCAAAACAAGGCATGACAATGGTCATCGTTACGCATGAAATGGGATTTGCTAAAGAAGTTGCAAATCGTGTCATGTTTATCGATGGTGGTAATTTCTTAGAAGATGGAACACCTCAACAAATTTTTGAAAATCCGCAAAACGTGCGGACCAAAGATTTCTTGGATAAAGTATTGAATATTTAAAAAAGAACAAAAAATGGATTACTCTAAATATAGAGTGATCCATTTTCTTATTACTTTATTCTTGATAAATTGCACTTTTTAAAGTAAATTTGAACAGAATATCTACTACTCTATCAACGAAAAGGAGTATTGCCAATGAAGCGATTGAAAATTTTTTTTACAAAAGATTTATTATTTACCGTGTCTTTTCTTATTGCGATTATCAGTTGCTATTTTGGCACATTTTCATTAAACTCAATTGACTTTAAAGTTATTTTTTGTTTGTTTGGTTTAATGCTTTTTGTAAAGAACATTGAGAAACTTGGTCTTTTAAACTATTTCGCTGAAAAAATGATTGATTTTTCAGCAACATCGCGTAGTTTAATTAGGAATATCGTTCTATTATCATTTTTTAGTTCAATGATCCTAACTAATGATGTTGCAATATTGACGTTAATGCCTATTTACTTAACGATCATAAAAAAATTTCCAGCAATGGAAAATAAGATTGCTGGTGCAGTCTTACTCATTGTCGCTGCTAATTTAGGCAGTAGTTTTTTCCCGTTTGGAAATCCGCAAAACCTTTTTTTATTTTCTTATTTTTCTCTTTCAACTGCAACTTTTTTTGAATGGGCTTTAATTTTATTGCTTTTTTCGATTTTGGTTTTACTTATTTCTTTTCTATTTATTAAAAAAAGACCGATTCCTAAACAAACTAATTTGCTTCCAATAATCAATAAGAAAAAAATGTTTTTTTTAAGTCTGATTGGCCTTTTCATTCTTTTAGGTGTATTTAATGTATTTCCTTATTTTGTTGTAATTCCTATCGCTTCCGTTCTCCTTATTGTTTATGACAAAGAAATGATTAGACAAGTCGATTATAAATTATTGTGGACATTTGTATTTTTCTTTATCGCAGTCGGGAATTTTTCTCAAGTAGAAATGATTTCAACGTTTATAAAAGAACAATTCACTACAACTACTCATACATTTTTTGGAAGTATCTTGGTAAGCCAAGTGATTAGTAACGTGCCCGCCGCTATTCTAATTGCGCCATTCACAGATCAAGTTCAGACACTTTTTTGGGGAGTAAATATCGGCGGTTTGGGTACGATCATTGCTTCGTTAGCTAATTTGATTGGATTTAAATTATATAAAGAGTATTATCCTACACACTCAAAAAAATTCATTTTACAGTTTACATTTATAAACTTGGTCTTTTTGATTTGCTTTGTTTTGTTTTTTAGCTTTCTATTATAAAAAAGAGGTTGGATCAAAAGCAAACATCACTTTTGATCCAACCTCGCTGATTTTTATTAGTTAGCAATCGCTTCAAGTCTAGCTTTCACATCTTCTTTTGAAAGTTCATTTCTCATTACATAGCGGTTAGCAGGATGATGACGACACTCATCCGAACAGCTGCCAAGATATTTAGCTTCGTTTTCTTCTGAAGCTAAAATTTGTTTATTACAGAAAGGATTGGCACAATTAATGTAACGTTCGCATGGCGTTCCGTCAAACCAGTCTTTTCCGATGATTTTTTTATCGACATGATTGATTTCAACACTGATTCGCTCATCAAAGACATACATTTTACCGTCCCATAATTCGCCTCTTATCTCTGGATCTTTTCCGTAAACCGCGATACCGCCATGAAGTTGAGAAACATCTTCAAAGCCTTCTTTCATCAACCAGCCAGAAAACTTCTCACAGCGAATACCACCAGTACAATAAGTTACAACTTTTTTATCCATAAATTGTTCTTTATTCTCTCTGATCCATTGCGGTAATTCTCTAAAGTTACGAATATCCGGACGAATAGCGCCTCTAAAATGACCTAAATCAAATTCATAATCATTTCTCGCATCGATTACAACAGTGTTTTCATCAAGTAACGCTTCTTTAAACTCGGCTGGTTCTAAATATTTTCCAGTTATTTCTAATGGATTAACATCTTCTTCCAAGCTTAAAGAAACTAATTCTTTTCTAGGACGGACAAACATTTTATGAAACGCATTTTCTGGTACTTCATCAATTTTGAAATAAGTATCTTTAAACCGTTCATCAGCTAGCATTGCTTCCATATACGCATCTGTATCAGCAATTGTACCTGAAAGTGTGCCGTTGATTCCTTCTGTTGCAACTAAAATTCTTCCTTTTAAGTTCAACGATTTACAAAAAGCTAAATGCTCCTTTGCAAATTCTTCGGGGTTTTCAATCGTCGTGTATTTATAATAAAGTAATACGCGGTAATCCATTCTATCTTTCTCCTTTTTCTTAGAAACTGTTTTGCTATCTCCATAATAACTGTACAATCCCTATTTTATCTTCATACGTATTTAGTATATAAAAAAAGAAATAAGAAAAGCGAACTATTTGCTTGTGGAATAATACACATAAATAAATGAACAATAGCTTCATCTTATCTATTTGTTGAGCGGTCTGTTTTTTTTGCAGTTGGATTACCCAATTAGAAACGAAACTGTCTAAGCTTTTCTTTTTAGAAAGCTTAGACAGTTAGTATAAGTTAATTTCTTATTTTCCAGATACCGCAAAATAATTTTCATCATTATCTGCAAAGTTGAAGACTAATCCAGTTGGTAATTGAACTAACTCTCCTACTCGTACATCAGCATCTTTCATTTTTTTATATAGTTCTATCACATCATCTGCGAAAAACATCAATGATGGCGTATTGCCAGCGACTTCTGGTGAATGTTGTTGGATAAATTCTAAATCGTATAAAACAATCATTGTTTCTGCACTTTCACTTGGCGCAATTTCCACAACAAGTGTTCCGTCAACAGCGTCTCTTTCTTTTTCTACAAATCCGATTTTTTGCCAGAACTTGCTTGATTCCTCTACATTCGTCACATATAACATTATTTTGATTTGGTTAGTAAACATTTTTTTTGCTCCTATTCTTTGTTTTTCTATTTTTAAAATAAATGCCTTTTCATTATATACTTTCTATCATAGCTTATGGTAAGATTTATGAAAATAAATTTGCTTCGAAAAGGAGAAAAAATGAAATTAACTGTTTTGGTAGATAATAATGTCTATATCGATCATTACTATTTGGGAGAACCTGCCTTATCTTTTTATATAGAGGATGGGGATGAAAAAATTCTTTTTGATACAGGTTACAGTGATGTCTTTAAAAAAAATGCTGATTTACTAAATATTGATTTGAGTCAAGTTACAAAGTTAGCCCTATCTCATGGTCACAATGATCATACAGGTGGCTTAAATACAATTTCCAGTATCTTCACGAAACAAAAACCACAAATTATTGCACACCCTTTAGCTTTCTGTCCTAAAAAAGAAGGAGAATTGATCATAGGATCCAATATAACAAAGGAAGAACTACAAATAGATTATGATCTACTTCTTACAAAAGAACCTGTTAAGCTTTCTCCAAACATTACATTTCTAGGAGAGATCCCCGAACTCGTAGATTTTGAGCCTCGTAAACAGGTAGGCGAAACAAAGTTGTCAGAAGTCTTTACACCTGACTATGTTTTAGATGACTCAGCATTAGTCTTTGAAGGGCAAGATGGGATTTACATCATCACTGGTTGTTCTCACAGCGGTATCAGCAATATTTGCGAGTATGCCAAACAAGTTACTGGTATTCAAACAATTAAAAGTGTGATTGGTGGTTTTCATTTGTTTGAAGACGATTCACAGTTAGACAACACAATTGAATACTTCAAAAGGAATCAAATAGACGCTCTCTATCCCTGTCATTGCGTTTCATTTCAAGCTAAAGCTAAGATTCATTATGAACTTCCAATAGAAGAGGTCGGTGTGGGATTGCAAATTGAATGGCATTAAAAAGAAGGTAAGATCAATTAAAGATCTTACCTTCTTTAATGTTTTAACTCTCTTGGGGAAGAGAAGTGGATCACTTGTTATGCGTTTTGTTCAATAACTAAATTGCTATCGTTTAAAACGTCCCGATCTAATTCATTGATTCGTGAGCTAGTAACAATACCAGCTACCATGCTGTCACTAACGTTCACAGCTGTTCTAGCCATGTCAATCAATGGTTCCACAGAGATAACCAATCCTACGATCGCTACTGGTAAATTCATAGAACCTAAAACAATCAATGAAGCAAATGTTGCGCCACCACCGACACCAGCAACACCAAATGAGCTGATTGTTACGATTGCAACTAACATTAAAATAAATTCTAAACTGAAGACATTGATACCAACTGTTGGCGCAACGATTGTTGCCAACATAGCTGGATAAACTCCAGCACAGCCGTTTTGACCAATTGATAAGCCAAAGCTTGCCGCAAAGTTAGCTGTTGCATCATCAACACCTAAAGCTTTTGTTTGTGTTTCAATATTTAAAGGTAATGCTCCGGCACTTGATCTTGAAGTAAAAGCAAAACTCAATACTGGGAATGATTTTTTCAAATAATTCAATGGGTTTACTTTAACTGCCACTAAAATCAATAAGTGAACCAGCATTACAATAATCAACGCGGTATAAGAAGCTAATACAAATTTTCCTAAGTTAAGGATTGCATCAAAATCACTTGTAGCAACAACATTCGTCATCAACGCTAAAACCCCATAAGGTGTTAAACGTAAGACCAAAGTCACAATACGCATCGTGATTTTATACAAACTATCAATGAGATTTGCAAAAAATTCTGCTTCTTTCGGTGCTTTTCTTTTCACACCTAAGTACGCAATACCGACAAATGCCGCAAAGATTACGACGCCGATCGTACTTGTTGGACGCATACCTGCAAAGTCTGCAAAGACATTTCTAGGAATAAAGGCTAAAATTTGTTGAGGAATCGATAAGTTTTCAACGGTTTCCTGTCTCGTTGCAAGTTCTGCAATTCGTGCCGTTTCTGCCGTTCCTTGTGTAAATTGTGCACCTTGTAGTCCAAATAACAATGTTGTTCCGATCCCAATCAACGCAGCTACAGCTGTTGTGCCTAATAATGTTGCTAGCACATTAAAACTGATTTTGCCTAATTGCTTGGATTCTTTCATCTTAGTAAATGCTCCTACAATAGAAACAAAAACCAAGGGGATTACGAGCATTTGTAAGAATGCTACATATCCATTACCTACGATACCGATCCATTCCATTGCTTGCGTTGTGACTTTGTCTTGTGTACCGAATGCGAATTGAATAATTCCACCTAATACAATACCGACACCTAATGCGGCAAAAACACGAGTTGAAAATTTGTAATGTTTTGTCTGCATACGATAAAAGACGTATAACACTGCAAGAAAAGCAAGGACCACTAAAACAGTGATGAGTGTTGTCATTTTTTTCCCTCCTAAATTTAAGTTAAATGACAAGTACATCAAAGGAAGTAAAGGTTCCCGGGGATCATTCTTCAATGACCCGCCCTAAAAATAAATCAATTCATTTTCAGTGATAAGATCATTGTACCTGATTTAAAAGACTAAAGGGTACTATTTTGTTTCTATAATGATAGAAAAAAGAGTTTGTGATAGTCAAAAACTATCGCAAACTCTTTAATTGAACACCTTATTCAGTAGCTGATTGAAAGTTTAATTGGATACCGGGCTTGTCTAAAGCAATTTCAGTGACTTCATATGCCATACGTTGTACGATATCGAACAACGGACTAACTAATTCATCCACTTCTTCTTGTGAGATATCTTCTTGTGTTTCAATCTTATGATTGATAATATGATTGATTTGACTAACTGAACCTGACAACACATACTCCTCAAAAATTAAACGAAACTCTAGACGAGCTGCGATGATTGAGTTTTCTTTTGGATAGTTCTCATCAGTTGATTCGATTGGGGAAAATCCCACTCGAAGATCTGTTTCTACTTCTTCCATATCTTGTGTACGCATATCGTAATGAAAAGCCTCTACGACTTCTTGCTGACGTTTTATTTCCATGAATTAAAATCTCCTTTTTTAATTTCAATAACTATCATTGAGATCCAGTTAATACTGACCAAAACGTAGTCTATCTATATTTTTATTATACCACACATCTTTTTATCACAAATACTCATAGACTCATTTTAATCTAATTTTTAAATGAATGAATCGGTGCAGGGATTCGGCCACCACGTAAAATAAAGTCGGTCGAAGCATAGTCATTCACTTTCATGACTGGCGCTCTACCTAATAATCCGCCGAATTCCACCATATCACCAACTTTTGTTCCTTTAGCCGGTATGAGTCTGACAGCCGTTGTTTTATGATTAATTACGCCGATTGCCGCTTCATCTGCAATCATTGCAGCAATTGTTTCTGCCGACGTTTCACCAGGTATAGCAACCATATCTAAACCAACAGAACAAATTGCCGTCATCGCTTCTAATTTTTCCAAATTCAGCGCGCCATTATTAACTGCATCAATCATTCCAGCATCTTCTGAAACAGGAATAAATGCGCCCGATAATCCACCAACATGATTACAAGCCATTACGCCGCCTTTTTTCACTGCATCATTCAACAAAGCTAATGCGGCAGTTGTTCCATGAGTCCCAACACTTTCTAGACCCATTTCCTCTAAAATATAGGCAACACTATCCCCTACCGCTGGTGTTGGCGCTAACGATAGATCGACGATTCCAAAAGGAACAGCCAGACGCTCTGATGCTATTTTTCCAACCAATTGTCCCATTCTGGTTATCTTAAACGCTGTTTGTTTTACTACTTCTGCTACAACATCAAAGGGCTCTCCTTTGACTTTTTCTAATGCTCGTTTAACAACACCTGGTCCGCTGACCCCAACATTGATCACGCAATCCGCTTCCCCGACTCCGTGAAATGCCCCTGCCATAAATGGATTGTCTTCCACTGCATTCGCGAATACCACTAATTTGGCACAGCCCATATCAGATTTTGCTGCCGTTTCTTTGATCACATAGCCCATGTGGCGAACTGCATCCATATTGATCCCTGCTTTGGTTGAACCGATGTTTACGGAAGAACAGACAAATTCTGTTTCAGCTAGCGCTTGAGGGATTGAATTGATCAAGATTTCATCACCATGTTGGTAGCCTTTTTCAACTAGCGCAGTGAATCCACCAATAAAATTGACGCCAACAGCTTGAGCTGCTTTATCTAATGCTTTCGCATACTTCACATAATCTTTGTCTGAACTTGCAGCCGCAATGATTCCAATCGGTGTTACAGAAATTCGCTTGTTAATGATCGGAATCCCATACTCAGATTCGATTTCTTCGCCAACTTTAACTAAGTTTTTAGCTAAACGAGTAATTTTATCGTAGATTTTTTGACAGGCTTTATCACTATTGCTATCAATACAATCTAATAATGAAATCCCCATCGTGATAGTTCGAATATCTAAATTTTCTTCTTCAATCATCCGGATTGTTTCTAGAATCTGATTTGTTTCCAAAGTTTTTCCTCCTAATAGTTAAGGCTCGTAGAAAAATAAGAGAATCCGTTAGTGGCGCTTTTTGTCACAAACAGATTTCATCTTTTATCCTAGAGAGTAGCCATCTAGCTAGCTATGATAACAACGTTTTGTTTTGCTTCTCCTTGTACTTTTCAGCCTCTATTCTTATAATTTATGCATAACATTGAAAATTTCTTCATTTTGGATACTGATTGTCACGCCTAACTTCTCTCCTAAAGCGTTCAACTCAGAACGAATCGTTTCAAAATCGTTCTTGTCTTTAGAAATTTCTAATACCATCATCATTGTAAAATAACTGTCCATGATTGTTTGTGAAACATCAATAATATTCATATCCAGTTCAGCTAACTTTTGACTGACTCCAGCAATGATTCCTACCTTGTCTTTACCGATAACAGTTAATACTGCGCGCATATAATTTCCTCCTAAATTTAAAAGCTGAAAGAGCTTGGTCAGTCTCGACAGGAAAATAGGAAAAAATAACTGAGGCGTTCTTCGCTTCATTTATTTTTTGTCTTTTTCCCGAGAGACTAGCTCTTGAAGTTAGATCATGTAACAGCTAAATAAGTTTTTCCTATTATATCATAATTTGTTCAGCTATTAACAAAAAATCAGAACAAAAAACTTCTGAGATTTTAATAAATCTTCTCAGAAGTTTTCCAATTAAACTCTTTTATTAAATTGTTCTTTACACCTTGAACAAGTGACTTTGATCTTACCTTTTCCTTTAGGCGCTCGTAATTGTTGCTTACAATTTGGGCACTTAAAATAAGTATAGGCTTTGCGCTCTTTGAGCTTTTCTTTTGAAAAATTGAACTTCTTTTTTAATTGCTGTACTTTTAACATATAACGAGTATTTTCATTGGAGCGTGGGTAAATTCTTTTAGAGAAAAAACGATAGTTAATCCATAGTAAAAGTGCAGCTGCTAACCAAAATGCAATCGAAGTTGGTAAAAATAAATTAAGTAATAATAAGATCAAACTAACCTTCAGCAAGGTATTGTTCAATTGATCCATGCGGGCATATCTTCCTACCAATAATTTTTGAATTTTTGCATTCCAGCGAAGTAATCGTTCCAGCCAAATTTGTCCCATATGATCCCTCTTTTCTTTGCTATTATCTCAATCAATAGTCATTGTTTCAAGAGGTATAGTAAAAAAATTAGAACAAATCAAAAGTAAATCTGGTTGATTTTAACAATTTCTTCTTTGAGTTTTTCTTTTAATTCAATTGGCTTCACTACTTCGATTGAAGCACCAAATGATAATAAGTATGAAGTCAGCCAAGAACCATCTGGCTGCCATGTTTTTACTTTAGTATATTCTGTGCCTTGCTCTATTTCGATATCTGGTAAGTCTTCTTGCACCCGATAAAATAGGTCATTTTTTATCTTAAATTCAATATATATCTTTGAAAATTTTGGCTGATAATCTTTGATCAAATAGGCTTCATCGATATCATTAGCAGAAATTATCACTTCAGTCATTCGTCTTAATTTGAATAGCCGAGTGGTTTTTCTCGCACAACAATATCCTGCTAAGTACCAGGCATTTTGTTTGAAAATCAATTTATTCGGCATTGCTTCTCGTGTAGTCTTTTGGCCTTTTCCATTGGTGTAAGAAAAATGAATACACTTTTTTTGATTTTTGGCTTGGGTAATCAATCCAATCACTTTAGCTTCATCTTCTCGTCCCCAAGTTGAAAAATCAATATCGATCCATTGTTCTACTTCTTTTTTGAATAAGGAGGATAGCTTGTTGACTAAAGGAGTGACGCTTTTTAAATTAGTCGCTGCTAAATTTTGCAGTGCTAAAATAATTTGGTCTTGTTCCTCGTCATCCACAAAAGTAGCGGGCAGATGATGTGTATCCAATAAGCGAAGTCCACCATCCCGTCCACTTTGAGCATATACTGGAAAGCCTAATGCAGACAACGTATCGATATCCCGATAAATCGTACGCGTCGATACTTCAAGTTGTTCTGCCAGTATTGTTGCTTTGGCTTTATTGTGCATCGTTAAATAATGCATAATATAAAACAATCTAGAAAGATTATTCATTGTCCTTGAAATCCAAAATCAACTTACTATTTTCACCAACAAAATCATATTGATAAGAACCAGTCAACGCCTGTAATTCTCCCGTACTTTTAATGATCATACCTGGAGAATCGAGTGATCCTTTGTCAAAAATTCCTTTTTCAGCCGCTGTAAAGGTTCCTGTTTTTCCTTTATATTGGCCTTCAAAGTGAAGAAATCCTGTGATCCTAGCGGTTGCAAGATGTCCGTCTTCTTTATTACTTTCTAAATAATAGAGAAGATACTCCACCCATGCCTTACCTTGTAAATCTCCTTCAAGTTCATATTCTGCTCGAACTTGGTTCACTGGAAAATCTATTTTTTGTTCATCTACTGGTTGTTCGTCCCATTTTGTAACGCTGAATGTCACACTCATACTTATCCCTCCTTATGAATTACAGGATAGCAAACATACGTTCTTTTTACAAGCGAACAGCGCAATAAAATTTATTTTTTATTCACTAATACTGATTTCTTAGTTCAATAGAAATTCTTTGATTTTTCTACTGAAAACTGTGGCGTTCTCTGATTTAGATGCTGCTGTCGTAACATCTAGATGCCCTGGATCTTTTGACCATGCACCCGAATCAGCAGTTAAATAGACACTTAATTTTTCTTCATCTTTATGCTTATTTAGGTAATCTAAAACTTCTTTTGGAGGATCACTGGATTGAACGGTCGATAAAACGATCACTTTGTCCCAGTCTTCAATCTTATTTTCACCAATTTCTTCAACTGGTTCTACTTGCAAATAAATATTTTCATCTACTAGATTTTTTTTAAGTTCATTGATTACTTCATTTTTAAAAGCACGGTCTTGCGTGTAGATCACGGCTTTGTAAGAATTAGACTTTTCCTTTAGCTCTTTATTGATTTCATAACTTGAAATAACACCTTGAACCCTTGCCAGCCGATAATAACCTAAAAACCCAGCTCCTCCTAATACAATCAGAACGATTCCGATCAATCCGTACTTAAAAATTTTATTTTTCCATAGTTTTTTCATTTATTTTTCCTACTTTCATTTTTTTTATTCGTATCGTAAAGCGGTTATTGGATCTAATTTGGCTGCTTTTGCTGCTGGATATAACGCGAAAATCACGCCTAGTACACCAGTTATTCCTAAAGTAGCTAGTGCATTGAGTGGTGCTATCTGGATAACCTGGTTAAAACCAATACTAGATTCAATCACTGGATTCGCTAAAAATTGAATTAGATATGCAAATGCAACAGAGATAATATTAGATAACAGCATAATGTAGATTGCTTCCATCCTGAATAAACGTTTGATATAACGTTTGATATAACCTTTTTTATAGCCAATAGAGCGTAAAACACCGATTTCTTTCGTTCTTTCAACCACTCCGATATATAAAACAACGGCAATCATCACACCCGCAACAATCAGAGAAAGTCCTGCAATAAAGGCTAATAAGTAAACAATAATATCCGTAAATTGCTTAAAGGTATCTAAAAATGAAGAAGCATTTGTAATTGCATAATGTTCATATTCTGGATTTTCTTTGTATTTCTCAATAAAAGATTCTGCTTCCTCCGGATTTTCCGCAAATGCATCAATCGTATAGATTGGTTTGTTGATGCCAATTTTTTTCACCATTTCATCAAACGTTGCTGGCGATGCCATGAATCCTTGGACAAATCCTTCTTCATCTGGTGAAGTGATTCCTTTTATAACAGTCTCAACTTCAATCAAAGTATTATCGATTCCTTGTTCTCTTCCTTGGTAAACTAAAGTGATTGGTTTTGAGATCAACTGTTTTACATTTTTTCCCGTTAATTCTGAATTTTTTAAGCCTAATATCTCTCTAGCAACAGAAGCAGGTAAAACAATTCCAGATTCGTCTGCTGTGATAAATGTACCTGCTAATAAATAACCATCAGCCACCGTATTGGTTTTGTATCTTTCTTTATTTAGATTTGCTTCATCCATTTGAGTAGGAGCTAGTTTGTCAATCACCTGATCTTCATATTTAAATCGGATTCCGGCTAAATTAGCTCTTTCGTATACTTCTGTAATTCCTTCACTTGCATATAAGTCTTTCAGTTTTTTGATTTCGTCCTCTTTCAACAGTTCAGAAGGTCTCGGCGGTCCACCACGATCTGGATCTTGATAATAGGAGGTTATTTGGTTTGGAGAATAAGCTGTTTGGAAAAACTCACCTAACACTTCTGTAATCCCATTACCAATCCCTAATGCTAGTAAAATCGCAGTGATTCCGATCGAAGTGCCAAACGCGACCAATAAATTCCTCAAAATTCGACTAAAAAAGTTTTTACTCACAAGCTGCAAGGTAGCACCTAAAGAAAGAAAAACGTTGGAAGCCACTTTTTGTGGTGTTTGATTTTTATTGAAACTAGGTTCCTTAATTCGATCATCACTTAAGATATGACCATCTTTGACTCTTAAAACCTTTGTTGCGTAATTCATCAAACTTTCATCATGAGTAACTGTGATCACTAATGTGCCTTCATTGCTTAATTGTTTCAACAACTCAATAATTGAAGACGCGGTTACTGAGTCAAGTGCCCCTGTCGGTTCATCCGCAATGATCACTTTGGGATCATTCGCAAGAGCACGAGCAATCGCCACGCGTTGTTTTTGTCCTCCCGAAAGTTGACTAGGATACTTATTAGCATGATCAACTAAACCAACTTTGGTCAAAAGCTGAGTTGCTCGAGTTGTACGCTCAGATGGACTTAATGTTTTGTCTAAATAAAGAGCGCTTTTAACATTTTCAAGCACAGACAAATGTGAGACTAAATTAAAACTTTGAAAAACAAATCCAATCTCATTTTTATGAAAATCGTCCATATTCTCCGTCTTTAAATTTTGTCCTTCATATAAAATCTCTCCTTCATAATCCGTATCTAACCCACTGATGATATTTAACAATGTTGTCTTACCACTACCACTTGCTCCTAAAATCAAGGCAAAATCTCCTGCTTTAAATGTGGTTGTTATGTTATGCAAGACAGGTTCTTTTTTGTTATCGATCGTAAAACTTTTCGATACTTTTTTTAGTTGATACATTTTTTTCCTCCTATTTATTGTCTTTCAATTGATTTTTTTCTAGCCAAAGGTAAACGAAGATAATCGCTGCTGATAGACAAGCATTTAATAGAAACGTACTTGGATAAAAGCTTCCATTGTTAAATGATAAAGTGATATTCATACTTTGAGGGAAGTAATAACGTACTACGTCATTCAACAACATAATCAAAATCCAAGCAATCGCCACAATAAATGTTTTTGAAAAGTTCGGTAGCCACAATTTAGCGATAATCCCTCTTAACAAAATCAAATAACTGATCATACCAGCAAGGTAAACAGCTAATTCTAGCGATAGTATAAATAGCTCCCCTAAACCTAAAGAAATCATCGTAAAATTAAACACTAAATTGATTGCACCGATCACGATGATTTGAATATAGGAAAGTAAATATTTCGCAACGATTTTCTCAAGAGTCGAGTGATGAGCCGTGCTGGCCAATGTTCGATGATTCGGCTGAATATCTAGTTGGTTGATTCGCCAAGTTAAAATGATAGCCGCCACAACAGAGAGTAAGATTGGCAGACGGTCCCATTGAGATTCAGGCATCGTTAATTGGAAAACATATTTTGCAAAATAGCTAGTTAAAATCAAAAGTAAACTACTTAAAAAGAACTTCTTGCTTTTTTCATGATAAAAATTAAATAAATGTATCATCGGCTTCCTCCTCATAGATTTCTTTTAAGGACAACTGTTTTCGTTCCCGTAAATCTTCCAAATTGATTACTTCACAATAGCGGTTTGGATTCATAAATAACACATCTGTAAATAAAATATCCATCTCTTCAATAAAGTTAGTCGAAACTAAAATTATTTTGTTTTCACCACTGGCTTTCCTCAACATTTTTTTCACTTGTATGCGAGAGGAATAATCTAAATAGGCAAACGGTTCATCTAATAAAAACAGGTTCGTTGCTTTAGCATATTCACACGCAATCTTCACCTTGACTTTGGTGCCTTCTGAAAGTTCCTGCCATTTTTGTTTAGGAAAAATCTGCCAGATCTCCAATTGCTCCATTGCTTTTTCTAACTGAAAACTAGGAAATAACAGCGTATACTCTATCAGTATTTGTCTAATCGTTTGGGAATCTTCAAAATAATTTATGTTTGAAGCGTAAGCTACACTGGTTTTAAATACAGTACTACTTTGTTGCTGGTCATTGTATAAAATCATTCCTGTACTGATTTTTTTTTGTCCTGAGATACAGTCGAGCAGTGTTGTTTTCCCCGTACCGTTTTTACCGAGAATTCCAAGAATTTGACCTTCGCTCAAGCTAAAGGACAGCTCTTCAAAAATATTTTTTTGATATCGTTTACCGATATTTTTCACTTGTAATTTATTCATTTGCACTCCTCACAATCCGTTCAATGATGTGCTCCCTTTCATACTGTGTTAAATCAAGTTTCTGCAATTGAATAATGAAAGCTTCTATGTGAGCTTCAATCAATCGCAAACGTAAATCTGTAATTTTATCGGTTTTATTTGTCACGAATTTCCCAATCCCTCTCTGACTGATCAAAATTTCTTCTTGTTCTAAAATACTGTAGGCTCGTTGAATCGTTGTTGGGTTTACGTCTAAGTCTTCTGCCATTTGTCTGACAGAAGGTACTTTTTCATTTGGGTGCCATTGGTTACTAGCAATCCAATGTTCGACCTGCTCAATAATTTGTTGATAAATGGGTCTGTTCCCGTCATAATTCACCTGCATCCTCCCTTTCCTAGTTGCATACTGTACTGCTTTAGTCACACACTCAGCTGGTAAATCCTATTTTAGAGGAAATAAAAAAAACAATTTATATCAATGATATAAATTGCCTGAATTTGAGTTTTTATAAATCTAAGATAAAAAATCAGCTAGATTATGCTATACTTTTTATACTTGAAAGGGGGGCTGAACATTGGAGGTATATAAAGACAATCTGACTTTAATCGACTATTTAAAAAAAGAGTCTCGCAATAACTGGACAGAAAAAACGTTTGGAAAAGATACTTTAGTCATTGACGAATATGAAAAAACTGAAAATATCTATTATGTTGTTGAAGGAGTGCTCAGTGTTGAAATTCTTAATGATGGTAAACGTTACATCTCTTCTTTCATTTTCCAAAATGATTTTTTCGGCTTGGATAGTTTTTCCACATTTAAACAGAAGGAGCATGGGATTCGTGTCATTAGTGAACATGCTACGGTTTTTTGTTTATCAAAAGGAAAGCTCCTAGATTCATTAAATAAAGAACCCAGTTATTATGAATTACTGTTGACTAATTTTGCCGATATTTTTCAGCGTCATTATGGCTACTTCAATTTTCTTTATTTGCCAACTACAGAGCGCGTAAAAAGTGCATTGCGTTATTTAAGTGACCATATTGGTATCATAACTGAGACGGATCATTTAGAATTGCCGAAATTTATCACACAAGAAACGCTATCAAAATTTTGCCGTACGTCGCAATCCAGAGTGTCCGTTTCTTTAAGTGAGTTAGAAAAAACGGGCTGGCTGTTAAAAAAGAAAGTGCCAATCACCATAAATTAAAAAGTCGAAAACCAGTGTCCTACTGATTTCCGACTTTTTAGTTTATCTTGTTTTGACGATCATTTCCAACGCTTTTGCCATATCTTCACTAGTTAGATCGATACTTTCGTCTTCCATACATTGTTTCAGATTTTCAGTTACAACAAGCCCGATTACTTTATCAATACTAGAACGAACAGCCATCAACTGTGTAACTACTTCTCGGCAATCTTTTCCTTCATCCATCATTTTTAAAATCCCGCGAATTTGTCCTTCCGAACGTTTTAAGCGATTCGCTAACTTAGGATCACACGCCATCAATAACTTCCCCTCTCCACGCTGACATGCCGCCCATTACATTCGTTACATCATACCCTAATGAAGCAAAATATTCACTAGCCATTTGTGAACGTCCACCAGCTTGACAGATAATATAGTAAGGCTGTGCTTTATCTAAGGATTCAGCCATTTCTTGCAGCGTACTTAACGGCATACTTTTTGCCCCTTTGATATGTCCTGAAGCATATTCATCATCTTCACGTACATCTATGATTGCTAAGTCGTTTCTTTTTTCTAGTTGTTCAAATTCATCGATCATAATTGATTTATACATTATTTAATAACCTCCTGAGGGTAAATTGTACTATATATTTGAAAAGCACCGTCTAAATTTTTAACATCAAAACCATTGTTTTTCAAGATACGTTCTGCTAAATAGCTACGTTGTCCGCTTTGGCAACTAACGATGATTTCTTTATTAGTGGGAAGTTCCGATAAACGTTCCCTTAATTCATCTAATGGAATATTTTCAGCATGCGGTAATGAACCATTGTTTTTTAATTCACCTGGATTTCTCACATCCAGTAAAATGGCACCATTTTCTATTGTTTCTTTTAATTCGTAATATTGGATATTTTCAGAGAAACCTTCCACAATATTCGCTGCGGCATAACCGATCATATTAACAGGATCTTTTGCTGAACCAAACGGCGGTGCATAAGTAAATTCTAACTCTGGTAGATCCGTAACGGTCATGTCTGCTTTGATCGCTGTCGCAATGATATCGATTCGTTTATCCACGCCATCTTGACCAATTGCTTGGGCTCCATAAATTTTTCCTGACACAGGATGAAATAGAAGTTTCATCACGATGGGATGACTACCTGGAAAATACCCTGCATGGCTTTTTGACGTTGTGTGAACTGTTTTATAATCTAAATTACTATTTCGTAATTGGCGCTCACTTAAACCAGTACTAGCTGCTGCAAGATCAAATACTCGAACAATTGCAGTGCCAATACTTCCTTTGTTTTTACGAGTAACTCCTGCGATCACATCAGCCACTTGTCGACCTTGACGGTTTGCAGGAGATGCTAGTGAAATCAATGCATCTTCTTCTGTGATTTGTTGTTTGACAACGATAGCATCACCGACAGCGTAAATATCAGGATCATTGGTTTGGTAAGTTTCATCAACAATGATGCCACCACGCAAGCCTGTTTTTAAATCAGCTGCAACAGCCAAATCACTGGATGGTTTAACTCCAATCGATAAGATCGTAAAATCACTTGAGATTGATTCTCCTGAACTTAATTCGATGACGTTGCCTGACTCTTTAAACGCTGTTGCTCCAGCACCTGTAAGGACTGTAATTCCTTTTTCTTTTAATTCTTTTTCAACAAAGGCTGCCATTTCTTCATCTAATGGTGGTAAAATTTGCGGCGCGGCTTCCACAATTGTAACATCGATTCCTAAATGTTGTAAATTTTCCGCCATTTCCAAGCCAATGAATCCTGCACCAATCACAACAGCACGTTTAGGTTGTTCGTTTTTGACTGTCGCCACGATCTTATCGACATCTGGAACATTTCGTAAGGTATAAACATTTGTCGCTTCATCTAAACCCTTAATCGTTGGTATCACCGGTTGTGCTCCTGGTGACAGGATCAATTTATCATAACTGATTACTTCTTCTTTGCCTTTTGAATTAGTTAAAATCGTTTTATTTTTTCGATCGATGTTGATTGCTTCTGTTTCTGGATAAACATTGATATTGAACCTTTTTTTCAATTGTTCTGGCGTTTGCAAGATCAATTCAGAGCGTTCACTGATTTCTCCCGATACATAATACGGTAAGCCGCAGTTTGCAAAAGAAACATACGGTCCTTTTTCTAAAACAATGATTTCGATTTTTTCTGATAATCTTCTTAATCTAGTCGCAGCTGACATTCCACCTGCAACCCCACCAATAATCACGACTCGCATTATAATTTCCCTCCTCTGACAGCGCCACGCCAAGCACTCATGCCGCCTTTGACATTGATTGCATCGATTCCTTTAGCTTTTAATTTTTTGACTGCTTGTCGACTTCTCATACCGGATTGACAAATTACGTAAACAGGTTTATTTTCTTTTAATTGGTATGATGACATTTTACCCAATGGTATGTTTTTAGCGCTAGGAATATGGCCAGTCGTAAATTCCGCTTTTTCTCGAACATCAATTACCACTGGTTTTGAATTCAGCATTTGTTGAAGCTCAGTTGTACTAATTGAATTTCCTTTTAGAAATGAAAACATATTCTCCTCCTCTAATACCCTAAGGGGTATTAACTTGGATTATCATAAATGATTTTTCTATGTTTGTAAAGGGCTTTGTTCTGAAGATTACAGGATGCTCTTTATTTCTCCATAATAAAAAGACTATCGACACCTTTATCGATAGTCTCTTCTTATTCAAATTATTGATTGATTTTTTTTAAACTCTGGTTTATTTCTTCAGCAACTTTAAAGGACTGAATCAAAAGCAATAGCCAGACAACGGTATAACAAACTAGAACTATAGTGCTTACTGCTGCTAGATAATATAAAGAAAAAATACTATACCCCTTCAGGTAACTAATAGAGAAAACGACTATTAAAGTTCCAAAATAACTAAATAGATTTTTCCATCCCTCAGAAAGTTTAGAACTTTGATCAATGGTCATCGTAAAAGTTGCGGCCATCAAAGCTATCATAAATAAATCAAACGGAGTAGTACTTGAGAGTAGTTTACTGAAAGAAAATCCAAACAACTTTATTTGATTCAAAAACAGGTGCTCGAAAAGGAAACCTAAAACAGTGATTGAGGTAAAAATATAACACGTTGTTGTCAATACTCGAGATATAAATTTCATGAGCTCACCTCAAATGATTTTATTTTTTCTTTTAACTGCTTTACATAGTGTCTATTGATAATTAGTTTCTCTTCATTTTTTAAAGAAGCTTCAAGTTTACCATTGAACAATGGTCTAACACTATCCATTTTTTCAATATTTAATAAGGTAGATTTACTGATTCTTTGAAAATTTGTTTGTTCCAACAACTGTTCAAGTTCATATAACCGATAAGTCGTTTCAAACACTTCCTGAAGACTATAAATAAATATTTTTTCATCAATCGATTCAAAATAATAAATTTCATTTACTGGAATATAATATGTTTTTCCTTCTTTTTTTCCTTTTAATTGAAAATTGAACTGTTCAATATAATGAGTTAAACGTTTCACAGCATTCAATTTATCATTGTGTCGGATAACAATTTCAATTTCAGTAAGTTCGCCAGATTGCTCTACAGTCAATTTCACCTAAATTCCTCCAAACTATGGATTCATCAATTTAATCTCTTTCATAATTTTATTAAATTTTTCATTTTCCTCATTATGAGGTTGGTGAGCGGAAGAGTCAAATACAAACATATCCTTTTTAGGTGCTTCTAGTTTTTCATAATATTCTTGAACTAATTTATAAGATGTTACATAATCATATTTCCCTTGTAAGATATAGACTGGCACACTAACATTTGCAGTAGTTTTATTCAAATCTTCAACTAAAGTATAGTTGAATAGATGTTCCAGTGAGCCTTGTAGGCCTTTTAGAAAATCAATTTTCTCACCGATTGTATAGCCTTTAAAAAATAGTAGGTTTTGATAACTCTCCTCTAGCATTTTCCGACCATCTTTATGCGCATTTCCTCCACCAAATTTATTCAGTAGTTCTGAGCGAGTCGACATGATGTACTCAGTTGATGGGAAGTTAGATGTCTCAGGTGTTTCTTTTTCCAAAGATTGAATTGCTTTTGTATCGTTGGTTTCATTCGCATTTTTCAACATAAAATCATAAGCTATCTTTTCTGATTCCTTCTGATTAACTACTTGACCGATACCAATGTAAGCTTGATAGTCTTCTGGCTGTTTTTGAATTGTTTTCATCCCTAAAAAGCTTCCCCATGAATGACCCATAAGATAGATTTTTTCTTGTCCGAATCTCTCTTTAAGATAGTTCGTCACCTCTAGTGTATCTTCAATCATTTGATCCAAATCAACTGGATTTTTTTCTAAATCAGTATATGACATTCCAGCTCCTCGTTGATCCCAATAACACACTGTATACATTTTTTCTAGTTCAGTAAAACTTTCTTTTGACATTGCATACTCTGGATTTCCTGGACCACCATGCAAAAATAGCAATACCGGATTCTCTTGGTTTTGACCTACGATAAATAATCCTTGTTCTATACCACCAATCATTACTTTTTTCTTTTCCATCAACTGATTTTTACTATCAGAATCTTTATACGAGTCTAGAGATCCTGGTGAGTTTTTAGACAAAAATAGGAGTAAACCTCCTGTGATCAAAGTGAAAGTAAGTGTTGTACCTATCAGTATTTTTTTCCATCTTTTGTTGACTGCTTTTGACATCATTTTTTCTCCCCATTTCTATCTCATTTTCAATAAGATAAGTCTTATAATAAACAATTTATTTCTATTTACTATAGTCTTATGGGTAAGTTACATTTTTTTCAAGTTAAGTTGCATCGCGTGTCCTTATAACAGTTTGTTCTCTTGCTCAATCGCATTCTATTTTCTGTTAAACAGAAAATTTTGTCCCCAAACTGAAGTGTTTCTTAAGAAAGTCAAACAATTATTAACTTATTTGGCACATTTTTGTAACATTTAACCTTTATACTGAATGTAATACTTAAAGAAAAGAGGTTATTACATGAATCAAGGAATTCTAAAAAAACAAAATATTTTACCATTACTATTGATTCTACTTCTTTCATTTGCTAGTCTTTTCCTTATTTTTAATAAAGAAGAACAACCAATCCAAGATGAAGCGACTGCTTATCAGCAGATTTTTATTAATGAAATAGCATCTGAAGCCAAACTTTTACAAAAACAAACTCATTTATTTGCCAGTATCACCATTGCTCAAGCAATTTTAGAGTCCGACTGGGGCCGCAGCGATCTAGCGGTAGAAGCCAAAAATTTATTCGGGATCAAAGGTACTTTTAACGACCAATCTAGTATTATGCCCACGGATGAGTTTATCGATGGCGAACGGATCACGATTGATGATTCCTTTAAAAAATATGAAACGATCCAAGAATCAATGGTCGATCATATGGAATTTTTAAAAGGCGGCACGTATGAAGGAATCAAAACAAGTAAAAATTATCGAGAAGCAGCTGTCGCTTTGCAAAATGGTGGTTATGCAACCGATCCAGACTATGCTGATAAATTGATTCAATTGATCGATGAATTTAAACTATATAAATACGATAAGTAATTAAAGCATATTAAAAGCTGTTCTTAGCTAAACCAGTTATGCTTTACGTTAGGAGATTGTTGGTATGTATGCACTTTATTATGTTTTAAAAGATAGTGGTAACAATCTCCTACAAAATAAGGTCACGGCTCTTTTGAAAAGTATTTTTTCTTTCCTTTATTTCTTCGTTTTAACCACTCTGCTTCATGGATGGCTTACAGCAATTCATTTGGAAGAAATAGAACAAAAAAGGATACTAGAAGAAGCTGATTCAATGGATATCTTGCTTCAGTCAAATTCCAATGAACAGTTGCTCACTTTATTAAAAAGCTTAAAAACCGCATTCCTTATTTTCAGTATCGGTTTATTTTTATTTGGAATTTTGTATCTATTCCTTTATTTTCAAAGAGCCATTATACTAGATAAAAAGGAACTTATCCTCAAAAAAATGTTAGGTGCTTCAGCACTTCAAGTAACCTCGGAGCTTTTTATTGAATCTATGTTACTTACTTTACCTAGTTGTATTTTGAGTTTGTTCACAGCTGAAAGTCTTTACACTTTATTTTTTCAGTCGTCAGATTCTTGGCTGACAAGTATTTTATATCCACCAAGTTATTTTGTCATTTATGTGGATTTTTCGTTGATCGGATTATTTTCACTTTTACTTATTTGCCAATTTCTCTACCTGAAACAAAAACTAACAAATCTTTAGAAGGAGTCAATACGTGTGAATATTTTAGTTGCGGATGATAGTCCGGAAATGGTTCAAATCGTTAGTGCCTATTTAAAAAAAGCCGGTTTTACGGTCTTTGCTGCGCTAGATGGTGAAGCAGCCATAGATATTTTTTATCAAGAAAAATTAGATTTAGCTATTATTGATTGGATGATGCCGAAAATCGATGGTATAGAGGTTATTAAAACAATCAAAGCTGAAAGTTCATTAAAGGTATTGATGCTAACAGCTAAATCAACAGGTGAAGACGAATTTCTTTCTTTATCCGTCGGCGCAGATGATTACATCACCAAACCATTTCATCCCCAAGTGCTATTATTACGCGTAAAAAAATTGCTTGGTCTAACGCATTCGATTTATGTAAAAAATTTACTGATCGATCCTGCTAATTTAAACGTTTGGAAAAATGAACACGTTCTGGATTTAACAAAAAAAGAATTTGATTTGCTGATGATGCTCGTTAAAAACCGAGGAAGTATTCTGACGAGGGAACAGCTTTTAGTCGGTGTTTGGGGAATGGATTATGATGGCGTAGTGCGGACTGTTGACACGCATATTAGACGACTTCGTGAAAAAATTGGCGATGAGATCATCACCACAAAAAGAGGAGTGGGCTATCTCATTGAAAAAGAAAACTAGAAAAATCAGTACGACGCTCACGTTGACCTTTTCATTGATCATCATTGGCAGCTTTATTGTTATGTTTATTTTGAATAGTTTAATCGTCCCCCACTATTATTTCTCAAAAATGGAACATAAAGTGTCCTCTGTCATGACCGAAATTCAACATAGTGCCAATTCACAACAACAACTAGCAGAATTAGAAGACAACAATCAAGTCACGATCATCACACGAAGGTTAGATGGTACCTCACTTGATGATTTTAATGAAGCTTTGAATTTAGAGTTGAATCGAAAAAAAGTCGCATTAAATCGTTTTTGGATCACACAAGAAACAGTGGATCAACTCAAAAATAGCCCTCAGCCTGTTCAACGAAATTTCGATCAAGGGAAACAAAAATCCACTTTCTTAGTTGAGATGCGCGTGATTGATAATACCTTTTATTTGGTTGGTATTTCTACGGTGAATTTTTCAGAAACTGCGAACTTGATCAATACATTTAATTTTATTTCTTTAAGTATCACGTTATTGTTGATCATTGTGTTGATTTACATTTCTGTTCGAAAAATAACAGATCCTTTAGTCAATCTAAAAAAAGTAGCGGAAGAGATCACTGGATTGAGTTTTGTAACAACAAATGATATTCCAGCAAATGAAATTGGGGAGTTAGCTCTCAGCATCAATAAAATGAGTTACGCTTTGGCAACATATCAAAAAAACTTACTTGCTAAAAATGAACAGCTGAAACAATTTACAGCTGATTTGACTCATGAGCTAAAAACGCCGATTGCCTTGATCAAAGCGTATGGTTCAGGAATTGAAGATGATTTAGATGACGGAACTTATCTAAATGTGATTTTACAGCAAACTCAGCGATTAAATGATATCGTAGATCAGATGTTGGACTATGCAAAATTAGAACAGCAACAGCCTATTCATAAAGTACCGCTACAACTATCAGATACTTGGCGACAAACGGTAACAGAACTTCGACCTACAATGGAAAAAGAAGAGATTTTGTTGCTGGAAGCAGATACAGACACGCCTCTTTCATTGATTGAAGCAGATCCGATTTTACTCAAAAGAGTTTTTGATAATTTATTGACCAACAGCATTAAGTACACCACAGATAAAGAGATCCAAGCCAGTTGGCGTGAAACAGAAGAATTTATCGAATTTACGATCAGTAATCAAACCTCTTTAACTTCGGATTTTGATGTAGATAAGCTTTGGGAAGCCTTTTATGTCCATGAAAAATCACGGAATAAAAACCTTTCTGGAACAGGACTCGGTTTATCGATCGTTCAGTCTATCATGACTGAACACGGCTTTACGATTGAAGCAAGATTAGTTCATAAGACATTGATTTTTGTTTTACAATTTTATAAAGTTAGCGAACAAGCGTAGTATTTTGCGCTTGTTTTTTTATGATGATTTTGGCATTTTTCTGTAACATTAAGTTGCTAGACTTAGTTTATGTTATTAAGATTCACGGCTTGTTCCAACAGGACTAGCCCACTACGCTTTTAAAATAGGAGGAAAGTTATCAATGAAAAAATTCACTATCTATCTAAGTCTAGCCGCAATCACACTCTCTCTATCAGCTTGTAACTTCAACAAAACAAATGCGTCTAGCAAATCAGAAGAGCTGATCGTCAACAAAGAAATCGAGAAAAATAAAACGTATGCTAAAACAGATTTCTCTTTTGATGTTGATCCTGCAACTTTCACTGTTTCAATTACCGAAAATGGTGAAAAAGCAGAAGTATCAAAACCACAAGAAGCAAAAGAAGTGACTGATTTAAAAAAGAGCAAAGATGAGATCAGCTGGACCTACCCAAATGAACAACTCAAAGTCAAACTGAAAAAAGAAAACAATCATCTAGCTGTAGCGCTCACAAGTTTATCCGATGAAGATACAACGTTTACCTGGCCTAAACTAGAAGCTAAAAATTATGTATTACCCATTGCAGAAGGAAAAACGATTCCTAATGATCAAAAAGAATGGCTTGCTTATTTTAAGCAAAATGAAGAATTATCGATGAGTGAAGCTTTCTCAATGAGTTTTCTCACAACCAATCAAGAAACTTTTGCTACAACATTTGTAATGGATAATACATTTAATAGCGATCTTTTAACTAAAACAGAGCCTCACCTTACTTTTGAAGCTAGTCACAATTTTATTGGCTTCGACAAAAATAAAACATTGAATTACCGACTTTACGTTACCGATAATGATCCTGTTGCAATCGCAAAAACCTACCAAATGGACCGAATTGATTTAGGTGAATTCAAAACACTGGATGAAAAAGAAAAAGAAAATCCAGAAATCAAAAAAATGCGTGGTGCAATTCAAGTTTATTACTGGAACAGCCGTATTTTAACAACGGAAGATATTAAATGGGGGAAACTACCTCAAATGGTAGACCAACCAATTTTCCAATGGATCGGTGAATTATTGACGCAATATGGCGAAGATGGCTCTGAGGAATATCTAAAAGCTTTAGAAGCGTTTAAAAACAATGAAGGCTATAAATTCGAAAAAAATACCTTCTTAACATCAATCAATTATGTACTACTTTATCCACAATTTTATAATAAAGATATTTTCAAAAATCCAGATGCACAGGTGCAAGAACTGATCGATAAAGGCATCGACAAACTAAGTGAACAGGAACGTTACACATTAAACAAACACTTATTAGCTGGTGTCCTAGGTGATTTAACCCCTCCACTAGAAGAGTGGGGACAAGCAACTTCATCTGACGTTTTCAAAGATATGAAAGCCTCAGGCGTCGAAAATGCGTGGATTGGTCTGCCAAACTGGGCGAACGGCTTGATGAACCCAACGATGGTCAAAACAGCTGTTGATGAAGGCTACTTGATTGGTCCTTATGACTCTTATCAATCAATTCAGGAAAATGCCAGTATTGATTGGAACACTGCCTCTTTCCTTAATAAAAATCTATACGAAAACGCCACTGTAACGAAGAAAAATGGTGAAAAAGTTGCTGGTTTCTTAGGTAAAGGACGCAAACTGAATCCAACACAAATTTTTCCTGATGTAGAAGAACGTTTTACAGGCATCATGCGAAATAAAATTCCTTTCAACTCTTGGTTTCTGGATACAGATGCCGCTGGTGAAATTTATAATGACTATAGCCCAGATCACTTGACGACACAAAGTGAAGATGTTGCCGGACGTTTAAAACGGATGGATTATTTTAATCAAAATGGTCAAGTTGTCGGTTCTGAAGGCGGAAACGACTTTGCTTCCAAAGATATGGTTTTTGCTCATGGAATCGAAACTCCTGTCATTATGTGGTCCGACCCTGATATGCGTGAAAACAAAGAAAGTGAATACTATGTAGGAAGTTACGCTGCATTAGATGGCGGTATTCCAACAAAATACAAAAAAGTTGTACCGATCAAAGAAGAATACAAAGCGATTTATACTGATCCTGTTTATTCTCTTCCACTTTACAAGCTCGTTTACAATCGTTCGGTGATCACTTCTCACCAATGGGAATGGGATAGCTATAAAATCAAAGATCAAGTCGGTGAACGCCGTATGAAAGAGTATCTATACAATACTCCGCCAATGATGCATATCGACAAAGCTGCTTGGGATGAGCATAAACAAGATATCTCAGAAAATGCTAAAATTTGGAGTCCTTTCCAAAAAGCTGCTTTACAACATGAAATGACAGATTTCAAAGTGTTAACAGACGATCGTTTGGTTCAAAAAACAGATTTTGGTGATAAATTATCCGTGATTGCTAATTTCTCTGGTACTGATTACAATGCAGATATTGTTAAGGTTTCTAGTCATACTGCTTTGATCATTAATGATGGGAAAGAAACGGTTATAAAAACGGAAGATTAAGTAATAAAAAAGAAACGAAGCCTTTTGTTTAGGCCTCGCTTCTTTTTTATTTTTTCAACTTAAACGTCATCTCAACCGGATTATGATCCGAATTTTTAAATTCCGCATTGATCACTTTTCCGCTGATATTTTCGACATTATCCGAAATAATAAACCCATCGATTAGAGCTACAAATGACTCCCCTTTTTTATATGGTTTATCTAAATTCCGCACTGAAGGTACTGGGATTTTTGTTTTGTTCATTGCCGCGACTTGTAAATGCTTCGGCAGTTCTTTTTTAGGAAACGGCTGTAACCATGTATATTCTTCTGTTGTATCGTTCTTAAATGTTTCAGTCGACGAATCTAGCAGATCATGATTGAAATCTCCACCACCAACTACATAGTTTCCTTTTTTATATTCATTTTCCATATGATCAAACAACTTATGAACTTGTTCTTTTTGGATTTTTTGATCTTTGATATATGCAGATAAATGAACGTTATATATCATTAGATATTTGCCATTCTCAACTGGGATTTTCGATACTGTATAAGCACGGTCTAAATCAAAAAATTTATTAAAATTCGTTTCAATCGGCAAACTGTAACGAGTACTCTCTTCAATTGCTGTATTACTCAACGTGAGAATACCCGATTTTGATTTTCCGATTGGATCTAGAACTGGATACATTAGAAATGCTGAATCATAATTAGTCGCAAACACGCTAGAATAATCGTTAAATTGATGAGTGATTTGAGCTACCTCATCCACTCTGTGACTACGTGTAGCCTTTTCATCGACTTCTTGGAATAAAGCGAAATCTGGATTGATTTTTTGGGTCGTATCAATCACTCCAGAGATATTTTCAACAACACTTTCTTTACTCACCGCTTTTGACTGTTTACCACCATCCATGAAGAATGTGTAATCTGGTGTATAAGAGCCGTAGCCGACATTAAACGTTGTGATTTTATATTCTTGATTCGTTGATGCTTGTTTTATTTTGGCTTTTTGACTGATTTCAACAGATAAATCATCAGAAATTCTAGAATAACTAAAATAAACATAGCCAACATAAGCTAAAATGATTGCGGTAAAAATAACTAGAATACCTGAAAAAATTTTAATACTTTTTTTTAAATTCATTGTTTTCTCAACTTCCTATTGTATATTTTCTTCCATTCTACAATAGGAACAAACTGTTTCATTTGAAGGTATTGGTGCTCCGCAAAAATGACAGATTTTATTTCCTATTTTGTTAGTTTTCTTTTGTGTTTCAATAGCAACTTCTTTTTGAACATCTTTTGTCACTTTAGCTCGGGTGATTTTATGTTTATCTTCGACATATTGTTTTTTTGGTTCTGGTTCTCTATAGAAAAGACTTGTAACCGCATCAAATAGACCGATCCAGATAAGTATTTTACTATCCATACCACTAAAAACAAAAATACATAGGAAAAATAAAATACCACCCGAAATGAAGTCTCGGTTTAATATTCTAGGAATCCCTGTTGTACCAAGAAGTAAAGTAAGAAGAAAAGTATTCATAGGTTTCATATTATATAACAATCCAGCTCTTTTGATCATAAATAGATTATCTTTTATAAACTGCCACATTTATCTTTTCCCCCACTACATTTTTATCTTTTTAACGTAATGTTCATTATAAACATAAAATTGGTTTGATTCAATACGATATAAAATAGCATTTGAATCAAGCTTACTTTATTAGGAATTGTTGTGATTATCTGATGTCTATTATTGAGCAAAGATTTCGTCAAAATCAAGCCTAACCCTTTTGAACCTCCTGTTACTAACCAGACTTTTTTACTCATCTTTATACTTCTTCTCTATTCGCTGTTGTTTGATCAGTCAACAAGGAAAGTATAAACCCTGGAGGTATCTCCGAGACAAGTTCTTTTTTTAATTATTTTTTTGCACTAGTTCCGCAAGTTTATTTACAGTATTGGCATTTCGGATCGTAATTCGACTATACATCTTCGTTCCAACAATTTTTGACCAGCGGCTTCTAGAAAATGTTTTGATTGGTGCTGACCAGAAAATAACACGTTCATGATACGCTACTTTTTCATATTCTGCTTTAGCTTCACCAACAGATGCGATTACTTCTTCAGTTGTCGTTGGTGGAATCACAAAAATGACATTATGTTTTGATGCTTTATCTGTATCCCACCATTCTGGTATCTGTTCTAACGCTGCTAGCAAATCCTCAGCAGACACGATTGTCACGATGATCTTAAGCCCGAACTCCGCTTCAATTACTTTCTCACAATCTTTTGCCAGTTGAAAAATCTCTGTTTCTTCACTATCAAAAATCACATTCCCACTATTTAAATATGTCACAACCTTTGTAAAGCCATGTTGTTCTAAGCGTTCTTTCAACGTTGCCATGACCACTCGATTTTTTCCACCGACATTGACGCCCCGTAATAAAGCAATGTATGTTGTCATTTTAAATTCCCCCAGCCAGAAAATCATTTTATTTAAAGCAAATATTATCGTCAACCCCACTCTTATATTATAATAGAGAAAACAATAACTAGAAAGAAAAGAGGGTATTACAGATGAAAGATATAAATGAATTTTTTTCAAGCATTAGTGAACCAGAAAATCGTAAACGGGTAGAAGAATTATTTGATTGGACGATGAATACTTATCCCAAATTCAAAGTCGTAATAAAGTGGAACCAACCTATGTTTACTGACCATGAAACCTTTATTATCGCGTACAGTACTTCTAAAAAGCACCTTTCAATTGCTCCTGAAACAGTCACAATTGCAACATTTAAAGACGAAATCGAAAAAGCTGGATATCAGCATACAGATAACATCATCAAAATCACTTGGGATCAACCAATCGATTATCCATTATTGAAAAAAATCATTGATTACAATGTTCAAGAAAAGATTGATTACACGAAATTTTGGCGGGAATAAGTTATATAAAAGCCCCCTTTATTCAAAAAAGTTTTATCGATGGGAATTTATTGAAGTAGCAAATTCTGTTTGAATCTATTATTATTTATGCATAGAGAGTTACTTAATTATCTTCCCCAAAGATAAAATAAGAACTGATCCCATCTTAACCAAGATGGGATTTTTTTAGTGTCAAAATTTTTCTCTAGTGTTTTCAGTACACCGAACAAAAGATTAAGAATTTCTTTAGCTACAAAATACTTGTTCGTATGATTCAAGGCTATTTTTTACTCTCTCAATTTATTTTTTACTATTTCTAAAAATTCCATTGACTATACTCATACCTTTAAGTTAAGATAATATTACAAAATTAAATAAAAAAAGGCGCCCTGCAGGAGGACAGCAAATCATCCCGCAGAGCCCTGTATTATAAGCACGAACTAATAATACAAGTTGCCTCCGTCAATAGTTTATTGACTATTATCATTGTACTAAAAGTAAGAAAAGATTACTAGTCTTTTTTCGAATTCAATGATTTAGTTAAGACTTATTTAACGAACGCTTCATGGTATTAGTTGCTGACTAGTACCATTTTTTAGTTTTGTATTGATTATTAGATAATTAGAGCGAAAAACAAAATAAACAGGCACTCTATAAGAAGACAGCAAATCCTCTTACAGAGCCCTGTATCGTCAGCACGAACTGACAATACAAGTTGCCCAGTCAATGCGCATTGACTTATTCATTTTACCTAACTTTTGTAAGAAATACTAGTGTTTTTTTACAAAATTTTTGTAACTTGGATAGTTGATGATTATTCATTGAACTTTTGCACGGTATTGGTTGGTGACCAATACCGTATTTTTTCGCTCTTTTTATAAATAGTAAACACTAAGTTCTCCTTTTTTCTTAACTAATTCCTTAGTGCTTACGAGCTAGTGTTGCTAGAATCAATTGTTCACCATACTTTTGTACTCAGTCTAAAAAGGTTGCCAAATCAATGCGTATAAAAAAATGATTTGAAAAATAAACATGCAGACAAATAATTTTCCTAGATCTACAAGACTGAATAACGAAAAGTAGCAATAATTCTGATACACCAGTAAAAGTTAGGATCTTTCTGGCGGAAGTTAGGTTCTAACGTTCAAGTAAAAAACGGCGGGGTTGCAGAGCCCACTATTTCAAACAACTGTTTATCCAAAATGCTATTCCTTTTTTGTAAGCTAAAAACCCAACCATTTTATTAACATTTGGGTAAGCAGTTGTTTGTTTTTTTATATGACTAATTATATCCCCTCTTCTATAAAGTGCTCAGGATATCTATCCCAATACTCCATATAAACTCTTTTTTTATCCTCATCAAGATTTAGTTGGTACATTCTAAACGTAACACTAATGTCTTTAGGTTGCCATTGTTCTTTATATGAATATTTGTATTCCATTCCAATTTTTTGCATAACTTTTCCGCTACCAATATTATGAATATCATGTGTAGCCGTAATATACGCCCAACCTTGTGCTTTCAAAAAATGGACCACTGCCTCACTGGCTTCTGTGATTAACCCTTTTCCCCAATAAGCTTTTTGTAACCCGTAGCCAAAATCATGATTTTCACTACCACTCACTGCAATATAACCAATCGGAAGAGCATTCTCTTTAAGGCAGATTAAAAAATAGTAGCCATCATTTTTTTGATAGTTAACGTCAATAGTTTTTTTATAAAATTTCTTAGTTTCTTCTATGTCCTTCACGGGATACCACGGAAGATATTTATTTACATCTTCATCAGATAAAATTGTATATAACGCCTTTAAATCAGCTTCTGTTTCTTCTATTTTTCGAATGATCAATCTTTGTGTCTCTATCATGGCAGTTCTCCTACTATACTTTTTTTAGAGGACTCAATATAATTTGTGCTAATTTCTTGTCTGCATTTTTATGTTAGCTTTGAAACGATTCAGTCTTAGGTCTTCTTTATAATAGTTTACGTAATAGACACTCATATAATCAAGTAATTTCTCAATAAGTGGTTATTTTTTTCTAGATTAATGATCCTTTCACAATCCCAATTCTTATAGGCTTAATTATCACAAAAATAAGACCGAGTGAAAACGAAATGACCGTTTTGCTCAATCTTTCAATTTTTAACGAAACTCTTTCAATTTCTTCTCATTCGGGACAACATGACTATTGTAATTTTTAATTTTGTATTGTAATCGATCCAGTGCACTTTGCATGACATCGATCCGCTCTTGAAGTTCTTTCTCTTGTTCTTTAAGCAAATCTATTCGCGCAGGAATCGTTTTATCTCCTGATCTGAAAAGTGCCAGATATTCTATTAAAGCTTCTATAGAAAGTCCTGCGCTGCGCATTTGTCTACTAAAAATGATCCAGCGAAGATCTTCATCTGTAAAATCACGAATCCCGCTCTCATTTCTTCTCACAGGTGGGATCAAACCAATTCGCTCGTAATAACGAATGGTATCTGCACTTACGTTTGTTTCTTTACTTGCTGTACTTATATTCATCGCTGTCTTCCCCTTCTCATTGTATTTTAGATTTTCTTTATTTTTAGATTACCACTTAAAGTGAACTCTAAGTCAAGATGAATTTAATTATAATGATAATTTTTTTGTTTGACCTATTGTTGACTCTAAGTGGTAAAATAAACGTAGTAATAACATGGGAGGGAATCTCGATGGCTTACAAAATTCATGAGTTTTCAAAGATGACTGGACTTACGCCTTATACTCTACGTTTTTATGAAAAAGAAGGCTTGATCACGGTGAAAAGAGATCAAAATAATATTCGGATTTATGATGACCGTAATAAAGAATGGATCGACTTTTTTATGCATTTGAAGAAAACTGGTATGACAATCGAAAACTTAAAGCAATACCTCGTTTGGTGGTATCAAGGAGAATCTACGAATCAAAACCGTTTAGATTTACTGCAACAACAAAAGCAGTCTGCACTGAATGAAATAAAACACATTCAACAAGGTATCGATGTATTAGACCACAAAATAGAAGTTTACAAAAAAAGAGTGGCCAATAATAAAAATAGTTAGACGCTAAAAAAGCACACGATTTTGAAAATTCACAAAATCATGTGCTTTTTTTGGTATAGCTATTCCTGAATAGGGATAGAAAAGCGAAAAGTCACTTCTTTCCCTTGAGTACTGCATGATACTTTTCCAGAATGATTTTCAATGATTTTTTTCACTAACGCTAATCCTAATCCGTTACCGATAATTTGATTGTTAATGCTCTGTCCACGATAAAATGGTTCAAAGATACGTTCTATTTCTTCTTCCTTAATTGCTTGTCCGCTATTTTCGACTTCAAATGTAATGTCTTTTTTAGTAGAAATATTGGTAACTGTAACGGTAGAATCCTCATCACCATATTTGACTGCATTTTCAACTAAATTTTTTAGTGCTACACTCAACATACTTTTATTGCCCTTAAATTGACTATCCTTTTGACTTTTATTTTTTAAATGGATTTTTCGATCTATGGCTTGTAATGATACGTCAGCAAAGGCTTCATTAATCAAGTAATCTGTACTAATAGTATCTGCTAACTGAAGAAGATTATCATTCGCAAGGACAAGCAACTGTTCCAAAGTAATCGATAGTTTATCACAGCTTGATAAAATTGCCTCGGTCATTTTATTACTTTCTTCATCAGATTCTAAGTTCATTTGTAATAGTTGTGTGTAAGTAATAATCACAGCTAAAGGGGTTTTCAATTCATGAGCTGCATTGTTAACGAAGTTTTTTTGTTTAATAAAAGATTCATCTAATCTGGCGGTCATCTCATTATAACTCATACTTAGTGCTTGAACTTCTTTTGGTTGCTTCTGATCGATATCAATTTTTTTCCCGATATTTTCAGTGTCTAAACGGCTCATTGTTTTTTGAAGAGATACTAGAGAACCTAAGCTTCTGCCTACTAATTTATATGTGATAAACGTTCCTACAACAATCACGATAACCCAGACAAAAATAAGACTAGAGGAGAACGACATTCTGGCTTTTGCCAATGTCATGCCTAATTCACTGACTTCATCAGGTTTAACACTTGAATCAACTACAGCAGACTCAATTCGTGCCAAACGTTGAACAGAGAAATTTTTATTTGCACCTGACACGGAAAACAAAAGCATAATCAATGACATGCTAATTAAGAGTCCGCTAACTAACAACGTGATTTGCTTTTGTAAACTCATTATTCTTGCCCCCCTCTCTCCATTAGTTCAGTAGCCAAACGATAGCCCACACCTCTAAGTGTTTGAATCATTTCAGCAGCAACTGGATCGATATCTGCTACTTTTTTTCTTAAGGAATACATATGATACTTAAACGTATTAGAAAATAAATCTACATCCCCATCCCAGACATGTTCCATCAATTTTTCCGCTGAGAAAACTTCTTCTGGATTTTTGATTAGATACTCTAAAATCCCAAATTCTTTTCTTGTTAATTTAGCTGGGATGTTTCCTACTTTAACAACTCGTTTCGTAGAATCCAGACTGATCGAACCATAGATTATAACGGATTCTTCTAAACTAATCTTCTGTCTCAATAGATTTCGTATTCTAGCTTCTAATTCAAAAAAATCAAACGGTTTGGTTAAATAATCATTGGCGCCCATATCTAATCCTTTGATTTTATCTTCAACAAAATTTTTTGCTGAGAGAATTAGGATACGTATTTCTAAATCATGGGCTCGAACATTTTCTAAAATCTCCCAGCCACTCATATTAGGCAAAGACAAATCTAAAATGATCAAATCATATTCGGTTATTTCAATCATCTCAATTGCTTGAAATCCATCTATTGCTTTATCAACTGCATACCCTTTTTTTCTTAGCCCCATACACAATCCATCGCCTAATAACACATCATCCTCAACAACAAGTAAACGCATTTCATAAACCTCCTCAAAAATCTCACTTATAGTAACAATAACATACTTTTTTTGTGAAACATTGAGAGGTTTATGAATAATGTATAACTTTTTATATTGAGTCTAAAAACGATACTAAGTAAAGCATCATTACTTACGTTCTTTTTAAGGGTTGAAGGGTATTATCTTTTAAAATAAGACTAATATCCGCTTGTTTGGCAATATCTAAATCATGTGTAACCATGATCACACATTTTTTTTCAAGTAGAGCAAGCTCCTTTAGCATATCAATGATTCCTTTTGATGTCACCTGGTCTAAATTCCCTGTTGGTTCATCAGCAAAAATAAGTGGAGAATCTGCTGATAATGCTCTAGCTACCGCAACTCTTTGTTGCTGACCACCGCTTAATTTCATTACATTTTTATGCATCAGCTCTTCAGTGATACCGACTGATTTTAGTTTATTTTTCACGTATTCATTGATATTTTTAATGTGCTGGCTTTTAATTTCCATCCCCACCTTAACATTTTGAAAGGCCGTCATATAAGGAATCAGATTGTATGCTTGAAAAATAATTGAGGTGAATTTTTTTCGATAGTTGGTAATCCCCATATCATAGATATTTTTTCCTTGATAGCTAATACTGCCTTCAATAGGTCTTGTTAATCCAGAGGCAATCGACAATAAGGTCGTTTTTCCTGCGCCAGAAGGTCCCATGATTGTATAAAAATTTCCTGCTTCAAATGTATAATTGATGTCATCCAAGACCTTGTATTCTTGGATTCCTTCTTTGTATGAGTAAGTGATGTCTTTGAGTTCTAAATTCATAATATCTATTTCTCCCTCTATTCTTTTTGAGCAAACAGGTCTTTAGGATCTGTTCTAGCGATGATGATACTTGGTACAAGTGTTGTAATAATAATTAGTAAGAACCCTAAGCTCGCTGCTTGTGAGATAACTGTCTTGTTTACTTCAAGTTTCATCTTATCCACAGGCTCTATCGTTGCAGCTTCTTCTTGACCGTATTCATCTTCTTGGGTGATAGGACCTACATCTTGAGCTTGTTTTGATAACATCATATTGGAAATACTTTGTCCGGTTGTTTCAACGATGGCTAATGATAACCCAAAGGAAATGATGCCAATAAGTAAAATTTCTGCCACTAGCTGCAGGATGACTCTCACTTTTGTTTCTCCTAATGAAAGCAAAATTCCTACTTCTTTTTTACGATCACGAATAGATAATAAAGATAAGAACGTTAAAATTAGTCCTCCAGCTACCACGATCACTTTAATCATAATTGAACTAAAGGCGGCCATTTTTTCAAGTGGGCCAATCATTTGCTCGTATTGTTCTGTATAAGCATCTAGTTTAAAGAAATTACTCTCGGTTGGCAGTTTCGTTTCTGCGTCTTTTACAAAATCATCGACTTGTAAAGGATCATTTAGATAAAAAGTTGCATCATCAATACTTGCTTGTTCACTGGTTTTTAAAAAGGTATTGAAATCTACATAAATTTTATTTTCAGGCTGAGCCATTTCATACATTCGTTCTAAAGCTGAAACTTCTTTTTCACTCTTATAAATACCAATCACTTTATATTGTTGTTCTTTCTCTTCCCCATCCAATGAAAATCCTTTGATCTTGAATGTGTCGCCTAGTTTTAGTTGATTGTTTTTTGCGAACGTTTCTTCAACAACAGCAGAGTTTGCTGGGGTTTTGTCTGTGATAGCTTCTCCTTGAATTAGTTTGGCATCACGATTTTTAAAATCAGCTGTTTTCAATAAATCATTCGTACCAAATAGTTTAAAAGCCGGCACTTCACGATTTGGATCGATTCCAGGCATACTTGGACTCATAGAATCAGTTCCTGCATCTTCTTCAGGTTCAACAGATTTCAAACCAGTTTTAGCAGCACTAGTTTCACCTGTAATTAAGGTACTTTTTACTTGTGGCAAGTTACTGATCTGATCTACAGTTTCTTTTGAAAGCGGCGTTATACTTGATTTTCCGCTGAGTATTGCTTCTTTAATTTTATCGTTATCTCTTTTCAAACGAACTTCAGCACCTAATTGTTTTCGTGCGTCTACTTTACTTTTTTCTGCTGATTGTTGAATGGCAAAACCTGATAAAATCAATAAAAAGACAACCAAGAATAAGCCTAAAAATAAAGACGTTCGCCCCTTTCGTTGCCAAATACTGATAAGTGCTCTTTTAAAAAAACTCATATTGTTTCCTCCAATGTTTACTCTCTTTGTTTGTAAGCAAATGCATCTTAACAAAGTTAGGGTCAGATTTTGGTTAGATATTTTTTTAAGCTGAGAATATAGTTATTTGAAGTTCTAACAATTGTTATTTTTTAAAGACTACCAACCGCTATTTTTCTACTTTTTAAATGGCGCGTTATATTTCTCTTTTACAGATATCTTCTCTCACTTGATCTTTTGATTCCCACATACAGTACTCATGTAATATCGATTCCCATAATTGTATTTGAGATTTGTATGATGCTCATGAATAATCACCACGCTTCTCCTAAAAAAAAGTCCACAAAATCTGACACACTTCTCAGTTTAGGGGGAATTCTTACTAAATTTATCAGTGCATGAACAGCGATATTCTCTACCTCAAATAACTTTCTGTCTGTATTTCAGTGTAAATACAATGAGGTCCATATAATTCCACCGACAATGTACTAAACCTTTATCATTGTTCGACAAGAAAACTAATTCCTCAACGCTAAATACGGGTTGTTTTTCCAATCACTTTAGTCTTTGAACCCCTCTAAAGTCATCAAAATAAGAAGGGATTAAACAAACGTAAATTACACGTTTATTTAATCCCAAATTTTTTCATATATTTCAGCTCTTTATCTTTTGCTGTAAACTTTACTAAGTCAATCTCTTGAATGCCAAAATTTAATTCTGTGACAATTTTAAAATGGACGATTTTTCAACTATGTTGCAATACTCAACACTTATATTTTTTTAGATAGCTCATTTCCCAGTCATTCCTTGAATTAATACAGATAGTATTGGAATTATATCCCAAAAGAGATGAGTGGTGTATGATGCCCAGATATTTTTATACCTTATATAGGAGAAAGTCAAAATTAGACGAGATAAACCAATATCTAAGATAGCTTGAGCAATATTCCCATCATACGATGGAATATGATATAGACCAAAAATAATTGAAGAAATAATCCAAGCAATTAAAATACTATTTTTCCGATTCATTAAAAGCGATTTGTGACAAATCATCAAAATAAATAGAAATGGTACTATTGCCCACATTTCCTCAACAATCAATTGAATAACAGTTTCACTAGCCTTTAAAATAGGCACACTCTTCGAGGCGGTGTGATTCACTTTAGTTGTCACATCTGCCACTGTTTTAATATGAAATAAATCAGTTAAAACTATTTTGGTGTATAGCGCAGTGATAAACATACCAACTATGCCTAATAAGGCAGACAGACCAAATTCTTTCCATGTTATCTTCTTAAATAAAGCATCCCATCGATTCCCAGCTATCATCCAATAAGTACCGAAAGCGATCAATAAAGTCACTACTAAAAAACCGTATGTTATCCCTATTGAATTGAGTGGATTTTCCGTCACCATTTTAAGTTTTTCTTTTAAATTTAATATCTTGATAACTGGTTGCAATAACAATCCGCTAAAAAAGAAGAATGTGCCAATGGTTATAGTTACCCAGATAATCCATAGTCTCCAAGATAAGGCGATAGGTTGATCATTATAAAAAGGAAAATCTTGCTTATCCTTCTCAAACCAAAAACGATCTTTCAGTAATTCATTTCGTTTCATACTATTCAGATCACCTCTCTCTAATTTGTGAAAAAATATCTATTCATTGTGAAGTACTATCAACGAGGTTGACTGCCTTTTCATATAACAGCAAAAGTTCAACTTGATCGATTCACTTATCACAACGTGGTTCATTTCTTTTTATTTTTTTCGTTACCTTTTTTTCTTTTTTCTGCTCTCTCTTGATTCCTTTGTGCCTTTTTTTTAGCGAGTAGTACTGCTTCTTGTTTGGCTTTGTTGATTTTGTGACGGGCAATTAAAAACCCAATAATTGCTAAAATAATTACAACGATACTTCCAATAATTATATATAACGGCCAATTAGTCAGTTCATCCAGTTCTACAGCAGATTTTTTATTCAACTTGTCTGCTTCTTTTCTTGTAATCGTAAAATTCTGATTAAACGACCATTTTCCACCGTTAGCTGCTGTAGCAGTTAATTTCAAGGTGTAGTTGCCAGCTTGAAATGGTTTGCTTCCTAGCCAGATTGGATAGTCCATCATAGAATTCGGTGCCATCCGCATATTTTCTTTAGTATCTGCATAAACTACTTTATCCGAACCTTTTGGGGAAACTTTGGCTTCAATTTTTAGTTCATCCATTACCATCGGTTCTGGGTTTTGTAGTTTTGCTTCAACCACATTCCGATAGTTGACCTGTGAGGCTTTCACACTTTGCAATTTCAAATCCGGCTTAACTGGATTATCATTTTCAGACAATACCAATCCAACTTGGTGTTGAAATTCATTATGAACACCCATACTACCTGCTTCTTCTTTCTCTTTGTCTTTTTCATCTTCCTCTTGACCTTTTTGGTAGAAAACGATTGCACCTGCGAGCATGCCATTATATTCATCTTTTGGCATTTTTAGTTCTATCGGAAGTTCTATCGTTTCATTGGCAGGAATTTTTACTGAAGAAGCAACTGTCGCAATTGAAGTCATTGGATATTTCAATGTTTTATCAAAAGACACTTCTTTATCCGTTTTATAATCGATCACGCCATTGATGTTCGTCATCCCATTGGCAATATGTATGTCAATTGTGGCTTCTTGATCAGACTTGTTTGTTAACTCTACCTTAACTGTTTGCTTTTGATTAGGGGCCATCCGTAAATCAAAATACGTTTTTTTCTGATCTATTTGATTATCTGGAATAATTGTTCTAACAGAATAATTTACTCCAGCAGCTTCTGTCTCTAACGTCTGTCCTACCAGCACCAGAGTAATTCCGCCAACAAAAAGTAGTAACATTAAAATGTTTTTTAATTGATTACGCATCTTGTTCTCTCCTCTATACTAAAATCGTTCATTATTGATAATCAACAGATAATTTGGTCTATTTTTGATGCTAAAACAAAGTTTTTTTATTTTAAGGTGGTTAAGATAAAACTCAGAGAGCTTTATCTTACCACCTTAATTTTGTCAATTTTATACGCGTTTTATCTTATAGTGTATCTTTTAATGTCCATACAACTCTTGCTTGATAGCTAGTATTCTTGATATTCAATCCTGCAGGTATATCTAGTTGAACACCCGTATACGTATTGTTGGCAACAGATGCAGCTGAGCCAAACGAAAATTTATTGATTGAACGAGTTGTACTGCTTGTTAATGATCCTAATGTAACAGCGTTACCTGGGATTAATTGAGCAGTAGTAATTGCTGCTGTAGCTGAATCACCAGATACATTTTCGGCAACTACATCATTTAATTGCATTTGCATTCCAGAATCCATCACAGTATTTTGTCCATCTTGAGAAATGAAATTTTGTGCCTCTAAAGATAAACTCCATTGTGCCACATTATCAGAGTTACCCACCGATGCGCCTAAAGGTGAAGTAAAGGTGCCTCCCCCATTTAAATCCCATGAACGCGGAACTGCATTGTATTTTGCATCTAGACCTGTGTATGTTTGCGTACCAAATCTGAAATTCAATGCATAAATCAAGCTCAAATCACTATCACCTGCTCCTGGTTCTTCTGGTGGAACAACTGTAGTTGGTGGCACTGTCTCACCAGGAGGTTCGATTGGCCATTCTGTATTAAATGTTACATTTCCTTGTCTATTTAATGTCATTGGACTTGTGTAAGCAAATGTTGTTTGAGCTCCTAAAATAATTGCTCCAATACTTAAAAGTCCTGCCCCGATAATTTTTTTTGTATGCATTTTTTTCTCCTTTGATATGATTTATTTTTTTTAAGCATATTTTTTTCAGCCGGCTGTTAATATGCTTAATATTTATCTAAATTGTTCAATGAACAATCGATAACATTGAAAATACAATTTTTATAATGTATCTGCTAAAGTCCAAGTGATATTGGCTAAATATTTAGCATTGTCTAACTCTAATGAACCTGGAATATCAAGTTGAACACCTTTATAATTTTCTGCAGTCACATTCCCTGGCATTCCGAACATAAACGAGTTTCTTGAAGTTCCTGTAATCTCTGTATTATTATATGTTCCAATCGTTTGAGCTTGACCAGGTGTTAACGGCAACGTTTGATTTGCTACAACGGCAGATCCGCCATTTTCTGTATTATTTGTTTTATTCACATCATTCAAGGTCATTAACATTCCTGGAATTGGTTTATTTGTGCCATTTTGTGCCATAAACTGACCAGCAGTCACTTTTAAATTCCATTGTGACACATTTGAAGAATTGCGAATTTGAACAAATTGCGGACGGACAACAGATATGCCATCTACTGTTCCGGTTAATGGTTGAGCATAATATTTTGCAGCGGCTCCTGTATAATCGTGTGTACCAAAATCAAATGTTGGATAGTAAATCAAAGCTAAATCTTTATCTCCCACAACCGGCGGAACAACTGGTGGAACGATTGTTCCACCGCCTCCTTCAGTTGGTGGATCAACAATCCCACCACCGTCAGTGTCAACCTTAAGCGTTATCTGACCATCAGTAGTTGCATTCAAGGTCTGTGCCTGATTTATTTGCGCATCTAAGATAAATACACTCATGCTTACTATGCCAAATATGAGTAGCTTTCCTGCTTTCATTACTTTTTCTCCTTTTTAAATGCGTTTATTTCGTTTATTTTGATACCAAATAACACTAGTACTTAACAAAATCAGCAACCCAATAACACTCAAACCCGATTTAATGACCGTACTCATTTTCGGCAAAGATAAATCTTTCCCGCTTATTCCTGTTTGTTGTCCATGAGTTACGTTTGGTTTTCCCCCATTATTGGTCCCTCCGTCTTTAATACTGCTATCACTATCGGTTGTACCAGTTTTACCTTTAATGCGTAAAACAATGCCACCTTGAGATTCAGCATTAACAGCACTTGCATCAACTTGCTTCGCTCCTAACACTCCAAGGCTAAAAACCATGAATAATAGCGAAACAAAAAACCATCTCTTCTTCATTGATTTTCCTCCTTAAAGTGTGTCATTTAAGCTAAACAAAATCTCAGCGTTATATCCACCATTATTGATCGTTCTGGACTGTTCTGGGGTAATCTTTAAGAAAAATCCTGCATCATTAGCCCAAGTGATCATGTTATTAAATTTTGCTGGATTTGGTCCACTGTTGTACAGTTCCACAGCCTGACCTTTAATCATCTGCTGAGTGGAGCTTGCACTTGTTTGTTTAAACATTAGAACATTTGATAAGATAGATTTATCTTGGGTAAAGTCTTTGGTCACAGTAGCAGTAATTGCCCATCTCTGACGCAGATTATCTCTACGGCTATCATCAACTTGAATCCCCCAGTTTGGATCGCTTCGATTCATCTGAAGTTCTGTCTGCACAGGTACTGTAGCCGTACCAAAATCTAAATTATCTTTAACATCCCAAATGAAATCGCCGGTTGGCAACTCCTGATTCACGACATAAATCGTTAATTTTTTTGTGCTAGAATTATAGTTCAATGTTAAGCCTTCACCAGTGATTACTTGGTCTCTATTTATTGTGTAGTAAGTCCCGTTATAATAGACTCCTTGAGCAAAAACACCGAACTCGGCTGTTGGCTGTCCATTTTTCCAAGTATTATAGTCTTCATTAACTGTTTGTACTTGTTTTAACTGATAAAAATTCTGTGTAGATATCGTATTTTGGGGAAATGTGACTACACTTGGATTTATTGCGTTGACTACTGAAGAGTTACTCCAGCTGCCTCCTTTAGCTAACAGTTCAAATGGTTTGGCTCCCGTTTGAAAAGGCATTGCCTCTCCATTTTGATTGCGAACGATTACTTCCAACGAAATCGGTTCAATTCTGGGTGTAATTGACACTGGAACCTGTACATTTTTTGTATAAGTTATCCCTTCGTAAGTTGCTGTAATTTTCACTGTATAGGTAAAATTTCCGACTGTACTAGTATCTAGTTTACTCGGTGAAAGATACGAAACGTTATAACGCACAGATATAGGTGGTCCGGGAATAGCTCCTCCTCCGCTTACTACTGTAAGTGTTACCCCTCTAACCCAGCTATTCAATTCCGTTTGAGTTAATGTCGGCGTACTACCTTGTACGAATGTTTTCGTTCCATTTGGTAAACCTGTTAATTGATAAACTGCGGGTCCTGTAATTGTCACCGGTACCGTTACGTTTGTAGTATAGGTTTTCCCACCAGAAGTTGTTTGAACTCTAACTTGATAATTTTTAGTTGTTCCTGCCGCTGAAGCACTTGTATTAACTGTTGTCGGTGAAACTAATGTCACTGAATAATTAGAAGAAGCGACTGGTGACGAAGTGCTTCCTTCGTTCAAGTAAACATTTGTAACCCATGTTTTTAATTCAGCGCTACTTGGCTGAGCAGTTCCTTGTGGATAGGTTTGACTAATAGGTGAAGCACTCAACGTTAATGTTGGACTCGGAATCAATTGATTACTTAATGTGTATATCTGAGTCCCTGTTGAAGTCTCTGTTAAGACTTTTGATGACGTAATAAAAGCAGGATCATCCTGGCTAGTTGGCTGTTTATAGCCATTTGGCGCTTCTATTTCACGGAATCGAAACGCTCTATCGTTTCCTTGGCTACCCCAATATTTAATCGCATTTATATAAGAATCATTTAGGGTGATTTGACCTTGTGAATCCGTTTTCCACTGACTTGGTTCCCCACCTGCTGTAAAGTGTTTCCAAGTGTTTTGTCCCGTAAAACTTTCCAGTTGAAAGGTAGCCCCTGCCAAGGGTTTTCCACCATCACCTGTTTTATTCAAGACAATTTTAAGTGGACTAACAGCAAGTTTTTTATTAGTCAAAGAAACAGTCGTAGCTTGATTTTTTGTTATTTTAAATTCTGTTGCAAATGCTGCCGCACTTGTTGTTGACTCTGAACCCGATCCTGGAAATGCTGGTGGTTGTTCATAGCCATTTGGTGCAGTAATCTCACGGAAACGATATTTCGTATTAACTGAACTTCCCTGATTACTCAAGAGTAGGTTTAACAGTGTTTGGTCTGTAATAACGATTTGACCAGACCCATTTGTTGTATACTCAGCCGCCCAATTCTTCCAATTTCCATCTGTACCTAAGCCTTGGATAACAAATTTCGCTCCTGAAAGTGCTGCACCAGTGCTAGCATCTGTTTTATTCAACGTCAATTTCATATCAGCTGTCGGCTGAACAAAATTGATGTGTGCCGTTTTATTAATTGGATTTGTTTCCAGTTGATATCTAGAACCTTTATAGGTTATACGAACCGTATAAAGAAAATTGCCAGCAGTACTGCTATTCCAAGTATTTCCCAGTGTAATATCGTAATCATTAGGTGACAACAATTCTAACGGTTGACCATTTTGATAAATACGAACCTGATTATCATACCAGCTTTTTATCGTAGCATTACTTGGTTGGCTAGTTCCGACATTAAATGTTTGATTTGGTGTAAAATTGGTTACTAAAGTATAGGACGATTGAACGATCGCTCGTTTATTTGTTAAAGTGAAGAGCTGTTCGCCCTGAGTATTACTGGTGATTACTTTTTCAGCCGTGATAAACTGGTTTGAACCATTTGGTGTCTGATATCCGCTAGGTGCTTGTGTTTCCACAAATCGAAATGATTGATTATTACCATCTCCACCATATTGTGAAACAGCATCCAAGACTGATTGTGGTAATGTAAACTCACCATTGCTGCCTGAGACATAGTCATTTGTTACACCTGGTACTTCAAACCCATCCCAATTACCATTCGACCGTTTCGTTTGGAATTGGAAATGTGCACCCGCAAGAGCTGCACCACCTTCTCCAGTTTTTCTTAACTTGATGGTCATCGGTATTTTGGGTATTTTTTTGTTTGTCAATGTGAATAATTGTTCACCATCACTATCTTTTGAGAGCACTTTTTCAGCTGTAATAAATTGACTTGAACCATCTGGAGTCATATAGCCATCAGGTGCTTTAGTTTCAACAAAACGAAAGGCCTGATTTTCTCCGTTATTTCCTAACGCTTCCACAGCATTTAAAACTGCTTGGGGTAGTGTTAGGGTTCCATCGCTGCCTGTCACGTAGTCATTTGATTCATTCAATACATTAAATGCAGCCCATCTGCCTTGTGAATTCTTACTTTGAAACTGGAAATGAGCATTTGCAAGTGCAGCTCCACTTTCATCTGTTTTCTTAAGCTTGATAGATAATGGGTTACTTTTTTGATACACAGCCGCCATCGTAAAGGTCATTGCAGTGAATTCTAACCCTTGATAATACTCTGGTGCAACCGCTGGTATACCATTCCACATCACTTTTGCATTTCCAGAAAGGGTATCTCTTGTAAACCAAGTAAAATAAGAATAACCATTTTCAAAGGTAGTCCATTTCCATTTACCTACACCATACGTTTGGTTTAGCATTGCAGTTAGTCTACTTTGTAAGGTACTGTAGCTAGGTAGCGCTTGCCCAATTGAGTATGCTTCACTTGATGTATTGGAGACAAATGCCAGTGACCAGCCCTTTGGGACGATAGCCGGGCTGACATAAGTGTAAGCGCCTTTGTTATCAACTGTTGCCCACGTTAGATTAACTACAGGGAATCTAGGCTGTATTTGTAGTAATTCTGTGCTCTTTTGAAGAGATATGTCTGATGTCAGATTATTCAAAGTACCCTGATTTTTTATCTGTGTTTCAGCTGATTGATCAACTCTCTCATTTTCTTTTGCACTAATTTTTCCATTTGCAAGTAAAAAACTAAATAGTATTAAGAAGACCAAACCAAGTGCACCAAACAATCGTGCATTTTTTTTGAGGTGTAAGCCTTCTTGCTTTTTCTTCACATTCATTCCTCCCTCCTTTAAATCCTACTGACTTTTTAGTGTTTATTCCCCCTTCAATCATAGATTTAATCGTCTTTACTTGAGCTTCTGTAATTTTAGTCTCACAGATTCCTTTCACTATATCTTTATACCAAGTCAAAGGCTGATCCCCGGCACTCCAACGGGTATAGCAGTTTATGTATTAAACTTTTTTTAATTGTTGTGTTATACAAACTACTTGCTGTATATGAGACAAATGCATCTCTTCTTTACTCAATCTGATTAGCTGTAGTGTTCGACCATACCCTTTACATTTATAAGAAAGTTTTTCGATGAAATTTAGCCAGAAAGAATCGCATAAAAAGCGAGCTTCACCATAGTTAGGTACCACTATAAATTGATATTTTTTTACCAGTTGAGTTGTTAGTTTATGCAAGTAATCTTCTCTTTTTTGATACAATTTATTTTGTAGCCTAATGACCTTCTGCCTTTGTTTTTGATAATTTTTAGCTTGATTTAAGTTAACTTGTTTCATTGTGCAATAGTCTTTTAGTTTTTCTTGGCGTGCCATTTCATATTTCAAGCGTCTAGTATATTGATACTCAAGTTTTTCTTTGTCAATATAAACCCCATTTGATAAATAAAAGCTCCCCGATTTCGTTCGGGTGATTATTACTGAGGAATGATTTTCAACTAAATGCCTTTCTTTTTGGCAATATAAAACTGAAAGAGAATAGTTATCCATCTCTTCTCTTATGATTGAGATTCTGATTACTTTTCCTGTTATTTTTTGCGCAGGTTTCATTTTGACCAATCCAGTTTTCCTGATATAAATACAATTGTCTCGAACACTAATTTTTTTCTGGACTGGTTTGTATGAGAGCTTCTGTCTGCAGTTGTCCTCTTTGCTCAAGGTACGCCATAAACTAGACGATTCGTTAAACATTTCTTTAAGGCTTTCTTTTTGCATATGATTAGGGTATAGCTTGAAACGATAAGATCTATATATCATCGTTTCTGTCACCTCTCTAGCTTCATTTTATTATATGAATACAGCTGTTTATTGATTTTACGTTTAGTTTTCCTCTATACCTATTTGATTATGTTAAGCATAGTAAGGAAAGCAAAACTTTTTTCACATTAGCCAGGCATCATACTAAACATATAGCCTTTCCCATGGATATTTCTGATCTTTCCTGGACAAGAACCTGCTGATTCTAGCTTATCTCTTAAATGAAAAACAAGGTTAACGATTCTGTTTTTTTCTACTGCATCTATATTTCCCCAAATTCTTTTACTGATCTTGTCATAGTCAAGCGTTCGATTATTAAACTCGACAAATAGACCCATTAATTGAAATTCTAAATTTGTTAACTCTACTACTTTCCCATCTGAAAATTCAATGTTTCGATTTGCTTGATTAAGATTTATACCGCCTACTTGATGGTTATCTTTTTCAACATTGAAAAAATTGTGAATGGTCCAATAAATTTCTTCCTCTGTTTGATGTTCTATATCAACAATAATACTGGCTCCTAATTGCAACAAAAATAACCTGTTTTCCGAAGTAAGCGAATTTGATTGTACACAAATAAAACAATTTGAATTTTTACGAATAGTTAAAATCCATTGGCAAACATGGATCATATTCGTTTGTTCATTGTCTACAATCACAATACCATCAAAATCGGAAAATCGATTGTGGTTATCTGACACTTTACAAAATTTAAACTGGACATCACTTTCTTTGAAATAGTTTTGCTGCTGCGATTTAAATTCCCCAGATAATTGAATAAGACCGATTGTTGTCATGTTTTTTCTTCCCTTCTACGGTTTTATAGTATTAATTTCTTAATTAAAAATAGCTTTTGAGTGACATATTATTCCATCTTTACCTACACTAGAAAATCGATCCTAATGTTACAAGAATGATTAGATGTCTAGATGAATTTGATGAAACAGATAGTAATTTATCTATTTCATTTATAATCAAATTTAAATTTCAGTTGCATCTTTTTAATCTTGTTTGCATAATACCATGCTAAATGGAAAATAGCACATAATAGTTTAACGTTTTTTGTTTACTTTTTTAAATTTTTTTGTTATTTTATTCAAATAAGTATTTGTATTTTTCCCATTATATTCTTCTGTAAAATATATGTAATATTGGCTCTAACTTTATTATCAAACGCTTCCAACTAACCCCAAAAAATTTTAAAAAAGTTTATTCCTCAAATAAATATCGTACATATATTTATAAAAAAAGTAACACAGATTAAATTTTTTTTTTTTTATCAAAATAGAGAAAGTTCCTTGACTCTTTTGATAAAAAATTCCAGAAGTCACATACAACGTACTGTATAAGTGATTTCACGTTCATAGATTGCTATAGGCAAACAGCTAAAAAATGGAATCTTATTATGATTTTTTCTATTTTAATTTTTTTAATGTAGGAAGTGAATCTTTAGTAAAGGATGTGTATTTGGAATCTAAAATAAAATTTCAATTTAGTGTTTACATCGTAATTGATATGAATTTGAGGATAATTTGGTCAACCAATTCTCATCACCCTTCGCTTTTATGTATTTTAATTCTTTGTGAATTCATATACATTTTATGCTGACCAACTTTTTATATTACACAAATAAAAAAACAGCAGTCTCTTTAGAAAGATTCCTGCTGCTTCAACTATACTATTTTGATTTTTGGTTTGTTATCAAGTACTTTTAAGGTTTAGCCTCTTGAACGACTACATGTTCAACTTGTCTATTTATTATAAATTTTAGGACCTTTACGCATGTTTCTACGGTCATTTTTTGGCTTCTCCATTTTTTCAGAGCGGCCTCCACCTTGTTTTTTCTTGATCAATTCAAGCATTTTTTTCTTTGTATCCATTACTGCACCGCCTTTGTTAACAGAGTAACTGACTCGATATGAGTCGTTTGCGGGAAGTTATCCACTGGTTGGACTTCTTTTACTTCAAAGCCGCCTTCAACGAGTAATGCAAGATCTCGTGCCAATGTTGCTGGATTACAGCTAACATATACAATACGTTCAGGTTTTGTTTCGATCAATGTTTCTACTAAACTTGCTTCTAAGCCTTTACGTGGCGGGTCAACGATCACAACATCAGGTTTGATGTCATTTTCGATCATTCTTGGTAATGCTTCTTCCGCTAAGCCAGCTGTGAATGTTGCATTCGTAATATTGTTTAGTTTTGCATTGCTTTCAGCATTTTTCGCTGCTTCTTCGATTACTTCAACACCATAAACGTGTTTCGCATCTTTTGCTAATGTTAAACCGATTGTACCGATCCCACAATAAGCATCTACAACGATTTCTTCACCAGTCAATGCTGCGTATTCTTTCACTTTGTTATACATTACTTCTGTTTGCTGCGGATTTACTTGGTAGAATGAACGAGAAGAGATTTCAAATTTCAAATCAAAAATCGTATCGATCATTTTGTCTTCTCCATGTAAAAGAATCGTCTCATCTCCAAAAATCACGTTTGTCTTTTTAGAATTGACATTTTGCACGATGCTGACAACTTCAGGCAACGCTTCTAAAATATCAGGAATGATTTTACTTGTTGGGAATAATTTTGGTGTTCTAGTGATTAAGACTACCATCATTTCCCCAGTGTGATAACCACGACGAACGACGATATGGCGCAAGTTACCAGTATTATCTGATTCGTTGTATGGCTTGATGCTATAACGTCTCATGATATCACGGATTTTGATAACTGCCTCATCGATTTTAGGATCTTGAATATAGAAATGTTCTAATGGAATTAGATCATGACTATTTTTTCTGAAGAAACCAGTTTGCAGTTTGTCTTCGATTTTTCTTACTGGGATTTGTGCTTTATTACGGTATCCCCAAGGATTGTTCATCCCTAGTGCATCCAATACTGGAACATCTGGCAATTTCGCTACACGTTGCATCACGTTTTTCACTTGGTCTGTTTTGAAAGTTAATTGTGCACCATAAGCTAAATGCTGTAATGGACTGATCCCAACTTTAGTAAAGTTTGCATCTTTAACTGGTACACGGTCTTCGCTTGATTTTAAGATAGTCAAAACTTTTCCGTAGCCGAAACTTTTGCCGACCTTCAAGACTTTGATTTCGACTTTTTCACCTGGCAAAGCATTTTCTATAAAAAGTGGATAGCCGTCAACTTTGGCAACACCCATTCCTTCATGTGTCAGATCAATAATATCAACTTCGATTGTTTCATTTTTGTTCACTGGAAAATTATTCATAAGTCGCTCCTTCTTTAATGCGCTTCTCTCATTCTAATGAAAAAATGCTAGAAAAGCAATAGAGAGATTGTTTCTACTGTTAAAAGAAGTAAAAAATCATTCTTTCTATTTAATCGATTTCCGCTAGTTTATTTTCAATTAGCTGAACCACTTGTTTTTTTGCTTCTTTACTTTCGATAAAATCGTACTTATCCCCATCAATTTGGATTTTTGGACTCTCATTATATTCTTCAAACCATTTTTCATAACGGCTATTTAATTCTTTATAATAATCATACAAAGCTGGATCTTGTTCTACTTGCTCATAAGGTCGTCCTCGTCTTTGAATGCGTTCCAACATTTTAGGGAAGGATATTTTAATATGCACTAGTAAATCTGGACGCTTTTTATTTGCCGCAAAAGGTAGTTCTTGCAGCATATTTTCTAATAAAGAATCATACACTTTCACTTCAGTCTCATTTGCTCTTCCTAAATCAGCATTTAAATGGAACAATAAAGAATCTTCATAGATAGAGCGATCCAATACATTGTTTTCATGAGAAAGTGCTTGTTTAATACTATCAAATCGTTTATTTAAAAAATAAATTTGTAGTAAAAATGCATATTTTTTAGGATCTGCATAAAATAAGGGCAACACTTCATTATCATCAACTGATTCATAAAATGCGTCCGACCCCAAATGTTCTGAAATAATTTCTGTTAAACTAGATTTTCCTGCACCAATTGTGCCTGCTAAAACGATCACTGCCATCAAACTCCCTACCTATTAATCATTATTTTTTTTAATTTTTAACCAATGTATCATGCCATAAATAGAATTGATCGTATACATACAGTACATCACGAACAACGCATAATCGCCACCTGCATGTGTGCCTGCTCTAAACCATAACATTATAGAAAATACATTACCTAATAACCAAAAAACGAATTGCGACTGATATCTTTTGATCATCAGTAGCATTGCTGTTGCTGATACACTGAATGTGATGGCATCTAGCATTTGCTGAGCATCATTGACGAATCCTAAAATAGAATAAGCAACAACACCGATTCCCAGCCAAACGAACCCTGCATAGAGCCATTGAATACCTTTCAAGGTTTTTACCTCTGTCACATTACCAGATCCATCTTCGCTGACTTTTAACCAGGTATACAGCCCTGTAATATCCATTACAATATAAAAACTCTGAAGTAGAACTTCAGCGTATATCCGTGTTTTAAACCCGAAATATCCTATGATTAGTGCACTTATAAAACCGAATATATAATTGCTGGCTTTTCCCTGGGCAATTAAGTTCACACAGATAATACCTGATAAACCACCTACTAATGTAACCCAACTAGATGGATTAATGGTGAATGCGACTAATTGCACAAAAATCATCATAAATAAAAAGAGATAATTCTTTCTATCCCAGCTTTTAAAATCATTTATAATAAAATTGAACCCCATATCAAACAAACCTTTCATTTCTCCTATTTATCATGTTCTGCAGAGATGACGACTCATTTAATTTACCGCTGTTTCAATCACAAGTCAATGAGAATTCTTATCAAAAAATTGATTATGAGATATTTTTTATACAACATATTGTGTTTTTTAATTTCAACAATCTATATATTGTATATAAATTGTTTTTTCATTCTCCACTTAAATCTAGCAAAACAAAAAAAGAATCTAAGACAAATTTGCCTTAGACACTTTTTTTATTTTGAAAGATTAACCAATTTTCCCATTATTATCAATGTCTTCCTCAGTCAAACGTTCAACTTCTTTTACAAACTCTTTACTTGTTTCAAGATACTCATCTTCCTCTTCATCGTAATCCTCTAAGACAGAGCCCATGATCGCATTAGACGGAATTGCATCTGCATTGGCAAACATTTCAATATGTTGGTGTAAATTCGTAAATTCCATTGGTGCATCACCGCCATACTCTCCATCTAAGTTAATCATCATACGACTATCCGGTTCAAGCGTTTCAGCATGTAAATGACTTGTTTTTGTATAGATTAATCGATTATCTTCAACGTGTTTACCACCGTTGAGCATCAATGCTGCCAAGTGTAAAATTTCAAACACATTAGCAGTTTTTACGATAATCAATGAAAATTTCCCATCATCAAGCTTTGCATCAGGGGCAATTTTTTCAAAACCACCAACTGAGTTGGTCAGCCCTAAGAAAAACATTGAAGCATTGCCTTCATAAACACCCTCATCATACTCCATCCGCATTTTGACTGGTTTCACCCGAGGCAACATTTCTGCGCCTTTTGCTAAATAAGCCAAGTAACCGAAAATACTTTTAAGTTCTGACGGAACTTCATAGGTTAGCTCAGTTAAATGACCACCAGCCGCAATATTGATAAAATAACTATCTTTTGCTTTACCAATATCCATTTTGACGGTTTGATTTTTTTTGATGACTTCAGCGGCTTTAACAATATTGTCTCTAGGAATTTTTAAGGCTCTTGCGTAATCATTGGTTGTTCCAGCAGGAATGATCGCCATAGACGGTCGTTTTTCTAGAGGAGCAATGCCATTAACGACTTCATTGATCGTTCCGTCGCCGCCTGCCGCAACAATTAGGTCGAAACCCAATTCTGCAACTCGGCGTGCTTCATTCTTCGCGGAATTTTCATCTGGAGTTGTGGCAAAAGCACTTGCTTCATATCCGCATTCTTCCAAAACAGAAAGAATATCAGCTAGATTTTTTTTGACTAGCTCTTTACCTGAAGTTGGATTATAAATCACTCTTGCTTTTTTCATAATCATCTGCTGCTTTCTAGCGTTTTGCCAATTCTTCTTGTAACAATTTATTCACAATGCCTGGGTTGGCTTGGCCTTTCGTTGCTTTCATGATTTGACCCACTAAAAAGCCAACTGCACGGTCTTTGCCGTTTTTAAAATCATCTACTGATTGTTGGTTATTATCTAATACCTCATTGATGATCGGTAACAATTGTGATGGATCAGATAATTGAACTAAGCCTTTTGCTTCAACGACTTCTTTCGCATTACCACCATTTTCAATCAATTCTTTAAAGACTTTTTTAGCGATTTTAGAACTGATCGTACCATCTTCGATCAATGTGATCATTCCTGCTAAATTAGCAGGCGTTAATTTAGTATCTGGTAACTCGATTTTTTCACTATTTAAATAAGCTGAAACTTCACCCATCAACCAATTAGATACTTGTTTTGCATCTGCACCTTCATTTAATGCTGCTTCAAAGAAATCTGACATTTCTTTTGTTAATGTCAGAACCATTGCATCATATTCTGGCAAACCTAGTTCTTTGATATAACGAGCACGTCGAGATGCCGGCATTTCTGGTAAGCTGTGACGAACTTGTTCAATCCACTCATCATCGATTGCAAAACGGGGAACATCAGGTTCTGGGAAGTAACGGTAGTCACTTGAGCCTTCTTTAACACGCATCAATAATGTTTTGTTTGTTGTTTCATCAAAACGGCGTGTTTCTTGTTGGATTTCTCCACCAGATAATAACACTTTTGCTTGACGTTTTTCTTCAAAAGCAAGACCTTTTTTCACAAAACTCATTGAGTTCAAGTTTTTAAGCTCTGCTTTTGTTCCAAATTCTTCTTGACCATACGGACGTAATGAAATATTGGCATCACAACGCATTGAGCCTTCTTCCATCTTCACATCTGAAACGCCTGTAAATAAGATGATCGAACGGATTGCTTCTAAATAAGCATAAGCTTCTTCTGGCGAACGCATATCCGCTTCTGAAACGATCTCGATCAAAGGCGTACCTTGACGGTTTAAATCGACATAAGAATATCCACCATCACCATGGATATTTTTCCCAGCATCTTCTTCTAAATGCACACGTTCGATACGGATGCGTTTTGTTTTGCCTTCGACTTCAATATCGATCCAACCATCATGACCGATCGGTTGATCGAATTGAGAAATTTGGTAGGCTTTGGGATTATCTGGATAGAAATAGTTTTTACGGTCAAAATGCGTATCTTTTGAGATTTCACAATTTAACGCAAGCGCTGCTTTCATTCCAAATTCAAGTGCTTGTTTATTCATGACAGGTAATACGCCTGGGTACCCCCAGTCGATCACGTTTGTATTGCTATTCGGTTCTGCTCCAAAGTGAGCTGGTGCAGGTGAAAAGATTTTAGAATTTGTTTTTAATTCTACGTGGACCTCAAGTCCGATGACAGTTTCAAAATTCATTAGTCATTCCCCCCTAAGATCACAGGTTTTTTCGTATGGAAATCAGTTGCTTGTTCAAACGCATACGCCGCTTTATACATCGTACTTTCATCGAAAGCTTTACCAATGATTTGTAAGCCGACTGGTAACCCTTCTGAGAATCCTGCTGGTATTGACATACCTGGTAATCCAGCTAAGTTGACTGGAATCGTTAATAAATCATTCATATACATTGTAATTGGATCATTGATATTTTCACCTAAACCAAAAGCAACAGTCGGTGAAGAGGGACCAATGATGATATCATATTTTTCAAAGACATTATCAAAGTCTTGTTTGATCAAGGTTCTAACTTGGCCAGCTTTTTTAAAGTGTGCATCATAATGCCCCGCGCTTAATGAGAATGTCCCAAGCATAATACGACGTTTCACTTCTAAACCAAATCCTTCAGAACGAGAATTTACATACACATCTTCAAGATTTTTGACGTTTTCAGAACGGTAGCCATAACGAATACCATCGAAACGTTGTAAGTTTGAGCTTGCTTCAGATGAAGCAATGATATAATACACAGCCACACCATATTTAGAATGTGGTAAGCTAACTTCTTCTACAGTTGCGCCTAACGCTTTAAATGTTTCTGCCGCTTTAAGCACAGCTTCACGAACACCAGCATCAACACCTTCACCTAGATATTCTTTAGGTAAAGCGACTTTCATGCCTTTGATGTCTCCTGTTAAACCAGCGGTAAAATCAGGAACTGAAATGCCAGCAGAAGTACCATCTTTTTCATCATAGCCACTGATTGCATTTAAAGCCAACGCGTTATCTTTAACATTTCTTGTCAATGGACCAATTTGATCTAAACTAGATGAAAATGCGATCAATCCAAAACGAGAAACACGTCCATAAGTTGGTTTCATACCAACGATTCCGTTAAATGATGCAGGTTGACGAATACTGCCACCTGTATCAGTTCCTAAAGAAACAGGTACTTGACCCGCTGCTACAGCTGCGGCTGAACCACCAGAAGAACCTCCAGGAACCTTAGTATGATCCCAAGCATTTTTTGTTTTCTTGAAGTACGATGTTTCTGTACTTCCACCCATCGCAAATTCGTCCATGTTCAATTTCCCAACAGGAATCATGTCTGCTTGATAGACTTTATCCATAACGGTTGCATCATAAATAGGATTGAAGTTGTGCAACATTTTTGAAGCTGCTGTCGTTAAAATATCTTTAGTTACGATATTATCTTTGATCCCAATTGGAATACCTGCTAAAGGATTTGATTCAGTAATGCCTTTAAGATCGATTGCTTTTGCTAATTCTAAGGCTTTTTCATCAGTAATTGTAATAAATGAATCCACATCTTTTTCTGTCTCATTGATGCGGTTCAAGGTTGCATGTGTTAAATCAGTTGCAGTGATTTCTTTTGAAACAAGTAAATCATGCAATTCTGTTAATGACTTATCGTATAATTTTTCCATTATGCGCCAGCCTCCCCATTGTCGATAATTGCTGGCACTTTGATGTAGCCATTCTCTGATTCTGGTACGTTTTTCATTAACTCATTACGATCCATACCAGGCGTTGCTACGTCTTCTCTCATTACATTGATCGATTGCGCAACGTTAGAGGTAAATGGAACACCCTCTGTATCTACTTCTTCTAATAATTCCACCATGTCGATGATTTTGCCTAATTGATCAGTAAAGTCTTTTAACTCCTCATTGGAAAAAGACAGTTTGGACAATTTGGCTACATGTTTTGCTTGTTCTTCACTGATTGCCATGGATACCCTTCTTTCCTTTAGAAAAACTCACTCAAGAGTTCACTAGTTCATTTTTATACTGTTAAACGACGTTTTGCGTTAAAAAACAGCTTTTTTCTTATTCTATCATAAAATTCTAAGAATTTTTGAAAGAGATGGCAGAAAATAGCCTGAAAATGTAAAAAATAGCACCGAATATTCGATTTGCTTCATTTTTAAGCTATTCGTCTACTTCTTTTGTGTAGCTATTATCTATTGCTGTGACCATTTGCTGTTCATCCCACACCTCGACACCAAGGTCTTGTGCCTTTGTCAATTTACTCCCAGCTTCTTCACCTGCAACAACAATATCTGTTTTTTTCGAAACACTACCGGTTACTTTTCCGCCTAGATTTTCGATTTTTTCTTTTGCTTCTTCTCTATTGTAATGTGTAAGTTTTCCAGTTAAAACAACTGTTTTATCCTTGAATGGCGATTCCACAGCCTCTAATTGAGATGTGCGAATCCCTTTATACTCAAAATTCACACCAGCTTTGGTCAGTTCATCCATCAATTCGTGTACTTCTTCATTTTCAAAATAAGTCACTAAACTATCCGCGATGATCTCACCCATCGAATCTAATGCCACGACTTCTTCTTTGCTTGCTGTGCTGATTGCTCGTAGATCTCCAAAATGTTCTGCTAAAACTTTGGCTGCTTTAGAACCTACATGACGAATCCCTAACCCAAAAATCAAGCGTTCAACAGAATTATCACGACTTGCAGCAATAGCTTGATAGATATTATTGGCAGATTTTTCTTTGATTTTTTCTAACGTCATCAATTGCTCTTGTGTTAAAAAATAGAGATCAGCTACATCAGCGACTAGCTCTTTATCATACATTTGCTCTAATACGCGCGGGCCTAAACCATCGATGTTCATTGCGTTTCTAGAGACAAAATGATTTAATCCTTCTTTGATCTGAGCAGGACATTTTGGATTGATACAACGCAAAGCAACTTCTTCATCCAGATGAACTAATTCACTATTACAAACTGGACAATGGGTTGGAATTTCATAAGGTTGACTATTTTCATCCCGTTTTTCCGTCAATACTTGCGCCACTTCTGGAATAATATCGCCAGCTTTGTAAATAATCACCGTATCATTCAAACGAATATCTTTCATCGCAATGAAATCAGCGTTATGCAAACTTGCACGGCTAACAGTCGTACCTGCTACACGAACGGGCTGCATCACAGCTGTCGGCGTTACGACACCTGTACGGCCAATCGTCCATTCGATTTCTTCCACAATTGTTTGTGCTTCTTCTGGTGGAAATTTATACGCAATTGCCCAACGAGGTGCTTTGACAGTGAAACCTAATTCGTCTTGAATCGTGAATTCATTGGTCTTGATCACAATTCCATCGATTTCATAAGGTAATTCTGAGCGTTTTTCATGGTATTCTTCTATATATGCCCAAACTTCATCAATCGTTTGACATAGTTTTTTTTCAGGATTGGTTCTAAAACCAATTTCTGATAATTCATTTAGTGCATCGTACTGCGTTTGTGCCGTCATTGGTCCAAAATCAGCCACCGTGTATAAAAACGTGCTGAGATTTCTTTTGGCAACCATACTTGTATCTAATTGACGCAAACTGCCAGCTGCCGCATTTCTTGGATTCGCAAAGACATCTTGTCCTGCTTCTTCTCGTTCTTTATTCAAGTTAACAAATGATTGTTTTGGCATATAACATTCGCCGCGGACTTCAACTGAAATTGGCTTTTTCAGCTCTAAAGGAATCGATTTAACTGTTTTTAAATTTTCCGTGATATTTTCACCAACAGTTCCATCACCACGAGTTGCACCTTGAATAAATTTACCATTTTCATATTTTAACGAAATAGCTAATCCATCGATTTTTAGCTCACAGCAATAACTGACAGGTTTTCCAGCTAATTTTTGGACACGTTCATCAAAATCGTAAATATCTTCTTTACTAAAACCATCATTTAAACTATACATCTGCACTTCATGTGTGACTTTTTCAAAGCCTTGTAAAATCTTCCCACCAACTCGTTGCGTTGGTGAATCAGAAGTGATCAAATCTGGATATTCGGTTTCTATGTCTGATAATTCTTTATACAAGCGATCATACACATAGTCTTCTACGGTCGGTTTGTCAGCAACGTAATATTCATGGGAATACTGATTTAATTGAGCTCGTAGTTCTTTTGCTTTGTCTGTTGCTTCGGCTAATGTTAACGGCGCTTGTGCCATGAATAATCCCTCCTAATATTAAAAAGTGGAGCAAATCGGTTAATCCTGTAGAAAATTAGCTACTTAGCATTGAAACGTTCTTTGTTTCACTGCTAAGTTATCTATTTTCATAAGGATTGATTTATCGCTTAAAAGCGTAGTGGGCTCGTCCAGCTTTGACAGAAAAATAGGAAAATATGAGGGTGCGTTTTTTTGCCACAATCAGATTTCATATTTTTTCAATCGGAGCAAATGCTGCTAATAAGCGCTTGATGCCTTTTTCTGGGAAAGCAACATCTAATTCTAGATCCTTAGCAGTTCCGCCGACACGAACGACTGTACCTGTTCCCCACGCTTTATGTCTGACTTTATCTCCTGCTTGCCACGCCATTGATTCCCCACCACTAGCAACTTTATCCGTTATTGGCTGTTTAGTCGGCTGCGCATAAGCAGGTTTAAACACTTTAGGTTCAAAGGTTCTAGCAGGTGCTTTTGGTGATGCGATCGAACCTTGTAAATCTAATAATTCTTCATCAATTTCATCTAAGAAACGACTTGGACGATTGTATTGTGTTCTTCCATATAAAGTTCTAGAAAAAGCATTGGTGATAAATAAAATTTCCTCTGCTCGAGTAATTCCTACATAGGCTAAACGGCGCTCTTCTTCTAATTCACTTTCTTCTAACATCGCACGAGATAGTGGGAAGACTCCTTCTTCCATTCCAATCAAAAAGACAACTGGAAATTCAAGTCCTTTGGCCGCATGTAGTGTCATCAGCGTCACTTGGGATGTACTTTCTTCTAAATTATCTAGGTCCGAAACAAGCGCTAAATCATTTAGAAACACTGCTAATTTTTCATCTGGCGCATCTGCCTCTTCTTCACTTTGACGTTCATAACGTTTATCAAATTCTTGTGTAACCGTTAAAAACTCATCCAAGTTTTCTAAGCGGGCTTGAGATTCTAAATTATTTTGTCTGACTAATTCTTCACGGTAACCGCTACGTTCTAGAACTTCTTTCACTAATTCGGTAATCGTCAAATAAGGAATCATCTGTGTCAAATCTTGAATCATCATTCCAAAGCTACCTAACTCTTTACCCGCCTTACCTGAAATATTTGCTAGATCCACATTTTGTGACGCTTCTAGTAATGACCAATTATGCATCTGAGAAAAACTTCTTAATTTCTCGACAGAGCTTTTTCCGATCCCTCGTTTTGGTTCATTGACTACTCGCTCGAAACTAAGTGAGTCCATTGGATTGGAAATGATATTTAAATAACCTAAAATGTCTTTGATTTCTTTACGATCATAGAATTTGTGACCGCCGACCATCGTATAAGGAATATTGGATTTAAGCAACATTTCTTCCATTACCCGAGATTGGGCATTCGTCCGATATAAAACCGCAAAATCACCATAGATACGGTCTTTTTCACGTATTTCTTTTTGGATCTGTCCTACGATAAACTGCGTTTCATCTCGCTCGTTATCACCGCGATAATAAACGATTTTTTCTCCGTCAGTATTTTCTGTCCATAATTGCTTGTCTCGACGATTGCTATTGTTTTTGATTACATTATTGGCTGCATCTAGAATTTTTTTAGTAGAACGATAATTTTGTTCTAGCATGATTACAGAAGCATCAGGATAATCTTTTTCAAAATCTAAGATATTCTGCATATCTGCTCCACGCCAACCATAGATACTTTGATCAGCATCACCCACGACACATAAATTTTTGAAACGTGCCGCCAACATATTGACTAAAGTGTACTGAGCATGGTTGGTATCTTGGTACTCATCTACATGAATATAATGGAATTTATTTTGATAGTATGTCAATGAGTCTGGATGCTCATTAAATAAACGAATCGTATTCATGATCAAGTCATCAAAGTCCATACACTGATTATTTCTTAATTCTTTTTGATACATCTTATAGCACTTTGCGACAACTTCTTCATAAGGTGTCCCTTGTAATTCCTCGACTTTTTTTGGCGTCTGCAACTCATTTTTAGCGTTACTGATCGTGCCTAGAATCGAGCGAGGATCGTATTTCTTTATATCGATGTTGAGTTCATTCAAAATCCGTTTCATCAACGTTCGCTGTTCAGAAGTATCAATGATCGTAAAATTACGATTATAGCCGATATGATCGACATCACGACGTAAAATTCGTACGCACATTGAGTGAAATGTCGAAACCCAAACATCATTTCCGCCAACTTCTAATAATTTTCCAACTCGCTCTCTCATTTCTTTTGCGGCTTTATTGGTAAATGTGATCGCTAAAATATTCCATGGGTTGACATCTTTTTCTTCAATTAAATAGGCAATACGGTGAGTTAAAACTCTTGTCTTCCCACTACCTGCGCCCGCCATAACTAATAAAGGCCCTTCAGTATGTAGAACGGCTTCTTTTTGTCTCGGATTCATACCTTGGATCAAGGCGTTTTCTTGTGCCATCATCAACGTCCTCTCTCTTTTTCAATCTTATACATTATACCAAAAAAAACACAAAAGCTGAACAGATTGAACAAACCTTGCGTAATAACATACAAAAAAGTTTAATCGTACTTCTCACAATGGATTTTTAGATCATTATGCACAGCTAAATCCGTCAAACTAGATTATAAAAGTAAAATTCTTTAATAGCGATCAAAAATAATAATTACACAAAATAGTTAAATAATATAAGCTTGGGACTTGAATTACGTTCCGTTTCTAATTTTAAGTTTTTAAACAGTTCTTCTATCTTTAAACTATTCGAGTTCAATAACAAAAAAGTTTTTTTCGAGGAGGGACATTACAACTTGCTGAACAAGCTAGAAAAAAGATAAGCAGTTAGAATGATTAAAAACAAACTGCGCAAATAAACAATATTTAACTATCTAATAATATGTACCTACATCCATTAATTTAAGCAATAGATAGTCACTTTGTATACTGATCGACAATTAAAATGATCGGTTAATTTTTAGAAAAAGATAATTTAACGGACTAACCACATGAAATAAAAACACACTAAAAGACGAGAGATTGAAAAGAGCCAATCGAAGTGTTCTCTATCACTGATATATAAATGCTTAAGTATCTCTAGCGCAAGTTATTAGTACCAGTAGTTTAACGTCATTTTTATTCCATCAGCATTTAGTCTACGGTCAATTTATTGCTGATAGTAATTACTCTTGATTAACCCAAAAAGCACCCGTATCATTTGATATAGGTGCTTTTTACAGTATCTTTACTCAAAAATGGAAACAAAAGAGTCCCATTTTTATTAAATAATCTTATCGCAGCCAACGAAAAATAATAATATTCGTAGAACTTCAATTATCTCAATTCCACTTTGTTTGGGCTTAGTATTCATAGAATAAGGACGAGACAACATTTATTATCAGCGATCTATAAAATATTTTCTCCGTTACTCGCAATCACTTGCTGGTACCAATCAAACGATTTTTTCTTTCTACGTTCCAAGGTTCCATTTCCTTCATCATCTTTATCTACATAAATCAACCCATAACGCTTTTTCATCTCACCTGTTGTGAATGAAACAACATCAATACAGCCCCAGACAGTGTAACCAATCACTTCAACACCATCAATTTCAATTGCTTTTTTCATTTCACTAATATGTGCAGCTAGATACTCAATTCGATCATCATCTTGAATGACTTCTTCTGATAGATCATCAACCGCACCAAACCCATTTTCCACTATAAAAATCGGCAACTCGTATCTTTCATAAAGTGTATTCAGAGTGTATCTCAAGCCCACAGGATCGATAGGCCAATCCCAATCTGTTGATTTAATATACGGATTAGGTGTACTGCCAATAAAACCCGCACCTGTTGTATCTTCTTTTTGAGTACTGTCTACTGCATGAGAAACATAATAACTAATACCGATAAAGTCAACCGTTCCTTCTTTTAAGTCGCTAAGGTCTTCTTCAGTTATTTCTACATGTATTCCTTTGGCTTCCCATTCTTTCAAAATATAATTTGGATAATGACCTCGAACAGAAACATCGCCACAAATCGTACGAGAATGCATGACTCGATTCGCAACCAGCAAATCTTCTGGCCGACAACTATATGGGTAAACTGGACTCCATGCTATCATACAGCCAACTTGTAATGACGGGTAGTTTAGTTTAACAAATTTTTTGACTCTAGCGCTCGCTACTAACTCATGATGGAGCGCTTGGTACATGATTTCTTGTCTATTATCTTCTGGTTCAAATAAAAGACCTGAGTTCGTATATGGAAATAGAAATGACTTTGTATTCATTTGATTATTGATTTCATTGAATGTTAGCCAATGATTGATTTTTGCATGGTATCGGTTGATAACCGTTTTAGCATAGTGAACAAATAAATCAATCAATTTACGGTTTTTAAATCCGCCATATGCTGTAACTAAATGATATGGCATTTCAAAATGGCTAAGGGTTACTACTGGCTGAATATTATACTTCAACAATTCATCAAAAATGGTATCATAATACGCCAAACCTTTTTCGTTTGGCTCTTTTTCATCTCCATTAGGAAAAATTCGTGACCACGCAATCGACATCCGAAATGTTTTAAAACCTAGTTCAGCAAATAGTGCAATATCTTCTTTATACAAGTGATAATGATCGATACCAGAATGATTTGGATAATAGATATCCTCTTGAATTGACGACGTAATTTCTCTAGCCCTACTATGAGATCCAGCTGTTAGTACATCACAGACACTAACTCCCTTCCCATCCTGATCCCAAGCACCTTCTATTTGATGCGCTGCAACTGCTCCGCCCCAAAGAAACGTTTCTTTCATCACCAACCAACTTTCTTAGCCAATTTCGGCTACTGCTATTTTTTCTGTTTCCATCTCTTTTTGAACCTGTGTTTCTTCTTTAGCTAGTTCTTGTTTTTCACAAATTTTGAAGAATGGGTAATAGATAGCCACGCTCAGTAGTAATGATGCAACGCCCCAAATGACAGCTGGAATATTTCCTCCTGTTGCTAAGTAAGCATTCACTAAAGGTGGTGTCGTCCATGGCGGATTAAACGCAATTCGCCCAATGATATTCGTTACGGTTAAAATATAAGTCCCGATACAAAGAAGCAACGGTGTAATTATAAAGGGAATCATCATGATTGGATTCATCACAATCGGGAAACCAAAAATGATAGGTTCATTGATACAAAAAATTGCTGATGGTAATGCCATTTTCCCCAATGATTTATATGACTTACTTTTGGACATCAGCATATTGATAACCAAGCCTAATGTTGAACCGGTTCCTCCATAACATAAAAATGTAATATAAAACCCACCAACAAAAATATTGGGTAATGGCTCCCCTCTTGAGAAAGCTTCTGTATTCGCTGCAAATAATGCTAGAAAAATTGGATCTCCAATACTGCCCATTACGTTACTTCCGTGAATTCCCGCACACCATAATAACAAAATCATAAATGTGTACAGCAACATTCCTGGCAAGGTATTTAATCCTGTTGCTAATGGTGAAAACATCCATTGAACAAAGCTGTTTACATCAAATTCCAACAACACACGAATAATCCAAGCCAAACCGATAATCGCTGCTCCTGGTAATAAACTAGCAAAACTTTTAGAGACTGCAGGCGGAACACCATCTGGCATCCGAATGATTAAATTCTTTTTAATAAAGAAATTAATAATCAAGACTGTCCCAATTGCCGTAACAATTCCGGTAAATAATCCGGAAGCACCTAATGTTGCTATATCAATACTCCAATCTTTGGACGCTTGCAGCATTAAAAAGGATGACATCGCTAAAACGACTGAATTGATTGGATCAATCCCATATGTTTCAGAAAGATAATAAGCAATCCCTGCACAACCTACTAATCCCAAAATACCAAATGTAAAACCAATCGGCACCCCTAATTTGATGCCAAAACTACCTAAAAATTCAGTCCAACCACTAAATGGAAGGTTAGCAATAATCAAAAAAGCACTCCCAATGATCGTCAATGGCATTGTCACAGCGATACCATTTCGGATTCCAACCAAGAACCGATTCTCACTAACTTTTAGAACACCAGGCATAACTTTGTCTTGAAACACATCAATAAACTTGTCCATTTTACACTCTCCTAACTCTATTTTTCTATTTAAAGCTAATAACCAAACGAAGCCCCACTCATTATCTCCATTGTGACCCGAATTTCTTCTTCACTGACAATACTTGGTGCATCATGGAAAATCATTTCAACTACTCCATCATAAAAACAACCATAATCACCTGTCTCAGAAGCTATCGCTTTTTCTATCCAGTCACCATTAGCATTTTTATAGGTAATAACGCCATATTCTTTAGGAGTGTCCAAACCAAAGCCGGCTTCTCCAGGATAAATCCCTAATTTCAAATCATTTTCTTGTTGATCGGGACTATATTTTTCATAAATACCTGTCGTGCCTAACAATCTATAACGCGGACCTAATTTTGCCACAACTTGACTGGATTTCAGAATCACTTTCAATGCGCCGTAAATGAGTTGCACATCGTAGTAATCATCCACTGTACTTTCATCATTTTGAACATTTCTCAAGTCATAATAAACATTATCTGGCTTTCCAAATAAAGAAACTATTTGGTCAACAGCATGTACACCCAATCCGTAAAAACTACCATCAAGAATTGTTCCTTTACGTTCCTCTGTATTCGGTCGATAATAATCAATATGTGCTTCCAGTTCAATCAATTTTCCTATATAGTTTCTTTCAATCACTTTCTTCAAGGTTAAAAAATCACTGTCAAAGCGTCTATTTTGATAGGGTAGCACATGGACATTGCTTTCCTTTGCCAATTGAATCAACGTTTGTGTTTGCTCCATTGTTTCACAGAATGGTTTTTCTATAATTACATTCTTTTTGGCTTCTAGACAAGTTTTTGCAAGAGAAAAGTGAGATTTTGGTGGTGTACAGAGTGTAATTACAGCAACCTCTTCATCCGCTAGAACATCAGCTAAATCTGTTACTCCTGTGATATTTAGCTTGCTTAATTCTTCTAAATCTTCTTTTGATAAGGCTAAATCGCAGACATATTTCACTTGGATATTTTCTCTTAGTTTAATATATGGAAGATGGTATCTTTTAGCACTTTTTCCGTAGCCGACAATCGCCATTACTAATTTTTTCATTGAATGACCTCCTTTATTTTCAATTGAGTCAAATCAAATTGGGGTAGATACTCTTCATTTGCTATTAACATCTCATCTAAAATCTCCTTTGCTTTAGTATCAGAAGAAACTAATGGATTGATCGTCATAGCAACTAAGGCTTTTTGATAATCTCCTGTCACAGCTGCTTCACAGGCTACTTTTTCAAAAGCTTTCATTTGTTGGATCAAACCATTTAGTGCATCTGGTAATTTCCCAGTTGTTAGCGGAATTGGACCAGCTTTAGTAATCAGACAATTGACTTCAACGACATCTGATAATGCTAAATTATCAATAGCTCTCATATTTCGGGTATTGACCGTTTGAACATCCCGCTTGTCTGTGTGTAGCGATAAAATCAAATCACAAGCACATTCGCTATACCCTGCTCCGCCTCTTTGAGACAATATCCCCGGTACGTCATCAAGATCACTATCCGCATAAACTGAAAACAACTCTTTTTCCAACCTTTTTGCAACTACTGCTCGTGAGCCTTCGTTATTTGCCGCCTGTTGTTCAGCTTTTATAACCTCATCTGTTTTCCAGTAATATTGTAAATAGCTCATCGGAATTGCTTGAATTCCGGTCAGAAAATCAGCATCCCAGTTTGAAACCCCTGGATTGTCGATTTTGACTTCTCCACGAACCAGCTGATCCACAACAAAAGCTGTCACCTCTTGCCCATCTAACAAAATACGTTTAGCAAAAACCAAATGATTCAATCCTACAAACTCAGCGAAAACCCGTTTTCTATCAACTCCTAATGCATCAGCAATTGCATGCTCTATATTTAACGGACCGTTACAAATACTAATCATTTTTTCCCAGTTCGTATGATTCAATACTGCTTCTGCCAACATTCCAGCTGGATTGGCAAAATTAATCAGCCAGGCATCCGGGCATAATGCTTCCATTTCTGTACAAATATCGATCATCACAGGAATTGTCCGAAATGCATTCAATAACTCTCCGGGTCCATTTGTTTCTTGTCCCACAAAACGATATTTTAATGGTATATTTTCATCTTTTACTCTTGACGACAATTGGCCTGCTCGAATCTGCGTTAATACAAAATCAGCATCTTTTAAAGCTTCTCTTCGATTTAAAGTTGACATTAGTTTTATTGGATAGCCAGATTTATCAATGATTTTTTGACAAAGCTTTGCAATGATCTCTAATTTTTCTGCTCCCTCTTCTACATCAACCAACCATAACTCATCAATTGGCATTTCATCATATCTAGTGATAAACCCTTTAACTAATTCTGGTGTATATCCTGATCCTCCACCAATCGTTACGATTTTTAACTTCTTATCCATCCTCTGCACCTCTACGATCTAAATTTTTACTGTTATTTTCCTAGTTCATTGATGAAGTATAGCACCTGCGTTTAGTATTTATAATAGTTCTTTACAGTTTAGGTATGTAAGCGCTATAATAATAATTGTATCAAGAAAAATACACACTGTATTATCTAGAAAGGATGAATATTGTGCTATTTTTAGAAAAAACACCCGTTTTATCCCCGCTTGACTATGATATCTATAACTATATCGTTGATCATATGGACAAAGTCGTCTATATGAGAATAAGAGAGCTCGCAGAAAATACACATACAAGCGTTGCTACAATTCAACGATTTTGCACTAAATTTGAATGTGAAGGCTTTTCAGAATTCAGAATTCGCCTTCGTTTGTTTTTAAATGAAGAAAAAAAGCAGTCGGAAACGATTATGATCGATACTTCCAGCCATGTTAATTTCTTATCTCGTGTAAATGAACAGCAATTTCAGGATAAAATTAAAGAAGCGATATCCATTATTATGAATAAGGAGCTAATTCTCTTTTTAGGAGTAGGTTCGTCTAATGTCATGGCAGAATACGGTGCCTTATATTTTTCTTCTGTTTTCCAAATGGCCCTACGAATTGAAGATCCTATTACTAATCCTAGAAATTATCTATCCAAGCAATTGTTGGAAAACTCATGTGTAATTGCCCTTTCCGTTTCAGGTGAAACAAAAGAAATCATTCATTACCTCAGTAGCTATAGTTTTAAAGATACGCCTATCATTTCAATTACAAACACTGCTAATTCAACGATTGCAAAATTATCTAGCGTAAATATCCCTTACTATGTCTCAGAAGAAAGATTGTGGGAACAAGACATCACCTCACAATTACCTCCGTTATTTATTATTGAATACCTTGCAAAGTCACTGCATAACATGAAAAAATGACGTAGCAACAGTTTGCGTTATGTCCACTTAATTCAACAAAGGCAGACTCAAAAAAATGTGTCCTAGTATCACCTCCAAATCAATTATTCCAAATATGATAAAAAACTGTATAAGTAGATGATGAATCATTGTAGTGACAACGAAAAATTAGACTTTTACGGAGTGGAGAAATCCACTCCTTTTTTATGCAATTAAACAGATTGTTATGCAGTCTTTAGAAAGCTGATTGGACTAAGATAAGGGCAATCTATCATAATCTGGATAGCTTCGTCCAAGCTGGTTATTGCAGCTAATGGGTTTGGTTTTTCTGAGATTCGATAGAAGAAAATCTCACTATTATACATGTCCAAGAATGGCTCTAAGCAAAGTTTTTTCCAATGAATGATCCCTTAAGTATCTAATTCAAAATACTTGAATTCTGTGGTGTCTGTCGTAATTTTTTGATGACAAACACTCATGTAGAAGAGACGATGGATGAGATTCTTAGCGATTATGCCGACTTTTCCACGATAAAAACTATAACGACCAGATTTATTGGTCTGGATTGTTTCGGTCAAACCGTCGCATTTAACTCGAGATGAACAGAATATTCCTGATTTTATCGTCTAGGAAGGAGACCTTCTAACCAAATTTCAGGTAATTATTGATCTATTTTTGTATTTGGCTGTTTGTCTTAAGGGCATACTTTTTTGATAAATAAGGTGTTCAGCTTTTCCATTCAGATATTCTTGGGCGATTTTTAACTTGAATTCAAAATTATATTTAGCCATAAAAATACCGACCTCAAACATTAGATTTTTAGTCTAACTTTTTGGGGTCGGTTCATTATTAAACAAATAATAGCTTTTTTCATATTCAACTAAGATTTGTCTATCATACTTGATAATTGTTTTTACTCGTTTCATTTGGATATTTCCAGCAAATTAATATTATCTAAATGTGCTTGTTTGGAAATAAGCACCAACCAAATTGTTTGCCAGATTCCTATTGTTCTCTTGTATCAAATAGCCCTAGATTCTTTCTTCCAATATTGTTTTCTTCGTGGAATTCGCTCATCCTCACTCATATCAAACACATAAAGCCTCAAAATATCTTCATGAAAATTCAGTTAGTTCGTGATACCGAAAAAAATGGATGCCTCCTATATGCAGACCTACGAGAAAAACATTTAAAAAAATTTTCGTAAAGTAGTAATGAAATAAAGCCGATAAAACCACAAGAATATACATCATTAAATTTATTTTCTCTGCAGATGTCACGCTCTCTTTCGCAGCTCACGTACTCAAATAATGAACGACTTTCTTCGGCTATTCATCAATCCTCGACTCATCAATTACGTTAGTTAATTTTTCTACAATTTCTTCATTTACATAAACTGAAACTTCTCCACCATTCACTGGAAATATCCCGCCACCTGTTTCGTCCAAGGTTATTTTTGCGTCATTATTTCCCAAAATATCTACAAATGTTTTTCCAGCGTGCACTGCACTGATCGTCATTTTCTTTTCGCCAGCTTGAGCATTGGTCATTACAACTGCATAGCCTGATTCTCCTCTGTCAAAATTGCCTGTTCTGATCCAACCAACCACATTAGGGTCATCAAAATAATCCATTTCACTGCCGTAAGCTAGCTGTTCACGAATTTTTAATAGTAATTCTAAATCTTTTCCCACAGCATCCACACCTTGAGAAGGTATTCCAAATAAATCTCCCCAAAAGACAACTGGTGTCCCGGCTTTTCGCAACAAAATCAATGTGTAAGCATGCACTTTAAACCAACCATTCACCCACGACTCCAAGCTCTGTCCTTTTTGTGTATCATGATTATCAACAAACGTGACCGCCCATTCTGAGCGCTCTTTCGCCAATGTCTCTTCAAAAATATTCCGCATATCATAGCGACCATCAGAGTTTGCCGCCTCATAAAAATGATAATGCAAAGGAACATCAAATAAAGAAATCAGGGCACCAGAGCTATCGATATAATTCGTCAATTTCTCAAGTTCACCATTCCAATATTCACCAACTACAAATAAATCCTTACCTTTTTCTTTCCTTCTATTTAATAACCAATCCACAAAATAATTAAACTGAATATGTTTTACAGCATCTAAACGATAACCGTCAACATCCGTCAATTCTTGATACCACTGGCCCCACTTATTTAATTGTTCAACGGTTTCGGGATACTCCATATCTAAGTTACAGCCCATTAAATAGTCATAATTACCATTTTCATTATCAACTTCTTCCTCCCAACCTTTCCCGTCAAAGTTGAAAATCCCATGATCTTGCCTACGATCATCAAAATCAACACCAGAAAAATTTTTCCAAGTCCAACTATAATCATTATATTTATGATTTCTTCCTGGAAAAGTGAATTTCGTCCACGCTGAAATTTCCTCTTCTCCGCTAAGTGCTATGTTGCGATTATCCGATCGGTATTTTATAGCCGAAACATTTTCTTCCTCATCTGCTCCCATAAAATGGTCAAATACAATATCGCCATAAACTTCTATTCCAACCTCTTTTAACGCTTTGATACATTCCAAATACTCCTTTTTCGTCCCATATTTAGTTGGAATCGTTCCTTTTTGTTCAAATTCTCCTAAATCGTATAAATCATAGGGTGCATAACCAACATCTTCCAAACCATTTGCTCCTTTATAGGCTGGTGGAAGCCAAACACCGCTAATCCCTTTTTTATGTAATTCTTCTGCTAATCCAGTCAAGCGTTGCCAGTGCTTACCATCAGCTGGTAAATACCATTCAAATCCTTGTAATATTGTACGATTATCCATACTTATCCCTCCGATTTTCCCTATCCTCATTAAGCCAAAGAACAAACATCTTTGTCAAATGATAGAATTCTGCTCCATTAACGCTTTAGATGATCGTTTTATTTCGAAATTGATCGTTTATGACCGTTTTAGATTGCATCAGTAAATTAAATGTGCTATTATAGTCAATGAAAAGAGGTGTGAAAATGCTTACAGAAGAAAGACATCAAGCAATTTTACGTTTATTAGATCAACAATCTGTTGTTAAGTCACAAGAATTATCTATCCTTCTTAATGCTTCTGAATCAACGATACGTCGTGATTTACAAGAATTAGAGGACGCAGAATTATTAGAACGGGTTCACGGCGGTGCAAAACGAATTTTAAATTTAGGCTTTGAACAAGACATGATCGAAAAATCAGTCAAAAACACGCAAGAAAAACAAATAATCGCTTCTTTAGCCGCTCAATTTGTTCATGATGGCGACGTTATTTATCTGGATGCAGGATCAACCACTTTAGAAATGCTGCCATTTTTAGCAGGAAAAAATATCACTGTTGTTACAAATTCAGTCCATCATGCAGCGAAACTTGGTGATTTAAACATCAATACCATTATTCTTGGCGGCTCGCTAAAGCTATCAACAAAAGCAATCACTGGTTCAACAGGAATGGAGCAGCTCAGTCACTTTCGCTTCAATAAAGTTTTTATGGGCATGAATGGCGCTCATCTTGAATTTGGTTTAACAACACCAGATCCTGAAGAGGCGGCTTTAAAACGTTTGGCTATTGCACATGCAGAAGAAGCCTATGTCCTGATCGACCAAACGAAACTAAATAAAGTAACATTTACCAAAGTAACCGAACTTGATGATGTAATCATTCTCACCAATCAATGTTCACCAGAGTTACTTGAACAATTCCAGAAAAAAACAACGATCAAGGAGGCAATTCAATGATCTACACAGTGACATTAAATCCGTCAATTGACTATATCGTTCATGTAAAAGGACTTAAATTAGGCGACTTGAACCGAATGACCAACGACTTTAAGTTACCTGGCGGAAAAGGTATCAACGTTTCTAGAATCTTAAAAAGGATCCAAGCTGAATCAACAGCTCTTGGTTTTCTAGGTGGTTTTACAGGAAATTTCATTTCTGACTGGTTGAAAAAAGAACAAATTCACACGAAATTTACAACAGTTCAAGAAGATACTCGAATCAATATCAAATTAAAATCTGAATCTGAAACTGAAATCAACGGTCTAGGACCTGCTATCAGCAACGAAGAAATGCAAGAGCTGAAACAAGCATTAAGTATGATTTCAGCTGGTGATATTGTCGTTTTATCTGGGAGTACACCAGCAACACTTCGAAAAGGTTTTTATGAAGAGCTGATTCAAATCATCAAAGATAAAGAGGCTGAATTTGTCATTGATACCACGGGCAAAGATTTACTAAACGCTCTACCGCAAAAGCCTTTACTTATCAAACCAAACAACCATGAACTGGCTGAATTGTTTGATGTAGAATTTCAAACTATGAAGGATATCTTGCCATTTGGAGAACGTTTATTAGAAGACGGTGCACAACATGTGATTATTTCAATGGCAGGCGATGGCGCCTTATTATTCACTAAAGAAGGTATCTATCGTTCAAATGTGTTAAAACGACCGTTGAAAAACTCTGTTGGCGCTGGAGATTCAATGATTGCAGGATTCGTAGGAACATTTGCTAAAAATAACGATCCGATCGACGCTTTTAAATGGGGCGTTGCATGTGGCAGTGCTACTGCTTTTTCTGATGATTTAGCATCTGTTGATTTAATCAATGAACTGATTTCAGAAGTAAAAATTGAAAAAATCAAGTAACTTGAGGAAAGAGGGAAAAATAATGAACATCAAAGACTTACTAGTCAAAGACGTGATGATCATGGATTTGCAAGCAACTGATAAAAAAGGTGCAATCGATGAAATGGTCCAAAAAATGTATGATGGTGGTAGAATTTCTGATATTGAAACATATAAAGAAGGAATCTTAGCCCGTGAAGCACAAACATCAACCGGCTTAGGTGACGGAATTGCGATGCCCCATGCCAAGAACAGTGCTGTAAAAGAAGCCACTGTTTTATTTGCTAAAAGTAACAAAGGCGTTGATTATGAAGCATTAGATGGACAACCAACTTATTTATTCTTTATGATTGCGGCTCCAGAAGGCGCTAATGACACTCACTTACAAGCTTTAGCTGCCCTATCTCGCCTATTGATCGATCCAGATTTTGTAGCGAAATTAAAAGAAACAAAAACGCCAGAAGACGTTCAAAACCTGTTTCAATCTGCTGAAGAAGCCAAAGAAGCACAAGAGAAACAAGAACAATTGGAAGAAGCAGCTAAAAACACTCAAGATGCAAATCGCAAATTCGTCGTTGCCGTTACAGCTTGTCCAACCGGCATCGCTCATACTTATATGGCCGAAGATGCTTTAAAGAAAAAAGCCAAAGAAATGGGTATTGACATCAAAGTCGAAACAAATGGTTCTGAAGGAATCAAAAATCGCTTAACAGCGGAAGATATTGCGCGTGCTGATGGCGTGATCGTTGCCGCTGATAAAAAAGTTGAAATGAATCGTTTTGACGGAAAAGAATTAGTAAACCGTCCAGTGAGTGATGGGATTCGTAAAACAGAAGAATTGATTACTCTAGCAACAAGCGGTACAGCTCCAACTTTCCACAGTTCAGAATCAGATTCAAATGAAGAAGATGGATCTGCCGATGGTTCAGTTGGTTCAAGAATCTATAAAGATTTGATGAATGGTGTTTCGCACATGCTTCCATTTGTTATCGGTGGTGGGATCGCCATTGCTCTTTCCTTTATGATCGACCAATTTATCGGTGTTCCTCAAGATCAATTAAGTATGCTTGGTAATTATAATGAAGCAGCTTCTTGGTTCAATCAAATCGGTGGTGCTGCATTTGGCTTTATGTTACCCGTTTTAGCTGGATTTATCGCTTCCAGTATTGCTGACCGACCAGGTTTAATCGTAGGTTTTGCTGCTGGAGCGTTAGCCAATACAGGTGGCGCAGGTTTCCTAGGTGCTTTAGTCGGCGGGTTCTTAGCAGGATATGTCATTATTTTCTTGAAGAAACTCTTCAAAGGTTTACCTAAATCACTTGATGGTATCAAAACGATTTTATTTTATCCTGTTTTTGGTTTACTGATTACAGGTGGTTTGATGCTTTTGGTCAATGTTCCAATGAAAGTTATCAATGATGGTTTAAACAATTTCTTATTAAGTTTAGATGGAACAAATGCGGCACTTTTAGGTGCCTTGCTTGGTGGTATGATGGCGATTGACTTAGGTGGCCCAATCAACAAAGCAGCTTATGTGTTCGGTACAGCTTCGATTGCTGCAACCGTTACAGAAGGCGGCAGTATCATTATGGCATCAGTGATGGCCGGCGGGATGGTTCCTCCATTAGCTATTTTTATCGCAACATTGATCTTTAAAAATAAATTTACGAAGGACCAAAAAGATGCTGGTTTAACCAACTTAGTAATGGGCTTATCGTTTGTAACTGAGGGTGCGATTCCTTTTGCTGCAGCAGATCCATTACGTGTTATTCCAAGTTTCGTCGTCGGTTCAGCATTAGCTGGAGGTTTAGTCGGCGGTTTTGGCATTCGTCTGTTGGCTCCTCACGGTGGTATCTTCGTAGCTTTATTATTAAGCCACCCAATCTTATATCTATTGTTTATTGCAATTGGCGCAGTCGTTTCTGCTGTCATTTTAGGGATTGTGAAAAAACCAGTTGCTCAATAAACTCCATTAAATAATCTTGCCTCAAATAATGTCGATTTCGATCACATCATTTGAGGCTTTTTATTTGATTAAAAACTTATTATTTTTAGTTTATATCATTAGCTTTAATAAAATTTCTATATTAAACTTATAAATAAGTTATTTCCATTCTTTACAGGTTAAAAATTTCTTTACTAACAACGGTCCCATTTTTAGAATAATCGGAAAGGATAACTATAATGTTTTTTCATTATAGCGGTTTTTTTATTATGAATAGATTATTAGGTAAAGTAATGTTGATTACGGAAGGACAAAGTAGTATTGGTATTGCAACTGCTAAATCTGCTGCCAAAGAAGGAGCAATTGTTGTTTGTACAGGTAAGCGTTTAGATAAACTCTCAGCTGTTGTTTCAGAGATAACGCAAATTGGAGGCACTGCAATTGCTTTTCAACACGATGTAAGCTCTAGTAATAGTTGGCAAAAAGTACTTTCTGATACAATAAGTAAATATGGAAAAATCGATATTTTAGTCAACAACGCTGGTATTTCTTCTCCGAAAATACTTTTAGATTTGTCGGTGGAAGATTGGGAAAAAATTCAAGCCATCGATATAAATAGTTTTGCATATGGCTTAAATAAAGTGATTCCGCTAATGATGAAAAATGGCGGTGGATCGATTATCAATATTTCATCATTGGAAGGATTAGTAAATTTACCAGATAACAATCCTTATGTCGCAGCAAAAGATGTTTTTCGCTCACTTTCACTCGATGCTGCCTTTACATACGCAAAACACAATATTCGAGTAAACTCAATCTGTCCAGGTATTATTGATACACCTATGATCGAAACTACTTTTCCAACTATCAGACCGGCTTATAAAAAATCTGTTCAATTTCCTTATTTAGGAAAACCAGATGATATCGCAAATAGTGTTATTTATCTAGCTTGTGATGAAGCTAGTTTTGTAACGGGCGCTGAATTAGTGATTGATGGAGACAGCATTCCTATGTAGTAACAATTCTATTAGACGAGTAGTCACTTGTTCACCATCGTTTGTTTGAATTTTAAAGGGCTGTAGCATAACTCTCGGAGTTATGCTACAGCCCTTTTCTTTTAATCACTAACATCCATCGTTTGATTGATCGTTTCTAAATAACTCGAATCTAAAAATACAACACGCAAATGATTTTTCGCTTTTTTCAAGTCAAAACGTGTAGATGCTTCTTTTTGTTTTAAATTGCTAATGTTCACATCAAACAATTTATCCCATAATGCCTCTAACGGAATTTGTTTGATTGACTCTTTTGGTAGATAAAAACGCAAGACAGAGACAAAATCATCATATTTTTTATCCAAAACATCAATTTCCAAAAACTGCCGTATATAAAACTCATACGCTGACAGACCATCGTCAATGGCCATTTCTGGATTCAATACACGAAAATTCATCATTTTCTGGCTCTTCTCATCGATCCACGGAAAATAGGCTTGTGCGTTTAATATCCCCTTTGTACGGTTTACTCTATAATCTTGATGAAGCAGATCATAACTTCTAGTGACAAAATAGGTTGCGTTTTTCTTTTCAACAGGCTGGTAGTAATTATTTTGATATTGAACTGTTTGTGTAACCTCTTCAACGAAGGCATATTCAATATAAGGAGCACGTAAAACACCCGTTCCATTATTCCAAGCCAATTGATCATAGCCCATCTGATCTCTGAACAAGCGCTGATATTTTTGATTAATAGGCAAATCCCAATTAAACGGGTCTTTGAATAAGGTTACTTTGATTACTTGATTCTCCAATTCTTCTACAGACTGGACCTGTTGGACTTCTAAAAAAATCGGTTTGGGAATAATTTGACAGTACAAATTTGAATAATACATTTTCCAACAAGAAGTCAAACACAGACCTTTAAAATAAACATCATAGCCTGCCAATTGATTACAATCAACGATTACTGCTTTTTTACTATCATATCGTTTGGGTAGTTTAGTGATTTCACTTTCCGTTTCAAATGTCCTTTTTTCAATATCCTCAACATTATTATATAAATATTCATCTAATGGCCGAATATACCCGTAGATGCCATTTCTAACCATTCTGGTTTCGCAATAGTCTTCGATCATTGTTTGATGGTCTAGATAAATAGCGCCATCTAGAATCGTCCGTTCATGAAGTGTTAACTTAGAAATATGGAGTTGAAATTCTCCGCCTTGACCGTTCACCTTGATCCATAAATTCTCTTTTTCTGTAAGTTGTTGAATTTGCTGAATAATGGTTTGTAAATCAAATCGCTGTGCTTCTTCTTCACCAAAACGATAACTTTCGGGAATTGTCACAATGCGCAAAAAGCTTAACCAATCAAAAACATCCTCTTTCAATTCTTCTAAAGAAAAATCAGCCCGAGCGACTACCATATATATTTTCTCAGTTTTTTCCATTTGCTCCACCTCATTCCTTTAGATAAGTATAACGAAAATAAAGACAGACTTCATCTAATATACTTCTAGAATCGTAAAGTTGCTTTTAAACAGCAAAAAAACATCTTTTTTCTTTCGATTTAGAAAAACTGGAAAGAAGTAAGATGTCTTTTTTATATGTGCTATCAATAGACGACTTTATTTTTATCTACAATAAAACGGTTGATCAAATAAAACAAAAGTGTCCCAATTCCTATAATGAGAATCGCTAAATAAAATGCATAAAGTTTTGATCCTGTGATATCAGAAATTTTCCCAGTTAACGATGGAACGATGACTGATGCTGACATACCAAAGAAATTAAATACGCCATACATGGTTGCAACGCTGCCTCTAGGTGCTGATTCACCTAACCAAGAAATAATGATTGGTTCAACGGCTAATTTCCCAAAGAATCCGTAAGCCATAATACCAATGACTAAAATCGTTTGATTCGTTGTTGTTACTGTGATAAACAATACGCTAGCTGCTAGTATTTCAAGCAAGATAATCAATTGAACTTTTTTTCTTGGAATACCATCAGCAATCCGGCTAAAAATCAGAGCCCCAGGGATGGCGGTAAAAAATACCAATGAGGAAGCGAGTCCTACTGAGGTTCCAGAAAAACCTTTTTCTGTTTCTAAAAAATTGGGTAGCCAGGTATCGATCAAATAGTAGGTATACAAGGTTGAAAAATATAATATATACGCCGAAATCATGCGTGGTTTAAAAAGCGCTTTGATTGACATTTGTTTTTTTACATCTATTTGTGTACTGATTCCCTTTTTTGGTTTTTCTAACCGTATAAAATGTAAAAACATAACCACCGATAATAGAATCAACACAATTGTTGCAAAGATCAGGGCTTGCCAAGGCAATACGCCCGTTCCAACTAGGTAACTAGAAGAAATCAAGCCTAAGCCACTCCCTATCGCAGTTCCGCTGTTTACAATAGCAGTTGATAAGCTTCTTTTAGATACTGGCACATATTCTGCAGTCAATGAATAAGCCACTCCATAGTAGGTTCCACAACCCAGTCCAGCTAAAATACTTCCGATAAAAACAATTCCAATATTTTGTGCTAAGCCTACAATCAATGCCCCTAGACCGAATAATAAAAAGCCTGGGATCAGAATTTGTTTTTTTCCTAATTTATCTACTAAAAGTCCTGAAGGTATTTGCATGCAAACATAGCCTAAAAAATAGAAACTTGAAATATGACCAAGCTGAGCATCTGTCGCACCACCAAAATAATCACTAATAATCGGATAAATAGGTGTCAAAACGGTTCGATAAATCCAAATAACGATCCAACCAATCGTTAATATATAAATAATCTGTTTCCAGTATGGCGTATGGCCATTGAGTTTTCTTTGTTCATCCATTTTTCACGCACCCCTTTATCAGGCTAAATCACTAAATGAGTCTTTTCCTATTTTTTGTCACAAAAAGAAGGAGGATCAGACAATAAAAACAGTTATTTTCATGTCTGATTCCTCTTTTACTCTATTAACTTAGTTATTTTTTGATAAAGGCACCAACAAAATCAGTTGAAACTCCCTCTTCTTTCGTATAGATCACGTGACCTCTTAAAACAGTTTGTACAACTTGTGCACCAATTTCGCGTCCAATATAAGGACTGATTTTATTGCGATATTCTAAATCTTCGGCTTTTAATGTATAAGGTGCATTTGGTTTGATCAAAACAAAGTCAGCATCTTTGCCAATACTGATTCGACCTTTTTGATCCAAATCATAACGATCAGCAGGATTCGTGGCAATAATATCTGCAAATTGTTTCAGTGACATTCCTCTTTTTTGAACGCCTTCATCAAAAAGAACATCGACATTATTTTGCACTCCAGAAATTCCACCCCACGCTTCAAAAGCATTTTCTTTATCTTTTAAATCTGGTGTACATGGAGAATGGTCAGAAGTCACAAAATCAATTTCTCCTGATAACACTTTATCCCACATACCATTTTGATTTTCTTTATCACGAATTGGCGGTGAACATTTCACCACTGGACCGATTGCATCAAGTTCATCTGTATCAAAGTAAAGATAATGCGTACAGGTCTCACATGTTACATCAACGCCAGCTTGTCTTGCCTTCGTCACTTCTTCTACCCCTTCTGGACAGGCAATATGACAAATATGGATGCGACAGCCCGTTTCTTTGGCAAATAAGATTGCTCTTCGAATCGGTTCCACTTCAGTGAAAACTGGACGACTTGCAACATAAGCTTTTAATGTTGTTTCCCCATTTTTATAGGCAATTTCTCCTAATTTATCTGTAATTGCAGCATTTTCCGCATGAATTGCCAGAACCTTACCCGTTTTAGCAACTTGTTTCATTCCTTCGTAAAGAGAATAGTCATCGACATTCATGAAATCACCATCAATGCTGCGGTCTCCACAAGTCGCCATGAAACATTTATACGCTGCAACGCCACCATCATCTAACTCTTGAATACCACCAGTAAGATTGAAAGGTACCAAACCACCAAACGAGCCAACATCTGATTTCAATTTGCCTTTTCCAGCAGTATATTTTATTTCCAATGATTCACCATCGACGGTTGCAGGTACTTGGTTTAAAGGCATCTCCATAAATGATGTGACTCCGCCTTTAGCACATGAAGCTGTTCCAGTGATATAACCTTCCCATTGATCACGATAACCGCCTCCTGGATCAGTAATGTGCACGTGTGCATCCACCATACCTGGACTAACAACTAAACCTTCTGCATCAATAATTTTATCTGCCTCACCAAGATCATTTCCAATAGCAACAATCAATCCATCTTTTACTGCAACATCTGTCTTAACTTCTCCCGACTCCAAAATAACTAAACCATTTTTGATTACTAAATCATGTGACATTTGCTTTCCTCCTAAATTTAAAAGCTGAATGAGTTTTTCTCAAGAAGCTTATTATTTTTTATCAAAGAATTTTCTTAATACTAAATATAAAACAAAAGCAGAAACAAAACCAGAAATCCAAGAAATATCAGAAATCACTTTTAAAGCAGGAATGAAATTTCCACTTAAACAAATAACTAACGCCACAATAGTAGCAACGTAAGCAGGTTTATTCAATCCTTTGTATATATTATGACTATTGTCAGCTTTTGGATCCATATACAACTGATTCAAGTCGATTTTTTGTCTCTGAACAAAATAATAATTCGCAATCATTGTTCCCGCAACTGGTCCCAAAACTGCACCTATTGTATTCAAGAAAATAAAAATACTATCTGCATTTTCCATTAATTTCCATGGCATGATCAGAAAACTAATCACACTGGCAAGCAAAACGCCTTTTTTATAATCGACCTTTTTAGGAAATAATGCACATAACTGATATGCAGCTGGAATAATATTTCCCGTTGCATTTGTAGAAACAGTTGTTAATAAAAATACGAGCATCGCAACAATAATTGCCAATGAATTATCCCAACGATCAACAATGTTTAAAATATTCCATTCTTGGATTCCATAACGAATAGAACCACCAATTAAAATCACAACACTTGAAAAGGCAAATATTCCATAGCCAACTAAAAAGCTAGCAGTTTGACCAATCGTTTGGTCTCTAGTAGATTTCGCATTTTGAGTAAAATCTGACACGCTTGCACCAGGTGCTGCCCAGACCGCTAACACTGAATTAATGATCATGAAATAGACAAACACTGGTGAAATATTATGTGCTGCTCCTGCGACATCATAAGATAGAATCGGTCCTAAACCTCCTCCAGCTCCAATCGCCCAGATAGCCATACCACCAAATACAATATAAATTAGCGGACTTAAAATAGCAGTAAACTTATTAAGAATTTTTCCACCGCCAAAACCGATCAGCATGTTCACTGCCCAAAAAATCGTAAAGGCGATCAAGCCTGGAATAGAAATCCCCAAGATCATCGTATCTCCGCCAAGCATTAAAAATCCCGGCCAAATCTTACCAATCAAGATCAACAACGCTAATGAACCTGTATAATTCTGCAATCCAAACCAAGCGATTGCAGCGACACACCCTCTAAGAAACCCTGGTAATTTCGCACCAATATCTCCATAAGTTGAGCGTAGATGAATTGCAAAAGGTATGCCATATTTTGATCCTGCTCGACCGTTATAGGTCATAAACAACGCAACTGCCATTGCACTTATCACCAAAGCCAACATGATATTAATTGGTGAAAGTCCTAAAAACAAAAATCCTCCGACTGCCGTGTAATTGGGAATATTATGAACCGAGCCCATCCATAACGTAAAATAGTTCATTTTCCCCATCATCCTTTTGGACAAAGGTTTTGGAAGTAGATCTTCATTATAGCCACGTTCTCGATAACGTTGAAGCTCTTCTTCCGTGATTTGATAATCTTGGTTTTCCATTATTTCGCCTCCTTCTAAGCGCTTACATGTTTCTGTATTCCAAATAATATTATATATTTCTATATTACTTTTGACCAGAAAAATATGATGTGTTTAATTTCTATCAACTATATTTAGTTTCAGAAGCTAAACACATCATTATTTATTTCTTGTAATTACAACTACTTATTCAGCAGTTGCTTTCTTTTTGTTCAAGTTTGCTAATAAGAATAACGCAGTTCCAACGACTAGTAAGATAACTGAAATGTAAAAGCCCATTTCTTTTGAACCGGTCGCATCAGAGATTGAACCTGTCAATGTTGGTGCGATAACGGATGACATCATTCCGAAGAAGTTAAATACGCCAAGTGTTGTACCAATACCGACTTTAGGAGCATTTTCCCCAAGCCATGAAATAATGATCGGCTCTACAGCTAGTTTTCCTAGGAAGCCGTATAAAATCAGACCTATTAATAATAATGTTGAGTTTGTTGCTTGTACAGTCAACAATAGCATTGCTGCTGCTAAAAATTCTAAAATAACGATAAATTGTACTTTTTTGTGCATGAATTTATCAGCTAAACGGCTGAAGAACAAAGCACCTGGAATCGAAGCAAATGCTACAAGAGACGCAGAAAATCCAATCGCTGCCCCTTCAAATCCACGTTCAGTTCCCAAGAAGTTTGGTAACCAAGTAACCGTCATATAATACGCATAACAAGTAGCAAAGTATAAAATATAAGCAAATAACATTTTTGGTGAGAATAATTTTTTGATTGAAACATGTTCTTTTTCAACAACAGGCGCTTCTGGTGCAGCAGCCGCTGCTTCTGCTGCCTCTGCCGCTTCAGATTGTGCTAAAAATTCAGCATCTTCTTTATTATTACGAATAATTGCAACAAATGCCACTAACATCACAGCAATCAATGCTACAGAGATATACATCATTGTTTGCCATGGGAATTTTAATTGAACAACTAAGAAACTAGATAAAATCAAACCTAAACCTGAACCAACAGCAGATCCACTATTTACAATTGCAGTAGAGAAACTTCTTTTTTCGCGTGGAATATTTTGAGATGTTAGTGAATATGCTGATCCATAAAAAGAGCCACAACCTAGACCTGCTAAAACACTACCAACATAAATCATTTGAATATTCGTTGCTTGAGAAATCAATAAAGCGGCTAATCCAAAAACGATAAAGCCTGGAATCAATACTTTTTTCTTCCCAATTTTATCTACTAAGAAACCTGCTGGAATCTGCATTGCTACATATCCAAAGAAGTAACACGTAGAAATAAAACCTAACGCTGTATCTGTGATATTTCCACCAAGTGACTCATTAATTTGCGGGTATGCAGGTGATAAAGCTGAACGATATACCCAGATCGTTACCCAGCCAGCACATAACAAAATAACAATTTTTTTCCAATAATCCATTCCTGAACTCTTACTTTTTACATCCATATCTTTTCCTCCATATGTTATTTTTTCAAATGTGTGGTAGCCAAAATGTTTGTGCAATTTTGGTTTCAAACATTCAAACAAACAACTTCCTATTCGTTCTAATTGTAAGCGGTAGCAAACTTTCGTGCATTATAATTTTTCACAAACTTGTTAAAAAGTTTGTGCAAAACGAACAATCACTTGTTCTTTCACACAAACAATTTAATTTTTTCTATTTTTTATAGATTGCTAATGCTGCTTTCACAGCTTCACCTTTATTAATATCTGCACCATAATAATTAAGAGCTCCTTCTAATGCCGATAAAACGTGAAGAACATTAGATTTTCTACTGCTGTATCCCATATTTCCGATACGCCATACTTTTCCTTGAAGTGCACCAAAAGATGAAGCAATTTCTACACCAAACTCATCTAGCATAAGCGAACGAACTGCTTCGCCATCAATTCCTTTAGGAATCATGATCGGCGTAACGGTTGGCATTTTAGTCGTCAAATCTCCATAAAAACCTAAGCCCATCGCTTTTATACCAGCAACAATTGCTTGATCATTTTGGGCATGTCGAGCATAGACATTGTCCATGCCTTCTTTGATCATCATTCTAAGGCCTTCATGCAGTCCGTAGATCATGCTTGTCGCTTCAGTATGATGATTGATTCGCTCTTCACTCCAATAGCGCTGTAACTGGCTTAAATCAAGATAATTACTGCTGATATGATTTGCATTGCGAATATCTTTACTTAATCCTAATTCCTTTTGGTAACGACTAGTAAGAACTTTTTCCACTCGGTCATTATAAGTAATCAAAGATAAGCCTGAAGGAACACTCACACATTTTTGCGTTCCAGCAATTGCGATGTCAACTCCCCACGCATCCACTTCAAGAGGTACACCGCCATATGTTGCAACCATATCTACAACAAAGAAAATATCATTTTCTTTACAGTGTTGACCAATTTTTTCCATTGATTGCATTTGCCCATTAGCTGTTTCACCGTGGACCATGGCAACAATTTTCGGTTGAAATTTTTTGATTTCTTCAATTACTGTTTCTTGTTCAAATGGTGCATCCCATTCTTTTTCAAGATAATGAATCTCTGCTTTAGCACGTTCACATATTTCTCCTAAAAGATACGCAAACCGTCCATATACAGGAATCAACACTTTATCACCTGGTTCGATCAATGCAATCAATGCCGCTTCTAAACCAGAACGAGATGTTCCATCTACTGCAAATGCTTGCTCATTTTTTGTGCCGAAAGGAATCTTGATCATTTCTTTCACTTCATCCATAATTTGTAAAAAGGCTGGATCGAATTGACCTAAAATAGAAGCAGACATCGCTCTTAATGCTACAGGATGAGCCTCAACTGGCCCTGGTGTCATGATTGTTCTGCTTGGTACTGATATTTCTGAAAACATAACTATTTCCTCTTTTCCGTTTTAATTTCATCCTACCCTTATATTCAAAAAAGTCATTGTCACTTTTGAATAAAAAAATAGAATTTTCAGTTATTATGTACAAAACTTTCTTGAATCTGCATGCGCTATCATTTAGAATAGAGATATGCTGAGAAATACAACTACATTATGCGTTACTAATTTATCATTAAAGATTTATCACAAATAAATATTTTTACCATGTACTACCTAGCTTATCAGAAAAGAATAAATTAAGCATGTGGAAAAATACGCTATTTTCATATTTTGTATTTTTCTGTAGGAACTGGATGATCTCGCTACGCTTTTGCTTTGAAGCATATCATGAAATAGTTTTAATATTGATTGGTACGTTGTCACCATATGCTTTCTAGCATTTCAGGCTAGTATCTCAGAAAAAAGATAAAAATTGATTGCGGCAAAAACGTACCCTCAATTTTTCTTATTTTTCTGTCAAATCTGAACGAACCTGTTCTGCTTTTTAATATTAGGAGGAAATCCATTGACTACTTTAGAAGATTTATTAAAAATACCAAGATTTTCCGATCTAAAATTATTAACGAATCCTACAAAAGCCAACACAATTGTTGAAAGTATCGAAATTTCTGAAACACCTGATGTGGCCAATTTTATCCCAAAAAAGATTTTTCTTTTAACAACTGCGATGGTTTATAAAGATAATCAAAAAGAACTGATCACTTTGATCGATTCTCTAAAAGAACAAGAAGCCGCTGGAATCGGTATAAAAGTCGGACGTTTCATCGAAACCATTGATCCAGAGGTCGTCGCTTATGCCAATAAAATCGACTTTCCTGTTGTTCAAGTGTCTAGCACTCAACCTTTGGGTGCTGTATTGCACCAACTATTAAATTATTTATGGGATACTAAAACAGAACAATTAAGCTACGCCTTAGATATTCAAAAGCGCTTCTCTGATTTACTGATTCATGATGTGAGTATCGCACGATTTATCGCTGACTTTGGTAAAATGATCAATACTCCTGTGATTTTATTAAGTCCTTATCGTAAAGTAATCGCCCATTCAAAACACTTTACTCAGACTTCAAAACCGGCTGAGTATTATGTTGAACAACTTATTAATAAATACGATAATTGGAATGAAGATAGTCATGCCTCATTTATGATCAATGATCTAAATCAAGAGCCATTGCAGATTGCAGGTTTTTCAGTTACTGTGAATAGCTATTTCCCACATTATTTATTGATTTTAAATCCCCAGCAAGTTCCTTATCCGATGTCTGAGTTTGCAGTTGAACAGGCCTGTTTAGTTTTGTCATTTATGTTGTATAAAAATCAAAAAGTTCAGGAATCTCTAGACTTTCTTAAAAGTGATTTTTTAGGTCAATTAGTAGAGTATCAGCAAACACCCCATCAATCTAAACGAGATTGGCTGGATCTAGGCGCAAATTACGGCTTAAAGAAAAGTACACAGTATCAAGTCATCTACGCCGTTTGCAGTCAAACAACAACAACAGCAACGAAAATTAAATATCAACAAGAAGAAAGTGATGTGGCTTTTCAATGGCTATTAGAAACTTTGCCACCTAGAATCAAGCATATCAGTATTTTTAAAGTAAAAAACACAAACCACTTGGCCATTTTGATTCAAAGCAGAGTAGAAGACTTAGAAAGAATTTTAAGTGAATTATCTTTGGAATTATCTGAAAAACTTCCTATCACGTTGACTTTTGCTTTGGGAAATTTATATGAAACGATTGAACAAATCGCAAACTCCTTCATTGAAGCAAAAACAGCCTACGAAGAAATGTTAACAATGACTAACAATGTGCTTACTCATCACTATCATCCTAAAGGAATGAAAAGTTTATTCGAAAAAATGAGTCTGGAAGATATTCATTATTTCTGTGAATCGACGCTAAAAGAACTTGCCTATCCTGTTGAAGATTCATTTATTGAACTTCGTAAGACATTACAATGTTATTTAAGTTTTCAATGTGAAATTTCAAAAACAGCCAAAGAAATGTACTTACATCGTAATACGATTAAATACAGAATCGATCACTGTGCTAAGTTACTTGGAAAAAGTATTCAAGATCCAACTAATAGTTTGAATTTACGTTTAGCCTTAGAGTTATCAGAACGATCAAATCAGCATCAATAAATAAAATAGAAGTTGGAAGAAACACGGACCGTTTCTCTCAACTTCTATTTTTAATGTTTATCCTGTGATTCTTGTCCCTGCTCTACCTAGTAAAGCTTGATCAGCTTCTTCTAAAGAACAAATGATCGCTGTTTTTCCTTGTGCCGCAAACCCAATAGCCGCTTCCATTTTTGGTCCCATGCTACCATCAGCAAAATGACCTTCGTCCATATATTGTTGTGCTTGTTTTACAGAAATTGTTTCTAATTTTTCTTGATTTTCTTTACCGTAGTTGATATAAACATTACTTACATCTGTCAACATCATGAAGACATTTGCATCAATTTGTTCCGCTAATTTTTTACCTGTGCGGTCTTTATCGATAACTGCTTCGATTCCTTTTAACAGACCATTTTGATCACGAACGACGGGGATTCCGCCACCTCCGCCTGCAATAACGATCGTATTACGGTTTAATAAATTAACGATCGCATCTACACCGTGGATCGCTTTTGGTTGTGGAGAAGGGACAACGCGGCGGTAACCACGACCAGCATCTTCCATCATCACCCAATTCTTTTCTTGCTCCATTTGCTTCGCTTCTTCTTCTGTATAAAAAATTCCGATTGGTTTGTTTGGATTGTTGAACGCTTCATCTTCAGCTGAAACTTCGGTTTGAGTTAATAACGTAATAACGTTACTCGTCAAGCCTTTTGTCTCCAATGAATTTTTCAAGCTTTGTTCTAACATGTACCCAATAAAACCTTGTGACTCCGCATTACATACATCTAAAGGAAACGGTGGAACCACATCTTTTGCTTCTTCATTTTGTCTTAGAATATTGCCTACTTGCGGACCATTCCCGTGAGTTAAAACGATTTCATAATCGATTTCTTCTATTTTTGCAACCAGTTCCGCGCTGACTTTAACATTATCTAACTGTACCTCAAGTGTTGCTTTTTGGTTTGGTTTTAAAATTGCATTGCCTCCCAATGCAATCACGACACGATTTGCCATAAAAATCCTCCTTCATTTAGTACCTAGTGATTTGATTGTAGTTAATAAGCCTGCCAGTAAATCAACACCAGATGTGTGTCCTACCGAAATGACGCCATTAACTATTTTTTTAATTTTTTCTTCACTGCTGTTTGTCGTCAATGCTTCGATTAATTTAAGAACAGGTTCACTAAAACGCCCTGATAGTGCGCATAACAAATAATGCTTGCTGATATCTGTTGTCACAGACCGCTCTGCTAACAGTTCAGTAAGTAGTAAATTTGTTAAGATCGAACTTTCTTTATCCAATAGAAACCTTGCAGCCAGATGTCCAACAATCATGTCATCTCCTGACGGTGTTAATCCCATACCTCGACCTAAAAGAAAATTCAAACCTGATTTTTGTTGTGACTGATCTTCAGAACAAAGCGAAATAATCGCTTCTTTAAAAGGATTCATCCCTTCCAAAAACTGAGCTAAAGAATGCTGACTCCCTGTTTTTTTTGCGAGTGAGTCTGAATATGAAAATAATTTTTTTTGACTTATTTCCATTAAGTTTCTCGTTGCTGTACCTACTAACGACGAATACGGTTTCCCATGTATCAGTAATAGATGGTTTCTAGAAAAATGCAAACACTTTTGTTCCCATTTAATTTGTTCTCCAATTTCGATTGATGATAACACTTGTGAAAAATCATTGGCTTGTAAGTAAATACCATTCGGCATAAAAGGGTAGTTAGTGGTCGTCACGACCACTAACTGTTGTTTCCTCTCATCTTGAATATTAAAACTATTCTTATATTTGCTATGGACCTGCCATTTTTGTTCTTCAAAGTGATCTGCTAAAAGAAACTGATCAATAAAACAAGCATTAACAAACAATATCTTCACCTTTTATTCTGTAAAACCTAATTTTTTTGCATAGGCCAAAACTGCTTTTTCAAAGCAATCGATCGGTGGCGTTACTGTACCTGCTCCGATTTGACCTAAACCTGCTTTTTTATTTGCGATCCCTGTATTGATCACAGGAAGGATTCCTGTTTCTACAACTTTTCTCGCATCGATTCCTAAACAAATTCCTTTAAAGTCCCAAGTTGGAACTGGGAAATTAGGATTCGTGTCAATACAAATTTCTGTCATTTCATTACTTGTATTCAACGCATCATAGAAACCACCTGAACCAACGAAACGAGTTACAGCTGGCGCTGCGATCATTGCCATACCGCCAACGCCAAATGTTTCAGTGATTGCACTATCACCCATATCTGGTGCAGCATCGGCTTCACTAAAGCCTGAGAAGTATAATCCTTGAGGTGTATTAACAGGACCTGTGAACCACTCATCACCCATTCCTGCAATACGAATACCGAACTCATAACCATTTCTACACATTGCAGTTACGATCGTTCCTTCTTGAATTTGTCTTGCGCCATCCATTACAGCTTTCGCTGAAGCCATCATGATATTTAAGAAGAATTGATCTGTATCCGCTAAGAATTGAACAACTTCTTCACGTTTCGTTTGGTCGATTTCAGTTAAACCAACAATAATTGGTGCCATTTCTTTTAAGAAAGCAAGTGATGCAGCAATATTACGCTGGTGGAATTCGTCTCCCATTGCAATTGCTTTAGCAACTAATACATTGATATTTAAACCGTCTTCTTTCGTTTTCAAGGCAGCGCTTAAAACAGGTGCTAAAGTATCTCTCATCCATCTTAAACGATTGATTACTTCATCTGAATAAGCACCAAAACGTAATACTGCACCAATTCCTTCATTCATCGTACAGAAAGCACGATTACCATCTGTTTTGTTTTCAACAACTAAAACGGCCATATTCGCTGATGTGATTCCACCCATTGGTCCAACTGCATTCACATGGTGACATGGAATTAGTTTTACTTCGCCAGATTCTAGCATTTTTCTTGCTTCTTCTTCAGTTTCGCACCATTCTTCAAATAATGCAGCACCGACACAAGCCCCTTGGATCGGATCAACCATTTTATCATAAGTGATTGGAGGTCCTGCATGTAATAGGACTTTTCCATCATTTAATTCTTCAATTACTGTTTTTGCTGGGACTACATCTAATAAGAAAGGAGAACCAGCAACGATTTTTGCTGCTACCGCTTGGTTTGCTTCATCGATTGTTTTATATGACATTTTGATTTTCCTCCGTTAAAAGCTGAATGAGCTGGATCAGCTCCGACTGAAAAATAGGAAAAATAGAATGTGGTGCTTTTTACCACAATCTATTTTTATCTATTTTCTGAGGAGCTAGCTCAGTAAGCTGGATAATTTATTTAGCTAATGCTACTTTATTTAAGAACTGTAATGCTTTTTGCAATGTGATATTTCCGCCTGCAACTGGTTGCCAATCATATTGAACCACTTTACCACCATGATTGATGATTGCTTCTGAGAAACTACGTAAGCCAACATTGATAAATCCTTGATTTGTCAATAATGCTAACATTGCTTCCGTTGGTTCAATCGCAACTGGGGTCACTGCCGGTGCAGCTTCGATTGCTTTATCAGTTTGAGTCAATGGATGATCTAAAATAGCCAAGGCTAAACGAACTGCTTGTGCGTTACTATCGCAAAGGATCACACCAGCCTCTTTCATGATTGCTTCTTGCTCATGAATATTTTGCGGATCTTCGTCTGTTCCTACAATCGTACCAATCACAAATAACTCTCTACCATCAGCTGCCGCTTGGGCTTTGATTTCTTTGATTGTTGGTGCTAGTTCTTGCGCCATGTTGGCATGAGAACCATAACCTAATACAACATCTAAAAGAATGATTGCTGTTTCAGGATCTTTGCCAGCTTCTTCTAACATTTCTTTGCGTTTTGTTGGATCGATCATTGGATGAGGTTTTCCTTGCGTGTAAACATCATCTCCTAAATCAATGATTTCATGTCCCTGGTTTTGTAAGATAAAGCCTTCTGGTGCATGTTCGTCACCTGTTAATGCTAAACCTTCTTTGATCAACATTGCGGCTTCATAAGCCAGAGTTCCGCCAGAGTATAAACCTTTAACATATTTTTGCTCCGGTTTGAAAGAATGAGCAGGAACTGTTAAGGTTTCTTTCACTGCTGTGACCGCTTCTTTATTTAATAATTGAACAGCCGTTTGAGCTGCTTCTTCTAATGTATACGCACGATAAAGATTTTCTTCATGAGATGTTGGTTTTTCACCTAGGAAAATCGTTACAGCAGGTTTTGAGATACTTCTTAAAAGATTTAAGACTTCATCACGAACTTCTGGTGCAGGTGGTTTAGAAATAACAACAACCACTTCTGTATTAGGGTCTTTCTCCAATGTCATGATGCTGTCTTTTAATGTAATTCCACCAATTTCAGCTTTTAAGTCACGTCCACCAGTACCGATTGCATTCGTTACGCCGCCGCCTAATTTGTGGATAATCGTAGTGACTTCTTGAATACCTGTTCCAGAAGCACCAACAACACCGATTTTCCCTTTACGCACAGCATTTGTAAATGCTACAGGAATACCATTGATAATACCAGTACCACAGTCAGGACCCATTAAAAGAAGTCCTGCATCATGTGCTTTTTCTTTTAGACGTTTTTCATCTTCAATTGCGACATTATCACTAAAACAGAAGACATGTTTTCCTTCATCTAATGCTTTTTCAATTTCAAGTGCTGCATGTGTACCAGGAATAGAGAAAACGACTACGCCAGCATCTTTACCGAGCTCAAATGCTTTATCCCAAGTTTTTACGACCTCTTCACCTGATGTGTCGCCGCCACCTTTTGTTTGTTCTTCTAAAAATACATCGATTTCTGTTAATACTTGCTCAATTAATGAGTCATCTTCAATATCTAATACGATGACCATATCGTTTGAAGAAGCTTTTTCTAGTTCATCTGTATATAAACCACCTGTTTTGAAAATATCTTTATTGGCAGGTGTTCCCATCATAACTGAAACATTATGAACGCCATCGATGGTATTTAATTTGTTTGTTAATAACATCAATACGATAGAATCTTGATAGCTATTCGCTTTAATTATTGTATGCAGCATTGAAATTCCTCCGTTTGTTTAAAAGTGTAGTGGGCTCGTTCAGCTCTGACAGAAAATAGGAAAATATGTTTGTGACACCTTTCGTCACAGGCAGATCTTATCTTTTTTCCGAAAATCTTCAATCCTTGGAGCTTCAGCTCTTAGTAATTGATGCGATCGAAGCAGAGCATAGTGCTAGCCCACGTAGCTAGATAATTTATTTTACAGAATATTATTCTGCAAACTTATTTTTATGATCATAACGATCGTAATGAATATCATCACTTACTAAATATTCGTAGATATCATCCACGATTTCAATTCCATTTTCTTCATAATTTTTTTCACGTGCACGTCCCCGTTCTCCAGGATAATTGACTTCTGTAAAACCAGGACTAGGGCTAATTTCTTTCAGCTCATCCAACATCGTTGAGATATTCTTTTTGAACGTATCTAAACCAATGAAAAAATCTGGATTGATCACGATATGAAGCTGACCTAATTCACGACCTTTAGATAAATCATGATACATGGAAGAAACGTGTTTGCCAAATGGCACGCCTAGTAAAATACCAGATAAGATATCTACCATCATCATTAAGCCATAGCCTTTAGGTCCGGCAATCGGCAACAGCGCATTAACAGCTGTAGAATCCGTTGTAGGATTTCCCTGCGCATCTACCGCCCAAGTAGCTGGAATGGCTTCTTTTTTAGAGCGGGCATGAAGAATCTTGCCCCAGGCCTGAACCGTTGTCGCCATATCGAACGTGATGACACGCTCGTCATTACTAGGTGCAGCAAAGGCAATTGGATTTGTTCCAAAGTAAGGTTCACTTCCTCCAAATGGTACAACCATTGGGTCAGATTGGCAAACAGAAAGTGCTACCATATCTTGTTCTGCTGCTCTTTCTACATAATAAGCAAGCGCTCCGCTATGAGAGATATTGCGGACTCCAACAACAGCCACTCCATTTTTCTTTGCCATTTCAATAGCTAGATCCATTGCTTTTTCTGCTGCAACAAAACCAGAACCATTATCGCCTTCAAACATACCACAGCTAGGTGCTGTTTGATTAAACGAAAAAGTAGGATTATTCGTTATTCCACCTTTTGCTATTCTTTCTGAATAATATTCTACACGCATCGCACCATGAGAATGAATTCCTCGTGCATCTGCAAATGTCAAAACATCACTCACGATTCCTGCATGTTCTTCTGACAATCCAGCTTTTTGAATTTTGTCTTTGATTAGTTGATGTAAATCCGCTTTTTTTACTCTCATTTTAAAACGCCTCCCTTTATTTAAGTGTTTGCTAAACCCACTTACATATAATGAACAACCTTCAATTTTTCAACATTTAAGTTAGATTTATTTCTTCTCACCAAAAGCATTTGTATTTTCATAGCGATCATAGTGAAGTGTATCGCTCTTTAAATAATCATAAATATCTTCTACGATATCAATACCCTCTGCCATTGATTTTTCATAGTTGATTTGATTGATTTCACCAGGATAATAGACTTGCTCAAATCCATCTGCTGCCGGAATCTCATGTAACTCTTCCACCATACCGTTCACTGATTCTTTGAACATCTCTAAGTCTGTGAAACGTTTTGGATCGATCAAAATGTACATTTGACCAACATTACGTCCTTTGCTTATATCGTCATACATAGAAGAAACGTGTTTGCCAAATGGTAATCCTAAAAGCATGCCAGATAAGATGTCTACCATCATCATCAAGCCGTAGCCCTTTGGTCCAGCAATTGGTAATAGTCCATTGACCTTATGAGGATCAGTTGTTGGTTTGCCGTCTTTATCCACTGCCCAAGTATCTGGGATTTCTTTATTTTTAGAACGAGCATCCAAAACTTTTCCCCAAGCTTGAACCGTAGTTGCCATGTCAAAAACGACTGGCTCGTGGCCTTTTCTTGGTGCTGCAAAGGCAATTGGATTTGTACCAAAATAGTTTTCTTTTCCACCAAATGGTACAACCATCGGATCCGATTGACACATTGCAATTGCGATCAAATCATGCTGAGCTGCTTTTTTCACATAGTAAGATAGCGCTCCGCTATGGCTGATTTTGGAAATCCCGACTGCTGCAACACCCGATTTTTTTGCCATATCAATGGCATAGCCAAGTCCAACATCCGCAACAAATTGACCTGCACCATTTTTACCGTGAACGATGCCCGAACTTGGTCCAGTTTCTTCAAATTCGATTTCGGGATCAAGCGTCACGCCGCCTTTATCGATTTGTTCCGCATAATACTCTACTCTAACGGCTCCATGTGAGTGGATGCCGCATGCATCTGCAAATACCAAATGTGTCGCCACTTCATCTGCATGTTCTGGTTTTAAACCAGCAGTTGTCAATTTTTTTTCGATCAAATCATGCAATTCTTCTGGTTTCACTACAACAGTTTCATTCATCCTTAAACTTCCTCTTCAAATTAAATTTCTGGATCTCGATTGCAATCTTTTGAATAAACGTACATTAAAGGCTCATCACGTCCTACAGCGTAAGCTGCTTGTTGCACATATGAACTCATAAAGATGTAATCGCCTTTTTCGACTGGCATCCATTCGTTATCCAAGTTATACATTCCTTGTCCAGAAAGTAGGTAAGCGCCGTGTTCTTGATAATGCGTTTCAATATAACCATGACTTGCTCCTGGTTCAAATGAAAGGATGTGGAAGTTCATATCAAAACCTAAATCTTTTGGTAAAAAATCCCATAAAAGAACATCTTTCATGCCTTCATATTCAATTGGTTCCATATCATTGACATTACCGACTACTTTATGTGCTTCATAGCCTTCTAATGGTTGATAACGTTTTTTGTATAAGAAAATTTCAGTATCCGCATCTTGCCCATTTTCCAAATACATTAATGTGCTAGCAGTAAGATAAGCATATCCACCTTTTGTTAATTCATGCGTCTCCGTACCATCATTGACTTTTAAAACACCATCGATCACATAAACAAGCGTTTCAACGCCTTCTCCACCAAAACCTCGTTGGTTTTTACCATCTTTGTGCATCGTGATAATATAATCAACAAAATTCGCACCTAATTGTTTAGAACCCAAAATTGAGCAATCACAATTTTCAAAACCTGGAATTACATTATTTACTAACCCATCATGAGGAATCAATGCGTAATTATTTTTTTTGATCACGGCTCTAGATGATAATAAACCATCTAGATAACCTGTTTGATTATTTTTATAGCCCATTTTTATTTTTCCTACTTTCTTTTATTTATAAGCTAATTCGTATAATGTGCTAGCTAAAACTTTGACACCGTTGACTAAATCATCGATATCTGTTGCTTCGGCTGGATTATGGCTGATACCATTGATACTTGGTACAAAAATCATCGCTGTTGGGAAATTTGGTGCGATGATTTGAGAATCATGTCCAGCTCCACTATGCATGACTTTGTATTTCATATTTTCAGCAATAGCAGCTGTTTCGATGGCTGTTACGATCTCTTCATTCATTGGAACTGGTGCTTCGTCCATCCATAAATCGATATCGATTTCTAAACCATGTTTCGCTGCAATATCTCTCATCAATTGTTCAATTTCTTGTGTAAATGCGTGAAGCTCATCGTTATCTGTATGGCGGCAATCCATTGTAAATAACACTTCTCCTGGAACAACGTTAACTGTATTAGGTTTTGGTTCTACTTTACCAAATGTTAACACAAGAGGATCGCCAACTTCTAATGCACGATCGATGGCTTCAGAACAAATTTTAGCAAAACCATAAACGGCATCTTTACGATAGCCCATCGGAGTAGTTCCCGCATGGTTTGCTTCACCTTTTAAGACAATCGTATAACGTCTTTGTCCAGCGATATTATTTACAACACCAATTTGTAATTGTTCTTTTTCTAGTACTGTTCCTTGTTCGATGTGGATTTCTACAAACGCTTTGATATCATCTCTCGCAGCTTTATTTTCATCTCTAAAGTCAAAACCATGACGTTGCATTTCTTCAACGAATTTCAAGCCTTCAAAGTCAGCGATTTCAATAACATCTTCTTTTTTCGCTTCACCGACAAAGTTCTTACTACCCCAGAATACTGTAGGGAAACGGCTACCTTCTTCTTCTGCCATTGAGATAACTTCTAATGAACGTTTTGGTTTGCCGTGTGTTTCAAGTAAATACTGAATTGCAACATATGCTGCAATGACACCAAATTGACCATCTAAGTTTCCCCCGTTAACAACAGTATCAATGTGAGAACCAGATAAAATTGTTTCTTCTGGATGGTCAGTTCCTTCTAATCTACCAAAGAGGTTACCGATCTCATCAAATGAAGCGGTCATGCCGATTGTTTCTAATTTTTCTTTTACAGATTTTTGCGCTTCCAACCAAGAATCAGAATACAATAAACGTGTCATCCCACCGGTTGGGTCGTTGCCAATACTTGATAAGTGATCGATATTTTCTTGTAAAACTTTTTTTAAGTCCATTTGATACATCTCCCTCTTTTATTATCATAATCATTGTAAGCGGTTGCCCGTTTTCATACACTATCCACATTTCACAAATTAACTCCTATCTTTGTGCGCATTAAACATAATAGCTGGTAGTATTTGAGTTAAAATAGAAATAAGTTAGTGAAATTATTTATATTCATAGGCTAATCTTTGAAAAAAAGATAGAATAGTAGTATGACTTAAAAGAGCCAAATTCATATTTTTCTGCCAAGCTTGAAAGGAACATTGCTTGTTGATATTGAAAAGTACACAATGTTCCATTATTACCTATTTAAGATTAGGAGGACTTTTTATGATAAAACAAACATTTCTTTATAATAATCTGGATGATTTAGATTTATCCATGACCTTTTACTCAAATCAAAATGATTCTTCTACTAAAGCCACACTCATCTACTTTCATGGCGGCGGACTTCTCTATGGAACTAGAGATGATTTACCAGAAACTTATTGCGAGCTCTTAACCAAAAATGGTTATAACTTGTTGACTGTTGATTATCCATTGGCACCTGAAGTCAAACTTCCTACTATTGTCACTTGCTTAAAAGAAGCAATTGATTGGTTCTTGAAAAATTACAAAACGATTTTGGGTCTAGAAAATTCAAATTACTTCCTTTTTGGCCGTTCTGCTGGTGGTTTTCTTACCTATTTATTATCTGCCCGTCATCGTTTCGAGGAGCAAAAAGGGCTGATCAGTTTTTATGGTTATTATGATTTGACTGATCCGACTTTCAGCCAGCCTAGCGGTTATTACAATCAATTTCCTAAGATTGCACCTTTAGCTGCTCAAGGGTTGATCCAATCTAGACCTATCACTGAAGTCTCTATTAATGAGCGCTTTTCACTTTATTTATCTGGTCGCCAATTTGGTAATTGGTTGAGTTATCTAGTCAATACGCCAAGTGAAAAAGAAGATTTTAGTCTAACCGAAACAGAACTTACTGAGCTTCCGCCTACATTTCTAGCTCATAGCTCAGCTGATCAAGATGTGCCAGTTGAAGCATCACGCATTGCCAGCAATAAAATCCTAAATGTTACGTATGAAGAAGTTGAAAATCTCCCTCATGATTTTGATGGTGATATAACTAAAAGTGAAGGGCTTCAAGTTTATCAAGCTCTGATTGCATGGCTTGATAAAACATTAACCTCTACTTGATTTTAACATAATCATGCTCTTCTATATAATATAGTAAAAAAAGACATTCCGGATTACTCAGGAATGTCTTTTAAAATTGCTTTTTATTTTTCAGTTGCAGTTTCAGTAATCACTTCTACTGCACGTTTCATGCGGATATCATGTTTTAACATGTCTTCTGTTAAGACTTTTTTAACTTGATCGATCGGCATATTGTATTGTTCAGATAACTCTTTGATTTCATTGTCCATATCTTCTTGAGATACTTCAATGTTTTCAGCTTTAGCGATTTCTTCGATCACAAGATTTGTTTTCGTACGAACTTCTGCTTCTGCTTCGAATTGTTTGTGCAAGTCAGCTTCTGTTGTTCCAGTTAATTGATAGTACATATCTGGAGCGATTCCTTGACGTTGCATGTTGTTTAAGAATTCATCCATTGAACGGTGAACTTCGTCATGTACCATTACATGTGGAAGATCAACGATTTCTGCATTATCAACAGCTTGACGGATCGCAGCTTCGTCTTTTGCTTCTGTTGCAGCAGTTTCTTTCGCTTCTGTTAATTCTTTACGGTATTTTTCTTTTAATTCGTCTAATGATTCTACTGAATCGTCAACGTCTTTTGCAAATTCATCATCTAAAGTTGGTAATTCTTTTGCTTTCACTTCGTGAACTTTCACTTGGAAAACAGCTTCTTTACCAGCTAAATCTTCTGCTTGGTAATCTTCTGGGAATGTTACTTTTACTTCAACATCTTCTCCAGCTTTTTTACCAACTAATTGTTCTTCAAAGCCAGGGATGAAAGAGTTAGAACCTAATTCAAGAGAATAGTTTTCACCTTTTCCGCCTTCAAAAGCTTCTCCGTCTTTGAATCCTTCAAAGTCGATTACGACAGTATCGCCATCAACAGCTGCTTCGTCTTCTTTGATTACTAGTTCAGCTTGCGCTTCTAATTCACGTTGGATGCGTGCATCTACGTCTTCGTCTGTTACTTCACGGTCTTGTTTTTCAACTGTTAAGTTTTTGTATTCGCCTAATTTAACTTCAGGTTTTACAGTCACTTCAGCCGTCACAACCCAATCTTCACCTTTATTCATGCTTTCAACATCAATTTTAGGTTGAGCTACAGGGTCGATTCCAGCTTCTTTAACAGCTGCTTCGTATACTTCTGGTAAAACTGCGTTCAAAGCATCTTCATACAATGCTTCTTCGCCGTACATACGGTTGAATACCTGACGTGACACTTTTCCTTTACGGAATCCTGGAACGTTAAGATTTTTTTTGACTTTATCGAATGCTTGTTTCAAGCCTTTTTCAATTAGAGTTTGATCAACTGAAAAAGTTAACACACCATCATTGGTGCCTTTTTTTTCAAATTTCGCAGACATTTGTTTCCCTCCGAATAACTTAATTTTATACATGAATTTATGCTATGCATACCTTTAAATAGTACACTATAGCTTGGTAAATGTAAACATTTTAGGTGAGAAGAATGTGAAGAAAATAAAGTTTTCTGTGATCTGCTTTGAAATTTATTATTTCAGCTACATAAAATAGCTCGCTTAGTTGTTAAATTAACGAAAGAGCTTCTTTCCCTCCATTACAACCATTATTAATTAAACAACGTATCATGTAGTTTTTTAGCATAGCCATCCGTCATATTACAGACAAAATCAACTGCCATCTTCAAGCGGTAATACTCTTTATCTGATTCTGAACAACCTTCTGTTTCTCTCTTGTACAACTCTTCTGCGCTTCTAGGTAAGTTGTTGAATAATCGTTCTTCATATTTGTTCATCGGTTCTTTATCATATTTCAAGACAACAGGGACAAATTCATCTAATAGTCGATTGATAATGTTAAACCCCAGAACTTCTTGATCTAATATAGTCTTTGTCTGAAAAATGTGTTCATAAGAGAATTCTTTTAACGCATGAAAACATTTTACTTCATCACACTCTTCATTTTTTCAGCAAAATCATTTAGAAGCTTCTCTATTCCAGGTTTTTCATCAATAGTCAAGAATGGTTGCTTATCACTTTGATATCCTCCTATAGAGTCACTTACAATAGGACTTTCAGCCTCAATCTCTTGTATATCTACTATTGGCTCAGTAACATCTGCTTCCGTTTCAAGAAATATAGCAGCCTGATTCTCTTCTTGAAGGTTGCTTTCTTGTTTACCATTGCATAATAAATCTGAAAATGATCGTTGGTCACCATTTAAACTATATAATATAAAAAAGCTCACCCAGTTCAAAAACTAAATGTATTAAAAACTATACTATTTATTTTGATTGTTGAAACATTTTTTTTAACCGAGAAACAACTCCTTCTACAAGTTAAATACTTTCTCATTTCTCAACCAATTTTTTAAAGACTTGATCATACTTATTCATAAAAAAGTCTATATCATCAGACAATCTATTAGGAACATTTTCTAATTTGATCGCTAAAGATTTTTCTAATGTGACTTGTCCATCACGAATAATAAAATCTAGTCTATCACCTTCATTTAGAGACAATACTTGGATTACTTCTTTAGGCAAAGATGTGATATATATACTGCCATTCTTTCTTATTTGTTTAGATTTTCTTATTGTTTCAGTCATTTTTAGTTCCTTCCTGATCTTATTTATCAACGTTACACTCTTCCAACTTTCTCAACTTCAAAAAAATATTTTTCTCTCATGATATAATAACCTTAAATTAGATACTCTAAAACAAGAAGGTGATAAATCATGAAACTAAACAGAATGTTTGAAATCGTCTATCTTCTACTCGAAAGAAAAAAGATTACAGCCAACGAGTTAGCTAGCTATTTTGAAGTCTCAAAAAGAACGATCCTACGTGATATAGAAGCCTTGTCTATCGCAGGTATTCCAATCTATACTTCTAAAGGTAAAGGCGGAGGTATTTCACTACTTGATAATTATGTACTAAACAAAACCATTATTTCAACAGATGAACAAGATCAAATTCTCTTTGCCCTTCAAAGTTTAGCTACGACGCAGCATTTAGATTCTGCAGACATTTTATCAAAGCTACAAGCACTATTTAGAAAAACAGACACTAACTGGATTGAAGTAGATTTTTCTCGTTGGGGCAAAACCGATCCAGACAATAAAAAATTTGAATTTTTGAAAAACGCTGTTCTTTCAGAAAAAGTTATTTCTTTTACTTATGCGAACTCTTATGGATCGACGAGTTTAAAAACAGTTTACCCATTAAAATTACTCTTTAAATCTAAAGCTTGGTATCTTCAAGCCTATTGTACAATAAATCAAAATTATAGAACATATAAAATCAATAGAATGATTCATATGAAAATACTCGATGAATTTTTTTCTAGGAAAAATTTTACAGTTCCAACGCTTGAAGAAGAAACTAGCTCAGCTCTGTTGCACTTAACACTTTTATTCTCAAAAGAGAGTGCTTTTAGAGTATATGATGAGTTTAATGTAAGTGATAGTCAAAAAAACAAAGATGGATCCCTTCTTGTGGATACACAATTACCAGAAGACGATTGGTTATACTCCTTTCTCCTATCTCTAGGCGCTTCAGTTAAAGTTATTTCACCGTCACATGTGAAAAAAAAGTTACTCACTCATATTGAAGCAATGAAGAAAAATTATTTAGATATATAAGGTGACAGATAGTTGTCACCTTATATATGATACTATGAGGGTACAAACACAAAGGAGCGTGAGCACCATGTCAAGACCTACAACAAAAATAGATTTGATCACAACAGCAGACGAACAGTTTTCAACATTATGGCAACTTATTGATTCTATGGATGATAAAAAGCAGAATGCCGTATTTGTATTTAATGAAGAGTTTTTAAAAAAAAGAAAAGAAGCCCATTGGCAACGGGATCAGAATTTGCGAGATGTCTTGATCCATTTATATGAATGGCATCAGTTGCTCTTAAACTGGGTAACATCTAATCAAAAAGGAGAAGCAAAACCATTCATACCTGCTCCATATAATTGGAGAACTTATGGTAAACTCAATGAAGAGTTTATCGAAAAACACCAAAATACATCCTTAAATGAAGCAAAGCAACTCCTTAAAAATAGCCATACTGATGTTTTAAAAATGATTGAAGCTTTTACGAGTGAAGAGTTATTTGCAAAAAATACTCTTCCTTGGACTGGAACTTCTACCCTAGGAAGTTATTGTGTTTCTGCAACTTCTAGTCACTATGAATGGGCGATAAAAAAAATTAGAAAGCATATCAAATCGCCAGAAAAATAATTGTACAAAAAATATACTAGGATTAAAGGGCAGAGTCATCCGTCGATGCGTTTCCCCTTAAATCTTAGTATATTTTAAAATAACCCCATCCTGTTGTATGCTCATTTTCTTTTGATTGAAGGCACAACTTTCAAAACCTCATCTACCTAAAAAACTGCTTGATCACTCGTAAAATGAAACTTCCCCATCGTGGTATAAATAATTAACTTTGTACTAGTTGACCGCCCACCATATTGTGTTCTATGCGAACTAACCTGTGCTTTTATATTGGTAATTTGTCCTTTTTTAATAAGTATTTCTTCTTTATTTATCCAAAGCTTTATGAAACTTTGACCAGATAAAATTCTAACTCTCTTAGAAAATAATTTTTTATACAGCCTTTCAAACAACGAACTAAAAACAAACCAACTTACTAAAAAACTTATTACAAACGCAACTGGTTCGTATTCTGTATCTAAGAAACGATTTGTTGTACTACTTGTTGCAATAACGATTAACATAAAGCAACTAACTATGAAAAGAACAAACACCGTCTTTTTCACAATACTGTACTTAAAAAAATTAAAATCAGCTTCTAAAAGAAGTCTCATTCGTTTACCCATTTAAAATTCTCCTTCTTCTTATATAGTATAAAAAATTTGCGTGAAATCTAGATAAATTCAATAATGATGGCATAAATTGCTTCATCACTTAATTGAGAAAAAAGACAGAATATTCAAAAACCAGTTGACACCAAACTCTTTTTTATAATATTATTCTTGTATAAAATAAGAAAAGATGTTTTTATCGTGAAAAATTTATTTGTCGTTTGTTGTTGTTACGATTGGTCTTACTTTTATTCCTATATCTACGAATGCTGAAGAAATCGGTGGTTGGTCAGAAGAAGACGGTAACTATTTAAACCCACATGTAATCCTAACTCGTGCTGCTGTTAATCATAGAGGCAAAAGAGAAAACACAGTCATCTCCGGAAACACTGCATACAGAGCTCATGGCTGGACAACCTGGAAAGGGGTTTACCACTATACTACTGCTCGAATGGAAAAACACCGTGGCGGGACTGTTTTAACCACTTCCAATCGAAAATATGGTTGGAACGGAACTGAAGCTGCTTCACCTTGGTACAGAATTTCAAACGGTGAAGATACAGCTGCTGCAAGAACTTATTATGGAAGATAAAATTCTCATCGCTACAATTTAGATATCACCAAAAAGCTATTGATGTTAGGATAGTTATTTTCCCTAACACAATAGCTTTTACTATAATTAGTATTAACTAGTAAACGTGAGGTGGCCAATGAAAAAACAACGATTCTTAATCTCAAATTTATTGATCCTCTGCACTTATTTATTGCTTATATTTGTCAACGAATATCAAAGACAGCAGGATAAATTATTTTTTGAGAGCAATGATTTGTATTCAAAAGATCATCTATTTGTAAAAGAGACATTCCAAACAATAGTTGAAGACAAATTCAAAGCCTCAGCCGATCTTAGCGTGTTTATTCCTCTAGAAAGTAAAAATAATGACGAAGTACGAGGATACTTTTCAAAAAATTATTCTGAGCAATATTTTCCGATAAAAAATGGCTCTTTTTTCTCAACATCTAATTCTAAAGAAGCTTTAATTGGGAAAGATGTTGCTACTATTTCAGAAAATAATTGCACATATTATCAGTACAACAACGAAAAATATAAAGTTATTGGCTATTTAGGTCTTACGAACCCTAGTTTTTTAGATAATTCTGTATTAATCAACGATTCCTCTCTTTTCAGCATGCCAACCACTTACCTAGCTATTGATGGTAGAAAAATTAATACTATTTACCAAGATACATTTGGGAAAAATGATTCCTATCAAAAGAATATGGGATTAGATAGAAAAGTAAATAGTGATTATTTTTCTCCTCTTATTTATTCCCTGACACTATTTATAATAATTATGAGTACAGTTTTAATTGCTTATCTTATTTTTACTGATTTAAAAAAAGAAAATTGTATTAAGTATATCTTAGGTACATCTACATTTACAAAATATAAATCGAATTTGTTTTATTTACTGTCTACTTGCATCATTCCTGTATTTTTTTGTTTACTGATTTTACCTTTGTTTAAAATCATTTCCATTCAGTATTTCTTTATTTTCAAATTTCTTTTTATTCATCTGTTATTGATGTGTTTTAGCTTCACATGCTTCTTCATCAAAGACGAAAGGAGCAATTTAAATGGAGTTATTCTATAATTTCAAAAAAAATGGTTTTCTTATTTTATTAAAAACTACTATTCTTGCTGTCTTTTTCATGCTCATCTATCTATTTTTGTTATTTACTGTAAATATGAATCTAGAACTAAACAGTAATCTTGATGAGGCTTCCAATAAAGAACTATATACATTAACCGATACACTAACTGAACCTGATGCTTTTTATAACTTCAGGCAATCAAAAGAATTATTATCTACTGTGAAATCATTCTATGAAAAGCTAAATACAAACAAAAACATAGATTTTATTTCCTCCTTTGATCAGCCTCTACAAATAGAAAACTTTAAAGGAACAATAGAATTCAATGAAGCATATGGGACTGATACAGAGATCATTGGTAATTATATTGATCCAATGACTAAAAAAGAAGTTTTTGATGCCAAATCCTTTCAAGTCAGTAAAAATTTCTTTGATTACTATAATCTTGAAACTGAAAATGAGGCTTTATTTCCTTGGAATGACATAAACATAGATAATCATACATTACCGGTATTGTTAGGTTCAAATTATAAAAAGAGTTACAGTTTGGGTGAAACCATTAAAGGAAGTTTCTATTTAAAGCCATTTGATTTTAAAATAATTGGTTTCTTAAAGGAAAATACCTCTGTGTTTTATAAAAATGATTTGAACAAATACTTAGATGACTATATTATTGTTCCTTATCCTGAAAAATTAGGAAATGTATCTAATGAAAATAAGGAATTTGTTGGTATGCTCTATTTTGCCATGCTAAATGGAGATATCAGCGTAAAACAAAACAAAGGCCTAGACTACTTGACTAAACAGCTCTCAAGCATAGCAAAAGAAACTGGATTTTATGACTACACTTTACTTGGAGTACCAACCTTTACTCTGCAATACAATAGAATGTATGAATTAATCAATTACAATAAAACATTATTGATCTCAATATTTCTTTGTATCACAATTTGTCTTTTAGCCATCGTACATTTTCTAACGTATAGGATGTACTTACACAGACAAAGCAGATATTACCTATCCTATGCTAACGGCGAATCGATCAAACAATTAAATACTTTAATCGTATTAGATGTAACTGTTGGAAATGTTTTGTTATTCGTAATCTTCGTTATCTTTTACTTTCTATTTTCCATTCAAATTCGTCTGTTTTTCCTTAGTATAGTTGTTGGCATGTTTCTGTTTTCACTGCTGGATATTGGATTGATGAACTATTTTCTAAATAAAGATATACGCTCTAGTTTTAATGATTTCTACTGATAGGAGTTGATTTACTTGATTCAATTACAGGATATACAAAAGAAAATACCGCAAACAAATGTATTACTTTTCGATAATTTGAACTTTGCATTGAATAATCATCAGTCTGTAGCTATTCAAGGACGAAGTGGTTCTGGAAAAACAACATTATTAAAAATATTAGCTGGCTTTGATACTAGATATACTGGTCTTTATAAATTTAATGGTCTCATTGTTAGCAAAGACCCGAAAAAAAACATAAAGTTTAGAAAAGACAATATTGGTATTATCACGCAAAATTACAATTTATTGTATGATAGAAACATTCAAGCCAATATTCAACTTGGATTAACAGAAAAATCTAGAAACTCAACAAAAGAAATTAAAGAAATATTGAGTTTAGTAGGACTGTCTAAATATAGCACGAAAAAAATTTCTGAAATCTCTGGTGGGGAAGCGCAAAGAGTTGCTATAGCGAGAGCACTTATTAAAAAACCAAAAATCCTGTTGGCTGATGAACCCACTGGTGCTTTAGACGAACAAACTGAACTAGAGATTCTTGATTTGTTTAAAACTATTCAAGCTCTAGGAACCAAATTGATTATGGTTACCCATAGTGATGCTGTAGCTAATGTTTGCGACGGAAAATATGTATTAGAAAATAAGAGATTAATTTGACACTACATATCATTACGGGTTTCTGAGATTTAAAATAAAATTATGGAACATAGCAAGAACTATGTTCCATAATTTCATTATTTATTACGTTGCTCCTCCAACTCTCTTTTAATCTCCGGATAAATCCGATCCAACTGATAAAACAACATCGTCACAACTGAACAAACAATCAAAAACATTGGAATATACAAATACATCGCCTTGATCGCCACGATCGCTTGACTACTTTGAACAGTTAAGCCGGGTCGATAATTCCCCCAAGCTAAAAATGCACCAGCAATTCCACCAGCTATAGCCTGAGCGACTTTCCCTAAAAAGCCATTGATCGCTGATAACGAACCAGAAACATTCAACCCAGTTTTCCACTCACCATAATCAACTGGATCAGCCTGCATTGAAAAGTAAATACTCTCTTTCATTCCATAGCCAATCGCTGAAATGAATGCTCCCACTAAAATCACAGCATGATCTACACCTGCGATCAGCATAATCAACAAGCCAAACATTTGAACCAGAGAAGCTGAGATATACAGATTTCGTTTGCCTAAACGCTTTGCAATAATTGGAACTAAAAAATTAGCAAACATCGGCACGATTGACATGATTGTTGCAACCGTGATCGATAAACCTTGACTTTTTACAACCACCGCAAAATAATACACCAACGCACTTGTTTGAATAAAAAATCCTGTCCACATAAACAAAATATTCAACGCAAAAATCAACCACGGTTTATTTTTTCTTAATGATGAAAGAACATTTTTTAGAGAAACTTTTTCCGTTGAAACCACTGGAAGTTCTCGCACATTAAAGAAAGTGAAAAAGAACAAACCACAACCAATAATTCCAAAAATCGCCATAACCAGTCTAAAGCCGACAATTTGATTCCCATGACCTAAGCGATTTACAAGGGTTAGTGCTGTTGAGCTAACGATCGTTGCACCTAAAAATCCAAAAAACTTACGGGAAGTCGATAACGCCGTCCGCTCATTTGCATCATTGGTCAAGCTAGGTAGAATCGAAGCCATCGGCACATTCACCAACGTATACGCACACGAAAGTCCAAAGTACGTAATATAAGCATATACAAGTTTCCCTGTCGCTGAAATATTGGGAACATTAAAACACAAGAAAGCAAATAGAGCAAAAGGAATCGCACCATAAAGAAAATACGGCCTAGATTTTCCCCAGCGTGTATTAGTATGATCGATCAAATACCCGACGAGCAAATCCGTAATACCATCCGCAAATCTTGTCAGTACAAACATCAAACTAACCGATGCCGCACTTAATTCCATGATATCAGTGTAAAAAAACAATAGATACAATGAAATCATCTGCCAAATCAAATTACAAGCTAAATCAGAAACACCGTAACCGATTCGCTGACGCCATTTAGACATTGGTTTGGTCTGTTCATTTAACACATCCATTTTTTCCACTTCCTTATCAACTAGTTAAAGAGATAATCTTTAATCAAATACGCCGGCGTACAACTCCAGGCATGACAATAACTATTGATGATTGGACTACCATAAGGCGAAAAATCAGGGTCTTCTAATTTGAACGCTTCCCAAAAGGTATCCGCACCCATCTCGATCATTTTGCCCCAATAGTTTTTCATCAGTTTTTCACCATCGGTTGTAAGTCCAGCGACAAATAACGCTTCCACAATATGATGATACATATAAGGTGTAGCAATACCTGTGATTGGAAATTGCGTACGGATTGCTTCTGTCATGATTTCCTTGTTTGTTTGCTCATTCATTACTTGCGCTAAAACCATCCAAACTTGACTTGCTACATTGATTTCGTCAGTTCCTTCTACGATAAATTGTTGTTTTTTCTGATCGAATAGCTTTTCTTTAGCAAAAGTTTCCATATTTTCCAAAGCTGTTTGATAAATATTCAAGTCTTGATCGTTTGTTTGGTGCGCCAATTCAATAAATCGTTTCAGCGTATAGATAAATACAGCTTGTCCTGCGGTTGCTTTATCAAATTCATTTGACCAATCAATGAATACAGGCCACGCTTCATCTAAAACTAATCGGCCAGCTTCATCTACCTGTTTTAAAGCGAAATCGATTTGTTTTTTAGCCACTGTATAAAGATCTTCCATCACTTCTTTATCATTTGTATGTTTGACATAATCGAATAAAATCACTGCAAAGAATAAACTATAATCAAACAAAAACGTATCATCTGGAATCAAGCTAGGTGCCGTAAAGACATTTGCCGGAATCTTCCCTTCTTCTGTGGTCATTCCACCAAACAAATACAGACATCGTTTCACTAATGCTACATCATCAAAGGTTGCATAATTGGCCAAAGCTTGGAGACGTAAATCTCCAATCCAAAGGCGACGATCTCGTTTGGGTCCATCTTCAAAAACTGTTTGCATACAATCTTGTAAGGTTTTAACGGAAACATCATGGATTGCTTGTAACTGTTCATCCGCCAGTTCAATTTTCTCAACGTCATCCAATGTAACTGAACTTTCCGCAATAAATGTTGGGTTGCAAAAACTAGCTTGCCATTTTGGTGAGGTATCGATCACTTCAAGCTCAATATAGCGGCAACTGTATCGACGAGGCATTTCCAAGGTCACTGGCAATACATCAATATGCACAAACTCCTCTTGAATCCATGATTTAGACAACCAACCATCATATTCTTTCGATTCAGCCATGATTTCTGCTGGTACTTCAGCAAATTTTAAATGTAAATATAACGGTGCATCCATTGGTGAACCAATAGAATCAATATCTATCGTAAATTTTCCAACATAATGATCGCCTAGATCTAACACCAATTTTTCATCACGTTTCAATCCATATTCTGAAAGCTTACTGATTTCTCTCTCACTAGTAACCGCTTTAAATCCATTGATAAAATGATTATCCGCGACGATCTCGACGAGCCTAGTCGGTTGGATTTCTGTGTGAATCAGTTTAGGCATGTTCATTTCTGCTTTCTTAAGCAACCGTTCATTTCGATTCCAGACAACATCATCATTGATTTGAAACGTAAAAGCCATTTTTATTTCCTCCATTATCTTCTTAAAAGAGTACTCCTAACCTAGACAGTCGGGAGAGCTCTGTGAGTTATTTTTGAGTATCTTGTGCTACTTTATATTTCTTTTGTAACCGCATCATAACTATTCCTGCAATTGTTGCCAACAACACAATTCCAGCAAAACCATACATCGACGTTTGAATTCTGTCTGGTGCCACTAAAAATGGAGTCACAAAAGCGAAGAGTCCACAACACATTCTAGAAAAGCCATTGATAAACCCTTGTAATGAAGCACGCGTTTCAGCTGGAAATGATTCTTGTGTCCAAACTTTATAAATTGCTTCACCTGCCAAAGGATTCCCAAAGTTATAAAAAGCGATCGTAATTGCCAATGCGATAAAACCAGCACCGCCACCAATCATAGCCATGCCCAGCATTGCTGCAAATTGAACAAATGCGCCAATAAAGAAAGCTTTATTACGGTATTTTCCACCTGCGATCGATGCAAAAATAATTGTTGTCACAAGAGAAACCACATTTAAAATAATTCCTAAGCCAGTCGCTTGCATTTGGCTAGCTCCAGCATTTGTTAACGCATAGGTTTGGAATTGTCCCCAGGTATTTGCTAATAAATTCCAGCACACGTAGAAAATCAAAATAGCGAAAAAGAAGCCTAAATATTTATTTTTATTTTTTCCAAATAATACCGTTTTAAATGAAACTTCTTGTGAATCAGAAGTAGCAGATTTTTGTAAAGCTTGACGAGCTGCGCCTTCGTCATGAAACCGTTTGAATTTACTTGAAAAACTGCGCCATAACCATGTAATAATTGCGAAACCAAAAAGAATGCCAAATACAATTCTAGCTCCAAGTACACCTTGAATCCCCGACAAAAGAAAAGAACAAATATAAGAAATAAAAACGCCTATTTGCCAGAAAATTTGTGTCGATGAGACTAAACTTGCAGAAGTTGTTTCATCCGGTGCATCATGAGACACGACAGTCAAACTGATTGGCAAGTCGGCACCAGAAGAAAAGCCCATCACAATCACACCCGCTAATAACATCGCAAAACTGTTCGACAAAATACAAATTGCAGCTCCGATTGCATAAAAAAGGTTTAACCAGTTAAATGATCGAATCAACCCAAATCCCTTGGTGATCTGTCCTGCAAATAATGATCCGAATGCGATAGCAAACGTTAAACCACCTGAAATAATTCCGACTTGTCCTGTTGTTAAATTCAATCCCTGTTGCCAAACTGGAATGGTTGCTGATAATCCAACAATACATCCTGACCCTAACATCGAACCGATTCCAGCTGCTGTTGCTAATGGCGAGTATTCTTTCACCAACGCTGAATTTGATCCATTTTGTTTACTCATGATCGTCACGCTCCTCTACTCTTTTAACAAGTAGTCAATTGATTCAACTGATTACTTATTCTGTTAATAAATACAATTGTAAGCGTATTATCATGTTTCTACTATAGCGAAATCACACACATTTCTTTGCCAAATCACAGATATAAAAATAACCTCTAACAACTGTTAGAAGTTACTGTTCAACTAATTTAATTTTGTCCTTTATTTAATACGCTTTTTACTGTTTTCGGCGTTTGATCGGTATACTTACTGAATAATTTATACAAAGAAGGTACCGAGTCAAAGCCTATATCATGAGCGATTTCTTCTAAAGTCTTATCCGTTTCTCTCAGTAGATCTAATGCCGTTTGGTAACGCATATTATTGATTAACTTTTGGAAGGAGTAGCCTGTCTCCTTTTTTAGTTTATTACTCATATAATTAGAGTTGTAGCCAAAAAACTTCGCTAGATCCGATAATGTTAATGCAGTAAAATGACTTTCAATATAACGAAGAATCGTTAAAATTTCTTCATCTTGCTCTTGAGAATTTTCTAGACTATCTGCTTCGATCACCCGCGTCAGCTCGATCATAAGTAAAGACAATAGCAAATTGATTGAACGCATATAATAGTTTTCTTTTTGATAATATTCGAGAATCATTTTATGAACGATTTCTTGTACCTCTTTTTTCTGACCAGATCGAAAATAAATAAAGGCATTATGATCGCTATAATCATTAGAAGCGCTTAGTAAAAATTCATTGACTAGACCATTCGATTTCACCATATTGACGATTATTCCTGTTGTTATTGAATCTCCTTTTAATAAAATGTTGATCAAAATATCATCTTTCCCCAACGGATCAATTCGTTGTACGATATCTTTATCCATCAAAAGAATTTCGCCTTCTTGCAAATCAATACGTTGCTCATTGACATACTGGACACAATGACCTGAAAGCATATAATTAAATTCAACAAATTCATGGGTATGAGCAGGCATTTCAGAGTAACGATGATGCTTATTGATAAAGATATTGCCATCAGTAAAAAAATTAGCTTCCGGCATTTTAGGAATAGCTATTTCTTCAAAAGGTAGATGCTGATCGTTGACATTATGTCCTTCCAAGCGCTGTTCTTGCTCGATCTTGTTTTCCTGCCATAGTTTGATTTTTAATTCTTCAAAATTCATCACTTATCCTCTCTCTATTTTCCTGATCATTTTTTTTATCATCATTATTTCATAAGGCTCATTTGTCGGAAAAAATCCTCCCACTGTTTTAAACCCTAATTTAAGATATAAATGTTGTGAATACTCTTCACTGGAAGTTGACAGCATCAGTTCTTTAAACCCTTGAATGATCATTTCACGTTCAAGAAAATGCATTAATTCTGTCCCATATTGTTTACGTCTGAAAGGTTCCAAGATAAATAACATATCCACAAAAGGAATAGACTCCCAAAAGAAACTAAACCTAAGCCAGCCAATCAATTCGTTTTCTTCAATAATCAGAATTCTATTTTCCTCAATAGCTAAGTGTAGTCTTTCTTGAGATATGTGAGTATCATGCATCGCTAAAAAATCTAGATCCATTAATGTTGCAAAACGTATCATACTTGGTATCCCTCTTTCATACAGGTTTATAGATTTATTATACAATAAAAAGTATTTTCCATTTCTTAATTATTCATACTTACAAAAAAATGAGGCTGAAACATAACTCTACGAGTCACATCCCAGCCTCAAGGAATCCGGATAAACGATGGGAGCAGAAGCAACTCCTGTCCCAACCTCATCAAACTTTGCTTATTTTATTTTCCAGTAACAGAATCCCAAAGCCCACTAAAGAATCCTTTAATATTCTCCCAAAGTCCTTTAGATTTCTCCTGAATTTGCTCTTTCGTTTTAGACAAATCTAATTGATTCACAAAGTCTTCAAAAATGTTTTTATCCTTCATATCACTCATCAACGTCGTTAATTCTTTGACCTGATCTGTTGACATGACATCTTTGATCCCTTGACTTTGCAACGCACTTTCAACGGTTTGCTGAATGTCAGCTTGGGTTAAATTTTTACCATCGGCAGTTTTTGTTGCAAGTTCTTTTTTCGCTTGCTCTTGTGCTGCATTTAAAGCTTTATCAGAATATCCAGCTTTGTCTTTATTTTCTTCCGTGATTTTAGAGAGTACGTCCATTTCATCTTGTGCTACACCTACACGATCTCTATTGATGATTCCACCAGATTCTTCGACAATTTTATAAACACCTGCTAATGCACCAGAACCATCGATTGGTACAGCTGATGCAACAGTCAGCTTAGCATCTGAGATTCCGGCTGTTAGTGCTGCATTTTGATATTGGGCTTCTGTAATTTTCGTGATATTTTTAGGTGTCGCAATATCTACAGATATTCCAGAACCTTTTTTCTGCGTTTCCATGCGAACAGAACTGTATACCGCCCATTCTGGTGTGAAGCCACCATCAGGAATAAAACTCATCAGATCTTGTCCTGTCGTTGTGTATTGTGGTGTTTCGCCTTTAATACCTAGTTCTTTCAATGTATAGTCTTTTTGCTCTTGAGTCAGTGCATTACCTAAAGCTACTGCATTAATCTGTAATGCTTGTTCAGAGCTTTGAGTGGTTTCTGTATTGCTAGAACTTACTGAAGTACTTTCTACTGTACTACCTTGTGTCGTCGCAAATGCTGTTTTTCCATTGTATAAACCTGTAGAAATTAAAAGTACTGTCATTGCTACAGCGAGTCTTTTTTGTGTATGTTTCATAGTAACCTCCTAAAGATTTACTTGATGATTACTATACAACAATACTTTTAGTTATTCCTTAAGTATGCTCAGTTTTAAGAAAATTTTATTATCTTTACCTATTTAAAAATATGTCCGTTTTTGAGAATAAATCCATCATAAACACATTTGAACTATAGTTCGACATTAGATGCTGTTGTCCTAATTCCTTATAAACTAAATTTGGAATACTCATGATAACTCATTCTAGATAGCATTTGATTCAAAAACTTCTCTATCAAATTCATCCGATTTAATCCCAACAATAATTGATGAATAAACATTTCCCATCACATTCAGGGGTGCCCTTGTCAAAGAATAAAAATAATCTAAACCTGCAAAAATAGCTACCCCTTCAATCGGAATACCGATCATCTGAAAAACAATTGCCATAGAAACAATTCCACCACCTGGAACACCTGGATTTCCGAAAGATGCAACGACTGAAAATACTCCTAACAAAATAAGATTTTGTGTTGTAAATTGGATATCAAATATAGATGCACAAGCTACAGCAGAAACAATATTAGAGATTGGCGAACCATTTGTATTCAAGGCATTCCCCAAAGGCAAAACAAAATCAGATATTCGTTCTTTAACGCCCATTTTTTTAGGTACATCACCCAAAGATACTGGTAATGTTATAGCCGAAGAAGTTGTCGTCACAGCTATTAACATGATATTTAGGCTATTTTTAAGAAGTTTAATAATACTTAATCGGTACCTTATAGCAATATAAAGTGTATACAAAACAAAGAAAATAATATCTAATACACTCACGATTATAAGTACCTGAACAAGTGATTTCAATGCATCTACCCCACTCGTTCCAATTACACCGGCTAGCATCGCAGAAATCCCAATTGGTGCATAAATCATCACAATTGAAACGATTTTCATAATTACTTTCCTTAAGCCTAATATTAACTCATAAAGTGCATTCACACTTTCAAAACTTTCTTTCATTATATTTACAGAAATTCCAAATAATGCTGCAAAAACAATAATTTGAACGATCACACCATCTGCAAGCGCACCAACTGCATTATCTGGAATAAAATTTACAATGGTTTCTTGAATATTACCACCAGCAACCGCCCCTTTATATGCATCTGAATCTGGCGCAGTTAAGGTTAGATTAATCGGAATTAGTTTGACTGCTATAATCGATAAAATAGCCGCCAGAGAAGTACTGACAAAAAATACGCTCAATGTTTTAAGTCCAACTGTCTTTAGTTCCTTCAAAGGTAAGGAAGCCGTTGCTTCAACAATGGAGCAAAAAATTAACAGCGGTACGCACATCTTCACGGATCTCAAAAAGATATCACCTAAAAATTTTAAACTTTCAGCATTTTCCCCTATTACAAAACCTATGATCAATCCGATGATAGATCCTATAACAATTCTTGTAGATAAACTAGAGTTCTTTATTTTATTTAAAATCATTTTACCCCTACTCCTTTTCAGTCAACAAAATAGTCACTAATTTTTTGCGGTGGATAATTAAATTTACCAATCTTACTCTGCGATAGATTACACTCTACAAACAACTTAGCTAATTTTACTGATACTGAAACAGGATCTATAACTGGAACTCCTATTTCTTCACTTAATGAATCAGCATACATAGCAAATCTAGCACCACCTAATACAATTGCCTCTGCACCGTCTTCTTCGATCATTTTGATGATCGTGTTTTTTAACGATTCTTTTACAGTGTTGTTTACGTTCACATTTTCCGTATCCATCTCAATCCCTCGTACAGATGCAAGTTTTCCTTCTAAAGTAGTAAATGTGTAAGGTCTTCTTGATAAGGTATATTTTGTTTGAAAACAGTTAAAATTGAGTATTTATGCCCTAGCATAGTGGCAATAACTTGTGATCCTTCTGCAATCGATATGACTGGAATATCTAATGCTTCTTTTAAGGCAAAAAATCCAAAATTTCCAAATCCAGCTAATACAATTGCATCTGGTTTAACTTCCTCGGTATAATCCAGTAATCCCCGTACAAACGACCAAACAGATTGATAATCACCAAAAGTACAGTCTATATGCTTAGAACCTTTTGGATTCGTATATGAAATCAATTCTGTAGAGGAATCATTCAATCCTTTTTCTGCTGATTTCATTAAAACTTCCGTTAATTCTGTATTACTATTTGGATTAGCCACAATAATTTTCATTTGAATCTCCTTTTTCATAACATTAATTTATTTTTAGAATATAGATAAGGTCTACTATCAACTAACTGTTCATATGCTATTTTTTGATCCAGCACATCTCCTAGTATCAAATACTCTTGCCACCGATCAACTTCTTGACGCTCAATATTGATTGTCGGATGCCACATTCCCTCTTTGATAAACATATCAATCGTCTTAATACCATCATCTACAGAAATTGCAGGCCAATTCTGTCTAATGATCTTTCTACAAGCTTCCCCTCCATGTTCTAATAAAAAAGAAGTTCCTTTTTGAAGACCAACAGCGAATTTTTCAAATTCTACTAATTTATTTTCTACTATGCCAGGTAAACTGTAATAAACACTCCACGGTATATTGCTCCCTTTGCTAGTTAAATCACAGAAATTAAACCCTACCTGTCGATCAATCATAGAATGAGCAATATCTGGTTGGACAACAACAAAATCACCAAACCCTTTTTCAAAAAGATCACAAATCATAGAGGTTGAAAAATCATGGATAAACCGAATTTTACTTGGATCAGCACCGCCTTCTCGTGCGCTACCGACAGTCATTAAATAATGACCTGCTCCGTCGCCTCCTGAAACAAGTACTCTTTTTCCTTCTAAATTTCTCCAATCAAATCCCCCTGTTATTCTTTCTCTTGAAAGAATAACTAATGGACACTTTGATGCTATTTTTGCAACTGACGTGTACTTTTGACTATTCTGACAATAAATCATAGGCAACCACATTCCACCTAAAACAACATCTGCCTTTCTATTTTCTAAATCATCAAGCCCATTTGTCCAAGGATCAGGTAAATATGAAGAAATGTTAAGCTTTTGCTCATCAAAGAATCCTTGTTCTTCTGCAAGATACTGTGGCATGTAGTTCATTGATAATCCTGTTGCAGCAATCTTAAATGTACTCAATTTATGAACTCTCCTTTTATATTATATTTATATGCTTATAGTAATAGATACTACCAGTCATCTGTGCTCTTTTATTACAATTTTTGTATCGGCCTGTTTAAGCTGATATTTTGTAACTACAGAATCAAACACGATATTTTTCCAACTCAAATTCAAATAAGTAATTTCTTGAATTTTTGTACTTCTAGATATATTTTTCTAACTGACTATAAATTGATAGTAAGCGCTATCCAACTCTATTTCATTGAACTATTTCACATTTTATTTATTTTTTTGTTTAAAATAACTATTTATTACTAATTTTATGTAAAAAAAGATATACAATAAATATTTTTATTGTATATCTTGGAAATATCCGCGAACTGAGTGTACATACTACACACACTCTTTATTAATTTTCGAAAAGCATGTTAAAATCATCAATTACTATTGTTATTTCATTTATAATTATAATTGATTATCTGACGTTACGAATTCGAATTACAAAGTTTTAAAATAAAAGACGATAAACAAAATTAATATAACAAACTAAAAAATGTGCTAAAGATTGAATAATTACATTTTTAACAAGCATGAATTAGTAACTCAGTTCCAATATATTGATAACATAAAAAAGCTTTCATCAGTCAGAACGGATTCTGAAAGGTGAAAGCTTTTAGTAATTATCTATTTCGTATAATCTTTAACCAAGTCAATAACTTCTTCCATTGTATCGCAGTCATTCAACGCACGATCCGCAAGGTCAGCCATTTTCTTAGTATCTAGACGTTTCATCAAGCTACGAGTTTGAAGAATAGATGTGGCACTCATTGAGAACTCATCTAAGCCCATTCCTACCAATAATGGTACAGCCATTTGATCGCCACCCATTTCTCCACACATACCTGTCCATTTACCTTCAGCGTGTGAAGCATCAATAACGTTTTTGATTAAACGTAAGATTGATGGGTTATATGGTTGGTATAGGTAAGAAACGCGTTCGTTCATACGATCTGCTGCCATTGTGTATTGAATCAAATCATTTGTTCCAATACTGAAGAAATCAACTTCTTTGGCGAATTTATCTGCAATTACAGCTGCTGCAGGAATTTCGATCATGATACCAACTTGAATCGTATCAGAAACTTTTGTTCCCTCAGAAACTAATTTAGCTTTTTCTTCTTCAAAGATTTTCTTCGCTGCTCTGAATTCTTTTAACGTCGCAACCATTGGGAACATGATACGTAAGTTACCATGAACAGAAGCACGAAGTAACGCACGCATTTGTGTACGGAACATTTCATCACCACGTTCAGATAAGCTGATACGTAAAGCACGGTAACCTAAGAATGGGTTCATTTCATGCGGTAATTGAAGATATGGTAATTCTTTATCCCCACCGATATCCATTGTACGAACCACGACAGGTTTGCCGTTCATGCCTTCAAGTACTGCAGTGTAAGCTGTATATTGTTCATCTTCTGTTGGGAAATCTGGAGAATCCATGTAAAGGAATTCTGTACGATATAAACCAACAGCTTCAGCACCATTGTTGTGTACGCCTTCTAAATCTTTAGGTGTACCAATGTTTGCAGCTAACTCGATATGTTTACCGTCAGCAGTAACTGTTTCAGCATTTTTTAGTTTTTCCCATTCAACTTTAAGGTCAGCATATGCTTTTCCTTTTGCTTCAAAATCAGATTTTTCAGCGTCAGTTGGGTGGATGATGACATCGCCATCAATTCCATTAACCGCTAAGATGTCGCCTTCTTTCACTTTAGCAGTGATTTCTTTTGTTCCTACGATTGCAGGAATTTCAAGAGAGCGAGCCATAATAGCTGAATGTGATGTACGTCCGCCAATATCTGTTACGAATGCTTTCACATACGTACGGTCTAATTGAGCGGTATCACTTGGTGTTAAGTCATGGGCAACCACAACTACTTCTTCGTTAATCATTGAAGGATTAGGAAGAGTAACACCTAATAAATGAGCCAAAATACGTTTCGCAACGTCACGAATATCAGCAGCACGTTCTTGCATGTAAGCATTATCATCCATAGCTTCGAACATACCGATATACATATCTGTTACTTCTTTTAACGCAGATTCAGCATTTACTTTGTTGTCTTGAATGTTTTGTTTGATTTGACCGATCATTTCAGGATCAGATAAAACCATTAAATGAGCATCAAATACTTGAGCTTCTTCTTCACCAAGGCTTTGCGCTGCTTTTTCTCTGATTGCTTGCAACTCAGTCGTAGATTTTGCTAAAGCACCATCTAAACGGCTTTCTTCAGCAGATGTATCTTCTACAGATTTTTTGTCGAAAGATAAATCAGGTTGAACTAACAGGTAAGCTTTAGCAATAGCAACACCATCACTTGCGGCAATTCCCTTTAGCATTTCAGACATTATTCTGACAATCCTTCTTTTTGCATTGTGTCTACGATTGCTGCTAATGCGTCAGCTTCGTCAACACCGTCAACTGAGATAGTTACGTCTGAACCTTGGCCAACGCCTAAAGACATAACGCCCATGATTGATTTAAGGTTAACAGATTTACCTTTGTATTCTAAGTTAATATCTGAGTTAAATTTACTTGCAGTTTGTACTAATAATGTAGCTGGACGAGCGTGAATCCCTGTTTCTGCTACGATGTGAAATTCTTTCTTTTCCATATAAATCGGTCTCCTTCGTAAGTAAAATAATTTTTTATGTTAGGGTTTTCCTTTCTTGATACGTTTCAAACGAAACTAGAATCTGGATAATACCCTTTCAATTTTTAAGATTACCATTTTTTGTGAGTAGTTACAACACTTTTCACCTTTTTTTTATCATTTGAAATGATCAATTATTTTTCTTCCTTCATATAACGATATATAATTCGTCCATTTAATCCGGCTTCTCCGACAATTGACATCCTGTCTGGCAAATTTTTCCAAACTTCTCTAAAGGCTGTAAAATCTTTTGGTTCTATGACAAGTTCAGAAATAGTCCCTTCCTTTAAGGCATTGATTTGTTCTTCAAATAGATTTTCATTCATCAAATGATCACAGCTTTCACTTTTATTTATAGACTGAAGATATTGTATGACAAAAATAGATAATTGTCTAAATTATTCTCATTGTTCACATAAATAAAAGTGGATATTTTTATAAAAATATAATAATTTTTATTATAGACAAAAAATCATTCTAATCAATATGATTTTTTCACTTTATTTATTGATCGACCTAGAGTTCAATTGCTTGATTCTTGCTAAAAAGATGCTATAATATTGTCAAAGGTCAAAAATGGTCAGCGGACTATTTGATCTTACTCAAAGGACTTTGATATAAAATTAGTCTTATTTTGAAAGGACGTGTTTTATCCTATGATTTGTCAAAACTGTCAGCAAAATCCAGCAACGATCCACTTATACGCAAATGTTAATGGTCAAAGAAAGCAATTAGACTATTGCCAAAGTTGCTATCAAAAATTAAAAGCACAAGCAAACGATAATCAACCAACAATGTCTCAACAAGATCCATTTGGTTTTGGAAGTTTAGATGATTTATACCGCTCATTGTCTCGTCAAATGCAGGAACAACAAGGGAATCCGAATGGTCAAACTCCCCCTACTCAATTTGGTGATGGCAATGGTTTTAATGGTGGACAACCACCTAGAGGAGGTGCTGGTCAATCCGATGGTTTATTAGGAGAGTATGGTATCAACATTACTCAGGCAGCTAGAAACGGCGATGTCGATCCAGTTGTCGGACGTGATGAAGAAATCAAACGGGTGATTGAAATCTTGAATCGCCGAACGAAAAATAATCCTGTCTTGATCGGTGAACCTGGTGTTGGTAAAACAGCCGTTGTCGAAGGGTTAGCACAAAAAATCGTAGATGGCGATGTACCGCAAAAATTATTGGATAAAGAAGTCATCCGTTTAGACGTGGTTTCATTAGTCCAAGGTACTGGTATTCGAGGTCAATTTGAAGAACGTATGCAAAAATTGATCGATGAAATCAAACAAGCAGAAAATGTTATCTTATTCATTGATGAAGTCCATGAAATCGTTGGCGCTGGTGCTGCTGGTGACGGTAACATGGATGCTGGCAATATTTTAAAACCAGCGCTTGCTCGTGGTGAGCTGCAAATGGTTGGTGCTACAACGCTGAATGAGTACCGTATCATTGAAAAAGATGCTGCGTTAGAACGCCGGATGCAACCAGTTCGTGTCGATGAACCAACGGTAGATGAGACGATTGCGATTCTTAAAGGTCTGCAAAAACGTTATGAAGATTACCACCATGTAAAATACACTGATGAAGCAATCAAAGCTGCTGCAACCTTATCAAATCGTTACATTCAAGACCGTTTCTTACCTGATAAAGCAATTGATTTATTAGATGAATCTGGTTCTAAAATGAACTTGACGATTCAAATCGTTGATCCTAAGACGATTGAAAAGAAACTTGCAGATGCTGAACAACAAAAACAACAAGCTTCTGCTGAAGAAGATTTTGAAAAAGCAGCCTATTACCGTGATCAAATCAACAAATTGCAAACAATGAAAGAAAAACAAATCAGCGATGAAGAAACGCCTGTGATCGACGAAAAAAATATTGAAGCGATCGTAGAACAAAAAACTGGCATTCCTGTGGGTGATTTAAAAGAAAAAGAACAAACACAATTGAAAAACCTAGCTGTAGATTTGAAATCTCATGTTGTTGGACAAGATGATGCCGTTGATAAAGTATCCAAAGCAATTCGCCGTAATCGCGTAGGTTTAGGCAAACAAAATCGCCCAATCGGCTCCTTCCTATTCGTTGGGCCAACGGGTGTTGGTAAAACAGAATTGGCTAAGCAATTAGCTTATGAATTGTTTGGTTCAGAAGATTCAATGATTCGTTTTGATATGAGTGAATATATGGAAAAACACAGTGTGTCTAAATTGATCGGTTCACCTCCTGGTTATGTTGGTTACGATGAGGCAGGGCAATTAACTGAAAAAGTTCGTCGTAATCCTTACAGCTTGATTCTTTTGGACGAAATCGAAAAAGCACATCCTGATGTCTTGCATATGTTCTTACAGATCCTTGACGATGGTCGCCTAACAGATGCACAAGGCAGAACAGTCAGCTTCAAAGATACGATCATTATCATGACAAGTAATGCTGGAACTGGTAATGTAGAAGCAAATGTTGGCTTTGGTGCTGCGCGCGCGGGACTTACAAAATCTGTTTTGGGTCAATTAAATAATTTCTTCACACCTGAATTCTTGAACCGTTTCGATGGAATCATTGAATTCAAAGCGTTGAGCAAAGAAAACTTAATGAACATCGTTAGCTTGATGCTAGATGACGTCAATAGTTTACTTGCTCATCAAAAAATTCATATTGATGTAACAACCGATGTCAAAGAAAAATTAGTTGATTTAGGCTATGATCCTACAATGGGTGCTCGTCCATTACGTCGGACGATCCAGGAACAAATCGAAGATGGTATCGCGGAGTATTTCTTAGATCATCCTGAAGAACATCAATTGATCGCTAAACTAGACGACGATGGAAAAATTATTGTTACGGGAGAAATCACTGTAAATCCCAGTGATACCAGTGAAACAACTCCAGAAGAGGAATAAAAAGTGAAGTCAATCAGGCAAACTGATTGACTTTTTTGTGTTTTCCAAGACTAATTTCTTTTTATTTCAGCTAAAAAAATTTATAATTAAGATGCATATAAATTATATCAAATTTTGAAGAAGACTATTCCAGCTTTTTGAGTCTGTGAATACTCTATTTTTATTATTAAAGTACAATAATGAATTAAACCGAGGTGAAAAAAATGAAATTAGTCAATGTAACTAATAGCTACAAACAATTGGTCAATAAACAACTAGAAAATACCGATGCATACTTTGTGAAAGTCTATTCAGCGGGTAACACGACCGTCGTTTATTCAGAAGCTGCCCAACACGCTGAAATATTGGTTGTTAATAAAAAACGCGCTGTTCGTAAAACTGAGATCAATGAGATTCTAACCTATTTCTTGAAACGGATTCCAAAAGAAAAATATGACCGTGATCAAATTTCAATCATCGAATTAAAAGACGTTATTGAAATTTCGATTCCGACGACTTCTAGTCTCGTAGAAAATTAGCCACATACAGTTAAAAAGCCAGCTTATCACTTACATGATAAACTGGCTTTTTTTATCTAATTTAAGATGTGTTTTTTATAATAACAATATAGCTCATCAATGGAATTACTCATCAAAATATCGATAGCCGCTTCTACCTGTTCTTTCGTCCAATCGAACCATCGTAGTTCTAAAAGCATCATAATTTCGTTATCTGAGAATCTTTTTTTAATCACTCTCGCTGGATTTCCACCAACAATCGTATATGGTGGAACATCTTTTATGACCATCGAGCCTGCTGCGATCACAGCGCCTTCACCTATCGTGACTCCTGGCATAATCATCGCATTCATCCCAATCCAAGCATCACTTTTGATGACCGTATCGCCTTTTGGTTCATAGGATTTTTCCACATGGCTAGCGAAAGGATAAACAGTGATCCAATCCGGATGATGATTGTGATTGCCTCCCATTAAAATTGTCGCACCAGCTGCAATGCAAACATAATTACCAATAATCAATTTATCTAGATGCCAACCCATATCTTTTGCCGGATCAAAGGCCGCTCTTGTTAATGGATCTCCCCATAAATAACGAACACAGCCATCCTCAAAATTCTGATTGCCATAGTACCCAGAATAATAAGAAAAATCACCGACCTCTATCAATGGATTTGTCACTAACTCTTTTAAATATAAAGTATCTGACCATTTTTCAAATTTATTATTGTTCTTCATTTTTCTTCCTCGCTTCTAAGTTAGATTATGCTTTTGACTTAGAAGCTTACTACCACTGAAACATTTTTTAATAGTCTTAAACGACGACTCATATTTATCACTCCAATAATGTTGTTGATTATACTTTTTTGCGGCTTTAAAGTCAAATGATAAAAAAGCCGTTCTTATTCAATAGAAACGGCTTCACATCATTTATTTAAAGTTACTCTTACATCAAACTCTTCAGTTCAACATCAGGATATTTATCCGCAAACCAGCGCATAGCAAATTGATTTTCAAATAAGAACAAGGGCTGATCAAAACGATCTCTTGCCAAGATATTTCGACTCGAACTCATTCGTTCATCTAAATCGGCAGGATCGATCCAACGAGCGATTTTCGAGCCCATTGGTGTCATGATTACTTCTGCATTATACTCATTGAGCATACGATGCTGGAACACTTCAAACTGCAATTGTCCTACTGCTCCAAGGATATATTCTTCTGTTAAATACGTCTTATACAGCTGAATGGCACCTTCTTGAACGAGTTGATTAATCCCTTTATGGAATGATTTTTGTTTCATCACATTTTTGGCACTAACTTTCATAAATAGCTCTGGGGTAAATGAAGGTAATTCTTCGTACTGAACTTTTAATTTCCCTTCAAATAATGTATCTCCAATTTGATAATTACCCGTATCGTAGATCCCGATAATATCTCCAGCCACAGCTTCTTCGACGTTTTCTCTAGCATCAGCCATGAATTGTGTCACATTGCTTAACTTGATTTTCTTGCCAGTTCTACCAAGAGTAACATCCATTCCACGTTCAAAAGTACCTGAACAGATACGAACAAAGGCAATACGATCTCGATGAGCAGGATTCATATTCGCTTGGATTTTAAAGACAAACCCAGAAAACTCTTCTTCATAAGGACTAACTTCTTGTCCCTCTTCTGTCTTATGACTATATGGTGATGGAGCGAATTGTAAAAAGGTTTCTAACATCGTTTGTACACCAAAATTTGTTAATGCTGAACCAAAGAAAACTGGCGTTTGATCTCCACGGGCAATTTTCTCCGTGTCAAACTCGTCACCTGCTTCAACCAACAATTCAACTTCTTCTAATACCTGTTTGTACACACTATCTTTGTGCAATGGTAAATCACTTGGAATATCACCATCCACTAATGGAATAAACCGTTCGCCATTATTATTTTCAGGTCGATAGACTTCTACACGCTTGTTGTAGATATCATATAACCCTTCCAAACCTTTTCCCATACCGATCGGCCAGTTCATTGGATACGATTCTATATCTAGGACTTCTTCTAATTCTTCAAGTAACTCCAAAGGCTCGCGACCATCTCTATCCAATTTATTGATAAAGGTAAAAATCGGGATTCCACGTTTCTTGACAACTTGGAATAATTTCTTTGTTTGAGCTTCGATCCCTTTGGCACTATCGATCACCATAACAGCACTATCAACTGCCATCAATGTTCGGTACGTATCTTCTGAGAAGTCTTCGTGTCCAGGTGTGTCTAGAATATTTACACGTTTTCCATCATAGTCAAACTGCATCACCGAACTGGTCACAGAGATTCCTCTTTGTTTTTCGATTTCCATCCAGTCAGATTTTGCAAAGTTTCCTGTTTTCTTGCCTTTAACAGTTCCAGCTTGGCGGATTGCTCCTCCAAATAATAAAAGCTGCTCTGTAATCGTTGTTTTACCAGCATCCGGATGGGAAATAATGGCAAACGTGCGGCGGCTATCTACTTGTTCTTTTAAATGTGGATTATTCATTCGTTACTCCAATCTATCATTTTATTCTTGAAAAGGACTTCATTTACTTTTTATGGTTTATTTAAAGGATATCTACATCGGAAAATTCTCCCTACTCTTTATTCTTCAACTAGTGTAGTATATCATGGAATTACCCTAGTTTTCAAAGTCTTTAACTAAGTTTCAAAAAAAATCGAAGAGACCAAAACAAAACTCAATGAATTTTGTCTTGATCTCTATTAATTGGGGAAGAAATGAACTTCTTAATTTATTTGCTAAAAACTAGTTTTAGTACTAAGATTTACTTTACACTTAACTAAATTAAGTATAAAGTTAACCAACTTGATGTGCAAACATTGAAAAGTTTTAACTAAATCATTTTTTCAAATAATTCAATTGTTATTTATTCGCCTTTATTCCCTTCCATTCAAACAATTATATTGTATTCAGTATTATTAAAATGGTTTTCTGAGGCTATATTTCCCAAATTAGTTACATTTTTTTTACTCTATTAACAAATTTACTTTAAAGGAGAGAGCAAAATGCTTGAAGCAATGATGTTGGAAGACACTTCTAAACGGAAATTAACCCTATTTAAGCTATTAACTAAATTTTCTAATAAGCAACATAGTATTAATTTTTTTGAAAATAGACTGGATTATTCCTATAGTCGTGTCGTTTATCTTCTGGAATTGATCCAACAAGATCTTACTAAAATGACTGGAGAAAGTATAAAATTATTCCAATTAAATGGTGTTCATTATAAAAAAAACATTTCATATGATATGTACTATCAATTTCTGATTACGCAAAGCGTTCCTTATCAATTACTAATTTCACTTCTCTATTATCCAAATGACGATCTAACCAAATTTTGCAAAAAAAATTACCATAGCAGAACAACCGTTGTTCGTAAATCCAAATTATTAGGTAGCTACTTTAATAAATTCGGTATCAAAATGAATACCACTCAATTACGTCTTTATGGTGATGAGAGAATTATCCGCGTCACTTTTTATTCCTTGATTTGGTTAGCTTCTCAAGGTGTACATCTACCCAAAATTAAGAATAATCCAATAAATTATGATGCAATAATTAAGATGATCAGTCCATATTTCCCAGATAGTTATAGCTATTCTGCTAATAAGCAAATATCCTTAATGCTGAATATCATTTTTTTAAGAATAAAATCTGGTAATGTTTTAATAGAAAAAACAGCGATTGAACCTTACATTCCAATGAATATAGCTTATGTAAAAACTGGTTTTGGTGAGTTGATCGAAGATAAAAAAATATTAGAAGCCGAAGCTCAGTTTAGTGCCTATTTATTGATCTCTAAACCAAATTTTTTCAGAAATAACGATTATCGGCTTTCGCTATTGAATAAGTACTTAAACACTCAGACAAATACAGCAACTAAAATATTAAAGGAAGTTTGTATTTCATTTAGTGAAAAGTTTTTACCTAAAGATTTCTCTTGGGATAATGAGCCTATTTTGTTTGGTAATATAGCTAATATTATTTTTACTACAGTAATTATTGAAAAGCCATTCCCAACGTTGTTTCATTTGATCAATCATTCTCAGTACTCGAAAAATGAATACCATTATCATTTGTTGACTTATTTTAAAGCTATGTTTCAAAAAATTTCCAAGAGAAAGAACTTTAGCTGGCTCAAAGAAAGTATAAACACATTGTCAGATACACTGGCAGCACTACTAGTTCCTCTATATGAATCATTCCAAACAGATAATATTCTACGTATCGCATTGGTTGCAGAATCAAATTACTTACTCGTTCAACCTCTGGCACAGTTTATAGAAGAAATGCCTTTTGTTGAACTAATTGCTTATAAATATGGGGAGTTTTCCTCTTTTGACCTTATCGTCACTACTTCATCTTACCTAATTCCAGAGGACTGTCATTTACCATCTTTTGTTTTCCGTTTTTCTGCGGATAACGACGAACAATACATTGGTCTTTATCAAGCGATAAAAGAAATTCGTAATAAAAAAGTGATTATTCCAGAATAAAAAAAGGGTGTGAAACAAAAGTAAATGTTACTTTTGTTTCACACCTTAAATAGGAATAAGCTGAGAAAACGGAAGCAATTTCTTCTTATTGCTATAAAACACAACAAGTTACGAGTTGATGCCTTCTCGTCAAGGACTCATCGGACTGAACGCTTTTGGCCCCAACCTCTATTATTATTCTATCTTCTCGGTTCGTCATCCTCCAATTCTTTGCGGAAAAAACGACGGTATTCTTCTGGTTCTTCATCAATGACATCTTCATCATGAAAAACTACTTTTAATGCTAAGACTCTTGTTCCTTCCATTTCTTCAGAGGTCAGTGTGATATTGCCTACATCAAATGACAGCTTCTCGCCTTCATCAGGAATTGTGCCTAATGCAGTAATTAGATAGCCTGCCATGGTGTCAACATCACTCATATGCAAGTCTGTTTGGAATGCTTCATTAAATTCATCAATTAACATTCTTCCTTGAACTAAATACTCGTGTTCATTGATCTTAGCATATAAGTTTTCTACTTCATCAGTCTCATCATCGATTTCTCCAACGATTTCTTCTAATAAATCTTCTAACGTAGCCAAACCAACGACACCGCCATATTCATCTAATAAAATAGCCATTTGGTTTTGTGTTCGTTTTAATTCATATAATAGATCATCAATGAAAATCGTTTCTGGAACAAATAATGGTTCTTGTATGATATTTTTTAATTGAATTTTTTCAAAGCCTAATTTATGGGCTGCTTTTAATAAGTTTTTAGTATGAAGAACACCAACGATTTTATCTTTATCTTCGTTATAAACCGGTATTCTTGAATAGTTTTCTGATAAAACAGCATTAATATTGTCTTGAATGTCGTCTTCAATATCGATCATAAAAGCATCTGTTCTTGGAACCATTACTTCACGAGCGACTTTTGTATCTAAAGAAAAGACACCTTGAAGCATTTCTAATTCATCATTATCTAAAACACCTTCTGATTCCAACATATAACGCATTTCATCACGCGTCATTTTTGAATCAGCATCATCAAATTTCATTGGTGTAATCTTTGAAAGTAAGTCTGTTGAAGCTGATAACAACCACACAAATGGTTTTGCAATCACTCCTATGGTACGCACAAATCCAGAAGTTGCTTGAGCGACCTCTTCTGATTTATTCATTGCGATTCGTTTTGGATATAATTCACCAAAAACAATAGAAACATAGGTCAACATAGCTAAAATAATAATACTAGCAATACTTTTTGCAGCAGCTCCGCCACCAAGAACAGGTGCTAATCTTGCTGATAAAGTATCCGCTAAGGAAGCCCCAGACAAGATGTTAACTAAAGTGATACCAACTTGGATTGTTGATAAAAAGCTCGTAGGATCTTGTAAAATCTTTAATAGCTTCTTAGCTTTCGCGTCTCCTTCTTCTGCTTTTTGTTCGACACGATTCTTATTTACCGAAACAACTGCTATCTCCGCTGCAGCAAGAAACGCATTGATCAATGTTAATACGATCAATAATAAAATTTGCGCTATAAGCGACTGACTCTCGGGGTCAGCATTCATAATGTGCACTCTCTCCTCTTAAAATTATTCGAAAAACGCTGTATTTCGTTTTTCAATTTCATTTAGTAACAAACTGTTTACTAATCAACTTGATAAAAAACGTGACCACTATCAGTAGTCACGTTAAAATCCTATCACAAACAGCAATTAATTTCAATAATCGATGTCATTTTTCTTTCATCGATATTTCATTTCCTTCGCCAGTCAATACGATTTTTTCACTTCTGCTTTCCCGAATCATTCCCATGACATGAATAACGATAGTTTTAACAATCGCATAAAACGGAACACCTAAGAAGATTCCTAATAGTCCTGCGATATTTCCAGCGACCAGCAAAACAATGATAATTGTTAATGGATGTATTTGTAATGACTTTCCGATTACATTTGGGTAAATAATATTGCCATCGATTTGTTGAACGACTAAAACAACGACACAACATAATAAAGCTTTTATCGGTTCATCAAAAACAGTTACAAAAACGGCTGGAGCAAGCCCCAGATATGGTCCAAGGTAAGGAATCAGATTTGTGAAACCTGCGATGACACCGAATAAAAAGGCATAACGGACGCCAATCAACGAATAACCAATCGCTGTAAAGGTCCCTACAAACAAACATTCAATTGCTTGTCCACTTATATAATTTGCCAACGTCTTGTTGATTTTACTCAACAATTCAGCAATGCTTTCCTGACGCTTTTCTGGCAAAAAGCGCTCGATCGATGGAACCAATCGATCCCCATCTTTTAACATGTAAAACAAGATAAATGGTGCTGTAACGACAACGATCGTAGTTGAAGCCACAGTCGATACTACTGAACCCAGACTATTAGATAAGCCACTTAAAAACTGTTGAATAATCGTCCCGTAAGAAATATCCAATTTTTCTAAATAACTTGTTAAATCTACCTCTTTAAATAAAGGTAACTCGGCCATTCTATAGACCCACGCTTCCACATTACTGAAAACTGTCGGCATATTTGAAGCCAAACTAGCAAGCTGAGATGCTAACTTAGGGATAACGCTGACTAGAATCAAAATGATAGCTATTACTAATATCAGCAAAACAAGAAGAACTGCTAAAGGCCGTTTCATTTTGATTTTCATTAGTAAATTTACGATTGGATTTAAGATATAATACAAAAATCCTGCTACCAAAACCGGTGCAAACAAGGTTGAGAAGAATGTACCAATTGGCGCAAATAGAAAATTGATTTTACTAGAGACAAAAATCAAAGTTGCGATAACTAGCAATTCTGCTGACCAAAAAAATAATTTTGACTGTCTTAATTTTTCAAACAAAGATGATCCTCCTCAATCATTAAAAAATGTGCTTTTTGTTCTCTTCATGAAAAAACAATTGCTTCTTACATAGATTTTAGCATAACCTTTCTTAAATAAGATAGCAATACTTCTTTATGCCTATTTTCATTTCTACTATTTTATCAAACTTATACAAAAAATATCCGTAAAATTGAGCTACACGGATGTTTCCATAATAATTACAGCTACTTATTTTTTGAAAAAACCTTTTACTTTATCAGTCAATCCACCTGCATCAATATCAGGAATCATTCCTTTTAATTTTTCGTATTGTTCACCAAGATCATCTTGATGCTCTTCAAGGAATTGTTTGGCTTTTTCAAAGTTTCCTTCACCAATCAAATCTTTAACTTTTTGCACGATTTCATCTGTATTCATCACATACACAACCTTTCGTTTTTTGTTATTTATAATGTACACTGCTAATACTATTTTTACAAAAAATAAACAACAACTTGTATCAAAGTTCTAATGTCTGATTTTTTGTTGTATAATAAATAAAATAATTATAACAGAGGTGCCAAATGAAAATCGTCCACACTAGAGATACTATGAGTGATATCTACTTAGATGCTGTTAAAATCCGCCGTCAAGTTTTCATGCTGGAACAAGGTGTTCCTGGCGAAATTGAGATTGATAAATATGAAGCTGCTTGTATTCATTTTGTTTTATACGGTGATGAAAACGAAGCAATTGCAACTTGCCGCTTATTACCGCTTGAAGATGGGCTAATTAAATTACAACGGATGGCTGTGCAAAAAGAGTATAGAGGTAACGATCATGGTCGGTTGATTGTAGAAAGTGCTGAACAATTTTCTAAAGAACAAGGGTATAGAGCCATGACTTTAGGCGCTCAAATCACAGCTCTTGGTTTTTATGAGAGAATGGGTTATATCAAAGAAGGCGAAATGTTCTTAGATGCGAATATCGAGCATTATCAGATGAATAAACACTTTAAGTGAAAAAAGAACTGCCCCCCAACTTGATCAAGTTGGGGGGCAGTTCTTTTTTCACTTAACATCTTACATTGGCTATTTTTTCGATAGCTCTTGGTAACGTTGATACCAGATATCTACATAGGCTTCGGAGAATGGGCCTTTTTCATTATTAATCCAATCTACTAACGTCTTAACATTTTCTTTTAGAATAAAATCGATATCTTCTGGATAGTCCATAATCTTACTATGAAATTCATATTCATCCACATCCAATAAACGTTTTTCACCATCAGGAAAAACTTTGATATCCAGATCATAATCAATATACTTCAATGCTTCATCATCTAAAAGATACGGTGACGCCAAATTGCAGTAATAAGAAACCCCCTTTTCTCTAATCATCGCTATTATGTTGAACCAGTATTTTTTATGGAAATAAACTATAGCTGGTTCGCGAGTAACCCAACGACGCCCATCAGACTCTGTTACCAAAGTATGATCATTTACGCCAATCAAAGAATACTCGCTCGTTTTTAATACCATAGTATCTCGCCATGTTCGATGCAAATGCCCATCGTGTTTGTAACTTTGGATCGTTACAAATTCACCTTCTTTTGGAATTGCCATAGTCCCCCAACTTTCCCTAGTACGAAAAATCGCTTTTAAACGCTACTAACTTTTCGTTTGGGTGTTCATTACACCGATATCAACATAATTATATCATAATTTTCAACTTTGCATACTAAGGAGTTTGGTTTTGACTATTCAAAATAAGATAAATGAGAATTTTCGTTATTTTTAGAGATATTTGATTAGTTTTTACGGTTCTTTCTCGAATTACTGATGTTTTTTCGATCTTTCTCAAAAAGCTCTACCATTTTTTGCTGTGGTTTTGGAAAAACTAAATTTGAATAATCCGCTTCTTTTACCCAGCGCTGATTTTTAGCCAACTCTGATAAGCCTGTCTGACGTCCGTAAAACACAAGAATATGCCATTTTAAATGACTGAAAATATGGGTCACTTCACCTAATGTTCGCTTTTGCCAAACAACTTCCGGATACTCTTCAAAAATTTCTGATGTATCTTCTGCCACCATATTTTGTTCTTCAAAATCGAATGACATTTGCTGATCTTCTTTAGCCCAATTTTTTTGTAAAAAATCGAAGCGTTCTTTTGTTATCTCAGTAATCGGGAACAGCCACATATTCGCTAATAAGCCTGTTGAATCACGCTGACTTAATAAAAATTCCTGTTTTTTATTTTCGATGATTCCACCGATATAGTAGACATCTTTTGGTTTCATTTTTTTGGATTTAACTGGAAAATTTGTCATTGTATTATTCTTATAACTCAAACAATAAGACTGGATCGGGCATTCCTCACACTTTGGTGAGGTGGGTGTACAAATCGAAGAGCCTAGATCCATCATCGCTTGATTAAAGTCACCAGGACGATTTTGATCAATGATTTTATACATCGCTTCTTCAAACACCTTACGGCTACTGGGTTTGGCAATGTCATCACTGATTTCAAATAAACGGCTTACAACACGCATAACGTTGCCATCAATTGCAGGCTCTGGGATTTGAAACGCAATACTCCCGATTGCACCTGCCGTATAGGGCCCGATTCCTTTTAATTGGCGGATTTCTTCGATTGTTTCTGGCATCTGGCCATTAAATTCTGCCATGATCTGCTGAGCTGCAACTTTTAAATTTCTTGCTCTGGAGTAATAACCTAAACCTTCCCAAGCTTTTAATAATCGATCATCTGGGGCTTCAGCTAAATCCTTGATCGTCGGAAACCATTCCATAAAACGATAATAATAATCGATCACCGTATCAACACGAGTTTGCTGCAGCATGATTTCTGAGATCCAAATACGATATGGATCTAGATTGACTCGCCAGGGTAAATTTCGTTTTTCTTTTTCATACCAAGCTATAAATTCTTCTTGAAATGACTGAAGCTCTTCCGTACTCCAAGTCTCCCAATATTTTTCATTCTTCATTCTCTAATTCCTTTTCATCAAAATATTGCTGAATCAAATCTGAGTCAAAGCGTTTCTGGAAAAGTCCTTGTTTGACTTTCATTAAGCGTTTATAGGAATCTAATTTACGATGCTTTTCCCATAATTTATCGCCTTCTTTTCTGATCACATCTAATTCTTGGTCTTCATCTTTTTCAAAAGATAGCTCTTCTAAAGCCAAATCGATCACTTCACGATTAAACCCTTTTTGCATCAAATGCATTTGGACTTTTTGCAAGGCATCTTTGAAACTCTTTGTCCGGTAACGTCTCATGGCCTTTTCAGCCGTTGCTTTTGCTACTTCTACTTGTTCATCCATAGTATAAAAAGTTAACCCATGTTGAATGTCTTCGTCATTCAAGCCTTTTCGTTTTAGTTGTTGTTCAATCATTTTGGGTCCTTTATCACTTGTTCGCATCAAGGTACGGACATAACTTTCACTAAATATTTTATCATCTAAAAGGTTCATTTCTTCTAAGCGGATCACGATGCTTTTTCGATCTTCCGGTAAAATTTCCTTTTCTTTCAAATAATCTAAAATTTCTTTTTTCGAACGTAACTGATAGCTCAAATAATTTAAGGACATTTGCAAACCCACATCATAAGAACCAGCTTTTTTTATTTTTTCGACCATTTCATCTGATAATTCTTGTCCTTTTAACAACCGTTGTCGGACTAAAGTATCCTCAGATACACGTAATTTTTCTCCTGAAGACAGCCAGATAAGATAAAACTGACCTTTGTCTTTTGTAATTTTCGTGATTGTTTCCATCTTTCTCCGCCTTTCTAGTGAGAACATATATTCTACTATAACATATATTTGACAGAAGCTAAACTAGGCAAATTGTGCTAAAATAAGAACTATCGATATATTTGATTAATAGATCTACGGATCAAAAGGATGGAATTATGACCACACAACTATTAAAAGAAGGACAAACGATTCCTTTAAAAATAAAACGTTTAGGTATCAACGGTGAAGGCATCGGCTATTACAAAAAGACGATCGTATTCGTACCTGGTGCTTTACCAAAAGAAGATATCTCTGTAGAAATCACAAAAATAGCCCCTCGTTTTGTTGAAGGCAAATTGAAAAAAATCGTAAAAGCAGCCCCTGAACGTGTCGTGCCGCCTTGTCCAGTTTACGAAGCTTGTGGTGGCTGTCAGCTGCAACATTTAGCTTATCCGGCACAGCTACTCTTCAAAAGAGATCTATTAAAACAGTCACTAAATAAGTTCAGACCAAGAAACTATGAAAATTATCAGCTACCCAAAACAATCGGAATGAAAAATCCTTGGAATTATCGGAATAAAGCGCAATTTCAATTACGTAAAATCGAGGGAGAAGTTGAGGCTGGTCTTTATCAAGCGGATTCTCATCGTTTAGTTCCTATTGATGATTGCCTCGTTCAACAACCAGCGACAACTAAAGTCATGAACGCTTTAGTAGAGTTGTTAAACAAATATCAATTACCAATTTATAATGAACGAAAAAATAGCGGTATCTTCCGAACTTTAATGGTGCGTGTCGGTGTCAAAACAAATGAAGTCCAAGTTGTTTTCATTACGCAATCCGTAAAATTTCCACAGAAAAAAGCCTTGATCGAAGAAATCACACAACATCTTCCAGAGGTTGTTTCGATTATGCAAAACGTTCAAAATAAACGAACATCGATTGTTATGGGGGATGAAACTATTCATGTTTGGGGTAAAGAAAGTATTGAAGAGCAAATCAACGAAGTAACTTTTGATTTATCTCCTAGAGCCTTTTTCCAGCTAAATCCAGAACAAACGGAAGTTCTATATAATGAAGCCTTGAAAGCTTTAGACTTACAACCAAATGAAACAGTTGTTGACGCCTATTGTGGTGTCGGAACAATTGGTTTAAGTATTGCTAAACAAGCCAAAGAAGTTCGAGGGATGGATATCATTCCAGCAGCGATCGAAGATGCTAAGATGAACGCTGAACGCTTAGGTGTTACGAATACCCATTATGAAGTGGGGACAGCTGAAGAATTGTTGCCTAAATGGCTTCAGAGCGGTTTTAAACCTGATGCAATCATTGTTGATCCTCCTAGAACCGGATTGGATCAAAAACTGCTGAAGGCCATTTTAAAGCAACCTCCAAAGAAGATGGTTTATATATCTTGTAATGTGTCGACGCTTGCAAAAGATTTAGTTGATTTAGCTAAAGTTTTTGATGTGAAATATATGCAGTCAGTTGATATGTTTCCACAAACAGCGCGATGTGAAGTTGTTGTGAAATTGATTAAGAGATAATTTGATAAGAAAAAGATCCGACAACCAGATTTTATCTTGGTTGTTGGATCTTTTTTTAAACACTGCTATAGTACTTCTCCGTTACTAGCTATAACCTTTTTCATCCAATCATAACTATCCTTCAAATACCGTTTTTGACTCCCTTTCCCGTAATCATCTTGATCGACATAAATAAATCCATATCTTTTGCTCATTTCAGAAGAAGAACAGCTGATAATATCGATTGGTCCCCAAGCACAATAACCTCTAAGATCAACGCCATCTTTGATTGCTTCTTTCATTTGTTCGATATGGCCTTTGTAATAATCGATTCGATAATTATCATGAACTCTTCCATCTTCTTCTAACTTATCATAACAGCCGATGCCATTTTCTGTTATGTAGAGTGGACATTGATAGCGGTCATAAAAAGAATTAAGTAATGTTCTCAACCCAAGTGGATCAATCGTCCAACCCCAAGGATTTGCTGGCAGAGTTTTGTTCCGATAAGGTTCATCATGTTTTGCATCACAAATTTGCGTATAATAATAAGAAAATGACAAGAAATCTGCTGTATTTTTCAGAGCAGCTTCATCCCCTTTTGCAAATTCTAGCTTAATATCATGTTCTTCAAAATAGCGAAACGCATAACCTGGATAGTAGCCTCTCAATAATACATCAGCAAAAAAATACTGCATTTGATTGATTTTCAGCGTTGCCAAAACATCTTCTGGATCACAGGTTGCCGCATATTCTGGACCGCCACAAAGCATCATCCCTACTTCATAATTTTCATCGACTTGATGAGCATACTCAGTCGCTAAGGCCGATGCTACCATCATATGATGCACCCCTTGATATTTTGCCTCCTGCAAATTTTCTACTTTATCCTCGGCTATCCCTAAATGATTAAATGATTCATGACCGATCAAATTGATCTGGTTGATCACGATCCAATAGTTTACTTTGCCTCGGTAGCGGTCAAAAATAACTTTACAGTAACGAACAAAGAAATCCACGACTTCTCTTGAATACCAGCCTTTATAATTTAATGTAAGATTCAATGGCATCTCATAGTGAGAAAGTGTAATCATTGGTTCCATGCCATTTGCGATAATTTCATCAATCAGTTTGTCATAAAAAAGCAATCCTGCTTCGTTTGGTTCAAGATCATCGCCGTTTGGGAAAATCCGCGACCAATCGATCGAGGTTCTAAATAGTTTTAAGCCCATATCTCCTAACAATTTTAAATCCGTTGGATAGGTTTCCTTGAAATTGATTCCCCATCTCTTCGGAAAAATACCTATTTTACTACTCAAAGCTTCTTCAATGTAGCTGGTAGAAATTTCTGCGTTCGATCTTTTTTCTAATGGCAGATCCGCTCTAAACTCATTGATATCAGCAACACTTATACCTTTGCCTTCGTACTCATACGCTCCTTCGCATTGATTAGCAGCAACAGCTCCGCCCCATAAAAAATCTTTTGGAAACCCAGTTGGTACTTGATACATACTCTTGCCCTCTTTTCTTTAATTTTTTTCAAGTATTGTTAAACGATCATTGAGTTGCTTGGCTATTTTGATTAAGTGATTAGCCATATTGATTTCACTATAAATCGTCATCAATGTATCTTGCGCATGTGTGAATAACAAAGAATGCTCATGTTGTTTTGTCTCTTCGCCCATTTCACTTTGGATAGCTTGCGTTTGAATTTTATGTGCTTCAGTAATATTCGTTTTGGCAACTTTCATTTCTTCTGCAGCTGTTTCAAAATCGTTCTTTTCAGTTGCAACAAGGGCATTTTTACAATTAACTCTGGCATCTCCAGCAAATAAAATAATTTTCATCGCTTGCTCTGATAATATATCGTCCATATAATCAAGCCTCCTTTATCGTTTGATTTTCAGCTTTTGTTTCTTGGTCATCGTATGCTTTAAAAAATGGATACCAAATAGCTGTCGATATCGCAAAAATAACTAGCATCAAGATAATCCCAGTAATCGTCCCAGTCGTAAACCAAGTTGCAAATGGAAACGGACAATACCACAATTCAAACTGAACTTTAGGAATTGGTGCAAATGGAATTACCTTTGTAAAAATATAAATCACGATCGGTAAAATAATTCCTTGCAGCCACATTGGAATCATCAACAACGGATTCCACGCAACAGCACCGAAAATCACCGGCTCATTGATATTAAAAATCGATGGTACGATACATGCTTTGCCTAGTGCACTGATTTTCTTAGATCGCGCTCGCATCATCATTAAAACCAATGGCATCGTACAACCAATTCCACCAATCCATAGATAAGCTGAATATAAGGTGCTGCTGGTAACTAAATTTAACGTCTCAACAGATGCTGTACCATTTTGAACTAGTGCAATATTTTCAGCAATTGCTTTTAGCAAAACTGGCTGAACCACTGGTGTCAAAACCCAAGTAGAAATCCCCATTGAATAAAGAAAACAAATTAAAAACATCATCCCTACAAAACCTCCAGGAGATTCCATAAAGCTCGATAATGGCATAAAAATACTTAAAACAATGTTGTATAAATCCACTTTCATGATCAAAACAACGACCCAGCCAAAAATGATAATAATTCCAATCGGCAACATAGAATCAAACCAAGCTCTGACAAAATCAGGAATCACTGATTCTTCTTTAAAGAATGTAAATTTTCCTAAGGTGACCAAGACAAATCCAGCAATCAATCCGGCAACGATTGCAACAAACATCCCGCCAGCTCCCAATGCGTCATGACCAAAACCGACCACACCGTCTTTCTCAATTTGGGGTGAAATGATCATTAAGAACAAAACTAAACCACTCATCCCAGCGACAATTCTTTGCTTTCGTAATCTTTTTTTCTCCATTAAGTTAAATGGAATCAAAAATGCTACAAACAGTGAAATTTTTCCCATCGTCCAACCAAAAGGCACCCAAAAACTTGGTAATGCTGGAAAATACTCGTTCAAAATGGCCAACATCGAAAAAATCGAACCTAAGAAAATAAAAGGTAACGTCTGCATGATTGAATCTTTAATGCTAACGATCCAAGGATTATTATTCACTCTATTCATTTTAGGTGAGAAACTATTTTCCAACCAAAAGATCAACTTATTCATATTTACGTCTCCTTTTTTTACATTATTCGTCTTCTTTTAACGAACGTACCAAATGTTCAACAGCCGCATCACCATCTAACGTCGCATAATACTCTTTTTTCATCAGAATAACTTTTACCGGAAACCCATGAATAATCTCATCGATTTCATCAATGATATATTCAAGATGTGGCCCTACCATCAACGCATCGATTTCCTCAATATAGTTTTCAATTTCCGATTCACTTCTGGCTACAATACTCATGTCTAAATTTTTTACTTTAGCTGCCTTACGCATATTAGCAGCCATAAATCCACTGCTTGCACCTGATCCGCAGACTAATAATACATTTAATTCACTCATGTTTTTTCTCCTTTCTAATTTAACAATAAAAACTAAACAAGCTCACTCAGTTATTACACTCTTATCATCTACGTTTTACACATCCCTATCAAATATGATTCTTTCCTCCTCTTACTGCTTTGGCGGAAGCAACTGTACTTGATTTGCTATTTAAAACAAAGAATAATAAGAGATATAAAAACGTGGAGAGGAGCGGATATTGTGTCCTTAAATAAGAAAGAAGCGGCACTCGTAAAGCTTTTGATTCAACATCATAATTGGCTATCTTCAACTTTTCTAGCTGAAGCGTTGTCCACGTCAACAAGAACGATACGTAACTATGTAGCTCGAATCAATCAAAATGCTGATTTTGAAATGATCCAATCCTCCAGACAAGGATATAAGATCGACAGCAGTGTTCAAACCGACGAATTTGTTTCTTATACTAAACAGGAATTGAATACACCTGTCGAACGTATGAATTATTTGATGAATTTATTAATCAAACATAAAAATGTCGATTACTTTGAAGTTGCAGAAACTTTATTTGTCAGTATTCCAACTATAGAAAAAGATACTATTCGGCTACGTAAAAAAATGAATAACTATCATTTAAAAATCATTAAACATAGGCATTTTTTAAGTATGGAAGGTGACGAATCTAACTTTCGAAAGCTCACTAGTGATATGCTACAGGATGAAGCTCTACAAAGTTTTCAATCCGTCGATTACATTCAAACAGTATTCCCAGATATTCCGATTGAAACAATTCAAAAAATCGTGATCAACCATTTGAGTAGTCAACATCTCTACATAAACGGTTATGCTATTAACAGTCTATTGCTCCATATCGCTATCGCTATTAATCGTCTTCAACATCATCAACGATCTGAAGTTGATTTTATTCCTAAACTGTTTACTAACGATCAAATTGAATATCAAATTGCTACGGAGATTGGAAAAGATATCGATCAAGCTTTTACTGTAGAAATGGATCATTATGAAATCAACAATTTAACCCTTTTATTAATGACTAAAATCTCACCATCAAATGATGCTTTCTTAAAAGATTACATGGGCAATTCTGTCTATACCTTTATTTCAACGATGATGAAAACTGTTGCCGAAAAATATTTTATTACTCATATTTCAGACGAGTTGGTATTGAATTTAGCGTTGCATGTGTCGAATTTGATCTCACGAGCAAAGAATGGTAAGCAAGTTCATAATCCTTTATCTGAAGAAATCAAACAATCCTATGCTTTTATTTATGAAGTCGCTGTTTTCATTGCCAAACAGATTCAAAAACAAATCAATATTCCAATTTCAGATGATGAAATTACCTTTATTGCACTTCACATTGGCTCTTACTTTGAGGAAAAATTTGAGACAGAGAATAAATTAAGTTGTGTGATTTATACGCCTGAATATTATAATATGCACAAGCGTTTGATCTATAAAATCGGGGATACATTCAAATCTAGTTTGAATATTGTAGGAACTTTTTATCAATTAGACAGGAAAAATCTAACCGAAATGCAAGAAGCCGATTTAGTTTTATCGACTATAGAAATAAAGAAACTGGAACATATCGTTCCAATTTCACCCTTTTTATCAGGAAAAGATATAAAAAAAATCCAACAATCTATCCAACTAGTAAAGCAGGAAAAATTGTTGAAATTTTTAAAAGAAAGCGTCCAAACATACTTAACACCAGAAAGGTTTGAACGAAACATTTATCTAAACACTCCAAATCTATACATTGAACATCTAGGTGCTCAATTGATCGAAAAAAACTATATTGATGCTCATTTTATTGACTTAATCAAAGAACGAGAGAAAATGTCTGCGACCTCATTCAATAACTCAGTCGCCTTACCACATGCAATTGAAATGAGTGCTGAAAAAACGGGGATCTCTATTATTTTAAATGATCGGCCTGTAAAATGGGGGAATCACTATGTTCAAGTGATTATTATGATCGTTATAAATCAAGATGATATGAAAAAATTTCGGCAATTATTTGATTTTATGATCGATACCTTTTCAAATCAAGAGAAGTTAAATAATCTTTTAAGAGTGAAAGATTATGAAGGATTTATTGATGAATTATTTAGTTAAATATTTAAGCACAATTACTAATTGATTTACATTATAACAAAAAGCTAAGAGAATTTAATCTCCTAGCTTTTTTCTTATTGACCCATTTAGTTTTTACCAACAAAAAATGATACAACAGCAACTAAAATCACGGCACCAATAATTGATGGAAATAATGCCATACCGGCAACTTGAGGTCCCCAACTTCCTAGAAGTGATTGACCAATTGATGAGCCTACAAGACCCGCAATAATATTGAAAATCCAACCCATTGATTTCCCTTTACTTGTGATCGCTCCGGCAATTGCTCCGATAACGCCACCTACGATTAAAACCCATAACCAATGCATACATATGACCTCCCTTATAAATAGAATAAATGTTAATAATGAGTACTTAATTATGCTAACAGATTATTTATTTTCTTGCGAAAGAAATGCATCTGAAAATCAGTTTATATCATTTAATTATCATTTTTATTTCATCTCATCTGTCACCAAAATCGTTACATGATTTTTAGTACCACAATTCTCACAATCATAGTGTAGATTTATTTCATCATCCACTAAAATATCATCACAAACTAATTCAATTTCATTATCTGAAAGCGTCAATTCTCCTAAAGGAATGTTTACTCTTTGATGATCTGCTTTGTCGGTTCTCGTATTTAATAGAAATTTGCCTGTCATTTCGTTTTCGCAATCTTTACAAGTTACTGCAATGCTGATTTCTCTTTCCATCGTAAGCTCTCCCTCTTCTCTTTATCAATAGATGATTATACATCTATAATTTTATACGCCTCCGTCAAAAAATTCGATTGATATGCTCTGAACTTCATTTGGTTAAATAAAAAAGCTAGAATCCATTTGGATTCTAGCTCGAAATTCAATCTTAAAAAGATTATTTTACTGTTACTGAAGCGCCAACTTCTTCTAAAGCAGCTTTTAAAGCTTCTGCTTCATCTTTAGAAACGCCTTCTTTAACTGGTGCAGGTGCGCCATCAACTACTGCTTTAGCTTCTTTCAAGCCAAGACCAGTTGCTTCACGAACTGCTTTGATAACTTTAACTTTTTGGTCTCCAGCTGCAGTTAATTCTACAGTGAATTCAGTTTGTTCTTCGCCAGCTGCTGCTGGTCCTGCTGCTGCTGCTACAGGAGCTGCTGCAGATACGTCAAATTTTTCTTCAATAGCTTTTACTAAGTCGTTTAATTCTAAAATAGTTGCGCCTTCTAATTCTGCAACAATGTTTTCAATGTTCAATGCCATTATGGTTTCCTCCGTTTTAATAATTCATTATTTTTTAGTTTAGTTTGTTACTAAGCTGCAATTATGCAACTTCGTCTTCTTTTTCTGCCACTGCTTTGACAGCGTAAGCCACTTGTCTGACTGGCGCTTGTAATACAGATAATAGCATAGAAAGTAGTCCATCGCGACTTGGAAGTTTTGCTAAAGATGTCATTTCTTCTACTGAAGATACTTTACCTTCAATAACGCCACCTTTGATTTCCAATGCTTTTGCAGTACTTGCAAATTCGTCGATGATTTTAGCAGGTGCTACTACATCGTCGTTACTGAAAGCGACTGCTGTAGGGCCTGTAAATACTTCGTCCATACCTTCTAGTCCAGCTTTTTTAGCTGCACGTGAAAGGATAGAGTTTTTGATAACTTTCATTTCAACATTTGCATCACGCAATTGTTTACGTAAGTTAGTCACTTCTTCTACAGTTAAACCACGATAGTCAACGATGACTACAGAAGCTGCTGATTGGAACTTAGCTGTTGCTTCTTCTACTAGGGTTTCTTTTTTAGCGATTGCTGCTTCACTCATTTATTTTCACCTCCTGATTATTGATGGTTAGAGCTCAATTGTTGTGATTAAAGATAAGTACAGGCTCGCTCCGCTCGTAATGATTCTACAGTCGCTTCGCTCCTCTAGTACTGTTCAACATCAGTTTTCATAACAAACTGTGTTTCACAGCAAAAAACTCCATGCCACCGTTGACATAGAGGGACGTAATTGTATGTATCAACAATTGTCCTCGGTAGGAAATTAAGACTTGCGTCACCTACTGTCTTCGGTACAGTTAATTATTAACCTCAACTACCTTACCATGAGACAGGTAGTTGAGTCAATAATTTTTTTACTTATTCAGCTTTTCTAATTAGAAAGAAGCTTGGTCAACATGGATTCCAGGTCCAAATGTAGTTGTTACTGAAATGTTTTTGATATATTGACCTTTTGCTGCTGATGGTTTAGCTTTTAACAATACATCGTTGATTGTATTGAAGTTTTCTAGTAATTTTTCATTATCAAATGAAACTTTACCGATTGGTACGTGGATGTTTCCAGCTTTGTCAACACGGTAAGTTACTTTACCAGCTTTTACTTCGTTAACAGCTTTTGTTACGTCCATTGTTACAGTACCAGTTTTAGGGTTAGGCATAAGGCCTTTAGGACCTAAGACACGACCTAATTTACCAACTTCAGCCATCATGTCTGGAGTTGCTACAACTACGTCAAATCCAAACCATCCACCTTGGATTTTTTGAACCATATCAGCGTCACCAACATAGTCAGCACCAGCTGCTTCAGCTTCTTTAGCTTTGTCGCCTTTAGCGAAAACTAAAACGCTTTGTGTTTTACCAGTTCCGTTAGGTAATACTACTGCACCACGGATTTGTTGGTCTGCTTTTTTAGGGTCTACATTTAAACGGTAAGCAACTTCAACAGTTGCGTCGAATTTTGCAATATTTGTATCTTTAGCCAAAGCGATTGCTTCTGCTACAGGGTAAACTTTTGTTGCTTCAACTTTTTTTAATGCATCTTGCATTTTTTTGCTTTTTTTAGCCATTTTGTTTCCTCCTTGATTGTGGTTATAACGGTCGAACCTCCCACGTAATTCATATCTTTGAATATGAAATAAACTGAGAAGCTACTTCTTTGGGGTCCCTTGAATAAAAAATTATCCTACAGTGATTCCCATGCTTCTTGCAGTTCCTTCAACCATGCGCATAGCCGCTTCAACGTCTGCTGCGTTTAGGTCTGCCATTTTAAGTTCAGCGATTTCTTTCACTTGATCTTTAGAAACATTCGCTACTTTATTTTTGTTTGGCTCACCAGAACCTTTTTCGATTTTTGCAGCTTTTTTAAGTAATACTGCAGCTGGTGGTGTTTTAGTAATAAATGTAAATGAACGGTCTTCATATACAGAGATTACTACTGGAATAATCAAACCAGCTTGATCAGCTGTACGAGCGTTGAATTCTTTAGTGAATCCCATAATGTTGATACCCGCTTGACCTAGTGCTGGACCTACTGGCGGAGCTGGTGTTGCTTTACCTGCAGGAATTTGCAATTTAACTAATTTTTCTACTTTTTTTGCCACGAGACATACCTCCTTGAGTCCGTGATGTGGTTAATTGGAGATGAAGATTTCTCCTCCCACGTCATTCTTTGACGAATCAAAGAAAACCTGTATGCAAAAAATGCACACTTGACTATTATACTCTCTCTCTAATTAATTTTCAAGTGTTCTATCATGAAATAGTGTTTTTATCTAACTTTCTACAAAAAAATCCACAAGAGACTCTCTCCTGTGGATTTCTTGTTTCAAATGCTCTTATTGAATGTGACCGCTATATTTTGCATACCATTCAATAGAGTTGGGTAATTTATAATATTCTTTCCTAGTTAAAAAACCAGTTTTGTTTCCCTTCGTATGGCGTATGATAAGCGGTGGAACTCCAGCAGTATTGGTTTCATGAATTACAAATTCAGGTGTCTTATTGCCACTTGCCCAACTTGGAATTTCAATTGACTCTTCTATATCAATAATATTCCATTTGTTCGCTGCTTGTGTTGTTTCAGGCATAGCAAACAAACTCACTAATGTGGCACCTACAAATATAGTTCCAATTATTTTATCCATTTAAAATCCTCCTTATTTCTAATCCGTAATTTTATTGTAACATATTGTAAAATAAAATCCAATTAAAATTATTATTTTCCTATCCCAATATTCAAATTAGGATTACTAAATAAAATAGATATTCTAAAATATAAATAACTATCAACGTTTCTGTAGTTTCTTGTATTTAGTTGTGATAGACTCTTGTTAGTTTTAAATTAAGAAGATAGGTGAAATAAACAATGGAGAATTTACGTTATAAAAGTGTTTTTGATATCATTGGTCCAGTTATGATCGGTCCAAGTAGCTCTCATACAGCTGGTGCTGCCCGAATTGGAAAAATCGTTCGAAGTATTTTTGGTGAACAGCCTGATACTGTTGATATTTATTTATATGAATCTTTCGCAAAAACATATCGTGGTCATGGAACAGATATTGCCTTAGTAGGTGGTTTATTGGATATGGAGCCTGATGACGAGCGTCTTGCTGATTCTTTAAAGATCGCTCATGAACAAGACATGGAAGTTTTATTCGTTCCATTAAAAGAAAAAGCTGAGCATCCGAATTCAGTTAAATTACTTGTCTCTAAAGGCTATCGAAAACTTTCTGTCACAGGGATATCGATTGGTGGCGGTAATATTCAAATCTCTGAGTTAAACGGTTTTAAAATTTCTTTGACGATGGGGACCCCTACCTTTATTATCGTTCATCAAGATGTACCGGGAATGATAGCTAAGGTCACCAATCTATTGTCTGATACAAATATAAATATCGGAACAATGACAGTGACACGGGAATCCAAAGGTGAAAAAGCAATTATGATCATTGAAATCGACCACGCTGATATTGGTGATGTTACAATGAAGCTGGTACAAATCCCTCACATTTATAGTGTAAATTATTTTGATTAATCTAAATTAAAGGAGCAAACTATTTATGTTTCTATCTATAGAAGAATTAGTGAAACAAGCCGCAGAATTTCCATCGGTTGCCGAATTGATGATCGCAACTGAGATAGAAAATCACGGTCATAGCCGCGAACGAATCATCGAAACAATGGAACGTAATCTTACTGTTATGAAGCAATCAATTGAAGAAGGAGTCGATGGTGTGACCTCTGTAACAGGAATTACTGGCGGTGATGCCACTCGGCTTAATGAATATATCCAAAATGGAAACTTTTTAAGCGGAGAAACGATTTTAACGGCTGTTAGAAATGCTGTTGCTGTAAATGAAGTCAATGCCAATATGGGCTTGATTTGTGCAACACCGACCGCTGGAAGTGCCGGTGTAGTACCAGGTGTTTTGATGGCGGCGATTGAAAAATTACAGCTCACACATGAACAGCAATTAGATTTTCTATTTACTGCCGGCGCTTTTGGTCTGGTGATTGCCAATAATTCATCAATCAGTGGTGCTGAAGGCGGTTGCCAGGCAGAAATTGGATCTGCTAGTGCGATGGCCAGTGCCGCTTTAGTATGTGCTGCGGGCGGCTCAGCTGATCAAGCTGCACAAGCTATTGCAATTACTTTAAAAAACATGATGGGATTAATTTGTGATCCTGTAGCTGGCCTAGTGGAGGTTCCTTGTGTAAAGCGTAATGCCTTAGGCTCTTCACAAGCTTTTATTTCAGCTGACATGGCCTTAGCCGGTATTCGTAGTGTAATTCCACCAGATGAAGTCGTGGCTGCGATGTATCAAGTTGGCCGTCAAATGCCTCAAATTTTTAAAGAAACCGCTGAAGGTGGTTTGGCCGTTACACCGACTGCAAAACGATTAGCAAAGGAAATTTTAGATAATCAAACAGAGAAATCAAATAAATAATACATAAAGGCAGCATTCAAAATAAGGTGATTTTTAAAGCTCACTTCATTTGAATGCTGCTTTTATACTAAGCTATTTTTGTTGTATTAAATGAAAAAAACTGCTTTTGACATTATATAATTAAAATGCTTCAACTTCAGTTAACGTTGGCATTCCCGTTTGGGCGCCTAGTTTAGTAACAGAAAGGGATGCTCCTTTTCCTGAAATCTTAACTGACTCTGAAATAGGCATACCTTTTGCTAAACACGCTGCTAAAATCCCATTAAATGTGTCTCCCGCACCTGTCGTATCAACAACGGTTACTTTTTCGGCTGGAATCGTGATCACGTCATTCTCCATTGTATAAGAAATTCCATCCCCGCCACGAGTTACAATCAGCTGTGTTTTATTTGCTTTTGACCATTTCAGCATTTCTTTTTCAAACTGCTCACCATCAGTGATCGAGTGGCCTAATAAACCTTCAAATTCTGTTTCATTCGGTGTGATGATATCTACGAATGGCAGCATATCAATCACTTTTTCGTTATACGGCGCTGGATTTAAAATTGTTATTGCGCCTTTATCTTTTGCTAATGCCAAGCCTTTTTTTACTGTTTCGGTTGGAATCTCGAGTTGAGTCAATAGTACATCCTCAGCCTTGATTTTTTCGTTTAAAGCATCTTCGATGGCACTCAACAACATATTTGCTCCCGGTAAAACAACAATCGCATTGTCTTCTTTTAATTTAAAGATAGAGGCAACACCTGTAAAAATATTTTTTTCAGATGTGACTGCACTAACATCAACTTTTTCATTTTCCAGGTGCTTATAGACTTTTGAACCAAATGTATCATCACCGATTTTCCCAATCAAAGACACATCCGCTCCGATACGAGCAGCGGCAACAGCTTGATTGGCTCCTTTCCCGCCAACATAATAGTCGATGCTTTCCCCCAAAAGGGTTTCTCCTACTTTGGGCAGTCGGTCTGTTTCCATAACCATATCCATATTGATACTTCCTAAAACAATTACTTTGTTCATCGCGGACTCTCCTTACTTATATTTTCTTCAAATACTTATAGAAAGAACCCAGATGCTCTCTTTCAATTTCAGTATACTCTGAAATCTTTTCAAAACCGTGCTTTTTAAAAAAATGCTGCATTTTGAGATTGGAGTGATTTGTACTTGAATAAATATGTTTTCCATTTTTTTCTTTTGCTCTATTTATTATATCATTCAGTAAAATAGAAGCATAACCATTTGACAGATAATTTGGATCTGTTGCAATCCGTCTTACTATATATTCCTTTTCCCGTGTAATATTCAAGGTTGCAACTGCAACTATTTTATCATTATCCACTAATTTAACTAACAAATGATCTCTAATATCATTTTGAACGATTTGTTCATTTGGATAGGCCTTTGTCCATTGGTGTATATTATCTTGAATCATTTGTCTTTTTGCTGCTTCAAACAACTGATTGATTACGTTGAAATCTTTTGGCTCAGCCAAGGTTATTTCCATTTATAGTCATCTCCGAAAAATACTGATTATATCCTTCATTCATTAATACGGTAACAGGAGAATAGATAATACGACCACACAAATAATCCCTATGATTGTTGGGACACTTGTCCGTTTCAAAACTCGAACTGGACTCACACCAACTGTTGACGCTACGATCATCACAACAGCTGCAACTGGTGAAATCGTTCTTGCTAAGTTTGCGATCATTTGCATAGGTAAGGCAATCAGAATACCATCGATACCAGCTTTTGTTGCAATATCAGGAATCAATTCAATCACCGCATAAAACATTGCTAGACCGCCGCCACTTAATATTCCGAAAAGTGTAGTTGCACCACTGAAAATCAGCGTTGTCACAAGGCCAGCAGAAGCTGAAGTTTCTATAGAAGACATCATGTTATCTATGATTCCTAAGGATTGGATAGCAGTTGTGAATAATGAACCACCGACAACCAACATAACGACTTGACTAAAACCTTGACCCATACCTTTAAACATTTCTGCTGCTGAGTCTTGAATTTTTTTATATGATTTATGTCGAATCGTTTCAAATGCTACCGCCACAAAAAATGAAATAAAGGTTAAGACGAAAATATCCATTTGAATTCCCTTAACGAACATTCCTGTAATCCCAACAATCAAAATCAAAATTAATGGTAACAACGGTAACAATGCATATATTTTTGGTGTATTTGATTCTTCTTGTTTCGTTAAACCTGCATCGTCAATCGCGACAAATGCAGAATCGCCTTCTTTTTTATCACAATATTTTTGCCAGAAATAGTGTGCCACTGCCATAATCAATAATGTCGGAATTGAAATTTTAGCATGCCAAGCAACATACGTTAAAAGATCATACCCTAATGTTTGAGCGGCGATCACATTATCTGCCCCAAGTGGAGATGGCATGATCGTTGCAGTCATTGCGATTACCCCAGCAGCCGTTAGCGAAGAAATTCCCATACTAGATAACATTGGATACAAGATCGCCATCAAAATAATTGCTAAACTAGAAGCACTTGGGACTACCAAAGACATTAGATTTCCTACTAAGAAAACAAGAGGTACAAACAAGGCTTTTGATTTAATTTTTTGCAACGGTTTTACTAGAATGTTCACAGCCACCTGATTGGCACCGATTACATTCATATACCCAGAGTAACCAAATAAAATCATGATCACGATCCCTGCTGAACTGACTTGAGCGATGATTGTATCTTTAAATTTCAAAAAGATATCGAAAAAGGCTAAACCTGTTCCTTCGCCCGCAGGATAAAGAGGATGGCCTAACAAGACCGCAAACAGTAACAAAATCAATGCTCCACTAATCAAACTTAGAGCGGGATGATAATTTTTAATAATCAAATAAGCAACCAGAGCTAAGACAACTAATACTAACAATGACTCAATCATAATATGACTCCTTCTTTAATTTATTTTTTCTAAATTTAAAACAACCCATTGTTGAAACGCTGGTATATCAATATCTAAACAAACAACTGCATTCGTCGTATCATGATATTTCATTTTTAAATCAGCAACTGTAGCACCTGCTGCTGGTCCATCTAAAGCAATTTCAATAAACGTTTCTTGAACTGTGAATAATTCTGGGTCAGTTAAGTAGGCAATGGCACACACATCATGCATTTTTAACCCAGTCTGTAAACTACCGCCACGATAATGTTGGAATAAGGAGTAAAACATATTACCGACTTCACCGAATTCTTTGATTTTTTCTATTTCATTTTTAGTTAATACTGCTGTACTGGTCACATCCAAGCCAACCATCACAATTGGAACGCCTGATTGGAAAACGATTTGTGCTGCATGTGGATCGACATATGTGTTGAATTCTGCACTAGTATTCGTGTTTCCTCTCGCTAACGAACCGCCCATCATGACGATTTCTTTAATGTTTTGCTTTGTTTCTGGATACATACTGAAAAGTAATGCGATGTTTGTTAATGCTGCTATTGGAACTAAGGTGATCGGCTCTGTACTTTTAAGGATACAGTCTTTCATTGCTTCAACAGCGTGAACATCGAGCGCTTTTGCAATAGCTTCTGGAAAATCGTAGCCGTCCATCCCACTTTCACCATGAATGTCTGCCGAATCTTCAAGCTGAATCAATAAAGGTTTGTCGCAACCTTTAGCAACAGGTACTTGTTTATCAAAAAATGACACTAGTTTCAATGTATTCTCGGTTGTTTTGTGTGCGTTTACATTTCCTGCAACAGTTGTTAATAACTTAACGTCTAATTTTGGATGGTTAAGGGCGATTGATAAAGCTACTGCGTCGTCAATTCCTGGGTCTGTGTCGATGATGATCGGTCTTTTTTCTTTTAGCATAAATCCTTCCTCCTTCTTAGGTTAAGCGCATTACCTAAATGGTATAAAAAAATACTTTTTCAATGATTAAAAAAGTATTTTTAGATTAACCGCTTAACCTATCTGTTTATTATGATAGCGTTTTATTTCCGCTTAGTCAATCACTATTTTAATTTTTTGACACTTTCACCTTTAAATAGCTTGGGTTTCAAAATAATCGACTCTGTTTTTTGTTTCTTCTTGGTAAGAATATTCTTCAATAACACAACAGCTTGCTCTGTTAAAGCCGAACTATTTTGCTCTACTGTGGCTAATGAAATCCCTAGAATATCCGCCATCTCTAAACGGTCATACCCAATAATCGATAGATCTTCTGGAATCGACTTTCCACTACTCAATGCTTGTTTTAATACACCAAAAGCAACCATATCATTGGATGTGAGCACAGCTGTGGCCGCTGGAAGCGCAAAAAGTTCCTTTGCTTTTTCCATACCGTCATTAAAACGATAGCCGGTTTCAATGATGTAGTCTTCTCTTACTTTTACACCATAACTTTCTAATGCTTGTTTATACCCGTTGATACGATCGAGTGTACTTGGAACTTTAAAATCCCCTGTCATAAAGGCAATATTTTGATGCCCATTTTCCAAAAGATATTCTGTAGAAATTTTGCCACCAGCTTGGCTATCAAAATAGACTTGATTAACTCCAGTAAATGAAACCTGCCTATCAACTAAAACGAAGGGAGCATCGATCTCTTTCAAGAAACGTTCTTGCTCTTCTTTGAAGGAAAAAGACTCATTCGATAACGCAATGATCAGCCCATCAACACCACGATTCAACAACATTTGAATCAGATTTTTTTCTACAGTAAAATCGTCATTGGAATTAACAATAATCGTTAAATAGCCCAATGCTCTAAATTGTTCTTCTAATTGTTTGCAAAGCTTTGAAAAAAATGGATTTTCAATATCTGGAATAACGACGCCGATGGTTTGAGAAGCTTTCTTTGCTAGACTTTGAGCGGCAATATTTGGAACATAATTTAATTCTTTTGCGATCGTTTTTATTTCTTGCTTCTTTTTTTCAGAAATTCTTGAAGGTTTATCATTTAAAACTAAAGAAACTGCAGCTTCAGATACATTGGCCATTTTTGCAATGTCTTTCATTCTGATTTTCATGGCTCTCTCCTTTATCAATACGCTTGTTTGAATCGTTTATTTCCATAAAAAATCTGCCACAAGTTGATCTACTTCTTTATTTTCGTGTAGCTGACTATGCTGTGCTGATTTTCCATAAAAGATTTTTTCTCGTACTTCATTACCGTGTGTTTTAAACAATGAAACAACACTTAGTGCATCGGCAACAGGAACCGCTTCATCACTTAAACTGCCATCCTCTACATCTCCTGCGATGATCAAAACGCTCATGTCTTTAGAAACTTTTTCGATCCCACTAACATAGTCAGCATACCGCTCACTTTGAACCATAGGACCGTTATTGATGATGTCATCGATTGTCTCTGCGTTTGATAACTCTACAAAATTATTAAAAGGTGCTGCTATACCAACAAATTTGTTGATTTTTGGAAGGCTTGTGTCATCACCATATGTTGTGAGATAACGTAAGGAGCTCGCTCCACCCATTGAATGACCTACTAAATTAACTTGTGTTACACCATAACTATCCTTAATGTAAGTCAAACAATTCTTGATCCACTCAGCTTGATTCCATTCATTGTTTTTGTTATCTTCGAAAAGTACTTGGATACTGGGGTTATTTTCTTTACCAGTCAGCTTACCTTTTGCCTGAACTTCGCCCTCAACACTAACCGTCAAAACTAGCTCTTTTTTAGTAAGATTATTTTTCTCCATCCGTTTGATCATGCGACCAAAAGAATTATTGCCACCGCTGTATCCATGTATGAATAGTGTGGGGATCGATGATTTTAAGGTCGTTTCACTAGGCTCTGAATTCTTAGCGGCTTGATGATTTTCGGATGTTTTTTTACTCGAACAACCAGCAAAAAATAACAGGAGACAGAACGTTGCTAACAAATAACGCTTCTTATTTTTCATATTACCACCTTTTCACTCATCACTATAGTAAGAAGAGAGCAGGACAAAACTATGGTTAGTTTTGCTCCACTCTCTCATCTTCCAACTTTTATTGAATTGAATCTACTTGTTCAAAGTCTAATTCTGTACTTGTTTCACGGCCAAACATGTCGATATTAACTTTTAATTTTTGACGTTCTTCATCGACTTCTGTCACTTCACCTTCAAGACCAGAGAATGCACCTTCGATAATACGAACTGTATCGCCGAGTGCAACATCTAAATCAGATTGACGTGTGCTCATACCAATTGAGCGTAAAATGTGATTGATTTCTTCTTGTAATAATGGCGCTGGCTTGCTTCCGGCACCATGTGAACCGACAAATCCAGTAACACCCGGTGTATTACGTACTACATACCAAGAATCATCTGTCATCGTCATTTCTACTAATACATAACCCGGGAAAGTTTTATGAACGATTTCTTTTGACTTACCGTTTTTTACTTCTGTCTCTGTTTCTTCTGGAACGACTACACGGAAAATGAAATCTCCCATGCCCATGCTTTGTGCACGTGATTCAATGTTTGCTTTTACTTTGTTTTCGTAACCTGAGTATGTATGCAATACATACCAATTTTTTTCAAATGATTCCATGTTTGATTGGCCCCTTTAGTTTATTAGTTGGTTAAAATAATACATCAAGAGTAGCAAGTAAATCCTTGATACTCATTTTCTTTTTTTCATGTGAAAATAAAAAAACCTCAGTTCCCCGAAGTTTTTCCTCGCTTGTTATTATAGCACTGTTTGCAATGAAATACTAGTTTGAATTACTTAAGAATCCAACCAAAAACGGTTTGGATCGCTGTATCCATTACGAAGAATAATGCTGCAAAAATCATTGATGTTTCGATAACAACCAACGTATCTTTGCGTAATTGTTTTTTAGATGGCCAAGAAACTTGTTTCATCTCATCTTTAACACTACGTAAAAATTTCATTTGAACTCCTCCTAAATCTATTTCGTCTCTTTATGTAACGTGTATTTTTGACAGTATTTACAGAATTTTTTGATTTCTAACCGTTCTCCACGTTTTCCTTCACTGACGGCTTTAGAATAGTTTCTGGAGCCACAATCTGAACAAGCAAGTGCTGATTTTTTTGTTGCCATTGTTCAACCTCCTCTATTCACAAATTTACTCAATAACATTATCATTCTTTTAGCAAAATGTCAATGGATACTCAATAAACTATGGTTTTCTTTCAAATTATGTTATCATTAGCTTGTTAGACGAATTTAACCTACGGGGGGTCAAGATATGTTATTAAAATCCGTTGTTATCAAAAAGAAAAATCTTACAACAGTCAATGAATCTTGCACTTTGGAAGAGGCTTTGAAAATCCTTGAAGATTCAGGGTATCGTTGTGTACCGATCTTAGATGAATCGGAAAAGATTTTTAGAGGAAATATCTATAAAATGCACATCTACCGCCATAAAGCAAACGGTGGAGACATGAGTTTACCAGTGACTTATTTATTAAAAAATGCGACAAAATTTATTTTTGTGAACACATCATTCTTTAAAGTTTTCTTTACGATCAAAGAATTACCTTACATTGCTGTATTGGATGAGAATAACCATTTCTATGGAATTTTAACGCATAGTACGTTATTGAATATCCTTGCTCAATCTTGGAATATTCAACGAGGTAGTTATGTTTTAACAATTGCGACGACAGGGAAACAAGGGGATCTGGCCGCTATGACGAAAATCATTGCGAAACATAGCAGCATCGCCAGCTGTATTACACTGGATATCGGTGAGGATGAATTTATCCGCCGTACCTTGATCACTTTACCTGCAGAAACAACTGAAGAAACCTGTGCAGTGATTGTTGAGAATTTAGAGCGTAAGAATCTTAAAGTCGTTGAGATCGAAGATTTACAAGCGAATGCTGAATAAAATAATAATAAAAAAGAAGCCTCAAATTAAAAGGCTTCTTTTTTTAACGCTCTTCACCAATAATCCGGACTTCTGTCTCCAATACAACATCAAATTTTTCTTTGATCACTTGTTGGATATGTGCAATCAATTCGACATAGTCTGTCGCTGTCGCCTGATCGATATTTACGATAAAACCAGCGTGTTTTTCTGAAATTTGAGCGCCGCCCCATTTCAGACCTTGCAATCCAGCATCTTGGATCAGCTTACCTGTAAAATGCCCTTCTGGACGCTTAAAGACGCTACCGCAAGATGGATATTCTAATGGTTGTTTGGATTCTCTAAGTTCAGTCAATTCTGCCATTTGACTCTTGATTATGCTATTTTCTCCTTCTTCTAAAGAAAAAGTCGCTTCTAACACAATACAGTGCATATCTTGAATCGCACTGTGACGATAAGAAAAATCCATTTCTTCATTTGTAAAAGTTTGAATCGTTCCGTCTTCCAACAGCACATCAACACTGGTGAAAACATCTTTGATTTCTCCGCCGTAAGCCCCAGCATTCATATAAACAGCTCCGCCGATACTCCCTGGAATCCCACAAGCAAATTCAAAACCAGTCAAATCATGATCTAACGCAACATATGTCGTATCAATCAATTTTGCACCAGCTTCAACAATGATTTGTTTTTTAGAAACAGAAATTTGCTTCATATTTTCCAACATGATCACCATTCCGCGAATACCGCCATCTCGCACAATTAAATTACTGGCATTGCCTAAAACAAGCCAAGGGATTTCATGATTTTTGCAATATTCGACCAGAGTAGCCACTTCAACTTTTGATTTTGGAAAAGCTAAAACGTCTACAGGTCCACCCGTTTTTGTAAAGGTAAAGTTCATCAAAGGTTCATCAAATAGTAACGTTATATCCGTTAATTCATTCATCATTTCAATTTTATTCATCGAAAGTCGTTCCTTTCTTTCAAACATCCTATTTATTCTAGCATGCCAAAGAGAAACTTTCTAGTCTGAGTCTATAAAATATGTTCTTGGTGCTTCTGTAACATTTGGGCACATAGCTCATGACTCGTGAAAACTTTTTCTTGTTTTAACCGCGTTCCGTCATTTGTTTGAACTGCTTTGATGAATTCCTCTACCATTTGCTGGAATCCGCGTTTTTCTAGCGTTGTTGACCAATCGCCAAAGTTTTTTTGTTGCGTTCCTAGCTGGTTTTTGATGGTTAAGTCTGTTAGATTTTCTAATACTAATGTTCCTTCTGGACTTGTCAGCTGATAGGTTTCTGTATTTGCCCCAGAATAGAGATTCATTGAGGCAATTGCTGTTGTGGTTTCTGTTTCTACATGGAGCAGCGCTCTTTTTAATTGATTATTTTCCTCGATGATTTTGGTTTGGACATGTCCAATTTCGTCATCAAGTAGATAAACAAGCGTGTCAGCTACATGTAAAAACAAATCGTAGATCACAAAATTAGCCGTGGATTCGGATGCTATACGATTTTTTTGAATCAGCAACATATTTTTATTTTCAACTGCTTTTAATTCTTCAACAAATGGCGCAAAACGGCGATTAAAGCCCACCATTAAAAGAAGATTTTTTTCTGCAGCTAAGGTTTGGATTTCTTTGACTTCTGCTAAGTTTTCGCTTAATGGTTTGTCGACGAAAACATGGATGCCAGCTTCTAATAATTGTTTTACAAGTTGACCATGAACTTTAGTTGCCGCGTGGACAAAACAAGCCGATATTCCAGCTTCAATCAATTCTTCTGTAGAAGCAACCATTTCCTTGAAGCCATATTTTTCACTGATTTCTTTTCGAGTTTGTTCATTTCTGGTAGCTAAAATAAACGTTGCTTGATCTCTTAATTGAGAGTATACAGGTAAATACGCTTTTTGCGCGATATTTCCTAAGCCGATGATTCCAATTTTCATGAAAGTCCTCCTTGATTTTAAAAGCTGAACAAGCTAGTTAATACACTTATTTCTTTAAGTTTAGCATATCAGGAATTGATTTAGATGTAAAAAAATAGAATTATTTATACGGTATAGTCTTTCATAGTTGAAATCACTGACTTTCTTGTTACAATGGTAATGAGGTGAATAAAATGAAATGTATATCATGGAATGTCAACGGCATACGTGCTGTTGTTAAAAAGAACTTTATGGAAGTGTTTAACGAATTAGATGCAGACTTTTTCTGTTTACAAGAAACAAAATTACAAGAAGGTCAAATTGATTTGGAGTTGCCTGGCTATCATCAATACTGGAATTATGCTGAGAAAAAAGGTTACTCTGGCACTGCTATTTTTGCTAAAGAAGAAGCTTTAAGCGTTCGTTATGGTATGGATATTGAAGAACATGATCAAGAAGGACGTCTGATCACATTGGAATATCCTAACTACTTTATGATCACTTGTTATACACCAAATTCACAAAATGAATTGAAACGTTTAGATTACCGTATGACGTGGGAAGATGCGTTTCGTGCGTATTTAAACGAATTGAGTAAAGAAAAACCAGTAATTCTTTGTGGCGATTTAAATGTTGCCCATCAAAATATCGATTTGAAAAACTGGAAAACCAATCAGAAAAATGCTGGGTTCACACCTGAAGAACGCGAAAAGTTCACAGAGTTATTAGATAGTGGTTTTATTGATACTTACCGTTATTTCTATCCTGATCAAGAAGGCGTTTATTCTTGGTGGAGCTATCGTTTTAATGCTCGGAAAAATAATGCTGGGTGGAGAATCGATTATTTTGTCGTTTCTGATGGGTTGAAAGAAGCTTTAACTAGTGCGAAGATTCATACTGACATTACTGGAAGTGACCACTGTCCAGTTGAGGTTGACTTGACTATTGCTTAACGAGAGGCTCCTTCTCTCGTTTTTTATTTAGTTTCTGTTAATATTTTTAAATTAGGGTTACTATACGTCACTCATTTTGTTATACTACATGTATGAATTAATTTTGAACTGAAAGGGATAATGAACATGAATTTTTATTCCATAGACTTTGAAACAGCTAGTTACGCTAAACATAGCGCTTGTTCTGTCGCGCTAGTAAAAGTAGAAAATAATAAAATCGTTGATGAGTACTATTCCTTAATTAAACCGGAAACGGATTTTTTCTGGAAAAACATCCAAATCCACGGAATCAAACCAGAGGATGTAGCCGATGCACCTAAATTTCCTGATGTTTGGAAACAAATACAAACGTGTTTTAAACCAAATAGTTTAGTGGTTGCTCATAATGCCCCTTTTGATTGTGGTGTTTTAGCTGGATGCTTGGATTATTATGGTATTAATCAACCGAATTATCTTTCATTATGTACGGTGAAAACTAGTCGTAAGCTATTCCCAGAACTACCGAATCACAAGTTGAACACGATTTGTGATAATTTAAATATCCAGTTAAACAATCACCATGATGCTCTAGAAGATAGTCGCGCTTGTGCTGAAATTCTTTTGTACCAAGAGAAACATTTTGGTGTTGAACCGCTGAAAAAACTAGTTACGATAAAATAAAAAAAGCCGAATCACGAACAAAATGTTCAGTGGATTCGGCTTTTTTTATTTCTCTAAAATCTCAACGATCTCATCCATATTTTTAGAACCAAAAACAATAGCCTTATCATCAATGATCATCGCTGGGACGCTCATGATTTTCTTTTCTGTTTTCAATTCTGGGAAAACACCGATATCGATCATTTCAGCTTCAACATTATGATTGATCGACGCAATTCGCTGACACGCTGCTACAACATCTGGGCAGTAATGACAAGTCAATGAAACGAAAATCTGTACTTTTTTCTTCGGTAATTCTTTGATTTTATTAACGACTGGCTCTTCTATTGGCTGTCCAGCGCTACCTACATTATAAACAGCTAACACGATCGAGTTGACTTCATGTCCGCTTGGAATACCGCTAAATTTAATTCCTGTGTATTCACCTTGGTCATTTAAGACAACAACACTTGGTAATTTATCAATGCCATATTTCGCTTCTACATCAGAATCAGCACCTTTTTGAACGGTTTCCAACAGGATTTTATCACTTAATGATGCAAACTCTGTTAAGAAAGAATTTAATTCGAGTGATTTCTCTTCGCTACTATCCATAACTTGTAATAAGGTTACATTCTTCGTTAATTTACCGAAAATACCACCTAGCTGCTCTCTCATTGCATCAGGGAACCATGTGTTATTACCACTTGTTGCTTTAACAGGTTTCTTTTCTACTTTTGGTTGTACTTCTTTATTTTCAGCATGCTGTTTCGCTAAACGTTTTTCCATACGTTCATTGACGATTGGCAAGCCAGCTTTTGTTTTTTCTTCTGTGATGTACTTTTGTGCATTGGTTGCAGCGATTGCGCCATCTGCAACAGCGGTAACGATTTGACGTAATTCTTTGATCCGCAAATCTCCGGCTGCATAGACACCAGGAACATTGGTTTCCATATTTTCATTTGTCGGTACGTAGCCACGATCTAATTCGACTTTACCTTCAAAAATCTCAGTACTTGGTTTATTTCCTGCAAAAACAAACATCCCAAAAGTACTATCAGTTGGTGCTTCATACGTCGTCTCTTCGCCTGTTTCATTATTAACAAAAACAGCTTTACGAACAAAGTCATCGCCAGTGATTTCTTTGACTTCGGTATTGTAGACGATCTTGATATCAGGATGTTGTTTGGCTGCTTCTGCTGTTAATTTCGCACAAGTAAAATCAGGTTCACGAATGATCATTGTCACTGATTTACCATAACGAGTTAAATAAACCGCTTCTTCGGCTGCCGCATATCCGCCACCCAATACGAAAATATCTAATCCTTGGAAGAATTCACCATCACAGGTTGAACAATAAGCAATCCCACGTCCTGTAAATTCAACTTCACCTGGGAAACCGATTTTACGTGCTGACGCGCCCGTTGCAATGATCACAGCATAGGCTTGATAGGTTTTTGTAGCAGATTTGACGGTTTTGACGGTTTGGCTTAAATCAACATCAATAATTTCATCCGTTGTAAATTCAACCCCGAAATCCAGCGCTTGTAAACGCATATCTTCCATCAATTCAGGACCAGTTGTTGCACGGATTGCTGGATAGTTCACGATTTCAGATGTTGTTGTTACTTGTCCGCCAATCTTGTCTTTTTCGATGATCAATGTATCTAACATCGCACGACCTGCATATATCCCTGCTGACAAAGCAGCTGATCCGCCGCCGATTACGATCAAATCATAAATTTCTTGACTCATGTATGTTCTCCTTTTGTACGTCTCATTATTTTGATCTATAAATTTTAAGAAAGACTCCCCTAAAAAAGGAAGTCTTACAGTTATCTATTTAATGGTTTAGATTTTACCAACTAAGTCTAAACTTGGTGCAATTGTTTCTTCGCCTGGTTTCCAGTTTGCTGGACAAACTTTATCGCCATGTTCTGCTACAAATTGAGACGCTTCTAATTTACGAACTAACTCATCAGCATTACGGCCAATACCCATATCATTGATTTCGTATGATTTGATTTCGCCTTCTGGGCTAACGATAAATGTTCCACGGTATGCTTGACCTAAATCTTCATTTAAAACACCAAAGAAACGAGCAATTTTACCATTTGGATCAGCTAACATTGGGTATTTGATTTTACCGATCGTATCTGTCGCGTCCGCCCATGCTTTATGCACAAAGTGGCTATCTTCAGATACAGAGTAAACTTCACAATTCAACTCTTTTAAATGATCATAGTGATCTTGCATGTCGCCAAGTTCTGTTGGACAAACAAATGAAAAGTCAGCTGGATAGAAGAAGAAAATACTCCATTTACCTAATACGTCAGCAGTTGAAACTTTGATAAAATCTCCATCTTGATAGGCGTCACATTCAAAGTCTAATAGTTTTGTGTTGATTAAATTCATATACATATTCCTCCTAAAATTTAAAAGTTAGCCGCAAAGCTACTCCATTTTTCTACCCTCTTAGCGTATCAATTTAAAATTATTATGTCAATAGAATTATTATAGTTTAGTTATTTTATTTTTGCCATTTTCGTCTTTTCTTTGAGAAAATAGCTCTTCCATTCTCAATAACAGTAAATATTTTCAATTAAAGATCCTTTAACTAAAATTACACTGTGTAATAAATATAATGAGAAATAAGCAAGTTCTCTTTTTATTTGATATACTTAATAAAAATTATTGAGGGAGGTAAAATCAAAGTGAAAACCATCGGATTATTAGGCGGAATGAGTTGGGAAAGTTCCGCTGATTACTACAGATTGATCAATGAAACTATCAAAGCTGAATTAGGTGGATTGCATTCTGCAAAATGTATTTTATTTAGCGTTGATTTTCAAGAAATCGAAAGGTATCAATTTTCAAATCAATGGGATAAAAGTGCTGAACTTTTAGCAGAAGCTTGTCTTTCTTTAGAAAAAGTAGGTGCAGATTATATCGTTATTTGCACAAATACCATGCACAAAGTTGCAGAAGTCATTCAACAAAAAATCAGCATTCCAATTCTCCATATTGCCAAAGTGACTGCCACAGAACTAAAACATCATAAAATAAAAAAGGTCGGTTTACTAGGAACAAAATTTACAATGGAGGAACACTTTTACAAGCAAGTCATTGAAGACAATGAAATTGATGTCATCATTCCAGAACAATCAGATCGTGAACGAATCAGCAAAATCATCTACGAAGAGTTATGTTTGGGAAAAACAACTGATATCTCCAAACAATTTTATTTAGAGGTGATCAATCAACTAAGTCAACGAGGAGCCGAAGGTGTTATTTTAGGTTGTACGGAGATTGGTATGCTAATCGCTCAAAGCGATACTACTGTTCCACTTTTTGATACCACTAAAATCCATGCTGTTCAAGCAGCACTGACTTCTTTGGAAAAATAAGTAAACAGAGCCCGAAACTAAACATCAGTTTTGTTTCGGGCTCTAAATTCGAATAGACGGTGGGAGCAGAAGCAACTTCTTTGTCCAGGCTCTGTTTAATTTTACCAAAAGAAATCTTTCAATAATTGAACGACTTTCTGATTTTCAACTAGCTCACTATGACTCGTATTTTCTCCTTGAATCAGCACTTCATCATACTCAGCCACCTGATCCTGATAAATATACCTTCCAGAAAAAACACTTTGTACCGGAACCGTATTGTCTGATGCCGTATCATCAACTTCTCCAGCAATATTTAACATCTCGATAGTATCAGGGATATTTTCTAGATTCGTTAAATAGCCTTTGAGCAGATCGCTAGTTTCTTTTAGTTGTGTAAATGATGTCACAGCGTCATTATATTTTTTTGACGTATCGTTGTATGGTGTTCCTAGTGTTATCAATTTGGCTAATTTAGGATCATCATGTTGCTGAAATTCTTCCAGATACGATGTGATCACTAATCCGCCGTTGGAATGACCTAAGTAGTTATATGTTTCAAATGAGTATTTTTTTTGGATATAACTTAGAGCTAGTTGATACCATTTTCCTTGAACAGACAATGTTTTGTTGCTACTGTCTTCAAATGCAATCACAATGATAGGATGTTCAGTTGAACTGGTTAGTTTACCTTTAGAAGAAACAGCTCCATCCGTTGCTACAGTAACTTTTAACACATCCGCTTTTGAATCTAACGTTTTAATCAAGCCATTGAATCGATTGACCGTTCCATTAGTGCCTGGAACAAAAATCGTTGGCGTTTGAATTTCCACAGGTTCACTCGTTGGTGTAAATTTTTCGGCAAATGCCGTTAAGCTTTTTTGAAATAAAAGAAAGAGCATTAGAACAACACCTACAATCAAAAGTATTTTAGGAACTCTTCTTTTTATGTTTTTAGTATGATCCATGACGTTTCCCTCCTCTTATAGGGAAAGTGTACGCCTTGAAACTTAAACGAAAATTAAACACAAAATAAAGAGAACAATTTAGTTTAGGAGATTAAAAACGTTTCATCCATCTTCTTATCTTTGCCAAAATGCTTACCATGAACATCAATTGCTGCATGCCATTCTTTACATAAATCATGTGGGATTGTTTCTGTCAAATGAATAAAATCTTTCCGCATTTCTTCATAGGTCTTATATGGACCAAACCCTAAACGATTAAATAAACGAATCGCATATTGATCCGCGATAAAGACATTTCGTTCAAATATATAAAGAAGCATCGCATCTGCTGTTTCTGACCCGACACCTTTGATCGTCAACAGCTCTTTTCTAAGTTCCTCAGTTGAGTATGCACGGAATTTATCAAAATCACTACCATGAGAAACAAACCAATTGATCAATGCTTTGATATAGTTACTTTTTTGGGTGAAAAATCCTGCTGGACGAATCAGTTCCTGTAATGTTTCCAACTCGATTTTCTGAAGTCTTTCTACAGTTAAATAAGGGGCCAAATTCCCTAATGCTTTATGAGCATTTTTTTCAGTCGTTTGCTGGATCAAAATCATCGATACCCAATCTGAAAGACGATTCTCATCTTCCCACCAATATTGGAAACCATAATGGGCGACCAAGTTGTTTAACACTTGTTGCTTCTCTTCATCTGATTTCATATTTATCTACTCCTTTGTTATCACATAAAAAAACTCAGATCAAAATAATTAAATCCTGACCCAAGCCTTATCATCGTTATTCAGTTATTTCTCTTTCTTTTGTGATCATGATCACACCATCACCCAATGGCAATAAAGTCGATGTTAAATCTGGATGAGTCATGACTGTATCTAAGAATTGATTCAACTTTCTATGAATTGTTCTTTGGCTACGTGGAATTTCCTCGATTGGGTCTAAAATCGTTCCTGCTTGGAAAACATCGTCTACCATCAGCACGCCGCCAACACGTAATAAACGTAAACATTCTGGTAAAAATTCAATATATTTGGATTTCGCACTATCCATAAATATAAAGTCATAAGGACCTGTTAACGTGGGTAAAACTTCTGCAGCTTGTCCTTCTAACAATGTTACTTTGTCCGTCAATCCTAAACGTTCATACGTTACTTTCGCTTTTCTGATCATGACATCAAATCGATCGATGGTCGTGACATGTCCGTCTTCTCCAACGTATTGCGCCATCAAACTAGAAGAAAATCCAATTGCTGTTCCAATTTCTAAAATATTTTTAGGTTTGATTTGATCTAAGAAAAATTGTAAAAACACAACGGTTTCATGAGGTATGATCGGTACTCCTGCCGCGTGCGCCTCTTCTTCGATTACCCCAAGTTCACCTTGGACTTTTTTTTGTTTATTACGCATAAAATCAACAAGTTCTTGTTTTACAACTGGTCGATGCATCATTTCGTTTCGCATATTATCGCTCCTTTTCGCTTCTTTATTATACGAAGAGAAGGATATGATGTCAAAAAAATAATTTTAATTTTTTCCTACTAAATTTATCTATTCTTTGCCGATTTTTTTAGAAATTCGTTCGTTCATTTTTCTTTTTAGTTCATTAATTCTTGTTTTAGCTTGCATTTCATGTAGTGTATTTTCTGCAAAAGAACCCACATCTTCTCCAACCAATTGTAAGACCGGTATATTATTTGCAGCTCCTTCTTCAAAAAAGTCTAATAATTCCAACATCGGCGGAAGCATATCCATGCCATCACCTGCGGTAAATTCCCATAAAAATTTTTGAACTTCTTTATAGACAATTTGATAATCAGAAGGAAGCTCCTTTAAGCGTGCCATTTGTTTATTGTATTCTACCTTATCTGCATGAACTTGTTTAAAATAATTGATGACATTTTTATTTTTCATTCTTTTTTTCCTCCTTTAATCTTTCGATTTGCCCTGAAATAAAAGTCCAGCGTTGCCAAAATAATGCGAGTTCTTTTTGTCCTGCTTCATTTAAGGAATAAAATTTACGCATCGGCCCAACAGTGGATTTTTTCTTTGTAACGGTGACCAAATTCTTTTTTTCTAAACGCAAGAGAATCGTATAAACCGTTCCTTCAACGATATCTTCAAATCCGTATTCTTGTAAATTATTGGTTATTTCATAGCCATACGTTTCATGTCGCTTGATAATTTCCAGAATAACGCCTTCTAGAACGCCCTTAAGCATTTCTGTTGTTCCGTTCATACTCTTCATCACCTGTTCTTTCTTACGATACTTGATATCATATTATTTTCTTTACCTACTTAGTATTATTAAGTACAGGTATATAGTATAACTTAGTAGAGAGGATGTCAACTACTTTGTTTTACTAAGTAGTTGATTATGGAATTAAAAGAACCTGTAGTAAACTATTTTCTAGTTTTACTACAGGTTCTTTTTTCCTACTTAATAAAGCAAACCTACCAAATCGTCTTTTTCAATATTACCGAAATATTTTTTAATATCGATTTGATCAACAGCTGCCTCAATCGCTGTTTTTTCATATTTTGTGCCAGTCAAAATTTCTTCTACATCTTTGATTTCACCTAGTCCAAAGAAATCACCAAAGATTTTGATGTCTTTGATTTCTCCATCTTCTACATTCATTTGCGCATCGATGGAACCAATCGGAAAGCGTTGATGACGTTCTAAGTTAAAGGCTGGTGATTTACCATAATTCCAATCCCAATTACGATAATATTCATCTGAGATCTTGTTTATTTTCACCCAGTCTTCATCCGTTAGTTCGTATGTTTTTACTTGATCAACAGAATCGACACCAAAGATTTTCAATAAAATATCTTGACGGAACTCTTCGGTCGTCATGTCTTGTTTATCTGCTGGTAAAAATGGTTTGATATTGGTTACTCGCGAACGAACGGATTTAATGCCCTTAGATTCGATCTTATCTTTGCGAACTTTTAATGTGTTCACAACTTCATCAATATCACTGTCAAACATCAACGTGCCATGAGCAAACATTCTACCAGCGGTTGCATACATCGCATTTCCAGAAAATTTCATTCCATCAATGACTAAATCGTTACGACCTTTTAATTCTGCACCTGAAACACCTAGTTCATGCAAGGCTTGAATGATTGGTTGTGTTACTTTAGCAAAATCACGGAAAGAGTTGCCATCATCTGGCATGATAAAACTAAAATTCAAATTCCCGTGATCATGATACACTGCACCGCCACCGCTTAATCGGCGAACCACATGGATGCCATGTTCATCTACATATTCTTTGTTGATTTCTTCTATCGTATTTTGGTTACGCCCAATTATAATTGAGGGGTCATTGATATAGAATAATAGAATCGGTTCATCTAATGGTTTTTCTTTTAATAAATACGTCTCGATCGCTAAGTTAACTCTTGGGTCGTTATTTTCATTTGGTACAAAAATCACAGTTCACCACTCCTTAAATTTCGATAACTAAATTTTTCTCTGCCAGACTAACGGATACTTGATGTCCAGCTGCTTTTTCTGCTTGTTGTTTCAGCTCTTCTAATGAGCCATGTTGGGGCAAATGGGTCAGGATCAGATGTTTAACGGCTGCTGCTTTTGCGATTTCTCCTGATTCTTTAGAGGTAAAATGAGCATGATGCTTCTCATTTCCTTCAAATAAATAGGTATCCGCCAAAAAGACATCCGCATCTTTCGCAAAATCAACAAAACTTTCCAAGTAACCAGAATCCCCGGTGAAAACAAACACTTTCCCCGTTTTTTCTTCGACAAAACGCATCGCGTAACAAGGTACTGGATGAATTGTTTTCATAAATGTCACAAGAAATGGGCCTAATTTTAATGATTCTGCTTCAAAATAAGGAACGGCTTTCGACACTCCTGGCATATTCAAGGCTTCAAAGTGAATAGGATCATCTGTATGGCCATAAATAGGCAAAACAGGTGTTGGTTCCATCACTGGATATAGCTGGCGATAATACTGCAGCACGCCGAGATCTGCGATATGATCGTAATGATAATGGGACAAAATCACTGCATCTAATGTTAATGGGTCAAGATGCTCTTCTAAATTGACTAAGGTTGTGCTTCCAGCATCTAACAATAGCTTAAAACCATCTGATTCTAAAAGGTAAGAACTAGTTCCTCCTCCTTTATAAGGATAGGCACCTAAACAGCCTAGAACGGTTATTTTCAACTTTATCGACCTCCTTGATTCGTCTTCACTTAATGGTAACATAAAAAATGAAATCGTTGATGAAAACAGGTATGATTGAACAAAAAAAAACTAAAAATTAACTATTTAAGTTATCTCTTAGTCCTTGATTGTCTTTATAAATGGTTCAATTAGAATAATTGAATCAGCTATTCTGTTATTTTCTTTTTTTAACAAAGTATAAAGTACCACTTACTACTATAATTCCTGCTCCAATCAACATCAATGATTTTTTGTTACACTCACCTGCTAAAGGCAATTGGTCGTTTGTATTAGTCGGTTTTTGGCTATTTTGGGTTAGATTATTCAGGTTATATACATATGTTATTATTTGATTTATTTTCAAATATGCTTTTTGAATTTTCGGGTAATTTATGTTCATTTAGTGTTTAACTTTCTATTGCGAGCTTATAGTCTGGAATTATTGCATCATTTAAATCTCCAATATTCCCACCAATTGTTCGGGCATCAGCACCCAATGTTCCTGTCGGATTCTCATTTTTAAATAACACTAATTGAACACAATCGTTATGCGTAGCAAATAAACTCCTAAAAATTCGTTATATTTATGATTTCAATGAAAAATTGTCTTTTAAAATAGCGTGTCTTAGCCAATAAAAAAAATCTCTTTTGTTATATCTAGTTTATTAAAACCAAACAAAAGAGATTTTTTATTATAGTAATAAGTTGTTAATGATTAAAATTTTGACTTCTTATTCTACAACAACTGGTGCTCCTTTTTCTTCACGAGCTGTATCATAAAAACTTGCCACAGCAACGTCATGATAAGGAATCACCCATAATAAACCGATTCCGAATACTAAAGCTCCAATAATAAACCAACCGATAAATGAAATTTGTAGAAGTAAATATTGACCAAAACGGCCTTTCATCAAGAACAATGCATATTTAAGGGCATCTCCTACTGATAATTCTGGGTCATCAAGCTTTACCCAAACAGCAAACTGAAAAACACCACTAACAAAAATACCGACTAAAATCATTAAAAATCCGAAGATCAGTAATAATATAGCTAAAAAGATATCTCCACCCATTTCAGATTGAAATTGATCAACTGAAACAGTATTAAACATCAACCCAAAATACAGCGTCACTCCAGAAGATAGGAGAATCGGCAGCAACACAATTAGATTCAACACTAATTCAACGATGTATTGGATAAGATTGATCAGCAACATTGGAAGATAAAACTTGCCTTGAAAAATAGTTGTTAACATTCCTGGTTGAACTTTTTTACCACGTAATACTTGCAGCGCACAATAATAAGTCCCATAAGTAATAGCGAAAAAGAGAAAGTTATTTAGTAAAAATGACATAACATTACTACCTGCACTATCTTTAGGTAAATTGGCAATACCACCTACCACAGAGCCAATAATAAAGCGTATAAATACAGCTAAAAATGTAATCCAAGCCATCGTTCCCCATTGATTTTTTAGTGATATTCGAGCTTGTTCTCGATGCATTCCATTTGTTATTTGACTTTTCATCTTAATTATCTCCTCTTTGTTTAATAATTGCGAAGCTTGTCTACTGTTTCTTTATCTAATCGTTTCACTACTTCTGTCACTAATTTAACTGTGTTTAAATAATCATCTTCATGAATCATTGATGTATGCGAATGTAAATAACGAACTGGAACTGTGATTGCAAGTGACGGAACACCATTTCTAGTTAAATGCATTCTACCAGCATCAGTACCACCACCGGTGATCACCGTGTATTGGAAAGGAATATTATTTTCTTCTGCCACTTGGATCACAAAATCACGTAATTTTTTATGTGGAATCATCGACGCATCAAAAATTAGGATCTGCGGTCCCTTGCCTAATTCAGAGTCTGCTTCTTTAGGCGTCATACCAGGAGTATCCCCTGCAGTTCCAGTATCTAGTGCAAAGGCAATATCTGGATCAACTAAATGTGTACTTGTCTGTGCACCACGCAAGCCAACTTCTTCTTGGACATCGCTTCCGGCAAATAAAATATTAGGATGTCCTTCGGTCGCTAAATTTTCTAAAACTCTTAAAGATACAGCCGTACCAATACGATTATCCCAAGCCTTAGCCAACATAAACTTAGTATCGTTCATCCGGCGGTATTCAATATAAGGCGTAACCATATCACCTGGTTTAATGCCCCATTCAGCTACTTGCTTATCACTTGATGCACCAATATCGATAAACATATCTGCAACATCGTACGGTTGTTTTCTAGCTTCTGCGGTTAAAACATGAGGCGGTTTTGAACCGATCACACCATGAAATAACTCACCTTTATTTGTTTTGATTTGCACTTGCTGAGCTAACATAACTTGTCCCCACCAGCCACCAAGTGTTTGGAATTTAATGAATCCTTTTTCTGTGATTTGAGTGACCATAAAACCAACTTCATCTAAATGTCCTGAGAAGAAAACTTTCGGTCCTTCTTTATCCCCAACCCGTTTGGCGATAATACTGCCTAAACCATCATACATAATTTTATCCGCAAAAGGTTCCGCATATTTTTTGAATATCTCTCTGACTTCCCCTTCATTTCCGGGTACTCCTTTAGCATTTGTTAAGTCTATTAATAAACGTTCTTCTTTTTGATCCATTATTATTCCTCCCTAAATTTAAAAGTGTAGCGGGCTCATTTAGCTCCGACTGAAAAATAGGAAAATAGGAGGGTGGCGTTTTTTGCCACAATCAAATTTTATCTTTTTTCCGAGGAGCTAGCCCGTGAAGCTAGATAACAATAAAAGTGTAGCGGGCTCATTTAGCTCTGACTGAAAAATAGGAAAATAGGAAGGTGGCGTTTTTTGCCACAATCAGATTTTATCTTTTTTCCGAGGAGCTAGCCCGTGAAGCTAGATAACAATAAAAGTGTAGCGGGCTCGTTTAGCTCTGACTGAAAAATAGGAAAATAGGAGGGTGGCGTTTTTTGCCACAATCAGATTTTATCTTTTTTTCCGAGGAGCTAGCCCGTGAAGCTAGATAACAATAAAAGTGTAGCGGGCTCATTTAGCTCCGACTGAAAAATAGGAAAATAGGAGGGTGGCGTTTTTTGCCACAATCAAATTTTATCTTTTTTCCGAGGAGCTAGCCCGTGAAGCTAGATAACAATAAAAGTGTAGCGGGCTCGTTTAGCTCCGACTAAAAAATAGGAAAATAGGAGGGTGGCGTTTTTTTGCCACAATCAAATTTTATCTTTTTTTCCGAGGAGCTAGCCCGTGAAGTTAGATAACAATAAAAGTGTAGCAGCTCATTTAGCCCTGTCTGAAAAACAGGAAAAATTGGCTGAGATGCTTTTTGCCTCATTCTATTTTATCTTTTACCCAAGAAGCTAGTCCATAAAACTAGACAACCTACAAACTATCCATTTGACACTAATCGTATTATAACACTTCTTAACATTCTTGAAAAATTAACTATATTTAAAAAAATAAAAAATGAAAAGCAATAGAAATGCCCAACAAGGGCATTTCTATTGCTTTTTTGCCTTATCTAAAAAATTATATATTATCTATTTGTTTTTTTCTATAATAATAAATAATGTAATAACCAAGTAAGCTGACAATCAAACTAGTTCCTAGTACGCTGTACCAGTTTTCGTTTTGTTCATTTGTACTTGGTAATTTTTTCTTCATAGCTGCGGTTGCTTTTGTGGAATTATTGATTTTAGTCTTAGTCACAGATTTTTCTTTCGGTACATCAGGATCAGTGATAGGTGGTACCGTTTCTTGCTCATAAACATAGACAACTTTTTGTGATGCCTCAGTAAACATGATTTCATCTACTCCAGGTAGCTGATCCATTCTATTCCTTAATTGAGGCGCTGGTTTTTGTACTTCTTTAAAGCGGTAGCCTTTGATTTCTTTCGGCTGGATTGTTTGTTTTGTTCCCACTTTTCCTGTTAATAAGTTGTCCTCATCAATTTTGTTTCCACTTGTATCTACATGCTGGAATAGGATTTCTCCAACGATATGTTCATTTTCTACGGTTCGTTCGACAGTCAAATGCTCTGGATCGACCGTGATATCTTCTGCATAGTCTTTCAAATGGTAACCATTAGGGGCTTGTGTTTCAGTAATCGTGTACATCCCTTGCGGTACTCTTTCAAACTCTACTAACCCATTAGCATCTGTCGTCTTGCTGATTTCTTTAGTAGGATCATTTTTAGGTACGAGTGTAAATTGAGCTCCGCTTAATGCTTGCTTTGTTTCTTGATCAATTTTTTTCACACGTACCGTTCCCAACAGTAATTGGTTGACCTTAGTTCCCTTTGCCACAGCTTCTGCTTCAATCAGCTCTTTCGTCAAGGTTATAGGAACAGGTGCCGTATCTAATTCGTAACCTTTTGGTGCTCTTACTTCTGTAAATTCGTAAGCCCCAGCAGTCAGGCCAGAAACAGTGATCAAGCCTTGTTCATTTGAGCTGAAAACGTGGGCATCTTTTTTGTCATTTGACCAAGTAACCACGCTTTGTTCATCTATCTGGTAGTATTCTTTTTCGCCCTGATTATCACGGGATAAAATGAACGCAGCATCTTGTAAAGCTTTATCTTGAGGATCTACTTTTCTCAATTCTATAGTTCCAGTTGTGATGATTGGTTGGTTTTCAACAATAGTTACATAGCTTGGGTCACTTGTTTCATCATCTGATTTCGTTGATAAAAGGACGCCTTCTTGATACTCATCAGATAATTTATAGTCTGCTGGTGCTGTGATTTCTTTGATTAAATACTCGCCTTCAGCCACTGATTGGAATGCTGCATTTCCATCTTGATCAGATGTCACTTTTAACCCTAGTGATTGTTTGGTGTCTTTGTCAAACAGTTCAAATACTGCTCCTTTTAATGGTTCTTGCGTACGTGCATCAACTTTTTTCAATGGAATCTGTCCTACACCTTTTCCAGAACCAGAACCACTTGTAACTGTATGATTCACCGTTGCCCAATCCATTTTGATTGCTTTATCATTTGAAAATACAGCGCTATTAAGTATGTTTGCTGATTTTGTCGTAACGGTTTGATAATCTACAGAAACTCCTCTCGTTTCCTTTTTAAAGGTAATTTTGAAATAATTCGTGTCAAAATTTTTAAGAGACGATCCTGCTGGACTCTGATCTGCGTCGTATGTGAAAGTAATTTCGTAGTCTTCACCTAGAGTAAGAACTTTATTCGTAACCAAATCTCTGACAACAAATGCATCATTTCCTATCACAAAATTAGTGTTTTCGGCTTTTGTTGAATCACTCAGTGTGAAGCTATCCTCCAAAACTAAGTTTTTATAGGGATGGTTTTCTGGCATAATATTTGTTTTGACAGACCAACTAGCCAGTTTATTATCTACCGTAGAAACTCTACCAGTTTTGTAAGTATTGATTCCTAAAGCAACCAGTTGTTCCGCTTTAAGATCGTGTTTGTAGTCCTGTTCATCGCTAATTTTGGCTATATTTGTAAAATTAGTGTAGTAATCAGAAACAGGAGCTATACTTGGTGCTGTTTTATATCTGATTGCGACTTTTTTATTCCCAATCGAAGAAAATTCTAAATGAATGTGATTGTCTTGGATTTCCATAACAGTTGGATAACGGGCATCTCCAGGTTGGATTTTTTCTCCCGTCAGAACTACTTCCTTACCGTCTTCATTGATAATTTTATCGAGTTCAAGAATCTCAATAGAATCTTTATCCAATTTTTGAATCGACTCAATGTCATCATCTAAAATCAGATTTTTGTATTTATGTCGCTCTTCATTAATTCCAATCGTCCAAGTAAATATTCCAGCAGTGGTCGCATAGTCCACGTTTTTCTTACCGCCTCCAACTAAGAAGCTAGGAATACTAAAAGTTGCCGAAGCTTCCATTGGAATCGTGCCATTACCTGCAAGAGAGACTTTATTACTTAGTTCGTCTCCTATCTTAACATCTGTATTGTCAAACTTACTTTTATAGGTTAAAACATATTTATTGGTTGTAACGCCATTATGAACACCTAACATATCCACTGTAAAACCAGAACTTGTTTTATGAATCGTATAATCTTGTCCGACAACTAGTGGATGTTTGGTGTCATCATCCCCTTTAGCATAATAGTAAAAATCAGCAGATCCATCTACTAATTCTTTCACTCGTTCACCAAAGGCATCGATCATTTGATTGAACTGCATCCCCCAATGTTTGTTATTGACAATGATTGACCAGTCCACCGTACCATCTGCCAAATCTAGAGAATCTTCTTCCAAAATCTTAGAAATATTTGATGGTACTAAGTTGATTTTTGCTTCATCGCTTCCTAACGCATCTGAAGCTTTATTTTCTATCTCACGCGGACTAGGATTTTGAACTGCCGTTTCATAGATAAATCGATACGCCTGTGTAGATGGCTGGGTTGGATTATTAGTATAAGTGTAATCTGTTGTGTATTGGCCAAAACCACTGGTATCCCAATGACTTGTTGGAGCAAAACCGCCCTGGCTGATTAAATTGGTGCCGTAAATATATAAATAGTAGATTTTCAAATTGGAGAAGGTTAAATCATTGGCAACCTCATCTTTAAGAATATCTGTAAATTTAGTTCCTTGACTCAGTTCTGTGCTGTCTAAATTGTAATCGATCGTCCAGACAATTGTATTTGTCTTAACGTTGTACTCACCTTTTTTAGTTATATGAGGGTTGTGGTTATACTGGAAGTAAACATAACTTGAAAGTAATGTTCCATACACAGTCGCCTCAGTTCTCAGATTGTTTAGCTCTTCATTAGCAATCGACTCTTCTTTAATGACCGATTCATACGTAAGAATCACAGCTTTATTTGTTTCTTTTGCTAAAGTAACTTCTAAATTAGCACCATTTTGTTGAAGTGTATAATCCCCGCTTCCTAACAAAACAGGCTCTCCAATCAAATTACCACCCATCGAAACATTCTGTTCAAAGACTTTCACATCTCTGTTATTGATATAAGCTGATGCATCTTCATTCTGATTTGAGTCTTTTTTATTAACTGTATTTTTGACTACTATTTTTTGATTTGTCTGTATTGTTTCTCGATTGATATTGGTTTTTATTTCTGTAGAAACAACATCTGTATTGAAGTTTTTATTTTTATTCAGGCGAATGCTTCCTTCACCTGAAAGCTTAAATAAAAGCTCGTATTGTTTTTCCTGATCGTTTGCTAAAGGGAAAACAATCGTTTTAAGTAAATCACTATCATTACTGTAGGGAATAAAACTGGTTTCAATATTGATTTGATATTTTCCATTGATTACAGTTTCTGTAAAAATAATAGTAAGCTTTCCAGTAGTATCTATTGTCCAGCTTCCAACTGTCTCTAATTTTCCGGATATGTTGTTTGAAATTGCAATATCTGCTGGTAATTGATATTCATATGTCCCAGCCTGAATCGTTTGATTGTCCTTTCCAACTTGTAACGCTAAGTTTAATGGCGCTTGTCTTTGCGGACGATTTGTTGTTGTGTTGTACTCTACTCCTTTAGGATCGGTCAGCGTAACATTTGCTACTAGATTCTCTGCTTGTTGTGTTTCTGCTTGATTTGTTTTCATTAAGCTTTCAATAGAATCACTTGTTCCTGAGTGCTCAGGCACTTCTATGCTGGTAGAAGTTTCAGTTGATTCTGCGGGCTTATCTGTCGCTTTGTCTGTTGAAGACTCAATTGTAATAGCGCTTTCTGAACTTTCTGAAGAAATTTCTTTGTTCAACATCTCACTTGTTTGTCCAGTATTCAATGTTTCCTCAAATGTTAATGTTTCAGCAAAACTAAACACAGGAATCAAAGAGTTAGCAATCATTAATAGTAACACCATTACTATCCAAAATTTCTGTTTTTTCATCAATATCCTCTTTTCTTTTTATTAAAAAATATATAACTATCATTATTTTAACATATAAAGCAAATTTTTATAGTCAAAAATCACAACATTTTTTAATTAATATATGAAAATAGAAAGCATAACTATTTTAAAAACAGTTATGCTTTCCATTTTGATTACTTATTTATCTCATTTGGTTCTTTTTGTTGCCATTCTTTTGAATAAAATGACTCATCAAGTTTGTAATTTGGTGTTTTAACTGAATCACTTTCAAGAAATGGCTTGATTCTTTGATCTGCAGCTAGCCAACCTCGCCACCCTAAGTGAATCGTATCCGCCATAAAATATTGAGTGCCGCTTTCTTTAGTAAAGTCTGCAATATTATTAAAGCCTTGAGTAGTTAATTGATACTTGATCTTTTTTGCAAAGTCTTGCAACATTTCTTGAGAAAGTCCTGTAAAATCCGACCATTGCTTGTTCACTGGTGGGATAATAAATAACACTTCAGCATTGTCTTGAGCCAATTGACTTAAGACTAGCTGTAAATCTGAAAATTCAGGAGAATAGCGATAATCCAGTTTTGTTTGTGAATTTTCTAACCGTTTTAATTTCTTTTTAAGTCGTTTAGTATAAAAAGAATTCGAGATCTCAAACGAATTATTACTAGTAGCTTTCTGACCTATTTCAGCAGCTAATTGATCTAGCTCATTGACATTATAAGTATTAGGCAAGGGTTTTTCAGCTTTGGTAATTTCTTTTTCTTTGCTTACCATACCGATTTTGCCAAATAATTCATCTTCACGGGAAAACATATTGATCATTAAATCGATGTATTGCTTATCAGATGAACTTGGCAATTTCCCAGAAATGATAGCTTTTAACGCACTATCTAAACGCTTGTCTTCTTTTACTTTTGGAAAATCCATTAAACGTTTTGCTAGATACACATCGTCAGCGGTTACTTTTTTTAAATCACTGACCCATTGATAGGTTTGCAACTCAGAATAATAGGCATTGAAGTAATCATTGGTTACCCCATTTTTCACAAACCATTGTGGTGAAATAATGAATACGACTTTTTTATGAGAAAGATTTTTCCCCATTGATTGCATCATCAAAGCTTGCGTTAAAGATTGTGTACCTGGTGCTCCTAATAAAAATGGACGATAGTTACGATCATATTTTTCTGCTAAAACAGAAGGATGAAATGGACTGATACGGCTCAGCTCTGAAGAGCCAAAAAATGGAATGTATTCCTTTGAACCGATTGCTTTATTTTTTATTGCATTTCCTCTGAGCACATTGGTCGCCATAGAAGTGGAAGCTTCCGCTAAGACACGTTTGCTGTCAAGATCTATTTTAAACGGTGCAAAGAAGAACGCAACTAATAGTACCGCAGAAATCAGAATCGGTCCAAAGATTCCAAAGATTTTTTTCTTCATGCTCATTATTGTAATGCTTTCACTTGTTCGATAACTTTATTTGGAGTGTTCCATAAATCGCGGTCAAATTCTGAAACTGGTACTTGTACATCTAATTGTCCATCAATTTCAACTAATAGTTGAACCGTTGCTAGTGAATCCATCAAACCTTCTTCAAATAAATCTACGTCTCTATTTTCTTTGACTTCATCTGTACCAGCAATTTCTTCTAAAATATCTAAAATTGTTTCTTCTATATTCATGTGTAGTTCTCCTCTGTCGTACAGTTTTCAGCTGTAGGTTATTTGTTTTATTTAAAGAATAATGTATCTAAAAATCCTGAGAAAATCAAGAAGCTAAAGCAAACTGCATTAAAAGTTAAGAAAATCGCAAAAACATGTGTGAATTTGTTCGAAGGAATGTGCTCTTTATGTTTTTTCTTAAAACGTAACCAAGCATCGGTCAAACAAATCAACGCGGCATGATAAAATCCGTAAGCCAGATAATACCATGTTAGTCCGTGCCATACGCCCATCAATAAGAATAAAGCAAAATATCCTACATTTGAAGCGACGATTCTACTTTTAAATACTTTTTTCTTGATCAAGGTAAACATCAAACGCATATAGACATAATCACGGAACCAAAAAGATAGCGTCATATGCCAACGATTCCAAAATTCTTTGATATTCCAGCTCAAAAAAGGCTTGTTAAAGTTGATTGGTGTATCGTATCCCATCAAATAGCTAGTTCCGACTGCAAACAAACTATAACCAGCAAAATCAAAGAATAAATACATACTATAAATATACGTATAAGCGACTAATTCCCAAGAAAAACCGCCTGTTTTCAAAGCCATATTAGCGACAACTGGCATCAAAACTTGACCAAAATAATATCCGATAATAAATTTATATAAGAAGCCTAGGAAAAAATTATGAATTCCTTTCCCTAGAAAGTCGACATATTTTTCAGGTGCTGGTGGATTTTCTACATCTTTTTCAAAACGGCGATAACGATCGATCGGTCCAGACGAAATCGTCGGAAAGAATAACAGAAATTCAATATAACGGAAGATGTTATATTCTTTGATCGAGCCATCACGCATTTCCATGATGATCTGCACTGACTTGAAGGTCAAATAAGAAATACCAAGAAATCCTACCAATGAAGCATGTCCAGAAACAAAAGGCATTACCTTAACTAAAACTAATGGCAAAAGTGCTAAAAATACAGCCAGATAAAAGACCATACTTTCATTTTTCTTTTGGCGATAATGAAAATAAAACCAAACTAAGATCGTCTGCCAAATGACATAACCAATCAATGCCGCGCCTTGTTTCCAATCCTCACCACCAAAACTCATATATAAGAACAATAGCGTAACTAAAACCTGATACCATGACCAACGTTTACCTTTGATCAATAAAGTCAGGATCATCGGTAAAAGTGCGATCAACAAGTAAATAAAATAAATCGGATTCGCATAAGGAATCATGTGAGGAAAGTCGATCATGTTGCATTCACCTCATTCATCAGCCCTTTACGGTCGATCTTTCCATTGGCTGTCAGCGGTAATCGTTCCACATAAATGAATTTCTGAGGAATCATATACTCCATCACTGATAAGCTTAATACTTCTTTAATTGCTTTTGATAGTTTAAAATCTTTGTCAAAATCGTGAGGATTAGCGACTACAAAAGCTACTAGTTGCTGAACTTTATGATTTTGATATTTAGGTACAACTGCTGCTTGTTTTACATAAGAAACACCAGCAAGATGATGATCAATATCTTCAAGTTCGATCCGATATCCATGCAGTTTGACCTGAAAATCGATCCGTCCATCATAAATCAGCATACCCTCTTTTAATTTTCCAGCATCGCCTGTGCGATAAGCAGGTTGACCTTTATATTCAAAAAAAGCATCCGCTGTTTTTTCTGGATTATTTAGATAACCTTTAGAAACGCTTGGTCCTGCGATTACGATTTCGCCAACTTCTGCTGCTGAAATTTCCTGTCCATCATTCATGATGTAAACATTCGTATCACTTTTTACATGACCGATCGGTACACGACTGTATTCATCTAATAATTCTTGTGTGATCTCCACGCCAGAAATGGCTACTGTTGCTTCTGTCGGCCCATACGTATTAAAGACACGTGCTTTAGGAAAACGTTCCAATAATTTCTGTGCTGTTGCTTTAGGCAGCTCTTCTCCACAGAAAAGAAAAATCTTCAAACTATCAACATGTTGTCCATCAAATGTCGGTTCCATCAAACAGATATCCATAAATGAAGGTGTCGAAACCCAAACTTCTATTTCCAATGTCGGCAACACCTTAAATAATTGCTTAAAGTCATTGATAACCTCTTTACGCATTGGTGTTAAAGAACCACCTGAAGTCAACGCAGGATAGACATCCATCACTGATAAATCAAACGAATAAGGTGCTTGGGATAAAAAGCGCATGCCTTCAGTGATCCCAAAGTCTGTCAATTCCCAATTAACAAAGCTTAAAAGATTTGTATGACTAATCTGAACACCTTTGGGCACACCCGTTGTTCCAGAGGTAAAAATAATATAGTAGGTTTCTGATTCAACAACAGGTTCTAGTGATGCGTCTGCAGTCCAAGATTTAGCACTAATCTCCTGTAGTTTTTCTAATGAAATTATTTCAGCACTAGTTTCCAGCTCGGGCCAGTCCCTGACAGAAAAAATCACTGCAGGTTCTGCTACCTCTAAAATCATCTCGATTCTTTCTTTTGGTGTGTGTGCTTCGATTGGTATGTATGGGTGTCCCGCTTTTGATGCACCTAAAAAACACGCCAACATTTCAAATTCTAATTCTCCGTAAACGACTACTGGGCGAGTACGCTCTATGTTTTCTTGTAAATACGCAGCCACTGCATCAGAATTTTTTTTCAACTCTCCATAAGTATACGTTCGATTGGTTTCAATATAAACGGGGCGGTTCGGCTCCTTTATCCCCCAACGATCGATTGCTTCAATAATATTTAAAATCGTCATGAAGTCTTCCCTCCCTAAAACTCATTGTAAATAAACGAGCCACCATCAATATTTTTGTAATGATATAAATAAATCAACATTAGCAGTATCCCAAAATAAAAAAGGGTTTTTCCAATGAATTTGCCCCAATACTGTACATTAGGTTTATCAAAAAATTGTTTCATTTTATTTTATGCCTCCAAAATTACACATATTCACATTTTTGTACTGCTATTGTAATCAAAACCAACAAGAAAAGAAACTTAATTCGTGAATAAACGCTTCTTTTACACTAACAGTTTTGTCACTTGCGCATAAAAAGAAGATGGGACAAAAAATCAAAATTATTGTTCCACCCTCTTTATAGTAAAGAAAATACAAGAAAAATCATTATTTTTATCATTTTTCATATAAATATTGCATAGAATCACTTTAAAAAAATTTAAACTATTACCAATCTCTTCCATGGATAATCCGAGAATAAATCGCTGATGTTAAGAAGTAATATGCTAAATAAATCAAAATCAACATCCCGCAAGAAAGATAGGCCAACCAATAACCAGAACTTGAGATATATTTACTCAAAACATAAATCGCAAACGTTGCATGTAAGACACCAATAATCATCGGTGGAAAGAAAATAATGCTGTTTTGCTGATAGACAAGTTTGGTGATTTCTTTTTTAGGAATGCCGATTTTCTTTAACAGATCATAACTTTCTTTTTCTCGCTCAGCCTCAGAAAATTGTTGCAACATCAAAATACTGCCTGTTATGATCAGTGCTAAAATGCCTAAAAACATTGCCACATAAATAAATAATCCCATTACTCTTCTCTGATATCTTAGTTCAGTAAAACGACTAGTATAGTTTAATTGGGAATATTCCTGCTCGTCTTCTTCTGAATACTCCTGTGGATTCTTTTTTTCAGGATGTAGACTAGTTTTTGATGTATAGCCTTCCAGCCGGTTATTGTCCCACTGATACTTGTAATAAACAGGTGCGATCCAATTAGGTTTTACAGTCTCCGATAACTTGTTAGCCAAAACTTCTTCATCTTTTGCTTGTATATTAAAGGCCATGAGCGTGTATGTAATACCGGAGTTTATCGCATTAAACTGTTCATCCGATACCACAATTGTAGGAAAACTGTATCTTAATAAATCTTGACCCAAATAATCTAGCCGCACATCAGCAACATGAAGTTTAATTCCTTCTGATAAATTAATAGCAGAGCCATAACGAATAAAACCGCTTAGTATATTTTGTATACTATCTAAAATAACAACGTCTTGTTTATTTTTTAGATTGATATTTTTTAAATAAGGGTTTATTTTTTGAAATTCCCGATAATTTGAAAGTGACAATAGATTTACAGGACTAATTCTGCTTTCTTTTTCGTCCTGTCCAATTTTAAGATGAAATTGGCTACCCGTCAACTTATAATTTAATTTAACTAATGAATCAATAGTTGTATCCGTTTCCTTTTCGATTATTTGATCTATTTCCTTGAAAGTATCTTCTGCGACAATAAAATCAGTTGGTGCTGTTGAATTTACTGAATTCATCCCTAATGTATAAATAGATGCTGCTCCGCCGATCATCCCTAATGCAATTGCAATAAAAATAGTCACCGTAAATAACGTATGTCCACTTCTTTTAATATGAAGTTTGGTATTTCCTAATGCTAACATATTCAAATCTCGATAATAATTGAATTTACTCTTTCCAAATAGAAACGCAATTAAGTACATCGTGTATTTAAAAAATAGATACGTTCCCACTAAACAAGTAAACATAATTACTAAAGGAACAAGAAAAAAGCCAGAAAAACCTATGGATGTATGGGTTAAAGCTGCACCAAAACGAATGACGTTATATGACAAAAAATAGCCAATACTAATAAACACTAACCCAAGAATACCTAAACATCCTTTTAATAGTGACAATTTATTTGGGTTAGCTGTATTTTTTTCAATTGGTTTAAGTAGGTTTGTTACTTGATAACGATAAATCAGCCAACTACTTCGAAGAGAGACCGCTAGCAACATGAAAACAAATACTATACTTGTTTGAACCATAGATGGAATTGAGACAAAAAATAGACTTTCCACTTGTAAAAACATTGCTTTTGCTAAAATCATCGAAAATAGCTTAGATAAAATAATTCCTAGTAAAATCCCCGTGACTAAAGATGCTGCCCCTAAAATGAGTGTTTCAACAAAAAATAAATATGAAATCCGCCCTTTTCGCATACCGATTAAATGATATAAACCGATTTCTTTCCCTCGTTTTAATAAGAAGAAATGATTCGCCGCAAACATAAATCCTAAAATCATGACCACAACAAGAATACCGCCCAAATTCATCGCTCCGTTGATGTGGACCTCTTGCCCGACTCTATTTGCCAGTGTTCTATTGTAAGTAATCGCACTAAAGCAATAGTAAACAACTACCGCAAAGGTCATACTGACAAAGTAAACTAAATAATTGAGAAATTGGCCTTTGAAATTTTTCCATGACAAATTAAAAATCATTGGCACGGCCACCTCCACCAATCGTTGCTTGCATGTCGATTACCCGATTAAAAAATTCTTTTCTTGAACCTTGTCGAACTACTTCTGAAAAAATCACACCATCTTTAATAAACAAAATACGATTACAGTAGCTTGCAGTATAAGGATCATGCGTGACCATCATGATCGTCGCATCATCTTGTAAGTTCATATTTGTCATATATTGCAGCAACTCAGCCGCTGACTTAGAATCCAAAGATCCTGTTGGTTCATCTGCAAAAATTATTTTTGGTTTGGTGATCAACGCACGAGCTGCAGCTACTCGTTGTTTTTGTCCAACAGAAATAGCATTTGGATAAGCATTCAATATTTGGTCGATCCCCAAAACGTTGGCAACATGTACTAAACGCTCCTCCATTTCAGCTAAGGACATTCGATCAACAGTCAAAGGCAGCAAGATATTATCTTTTACAGTCAAGGTATCCATTAGGTTAAAATTTTGAAAGATAAAGCCTAACTTTTTGCGTCGGAAATCACTGATTTGATTATCTCGCATTTTTAAAATGTCTTGACCATCGATTTGAACCGTTCCGATTGTTGGTAAAGCAATTGTTGAGATAGTACTCAATAAAGTGGATTTACCTGCGCCACTTGGTCCCATGATCCCTACAAATTCCCCTTGATCAACTGAAAAGGAAATATTATTCAATACCTGTACTTTATTATTTCGATACCCATATGATTTGCTCAAATGATTTACTTCTAAAATTTTTTTCATATTTTTTCGCTCCAGTTTATTCGTTATCCCTATTCTATCAATATTTTGTGTGGCTGAACATCGTTTCCTCTTACAATTAAGTAATAATAAAAAAAAATTTAGTAATCATTTATTTTTCTAAGGGAGAATGTTGTGACAATTTCCACAAACCTTTTAGGGAGTTGTTTTCACTATTTTTTCATTTCTAATAAACACTATATGTAGTTGTAAATGTATGTGGAAAATTAAATTTCACACTATATATAGTTGAAAGATTTATTGAATTGTTTTATGATAGTGAAGGAATAAATCTATGAGGAGATGGGTAGCAATGATGGAGATTAAGCAAGCTAATAATGAAGTGAGTTCTACTGATTCAAGCTTACATACGATGAAAATCGTTAAAAGAGATGGACGATTGGTTGATTTTGATGATCGAAAAATTTATGCCGCTTTGATCAAAGCTGAACAAAAAATTCGCGGTTCTTTGGACCCGCTTGCCCATGAACGCATTCAAGAAATTGTGGAAAGAATCGATCAGGAAATTTCAGATCGTTTCGTTGAAAATGTAAAAATCTATGAAATCCAAAATATCGTCGAACATATTTTACTAGCAAGAAATGAATATGAGTTAGCAGAAGAATACATCAATTACCGTACTCGCCGTGATTTTGAGCGTAGTAAAGCTACAGATATCAACTTTACAATCGGTAAGTTGATCAATAAAGATCAATCTGTCGTGAATGAAAACGCCAATAAAGACAGTGATGTCTTCAATACACAACGAGATTTAACAGCTGGGATCGTTGGTAAATCGATTGGGCTTAAAATGTTGCCTCCTCATGTTGCTAATGCACATCAAAAAGGAGATATCCATTATCACGACTTAGACTACCATCCATATACACCAATGACAAACTGCTGTTTGATTGATTTTAAAGGTATGCTGAATAATGGATTTAAAATCGGAAATGCAGAAGTTGAAGCACCAAAGTCGATCCAAACTGCGACTGCCCAAATTTCGCAAATCATTGCAAACGTAGCGTCAAGCCAGTACGGCGGTTGTTCAGCAGACCGTGTGGATGAATTGTTAGCTCCATTTGCTGAATTAAATTATCAAAAACATTTAGCAGATGCAAAAGAATGGATCGAAGGCTCTGATCGTCAAGAAGCCTACGCTAAAAGTAAAACAAAAAAAGATATTTACGATGCGATGCAAAGTTTAGAATATGAAATCAATACCCTATTCACTTCTAATGGTCAGACCCCTTTTACTTCTTTAGGATTTGGTTTGGGTCTGAGCTGGTTTGAACGTGAAATTCAACGAGCAATTTTACAAATTCGGATCAATGGTTTAGGTAGTGAACACAGAACGGCTATTTTCCCTAAATTGATTTTCACATTAAAACGTGGTGTAAATTTAAATGAAACAGATCCAAATTACGATGTAAAACAATTGGCATTAGAATGTGCAACAAAACGGATGTACCCTGATGTCTTAAATTATGACAAGTTAGTTGATTTAACAGGCAGCTTTAAAGTACCGATGGGATGTCGTTCTTTCCTACAAGGCTGGAAAGATGAACAGGGAGAAGAAATCAATGTGGGCCGTATGAATTTAGGCGTCGTTACCTTGAACCTTCCGAGAATCGCAATGGAAGCTCAAGGTGATGTGGATAAATTCTGGACACTTTTAGGTGAGCGTCTTGAAACAATGAAAGATGCTTTAGTTTATCGTGTTGAACGTTGTAAAGAAGCAACACCTGCAAATGCTCCTATCCTTTATATGTACGGGGCTTTTGGAAAACGTTTATCTAGAAAAGAATCGGTTAATGAATTATTCAAAAATAAACGTGCGACTGTTTCGCTAGGTTATATTGGTTTATACGAAGTCGCATCTGCATTTTACGGTGGTGACTGGGAAACAAATCCTGAAGCGAAAGACTTTACGATTGAAATCTTAAAGGATTTAAAAGCTCATGCAGATGAATGGGGCAATGATTATGGGTATCACTTTAGCGTGTATTCAACTCCTAGTGAAAGTTTGACTGATCGCTTCTGTCGTTTAGATACTGAAAAATTCGGAGTGGTAGAAAATATTACGGATAAAGAATATTACACAAACAGTTTCCATTATGATGTTCGTAAAAATCCAACTCCTTTTGAAAAACTAGATTTCGAAAAAGATTATCCACAATATTGCTCTGGCGGTTTTATTCATTACTGTGAATATCCTGTTTTACAGCAAAACCCTAAAGCTTTGGAATCTGTTTGGGATTATGCTTATGATCGTGTTGGCTATCTGGGAACAAATACACCGATCGATCACTGTTACGAATGCAACTTTGAAGGTGATTTCAATCCAACACAACGCGGCTTTGAATGCCCACAATGCGGTAACCACGATCCAAAATCCTGTGATGTTGTGAAACGAACTTGCGGCTATCTAGGCAATCCCCAAGCACGGCCTATGGTTCATGGAAGACATAAAGAAATATCTTCTCGAGTAAAACATATGAAATAAAAAGCGGAACGAACCGGTTAGATCTCGAACAAATTAGGAAAATAATGTGAAGATGCTTTCTATCTTTACAGTATTTTATCTATTTGTTGAGAGATCTGGTTCGTGCAGCTAGATTAAATAAAAAGTGGAATAAGCCGTTTAGCTCTCGAATAATAAGGAAGAAAAATATAGCGATGCTTTTTATCGCGGATTTTTACTCCTTATTATTGAGAGAGCTGGCTTATGCAGCTAGATTAAATAAAAAGCAGAACGAACCAATCACCAAAAAAAACGATGTCTCCTGCACTTTTGCAGGCATCGTTTTTATTTGAAAGGATGACTAAAAATGAGAAATCCTAAACCACAAGAATGGCTAGCAGAGGAACTTAGTCAAAATTATATTGCCGATTATAAAGCATTTAACTTTGTAGATGGTGAAGGTGTCCGAAATAGCCTATATGTTAGCGGTTGTTTATTTGCTTGTGAAGGTTGTTTTAATCAAGCAGTCCAAAATTTTCGCTACGGCAAACCTTTTACCAAAGAATTAGAAGATAAAATTATTGAAGATTTATCTCACGATTATGTACAAGGACTGACCTTATTAGGCGGTGAACCCTTTTTAAATACAGAAGTTTGTTTGACTGTTGTTGATCGAGTTCATCAAGAATTTGGACAAGAAAAAGATATCTGGTCTTGGTCTGGTTATACTTTTGAAGAACTCCTGTTAGAGTCCGACGATAAACTTGAATTATTAAGAAAAATAGATATTTTAGTTGACGGACGTTTTGAGTTATCGAAAAGAAATTTGAATTTACAATTCAGAGGCAGCAGCAATCAGCGAATCATCGATGTCAAAAAATCTTTAGCTAGTGGGCAAGCTGTCATTTGGGACAAATGCCATGATGCTGAACAAGCCTATGAGCAAATAAAAAAAGGCAAATTGATTTAAAGTTTAGATCATAAATGAAACTAATATTACCTGATAAAGTAGCAGAAGAATTCTTTTGCTACTTTATCAGGTTTTCGCATTTAATTTTAATTCCCTATCGAATTATTGGCTCATCTTTTATATGTATATTACAATAAAAAATAGAATAATCTGTTATCAAATAAATTGGAGGAGCAACTATTATGACAAGAAATCAACCTTCAGCTACTAAAAAAGCCATCATCACTGGAGCCGCTTCAGGAATTGGTTATGCTACAGCTAAATTATTTATTGAACAAGGATTCATTGTTGGTTTGATTGATGCCAATCAAAATCGTTTAGAAACTATTTCTAAAGATTTTAAGCACAAAGGACATGAATGTTATTATCGAAATGTGGATGTGACGGATGAAATCAGCCTAAAAAAAGCGATTGATGCGTTGACTGACAGTCTAGAAGGTTTAGATATCTTTTTCAGTAATGCCGGAATAAATGGAACTTGGGCGCCAATTGAAACATTGACAATTGATGAATGGGATCGTACGTTGAACACAAATCTGCGTAGTACGTTTTTATGTACAAAATTTGCAATTCCACATATGAAAGAAAAGGGCGGTTCGATCATTATAACAAGCTCTATCAATGGTACTAGAATTTTTAATAATTTTGGTGCTTCAGCATATAGTGCTTCTAAAGCTGGACAAGTAGCATTTACAAAAATGGCCGCATTAGAACTCGCTCGGTATAATATTCGTGTAAATGCAATCTGTCCTGGGGCTATCGACACAGCAATCAACGAAAAGACAACTTATTCTGATGAATTAAAAGAAATTGAAATCAAAGTGGAATTCCCCGAAGGTGATCGTCCATTAAAAAATGAAACAGGAACCAGTGACCAAGTTGCTCAATCTGTTTTATTTTTAGCAACGGATGCTTCAGCTAATATTTCTGGAACTGAACTTTATGTGGATGGAGCAGAATCTTTGCTTTAATATATTAAATAGAGCAGACCAAAGCTATTTCTAGTTTTGATCTGCTCTATTTATTCTATGAAGAACTTGTCTAAAAAAATATAAAAATCTCTGAACGGACCTTACTATAACCGACAACTAGATTAGGATAGTCTTTACCTACACAAACAGCAATAGATTTTTGAAACTCTGCTGATATCTTACTTGGATCATGGATATCTTTGTTTTGCTGAATTGTAAAATATAGAATCTATTTGTAGTAATTTATCAGTTGTTCCATCGCTTATTTTTAAATCACATCTTCAAGTATCCGCAATACTCATATTGTACTCTTCATATTCAAATTACTAAAATTTGTATTTATATTAACTAATTATTTTACTTCTTTGATAACTAAAATTAAATTTATTTTTTTTCCCGTTCATACTTTCCTGGATGACTTCCGTCGTAATCCGTTAGATTATAAATCTCACTTGGTTTCTCTGTATCACTTGGTCCATGCCAATAACCCGTGTATGGTTCCATTGTTTTTCTAGGTAATTTTAGAGCGTTAGATTGTCCCGATTTAGATCTGAATACACTATCTGGTCCTAAGATTATTGTGTCTAACGCCTCCATTCTCTCAAATATACCATAGGCATTACTAATATTTCTCATATTCCAATTTGATAAATCTAATGTATCTACTTTGGTTGCTCCACTAAATGTATAGATGAAATTAGATACTCTGCTGGTATCCCACTCAGTAAGATTAAATTTAGTCAACTGAGGAGTGTTACTAAAAGTGCCTTCCAAACTAGTTACACCGCTCACGTCTATTTTCTCTAATCCTTCGATTTCTTCTAGTTCAGATAAACCAGAAAATAGATGACTTATATTATCACTTGCTTTTAATGGCTCAGTAAATTGGATTTTTTTTATTTTTTTCCCGTTTAATTTTGGTTCAATATTCTTTTTAATATTGAAATCCTTCCACGAACCCAATTTTTTTCCATCCTTAAAGAGTAATGTTTGCGTGTCTTCTTTCCATTCCCACTGAATATTAGAAAATTTTGTGAACGTTTTTTCACGTTCATACTTTCCTGGACGACTTCCGTCGTAATCCGTTAGATTATAAATCTCAGTTGGTTTCTCTGTATCACTTGGTCCATGCCAATAACCTGTGTATGGTTCCGTTGTTTTTCCAGGTAATTTTAGAGCGTTAGATTGTCCCGATTTAGATCTGAATACACTATCTGGTCCTAAGATTATTGTGTCTAACGCCTCCATTCTCTCAAATATACCATAGGCATTACTAATATTTCTCATATTCCAATTTGATAAATCTAATGTATCTACTTTGGTTGCTCCACTAAATGTATAGATGAAATTAGATACTCTGCTAGTATCCCAATCGTTAAGATTAAATTTAGTCAACTGAGGAGTGTTACTAAAAGTGCCTTCTAAACTAGTTACACCGCTCACATCTATTTTCTCTAATCCTTCGATTTCTTCTAGTTCAGATAAATTTGAGAATAGATAATCAATAGTTCTTGTAGCTCTGACTGGTTGAGTAAAAACAATCTTTTTAATTTTCTTTCCTGCTAAGATACTCTCTACCTCTGTTTTTATTTTACTCTCTATATTTGTATCTGGAAAAGTTCCTCCTTTAAATATTAATTTGTGGGTCTTCTCATTAAAAGTCCATCGAGTTGTTCCAAATACTCCTTTCAAAACGGAAGAATCTTCAAATTTTACTTTCATCGTATCACTTGGTACATCATTTACTCGTATAGCAAATTTAGGCTGCTCTTCTTCAACTATTTTGTTTGACGGCTTCGTGTCAAAATCAAATAGTTCATTAAGTCCCTGTTTGAAATAGCTATCTTTTCCACTTCCTGGTCCTTTGCTTAATGATGGGTAACCTGTTAATCCTTCATTAGCCTCTTTTAAAGTGACGATCTGTTTTCCATACTCTAAAATATTAAGGTTGTCTTTGTATTCTTCATTTACAGCATAAATAGAAATTCCTTCACTACTGTTATCGACTTTACGCCCCTCATCGAATCCATATATTTTTCTATTTTCAATTAAAAAATAGTGTTTTTCTGATGGTCTATTTTCTCCCTCTTTATATACAGGTAGTTTATATATCTTGGAATCTGGCTGATCTCCTGATTTCATAAGAATCTCTTTTTTCTCTGTAATAGTTTCTGTTGGCAATCCCAATTTCATTTTAGAATAAGCATCAAAATGTGCCGGTGTAGCGCCAGGAAAATCTTTAGGATTCTCACTGCGACGATCGCCAACTTTTCCCCAATAACCTGAAGACATTGTGCTATGGTAACCAATCCCATAGCCTTGAATAGAATTTTCAGATCCATACAAGTCTGGCAAACCTAATGAATGACCAAATTCGTGCGCAAATACGCCAATTGTAGTAGGTGTTGCTTTTAGATACCAACTACTACTTCCGCCAGATGGATTCGAGTTACGTTCTACATGTATCAGCTCTCCTGTGGCCATATATCCGTCTGAAAAAACTAAACCCTTATTAGACGTTATAGCATTATGACTTTTATGCCCCCAAATAGATTTGCCATTTCCTTTCGCATGCGTTATTTCAAATCCAGCAAAAATAAAGAGCACATGAAGCTCATTACTCGTTATTCGACCATCATGATTTTTATCATATATTGATAAATCAATATATTCTTCCGCTTTTTGCAGTGCTTTTTCCATATAAGACTGGTCAGGAAATTTAATTTGATAGTTTGTACTTGGATGTTCTTCATCTAAAGATACTTTTACAATTCCTGTTTCTTCTTTAAACTGGCTTGTTTGAGCGGGCATAATGTTGATTCTATCTTGTGTCGCCTCTTTATAATACGTTTTTAATGTTTTATCTTCTGGATTTTCTCCAAAAAATTTGTTTCTCCATTCTGAAATACTTACTGGTTCTGTGTCCGATTTGTACAGTTTTTGATTGCTAAATTCAACCATAACAACTAGAATATTTTGATCCTTGTCAAGAGAAGCTTGCTCTGATTTCATTCTGCTTCGCCGATCGTTTTCATTCGGTTGAATAGTTAATAAATAAATATCCTTTTCTTCCAATATATTTTTCGGTTTTTGATCAATTTGGTATTTTTTCCCAGTAGATTCTAATGTTGTATTGGCTGTACTTTTTTTTGCATAGTACCAATAACTATCACTTTCTTGAATCAAAACTTCAGATGTTTGACTCACAACAACATAGTGTAGAAATTCATTTCCTTTTAGCTCGCCTTTAAATGTCACACCATTTGGTTGTTCAAAGGAGATTTCTCCCAACTTCGGATCGACCACACCACCATGTGCAATCATTGGACTTAATCCTAATAATAAGAACCAGACTACACCAATAAAATAGAAATAATGAATCTCCCAACTACCTTTTTTTCTTTTCATCTTTTACCTCCTGTTATCACGTTATTTGTTATCTTTAAGTAATAAATAAACCATAAAATTTATTACTCAATATAAGTATAACAAAATTTCATTTGTTTTACATAATATACATAAAATTAATTACTATGTTAAAATATTATAACTTTTTCATTTCATTTTCTTAAAATACAATATACAAAAAAAGTGTTTTAATAGAAAATATTTCGTAATTTTGAAAAAAATAAAATCCATTTATCAAAATTGAACTTTTTTTAATTAACGACAGAAATAAACCACACGTTCTATGTGTGCGGAAACGGAAATTTTAGCGTTAAAAATCTCCTTTCGCTATACTAGCACATGGCTACCAACCAGATACTGAGCGAAAGGAGATTTTTATGTCTAATGACGATAAAAGTTTATTACATAGTTTTCACACCGAAATATAGAAGGAAAGTTATTTATGGAAAACTAAGAAAAGATATTGGAACAATTTTGAGAAGATCATGTGGAATAAAAGAATTAGAGATCATAGAGGCACATGCAATGCCGTATCATATTCATATGTTAGTAAAAAAACCACCAAAGTTAAGTGTTTCAAGTTTCATGGGCTATTTAAAGGGAAGAAGTACTGTTCTCATTCATGAAAGACATGCGAATTTGAAATACAATTATGGGAATCGAACATTTTTGGCAAAGGGATATTGTGTTAGTACTGTTGGATTGAATCAAAAGACAATCGAAAAATACATTAGAGAGCAAGGAGCGGGTGATAGAGCATAAGATAGTATAACTAAAATAGAATGCAAGGACCCGTTTAAAAAGTAAAAAAAATAAAAAGAAGACTCAGAAGCTGTTGGTGGTTTTTTTAAAAAAAGCCCCTTGAAGAGGCTTTGCGTCTAGTAACCCCTTATAAGGGTATTAAAAGCCACCCGTTCACACGGGTGGCTTTTTACTATTGATTAATTTCTCCCTTAAGAAGAAATTTATTTAAAAAATGCAAGAATCTCTGAGCGAATTTTACTATGATCAACAATAGGATCTGGATATTCTTTTCCAATCAAAACATCAATAGACTTTTGGAGCTCCATAGGCATCTTACTTGGCTCATGAATATATTTATTTGGTACAGCTTTTAATTCTGGAATAAATTGACGAATAAAATCACCTTGCGAATCAAATTTTTCACCTTGTGTGGTAGGATTGAATATCCTAAAATAAGGAACTGCATCTGTTCCGGTAGAAGCTGCCCATTGCCAGCCGCCAATGTTACTTGCAGCATCATAATCGATCAACTTTTGTTGAAAGTACTTTTCCCCCAGCTGCCAATCGATCATTAAATCTTTTGTCAAAAATGAAGCTACGATCATTCGCAAACGGTTATGCATCCAGCCAGTCTGATTGAGTTGTCTCATTCCAGCGTCTACGATTGGAAAACCAGTCTGACCATTTTTCCAACGCTCAAAAGCTTCTTGATTATAACTCCAGTGCAGTTGTCTGTATTGCTCTTTGATTTCTTGCGTTTTCTGTTTAGGATTCTCATGATAAATCATATTATAAAAATCTCGCCAGCAAAGTTCTGAAATGAAGGTTTGACGACCATCCGAATCCGGCTCAGCATTAAGCGCATACCAAACTTTACGGATCGATAGTTCGCCTGTCCTTAAAAATTTTGAAAGTTTACTTGTTTGATCCGAAAAAGGAAAATCTCGTCCTTTTTGATAATCATGTAAGTGGTTTTTTATAAATTCTTTTAGATAATTCTCAGCTATCGCCTCTCCACATTCATAATCAAAGGGCAACTCTATTTTTTCAATGATTTGGCTAAACTGTTTTTCGCCCTCACTAAATAATGGATGAGTAAGTTTGACAAACGTTCGATCAAGCCTCCTTGTTTTTTCATAGGGGCGTTTGGGCATTGTCAGCCACTTTCTAAAATAAGGAGTAAATACTTTATAGCTTTCACCATTTGGCTTTTTAATTTCCTGTACGCCATGTAAATGACTATCTTGGTACGAATGTACCTGAATTTGATTGCGCTCAAAAAAAGCAGTCATTTTTTGATCACGTTCTCTGCCAAAACCACGTTCATCTTTATTAAAATATACTGTATTCCAATCTTGATACGTCTTTTTTAATTCTATAAAATTTTCTTCCACATCTCCATATAAAAAATGGATTACTATATTATTAGCTTTAGCATGCTCAACAAAAGTAACCAAACTGCAGAAAAAAGTATCATGATTATAACTGTCTTCTAAAAATTGTGTTGGATTTAGCTGAAAAAGACAGACAAGTTCATCTGTATCTTGGCTATTCTCTATCATTTCACTAAAAGCTGTATTATCATCTAAACGAAGGTCTTTACGAAACCACATAATTGTTTTGCTCATTGAATTTTTTCCTTTCGTATTTATGAATAGTATTTAGATCGTAACATAGATACTAATTTATCACTAAAATTTACAAACCTCTGCCTGATTCAACTAAAAATTGATTACCGAGTTAGTTCCTTAACTCTTCACTCTCTTCTGTCTTTTGCTTTTCCCATAAAGGTAAAACCATATTCTCGTAGGACATTGGATCAAGATTTGTTAATGTTATTCCTAATAATCGAATCCCTTGTTCAAGTCCAAGAATTTCTTCCCAAATCAAGTTTGCTTGATAATATAGTTCTTCTTTTTTAGAAATATATTCTGGAAGCGTCTGACGTTTCGTCACCGTTGTATAATCTGCATACCGAACCTTTAAAACAACGGTTTTACCATGCTTTTGGACTCTTTCTAATGATTCCTCCACCCGTTGTGCCAGCTGTCGTAACTGAGCAGTCACTTGTGCTTCAGTCGTAAGCGGGGTGCCATATGTATGTTCTTTGCCTACTGATTTACGGTCTCTTGTTATATTTACTGGGGAATCATGAATTCCACGAACCTTTCGGTAAAGTGAATAACCCATTTTACCAAAATTACGGATCAGTTCCATCTCATCTTGTTTGTACAGATCTTCACCAGTGTATATGCCTAAATCATGCATTTTTGGGACTGTTTTTTTACCCACTCCATGAAATGCTTCGATCGGCAGTGCCTTCAAAAATGTTTCAGCATCATCTGGCATCACAACTGTTAAGCCTTTAGGTTTTTGAAAATCAGAAGCTAATTTGGCTAAAAACTTGTTATAGCTGACACCTGCTGAACAAGTTAAATGTAGTTCATTCCATATGTCATATTGAATTAATTTGGCAATCTTGATCGCTGATTTGCTATTTATTTTATTTGTTGTTACATCTAAATAAGCCTCATCGATTGAAACTGGCTCGATAATATCTGTATAGCGATGAAAAATTTCTCTAATTTGCTTAGAAATTTCAGAATATTTTTCATAATTTCCTGGTTTAAAAATAGCATCCGGGCACAATTCAAAGGCTTTTTGAGCACTCATTGCGGAATGGATTCCGAATTTTCGGGCTTCATAATTCGCGGTCGTCACAACACCTTTACCACCGGTATCACTAGGATGTCGGGCGATCACTAAAGGATGTCCGACTAGTTCTGGATGATCTCGTTCTTCTACAGAAGCGAAAAATGCGTCCATATCGATATGAATTATTTTGCGAGAAGTATCCTTCTTTAAGGGAAAACGTAGTTCACTGATCATAATCGCCCTCCTCCTTTCAAGTAGATACAGCGGATCATTTGATCCTTAATAAAATTTAAGATAAATTCCTCTTTTACTATCATCAAGCAATTTTTCAATCTTTATTTGAGCTATTTGTGACACAGTTGACACTGAAACAATTTTATCAGTTGCTTCTACTAAAGGATCAACAAATCTTATTTTTTTCTTTTGCTGAATATCGTAGTTATCATCACTAGAGCAAACAGTATATTTCGGCGGATGATCCATTTTTTTCAATAGTTGTGTGATTTCATTAGAATTACTTGATTTTAACCTTTCAAGAAATATAGAATCCGTCGTCAATAAATCATCCAAAGTAACTTCATTATGCTCAAATCCAAATCTAATTGCGTTTGCCATCCACTCATAGCTACAAATATTTCGTGGATCATAAAAAAAGTCGATTACTACTTTTCTATACTGATCTATAAACCAAATTGCCTCATCAATTGAGCTCAAAACAATCTTTTCCTTTATGATTTTGATTGAATTTAAAAATTGCTGGATTTCTTGTATTGGAACAGAAAAATAGCGGTACACTTCTCTCAATGTATAATCGATTCTATCACAGCAAAGTAAAGGTGCTTTTTGTTCTAGTAACGGCCATTTTTCATCATCCAATAAAATCTTTTCATAATCAAAACCATACTGCCTCAATAGAGTTGGAATTGCTGATTGTTCAATTAATCGTGCCTTGATCTGCTCATGATAGTCATCGGCTTCATTAGATAAAGCCAAATCGATCACATGGGAAAATGCAGTATGCGATACATCATGAAGCAACCCTGCTATTTGTTCTTCCACGGTCCCACCAAGTCGTCTAATCAACATCATAACACCAATAGAATGCTCGTATCTCGTCTCATTCCATGTTGAATTGATCAAAAATGCTGGTCCAGCCATATGAACATCCTTTAAACGCTGAATCTCTTCTGATAAAATCAATGTTGCTAGAACTTCTTCTACTTCATATGAACCATATAGAACATCCTCAACAATCATTCTTTTCTCCTTTAAAAATCCCATCATCTTTTACAAACATTATATACGAACATTTGTTCATTTACAACTGATTTTATTCAACAAAAAAAGAGCAGAACTACTTCTAGCTCTGCTCCCTCATCTATAATAATCAAATCGCTTCTGCTCCACGTTCACCTGTTCTAATTCGGATCGCTTCTTCTACATTATAAACAAAAATCTTGCCATCTCCCACTTCACCTGTCTGGCAAATAGACAAAATCAAGGAAATAACTTCTTCTACTTCTTCATCCAAAACAACAAAACTAACTTTTACTTTAGGTAATAATGTCGTAATGATTTCTTGGCCACGGACATATTCTTTTAACCCTTTTTGGTTACCAAAACCTAACACTTGGCTTACCGTCATCCCTAATGCTTCAAAATTGTCATCCATTTTCACTTTCAGTTCTTCTAATTTTTCCTGCTGAATGATTGCTTCTACATTTTTCATTGATTTTCCTCCTAAGAATCTAACCCCATAAATGTCGGATACGCTGTTTCATCATGTTCGATTCGATCTAATCCTAACGCTTCTTCTTTGGCTGAAACTCGAATCGGCATGAATAATTGAATTCCTTTGATGATGAGAAAACTAGCGGCTCCAGCAAATACGATCGTAAAAGCTATACTAGCAACTTGAGCCACAAATAATTCTGTCCCACCATAGATTAATCCAGTTTTACCGCCAATAGCAGGGTCTGCAAATATTCCAGTCATAACCCCACCAAAAATACCACCAACACCATGACAACCAAAAGCATCTAGCGCATCATCATACCCAAATTTATGTTTAACAAATGAAATAAAATAATAACAAAACGGACTAACTAACGCTCCTAGAACAAATGAACTCCAAAGGGAAACAAAACCCGCACCTGGTGTGATCGCAACTAAGCCCACGACAGCACCTGTACAGGCACCGACCACTGTAGGTTTTCCAATTGCCAACTTTTCGATCAACATCCATGAAAGCATCCCGCTTGCAGCCGCCGTATTCGTCGTAAGCATTGCGTGGATCGCCAACCCGTCGGCTGCCAACGCAGATCCAGCATTAAATCCAAACCAGCCAAACCAAAGTAGACCAGCACCTAAAACGACAAACGGAATGTTATGTGGACGATATTCTGTTTGCCGATATTCTCGACGTTGTCCTAAAACAATAGCTAATACAAGACCTGAAATCCCAGAAATAATATGAACCACATTTCCGCCTGCAAAATCAATCGACCCTATTTCTTCTAAAAAACCTCCGCCCCAAACCATATGAGCCATCGGATAATAAACGATGATCGACCAAATACCAATGAATAAAAAGATCGCAGAAAATCGCATCCGTCCAACAACGGCGCCTGTAATAATTGCTGTCGTAATCAAGGCAAACATCATTTGAAAACCAGCAAACAGGCCTTCTGGAATCGTATCGCCTTTGGTCATTGAAACATGATTAAAAAATAGCTTGTCAAAGTTTCCAACAAATAAATTTCCCTCGCTAAAAGACATTGAATAACCTAAGATGATCCAAAGAACCGAAGCTAATCCCATCACGCAAATCACCATCATCATTGTGTTGAGGATATTTTTTCTTCGTTCCAGTCCGCCGTAAAAAAATGCTAAGGCAGGTGTCATTAAAAAGACCATTGCTGAACAAATCATAATAAATGCAATATTTCCTGTTTCCATAACAAACCCCTCCAATTCAAAAATTAAGCCAACCTTCATTTTAGCTTTGTCGGTTATTTTAGCATCGTTTTTTGAATTCTCCTAGTAAAAATCCCTTGAACAAACAAAATAATTTCATTTTTCTGACAATTCGCGTTATAAAAAATAACATCTATACCAATACAACGCTTTCTTTCTATTATCTGGTTAAATAGAGTAAACCGATTACTGCAAAAAAATAAACTGACTTTTTTAATCAGCTTATTTTTCATTATCTATTTCAATCTACATGGAACTCTTTATAAACTTCTTGTTTTTTCAATCCTCGTAGCTTTGCAACTTCTTTGATTGCTTCTTTAGAAGAGCTCCCTGTATTCATCAATACATCGATATGTTCCTTGATTGAAAGCTCTAAATCTGCATTTTCTGCTACTTCCGATCCATCAGCACCTTCAACTAAAAGACAACACTCCCCTTTTAACGTGTGCTCGGCTAAATAATCTCTCAATTCCGCCAAAGTACCACGGAGATATTCTTCATGGAGTTTCGTTAATTCACGACAAATCACGGCTTTCCGCTCTTCCCCAAATACTTCTGAAAAATGCTTTATCGTTGTAGCAATTCGATGAGGTGATTCGTAAAAAATTTGCGTTGGTACTGCTGTTTTTAGCTTCTCTAAAACATCCATTTGTTCTTTTTTCTTTCTAGGTAAAAAGCCATAAAATGTAAATGGTTGCGGCGATAATCCTGAAGCAATCAATGCTGTGATTCCTGCTGTTGGACCAGGTAACGCGATCACTTTGATTCCTGCTTCAATGCACGCTTCAACTAATTCATGACCTGGATCACTAATCGAAGGCATTCCCGCATCGCTTACTTGAGCAATCAATTCGCCAGCTTCTAAACGTTCAATAAACTGTGGAATCCGTTCTTTATAATTATGCTCATGAAAACTGATTTGAGGAGTCGATACCTCAAAGTGATTCAGTAATTTTTGCGTATTTCTGGTATCTTCACTTGCAATGATCGTTGCTTCTTTTAAGATATTGATACAGCGAAAGCTCATATCTTCTAAGTTTCCGATTGGTGTCGGCACCAAATATAGCTGTCCTATGCTGGATGAATCAAAACTTTTTTGTTTTTGCATAATTACTCCTTTTCAGCGCTTAAGTTAATATAAAAGAGGCTGAGACAAATTTTGTCACAGCCCCTCCAATTGATTTGATTAAATTTATTTGTATCTTTCGCCATAAATGACATCTAAACAAAAAGCACATTCTTCATCATTTTCACGACGTGAACCGTATAAAATATTACAGACATGAAATCCTTCTTCATAAAGTTTTTCCAAATTCATTCGAGATTTAGACAACTCCTGCTTAGCTGGATCATTTGGGTCACTGGCTAATTTAGTCAATTCCTGTAAATGTTCGCGTAAGCGTTGATTTTCAATTTCAAGGGTTGTATTTTTTTCAACTAACTCGTGAAGTGCTTCCTTAATCTCTGATAATTGTCCCAAAGTTCCTTGTAGATCCGTCTCTAAAGAACTCAGACCATCGTATAAAGAACGTTTATCCATTGTGATCACCTTTTTCGGCTTGAGCTTTTTCTGTCGCTTCTTTTATTTCTTCGTAATCGTATTCTACAGCTGTTTCACGTCCAACTAAACGGACTTTGATGATACGGCTCAATAAATTCAAACCAACTACTCGGCCTTTTCCATCTGGTGTGATCACATCTTTACCATAATCAGGTAATTCTTTTTTCGCTGCTTCGTATTCATCATTTTCGTATTTTAAACAACACATCAAGCGCCCGCATAAACCAGAAATTTTTACTGGATTCAACGATAAACCTTGATCTTTTGCCATTTTGATCGATACTGGCATAAAGTCACCTAAAAAAGTCGAACAGCATAACTGTCTACCGCATGGGCCGATTCCACCTAAAATCTTAGCTTCATCTCTGACACCGATTTGACGCAATTCGATTCTCGTACGGAAAATCGCCGCTAAATCTTTGACGAGTTCACGAAAGTCGATTCGACCATCTGCTGTAAAATAAAAAACCATCTTGCTGCGGTCAAATGTATATTCAACACGAATTAATTTCATTTCTAATTCATGTGCTCGAATTTTTTCTTTGGCCACACTTAATGCAGCTTTTGCATCGTCTACGTTCTTTTGTTCCTTATCTAAATCAGTTTCTGATGCTTTATTTAAAATGGGCTTTAAATCCTCAGGTAAATCTTCCGGATCAATAGATTTTTTCGGTATCGCCACTGTGGCAAGCTGTTTAGACTGCTGTGATTCCACAAGCACTTTGTCATTATAAAAATACTCTGATTTTCCAGGAGCAAAATAATAGATATGACCTGCTTCACGGAAGCGAACTCCTACTACTTCTACCATTTTCATCCTCCTATTTATGTTTTAGGGTGAATCATTCGTATCACTAATTGCTCACAAACACTTTGAAAGCTGACATTTGCTTCCCACTTTTGGCGTGCTTTCAAAATCAGTTCAACTCGTTGTGCTTGTTGTTCTATCACACGTTTGAGCTGTTCTTCTGCTACACTTTCAGTGAGTTGTTTGCGGTAATAAGCAAGTAATAAATCAAAACTCAACGCTTGTTGATCTTTTTCTTTAAAGAGCTTGATCATCTTTTTTTGAACATAGACAAAAGCTTGTAAATCATCTTTTATCATGTAATCAAACCACTGTTGAGTTATTTCCCTAGCTTCATTAAACCATTCATCTTGAGAGATTTCAACTGCTTTGTCAAAACTATTTGTCAACTCAGCCAAAAGATTTGCTGTATTTTTATTGATGCCAGATTCTACCAAAGCATGAACCAGTTTTTCCTTAACTAAAGGTTGGAAATGAAGAACCTGACAGCGTGATTGGATCGTCGGTAAAATTTTCGCTAAAGACGTCGTCTCTAATATCGCTAAAACCTTTCCTTCCGGCTCTTCTAGAAATTTTAACAAGCTGTTCGCAGCACCTATACTCATCTTATCTGCTTGTTCGATCAAGAAGACTTTTTGAGCAGTCTCTACCCCACTTTTGCTAAATTCTGCCTTCAAGGCTCTGATTTGATCCACTTTGATCGTCTGACCATCTGGTGCGATTCGTAAGACATCTGGGTGTTCATTTTCATTGATCCGCAGACAATTATTGCACTGATTGCAAGGATTGTTTTCGGTCAGATTCGTACAGAAAATGTGTTTTGCCATCCATAAACCAAATTCTTTTTTACCAGTTCCTGTATCGCCTTCAAAAAGATAAGCATGGGCAAGACGACCATGCTCAAAACTTTTTTGAAGTTGCTGGTAAAGCAACGGTTGTTGTTCATTTAAAACGTATGCTTCATTCATTTTAATATTGATGGAATCCTTCTACTGGGAGAACAAAGACAGTTGCGCCGCCCACCTCAACCTCAACAGGATAAGGCACTTGTCCATCCATCGTAATATCTAGTGTTACAGGAGTTGACACATATTGTTTACGAGATTGGCATGTTTTTTTGATCAATTCCAATGCTTCATCCACACGATCATCATCGATCCCTACGATAAATGTACTATTTCCAGCTTTTAAAAAGCCGCCTGTTGATGAAAGTTTTGTCGCACGAATATTGGCATCAATAAGTTCATTGGCTAAACGGTTACTATCTTTATCTTGGACAATCGCTAAAATAATTTTCATATTCGGTCACCTTCCTAGTTTCTAAAATATTCTGGATAACGTTTTACGATCGCTTGAAAGGTTGCTTCCACAACATCTTCCAAACTCATTCTGGCATCAATCTTCGTAATTCTTTCTGGGTTTTCTTCTACTAGTTTTAAATACTCGTGACGAACCCGTTGATGAAACTCAAGTCCTTCAGAATCCAATCGATCGATTTGCTGTTGACGATTATTTTTGATACGGTTCAGTCCTGTATCTGAATCTACGTCTAAGTAAATCGTAAAATCAGGTACCGTCCCTTCAATCGCAAACTCATTGATCGCAGCTATTGCTTCAACGCCAATACGTCGCCCAGCACCTTGATAAGCTAATGAGCTGTCTACAAAACGATCACATAAAACAATTTTGCCTTCTTCTAATGCAGGCAAAACTTTTTCCATCAAATGCTGACGTCTAGCTGCTGCATAAAGCAATGCTTCAGTCCGCTCATCCATCTCCTGATTTCTTGGATCTAAGATGATTTGACGAATTTTCTCAGCAATGGGAATACCGCCAGGCTCTCTTGTCTTAATGATGCTTCTCTCTGCTGCCAGATCCAGTCTTGGATATAACTCATTCAATACACTTGTCTTTCCTGCGCCATCTGGCCCTTCGATCGTTATAAAAATACCTTGCACTTTACTAATCCCCTTACTTACTTTGATTCCTTCTATCTATTATACTTTATCTGCTACAATCAGTCTAATTGAATTCCTTATTATTAAAAATTTCTTGATGAATAAATAAAACTGGAATGAAAAGCCCAATAGATTTTGCCATTTGATTGAAAAGACGTATAATCGAATTAGAGATAACAACAACAAAATGGGAGTGATTTTTTTGGAAAATTTATTTGCAGCAGTTGATGCTTATTTTATTGAAAAATTAGTAGAAAACGATCCTGTCTTTGATCAAATTCTGACCAATAACCAAAAGTATAAATTACCGCCTCACGATGTATCCCCTTCTCAAGGAAAATTCCTTTATCTTCTTACAAAAATAAAAGGAGCCAAACGTATTTTAGAAATTGGTACACTTGGCGGATATAGTACACTTTGGTTTGCTAAAGCTTTAGATGATGATGGACAGATCATCTCCCTTGAATATGATAAAACCCATGCAGACGTTGCTAAAGAGAATTTAGCCCTAGCTGGTGTTTCAAATAAAACAACGATTGTTGTAGGAGCTGCTTGTGATAGTTTAGAAGAAATGATCCAAACTCAAACGGCACCATTCGATTTAATCTTTATTGATGCAGATAAAGAAAATAATTCAGTTTATTTACACTACGCACTGCAACTTTCAACACCAGGAACCATTATTATTGGTGACAACGTTGTTCGTGAAGGGACTGTTCTTGATTCAAAAAGTTCTGATAGAAGAGTTTTAGGGGTACGCTCTTTTGTCGATGATCTTTCAACTTCTAAAACCTTAACTTCAACAGCTATTGAAACAGTGGGCGTTAAGGGTTACGATGGTTTCACGATCAGTATAGTTGAAAAGTAAAAAAATGATTCAGGGAAAATTTCTCTGAATCATTTTTTCTTTACTTTTTAGGTCATCTTTGGGGCGTGGTATTGTTTCGATTTGAAGTATCGTATTCAATTCAAGATTTTAATGTCACGTTTGTTTATAACTTACTTTCAGTTATAGACTTTTTTCGTAATCTTTTCTATTCTAAAGTTCTCGTCGTCCTTCTACCGCTTTTAATAAAGTTACTTCATCTGCATACTCAATATCGCTGCCGACAGATAATCCGTGCGCTAATCTTGTCACTGTGATTCCTGCTGGTTTAATCAATCGAGAAAGATACATTGCAGTCGCTTCCCCTTCTGTGGTAGCATTTGTCGCAATGATGACTTCTTTCACTTCATCATCATGGAGACGTTGAATCAATGAAGCAATATTGATATCTTCTGGACCAGTTCCTTCCATTGGTGACAGTACACCATGAAGCACATGATAAAGACCATGGTATTCACGCATTTTTTCCATAGCCATAACATCTTTTGATTCTTCAACGACTAAAATAATACTACGGTCTCTAGTTGTATCCTGACAAATATCACAAGGATCTTCTTCTGTGATATTCCCACAAATGCTGCAAAAATGTAGATCACGTTTCACACTGATCAAGGCTTTAGCAAAAGCATTAACATCTTCTTCTTTCATATCAAGTGTATAAAAAGCCAAACGAACGGCCGTTTTTTGACCGATACCTGGTAATTTCATGTAACTTTCGACTAATTTGGCGATAGGTTCTGGGTAATGCATTTTCAACAAATCCTTTCAAACTCAAACGATTCACGATTGGTTGTAAACTATGTACTTATTAAGAATCCAATGTACATTATAGCATTTTTTCCTGATAATTAAGTATAATAATGATTTTTTCTTTACTAATAATCAGCTTTTGACTACTCAGAAAAATCTACATTCTTACAATCTGTCATATCACTTAAATATCCAAATATTATCTCTTTCACACACTTCATTACCAAATAAAAAAAACATAAATAAGGATTTCGTTCAAAAAAATTACAGATTATTTTAACTCCCTCTCCTATCCTCTGTTATTTCCATGTAACCCACCTTTATTTTAAAGGAATATCAAATACAATAGTCTTTCAAACTATATTCAAACACAATTTAACATAACAAGTATAAAATTATATAACATAATATATTTTTTTGTTTTTATCCATGAAAAGTATTGACTTTTATTCTGTGTATCGTATATTTATTATGGTTGCAAAACTAATTTTTACAAAAAAAGGAGATTTTTTATGAAAAAAAGTTTAAAGATTATGGCTGCTTTATTATTAATCAGCTCAGTTGTTGGTTCAACACCATTGGTAAATTCAGTTGTTCATGCGAAAGAATCATCAGGATATAGTGATGACAATGACGCTTTGCTCCGTGCGGGCTTACTGGCACAAGTGGATATTGCTAAGGAACGCTTGGCCGCTCCTGATTTGCACGACTTGTACACCCCAGAGTCTATCAAAAGTTTATCTGACCTATTGGCTCACGCTCAGAATGTTTTAGATAACTATATAGTAAATAGCTATCAAACTTGTACCATAGACTTGATGAATGCCACCCTAACTCCAATTACTAACGATACTGAGTCTACTTCTACGGAGTCTACTTCTACTGAATCTACTTCTACGGAGTCTACTTCTACAGAGTCTACTTCTACGGAGTCTACTTCTACGGAGTCTACTTCTACAGAGTCTACTTCTACGGAGTCTACTTCTACAGAGTCTACTTCTACGGAGTCTACTTCTACAGAGTCTACTTCTACGGAGTCTACTTCTACAGAGTCTACTTCTACGGAGTCTACTTCTACAGAGTCTACTTCTACGGAGTCTACTTCTACAGAGTCTACTTCTACGGAGTCTACTTCTACAGAGTCTACTTCTACAGAGTCTACTTCTACTGAATCTGGCTCTTCTGAAGAAGCTACACCATCTATTGAAGTAAAGGATCAAACTGTTTATGTTGGGCAAACACTAACAGAAGATATCGTTTTAAGTTGGGCTACATTTAAAAATGCTGATGGTTTAACGGTAGGATTCGAAGTAGTTGGTGAGCCTATCCAAGTTACTGCTCTCGGAAATACGCTAGTAGAACCTGGAACTCACAAAATCAGATTTTATGTAAGTAAACCCGCTCAGCAACGTAGTTCAGAAACTGTTGTTGCTGAAAAAGTAATTACTTTAAACGTTCTTCCAGAAAGTGATAACCCACTAAAACCAACTTCACCTAAGGAAGAAACTAAGGGGAAAGAAACTAAAGCTCCTAATAAGGATCTTATTTCTCAAGTAGCATCTCCAATTTCTAATACAGCTAAAAAAACGATTGATTCAGCTAAAACAACAGCTAAGCAATTACCTTCAACAGGTGAAACAAACAATGGTATGATGATTGCATCTGCTGGAGTATTATTAATTTCAGGCGCTTATATCTTTAGAAAAAAACAATTAGACAAATAATACTTCTTCGTTAACTATCGTTACTGAAGAAAACGTCTAGAATCAAAATTGCTTTATTTAACCTAGAGGGAACTCCTTCTAGGTTTTCCTATTTTTTGTACCTCTTAAAATTATTACTGATTATTGCGTAACGTATCATGATTTAATGATTTTAATTGGTTGATAATTTGGATTACAATAATAATCGTTAATGTGGTCAAAATAGCTGAGACAATCGCAATTCCATTAAGTTCAAACTCATTTATTGGTGAATTCCATAAGAAATGCAATACGATCGGAGAAATAAACCAAAGATATCCGTCTCGTCTGCTTATATTTTTATTTTTAGTTACTAGACAGATAATCCCTAATGAAAGGATTCCGGTATAAGACCAATGAGAACTGATTGAACCTGATATTCTAATGATTACTTGTGGAACAACATCTTGGATCGATTCACTCGCCGTATTTGCTACATATGAAATATCTTCCATGATCTGAAAACCTAGCCCCACACTTACACCTACGCCAAAAACTTCAGGTAATTTCTTGATTTTTAATAAATAGATAATCAACAACACACATAAAAATTTAGTTGATTCCTCCACAACAGGAGCAGTCAAGGAATCCATCCAGCTCGTGATAGACGTAGAATTTCCGAATAGGTTACTGATCAGACTTGCCCCAAACTCATTACCAAAAGCAGATAACCACCCAGGAATAAAAGCCCCACCAAAAATCGCAAGTACGATTATATAGCTCGGAATAGTAAAATAACTAGAAAATTTCTTTAATAACAAGGTACCCGGCACAATATACAAACATAATAGCAATAACGTTAAAAACAATACTAGGTAGGCACTATTGTTTAAATTTGATAAACCAATACTATCTAATTCATAACTAATACCAATAGAAGCCAGCAAAATAAATACAAATAAACTGATTTTCTTTAACATTTTTTCCTCCTCTTATTTAGATAATCATTAGTTCCTTAAATCCCATAAAAAAAGAATGGACCCAAAAATATATCATTGAGTCCATCCTATTTTAAACACTATCTTCTATACTAAAATCCAGGCATGCCTTTAGCGTATTTCCCCATTGTTGCTTCTGTTTCTTTTTCTACTTTAGCCAAGGCATCATTCACAGCCATAATCACTAAATCCTGTAGCATTTCTACATCTTCTGGATCAACAATATCTTCTTTGATCGAGATATCTTTCATTTTACGGTCACCAGTAAATGTAGCTGTCACTAACTCATTGCTTGAAGCACCTACAAACTCTCTTACATTTAATTCTGCTTGCGCTTTTTCCATATCCTTTTGCATTTTTTGGACCTGTTTCATCATTCCTTGCATATTTCCCATGCCTCGCATCATAACTATCGTCTCCTCTTAATCGTTTATTACTTCAACAAGCGCCTCACCAAACATGGCAATCGCTTCGTCTACTACTTGATTGTTCACTTCTTCTGCCGGTTCGTCCTCTGTTAGTAAATGGTTTTCTTCATTCATAACAGGTCGATCTTCATTCGGTTGCTCTCCTGGTGTTTCTTTATTTTGGCTGATAAATGACTGACGCAGTTTCGGCCAACTTTCTTTGGTAATACAAATCATATCCGGTGCATAATTATTTACCAAACGGCTTAGATTATTATGAACAGCTAACTGCATTTCCTCATCTTCCATGGCTCGACCACAGACGATCTCATACTCGAAGGCAATCACTAAGCCATTAGGACCAGCTGCAACTGGCTCACTGGCTTTCAGCATCGCTCTTTGCGTCACGGACATCATTTGCAATAAGTCATCCCAGACATTTTTGACGTTCAACAAATGATCTTTGGTCGCTTCATTCAGCACTTTATAAACAAGCTCTGTTGGGATTCGCAACGTATTTTTGCTGCTCGTTGCCCGTGTTGCTTTAACAGGTTCAGCTTCTTTAGCTGTCACACCGTTTTTCTTCAATTCGGTTAATTCTTTTTGTAGGTGTTCGATTTGTTGCTGCAACGTAGCAATCTCTTCTGTCGGAACCGGTTGAGTTTCATTCGAAATTTCTACTGGTTTTCTAACTGATTTTGCAAGCTTAACCGTTGCTACCTCAAGATAAATATTCGCATTGTTGGTAAAACGGATATCATTTTGAGTATCGCTTAGAATTTGGATCATCTGATAAATTTTCTCAGCAGCAGTTTGTTCTGCTAGTTCTTTGAAATTCTGTGTCAGATTTCCAACTTTTTCAGCTAACAAATTAGGCGCTTGTTGAAACATCAGTAAGTCACGGCAATATAATAAGAGATCTTCTAAAAAACGTCTTGCTTCTTTACCAGAACTAAGAATACTCTCTAATACTTCTAACGCTTGCTCAACATCACCTGTTACACAATTGGAGATGTATTGATCCATCATTTCATAGGTCAAACTACCTGTTACCTGCATCGCATCTGTCAGCGTAACTTTTTCATCACTAAATGAAATCGTCTGATCTAAAATACTCAAGGCATCTCGCATCCCACCTTCTGCTGCTCGGCCGATTACGTATAGAGCTTGTTCTTCAAAATCAACATCGATTTGTTTTAAAATGTAGCCTAGATGATCAACGATATCTTGTGTACCGATTCGTTTAAAATCAAAACGCTGCGTTCTTGAAATGATCGTTAACGGAATCTTATGAGGTTCTGTTGTCGCTAAAATAAAAATCACATTTTGCGGTGGTTCTTCTAAGGTTTTTAGTAATGCATTAAAAGCACCTGTAGACAACATATGTACTTCATCGATGATATACACTTTATATTCAGCTTGCGTTGGGGCGTATTTTGCTTTATCGCGGATATCACGAATCTCTTCTACCCCATTATTGCTCGCCGCATCAATTTCGATCACGTCGTTCAAACGACCTTCAGTAATCGCAATACAAGTTTCGCATTCATTACACGGTTCCCCGTCTACACTATGTTTACAGTTGATTGCTTTAGCAAAAATTTTCGCCGCACTTGTCTTCCCTGTTCCTCTTGGGCCGGTAAACAAATAGGCATGCGAGGTTTTCTTTTGTATGATCGCATTTTTTAATGTCTGCGTAATTGCTTTTTGACCAACAACGTCATCAAAACGCTGCGAACGCCAGACACGATACAAAGCTTGATAAGCCATAATTTACCCCTCCCTCGAAATTTCACTATCTTCTATTATACGTGATTTTTATGGATAAGGCATTAAAAAAAGCTAACTGATTAAAAAATCTTTCAAAAAAAAGCCCTGACTCTCGTCAAGACTCAAACTGTAGACGAAAAGGTATTGGCAAACACATCAGCATTTTTTTATCTATAGTCTAAAGTTGAAACCTTACTTTCTCATCCTTTTGATTCGGTATTTTTTTATTTTCACTTGATCTCTTCTACATCTATACACTTAGTTTCACAATAATAGCCTTTGCCGCCAACATAAACTTTTTCTATTTCATTCTTACTATCGGTTGCTAATTTAACCAATATTTCGGAAGGCGAACCTAAAGAATAACCTTGCTCAAATACATAGATTTCTTTTTGCAATGAGTGCTGTTCATGAAGGTAGCACGCTAATGCACCGTTTGAAGTTCCAGTCGCTGCTTCTTCATTGATATCGTATAGTGGCGCAAAATTTCTACATATAATTCGATCGTCTTTAAACGCATATAGATGCATCCCAACAACAGTATAATACTTGCTAATTTCTTTGATTTTTTCAAAATTAGGTTGGAGTTCATCTAATCGTATTTCGTTTTTTATAGGAATTAGAATATCTTTCAGCCCTGTGGAGACTATTTGAATCGGGTATTGGTTGTTTATATCTTTAATATCAAAACAATCGCTGAACTCGTTGGAAGACAAAATATCATAGAATATCGGTTTGTTTTGTTCCATGAATATGATGTCATCTTTTATGGTAATAGTCAGAACACCGCTGTTTGTTTCAATCGTATAACGACTCCTGAATAGTTTCTTTAAATGCTTCAATATCGTGAAAGAGCCAATTGTAGCATGACCACATAAATCCACTTCTTCTTTTGGTGTAAAATACTCAAATTTATAATCAGCACTCGCAGATTCTGATATAAATGCGGTTTCCGCGTAGCCTAGTTGTTTGGCTATTGCCATTTTTTGAGTAGTGGTCAATGGATTTTCCATCAATACTACTCCTGCTTTATTTCCACCTTTATGATCCTTGCTAAATGCACTTGCTACATAAACTGATATTGTCATAAGACACCAGCCTTTCTCACTTAATAGTAAATTGTATCATAAAAATCACTATGTATAAATGTCGTTGGAGACATGGGGCATAACGCAAAAGACAAACTATTTTTAGTATTTGATTTCTCAAAAAATAGTTTGTGTACAATAAAAGCCCTGACTCTTGTCAGGGCTTTTATTATTCATTATATATGTGTATCTGTTTCTTCTTTTTTAGATGGTCCATCCATAGCACGGAACATTTGATTGTAACGTTCTTCGTCTTCTTGATTGTCTCTGATCACTTTTGAAAGTGTAAATGATGAAGAAATCAATCCAACTGACCCCATCAAATAGTACCCTTTAACCATCAAAGGTTCTTTTAGTGTGTACAAACCAATCAACATCAATGCCACGAAAAAGGCAAATGATCCCCAACTTAGAAAGACAAATGCAGGTGTGTTTCTGTAAGCTTTCTTTTTCATAATTCTCTCCTTTAATAAATAATAATACTCTTTCAGTATATCATTACTATTTATTAAATGACACTAATTATTTTAATTTCAAAAAATAATTAGCTCAAAAGGCCGATTAACATAACAATTCAGACATTTAAATAAGCAATATCTTTTGGTAAAACCAAGCGTCTTTTATCAATATATTTTCGTAAATCAGTGATATTTTTAAAAGACGGAATATCTTCTACTATCATATTGATCTCTTCATCTACCGTTTCAACAGCGTAATTCGAAACATATAGGTCATAATTTTGATCAGCGTTACTCACCATTCGATCATAAAAATGATTCTCTTGAACGGAAAGACTAACTTTATTTCGGAAGTTTTCTTTCAATACAGAACTAAGTAGTTGAGCGTGCTCCTTCCCTAAATCACTTAAAACTAGAACAGATAATTGATGCCGCATTTCATCCGTAAGCCTACTAAGATCTTGCCAGCGAATCGCCATTTCATGAAGGATGCCATCTAAATACATCGATTTCCACGGAAACTTCATTTTAGCTTCCAATACCCCCAAAGCCTTATTGACAACCGCTGTAAATACAATAAAGTTTTGTTTGATTGCCCGGCTAGAATACAAGTAGCGATCATAGACCATAAATTTTTTATAGGGAAACATTTTGTGTTTGGCGTAAATATATTCGATCAAGCGAACGATACTTATCTTACTTTGTTCTGAAATAGAAATAGACAGAGCATCTTTTATCGTATTCACCAAATTTTCTGCTTGTTTTATAACATTCACTTTTTCTTGTTCGTTGTCCCAACCAAAATCCCACCAAAAAATAGAATAACAGAAATCCTCATACCAATTATCAGGAAGAACCACGTTCAATGGTTCGGCGATTTCTTCCACTTCTGCTTGATATTTTCTAACATCGATCGTGGTTTTTACAAAACTATTGATTGGGTCTTTTCTATTTTGAATTAAAAAACCTTGTCGTTCTCTAATAATAGTCACTGCGATTGAATAGGCTAAGTGAACGATTTGACTATCATTCAATTCTAAATCAAATTTCTTATTGATCTTGTTCGACAAGCGAAAGACCTTTTCTTTCTCTAAATGAAATGGCCATTCACGAATACCGTAAACTTCAATAAAATAGCACATAAAAAAATAGCGAATTTGCCGTTCATCTTTTCCATGCACAAAATACGGCGAACGACTCATTTGAATATTACGATCTTTTAAAGCTGAACTAATTAAATTAGACAATCGATACAAACTAGAGTTACTTAAAAATAATTTCTTTTCCCAAAAGGCTGCTGGTTGCCTAGGTTCAAAAAAAATGGATTCTAATAATGAAAAAGCATTTGATTCTTGAATGATCTCAATATAAATGTCATGGATCGAGCGGTGCGGTGAAGCTATAAGCCGAACCCCATGTTTTCTGGATGTCTCTATCGTCAGATAATCTGACCAGCGATCTTCTATGTACTGACAATCCAACATGATCGTTTTCTTTGAGCATTCAATACTCTCAGCGAGATAATCTGAGGTGACCCAGCTATTTGGCCCGTTCAATAAGTTCAACAACAATACCCTTCGATGCATAGACGGTGATAACAATCTCTCCATTTTCTCTCCTCTTTTCACTTTTTTTATATTTTCTTCAAATTTTTCCTTTAGTTAAGATTTTTTTGAAGAAATCCTTATTTACCAGTAATTATAGCATCTTCTAACCCATTTTTGAATTAATCTAAAGCGCAACTCGATTGGTTTATTCAAAAATGGGTCTTATTATAAAAATATAAAAACGCGGATTTAAAATTTATCGATAAATGGAAAATCTCACCACTATTTTTGGAGGGATTCTACATGAAAAAAAACACAATTAAACACACTATCATTATTGGTTTCATTAGTATTTTGGGTATTGCTTTATTTATCGTCGGTTACATTTTCACCGATAAACTCAGTAGAGCAAATAGCTTGGCCAGCGAACCTAAAAAAGAAAAAGTCACCTTAGTGAAAAATATTCCGACAGGCAAAGAATTAACGAAACTAGCCACTAATCCTAAGAAAAAACAAAGCAAAGAAAAATTTGTTGCCGTAAATACGACTAAGGATACGACTGCGCCAATAATCAATGTGCCCGAAGAAACTGTTGAACAAAATGCACAAGTCAATATCTATGAAAACATCACAGCCACAGATAATAAAGACGGAGATGTTACAGTAAAAGTAACGGCCGATGAAGCATTAGACACATCTGTTGTTGGCACACAAACTATTCATTTTACTGCCACTGATACTAGCGGAAATATCGGTACTGCTGATAGAACTTTTCACATCATTCCAAAGAGTGAGCCAGTCGCAGCACCTGCAGCAGCAGAACCAACCCCAGCACAACAAACGCCGGTAGAGCCTGCTCAAGCTGCACCTGTAAGTATACCTGAAACTCCAGCTGAACCAGCCAATAGTGCGATGACTATTACCATGAACGGACAAACAATTCCATATCAAAATGGCGGACAAGGTAGTGGCCAAAGTATCATCGATTCAAATCCTAGTGGTGTTGCTTCCACATGGGGAGGAGCTGCAGTTCAATCAGGAGATGATGGCCAAAACACTCATTTTATTGGTCATAATCCTGGCGCCTTCTCAACTGTTTTCTCATTAGGTGCAGGTAGCCAAATCGTCGTAACCGATGCAAATGGGACTCCTTCTACATATACAGTACGCACACTACTTCAATTGGATGATTACGGAACTGAGGTAGGGACTGGAACCAACTATTGGGATCTTACAGTCGGCACTGGTGGTGGAGAACGGATTACGTTACAAAGCTGTGTTAACGATGACATCAACTTGTTTGTGATTGCTTATAAATAGTCAAAAAGAGCATCAACGTGGAATTACTTCGTTGATGCTCTTTCTATCAATTCGGTGCCGATCGTTATTTTTCTTGCCACAGGTGCTTGTTCATGAATAATTGAAAGAACTGTTTCAATCGCTAATTCTCCCATCCATTCTGTATGGATCTTTATTGTGGTTAAAGGCGGGCTGACATATTTTGCCACACTTATATCATTAAAACCAATCACTGAAATATCGTCCGGCACCTTAAGACCAACTTCTTGGATTGCTTTTAAAGCACCCACGGCCAAAGCATCACTAGAAGCAAAAAAAGCACTTGGAAAATGGTCTGGATGCTGACTTAAAAAGGCTTTCATCACTTCATAGCCACTAGCAACAGTAAACGGAGCTTTTAAGATGAATGCTTCATTAAGCAACTTTTTTTGTGCTAAGATCTCTTTGAAAATAAGCAATCGTTTATCTTCAAGTTGGTGTCTACTTCCTCGAGTGTATTCTTCCCCGGCGATGATTCCGATTTCTTGATGGTTATGTTGCATAAGGTAGGTCAAAACACTAGTCATACTTTGCTGAAAATCAATGACTAAAGAATTATAGCCTAAATCCAGCGCATCAAAGTCCACAAATAAAAGATTGGCATTCACTTCAAATAAAGAATCAGCTTGCTCTTTGGTAAACTTCCCTAAAGCAAGAATGCCATCTACCGACTCATGATTTAGCTCTTCTAATGAACGTTTGATCAGCTCAAGACCAAGCTCTTCAGCCCTTTTCTCGATTCCTAAACGAATAGAAAGATAATAAATATCTTCTAGCTCCTCTACTTCATCATACCATTGAACCAACACGATTTTTGCCTTAACCGTTTTTGTATTTTTTTTGTGTTTCGTGTAATTTAATTCTTCTGCTGCTTCAAATACTTTTTGCTTAGTCTCGAGCCCAACTGAAAGATCTGGATCATAATTCAGCACTCTTGATACGGTCGCTGGCGAAACTCCTGCTAATTTTGCGATATCTTTGATCGTCGCCATCTTCTCACCTGCCTTCTTTTATAAACTGTCAATAAATCGTTTAAAGGCTGCTCGTCCTTCTGGCGTTCGTTTGTACACGCCAGCATCTGCTAAAACACGGGCAAAAATTTGTCCTACTTCTTTTTGAATAATTTCTTTTGCGTTTTTTTCATTAAAAGAATAGGTTTCTTTCATTTGATCCGCCCACTCTTTATGGTAATCTGCAAGCTGATTTTCCTTCGCTAAAACATACTTTTCCACTTCTTGCAGTTCATCGTTTAAACGTGGCGGCAATACCGCTAAGCCCATCACTTCGATCAAGCCAATATTTTCCTTTTTGATATGCTGCACTTCTTTATGGGGATGAAAAATTCCATCTGGGTATTCAGCAGAAATGTTGTTATCACGCAAAACTAAATCCAATTCAAACAGCTGACCTTTGCGGCGAGCGATTGGCGTGATGGTGTGATGAGACGTCCCATCTGCCGAAAAAGCTCGAATTGAAACATTCTCATCAGAATAATTATGCCATTTTTCTAAAATCAATGAGGCCGCTTCAACTAAATCTTCTGAATTTGGACTCTGCAATCGAATAACAGACATCGGCCATTTGACAATTCCTGCATTCATTAAAGGAAACTCACTCAACTCAAAATATTGTTCAATCTCTGCTTTCTCCATCGGAAAAACATGTCGGCCAGCTTGATAATGATCATGCGTTAAAATCGAACCGCCTACGATTGGTAGGTCCGCATTAGACCCCACAAAATAATGAGGCAATACTTCAATGATTCTAGTCAATCGTCGAAATGTATCTTTTGAAATAACCATCGGACGGTGTTCTTCAGACAAAATAATCGAGTGCTCATTGTAGTATGCGTATGGTGAATACTGAAACCCCCAGCTCTCTCCATCTAAGTTCATCCGAATGATTCGGTGATTCGTTCTAGCTGGATAATTAGTCCGGCCTTTGTAGCCTTCGTTTTCCATACACAGGACACATTTAGGATAATCCACTTGGTTTACTTGACGTTCAGCAGCAATTTGTTTAGGATCTTTCTCGGGTTTTGATAAATTGATCGTGATCTCAAGTTGACCGTATTCTGTTTCTGCTGGAAAAACAACATTTTTAGCAATAGCTCTAGTTTTGATATAATCATTTTCTTGACTTAATTTAAAGAAGTAATCGGTTGCGTCAGCTGGATCTTTTTCATAATGTTGCGCAAAAAGAGCATTCACCACTGAAGGTGGCGGTGTAAGAAAATCCATTAATTGCGCTTCAAAAATTTCTAAATCTGCTGCTTTCTCTTTGACAGTACCGTTTTCTACAGCTCGAGTCACTAATTCATCCAACAATTCTAAGGATGTCTTAGTCACTATGGTTGGAGAAATGGACTCTAATGTTTCTTCACCAACCATTGCAAGTACACGATTTTGTAAATAAAGACGATCCAGCTCCATCCAACCACCAGCTTGAATCGCTAACGTCACAAAATCAGTAATAGTTTGACTAATTGACACAATGTTTCCTCCTAATTTAAAAGCTGAGCAGGCTCGTTCAGTCTCGACAGAATTATTTATACCCTTTTGGATGACTCAGATGCCACTCCCATGCCGTTTTGATAATTTGTTTGATATCTGTGACTTGAGGCTGCCAGCCTAAAATCGTTTTAGCTTTTTCACTTGATGCAACTAGTTTACTAGGATCACCTAACCGGCGCGGCAATACTTTAGCTGGAATTTCTCTACCAGTAACTTCTCTAGCTGCTTCAAGCATTTCTTTGACCGAATAGCCAGTATTGCTGCCTAAATTGAAAACATTACTTTCATTCCCTTTTTGTAAATAATCTAACGCCGCAATATGAGCCGCAATCAAATCTTCGATATAAACATAGTCACGAATACATGTACCATCCGGTGTATCATAATCGTCACCATAAATGCCTAAATGTTCTCTTTGACCTAAAGCAGTTTGCAAAATAATTGGAATCAAATGCGTTTCTGGATCGTGATCTTCGCCAATAGAAGCATCTGATTTAGCACCAGCAACATTGAAATAACGAAGGGCAACATAACGCATACCATAAGCTTTGTCACACCATTTCATCATTTTTTCCATCATTAATTTACTTTCACCATATGGGTTTTCCGGATTTGTTGGCATCGTTTCTACTATCGGCATTTCTTTAGGTTCCCCGTAGGTAGCAGCTGTAGAAGAAAATACGATGTGTTTAACGCCGAATTCTTCCATTACTTCTAATACTATTTGAGTTCCATGAACGTTATTATTGAAGTATACTAATGGTTTTTCTACTGACTCACCGACAAGTGAACTTGCAGCAAAATGAATCACACCATTAATCGATTCTTTTTTGAACACATCTTGCATAAAACCTTTATCTCTAATATCCCCTAGATAAAATGTCGCTTTTTCATGAACTGACTGTTTGTGACCCGTTTGAAGATTATCAACAACGACCACCTCGTAGCCTTTATTGATTAATTGATCAACAGCATGAGAACCAATGTAGCCCGCTCCGCCTAAAACTAAAATTGACAAATTATCGCCTCCTTGTTAAATATATAAGAAATTAAAATCGTTTTTTTAATTTATTCTTTATTCTACAGCTTTCTAGCTCCATCATCAACATTTGCAATATAAAAATCTGCCGGATAGCCGATTTTTTCTTGATAGGCCTGCCCAACTTGCTTAATAAAATGATCCATCTCCGTTTCTTTGACTAAAGCAATTGCACAGCCGCCAAACCCCGCTCCTGTCATTCGGGCGCCTAACACACCAGGGAATTGCTGTGCTTCCTCTACTAATGTATCTAGTTCAATACCAGTCACTTCGTAATCCTCTTTTAAAGAAGCATGGGACGCATTCAGCAACTGACCAAAACTTGTGAGATCATTTTCAGAGAGAAATTTTTTTGCTTTGATTGTTCGTTGATTTTCAGTTACAGCGTGTTTTGCTCGTTTAATCAAGTGTTCATCAGCAATGACTTTTTTATTTTGATCAAAACATTCTTCTGTTAACTCACCCAAAGATTCGATTGGTAAAACGGTTTGCAAACGACTTAATGCCAGCTCACATTCTGCCCGGCGTTCATTATATTTTGAATCAGCTAGTTCTCTGCGTTTATTTGTATTCATAATCGCGATCGCATACTCGCCAAATTTTGCTGGCACCCATTCAAAATCAAGCGTATTTGTGTCCAATAAAATAGCATGATCTCGCTTGCCCATACCAATAGCAAACTGATCCATGATGCCCGAATTTACCCCGATAAAATGATTTTCCACACGCTTACCTGTGATCACTAAATCTAACATTTTAATTTTCAAATCAAACAGATCCGTTAAAATGACTCCAGTTAGTAATTCAATCGACGCTGAGGAAGAAAGTCCAGCTCCATTTGGAATCGTGCCATAAAAGAGAATATCCATCCCTCGATCAATTGCATAGCCCTGTTCAATCAAATAATAAATCATGCCTTTAGGATAATTCGTCCAATCATCTTCTTTTTTATACGCTAAATCTGTTAAAGAAAGTTCAATAATTCCTAATTCTGAAAAATTTTCTGAATAAAAACGAATCGTTTGATCTTCACGTTTTCTAGCAACCCCATATGTTCCGATCGTAATAGCTGCTGGGAAAACATGACCGCCATTATAATCTGTGTGTTCACCAATCAAATTGATTCTTCCAGGAGCAAAATAAATTTCTTTTGATTCTATTCCAAATACAGAATGAAATAGTTCTTTTAACTCATTTTCCACAGCTGTCACCTCTTGATTTCATTTTAGTAAATTAATTATAAAACATTTACTAAACTTTTACAATTATTTATTTAAAACGGTTACATTCATTTTATAAAAACATATCCGCTAACTTATTCGAAAAAGATTAAATCTATTTTTTTTACATAACTGAACAAGATTAATATGCTTTACTACTATCTATTGGATTTTTTTCTTACTTTAGTTCATAATAGAGGTGTCTAAATAACCGAGAGGAGAATGTATATGAAAAAATTTATTTCAGGAATGCTTGTGGGAACAGCTGTAACTTGTGCTGCTGTTGTCGGTTTTGCAGCTACTATCAAAAAAACTGTTCTTGATCCAATCGAAGAAAAAGAAGATATGATCGAGGAAAATCGTAAAAAAGCAATGCGTAAACGCATTTCTCGATAAACAGAAAAGCGGAACACGTTCGCTCAGATCATGAAAAGCAGAATGTGCTGTTTAGCTCTGACTAAAAAATAGGAAATCTTGTTCGTGACGTCTTTTGTCACGAACAAGATTTCTCTTTTTTATGCAAATTTCAAACTAAAAAAAGAAAACAACACTTATTACTTGTTGTCCTCTTTCAAAACTCTTTTTCCTTCAAAAATATTTCTAGCAATCAAATCTGCTTCCCTCAGGTTCCATGGATCTGTTCCAGGTCGTGCCGTGGCCGCTGTCAGCCAATGAATTCCTTCAGTTGGAATACCATAACAAAATAATCCACTGACAACTTCGCCTGTTTTCGACTGTATTTGATTCGTTTCTCGCTCCACAAAAAGTGCCCCCGTCTGATAAATTTCGCCAGAAGCTAACTCCAGTTGATGCAGACTCGCTATTTCATCTCTTAAAAGCTGTTGCACTAAGGGATTTAAACTAAACTGATTTGCTATTTTCGGCAATCTTGCTTCAATTAAAAAATGGGTTTTATATTTTTTAATCGGCTCTTTTGGAGAAGAACCAATAAACCAACCCGCTTCTGTTGCTATCTCCATTTCTGGGCTAAGAAGCGTCACAATTCCAGCTTTAATCAAAGCCTTCAACTCAGCAGTTCTTTCTAAAGGAGGTCCGATTGATAAAAAAGCATTCAACGGGGTAAACCAATCCCACAACCATTTTTTATACTCATCGTTGGTAAATAACTCATGATCCATCATAAAACGAACTTCATCTCGCAAGTCTTTCAAACTATCCAAAGCTGCTGCAAAAGGTCCTGAGATCGTACCTTTTTTTGCCTGTTCAAAATCCCAATGTAAATAAGTAAGGATGAACTCCTGAAAAGAATCTACTGCTCCCACGCTTTGATCTGGATGCTGAAGAGCTGACCAGTCCCAAAAATCTTTTTTTTGGATACCATATTTTTCCAAAACCGATTCGGCACCTCTTGTTCGGATAAATTCTTCATTGAAACGACTCTGATTTACTTTAGGGTAATTAGCCTCCACCAATGCCGAATAATAGGCAAATTCCACTTCTTTTTTTAAAAGCTCAAAAAATTGCTCAGCAGAAAAGCTTCCTTTTCTTTTAAACTTATTCAAACTCTTTTCTTTTAAAAAACGTGGCTGATATTCTTCTCCATACCCTTTTTGATTAGCCCCTCTAGCATGATAAGGAATGCCCCGACCAGAACTAGCAATGATTTTAGGTTCTTTTCCAGAAGGTTGATAAATCAGTTCTCCATTTTGCTCTTTAAATATACCACCACGTTCACTCGTCAGTAGGGCAAGATAATCGAAAAAGACCAATCCTAAACCTCTGATCAAAACTGGGGTATTTTCTGTGATTGCTTCAAGATAAGCATCTGCTGCATTTTTTGGTGAGGAATAAAATAAACGATGTTCGCTAGCATATGCAGCTAGCTCTTTTTCGTTTCCAATTAGTTCATTTTCTTGATGTCCTAAAGCTAAAATAACCGTATCCACTGTTGTTTCTACAGATTTGGTATATACTAGAAATTTATCTTCTTGCATTTTTACAGCACGAACAGTATCTTTAAAAAACTTTACCGAGGTTTGTTCTGTCATTCTTGTTTGCACATATTCATAAAACCATTTTTGATATAAACCATAAAAAACTCTGGAACAGTGATCATTCGGACCTAGACGTTCGCACTCTTCTAATAGTGTTGTTCTATTTTCAAAATTGTGTTTCTTGATGAAAGCTGTAGCTTCTCCTTGTGCCCATTCATATAGATTTGGTCCTTTAGCTACGGGGCCTTTTGTACTTAATGTTTCATCTGTAAATAAAGTGACATGAGAGGCAACTGAATTCATCAACAAAGATAATGGCTGATCTTCACGCCAGACTTTGCCTCCCGGCCCGAAAGAATCGAACATTGTAATTTGAATCACCTGTTCTTCTCTTGACCATTCAACAATTCGTTCTAATACGGAAAGGCCTCGAGGTCCGCCACCAACAATCGCGATTTTCATTATTTTCCCCCTTCCAATTTATTTTCTCGAATTAATTCGACTTATTTTTATCTAAAGCTTCTTTTAATACTACCGCATTATTATGTACTTCATCCTTTGCACTATAAATCAGTGTGATCACAGGATACTCTTTTATGATATTCAAGAGTTCTTGAAATGCGGTATGTGTTTCACCTGATTTTATTTCGGTTAGGTATTTTTCTTTGAATACAGAAAATTTAACGGGTTCATGATTAAACCATTTTCTAAGTTCATTACTTGGCGCTATTTCTTTCAACCATAAATCTAAGTGCTCTTTTTCCTTTGACATTCCTCTAGGCCATAAACGATCGACTAATATTCGATAACCATCATCCGGTCGTGCTTCTTCGTATGCTCTTTTGATTTGAATCATGTTGGTCACCTCATCTTTATTTTATCCTAATTAATAAAAAAAGAAACGATTTACAATTTAGATTAACAAGAAAAAGCACAGAGAAGTAGACGTTGTCCAATTTCGAACCATCGTTTCTCTCTGTGCTTTATTGATTAAGCATTTTTCTTTTTCGTCTTGCCAGTCCAGCCTTCATAGCCACCTTTTAAAATATAAAGATCTTTATAGCCATTTTTACGCAATTGATTTGCTGTACGAATACTTAATGATTTTTTTTGATCATAAATATAGACAGGTTGATCTTTACGAATTGAATTCAACGTTGTTTTGATCGTTGTATATGGCATGCTGCGCGCACCAAGAATATGACCTGCATCAAATGAGTCTTTTTCACGGACATCAATGATTTGAGCTTTTCTCATGCCTTCTTTAAATTCTTCTTCTGTGATTGTTTTGGCAGAACGTTTTGCCATGATTCTAAGATATAACTCATTGATCCCCATTGCTAATAAAATTGTTAATAAAACACCGTTGATAATCCATAAAACATTCATTCTAAAATCCCTTTCTTACTCTTTCTCTATAAAGTGTAATGCAAGTGAGGCTGCACCGATAACTCCGGCTTCATTACCTAACTCAGCAAGTTTAACTTGCGTACTGTTACGAACTTCTGGGAAAGTAAATTCTTCAAAATAAGTTTGAACACGACTACGTAAAAATTCACCAGCTGCAGAAACCCCGCCGCCAATGACCACACTAGATGGGTTTAAGGTATTTCCTACATTACCGATTGCAAGTCCTAAGAAATAACACACACGATCTACCACCATCAAAGCAAATGGATCATCTGTTTTGGCATAGTCAAAGACATCTTTACTTGAAACATCTTGACCATCATCGATCGCTTGTTTTAACTGAGAATCACCCGCATATTCTTCTGACATATGGCGAGCAACCCGAACGACACCCGTTGCACTAGAAACTGTTTCTAAACAACCGCGTTTACCACAAGTACATTCAAAACCTCCAGGATCAACCGTGACATGACCAATTTCACCAGCACAGCCGTTAATACCATGTAAGAGATTGCCGTCTGCAATAATACCGCCACCAACGCCTGTCCCAAGTGTAATGAAAACAACATCTGGATTGTTTTCCCCAGCACCTTTCCAACGTTCACCTAAAGCCGCCACGTTGGCATCATTATCTAAAACAAAAGGAATACCTGTTGCTTCTTCGATTTGTGCTTTTACATTTTGTTTTTTCGTCCAGTTAAGATTGTAAGCTCCAACTACAGTTCCTTTTTTAATATCAACACTACCTGGAGTACCCATACCGATCCCAATAAAATCTTCATGTTTCATCTCATAAAGAGAGATTCGGTGATTGATTGATTCGATGATATCCGGCACGATATGACGGCCTTCATCTAGAATATTGGTTTCAATACTCCATTTTTGCTGAACATCTCCATCTGTTGTTAAAATTGCAAACTTAATCGTTGTTCCGCCTAAATCAATCCCAATCAATTTCTTATCCATTTACTCGGTTCCTTTCTCAGTAGCTCTGCTTTCTTCAATTCGATGTTCTCGTTGCAAAACACTTCTCGCATGGAGGTATGTGTCTCTATCAATCAAGTGACCTTCGTAAATATTTTTCAATTCAATCATCATCAACTCGATATCATAAATTCTAGCACCTACATAAATGTAAATACCGAACTGTTTAAATAACTGCTGCACATCATATAGCGTTTCCATTAAATGCACTTCCTTATTATACAAGTAAACCGAATTTTTTAAAACCCAAGACTAGACAAACACCTAATAAAAATACGAAAATGATACCAGATATGATTCGTTCATGGATATTGAACTCCTCAGAACGATCTGGAACAGCTAAAGCAGAGGCTACTAAAAGCCCACCGATCAAGCCACCGATATGTCCCATGATATCCACAGAACTGCTAAATAAATTAAAAATCAAGTTGATTCCGATAAAGGTCGCATAACGTTGGACCATAAATGAGATTGCTGGATTATTTTTAAAATGACGGCCTAGAATAACAAAGGCGCCAAATAATCCAAACAATGCTGTACTAGCACCCGCCGAAATACTGGTTGGCGAACCAAACGTAAAACTAATGATATTTCCAGAAACGCCACTCAATAGATAAATAAGGAGATAACGCCAGTGACCATAAATACTTTCAACTTGTGAGCCGACATAATATAACGTCACCATATTTACAGCAAAATGCAGCCAACCGATATGCAGAAACATTGGTGTGAATAAACGCCAATATTGGTGTAAATAAAGAATCTCTCCTCGAGACATTGCGCCCCAATTAATCAAAACCTGACTATTCTCTGAGCCACCTGACAATTCCATCCCTAGAAAAACGATTGTCGTGATCCCAAGTAAAATATATGTCACTAGCGGCTGTTTTAATAGTTTTTTTATTTTCATTTGCGTTTGATAATCCATGCGTTCCTCCTAGCTGATAAATAATCGCTTTACAGATAAATCAAAAGATTCCACCTGCCAATTTTCTTGAATCTGCTCACTAAATACCAAACTGCATGTCTCGCCTTGATAATGTTGAAGGAAACGATCGTAAAACCCTCCGCCAAAGCCAATTCGAAACCCCTCATGTGTAAACACGATCCCTGGTACAACTAATAAATCGATTTTTTCAGCAGATACAACAGGTGCGTCCACTGGTTCAGCCACACCAAACGCCGTTTTTTCAAATTTAGTTTCAGTCGTCACAGAGTGAAACGTCAATTTCCGCTCACCGCCAGCTATCGGCATCAACATTTGTTTCCCTTCCAGCCAGCCTTTTTCAAGCAAAATATGCGTATTAAATTCAAAGTCTAACGGTTTAGTGATTGCGACTGTTTTAGCCTGCTTCCAATAAGGATCATTGAATAATGCTTGGCTGATTTCTAGTTCTTTTTGCTCTTTTAGTACTGGATGCTCGTGAAGCCATTTTAAGTTTGCTAAACCTAATTTTCTTAATCGTGCTTTTTCCACATGCATCCCTCCACACAATAAATCCCTTTGATTTTTAAGTTCTATATCTTTTTAACCATACATTGTAGTTTATAGAAAAAACGACTAAATAGCAAACAGATTCCTAGCCTTTTATATTAGAATCAAGTCTTTTTTGCAGCCAGTTGCCGATTGCTTTATAGACCTCATTTTTTTCATTTTCCAATAAAATTTCGTGGCGTAATTCCGCAAATAAAACAAGCGAGACATCTTTGATTCCAGCCTCATCCAATTCTTTTGCAACTTTTCTGGGACCTTTACCAAAATCTCCTACTGGATCTTGTTCCCCACTGATCACTAAAATCGGTAAATCCTGATCGATATTCTGTGCCCATCCCTCACGATTCGCTCCGTCAACTAAACGGAATAACGTATAAAAACCATTATTCGTAAAAGTAAAACCAGTTAGTGGGTCATTTTCATATCGTTTCACATTATCTTGATTTTTACTTAGCCAATTGAAACTGCCAGCCTCTGGAAACTGCTTACTAAAAGAACCAAACGCCATATGATCCAGCCATTTATTTGGTTTTTCTGGCGCCGTTAAATTTAATCCTTTCGTTAAAGACAGAGCTAAAGGTAACATTGAAGCATTTTTACCGGTTCCCATAAAAATAGCTCCGCTGATTTCAGATTTATATAATTGTAAATAATTACGTAACGCAAACGATCCCATACTATGCCCCAGCATAAAATGCGGCAGATCTGGATAATTTTCTCCAATCCATTCTTTGATCTGATTAATATCTTCCAACACAAACGTTACAGGCTCTCCTTTTCCAAAGTATCCATGTTTTGGCTGATTAGTTGCAACAGACTCACCATGGCCTAAATGATCATGACCGACTACAACAAAGCCCAAATTATTTAGATACTTAGCAAAATCATGGTAACGCTCGATATACTCCGCCATCCCATGAATAATTTGAATCGTTCCGATTGCCTCACGTTCAGGCTCCCAGCAGATAAAATGGCTCGTTGTTTTTTGATCGGCTGACAAAAAAGTATTGTGTTTCATCTTCTTACCTCTTCTCAATTGATACTATTTATTATAAAGTATTCTTAGTAAATGAAATAGTCAAATGTGCATTTTCTTTAATATTGTTTCTTTTGTGATTTTTGAAAGGAGAAGAAAATGAAAATTCAACTTATTGGAGCTTCTGGTACAGGAAAAAGCACCCTAGGACTTCATATCGCTGAAAAAGAACAAATCAAGTGGATCGATACTGACCGTTATATTTGGAAAGACGAGACCTTTTCAGAAAATTATCCAATCGATCAACGGCTAAAAATGTACGAAAATGATCGTGAAAAATTCGATCAATTTATTGTATCCGGCTCTGTATTCGCATGGAATCCTACTGGTTTTGATGACCGGGATTTATTGGTTTTTCTCACAATAGATGACAAACAACGATTCCAACGCCTAATAAAAAGAGAAGTGGAGAGAGGGGGGCAATCTTCTTTATGGTTAGACGAACATGGGAATCAAACCAATGACTTTTTAGATTGGTGTAAAACTTATTATACCGCCAAAACCCCTTCTGATATAGGGACACTTGCTGAACATAACTATCAAATCACTCATTCTAAAAGTCCTATTTTAAAACTAGACAGCAGTCAGTCACTAGATGTTTTATATCAATTGATCATGCAGAGGGTTAAACGTTAATCCATCAGAAAAAATTAGAAATACTATCCTATGAAACTGTATATCTTAAATAATAACTCTTTTTCGATTGTACAGAAAAACAATCCTCCTATAAATAAAATATAGATCTATAACAAAAAAAGAGCTGAAAGACCTCGTCTCTCAACTCTTAATCCATCAATAAAAAATCAAACCATCATCATATACACACCAGAAGCCACTACCGCACCGATAACAGGTCCAACAATAGGAACCCATGAATAGCTCCAATCAGAATCACCTTTAGTTGAAATCGGTAATAATTGATGTGCTAAACGAGGTCCAAAATCACGCGCTGGATTGATCGCATAACCTGTAGGTCCGCCTAAAGACAAACCAATCGACAAAATCAAAGCGCCCACAACTAATGGATTCAATCCATCTGTAAAGTTGTGTTGTGAAAATGAAAGTAAACCTAAAATTAAAACAAATGTTCCAATAACTTCAGTAACCATATTCGCTGGATAATTACGAATCGCAGGACCTGTAGCAAACGTCCCTAAAATCGCGCCTTGATCTTCTGTTACTTGCCAGTGAGGCAAATAGGCTAACCAAACTAAAACTGCTCCTACAATCGCTCCTAGCACTTGCGCTACAATAAACGGTACAACCAAACTCCATTCAAAACTTCCAGTCATCGCCATCGCAATCGTTACCGCAGGATTTAAATGAGCGGGGCCCATATATCCTGCAACATAGACCGCAATGGTCACAGCCATTGCCCATCCAAATGTAATCACGATCCAACCAGAGGCAGCCGCCTTACTTTTCTTTAGATTAACTCCTGCACATACGCCGTCTCCTAAAAGAATCAAAATCATTGTCCCTAAAAACTCACTGAAAATCTGTGTCATATTTGAAGTATCCATCTTACTTCGTCCCTTCTTTCAATATACTCAAGTCAGATTCTGCGATCAATTGATTTAGCTCGTTTGTATAACGTTCTACTTGGTTTTCAGACCAATTATAATAATGACTCATTTCAGAAATCACACCTTGTTTCACTTCATCTAGTGTATCTCTCATGAAAAGTAAGTGGTTCGTTCTACGCACAAGATAGTCGGCTGGTGTCAGTACCATCTCATTATCTAAAGCATAGTGCAGTGCCAATGTTTCAGCTAAACTTAACCCCTTAACAGGTTCCGTTGTAGCGATTTTTTCAAATAGTTCTGTTACATTTGAACCATATAAATGAGCTAGATATTCTGCCTCTTCTTGAGTCAGCCCTTTTTCCACCCCACGTTTTGCAAGAGCATTTAGTTCTTCTTCTACTTCCGCTGCATTCAGATCTCCCCCTGATACAGGATAAGTTTTAGAGTCGATCAATTGAAACTCGCAACTAAATTCTTCTTTCAAAATACGCTGAATCTCTTTCAAGGCACCTTCCGCCATTTTACGATAATCAGTTATTTTACCTCCTGACAATGTCATTAAGCCATCATCTGAACGCTCCAACAGACTACCACGAGAAACAGCAGATGGATTCTCCTTACTTTCAGCCAATGAATCTTCTAAATGATTCAAGACATTTTCTACATCAAAACGTGTTGCTTTTTTGTTCCGGTATTGATCAACAATGTCGATTACTTGATCGAAACTTTCATCAGATACTTTGCCATTATTACCACCGTTATAATCAGAGCCGCCATTTTCTGAAATCAATGGTCTAAGACCAGCCCAACTTGCTTCAATGTCATCAATCGTCACATTTGCTTTAGGGTAATGACTATTCACGATTTCTAACAGATAATCGACATCTTCTTGTGTAACAGTCGGATGTTCATAATCGCCAGTATAATCCGTATCTGTCGTTCCAAAATACGTTTTTTTCTCTCTTGGAACCACGAATACCATCCGTCCATCATGTTTTCCTGTATCAAAATAAGTAGGTTGCGGTACATATAATTTACTGCTGTCCACAACTAAATGAACCCCTTTTGTCGGACGCATTTGCGGCACTAAATTTTCTTTTGAATCTAACCCTCGAACCTTATCTGACCAAGGTCCAGTCGTGTTGATGACGATTTTAGCTTGGATATCAAACTGTTCACCTGTCAATAAATCTTCTGCTTTTACACCAATGATTTTGCCTTGATCATTTTGGATGAAGCCCACAGCTTTGACCTTACTGACCATCAAGCCGCCATCAGATGCGGCACGTTTGATATTTTCAATTACGAGGCGAGCATCATTATTTCTAAAATCTAAATAAACGCCACCCCCTTGTAATCCTTCACTTTTTAATTGTGGTTCTCTTTCCAATACTTCCTCTTTTGTCAGTGTATAATTTTCATATTTTGTACCGATCACATTCGCCAAACGATCATACAAATCCATCGCTACTTTGACCGAAAACATATTAAACGTTGCTTTTGGTTCATCATAAATCGGTAAAAGCATTGGGTCTGGTTTGGGAATGTGAGGCGCAATTGCTTGGACAACGGCGCGCTCTTGAACTGTATCGGCAACCACTTCTACATCAAAATTTTTCAAATATCGAATCCCGCCATGAACTAACTTGGTTGACCGAGAAGACGTGCCCTCTGCAAAATCCTGCATTTCGATCAGACCAGTTTTCATGCCAGCTGCACTTGCTTGTATGGCAACACCTGCACCGGTAATTCCGCCGCCAATGATCAATAAATCTAATTCTTCAGACTTCATCTTTTTAATAGATGCTTGTCTGGTTTTAATTGAAAATGACATACCACTCACTTCTTCCTTATTTTGATTTATGTTTGAACATTTGTGTTGCAGCGACCGCTTGTTGCCATCCTTCATATAAATCGTCTCGTTCTTCAGCTGACATTTTCGCATCAAACATTTGTCCCTCTTCATAGAATTCTTTTAACTCATCCAAATCTTTCCAAAAACCAACTGCTAAACCTGCTAAAAAGGCTGCACCTAAAGCTGTGGTTTCTAAATTTTGAGCTTTTTGAACAGAAGTATTTAAAATGTCTGCTTGGAATTGCATCAATAAATCGTTATTCGCGGCTCCTCCATCTACTTTTAAGATAGGAATATCGATACCAGTATCTTTTTGCATTGTATCGATAATGTCTCGCACTTGATAAGCAACTGATTGCAATGTAGCTTTTACAAAATCTTCTCTCGTGGTTCCTCTCGTTAAACCAAAAACAGCTCCTCTTGCATCAGAATCCCAATACGGTGCACCAAGTCCTGTAAAAGCTGGCACAACATAGACTTCATTTTTATTATGTGATTCGTTAGCTACGGCTTCAGATTCTGCAGCCGTTTGAATCATCTTCAATCCATCACGCAACCATTGAATAGCTGAACCTGCTACAAAAATACTTCCCTCTAATGCATAATAAACTTTACCATTGATTCCATAACCAATTGTTGTTAGTAAATTATTATCAGAAAGCTGTGGTTTTTCGCCTGTGTTCATCACAATAAATGAACCTGTTCCGTACGTATTTTTAACCATTCCTGGTTCAAAAGCCATTTGTCCAAACAACGCTGCTTGTTGGTCACCCGCCATACCTGAGATCGGAATTTCACTACCATAGAAATGATAGTTCTTCGTCAACCCATAAACTTCTGAATTCGATGTCGCTTTCGGCAGCATTACGCGTGGGATATTTAAAATATCTAAAATATCTTGATCCCAGTCTAAATCATGAATATTAAAGAGCATCGTACGACTTGCATTGGAATAATCCGTTACATGGGTTTCTCCACCAGTTAATTTCCAAACTAGCCAAGAATCGATCGTTCCAAATAATAACTCTCCTTTTTCAGCTCGCTCTTGTGCTCCTTCAACATGATCTAAAATCCAACGAATCTTTGTTGCTGAAAAATAAGCATCTACGATCAATCCTGTTTTTTCATGAATCATCTCGCCATGCCCATCTTCTTTTAATTGATCGGCAATTGGTGAAGATTGACGAGATTGCCAAACAATCGCATTATAGATTGGCAATCCTGTTTGCTTGTCCCAAACGACTGTTGTTTCACGTTGATTGGTGATACCGATCCCAGCAATATCTGAAGGTTTCACACTTGACTCAATCAAAGCACCTGCGATGACAGATTGAACAGAGTTCCAAATTTCATTTGCATTGTGCTCTACCCAACCTGCCTTAGGAAAAATTTGTGTAAACTCTTTTTGTGAACTACCAATGTTATTGCCTTTTTTATCAAAAATAATTGCTCTTGAACTGGTTGTTCCTTGATCGATCGCCATGATGTATTTTTGTTCTGTCATTAGAATTTACTCCCTTTCGTGAAAACGCTTTATATTTGATATATTTATAATAATCGGAAACTGTTTCATAAAAACGTCAACTTTTTTTTAATTTCAAAAATAAATGAAAGTTTTTCAACAAAGCCTTGTTCTATCAATAAAAAAAGGCCAAAAATAAAATAGCAAATCATTTTACCTTTGGCCTTTTTATTCAATTCATCCTTTCGTATGTAGCGCTCGGATTTTCATCCTGATTTGATTGATATCATAAGTTGATCCAAGTTCCGATAATACATAAACCTCTTTTGCAGAACGATAGGTATTCGGCTTCATAACATTTGTAATCAACAAATCATACGTTCTTTTTGAATCAAATGGTTCGATCGTTAACCCATTCAAATTTTTTAAGCTCAAGACTAAAACCTGAGTCATTACTTCCTTATACAAATGATCCATCTTTAAATCAATCCCAATCCGAGTTTCACCAACGATTTCAAAATCAATAATCGCCAACACACTAAGATATTTCACCAATGACCATTCATACAAACTATTGCCTGTCTCATAAATTTTACCAAAGCATTCTAAACTTTTATCTAAAAGAATCCGAGAAAAATCAGCCAGCTGATGACTGGAAAGTGTCTGTTCTTTTTGCCAAATATTCTCCCGATCAAACAATTCCAGCTCTCCTTTGAAAAAATACAGCCGACTATGGATCTGAGAAAAATAATAAAAGATCTTTTTTTCTAATTCTGGGAAAAACTTTTGCGGACGATAATATAAAATCACATGCTCTAAAACAAACGTGTCTGCAAGTGATATTGGCGTCCTTCTACCACGAATCAAACTATACTCAGCAAAATCTGATTCTGCCAAAACAGACATACTCGTTAGAAAAATAAAATGTAGTAAACTCTCTTCTTCATCGATTTCAAGTGGATATCGACTAAAAAAACGTAAAACAAAGGAACGTAATGTTTTAAAAAAAGGATCTTGTTCATACCCCATACTTTTACTGTATAATTCTTTAAATATTTTTGGTTGAACCACGATTCTTTTCTTACTGATCGTCAACCATAAACTGATTTTCAACCTGCTATGTTCCTCAAACGAAAGGGACAGTGCTTTTTCCAAGGCCTCAATGATCCTAGAATTTTGAACCGTTAGTGTTTTTTCTTGATGTTTCTCATACGGAGTTAAAAACCAATAAATTTGAAAATAAAAATAACGAATTTGGAGCTCTTCACCTTTTAATTGACCGTTACCAATTTTAAGATCAAACTCTTTTAATAACAGATTTAGCTCTTTGATTTTCCGAAATAAAGAAGACTCACTGATCATAAATTTAGTGGTCAGCTGAGCAATACTAAATTCCCGATACTGAAATAAGTAATCTATCAACTGAAATTTGATTGACCCTCGAACATACTCTTCCAAAACTTTACTGATCGAAAACTGATCTGACATATGAATTGCCACCCATTGTCCATCATAAAATAACGTACAATCTTTTTCATAAGGCTTCAAGTAATACCCTAATTCCTTTAAATCACTTTCAAAGGAAGCCTTTGAAACTCCTAAATAATCAAGTAACTCTTGGTCTGCGATACGACCACCTGCCAAGATCACCTTCTTTAAAATACCAATCTCTCTCGCTTCTTTTTTATCCAATAATTCTTCAATTTTCATCCGCTTCACTCCACAAACCTTCAAAACCTAGCTGGTTCGTGATATCGATCACGTTTGAATAATAAGGATGATACAAAAAATCTTTTTGGTAAAGCTCTTCAAGTGTTTGACCCATTTGGATCCCAAGCGCTAGTGTATTGATTTTCTCTAGGATATCTGCTTTTGAAACTAATTGTGCACCTAAAATTTTATGACTTTCTTTTTCGAAAATAATTTTTCCACAAATTTTTTCACAACCTGAAAATAAAGAACTTCTCTGCTGAACGTGGGAAACCGCAATCGGCTGCCCATGAAATAATCCTTCTGCTTCTGTCAGTCCAGTACTGGCTACATAATAATCGACAAGTTTAGTCCCAATCGTGCGAATCGAGCCGACAAATGGTGTGGTTGCTTCTACAAGATTTTGAGCCACAACTAACCCCGTTCTAACCGCATTATTCACTAATGGGATATAAAATGATTCCTGAGACAAGCTATAAGGCACTTGAATGCAGTCACCAATCGCAAAAACGTCCGCTTGAGATGTTTGCAAATACTCATTCACAAAGACGGTCTGATCCGTATGAGTCCTGATATGTTCATCCAAATAACCAAGATCTGGACGGACATTCATCCCAAATATAGCACTATCACATACTAATTCGGATTTCTTCGTTTCAATCAGTAGGCCTTCATCTGTATCGGTTACTTTTTCAACGGTTTCATCAAAATGAAACACGACACCTCGAGACACCATTTCAGCTTGTACTGGACGAATCATCTCTTCATCGAAATACTTGAATAACAAATAATCCATACGTTCAAAAAGGTGTACTTCTTTGCCTTTTTTTAACAACGTATCTGCTGCTTCTCCGCCAATTTGACCGCCGCCGATCACTGCTACTTTGTCACTATTTTCCAAACGTTCAATAGCTTTTAGAACACCAGGCAAAAATTTATATTTTAAAACCTTTTCCGAATCACTACCAAGAATTTTGTTGGACCATTGACTAGAGCCAGTTGCTAAAATCAATTTATCAAATGACATAAAAAACTCAGTTTCTTGCTTTTCATATTTGATGATATGCTGTGTTGAATCCATACTGACTACTCTTGCATTTAACAACAAAGAGATATCGTTATCTATTAATTGTTCTTCTGAAATAAACTGAGCGGTTTCGATAGGATCGATCGTTTTATTAAAATACAGATTGATTCCGCCAGGCAAATAACCAATCGTTTGTTGCTTCTCGATTAAATGAATTTCAGCTTGGGGATGTTTTTTTCTGATAGCCAAAGCAGCTGATACTCCAGCAAAAGAAGCGCCAATAATCACTACTTTCAAAATAAACCCTTCCTTCTAAATAAAAAAACGCTTTCTTAAAGAATAGCATACGCTAGCTCCTAACGCATAGAAATAAGCTAGTTTGTTTTCATTTTTCACTAAAAAATCCGTTTACTCTCATACAAGAGAGTAAACGGATCAATTACGTTATTTCTTATCTTTCATAAAGTTTTGAATCGCTTCAGCATTCTTTTGTTCATCAAGTTCGATCACACTTCCAGAATCTGTATAATCATTAAAGCTCCATGAGCCTTCTACTGGAACAGACAATGATTTTAACGGCTTCACTTTTCCAGTAAGAAAATCTTTTGCTAAATCAACTAGTAAGCTCGTTGGCACATTTGTATCGATTTTTCCGACCATTTTTCCTGCAACTTGTGGTAATTCCCAAATTGGAATCAAATCTTTAGACTGCTCTACTAAAGCGTCCATCACCTGCTGCTGACGTCTGATCCGTCCAAAATCGCCTTCTTCATCCATTCTAAAGCGGGCATACTGCAATAAACTATTTCCATGCAATGTTTGCTTCCCCTTGAAGATATCCACACCGTCTAAATTAATATCTTTTTCAGCATCGATCGTAACTCCTTTTGGATAAAGTTCATCAATAATGGCACTAAATTCTTTAAAATCCAGGACAACATAATAATTGATTGGTAAATCAAAATTCGTTTTCAACACATCTTTTGTCATTTGTGCGCCGCCATAGGCATATGCTGCATTTATCTTATCTTGGCTACCATCAGGAAATGTTACGTAGCTGTCCCGCATGATCGAAATCAATTTAGGCTGTTTCGTTTTCCCATCATAATGAGCCACCATAAGCGTATCTGAACGCCCTTGATCCTCATCATCGTCTCTGGAGTCATTTCCAACGATCATGACCGTTAATTCCTTCTCACTTGTTTGTTCGTCGCCAGTAAAATTTTGGTTTTTATTAGGAAGTTTTGATTCACTCTTTTCCTTTGCCGTTTGGAATGAAACCGCCGCATAGCAGCCTACACTCACGACTACAAGGAGAATCGATAACAAGCTAATCGTAACTATTTTTACAGATTTTTTCATTATTTATTCCTTTCTAAACATAAAAGTTAAATGGGTTTGTTTGGCCTTAAAGTAAACCATAGTGTATCACATGAAACCTAATAGCTCTAATTTTTGCTTGACTAAAAGAAAAATCCCTCACCAAGAATACTCAGCGAAGGGATTAGATTATAGGTGTTTAAATGTATGACACTCGCCATTTATTTATAACTTACCTTACTCTTCTCTTCGTTGAGTTTTAGCACTATATAACGTAAAAAGCATTGCTTTTAGCTACTTTGAAAAACGCCTTAATTCGACGAATTTTGTCCTACCCGTACCTGTCTTTCGACATTTCTGAGCAGTAGCTTATGTTTATATAGGAGCCTCACCTAACAAGTATTTAATTCATTTTAAACTATAAGCGTATCGAATCACAAAGTCAAATTAAATTTTATCTAAACTATTCAAACCCAGAACTATCTTACTAAAATAAACCGACTTTTCACTTGTTCTTACAATAAAAGCACTCTCATAGTAACAAACTATTCAAATAAAAAATCTTTATATTTTCTTAAAAGATTGCTATTCCATATAAAAAAACAACTTTAGATAGACATTCCTCCTTTTATCTGTTTCAATGTTTAAAAGACAGAACACTTGGAGGATATAAATGGAACACTTTTTAGAAAAACAACAAGAGTACTTTTTCAATTTTTTAACTGATAGCATCGATAACTTTTTATTAGATCACTCTGATGAAACATTTTACGCCTTTGCTTTAGACTGCAATATTCATGAAGAAGGTGAAATCAACCTGTGCTTTAATACAGTAGAACTATGGCAAGAAACAACAAGTTATTATACGAATAAAGGCTACACTAAAATACAATTAGACGAGATGAAATACGCTTCTCGTGATTGGGATGAAAATCAGCGAGTTGCCTCTATCCATTTATTTGATGATTGGGTGGAAGATGAACAAGATATTGAGATGGTTCTAGAATGGCTTTGCCAACAAATGATCCTCTTAACGGACAGTGAAACATTCGAACGAATTCCAAAAACAGAAGATTTCAAGCTATTGGTTTACGATCATGACGAAAGTCCTTCTGATTCACAAGAAAGATTTGAAAAAATAGGAATGTCAGAAATTTTTCAAATAGAATAACATAAAAATGAGGCCGAGACAAAAGTTTTTAGCTCCGAGAAATAAGAGGGAATTCACAGAAATTGCTCTTCAAATTTTTGTGAATTTCAGCTTTTTTCTCGGAGCTGCTTTTTCTCGCCGCTTATTCAGTTTTAGAGCGCACATCAAAACTGATTTTTAGTTTTGTCCCACCCTCATTTTTTATATAATCGACTATAAACTAAATGCTAATTCTTCCACTTTAAAAAGAGTGACTAAGATCTGATTGACAGTTTCCACTAATTTTTTCTCATCCATCATTTGATCCCTTGTTTCAATTTTTGCAGTCTCAATTGAATAAGTCAGAAAATCATATTCTTCTTTAAGTGTAATTTGATGATCATCTTTTTTATATAAAGTAAAATCATCAATAACATCCATCTGATATTCTCGTTTATATCCATTTTTTAAAGCAATCGCTGTGACCAAAGAATTTACTGTCAAATTTTCTAAAGGAATAACTTGTTCGTCTATCGTCAATGTATAGTTTTCATCTTCAATAATTCCGCAAGCATTACAGCCTCCATCTAACAAGTTCACCGTTTTACTAATTATCGCTTTTTTCATTATTACAGATCCTTTCTTACGCTTTAATCTATTTCTTCACATATTATATCAAAAACGAAGACACAATGAAGTAACTAATTTATTTCCAACATTATGAGAAATCACTCATATATATTTACTTTATATTTCTTTTAGATAATAATATAGACATCTACTATTCATAAAATAGTAGTAAAAAAGAGGAGGTATTTTTTATGAAATTTTTTAAAGGTATGATGGTTGCAGGATTAGCAATCAGTTTCTGTTCTACTAGTTTGACAGTGGTATCAAACTCAGCAGAAGCAGCAACAGTGGTGGAGTCAAATTACAATAAGACAGTTACTTTATTCAATAAAGCGGATATCTTAGCGTACACAGGTCTTTCATTAACAAGCTCAACTGTATCATCTGTTTACAACGAACTTGTTAAAGCAAGTACATGGGAAGTTGCTGGTTATTCTTCATCAGAAGCCGCTGTGATTGCAAGAGATTTCAGCAAAAATTATTACAAATCAGTAAGTTTGTTACAAAAAATGACGTACCAAAATGATCTACATCTTAAAGTTATCTTGATTACTAAAGGGTTTGCAAAAGCAGAATTTGGCTTACAATCTTACTATGTTTCAGAAACCCCTGTTACTCCAGAAAAACCGCAAGAGCCTGAAAAACCTGTTGCTCCTGAGACACCTGAAGTTCCAGAAACACCAGAAACACCCGTTGCCCCTGAACAATCTGATTTAAAAAAATTAGAAGTTCAAGTGACTTACACTACTGGACAACAAATTCAATTGCAATACCAAGTAAATACTAATGGCACAATCAAAGCACAATACCAAGATAAATCTAATAAAGTTCAATTACAAGGCAGTGCTGCTGAAGTAAAAATCGAAGGCATCATTGCTGGCTTAGACCTTAAAAATGCCAGTGAAAAAGAAATCACTTCACACTTTTTGACTAAACTTGGTAAGGGGACAAGCTACAAACAATTCCAATATCAAGGTCAATTTAATGATAATACACAAGTTAAATTTAAACTAAAATAAGCAATCTTAAAAAAATCTCCACTTTCTACTCATGTAGAAAGCGGAGATTTTTATTTATTCAACTCTTTTTTTCCTTCGCCACAAAATATACGTCTGAATCAACACCAATAAAACCAACAAAATAATCACTAAAATCAACCACATCGGAACTTTACTTACAACCTTCGTTTCTTTATTTTCTTCATTGATTATCTTCGCTTGCTCTCTTGTAATCTCAAACTCATTCTCAAATTCCCATTTCTTCCCCTCTTGATTGATCAATGTTTTACTGATATATTTCCCAGGCAGCAATTGTCTTTTGATCGGCACGGGAAAATCCATCACAGAATCCGGCGCCATTTCAAGCGTTTCTTTTTCCAATTTGATCAAAGGAGTCTCTTCCCTTTTTTTTCGAATCGCAAACTTCAGATCCATTTTCTTTGAAATCGCTGCGTTTTTATTGCGAATCGAATGAATCACTGACATTTTTTTCCCTTGTTTGGATTTTGCTACTTTTACTGTATCCATTTCATAATCAGGTAGAACCGACGCATCCGTCTCATTCAAGACAACACCTACCACATAATGAAAGCGCTGCTGTATGGTCACATCTTTACTTTTGGTTTCACTTTCAGGTGAATTTTTAGTAAAACGCAGTCCACCTACAATAACACCATCATATCTTTCCTTTGGCATCTTCAAATGAAAACGAGCAATTTTAGTTTCATATGGTTGCAGGGAAATAGTCGTTTCTAGAACCTTGATCAGAGATTCAAAAGGATAAGCCAACGCTTTGTCTTTGATACCTTTTACTGTATAGTCAATCATTCCCTCTTCCGTTGTCGTTGCATTTATCGCATTGACTGAAACGGAAATAGGTGCGTCTTCTGGATTCACTAATTTAACTTGTAATTCTTGCTCCTCTTCCGGCAGCATTTTTAAATCAAAATAGGATTTATTGATATCGACTTGATTCTGTGGGATGACTGCTTGTACATAGAAACTGTTTGTTTCTTTACTTTTTTCTTGCGCAAAAACAGCTTTTGTATTCAATAAACTAACTAAAAAAATAAGTCCGATAGAAAATAATATATGAAACATCTTTGACCTAGAACAACCGCTCATCTAAATCGCTCCTTTAATTTAATCAGAAAAAAGAGTGGAATAAAATGATGCTCATCCCACTCTTTTAGATCACCCGTTGATTCTATGGCGCATCTGCCAATGTCCAATCGATCGTAGAGGTATGTTTACCCAACGTTGCCATTGCGGCTGGCACATCAAGTGTCACGCCCGTGTTTTCAGCATCCGGCCAAGTGAATGTCCATGTTCCAGCACCGGCTCCTGCTGCGGCAGTTGCAAATGGTGTCGCAGTTGCAGCTCCGCTCGTTAATTTGACTGTATTAACTGGTGTTGGTGCCTCTGCATCACTGTTCGTTCCTGCTTGTGTGTTTTTAAAATTCAAGCTGGCATTCGGTAAAGAAGCTGTAGCGGAACTATCTTTGAACCCATTTAATTTTCCGCTAAGTTTCCAACCTGCATTCGTTCCTCTGGCATCTGAAACAACAACATTGATCGCACTAGGATTGGTTGGAATGTATGAAGCATCATTCACTGAAATCGTTTGTGACGCATAGCTGATCGTAGAAACAGCTTCTAATGTTAAAGCGCCTGGTGTAAAAGTGACATCCAAATCAGTTGCCTTATTAATATCAGCAGCTGAAGCAGATTGCCCTAAAAATAATGTACCAAAAACAACCGATAATAATAAAATTTTGGAACTAGTAATAAATAACGTTGAACTCTTCATTTTATACACCCTTTCTTTTTTGGTAATACTTATATTTATTTGGCACCGACAGAAACAATGATTCTACCGCTTGCAGCTGTTTCAGTACCAAGTGTTGCCGCTGTATTAAAGGTAATCGATGTACCTGCTACTAATTGACGACCAGAAATATCTAGTGAAAATGTGCCGTCTGCATTAACTGGTACTTCTTCATAAACATTTCCTGGAAACCTCACTCTAACTTTAAACTGAGTTCCTTCTGGAGGATTCGTGATTTTAACCGATCCTTTGATTATTATATCGCCAACAAAAATTGGTGCTACAACTGGTGCAGGAACAACATAACCTTCTAAAGACGGGATCTTACCAACTGCGAAAACCACACTGTCACTTTCTTTTCCTCTCAACGATTGAGCATGTTCAGCAATGGTTACTAATCTTAGTGGATTGCCTTCTTTTAAGTTTTTATCAGCTATAGGAATCGAAAAAGTGCCATCATTTTCAATCGCTACTTTTCTAACAGAACCATCAGAAAATTGAACTTGCATAAATAATTTAGTTCCTACTGGAACATTCGTTAACGCAATAGACCCTGTAATAACCTTACTGCCTTCATTTACAGTTTTGAACTGAGGTTTTGGAACTTGATAGTTTTTTAATGGATCAACAATCACTTGTTTGACTTCAGGTTCACTGACATTTGTTCTCGTACCATCACTCGCTTCAACGATTACGTTCAATAAATCATTGCCTTGAGGTTGATACTTACCAAATGGAATCGTAAAGCCGCCATCTTCATTGATTGAAGCCGTTAAATAAGTACCATCAGGTAAAGCCACTTTAGCTTTAAAACTCACACCTTCTGGAATAGGCTGAGTTAGCTCAACACTACCACTAAGGCTAGCTGCACCTTCTAAAACATCATTAACCACTGGTTTTGTAACTACATAGTGTAAAAAGGGATCGGCTATTACGTATTTGATTGTTGGCTCACTAACTTTCGTGTACTTCTCTACATTGGCTTCGATCACTATTTTTAACTGGTCATTGCCTTGAGGCTTGTACTCACCAAAGGGAATTGCAAACGTCCCATCCTTATTGACCGTTTCAGATAACGTTGTTCCATTAGGCAATTCGACTTTCGCTTTAAATGTCACACCTTCTGGCACTGGCTGTGTAATCGCTACATTTCCATCAAGACGCGTCACACCTTCTAAAATATCCTCAACAACAGGTTTTGCAACTGAATAATTCACTAAAGGATCTTCTTCTACTTTATCGAAATATAAATTGATTGCATCCCCGTTTGCATGAATCGTATTCAGTAATTCTAAATCAATGACTGGTTTATTGACCGCCATTGCAGTCACTTTTGCTTTTTCAGCGGTTATATCAGAAACCTTCGTCGAAAAATTAAAATCAACATCGCCAAGTACATTAGCCTGTAATGCTTGAGTTAACACATCAGATGTTCCATTAGCAATTTTTCCTACAAGATCAAGCAAACCATTAACAGCTGGTTTTAATAGATCAAGAACAGGATTCAATATAGCCAGAAGCCCCGTAAATTTTAGTCCCGCAACTGCTTCTTTTAGTGGATTAAACAACTTTGCATAGGTTGTGCGAACGTATTGTCCTAATCCATCCGTGAAATCGACCATCACATACTTACCGTCTGGTGATAATTTCCCTTCAACAGTGGCTTGATAACTACCTAAATCTTGAAGAGAGTTAAGCCCTTCAAAAGCCTTTTCCAGCGAATCAAGTTGTAATCCCAATGGTTTCGCTAATCCAAGTAGTCTTGTTACAAGCCCGCCTACTTTTAAAACCAAATCCTTGACCACCGGAACATCTCCCGGCACGATTGGAAGTAACTTAGCACTGGCATTGATCAAAATAGGTCCATCAATTTTCCCACGTAATTCTTCAGGAATCGTAAAAACAATAACCTTTGGTGATACTAAACCGACATCTGCAACGGCGGTTCCTTTAAATGAAAGATCTAAATCATATGTAGAATCTGCATTTTTTTCCAACTTAACGCCATCACTGATGACGGTCCCATTGTTGGAAGACAACTGTGTCCCTTTTAAAATACTGACATCTGCTAAATCCGCAGCATTTGCCGACTCAGCAGCATTCGCTTCATACTGACTATTGTCCCCAAACAGTACCGGCGAACTTGGGATCACAGCAGCTGATAATAGAACTGTAGTGCCCACTAGCGTAATGATAGAACGATAACTCTTTTTCATGATTGCCTCCTTTTGTTTCTAGATCCACCTGCATAGCTAAATACTTAATGCATGATTTCATTGTCAAGAATACTATCTATATAATTTTATTTCAAATAATTAGATTGTAATTCTTGTTTAAAAATATATGTAAATGGTTAAAATTACACGACGTTTTTATACGCTTAAAACATTATGAAAAACGTTTGTTTTTTATTCCAAAATTTCAGTATCATTCTACTGATTTTTATTTAGAAATCCCTGTATTTTTTTCAGATATACAAACTATAAACAATCATTTCAACTTTATTTATAGGCTAGAAACGTAACTTTTCAAACAAATAAAATAACAATCATTTTCTATATAAAAATTTCATCATTTTAGATTATTTATAGAAAAGATATCTAAAGCTTAGCTTGTCTATCCTATGTTAAAATAGAAATAAGATAAATTACTTAAAAACTGGAGGTCGCACTATGGACTATCAAGAAATACTTACGTTTTGGTTTAAGGAATGCCAACCTAGCCATTGGTTCAAAAAGGATCTTGCTTTTGATGCTCTTATTAAAGAGAGATTCTCAACGATCCATGCCCAAGTAGCTCAAGGTGAAAAATCAATTTGGCGGAAAACCATTGAAGGTCGTTTAGCTGAAATTATTGTATTGGATCAATTTTCTCGGAACTTATTTAGAGACGATGCGCAATCTTTTTCATATGACGGCATGGCATTGATATTAACACAAGAAGCGATGGCTACTGGGGATTTGGACCAATTGACCACTCAACAAAGGGCATTTTTATTTATGCCATTGATGCATTCTGAGTCTTTAATTATTCATGAAGATGCATTAAAATGTTTTGCTGAAAAAGGGATGGAGCACAATCTTGAGTTTGAACTTAAACACTATGATATTTTAGTTCGATTTGGTCGTTATCCACATCGTAACAAGCTATTAGGTAGACGCTCAACAGCTGAAGAAATAGCCTTTTTAAAAGAGCCAGGATCTTCATTTTAAGAATCAAAAAAAGGTCTAAGACATAACTCTTCGAGTTATATCTCAGACCTTTAAAATTCAGATAGACATTTTTCCCAACTTCATTTTTAATAGCTTTATTTAACCAATTCTTTCTCAAAAAACTCTGCCACAACATCCATCATTGCACCTTTGACTAAGTGCCCTTCACTCTCGCCTGTCATAAACATGCTATTCTCAGCATAAGGTTTCCCCTCGATCATTTGATAAAAATTCGCCATATCTTCATAAGGAATTTTAGGATCTTGTGTCCCATGCCAAAATAAAACCGGACGCTGGGCCAACTTTTCAGGCACTTTCGAAAGATCATAATTGGCTACCCAGCTAAGTAATAAGGGTAAATCATTCGGGACAAAAAAGTCCATTTCAGCTGATCGTTCCATCACTCGCTCAATATATCGCTGTGGTGCTGGTGTTCCCATCATGCAAGCTGCCGTTTGGATTTCTGGGTGTTGAGTCAATAATGCACATGTCGTGATGCCTCCCATTGAAACTCCGCCAACCCCAATTTTTCCATCTTCAATCAACTCTTGCTTCTCAAAATGACGCACCAATTGAGCAAATTCAATGATATTATATTGAATACTCGACCAAAATGTCACTGAAGGAATCGGTGATATCGGTCCCGTTTTCCGTTCACCATGGTTCATTGCATCAGGCAAAATCACCCGTATTCCTTTTTTCGCTAATTTCCTGGCTTGCGTCAGTGATAATTCCTTTGCTGACTGCCAGCCATGATAATAAATAACTAAGGGTAACGTGCTATTTTTAGCTTCTTCTGAAACAACTTCCAGAACTGGAATTTTTTTTATGTACCGATGTCTAATACTGATCTTCATGTTATTCACTCCTAAAAAAGCAGTTCTTCTTCATTTAAGTATACACCTTAAACTAAAATCCACTGCGGTTTTAGCTTTAGCCATTAGAATTGATTAAAAAAAACAAAACGTGTAGTTATCTATTTCGTTTCAACATTCTTCTCTTTTTTCGTCTTTTTAAAAGAACTCTTAGACGTAGTAAGGTTAGCAGTATTACGATTACACCTAAAATTCGTATAAAAATAATTAAAAGTACTCCTAAACGATTCTTCTCAATTTTGACCACTTTATAACTTTCTTCAATTGCCTTCAAATCGTCTGGTTTAATAGGATAAATTGTGCTCCCTTGTTTTACAATATCAGTTGCATCTGCATAATTTCCTAATCCATCACTTGCTCGAAGGTACATTTCTCCTTCAGTACCATCTCGATTTAAATCGATGCTAAATGAGCCATTTTTATCCACAGAACTTTCTTGATAATGGTATTCATCATTATCGGTGTAGAAAAGTTCGATTTGAAAAGTATTCTTTGATGCTGGCATTTTAATTTCACCAGTTATCGTTTTATTTTCTTTATTAAAATTCACCTCTGAAAAAAACGTCGTTGGCTTGTCACTACTAACCAAATATGGAACATTTTTATAATGATAAATGACTCCTTCTTCAGAAGTAAAACATAAATCCGTTGAATAGATGCCTATTTTATCTGTTTTGACTGGATTCTTTTCATAGTACATATCTTTTATCTTGATCTTGTCACGATAAAAAATTGTTTCTATAAATCCACCATACTCATTCGTTGGGCCATTCAACACAAAATTTGCAAACCGTATGTAAGGACTATTTTTAAAAGGAAACGCTAAATAGACCCCTTCTTTTTTCTTTTCAGTCCTAGTTGTTTTTCCATTTAAAATTTGCTTACGAGCATACTGATACGACAATTCATTTAAATCATCGAAACTTGACTCCACAGCAGATTCCCCAAGATCTTCTCCATAGCAAATAATAGGTAAAAATAAAAACAACAGGCTAACCACTAACACCACTTTTTTCATAAAAAACTCCTTCAACAACCTTGTAACGTATTCATACCCAAAAGATATCTTATAGACATCACTTTTTAATTTTTCTTAACCATTAGCTATTAAATAACTATAGTCATCTTTTTTAAAGTATAAAGAAAGTTTGCTAGAAAGAAAAGTTTATTTTTCATTTTTATATCAATTTTACTATAAAGTAACAAAAACTCTGAATCCATGTAAGACATAGGACTCAGAGTTTCGAGTTAAAACCTTATTTTGTTTCACGGTGTAAAGTAACTTTTCTTTCACGTGGGCAATATTTTTGCTTTTCCAAACGATCAGGATTGTTACGTTTATTTTTGCTTGTTAGGTAGTTACGTTCTTTACAAGAAGTACATTCTAAAGTAATGTTTACGCGCATGTGTTTTCCCTCCTATATCTAATTTCGAATTTCTAAGATATTTCTTAGCCTCAAATATCATATCATGTTTGTCCATGAATTTCTACCCTTTTTATGAAATTTGTAAAGGAAAACTACTTTACAAATATTATTGAGCTTTGTATTCAGCATAGGCATTAACGATTGCTGTAACCATTGATTGGTTTGGTCTAGTACTTTCACTGGTTAAGTGAGGCAATACGACACTCACAGCGATCTCAGGGTCATTATAAGGTGCATAAGCTACTACGTTACTGTTAACTGTAACGTGCTCCCCTACATTGGTTTCGGCAGTACCCGTTTTAGCGGCAATATCAAGTGCTGCACCTTGCATATATTTTCCTGTCGTAAAGACGCCATTTCCGTGTACAACATCATAAAACCCATTTTGAATGATTTGCATTTGTTCTGTACTGATATCCACTTTATTCAATTCTTTCGGTTTTAATTCCTCTTTTAAATCACCAAGTGAACCATCTGACTTGTTATCATAAATTCCTTCAACCACATGTGGCGCAAAACGAGTACCACCATTCGCTACAGTTGAAGCATATTGTGCCAGCTGCATTGCTGTATAGGTATCATACTGACCGAAAGATAAATCGAGTAAATGTCCTGGCATTGGCGCTGCATCTGAATCAAAAGCTTTATTTGAAAGTCCAGTTTCCTCACCAGGTAAATCAATTCCTGTTGAAACACCCATACCATACTCACCAAATGTTTTACGCAAAACATTAAACAAGGTTGGATCTCCCGTTTGATATGGCAACTGCATATTGTATTGATAGTCAGTCTTCATCATTTTTAATACTAACTTCATCATATATGCATTGGATGAATACTCTAATGCTTGTTCGGCGCTAAGTGGAATTTGATTTCCTGGAATTTTATTAAAAACAGACGATTTCTGCTCACTTCCAAAAATTTGTAAAGGCTCATCTATCAACACATCATTACCAGTAATCACGCCTTGTTCATATCCTGCTGATATCGTGGCTCCTTTTACTACCGAACCAGGTTCAAAAGCTTTATTGATCGTAGCTAGTGGGTTAGATGTCAACTCATTTGTAGCTGGATCACGATCTAACGCAACCATTGCCATCACCGCACCTGTTTTAGGATTCATGACAACAACGTAGGCACCATCTGAATAAGCGGCATTTCCTGTTGCCAATAATTGTTGATACTGATCTCGAACAACTTCTTCGATTTTCGCTTGAAAAGCCATATCGATCGTTAATTTTAGATTCTCACCTTTTTTACCTTCTGATACAGGTGTTTGGGTAACAATTTTCCCTTTACTGTCTAACGTTACTTCTGAGATTGCTTTATGTCCTTGAAGAATGTCTTCGTATTGTTTCTCTAAGTAACTAGTCCCAACACGATCATTTAGTTCATAGCCTTTAGCAATATATTCATCGGCTTCTTCTGCTGGTAAACCAGCTTTTTGAGAAGATACTTTCCCTAGAAGACTCCTAAGATCTGTATCACTCGGATAATCTCGATCCCAGTCCATTCCAGTAGAAACTCCAGCGATTTCTGAAGTATTTTCACCAATTATTGCGATTTCATCCTGAGTGACCCCTTCATTTTTGATAAACGCTGTATTAAGCTCTCCAACTGAGTTCATTCGTTTAAAAATTGTAGCAGCTTGTAACGTATGCCCATCAAAATTGATTTCTTCTGGTGTTACTTTTTCCACGGTTTTAACATACAACGTTCCTTCATCTGTGATCTTATTGCCTTTTTCGTCAACTTTGTCTGCATCAGTCAACCGTTTTTGAGCAGCTTTTAGATTTTCAGGGGTCGCTAACCAAAAATCTTTTTTATCTCGCTCTGTCAATTCATCTGCTGGTACATGGATCAAGTCATTGACTTTATTTGCGATCGGTACAAGGTCTTTTGTCTGAACCTTTTTACCACGTGTATAAGTAATGGCTAGATTAGCTTTGTTTCCAGCAAGTAAATTGCCTTTTGCATCATAAATCTGTCCTCTTGGTGCACTGCTTTTGATTTTTAAAGTTGAGTTCTCCTCAGCTTTTTTTGCATATTGCTGTCCTTCAGCGATTTGTAAATAACCTAATCGAACAATCAATGCAACAAACAATCCAAAAATCACAAAAAACAATAAGTTCAAGCGGAACGGTATATGTGATTTTTTACTCTTTTGTGTCATTGGTTCTTCATTCTCTTTTTTTAATTTATCTAAAAAGCTCATTTTTTTCATTTATCCTTAATCCTCCATATGAGAAAAGTCTCGCTTCTCTATTGTAACGAAAAAATGCAAAAAAAAATAGAGGGAATCCTCTTACTAAGAAAATATTTAATTTTTACTGAATAAAAATGGACAAAGCATGATCGCCTTGTCCATTTTTTTTAATTATCTTCTACTATAATTCGCTACATCAGCGACCATACTGTCGACAAAGATATTTAAATCGATGACTTCTGTTTCTTTGCTGCCATAACGGCGGATATTAACAGTTGCATCATCCATCTCTTTATCCCCAACCACGATTTGATAAGGAATTTTTTGTGTTTGAGAGGCACGGATCTTGTAACCCATTTTCTCATTACGATCATCTACTTCAATGCGTAAACCTTGTTCTTGCAGACGTTTTTTTACTTCATACGCATAATCAGAATGAGCGTCAACCGACACTGGAATAATTGTCGCTTGGATCGGTGCCAACCAAGTTGGGAAAGCGCCTTTGTACACTTCAGTTAAGTATGCAACAAAGCGTTCCATAGTCGAAACGATTCCTCTGTGGATAACCAATGGACGGTGTGTATTTTCACCATCTTCACCGACGTAAGTCAGATCAAAACGTTCTGGTAATAGTGCGTCGATTTGAATTGTAGAAAGTGTTTCTTCCATTCCTAATGCTGTTTTCACTTGAACATCAAGCTTAGGACCGTAAAAGGCTGCTTCACCTTCTGCTTCAAAATAATCGATACCCGCTTCATCTGCTGCTTCTTTGATCATTGTTTGAGATCTTTCCCACATTGCATCATCGTCAAAGTATTTCTCTTTGTTGTTAGGATCTCTTAAGCTTAAACGGAAACGATAATCTGTCACATCAAAATCAGCGTAAACTTCAACCATTAATTTCAATGTACGTAAGAATTCTTCTTTGATTTGATCTGGACGAACAAATGTATGCCCATCATTCAATGTCATTTCACGCACACGTTGTAACCCAGATAGAGCCCCAGATTTTTCATAACGGTGCATCATACCGAGTTCTGCTATTCTAATTGGTAATTCACGGTAACTGTGGATATCATTTTTATAAACCATCATATGGTGTGGACAGTTCATTGGACGAAGGACTAACATTTCACCATCTCCCATATCCATTGGTGGGAACATGTCTTCATGATAGTGATCCCAGTGTCCAGATCTCTTATAAAACTCAACGTTGGCCATGATTGGTGTATACACATGTTGATACCCTAAGCTGATTTCTTTATCTGTAATATAACGCTCGATCGTACGGCGAATTGTCGCACCTTTAGGTAACCAGAATGGTAATCCTGAACCTACATCTGGGTTAAGCATAAATAAATCAAGCTCTTTCCCTAATTTACGGTGATCACGTTCTTTCGCTTCTTCACGCATTTTGATAAATTCTTTTAAGTCTTTTTTATCGAAAAAGGCTGTTCCGTAAATACGTTGCATCATTTGATTGTTGGAATTTCCTCTCCAATACGCACCAGCTACTGATAATAATTGGAATACTTGAATACGACCAGTTGAAGGGACATGGACACCACGACATAAATCAACGAAATCACCTTGATCATATACAGTGATAACTTCATCTTCTGGAAGTTCTGAAATCAATTCAACTTTGTAAGGATCATCTGCAAATAATTCTAGCGCTTCACTCTTAGTAACAACTTTACGGACGATTGGGTTGTTTTCTTTTACGATTTTCATCATTTCTGCTTCAATCGCTGGTAAATCTTCTGCTGTTATCGGATTTTCACCATTATCAGTATCATAGTAAAAACCAGAATCAATGGCTGGACCAACACCGAATTTGATTTTTGGGAATAAACGACGTAATGCATTAGCCATTAAGTGAGCGGATGAATGACGTAAAATACCTAGTGCATCCTCATGATCTGGTGTCACAATTTCGATATTTCCATCTTCTTCGATTGGACGATCTAAATCTATTAATGTGCCATTGAATTTCCCTGCTAATGCTTTTTTAGCTAAACTGTTACTGATACTTTTAGCGATGTCTAATGTTGACGAACCAGCCTCAAATTCTTTGACTGCGCCATCTGGAAAAGTAATATTGATTGACATTTTTTGTTTCCTCCTTTAGTAAATTATGATTGAAAAAAACTTCTACTTGCTTGTAGGTGGTGATTCACTAGTATGGTAACTTCTCTCCCGTTGCTCGCCTTGTATTGTTCATCATCTACTCTGGCGAATCCAGTCGTAGTCCTTCAATTCTTAGAGTTTGATGCGATCGAAACGCAGCATAGTGATTCACAACAAAAAGTCCTAGTATCCGAATTAAATCAGATACTAGGACGAAAAGTTCGTGGTTCCACCTATTTTTAAACACAGCAAACAGCTATGTTCCTCAAGCGTGTTAACGGTACGGCCGCCTTTGTTTCAACAAAGGTTGGAAAAAGTGGTCATTCCTTGTGCAGGTCTGGAAAATTTTCAGCCAAGATTTTCCTCTCTAAAAGACTGCTTGCAAGTTCAGTTGTCTTTCTCATCAATCATTTATGAGTTAATTTAAACACTTCTTCAAATAAAAAGCAAGCATTTCTTATAAATTATTACTTTTTCCATTGACCGCCTTGCGCATAACGATCTTTTTTCATCTCGTTTACGATAACATGGATATTCTCTTGAGGAGCTCCTGTATTTCTAGATACAACTTTTGTGATTTCTTTGACCATGTTTGTCAGTTGCTCTTCACTTCGTCCTTCAATTAATTCAACGTGAATAAATGGCATACTTTTTCCTCCGTTCATTTTTTTTATACTTCAATGATACCACTGTTTAAACAATCTATTTATTTTTCAGCATTCAAAATAAACATAGACGCATCTTGGTTCATAAATATATTCTGACCGTGATAAAAAGTTCGGCTAGAGATCGATTTAAATCCGATTTTTTCAAGTTGTGTTTTTAACTCAAGCTGAGAAAAGCCATTATGAACTTTCTCATGATTGATGTTTTCATTTTTATCAAAATCGACAACTAAAATATGTCCTTTTGGATTTAATGCTTGATATAATGACTTCAAAATATCCAGTGTATCAGGAACATGTAAGAGAACTAAAGAAACAATGATCAGGTCAGCTTTTATATTCAGCGTATCTTCGTTAGAAAAACTCCCCACTACTGTTTTTACATTTATTCGATTCATTTGCGCGATTTTTTGGTCAACAACGTGGATCATTTCTTTAGATGGATCGACAAATAGCATTTCCTCAAATTCATCTGAAATTTGTAGACCAATCAATCCTGTACCACAGCCATAATCTAGTCCAGTTTTACCTGTTGTATCACCTAATTCTGTCTGGATTCCTTTTGTGATAATACTTGCCAACTCTAATTGTTTTGGTGAATCGTAGTGTTGTGCAATTCGGTCAAAAATATTCATGGGCCTTCCCCTTTTCTTCATAGTACTTCTTACCTTAATCTGTTATTTTTTGCTGCAGCTTTTTACAAACTTCATAGTCAAAAGGGGTGAATTTCCCCTCTAATCTATATTTTTTTATCTCATTAAAGTGCATAAATCTAGTTGCTATAACTTCTTCTTCTTGAAGTACTAGCCTAGACAGCTTAACCTCTTTAATTATCAAATAGCTATCTATTAGTAAATGTAACGGCGCATATACAGTTGTGCCAATAAATTCGAGTTCAGATACTTCTACAGCAATGCCTATTTCTTCATGCAATTCTCGAATAGCTGCTACTTCACTTTTTTCATTCGATTCAACTGCTCCCCCTGGAATTTCCCAATATAGCCCCATTTGCTTTTTAGGATGTCTCTGTGTAACTAAAAATTCTCTATTATGATTTAATATGACAATACATGCTGCTAATTGAAATTCATCTTCTAAGAGTGCTTCTCCACGTTGAATTATTTTTCCAGTTTTCATATGATTTACATCATAAATATCAAGCATTTTTCTCACTCTTTTCTTATTAAAAAAGAAGCCCTAATGGACTTCTTTTACTTATTTTTAAGCTGGTTCACCATAATCAACTGGTTTATCGAATTCTCCAGGTGCATCATCATAGATATGTCCATAAACGATTACCGGCATTCCTGCATAAGCGCCATTGAAAATTTGAGCAACTGCAGCTCCTGGTGTATTGATACAACCATTACTACCAAAGTTTGTTTTGTAGGCTTCTTTGTTTCCGAAATATTCTGCTTTATAATCTGCATCATGAATTCCAATTTGTGTCACCACACCGCCGAAACTCTTCAACGGCATCCAATATTTTACTGGTACGCTGTATTTTGATCCATCAAGCATTTCACCTTCTAATTTTGTATCTGTATCTTTATACAAAATGGTATGGAAGCCAGGAACGGTTGCAGTTCCTTTATTATAGCGGCCAGTGATTACGTCTGTTTCAACGACCTTTACGCCATCTTTAAAGAAGTACATTTTTTGATCGTTTAGATCGATTTCTACATAATCCTTATCAACTGTCGATGATTGATTTACATCCCCATCAATTGGCACTGTAACAGCTTCAGTATCTTTGTCGCTATTGATTGCTTGAACGATCAAATCTCTTGTTTGCGGCATATTGATATCCCAACCATAACTGCCATTGTTTTTATATTTTGTTGTTACACCATGAACATTTTTAAAAATGATCGGTTTGAAAATAGAACCATATTTTTGATTTGTTTGCTCTACCCAAGCGTAGACTTTATTTGGATCAACATTTCCACTTTCATCAATAAATGATTGGATTTCTTCCTTAGTAAGAGGTAACTTTTCGCCATTGATGTCAAGCGTGATCGCTTTATTTTCTTTTTTCGATAATACCGTTAGTTTTTCTTGCAGGCCTTTGTCATCTTTGGTAACTGCTGGTTTGTGATAAAACTCTTTTACATCATAGACATAATTGCCTTTATTGGCGTCAACATCCTTTAATACTTGATTCATCAAAGCTTCTTTATCGACAGCCGTCCCAACTTGTTCTGGTACGATTTGATAATTACCATCAACTTTTTCGATTCGAGCATCTTGACTTGGCGTTCCTTGTTCAAAAGTAAGCTCGTTTAATTTGTTTTTCAATTCTGTTTTATAATCTTCATTGATTGGTAATTTGATTGAACGATCCCCAATATTTTGTTTTAAATACTCTTCTGTGATTTCATATTTTTCAGGTAATTCAATTTTTTCTTCTTTGTCATTCACTTTGATCACAACAGATTCAGCTTTATTCAGTTCTTCTAGTTTCTTTTTCGCATCTTTTGCGTTCAATAAACTGATATCAACACCATTTGCCTTCGCAGTGATAAAGAAGTGTGATTGGAAATAGGCAAGCCCGCCAGTAAATACTAATGCTAAACAAATCAGCAAACCGACTACTGGGACTAACCATTTCTTCTTTTTATTATTTGAGTGATTATTATTTTTAGGTGCCCTTGTGTTTTTTTCTGAGCGGCTAACTGCTTCTTCGTTTTCCATTGAGCTATCTTCCTTTTTTTATGATTTATATGCTTACTTTGATTCAATGCTTTTCCTGTTTCAGAAATAAAATAAAAGGAAGTACGTCTCCCTCTGATTGTCTTAAAATTTTTCTATTCATTCTTATTGATAATTTTATTTTAAAGCTAGTTTAGTTAACTTTCCCTCAATCTTCAATTAATTTGCTTACATATGAGAAAAAATTCATGTTTTTTATGTATAAATGCTAAATTCTACTTTTTTCTGATAAACAGGAAGTAACACCCATCAAAATTCGATACAGTGCACTTATCATTCTACCACACATAAGGGAGAGGAAAAAAGACTATTTGACAATATCTTTGCTGAAATTCTAATTTATTTACAATAAACTTAAAATTCCGCCCCAATCCTCGCTCGGTTTCTCTAAAAGATCTACTCAAATTAATGACTATCATTAAAATTCATTGTATATTTCATGACTTTTTCAGCCGTTTTTCGATCATAAACCAAACCGTTTTTTTGTGAAAAGTTCCAAGCATAATCATCAAACTGCTTTTGTAATGTGATTAATGCAGACCAAGCTAAAGAAATACTAGAAACATCCATCGTTTTTAAGACCGCTTCATATTGTTCATTTGTCAAATAATCAGGCAAGTATTTGTAATTTTTCCCTACACTGAAATGGTAGTCGTGATCTGCTCCAACTTGCCAAGAAAGTAAGCGTAAAAGTTCTTTTCGACAGTTTTCATTTAAATGATCTGCCGCATAAAACAGTTCATTACGACATAATCCTTTGACAACATACGTGCTGACCCACCAGAATTCATTACAACAATCTAAAAATTCTGCCTGACTAGGACGTTTCACCCAATAATCTTGATCTGTAGCTTCCGTTAATTTAGGTAACAATTGCTCTTTATCCAATAAAATCTCAGCTAAACGATCTCCTTCATTCCAAGTATTCGCCTGCTCTTTTGGGCAAAGAGTCAAATCGATTCGATTGCCATCTTCAAATAACATTAAATAAGTAAATCTTCCGTTTCTTGTTGGCGGAAACAACACCATATCTTCTGGTGTCTGCATAATTAAACGAGGTCCAAATCGATCGATCCACGACTGGTCTTTGACAAATGCGTCTAAAGATTCCACAATATAAACAATATCATAATCCTGAAATGAATCTTTTGGTACTTGTTTATTTGTCCGTGAACCGTTCATCCCGACAGCTAGTACCTTAGGATCGTTTTTGGCTGTATCTAAAATCAAGCGAAACATTTCTTCTTCGGTTCTCATAGTACCCCTCCACTTTTTCGTCTTACCTAGAGTATAAGACAAGTTCGTCTGCTATGTTATACTTTCTCTTAAAAACGTTAAAAAAACTTTAAAAAAAGAAACCACAAGTACTATTCAATTTGTTTATCTACTACACTAGATAGGAAAGGTTGTGGTGTTATGAAATGGGTGAAACGAATTATGTTGATTATTATAGGGGTAGGAATTATTTATGCAGGTCTCGTTCTTTTTCTAATCTTAAGCGGAACAAAAGATCAGCCAACAGCAGCACCTGATACTGTACTTATTTTAGGGGCACAAGTAAAAGGCACTTCAAAAGACAATGCCTATCCAAGCACAGTTTTAAAAGAAAGACTAGATGCAGCAATTCCATATTTAAAAGAGCATCCAACTGCGACAGCAATCGTTTGCGGGGGGAAAGGATCTGATGAACCTGATAGCGAAGCCAATGTGATGGCGGAATATTTAAGAGTTCACGGGATTTCACAAAAACAAATCTTGACTGAAGACACCTCTACCCGCACCAAAGAAAATATTCAAAATGCCCAAGAAAAACAAGCGCTAGGAAATACAGTGATTGTTACAAGTGACTTTCATATGTACCGCTCAAAGTTATTAGCAAAACGGCTGGGGATTTCTGAAATCAGCGGACTTCCGGCAGTTTCTAAGTCTTCTGCTAGATTTAAAACATATGTTAGGGAGATCGTTGCTCTAGGGTATGGTTTGCTTTTTGATCATTGAGTTTAAATAAGATTTTTGTTCAAATTTGTTGCCCCCTAGATAAATCTTCCTTATTCAGGTTTATCTAGGGTCTTTTTTAGATCTTCATATTTTTTCTGCTCTTTTTTCATTTTTTGGTTAAAATAATAAGTGATCCCTAAAATTACTACTAGAATCACTGCTCCTATCCCAACAACAACCGTCCACGGAAATTGATTTTTCTGATCAGGAGGTAAATTGGTAGCAGTTGCATTGTATTTTTTTGCCTCTTTTTCTTTTATTTCGAATTTTCTTTCCCAAGTCCAATCTTTATGCCCATCATTTGCTTTGATCTTAACGGTATAATTTCCCGCAACAAATGGTTGGTTATTTAAATCGATTTTGTAATTAAAATTCGTGTTTGGCGCCATCGTTAAGGATTCTTGATGGTTTTCATAACGAGGTTTTGTCTCATCTTCAAAGTAAAGTTTAGCATCCACTTGTAGTTTTTTGATCATTGCAGCTTTTTTATCTTGAATATTCATAATAACTGCATTATTGCCATTTAATTGTGTCGCTTTGACTTCATTTAACGCTAATTCTGGCTTGACTTCCTTGTCTGTCTCGCTTAGCAATACTCCCACAACATAAGAAAAACGATTACCAACTGCTAAAGCGCCTTCACTTTTTGATTCTTTCGCTTCTTTTTGCTCAAAATAAAGACCTCCTAAAACATAGCCATCAAAAGAATCTTTTGGAAGTTTTATAACGCATCCAACGATTTTATTTGATTTTTTTGGCAGAATGATCTCTTTAGGGATCGAAGCAATTTCACTAAATGTAAATGTTGCTGACGCATCCTTTTTTGTATCGTTATAAGAATAATCAACAACACCGTTATCATTTGTGATCGCGGCATTTGCTGAAGCATAAACGGTAATATCTTTGTCTGTATCATTTGTTAGCTCTACGTTAAGTGTCTGAGTCTCACCTGGCACTACTCTTAAATCAAAATAACTGATTTCTTTACTGCGCTGGTTCTCTGGCAAAATTGCTTTAACACTGAAATCGATTTCACTAGCATGGCCGACTGATCCGATAGTGAATGAGAACAATAAAAAAATAATAGCAAATAAAAACGTCGATAACTTCTTATTCATAGTTAAGGCTCCTTTATAATAACTTATAATTATACTGAAAAGAACACTATTCATAAAAGCAGGTTCTTTTCAGTATATTAACTATATAATCACGTTATGCTAAATCCTAAAATCAGATAACTTATCTATTACAGTGGACTATCATTCAATGTCCAAGTCAGTGTCGTCTTATATTGATCATTTGCAACTTTTGTTGTTGCATTAGGCACGGTCAATTTTACCCCTTGCGCTGCTCCGGCTCCTGATCCAAATGCTAGTGTCCAAGTTCCCATCCCTGTAGAAAGTGCCGCCGTAGCCACGGGAGAAGAAGCTGCACCGGTAGGATCTAGTGCTACAGGAACCGTTATCGGTGCTAGCGCGATCAATTCAGTAGAGTTTGGAGTTGCAGCCACTAAACTCATTTGAGCATTCGTCAACACAGCAGGTGTGCTATCAGCTGTTTGAAATTGACCATTTTGCTTAACAGTAAGTTTCCAGCCAAGATTCAAGCCACGTTTATCCGTTACTTGAACATAGTTAGGAACACTGATCAAAGTAGAAAGTGAATTTTGAACTTGATCCAGCTGAGCATAATACGTTGCATCTGCGGTTTGAATCACTTTAGTACCAAAATGAAAATTAGATACATAATCCAAACTCAATGGTCCTCCAGTTCCCGGTTGATGCGGGTCACCTGGGTTAGGAGTAACGGGCGAAGTAGGATCTGTTGGATTAACGGGTGGTGTTATAGTTGTATCTTGAGAGAAACTAATATCTGCATTTGACGTTAAAGCCCCCACATTAACTGCTTCTCCAACTGCTCCTCCAAAATAACCAAACGAAATAAGTACAGCAACTGTAGACAAAGAACCTATGATCTTTTTCATGTTAACTTCCTTCTTTCCATTTTTATTTTAACTTCTTATTTTTTTAAGAAGCAAAACCCAGATTATAAAGGAGCGTCTGATAATATCCATTGTAGTTGTGCGGTATACGATTCATTTACATTAATATTTACACTAGGAGTAAGATTTAAAAACACACCATTTTGCTGATTCCAAGAAATAACGACATTATTATTATTAGGAGAAGTGTACGCATACGCTTCTGAAGCAATGGCCGTTATTGGCTTATCTTGACCATTTTTTCGATAAACAAATGCTTGATTGATTGTTTTGTTTGTTGTTGTGGATTTCATTGGCAAATTTTCTCTAACAAGCAAGTGCCATTGACTTTTTGCTACTCGACCGTCTGCTACAATCAACGAAGTATCTACTATACTTGGACTATACGTCGTTGTTTTGGTCGGCACAGGTATACTTTTAAACGAAATTTGTTGGGGAGATTGAACAAAGCGTAACGTGCCATCGCCTACTGAGATCGAATTTGCATTGTTTTGTGGCGTAATAGCTGTGTTGCCACCATCTGCTCCGCCAACAACACTAGAAAAAGGCAACGATTGTCCGGTCATATTTTGAGCGACCACTCCTGTATACTGCAGTTTAAAACTCGTATTCGGTTGCGTAAAATTATTTATAGGAAGAGTATTTTGATAATACCAATACTGCATATTTAAATTAGAGTCTGTTAAAAGCTGCGTTCCTAAGACTGGTGTCTGTACACCTGTATTTGAGGTTCTAGTCAACGTTACTGGACTTAGTTGTGTTATTCCATTTGGAACATACGCTTTTAACAGCTGCTGACTCCAAGTTGAGGGCTGATTAGTCAACGTTGTTGTTAGCGTATAACGAATTGTTTGTCCTGTAACAACCGAAGAACCTACTTCCCAATTACCTTGTGCATTCAGTCTTTCAATCGTCTGTACAACTGAAATTGCTGGTGTTAAATAGGGAATCGTTTGATTGTAACTTGTGCTCCTCACTAAAACCAAACCAGTTCGGTTACTTAATCCTTGAACCGATAAACTGACCGTTTCTCCACCATTAAACATCGGCAAATTGGAAAACTGAAAACTACCATTTGCATTTAGTGGCGTAGTATATATCGTTCCTGCATTTATTTGTAGGGCTACTTGGTAAGTTCCTGCAATTGTTTGTGCGGCAGTCCCCGAAAGTTGAGTAGATCCAGGCGTTGCTAGGCTAGATGTTACTGGTTGGATTGGCCAACTCACAGCTTGTGTAGCAGAAGATGGGCTTTGAATATAATTACTTGTTGTCTTTGATTGCGCAATAATAAGTGCTGAAACACTATCACCATATTGCAATGCTGAAGCTAAAACTGTGCTGAAATTTCCAGATGCATCCACCGGTATACTACTAATTATTATCGGAGCAGATGTTCCGTCAGAACGCGTAATAGTCAATTGAACAGTATAAGTATAAGCACTATTTTGAGTTTGTTGGATTTTACCGCTCACAGTCGATTGTAAATTTAGCAGTGGGCTATTTAAAATAGGTGCTGTGACATTAGGAACACCTGTCCCTATCGACATTGAGGGCAATGCAATAACACCTGACTGTGAAACATTTCCTAAGACTAAATTTATAATATTCAAGCCATCCGTTGATGACCCAAAAACACCTTTGATAGGATAGTTCAAACCATTGCTTGCAGGGGGAATCGTGATACCTTTTTGGTACAAAGCTGCTACGTCAAAACTAAAATTAACTGCCCAACGGCTAAGGCCTAACAGGCTTACAGTGTTAGTAGGAAATGTGACATATACTGAATTATAAGTACTACTATACGCCAAAGAAAATCCATGTGTAGTATCGTGAATATCATAAGATCTACTGCCAACGAGTGCAGCTGGAAGCGTAGCTGTTCCTGTAAGTAGTGATAAAAAACTCTGTTGCTTTGCTGTACTGCCATTGATCTGATTCGCTATTTCAGCGGGTAACTGAAGCATGATTATAGGTTGTCCACCTAAGGATAGATCTAGTGTAGGTGTATAAGTATACGTCATTGTGATAATTGATTGTCCAGTACTGCCAGTTGCGTAAGTTCCGCTAAGGGCACCTGACCCCACAGTAACCAAACGTTCTTGAGCATCTCTTATCATCTCAGGTTGTTCATCACCCATCACAACTTGTTCATTCACTATTTCATCTTCTGCAAAAACGTGATACCCATCGATCTGTAACACGCACAACATCAATCCTACTAAAAATAGAAATAACCATTTACGTTTCACACTGAGGCCCCCCATTGACTAGCGATTATTTAGTAGATTCAGCATTCAATACTGTCAAATAATAAAAAAATATAATTAAAAAAATATTCCATTCGAAAAAAAGGAACAAAAATTCTTTCGTTATATTGATAATATACTGCGGATATAATAAAGTAAAATATTTACGATTGTTGTTTTATAGTGAATCATTTAAAAATAGTGAGCAATAAAACCTAAATTACTTCTCTGTTGAAAGTTATATATATAAATGATTTATTTTCTTGTTAATAACTAAATTCTCAAATATTTCGTTATAATTCGAAATATTTGAGAATTTAACCCAAAAATGCTATTATATTATTGTTCTTAGTTTTTTCATATTGTGTTTCCCTTCATATAGTGTGTGTATGAAGGGTTTTTTGTATTCATAGATAAGAAGAAGAGCAAGTTCTAACTCAAAAAAGTTAGAACTTGCTCTTCAAAATAAGGGTCAAGCTATTCATTCCTATTTTTTATAAAAAGATGCTAAGTGTTCAGGTATAATTTTAGAAACCTTCAACGATTTTAATTATCTCTTTTGAATGATTTGTAATATCAATTGGGCTGTTTATTTCAAAAATGGACCTACTTGAATTATTTAGCTCAATTTTCATTCCTGAACCAGACGTAAAGAATCTTAATACCCATTTTCTAATATTGTCGTCAATTAATACATTAAAATAGCTTTTATTGTCCCTATAAAAAATTCTATCTAAAACTACTGTATCTTTGAGGATAAGCTTAACTATAGTATAAGCCTCCAACTCCTCTGGTGTAGTAACTATATCATCGGAAACATCTTCCTGAATTACCTCTTCTTCTTTAACCGAAACAGAAGTATTAAGAGCTGCACTCAATTTATCATTAACTTTCTCATTAATAAATTGATTTAACCCTTTTTTTATTAGAGGTTTAAACTTATCTAGAGTTGCCTTTGTTTTTACTCCGCCATAAATTTCACCAACAAAGTATTTTACAAATTCTTCAGAAGGTTCATTTAATTGAGCATTTAAAAATGACTTCAATTTATTTAAATATTTTAATTCAGAGGCACTATTAGTTATTTTATCAATATCAAAATTGTCTTTATGAAATTTCGCAATTTCAGGTATCTGACTATCTTTTAAATTCGTAATATCAATTGTCAAAAATGGTGAAGAATCCATCTTATTTGGTTCTTCTAAATCAGTAAAGAACTTATATATTTCTCCATTTGTGAGTATACCAAATTTGGATGTTGTTGTTCCAAAATATCTAAATAATTGTGAGTCATGTTTCGTTAGTGGTTCAGTGATAGATTTAGCTTCAATCAAGATAGTCGGCACACTATCTATTACAATCGCATAGTCAACCTTCTCACCTTTTTTTATGCCTACATCAGCTGTAAATTCTGGTACAAATTCAATTGGATTGAAAATATCATAACCTAAGATTTGAAAAAAAGGCATTATAAGTGAAGTCTTTGTAGCTTCTTCAGTTCCTATATTATCCTTTAACTTTACAACTCTTTTGCCGATAGCTTTTAGGTCATCTTTGAATTTTTCTAATTCCACTTCTCATTACCCCACTTCTTGATATAGTATTTTTACAATAATATTATATCATATCGGTATCTCCTAATCTATGACACTTTCATTTGAAATGGTTACACTCGTTTTTTGAAAATCAAAAAAGAACCCTTAATAAAATAAGGATTCTCTCTTTCTTATTCTCCTAAATCAACGTTATGATAAACCTTTTGAACATCATCAAGGTCTTCTAAAACATCGATCATTCGTTCGAATTGTTCTAAATCTTCTCCAGTTAATTCTACATCATTTTGTGCAATCATTTCTAGTTCTGCTACTGAAAATTCTTCGATCCCTTTTTCTTTTAGCACTTCTTGCACCGCATGTAAATCTTCTGGCTCTGTATAGACAATGATTTGCCCTTCTTCTTCTGTAACATCACGAACATCGATGTCTTTTTCCATCAAATATTCAAGAATTTCATCAGCATCATCGCCTGCAAATCCAATCACACCTGTATGATCGAACATATAAGCTACAGCTCCGCTGACACCCATATTTCCACCATTTTTACCAAATGCCGCACGAACATCTGAAGCTGTACGGTTTACGTTATTTGTCAAAGCATCAACGATGACCATTGAACCATTTGGCCCAAATCCTTCATAACGTAATTCAGAGTACTGCTCATCTCCAGATCCTTTAGCTTTTTCGATTGCTCGATCGATGATATGTTTTGGAACATTATATGTTTTTGCGCGCTCGATAACAAACCGTAATTTCTGATTTGCTTGAGGGTCAGGATCACCCGATTTCGCTGCTACGTAAATCTCAATTCCGAATTTTGCATAAACTCGGCTGTTATTTGCGTCTTTGGCAGCTTTTTTCTCTTTAATATTTGCCCACTTACGACCCATATTCTCACTTCGCTTTCATTCATTATTATTTTCGATTGTAGTGCCTTTCTTATTATACTTGGCAAACGGACTTTTGTTAAGTGTTTTTTGCTTTTAAGAGAGACGAATTGGAAAACGACCGAAGCTTTGTTCTGTAACACGGTGATTGCCTAATTGATAAAGCTGATTACTCCGGATATCTAAGGCTAATTGAGAATTTAAACTCTTGGCCATTTTTGTAATTAGAGGCAATGCTAGATTCTTCTTTTCTTCTCGCAAAAAACGTTGGCCTTGCTCCGTGAAACCGAGAACTTGCAAATGACTTTGATTCCAAGATTTTTCTATTTCCTGTTGTTTCACATTATTTAAAATGTAAGTCGCCAGTCGTTGCAAGCGCGTCCAGGTATAGCGTTTTGTTTTTGCCTGTTCCATAAAAGTTTGAAAAGAATCAGAAGTCTTAGCTGCTTCTTGTAGACGATATTCGATGCCTTCTTTCATTTGGTAAATCCCTTTTAATTCAGTGATCGAGCTGCTGATCAACTTATATTTTAATAAAGGCCAATAATCTTCCCAAGAAACGGTAGCTGAATTCGCCAAATCGATTACTACTTGCGCTGGCAGTACTTGTTTGATTTGATCTAATTGCTCTGAAAATACAGCTTTCCTGATTGCAGTGGCGCTAGCAAACTCTTGATATATGTTGGTATCATGATAGCCTGCTTGTTCTCGTTTTAAAGGATACAACCTCATCGGCTTTTCATAAGCGGCATTTTCTTTTGCATAACTTAACCCTAAAATATGATTAGGCGAAGAAAAATCTAACCCGCTATTTGGATAAAGCTTACGAAAAACTTCTGTCATCTGCTGTGGATAACTCATACCATTGTTTTTGATTTGTTGATAGGCTTGATCGATTTCTGTTTGGTTCTTATTTACAAAATCCCCAAACAGTTCATAATCCATCTCTATCTGATTATCGGTACCAAAGCATAGTGCATCACATTGTAAAGCCTGAAGTAGCTTGATTCCACCTGCCGCAAAATAATCTGCTGATTGCACAGCATAAGCAAACGGTAATTCAACAACTAGATCGACACCATGATTCAATGCTTCTTTGGCTCGTGTCCATTTATCGATAATCGCAGGTTCCCCTCGTTGCAAGAAATTCCCACTCATCACAGCAATCACAACCTCTGCACCACTCATTTTGCGTGCCATCTTTGCATGGTACAGATGTCCATTATGAAAAGGATTGTATTCCACAATAATACCGCAACTTTTCATCTTTATTCTCCTTCATCCAGATCATTTCTATTAGAACTCCATCATACCATTTTTATTTTATTACTGAAACAAAAGAAAAATGAGCAGGCAAAACTTTAAAAAGTTCTGCTCCGCTCATTTTTTAAACTATTTTTTACAAACAAAAAACCAGCGTTTGCTTTCTTCTGTTGGTGCGTCATCCGTAAAATCCGCATAGACAGAAACATCTATAAAACCAGCACTTTCTAGCATCATCAAATAGTTTTCCATTGTGTAAGTACGTTCTTGATGTAGTTCATCTTGACGGATAAACACTTCGTCACTTTCATGCTCTTTTACAAAGAACGTTAGAAAATGTTCAATACTATGCTCTTTTTCACCAGGATAACTATCCCATAAAAAGGCAAATTCTTCTGTTTGGTAATGGTAACTGTATTCAGGAAACACTTTGTCTACTTGATAAACAGAATGGACGTCAAAAATAAAGACGCCTTCTTCTTCTAATGCTTGATAGACATCATCAAATACTTGTTGGACTTCCTGACGATTGGCCATATAGCACAGCGAATCGGAAAAACAAGTAATCGCATGATATTGCCCCATTTCAGATAAATCCATCATGTTACCCTGGACAAATTGAACATGAACCTCTTCTTCCGCCGCACGTTTACTAGCCATCATCAACATTTCCTCTGACAAATCTAAGGCAGTAACAGTGAAGCCAGCTTTAGCAAAATTCACAGCTAAAGCGCCAGTACCGCAAGCCATTTCTAAAACATCCATTTTACCTTCTGGTAAGTGACGCTTAGAAAACTCTAGCCACTGATCGTAAAGACTATCATCCATTACTTCATCGTAAACAAAAGCAAATGTTTCATATGCCATATTACTCGACCCAAGCGTGAAGATCGACCATTGGTGCATCTGACCAAAGTTTTTCTAAATTGTAAAAGCCACGTTCTGCTGATTGGAATACATGAACAATAATATCACCTAAATCGATTAACACCCATTTACCGCCATCTTTTCCTTCGATACGTTTTACTTCTACATCTGCTTCTTCTTCTTTTTCAATAATTTCTTCCACAATGGCATTGATTTGACGTTCACTTGTAGCTTGGCAAATCATAAAATAATCTGCTAAAAGTGATATCTCCTGCACATCTAAAGCAACAATTTCCTCTGCTCGTTTTGAATCAGCTGCTTTTACAGCGATTTCTAAAATCTGTTGACTATCTATGATGGTTTCCTCCCATAATTTAATTAAATTTTTTGATTTTTTCTAACTTAGAGCTAAATACTTTGCTCAGCTTTTCCTTAATCTAGCTTCTTGAACTAACACCTCGGAAAAAAGATGAATTCTATTAGTGACAAAAATCGCCACGAACAGTATTCCCTATTTTTCTATCGATGCTGAACGAGTTCAATCAGCTTTTCCTTGATCCAGCCTCTCAAAGCAGCTCTTGAGGAAATTAGACAATCTTCACATGGAACAAGAAACGTTCCACATTCAGATTCCTAAATTTCTAAAGAGCTACACGCTTTGCTCAGCTTTTCCCACAACCCAATAATTATATGTCTCAATTGTTTTGGGATAAATTTTTTGTTCTTGTTCAATAAGATGCAGTAATGTATGCTTTGTTTCATATGCAACAGCTTCATCCAAATCAACCAAAGCTACTTTCCGTGCTTCTTTTACGCCAGGAAAATTGCGCCCTATTTCAATATAATCAGCAACATAAATGATTTTATCAAGTAGACTCATTTTAGCAGCACCTGTCGTATGCAAACGAATCGCTTCTAAAATCTCTTCATCCTCTATGCCTAGTTCCCTTTGAACCATACTGGCACCAACAAGACCATGCCAAATTGCATTACCATAATTTAGTAAATCCTGATCATAGCCGTCTCGTTTGATAATCAATTCAAACTCTTCATCAGGACGTTCTTTGGCGTAATCGTGAGTCAATGCTGCAATACTTGCCTTTTCTTTGGAAGCACCGTATTTAGCCGCTAAAGCTACAGCCATTTCTTCCACACCTAAAACATGTTGAAAGCGCCGTTCACTCATATGCATCTGGACTTCCTGCATCAATTCTTCGCGTTTAAACGCCGTATATTTTCCGCTAAAATCCATCTACATACAGCCCCTTCTCTTCTATATAGTGTATCACACTATTAGGCAATAAGTAGCGCGTAGAACAACCATTTTTGATTTTTTCCCGAATCAACGTTGAACTAATATCCATTTGGGGAACATCCACCCAAATAATCGGATAGGGTGAAACAGTTCCATAATGTGGACGACGGATACCTACAAAATTAGTCAGTGTCATCAATTCATCGATTTTATGCCACTTTGGTAAATATTCTACCATGTCTCCGCCAATGATAAAATAGTAATCTGTATCTGGATTGTTTTGTGTTAAAGCTTTCATCGTGTCATAGGTATAACTTTTTCCCTTACGAAACAACTCGATGGGTTCAACAGCTAAATTAGGATTATCAGCAATTGCAAGTTCCAACATTGCTAAACGGTGTTTACTATCGATCGTCTTTTTTTCATCTACATGAGGCGGTAAATAAGTAGGCATCAAATAGACTTTGTCCAACCCAAGCTGTTGTTGCACTTGGTCAGCCATCACTAAATGAGCCAAATGAACTGGATTAAAATTCCCGCCTAAAATTCCTACCTGTTTACGCTTTTGAAAAAGCTTTGCTTCTTCCACAATTACTTCTGCTTTTAATGCTGCATTCGTATTTGTCCCCATTTTTCTTACCTCCAAGTTTTAAATTACTTTAACTTCTTTAGAGATTTTTTGATATTTTTCATTAGATGATGGTTTAAATAAAACTAATACACGACCAATGATTTGAACGATATCGCAATGAATATCTGCCTTTAATGCTTCTGCTACATCTTCAGCAATCTCATCGGTATTTTGTAGTAATGTGACTTTGATCAATTCACGTTTTTCCAAAGCTTCATTAATTTGTACCACCATCGCAGAATTCAAGCCGCCTTTACCAATTTGAAAAATCGGTTGTAAATGGTGCGCTTGACTACGTAAAAAACGCTTTTGTTTTCCTCTTAAATTCACTAATTTTCCTTCTCTCTGTTCTCACTTATGATTAAATCAACGCTTTTCTTCTTAAAACATCTACGCCTTTAGGAGCCCAGCCAGCAACTACACACGGTTCTGTCACCGTGATCCACCCAAGTCCGGCAAATACGATATCTGTTTTTTCTTTGATCGAAAATTCAAAACGAACCAAATCAGGAAAATCTGCGACTTCATCTAGACGCGGCGGTTGTAATAATCCACCAACATGTTTTTCAGAAAAAGCATCTGCTGTCGCTGATTTAGTACGATGAATCGATAAATCATTTGATACATAGGCAATAAATGAACTACGTTCCCCTTGAACAAAATCAAAACGAGCTAAGCCACCTAAAAATAGCGTCTGTTCAGCATTCAACTGATATACTTTTGGTTTGATTTCTTTTTGTGGCGCAATGATTTTTAAATCTTTTTTACCTAGGTAATGCGCCATTTGATGACGATGAATGATCCCTGGTGTGTCGATCAAGAAATGTCCATCATCCAAAGGTATTTCAATTTTATCTAATGTCGTTCCTGGAAATTGCGACGTTGTGATAACATTTTGAACGCCAGCAGTCTGCTTAATGATTTGATTGATCAACGTTGATTTCCCAACATTTGTCACACCAACCACATAAACATCCTTACCGTCACGATATTTTTCGATCGTTTCAAGCAAGTTTTCCATTTCATGAGGTTTCTTGGCACTAGTCAGTAAAACATCAACGGGACGTAAGCCTTCTTCATGCGCTCGCTCTCTCATCCATTGAATCATTTTAGGTTTCTTTAATGATTTTGGGAGAATATCGACTTTGTTTCCTACCATCAATACTGGATTATCCCCAATAAAACGATGTAGTCCCGGAATCAATGAACCGTTAAAATCAAAAATATCAACAACGTTCACGATCAAAGCGTCTTCTTTACCCAGCTCATTTAATAAACGTAAAAAATCATCATCTGTCAAATGAACATCTTGAATGTCGTTGTAATGTCTTAAACGAAAACAGCGTTGGCAATAAACTTCCCCTGTCTCCATCCCCTTCTCAAAAGCAGCCTTTGGCGTATAGCCTAGTTTATCTGGCTGATCTGTTTGAATGATTGCACCACAACCGATGCAATGGATTGCTTCTTGCTCGCTCATTCTAGTCCGCCTTTCCATATCATATCTGGATGTTTCTTCGCTAAATGTTTCATGATTTTTCGTTCAAAGAATCGATTGATTCTTGTATTCCATCCATCCGTGTCAACTATAGGACGAACTAAAATATTTCTGATTCCAGCAGCATTAGCTCCTCGAATATCAGTCATGATCTGGTCACCGACCATTACTAACTCTTCTGGTTTCATATTTAATTTTTTCTCTGCTTCTCTGAATCCTCTTGTCGAGGGTTTCAACGCTCTAGATACATATTCTAGATCAAATTTCTCAACTGCGCGTTTTATGCGGCTGGATTTATTATTTGAAACGACCACAACTGGAATTCCGGCATTTTTCATTTCCAGAATCCATGTCAGTAATTCTTCGGTCCCGTCTGGATTATCCCAAGCAATCAAGGTATTGTCCAAATCGGTCAATACGGCTTTGACCCCTAATTTTTTTAATTGGTTCGGTGTGATTTTATAAATCGCATCAACCATCCAAGTTGGTTTGAATTTTGAAAACATAGTAACTCCTCTCATCTTCACGATGAACTTTTTCATAGTGAAAGGAGTACTAAGCTAGCACTCCTCCAATTTGTATTATACTGCATTTCCCTAAAAATTTCTATAAATGCTTATCATAAGTTTTCATAAGATTCAATGACGAGCAAATGGCAGAGCAAACATGATTTTGTCTCTTTAACAATTTTTGTGATAAACTTTTTTAAACCAATGAAAAGAGGAAACCTAATGACCGTTAAAATAGAAAAAGCATCCCTCAATCTTTTTGTACCTGACACAGAAAAAGCAATGACACTTTATGAAAAAATATTCGATGCAAAGAAAATAGAATTAACTACTACAGACACAATGAAATCCGGTCGTTTCAGTATTGGAGAAAGCCTCTTCGCTTTAGCCGATGAACAACCAGAAAATGGTGGTAAATCACCTTTGACCTTAAAAGGTACGCCCCTTTGTATCCAATTGATTTGTAATAATGTAGAAGAACTTGTCGAAAAAACGTTAGCTGCAGGCTGTATTTTAGAAATGCCTATTACCGTTGTGCCAAATAAATTTAAAGTGGCAAATATCAAAGATCCTTTTGGTTTTGTTTGGTCAATTTCAGAAGTTTATGCTAATTAATGATGATACAAAAAAAATGGAGCAGGCCCAATAAGCTTGCTCCATTTTTATATGGTTGTTTAATATTTACGAAAACGCTGATAACGATTTTCCAACAGCACATCTGTTTCTAATTGAGATAGTTCAGAAAACTTACTAATAAGTGCTTTTTGAATCATTCGATTGATTTTCGGTTGTTCCAATACTTCACCGTTCATTTCTTCTGGAATCACTCGATCAATAATCGTTAATTCTTTTAATTCTGTCGCAGTGATTTTCATTAATTCTGCTGCTTCTTTAGCCCGACTACCGTCTTTCCATAAAATCGAAGCAAAACCTTCTGGTGAAAGTACTGCATAAATCGTATGTTCCAACATCCAAACTTCATCAGCTAATGCAAGAGCTAATGCGCCGCCGCTTCCGCCCTCACCAATAATAATGGCAATGATCGGCACGCTTAAATCAGACATCTCTATCAAATTTCTAGCAATTGCCTCACCTTCACCACGTTCTTCTGCCTCAATACCGCAATATGCTCCTGCTGTATTGATAAACGTAACAACTGGACGGCCAAATTTTTCTGCCTGCTTCATCAAACGTAACGCTTTACGATAACCTTCTGGATGAGGTGCCCCAAAATTTCGTTCGATATTTTCAGGTAAGTTACGTCCTTTTTGAATCCCGACTACCGTCACAGGTTTGTCTTCTAACGTTGCAACACCACCAACTACGGCTAAATCTTCTCCAAAGTAACGATCCCCATGAAATTCCATAAAATCATCAAAAATTGCAGCAATATATTCTAATGTTGTATAACGATCCTGTGCACGAGCTAAGGTGACAATATCATTGGCAGTTTTTTCCATGCTATTTCCACCCTTTCATCGTATGAATCTTTATTAATTTACTCAATGCTTCCCGCAATTGATTTCTTGGAACAATCTTATCGACAAATCCGTGATCCAGTAGAAATTCTGCTTTTTGAAAATCATCCGGTAACTCTTGACGGATCGTCTGCTCAATCACTCGACGGCCAGCAAACCCAATCAAACTTTGCGGCTCGGCTATTATAACATCACCATCCATCGCAAAGCTAGCTGTAACGCCACCTGTTGTGGGATCAGTTAGCACTGTGATATAAAGTAATCCTGCATTGCTATGCCGTTTAAGCGCACCAGAAATTTTAGCCATTTGCATTAGAGAAAAAATCCCTTCCTGCATTCTTGCTCCACCTGAGGCAGTAAAAATAATCACCGGTAAATGCTGTTCCGTTGCTCGTTCAAACAGACGAGTAATTTTCTCACCCACAACGGTTCCCATGCTTCCCATAATAAAATTAGCATCCATCACACCGATACCGATCTCTTGATCATCTATTTTAGCTTTCCCAGTTAAAACGGCTTCATGTAATTCTGTTTTTTCTTGCATCTTGGCGATTTTATCCAAATAGTCTGGAAAATCTAAGGGGTCTTTCGTAACTAAATCTGTATCCCACTCTTCAAAACTCTTCTCATCTACCGTCAATGCAAGTCGTTCCCAAGCACCAATTCTAAAGCTATAACCGCAATAAGGGCAGACTTTTTCTGCCCCCATATCTTTTGTATATAGCGTACGTTTGCAACAAGGACATTTCGCCCACATGTTATCTGGAACTGCAGGTTTTTTTACAGAAGATTGGTCGCCCGCGCGATTCGGATTGATTCGAATGTAGTTTTTCTTTTTAAATAAAGCCATACACCTGCTCCTTTTTAATTATCGCTTTCTGGTTTCCAATTTGGTAAAAATGTTTCTTGTAAAAAACTCGTATCATAATCGCCAGCTAACACATTTTTATGGGTAATCAAATCTAGCTGAAATTCTGAATTTGTGATAATACCATCTGTTACGATTTCGTTTAGCGCCCGCTGCATTTTCATCAACGCATCCATTCGATCATTGCCATGGACAATTACTTTAGCGATCATCGAATCATAAAAAGGTGGAATCGTATATCCTGAATACATGGCACTATCTACCCTTAATCCCATTCCTCCGCTTGGAAGCAACAAGTTTTTGATTTTTCCAGGAGAAGGAGCAAAATTAAAAGCAGGATTTTCAGCATTGATTCGGCATTCGATTGCATGGCCTGTGATCGTAATATCTTCTTGTGTGTATGGTAATTCTTCACCAGAAGCCACTTTCAACTGTGCTTTAACAAGATCGATTCCGGTAACCATTTCTGTAACAGGATGTTCAACTTGGATTCGAGTATTCATTTCCATAAAATAAACTTCACCCGATTTATCCATCAAAAATTCAATCGTTCCAGCATTTTCATAATGAACAGCTTCAGCTGCACGTACGGCCGTTTCACCTATTAACTGACGTTTCTCAGGAGAAATCGCGATCGATGGCGATTCTTCAAGAACTTTTTGATTATTTCTTTGTAAAGAACAATCACGTTCCCCTAAATGGATTACATGCCCATATTGATCACCTAAAATTTGAACTTCAATATGACGGGCTGGATAAATAATTTTTTCTAAGTACATATCATCATTGCCAAAAGCCGCTTTTGCTTCTTGCTGTGCTGAGGTAAAATGTTGAGGTAGTTCTTCTTTGCTCATTACTTTTCGGATCCCTTTACCACCACCACCAGCTGCTGCTTTCAACATAACTGGGTAACCGATATTATCGGCGATCGTTAAAGCTTCTTCAACAGAACTGATCACACCAGTACTTCCAGGAATAACTGGAACGTTGGCTTTTTGCATCAATTCACGTGCATTGATTTTATTCCCCATCGCATCAATTGTTGCTGCTTTTGGACCAATAAATGTAATATTGCATTCTTCACACATTGCTGCAAATTGACTGTTTTCAGATAAAAATCCAAAACCAGGATGGATTGCTTCAGCATTGGTCACGATCGCTGCACTTAGTACACTCTGTACATTTAAATATGAATCAGCCGCTTTCGCTGGCCCAATACAAATAGCCTCATCTGCAAGCTGTGTGTGTAATGCTTCTTTATCTGCTTCGGAGTATACCGCAACGGTCTGCACACCTAATTCACGACATGCTCGAATGATCCGAACTGCGATTTCTCCTCTATTTGCAATTAAAACTTTTGAAAACATAGCTCACCTATCCAATCATAAAGGTCAATTCTGCTTCCGCTACTTTTTTCCCGTTCACAGTCGCAGTTCCTTTGCCGATGCCGGCTATTGATTTTACTTTCATAATTTCTACTTCTAACATCAACGTATCACCTGGAACAACTTTTTGTCTAAATTTGGCTTTATCAATACCGCCAAAATAGGCTGTCTTGCCTTTAAAATCAGGCATAGACAATAATGCTACAGCTCCTGCTTGAGCAAGCGCTTCAAGAATCAAAACACCTGGCATAACAGGCTCTCCTGGAAAATGACCTTGAAAAAAAGGTTCATTGATCGTAACATTTTTCTTCGCGATAACTTTTTCACCCACAACGATTTCTTCGACCGTATCCAATAGTAAAAACGGATAACGATGAGGGATAATTTCTTTAATTTCTTGAATATTCATCATTACACTCCTTTAGATACACGGAAAAGTGGTTGATTAAATTCAACAACATCTTCATTTTGTATCAAGACTTCCGTAATTACACCATCAACTGTTGCCGTAATCTCATTCATAAGTTTCATCGCTTCAACTATACAAACGACATCCCCTTTTTTCACCGAATCCCCAACTTGTTTGAAGTTTTCTTTATCAGGTGCCGGTTTTAAATACACAATACCCACGATTGGCGAGATGATTTCTTCTGTGTTTTCTGGTTTTGTCTCAGATTTTACAGTTTCATTAACTGTTTCTTTTACTTCGGTCGTTTGACTCGTAATTTCAGTTGTGCCTTGGTGCGTATTTCTCTCAGCTACTTCTTTTACTTCACCTGACGATGTTTTTTGTGTCACTTTATTTTTATTCATGTAAAGTCCAAACGAACCTTCTTTAAGATCAAATTCAGTTAATGTCGATTCATCAAACTGCGTCAATAATTCTTTTACTTCATTGATATTCATCTTAATCCTCCCAACGTTTTAAACAAAGTACAGCATTATGACCACCAAAGCCGAAAGAATTTGTTAATGCATAATCAAATTTATGTTTTTGGCTTTTATTTGTGACAATATTAATTTCGATGGCCTCATCAAGTTGATCAATATTGATAGTTGGTGGAATAAATTGGTGCTGTAATGCATTCAATGTTGCAATTGCTTCAATCCCGCCAGTAGCACCTAACGCATGACCAGTCATACTTTTCGTGCTACTGACACGAACATTTTTAGACGCTTCTCCTAATGCTGTTTGGATCGCTTTAGTCTCTGCAACATCATTTGAAGGTGTACTAGTTCCATGAGCATTGATATAACCAACTTTGGCAGAATCAATAGCTGCTTCTTCAATTGCTAATTTCATCGCCTTAGCCGCACCGCTTCCATCTGGTCTCGGTGAAGTCATATGATACGCATCACAGTTTGACCCATATCCAACGATTTCACCTAAAATTTTAGCTCCTCTTTTTTGAGCATGTTCCAAAGATTCTAGAACTAAAATCCCAGCTCCCTCACCCATTACAAATCCACTGCGGTCTTTGTCAAAAGGAATCGATCCTCTATTTGGATTTTCCTCGGAAGTAACAGCTGTTAATGAAGCAAAACCTGCAATCCCGATTTCTGTAATTGAGGCCTCAGTTCCTCCCGCTAGTATCACATCTGAATATCCATGTTTGATATTTCTAAAAGCTTCACCAATCGAATTATTCGCCGTAGCACAAGCAGTGACTGTTGCCGTACAAGTTCCTCTTGCTCCAACACGTAAAGCAATATTACCTGCCGCCATATTGCCAATTGCCATTGGTATAAATAAAGGCGCTACCCTTTTAGGACCTTTTTCACGCATTCGAGTCACTTGATCTTGAATCGTTTGAAGTCCTCCGATACCAGAACCTACCATAACACCAAAACGGTCAACATCTATTTCTTCGATATCTAGTTTACTCATTTCCATCGCTTCTAAAGACGCATAGATACCAAATAAGGAAAATAAATCCATCCGTTTAGCATCTTTTTTTGCAAAGTACTTATCAAAAGGAAAATCTTTTACTTCTGCTGCTAACGTAATACCTGTTTCGCTAGCATCAAATTTAGTAATAGGACCAATCCCGTTTTCTCCTCTTTGTAAACTTTCTAAAAAGGCTTCTGCATCATTTCCGATTGGAGATGCTACACCATAACCTGTAATAACTACGCGATTCATTCAACCGCTCCTTTCAAGCTTGTTCATTAGCCATGCATGACTAAACCACCATCTACATTCAAGACTTGTCCTGTGATATAAGGACTTTTCGCTAAAAAGATAGCCGTATTGGCTACATCTTCCACTTGCCCAAATGATTGCAATGGAATTTGCTGACTCATTTGTTCTTTGACTTTATCAGATAAAACCTCAGTCATTTCAGTTTCGATAAAACCTGGTGCGATAGCATTGCAAGTAATTCCTCGTGCAGCAACTTCTCTCGCAACAGACTTAGTTAAGCCAATCACTCCAGCCTTACTTGCCGCATAGTTAGCTTGACCGATATTCCCCATCAAACCGACAACACTGGACATGTTAATGATACTTCCACTGCGCTGTTTCATCATCTTTTTAATTGCATGTTGTGTCATGTTGAATGTCCCAGTTAGATTGATTTGAATGCAACTAGTAAAATCTTCTTCTGACATTCTCAATAATAACTTATCATTCGTGATTCCTGCATTATTAATTAAAATATCGATTGAACCTAAACCATCAATTGCGGCTTGGATCATTTCCCCTGCTGATTCAAAACTGCCGATATCTCCAGAAATACCGATACATTTAACACCAAAAGATTCTACTTCTGCTATTAATTCAGTACTTATTTCTCCGCGCCCATTAAGCACAACATTAGCTCCTTCTTTCGCAAAAGCTAAAGCAACAGCTTTACCAATTCCTCGTGTGCTTCCTGTAACAAACACGTTTTTTCCTTTAAGTTCCATTCGTTACCTCCCGTTTAAAAGAGCTTCAGTTTCAGATAGTGTTTTTTCATCTTCAACACGAGCTGTTTTCATTTCTTTATCGATCTTCTTAATAAAACCAGTCAATGTTTTACCTGGTCCAACTTCTATAATTACATCAACATTCATTTTTTTGATTGTTTCGATACTATCAGCAAAACGAACAGCAGACATTACTTGTTTTTCTAATAATTCTTTTATTTCTGTTTGCTCCATTACTTGTGCTGTAGTATTACTGATCACAGGAATCGTCATTTCTGCAAAATTTATTTTCTCTAGTTCAGTCGCTAGTTTTTCAGAAGCTGGCTTTAATAATGCGGTATGAAAAGGACCACTTACTTTTAAAGGAATCATCCGCTTCACACCTGCTTCTGTTAACAATTCCACCGCTTTATCAACTGCAGGCGTTTCTCCGCCAATCACGATTTGCTGAGGTGTATTATAATTTGCAGGAGAAACGATACCACTCCCACTTGCCTCTTGGCAACATTTTTCAATCAATGAACGTTCAGCATTCATCACTGCAACCATTTTACCAGTACCAGTTGGTGCAGCTTCAGCCATGAACTTGCCTCTTTTAGCAACTAATTGAACGGCTTCTTTAAACGAAATCGCACCACTAGCCACTAGCGCACTATACTCTCCTAAACTTAGCCCAGCCACAATATCTGGCTGATAGCCCTTAGATTGTAAAAGACGATAAAAAGCAATACTGACGGTCAATATGGCTGGCTGCGTATACATCGTTTCATTTAGTTGGTCATTTTCAGTAAAACAAAGTTCTGCCATATCGTACCCTAGAACATCACTCGCTTCTTGAAATGTTTCTTGAACAATACTCTCTTGCTCAAACAATTCCTTGCCCATGCCAATATACTGAGCACCTTGCCCACTAAATACAAAAGCTGTTTTCATTACTTTACTCCTTACGTTAAAAGCTAAATGAGCTGTTTAGTCTCGACGGAAAAATAGGAACACATGAATGAGGTGCTCTTCACCTCATTCAGGTTTTATATTTTTTCTGAGAGACTAGCTCATGAAGCTAGATAGTTTTAAAAGCGCAGCAAGCTCGTTCAGCCTTGACAGAAAAATAGGAAAACATGATTGAGGTGTGTTTTACCTCATTCAAGTTTTATCTTTTTTCCGAAAGGCTAGCCTGCGAAGCTAGATATATTTAAAATTCATCATCAAAAGACACTCTATTACAACCAGCGACTACATTCAGCTGCCATAACTTTTTTTGTCTCACTAATATATGATTCAATAATTTCTTTTGCTGTTTCTTCTTTTTTTACAAGTCCTGCAATTTGTCCAGCCATGATTGATCCATGATCCACATCACCTTCTACAACAGCCTTACGCAAAGCACCTTGCCCTAATTCATCAAATTGCACAAGATTTGGCTCATTCTTTTTCAGTTCGATTTTTTCTAATCGATCATATTCATTGGTCAACTTATTTTTGATTGCCCGTACCGGATGTCCAAAATGTTGACACGTAACTGTTGTATCTACGTCTCTTGCTTTGATGATTCTAGCTTTATAATTTTCATGCACCGTACATTCTTTTGCGACTAAAAAACGTGTGCCGACTTGAACAGCATCTGCTCCTAACATCAATACAGCTGCCATTCCACGACCATCGCCAATACCGCCTGCAGCAATTACTGGAATTGTCAGTGCGTCTACAACTTGCGGTACAATACTCATTGTTGTTAATTTGCCAATATGTCCCCCAGCTTCCATTCCTTCAACAATGACTGCATCTGCTCCTATTTTTTCCATTCGGGCACCTAATGCAACTGAAGGAATCACTGGAATTACTTTAATATTATGTTCTTTAAAACGAGCCATATATTTGCTAGGATTACCCGCGCCTGTTGTAACTACTGGTACGTTTTCTTCACAAACTAAATCCACGATGTCCTGCGCAAATGGTGAAAGCAACATAATATTGACTCCAAACGGTTTATCTGTGATTTCTTTGATTTTTTTGATTTCAGCTTGAACGACTTCTTTAGGCGCATTACCGCTTGCGATGATTCCAAGCCCACCAGCTTTGGAAACAGCTCCTGCCAAAGAAGCATCTGCAATCCAAGCCATGCCGCCTTGAAAAATTGGATATTCAATTCCGATCAGTTCACATATCTTTGATTGCATAAATTACATCCTTCAAACTATAGAATAATTAATCAAAAAAGGACTGGAACAAAACTCTGTAAGTTTAGTACCAGCCTTTCTAATTCCAACGAGCAGTGTTAAAAAGCCAGGCTCTTCAGCAATTGTTGAGAATCGCACAGAGCCTGGCTCATCCAACTTTTTATTTTACCTAATCGCTAAGATTATTATGCTTTTTGTTTTTCTACATATGTTACTAAATCTTGAACAGTTGTAATACCATCTTCAGATTCGATTTTTATATCAAAAGCATCTTCAATTTCATTGATGATTTGGAATAGGTCTAAGCTATCCGCATCTAATTCTTCTTGAATGTTTGTTGTTAATTTTACTTCCTCAGGTTCTTTACCTAATTCTTCTACAATAATTGCTTGAATTTTTTCGAATACCATGTGTATATTCCTCCAATAATTTTCTTTTTTTAGTTTATATAGTTACAGTTTTACAGCGTTAAGAGGATTGAACCCCACGTTAAACCGCCGCCGTAGCCTGTTAACACAATTTTTTGTTTGGAGCCTAATTGAAGCACTCCTTTTTCTACTGATTCATCCAGTAATAACGGGATGCTTGCAGCAGAGGTGTTACCGTTATGTTCCATATTTGTGAGAAATTTTTCTCTTGGAACTTTAAGTTTTTTCGATATTTTTTCGATGATACGTTTATTTGCTTGGTGTAGCAATAGATAGTCTACATCATCTTCTGCAATTTCCCGAATATTGTTCGTTACATCATTCAATGAAAAATCGTAGATATCTCTACCTGCCATTTGTAGATAAGCAGAGCTTTCAGAGGTTCCAGTATAAAAAGGACTCTTGTTTTCTAAATAACCAGAAGTTAATGATTTAGCTCTTTGTCCATCAGCTTGCAGTTTTTCGTTTAAAAAATGCTCTTCATCACTTGCTTCCAATAATACACCAGCTGCTCCATCACCAAATAATACAGCCGTACTACGGTCGTCCCAATCAAGGACTTTAGATAATGTTTCACCGCCGATGACCATACCAAATTTCTTTCCAGTACGAATCAATTTCTCACCCATACTTAATGCATAGACAAAACCAGTACAAGCTGCGCTGATATCAAAAGCAAGCGCCTGAGTAGCCGAGATACTACCTTGAACAAGGCATGCTACTGAAGGGGTGCCGTAATCTGGTGTCATAGTTGCCACGAGGATAAAATCCAAATCTTCAGCATTCTTCCCCGATTTTTTTAATAGCTTTTCAGCTACCTTAATACATAAGTCCGAAGTATTTTCGTTAGTAACAATATTTCTTGAACGTATACCTGTTCGACTAGAAATCCATTCATCAGAAGTATCCATCATTGTCGAAAGTTGATCATTGGATACTGCATTTTCAGGAACATAACGGCTCGTACAAGTTATTTTTGCATGTTGATTCATCTTGGTCCTCACTTTTATTTATATTCCTTTAAGAAATCATGAAGATTCTTCAATGCTTTTAATAAAGCTTGTTCTTCTGCTTTATCCATTCCGTTTAAAATTGTCTTGACCATTTCTCTATGGAAGTGCTGATGAACACGAAAAAGTAATTTTCCTTTTTTGGTTAGCCCTAACTTAACTACTCGGCGATCATCTTCACTTCGTATGCGTTCAACATAACCTTTTTTCACAAGATTATTGATTGCTACGGTCAATGTTCCAACAGTGATCGATAACTCTTTGGCAACTTCCGAAGAAGTCTTTTTCCTATACATTCCAATTGCTTCGATTGTGTGCATTTCAGTAATGGATAAGTCATTGAATTGTGATTTCTTCAATTCAGATTCTTCAATCGTCAAAATATCGTTAAAGACACTGACAAGATAATCATTGACTGTTTCTAAATTAGGTTCCATTTGTGTGCACCATCCATATACTTTGATTATCAAATCATTTGATGTTCAAACTATATCGTATATAAAAACAGATTGCAAGTAAAATATTTAGTTTTTAATTTTTCTTAATCAAAAAATGAGTCGGATTAATTAGTTTGCCTTGATAAAAAGGGAACTTTCAACTTGATATTTTCTTTTTATTTTTGAAAAATGTTTAACCATTTACACTGAATTTAGTATCATTTAATTTACTTTGAATGTCAAACTATTTCCCGTTTTCAATAAAAAAAAGAGTACGAGCAGGATTTTCTTAAAAATGTCACAACTCTCTTTCACTTAAGTATTGTGAACAAACAAGAATTCCCAACAGCCATACGAAAATATTTTTGAACCATCCAAGACAATCTTTCTTGAATTAAAAACTGCATAAATAAAAAAATCCTGTGGCGTACAAATTTGTACGCCACAGGATTTTTGATTATTTTTATTAATTTTGTTAAATACTTACTGAAATTTACTTGATTATTGAATTAAATCATAAATTTCCATCGCAACAATATCAATATTATCAAATTGATAGCTTTGTTGAGAATCAGTTTCCGTTAATTCAAATGTTTCAGTTGATTTATCATACGTTACGATGCATTTTTCTGCACCTTCGCGTTCAAAACGACGAACTTGAATTTCGTTGTCTGTTGCTTCAATCATCGCTTCAAGTCGCTTGATAATCGCCACAAGTTGTGAATGTTTCATAAATGGGCCTCCCTTTAAAAACTAGTTCTGTACCATTGTATCAAAACATTGTCTTTCTTGCATGATTTTTCGTCATTTTTTTTAATTTTTTTGCTGTTCTTTAATCTTTCGAAGTCGGTTGCTTTCCATCAGCCCACCATAGCTTGATAAGAGCTTGTGTTCCATCGTTTTCAAATCCTTTATTAGCAAGCTTTTCATAGAGTTCAGTTGCTAATTTAGTCGATGGTAACTCGAGATCCATTTTCTCAGCTTCATCTAAGGCAATCTTTAAATCTTTTATAAAATGCTTTACAAAAAAACCGGGTGAATAATTTTCTTTTAAGATTCTTGGACTATAGTTACTTAACGACCAATTAGCCGCGCTTCCTCCAGATAACGTTTCAATAACCTTATTCAAATCTAATCCGGCTTTATTAGCATAGACCATCATCTCAGTCATCCCTGTCATAGTTCCTGCGATCATGATTTGGTTAGCCATTTTGGTATGTTGTCCTTTTCCTGATGTACCATGTAACGTAAACGTTTTTCCGAAAGTTTTAAAAATCGGCAGTACTTGCTCATAAGCTACTTGATCTCCACCGACCATGATCGTTAATGTGCCATTTTTAGCCCCTAGATCACCTCCTGATACCGGAGCATCTAAAGCTACACCGCCTAATTCATTCGCCTTTATTGCTATTTTTTTAGCCAATGTCGGGGTACTCGTAGTTAAATCCACGATTATCTTATCTGTAATATCTTGTGAAAAAATACCATTCTCATCAAAATAGATTGCTTCAACATCTTTTGGAAATCCAACCATCGTAAAAATAATATCACTCGTTGCGGTAATAGCCGCAGGAGTATCTTGCCAAACAGCACCTTCACGTACTAATTCATCTGTTTTAATCTTTGTTCGATTATAGACATTCACTTTCAAGCCCTGTTTCATCATATTTCTGACGATTGCAGCTCCCATAACACCTGTTCCAATGAATCCAATTTGTGGCATAGTCATAATCCCCCTATTATTTTTAATGAAAAAACTTCTATTCTTAGTATAAACCAAGAATAGAAGTTTTAACATTTATTTTCTTAAAGATGTAAATTTGACTTTGATTCGTTCGATAGAAGCTGCAGTTTCTTTATCTAAAATAAGTTGATCATAATATTTAATCATATCCTCATAAAATTCAAGCATTACATTCCCAAAATGAGTTGCTGATATTTCATAAAGCTTTTCCTTTAAAATGGCTTCATTTGATTTGATTCCCGATTCGACATACTCAATAAACATAGGCGCAAAGTCCGCATCAGTTTTAAACGTCCGTCCCAAACTTTCATGATCGAACAAATTATTCAAATAAGCATTACCCTCAACTACGCAAGGAACGCCAGAAGCCATCGCTTCAGTATAGGTCAATCCTTGTGTCTCTGAAGTTGAAGCACTGACGAAGTAATCAGCTGCCTTATAATAAATAGCTACTTGATCATTCGGCACTTCTCCAATAAATTGAATTTTATCACTTATCCCTAACTCTTCACCAAAACAACGAAGTTTATCAATGTAAGGACCATCCCCAACAATAACAAAACGAGCACTTGGGAAACGTTCAAAAATAGTTGGTAAACCACTAACAATTGCTTGAATATTTTTTTCATATGAAATGCGGCTCAATGATAGTAACATGATATTGTCATCATTTAACCCTAACTCACTACGAAGAGCCTTTCTCATTTCGAGCGTAATGTCAGGTCTTTCGAATTTTTTAATATCGATACCTGTTGGAATGATTCTCATCGGTGACGTTACACCATATTCTTTTAATTTATCAATCACTCTTTCACTCGGACAAACCACACCCGTTGTATGATTTGCAAAGAAACGAGAAAAATACTTCACATGTGTTGGACGTACAACTTTTCCTTTGGCGATATAATGTAAGTAATCCTCATACATGGTGTGGTACGTGTGAATAACAGGAACTTTAAGCTTTTTACCCACCATTTTGCCTAATAATCCTGCACCAAATTCTGTATGAGTATGAATCAAATCTAAGTCTAACTCTTTAGCAATTAAATAAGCATACCACATACCGCGTACCACAATTCGTCGATCCTTGAATGACACAAAAGGAACACTAGGCATCCGAATAACATCTTCTTCAAACTCTTTTGCATTTGGATCTGTAGTCGTAAAAATATAGACTTGATGTCCTTTTTGTTCCAATTCTTCTTTAAGTGTCTTAATAGACGTTGCAACCCCACTAACTTGGGGAAAATATGTATCTGTAAAGAAACCAAATTTCACTTTGTTCCCCTCCATTAATTTTAATTTTCCTACTGTACCTGTTCATTTTGCTCTATAGATTCGTTACCCAGAACTTTTTCATAAACGTCTTTTAATTCATGTCCAATTCTTTCAATACTCTTTTCCTTGGCAACCTCATAACCTGCTTGACATGTATTTGGTATCTTATCCTCCACTAGAGCTTCTATTAAATTAGCAAATTCTTTATTTGTCTTCCCCATATAACAATTCACTTTATTCTCAAGCCAGCCTTTATATACTGGAATATCTCTCACCAAAACTTGCTGCTCACTGGCTAAAGCTTCTAATATGACAATTCCCTCTGTTTCCTCATAAGAAGGAAAGAAAAAGAGATTAGCAGCTGAATAAGCTCCTTCGATGATATCACCTTTAATATAGCCTGGAAATTCCACATTTTCCGGATGTTCTTCTTTAACAATTGTCCTAATTGCTCTTGGAATCGAGTACATAGGCGTATGGCCAAACCAGATAAAACGATATTCCGGAAATTTTCTAGCTAGTTCAACAAAATCAACAATTCCTTTTCTTTCAAAATACAAACCAACACAAATAATTACTTTTTGATTTTTTTGTATTTTAAAATACTCTCTAAATTTTTCTTCTTTTTCTTCAGAACGTTCAAATCGATTTAAATCGATTCCATTTGAAATTGAAGCAATCGGAACTGTTATACCATATCCCTCTAATAAGTTCTTTGAATAAGGTGTAGGTGTAATTAAATAATCTGCTTTAGAATATAAGCTAACTAAATATTTTTTAACTAGAGGAGATATCTGATTTGATCCAATAAATGAATTTCTAAAATCTTCTTCTGTTGAATGTGCATGATAAATAACTTTTTTCCCCAGTTTTCTTGCTTTATTTACCATACTATGGCTGTTAATTCCATAAGTATTAATATGTAAAATGTCATAATCTGTGCAATCAGCATCTAATGTATACTCTATCCCTACTTCAGAGAGCGCCCGCTTCTGATGGTCTAACGCTCGTCCTATTCCAGACTTCGCTAATATTTTTTCACCTTCAAAATATAATAAAACCTTCACGTTGCCCCTCCTAGCTTCTTTAAATTATTATAACATAGGTTAAAGAGTACTCGCTCAATCTAAAGTCTTAGTTCGATCACACTTACAAATATTATATCAAAAAATAGCCTAAGAAAGGCATTTTCACACAAAATAGACCCTTTACGTGACAAAACTGTTAGATAGAGATAATCAATTTTACCTATTACTATCATTATTTCATCTTTGGCTTATTCTATCAAATAATAAAATTTATTTTACTATAAAATAAAAAAAAACGAAAACTTATTAAGTCTTCGTTTTTAACTCCGGCAGTAGGACTCGAACCTACGACATCATGATTAACAGTCATGCGCTACTACCAACTGAGCTATGCCGGAATAACAACTAGCGTGGCGACGTCCTACTCTCACAAAGGGAAACCCTTCACTACAATCGGCGCTAAGAAGCTTAACTTCTGTGTTCGGCATGGGAACAGGTGTATC
>NZ_MIJZ01000002.1 GCF_001730285.1 Enterococcus ureasiticus
TGAATGTTAACCAATATTTAACTAAGCCTTTGTAGCGATTGAAAATTACGTTACATAAGTTTTCATAAAAGCCAACCATTTCACGACTACGCCATGCGCCATATTTTTCTACTAGATGCATTGGACAATCAAAGTGAGTGATCGTTACAAGAGGCTCTATATTGTGTTTGCGGCATTCTTTGAACAAATCTTCATAGAACTTCAAGCCTTCTTCATTCGGCTCTGTTTCGTCTCCTAGAGGGAAAATACGACTCCAAGCAATTGATAGACGGTAGGTTTTAAAACCCATTTCACCAAATAATGCGATGTCTTCTTTATAACGATGGTACATGTCGATCGCGTTTTGAGCTGGGTAAAAATGTTCATCATCAAAATCAAACATTTTCATCTCCCCTGTGATTACTGGAAAACGATCCGGTCCAACGGGTGCTAAATCTACGTTAGCCAAACCGCGTCCGCCTTCATTATAGCCGCCTTCACATTGATTGGCTGCTGTTGCGCCGCCCCATAAAAAGTCTTTTCTAAATGCCATATCATTCATCCTCCAACAATTTATTTGAACAAAAGTCTTCTTAGCGAATGACTTTCATTACTTGCTCACCTGGTTCAGCCAATACTTTGGTTAAAGTAATAATATCACCAAAATCGGCTGAATTCGTTACAACAACGGGTGTAATTATATTATAGCCTTTTTCAGCAATTTTTTCTAAGTCAAATTCAATTAACTTATCTCCTATTTCAATATTTTGACCTTTTTCAACAAAATATTCATACCCCACACCATTTAATTGAACAGTATCTATGCCAATGTGAATCAATAGCTCCACACCTGAATCACTGGTTAAACCAATTGCATGTTTAGAATCAAAAAGTGCTGTTACAGTTCCTGAAACGGGTGCGTAAACAATACCTTCTACAGGTTTAATTGCAATGCCTTTACCTAAAATCTCTTCTGAAAACATTCCATCTTCTACAGCTGTCAAGGCTACTACGTCACCTTTGATTGGTGCAACGATCTCTGTGATCGTATTTGCTTCAGAAATAGTGTTACCTTCATTGTTTTTAATTGTTGCTTTTGGTGTTTCAACGACTGGATCTTTATATAAAATATATGAAACAGCAAAAGAAATCACGATACTGATCGCAGCTCCGATACAAGCCATATATAAATGTGTCAACGTATCATCACCAATGTAACTTGGAAGTGTCAATAAGCCAGGTGAACCACCAGTAAAGTTTTTCACTCGAGTAATTCCCATGAACAAACCACCGATTCCCCCGCCAATCATTGCAGCATATAAGGGAGTTTTATATTTCAAGTTAACCCCATACAATGCAGGTTCAGTAATCCCAAACAAACCTGTTAAACCAGCTGAAGCAGCTACTTGTTTGATTGAAGAATCTTTGCTTTTCACACCAACGGCTAAAGAAGCAGCACCTTGTCCAAGGTTTGAGGCTAACATTCCTGGATAGATCACACTATCATAACCAGTTGTCATACGATTATTAATACCGATCGGTACTAATCCATAATGCGTTCCTGTTGCTACAAACAATGGTGTCAACGCTCCAATAATCGTCGGAACTAACCATGGACTAAAGTTTTCCAAAGCTTTGATTCCATTTGAAATAGCGTCACTAATGAAATAACCAAGTGGTCCTACTACTACTAGCGAAACTGTCCCAACAATCGCAATTGTAATCAATGGTTTACTGAAAAACTTGATTGCTTTAGGCGATACTTTATCAGCAATCGGTTCGACATAAGACATAAACCAAACAGCTAAAATAATCGGAATAACTGACGATCCATACGTTACTGCAGATATCGGTAATCCGAAAAGATGAATACCGCCTTCTCCTGCCTCCTTGATAGCATTAACCATTCCCACAAAATTCGGATGAAGTAAAATCCCACCCACCATCATGGCAAGATACATATTTGTTTTAAATTTCTGTGCAGATGATGCTGCTAACAAAATAGGTAAAAAGTAAAAGGCTGAATCTGCCATGAAATCAATAATAATATAGGTCTGCCCAGTTTTATCGATTGCATTAAAAACAACTAGAAGAGACAAAACAGCTTTTAACATCCCAGCCGCAGTAATCGCTGGTAAAATTGGTGTAAAAATACCTGTGATCGTGTCAATAATTTTTGAAGCTGCACCACGTTCATCTTTTTCGTTAGATTCAACTTGTTCTCCATCTAAAGTGGGTACTTCCTTTAAAATTTCTTTATAAACACTCCCTACATCACTACCGATAATTACCTGATACTGTCCACCTTTTGAAACAACACCCATCACTCCTGGCGTATTTTTCAATCCATCTGTTTGTGTTTTCCCTTCATCTTTCAAATTGAAACGTAACCTCGTAGCGCAATGAGTCAAACCAGCGATATTTTGTTTTCCACCGATTTTTTCAATAATCGTTTTTCCTAATTCTTGATAGTTCATCATTCATCCCCCTAATTCTAAGTGTTAATTGTGAAGCCTAATAAAATCCATAAAAAAATACCTAAGAAACCTCTTATTTCAAAGAGATTTTTCTTAGGTATAGCCTGCTTTAACGCAGTAACAATCCTTTAATTGTTGGTTATTCTTCTGATATGGATAGTGAGATAAATCATCTCATCTTCTTGTAAATCACGACCAAATTCTTTTCCAATATACTCGCGTATTTTCAGTGCACAAAGGTATTCGTCTTGATATTTTTCTTTTAACATAAACAAGAAGCCTTCATCTTTGTCTTTATCCAATTCTATTCCGCTAAATAAGCGTTGAACAAAAAACTTTAAATGCGTAATAAATCGTTCATAATTTAACGTGTATTCATCCAAATCTGTTTTATAATGATATTTAACAATATTAATGATTTTTTGAATGACCTTTGTCATTTCTGAAACTTGACTGACTTGTGATAAATCTAGTTCTGCATTAACGATATGCAATGCAATAAAACCAGCTTCATCTTCTGGAAGTACTATATCCAGACGATTAGAAATAATAGTCAATGCTTCTTTTCCAATCAAATATTCGTGATTGTAAAAACGCTTGATTTCCCAAAGGAGTGCGTTTCTAACAGGTAAACCACTATTATGTCGTTCGATTGCATAATCGATATGATCAGTTAACGTAAGATAGATATTTTCATTCAACTTTTTACCTAAGGAAACTTTAGCGAATCCAATAATTTCATTGGCAACCTGTAAATGCTCTAAACGAACATTCGATAATAGTTGAGTTAGCTTATTTGTATTTAAATCGGCATTACTTGTATATACTTTTTCAATAAGAGCATCATCAATAACATCACCGACATTTTTCTTAAAGCCAATACCTTTACCCATCACTAATACTTCGTGATTGTCAGCATCAAGAGACTTCACAATATTATTATTGATTACTTTTTTTACTTCCATAATATCTCCTCAATGAGATTAGATCAGCTAGCTAATTAAATGTTACTAAAAAGAAATAAAGTATAGCCTGAAAACTCAGTAACAATCTTGATTTCTCTTGTTATTAAACCATGAAAATAAAGCGTTGTCAATAAAGGGAAAATACTTTCATTCGCTTTTAAAAAAGAATTTCTACTAACTTAAATATTATTGTTACTTAACGTATAACGATAAATAGCAAGACAGATTTAGTTATTCTATCTTGCTAATGATATTTACTCGAGTCAATACACGTATTTATTTCTTAGTGATTCTAACGTTTCTTCATCTACTTCTAATTCATCTTTTAAGTAATTAGTTATCGTTCCATAGCGACCTTCTACAGCATCATAGGCTCCATCCAGATAATCTTTTCTTGTTTGCTGCAAGGAAGCTAGAAAAGCTAATACATCTTCATTGTCTGTATACTTTTTATAAATAGCCATTCTTTTCGCATTTCTGGGAGCATTCATTTTATCAGTTAGTAAATAATCTTGGTAGATTTGATCTTTATCCACACCTAAAGCACCTAAATATAAAGCTGCTGCCCAACCGGTCCGATCTTTTCCGCCTTGGCAATGGAATATCAGCGGGGTTATATCCTCTTGTACAAGCGTTTTAAAAAATTGTTTATATGCTTTGATGGCATTTGTTCCTAACACTAATTGCTCCATTTGTTTGACCATTACATTACGATTTTTGACCAGTTGCGCCCGACCTTCTTCTGTCTCAACCATTATTTCTAATTGAGCTATTTTATCTTCATCCTTCCGAGAAACAGTTTGTGTACTGGCTTGTTGAGCCACATCTGCATGAGGATTAAAATTGAATATCTCACTGGTCGAAATGGATTTATTCGGATCTTTCTTTATTTCCTCTGGTGAACGAAAATCAATAATCCGCTTGACACCCATACGCTCAATATAGGCTTGACCTTTCTCATCTATTTGATGCAAAGCATCTGATCGGAAAACTTGCCCCCACTTTGTTAATCGGCCATCGGTTGTATGATACCCTCCCATATCACGGCAATTATATAAATTTTTCAAAGGCAATCGACGTTCTGCTCCGATAAATATATCTGAATTCATTTCTAATTTAAAGTAAAGACGTTCATTAGAATTAGGGTCCACAAAATTTTGCCACCCTTGTTCTGTAAACTCCAAATAGTTAGTATGCGTTTTTCCTGAACTGTCTGTTCCATAATAAACCTTGACAGGAAGTACTGCTGTATCTGGAATATAAATTGCTAATTGATTCTCATCCCTTTTTACTTGAAGTGTTTGCATCAGGTCACGCTCCTATTTCATTTCAAGATTTGCAGTTTCTTCTGCAACACCTTGACTATCCAATTTTTTCATAAATGGCAGATACAATAATAATACCACAATAAATTGAATCAACTGCACGACCAATCCTTGCCAACCAGCGGCCATAAAACCGGATAAAAAAGTAGGTAAATTTTTAGGAACATTGACACTGATAACAGGTAAAAATCCAATTATTGTTGCTACATAAGCAATTCCTACGCAGACAGCCGCTGAAAGAGTCAATGGAATAAAAATAATCGCATTCATGATCATTGGAATCCCAAATTTCATTGGTTCAGTTATTCCGAAGATACTAGGAACTAAGGAAATTTTTCCAATTGATTTGAATTTTTCACTTCTACTCATCCAAACTAGAATAACAGCTAAAGCTAAAGCTCTCGGACCTTTAAATGCATCTAAGAAAAACGAATTGATAATGTTTGTTGCAGCTTCTCCTGCTGCGACAGCTTCCATATTTGCATAAGCTTGTGTTGTAAATAAAACGGCAATAACAGAACCTACCACCATACTTCCATGAATACCGAAGAACCATAATAATTCTGATAAAAACATGATGAATAGCGCTGACCATATCGAACCCCCTAAAGCTTCGAGCGGTGTTTGCAAATTCGTATAGATAAAGTCATGAATATTACCAAATTTAGTTTCAGCGAAAGCAGTACTGATCATAATAACAACGATAAAAATAATTGCTGCTGGAACAATTGCTTCAAATGTTTTGGCAATAGCCGTAGGTACACTCTCAGGCATTCTAAACGTAATACGCTTTTCAACCATTTTAGCGAAAACCCAAGTAACAACTAGCGCCACGATCATCCCAACAAAAATTCCTTTTGATCCTAGATAAGTTAATTCAAAAGCCAACGCGGGTTTTTCTTGACCAATATCAAATGCAGTTATTGGTGTCAAAACGAAGAAAGCAGCTAACGACAAAATAATTGATGCAATCGTATCGCCTTTTTTCTCTCTCGCCATAGCACAAGAAATCCCAATAATAACATAGATCGTAATTAGATTACTTGAAATCGATGTTCCTAACGAGCAAGCTTTCATGACGATCTCAGGTAACCCCGGAATCATTCCAATAATCGTTGTCAGACTTCCTACAATTGTGATTGGCAATGTCATCATCATGCCATTAGCGATACTCTTAATAAAGATATTATTGGAAAACTTATTGACAAATATATTCAATCCGTTGATAAATGAACTTTTTTTCGTTTCAGACATTTTTACTCCTCCTTTTACTAACCCTAATTAGACGTGATAATTTCTTGAGCATTCTTAAAAACTTTCTCCCCATTCATCATGCCATAATCCATCATCTCAATCACAAGTACTGGGATATCTGGATATTCTTTTTTTACATCATCTAACTGATAACCAACTTGGGGACCTAATAAAATAATATCTGATCCAATCACTCTTTCTTCTAATTCACTAAGTCCACAGGCTGAAATATCTGCTTCGATTCCTTGTGAATTTGCGTACTCCTCCATTTTTTTAACTAACATTCCTGTTGACATTCCACCTGCACACGCTAATGTAATTTTCATTCTGATCACCTTTTCCATTTATTTTTTAAACATTCTCTGTAATTAAACTACGCAATTGTTGTAGTTCTTCATGTAAATCTATTAATTCTTTTGCAAAATCTGTTGCAGTTATCGCTGCCATCATATGATCTTGTGCGTGAGTTAAAAACATATTGGCAGATTCATCTGGATTACTCGCAAATTTCTGTAAAATATCTGTGTGATGTTGATGAGCAACTTTTAAGTTTTTTTTGCTTTCTTCTAACGTCTTTTTTGCGCTCGCTATCTTTCCATCTTTGGCCTCTTTGATTGCATTCATTGCCAGTGATTTGGCATTACCCGCATAAACAATGATCTGCATTACATCCGTCTCTGAAATCATTTGATCTTCTCCCTTCAAACACTAATTATGTTTTCATAGTTATATACGCAATAAACGTGCCAAACAATTAAAACATTGACTGAATAACGATTCTGAAAGATGTGTTTCCTAATTCAAAAAAACAAAACACATCTTTCAGAACCGACAAAACACATTGTCAAAAATAAAACACATGACTTTGACTATTTCATCTCACAACATTATACTTAGTCCATAGAACACAAAACACACTATCCATCAAAGGTCGTGGAAAAATGAAAAGAATCGATAAAATAGCGGAATTACTAACACAATACTCTGAAAAGCAACCCGTTACTGCAAGTGAAATGGCAGAGCAACTACAGATCACACGTGCAAATGTCAGTAGTGATTTAAATCAATTAGTCAAACTAGGTAAAGCAAAGAAAATCGGTACTAAACCAGTCTATTTTTTTTCAACTACTCCAACAATAAAAAATGAAGAGAATATCTTAGATGATTTCATCAAAAAAAGCCCCAGTCTTTTTCACTGTGGTGAACAAGCTAAGGCAGCTATTTTGTATCCTCCAAATGGGATGCATATCTTATTAACTGGTGAAACAGGTGTTGGAAAAAGCATGTTTGCTGAATTAATTTATACTTATGCGCTTGTGCAAAATAAATTGAAAGCGGATTCTAACTTTATCACCTTTAATTGTGCTGACTATGCAAATAATCCTCAGTTATTGGTAGGCTCTATTTTCGGAGTACTGAAAGGTGCTTATACTGGAGCAGATCTCGATCGAGTTGGTTTACTAGAAAAAGCAAATGGCGGTATTCTCTTTCTAGATGAAATCCACCGCCTTCCTCCTGAAGGTCAAGAAATGCTGTTTACATTCATTGATCGAGGGATTTACCGCAGGCTTGGCGAAACAAATAGTGAACGACAAGCGCAAGTTTTACTTGTTTGTGCAACAACAGAAGATACCTCTTCTTCTTTACTACAAACATTTATCCGTAGAATTCCAATGAGAATTGAAATTCCTAGTTTGGTTGACCGTGGTTTAGAAGAGAGATTAAGCTTAATTGCAACCTTTTTTCAAACTGAGACGAAGAAACTAAGAACACCCATAGAAGTTTCAACCAATACAATTCGAGCCTTATTAGGATATCATTGTCCAAATAATGTGGGGCAGCTAAAAGCAGACATTCAATTACTATGTGCAAAAGCCTATTCTCAATTTATTGCCCGCCAGGAAGAAACAATCAAAATCAGTAGCTATGAGCTCCCACATTACATCCGTGAAGGCCTTTATAATACTGAAGATCGCAAAAAAATCTGGCTACTTCTACCAAATATGAATACCCGATTCTTCCTCTTCAATGAAGAAGAAACGACACTCTTTTTACCTAAAGAGACGAAGGGAAATGATATCTACCAAATCATCGAACAAAAAATGAGTGACATGGAACGAATCGGACTTAATATTTCTCAAACAACCGAAATCATCGATACAACAATCACTAATTATTATCGTTCATATAATACTGATTCAGTCGTTGATTTAAATAATTTGGAGCAAATCGTCGGTTCAGAAATCGTTGCAACGGCTAACAAAGTATGTGAAAAAGCCTCCAGATTATTGACTATTTATTTATCTGATAATGTTCGTTATGGACTTGCCCTTCATTTATACAATACGATTCAACGAGTAAAAAGAGGCCAGACAATCATCAACCCGCGAATCGTTGAGATAAAACAAGAGCATCCTCGTCTTTTTGATGCGGCCAAACATTGTCTATCTGTCATAGAATCCGATTTTAGTATCCGACTTCCAGAAGATGAAGCTGGATTTCTTGCCCTATTTTTTACATCTGATGAAAGTAAAAGTAAAAAAAGAACGAAAGTTGAAGTCATTGTCGTAGCCCACGGTGAATCAACAGCAACAAGTATGGCCAATGTCGTAAACAAACTCCTCGGTGAACAAATAGCGATCGGATTTGATATGAATCTTGAAGAAAAACCAATCGTCACGTTAACAAATATCCAAAATTATCTTTCTGCAAAGAATCAGCTAAAGGATGTTCTATTGTTAGTAGACATGGGCTCTTTGATCAATTTCAGTGATGAATTAGAAAAAAATTTAAACATCCAAATCCGCTGTATTGAACTGGTCAGCACCCTTCATGTTTTGGAAGCCAGTAGAAAAGCCTCCCTTGGCCATGGTTTAAATGAAGTATTTGAATCAACGAAGAATATTAGAGGATTATCTACTTATAAGAAAAATTATGAAGAACAAAAACCAGAAAAACTATATATACTTACATTATGTACTACAGGCGAAGGCTCTGCTCAATTAATCAAAAAAATGCTAGGAAACCGCTTAAATTTAAGAGGTGGTGCTTGTGAAATCGTATCGTTACAAATAACTGATGAAAGATTATTAGAACAAATGATCACGAACTTGAGTTGCTCTGGAAAAATCATTTGCACGATCGGCACTTTTCAATTATCGTTGGCTTCACCTCATTTTTCAATCACTGATGCACTAGATGAAACAAAAACAAAGCAAATTCAGTCTCTTATTGATTATGAAATCGCGTTTGAAGGTATGCGGACTAATATTGCAAATATGCTAGTGTATAAAGATGGTGAGCAACTGATTGTTTCAATTAGAGAATGGGTGGAAACAATGGCAGTACAAATCAATCCTGATATTTCTTATGAAATAAAAGTAGGTTTAGCTTGTCATGTAGTTTGCATGATCGACCGTTTAAAACAAGGAAAAAATGTCAGTTGTTTTCCACAAACTTCAACATTTCAAGAAAAATTTGCTGTTGAAATTGCCAGCGTTCAAAAAAACAGTCAATTTTTAGAAACCTATTATGCCATCACAATACCTAAGGATGAAATTTTTTATATCACTGCCTTTTTTATGAATGAGTCATTTCTTTAAAAAAGAGCTCTAGACAAACTAAAAATAGTTTGTCTAGAGCTCTTTCCCCGAGCAATGCGTGCATCCAAAATTAATATGAAAATACGACATAAGATTATTCAAAAATGAAATACAATACTGTAACGAATAGCTTTTGTACACAAACCTTCTTTTAAATAATTTCGTATTCTTCCTCTGTTGCGAAATACTGATTATGAATAATCACAAATACCAATCCAATCAATACCATAAATGCTGCAAAGTAAAATGTTACACTGGAATTCCAAATTTCTGCTAATTTTCCAGCTACAAAAGGTGCGATTGCACCACCAAAAAAACGAATAAAACTATATGAAGATGAAGCTACACTTCTTTCAATATCTGGTATTTCCATCGCAATCGTTGTTAAAAGTGTATTGATCAAGCCTTGGAATAACCCGGCCATAATAACGCCCACAGCGACTAATTCCGGTGTCTGTGCATTAAATCCAATAAAACCCAAACATACTAAGAAAAAGAACAATGCTAGTAAAATGGTACGATACGTATTGATTTGTTTCTCTAAAATAGGTGCAATAAATACAGAAGCTACTGCTAATAACGCTCCCCAACCAAAAAAGACAAAACCAACTTGCATTTCTGAAAATCCTTCAAGTAGAAATGGCGCATAGGCTAATAATGTAAAAAAACCAAAATTATATAATAATGCGATGATCCCGACTGAGCGCAATTTATGATTACTTAAAGCCTTGATCCCAGCCAAAAGAGATACTTTTTTCTTTGGCTTAGCTATTGGCGTTAACAAAAAAGCAATTGCTAATGTTGCTATAAACATCAAAGTGGCTACACCGAAGAACGGCATACGCCAAGACATGCTACCTAACACTCCACCAAGCAAAGGACCAATCGCCATTCCAAGTCCCATCGATGCTTCATACATGATGATTGCTTTTTCCGTTTGCCCCGCTAACACGCCCACAATCGCAGATAAAGCAGTTGAAATAAACAATGCATTTCCTAACCCCCAACCTGCACGTAAATAGATTAAGCCTTCAATCGTTTCAGAAAAGCCTGCTAAACATGAAAATCCAATAATAATAATCAGTCCAAAAATCAATGTTTTCTTTGCACCAATCCTACTAGAAATATATCCAGTAAACAGCATCATAACCCCTGTCACCAACATATAACTCGTAAATAAAAGAGTTGTTTGTGCTGGTGTAGCGTCTAACTGCCGTGCAATTGTTTTTAAAATAGGATCTACCAAGCCGATGCCCATAAATGCAATCATACAAGTAAATGCAACCGCATAAGCAGAGCGCAGTCCACTCTTATCAATTTCCATTTCTTCTAAACGTTCCTCTAAAAAATCTGATTCTTCCACTTCATTACCTTCTTTCTATATAAAAATACTACATAAATAAATACATGTCAATATTCACATGTATTTATTTATGATATATCATTCCATTTTGTGTTATAATAGAAAATAAGCGGATTCAAAATGATAAGGAGAACAGTTACTATGAATACTCTAAGTTATATTTTGCTTTGTATGTTAGTTAGAAAACCATGTACTGGTTATGAATTGAAGCAATATCTTTCACTTTTTTGGGAAGCCCATCACAGTCAGATTTACACTTCTTTAGCAAAACTTTTGAAGGAAGAATATGTTTCAGTCGAAAATGACGAGAAGCATTCACAAAAAAAAATCTATCATTTGACTAAAAAAGGTGAAAATATCGTCAACACTTGGATCCAAGAGGAAACGAAAGAACCTTCTCAAAAAGATGAATTTCTTGCAAAAATATATGTAGCATCGATTTTAGATAAAGATACCGTTAAAGGTTTACTTTTTGAAAGAAAACAGCATCAATTAAAAATGCTTAAAAAAAACCAAGCGAAACAAGCACAAATCGATCAATTAACTGATCCAGAAGAACAGAAAAAAAACTTTGGACGATTTTTGGTTATCCAAAGAAGAATACGAATGTGTGAAGAGGAACTTCGCTGGTGCCAGTGGGCTGAAGAACAAGTCGAGCAATTATTTTCAAGTAAATTAGATGACTGATCTACTTAAGTCATTGTCTATATATTAAAAGGGAGGAAAAACAACTTAATGTCTTTCCTCCCTTTTAATTTGTTATTCGTTATACATTTTTTTTCGTACGTTTAACGTTATAACTGATGCTGTAGAAATGGATAGTCCAAATATTACAAGAAATACCTAGGCACTCTCACCTGTTTTAGGGAGTACATGATTTTCAGTTTTATCTGTAAAGTTATGCTTATCCATATTAATTTATTTATTTTTTTCACCGTTAATTTCTTCAACAACTACAACTTCTATTAATTTACTAAAAAAAAAGATATATTAACGCTTTTAACGTTAATATATCAATTATACCGGCGGCCGGGGTCGAACCGGCACGCCCTCGCGGGCACTGGATTTTGAGTCCAGCGCGTCTGCCAATTCCGCCACGCCGGCATGAAATAATTTGCAAGGCGGTAACCGGATTTGAACCGGTGATGAAGGTTTTGCAGACCTCTGCCTTACCACTTGGCTATACCGCCATATTACAATTTAAAGATTCTCTAAACGAGAAAACTGGGGTAGCTGGATTCGAACCAACGCATGACAGGATCAAAACCTGTTGCCTTACCGCTTGGCTATACCCCAATAATAAAAATTAAATCTAAGGGCGACTGATGGGAATCGAACCCACGCGTGGCGGAACCACAATCCGCTGTGTTAACCACTTCACCACAATCGCCATAAAACATAAAATAAAATTAAATCTAAGGGCGACTGATGGGGATCGAACCCACGCATGGCGGAACCACAATCCGCTGTGTTAACCACTTCACCACAATCGCCATAAAATTTTACTAACAGGGATAGTAGGAATCGAACCCACAATGACGGTTTTGGAGACCGTAGTTATACCGTTTAACTATATCCCTACTATGTAATGGAGGAAAGTGGATTCGAACCACTGAACCCTAAGGAACGGATTTACAGTCCGTCGCGTTTAGCCACTTCGCTATTCCTCCAAATGGCGCAAGACAGAATCGAACTGCCGACACACGGAGCTTCAATCCGTTGCTCTACCAACTGAGCTACTGCGCCAAAAAAATAATAAAACGGTCTGGACGGGACTCGAACCCGCGACCTCCTGCGTGACAGGCAGGCATTCTAACCAGCTGAACTACCAAACCGTAATTTAATGGAGGTTGACGGGATCGAACCGCCGACCCCCTGCTTGTAAGGCAGGTGCTCTCCCAGCTGAGCTAAACCTCCAATAAATATAAATGACCCGTACGGGAATCGAACCCGTGATACCGCCGTGAAAGGGCGGTGTCTTAACCGCTTGACCAACGGGCCAATAAAAAACTTAATACGGAGAGTAAGGGATTCGAACCCTTGAGACAGCGTTCACCGTCTACATGATTTCCAATCATGCTCCTTCGGCCACTCGGACAACTCTCCAAAGTTAAAAGAAGCAAGCATTACTCATCAAGTCCTATATTAAGGAACTCCGGCAGTAGGACTCGAACCTACGACATCATGATTAACAGTCATGCGCTACTACCAACTGAGCTATGCCGGAATAATTAGCGTGGCGACGTCCTACTCTCACAAAGGGAAACCCTTCACTACAATCGGCGCTAAGAAGCTTAACTTCTGTGTTCGGCATGGGAACAGGTGTATC
>NZ_MIJZ01000003.1 GCF_001730285.1 Enterococcus ureasiticus
TGCGGTGAGTGATCACCGTACCGGTTCGATTCCGGTCCTCGGCATTGCTTTGAAACACTATGAATGGCAATTGTGAAATTGACAGAATAGATGTTGACAAGTACGAAGCAGATGTTACATCTGACTTTGATCCTTGTTTTAGCACCCATAGCTCAACTGGATAGAGTGCTTGACTACGAATCAAGAGGTTAGGGGTTCGACTCCCTTTGGGTGCATTTTTAAATACGGGAAGTAGCTCAGCTTGGTAGAGCACTTGGTTTGGGACCAAGGGGTCGCAGGTTCGAATCCTGTCTTCCCGATTTATTTTGTGGGGCCTTAGCTCAGATGGGAGAGCGCCTGCTTTGCACGCAGGAGGTCAGCGGTTCGATCCCGCTAGGCTCCATTAGTACTTTTATATTTTCGCGGTGTAGCTCAGCTGGCTAGAGCGTCCGGTTCATACCCGGGAGGTCGGGGGTTCGATCCCCTTCGCCGCGATATTCCTTTTTAAGAGCCAAGGACCTTTAGCTCAGTTGGTTAGAGCAGACGGCTCATAACCGTCCGGTCGTAGGTTCGAGTCCTACAAGGTCCATTGTAGTGACGATATAATTAATAGTACTTTTTATTCCGGAGGATTACCCAAGTCCGGCTGAAGGGAACGGTCTTGAAAACCGTCAGGCGGGTAAAACCGTGCAAGGGTTCGAATCCCTTATCCTCCTTACAAAGTTCCTATAAAGGAACAATGTTACTTTTTCTATAAGATTACTTATAGATATTATCGCGGGGTGGAGCAGTCAGGTAGCTCGTCGGGCTCATAACCCGAAGGTCGTAGGTTCAAATCCTGCCCCCGCAATTGCTTTTAATATTTAATTAAAGGCGTAAGTAATAAAGTGATGCAATACATTTACCTTGGTTTGGTAGTTCAGCTGGTTAGAATGCCTGCCTGTCACGCAGGAGGTCGCGGGTTCGAGTCCCGTCCAGACCGTTTTAAAGTATTGCGGGTGTAGTTTAGTGGTAAAACCACAGCCTTCCAAGCTGTTGTCGCGAGTTCGATTCTCGTCACCCGCTTTATGGGCCTATAGCTCAGCTGGTTAGAGCGCACGCCTGATAAGCGTGAGGTCGATGGTTCGAGTCCATTTAGGCCCATTTTTTAAATATTTTCTTGGGGAAGTACTCAAGTGGCTGAAGAGGCGCCCCTGCTAAGGGTGTAGGTCGGGAAACCGGCGCGAGGGTTCAAATCCCTCCTTCTCCGTTTCATAGCGGCCCGTTGGTCAAGCGGTTAAGACACCGCCCTTTCACGGCGGTATCACGGGTTCGATTCCCGTACGGGTCATTTTTTAATATTTATTCTGGAGGATTACCCAAGTCCGGCTGAAGGGAACGGTCTTGAAAACCGTCAGGCGGGTAAAACCGTGCAAGGGTTCGAATCCCTTATCCTCCTTACAAAGTTCCTATAAAGGAACAATGTTACTTTTTCTATAAGATTACTTATAGATATTATCGCGGGGTGGAGCAGTCAGGTAGCTCGTCGGGCTCATAACCCGAAGGTCGTAGGTTCAAATCCTGCCCCCGCAATTGCTTTTAATATTTAATTAAAGGCGTAAGTAATAAAGTGATGCAATACATTTACCTTGGTTTGGTAGTTCAGCTGGTTAGAATGCCTGCCTGTCACGCAGGAGGTCGCGGGTTCGAGTCCCGTCCAGACCGTTTTATTAATTTTTGGCGCAGTAGCTCAGTTGGTAGAGCAACGGATTGAAGCTCCGTGTGTCGGCAGTTCGATTCTGTCTTGCGCCATTTCAAAGAAGAAACATGCGGGTGTAGTTTAGTGGTAAAACCACAGCCTTCCAAGCTGTTGTCGCGAGTTCGATTCTCGTCACCCGCTTTTTTTCTTTAAGGGCCTATAGCTCAGCTGGTTAGAGCGCACGCCTGATAAGCGTGAGGTCGATGGTTCGAGTCCATTTAGGCCCATAATTTTAAAAGGCCCGTTGGTCAAGCGGTTAAGACACCGCCCTTTCACGGCGGTATCACGGGTTCGATTCCCGTACGGGTCATGTCTTTAAAACATTTTGCTATGTGCATAATGTTTTTTTTATTGTCTTTAAAATATTTCTATGAAAACGTTGACATTGTTATTGTTATAGGGTATTCTATGCTTGTACACAACAAGTGAATATCTGGATAGTGATTGTTTAAATACAAGCTAAACCTAATTTTTTCAAAGAAGGAGAATGTCTTCTTTTTTGGAAAGGTTGGGTTTTTCTTTTTTTACAATTAAAGGAGTTAAGCATGATGAAGGGAGCGAAGAAATGATTATTCAAAAAATTTTGAATAATAATGTTGTGATTACGTTGGATGTGCATGAACAGGAACAAATTGTGATGGGACGTGGTATTGCATTTAAAAGAAAAATTGGAGACTTTGTTGCAGAAGAACAGGTTGATCAAGTATTTCGTTTAGCGAATCAGGATACTTCATTAAAATTCCAAGAACTACTGGGGGAGCTACCATTAGAAGTAATGCAGCTGTCAGACGAAATTATTAAATATGCAAAAACAAAGCTTGGTAGGAAGTTAAATGATACAATCTTTATTTCTTTAACGGACCATCTTCATACAGCTTTAGAGCGAATAAGGCAAGGGATCGAAGTAAAGAACTTTCTATTATGGGACATCAAACGTTTTTTTTCAGATGAATATTTGATTGGAAGTAAAGCTGTTGAGATGGTCAAGGATAAGTTCGATGTTCAACTGCCAGAAGATGAAGCTGGATTCATTGCTTTGCATCTAGTTAATGCGGAAATGGATGAAGAAGTTGGTAATGTTTATGAATTAACAAAAATTATGCAAGAAATTACGAATATCGTTAAATATCATTTTAAAATTACTTTTAATGAAGACTCTGTTTATTTTTATCGTTTTAGTACTCATTTAAAATTTTTTGCTTATCGTTTATTGAATCATAAAGAATTTCATGATGAGGATGATGGAGAATTGTATGAAGTAATCAAAAAAAAGTATCGTAATGCGTATAATTGTGTGAATAAAATCGCCGAATTTTTAACAGAAAGTTATTGTTATACTGTATCAAAGGAAGAAAAGATGTATTTGATTATTCACATTGCTCGTGTAGTACAAACCAACCATTAGTAGATTAGTAATTTGATGAAAGGTGGATAGAAGAGAAGTAGCAACACAGTAAGACCCCTTGGATAGTGACATTAAGTTGGCTAAACCTTCAAAAGTAATGTATTGAAAAAAAACTAAACTTTGGAGGAACAAAAAATGGGAAAATATCATGATTTAGCAGAGAAAATTGTTGAAAATGTGGGCGGAAAAGGAAATATTAATAGTTTGACACACTGTATTACACGCTTGCGTTTTAAATTGAAAGATGAATCAAAAGCAAATGACGATATATTGAAAAATATGGATGGCGTAGTTACCGTAATGAAAAGTGGCGGGCAATATCAAGTTGTAATTGGTAATCACGTACCTGCAGTGTATGAAGATGTTGTCAGTATTGCTGGAATTTCAGCAGACGCTGAACAAGAATCATCTGGTGGAAATTTATTTAATCGTTTGATTGATATTTTAAGTGGCTGTTTCCAACCCTTCTTGGGTGCATTAGCTGCAGCTGGTATGGTAAAAGGTCTAAATGCGTTACTTGTTTTCTTGAAATTATATTCAGCTACTTCTGGAACGTATACAATGTTAAATGGTATTGGCGATGCAATCTTCTATTTCATGCCAGTGATTCTAGGGTATACGGCAGCTAGAAAATTTAATTTAAACCCGATGGTAGGAATTGTTATTGGGGCAGCTCTTTGTTACCCAACAGTTCAAGGAAGTGCCTTGCAAGCGGCCTTTGAAACAACAGCAGGTGCAGGTGCAGCCGCGCCATATAGTTTGTTAGGATTACCTGCTTATGACACGTTTCTAGGTATTCCATGGGTTGGTGCGGGTTATACAAGTAGTGTTGTACCAATCATATTCATTGTTGCCTTCGCAGCGCAAATTCAAAAACTCTTTAAGAAACTTATTCCTGAAGTTGTTCAAACTTTCTTGGTACCATTTTTTGTATTATTGATTGCATTACCAATTGGTTTCTTAGTAATTGGTCCAATCATCAGCATGTTAACAGATTTACTAAGTGCAGGTTTCCAGGCTTTAATGGGCTTCTCACCAGCATTGTATGGCGTTATTCTTGGTTTCTTCTGGCAAGTATTGGTTATTTTCGGCTTACACTGGAGTGTTGTGCCGCTTGCAATCATGCAAATTACTCAAGAAGGGGCAAGTCAAGTTTTGGTTGGTTCTTTTGCAGCAAGTTTTGCTCAAACAGCAGTAGTTATGGCAATGTTCTTCAAATTAAAAGATGCAAAAATGAAAGCTCTATGTCCGCCAGCAATAATTTCTGGTATCTTCGGTGTAACTGAACCTGCCATCTATGGTATCACTTTACCAAGAAAAACACCTTTCGTTTTTTCAATGATTGGAGCTGCCGTTGGTGGTTTATATTTAATGATTAACGGAGTAACTTCTTACACAATGGGTGGATTAGGAATTTTTGGTGTATTAAACTTTATAAATGGGGATAATGCAAGTGGAATGATTCATTCTTTTGTTGCCATCTTAATTGCCGTTGTTATCGGTTTTACATTAACATTCTTCTTCTGGAAAGATGATACAGTGGTAGAAGAAGTAACAGAAAATAAAAAAGCACAAAAAGCAATCAAGGAAGCCGTTTTAAGTCCAGTTAAAGGACGTGTCTTACCATTGAGCAAAGCAAGTGATCAAGCATTTGCCCAAGGTGCTTTAGGAAAAGGTGTTTTAATTGAACCGACAGAAGGCGTTGTTAGAGCTCCATTCGATGGCACTGTGATGACTCTGTTCCCAACATTGCACGCAATTGGATTGATATCAGATCAAGGGATGGAGTTATTGATCCATATAGGTATGGACACGGTTCAGCTAGAAGGAAACGGTTTTGAAGCAAAAGTAGCACAAGGTGATAAAGTGAAAAAAGGACAAGTTCTTGTAACTTTTGACATTGAGGCAATCAAAGCAGCAGGGTATAGTGTAGAAACGCCCGTCATTGTGACAAACACTGGTGATTATCTAGATATCGTAGAAACACAAGAACATGATGTAACCTCAAACGATACATTGATTACTGGATTAACTTAAAAATAATAGACGAGAACAGAGCTTGCAGTAAAGCAAGATAGGTTTTACTGCAAGCTTATGTGAGAAAGGAATTTTGATATGGCATTTAGAAAAGACTTTTTATGGGGCGGTGCAACAGCAGCCAATCAATGTGAAGGTGGCTATAACGAAGGCGGACGCGGTTTGGCTAACGTAGATTTAGCACCCGTTGGACCGGATCGTTTTCCAGTAATCACAGGGGAGATGAAAATGTTTGATTTTGATGATGAACATTTTTACCCAGCTCAAAACGCGATTGACATGTACCATCGTTATAAAGAAGACATCGCATTATTTGGCGAAATGGGTTTTAAAACCTACCGTTTATCAATTGCTTGGAGTCGAATTTTCCCTCTAGGAGACGAAACAGAGCCGAATGAAGAAGGCTTGAAGTTCTATGAAGATTTGTTCAAAGAATGCCGCAAACACAATATAGAGCCCCTTGTAACGATCACTCACTTTGATTGTCCAATGCATCTAGTAGAAAAATATGGTGCATGGCGTAGTCGTGAAATGGTTGGCTTTTATGAAAACTTATGTAACGTAATTTTCAATCGCTACAAAGGCTTAGTTAAATATTGGTTAACATTCA
>NZ_MIJZ01000004.1 GCF_001730285.1 Enterococcus ureasiticus
AGGAGGCAAGACAAATAATGTACAAACTAGGCATTTTAAAAGAAGAAAGACAACAAGATGCACATGTGAATGAGTTTTCTAACTCTTCCGCATTCACTCCTTCTTTTTTCACCTGTATAAATAAAAATGAAGAGATCTTGTCAAATATGAATGCCATTCTGATTGAAGAAGGCGAGAACAGTGGATTTGAATCCATTTGTGAATCAATTCTGGAATTGAGGAAATGGTTTGAGGGCGTCGTCTGGGTGTTTTCAACAAAAATTTCCGATTTCCATCAAATGATTTATTTTCAATTAGGCGCAGATGGTATTTCAGATGTAGCGGAAAACAAAGGGTTGTTTTTATTACAACTAGAAAATCTATTGAAACACACAGGAAATGGCACTGAGGTAATCAAAGAGACACAAGAAAGACCAGAGAAACGTAGCGACTTTGAACTGAACGAAGGAAGCTTGAGCCTAATCCTAAAAGATGGCTTTGAGATTTCGCTAACAAAATTAGAGTTTTTTGTTTTAAGAGAATTATTTAACCGTTCGGGTGAAACATTATCGTATGAAGAGCTTTACCAAAAAATTTGGACAGAAAAAAAGAACGGCACGGACGCAACATTCAGACAATATCGGGTCACCAATCTTATTTTTCATTTACGGAAAAAATTTGAAGCAGCACCTGGAAGCCCAGAATACATAAAAACAATCCGTTCGAAAGGGTATAAATTAGATATCAAATAAGTGACACATACTGGCAAGGAAAGCCAAAAATAAATAGGATGATTGAGGGTTGAAAAAAAGGATGACGACAGAACAAACAGAAAAACATCAAAATAAAGGGTTGAAATATATCCTAGTAATAGAAGGAATCTTTTCCATCATGTGGGTCACGTACTTAGTAATGTTTTATTCTTTCTATAAAAAAGCATACTTTTATGTGGATAAACGACTCTCCTTATTCTATCAATTGTTGCTTATCGTGAATGATAACGGACTTGAATCTATTGTGTACTTTGCACTGAGTGCTCTGTTAATGACCATGACTTTCGTGTTTATGTACTTTCTATTTCTTACGAACAAAAGAAGACCGTATCCTAAAGCCATGTTGGTTGGATTTATAGGTCTAAATCTTCTTTGCTTCTTACTATTATTCATCAATGTATATGGGGTTGCTTTTTTCATCATAGCCGCTCTATCTGGAAGTATTGTGTATGCGTTGGCGATGATTGGGAAAAAAGAAGACTTTGAGGAAGAATTAGAATATGAAGAAGGCGATGTGATTGAGACAAAGGGACCATTTGAAACAAAGGCCTCCGCGCACCAAGCAGCTCAATTGTTCTTAGAAACATGGCAGGAAAAAGAAACCGTGATTTTAGAAGAAGATTTGTATCAAGAAGAAGACAATCATTACTATGTAGACATTTATGTTGAAGCGATAAAAAAATAATGTTTCTAGAGTGTGATAGATAAGGAGCAATTGAAAATTCAATGAAAAAAAATAATTATATAGCTGTCCTGTTACTTATGGGACTATGTTTTATCTTATTTCCAAACCGAGCACATGCAGCAGATAATCTAGGATACACTGTTTCAGCTGTCCCGAGTAGTAAGCAAATAGATTTCGAACAAAGTTACTTTTATCTCCAAACGACGCCAGGGGAAGAACAACAATTAAAAGTAAAAGTAAAAAGTACACAGAAAGAGCCAGTAAAAATAAAAATTTATCCAACGGATGCTTACACCGGTGAAAAAGGAACAATCGAATACACAGAGGATTCTAAGTTATTAGATGAAACTTTAAAAGAACCAGTTAGCTCATTAGTGAAAGTGGAAACACCAACTATAACAGTAGAGAATTTTGAAGAAAAAGAAGTAACAATTCAGTTAACTCCACCAAAAGAAAGTTATTCAGGAGTCAAAATGGGTGTACTAGTATTTGAATTAGATGATTCTGGGGAAAAGAAATCAATGGTGAAAAATAAATTTTCATTTCGACTTGGTTTAGTCATCTCAGAAACGGGTGATGATTATAGAGATTCAAAATCTTTAAATCTATTAGAGGCAAAATCAACACTTAGACGAGGGAAAAAAATGGTTTTAGCGACCTTACAAAACCCAGAACCTAAAGTATTATCTGACTTAGAAATACAAGCGGAAGTAAAGGAAAAAGAAAGTAATAAAATTATCAAAAAAGAGACAGTTAAAGGGTATAAAATGTCGCCAAATAGTCGCTTTGATTTTGAAATGGATTGGGGAACAGCAACAATCAAAGGAGGAACCTATGTATTAAACATGACGGTAACCAATGGCTATAATGATTGGAAATTTGAAAAAGAATTTAGAATTACGAATGAACAAGCAAGAGACATGAATGATAAAAGTGGCTTCAAAATTATTACCCCTACATGGATAAAAGTAGCTACTACTATGTTAATACTATCAACGGGGGTCATTGTGATTTTGTTACTTGTTAGACGAAAGAAATTGGAAGAGCAGTGGAAAATAAAGAAAAAGAAAAGAAAGAGGAAGAAGAGAAAAAAGAAAGAAGGAAAATAAGATGAAAAAAGGAATCATTGTTCTATTTTTTCTAACCTGTTTTGTTAGCTTGTTTTTTGGAGAAATGACAGAAGCGAGCGCTCGCAAAGGTGAGACTGAAGTAGGCATTATATTTTCTGAAAAACAAAAAGATAGTATACAGCCACCTAATAAAATAACGCCAAATACGTCGAAACCGATAGGAAAATTACCTTCGACAGGGGAATTGATTACCTCAGTCATTTGGATGCTTTTAGGTACCTCTGTCCTTATCTTTTTTGTGGGAATGATCAGTTTAAAAGCGATTATGTCAAATAATCTATGGGAGAGAGTCTGCTAAATGATAAATTATTTATGGTTATTCATATTGGGGGGAATAGCAGTGACTGCACTACTATTTTTCTTATTAATGTTGTCACGAGATGCATTTTTAATCAGAAAGGTGAAAAGAAAGAAAGGACCATTGCTCGTAAACTTTAGCTTACTTGTGATTACATTGAGTAGTTTAGGCTTGATTGTCTATCTGTTTACACTCTTAAAAGAACAAATAGAACTTTTACAATAAGAACAAAAAGGAACAGCTTATAACAGTAACTGTCGCCAATCTGTATGTGTGCTTTAAAAGGATGGGAAAAAATGAAAAAACAATTAGCAATCGTATCACTATTATCAGTAGCAGCAGTATCAATGCTTGCGACTTCAGCAAACGCTGCTGAAGTTAGTAACGAAACAACAGATGCTGAAATTTCGTTCAACACAGGTAAAGGAACAGATCCAGGTAAAGGCCCTTTCAAAGATAACTTATCACTTGTATTTAAACCAAGTACTTTCCAATTTGGTAAACAAGATGCAACTGCAGGGATTTCAACATTCTACAATACAGTAACTGACCCTAAAAAACAGTATTTAGTTGTTAATGATGATCGACCTTTAGATCCTACTACCAAAAACCTTTCAAAATGGACGTTGACTGCAAAATTATCTGCGATGACTACAGGTACTGAAAAAGAGGGCTTAAATGCTAAGTTAAGCTATACACTAGGTGCAGCAACAGAGTATAAAATTGGTGAAACAATGACTACAAATGGTGACGACTATATTCCTAACGATCCAGAAACGAATTCGACAGAAGCTCTAGGCGGACCATTAAATGTTGGAACTGAAAAACTTAAATTTGGTGATGGTACGTCATCTACTGTAACGTTAGAAGCAGGAGCTTCATCAACAACTGACGTTATTGCAAAAACAGATGTTACTACTAAAAAAGTAGGGGTAGCAAGTAAAGTAGATAACGTTAAATTGATTGTTACAAATGCTGAAAAATCTGGCGCAGCTGGTAAAACGTATAAGGGTACAGTGACTTGGTCACTAGACGACGCACCAAAATAATAAGAACACAAAAACTAAGTAAAAAACACAAATAACTCAAAGAAATAGCACACCGTACAGATTGTGTTGAGAGTTATTGTTATAAGTTGTTCGTTTGAAAAAATGTTCTAAAGTAAGTTCTAGTATACAGAGAAATGTAAATAAGTAAAACAATAAGATCATGAGAGGATAGACAAGAATGAAACAAAAGATCACAACTATTTTACTGCTGGGCATTTCATTTTTGCTCTTTCAGCCAATTATCAGCTTTTCTGAAGAAACAGCCACAAAATCAATCAACGGTTTTTCCTATGAAGTTTTATTCCCAGAAAACCAAAAAAATGAAAAAGCAGGCTATTATGATCTTTTGGTACAACCAGGAGACAAACAAACCGTTCAAATGAAACTAGTCAATACCTCAAACCAGCCGATGAAGATCGATATTACCGTAAGTAGTGCGAAAACGAACGGAAATGGCGTGGTAACATTTGGTCCAAGTGAACTCAAAACGGATGCATCATTAAAACAGGACCTGTCTAAACTTATGACAGGTCCTAAGGATGTTTTACTAGAGCCAAAAAGTAACCAGATCATTGACTTTGCGATTGAGGTGCCCAGTGAAGGATTCGAAGGCTATGTAGCAGGAGGAATTCAGCTGAAACCTGTCCTAAAAGAAGACGAATCATCGAAAAAAGAAAAAGTAATTATGAATAAATTCGCCTTTGTAATTGGGGTCTTACTCAGCGAATCAGAAACGATTGCGATAAAACCAGAGCTGAAACTAAATGATGTGTCATTAAAGTTAAAAGATGCTGAGTATACATTATTTATGAATATGTCAAATACCAAGAGCGTTTTTGCGGAAGAGTTAACGGCAACGGTACAAATCAGGAAAAAAGGAGAAACAAAAACCATTCTAGAAATGGAGAAAAAAAATGTACGGATGGCGCCAAACTCAATGATGGAGTTACCTGTATTTTTAGAGGATCAAAAAGTAACGGCAGGTGAGTATACAGCAGATGTTAAAGTCACATCTAAAACAGGTCAAAGTTGGAAATGGGCAAGAAATTTTTCATTTTCAAAGATCGAAGCAGAACAGATCAGTAAGCAATTATCTCTAGAAAGCAGTGCCGTGACTCATAATTATTGGTGGATACTTTATGTTATCTTGTTGTTTTTAGCAGTAAGTGGCTTTAGTATGTTCTATTTGAAAAAAAAGAATAAGTTAACAAAAAAAAGGAGCAAGAGGACATGAAGAATAAGAAAAAGCTAAAAATTAGGTTGTTTATCGGTTTAGTCTTCTTAGGAATCGGGCTAACCAGTTGGCTATTTTTGCCAAGTACTGTTATCAAGGCAAAGACAGATAAAGAGGAACAAACAAGTAGTACAGACAAAGTAGCAAACAGTACAAGTGAAGAGGAAACAAAAAAAGAAGAACCGACAAGTAGTACAAGCAAAGAAAAAACGAAAAAAAAGAAAACAACAAATAGTACAACAGAGAAAAAAACTGAAAAAAAAGAACAAACAAAGAAAGTAGCCTCTGTTGAAGGAAAACCATTAGTTGTAAAGCTATATGAGAAGTTTCCAGATCTTAATGCTGAGTCAGGACATGACAAGCTTTTCGCAACGAAACGTATTCCTACAACAGAAAACGACGTAACCTACGAATGGGTAGCCAATGAAGCAGGCGACCCAACAGAGCCAGCAAACACCTTTGACTCTAGTCAATCTGGACTTCATATAAGCTACATTAAAATGACAGACAAAACAACTCCGGAAAATACAAAAGTGATGGCTGTCCCTGTCACTGTAACGACAGAGGATGAGACAGTAGAAATTGGAGGTAAAGCAGGCTTAAGCTA
>NZ_MIJZ01000005.1 GCF_001730285.1 Enterococcus ureasiticus
GTGTTTTTAATGGCTCAACTCCTAGTTCTAGGGTAGATCCTATAATTTCAGTCAACTTGATTGGCTCAACATCCGCTATATTTCCTCCCTCTTCGTCTACAAAGTTAATCGTTACAGCCGTTGTTGTTTTTTTAATCTTGTAAACCACTGGATCATTGTTCTCTCTTACAGGATAGTTTGTTTCATTTTCCGGTGATTCGATTACTTCGTACTTGTCTTCTTTAAGTGTCTTAATTGCCGCCAAAATATCCTTGTCTTTGGTTAAATCAAGAGTACCAATGTCTCTCGTCAATTCAAGTTCTTTTATCATTTTATCATTCTCATCAACGAAATTGATCGTTAGTTTGGACTTCGTTTGGAATTTATAGGAAATCGTTTGATCCGTCGCTGTGATTGGATACGCAGTTTCTGGCGTTGGGGATTCCAGTAATTTGTATCCTTTGTCTTTGTACTTTTTAACTATATCTTGGACTGACTGTTCTAGTGTTAAATCAACTGGTACTCCGATTTCTTTTGTTAGATCAAGCGTTTCTGTCGCAAGCATCACTTTATTCGCTTCATCCACGAAATTGACGGTTAGCTTGGACTTCGTTTGGAATTTATAAGAAATCGTTTGATCCATCGCTGTGATTGGATACGCAGTTTCTGGCGTTGGGGATTCCAGTAATTTGTACCCTTTGTCCTTATATTTTTTGACGATATCTTGGACTGATTTTTCTAGCGTTAAATCAACTGGGACTCCGATTTCTTTTGTCAGATCAAGCGTTTCTGTTCCGAGCATTACTTGATTTGCTTCATCAACGAAATTGATGGTTAATTTGGACTTCGTTTGGAATTTATAGGAAATCGTTTGATCCGTCGCCGTGATTGGATACGCATTTTCTGGCGTTGGGGATTCTAGTAATTTGTATCCTTTGTCTTTGTATTTTTTGACGATATCTTGGACTGATTTTTCTAACGTTAAATCAACTGGTACTCCGATTTCTTTTGTTAGATCAAGCGTTTCTGTCTCGAGCATTACTTGATTTGCTTCATCAACGAAGTTGATCGTTAGTTTGGACTTTGTTTGGAATTTATAGGAAATCGTTTGATCTGTCGCTGTGATTGGATACGCAGTTTCTGGCGTTGGGGATTCCAGTAATTTGTATCCTTTGTCTTTGTATTTTTTGACGATATCTTGGACTGATTTTTCTAGCGTTAAATCAACTGGTACTCCGATTTCTTTTGTTAGATCAAGCGTTTCTGTCCCAAGCATCACTTTATTCGCTTCATCCACGAAATTGATCGTTAGTTTGGACTTCGTTTGAAATTTATAAGAAATCGTTTGGTCTGTCGCTGTGATTGGATAGACAGTTTCTGGCGTTGGAGATTCCAGTAATTTGTATCCTTTGTCCTTGTACTTTTTGACTATATCTTGGACTGGTTTTTCTAGCGTTAAATCAACTGGGACTCCGATTTCTTTCATTAGATTAACCGTGTCTGTGCTTAGTATCACTTTATTATTTTCATCTACAAAATTGATGGTTAGTTTTGATTTTGTTTGAAACTTATACGTGGCTGTTTGATTTTCGTCTGCATCTATTTCGTACGCCTTTTCGTTTGCCGGTCTTGTTACCACGTAACCTTTATCGGTTTGAGATTTGATTGCTTTTTGTATATCGGTATTCTTGGTCAGATCGACTTTGCTTCCAATATTTCCAGTTAAATTAATCGAAGGCGCAAGTTCCATATTATCTTCATTGACGAATGAAACAGCTAATGTTGATTGATCCGTTACTGTAATATTAATGGTTTTCTTATCCGTTGCAGTTCCTTTTTTCGCTTGAATTTCAGCGGTATAGGGTTTTGTTACATCTGGAGCATTTGTTAAGGTTGTATTTAAAATAGATAAATCAATCCCTGTCGTTGCCCCTGTTGCTAAATCCAACCCTACTGCGCCTGATTTTTCTAGAATTAAGGCTTCTAATTCAGCCTTTGTTTTGCCAGCTAGTTCACTTTTTTCGATAGAAAAGTCATCGGCCCCTATTCTTATTCCCGTTGATGGTAAGGGATTATCATCTGAAACTAGTACAGGAACTTTTATAACCACTGTTTTGTCAGTTTGTTTTTCATCCGTCATACGAACTTCTGCAAATTGTACCCCTAATTTTGAGGTATCAACTGGTTTTGCTTTGTTCACATACTCAAAAGCTGCTGTGTGCCCTGGTAAGATAGTTGGATCTTTAATCAATGACTCAGCCGTTTTAGTCCAAGAACTGCCTTTCTTGACTACTTGACCGATGGGTAAACCACCGAAAGCATAGGCATTGATTTTAATATTGGGTTCTTCTTCTGATGGCAGTCCAGACTCCGCACCTAGTTCATTAACCGCAATTAATGAAGTCTCATAGGTCTTAATTGTGCCAACTTTGTCATTTAGCTGTTTTGGTAATTTATCTTTTATATTTATACTTCCGTTTGCATTACCTGCATCATCCCCTGTAAAAGGGTACCCAACAGTCTCACCATTTGGATAGGTCGCATAAAGATTCCCACTACCATTATACGTTTTACTAGGAATAGAACTTATCTTGTAGTCAACATTGAAATCCCCAGCATAATCGGAATAGACATTAAATTCTTCTGGCGTAGCATTTAGATGCATATACGGCAGTTCCGCTCCAAAAAACATCTCATAACCACCCTTGATCGCCTTATCAGGTTCTACACTCTTCCAAGGAGCTCCTAACACATAGCCAGACATATTATATGGATGGTACATTAGAGCGCCATCTTTGTATTGTTGACTTTCATCTCCTGGGGTAGTAAAACTACTCCCAAAATAATTTTGTCCACTCATTATCCCCAAATTAATAAAACCGGGCTTCACAGCCCCACTAATGTTAGTATCCCCAACCTTATATTTTGTATAGTCTGAAAGCCAGTTTCCTTTATTATCTTTCAATTTTAACGTTATTCTCCTATTATACTGTGGCACAAGGTCGTTATCGAATATCGCTGAAAAACCGCTATTATTATCCCCAATCGCATAAAATGGAAGCTCTAATGCAGTAGTCACTACCTGTAGCCCCGTAGGTTCAAACAACGCAAAGGTTTCCGATTTAGTAGAAAGATTATACATACTAAGCATAATGAAAAAATTCAAGTTTTTCTGCAACGATAAATCGTAAACATACATCACTTTATTCGCATCATCGACGACGACTTCTTTTATTTTGTCTCCTTTGCGTAGGAAATATTTAGCTGATGCATTTTTCCTCGCAAATTCGCTATATCCGACACCTTTATCGCTAGACCAAGGACCGCCTATATTTACTTTGTAATCATCATATAGCGGTACATAAAATTTATTAAACTTACCTGGAACAGTTTTTGTTCGCTGTGTAAGATAAACGAATCCCCAATCATTGCTATCCACCACACTAAACCCTATATCATTGGTTGGAAGACCCGTAACATCATATGACCCTCTACCAGGCATTCCTAATCGGCTTTCATTAATCGGGTTGATCAACCCTTTATCTTTTTGAGCAAGCAAATATGGCTGACCATTTCCTGGTGCCCATTCAGGATTCACAGGATCCATAGGAACATTTTTCCACCCATCTATCTCATCGTCTCCAAAAATATCATCTGGGACAACCGTTGCTCTGATTGGTTGCGTAAGTGATTCAGTCCCTACTTTAACCGTTACTGTAATCTCAGCACTTCCACGAAGTGTATTCACAATGGGAGCGTTGGTGATTGTCGCAGTTAACGCAGCTCCGGAGCTTAAATCCCACGCCTTTATCGCTAATCGTTTCGTAAGGATAGCAATAATATCAGCGTTGTTTTTTCCTTTAATCTCACTTGCTTTTAGTAGTGGGGTATTATAGCTTAAGCCTGCTTTACCTCCAATTTCTACTGTCTCATCCTCTGTCGTTACAGTGACAGGGACAGCCATCACTTTTGTATTTTCCGGAGTTGTTT
>NZ_MIJZ01000006.1 GCF_001730285.1 Enterococcus ureasiticus
GTGTTTTTAATGGCTCAACTCCTAGTTCTAGGGTAGATCCTATAATTTCAGTCAACTTGATTGGCTCAACATCCGCTATATTTCCTCCCTCTTCGTCCACAAAGTTAATAGTAACCGTGGTGGTGGTTTTTTTAACTTTATAAATGATTGGATCCCCGCCATATCTTACAGGATAATCTACCTCATTTTGTGGTCTCTCGATCACTTCGTAATGGTCTCCTTGGAGCTCCTTAATAGCCTTTTGGATATCCAGATCCTTTGTTAAATCGAGCGAACCGGTATCTCTTGTCACGGATAGTTCTTTCACAATATCGCCCTTTTCATCGACAAATTGAACGTCTAAATCAGCATCTATTGCAAAATAGTACCCTTCTATTTTTTTGTCCTCAGCTTCTACAACATAAGCTTCGTCATTAATTGGAACACCCAACATCTCAAAATGTTTTTCTTCTATAAGGTGCTCAAGCACTGGCTTTATTGTTGCTTCTTCTCGTATATTGATTGTTGAGCCAATTCTCTTTGTCAGTTCAACAGGTGGATTTAGATAAGAATCGTAAAAATCAAAAAACACAATAATTATTTTTGAATTTGATCTGAAACGATACTCGACCGGCTCATCTGTAGCCCCGACTGGATACGAAGTTTCATTCGTTGGTCGTTTTTCTAACACACGATTATCTGCTTTTAAATCACTTAGCACTTTGATTATTTCTGCATCTTTGCTTAAATCGATCGGTACACCGATTTCTTTCGTCCATTCAAGTGTGTTTAACACATCGTTCGTTTCATCAATAAAATTGATCGTTAGTTTGGACTTGGTTTGGAACTTATACGAAATCGTTTGTTCTGCTTCCGTAAGTGGATAGGCATTTTCTGGCGTTGGAGATTCCAGTCGCTTGTATCCTTTGTCTGTATACTTTTTGACGATATCTTGTACAGACTTTTCTTTTGTTAAGTCAACGGTTAGACCTAGTTCTTTTGTCAATTTAACGGTGTCTGTACTTACCATCACTTTATCCTCTTCATCGACAAAATTGATCGTTAGTTGTGTCTTTGTTTGAAATTTGTATGAAATTGTTTGATCTGTTTTTGTGATGGGATAAGCATTTTCTGGCGTTGGAGATTCCAGTCGCTTGTACCCTTTATCTTCATATTTTTTAACAATATCTTGTACAGACTTTTCTTGTGTTAAATCAACAGGTACGCCGATTTCCTTCGCTAGTTTTACGGTCTCCGTACTTATCATCACTTTATCCTCTTCATCGATAAAATTGATGGTTAGTTGTGATTTTGTTTTGAACTTGTATGAAATTGTTTTGTCTGTTGCCTCAATCGGAATAGCATTTTCTGGCGTTGGGGATTCCAGTAACTCATATCCCTTATCTGTATACTTTTTGACGATATCTTGTACGGATTTTTCTTGCGTTAAATTAACAGGTACACCGATTTCTTTCGTCAAGTTAACCGTGTCCGTGCCTAGTATCACTTTATTATTTTCATCGATAAAATCAATGGTTAATTTTGATTTTGTTTGAAACTTATACGTGGCTGTTTGATTTTCATCAGCATCTATTTCATATGCTTTTTCATTAGGTGGTCTTGTCACCACGTAGCCTTTATCTGTTTGTATCTTAATTGCTTTTTTTATATCATCATTGGCTGTTAGGTCAACTTTGCTACCGATGTTTCCAGTTAAATTAATTGGAGGTGCAAGCTCCATATTATCTTCACCAACGAATGTAACAGCTAACGTTGATTGATCTGTTACTGTAATATTGATAGTTTTCTTGTCCGTTGCCGTTCCTTTTTTCGCTTGAATTTCAGCGGTATAGGTTTTTGTTGCATCTGGGGCATTTGTTAGGGTTGTATTTAAAATAGATAAATCAATCCCTGTCGTTGCCCCCGTTGCCAAATCAAACCCTACTGCGCCTGATTTTTTTAAAATCAAGGCCTCTAATTCAGCCTTTGTTTTGCCAGCTAGTTCGCTTTTTTCGACAGAAAAATCATCTGCAGCTAATCTTAGTCCTTTGGATGGTAACGGGTTTTCATCCGATACCAGTACAGGAACTTTTATAACAACTGTTTTGTCAGTTTGTTTTTCATCCGTCATACGAACTTCTGCAAATTGTACCCCTAATTTTGAGGTGTCAACTGGTTTTGCTTTGTTCACATACTCAATAGCTGCTCTGTGTCCTGGTAAGACAGTTGGATCTTTAATCAATGACTCAGCCGTTTTAGTCCAAGCGCTGCCTTTCTTGACTACTTGACCGATGGGTAAACCACCGAAAGCATAGGCATTGATTTTAACGATAGGTTCTTCTTCTGATGGTAGCCCATTCATGAGTCCTGTTTCATCAACGGCAATTAATGAAGTCTCATAAGTCTTAATTGTGGCTATATTTTCATTTAGATTTTTTGGTAGTTTATCTTTTATGTTGGTGATAGTTCCACTCGCTTCGTCAGCGTTATCTCCAGTAAACGGATACCCAATAGTTTCACCACTTGGATAGGTCACATAAACTTGTCCACTATCCCCTTTATTAGGAATAGAACTCACCTTGTAATCTACATTAAAATCACCAGTATAATCTGAATAGACATTAAATTCTTCTGGCGTAACATTTAAATGCATATAGTTAAGCTCATCCCCAAAAAACAAATCATATCCACCTGTAATTGCCTTATCGGGGTCTACATCTCTCCATGGAGCTGCTAAATTATATCCAGATGCGTAGCTTGGTGTTAATATTTCCTGCCCATTTTTATATTTTATAGTTTCATCTCCATCTTTCGAAAAGCCGTTCCCAAAATAATTGTCTCCACGGAATACCCCCAAATCGATTGGTTTGCCATTTCCATCTCCAACTTTATATTTTGTAAAATCCGACAGCCAGTTTCCTCGATTATCTTTTAACTTTAGTGAAAATTTTCTATCCCACCCAGGCAGTCTATGCTGTGTATAAAAACCAGTATTATTATCTCCTATTGCATAGATGGTTGAATCAGACCCACCCTGCCTAATCTGGAGCATTGCAGGCTCAAATAAAGCAAACTTAATAGGCGTAGTATCAAGATTATACATACTAAACAACATCGAAAAATTCAAGTTTCTCCTCATTCCAATATCATAAACATACATAACTTTATTTGTATCATCAATTATCACTTGTTTCAATTTATTCCCTTTGCGCATGGAATATCGAACTGGATTGATTCTTCTACTAAAGTAATGAAAACCAACTCCATTGTTATAACTCCATTGTTTATCAAACTCATATAATGGTTTTTGACCTTGATTTGGGATCCACCTTCCCGGAACAATTTGTGTCCGTCTACCATTAAAATGATAGATAATATTATCCTTATCCACCATATTAAATCCTATAGAGTCCCTCTCTTCGGATCCCATAGTATCATAGACTCCTCTCGTTGCCAAACCTATCCGACTTCCATTTATTGGATTAATCAAAGCCTTCTCTTTTGTTGGATTCTTCCCTGCGTCAGAATCCACTGGTAAATTTTGCCATCCTTCTATCTCATCATTTTTGAAGACTTCGTCTGGAACAACCGTTGTCTTGATTGATTGTGTCAACGATTCTGCCCCCAATTTAATCGTTACAACGATATCGGTACTTCCACGCTTGGTGTCAGAAATCGGCGCACTCGTAATGGTTGCATCTAGAGTTGCTCCTGAGGCTAAATTCCAAGCTTTCAACTTTAGTCTGTTCGTGAGGAATTTTATAACGTCAGCGTTTGTCTTCCCTTTAATTTCACTCACCGTTAGTAACGCAGGCTTGTAGCTTAAGCCTGCTTTACCTCCAATTTCTACTGTCTCATCCTCTGTCGTTACAGTGACAGGGACAGCCATCACTTTTGTATTTTCCGGAGTTGTTT
>NZ_MIJZ01000007.1 GCF_001730285.1 Enterococcus ureasiticus
TAGCGTGGCGACGTCCTACTCTCACAAAGGGAAACCCTTCACTACAATCGGCGCTAAGAAGCTTAACTTCTGTGTTCGGCATGGGAACAGGTGTATCCTTCTCGCTATCGCCACCACACTGGGTGTTGTTGCTATTAAGTTGAGTGATTATTCACTCAAAACTGGATTGAAGTATGTAATCAAAACGTGGTTAAACACTTTTTTATTCGTTTCTTAGGTTAAGTCCTCGACCGATTAGTATTGGTCCGCTCCGTACATCACTGCACTTCCACTTCCAACCTATCTACCTGATCATCTCTCAGGGGTCTTACTTTCTTAAAGAAATGGGAAATCTCATCTTGAGGTGGGCTTCACACTTAGATGCTTTCAGCGTTTATCCCTTCCCTACATAGCTACCCAGCAATGCCCTTGGCAGAACAACTGGTACACCAGCGGTAAGTCCATCCCGGTCCTCTCGTACTAAGGACAGCTCCTCTCAAATTTCCAACGCCCGCGACGGATAGGGACCGAACTGTCTCACGACGTTCTGAACCCAGCTCGCGTGCCGCTTTAATGGGCGAACAGCCCAACCCTTGGGACCGACTACAGCCCCAGGATGCGACGAGCCGACATCGAGGTGCCAAACCTCCCCGTCGATGTGGACTCTTGGGGGAGATAAGCCTGTTATCCCCAGGGTAGCTTTTATCCGTTGAGCGATGGCCCTTCCATGCGGAACCACCGGATCACTAAGCCCGACTTTCGTCCCTGCTCGACTTGTAAGTCTCGCAGTCAAGCTCCCTTCTGCCTTTACACTCTGCGAATGATTTCCAACCATTCTGAGGGAACCTTTGGGCGCCTCCGTTACTCTTTAGGAGGCGACCGCCCCAGTCAAACTGCCCACCTGACACTGTCTCCCACCACGATAAGTGGTGCGGGTTAGAGGGTTCATAACACAAGGGTAGTATCCCACCAGCGCCTCCACCGAAACTAGCGTTCCGGGTTCATCGGCTCCTACCTATCCTGTACATGTGGTACAAACACTCAATATCAAGCTACAGTAAAGCTCCATGGGGTCTTTCCGTCCTGTCGCGGGTAACCTGCATCTTCACAGGTACTAAAATTTCACCGAGTCTCTCGTTGAGACAGTGCCCAAATCGTTACGCCTTTCGTGCGGGTCGGAACTTACCCGACAAGGAATTTCGCTACCTTAGGACCGTTATAGTTACGGCCGCCGTTTACTGGGGCTTCAATTCTGAGCTTCGCCGAAGCTAACCCATCCTCTTAACCTTCCAGCACCGGGCAGGCGTCAGCCCCTATACTTCATCTTTCGATTTTGCAGAGACCTGTGTTTTTGATAAACAGTCGCTTGGGCCTATTCACTGCGGCTGACCGAAGTCAGCACCCCTTCTCCCGAAGTTACGGGGTCATTTTGCCGAGTTCCTTAACGAGAGTTCACTCGCACACCTTAGGATACTCTCCTCGACTACCTGTGTCGGTTTACGGTACGGGCAGTTGTTTTCTCACTAGAAGCTTTTCTTGACAGTGTGACATCAGAAACTTCGGTACTATTATTTCCCTCCCCATCACAGCTTGTCCGTATAGAGTAAAGCATTTGACTCTACTCAAGACTTACTGCTTGGACATGCACTTCCAGTCGCATGCATTTCTTAGCCTCCTGCGTCCCTCCATTGCTCAAACAAAAACAACTGGTACAGGAATATCAACCTGTTGTCCATCGCCTACGCCTTTCGGCCTCGGCTTAGGTCCCGACTAACCCTGGGCGGACGAGCCTTCCCCAGGAAACCTTAGTCATACGGTGGACGGGATTCTCACCCGTCTTTCGCTACTCATACCGGCATTCTCACTTCTAAGCGCTCCAGCCGTCCTCACGATCGACCTTCAACGCCCTTAGAACGCTCTCCTACCATTACACCAGAGGTGTAATCCACAGCTTCGGTAATATGTTTAGCCCCGGTACATTTTCGGCGCAGGGTCACTCGACTAGTGAGCTATTACGCACTCTTTAAATGGTGGCTGCTTCTGAGCCAACATCCTAGTTGTCTGTGCAACCCCACATCCTTTTCCACTTAACATATATTTTGGGACCTTAGCTGGTGGTCTGGGCTGTTTCCCTTTCGACTACGGATCTTATCACTCGCAGTCTGACTCCCGGATATAAATGAATGGCATTCGGAGTTTATCTGAATTCGGTAACCCGAGATGGGCCCCTAGTCCAAACAGTGCTCTACCTCCATCATTCTTAATTCCGAGGCTAGCCCTAAAGCTATTTCGGAGAGAACCAGCTATCTCCAAGTTCGTTTGGAATTTCTCCGCTACCCACAGCTCATCCCCGCACTTTTCAACGTACGTGGGTTCGGTCCTCCAGTGCGTTTTACCACACCTTCAACCTGGCCATGGGTAGATCACATGGTTTCGGGTCTACGACTACATACTCATTCGCCCTATTCAGACTCGCTTTCGCTGCGGCTCCGGCTCTTCACCTTAACCTCGCATGCAATCGTAACTCGCCGGTTCATTCTACAAAAGGCACGCCATCACCCATTAACGGGCTTTGACTTGTTGTAGGCACACGGTTTCAGGATCTATTTCACTCCCCTTCCGGGGTGCTTTTCACCTTTCCCTCACGGTACTGGTTCACTATCGGTCATTAGGGAGTATTTAGCCTTGCGGGATGGTCCCCGCGGATTCCGACGGAATTTCTCGTGTTCCGCCGTACTCAGGATACTCCTAGGTGTTGCCAACATTTCGTCTACGGGGCTATTACCCACTCTGGCGAACCTTTCCAGGTCCTTCGACTATCTTGACAGACTACCACATCGGAGTCCTACAACCCCAACAAGCAAGCTTGTTGGTTTGGGCTCTTCCCGTTTCGCTCGCCGCTACTCAGGGAATCGAATTTTCTTTCTCTTCCTGCAGGTACTTAGATGTTTCAGTTCTCTGCGTCTACCTCTAACCAGCTATGTATTCACTGGAAAGTAACATCCTATAAAAGATGTTGGGTTTCCCCATTCGGAAATCTCTGGATCATAGCTCACTTACAGCTCCCCAAAGCATATCGGTGTTAGTCCCGTCCTTCATCGGCTCCTAATGCCAAGGCATCCACCGTGCGCCCTTATTCACTTAACCTGATGACCTTACGGTCAATTGTTTGGTTCGTTTCTCTAGCGATAGAGGCGTCACCAATAAAATAAGCTTCGAACAATAAATAAATTTACTATCCAACGCGGTGTTCTCGGTTTGTTTTGATTACTTTTTTACTTCAATATCCAGTTTTCAATGAACAAT
>NZ_MIJZ01000008.1 GCF_001730285.1 Enterococcus ureasiticus
AAATTAGGAGATATTGTACAAATCAAAATGGGGCAATCGCCTAACTCTGAGAACTATACTGAAAACTCAAGTGATCATATACTGGTGCAAGGAAATGCTGATATGAAAAACAATAGAGTTGTTCCTCGTGTTTGGACTACGCAAGTTACTAAACAAGCAGATAAGGGCGACTTAATTTTAAGTGTGCGAGCCCCTGTTGGAGATATTGGAAAAACGGATTATGATGTTGTTTTAGGACGTGGCGTAGCTTCAATTAAAGGAAATGAGTTCATTTTTCAAGTATTAAAAAGAATGAAGGAAATTAATTTTTGGACTAAATTTAGTACAGGCTCGACATTTGAAAGCATTAATTCTTCTGATATCAAAAAGGCTACTATTTTATTCACCAATAAAGATGAACAAATTAAAATTGGAGTTTTTTTCAAGAAATTTGACGATACTTTAACTTTTCATCAAGACAAACTAGATAAAATTAATATGCTAAAAAAATATTATTTACAAAACTTGTTCATATAGATCAATTCCCATCTAGCATATCAAAACTAGATGGGAATTTTTTATCATATTAGCATTGATAAATGTCGTATAATCTTGTCGTTATCTTGATTTTCAAGCTCCTGAATAATATGAAGATACGTTTCCTGAGTTGTTGTCATACTAGAATGCCCTAATCTATTCGCAACACTAGCAATTGAAACACCTGCATATAATAGCAACGAAGCATGGGTATGTCGCAAACTATGAATTGTAATAATTGGTATATTTGCACGAGTACATAACACTTTTAAACGATTATTAACGGTTGAATTAAATACTCTACTTTTAACAAAAATTGGTTTATCTTGTTCTTTTTTATTTAATAATTGTGAAAATTGCATTGCCAATTGCCAATCAATTTGAATTTTTCTATTGGAGGATTCATTTTTTGTTGGTTGAAAAGAACCATTTGACTTTTTGTAATTCCAAGTTTTATTAATAATTATTTTTTGTTTTGAAAAATCAAAATCTGATGGTGTTAATGCTAATGCTTCTGAGAAACGAAGACCTGTTTTGATGACTAACAAGATAAAATAATCCCAATTAATATCTTCTGTTAAATTTAATTCTTTTAATAAAGCTTGCACTTCAAATTGATTTAAAAATTTTGATTTTTTAGTGCGAGGTGTTTTTCCTTTGATAACAATTTTTCGTGTGGGATTTTGAGCGATGATGCCTTCATCAACGGCATCTAAAATAGCTCCTTTAAGTTGATGATGAAAATCCATAGTAGTTTGTTTCTCATGAGTAAGAGCATAATTATTTAATAATTGTTGATAACTATAACGGTCAAGCTCTTTTAATTTTAAATTAGGTACAAGATCTCGCAACTTTTGTTCTGTTACGTGGTATTTTTGCAGGGTGATTGAACGTATAGCACCAACTTTATAAAGATTTACCCACTCCTTAAAGTATTCATGAAACATTTGCTCTTTTCTTCTTTTTGTTACCATAAAAAACCTCCTAAATAATAGATAGATGAGTTAATCATCTTTATCTATTATCCAAGGAGTTAGTTCAAGTGTAAATATTGAATTAGATGAACATATTTTGTAGATAAACTTTTTTTAAGGTTTTAAGTTGGTCGAGTTTACTTTGCTGACGTATGATAATGTTTTCGAGTTGTTTGAATAAGGACCCGATTTCCTGTTGCTCTTCACAACTTGGGTAGTAAATAGGAATTTTAGCAATTTCATTCTTATTAATCTTTTTAGGAAACGCAATATGCAATGTACGCTTCCAAAATTCACTTTGAACTGTGGAGGATTGAATTATTGCTTCCAAAAAATGTGAATCTAGCTCTTTTTGTTTAAGCAAAGCAAGACTTACATAGTAAGCGACATTTTCATTTGATTTATAGACATTTGGAGTAGCAATGTCACCAATACGCGTTATCAAAACATCACCTAATTCTGGATGAACCTTGAATTCCTTTTCAAATGCTTTTTTTGAAATATATTTTTCAGATTGTAATGTCTTAATATTTTCGACAGATAAGAACATTACGCCACTATTTGTGTATTTTGGTGTTTGATGTGTTCCATCATAAATATCAACAAGCTTTCTAAGCAC
>NZ_MIJZ01000010.1 GCF_001730285.1 Enterococcus ureasiticus
GTGTCATTTTTAAATCAAAATAGCCGGCCTCTTTTTGTTGGTTTTCAGGAAATTTTATTTCATAAACAAATCCTGTTGCACCGCCTGCTTCTTGCGCAAGGCTAGCCGTTGGCCATGTACTAAGTGTTATGATTGAGATGAGAATCGTTGTTACTATGTATGTTAGTTTATTTTTCATAAAATTTCCTTCTTCCATTCTATACTCTAAACAAGATCACTGATTCCAATAAAGGAACCAGTATCTTGAGTATTGACTATTTTTCTTTTATTATCTTTTATTTTGTTGGAGTTTCTGGAACTTCTGGAGCAGCTGGTGCTGGAGTGTACTCGATTGACCAAGTAATATCCGCAACATATTTACCTTTAACGATGTTTTGTCCAGCTGGAACTGTTAATTCAACAGAATCGCCTGCTAAACCAGTAGAAGCTTCTGCAAGAGTATTTTTAGCATCTGCAGTTGATGTTCCAAATTCAGCGTAGAAAGTACCTAAACCGCGGGCACCTGTTGATTCAGCCGTATTATTATCAAGAACAACTTGACTTACTCCGTCTTGAGATAAAACAAAGTCTGCTGGACGAGTTTTTGGCCAGTTTGCTTCTCCCATCTCTGAATTAAGGAAGCCATTAGAATAAGCAATTGTTGCGTTTTCTAATTTATTTGAACCATTGGTAAATTGTTTTGTCATTGCTGCTTTGATTTGGTAAGTGTGGTCATTTCCTGCACGTTTGTCTGTCCATTGTACATAGTTACCACGTGTTACAGTTGTACCATCTGTCAAAGTTAACGTAACAGGATTTGCTTTAGCTGTTGTTGGTTTTGATGATACACCAATTTTTTGGTTAGGGAAGATCACGTTAGAAACAACATCGATCGTGATTGGTCCACCATCAGGGTTAACAGTGATATCTGGATTTTCATCTGGATCTACTTTAGTTCCATCTGGATCTTCAGGATCACCAGGTTCATTTTTACCGTTGTCTTCTTCGTATGTTACTTCACCTTTACCAGTTAACGATTTTGCTTCTGTTTCGGCATTTGCCGCCATTGGTGCTAAAGCTCCTGTTGTGATTGCTGCTACTACTGCTACTGAACATAATGTTTTGAATTTCA
>NZ_MIJZ01000011.1 GCF_001730285.1 Enterococcus ureasiticus
GATTTTGCTTCTGTTTCGGCATTTGCCGCCATTGGTGCTAAAGCTCCTGTTGTGATTGCTGCTACTACTGCTACTGAACATAATGTTTTGAATTTCATGTGTGTTTCCTCCTAGTTTTTTATATGTGTGTGTGTTTTATGGTAACTCGGCTAATATCCAAGTTAACTCGGTTTGATATTGTACGGGATGGATTTTTACGGCATCCGGTACGGATAAAAAGATGGCTTTATTTCCCTGAACTTGCTGATTTTCAAAGTTCTCATCTAAGATCGGTTGATTTTTTTCGTCAACTTTAGGAAAAAGTGTGCTTGTTTGGTCACCAGCATTCTCAGCCGATGCTCCAAACGAAATGATCCAGGTTCCTTTTCCTTGCCCTTGATCAGCCGTGGCTACTGGAAAGGTTGTGCCTGGTGCATTCAATTGAATGATATCTTTACTGAGTTGGGGCGATTTTTCTTGAGTATACGCAGAATTTGCCCACGCTTTATCAAAAGATAGAACTGCCCCTTTCAATTCTTTTTCAGCATCTTCTTGAATAACATCATTTTTAAATTGGTATTCTTGCCGAACTTGAAGCGTCCAGCCTGAAGCTTCTGCTCTAGAATCTGTCACTTGCAAGAAGTTACCTCTGGCAGGCGTTCCATCATGAAATAGTTGCGCATTTACATAAAAATTACGGTCTGTTTCAGTGATTTTACTTCTACCAAAATTTAACGTTGATGCAAAGTCGAATCTAAGATCCCCATCTGTTGAAGGACCAGGACCTGGATCAACTGGCTTGACTGGGTTTTCAGGATCAACTGGCTCTTTGGGATGTTCACCAGTGTACTCAACCGTTCCATGTCCAGACACTTTGTTTTCTTCTGCAGATACAAAATCCTTTGTTCCTACGGTTGCTAAAAGCAGCATGCTGGCAGTTAAAATCAATGTTTTCTTTTTCATTTATCTGCCTCCTGCTCTTTTTTACGTTTCTTAAAGAAAAGAAACAGTGCAATAGCTACTAGCACAATTCCGCCAATCCCAATTGAGCCTTTGAT
>NZ_MIJZ01000012.1 GCF_001730285.1 Enterococcus ureasiticus
ATTGCTTCGCTTTTGTTAAAAATTGTTGTTTGTTTTTACCGTTGTAAAAACAACCTACACATTTGGTTCGTCTTACTTTGTTCAGTTTTCAAAGGTCTACTGTATTACCTCGCAGCAACTTTTATATCATATCAAATCTTCGATTTGATGTCAACACTTTTTTAAAAAAGTTTCAAAGTTTTTTCTGCTTGATGTTATCGAATGTTTCGCGACAACTTCATTAGTTTATCAGGTTACTCGCTGTTTGTCAACAACTTTCTTACTGATTTTTCAAGTTTTTTTAAACCTGAATTGTTATTCTATTTTAGTTAATCGTCATTGTTTCCGATGACAACTTCACTAGTTTATCAGGACTGTTGTTATTTGTCAACAACTATTTCGCTGATTGTCAAAGTTTTTTTCAAACTCAGACTGTTATATTATTCTTATCGTTCAGCGTGTTACATCAGTGCCTTGCGACAAGATATAATATAACAAGTTTTTCTTTATTGGTCAACCATTTTCTCGAAAGAAATTAAAAAGTTTTTTATCTAATTTTATTATTATACATCGTACTTTCGTCTTTATGAGACAAAACTGATTTAGTCCTATTTTTTTTAGCGAAATGCCAATTAATCACGATTGTTTTTTATAATTCATATGAAAATAGTTCGAATTTAATTTCATTCAAATCTTTTGAACTACCAATGTTAATGAAGTCATTTCCTCGATAGAACTGTATTAACTTCTGATTACTAGCTAAACAATCTAGACGTAACTCCGATACTTCATCTCTAAACTTTCGTTTTAACGAACTCAACAATTCTCGCCCATAAGCTTTCCCTCTGTATGCTGGGCGAACAATTATGCGATGAAGGTAACATGCAGATTGATTGAATCCAACATTTTCCCAAAGTAGTTTATCCCACTCAGTCGGAGTTTTCCAAGCAGCTGCCATTCCTACCAATTGATTCTTACTATTATAGAAGAAATAGACTTCTCCTTTGGCAACAGCATCTGCTAATCCATGTCGATCTTCTCCTTGTAAAACATCTGACCATTGATTACTACCTGTTTCTTTCAGCCATTCAGCACTTTCTTTCAATAAGGACATTGCTAGTTGAGTTTCTTCTATTGTCGCTTGTTTTAATTTCATAGTCGTTATCTCCTATCATATTTTATTTAAAAATAGACGGGACAAAACTAGTATATAGTTTTGTCCCGTCTATTTAATCTGGAATAAAAAGGTATAGTGTTGCAGTGTCCTCTTATTCTTATGTATCTATTTAATTTTAAAACATCGGGACTCCTTCAATATCGTAAGAAGCTAATAAAGTTTTTAATTCAGATGGTTTTTCCCATACATATCTATCATCAATAGAAGGAACTACATGATCTTCATTCATTTCAAATACAAATAAAGGCATATTTTCAGCATCTGTATGTGCATTTGTTAACTCGACTAAATTAATTGAAGTAACATCTAGTTGAATCTCTTCTTTGAAAACCTGCAACATACTCGCTAATCCCGTCATATCTTCAGAAACTTTTGCTGTAACAAACGCCATTGACTCACCAACTGGATGAACAAGAAACTTCTTCGAACCATCATTCAGGTTCAGCATAATAGTACCAGCGACTTTTTTGTTAGACAAAACATCCACCTCAATTAATTTTTGTTTTCATGAACTAGGAAAATTGTACCATATTTTCTGAAAAAAAACAGAATTATTTCTCGAGTAGTGCATCCATTGCTTCATCAGTCCAGATAGGAAGCTCTTTTTCCAAAGTTTCAAAGCCAATTTTTTTATTTTTATTCGTGAAATATCTTTTGCGTCGATGGTTTGGCGGCTGTATTTGAGTCTCTAATGTTCTTAAAGACAAACTGATTTTTTTTGAATACTCATCTATATCGATTACTTGGACTTGGACTTTTTGACCAACTGTTAATAAACTATGAATATTTTTGGTGTAGCCCGCTTGTACCTCTGAGACGTGTATCAATCCTTGGACCGTATCACTTAGTGAAACAAAAGCCCCATAAGGCTGTAGACCTGTAATTGTTCCATCAAGGATCATCCCTATTTTGTATTCCATACTATTATCCTCTTTTCATTATTCCCATCAAAATGATTTTCTCATTTAAAATGATATCATGTTCCATTAAAAAGTGCATGAATTTATTTCTACTATTATATTATTAATTCTTTTTGTTCATATTTTATTGAAACTCTATTATACTATAGTTACGTCTTGTTTAACGAAAAATATTTTCATATAGGAAGGAAGAATTGAATGGTAGAATTTGATACAGTCTATGACCGCCGTAATACAAATTGTTCTAAATGGGATTCTATTACAGATACGTATGGAGAAGATGGCTTGTTGCCCTTGTGGATAGCCGATATGGATTTCAAAGCGAACCCACCTGTCCTAAGTGCCTTAAAGAAAACAGCTGAACAAGGTATTTTGGGTTACTCTCCAGCTCCCGATTCATTATACAAAGCCATTCAAAGTTGGCAAAAGCGACATCACGATTATTCAATCAGTAAAGATGCGATTCTTTTTAATAGTGGTGTTGTGCCAAGTCTCTCTTTAGCTATTCAAGCATACTCTGAACCAGGTGATGCTATTTTGATCCACGACCCAGTTTATCCTCCATTTGCTAAAGTTGTTGAACAAAATAACCGTAAACTAATTCGTAGCCAATTGTTAACAGAGCACGGGCACTTTATTATGGATCTGGAAGAGATGGAAAAACAAATCGTTGCTGAAAATGTTCGACTGTTTATCCTTTGTAACCCTCACAATCCAGGCGGACGTGTTTGGACAAAGAGTGAGCTTGAAGCGTTTGGTAAATTATGTGCAAAATATGATGTACTCGTTATCAGTGATGAGATCCATCAAGATTTGATTTTTGCTCCTCATGTATTTACAACATTCTCAAATGTTCATTCGACATTCAAAGATTTCTCTATTACGTTGACAGCTGCGACCAAAACTTTCAACTTAGCTGGTATTAAAAACTCAATGATTTTCATAGAAAATCCTGATCTGCGGAAGCAGTTCGTTGAAGCTCAGGAACGTAATTTTCAGAATGAAATCAATATTTTCGGCTATGTAGGAACAGAGGCTGCTTATCAGAATGGTGATACTTGGTTAAAGGAATTACTCGTTTATCTAACAGAAAATATCGATACGGTTAGTGAGTTCTTAAAAACAGAACTTCCTGAAGTAAAAATGATGCGGCCAGAAGGGACTTACTTGATCTGGTTAGACTTTTCTGCTTTTGGTTTAACTGATGCAAAACTACAAAACCAACTAGTTCATAAAGGTAAAGTCGTACTGAATCCTGGCATCACTTTCGGCCCCAATGGCACACAGCATATGCGCTTAAATGTTGCTTGTCCAAAAGAAACACTCTTAGAGGGTTTGCGTAGAATCAAACATTCTTTTGAATAAGATAAAAAGTGAAGCCTAAACTGATAATCGTTTAAGCTTCACTTTTTTAATTGATCAATATACTTTTATTCGCTGATTTCTACTTTATCGATAACTACATCAAATGTTGGTCGATCTTGAGCGTCTTTTTGCACTCCGCCAATTTCATCTACAACATCCATGCCTTCTACCACATGGCCAAAAACTGTATGACGGAAATCCAACCATGGAGTTCCACCTTTTTTATAGGCTTCAATCACTTCTTCTGGAAAACCCGCACCTTCTAGTTGTCCCATCATGTTTGCTGGAACATTTTGGTTATTAACGATAAAAAATTGGCTACCGTTAGTGTTTGGTCCAGCATTTGCCATTGATAGTGCACCACGCAAATTGAAAACATCTTTAGAAAATTCATCTTCAAATTTTTCGCCATAGATACTTTCGCCACCCATACCTGTTCCAGTAGGATCGCCACCTTGAATCATGAAATCAGGGATGACACGGTGGAAAATCACACCATCGTAATAGCCTTTTTTTGATAGTTGAACAAAGTTTTCAACTGTTTTTGGTGCTTGTTCTGGGAAAAGTTGAACCGTAATATCTCCGCGGTTGGTTTTTATCACAGCTTTAGGGCCTTTTACATTTGTTAAATCTAATTGTGGAAATTCTGACATAGTTATTTCCTCCTCGTTAATTTTTACTTCCTTATAATATCATAAACAACTTCACTTGAAAATTCCATTATCTTTGATACTCTTTAAAGAGAAACTTTTTTTCACAAACTCCCACTTGCTTTTTTCTGTTACAAGTGATATTTTGTGAAAAACGATATACTACATTTTTGGTTTCATTTTATATAGATGAAAACTTTTTTATTATAGAAACTGGAGGAAATTTTGATGTCTGATTCAAAAAACATTTATGATCTAACCATTGTTGGCGCAGGCCCTGTCGGTCTTTTCGCTGCTTTTTATGCAGGGATTCGTAAAGCGAAAACTAAAATTATTGATAGTTTGCCTCAGCTTGGCGGACAGCTGTCTACGCTTTATCCTGAAAAATATATTTATGATGTTCCTGGTTTCCCTGCAATTAAAGCCAGTGAGTTGATTGAAAATCTAGAGAAACAAATCGCGCCATTTGCTCATGAAACGTGTTTAGAAGAAGAAGTGAGAAATCTAGTTCAAGAAGATGGTTACTTGCGCATTGAAACCTCAAAAGGCGTTCACTATTCTAAAGCGGTCATCTTTGCTATCGGAAATGGTTCGTTCCAACCTCGACGTCTAACGATTGATGGCGCAGAGGAACTTGAAGGAAATCATGTTCATTATTACGTTACAGATATGAATAAATTTTCTGGAAAAAAAGTTGCTATAGCTGGTGGCGGTGATTCTGCAATTGATTGGGCTTTGATGTTAGAACCTATTGCAGAAGAAGTGTCGATCATCCATCGTCGTCCTGAGTTTCGCGGACATGAACACAGTGTGGATAATTTAAAAAATTCTGAGGTGTCCATTTATACACCTTACGTTATTGACCAACTGTTAGTCGAGAATGACTCATTCAAAGGGATTCAATTGAAAGAAACAAAAGCAGATAATTTTGAAAAACTTGATTTAGATTCTTTGATCATCAATTATGGCTTTACTTCATCTTTAGGTCACTTAAAGGACTGGGGATTAGATGTTAGTCGAAATGCAATCGAAGTCAACTCAGATATGTCGACAAATATTCCTGGTGTTTACGCCGTTGGTGATATCTGTAATTATGATGGCAAAGTAAAACTGATTGCAACAGGCTTTGGTGAAGCACCGACTGCTGTCAACAATGCCCTTCACTATATTAAACCAGATACAAGGACTCAGCCAATGCATAGTACTAGTTTATTTGAAGGAAAAGAAGCAAAAATGCTTTAAAAAAAATAGAACGTGCCTTTTAACGGCACGTTCTATTTTTTTACCCCATATCTTCCTGCCATAATAGAATGGCTTTTTTTATATTTTCAACCAGCTCTTCTGGTGTGGTACCAGTAATTCGTTCTCCTTCAAACAAAACAAAAAATGTTTGTGCGCAAAGGACACATTCATTCATACAGGAATAAGAGATCACATCACCGTTTTCTTCGATAAATGGGTCATTCAACAACAGCTCTGCACCTTTAGCTAAATTTTGTTCACAACATTCTATTAGTGGGTTCATTGATCTTCTCCTTGCATTTTTCTCTTTAGATAGTATACCATTGATGTATTCTAAGTTTAAAAATGACGCATTGGAGGTTTTTATTTTGGTAATAAAAGGGGAAACATTAGAGCAAAAAGCACGTCAATTATTAAAAGAACGTGGTGTTGAGATGGAGGATTTGGCAGAATTGGTTTTATTTTTACAAAAGCCCTATATTGAAGATCTTGATTTAGCGACTTGTATCGAACATATTGATAGTGTTTTATCAAAACGGGAAGTGCATAATACAATTATTACGGGGATTCAGTTAGATATTTTAGCTGAAGAAAAAAAATTACTTCATCCCTTACAAGAAATTTTAGAAGAAGATGAAGGTCTTTACGGTATTGATGAAATTTTAGCTCTTTCAATCGTTAACGTTTATGGTTCGATTGGTTTTACAAATTACGGCTATATCGATAAAGTAAAACCTGGTATTTTAGCCAAGTTGAACTCTCATGAAGGACCACAAGTTCATACTTTTTTAGATGATATCGTTGGTGCCATTGCAGCGGCGGCGGCTAGTCGTTTAGCTCATTCTCAGCCCGATAAAAGTAGTATTACACAATAAATAAAAAAAGAGCAGAACCTTATCATACCAAGATTATTTGGTAGTTAAACAAAGGGTTCTGTTCCTTTTTATATTTTTAACGGCGTTTCAATTGCGTCTGACGTAATTCTTCTATTATAATAAGTTTAAAGTATACGACATATTCCTATACTTATGTTTAAAGCTACCACTATAGGCAAAAAAGAGTTTCTTCTGATTTTAAATGAGCACATTTTTTCAGTCGTTGATTTTCTTCCCCAATAGATAAATCAAATGCCTATAGTGGTAAACTTTATTCAACATACCCCAAATCGTTAAATCATACTTACCTCCAATATATATGTACGATCAACAAGGATATCTAAAAGAAGAGATAGAAGTGAAAAATAAAAAACGGTATCAGAATTCCTTCCAATACCGTTGTATCGTTCAATAAGTAAACGCTGGCATGTTCATTATCTCGTGTATTTTTAGGGGTAGATATTTTCCTAAAAATTGAGTACAATAAATCATGTCAGTGCTTTTGCATTGACGAGGGCAACTTGATCGGTCAGTGTCTGCTGACTTTTCAGGGCTTCATAGTTTGGCGGCCACCAAACTGTGAAGTGCCTTTTTTTATTTTATTATTTCACTTCTATCATGTACTCATTGTACAAGATGAGTGAATGTTTCGTCAATGCTGATTCTGCTTTATTTTTTCCTTGAAAATCAATCTTTCTTTAAACAAATAATAGGCACAAGGCTTTCCTCATTATTTTTTGATTAGTAGAAATTCCTATTAACCCAATAATACTTCTTTTGTTTTCGTTAGAAAATAATTATTAGGATCATTGATTTGTCGATACAGTCATCTTGAGTGCTTGTAGGGCATCGAAGTGTTGAATCGTGTAAACTGTGGTCCCTTTTTGCCAAACAACTGAATTATTTTGGTAGCTATCGCTTATACTAGCTGTTAAAGAAATCTGCCCCACGTTTTGAGGAGCTGGGAGCATTGCTGTTTCTAAATAAGCAACGGATTCTTTAGCTAACGGTTCAGCAACTTCTCCACCAATATTTGATGCTCTAACGACCATACTCCAATTTCCTTCTTGCCATGTTAAGAAACTAGAACCTGCGGCACCTTGTTGATAACCTGTAATTCCATAACCTAAATCGATTTTTCTTCCACCATTATCAATAATTTGATTCACAGCACCAGCAGCTTCATCATTGGAACCATAAGATTTTTTTTCGAATGAAGCAATGGGTTGTAAGTCATTGACTGCAAGATTATTGACCGTAATTCCATGATCTTCAGCATAATATAAGATTCTGAAATTCCCTTGATCAGCAGCACTTGTCGTTGCTGCTGTCAAATACTCAGCTGTTTGGCTTGTTAATATCGCTTGTGGTAATTGGTTGTTTGGAAAATCTTTATTTAACTGATTTAAAACAGCGTCTGCCTGTTTTGCAGGTGTATTATTATCTGATTTCACAGCAGATTGGCTTTCGCTTGTCTTTGTTTCTGATGAAGACGGTTTTGTTGAGCTTTGGCTGGTACTAGATTTTGTAGTAGTTTTACTGGTTGTAGTGGTGGTTTGGCTGGTTTTTTCAGTACTTTTAGCTGTAGTTGAACTTTCAACAGTCTTGCCTTTTCCTCCACAAGCAGCTAGCGTTAATCCTGCTAGTAATATAAATGAATAGATAAATTTCTTTTTCATTCTTTTCCCCTCCTAGATGTTTCTTTTATTTAGTTTATCATTAAATAACGGAATACTCACTTCATATGATTATTACAAAGAACAAATCAAAATAAACAAAAAAGAGAATGCATATTCCATCTTCTAAACGTCCGAAGACGCCGACAGAATACCATTCTCGTGGGTTTGGCACCCAATGGGTCGTAAGGGGCTCGAACCCATGACCCGCTGATTAAGAGTCAGCTGCTCTACCAACTGAGCTAACGACCCAAATAATTAGTACTTAAATATTGTAGCACTTGAAAGTTGTTTATTCAAGAGGAAACATCAGGCACAACGAAATAAATTACGTTCGTTTTATCTCGTTGTATCTGACCTTTTCTACTTCCCTTGTTCTTTTTTTACGGGGCAAGTCGTATGACAATCATCACAGCTCTTCCCTTTTTTGATTCGAGAATAGACAACATATCCAGCTGCGCCAAAAATCAATACCGCCAAAATAAACGTTGCCATGTTCTTACCCTCTTTCTAAAGTTACCAATGTGATAACTGGTTCTTCTTTTACTTTTGGTTTTCTAACTAAATAATAGCCCATGATGATCAATAACAGTGTGGCAATCATTATCCCCGCACCGACTTGACCGTTCTCAAAAATAACGTGTCCAAATTGATAGATAATAAAACTAACAACATAAGCTAAACCACACTGATACCCGATCGCACCCCAGGTCCATTTCCAGTCGCCCATCTCTCTGCGAATTGCGCCAATCGCTGCAAAACATGGCGCACACAGCAAATTAAATACTAAAAATGAATAGGCCGCAACTGGTGTAAATGCACCTTGCAACGCAGACCAAACTTCCACACCATCCTCAGATACTTCACCTACATGTCCAAACAAAATACCAAATGTGCCAATCACATTTTCTTTTGCAACTAAACCAGTAATTGTAGCAACCGCTCCTTGCCAAGTTCCCCAACCAAGTGGTGCGAACAGTGGTGCAATAACTTTACCTAAATTTGCCAAAATACTTTGATCTTCAGCTGCTTCTTGTAAAGTAAATGTATACGTAGATGTAAACCAAATAATGATACTCATCACGAAAATAATCGTTCCCGCTTTTTTAACAAAGGATTTACTACGATCATACGCATGACGGAGAACACCGCGCAATTGCGGCATATGATAGGATGGTAATTCCATAATAAACGGAGCTGGATCTCCTGAAAATGAACGTGTCTTCTTCAATGCGATGCCCGATAATACAATTGCGGCTATCCCAATAAAATATGCGGATGGTGAAACCCAACTACTTTTCGGGAAAAAGGCTCCAGCAATCAAGGCGATAATCGGCAATTTTGCTGAACATGGCATAAATGTTGTAACCATGATCGTCATCTTACGGTCTTTTTCGTTTTCGATCGTACGGCTGGCCATGACACCTGGCACCCCACAACCTGTCGCAATCAACATCGGAATAAACGATTTACCTGACAGCCCAAATTTTCTAAACAAACGATCCATGACAAAGGCGATTCTTGACATATACCCGCAATCTTCCAAGAAACCTAAACATAAGAATAAAACAGCTAACTGCGGCAAGAAACCTAGTACAGCTCCAACGCCAGCAATGATTCCATCTAAAATCAAACTTTGCATCCACGGCGCTACTTGCCAATTAGCTAATAGATTTTCAACGGTATTTGGTACAAGACTTCCAAACAACTCGTCATTGATCCAGTCTGTTCCCATCGTTCCGACTGTTTGAATCGCTAAGTAATAAACAAACCACATAATCACAGCAAAAATAGGTAAAGCTAGCCAGCGATTCGTCACGACTCGATCGATTTTATCACTTGCACTAAATGTAATTTCATTTTTCTCGATTGAACAAAGAGCCGTTAAACGAGTAATAAATTCATATCGTTCATTAATGACGATCGATTCACTATCATCACCAAAGATTTGTTCTGTGATCTTAATAATTTCTTCTATTTCATTTTGCTGTAGTGTACTCAATTCTAGCTCTTTGCGGACTCTAGCATCTCTTTCAAACAATTTGATACTGTACCAACGAGTTTGTTTCTCCAAAACACTATTCCCTAAAACATCCATGATTTCATTTAATGCTGCTTCTAAACGATTATCATAAGTCGGATAGTTAAATTCTGGAGGAAAGACTTCTGTTGCTTTAACTGCTTTTTTTACTAAATCATCAAGTCCACGATTTTTTAAAGCACTGACACCTAATACATCTACACCTAAACCATAAGATAGTTTTTCAATATTGATTTTTTTTCCAGTTTTATCTAAAATATCCATCATATTCAACCCGACCACAACAGGAATCCCAGTCTCCATCAATTGAGTCGTCAAATACAAGTTCCGTTCTAGATTTGTAGCATCAACGATGTTTACAATGACATCTGGACTACCACTAAGTAAATAGTCTCTGGCCACCACCTCTTCTGGTGTATACGGAGAAAGAGAATAAATACCTGGCAAATCCTGAATCGTTATCTGCTTATTTTTTTTCAGTTTACCTTCTTTTCGTTCAACCGTAACGCCCGGCCAATTCCCCACATATTGATTGGCACCTGTCAGTGCATTAAACGCCGTTGTCTTCCCACTATTCGGATTTCCTGTCAGAGCAATATGTTGTTCTTTCATTCCTTATCCTTCTTTCTGTACCAAGACTAGTTCTGCTTCGTTTTTTCTTAGTGTCAGTTCGTACCCACGAAGATTGATTTCAATTGGGTCTCCTAAAGGTGCCATTTTCCTAACAAGAAGATCCACACCTTTTGTCAGCCCCATATCCATCAATCGTCTTTTAACAGCTCCTTGCCCATGAATCCCAATGACACGAGCTTTTTCACCTACTGTTAACTTATCTAGAGATAGCCAATTTTCTTCATCCATACTTTTTTCTACTATTGTAATCTGTTTCAGCACAGATAGATTAATCGCAATTCGGCTATTATGCAGCAAAACAATTCCATTCTCACTAGAATAATTCACCAAGACAACTTTCCCACCTGGGACAAGACCAAGATTATTCAAATGTTTCTTTGCAAAACCTTCTGCCTGAATCTCTTCGATTGTATAAACCTTATTCAACTTTGCTTGTGCCAATGTCAACATTTGGTGGTCCTCCCTATTTTAAAAGTGCTCGCTCATGTATACTTAAACTTTTTCTTCAGCATGTGAAAAAGTTTCATCTAAATTACCATTGATATTGATAATCGTTCTCATTAAGTATACCCGTTTGTGATACTTAAATCAATCTCCTTTCTACCTATAGTAAGAAAATATTTTCCAGCCAAAGTCAGTCCTATTCTTTTAGTGTGTCTTACATCGACTTACCACTATATCTTGTGCTTTGCCAATTAAAATTTCCAATTCAAAATTTAATAAATTTCTTTTTTAAGCACGAAAATGGTCATAAAAGTCGCTCAAATCTAGAGAATACGTGTTTTCATATTTCTTTCAAAAACACAAAACATGGTATTACATCGAAAAACAACCACAATATGTAGTGCCTAAGTGTTGACTTTTTCCCTGAGAGATTTATACTAGTGAAGTAAACTAATTGAGGGGGAATTAAAAATGAACGTAAAAATCTTTTCTAAAAATAATTGTATCCAATGTAAAATGGCAAAACGCTTTTTGAGCGAGAATAATATAGCATTTGAAGAAGTAAATATCGATATCCAACCAGACGCAATCGATTGGTTAAAAGAACAAGGATTCCAAAGTGTTCCGGTTATCACTTCTGATGCTACAACTGTTGTAGGATTCCGTCCTGATCAATTAAAACAATTGGCTAGCTAAAATGAAAATTGTTTATTTTTCAGTTACCGGACAAACCAGACGCTTCATTAAAAAATTGGATTTAGCAGCTTGCGAAATTGAGCCTGCGAATCCTTTTTTTGAGATAAATGAGCCTTTTGTCCTAGTTGTTCCTACTTATGACCAAGAAATCACTGAAGTAGTGAACGATTTTCTTGATTACAAAAGCAATCGAGAATACTTACAAGGCGTTGCTGGAGGCGGAAACCTCAATTTCGCAGAATTATATGTATATACAGCCAAAGACATAGCACGTGATTACAACGTTCCAATGCTTTTTGCTTTTGAATTTAGCGGTACGAACGAAGACGTGGAATCCTTTAAGAAAGTAGTGAATGAACTTGAGTCTAAAAGAAATTAAAGATGTTAGCTATTTTAAGCTGAATAATGAGATCAACCGTCCTGTTGACGGACAAATTCCTTTACATAAGGATAAAGAAGCATTGGAAGCTTTCTTCAAAGAAAATGTCCTTCCTAATACAAGAACCTTCAATACTATAGAAGAAAAAATCAAATACTTAATAGACAACGATTATTTAGAAACAGCATTTATCGAAAAATATTCTATGGCTTTTATTGAACAATTATATACATTTCTTGATGAGCAAAATTTCGAGTTCAAATCATTTATGGCAGCTTACAAGTTTTATTCACAATATGCACTTAAAAACAATGAAGGTACAGAATACTTAGAAAGCTATGAAGATCGTGTGGCTTTCAATGCATTGTATTTTGCTGATGGCAACGAAGAATTGGCTTTAGTTTTAGCTGATGAAATGATCCACCAACGTTACCAACCTGCGACACCTTCTTTCTTAAATGCTGGACGTAAACGTCGTGGTGAGCTTGTTTCTTGTTTCTTGATCCAAGTGACAGATGATATGAACAGCATCGGCCGTTCGATCAACTCTGCTTTACAATTATCACGTATTGGCGGCGGTGTGGGTATCACATTAGCAAACTTACGTGAAGCTGGAGCACCGATCAAAGGCTACGAAGGCGCTGCTAGTGGCGTGGTTCCTGTTATGAAATTGTTCGAAGATAGCTTTAGCTATTCTAATCAATTAGGTCAACGTCAAGGTGCTGGAGTTGTTTACCTAAACGTTTTCCACCCAGATATTGAAATGTTCCTTTCAACGAAAAAAGAAAATGCGGATGAAAAAGTTCGTGTGAAGACTTTATCTTTAGGTGTCGTTGTTCCTGATAAGTTTTATGAGTTAGCTCGTAATAATGAAGATATGTACTTATTCAGCCCTTATAGTGTAGAACGTGAGTATGGCGTGCCTTTCTCTTACGTTGATATTACCAAGGAATACGATAATCTAGTGGCTAATCCTAAAATTCGTAAACGTAAAATCAAAGCACGTAATCTAGAAAATGAAATTTCTAAATTACAACAAGAATCTGGCTACCCATATATCATCAATATCGATACAGCTAACAGAAGCAATCCTGCATATGGCAAAATCATTATGAGTAACTTATGTTCAGAAATCCTACAAGTTCAAACACCTTCTGTTTTAAATGGCAAACAAGAATATGAAACACTTGGTACAGATATCAGCTGTAACTTAGGTTCAACAAATATCGTCAACTTGATGGACAGTCCTGATTTTGGTAAATCTGTTCGTGCAATGACACGCGCATTAACTTTTGTTACTGATGCTTCAGATATCGATGTCGTTCCTTCTATTCAAAACGGAAATAGATTAAGTCATACAATTGGACTTGGCGCGATGGGTCTGCATACATTCTTTGCTAAAAACCATATGGAATATGGCTCTAAAGACTCACTTGATTTTACCAATGTTTACTTTACTTTATTAAACTACTGGACTTTAGTAGAAAGTAATAACATTGCAAAACAATACAACGAAACATTCCATAATTTTGAAAAATCTGATTATGCTAATGGTTCATATTTCGATAAATATATTGAAGGAGATTTCACTCCTCAATCAGATAAAGTCAAAGAAATCTTTAAAGATATTTTTGTTCCAACTTCTGAAGACTGGGCAAACTTACGTGATGCAGTGAAAAACGACGGATTGTACCACCAAAATCGTTTAGCTGTAGCACCTAATGGTTCTATTTCTTATATCAATGATACAAGTGCTAGTATCCACCCAATCACTCGTATTATCGAAGAGCGCCAAGAAAAGAAAATCGGTAAAATTTACTACCCTGCTCCTCATCTAGCAAATGATACGATTCCTTATTACACATCTGCTTATGACATGGATATGCGTAAAGTAATCGATGTCTATGCAACAGCACAACAACATGTGGATCAAGGAATGAGTTTGACATTGTTTATGCGTTCTGAAATTCCAGAAGGTTTATACGAATGGAAAGATTCACCAAAACAAACAACACGTGATCTGAATATTTTACGCCACTATGCTTTCCATAAAGGCGTTAAATCGATTTATTACGTACGAACGTTTACAGATGATGCTGAAGAGATTGGTAGTAACCAATGTGAAAGCTGTGTGATCTAGAAAAGCGGAACAGGCTCACCTAGCTCTTGAGCAAGCTAGATCAATGAACAGCGGAACGAACTCGTCAAGCTCTGACTGAAAAATAGTGAAAAAGGATTGTGATGCTCCTTATCACTAGCCTTTTTCATCTTTTTTCCAAAGAGCTAGTTCATGAAGCTGGATCAACAGAACAAGGCGCCCTCTGGTCGCCTTATTCTATGATTTACTGTATTTTATTGTAAAGGTAATGAGGAGGAAAATACATGGCAAGATATTATGAAGCAATAAACTGGAACGCCATCGAAGACGTGATCGATAAATCAACTTGGGAAAAACTAACAGAACAATTTTGGTTAGATACTCGTATCCCTTTATCAAATGATCTAGATGACTGGAGAACTCTTTCAGACCTCGAAAAAACAACGGTAGGCTACGTTTTTGGCGGTTTGACATTGTTAGATACTGTTCAGTCTGAAAGTGGTATGGAGCAGTTAAGAAATGATGTCCGCACACCACATGAAGAAGCGGTTTTAAACAATATCCAATTTATGGAATCTGTTCACGCTAAAAGCTACTCATCGATCTTCAGTACATTAAACACTAAAAAAGAAATCGATGATATCTTTGAATGGACAAATACAAATGTTTATTTGCAAACAAAAGCAGAAAAAATCAATGAAATTTATAAAAACTGTACACCATTAGAAAAGAAAGTGGCGAGCGTATTTTTAGAAACGTTCTTATTCTATTCTGGTTTTTATACGCCTCTTTATTATTTAGGAAATAACAAACTAGCAAACGTTGCTGAAATCATCAAATTGATTATTCGTGATGAGTCTGTTCATGGGACTTACATTGGATACAAATTCCAATTAGGATTCAATGAATTATCTGAAACAGAACAAAATGAAATGAAAGATTGGATGTACAACCTTCTTTATGAGTTGTATGAAAATGAAGAACGTTATACTGAAGAATTATATGATGGTTTAGGCTGGACTGAAGAAGTGAAAACCTTCTTACGTTATAACGCTAACAAAGCCTTGATGAACCTTGGTATGGATCCATTATTCGCTGATACAGCAAATGATGTTAACCCAATTGTTATGAATGGTATTTCTACTGGAACAAGCAATCACGATTTCTTCTCTCAAGTCGGTAATGGTTACCTATTAGGAACTGTTGAAGCGATGAAAGATGACGATTATTTGATTGGTATGGAATAATTCTTTCTAAAATAAGTCTAGGATAAAACTTCTTGAGTTTTCATCTTAGACTTATTTTTTTCCTAGACAGTTTGAATTTCTCGCTTTAATATTAATGGGCTTTCCATGATATACTTAATCTATTCACAACGCTTTTACTAAAGCAATTATTTTATGAGGTGTACCATGACTATTTTATTATATAAATTACTGTTAGGCTTAATTGTAGGAAGCATAATTGCTCTGTTTTCTTATATCGCTCGTCTACTTACAACATCTGGAGCACTTGCTTTAATCTTTGTTGCTACAGTTGTTTGTGGTTTTGGATCATGGCCAACTTGGGGATTACTTATTTTATTTTTCGCAAGTTCAGGATGTATTCATTTGGTAAAAAAAAGGATAAACGTGACTAAAACTAAATCACTTGTTCAAAAAGATCATACAAGAGATGCTTGGCAAGTACTTGCTAATAGTCTTCCAGCAATTACTTCTTTAATTCTTTTCTATTACACAGAAAACCAATTATTCTTGATTGGTTATGTTAGCGGAATTGCTGGAGCAACTGCTGATACATGGGGCTCTGAGATCGGAATTTTAAGTAAGAGCGTTCCTCGTTCTATTATGTCATTTAAACAGATTGAACCTGGATTGTCCGGTGGTGTATCTATGCTTGGAAGTGTTGCTTCTTTCTTTGGTAGCCTATTGATTTCAGTCGTTTTCTGGCTAGTTTATAGTTGGTATCCTATTTTTCAGCTTCCAACTAGTTTATTCGTTATCGTCCCTCTTATTTGTGGTGTTTTTAATTCTCTTGTGGATAGTTTATTAGGTGCAACACTTCAAACAAAATACCGTTGTCCTATCTGTGATCAAATAACAGAACAAAAACAACATCATCTAAAACAAACGAAACAGATCAGTGGACTCTCATGGATGACAAATGATTGGGTCAATTTTTTTAGTGGTTGTTTGACTGTTTTATCAAGTTGGATCCTTATTTTTTATCTACAATAATCGCTATACTAAAAAAGAAGGTTTCCTCGATGCTATTTCAAGGGACCTTCTTTTAGTCATTCTCATAAAAATAGATTAGATACTTACCAAACGCAGCTTAGTTATATTTTTATAAATCGATAAATCTTCTATAACTTCAGCATAGGTCATTCCTTTTGGCAAATCAATCGTATAAATATTCGTATAAATTTGCGTATCTTGAGCTAATACCATATTAAAATTTACATCTTCGATTTCGATTTTATGTTCTTCAAAATACTGGTTGATAAATTCTTTCGTTTCCTGTTTGTGTATATAGCGAATCTCTAATTTTTTTGTTGTCGGAACGTGGATTACTTTTTTTACCAATGTCAAGGCGATGAATACACCGATAAAACTAGTGATGGCAATTGCATAGTAACCCATGCCAATCGCAATTCCAAGTCCTGCGATAGCCCATAATGAAGCCGCTGTGGTCAACCCTGTTACTGACTGTTTCGTCACAATAATCGTTCCCGCACCTAAAAAACCAATTCCACTAACTACTTGAGCAATCAGGCGAGCCTGATCTGATCGAATCACGCCAGACAATTCTGGATGATTTATCGCATCGTTCAAGGCATTTGCAGCAATTTCAACTTGAATCAATGCGATAATCGTAGCCCCCATACAAACTAGAATATGCGTCCGCATACCAGCTGGTCGATTTTTATATTGCCGCTCAAATCCAATCACCCCACCAATTAGCATTGCCAAACATAAGCGTATGATAATTTCAGGAACCGTTAAATCGATATTTGTCATACTCATTCCTCCTATTGCTCTTCTACTTCATTATATCACTAATTTAAATTAAGAGAATAATGTTCATTTTTATAAAAAAATAGTGTGACCGAAGCAGCTAGCCCTGATCACACATTTGATTCTTATAATTTACTTGCTGCAGCCTCATCAATGATGACAACAACATCTGAATGATTTTTCAAAGCACTTGCTGGTAAATCAACAGAAACAGCTCCATCGATCATTCCTTTGATCGCATCGGCTTTCGCTTCACCATATGCCATTAAAATCATTTTTTTACCTTTCATGATTGAACCGATTCCCATTGAAACAGCTCTTGTTGGCACGTCTTCTACTTTTTCAAAATTACGTTTGTTCGCATTGATCGTAGATTCTGTTAATTCAACTACATGAGTTAGACTATCTAAAGGAGTTCCTGGTTCGTTGAAACCAATATGTCCATTTTGACCAATACCTAAGATTTGGATATCGATTGGATTGCTGTCGATAATACTTTCGTAATGCTTACATTCAGCAGCTAAATCTTCAGCTTTTCCGTTTGGTACGTATGTGTTTTTAAACGGTTTTTTATTGAATAATTGATCATTCATAAAGTAACGGTAACTTTGATCATCGTCTCCACCTAAACCAACATATTCATCCAAATTTACAGAAGTCATATCTGTAAAATCTAAATCACTTGCAGTCATTTCTTTGTATAATGTCTCAGGTGTACTTCCTGTCGCAAGACCTAAAACTTTTGCACCATTGTTCATGCCTTCTTTAATGAGTTCAAATGCTTTCTTTCCGCCTTCTTCTGCGTTCGCTACTTTGATAATTTCCATTGAATATTGCTCCCTTTTGTTCAAATTTGGTATAGTCCAATTATAACACCCTATAAAAAAGATTTCTAGTCTAAAGTGGATATAAAATAAAAAAACTTCTATTCTCTTTCGAGAACAGAAGTTTTTTTATTAATAACCACCTGAATATTGTCCTTCATCTGCCACATTTTGGTCTGTATAAGAATTCGGATCAACATTTGCTGCATCTTGAGCATAGTCATAATTATTAGCAGTGTCTGAACTTCCATAAGAGCCAGTCACATTACCGCCAACATAATTATTATAGTTACTATTATCTTTTGCTTGCATATCTTTATTTTCAGGCAAACCTAATTGAGCCCGTAAATTTGTTTGAACATCATATAATTTGGTTGGATCTAAAATTTGATAATAGATGCCACCAATCTCTTGCCCTTCACCTTCTAATTGTAAAGAATCAATATCTTTAAAAGCGGGCATATATTTCTTCTGAATATCTACCATATTATCCCAAGTTAAATCTGTCTTCACATTCTCTTTGACTGCATCTAAAATCTTTCTGTATTTAGAAACGCCATCTAAACTGATGACTTTATTAACAATTTTTTCAACAACTTCTCTTTGACGGCGTTGACGTCCAATATCGCCTTCTGGATCTTCTTCACGCATCCTCGCATAGGCTAAACCAGTCTCGCTGTCAAGCTTGATGTGACCTTTAGGAACCGTAATACCATCTAACGTAAATTCAAATGGATTATCCACTTCAATACCGCCTACAGCATCAATTAAATCCTTCATACCTTTCATATTGATCGATACGTAATTGTCGATTGGTATATCTAATAAATTCTCAACCGTATCAATCGCCATTTTTGCACCGCCAAAAGCGTAGGCGTGATTCAACTTATCTTCTGTGCCATATCCAACGATATTAGTTAAAATATCCCGATCCAAACTAATCATTGTAGATTTTTTTTCTTTAGGATTAATCGTAACCACCATTGTCGTGTCAGAACGACCTTGTTCTGTCCGTCCCAAATCACCAGTATCAATTCCCATCAGTAAAACTGAAAAAGGTTCTTGTGCATCAATATTCACAGCCGCATCTCTTCTTTTAGAAGTCCGGTCGATTGATTCATACACACCTTTTACTGTACCAGATGCATCAGAATACATTTTAATCCCATATGCGCAGAAACCTGCAACTGAAACAAGAACTAATCCTAAAGCGGTTAATATTACTTTTTTCCATAACTTCATAAGACACTTCCTCATTTTTGCAAGAATAATTCATGAAACCTATTTTCTCACAATTTGAACCAAGCCGCAACTTTTTTGGGGAATTGGCATGATATCTTAATGTATTTGTAAAATAATAACAAACTTATGCGATTCTATTTTTCTCTATTTCCAAATTCTTCAAATGTCTTCTTACATAATAGCCCACACACATTCCAGAAACGTTTAAAATAATGTCTAATAATGAGAACGTTCCTACATAAAAATAGTATTGTGCGGTTTCAATTCCTGTGACTACGAACAAACTCAAAACAACTGTTTGTAAAGCCTGCAATCTTTTAAATAAAATACCAAAAGGGATAAAACCAACAAAATTCAATATACTTTCACTTATTCCACCTGCATACATCCAATCTGTTAAAATATTTAAACTAACATCATGATTATTTGATTGTTTAAGAAAAAGAAATATGAACAACAGACAAAAATAACAGATATAAAAAGCATAGCTATAAATCGCTAAAATCTTTTTCGTATATAACTGGATCAATAGAAAAAACGACATGAAAAAACAAGTTAGGAATAGGATTGAATATGAAGAATTTATTGCATTAAAAACTTTAACTAATTGCGTGTATCTTTCTATTAACAAGATTAACAATCTAGTAAAAAAGAACGCCACCAACAAACTAACAAAAATAAACACACTGTATAATTTTATATTTTTCATTCTCTCCCCTAATTAAGTGTGTTAATTTTTATCTTTTTTTATTTAATTTTACTCTTAAGAATTGAAAGATTAAAACAAATATCTCTTTACCAATAGAAAGAGTACAAAAAAACAATATTACCTCTACTATCATCAATTTAACTCCATCCAAGAAGTACAAAAAAACGATTTGAAGTGCAATTACTAGATGAAACATGAGCATAATTTTAACGTTAATTGTCATATGAATAAATTTCTTAGTATCAAAATATCTGATTACAAATATTAAAAAAAAGCTAACCATAGAACTAATACCCACTCCAATTGTTCCTATAGATGGAATTAGTAAAAGATTTAAAATAACACTAGCCAGAGCTCCAATAATTGATGAGAGAAATACTCCTTGCGTTTTTTTAGCAGCAATATAATTTGTTCCGAGAAAGCCAGAATAGCTTGAATATACCACCGCTAATAATAATGGTGGAACAATCTCCCAAGAATTATAGAAATCCACATTAATAACTAATTTTACTAATGGTTTTAAAATCATTAGTAACCCTGAAGCTCCCAAAAGCATTACAATAGAAAAATAATTAAATACTTTTGAATAGAATGCCGACTTATCCTCAGAATCAAATTCTTCAATTGCTGACATTTGCCAGGCTTGCATAAAAATTGTATTTAAAAGTGATACTAAGCTAGGAATTTTATTTGCAACAGCTAAAAGGCCATTTGCAGAACTACCAATAAAAAATACAACAAAATATCGGCTTGACGCGTTCATTAACCACCACATAATTGCATTAGGAATTAATGGTAGACTATAAATTAAAAGTCTTCTTATCAATTCTTTATCTAATTTGTTAAAGTGAATAAATGACCAAATTTTCAGTACACAAGCAATATATATAATTGTTATTATATTTGCTAATACCAAAGATATAAGATAACCTTGTATCCCCATTTTGAAGATAACCAGTAAAATAATATTTAATACAGCAGTAACAAATGTTAGTAGAACTCCACTAAGAGCATATACTTTAATTTTGTCAATTCCTCTAGCAAACTGAGCAAATGTTGTTTGAAGTGCCTGTAGTATCAATATCCAATATAAGTAATACCAAAAATGATTTGATAATGGAAAAAGAAATGACAGACAGATAATTCCTAAACTACTAGCAATAGCCATAATAAAAAGTAGAAACACACTATTTGTAAAAACTTTCTCTTTCGATTCATTTTTATCCATAACAAAACGGATAACACCATCAAAAATATTTAAAGATACGATTGGAAGCAACAAACTGACTGTTGTCATTAACAAATCAACTGATCCATATTCTGTCGGAGTAAGCGAATAGGTATACAGGGGGACTAATAAAATCAACAATAATTTACTTCCAAAATTACCAATAGTGAAAATAATAGAGTTACTTATTAATTTTTGATACTTACTCATCATGATTCATCCTATTAATTCTTTCAATTAAGGGGGTATATTCCCCTTTTAAAGAAAAATCAAAATCTTTTGCATTTAGCACATCTTGAATCATTGACTCAATCTCACTATTTGAGTGATCATCAACAAGCCGAATAAAGCCACATTCTGATAGCCAGTGCTGATACGTTGATTCAATCTTATGATTTCCATTTTTGAAAACGATACACGGAGTCTTCGTAATAAAAGCAAAAATCATGCCATGGAGTCTGTCTGTAATAGCAAGTTCATGCTCAGCAATCTCTTTCCACTTCTCTACTAATATTTTTTTTCTCGATTTCTGTGGAATTGTTTTTCCAGCTTCTAATGTTGTGTCACTTTGAGTAATAGCATTTGAAAAAAATTTCAAAAGAATCCCATTTAATTGATCTATTGTTTCATTTGAAATCACTTTTTCATTATCAGTTCGAAGTAGTGTAATTACCCCTTTTCGTTCTTTTTTTTCAAATTCTTGTGAAATATCAAGGGACATAACAATATCAGGAACTAATTCAACAAATGAATCTGGATAATTCTCCTTCATTATACTAAAACTAACAGGCTCTCTAGCGAAAAAACTCCATTTAGGATTTTTATAATTTTTTTTACTCAATTTTAACATTTTTTTTCCAACTTTAGTTTGCTCAAAATAGATTGATTGGGGGAAGGATACAATTTCCCAATCAATCATATTCTTTACAACTTTTTCACGAACAATTTCTACAGCCGGATATAATGAACCTAAATTCCCCCCACCGTGAAACAATACCTTGTCCTCTTTTGATATTAGAGATGGAAGTATTTCTGAAAACTCTGGGACATAAATTTCTGGAATTTCAATATATTGAAATTCAGGAAATTCTTTTTTAATAAACATGTATTCCGCATACACGATTGCAGCATCTCCAATATTTCCATGTTCAGGAGTACCAACTACAATAAATTTAGCACCATTGCTCTTCAATTCTTTCATTATTTTATTAAAAAACTCATCTGTACTGAGGTCCCTTTTTCTTGAATATTTAACTTTAAAATAGTAGTAGAACAATAATTGAAACTTATCTGGATTATCTACTATCCATTTTTTTATTTTTTTCATGGGTAAATTAGTCCTTTCAGTATACTCTTAAAGCAAATTGAATATACAGCATTTTTATAAATTCTCTTCGAAAATATTTTGAATTCACGCTTGCTTTAAAAATAGTCATCAACATCTTCATGAAGTTTCCTCTATTTTTTATTTTCAGCTCTACTATGTATTTAGAATATTTTATTTTCTCTCCTTCTGGAATCTGAAGAATCTTATTTAAATGTTCTATATCATAATAATCCATTCCTTCAGCTTTTCTTTTCTTATGAAGTTCCACAATATACTTGCTTATAATTTGAGAAACCAATGCCGTATCATAGCCCATACTTGTATTTCGGATTCTATATTGTCCTAGTTTTTCTTTCATGTGGTAAATCATCACGTTAGAATCTATCGCTCTTAAAGCAAAGTCATAGTCTTCAGCTGCTGGAAATGTGCGATAACCATGTAATTTTTCGTAGACATCTCTTCGAACCATCCAAGTTGGATGCACTAAAACATTTACTACTGGTAATATTTTTTTCAATTTTTCAATATTATATTCTTTTGTTCTAGCTTCTCTAACTAAACACCCATCATCATCAATAATATCTACATTTCCACTAATAAAATCAATTGTTGGTTGCTCTTTAAATTTATTCAATTGGCGCTCTAACCTTTTTTTGTCCGCAATATCATCTGCATCAATACGAGCAATAAAGTCCCCTTCTGATAACGCTATAGCCTTATTTAGTGATTCAGCTAAGCCAATATTTTGTTCATTAATCACTACCTTCACGCGACTATCTTTTACTGTCCATTCTTTTAGATAATTTATGTTTTCAAAATTAAATGGGTTATCTACTATAATAAGAAATTCAAAATTTGTATATGTTTGATTTATTATTGATTCTACAGCATCTTTTAGCCAATCTAGATTTTCATTATAAACACTCATTAACACAGAAACTTTTTCTCTCATCAACAAATCAACCTTTCAAAAAAATATTATCAATCTAACAAACTACTTATGATTTGATAGTATTTAAATTTTTCCATAAACTTACTCTCACGAAAATTTATATCCCCAAAATTTCTGACGTAAATGGATATATTTCACCATTCCCACCAACAACAACTTGTAAAAACCATACTAGAAATAAATAGGCAATAAATAATAAATAGCATAAAAACCTAATATTCTTATCTTTAATTGAATACCTTATTATCAAGGGATAAGAGATAATTTTAAATACCGATAAATACAAGATAACGCGACTAACTGTGATATCAATCGTTCTCAACGAGATAAAGATCAAATCCATCATAGTTATTAAAAACATAAAAGAAAAAAATAGGTTTTTCTTTACTAAAGATTTATATGAGATAATCCACCATACAGCGATTGGTAGACGCATTCCAATAGTTGATAATGAAACTTCTGACTCTGATTGATTGTTCCCAATGTATTGTTCAAATTTATTCCCAATTATACCCGTTTTAGTTAGCATACTTAAAATAGTTACGGCCGACACAGATACTACTAGTGCGGAGAGTAGTATTGTCAGATGCAACTTCAAAGTATTTTTAGACTTTTCTAAAATTATATATAAGAACAAAATTGCAAAACCAACTATTGCTGAATTATGAAAAAGCAAACTGCAAAACAACATGACTATTCCCAAACGCTTCTTTGAGGTCATAAATAAACTTATTCCAAAGAACACGAATGCCATAGCAACAGACTGTCTCATAATATTTAATGTATTTCCATAAAACAAGAAAAGATATGTTAAGAAAGAAAATGGTACACTAACCCATTGTCTAAATCTTGTAATACCTAGATAAAATAATCCATTTGTTATAATTCCTAGTACAAAATAAAAAATATGAATGTTAGTTGTAAACCTACTTACCAGATAATTCAATGCCTGATAACCATACTCCACGTCTAAATTGTAAAAAGAACGGGTCAAATCTAGATAGTCAAAAAATCTATAACTAAAAACTGCTAGTTCGAAATACTTATTCCCATAAACCCTAATATCTGTTCCTATTGTAAAATCGCGAGTACCATTTAGAATTGATATAGTAACAATAAGCAACATCACCAATAAGCCATAAAAATACTTGTTGCCTCTATTTCTAACCACTTCCGAAAAAAAAGATAATATTGTGGCTACTACAAAAAAAAGAATATAAATCACCGTATCACCTACTTTTAGTCCTACAAATGCTGAATTTTTTTCTACATATATAAGTTATTTTTTAATTATCCCTAATCAACTGACCATAAAACGTCATTTCTGTTTTATCCATAGTCTTATCATTAATTTTATAAGAAAGTTTAAATATATCTGTGTCTTTTTTCAGTTCTAAAAACTTTTTTTCCGAATAAACTTGCCCTAAATATGGCGCTAGTTCAAATAAGTTTGGATTAGATGGTATCCTATTTTCGACAAAAAATCTGAGTCCACCAATATTTTCTAAATAAGCAATTTCTAATCCATAATCGATCAAAAAATAATCTATTAGTTTTTCTTCATTATTCCAATATTTCAAAAAGAAGTCGCACATAAAATGGAATAAAGCATCATTTGAAGGTCCCCCTATCAAAAAACCCGTCCATTTACCTTCTGAAATATTAAAAAGTTCATTATCTTCATATGGTCCACTCGTATAAAAATTGGAGAAATACTGACTATTTAAAGGTGAAACCGTTAGTAATGTAGCATCCATCCACAGTCCACCATAATTTTTCAGCAAATTAAATCGTACAATATCACTAAAATGAGTATAAGTTATTGTTCCATCTTCTAGTTTTTGCATAATTATATCTGATATAGTGATATATTGATCTAAATTTTCTTCCGATAAAATAATAACTTCACAATCAAGAGTGTTTTGTCTAATACTATTAATACAAGATTGTACTATTTCAGGTGCTAACATTTCACCTTGTAACCATAAAATCCAGATATACTTACTATTACCGTTCTTACTAGATTCTATCGTTGATAGATTTTTATATTCATCAATTGTATCTGAACACGTATTTCTTAGGTATGCTAAATTTATTTCATGACGCCATTTATTGAATTTTCTACTAAAAAAAGAATTCACCTTCAATTTTCTTAATATTTTTGAAAGAATAAAGGTACTTTTAGATAATCTATACATTAAGTTACTTTTTAAGTCCATTTAATCTTCCTCCGATTATTAATTTGCTATTTTAAAGGCAACTCTAAAGATTTTCCTGCCCAGTAAGCTTATTGCTGCACCAATTCTGGCTTTAGCATTTTTTGACTTATTTAATATTACATTTTTTCTATATTTTTTAATTAGAGTCCAAAGTATTTCATTTTCTTTTATATATTTATTATTGTTTGAAGGGATTTGCAACCATACATTTGAATACGCAGCAAATAATCTATTTGATACTGCTATTTCTAAATCAGGATATTTCGTTTGGATGTAGGTAGATAAATCTTCTCCAATTTCAACAATATCCATTTTATTACGACTAAAAGATTTATTGATTATGCTATTTTTATGTTGTACATAAAAATAATCAACAGAATCCATATAACTTACTTTGCTACTTTTCTCAATCAATTTATACATTATTGCCATGTCTTCATAATATTTACCGACAGGAAACTTCACTTCAGAGAAATATTCTTTAGGAAACATCTTCCCCCAAACCTCAGTATCAGGATTTTGATAAAGAATTGCCTCCATCGTTTGCTTTCCTGTCAATAACTCTATCTTTGGGGAAGAAGTTATTTTTCTCCCTATGATTATTCCATCCTCATCCACTAGTTGTCGCTTAAGCATAGAAATATCTGCACCCATTTGAATACCTTGGTAAAGGTTATATACATAAGTATCACTCACATAATCATCACCATCGACAAAAGTAATATATTCTCCATTAGCATTTTTAAGTCCGATATTTCTAGCAGAACCCATACCACCATTGTTCTGTCCATACACAGCTATTCTTCTGTCGCTTAATGCCCATTGTTTCAACTTACTATTAGAAGCATCTGATGATCCATCATCAATTAAAATTATTTCTATATGCTTATATGTTTGATTAACTAAAGAATCTACACACTTATCAATATATTTTTCAAGATTATAGACTGGAACAATAATTGAAACCAATTTTTCTGACATTTTTTCTCCTTATTTTTTTAAAAGGGTAACATAGTAATTCAAAAGTTTAGAAGCCTCAGTATAAATATTATATCCATTATTATCCGCTTCGCTTATATTCCCTACTCTCTTTTCAACTGGTATAGTCAAAAAACATTCTATCCATCGCTCTCTGGGTTTCATTAAATCAATTTGATAAAACCTATTACTTATTTTCGCATCTATAGGAACTTTTGTTGAAGTGATTACTGGTAAACCAGAAATTTGAGCTTCTACCGCCACCATTCCTAATCCTTCATAATTCGAAGGAAATAAAAAAATATCCATAATTTGATAATATTCATGAATATTATCAGTATTTGAGAAAAAAGTTACTTTGTCTCCAATGCCATATGCTAAAACTTTTTTTTCTAATTCTAGTTTTAAAGGACCTTCTCCAATCAAAAGAAGTTTTGCATTTCCTTTTTTCTTTAACACTTCATTAAATAATTCTACAATAAATGCCTGATTCTTCTGCCAAACAAACCGACCAATATTACCAATAACAAAATCATCTTTAGTGAAACCTAATTCATTTCTAAGAGTATTTCTAACTATTGGGTCATAATCAAATTTTTCAAGTTCAATTGCATTCTTTATTATCTCTAATTGCGTACTTGCAATTTTTTTCCCAAAAAGCCATCTCCCAGCATACAGGGTAGGAGCCGCATAATGTGTAGGATAAATAGTTGAAAACAATCTCAAAATATATTTCATAGCATTTTTTTTGGTTTCTCCTGGAGCAGCCGTACTATGGTTATGGGCAATTCTGATTGGAACTCCACATTTTTTTGCTATTCTTAGCGGAAAAAAGCTTAATGAATTTATATGAGAATGAACGATTTGATAGTGTTCTTTGTTAAATAAAGATTCTAAATCTTTATTGTACCTTCTTATTGATTGGTACGGAGAAACTTCAAATATTCTACCACCTAATTGAGTAATTTCCTCTTTAGGAACAATCGTAGAATCACTATCTATTATAAAATCAAATTGAATTTTAGAATGGTCAATTTGACGGTAATAATTCATTACAACTGCTTCGATTCCTCCACCAATCATTTTCCCCATAATCATGGCAACTCTAATTATTTTTTTTTCATCGTCCATTAGTATCGATCTCCTGCATTATTTTTAACTAGACTTATTAATTAATTGTTTACTAGTACGCACCATTATCATCTGAACTAATTAAAAACATAATCTTAATCGTTTGAAAAATAATCTTAAAATCATTCCAAATTGACTGATGTTCAATATACTCTAAATCAAAATCAACCATATCATCAAAATGAACGTCGTTTCTGCCTCTAACCTGCCACAAACCTGTACATCCTGGTTTGACACTTAATCGTTGCATATCGCGTTGACTATACGCAACTACTTCTCTTTGCAACGGTGGTCTGGGACCCACTAATGACATTTCTCCTTTTAAAACATTCAATAGTTGAGGTAATTCATCGATACTTGTTTTCCGAATTTTTTTTCCAATTTTTGTTACTCTAGGATCTTCTTTTATTTTGAACATAGCTCCTTCAATCTCGTTTAATTCAATCAAATCGTGTAGCTGTTCTTCTGCATCTATGCACATGGAGCGAAATTTGTACATGGTAAATAAACGCCCCTGTTTGCCAACTCTTTTCTGAGAAAAGACAACTGGGCCGTTCGGATCTTCTTTTCGTATCAAAAAAGCCACAACTAGAAACACTGGGCTTAATAAAATTAGGCCAAGTACGCTACCAAAAATATCCACAATTCTTTTGAACAATCTAAGAAATAAAGATTGTTGTCCAAAATCATTTTTTTGCTGAACACGTTTACCAACATCCACAAACTTTCCCTCCAAATTTTCCACTCCTTTTAACACAAAAACTGCTTACCAACAACTTTTTTCCATATTATGTTTAATTAAATAATTACTATGTAACCGCACATACCAACAACTGTGTAGCTACTTTTTTAAAACAAACCAAATCTTTTCAATTTGATTTCCTTGAACTCTGGTCTTTGTACATCATCCCCATTTAAAATATCTCTAGCCATTTGCTGCATTGCTTTGACAGGTTCAACACCCATATCTTTTTCAATCGCATCATAGGCTTTTTTCATAAAAAAACCACGTTTGTTAATATTGTGTGCATCAGAAGCCATCATATAGACCATATTATGAGCAACCATCTGTTTTGCGGTTCGTTCGATTTGTTTTCCAAAAACACCAATATAACTTGGCGCTGTCAGTTGGGTCAATACTCCCATCTCTAAAAACGGCAACAGTCTGTTAGGATCTTGAATAAATTTGCTGTTTCTTTCTGGATGAACGATTACTGGCGTATGACCTGCTTTTAACAATTCAAAAAATAAATGTTCCGTATATGCAGGAATATCGTTAGTAGGAAATTCAATTAAAATATAACGATTATTAAGGTCTGTAAATAAAATATCCCCGGTTTGGATTTGCTCCACTAAATCCCCACCAACCCTAACCTCTTGTCCTTCAAACAAGACAAGGGGAATACTTCTAATATCCAATTCTTTCTGCAAAGCTACCACATGAGTAATTACCTGTCCAGCAGGATTATCATATTTACCATTGTTATGATGAGGTGTACAAAGAATATGGGTAATCCCTTGTTTAACGGCCATTCTAGCCATATCAAGTGAGTCATCAATTGTTTTCGCCCCATCATCAATCCCTGGTAATATATGGCAATGTAAATCAATCATCGGATTATTTCCTTCCTACCTGTTATTTACGAACCGTAGTAATAACCTTGATCTGCTATATTCTTGGATCCGTTGTATACAACACCGAGAATATTCGCGTCCACCAACTCTAACAAATTTTTAGCTTTCAATAACGAATCCCTTTTTGAAACATTCTCTCGAACAACTAAAATCGTTCCATCTGATTTTGAAGATACAATTTGTGCATCGGTCACAGCTACAACTGGCGGCAGATCAAAGATTACTAAATCGTATTGTTGTTTTAATTCCACCATTAATTCTTTCATGCGTCTAGAATCCAGCAACTCTGAAGGGTTAGGTGGTTTAGGGCCACTTGTTATCAAAAATAAATTATCGACACCTGATGATTGAACAACTTGATGTAATACTGTTTCACGACTGCCTAACAAAGTACTTAAACCACGTACATTATCTAACGAAAATGTTTTTGCTACTGTAGGTTTACGCATATCTGCATCTACCAACAATACACGTTTGCCTGAATTGGCAAATACAATTGCTAAATTTGCAGATGTAGTGGATTTCCCTTCACTTGGACCTGAGGACGTAATCACTAATGTTTTTAGATCTCTATCGACCATAGCATATTGTATATTCGTGCGAATTGTTCGATATTGTTCTGAAATCGGTGAAGATTTATCGGCTAAAGTAATTAAACTTACGGCTTTGGTTTTCTGTTTTTTTTGAGGTCTTATTTTATTTGTCATCTTATACTCCTTTAAACTCGTGGCCGACTTCTGCGTGCTGGTGCAGAATTATCTGGTTTATCGTTCTCTTTTGGCATTGTTCTTGGAATGTCTTTATTAAGATTTCGCGGCTCAACTGAAGGCATTACTAAATTGGAAGGCGTACGAATTGCTTTTGCACTAAGTTCCTTTGCGGTCATATTAGGAACAACACCTAATATCGTAAAGCCTAGCTCATCTTCAACGAAACCATCATCTTTGATTGTTTTATCGAATAACTCTAAAATAAAGGCCACAGCTATTCCAAACACAATGCCCAGAGCTAGACCAATCATCAAGTTAATTTTATTATTTGGCGAGACGGGTTTCACATTTGCAGTCGCTGCAGATATAATCGTAATTTTATCGACATTCACCATATCTTTCGCTTGCTCCTGAAAAACTAAAGCAGTCTGATTGGCTATATTTTGGGCTACGATTGGATCAGTTACTTTAGAAACGATAGAAAACATTTGTGAGTTTTGTGATTGATTTACTGAAATGCTTGCGCCTAATGCTTCAACAGATAAATCATTTTGATGCTCCGTTTTCATTCTTTGCTGTACTTCTGTCATTACGGTGTCACTTTTGATCAAATCTTTATACGTGTTGATCATTTGCAGATTTCCATTGATGTCATTGACATTCGTTGTTTCATTTTGTGGTAATCGAACGATTAATTGTGCCTGAGAACTATATTTAGGGGTAATCACAAAATAAGTCAATATTCCAGCAACACCTAATCCTAAAAACATACTGACAATGATTAAACCAATACGTTTCTTTAATACTCCCAATAATTCTTGTAAACTGATTGTCTCTTCCATTTTTTCCTCCAATTAATTCCATTACAAATAATTATAAATTCTAGCTGATTCAAGTACAAGGTTATTTGCAAAGAATGCATTATCAATTATTTAAACAATTGTTGAAATAATTGATAGCTTACATTTTTTCATTCTAAAAACACTTTACTATTTCAGTTATTCACTTGATGGAACTTCTTCTTGTCCACTTACTAAATCCCCTATTTCTTGCTTTTCTAGCTGTTTATCAATTATATCCAACTTATCAAATAATTCTTTTTTCAATGTTTCATTTTTAATCTGGGGTAGCTGATTAAAAATAAGAATGATGTTTTCGATCGTTGCATCACTCGTTAATCCACCATCTCGTTCCATCATATCAATTGATTGTTTTATATCCTTATATTGTTTAACCTGTGTATCCATCTCATCTAAAAAAGTGGTGACGGCTGTGCTCCACTGAGTTTCAGTTTTAGAAATGTTATTACGAATCTTTGAAATTTTTTCCGCAGTTGTAGTTTCCTTTATAACAATCTCTCCATTACCTGCTGTCCAATCAATTGGTGCTTGAACCAGTAATTCAGTCACTTGGTTTTGAATATCTCTTTTATTTTTGATATCTTCCATTTTAACCATTAATTCTTTTTTCCCTTGCGTTACTTCGGAAGTATTTGCAGAAAAATCTTTGCTTTCTATACCAAAATCAATTGCTTCGGTCTTCAAAGTGATGATGCTTCTTTCAACATCCCTTAATTCCTCTTTTTCTATTGGATCTGCTAGAAATTCTTCCTGATCGTTTTGATAAAATTGACTGATTTTTTTATTCAGCCGTTTGATTCTTGCAGCTTCCTCTTTTATCGTTGATTTTGCATGCTCAACTTTTCGTCGCTGTTCCTGATTAGTATTTGATCTAATTCCTAAAAAACAGATGCAAATTGAAACGAGGATAACCATTATGTAAATACCTTTAACAACCCAATTACTTTTTACCACTATTACACTCCTCTTAAAGATACCTTTCTATTAAATAACCAGCTTTTTCATTATGATATTCTGGGCATACCAACCCTGAATATCTGCTGTTCATTTATTTTATAGATTCTAAAAATCCTATATAATCTGCTTGTTCAGTTGTTTCTTTAATCGTAGCTTTTTCAAAGTGACCTTCTGTGAAATCTATTAAAGCTCCAGATATTAGGTGGGTAACTGTCGCATTCCCAATCAGTTCCATCCAATAGCCATCTGAATCTGCCTCATGTACCACCGTTTTTACCATACCACCCGTATTTTTGACAGCAATCGTTTCATTAAACTCTCCTTCATGCAATAATACATACATTAAGCTGCTTGCACACATCGCAGTTCCACAAGCACTTGTAAAGCCAACTCCACGTTCGAAAGTTCGCACAAACAATTCGTTATTTCCTAATATTTCCACAAAACTCACATTGACACCGTCAGGAAAAATCGGATTGTCTCCATTTGCATAGGTCGCAATTCGTTCAAACTCTTTTCCCATAAGTGTTTGATGATCAACAAATGTAATCAAATGGGGATTAGGAACAGCTACGACTGAAAATCTCAAATCACTTGATAATTCTGGAATCACTTCATCGATTATCGTATTATTTGTAGTATGCATCGGGATTGCTTCAGCCTCGAAGCGAACAGGTGAAATCTCCACTTGATAGGTCGCCACTTGTTTGGCTAAATTGGGTGCTTGTCTCACTTTGAGATCTGCAAACATGGTTTCTATAGTGAAAGATTCTTTGTCATATTTTTCAGCTAAATATCTAGCAACTGTGCGTAATCCGTTACCGCACATGCTGGCTTCGCTACCATCACTATTGATTACGCGCATCTTAGCTAATGATTCTCCCTTAGCTACCTTTTCTACAAGTAACAGGCCATCTGCTCCATTAAGTAAACCATTATCTCTATCACACAAATAGGTACGTAAAGCATCGATTTCTTTATCTGTAAAGGCACGCTCCAATTGTGTTTCATCTATTAAAAAGAACTCATTTTCTGATCCGTGAACTTTTTGCATCGTTATATTCATTATAAAACTCCTTTACACAATGCTCTCCATTTTTTTATTCTTAACTATAAGTATGCCACAAACAAAAAGAGGAAAACAGTGTAATTTACTGTTTTCCTCAAAAAGTTTCTAAAAATTTTATTTTTCAGATTATTTAGTTGCTGCGAAGCGTTTGTTAACTTCATCCCAGTTTACAAGATTCCAGAATGCATCAATGTAGTCTGGACGTACATTTTTATAGTTTAGATAGTACGCATGTTCCCAAACATCTAAGCCTAAAACAGGTGTTTTGCCATCCATTAATGGTGAATCTTGGTTAGGTGTTGAGGTAATTTCTAATTTACCGTTATTTAAAACTAACCACGCCCAACCTGAACCAAAGCGTCCAGTTGCAGCTGTTTTAAATTCTTCTTTTAATTTATCAAAACTACCAAATGCTGCATCGATAGCGTCTTTGATATCACCTGTTGGTGCGCCGCCAGCATTAGGAGCCATGATTTCCCAGAAGAATGAGTGATTCGCATGTCCGCCACCGTTATTACGTACAGCAGTACGAATATCTTCAGGAATACTATCCATGTCAGAAATCAACTCTTCTACTGATTTAGTCCCAAGTTCAGGATGTTTTTCGATTGCTGCATTTAAATTCGTCACATAAGTGTTATGGTGTTTGTCATGGTGTAGATGCATTGTTTCTACGTCAATATAAGGTTCTAATGCATCATAAGCATAAGGTAAATCTGGTAAAGTGTAAGTCATAATAAAATCCCTCCATCAATTAGGTATAACGTTTCATACATTTATAGCATAACAGATTTTATGGCAACCTTCAAAGTAATTGCTTACAAAGTTTGGACTAAACTTGTTTTTCCCTGTTAACTCCTTTAAAATGACGAGTGTACTCAATTTCAAGTCAGGAGAGAATTTATGAACTCATTTACACTTTTTAAACACTCATTATTTCAGCTAACTGATCTCCATCAGGCTAAAAAAATGCCGTTTTGGAAAGTCATTTTATATGTTGTTTTTCTAAGTATCATTCTTGCCCTTCCAATAACAAAACAAATCTTCTCTATAATGCAAGATATCAAAAGTGATGGACAAGAAATTGCCGCAAAATTACCAGATTTTAACATCACTGATGGAAAACTAAAAACAGCAAGCGGAGCTAAAGGATTTATTTATCAAACAAACTCGATTATTTTTACTTTTGATCCTGATGGAAAACGTTCACTTAATGATGTCACGGCTGATTCAGTCGGTAACGCTGTTGGTTTAGGCTTTTTACAGGATGAATTTGTCGTGTCTTTACCTAATTCAAGTGCCGCAGACTCTTTGCTAGGTACCAATCAATTTGAAGTTCCTTATGCTAAAGGGACCTTAGATGGTTTAAACAGTACGGATTTAAAAAAGGCCTTGGATGAAGCTAGTGTCCCTTTTTGGATAAAACTAATTGTGTTTGTCGTTACTTTATACCCAACTTTCATCAACTTGGTTATCAATTTACTTATGATCGCAATCGGCGCAAATCTTTACAGTAAGATTCGTTTGTACAAGCTACGATTTTTAGATTGCTTAAAAATTTCAACCTATTGTGCAACATTCCCTGTAATTGTTAGCAGTATTCTTCATTTTATTAATCGATCTTTTGACGATAGTTTTTTGATTGTTTTCGTTTCTTTATTGATCTTTTTCTTTGCGACACGTACTGAAGAGCGGCAAAATCCACCTTTAGCTTAATGTTAAGTCAAAATCACTTGATCTATTCTTAAACTTTTCTTACATTCTCAGGTGTATGATTATGTGATAAGATAAACCATGAATTATACTTGTTGAAATCTAATCAGCAAAATAATAGTGTAGCAATAAGGAGAGAATCATTATGGGAGAATTGACCCATCGTAAAAATACACGTCAAGTTAAGGTCGGCGACTTAACGATTGGCGGAAATGATGAATTATTCATTCAAAGTATGTGCACAACAAAAACACATGATATTGAAGGTACTGTAGCTCAAATCAAGCGTTTGGAAGATGCTGGCTGTCAAATCGTTCGAGTAGCTGTTCCAGATGATGCAGCAGCTGAAGCGTTAGGTGCTATCAAAAGTCAAATTTCAATTCCTTTAGTTGCTGATATTCATTTCGACTACCGCTTAGCATTAAAAGCAATCGAACAAGGTGTTGATAAGATCCGAATCAATCCTGGAAATATCGGACGTAAAGACCGTGTAGAAAAAGTTGTTACCGCTTGTAAATCTAAAGGGATACCAATAAGAATCGGTGTTAATGCGGGTTCTCTAGAAAAAAAATTCTTACAGCAATATGGTTATCCAACGGCTGAGGCTATGGTTGCCAGTGCTGTTGAACATATTAAAATACTTGAAGATTTAGAATTTTACGATATTATCGTTTCATTAAAAGCTAGTGATGTTAACTTAGCTATTGAAGCCTATACTTTAGCTGCACAAACGTTTGATTATCCTCTACATTTAGGAATCACTGAAGCTGGGACCAAATTTTCTGGCGGAATGAAGTCTGCCGCAGGACTTGGTGCATTGCTGTCTCGAGGTATCGGAAATACTTGTCGTGTTTCATTATCCGCTGATCCTGTAGAAGAAATCAAAGTGGCTAAAGAAGTTTTAAAAGCTTTTGGTTTAGCAAGTAATGCCGCTACATTGATTTCTTGTCCTACTTGCGGCCGAATCGAAATTGATTTGATTCCGATTGCTAATGAAATCGAAGAATATATCGAAAAAATCAAGGCTCCAATCAAAGTTGCTGTTTTAGGCTGTGCCGTTAATGGTCCCGGTGAAGCACGTGAAGCTGATATTGGGATTGCCGGTGGACATGGTAAAGGAATGCTTTTCAAAAAAGGCAAAATCATTCGTACCGTTCCAGAAGAAATTATGGTTGATGAGTTGAAAAAAGAAGTTGATAGTCTTGCCGCAGCATATGCTCGTGGAGAAAAAATATAATATAGATGATTCTCAAAAAAAGATTGAAACTAGCAATAGTTCAATCTTTTTTTGTTTGAGGTGCTTTTTTGTTACAATGGATTAGCAAGGGGGAATCAACATGGGACAACCACTAATTTATCTTTATGAACAGATGAAAGAAGAACAAGTTGAGACAATCAGACAAAACGCTCCTGATTATATTGTTATTGATGCTACCAGAGAATCACCACAAATGATTGAGGACGATATTGAGATCATGTTAGGCTGGAATAAAGATTTAGGACAGCGATTATTGGATTCTGAAACGAGCCGTCTAAAATGGGTCCAATCTATTTCTGCTGGTGTGGACACCTATGATTTAGACCATTTTTCTAAAAAAGGTATTTTGCTGTCTAACGCTAGCGGTATTCATAGTATTTCAATTTCAGAACATGTTTTAGGTGTTTTATTAGCTGAGTTTAGAGGCATTCGTACCAGTATCATTAATCAAGCAAAAAAAGAATGGACAAGAGAGAATATTTCCTATCAGCAACTGTCTATGCAAAAAATGCTGATTGTCGGCACTGGACACATCGGCCAACAACTTGCTAGCTTTGCACAAGGATTAGGGATTCAAACATATGGAGTAAACACTTCTGGTCATGTAACAAATGGCTTCATCGAGTGTTATTCTCATAAAAATATGAGCCGTATCGTGAAGGAGATGGATATTGTTGTAAACATTCTCCCTCTGACAGATGATACGTATCAAATGTATAACGAACGAATGTTTCTTGCCATGAAGCCTGGTACTGTCTTTGTGAATGTCGGGCGTGGTCCTTCTGTTAACACAAACGACTTGATCCATGCATTAAATACAGGCCAATTAAGCTTTGCCGCTCTAGATGTTTTTGAAGAAGAACCTTTGCCTTATAACAGTCCATTATGGGAAATGGAGAATGTTTTGATTACTCCTCATGTATCTGGTTTAACACCTAGTTTCAAGTCAAAACTTTTGACGATTTTCACACAAAACCTTAGACAGTTTCTAAAAGATGGTACGTTAGCAAAAAATGAAATTGCCTTACACCAAGGGTATTGACCTAAATAAAAAATACTGACCCGAATCACTATAAAAGATTCGAGTCAGTATTTTTTATTGTTGTTGATCTTTTTCTGTTTCCTTCACGAGATAAATTGGGCGTTTCTTTGTCTCTAAGAAAATTTTCCCGATATATTTCCCAATGATTCCAAGACAAAGTAATTGCAGTCCACCGACAAATAAAATAATACACACCATCGAAGGCCAACCACTAGTAGGATCTCCTTTGATGATTGTTCTAAAGAAAATAACAAGCATCGCCATGACTGATCCCACACACGAGAAGGCTCCAACATAAGAAGCCAAATTCAGCGGTGCTTCTGAAAAATTGACAATCCCATCAATCGAATAACTTAATAAACTCCAAAAAGACCATGATGTAGCACCCGCTACACGTTCGCGATTTTCATAAGAAAGATACTCCGTGTTAAAACCGACCCAGCTAAAAATACCTTTTGAAAAACGATTATACTCCGTCAGTTCTAAAATAGCATCTACCATTTGACGTGTCATTAAACGAAAATCTCTAGCACCATCAACCATTTCTGTTTCTCCGATTTTGTTGACTAATCGATAAAACATTCTAGCAAAGAAGCTGCGGATAATAGGTTCCCCTTCACGATCACCCCGTCTTGTGCCAATGCAATCTAATTCTTTATTTGTCTCTAGCATTCGAATCATTTCAGGCAACAGCTCAGGCGGATCTTGTAAATCCACATCCATCACTGTAATCAAGCTACCTTTAGCTTCTTTAAGTCCTGCATAGAGTCCTGCTTCTTTCCCAAAATTTCTAGAAAAAGAAAGATAGCGCACTTTTTCAGGATTCTCTTTATATAATTTTCTTAGTGCATTTAGGGTTTGATCTTTTGATCCATCATTAATAAATATGTATTCTATGTTATGTTGAATTTGTGAACTTATCTTCTCCACTTCTTCAAAAAACAGAGGAATTGATTCCTCTTCGTTGTAACAAGGAACAATAATTGATAGCATGACATTTCCTCCAAAAAGTATTCTTTTATGATTATAGCACATATCTACAACAGAATAATAATGAAATTATAAATAGTTTTAATTACTTTTTTCAACAATTGACTCAAAGAAAAAACAAGAGCAAAAAATAAATCCCCCCAATATAAATAACACATATTTTTTAATTAAACTAAAAATATGATTACTTAAACCATAATAAATACAGCGATTACAAATAAAAAATAGAGTATAAAACTAATTCAAAATAATTGAACTATGTTTTTTTTATCTTTAATTTCTAATTGAAATCCAACAGATAAATGGTTATTATAGATAGAGTAAATGATTTGTATCTATAATATATTATTTTTTGTAAAATTAATAACTTTTATTATCAGAAAAATCATAATTAATTACAAAGGGAGACTAAATATGCTAGAAGACATTTTATTAGATGATGTTGCCCAACGTAAAATCAGCGTCTTTAATCACTTATTGACCACGGCTGATGGTACATACAGTGTTCATTACTTTGAACAATTCACAGACTTTTCTTACGCTCGCTTGAACTCATTGTTTTCAGAAATACATGCAGATCTCATGGAAAAACAAGGTTTTGAGTTATTAACGGATCAAGGGAAGGTACACATAGATTCATCAAAGTTACGTGATATTCCATATTCTCAATTTTTATTTCGCAAAAGTTTACCTTATAAATTTTTACTTGCAACCATTTTAGAAAAAGAATACACAATCGAAAATTTTTGTAGGGATCACTTTATTAGCCGAGCATCGATTATCCGAAGGCTTCAACCTATGATTAATTATTTAAAGGATTTTGATATCCAGTTAAATTGTACAAAACTTCGGATCACTGGAAAAGAAAACTTAATTCGGATCGTTTATTTAAACTTCTTTTGGATTGCATCTTATGGCGAAGATCTTTTTTTAGCTTTAGATGAAACAAAAAGAGGCTTTGATTTATTCGATCCCGAAGACCATCAATGGATGACATATATAGAGCCCAGAGAATGGTATTTATTAACAACAATTTCTCAATTGCGAATCCAAAAGAAGCATTTCATTATTGAGCCACCATTCAAACAACTAACTTTTCCACAAACAAGTATTTCCTTTGTTAAAAAATTAGAAAAAGCGAAGATTCCTCAGCATTTTATTGAAAGAGAATCGACTTTTCTTTCATTTATGATGTTTTACTGGAATATTTATTTTTATGCAGATGATCCTAGAATCCATTATGTAAAAGAATACATGGCAAGTGATCAGCAACCGTTAGGTAATTTAATTGAGCGTTTTAATGCCTTTTACCAACCTTTATTTTCAGAAAAAAAACTTTCTGATAATGAAAAAGAGGTGCTGAATACGAATATTTTCACTACCTGTCTGAATCATTTTGTAATAAAAGATTCACTACCAATCGCTATTAATTTTATGGAATCCTGTATGAAAGAACAAAATCCCTTATATGAACCTCTTTCCAGAGAAGTCAGAACGTTCTTAGAAGAGATTATTTCAGAGCCAGAATTCGCTTGGATCAAAAATTGTTTAGAAGATTTAGTTTATATTTGTTCCTTTTTACTGCTTCCTTTTTACGAACGCAGCAATAAAAAGTATCAATTAAATGTAGGCATTATTTTGTCACCCAATGCCATTTTCCTACAATCTCTATTTGATTTTTTAGAACAAATTTCATTTATCTCTGTCTCATTTGTTTCTTCAACATCTGAGGATGACTATGATTTTTACATAGCGGCATCAAAACTTTTATTACCAGATAAAATCAGACTGACTGGTAATTTTCAGATAATCCCATTATCCCCCGCACTAGATTATCAAGTGAGTCTCATTGATACTTTACATAAAAGATATACAGAAAAAACTTCTTCTTTAGTTGGTTGATACACCTATTTTATTTCGTTAAGGCTGTATATTCATGTTTAAAAAGTGGAGCAAAACCAACAAATAGTTTTGCTCCACTTTTTTATCTCACCATAGTTTGAAAAATAATCAAACTATTGTTTCAGGTCTTCTTTATTTTCAGCAAATTTATATTTTGGCTCATCTGCTTCTTCATCATAGTCCACAAATAAATCATATCCTTTAAAAAACCAATCATCGGTTTCTTCAATAAAATAAGTAATCCCATCTATCTCTTCTTTGACCAACGGTTGATCTGGAGCTTCAACAGACATTGCGATAGAAAAGCCTTCATGAACATCTGTCTTACCATAAATTTTACCATAAAAGCGTATACCACTATCTGAAGTAACACCTACTTCATTTTTAAACCATTGTTGTGCACGTGGCGTAATTGTTAATTTCATCTTTAAGTTCCTCCTAATTTAAAAGCGTAACGGGCTCAAATCTGACTGAAAATAGGAAATTATGACTACGATGCTTTTTGTCTCTTTCATAATTTAGCTTTTTTCTGAGAGACTAGTTTACGTATCCACTTGTCATTTTAGCATAGAGTCTGATTTTCAGAGAATAAAGTGCTTGAACTTACTCATTCATTTTTTCATCCAACAAATCAACATCGTCGGTTTCCCCAACAACTAATAAATTATCGTTTTCTCTGACCATCTCTTCTGCAGCAGGAGATGCAATTACTTGTGATTTTGAGCGACGTATAGCAACTACCGTTAGCCCAAAACGCTGGCGAAAGTTCAAATCACCTAAAGTTTTGCCATAAAATTTTGGATTAGAGACACGAACTTCTGCTAATGACACTTCATTTGATAGTTCAATATAATCTAAAATATTTCTAGAAACCAATTTATGTGCCACTCTGATGCCCATATCACGTTCTGGATGGACAACTAAGTCTGCACCAATTTTGTCTAGCACTCTTGCATGATACTCATTTACAGCTTTCGCTAAAACGTTTGGCACACCCATTTCTTTGACCATTAGAGTAACCAAAATACTTGCCTGGATATCCTCACCGATCGCAACAACGACGTGGTCGAAATTACGAATACCTAGAGAGCGCAGTGTCGCTTCATCTTGGGCGTTTGCCACAACAGCATGCGTTGCGATATTCATATATTCATTCACTCGATCTTCATTACTATCAATAGCTAAAACTTCTTGACCAGATTCGATCAAAGTCTGACAGATACTACCGCCAAATCTTCCTAGACCAATAATTGCAAAATTTTGCTTCATGTTTATTTCTCCTACCGTTAAATTTAATTTAAGTATAACAAACAGACTGACAATTGAACAGAAACAGAGGTTTTATTTCGTTACTAATTAATATACAAAAAAGGCGAGCAAGACAAACTAGTAACGTTTATCTCATTCACCTTGAATCAACATTTGATTCAACTTGTTATTTTGCTAACCCGTGCTGAAACGCATAAATAGCCGCTTGTGTTCGGTCTTCAACATCTAATTTTGCTAAGATATTTGATACGTGGGTTTTTACCGTTTTAAGCGTAATAAATAGCTCATCAGCGATTTCTTGGTTACTACGTCCTTTGGCGATCAACATCAAAATTTCATGTTCACGATTCGTCAAATCTTCGTGTAGAACAGGTTCTTGCTTTTTCGTCAAACGTTCCATCATTTTAGTCGTTACTTCCGGTTCTAAAACCCGTTCTCCTCTAGAAATAGCACGGATAGCATCCGCGATCTCGTGAGCCGTAGAGGTCTTCAATAGATAACCCGCAGCGCCAGCTTCAATCGCTGGATAAACTTTTTCATCATCGATAAAACTAGTGACAATAATGATTCGTGCTTGCGGCCAATCTTTTAAAATCGCCTTTGTTGATTCGATTCCATCCATCACATCCATGACTAGGTCCATCAAAATCACATCAGGTCGTAATTCTAATGCTTTTTCATAACCAATCTGGCCGTTTTCAGCTTCCCCAACTACTTCAATATCCTCTTGAATCGATAAATATGAAGATACGCCTAATCGTACCATTTCATGGTCATCCACTAACATTACTTTGATCACTTGTTATTTCCTCCTTTATTACAGGCACTTTGATCTCAACGCTTGTCCCTTGTCCTTTAAAACTAATGATTTTAACGATACCGCCCATTCCAGCTACACGTTCTCGTATATTCTTTAAGCCGTAACTGCCAGCCTTATTGTCATTTTCGCTCATATCAAATCCCACACCATCATCCACCAAACGCAATAAAACATTTTTGTCTACTTGATGAAGGTAAACTTCAAGTTCTTTTGCTTTAGCGTGACGAAGCGTATTGGACAATAATTCTTGAACGATTCTAAACAAATGGTCCTCAATGCTATTATTCAAATGAACATCTTCAACATCCCATGTCAATTCGATTTTGATTTTCGTCTGTAACTCTTTTAATAACTGCTCGATCCCTTTACGTAAACTTTTCCCTTCTAAGCTTACTGGACGTAAATGAAGCAATAAAGCACGCATCTCAGATTGAGAAGCATTGATAATATCTGTAACTGTTACTAACTGTTTGCGAAATATCTCTGGTGTTTCACTTCGTTGTGCTTGCTCATTTAGGGCTGATAGCATCATCATTGCGGCAAATAGCTGCTGACTGACAGAATCATGTAACTCTCTAGCGAGCCTGTGACGCTCTTCTTCTAAAATTTCTTCTTTTGTTTCACCGTCCATCAACTGGGGACGACTATTCAATAATTGCAATTCCTTTGACATTTCTAATAATTTCGTTTGGACTTTGGAAATATCTCGGTCAACTTCCCCGATATATTGATCATTACTAGCATGTGCTACATTTTTAGCCAAAGCTGGATTTTCGTAGCTCCCTCTTGCTAATAAACGAAGTTTTTCTTCAATTCTACCATATTGTGCCTTTTGTACAATAGATACGAGTAAAAACGTTGATAATCCCACCAAAAGGGAAATCAAAAGCATATGGAAAATCAAAGGAATGTAAAATACCTTCCTTTGAAGTAATTCCAACATCCAATTTTTTTGCTTGATTGAATGAAAGTATGAAAATAGAGTAAGTAAAACTACAATAAACGTACTGCAAGCGGCGTACAAGGAAAGCATCTGTCGAGAAATCTTACCCATCATACACGAATCACCTCAAGATCCCCGACCAATGTATTAGTCATGATTTTCAAGCGGCGGTTATTTGTATCAAAGTCATTGCTGTAGACTCTTAATGATTCGTTTTTCAGATGATATTTCTCTTCTTCAAAGTTAACATTTCCATAAAAAGTAGAATGTTCTAGTGTTACGGCAACGCCTAGCGGAACTAAAATCCTTGTACGGCCAAATCCTTTACGAATAATGATGATGCTGTCATCTTTAGGCAATAAGGTATTACCTAAATCAACGATCGTATCACCTGAAAGAACATCTATATTGATGTCATCCCATTCATAAACATTACTGCCGATACGTTCATTAGCAAACCATGGACGTTTGAAACGACGTCCGCTTTTTGGTTCAACATTAGTTGTTTCCACCATGATCATTTGTTTCTTTCTCCAAGGTGCACGCTGAGTGATATCAACGCCTGCGATTTCTACACCTTTTAAACCAATAAATAAAACGCCAAATACTAACATCAACCAAAATGCAGGACTATTCATTACCCCAATTAAAATCAAGATAATACCCAACACTAATTGGAAATTATTAAAATTACTGCGATGAACCTTTTTCAGTGCATAAACAGCACTCAAGATACCCAGTACTAATACTACTGCTAAGCCTGGGTTATGTATAATTTGCCATAAGGCTAATATAAAAAGTAATGCTTCTACTACGATAAAAAAACGCCATGGGTTATTCATTATAATCCCCCTTCCTATGAAATTAGTATACCTTGATTCCCCTATTAATGTTAGTTGCTAAAGCCCCATTTTACTATAGGACTTTAGCCCTAATTTTTCTACAACTAACAGGAATCAACTCGCTATATAATCAGGTTTAAAGGGCAAGTCAAAACTAATATTAGCTTTGGCCCGCCCTTTGTTCTTATTAACTGTTTTGTTAACCAACCTTTGTGATTCTTACTTGCATATCTCCACCAGGAGTTGCAATAGCGACTTGATCATTTAATTTTTTACCGATCAATGCTTGTGCAATTGGTGAATCATTTGAAATTTTACCAGAAAATGGATCAGCTTCTGCGCTACCTACAATAGTATATTCTTCTTCATCACCATCAGGTAATTCAATAAATGACACTGTTTTACCGATTGATACTTCATCAGTATCAACGCCATTATTATCAATAATTTCCGCAAAACGAATCATATTTTCTAAAGTAGTGATTTTTCCTTCTACAAAAGCTTGCTCATCTTTGGCAGACTCATATTCTGAGTTCTCTGATAGGTCGCCAAAACTTCTTGCAATTTTTATACGTTCAACGATTTCTTTTCGTTTTACCGTTTTTAGTTCTTCAAGTTCTTGTTCCAATTTTTCTTTGCCTTCAAGTGTCATAGGAAATACTTTTTCTACCATGTTAATTTCTCCTTCTTAACTTACTACAATGTTTTTATTTTATTTTCGTTGAAAAATTCCGCTTTCAATCCAGAAAAGAGTACCACGCTTTAAGCAAATTGTAAATAATATTCACTTAATTTTTATAAATCTCCTAGATTTTTTTCTAATAGATTGCTCTTTCAGTCTCCTTCTGGTAATTGAACGCGCAAATCCTGAGTAAAGCGAAACGAGCCGCCTAAGTTATAGGTTGGCTCGTAATATATTACGCAAACTTAAAAGTTATTCACTTTTTTCAGTTTCTGTTTTATTTACATATTGTTCCACATATTCTTGATGTTGTTCATAAGTCTCAGCAAAATAAACATTTCCAGTTGAGATATCAGCAACAAAATAAAGATAATTATTTGCTATTGGATTTAAAACAGCGTTGATTGCTTGCTCACTAGGACTATCAAATGGTCCAGGACCATAACCAGTATTTTTGTAAAGATTATACGGTGAATCTACTTCTAAATCTTTATACGTAACTAATTCTTTATGTTCACCTAACGCATATAAAATAGAAATATCTGATTGTAACGGCATATTAGCCGCAATTCGATTAAAGAAAACTTGCGCAATTTTCTTGCGGTCTTCTTCTTTTACTCCTTCTTTTTCAACCAATGAAGCAAGTGTCAACACTTGTTGGATCGTCATGCCTTTAGCATGGACCATTGGGATAAACGGTTCGATTACACTATTGGACTTCGCAATCATTTGATCGACAAAATCTTCTAGTTTTGCATCTTTGTAGTAGTCATATGTTGCTGGGAATAAGTAACCTTCAAAGTGGTAACGAACGTCTTTTGCTTCAGCTGCACTTGTCAATAACTCTGGATATTTTTCCTTCATCGTATCAAAGAATGCTTGATTTTTCATCAGTTCAATAAATTGATCCTTCTTAAAATTAGTATTCTTTTCGATTGCATCACCAATCTTATCAATGTCAAAGCCTTCTGGAATCGTTACTTTTCCATCAGCAAGTTGCGTCGGCTCTGCTGTTCCACCTTCTCTTAAAAGTGCACCAATCTCATCTAGCGTCATGTCTGGCGACATTTGATAATAGCCTGCCTGAAAATCAGTCAGATTCTTAAATTTCGCATAATAATTAAACACCATTCCGCTTTTGATAACTTTGCTGTCTTCTAAAATGTTGGCAATTTTCTTATTCGATGAATCTTCTGGAATGTGTACTTGGACTAATTTACTATCTTTTGGGTCAAGCGGTTGTAATCCTGCATTGACGTACTTATAAAAAGTAAAACCAAAAATCGCTATAACTAATAACAAAACAGATGTTACAATCAGCACGATCCGGCTGACAATGCGATCTTCTTTCTTTCTAGTACGTTTGTTAGAATTATCTTCATTAGGGATCTGCAACTGTTCATCCGACGGCTCTGGTCGTTTTGTGTGATGCTCTGTACTGCGGGAGCCAACTGATTCCATCTCATCTAGTTTTATCGGGTCTTTTTGATTATCTGTTTGAGAACGCTGTGTTCTATTATATTCTGCTTCGTTATGCTGCGATACGTTCTGAGCATTGTGTTCAGAAGAAGCTGAATCATCATTCCCTATTTCTTCTCCCCGCAAAGAACGCAAGACCTGATCTTTGAATGAAGCATTGGAATGATCTTGATTATTTTGGTTATCTTCTGCCAAAACAAATCCTCCTTACTTTCTATGTATCTTCCTTAACTTTAACCATTATACATGAAAGCTTTTTAAATTTAAACTTTTTTAGAGAAAAGTCACTAACTTGTAAGATTTGATTTCTTTTTAAAATCAAATTAATAGGCTGAGAACTTATGTCCTCAGCCATTAAAATCGTAATTATTCTGCACTAAGTGCGGCCATTGTAATATAGTTATATGGTTGGTTAAAGTGTGGTAAGAAGAAAATATCTAGTAATTTTAGTTTATCGATCGTTACTTTTTCTTCGATTGCCAATGAGAACATATGGATTCCCATTGAGATATCTTCATAAGAAGCCATCTGTGCTCCAACAATACGGCGTGAGTCTTCTTCGTATACGATTCTGATTTTCACTTTGTTATTTTCTTTCATAAATCCAGGTTTTTGTAAATCTTCAAATTCAGTATATTTTATTTTCAAGCCTAATTTTTCTGCTTCTTGAACAGTCAATCCTGTAGATACCATGTGGTAACCGAAAATTGAAATACCGTTTGACCCTTGAACACCGATCGATTCTAGTGGTGTTCCACCAACGTTATGCGCTGCGACGATTCCTGAACGAACTGCGTTTGTTGCTAACGCGATATACGTTGTCTGCTGCACAGCATTTGAGAAAATCGTTGCGCAATCACCTACTGCATAGACATCTGGGTCACTTGTTTGTTGATGAAGATCAACAAGATAGGCACCATTAGCAAATAATTCTAAGTGGTCTTTTCCTAAACCATTATTGGGTCTGAACCCAATTGCATTGATTACTAAGTCTACGGCGTATTCTCCTTTGTCAGTTATAATCGCTTCAACCTTTTCGGTCCCTTTGTATTCTTTCGCCAATTCATTGTAATGAAGCTCAATACCATGCTCAGCTAGGACTTTGTCCATATCATCTGTAAACCATTTGTCATAGTAATTCGGTAAACACCTTTCTGCGGCATCAAACAATAGAACGTTTTTGCCACGACGTTTCGCCGCTTCAGCGATTTCAACACCAATGTAACCTGCCCCAATCACAGCAACTGTTTTGACTTCTGCATCTGCCATTGCAGCATCAACTGTTTGACCATCTTGGAAAAGTTTTAAGAATTCTACATTTTTCAAGTCCCTTCCTGGAATCATTGGATTGATTGGTGCTGACCCAGTTGCTAAGATCAATTTGTCATAGCTTTCTGTAAATTCTTCCCCGTTATGTTTTTTGCAATGAACTTTTTTTTGTTTAAAATCGACACTTTCCACTGTAGTTTCCATAAAAATTTTAGCGCCCTTTGCTTCAAAGGCTTCTTTATTCGTATAAAATAAATTCTCATAAGATTCGATTTGACGTCCTACCCATAGCGCTGTTCCACAGCCTAAATAGCTAAGGTTCGTATTTCGGTCGATCATTACTACTTCTTGATCTGGATAAGTATCCAATAATGTGTTTGCTGCAGCGATTCCTGCGTGATTAGTACCTACAATAACTGTTTTTGTTTTGCTCATAAGACTCTCCTTCATGTGATGTATTGAACTTAATTATACCCGAAGAAAGGGCTTTCTTTTATCAATTTATCAGCGTTTCATTAAAAAATTTGAGAATCTCTCATCTTTTTCACTAAATCACCATAATTATTCTTATTTTCTTAAGATAAAATCTTGTTTTTGAGCGTATAAGTAAAATAAGTTTACTGAAATACATTAAAAACGAGCCTCCTACGTTGGAAGCTCGCATTTCTATTTATTTTTCTAAAATTATTTTTTCTATATCTTCAGGAGTTTCTGCTATATAATCAGCACCAGCGGTTTCCAATTCTACTTGATCACCGAATCCATATAACACACCAATACACGCTAGTCGATTTTCTTTTGCTCCAATCATATCATGACTGCGGTCACCGATCATCAGTGTTTTGTTTAAATCGGTAATTCCTGCAGATTTCAGAGCATATCGTATAACATCCTCTTTTTTTGAACGTTCACCATTCAAACTAGCTCCATATATCCCAACAAAATAACGATCTAGTTTAAAATGAGCTAAGATTTGTTTTGCGTAGATTTCTGGTTTAGAGGTGGCAATATAAAGAGTACAACCCGCTTGTTGTAAGTCGGTCAGTACTTCGAGTATTCCTTCATATAAGTGATTTTCATACATTCCTTTGGCTTGATAATATTCACGGTAATAACCTACTGCTTGCTCAGTGAATTGGTCATCTAAATGACATAAATTTTTAAATGAGTCACTTAATGGCGGGCCTATAAAAGAAAATAAATCGTTTTGATTCGGCACATTTAAGTTCATCTTTTTTAAAGCGTAGATGACAGAGTTAATGATCCCTTCCCCAGAATCAGTGATTGTTCCATCTAAGTCAAATAAAATTGTTTTATAATGCATAGGAGACTCACTTTCTTTTGTCTTATAATATTTTTGAAAAATCTAAGACAGAAGCTTCTAATTTATCAGCCTCTGCCTCCTTTATCTGTTCGTTTTTCGTTCTATCTTTCATGTACATCTCCAGTGTTGATAACTGGTTGGGTTCCTTTATCTGTAATGATCGATACGAGAAGATTGTTGATCAATTGAACTTTACGGTCGTCAGTAAAATTGATTTCTTGCCCGTCTTCGATCTGTTCCAAAGCCATTTGTGTCATAGAAACTGCTCCTTCAACAATAATTTGTCGTGCTGAAAGAATCGCCTTGGCTTGTTGTCTTTGCAGCATCGCACTGGCAATTTCAGTCGCATAGGCTAAATGGTTTAAGCGTGTTTCAATGACCTCGACTCCCGCAACAGCTAGACGTTCTTGCAATTCTTTCGCCATTTCTTCTGAAACTTCGGTCGTATTTCCACGTAGAGTCAAATCATCATCGTTGAACGTATCATACGGATATTGTGTCGCAATGTGACGAATAGCTGTTTCACTTTGGATTTCTATAAAGTCTTGGTAGCGGTCCACATCAAACAAAGCTTTAGCCGTATCAACGACTTTGAAAACAACGACTGCAGAAATTTCGACAGGGTTCCCATCGGAATCATTTACTTTTAACAACGAGCTATTAAAGTTGCGCACTTTTAGTGAAACATTGATTTTTTGAGTTAAAGGTGTTGTCACAAATAAGCCATTCTCTTTGATCGTACCTAAATATTGTCCAAAAAATAAGATTGCTTTTGCCTGATTTGGACTAACGATCGTTAATGAGCTTAAAAATAGAGCTGATATCCCCCACAATACCAAACCAATTGTGATCATGCCAAAACTTTCGTCCATTACGCCAATATAAGTAAAGTACCCGCCAATAATAATTAAAATAACTAACACTACTAACGCGATATATCCATTAACATGAAACGTTTTTTTCTCTTCCATGATTTTCCCCTACTTTCCTTTTTTCATTTAATATCCCTATAGTACTCCTCTTTATTCTTTCCATCAATAGTTAGGAGAAGAGAAAACAGTTGCTTAATTCTTAGTTTAGATGTAAACTTACTTTTAGTAAGTGAAAAATAATAATTATCAATTTGGAGGTTTTATATTATGGATACACAAATTAAAGGAATTCATCACGTTACAGCTATGACATCAAGTGCAGAAAAAATCTATCGCTTTTTTACAGATACTCTAGGGTTGCGCCTAATCAAAAAAACAGTCAATCAGGATGACATCGAAACGTACCACTTATACTTCACTGACGACCTTGGTTCAGCTGGTACTGATATCACCTTTTTCGATTTCCCTGGCATCCCGCAAGGAACTAAAGGAACAAATACTATTTCTCGTACATCATTTCGCGTTAAAAACGATGCTTCTTTAGCTTATTGGATCGAACGCTTTAACGAAAATAAAATTGATCATGGAGAAATCCAAGAACGTTTTGGTAAAAAATATCTTGAATTTGAAGATTTCGACAAACAGCAATATCAATTGATTTCTGATGAGAACAATCAAGGTGTAGCAAGTGGAACACCTTGGAAAAAAACAGACGTTCCAGCTGAGCATGCGCTGATTGGATTAGGTCCAGTCTTTGTAACCGTAGCAGATTTTGACCATATGCAACGAGTTTTAGTTGAAGTGTTAGGCTTTAAGCTAGTCGATGCTGAAGGTAATTTCCATTTATTTGAAGTCGGTGAAGGAGGCAATGGCGGCAGTATCATTGTTGAACATCGAAACGATCTTCCAGATGCACAAGAAGGCTTTGGAAATGTTCATCACTTAGCTCTTCGTGTTGCAGATCAAGACGTATTACGTTTTTGGATCAACAAAATCAATCAACTTCAATTTCCTAGCTCTGGTTTTGTTGAACGTTTTTATTTCAAATCTGATTATTTCAGAGCGGCTCCTCATATTTTATTTGAATTAGCTACTGATGGACCAGGATTCTTAGAAGATGAAACATATGAAGCAGCTGGAGAAAAATTATCTTTACCACCATTTTTAGAAGGAAAAAGAAAAGAAATCGAAGAATTTGTTCGTCCTTTTGACACTTCTGATGCAAATAAAGCACGTTAATAACAGAGAAATGGAGAAGCCTTATGTTGCATTATCCGACTAAATATTTATCATCAAAACAATCCTATAAATTTCTATCAGGCAGTATCATCCCGCGTCCAATCGCGTGGGTAACAACACTGAATAAGGATCAAGAAACTATAAATGCTGCACCATTCAGCTTTTTTAATGCTGCAGCTTCCGATATTCCTTTAGTCACCTTATCGATTCTTAGACGAAATGGAGAAATAAAAGATACCGCAAGAAATATTATAGAAACAAATGAACTGGTAATCCACTTAGTCAATGACCACGTAGTTGAATCCATGAATCAAACAGCGGCTTCTTTAAGAGCAGATCAAAGTGAAATTACCATCAACAAAATAGAAACGACTGCTAGTAAATCTGTGACTGTTCCTGGAATCACGGCAGCGCCTATTCGTATGGAAGCACGGTTACATCAATATGTTCCAATTAAAAATCATCACGATCAAATCATTACCGATTTATTTATTGTCGAAATAACCGATTTTTATTTTGATGAAGCTGTATTTGATCAAGAACGTGAGTACATCTTACCAGAAGTCTTCAAACCAATTGCACGTTTAGCAGGTAATACGTATGCTCATATAAATGACTTGTTTGATCTAAAAAGACCTGATTAAAAAGAAGTTGAGACAAATACCCATAAGGGCGATGCCCTCGGTGTTTGTCTCAACCTCTTTTTAATTTATTACGGTCTTAAATCTACAATTGGCACATTCCCATCCAAAATCCCACTAGGACTTTTCAATTTAAAGACTTGTAATCGAGGATCAACTTCTAGCGTCATCTCTTCATCCAAATAGCGTTTAGAATAATCTTTGATATAAATAGCCCCAATATCGGAATCTACTGTCAAATCAAAATCAGATTTATCCTGCAATTGATCCAATATCAATAAGCGAAAGCTTGTATCAAGAGAGCAGATACCCATTTTAGAATACTTACCAACACCATCGTCTAAATCTAAAATAATCACTGCTTTGCTTTCGATATAAGGAATCAATTTTACTTGAGCTTCATCGCTAACTTTCAAATACATCCATTCTTCACCTCTTTCTTAACTAGTAAGCCAAAAATTTGTAGGTACATGTAAATGGTTCCGACTACGATTTTTTCCTAGTCTAATCGTGCATAATTTCCTGCAGCAAATTCTTTTGATAATGCTACATAATGCTGGGCATTTTCTTTGTTTTTCCGAATTTCTTCTCTCGTTAAAGGGCGAATCACTTTTGCCGGTCGTCCAAATGCCAAGACATTTGGTGGAATCTCCGTCCCTTCCGTAACTAAGGAGCCGGCACCGATCAAACTATTCTTTCCAATCACTGCATGATTTAACACCGTTGAGCTCATCCCAATCAAGGCGCCCTCTTCTATCGTACAGCCATGAAGCATACTGTGATGTCCGATCGTCACGTTTTCACCAATAACCACTGGGGCATCTTGATCAACATGAATTACTGTGCCGTCTTGTACATTGCTTCCTGCATTGATCGTAATTGTATTGTTATCTCCTCTGAGCACGGATTGAAACCAAATACTAGTATCTTTAGCCAGTACTACATTTCCATATACATCGGCACTTGCTGCAATAAAATACTCTTTTGTCATATTGTTCACCTCTTCTACTATCTTTAGTATAACAAATTGGGCTAAATTCCGTAGTTAAAAAGGCTTCTTCATCCCCATCAAAAAAGGAAAGACACACTTAATCGGTGTCTTTCCTTCATACTTGTTAATCGTAATCGCCATCTTCAGCAAACTGGCTGTTATATAGTTTTTCATAAAAACCACCTTGCTCTAATAACTCAATATGTGTTCCTTTTTCAATGATTTCACCTTGGTTCATTACAAGAATCAAGTCAGCTTCACGAATTGTTGATAGACGGTGAGCGATCACAAAGCTTGTGCGCCCTTCCATTACTCGTTTCATCGCTTTTTGGATCAACGCCTCTAAACGAGTATCAACTGAGCTTGTCGCTTCATCCAAAATCAAAATTCTTGGATCAGAAATTACTGCTCGGGCAATCGTCAATAATTGTTTTTGCCCAAGAGAAACATTGTCTCCTTCAGAATTGATTTCCATCTCGTAGCCATCAGGCATTGTGCGGATAAAGTGATCAACATTGGCAGTCTTAGCTGCATCCACCACTTCATAATCAGTCGCATCTAATTTACCAAAACGGATATTGTCTGCAATCGTTCCTTCATATAGCCAAGCATCCTGCAAGACCATGCCAAAGACTGAACGCACATCACTTCGATCCATTTTTTTCGTATCGATACCGTCAATTTTGATTGCTCCTTCATTAACATCATAAAATCGCATCAATAAATTGATCAATGTCGTTTTCCCTGCACCCGTTGGTCCAACAATCGCCACCGTCTGACCTGCTTGTACTTCAAAGTTCAAGTTTCTGATCAATGGTTTTGCAGGGTCGTAGCTAAAGCTGACATTATCAAATTGAACTGACCCCTGAACATTTTCCGGTAATGGAATATCGTGTTCATTTAATTTTTCTTCAGGTTCATCCAAGATTTCAAATACACGTGTCGTCGCAGCTGAGGCACTTTGCAACGCCGCTGACAATTGCGTGATATTCCCCATTGGCTGACTGATCTGCCAAATATATTGGATAAAAGCTTGCAACTGTCCAACCACGATAGCACCAGTAATAACATAATAACTACCTAAAACAGCCATACCGATATAGGTCCCATAAGCTGTCATTTGAACAAGTGGTAACATCAACCCTGAAATAAACGTTGCTTTAAAACCAAAGCTATTCAAGTTGTGGTTAACCTTTTTAAAGCCTTGTAACGTTTCTGCTTCACGGCCATAAAGTTTTAAAACACTAAAACCAGTCATATTTTCTTGCACGTAGCCGTTTAGACTGCCAAGCGCATTTTGCATTCCTTGGAAGTATTTTTGTGAAATACCAACGATTGTTTTGGAAATAAATAAGGATAAAGGAATCATGATGATCGAAATCAACGCCATCAACCAATTGATATAAAACATCATCACAACAGCCATAACAATTCCTAAAATAGCTGAAACGATATTGATAAAACTTTGCTGCATTGCATTACTCACAGCATCCACATCATTGGTCACACGAGATAAGATATTTCCCTGTTGATTCTTATCAAAATAAGAAACAGGTAGACGATTGATTTTTTCATCGATATCACGGCGCAAATCTCGCATTGAATGTTGAACGACCGTTGCCATTAAAAATCCTGACAAAAATTGTGCCGCACAATAACCAAGTCCGACGATCAAAATCCATATCAAACACTTGATAATATATGAGTAATTCAAGCCATCCCCTGCTGCAACATTTTTACTGATTTCAGTGATTGGTAAACCTGAAACATAAGGCATCGCTGCATTAAAAGCAACAGTCAAAACAGTAAAGATAATCACTAAAATGAAAGTTCTCTTATAAGGATTGATATATCTGCCTAAACGTCTAATAGAAGAGAGTGCGTTTTTCATGCTAATTCCTCCCCTGACAATTGAGAAGCAGCAATATCATAGTAGATAGGGCAATTCTCAAGCAATTCACGATGGGTACCGATACCAACGACATCGCCTTCGTTTAGTACGATGATTTTATCTGCGTGCATGATCGTTCCAACTCGTTGAGCGACAATCAAAACAGTTGATTCTGTTGTTTCTTTTTTCAAACGTGCTCTTAAATTCGCATCTGTTTGATAATCCAATGCTGAGAAGCTATCATCAAATATATAAACCTCTGGACGGCGAATCACTGCTCTAGCGATTGCTAAACGTTGTTTTTGACCACCTGAGAAATTTGTTCCGCCTTCTGAAAGAAGTTCATCGTATCCATCAGGTTTTTGCGAAATAAATTCTGTTGCTTGGGCAATCTCTGCTGCTAATTCCATTTCTTCTACTGTTGCATCTTCTTTGCCATAACGCATATTTTCTGCTATGGTTCCAGTAAACAGTAACGCTTTTTGTGGAATATAACCGATTTTATTGCGTAATGTACTCAATTTATAATCACGTACATCGATTCCATCAAGTAAAACTTCACCTTCTGAAGCATCATAAAAACGTGGGATCAGTTGAATCAATGTTGATTTCCCACTCCCGGTACTACCGATAAACGCAACAGTTTCACCTGGTGACGCTGTAAAACTAACATTACGGATCACGGGACTTTCTGAGTGTCCAGGATAAGCGAATGTAACATTTTTAAATTCTAAGTAGCCTTTTGTCTTCGTTTCTGTGATACCCGCTTCATTTTCGCGAATCACAGGCTCCATATCGAATGCTTCTTGGATTCGGCGAGCTGAAACAGCTGCACGAGGATACATCATAAAGACACTTGCAAATAACATAAATGAGAATAGTGCATGGAAAATATATTCGATAAACGCAATCAAGTCCCCAACTAATAGACTCCCTTGTTCGATCTGAAGTGCACCCTTCCAAATAATCAATACCATCACGATATTGAATAGAAAGAAAAATCCTGGCTGTGCTGCCGCCATTAAGCGGAAAAGACTCTTAGAGCTTTTCGTATAGTCTTCATTGACTTTGCTAAACCGACTTTCTTCAAATTTCTCATTAACAAAAGCACGAATCACTCGCAAACCAGAAAGATTTTCTCTTAAAATTCCGTTGATTCCATCTAAGTTTTTTTGCTGTTTATTGGATAATGGTTCAGATATTTTAGCGATCAATACCACAGCTGCTAAAAGAAATGGTAAAGCTCCTAAAACAAGCCAACCTAATGATGGACTTGTACGCATAACCATATATAAGCTGACAAAAAACATCATCGGTGTCATGAAACCGATCCGCAAGATATTTCCCATAAACAACATAATTTGATACGCATCATTTGTAGTTCTGGTAATCAATGAAGAGACTCCTATTGTTTCATATTCACGATGAGAAAAAGTCTGTACTTTTTCAAATAGATCATCACGAATATCACGTACAATATTTGTTGTCATTCGTGCACCAAAATACCCTAGCATGATATTCATTGCTACACCAACAACCGTGATCCCAATCATCAACAAACCTTGCTGTTTTACATAGTCATAATCATTATTTTTGATCCCAACGTCGATCATTCGTGCTAAAATCGTTGGCAACCCTAGTTCTATCAATATAAATCCAAAAACACAAATGAAATCTAAAAATAATAGCTTCTTATATCTCATCGTGTAACGCCACATCAATTTCAATCAATCATCTCCCATTTCAATTTTTGACCCAGTACTTTCACTATAGCATAAAACTAACAGCCAGGTAAATTATATTTAAATGAAAATCGCACACTTTTCAACAGAATAATAAACGGGACCATTTTTACTATGGTATAATGGTGATTACTTTAATTTTTGTACTAAAATCAGACGAAAGTGATGGGATCGAATCAATGAAAAAAATACTTTATATTTCTTTAGGCTGTCTCACATTTTGCCTGGGAACGATAGGAATTTTCCTACCACTTTTGCCCACAACGATATTTTATATCTTAACCGCTTTTTTCTGGATGCGCAGTTCTGAATATTTATATACAAAATTTATTGAATCGACCCATTACCAAAAATATATCCAAGAATCTATTGTGGAAAAAAAGATCACCCCTCTCGGCCGAATAAAGTTATTTTCAACTTTATTTGTAGTTTTTGCGATTCCATGTGTTATCGTCCGTAATCCATTTATGACAACAACATTAGTAATCGTCTATTTGCTACATTTTATTGGTCTAAATTTGTATTTCAATAAAAAGAAAGTCCCACCTCTAAATGAACCAAATGAATAATAATATTTTCTTTAAAGTGGCAAGTCTGTTTCTATACTTATTCGCTGTTTTGTGATAAAATACGATTAATTGTTGTACAGCACAACACAATGGACGGTTGAAAGAAAGTACAGTTTCCATAAAACAAGTAAAGTGAAGCAAAGTCGAGGCTTCATTTCATCATCAACGAATGTTTTTGGTGACAATTGTTTTTAAGGTGGTCAACCACCTCATTTTGTTGTGTTCAAAAATTACAGTAAGAAAATATAAAAATAAATAATTAACTGCTTTGGCAGATAAAGGAGAAAAAACATATGATCTATAAAGTTTATTACCAAGAAACAAAAATAAGAAACCCAAAAAGAGAAGATACAAAATCTATTTATGTTGAAGCAGAAAGCGATGTTATCGTGCGTCAACAAGTAGAAGAAAATACCCCATACAACATTGAATACATTCAAGCACTTGATGAAAATCACCTAGCTTATGAACAAGAGCACGCGGAATTCTCTTTAACGGAGTTTTAATATGAAAGTAAATATAAAAAACAATGAAACCGGCGTTTTTGCAATAGGCGGTTTGGGCGAGATCGGAAAGAACACTTATGGGGTTCAATTTCAAGATGAGATCATCATTATTGATGCTGGAATCAAGTTTCCAGAAGATGATTTGCTTGGGATCGACTATGTTATTCCAGATTACAGTTATATCGTTCAAAATCTGCATAAAGTTAAAGCGTTAATTATCACTCATGGACACGAAGACCATATCGGTGGTGTACCATATTTATTGCGTCAAGCTAATATACCGATTTATGCTGGTCCTTTAGCTTTAGCTTTGATTACCAATAAATTGGATGAACATGGTTTATTGCGGGATGCTGAACTTCATGAAATCAATGAAGATACTGTAATTCGTTTCCGTAAAACTGCGATCAGCTTTTTTAGAACAACACATAGTATTCCTGATGCCTTAGGTGTAGTTGTTAAGACACCGTCAGGAAATATCGTTGCAACAGGAGATTTCAAGTTTGACTTTACCCCAGTTGGTGAACCTGCAAACTTGCATCGTATGGCAAAATTAGGAGAAGAAGGCGTCTTATGCCTACTTTCTGATAGTACGAATGCGGAAATTCCAACCTTTACTAAATCAGAAAAAACGATTGGTTCTTCTATTTTAAAGATTTTTGAAAAAATAGAAGGAAGAATCATCTTTGCCAGTTTTGCTTCAAATATTTTCCGTCTCCAACAGGCGGCGGATGCCGCTGTTGCAACGGGACGTAAGATAGCAGTGTTTGGTCGTAGTATGGAGAATGCAATTGTGAACGGTGAACACTTAGGCTATATCAATGTGCCAAAAGGAACATTTGTGGATGCTAGTGAGCTGAATCAACTACCTGCTGGTGAAACGATGATTTTATGTACGGGTTCCCAAGGTGAACCGATGGCGGCACTGAGTCGAATCGCTAACGGAACGCACCGTCAAATTTCAGTACAACCAGGTGATACAGTGATCTTTTCAAGTTCTCCGATTCCTGGAAATACAACAAGTGTTAACCGTCTGATCAACTTGCTTTCAGAAGCAGGTGCTGAAGTTATTCATGGAAAAATCAATAATATCCATACTTCTGGTCACGGTGGCCAAGAAGAGCAAAAATTGATGTTGAGTTTAATGAAACCTAAATATTTTGTGCCCGTTCATGGTGAATTTAGGATGTTAAAAATCCATGCGTCGTTAGCACAAGATGTTGGTGTACCTGCGGACAATTGTTTCATTATGGAAAATGGCGATGTGCTAGCTTTAACATCAGATAATGCTCGTATTGCCGGACACTTCAATGCTAGCGATGTTTATGTAGATGGTAATGGTGTCGGTGATATTGGAAATGTCGTCTTGCGTGACCGCCGAATTCTTTCAGAAGAAGGTTTAGTTTTAGCAGTAGCGACTGTCGATATTAAAAATAAAGAAATTTTGGCTGGTCCAGATATTTTATCTCGCGGATTTGTCTATATGAGAGAATCAGGCGAAATGATTCATGAAGGACAGCGTTTATTGTTCAATGCAATCCGTGAAGCATTACGAGATGAAAATTGTACAGAAGCGAAATTGTGTGATGCGATAACAGCCGCATTACAACCGTTCCTGTTTGAAAAAACAGAACGTCATCCAATGATTTTACCAATGATCATGACTTCATGAGTTTGAATACAAAAAAAGCAACTGACATATTTCATTTGTCAGTTGCTTTTTTATTTCTATACTACGTTATTCACTACTAAAACATTCGCTTTTGTATGGTTAACAACATAAGAAGTCGTTGAACCTACCATCAATCTTTCAAAACCATTTAAACCAGTTCTACCGATCACAATTAAGTCGATTGGTTCTTTTGACTCTGTAAAATCAGCAATCAACGTTTTCGGATAGCCATACATAACGTATGTGTAAACTTGGGATACTCCTGTTTCAAGAGCTTTTGACTCTCTTTTTTTCATTTCATCTTCTTCTCTTGTACGAAGATCTTCCATCAGTGTTCCCATCGACATTGTTAGTTCGCCAAAATAATTACCCATCTCTTCAATAACAGATAAAATGTGTAAAGCTGCGCCATTTCGTTTAGCAATCTTGATTGCTTCTTGAAAAGCTTTTTCTGACTGATCAGAACCATCTACAGCCACTAAAATATTTTTATAGGTCTCTTCCATGATAAAAACCTCCTTCTAGGTACTTCTATTATACTACTTAAAAGGGCTTTCAACAAAAATACTGCCGAGTAAAAAAACTTTCTTCTTTACACTTCTAAAAAGCCATGTTATAGTAATCATGGAATTTCGTTATCAGATATCGTTGCCTTTCATAAGAATCAAGAGAGGAGAATTATTATGACATTTGGTAATAAAGTATTAAAATACCGTGTAGCACTTGATACAGAGAGAAATTTGTTTATGGCTATCGATGCAAATAACCAAGCAAATATCGCTTATGGTATCACGATTACACAAGCAGTAAAAGAATTGAAAAAATCTATTTAAGGAGTTATCAACCTAAATGAGCGATTCAAGTTCTAATACGATTTAAAGGCATCCAGTGAATGGTAAATCACGGATGCCTTTTTTGTTTTGTGCTAGATTTATTCTTACTTATTTTTTTGATCTTAATTGAAACGTATTTGCTTTATAATTGAGCCATTCCTTTGATTTTTTTGGTGTAAACTATAGATATTTCACTAGTACGGTCACCACTCTCCCTTTGGTCGCTTAGTACTATTAAACATCTGCACTACTTCTCAATCGCAGTGTTTCACAGCAAAAAAAAACATCTGACAAATGTCAGATGTTTTGGAATGGATTGATTAGTTTTTTACAACGTTAACTGCTTGAGGTCCACGATCTGAATCTTCAACGTCGAAGCTTACTGATTGGCCTTCTTCGATTGTTTTGAATCCTTCACCTTGAATAGCTGAGAAATGTACGAATACATCGCTACCGTCTTCGCGAGAGATAAATCCAAATCCTTTTTCTGCGTTAAACCATTTTACTGTTCCTTGTTCCATTCTTTTGTTCCTCCTCGTGCTTAAGCACTAAATATTGTAACATTGCCCGTGTACGATAGAGGGTTTTAAAATTAAAACTTCTATATTGTCCCAAACAAGATTACACCTATATTGTACATGCGAACCCTTATTTTTGCAAGAAATCTAGCTAGTCTGCCGCAAAAAAATTTTCTTCTCTCATGCTGATGTAAACTTGTTCTCCAATGATGATATGATCCAAAACCTCGATTCCCATCATCTTTCCACATTCCTGCATTCTTTGTGTAAAATGAATGTCACTTTCTGATGGAGTTGGATTACCGCTTGGATGATTATGAGCGAGGATTAAACGTGCCGCAGAACATTTCACTGCACTGCGAAAAATCTCTCTTGGATGTGCTACTGACTGGTTCAGGGATCCTTTAAAAACAGTCTCTTGTTTAATCACTTCATTTTTAGTATTTAAATACAAGCAGACTAAATGCTCTTGTTGAAAATCCTGTAATTCATAAATCAGATTTTGGGCAATTTGATAACTGGAAGAAACCTTTCCTAACTTCAATTGAGTACTTTGTTGAATTCGATAACCAAACTCTATTGCAGCTCTTAATTCAATTGCTTTGATTCGACCAATTCCTTTGGTTTCCATCATTTCGGTAAGTGTCGCATTTTTCAATTCATATAAGTGATTGAAATAATTCAAAAATTTGGACGCTACCTCCATCACATTCGTATTCTTTGAACCCGTTCTTAGTAAAATTGCTAACAATTCTTGGTTTGATAAGGCTTTTTCACCTACGACTTCTAAACGTTCACGAGGTAAACAATCTTCCGGCATTTCTCTAATAAATAATTTTTCTTCTTTGATCAAAAAATCACTCCTTTATGCTCTTCTAACAAAAGATACGCAAAGGAGTCAGGTTTTTATTTTTTTAAATAAACTGGAGCTTGAGTTAAACTCTCAAAAATTTCCAACGTTTTTGCTTTGATTTCATCGGTTGGTGCCAACAGATCTGGAACCATGATCACAGGAATTCCTGCTGCATCAGCCGCTGTTACACCATGAAATGAGTCTTCAAAGATCAAAGTGTTCTCTGCCTTTGTCCCAAGATTAGCTAAGGCTTTTCTAAATATTTGTGGGTCTGGTTTTGCTCGGGTCACATCTTCTGCCGATACAATTCCTGAAAAGCGTTCCTTGATCCCAGCACCATCTAATAATAATTCGATTGCCGGGCGGACATTACTTGAAGCAACAATTCTGGGAATCTCTTGTTGATCAAGATAATCGAGTAAGTCTAGAACCCCCTCTTTTAATGGAACTTCGCCGGCTTCAAATACTTGATAGGTATCATCATACGAACGCTGGATAAACTCGTCTACTTTTTCTTTACCGAAATCTTTATAGATTCGATGATAATTTTCTTGCACCTCTTCATCCGACACACCTACAAATTCTAAATAAACTTCTTTGCTGTATGGAATGTTCATCGCATCTGCTATTTTTTGAGATGACTGATAATAAATCAGTTCTGTATCAAATAATAGACCATCCATATCAAAAATTACCCCATCGATTTTTTTCATGATTTCCTCCTTGTATAATAATTAATGATCAACAGTTTCTTTGAAACTCTTGTACTTTTCAATATCAGTTCATTTTATTCACAGCTTTTCAAAGCAAAAGCTGGTCGAGCTGGTTTTGCCTTTACTAAAAAATAGGAAAACATGAGGCTAACTCTCATCACCAGATCCTATATTCAATAACAATTCACGAACTTGTGAAACAAAATAAAGTGAACCCGTTACTAACATCAAGTCATCTGCCGACATTTTTTCCAAAATCTCACCTAAGCCAAATTGCCATAAGGAAACGATCTCCGTTTTATCATCTTCAAAATGTTCCATTTTAGTTAAATCGATCGCTCTAGGATAATCAAAGGTAGTCAAATACAGATGTACATTAGGGACTTTCCTTAATATTGCAATCATCTGATCGATATTTTTTGACTCTAATGCTGAGAATAAAATATGGATATCCAGATTTGGAAATTCCTTTTTCAGATTTTCAGCTAAACGGCGCATAGCATGGTCATTGTGTGCACCGTCTAAAATAATCAATGGTTCATCACTGATTTTTTCCATTCGAGCTGGCCACTGAGCCTGAGCCAACCCTTGATAAACATCTCTATCTGTAAAATTGATTTGCTGCATTTCGCAATAGAGATAAAATAGCTGAATCGAAACGGCCGCATTTTCTACTTGATGACGACCTAATAAAGGCACTTTGACTTTAGGCAATTTGCCTGATTCACCATAAAAATCAAAGATCTCCCCCCAATTTTTATCTGGATGTCGGTATTCTGCTTTGTAGTCTTTTTCATAACGATACACTCTACTGTGTTTTACTGCGGCGACTTCATTGATCACAACAAACGCTTCTTCTTCAATATTGCCGGTCACAACAGGTATTCCCTCTTTAATGATCCCAGCTTTTTGGAAAGCAATTTTTTCAAGCGTATCGCCTAAAATTTCTGTATGGTCTTTTCCGATCGTAGTGATTGCCGTTAGCATTGGTTTCACTACATTAGTACTGTCTAATAACCCACCAAGTCCAACTTCGACAATGGCAATATCTACTTGTTCATCTAGAAAGTAATCAAGGGCCATAACCGTCAATGTTTCAAATTCAGTGATTCCAGCACTTTCCGGCTGCTGATCCATGTCTTTGATCAACTCTTGATATTTTTCCACATATTGGATGATATGATTGTCTGAAATCCCATGTCCGTTAATGGCAATTCGTTCATTAAAGTGCTCGATATACGGAGAAGTAAAAGTTCCCACAGTGAGTCCTAATTCTTCTAACATACAGCGTAAATATGTTACTGTAGAGCCTTTCCCATTTGTGCCTGCAATGTGGATCGTCGGTACTTTTTCTTCTGGATTACCGACTCTTTTCAATAATGCTTCCACTCGATCGAGACCTGGTCTAGATCCAAATGGTAGTCTACTATGAATCCAATCGATTGCTTCTTCTATCGTCAACGACATCTTATCAACTCCTCATTCTCTATTATATCGAAAGCTGGAGTGCTTTTCACTAATTAACGACTTTAATTCTGTAAATGATTGATTCCATAAAAAAAGAGTAATCAAATGGTTCCGTACTTTTAAATAAAAACAACTATGATAAAATAAACAAGACTCGATGTATGAACTGAACACAAATTCTTTTGCATCAAGACCTAATCCCATGATAGACTAGAATCTTAGAGAGAAATCTAATCACGTTTGTTTTATAAATAACGAGTTTCAAAAATAATATTGTTGTAGGTAGTTCGCTTGATTTTTCAGGGTTGATTGAACCTTTATCCTAAAACAGTTACAAATTATTAGAATAGAGGAGCAGTATACTATGTCAAAAACGAAAAAAAAATTATTAGTCAGTGGAAGTTTTTTTCTTCCTTTCTTATTATTAATCATACTTTGGTCGATTTTAGGTTTAGCACCGTTTGGAAATAACAATCTCTTGGTTAGTGATTTAGGGACGCAATATATGCCATTTTTAAGTGCGTTTAAGCAGTTTTTCCAAGGAAAGACTGATTCCTTGTATTCATTTTCTGATGCACTCGGTGGAACTATTTTACCCTTAAGTGCTTATTATTTATTAAGTCCGTTCAATATTTTAGTCTTGCTGTTCTCTTATGAGCAGTTGCCAATCGCTATATTATTGATTATTACGCTAAAAATTTCCCTCATGGGCAGTTCAATGTTTTATTATCTTCAAAAAACATATCGTCAATCAACTATTTCAACATTGCTTTTTTCAACGTCTTATAGCTTATGTGGTTTTGTGACGGTCTATTGTTTGAATTTTATGTGGTTGGACGCATTGATTTTACTTCCTTTACTGGTATTAGGAATTCAGCGGTTATGGGATCACAAGAAATATGTTCTTTATTCAGCGGCCTTATTTTTGGCTATCGTAACAAATTATTATATGGGCTATATGCTCTGTATTTTTGCTGTGTGCTACAGTCTTTATTGGTATTATCAAAAAACAGAGTCAGCTGAAAAGAAATCGATTTGGCTATTTATTAAGAATGGTCGTTTGTTTTTTGTCACGTCTTTTCTAACAGGAATTAGCACCAGTTTCATTTTGATTCCTGCTGTAGAAGGAATGTTGGCGACAAAAAAGACTAATTTTGAGTGGCAAACTTTTTTACCCACACCTAATTTTGGCTTTAATTTTCTTTCCCAATTAGGTCTTGGTAGTGTTAATTTTGAATGGCGTTTAGAACATTTGCCGACGATTTTTTCTGGTATCTTGATGGTCTTGTTTTTTATCGCTTATTTTCAACTATCGGCTATTTCAAAAAAGGAGAAAATTGGTGCTGCGTTTTTAGTTGGATTTATTTTCTTGAGTTTCTGGTTGGAACTTGTCAATACGATTTGGCATATGTTTCAAAGTCCTGCGGGATTTCCGTATAGAAATACATTTATCTTTAGTTTTTTGATGATAAAATTTGCGTATGAAGCCTTTCTGAAATTAAAGGAAGGGGCAAAATTAAAAGTTGTTGTTCCTAGTATTTTTTCTGGATTGTTGCTTTTTGGTTATATTGCTTTAAAATTTTCAAAAGAGAAAATCTTTTTATTGTCCGATTATTATGTTGTTATCAGTCTAGTTAGCATTTGGTTGACCTTTGGGTTGGTAGTCTTGATTCAAAAAATGCATGGAGCAAAAAAGAACGGTCTCTACCTGTTCTTATTCTTAGTTGTTTGCGCTGAATTAATCTTTAATTTTTGGATCAGCTTTAAGGATATTCCATTTGGAAATCAAGAAAAATTTGCGCAAACCTATCAGATTCAAGATGAAATCATTTCTGATTTACAAAACGAGCATCCTCATTTATTCCGAATAAAACAAACGATTGATTCCGATGCTGCAGGTTATAACGAGAAAAACAATGGTTACAATAATCCGATTCTGTATGGCTATGCTGGCGTTTCCAGCTATACCTCTACGCTGGATGCTAAGACCCAGGATACCTTGAATGCTTTAGGCTTATATCAAAAAAATGATCGCAGAATTGCTTATGTTGATGAGTCAAAAGTGATCAACTTACTATTAAATGTGAACTATCAATTAACTCCTGAGCTTAAATTTTACCAGAAAAATATTTCAAGTGATCCCTCAACAAATGTTTATGAAAATGAAGAGGCAATCGGTATGGGCTTTTTAGTTCCACAAGCATTTGCTGATCTTAAATTAGCTGAAAATCAGCCTCTAAAAAATCAGGAAATGATTTTACAGCAGATCCAAAAAAATAACCAAGCTTATTTTCAAGAAACACAAAAAATAGCTTGGTCAGAGCAAGCTGATCATCACTACACACTCAATACAAAAACAACCACAGATGGCGAACTTCATCTTTATGCACCAGAAATCGACTGGAAAAAAATCACTTCATTTAAAGTAAATGGAGAAAAAATCCAGCCTGCAGTTTATATTGCAACAAATCAATTATTTAATCTTGGCTACTTCAAAAAAGATGACGTCGTTCAGCTACAGCTTGAGTCCGAAAATGAGCTTGAGGACAAAAATATTGAATTAAAAACATTGCAGCAAGAAACCTTTCATTCATTTATTACCAAACAAAAGTCACAAGCAATTCAGCTTGAAGAAGAAGTCTCAGGTACATTGACCGGAAAAATCACCGTAACAGATCCAGAAAATTCATTACTTTACTTAGCGATTCCATATGATAAAAATTGGCAGATCACAGTCGATGGAAAAAAAGTCAAAGCTAAGTCAGTTCTAGGTAATTTTACAGGAATTGAATTAACGTCTGGAAGTCACGAAATTACGATGCATTACCAGCAACGAAATTTCATTGTGGGAGTTTTGATTAGCATTTCTGTTCTTTTGGGGGTATTATTTTATCAATTATTAAAAAGAGTTAAGAAAAGAATTTAAAATGATTATGAGGGGAAACGACAGCCATGGGGAAAAAAATTATCCATCAGATTATTTACTTGCTACCTATTATAGGAATTGTTTGTTTTACTGGTTTAATTATATACGGTTATTACAAAGGTATTTTCCATTCGGTTCATTCTTTACAAGATTTTATGAAGCAATTTGGTGAATATGCTGTGTTGATCTTTATCTTTTTACAAATGATCCAAGTAATTGTACCGATCCTTCCTGGAGGTATTTCGACGGTTGTTGGCATGTTAATGTTTGGTAGTCTTCAAGGTTTAGTCTATAGCTATATCGGTTTAATGATAGGAGATATCATTGTTTATTGGTTGGCACGATATTATGGTAAGCCTTTTGCACAGCTTATTCTTTCGAAAAAAAAGTACTTATCCTTCGAAAAGATGTTAGACCGACCTGAAAAGGGTATTAAGAAATTGATGATTGTTACGTTGTTGGTTCCTTTTGCCCCCGATGATTTGACTTGTTTAGTCGCAGGCTTAGCTGATTTGCCATTTAAGGAATATATGAAGATTTTATTTCTCTTTAAATTTTGGTCCGTTGCGACGTATGGATATATATTGTTATTCTTTTTTAATCGATTTTTGATTAATTAAATACAGATATAAAAGCAAGTACGATTTTGATGTTAATTATCAAAATCGTACTTGTTTTTTAGATTTTTATTTTTTCTCTTGACCCAATTTCCCCCTTAGAAAAGCTCAATCCCTCTATAAAATGTAAAATCCTACCCAAAAGTTTTCAGACAGATTAGAAAATTCCAGTAAAATTAGGTACAACCAAAAGAGCTATGCTTGTGTGCTGTTGATTGGCAACTTGTATATAGGTGGGCAAGGCCTCATCATTAGATTGTCGCCAAGTGGTGAAGTGCCTTTTTCTTTTAATTTGATATAACCTTTTTTGCTTAAATTTGTAGAATAGAAAAAACGATATCAGGACACTTCCCAGTATCGTTCACATAGTCTCTAAGAATCATCTCCTTATATCTAAGAAAAAATAATAAAACAAAATTTTTATCTATTTTTCTCCTGCTAAATTTTGAATACAATGATAATTAAACACCAATTAATAATTTAAATATTATATACGAAATTAATTTACTTAAAAACAAAATATAATACATAATGTGATAAAATAATTATATATATATATCGAATTTACCATCGGTATATATTATATCTTTATAAGGAGGTGAACAGATGAAAAAATTTTATAAGGTTGTTGGTACAAGTCTTTTATCTTTATTATTCATGTCTGCTTGCAGTGCTAAGGAACAAATCTCTACGTATACACTGAAAGATGACGATGAAAATGTCTCGATTCAAAATAGTTATAAAGAAGATACATTGCTAAAACAAACTATCAAAACAACGATCCAATACAAAACAATTGGCGTAAAAACAAAAGCCAAAGCAGAGAAACTATTAGAACCAAGCAAAGAACTTTTTACCAATAAAAAAGGCATTCACTATTCTGTCGATTTTAGAGAAAAAGAAGCCGTGGAAACAATTGAAATCGACTTAAAGGAAATTTCTACAGACGATGCAGAAACTTTACCGTTGATCTCTTTACCCAAAGAGAATTTGGATTCAGCAAGTGTAAAAGAAAATGAAAAACAATTAACAAATTTAGGTTTTAAGAAGAAGTAGAACGATTCAAAAGGAGAAATTATGAAAAAGAATGACGTGATTAAAGGTTTGATGGTAATAGTATTGATTGGATTCGTTGGTTTACAATCTCCTACAGTTTTAGCAAATGAACAAAGGGAACCTATACCATCCATTGATTCTAGTGAAGTAAAAGAATCTACAGATGTCTCAGAAGCAGTTGTAAAAACAACAACCGAAGAAAGCACTATCGAAACAAAAGACGCAGGGCAATCTACTGAAAAAGGTACGAAAACTATTACTGAGGAAGACAAAGAAACAGTGACAGGAACCTTTGGAACAGTTCCATGGACTTTGGAAATAGAAACAGAAACACTTGTTTTTGGAGAGGGAGAATTTCCCAATACAGATGAGTCATCAAGTATTCACAGCATCATTGAAAAATCGCTTCCAAAATCCATATATATTAAAAAGATAGTTTTCACGAAACCTGTTATAGCCAATAAAAATTCTAGTTATTTATTCTCATGGTTATACTACTTAAATTCTATTGATGGCGAAGAATTATTAGATACCAGTAATGTAACTGATATGAATAATTTATTTAAAAGTGCACACTTTTTAAAAGAATTAGATCTGAATAATTGGGACACTAGTCAAGTAACTGATATGTCTTATATGTTTAGGGAGGCGTTACGTCTCAGAAAACTTGATGTAAATAAATGGGATACTAGTAAAGTGAGCAATATGGCTGGTTTGTTTTTATATACAAATTATATGAGAGATATAGATCTGAGTAATTGGAATACTAGTAACGTAACGAATATGTCGAGTATGTTTCTTTGGTCGGCTTTGACAACCCTTGATTTAAATCAGTGGGACACTCGTAACGTAACGAATATGTCGAGTATGTTCGAGTATGCTAGAGATCTTAGCACACTCAATGTGAGCAAATGGGACACTCGTAACGTAACCGATATGAATGAAATGTTTGCTAACGCATCAAAGCTAACAACAATAGATGTGGGGAAATGGAATACTAGTAACGTAACCGATATGTATAGAATGTTTGCTAACGCATCAAAGCTAACAACAATAGATGTGAGTATATGGAATACTAGTAACGTAACCAATATGGCGAATATGTTTGAGGTTGCTAGTGAGTTAAGCACACTCGATGTGAGTAAATGGAATACTGGTAACGTAACTAGGATGGAGTGCATGTTTAATGGTGCAAGTAGTTTAACGGAACTTGATGTAAGTAAATGGGATACTAGTAACGTAACCAATATGTCAGTACTATTTGCTTTCACAAATCTAACAACAATAGATGTGAGTAAATGGAACACTACGAACGTAACCAATATGGCGGCAATGTTTGTTAACACACCAAATCTAACAACAATAGATGTGAGTATATGGAATACTAAAAACGTAACCGATATGAGGGCATTGTTTCAGGGAGCATCAAAGCTGACAGCAATAGACGTGAGCAAATGGGATACTAGTAATGTAACCAATATGGAGACATTGTTCGCTGCCACATTAAGTCTAACAGCAATAGATGTAAGCAAATGGAATATTACTAATGTAACTAATATGTCGTATATATTTTTTAATACCCGTTTTACTACATTAGATTTGAGTCAGTGGGATACTCGTAACGTAAGGACTTTGAGTAATATGTTTAGTCAAAGCTCAATAGACACTTTAATTTTAGGAGAACATACTCTATTAAAAAATTCTAATCTTCCAGAGAAAAATGATGATCCATATACTGGAAACTGGACATTAGTCTCCCCTGACACACAAAATAGTTATTCTAGCAGTGAAGATTTTATGACAAACTACGACGGTACGAAAACTGGAAAATACGTTCGTGAAAAAGTTGAAGATAACACAAAAGTAACAGGAATTGAACTCACTCCTCCTACCATAGAATTAGCAGTATCTGAAAAAACAACAGTACAATCTAAAATTATACCTGATACCGCAAGTAATAAAAAAGTCAGTTATACCTCGTCTGACAATGCTATAGCGACAGTATCTGAAGATGGTGTTATAACAGCTCTAAAAAAAGGAACGGCTTTTATTACTGCGACAACCTCAGATGGCGGCTTAAAAGCGACCAGTACTGTTGCTATTGTGGAACCAAGTTCATTATTGATTGATCCGTTCTACTTAGGAATTGATAGCTATGTAACGGGAAGCATAGATCCTAGTTCATCTGCTAAAAAAGTTCAATTAGTCGTAAATGGTGAAGTAATTACTACATCGATGATATTCAGCGATGGCAGTTTCGAGCTAGATACAAAAGGAATGATCACCAAAGTAACGGATAAAGTGGAAGCCATTGCATTAGACCGAAAAAATAAAGAACTAGACCGAACTAGTGTAACTATCGAGGAAAAATCCTACAACTTAACCGTGAATCCCTACACTTTATACGAAGAGTCGACTGTTACTGGACAAACCGATTATTTCCATACCCATGTAGCCTTACTAATTAATGGTGAGGAAGTAGAACGTAAACCGTTATCCTCAACAAGACAGTTTAGTTTTGATGTAGAAGGGTTGATTGAATATGCAGATGATGAAGTAAATATCGTTGGTTATCGTTATGACGATGAAATTACTCGGAAAGAAGTCGCGATTCAAGAACCTGTGATAGAAATGGCTCTATCTCCATATAAAGTAGATGATCCATATGTTACTGGAAAAGTGACTGGAAAATCTGCCAAAAATGTTCGTTTATATGTGAACGGTAGAAGACAACAAACCGTTAAAGTGGCTGAAGATGGCACATTTAGCTTATTAGGGATGGCTATTTTATCACCTAAAGATAGAGTGCAAGTGGCTGTTTTAAATGATTCAGGAATTGAGATTAAGCGATTCGCTGTTACAGTAACCAATTAAAGTAATTAATTAACTTCAGAAATAATGTGATTAAATTAATAATGACTATAAAAAAAAGGAACAATAATCAAATTCTTACCTGATTATTGTTCCTTTTTTTTATTTCTTAATTCACTGTACGAAGTTGCGCAATTCGTTCTTTCACAACCACTTGTTTTTCTAAATAATCTTTTTCTTTTGCTTTTTCAGCTTCCACAACATCATCCGGTGCGTTAGAAACAAAGCGTTCATTCGCTAATTTCCCTTGAACACGTTTGACTTCTTGCGTCCATTTATCTAACTCTTTCTCTAAACGGGCTATTTCTTCTTCCACGTTGATCAAACCAGCTAATGGCAAGTATAGTTCAGCTCCTGTTAGAACCGCTGACATCGCTAATTCTGGTGCAATAATGTCACTTGCGATCGTCAACTCTTCTGGATTACAGAAACGCTCGATGTAATTTGTATTTTCGATCAAGAATTTATCAATCGTTTCATCACTTGTTTTGATCAATAATGTGATTGGTTTTGACAGTGGTGTATTCACTTCTGCACGAATATTACGCACCGCGCGAATCACCTCTTTTAAGACTTCCATACCGCGAGCGGCTGTTTCATCTGAAAATTCTTCATGGACAACTGGGTAATCCGCAACCACAAGAGATACCCCTTCATGCGGAATATTTTCCCAGATTTCCTCTGTCACAAACGGCATGATTGGGTGTAATAGACGTAAAATTTGGTCTAGTGTGTACACTAAAATGCTGCGTGTTGTTTGTTTTGCAGATTCATTTTCTCCGTAAAGAATTTCTTTGCTCATTTCAATATACCAGTCACAGAAATCATCCCAGATGAAATTGTATAACTGACGACCAGCTTCACCAAATTCAAAACGGTCAAATAAATCAGTAACACGAGCAACTGTTTCATTTAGACGCGTTAATATCCATCGATCTGCTACAGTTTTTTCACCACTAAAGTCAATATCTTCATAAGACATTCCTTCAACATTCATGATTACAAAACGACTAGCATTCCAGATTTTATTGATAAAGTTCCAAGATGCATCCATTTTTTCATAGCTGAAACGCATATCTTGACCTGGTGTTGAACCATTTGACATAAACCAGCGCAAAGCATCTGCCCCATATTTATCGATCACTTCCATTGGATCGATTCCGTTACCTAGTGATTTACTCATTTTACGTCCGTCTTCTGCTCTGATCAAACCATGCATCAAAACATTTTTAAACGGTGCTTTTTCAGTAAACTCTAAACTTTGGAACATCATGCGGCTAACCCAGAAGAAGATAATATCGTAGCCTGTCACTAATGTACTTGTTGGGAAATAACGCTGATAATCAGCTGCTTCCTCATCTGGCCAACCCATTGTTGAAAATGGCCATAGCGCTGAACTGAACCATGTATCTAGTACATCAGAATCTTGTGTCCAATTTTCTGCATCAGCTGGTGCTTCCATGCCAACATACATTTCACCCGTTTCTTTATGATACCAAGCAGGAATTTGATGTCCCCACCATAATTGACGCGAAATTACCCAGTCATGAACATTTTCCATCCAACGTAAGAAGGTTTGGTTAAAACGTGGTGGATAAAATTCTACTGCATCGTCTGTTTCTTGATTTTTGATGGCTTTTTCAGCAAGGGGGGCCATTTTAACGAACCATTGTGTAGACAAACGAGGTTCAACAACGACACCTGTCCGTTCTGAATGTCCAACGCTATGATTCATTGTTTCGATTTTAATTAAACGACCCATTTCTTTTAGATCAGAAACAATCAATTTACGTGCAGCGAAACGATCCATGCCTGCGTATTTTCCAGCTAAGTCGTTCATAGAACCATCTTCATTCATTACATTTACGCGAGGTAAATCGTGACGGTTACCTACTTCAAAGTCATTGGGGTCATGAGCTGGCGTGATTTTTACTACCCCTGTCCCAAATTCCATATCCACATACTCATCGGCAATGATCGGGATTTCTTTATCTACTAAAGGTAATGTGACTGTTTTACCGATCAACGCTTGGTAACGCTCATCATCAGGGTGAACCGCGATCGCTGTATCTCCCAACATTGTTTCAGGACGAGTCGTTGCAATTTCCACAACGCCTGTTCCATCAGTCAGTGGATAACTCATATGATAAAACGCGCCTTCGATATCTTTGTGGATAACTTCAATATCAGATAAAGCTGTTTTTGCTTTTGGATCCCAGTTGATGATGTATTCGCCACGATAAATTAGGTCTTTTTCATATAATGAAACAAAGACTTTGCGAACAGCTTCAGACAAGCCTTCATCTAAGGTAAAACGTTCCCGGCTATAATCTAAAGACAAACCCATTTTCGCCCATTGTTCACGGATATGAGAAGCATATTCTTCTTTCCAATCCCACACTTGCTCAACAAATTTTTCACGACCTAAATCGTAACGAGAAATATCTTGTTCTGCTAATTTTTCTTCTACTTTTGCTTGAGTTGCAATACCAGCATGGTCCATTCCCGGCAGCCACAATGTGTCAAAACCTTGCATTCTTTTTTGACGGATGATCATATCTTGTAAAGTCGTGTCCCAAGCATGACCTAAATGGAGTTTACCAGTAACGTTTGGTGGTGGTATTACGATTGAATAAGGTTTTGCTTCTTTATTGCCATTTGGTTTGAATAAATCTTGATCTAGCCATTTTTGATAACGACCCTGCTCCACTTCAGTGGGCTGGTACTTTGTCGGTAGATTTTTTTCTTCTGACATACAAGTTCCTTCTTTCTGTTTTTAATTCAAATTATAGTCGTGATGCACATAAAAAAGCCCTAAAATACTTTCGTATTTTAGGGCGTATAGACGTTATACGCGGTACCACCTAAATTGTGTCTGACTGTCCAAACACCGCTCATTCGTGAGGTAACGATCACTACTCGAATCATTCTACTACATTCAAATCATCGACTCCCAAGCTACCTTCTTACTGGTTATGTGAAAATCTTCCACCAAACGATTTTCTCTCTATAACGATGCCAGTAGTACTCCTCTTGTTCACAGTCTTTGTTACATTTTAACATTGAAGTTGAATAGAAGTCAATTTGAAAAAGATTAACGTGCTGCTTTTGCTTGTTCTAGCGCAGTAGCATAATCTGGTTCTTCCGCAATTTCTGTAGAAATCGCTTCGTAAACAATATTACCTTCTTTATTGATCACAAAAATGCCACGAGCCAAACGTCCCATTGCAGGAATAAATAAACCGTATACTTCACCAAATTTACCTTCAGTATCATGTAAAATTTCCATATCGACACCCTCAGCTGCACACCAATTTGCTTGTTCTTCTTTTGTGTTATTAGAAATCGTAATGAACTTTACCCCTTCGACGTTCGCCGCTTCTTGGTTAAAACGTTTTGTTTGTAACGAACAGATCCTAGTATCGATATCAGGGACAACACTGATTAAGACTGGAGTACCAGCAAAATCTGCTAGGTTTACTACTTCATCGTTTAAATTTTTTAATGAAAAATCTGGTGCTTTGGTTCCTACCTCAGGTTGTACACCAATTATTTCTACTTCTTCGCCTTTTTTTGTTACTATCATTATTTTTCTCCTCCTAATTTAAAAGCTGAATGAGCTGCTGCCTCACAAAGCTTGATATTTAAGCTTCAAAAGCTCAGCAAGTTAAAATGATCTTTCTCTATTTAGTATAGAGGAAGGAGGAAGAGATGACAAAGTTCTTGCTTTCTATGCTTTTTTACTTGAAAAAGTTTCGTCAAAATAAATCAATGTTTGCAGTTCTGTCGTTAAATCAATATATTGCACATTGACATCGTTAGGTACTGTTACACGATCAGGCGCGAAATTCAAAATCGCTGTAATTCCAGCATCAACGATTTTATCAATGGCTTCTTGTGCAAATTGGCTAGGTACTGTGGAAATCGCAACCGTGACACCTGTTTTTTTAACTTCTTCCGCTAAATTTTCCATTGGTTGGATCATGATGTCATCAACCGATAATCCTACAAGTGCTTCTTCCGCATCAAATGCACAAACAATATTCAAGTTCTCGTTTCTACGGAAATTATTTTTAACCAACGCTTTCCCTAAATTGCCACAACCAATCAATGCAATTCGTTTTTCTTCTTGCGTATTTAAAATTTGGCTAAAAACTTCAATCAAGTAAGGTACATCATAGCCATAACCACTGCGTCCCAATTCACCTAAGTGAGAAAAATCACGACGAATCGTTGCTGGAGGCACTTGGATCACGTCACTAAATTCTTTTGACTTGATTCGTGTTACACCAGAATCTCCTAGCATTTTTAAATAACGTAAGTACAATGGCAACCGCTTAGCTGTAGCTTTGGGCATTGTTTTTTCTTTATGTAATTCTTTCATATTTCCCCTCCTTGTTACTAATTTCACATATATATAGTTTAGCATGCTTGTATGTTGTGGGCAACTTGTTTGTGAAAAAAAAGGGAGGTATTAGAAAAAACTAATAAAAAGAACAGATTCGATAGCGGTATCAAGTCTGTTCTTTCAACTTTTAGAGTAAATCAGAAAATTCTTCGTTTTGTTCACTTAATTCAGTTATTTCACTAACTTTTAAACCAGCCATTGACCGTGCCATCAATCCTTCTATATCTAATCTGGCTTCATAGGCTTGTGCTTTATCTAATTTCGGTCTCGTTTTTGGTTGAGGTGGCGCAAAAATCGTACAGCAATCTTCAAATGGTTGAATCGCTAGCTCAAAAGTATCAATTTTTTCAGCAATTTCGATGATTTCACCTTTATCCATCGATACAACTGGACGAATAATCGGTGTTGTAGTAACTTCATTGATTGCTACCATACTCTGCAAGGTTTGTGATGCAACTTGACCCAATGATTCTCCATTAATGATGACTAATCCTTTTCGTTGAACACGTATCGCATCAGTCAAACGCAACATCATTCGGCGTGTTACCGTCATTAAATAACCTTCTGGTACCACTCGTTTGATTTCTTCTTGGATTTCAGTGAAGGGTACTTCAATAAATTGAATACTACCAGCATATGGTGCAATTTTTGCAGCTAAGTCTTTAGCCTTTTGTAGTGCTTGCTCGCTTGTATATGGCGGGCTGGCAAAATGAACAGCTTCAACTTCCACACCGCGTTTCATTGACAAGTACCCTGCAACAGGTGAATCGATCCCACCAGAAAGCATCAGCATACCACGGCCACTCGTTCCGACAGGTAATCCACCAGCACCACGAATCGTTTCATATGAAAGATAAGCACCTTCTTTGCGGATTTCTACACGAATATTGATATCCGGCTTTTTCATTTGTACAGCTATTTCTGGGAAAAGCTCAAAAACGGCACCGCCAAGTTCTCGGTTTAATTCATTTGTATCCAATTCAAAACTATGATCAGAACGTTTAGAGGTGATTTTAAATGTTTGTCCTGGCTGATAAGCAGATTTGATGATCGTTTGAACCATTGCACGAATTGCCGGCATTGTTTTTTCTACACGAACGCTTGGCGAAAAGTTTTGAATACCGAAGACTTTTTCTAACTTAGGTAAGATTTGTGTGCTGTCTTCACCATTTAATATTAGGTGCATCCGATCTCGGTCAGCATGGATTTTGACAGCTGGAAAATCACCAAGTACTCTTTTGACATTTTGTGCTAGTTGGGAGATAAATAATTTTCTATTTTTTCCTTTAGTTGAAAGTTCGCCGTAGCGAACCATGATTTCAGTATATTTCACAAGTTTTCAATCCTTTTCTGTAAAGCTTGATTTTTTTGATTCTCTTAGCCGTTTAACACCAAGAATTTTTTATATAGTTGATTAAAAATAATCATAAACTGTTCTGCTTCTGCAATCGTATTGCTTTCATCCAAACTGACACGGATGGCCGATGTCGCTAAAGAGTCAGGGACTTTCATGGCATGTAACGTGCTGCTAGCCATTTTTTTTCGACTGGAACAGGCGCTAGTCGTTGATGTGTAGATTTGTTTTTCTTCTAACGCATGTACAAGTACTTCTCCACGGATTCCTTTTAAAGCAAAACATAAAATATGCGGTGCAAAGTCCGCTGTTTCTTTTGAAAATACTGTAACATTCGAATATTCCTGCAATGCCTCAATCAAATAACGACGGATAGTTGAAGTGTGGTCTGGTTTTTCAGTTTTCTTGTCTGTATACAAACGCAAAGCTTTAGCCATAGAAACAATACCCGCAACATTTTCAGTTCCGCTTCTTTGATCATTTTCTTGACCTCCACCCGTTAATAACGGCGCAAGCTTACGACCATGTTTCCAATAAATAAACCCTACACCTCTAGGACCATGAAACTTATGAGCAGAAAAAGTCGCGAAATCTACACGCGGTGTTAGCCATTGTTCCTGACTAACTTTACTAATTGCCTGAACCGCATCCACATGAAAATGAATCGTTGGATAATTTGCTAAACAGTCACTAATTGCTTGGATGGGTTGGATCGATCCTATTTCATTATTGACTGCCATGATCGAAACGAGAATCGTATCCTTGCGAATTAGTTTCGCTAATTCATCGACTATTACAAAGCCACGTTCATCAACAGGAGCGATTGAAAGCTCGAATCCATTTTCTGCAAGTTGTCTTGCTGTTTCAGAAACAGCTGGATGTTCAATATTCGAAATAATAATATGACGACCAAAAGATTTTTTTTCTAAAGCTGTTCCTTTTAAAACCCAATTATCACCTTCTGTTCCGCCACTTGTAAAGAAAATCTCGCTTGGCTTCACTTGAATCAAGTCTGCTATTTGCTTACGCGCTTGTTCTAACAAACGATTCGCCTGATTTCCCAAGTCATGTAAACTAGACGGATTACCAATAATACGTTGACTTACTTTTATATATGTATCTAACGCTTGAGGATAAATCGGTGTTGTTGCACTGTTATCAAAATATATCATCTTAAAAAACCTTCTTCTTTTGAAATTCTTTCCTATTATATACTTTCTATTTTTGTAGTTCAACCAAACAAACAGAATTAATCAAAATAAAAAGGTGAGACACATGTCTCACCCTAAATTCTTTAAATTGCATCAAGATTATTGAAGTAGAAATCTTCAATTCTTCTAAACGCGCCTGGCTCCACTCGTTCAAGTGCAGTGCCAATCTCATCTAGAGCATCTTGATATCTGTATTCTTTCGAAAATAGTTCTAAACTGTTTTCCATTGCCACACGAATTGCTTCATGTGTATGACGGTAACGATTCGCATATTGCATCATTTGTTCTGTCAATGCAGCGGAGTTAACTAAATCATTCGTTTTCTTATCTAGTAATTCTAAATCTTCATTACAAAGATCAGAAAGCTTTTTGATTTCTTCCATATTGATACGAATTCGATTCAATGCCTTGCTTAGCTCTTCAATACGATCTGTTGCTACAAAGAAAAACTCTAAGTAATCAGCTGGTAATCCTGGTAAACGTTGTTTTTCAACATGACGTTTGATATTACGTAGTCGGAAATCATATTGATCAACTTTTTCTTGAGCAGCTTTTTCACCTTTGCGTAATTCTTTTAATGAATCATCAATTTCAACTTGTTGATTTTCAATGTCATCTAATATCTTGTAACAATCTTTAAAGAATGCTTGTACTTCAGAATAAGGAACTGTATGTTCTTTCATTTTTGGTTCAAAATCTTCATAACGGCGAATCAGCTCTTCGATTTCTGTTTGGAAACCTCTTGAACGTCCTAACTCATTATGGTTCAATGTGTAGCTTTGTGATGTATGATCTAATTCAATCATCAACTGACGATTATTTTTCAGTGCATGGGCGATATAATCACCAACGACTTTCTGATTCGTCATCACATATTTCTTCGCGTTGATCTCACGTTCCATGATTTCGTATAATGCATCAATTGCATTAGCTGTATCACGATTAGCTACTTCTACTGCATCAACTTCTGTCTTCTCTAAATCGACTGTTGAATTTTTCACACGTTTTTGAACACGTCTTAGTTCATCTTCGAAATTCTTTTCAGGGAAAACATAATGATCTGCAAGTAGACGTTTGTATCCTTCTTCAATCTCTTTTAATTGATCAGGGAACGTTCGATTCAATTCGTCATAAAGTGGTGGAATACGTTTCATCACGTCGTCTAATTCATAGGTATGACGTTCAGCGTTTTCTAAAACTTCACGCGCTTCGATCGGATCTCCAGAAGTATTTAGTGTCACAAACTGAGTAAATTCGATTTCGATATTTTTGATTTGTTTTTGTAACTCAGGATAGGCAGAGCCAAATTCTGATTTTTCATCATGAAGTAATTTACTGATTTCTTCATAAACATCTAAAGCTTTTTGTACTTCAAGTGAATTACGCTCTTCACTCTCACGTAGTTCTTTCAAACCATTACGGATGATCTCAACTTCTGATTCCATCTCAGTCATCGTTTGATCAGCTTCAGCAACTGCTTTTTTTGCTTTCATAAAACGGAAGGTTTCATTTAAATTTTCGACTTCAAAAATCTGACTTTCTAGCTCCGCAAAAGAACGAGTAGAAATCTCAGTCCAACGTTGATTCCATTCTCTAAACGTGTTCTGACTTTGCCCGACCATGTGCATCTTTTTGACATCATCGACCTCTTCAATCACTGGTAAGTCGAACAGCTCTTCTTTCCTCTTTTCCAGATCATCGAGTTTCATTTGATTTTTCTTTCTCATAAAATAACCAACTAAATACAAAACTGCTGCGATGATTATTATAGCTAAAACTACGATAATGATCAGATTATTCTTCATTCATGGTTCCTCCGTTTATTTATCCATATATGATTATACAACCGCTGATAAATAACAAAATCACTTCTATCTACAATTGCATTACTCTCTTATCTACATAAAATCCTTAAAAACACCTACAGAAAATTATACCACAATCCACGCTATCAAGCACTAGTTAATTGTAATTTCTTAATAAATGTTTTGACTTTGTAATATTGTGATGCTTCCGTCCACATTACTATCAAGTTTAAACGATAACTTCCACTTCTTGCAACTTTTTACACATATCACTCAATGTATCCAATTGTGCGTCTGCTAACTGCTGTTCCATTCCAAAACGAATGTCTTTTATAGCCCAGACGGTCATACCTGCATCATGTGCTGAGCGTATTCCTTTTTCTGAATCTTCAATCGCAAGACAATTTTCAGGCTCGATTCCTAATTCACTAGCAGTATATTCATAAATTTCGGGTGCGGGCTTACTTTTTTTAAATTGAGTTCCACTGACAATCACATCGAAGTAACTGGCTAATTGCCCTGCTTTCAATACCTCTTGGATTGCATCCTTCATTGATGAAGAGGCCAAACCGATTTTGTACCCTTTTCTTTTAAGAAATTGTAAGACTCGTTTTGCATCTGGATCGATCATACTACCATAATCGATGGGATGATCGATTTTATATTGTAAATATTTTTCAGTTAGGAAGGATTCATCATAGTTTGTATCATTTACTTCTAGAATCGTCTCCCATAGACTTCGCATATCTGCTCCAACAAATTCAGGAATCGGTATTTGTTCAATGGATAGATCGTATTCTTTAAGAAAGGCTTGTCTACGTTGATAATAAAACTCTTCACTATCAACCAATACACCGTCCATATCGAAAATAATTCCTTCATATCTTTGTATCATTTTGGTGCTCCTTTTTTTACTATTCTTATTCAGCTCTACCAGTCTAACAAAAGTTTGAAAAAAAATGAAGAAATTTGTTGAAAAAGAACGGAAAAGATTAAATAATTGTCCATTTTACGGTTGCTTTTCATAGGATATTTCGGTATTCTTTTACTATTATAATGAAAAATCTATTAAAATTAGGAGTGAAAAAAGTGAAAGTCACAAAATTTGGGGGAAGCTCACTTGCTTCTGCAACACAATTAGAGAAAGTTTTACAAATCGTAAAAGAAGACGTTTCACGAAAGTTCATCGTTGTTTCAGCTCCTGGTAAACGTTCGTCTGAAGACATTAAAGTAACAGATCTGCTTATTACTTATTATCATGCATATTTAAATAATGAAAAGACTACTGAAATCATCGGAAAAATCGTTGCCCGCTATGAGGCAATCTTAGATGAACTAAAACTTAATAAAGATGTTTTAACAGACATCCAACTTGCGATTCAACATTTAGCTACTTTGAAAAAAGAAAATAATCCTCATCTTTTAGATGCTTTTTTAGCTAGCGGTGAAGACAATAATGCTAAGCTAGTGGCTGCATTTTTCCAGCAACGTGGCTTGAATGCTCGTTATAAAAATCCTTTAGATCTTGGTATCATCGTTTCAGATGAACCTGGAAATGCTCGGATTTTGCCTTCTTCTTTAAGCAAGATCAATCAATTCACTACAACTGAAGAAATTTTAGTGATTCCTGGCTTTTTTGGCTTTACAGAAGCTGGCGACATTTGTACATTTTCTAGAGGCGGATCTGATATCTCAGGATCGATCGTTGCCGCTGGTGTAAAAGCAGATATTTATGAGAACTTTACTGATGTTAACGGAATTTTTGTCGCCCATCCTGGTATTATTCATGAGCCAAAAACGATTAAAGAACTGACTTATCGAGAAATGCGGGAATTAGCGTATGCCGGTTTTGCTGTGTTACATGATGAAGCCTTGATGCCCGCTTATCGCGCCAATATTCCAGTAGTCATCAAGAATACGAATAATCCTGAACATCCTGGCACATTGATCACGACTTCTAGAACGGCCAAACATGACCCAGTTGTAGGAATTGCCAGTGATCAAGGTTTTGCTAGTATCTATATAAGCAAGTATTTAATGAATAGAGAGTTAGGTTTCGGTCGTCGTTTACTTCAAATTCTCGAAGAATTAGGGCTTAGTTATGAACATATGCCTTCTGGAATTGATGATATTTCAATTATTTTAAGAGAAGGTCAATTAACAATTGAGATAGAAGAAGAATTAATGAAACGTATAGAGGATGAGCTTGAACCTGATGAATTGCGGATTACCAATGGCTTGTCAATGTTGATGGTCGTGGGAGAAGGAATGCGCCAACGAATCGGGGTCATGGCTGACAGTACTGCAGCCTTAGCTTTTAATAAAATCAACTTAGAGATGATCAACCAAGGATCATCTGAGGTCAGTATCATGTTTGGTATTCGTGAAGATCAAGAGAAAAAAGCGATTCAGGCTTTATATCAAACCTTTTTTGAAAGATAAAAAATACTAGTAACATTTCAAATAAGAGTAAAAAAAGGAAATAATCAGCTTAAGAAAATTTCTTAAACTGATTGTTTCCCTTTTTCTTTCACGTATTATTTAATACCGTTTTGATGTTTTTTATTAAATAGAAACAACGACACGCTGATGAAGAGCAGTACATAGCCAATCAATCCAATCATTGATTTTAGATAACCTGTTCGTGGCAGTTTGTTTGAACTTTTTTGTTTCAAATCACTGGAACTTTCAGCTGAATTTGCTGATGAACCTAGGTAGGTGGTCGCTCCTTGTTCTGTTGTGCTAAAGTTAGTAGTGCTCTCTACTGTCGATTCTTCATGACTCTCAATACTACTATCAGAAATTGTAGAGCTTTCAATCGTGGTTGAATCTGTGGTTGATGTTTCTATCGTTTCAGAAGTAGATTCTTCTGGATCTGGTTCCCCTGATTCTCCCGATCCGCTTCCACCGCCACCAAGCCCTGGTGTTTCAGCCTCAATCACTACCTGATTTCCTTCACCATCGGCTTCTAGAATAGCTTTATTTCTATAAGGTATATTCGGGTCTGTTAGTTTGTTCGATCTATACGTTAGACTAACTGCATTGTTCAATGTTCCTAAGTTAACTATGAAACCTACATTAGTTGAGCTTATTTTAGCTGGATCGATAGGCTCTTTTGGGTAAAACAATTGGGTTGTCTTGTCATATGTTCCAATTTCAGCCTGAATTAGAAAGTCATTACCAAATTCCTGGTTATCCCCAAGAACATCAGTCAAAATAGTATTTGTAATGTATTTTGAATCAGGATTAATGATAATATTCCAAATGGCTGAGGTATTATCAGAACTATTCCAACCGACTTTATTCATCACCCAATTTTCATTTTCTGTCATTGTTGTTCCACGAGCATAAAAGAGGATTTCCCCTTGGCGATTTGCTTTATGCAATTCATAAAATGGACCGAAAATTGCTGTCACCGTATTTGATTCTGAATCACCACTGATCGTCATAATTAACGAACCGTCCTCTGTAGTAATATCGTAGGAAAAGTCGCTTGCGATTAAAGTATTGCTTGGAACTCTTAAATTCATCGTATCTCCAGAAACGATTGAAACAGTATCGGGGATATTATATGTGTATGTTAATGAAACATTTTGATGATAACTGATTTCGGTTTCCTCATCAACAATAGTATCACCTTTGACTATCGTTGGATTAGAAACATATAGATCGCCAAAATCCGTGTTGGCATATGAATAGGCTGGGAAGAAAATACTAAAAATCAGACAGAAAATAGTGGCTTGAACAATTCTTTTACTTTTCATTACATAGTCTCCTTTTTTTAAAAGTTTCTTCACTATCTATACTTCCTGTAACAAACACTTAATAATCCTTTTTGCAGCATGTCCATCTCCAAATGGAAGAGGACTTTCAACCGTTCGCATTGCTTCATATTCGTCTGTATTATTCAAAAGAGTAACAACATTTTTATAAAGCATTTGTTCATTAGTACCAATAAGTTTTAAAAAACCTGCTGTAACTGCTTCTTGTCGCTCAGTCACTTCTCTAATCACCAAAACTGGGACCTTGTAATAGGGTGCTTCTTCTTGAATCCCCCCAGAGTCTGTAATAACTAAAAAGCTATTCATCATCTCTTGCTGAAACGCCAAATAATTCAAGGGAGCCGTTAAAACAATATTCGATTGATTAGCTAATAGTGAACATACTACCTTTTTTATTTTAGGATTGAGGTGTACGGGATATTTTATGACAATATCGGGATATTTTTTTGCGATTTTTATTAAAACGATACAAATTTTCTTTAACTTCTCCACATCTAATTCTCGTCGATGTAAGGTAACAAGTATTTGCCGCTGTTCTTCCGCAATCGTCCGCTTTAAATCAAGATAACGTAATGTATCGATACCTGTATTACCTGTAATTTTAATGACGGATTGTATACCTTCTTTTTCTAAATTCTCTTTATTGCTTTGCGTTGGAACAAAATAATAATCCGCTACCCGATCGACCAATTGCCGATTTATTTCTTCTGGGAATGGTGCATTCTTATTACCCGTTCTGAGTCCGGCCTCAATGTGTGCTATTTTTTTCTGCTGGTAAAACGCCATTAAGCTAGCGACAAAAGCTGTTGTTGTATCCCCGTGAACAATCACCAAATCAGGATTTTCTGCCTTCACAATAGGTTCCAAGGTGCTCATCATGTTGATAGTCAAATTTGTTAATGTTTGTTTGTCCTTCATAACACCTAAATCGTATTGTGGTTGAATTTCCCATTCCTTTAAAAGAATGTCGACCATTTCTTTTTGTTGTCCAGTATTAACGATGGTTAGTTTGATACGTTGTGCATGCTTCTGACACTCTTTAATTATCGGAAACATTTTTATTAATTCAGGCCTTGTGCCAAAAATGATCATATAATGTTTCATCGGTGACCTCCTTTCTATTGCAACTAGAAAAAACCATAAAAATTTACCGAAAACAATACTTATTACAATGACAATAGGTGGCAAGATAGAAAACAATCGACTATCAAAATAACCGTTGATTTCATTCATTTTAGACATTCTCTTCTCTTTTCGTTTTTATCCAGGACTTTTTCCCTGCTAGCTGTCTAGCAAATGCTAAAAGGATACTGGGAATTGTTAAAAAAATATACAGGTACATAAAGATACCACCTAAATAGCATCTAATTTTGGGAGAATTTTCAATTGTTTCAATATCTCTGGTTTCTTTTATATATCTTTTAGAAAATGTTAGACCTGGATAAACTGTAATAAACGCCATTAAAAGTATAGTCAACACAGATTTTAGCGTCATTTCTTCTAGTAATGAGTGACCCAGCATTCTTATTGAGATTATAAGAATGACACTATTGATCAAATTATAATAAGGCTGTAGTAAAAAATAGAGCATCTCTAGTTTTCCAATTTTTGAAAGTGAATTAGTTTTGAACAACCTAAACACATAAAAATGACATTGAAGACTGCCTTGAATCCAGCGACTTCGTTGTTTAATATAGCGCTGATAGCTTGTCACACCTTGTTGGTAAATGATTAGTCGATCTGTGTAAACGATTCGCTCATTATTCAACAATAATCGAATCGTCAAATCATAGTCTTCAAGTAAACAGTCATTCCAAGGAATGTCTTCAAATTTTTTTAATACGGACAATCGGGTAAATTGACCATTTCCGCCAAGTCCAACAGTTTTGGTCTTCATTCTAAGTTTTTGTATATTTCCAATCACTTCATAAAATTCAATATCTTGCAATAATGTCAACCAGTTTCCACCTTTATAATTGTTGATAATTCGAACGCGTGCTTGTATTCCATGAATGTCAGAATGACTAAAAATTCTATCCGCAATATTGAAAGCATCTTCACATAAGAAACCATCCGCATCCAGAACCGTGACAATGACCTGATTAGAATCTATTTGTCGATAATCTTGAAGAATTTTTCTATAAGCAACATTCAATGAATGACCTTTACCTTTTTGAGCATTTGGTTTTTTTTTCTCAATTAGTTTAATTCTGGAATCAGAAACTCCAGTTATGACTTTTAGCGTATCATCAGCTGAATCATCATCAACAACGTAAATTGTTAAATTTTCTGTTGAGAAACGTAATAAAGAAAGAAGCGTTTCTTTAATGACTTTCTCCTCATTAAAACAAGGAATGACTACTGCGTAATGTACTTTACGATTTGGTATAAAAAGCGCTTCAATATAAAGTTCCTTTGCACTTTTGATCATTGTGATATAGATATAATACACACTAATTGAAATCATGGAAATAACGTAAATAACGCCCATTTAGCCCCACCTTTCTTTGGATACTAAAGGGTTTGATCATAATTGTTTTTTCACAAGCTATGTGTAGTAACAACCCTAACTTACACAACAATTATCTTCCTTCGTAATTTTAAATAAATATTATGTTTTTTTAATCCAACTATATGTATGTTATCATATAAATTATGTAATTTTTATCACTTTATTCGCTCAGATTCTAAAATAATGAGAATAATAGATGGATTTTTTTATATTCAACAAAAAATAGTGTTTATCAAAACTAAAAATTAGCTTTGACAAACACTAAATCCGAATCAAGTTGGGCGTATAATTCACTATTATTTATTCCTCTATCGCTTTACATTGGCGTTCTAGCTCAGCCTTAATTTTTGGTTCGGGAGCAAAATCAGCTTCCCAATTGTCAGGCTTCAATACTTTATGTGTCACTGGATGATAATGGGGTTTCCCATCAGGAAAAATTTTCCCCATGTTGGCTTCATGAACAATCGAAAATATTTCTGTCGGATCAACACCTAATAGTGAAAACGAACCGTATGTGAAATACAATAAATCAATTAGTGCATCTACTTGTTCCACCAAAGGATCTGTTACTTTATTTTGCTTACTAAGCACCTTTTCTTCTGCTTGATCGACAGATATTTTTAACTGGTTTACTAATTCTTTGAATACAATAGGGTCATTATTTGCAGATCCATATAGAAATTCAACTAATTCTTCCACTTTAAAACCCGCTCTGTCTGATGCTTGTTTAGCAGAAAATTGCGTTGGAATCTTAGGTTTCCTATTATCAAATTTTTCATGAAATGCTTCGGTTTTTTCAAAAGGATTATCGATTTTCATTTGGTTCCTCCTAAATTTAAAAGCGGAGTGGACTCGTTCAGTCTCGACAGGAAAATAGAAAAATATGTTTGTGATGCTTTCTGTCACATGCAGATTTTATCTTTTTCCCGAGAGACTTGTCCGCGTAGCTAGATAACACATCAGTAACAACGTTCAACCTTGACTGGAAATTAGCAATACTTGACTATGACGCTTCTTAGCCTTTTTCCGGAAGTTTAGCCTATACCACTACATAATTACTCCATAATACTGCAATGCTTGATAAATTCCATCTTCTTCATTTGTTCTAGTCACATATTTCGCAACTTTTTTGACTTCGCCTTCTGCATTTCCCATTGCAACACCAAACCCGACACCACTAAGCATCTCTATATCATTCCAGCTATCTCCAAATGCCATTACTTCGTCTAATGTAAATCCAAAATATTCGGCACATTTCTGAATGCCCGCAAGTTTTGATCCACCAATTGGAATAATATCAAGTGTATAGGGATTCGATCTTGTCAGTTGGCAACCTGGTAATTGTTCGCTTAGAAAATCAAACTCAGCTTGTGGACTTAATAAAACACATTGATAAATCGGTTCTTTTAAAATATCCAGGTCATGATAGCGTTGGGCCTTTCTATGAATTGAAAAGCGGCTGATCAGATTTTTTACAAACGTTGTTGGAAAGTGCTTAGGTAAAAAACGAACCAGTTTTTTTGCCCATTTCTTTTGGCCAAAACGCATCAGTGAGCTGCCTTCCAAACTCCGTCTTGAACCGAACATAATTTGACGATGATAAAAATCTGAAAATGAAACAATCCTCTTTAGCGTCTCATCACAAAAGTGATCTGCTCGAATCGTTTCTTCCTCTGTATAAACTAGTTGACCATTGTAAGTAACAAAAACATCTAGATTTAATTCATCTATTTGTTGGCTTAAATGAACTGGTCCTCTACCTGTTGCTACTCCGCAAATGATTCCTTGTGCTTGGGCCTTTTCAATCGCTTGTTTAGTCGATACCAAGGCTTTGGCATTTTTGTTCACCAAAGTACCGTCTATATCAAAGAAAATAGCTTTAATCATGGTATTCCTTTCTTTAATTGAACTATGTCATTTGTTAAAATAAGCCCATTTGTTTTGGGTTTAAATTCTTGTATTCCAATTTCAAGGCAGCTTTCATTTCTAATAAGTTGCCTGCTGCATCACCGCCTGAATTATTGTTGAAGATCACACCAACTTCTTTCGTCTCACGAGCCACCTTTTCCACCGCTTCACTCAAGTCTGCGATTTCTTCTGAATTGTAGCGATATAAGGTCCGCTTTTTACGCCAATCTTTGTCATTTGCCATCCACCCTGCGGCATTGCGCCCGTGAAATCGGAATAACGAAAATTGATCATTAGTAACATAAGGGAAAAATGGTACTGGATTCGTTGGAATCTGCGGCTCGTCGACTGCTACTAATGAAAACTCATTGCTTTTCATGAACGACAGTGTTTGTTTAATGTATTTAGCTGTATACCATGAACCATTTCTCAATTCTATCGCAATCGGAAATCCCGCAAACCAGTGACGAATCTTTTCCAAATACTGAACATTTTCCTTCGTACAGCTAAACGTTCCAGAAAATTGAATCAGAAATGCAAAAAGCTTCCCACTTTCGATCATGGGCGCCATGCTTGTCAAAAAAGCTTCAATCATCTCTTCTTCACTTTGATAATACTGTTGCCATTCACCTTGACAGCTAATGCCGCTATATACTTTCATCACAAATCGAAAATTCTCAGGAACTGATTTAGTCCACTCTCGAACAGAGTCTTGTTTTGGAATGCCATAGTAAGCTGTATCCATCTCGACTAGTGGTAGGTAACCTGCATATTCATATAACGTAGAACGCTTTTTTCCGGTTAATTTATCATGTTCATTAAAAGAAGTCAAACCTAAACGAATCATAGCGTATTTTATCCTTTCTCTTCATAAAACTACTATAATATACATATAGTTAAAATGATTTTTCTATCATTTATTTTATACTAAAAAAGACCAAGACAAAACAAAAAGTTGTCTTAGCCAAAAAATAATTTGGTTCTAAAATCCTATTGGCTTTTTTTCCATTTCATGTTTGCTTCACAATAGATTTGACCATCGATTCGGATTTCATGTCGTGTTGTTTTTCCTTCATCAGTATCAAGCATTTCATAATGACTTTCTACTACCTGACCGTATTCTACTTCCTTATCAAATTTTACATTGATAAAGGTCGGCTCATACGTGCTTAAAAAATCATAGCCTAATACATCTAATAGCCAATTAAAGTAGATTGCATTATTAACATGCTGATTTCCGTCGATATCAAAATAACGCACACGATATGGTAGGAATTCACCATCTTCTACTTTTTCAATTTTTTCGCCACGATAAATTTTCTTGATTTTTTCACTTTCATACGGCTCAATGATCTCAGGTAATACGCTACTCATTTTACGATTTTCTTTATCCATCAAAACAAAAGTCGACTTGATCAATACACATTCATTGCCTTGTTCATCATGAACCCAAAAGTTTCGATAACAAAAATATTTATTATACGCCATCGCTTGAGTCGTCACAGCGAGTTTTTCTCCAACTTTAGGTAAACGTGTAATATGGATTTCGTAATTGGTAATGACCCAGCCAAGGCCAAATGAAGCAACAAAATCACTTCCTCTATCTAAGGCATCGCTTTGTTCTTCAGATGTTTTGATTACAACAGCCAACATTGATGGAATCGTCATTTTTCTAGTAATATCGCCATCATAATAAGCTACTTCATATGGGGTTGTAAATTTTTTTGCCACTGGATCTCCTCCTTTTTATGCTTGTATGACTAGTTAAATTATAACATAGTATACCAAACGGGTTACAAAAAAATGAATCTATAAACTGATTCAATTCATTTACAAGCTATTGTAATTCCTGTAAAATACATTCCAAACAAACACAAAAAAGATAATATAGACCTGCTTATTTAATATAATTAAAAAAAACTTTTCAAAACGGAAGCAAAATTTCTCCTGTTTTAAAAAGTTTTTCAGTCCTACCTATTTGTTAGAAAGTAAACTCTAATCACTAATTTTTTCACACTATACGTGCCCCGTATTTCCATAGCCAAGCACTTCATCCAATAAGCATAAAAGCGTTTCCATGTCTATCCCTCCAAAAAATTAGTTGATTCCAAAAGAATAATACCATACTATTATATAAACTAGAACTATAATGCATAAACATAGAGGGGAACATTATGAGAATCAAAGGAGACATCATCCGCACAGTCAGAAAACAAAAAAAATTGTCGCAAGTAACTTTAGCCGCTGGAATTTGTACTCAAGGAACGGTTAGTAACATTGAAAATAAAAATGTTTGCGATAGCCTTGAAATCCTTGATGCAATCTGCAAAAGATTAAACCTCAGTCTCGAAAGCGTATTAGATGATAACGATGAAAAAAAACTTACTTCTATTTTAAATCATGTGGAAGAATTGTGTAATACGTTCAAACATAAAGAAGCTCACTCACTTTTAAAATCAACCTCGGTCAATGTTTCTGATTTTCAAAATAGAGAATTAGAAGTTCGCTGGTTTTATTTTATGGGAATCACGAACTTATTGGGCTACAACAATACAACAGATAGTTTATTTTATTTTTACAGAGCTGATGAACTGGGCGATTCAAATTCTGTTTATGCGATCCTTTCTGTCAATAGTTTGGGGATCGTTTATGAAATGGCCGATGAGTTGGATAAAGCACAAGTTTATTATGAGAAATCGATCGATATGCTGAATAGAATGACAATAAAAATGCCGATTGAAGCAACCAAAATATTCTTCAATACAGCCAAATTCTATTCATTGATCAAAAATTACGAGACAGCTTTTAAGTTAGCTTCTAAAGGAATGGCCTTAAATAAATCCTATCAATCGTTATATATGTTAGATCTTTTGGCTTACGAAGCATCTTTTAATGACTTTATGAGATCACCAGATTTAAAAGTACCAGATTTTAGCAGCGCAAAAGTTTTTGCTACTTTTAATGATAATCAAAGTTTATTAGATGTGATTGCTAATGATGAAAAAACATTAACTCACTAGATCAATTACTAGTATAAACCGCCAGTTAGAGTGTAGATTCACTATGCTCATAACTGACGGTTTTTCAATTTTTCTCTCTAAAAAAAAACATATACTTACTTTTTACTAATAATATACTTATTAAAATATCACTAATATATCATTAATAAAATAAAAATCATATCATTTGAATAATATAACGTGACATGTTAAATTAACCATTGTAAGCGCTACAAAAATACTTTTAGGAGGAATCACAATGAAAAAAACAATGCTCAAAGCAGTTCTAACACTTGGTTTATTAGCTGGAGGTTTATCTCTTTCAACCACGGTCACACATGCTCATGGCTATGTTTCATCCCCAGGAAGCCGCGCATACTTCGGTAGTACTCAAGGTGGAAAAATAAATAAAAATGTTGGTCGTGCTGAGTGGGAGCCTCAAAGCATTGAAGCAACTAAAAATACGTTCACTCCAGGAAAATTAGCCAGTGCAGGTGTTAGCGGGTTTGATCCATTAGATGTTCAGACTGCTGATCGTTGGTATAAATCTGATATTACAACAGGCCCTCTTGCAATCAATTGGACTTTAACTGCCCGTCACAGAACTTCTACATGGGATTACTATATGACAAAACAAGGTTGGAATCCAAATCAACCTTTAGATATCAAAAACTTTGACTTAATTGGTCAAGTTGATGACAAAGCGACTGTTCCTGAAGCTTCTGTAAAACATACGATTACTGTCCCTAGTGACCGTAAAGGATATCATGTGATCTATGCTGTTTGGAATGTTTACGATACTACGAACGCTTTTTATCAAGCTATTGATGTAAACGTAAAATAATTAATCCACGAAACTAAAAGGAGCAGTGCACATGAAAATCAAACAATTTATCCCAGCCTTTCTATTAGTCTCAGGTATTGCCGTTGCTAGTTTGTATACAGCAACACCTACACTAGCATCAGATTCTGCTAGTGAAATGGTCAGTGTAGCGAATAAAAAAGTACTTGTCGGTTATTGGCATAACTGGGCTTCTAAGGGTAGAGATGGCTATAAACAGGGGACTTCCGCAAATATTTCTTTAGCAGAAGTAAACAAAGCATATAATGTAGTTCCTGTATCATTTATGAAAAGTGACGGTGTCAGTCGCATTCCAACATTCGCCCCTTATAACAAAACGGATGCTGCTTTTAGACAAGATGTTGCAACACTCAACAGTCAAGGTCGTGCAGTTTTACTTGCACTTGGCGGTGCGGATGCTCATATCCAATTAAAAACGGGTGATGAACAAGCCTTTGCTGATGAAATCATTCGACAAGTAGAAACGTATGGTTTTGATGGACTGGATATTGATTTAGAGCAATCAGCAATTACAGCAGGCGATAACCAAACCGTTATCCCAGCTGCTTTGAAAAAAGTCAAAGAGCATTACAGAGCACAAGGTAAAAATTTCATCATCACAATGGCACCAGAATTTCCTTACTTAAAACCAGGTGGTGCCTATGAAAAATACATTACTTCTTTAGAAGGTTTCTACGACTATATTGCGCCGCAATTGTATAATCAAGGCGGAGATGGTGTTTGGGTAGATGAAATCAATAAATGGATTCCACAAAGTAACGATGCATTGAAATACGAGTTCCTCTATTATATGTCTGACTCAATGATTCATGGTACACGGACATTCTTGAAAATTCCAAATGACAAGCTTGTTTTAGGCCTTCCTGCGAATGTTGACGGTGCTGGCAGCGGTTATGTGATCGATCCAACGGCTGTCTACAAAGCACTCGATCAGTTAGCTAAAGATGGTAATCCAATCAAAGGATTGATGACTTGGTCTGCCAATTGGGACGTCGGTACAAACGTAAATGGTGTGTCTTACAATAGTGAATTCGCTACAAGATATGCTCGAATTTTACAATAAGTGACAAAAAAGGAGACTGGATAAAACTCTATGAGTTATTTTCAGTCTCCTTTTTTCTATTTATTTTCTCCGCTACGAACTAATACTTTATCGCTTGCCGATAAATCAGCGTTTTTTTTCGTTCGGTACACACCAGCTTTTCTTAAATGATGGTAAATCGTTGATGTAGCAATACCACAACGTTTGGAAATGTCTTCTGTCGACATAGTGGTATTGTGATATAGTTCAAGTGCCTCATTGACTTGATTGACAAGCGGCGGGCGCCCCAGGATAACACCATTCTTTTTAGCTGCACTCAGTCCTGCTAATACGCGCTCGCGAATCAATTCTGCTTCCATTTCAGCGAATGCCCCCATGATCGTAAAAAAGAACCGTCCCATTGGTGTTGAGGTATCTATATTATTTTCAATACTGACAAAATGAATATTTCGTCGATCGAATTCTTCTAATAAACCTAAAAGTTGCTTCGTTCCTCTAGCTAATCGATCTAGTTTAAAAATAACAAACGTGTCACCTGATTCCAACGTCGTCAAAGCTTTATTCAACTCATTGCGAAAACATTTACGCCCACTTTCATATTCCTTGAAAATTATATCAACACCATAATCCTTCAAAGCCTGTTGTTGCGAATCAAATTTTTGATAATGTGTGCTGACACGCATATAACCAATAACTGCCATTTTATCCTCTCCTTCCCTCTCCAGATGTCCTGGCCAAAGCTTTTATGTGATGTTCATTGGATCAAAATAGATCGAGTGATAATACCCTTCTAAAGCCAACAACTCTTGATGCGTTCCTTCTTCAACAATTCTTCCTTGATCCATTACTAAAATCCTGTCGAAATGTTTGATCGTATTTAAACGATGGGCCACAATGATACACGTAAAATCATAGGTCTTTAACCGATTCATAATAAAGTTTTCTGAAATATTATCGAGTGAACTTGTCGGTTCATCCATCAGTAATAAACTTGTTTCTTTTACTAATGCCCTAGCGATAGAGATTCGCTGCATTTGACCACCTGATAAATTCATTCCACCTTCTGAAATTTGTGTTTCTAAACCCAAAGGCAAATTCATGATGATTTCATCTACTCTTGAATCAAAAATTGCTTGTTCCACTCGTTCATTCTTAGCTTCTGCCTGATTCAACACAATATTATCGTACAAAGAAGCGTTAAATATCGTCGGTTTTTGATTAACAATACTGATACAGTCTTTTAATGAATCATCATCGATTTGTTTTAAATCGATATCATTGAATTTAATCTGACCTGAAGACGTATCGTATAAACCTGCCAACAACTTCAATAATGTACTTTTTCCTGAACCACTTTTCCCAACAATTGCTACTTTATCTCCTGGCTCTATTTTGAAGGAAACAGAATGTAAGATCTCTTCTTCAAAGTAACTGTATTTAAACGAAACATCTTCAACGTTCACCGAATCGATTGCGGTTATTTTTTCCCCTTCAATTGCTAAACGAGGATTGTCTTTTGCTTCTAAAATCTCATTTAACTTCCCAAAATAAGAACGTAAAAGTAAGAACTCCGTATAAGAATCAAAAACTGTAACAATGGGTGCAATGAATGCTCCTGACAATGCATTGAAGCTAATCAATTCTCCTATTGTCACTTGACCTTTCGTTACTTGGAATAGTCCAACATAAATCAATACAATTGGCAAAATAAATTGGATAGAGGTTTGGATGGTTCTAACCCAAGTAGAAAAACGATTTTTCTCCGCCCGCAGCATAATTTGATTTTTGAATTCATTACGCCATTTTGTATAGAATTGGTTTTCAGAGCCGGATGATTTAACAGTTTCCATCCCTTCAAATAATTCTACTAGTATCCGCTGTACTTTAGATTGAGCAATCAGTTCTTTATTCGTAATGCTTTGGACTCGTCTAGAATTGACGACTGAAATTGCGCCCATCATAAAGGCACCAAAAATAGCAATCAACGTCAAGTTCAATGATAAATTGACCATTAAAATCAGATAGATGAACACAAATAGGAAATCAACCGAAATTGTGAGCATCCGTTGACTCATGATTTGCTGAATGATCACACTCAGGTTGGCACGAAAAATCAAATCCCCAGTTGAACGATTAACAAAAAATCGCAATGGTAAATGAATGATTTTCTTCATAAATGCTTTCATCAGAGTTAAATCAAATAGGTTTTCTAACACGATCAAAACTAATCCTCTAGCAACTTGCAGTAGGTAATACGCAATAAAGAGAATCGCGATTATTGTACTGATTTGAACGATATTAGAGACAGCGACATTAGAATTATCGATGATTGTTTGTGTTAATCTTGGAATTGCGATCGTCACCATTTGAATCAAAAGCGTTAAAACGATAAACAGTGCAACTTTAGCTTTTTGATCATTAAAAATATCTTTTAAAATAAGCCATGTCGCATTTTTTTGCTTCTTCCGTTGCGTGACCGTAACATCGATATCGGTTAGAATCAAGGCAATGTTAGAGAAGCTATCTTGAAATTCAGATCGTTTGATTTTTTTTCGTCCGCTTGCTGGATCAAGAATCGTTGCTTCTTTCGCTGTTAGTTTTTCTAATACAACATAATGGCGTTCTTCCCAAAAACAAATCGTCGGTGTTGTTTGCTCCTCTAAAATTTCTAAATCTAGTACTCGAATCGCTTTTGTTTTGATTCCTCGATCCAATAAAATTTGATTTAGATTCATCAGCGTATTACCGCCTTTGGGAACGCCGTAGACATCACGAAGATGGCTTAGTGTTACATGATCATCATAATAGTTCAAAACCATCGCTGTACAAGCCAATCCGCATTCACTATGCTCGCTTTGTTCAGTAAATGGTACTTTTTTCGTCAACATGCTTCCCCCCTTATTTCTTTGGTAATTCTAACGTTAATAAGTCAGCTGTCTGTTCTGCAGTATGGAACCGTAAAAGCTGATGTCCAATACCTGCCAAGCCTGTAAACAATCCATATTTTGGAATTGTCGGTAACCCTTCAAAAGTATACTGTTCATTATGGATTTTCTGATTTGCTTTTTCTACTTTCGCTTTGATCTGCTCTTTTTGATGTTTTGTAGCCAATGATGTTTTGCTATATTCAATTAAAAACTCCAAATCGCCAAAGTTTCCATGACATAAACAATCATCTCTTTTCTCTTGCTTGATCAATCGTTGTGCTGCAATTTGAATTTCTTCAGCTAAAAGAGAATCTTCAAAATCACTATTTAGTAAATCTAAATAGGCTAAACCGATTCCAGTAGAACCATAACACCATAAATCGTTGACCATTGGTGGTATTGGTCGAAGATCTAACCAGCCTTTTTGAACAGGATCAAAGGTCGTTCTTTCTTTAACTAAACACTTTTTGATTACCAACATGATTTCAGGATTTTCTTCGATTTTTAACAAACTATTCGCTGCATGGATCACACCAGAATAGCCATGGGCAAAACCGCCTTGGGTGATTTTAGCCAGATCTAAATCTAAAAGTAACTGTTTAGCAAACCTAAAATAACTTTCTTTACTCGTTAGTTGATACAAATGAACAAAAACTTTTATGATCGAAGCCGTACCGCCATTCCAGTCATAACTCTCAATACTTTCTTTGTCATATCTTTCCATATATTTAGTAGCGATCGATTCTGCTGTCTTTAATAATTTAAGATCGTGATTGTAACGATACGTATAAAGCAATGGATACACAGCAGCAAAAGAACCATAAAATGCCGAAATACTATCCACATAATCGTCTTCAAGTTTCAAAATAAAGGTTTCTGCCAGCTTATACGGTTTTTGGAATTTTTTATCTTTTGTAACATGATACAGTTCACTAAAATACAGATACATTCCTGTAATTCCGTCATAAAAATTTTCGTTCATGACATTTACAATATAATTATCAGGCGACGTTTCTTCAATGTCTTTCCAGGCAATTGAATCTTCACCTAAAAATGCCGCTTCAAGAACTACTTCCCCCACAGCTGCCGCACCATCCAAAAAGTTGATTTGATGTCTCTGCTCCCTCAGCGGAATTGTTTTTTCTTGTAGGTCTGTCGAGTGATACAGGCCAAAAGATGTTTTTAAGTAATCTAACTGCTGTTGTTCTTGTGCTTCTGAATAATTCTTCAACCTCAAAACTTCAAAATCAATGGCTTTTTCTGAATACATATTCTGGATGATCTCACCTTGGCTGGCCATTAGATTTTTTGTACTAGTTGGATTAAAGAAAATCGGTACATCATGTTGCAACATATCCCGTACTTCATAAGGCACTGGTTTTGAGTTAGAATAGCCATGCATCCATAGATTCTCAAATAGTTTTTCCCGTTCAATATAATCAACCATACAGGTAGGATGTGTGGAATAATCCAACAAATCTCCATAGCTTTGAGTAGTTTTGATTACATTACGGACTAGGCAATCTGAAAATGTTTTTTCTGCTAAAAATGCCAAGGTCTCTTTGTTTTTTATGGCAAATGCTGAAAATTCCTTAAATCCTGCGATGATCGTTTCAATATAAGGAACAAAATCAACTTTTTCACCGTTAAACAACGGAATATTTTCAGCCGCATCCGTAATATGTTCTTGATACATAAACTGCATATTGACCGAATCAAAATTAACTAATTTCAATACTTTATATGGCAATTTCTGCTCACCACCACTTAATGCACTAAGTTGAATTCCTTTGTTTGCGCCTTCGATATCAGCTTCAGCTCGTTCTTCAAATAAGTAGATCGGCACAAGACCGCTCATAACCACGGATTCCCCATTTTCCTGCATAACTTTAACGATCGCATTTTCGCTATCCGGCATAGGAAAATGATTTTGAATGATTGTTTCAAGGTCGATCAAAACAGGATATTTACCATATGCCAACACGTTTTCCAAGTGAAAATCATTACCATTAAGTAAATATACTAAAGCCACAGTCTGGCCAAATTGGCGATAATAGTGCATAACGTCTGCTTGCGATAAACATTCAGAATAAATCAAACGCTCTTCAAATGTATACTCTTCTTTGACTATTTTTGTGGTTAAATAAAAATCAAATTCTGGCTCCATGTTATTGATTTCTTGAACAAAGCGATCAAAACGTTCACCAATCTGTAAATTCTTAGGTTTATAAACAACATCGATTTCATTACTGAATGTTAGAATCGCAACTGATTTTCCTTGATCGTGAGAATCTCCTGCACCCATTTTTAAGTTAGTCAGACAAATTGGCTTTCCTACTTGGAATACTTTGTTCAGCTCTGTTTCACTCTCAGCGATGGCTTCCATCAATTCTCGAAAATTAATAAGTTGAAAATCGATTGTTTCTGCGTATAATCTTGTTAAGACTGGATAGTGATCAAAAAATTCAAGCAATTTTTTTTGTGTATCAAAACGTGCTGTTACGTATTGTTGGAACCCTTCTTTTTCATCCATTGACTCTGAAATAGACATCTTCTCTTTTTCCACATGTAGATCGTATACAAAAGTTCGTAAACCTATGTCCATAAAGCGGTTGATCACTTCACCTACAAAATCTGCTGTTGCCGTCTCCTTAACTTGGATGGTTGGGAAATCTGCTATTATTTGCTGTAATTGTTTTTCAAAATAGTCAATATGCAACCGTAGAGCATACGTAAAATTCGCTTTGTTTTTGTCCAAAATGTCTTCGACTAAACGATCTTCTTGTGCTAAAATCAACTTCGTCGTTTTTACCCATGATTCATTGTGAATAGCTGCCGAAATATATTCTTTTTCTTCTGTTGTCAGCTCTTTTATCGCTAGATCAAAGCCTTCTTCTGTCAACTCTAATGAGTCTAAAATCTCTTTAAAACGTTCATCTGTTACCATCGTAGGACGCTTACGCCACTTTTTATAATTTTCAAGTTTTTCCTCAGAATAAGTCATATGATTTTTTAAATAATATTCTTTTAGAACATCATAACGTTGTCGGATCGATGTTCCTTTTGCTAAATTTTTAAGACTCATGCTAAACTCCTTTTGTGTTGTTATTTATGTAAAATTTCTTTGGTTAAAAACAAGTGCTAGACAAATCTCCTCTCAAGAGGAGCTCGTCTAGCAACTTGATTATTTTAGATTAACATCCGCAACATCTTGAAGAGCAGCAGCTATAGCTACATCTTGTAGAATAACAGCTACTTGATGAAGAAGATGATGATGATGATGACCAACTGCCCCATCCACCGAAAAAGCTCCCTTGTACTTTATTCATTTCTTCTGAAGTTAATTCTTCAAAAGCTTTTCCAACTTTTTTTTCAGCTTGTTTGTTCATAATATTTTTTCCTCCTAAATGTTTTTCGATAATAAAATGTGCACCTTTACTATCATTTATTTAAAATAGATTGCTATTGAAACAATCTATTTTAAAACAATTTTTTCGTTCATTGATCCAGCTTAAATTTCCAATTCAATGACAGTGAATTTTTTCGCTTCAATTTTGAAGCTTTTTGGTTTAGTATCGTTGCTATACCCTTTTACAACTGGCTCGATTTCATATTCACCAGGCGGCAAGTAAATACTCATTTGCCCAAATGTATTGGATACAACAGTGGTTTCAAAGGCTGCACCTTTAGTACATGTAATACTATATTCCAAGCCTTTTAGCACTTTTTTTGCATCTTTACTTGAAAGATAAACTAAGGCACGACCTTGTTCTTGTTTAGGTTTATTATAAAAAGTTGCTTCGGTAATTACTTCTGCAACGATCGATTTAGTTTGAGTCATTGAGTCGATTTCATAGCCGTCTGGCGCTTTTGTTTCAGTGATTGTTACTTCTCCAGCTGGTAAACCAGGGAAGAATAGTTCACCTTGGGCATCGGTGACACCTCTATGAATCGTTCCAGCTGAATCCTTTACTTCAAACTCTGCATTCGGCAAGACAGTATCTGTTTCAAAACCATCTTCATCTTTAGCAAATTTTGTAATTTTCAAGGCACCAAAGTTTTCTTTTTTGAGATTCGCATGTCTAACTTCAGCTATTTTTCCTGATTCAACTACTACATCATAAAAAGTCGAGTCTTGCTCATAGCCTGGTGGTGCTTCGATTTCGACCACATAATATCTTCCTGGCTCCAGATCATTTAAAAGAATTTCTCCATTAGCGTCTGTCTTGTAAGTGCCTACGAGTTGTGTGTTAGTATCGTAGACTTCAAAAACAGCTCCTGCTAAATACACAATTGGGTCGGAGTCCTTCACATATTTAGTGATTTTTAAAGAGCCCGTAACCGGTAGTTCTATTTTTTTATTGACCACATCAATAGAAGCTTTGCCATTTGGATCTGTTTTAGATAATGTGATAAATTTTGGTGCTGTATCTAATTCATAGCCTTCTGGCGCTTTTGTTTCAATCAATTTATAGATACCATAAGGTAGATCGTTTAATTGACCGATTCCATTGGCATCTGTGGTGATTTTTCCAACCAGCTCATCTGCGGCGTTATAAACATCAAATTCCGCTCCGGCTAATACTGCTCCAGCTTCATCTTTTTTCACTACTTCAAGATTTCCAGTTGTTTTTTCTTTTTTATTCACAACTGTTACGCTGATCACACCGTTTGGATCATCTTTAGAAATTTTGATTGTTTTCGGTGTTGCGTCTAATTCGTAGCCTGCTGGGGCTTTTGTTTCGATTAGTTTATAGGTTCCAAATGGTAAATCTTTCAATACGCCGATTCCATTGGCACCTGTTGTAATTTTCCCAACAACTTTATCATTTGCGTCATGAACTTCGAATTCGGCTCCGGCTAACACAACGCCAGCTTCATCTTTTTTCACTACTTCAAGATTTCCAGTTGTTTTTTCTTTTTTATTCACAACTGTTACGCTGATCACACCGTTTGGATCATCTTTAGAAATTTTGATTGTTTTCGGTGTTGCGTCTAATTCGTAGCCTGCTGGGGCTTTTGTTTCGATTAGTTTATAGGTTCCAAATGGTAAATCTTTCAATACGCCGATTCCATTGGCACCTGTTGTAATTTTCCCAACAACTTTATCATTTGCGTCATGAACTTCGAATTCGGCTCCGGCTAACACAACGCCAGCTTCATCTTTTTTCACTACTTCAAGATTTCCAGTTGTTTTTTCTTTTTTATTCACAACTGTTACGCTGATCACACCATTTGGATCATCTTTAGAAATTTTGATTGTTTTCGGTGTTGCATCTAATTCATAGCCTGCTGGGGCTTTTGTCTCGATTAGTTTATAAGTCCCAAATGGTAAATCTTTCAATACGCCGATTCCATTGGCACCTGTTGTGATTTTCCCAACAACTTTGTTCTTTGCATCACGAACTTCAAATTCGGCTCCGGCTAATAACTTGCCTTTTTCATCTTTTTTGATGACATTAAGCGCGCCTGTTGTGATTTTTTTCTTGTTTATTACGGTAATACTTACCTTACCCTTTGGATCGGTTTTAGAGACTGTAACATATTTGGTTGTTGAATCTAATTCGTAGCCATCTGGCGCCTTCATTTCGACCACTGCATAATTTCCATAAGGTAAGTCTTTTAATACCGCTATTCCATTAGCATTCGTTTGCACTTGTCCAACTATCGCCAGATTACTATTAAAAACAATAAATTCTGCTCCAGCTAAAGCTTTACCTGCTTCATCTTTTTTAATTATTTCAAGTTCACCTGTTGCGATTTCTTTTTTATTCACTATATTGATGCTACCCACTCCGCTTGGTGAGGTTGCAGAAATAGTAACGTATTTCGGTGTTGAATCTAATTCATAGCCATTTGGCGCTTTTACTTCAATCAACTTATATGTTCCATAAGGAAGATTTCCCAAAGTTGCTATTCCATTAGCATTAGTCGTGATTCTTCCCATATATTGATTATTTGCGTTATAAACATCAAAAACAGCACCTGCTAAAACTTGCTTATTTTCATTGGTTTTAATGACTTTTAGGCTTCCTTTTTGAACTGGTAGTGGTTTATTACATTTCGTTAAACAAACAATTTGTCCCGCCCAAAGTAGGCTAAAACGAACCTCACTTGTTTCTATTTGGTAGCCAGAAGGTGCTTTTGTTTCACGTATAGAATAATTACCTAGACGCAACGACCTTGTTTCAGCGATACCTTTGTAGTTTGTTTCAATCACTTGGACAGGTCGATTCCAGCTGTCATAAATTGTAAACTGCGCACCTGATAATCTTGCATTAGTGCGTTCATCATACTTTAATACTTGAACGCCACCACAGAATACTGGGGTGAAAAATCGAGATGTTGCATTCTCGCGTCCTAAAAGACTATTTTCTGTATTTGATATGTAATCATCTGTAAACATAGTTCCTGTCTGGCTGTTTACAGATGATCCTGTTGACCACGATCCGTTAATTTGAGCAGCTTCAGCCTGTATCCCATCTAGAGAAACCATCGCTAATAAAATTAAAACGAATGAAAAAAATAAATAGCTGATTTTCTGTTTCATAAAATAACTCTCTCCTAACAATTTTAATTTTTGACTCTTCTGAATACTAATTCTAGTAGGTAATAAACCAAATAAATAATTGAATCATTTCACTCAACCCCTTTCTGTATTTCAAATTAATTTTAAATTAATCATGAATTTATCTTGTAAGCTGATAGTTATTTAATGTTTTTGCTATAATAACATAAGCATTGTAAAATTTTTCACTAGGTAAAGTATCTTATACCCAAAGGAAGGAGCATTATTTTGAATGATTATGGAACATTATTAAAGAAAATTAGGCAAGAAAAAGGACTTAGTCAAAAAGATATCTATGAGGGAATCATGACCCGGCAAACCTATTATTTGATTGAAACAAATGCCAACATGCCATCCTTTGACAAATTTTTAATGATTCTGGAAAAGCTTTTTATTTCTGTAGATGAGTTCCTATTTTTACTGGACCCTGAATCTTTTCCAACTGAAAACCATTTGTACCATCAATTGAGCCAAGCAGTTTTTAAAAAAGACACGGAAAGCCTGGCATTGCTTACAGAAAGGTCTGAACAGCTGTATACAACTACAAATAATAAAAAATACGCTCACCTAAATTTGATTTCGCAAGCAATGTTTTATTTAAACTCTGGGCAAACAACGTTTGATACCATTGGCCCATTGAAAAGGTTAATGCTTCCTATCAAACAATATTTGATAGGAATCGACAAGTGGTATCTCTATGAATTGAAACTGTTGAATAATTCCTTATACTGTTTTGAGCTCTCTGAGGCAATCGCTCTAGGAACCTTAGTCGGAGAAAAAATCGATACATTAGGCACTCTAGAACAGTATCAAGATATCAAGCTACACATCTATCTCAATCTTTCGTGTTTATGTTTAGATTGCCAAGATTACGAAAATACTATATTTTTTTCAAAATTGGCAAAAGAAAATGCTCAAACGAATTACCGGCTATTTGAAATGATCATTGCAAGCTTAAATTACGAGATTGCCCAAGCTATGATCAAAAAACAACCGGCTAATTCAAATATTACAAACTACCTTACTATATTAGAATCCTTAGACTATCAAGCAACGGTAAATGAATACAAACAAAATCTTAAAAAAAACAACATTTATTGAGCATTATTGTTTTTTTTAATTAAAACGACGAACCAAATTTGTTCACTTTGTAATCCCAACTATATGGTCTAGGTGAAATAAAGAGTTCTTCATTACTATCTTCCCCAAAATTTGGTGTAATGAACATCGTTACCCAATACTCATTATCTTTTTGATAATCTAAAATAGCTTCATTATTCTTGACTAAAGCTGAAGTGTTACTAGAAAGATGCGTTATGTTTAAATTCAAATTTGTCGTGGTTGCGATATACGCAAAAAACGTATAATATTCCGGAATCAGATCCTTGATTTTAAGTTGTTCTTGCTGTTTCGCTAATGTGATTTCATATTTTGTAAAGAGTTCTTGGGATAGCTCAGTTGCTGAATCCTTAGTTGTACTTGCAGAAATTAAATTTAGCTTTTGCTGTGTTTCATTGATCACAGATTGGTAAAATCCTTTTGATGGAATGACTAATTCTGAATTTGGTTTAAGCACACTTTGTCGGATATTCAAAATAACTGTTTTCTTTTCTGGAATTTTCTTATTTGTAACAATGATTTGTTGATGTGCGTAGGCATCTGCATTGGGTGCGAATTTAAAGCTACTCTTTCCCCCAGTAGTCGCTAAACCATTGATATCGATTGTTGTTTCATACTCTTGATTGGCTTTTAATACTTCTTCTACTGTGTAATTCTGATCGGCTTTCCATGGATGGACTATTTTTTTGACCTCATTTGAGTAAAGTGAGAAGCGATCATTTGCTGTGTATTGATCTTTACCATAGTTAAAATCAAACAATTCCGTTTGATCATCTATTTCTTCACCTTTTTCATCGTGTAACTTTTTTTGCAAACTAACAATGATCGGTTTGACTTTAGGTACAACGAATTCGGTTTGCTTGATCTCATCGCTATAGTCCTTATAAACAATCGTTGTTTTACCATTTGTTGCGGCTAATCCATTGGAATCAATGATATTTGGCTTTAAGATGTCATTCACAGCATTGATTCGGTACTTTATCTCCGCAAACATAACATCTTCATCAGGATCACTAGAAACAGGTGTCTTGAGTGTTCCAACATTCCAATTAATCGTCGGTCGACCAATGACTTCTTTAATCTCAGTGGTCCCTTGACTAACGTTGACATCCCCATCCATTTCAAAACCTAGCCCCATTGGATCGACAACAAATGCTGATTTGATTGCCCCTACGATTTCTCCGGCAATACTACTAAGAATATCTTCTAAATTATCTGCTGTTGCAGAAAAACTTTTATCTTCAGAAGTAGCAATCTCTTTCATTGTTTGATTTCCTCTGACAACTTCATCATCTTGAGAGGTGGAATCCATATCCACACCGATCGTATAAAAATCGGTCACTACATACTCACCATTCGACATTTTTTCGTTTTTTGTAATCGTGGCTTCAGCAATTGCACTGTGCGCATGATTAGCCATTAATCGATTTTTGGAATTTGCCGGCATTTGTTCATACTCAGGAGCAAATGCACCGTTCCGATATCTGACACCATTTCCATAGGTTTTGTTGTAATTGAATTTTTCTTTTGGAATTGTTTTAACACTTTCGTAATAGGTATAGTCATCTTGTTTGTAATTAAATTTATCCATACCAATCAACTGATTATATGGTTCAGTAGGCGGATAGCTATAAGTTGGAACACCATCTGATATCAGCACAACATTTCGTTTTTTCCCCTTAGCCTTTGCCATAACTTCAGTTGCAGATTTAATGCCAGCTTGAGTAAATGTTCCACCATTCACAACTGGTTCTAGTTCTTTTATTTTATCGATTAATAACCCTTTATGTTTAGAGTCGACAAATTGTTCGCTCCAACCACTTTCATTAAATGTATAATTTGTAACTTCTGAGCTATAAGTGATAAGTGCAATTCTATTGTCGTAATCTTTATGTAAAACTAGGTTTACGAACTTTTCAGCAGCAGTCTTTGCTTTGATCATACGATCGTTGTCTTTCATACTTCCTGATGTATCGATAATCAAAACAATATCTGTCGGTGGTGGCGGAAATTGATTACGACCTTCGATACGAAGCGTGATATCCCATTGATTGACCATCCCTGCTACCGGCTCAGCTGTTTTGCTTAATTCTATTTGCCCTGGCTGCAACTCTGTTTTTTTAGCGGCCTTAACGGGAGCATTCGTATACGACAATGAGGATTGTGCTACATAAACAGAACCGATCAAGCAAAAAATCAGTATGAACCATTTCAACGAGATCAATCGTCCTTTTTTCTTTTTTTTCAAAACGGCACCCTCTTTCCTGTCCTTAGAATTTCAACTTCTACTCATTGATAGTTTGATTTTTTAATTGATCATCTATCTCTAAACTTGGATTAACGGTCGGTATTTCACCACCCCACCAAGCATCTCTATAAGCAAATTTTGTTGTGCTGATTCCTTCTGCCTTGACCTCAAAGGTTAATAAGACTCCTGCATACTCTTCGGTGATATTGGCTTGATTCATTTTCACTTTGGTGAATAAGTTTGTTGTACTTTCACCTTTTGTTAGTTTCTTTTTATAGTAAAAATAACCATCTTCGCCATCGATCCAGTCATTTAAATTATAATCAATACTTAAGATAGGAGCTGGTCCATCAATGGTTGCTGGTAATAATGTGATTGAGCCATTCGGTTGCTTTTTTGTAAGGACAGGCAAGGCCAAGACGCGTACAAAACTTTCCTGTTCGCCAGTATTTTTTATAGATACTTTTTTCAAATACTCTTTTTCAGGTTCAAATGTCATTGGTGGATCAAACTCTTCTTCTATTGAAGTTTGAAAGTCGCCCAGCCTAAATTCATTCTGCTTTTGATCACTATCCGTTAAGGCGGCATAGGTTTGATATAGTCCAAAGGAAAGACTAACAAGCATCACTAAAAATCCTGTAAATAAAAAGAGCTGTTTAACGGTTGGATACTTTTTTGATGTCTGCTTTTTTTTCACGCTCTATCCACTCCTTTTAGTCACTTAAACGATCATGATACATGTTGTATATCTCTCCTGAGGTACCGATATTCCATGTACTTAAAAGTCCTTTTGTTCCGTCATGTGCATCCATTAAAGGGTTTAATTGATAGAGAGAACTTTTAAATTTGTTGGGTGCATTGGAACTTAATCGAACATTATTCAATACGGCTGCACTTACTTCATTAGGCTGAAGCAACTCAGAATAGTGAAAATATCCGTCTTTATATAACCAATACTCTTTCGTTCCAATTGGAGGTGTTGAATCATAAACATTGTCGGGAAAAGTCAACTGAAACCAACGTAACTCAGTTTTATCTCTGGCACTATCATTGAACTTATACATTTCAGTATCTGTAAGCTGACTTGGGACAATCGCTTTTGCAGCAATAAGATTTTTGCCTTCATGTAAATAAGTGCCTCCAGCATTAGCCGCCGGTCGCCATGATTCTGTGTTCTTTTGATTAACAGTTGGCGATACCTCCTGTGGAGAAATTGATAAATTACCATTACCGGTTTGATCCGTGGTATCTATTTTGAATGTTAATAAGTATTCATATAAACTGATTCGAACAAATGCTGGAATATTACCAGTGTTTTTGACTTGAATGATTTTTTTTGTTGTTAAACCAGGTTGCCATTCAAACTCAGGTTCAAATTCTTCTACAATTTCGGCTGACAATCTTGTTCCGACAAAATGATTGACCTCACTATCTGCTGAGATGAACCAAGCATATGTACTTCCTAGAACCATCAAACCAGAAAAGAGAAATGTGCAGACTGCAATAATTAATTTCGTATTTATTTTCACTTGTTTCTTTTTTCTTCGTTTGTTTCTTTTAACAGAATTTTGTTTATTCTTTTTCACACTACTCCGCCTCCTATCATTTGATCGTTCTAAGAAATCCACTTCCTAATTTCGTACTTCTAATGTGTTCGTTTCTTTTTACGAGGTTTTCTTTCTTGTTTTTTATGTTTAACTATCAATAAAGAAATTAATATCAAGAACAAACCTATACACGAAAAAATCAACGCATTGCGCCATTCTTCTCCTGTATTTGGCAACCTTAACTTGCTTATTAGTTTTTCTATAAGAGGTTTCTCAGGTTGATCTGGATCTGAGGTATCAGGTAAAGTCGTTTTTATGGCTTTAAAGTACCAAATATTCTCCACAATATTCTTTTCAAAAAAATCTCTGTTAGTATACGATTTTCCATCCAATTCAAAGCGCGCTTCCAGCATTTTTGTATCGCCGGCTTTAAATGTGCCTAGATTTAATGGCGTTGATTGGTCTTGGAGGTTTAACATTTTATTTACGCCGGATAAGGGGCCTTTATAGACTTCTTTGTCCTCGTAGATCAATGTCATCTGAATCGCTTTGGACAAGTCTAATGTGCCTTTGATCATTGTCGGTTTGCTTATGTTCATTGTTAAGAGATAGGGGATGTCTTTTTCAATATTGATGATTGTGATTTTTGTGGACCATTTTTTCCCTGGTGCTACATCCTGAATCTCAACGAGATATTGACCGTCATTTTTTATTTTGATGCCTTGATCATCACCAGCAACTATTCCAGGAGGAAGATTGGACTCAGAGCTTACTTCAACAGGTTTTAAAGCAAGTGATAGGCTGATTAGTAAAAATAAGCATACCAGTAAGCACTTTTCTCCCCTGTATCTTTTTTTCATCCTTTTTCCTCCTCAAAATAGATAGCTGTTTTTAAATTATTTAGCAGGTACTAATGCTTTTAGCGCAGTAGCTAAAGAATCATTGACACCAGTTGGTAACCAGCCATCTACAGCATCTTTATAGGCTGCAACACCCTCACCTTTTACGGTTAGGTCATAGCTCAATTTGCTGTATTCATTTCCTGCTGTACCTAGTAATTTCACTGCATCCATCAATTGTGTTGTATTAGCACCTGGATTTAGTACGCTAGTATAGTAGAAATATCCATCTGCTTTATTGAAATACCATTTGTCTGCAACAGTTGGATCTGTTGTGATGTTGTTGAATGAAATTTGGATGTTGTCTGATCCTGTCGCTGCAGGTGCATTCCAAATCAACGTACCATCTTCAGTGAATGTTGGCGCATAAATAGGCGCTTGCGTCCATTCCTTTTCTTCAGCATCTTTGTATTCTAGTGATACGTAGCTAAGTGCAGGTGTACCAGATTTTACGCTGATTTGATTTGTTGCATTACGAACAAATCCATCAATACCGCTTGCATAGTATAAAGAGCCGTCTTTTTCAAAAGCATAACGATAAGTGTACGTTGTTTTTGTTCCAACGGTTTCAGATTTTTCTTTGACTTTCAATGTGTAAGTTCCTGCGAAATCGCCGGCAGCTATAGTGATTTTTGGTGCACCAGTGCTGTCAAACTTAGAATCTGTGAAGCCAGTTGGAGCCTCTGTACCTTGCAACACGTAAACTTCTTTCTTTGTTTTCCCTTCAATTTCAGCACCTGTTGTTGGTTTTGCTTGATGGTCTTTCAAAAGTTTCAGCGACTCTGCTAAAGAGACACGAGTCAAGGTTTTATATTCACCTATATTTTGAATTGCTACATCCTTGTTTACTTCTGAACCTGGATCCCATTCGGTCGGTGGCTCAAACGTTTCCACCACTTCAATGTCTTTTCCTGTTGCAATCTGTCCCTCAAAGTGGTTGGTTTTTTGGGCTTCACTGGTAAACCATGCGAATGTTGCCGCCGCTATTGCAGCAAGTGCAAAAACACTCGCCAATGCAAGGACTTTTTTCTTTCTGTTTTTATTCATTTTTCAAGTTCCTCCCCAATTTTTTATTATTAACTTTTTAATAATGGTGACAGAATCGTCTTTTTGCCTTTATTAAAAAAGTAAATACCTTTTACTTATTTAAAATGTAGTATCTGATGATTGTTATAAAGCCAAAAACCGAGATCAAAAAAATAATTGATACGAACGGGTTTTCACGGACAAAGCTTAGAAATGCACCTATTTTTGGAATTACTAGGATTTTTTTCCCGATCACTTGTTTTTCATTAACAGGGACATCTTCCGCTAAGTTAGCATCTCCTTGCGTAATATAGTAGGTGCCTTTTGTCTCACCTAAGTGGTCCAACTTTTCTTTCACTCTATGAGTCAAAAATGCTTGGCTTTTGATACTTGGTCGAAATGTGATAATATCGCCCACTTCAGCCTCATTACCTGCAATATTTTTTATAATGATTACATCCCCAGAATGAAATCCTCCTTTTTGTTTTTCAGGATCTCTAGGTACCATTGAGTCAGTTAACACACCCAAGAATCGATGTCCTAAAACGCTCTTATCCGCATTTTTGGTAGTTGCAAAAATAATTGATCCTATCACTACGAACAAAATAAAGCCATAAAAAATGACGTTAAATAGCAATGTATAAACAGTTTTTTGGGGCTTATGATGGGCGATACTTTTCTTTCTTTTAGAAATAGGAACCTGCTTTTTTTTATTTTTCCTAGCATGTGGTTTCTTATTCACTGATTTGGCTGTTGGTTTTGAACGATTAGAGCTTTTTTCAATTACTGCTTGCTTCGCTGATGATTTCGCAGTTCTTTTTCTTTTATTTGGTTGCTGTTTCTTGTTTCGCTCTTCCCTCATTTTTCTAAACCCTCACTTTGCCTTGTACTTCCAAAAACACTGGTTCCTCCATTTAACAATCAAAAAAATCAACTAGTATAAACTCAATAAAGGCTTCTCACTGATGAATTGAAGTCATTTGAGGAGTCCAAAAAACTAATGATATTGAGAAAATCAACTAAAACGCAAAAAAGAAATACGTTTGAATGGACAAATCCCTTCATGGCGTATTTCTAAACTGTTTCCTCTGAAAAAAATCGCAGGCGTTTCAGCTCTATAAAAAACATTAGTTTATTATAGAGGAAACTGAAAGTCAATAGCATTTAAAAATTTTTTTTACTCTTTGTATTATTAATCTAAAGGGCGGTGATCATGGTGTTTAGCAATTTCCATTCAGTTGTTTCAATCGTTGAATAAGTGAACAACATTACATTTTTTTTATTAGTAGCAATCCAACTATCAATCATTTAGAGGTGTTTATTAATGGCAGTGATCGGCTATATGCGTGTCAGTACGCATCAACAAAAATTTGATTCTCAGCAAAAAGCGCTTGAACGATATGGCGTAGATTTCATTTATAAAGAACGGGAAAGTGGTCGTAAATCATCTAGAAGTGAGCTAAATAAAGTATTGTCCTGTCTAAAATCAGGTGATACACTGGTTATTTTTAAGCTGGATCGATTGTCCAGAGGAACGAAACAGTTGCTGAATTTGTTAGAAGAATTTGATCGGAGAAATATTCACTTTGTCAGTATTCAAAACAATATCGATACCACGACAGCAATGGGACGCTTTTTTTTCACCGTTATGGGTGCATTTGCCGAAATGGAAGCGGAATTGATTCGTGAACGGGTAATGGCCGGCCTTGACGCTGCCAGAGAAAATGGCAAACAACTGGGACGCCCACCAAGAACTCAAGAGGTAAAGGAAGCATTAGAACTGTATACTAATTCAGATTTATCTGTTCCTGAAATTGCGAAAAAATGTAATCTCTCGGTGCCAACGGTTTATAACCATATCAAAAAGCAAAATGTACTCAGAAAAGTAAACTAATACCCAGCATCTCCACATAAAAAAATGGAAAAACTAAGAACAATTAGTTAGTCTTATGAATGCAAAGTAGCTATCCAACTTATTTAACATAGGTAGTACATACTAAAAATTGAGGCAAAGATAAATAAATTCTATTTATCTTTGCCTCAATTTTAAATGTATCAACCAATCAATTTCAACCCAATAACGGATGCTAAAATAATCCCAATAAAAATGATTCTGCGCCAATCTTTAGATTCGCCGTAAAAAAGCATTCCTAACATGGCTCCCCCAGCTGCACCAATACCTGTCCAAATAGCATACGAAACCCCCATCGGCAAACTCTTCATAGCTAAATAAAGAAAAATAAAACTACTGCCAAATGTAAGTAGTAATAGGAATAAAGACTGTTTATCTTTATTTAAATTAAAGCGATTGATTGATCCAACGCCTAGCATTTCAAAAATTCCTGCGACCATTAAAAATACCCAACTCATTTTTGACTCGCTCCTTTCTCTCCTGTTACAAATTTCAAGCCCATCACGCCAATTAGTAATACTGCAATCAATACTAATTTTGATAGCTTAAATTCTTCACCAAAAAATAGGATACCTGTAATCACTGTACCTGCTGTGCCTAATCCAACAAATACCGCATAAGCTGTTCCAACAGGTAACGTTTCTCCAGCTTTTATCAATGCGTAAAAACTGATGAAAATGAAGACAATAGTCAGTATTATCTCCCACCATGTATTACTATGTTTCATTCCGATGACCCATAATACTTCAAAAAAAGCACCAATCATCAATTTTATCCAATCCTTGTTCATATAAAAAACCTCCTTAATTTTTAAAGCCGAGCGGACTTGTTTAGCTCTTAGGATTTGTTGAACTCGAAACAGAACATAGTGCTAGCCCGTGAAGCTAGATAACATATGGAATAACGTTTCACTTTGCATTCCCTTGAACTAAATAACAACCACTCATCACTTTATTGTGTTGCTTGGCGTGTTTCAAAAACAACTAAAAAAAGTGTCAATCAACAATTCTATCTATGGCCTAAGAATTGTCGATCCACACTTTTACTGATAAACAGCCGGCGCTGGTTATCAAAAGTTATTTTATTTAGTTTTATTCGTTCAATCTATTGAAACTGTTTCTCATTCTACTCCATAATAAACAAATTGGCAATAGCCAAATTCTCTATTATTTATTAAGTAAAATTTAATAAGTTAACAAAAATATTAAAATCCTACTTAAAGTGCTATTTAGACCTTATTATACGCATATAATGTCTGGCAATCCTACCATTTTTATCGATATTTATTCTAACTACTTTACTGAGAACACTGTTCTTTTATAGAAAGTCTCATTCAATCAGATAATTCTGAAAATTTTTGTCTCACGATTTTGTAAATCTAATCAACATATGATACACTTATCTTATCAAAAAAAGATTCCTAGTGAATCAGTCAGCGTTGATATTACTTACTTTAGGCGGTAGTAATGTCAGCGCTTTTCTTTTGTTTATACAAATTATAACACACTAAAATCTTTTTGAAAATATGCGCATACTTAGGGTAATAAAAAAATCCCACCTCATAGGAGATGGGAAATCTTCACTGAAAAAGGTGCTTTTAAGCACTATTTTTTTATGCCAAAGCGCCCATTGGATCCCAAGGTGCTAAAACAGTTGGCTCTTGTTTCCATACCTCTTGTAACTCCGGTGACAATAATTCTTTGCGAACAACGATTTGATACGTATATTCATCCATCCAGGTATCACTCATCACAAAGAACCCTTTATCGCCAACTTTTTCCCCCCAGCTATTTTCTACTTTCCATTTAACTGATGCACCATCAATCAGATCCACACCCGTTAAAACCATCGCATGAGTCATTAAACTTTCACCAAAATCTAAACGTTCAGCCTTCGTCATAGTGAAATCAATATCGAATAAATCATTCATGTCATATGCATCTAGGGACATGATCCCACTATCTCTTGTAGAAGACTGACCCACATCACAGCCAAACCAAACAGATTCTCCTTGTTCTAATTGAGCTACTGCTAATTTTTTGAATGTCGTCATATCTACATTGATATATTTCACTTCTTTGCCGCCTACAACATTCCCTAACATTTCTACTGTATAGGTTTGATTGTAAGGTTTATCCGTTGTTGGTGCATTGATCACACTTACATAGTCATCAAGATTCACACCCACATATTTTTCATAAAAAGATTGCGGCGTTAAATTTTGATCCAAATGGTAATTTTTTTCTTCGTCGCGGTATTCAAAATCAAAGGTTTCTGGTGGTGTCCCTAATGAAATTGCTAAAAAGTTATAGACTTCTCCTAGCATTGCTTCTTTGGCCATTTGAACGTCTGCCGTTGTTTTTCCACTAGCTATCAACTCACGTAAAATCGTTGCATCTTTTCTTAATTTTTTATTTAAATAATTGTTTAGGTCACGAGAATTTGAGCTATTACTGCTTTCAGGCATAGCTGTTTTTGGCACAACCCCATATTTTTGGAAAAGAGAAACGATCATATCCCATTGTCCGCCATCTTGTTGAGGCGTTGCTAATAGGAAAGCCACTTTGCGGCTGTCTAATTCTTGATCAGCTGTTGCAATGATATTCTCATAGAAGTAATTTGATTTTTCGTATTTATCCCAGAAAAATGTATAGTTTTGAGAAAGTTCAAAATCTTTTAAATTAAAACTATTGATCATTTTGTGTCTAAATGTATTTAAGGCTGCAAACATCCAACAACGTCCGCTTTGTTTTTGATTTGCTACTTTTCCAGTTGTAAGATCTACTGAAAAAACGGGAACATTATTTACTTCTGCACTCTGATTTTGAGCAGAAGCCGTAATGCCATTTTTGACAACGCCACGTTGTAAGGCATTTTGTTTATTGTTTTCCACAAATGTGTCGTGAAATTTTTTTGTTACAGTAGGTTCGATTACTGACATATTGATTCATCCTTTCACTCATCGTATTCCTTTTTCATTATATGCCTGAATTTTCAATCTCTCAAGTTTTTAATAAAATAAAATTGCTTTTTTGCATCACCTGTATTATCATATGTAATACAAAGAGTTAAAAAAGAGGTGAAAACATGTTATTAGAGATAGATACTCAAAGCCAAACACCGATTTATCAACAGATTTGTAATCAACTCATCATCGGCATTGCGACAAATAAGCTACAACCCGGTGAAGTCCTGCCTTCTGTTCGACAAATGGCTGACGAAATTGGCGTAAATATGATGACTGTTTCAAAAGCTTACACTTTATTGAAAAACGATGGCTATATTTTAACAGATCGCAGAAATGGCACTAAAGTTGCTGAAAAACAATCACTGGAACCTTCTTTTCAAGAACGATTTTTAAAAGAATTAGAACTATTATTAGCAGAAGCTTCTATTCATCAACTTTCGGAAAATACGATACAAGAAGAAGTTACACAGATTTATCAAAAATTTGAACAGTAAAAGGTGTGTTGAAAATGAATTTCTTTCTCTATTTATTACTTGTTGGGGTCAACTTTTTAATGGCATTTACAGGAAGAATTCCTGCAAATCCGCATAAGAACGTTATATTAGAAACAACTTTACCGAAAGATAAACTTCAAGATGAACAAGTTTTATTCGTTAGTAAGACGTACAAAAAAAGGTTAATGCAATTGGCTTTGGTTTTCACTATTATCGCTTTACCAATTTTATTGATTTCTTATGATTCTTTGACTTTGCTCTATTTTCTCGTGATGATTATCGGCTTTATCGGGGCTTCTTTTTACTTACAGATTGTTTATATTCGTAAAATGACAACTGTAAAAGTCAAAAACAATTGGATTTTACCTACAAGTCCGATTTTAGTCGATACAAAATTAGTAGCAAATAAAAATCGGAAATTGATTTCTATTTGGTGGTTTTTACCAAGTATCTTCATTACTCTTTCAGGTTGTATTTATTCTTTTAAAACACTTGGTTTGTCTAATGGCACATGGATTATTGGCCTTATTTCAATTCTTATGACAGGAATGTTTTTACTTTTCTACTATTTTATTGCTCGTTTTCCGGTTAAACCAGTAACAAGCGATGAAACGATCAATCAAAATGTCAATGATCAAATGCGTCATCATTGGTCTGTTTTAATGGCTGTTTCAGCATTGGTTTTGAGTCCCTTGGCTTTTATGTCAATCGGTTCTGTTATGGTACCTTATGAACGAATGATGGTATTTTCAATTGGTTATGCTGTTCTTATTCTTGCATTTGTCGTTTTCACTTTTTATTATTTATTCTCATCTAGGAAAAAACAAGATCAACTGATTGCGCAAGCCAAGGAATACCGCTACAGTGATGAGGATCAATATTGGAAGTATGGAGTCTATATTAATCCAAATGATAAAAGAATCATGGTACCAGATCGTATTGGAATGAATATCTCTGTCAATTTAGGTAGACCTGTTGGAAAATTCACTTTAGGAGTGACGGGCGTTTTAGTTTTAGTTGCTTTAATCGCAGCAAGTATTCCGATGCTGATCAGTGATTTTTCAACTAATCCATTTGAATTGACTACAACGGACAATGGAATCGCCCTATCTGCACCATTAAGTCAACGCAGACAGATTGATTGGAACGATATTGAATCAGTAGAACTGGTTGATAGTCTACCGAAAGATAAACTTCGGATTTACGGAACAGCCACAGAAAATTATTTAACTGGGGAATTTCAGGTTAATTCCGAACCTGCTTATTTGCTTGTTTTAACGGATAAAAAACCGATTTTAGAAATCAAGACTAAAGATAAGCTGTACTATTATACAAATAAAGATAGTAAATTAACTGAAAAATACTATCGGAATATCAAAGATAATTTAGGGAAATAAAAATAAGTTAGGAAAAGGCATTACGCTTTTCCTAACTTATTTCTTTATTGCTAGCGAGCTTGTTCAGCTTTTATTTTATCTAGCTTCACGGCCTAACTCTTCGGAAAAAAGATAAAATATGTTTGTGACAAAAAACGGCACATCCATATTTTCCTATTTTTCTATCAGAGCTGGACGAGCCCGCTCAGCTTTTATTTTATCTAGCTTCACGGCCTAACTCTTCGGAAAAAAGATAAAATCTGATAGTGGCGAAAAGCACCACCTTCATATTTTCCTATTTTTCTGTCAGAGTTGGGCGAGCCCGCTCAGCTTTTATTATTTCAAGCTGTTTTTCATCATACCTAGTAATGTTTTCACATCTTCTGGACGTGTATCACCTGTTGTTGAATCGATGATGGAGCTGTATACGTGAGGAATAATCTTCTTCACTCCTGCATCTACTGCGATCTGTACGATTTCTTCAAAGTTTTCTAAATCGATTCCGCCTGTTGGTTCTAAATAGAAATCGTATTTGGCACAAGCTTCTGCGACTGCTTTGTATTCTTCGATGTGTGCTAAACCTTTCATTGGGAAGAACTTGATTGAGCTGCCACCCATATCTTGTAATAAGCGGATGGCTGTTTCGATCGTGACTTCTCCTGCTGGTGCTTGTGAGCTTAATGGACCTGTGGCGATATTCACGATACCGACTTTGCCAGTTGGTGAGACTAAACCATTCACGATCGTTTCGTTTTGACCTAGTAACGCACGTGATGTGCCCACACCTGTGAAAACTTGGTTGACATGTTGGGGTTGTAACTCTTTTGAAATTCTTGAAACCATTTGGCTTTGGTTAGGATCTCCTGCACCTAAACCTACTGATAAAGCATTGTTGGTTTCAGCAGCGTATTTTTTCATATCTTCGATCGCCGCTTCGTCTGTTGGGTAGTTTTTAGATAATACGCCTAAAACAATGTGGCCTTCCGCTGCTTCATAACAGTCTTTCGCGTTTTCTACTGAGTTGGCTAGGACGTTTAAGCAAATTCGGTTTTCTAGATAGTTTGGTGTTAATGTCATAATTTTTTCTCTCCCTTAATTCATAATTTCTTGTAGTCTTTTGGTAATCTTATTCATTTCTTCTTCATTGACTGAACGGATATCAAATTCGATGATCCCGTTATTGGCTTGATATTCTCGGGTATAGATTGCTGGACTTTCAGCCCTTAGTTCTTTGATGACTTCTTTGGCCGATTTTGCGCCGTTTACTTTGATACTGGCACGATAAATATCTCTACCTGCGCCGTCTTGGACACTTTTGGCTTCGATGTTGTCAATTTGGTTCAATCCCTCAATAAATGGCGTTAAGCGAGCTTGCATTGACGTGCCGGATTCACTGCCGTTTTTCACATAATCTTCAACTGCTTGGGTGAATCCTAGTATGTTGTCTTTACCGATTTTCATTGCGCGTCCGATGCCTTTACCTTGGAGACGAATCCATTCGATGTATTCTTTTTTACCAATTACAAGTCCTGCGCTTGGGCCTTCGATTGCTTTAGCACCGCTATAAATCACTAGATCTGCGCCCGCTTCGATGTACTTGAATAAATCTTCTTCCGCTGCCGCATCCACAATCAACGGCAACTTATGCGCTTTCGCTACAGCGGCAGCTTCTGCCACACTTAACATACTTTTTTGAACAGTATGGTGGCTCTTGATATACAGAATAGCAGCTGTTTGATCCGTGATCATCATTTCAATGTGCTCTGGTGAACACATATTGGCATACCCTGCTTCAACGACCTGACCACCGCCTTGTTCCACCATCACTTCAACAGGTGTACCATAATCTACGTTATGTCCTTTAGGTAAGATGATTTCACGTTTCGTGATTTTATCTGTATAAGGATGATAGGCGTGATAAGCTGAGCCTTCACCGATTAGGGCTGCCACACTTTGTGCGATCCCAGCTGATGCAGAAGACACAACTTGAGCATCTTCGACCTTCAATAATTTTGCTAAATAAGCACCTGTTTGAATACTTAGTTCGCTCATTTCAAAGAAATGTTCCCCTCCAAATTTTTGAGCGGCTAAGACATTTTCTGAGACTTTTGATACGCCTAAAATCGTCATTCTACCTGAGGCATTGATGACTTCTTTTAAATTGAATTTTTCGTAACTAATTGTCATATACTTCTTTACTCCTTTAAAAACAGTATCTTTATTTTTATAAAACTCAAGAAAGAGGATGAGATTTTCTTTATCCCAACCTCTTCTTATTTTATAAAAGACCTAAAAATGAGCCAATAATACTAACTGCAACAATCGTTCCAATAATGATCCCATAGCGAGGTCCTTTTTTAACCATATAGAAATAAATCAAGAAAACAGCCGTTAAAGGTAAGATTCCCCGCATGATTTGATCCAAAATATCTTGAACAACAATCGTTGCCCCTCCTGAAACATGGAATTTCATCGGACTGGCAATATTCACATAACTTGCAGATAAAGCACCCATCATCATCATTCCAAGCACATTTGCACCATAGATAACTTGTTTGATTTTACCATCTTTAAGTAGTGCCATGATTGAATTACGCCCCAGTGTATAGGACTTATTGATCAACCCCCAGCTGATATACATCGTTAAAACCGTATAAATCACTAAAGGTCCTAAGCCGCCCATGATACTGCCGTTTTTGGCGATCGGAATAAAAATAGAAATGATCAACGGCATGATTGCTGCCCATACAATGGAATCACCGATACCAGCTAAAGGACCCATTAAGCCTGTTTTAATAGAGGTGATAGCAGAATCGCCAATATCCGCTCCATTAGCACGTTCTTCCTCCATTGCCAAAGAAATCCCTTGAATCGATGCACCAATCGTGCCTTCTGTATTAAAGAAGGCTAGATGACGTTTTAGCGCTTCACGTTGTTCGTCTTCATTATCTGCATATAATTTTTTGATTGCAGGAATCATTGATGCACAGAAAATCAAACTTTGCAGGCGTTCATAAGAGTTGGATAATTCACAACCGAGTTGATAGATCCAAAAGGTTTTACTGATTTCTTTTTTCGTTAATTTTTTTTGATTTACATCTGTCGTATTTTCCATTATGCTTCCCCCTCCTTCAGCGCATTATTTCTCACTAAGAAAGCTATACAGGTCCCGATTACAGCGACAGCCATCACTTCTGCGCCAAAATACATCACGGCCACAAAGCCAATTAGGAAATATGGGATCAGCGTTTTCTTACCAATAACCATGATCGTTAAAGCAAAACCTAAAGCGGGTAATAAACCGCCCATTACTTCAAATCCGTGCATCAATTTTTCTGGAATAATATCTAAAAGTGTCGTCACCACTGATTGCCCGAAGAAATTCCCAGCAAAAACTAGTGGAAAACGTAATAAGAAACCGACAAGAGCTGGATATAAAAAGGCTGCACGGTAAATCCCTTTGTAATTTAAACTCTCTGCATATTTGTCTGCCATATGAACAAATGTTGCATTGACCGTCCTTCTGATTTGGTCCATAAAAACACCTAACACACCGAATGGTACGGCTAAAGCAATTGCAGCTTCTGCATTCATTCCCACACCTAAAGCGATCGGAATTGCGATTGCTGAAGCTAAAGCTGGATCACTCGGTACATTTCCTCCCGGCGTTGATGTTACACCTAAATAGACTAGCTGAATCCCAGCACCTATCGTCATCGCTTCAGCAATTTTTCCTGTAGCAAGTCCTGCAACCATGGCTGCACACAAGGGCTGAGACAACATTCCTGAAAATGTATAGCCAAAACGCAAGCGGGCAAACCAATAGTACAATCCCATTGTAATTGAAACACCTAAAACACCCATTATTGTCACTTCCTTTTTTTATTTATAAAGAATTGTATTTTTCAATCAATTTTTCGATCGGCATTGGATTATCTTCCGGAATCGCTTGGAAGAAAACATTTAGATTTTTTGCTAGAAAATCATTTAAAACACTAACATCATTTTCGGATAGATTGATATTTTTAAGTACATTTTTTCGTTCTGCTCCTCCGCCTAAACCACCGATTTGAATATCATTTTCAATCACACCAGCGTTGACCATGGCCTTTAAAGTAGGTAGATCTGGCACTAAGAAGAGCACTTTTGCGTTACTATTTACCGCATCCTCTGTCCAATATTTTTGTGCTGATTCTATGCCATAGATCTTCACTTCAACCCCTGGAGGTGCCGCCATAACATAGATACTTTGTAAAAATTCGTCTTTCTCTAGTTCATCACTGACCACAAAAATTTCATCTGCTCCAGATTGTTGTAACCACTTTGTTACCACTTGTCCATGAATCAAACGACTATCTACTCTTGTTAATACGATTTTTGCCATAATAATGATCTCCCATCTAATTGTTTGTTGTTGGTAATTGCAAAATCTGACAATTGTCTAATGACGCTTGTAAAATCTCAGCCCCTGCTTGTTCAGTAAAAGGTGCTGTTTGCTTCATAACAGCATCTAAAAGCATCGCTGTATTCAATCCCGAGATAGCCAAAACATCATAATCTCTAGAAAGCCTTAAAGCGACATTACTTGTTGTACCTCCTTTAATATCTGTTAAAATCAGCAGTTTTTCACTCCAAGTAACAGACTTCAATTGATTTTCCACGCGTTGGATGTATTCTTGTAAATTATCTTCCGGCTGTAAAACAACTTCATAAATATTTTCCGTTTCACCAACGATCATTTTGATACTTTTTAAAAGCCCTGCTCCCCAACCGCCATGGGTGAGTAGAATGATTGGTTCTTTTGTCATTTTTTCATCTCCTTAAATTAAAAGCGTAGCAAGCTCGTTCAGCTCTGACTAAAAATAGGAAATTATAACTGAGGTACTCTTTGCCTTATTTATAATTTATCTTTTTTCCGAGAGACTAGCCCGCGTAGCTAGATAAAATTAAAAGCGTAGCGGGCTCGTTCAGCTCTGACTGAAAAATAGGAAATTATAACTGAGGTGCTCTTTGCCTCATTTATAATTTATCTTTTTTCCGAAGAGCTAGCCCGCGTAGCTAGATAACACCTGGCAAAGTAATCCTTCCCCTATCTATATCTCCATATAACAAAAACTTTTTATCGCTCCCTTACCTAACTACAAAGCAAGTCCCATGCCAATAATCTGTCGTAAAATAAAACTCATTTAAATTGTAAAATTAAATGAACCTATCAAATTATCGCGTAGTTTACTATTAGAGGGATATTTCCAAAAAAAAAAGCCCGTAACACTAAGTGCTACGAACTTCCTCAACTTTATCAACTGCCGTAAAGCAGTTCATAAATATATTTTATTTCTAAAGGAGAGAATTGAACATTATACGACACTTCCAATGGACGAAAGGCCATTTTTATGACAGATGCTTCATTTGGGATATCTTTGTACGACACATTATAATCAGATGTACTATATTCATTATTTATCACCAAGCGTTCAACTGTACAACAAGTATGGATCAAAAAGCGCAACATGATCTTTTCATCACTGCTTAAATTCAATTGCCGACACAAGTCATCATAAATCTGGCTGACCTCGATCGATAGGCGTTGTGGATTTAGTACCGTGATATGATTGACGATTGCCTTTAAAGACAGGCCATGCACATAGCGTTTGGCAATTTGATCCTTCATTGTTCGATTCTTTTTATCTGACATACCATAACCGAATAGTAGCAAGAGACGTTCGACACCTTTTTCTGAAAATAATTCTTCTAAAGGGATGAACGGAATATCAGGTACTTCAGTTTGAAATGTGCCTACGATTCCGACTAGTTTTTCATCGGCTCGAATATGTTGATGGATCCGTTCGATATCTTGTATTTCACTATTATCTAGTGTCAGTATCCGGATATTTTGCAGCACTTCTTCTTGAAAAACATCAATGATCAGTTTCTCAATTTTCAAGGCGGTTCCAAGTCCAGTCATACAAGAAACGATAAGTACTTTTGAATCAAAAAAATGACCTTTTTTACACACCGATGACAGATGACCTTTTTCATTCAATACAGGCAATAGATAATTAAAATCAGTTGATTCATAGATCACCTCTCTGGAAACTTCTAGCAAGGATAACAAATTGATATTTTTAACAAGCAACACGTCGATACCAAATTCTTCACTGATCAGATTTCCAAAATAAACCAGTGACCCAATATCCACTAATAAAATCAATCGCTTATACTTATTGATTTTAATAATGTTTTTGACCTTTTCCAATGTTTCTTCTACAGTCTGATGAATCGGCATATTAACAGCTTTTAGCAGATTACTAGAAAATAAAACATTAGAATATTCTGCCATGCTAGTTGCGGTTGTTGATCCATGGGCTACAACAATCACACCACACTCATCGTTGCGTTGATATTGACTATCCGCTTGTTTTAGTTTTCTTAATAGCAACCCGAAATAAGTGATTTCTGTTTTAGGTAATTCTACTGAAAAAAGAGTCGAGACTTTTTCTACGATTTTTTTAGAGATATCATAATTTTCAAGACGGCCCAACATCAACTGACTAGAATATAAATAAAAATCGTCATTGGGAATTTCCATAAATAATAACGTAGAATAAACATGATTTGACAAAACTTCTATAAGATTTTTCTGAATCGTAAATCCTGTAAGTTCAGATATATAAACAGTCAACTCTTCTATCTTTTGTTCAAAATTTTCATCGATGTTTCGTATCGATTGCGTTTTATTCATAGGTTCAAATAAGCGCATGTCAAACAATTGATCAATTTTTTTCTGTAAAATCGAAGCAACTTCTTTTTGTGGAATATTGCTATTTTTCAAATTGGAAAACTCTTTTAATAAAAAATCGTAAAACGCATCATTGATCTTATCTCTCGCTGTAAAATAATGACTAACTGCTGATTGATTATCTGATTTTATTTTTAAGCTTTTACCATCTAAAAGCTCTTTTAAAGCGATTTGATCTTTCGCATCTTTTTCTAACGGTTCTTCATTTAACAACAAACTTTGATCGATCATCAAGGCAGCGGATTGTTTTTCGATCTGTTTTAAATAGCCTTGAGCACAAATAAATTGAATCTCAGATTTCATTTCCCCTACATTACCTGTATATTTTTTGAAGACCAACTGCTCGATCACCGGATACTGAATCGTTATATCTTTTTTGATTTTGCGACTTTCATTTTGAAAAAATTTGATTACTAATTCAATTTTTTCCTGAATAGGTCTTTCTTTTACAGAAGGCAGCAACAAGGTCACTGGAATTCTGCGTAAAAACGTTTTTAGAAATGTTTGCGAAAAGTCCTCTGTTGTCGCAAACATGAAACGAACGTTAACTGTTCTTTTAACATCTGCTTCACCCATTCTAGAAAAATAACCTTTATCTAGCAAAGTAAAAAGTTTTTCTTGTCCCTCACTCGGTAAGCGGTGGACTTCATCTAAAAATAAAAAACCTTGGTCAGCATATTCGACAAGTCCCGGTTTATCTTCAACAGCTCCAGTAAAACTGCCTTTTTTGTACCCAAAAAGATGAGTTGTTAGTAATTCTGGATTATTAAAATATTCTGAACAATTAAAATAAATAAACGGCGATTCTTCACCAGTAAATGACTCATAATAACGATGCAATGATTCCGCTAGCAATGTTTTCCCAACTCCAGATTCACCGCCTAATAAAATATTTAAGCCATTCGGCGGATAAAGGACAGCTGCTTTTAATTTTTCGATACTATCCTTTAAACTGCCTGTATATCCGATGATTTCTGAAAATTCTTCTGGTTTACTTGTTTCTCCATGCAAAGTATCAACTGACACTTGTCCTTTTAAAAAACTTACTAGGGTCTCCAAAGTTTTAAACGATAATTGATCTTTAAATGAACAACTATATATCTTTTCTAATTCCTGCTTGCTGAAAAATAAAACTGGACGGCTTTTTACCTTGATTGCTTCTTTTTCGGTCAATAATTTATTGAGATCTTCACTGACAGTGTTTCTTGCTAGAGACAATAACTCGCTGATTTCTTGAGCCGTAACCCCTTTCAATTTTTCCACTGTTTCTTGCTTTTTAGTTCGTGCAGCGAGAATATTGCTTACTTTTTCTAACCGTTGCATATTTGCCCACCTCATTTATTTACTAAGAATTATTATACTTGATTGCTTGTTAAGTTAATAGAGTGGATTATTTTGCTAAAAAATGCTATATTCTGTCAATTATACTTTGACATATTTCTATTATGTGATTAAACTAAGCTTAATGAATAGGAGTGAAGAAATAATGACTGTATTCAGTTTAAGAAAATATCAAAAATCTGATTTAGAAAACATACTTGCTATATTTAACGGAACTGTTCAAGCAATTAATAAAAAAGACTATACACAACAACAAATCGAACAATTGGTTCAGTTAAACCCGGATTATGAAAAATGGGATGCTAGACTTTCGTCGAGCTATAGTGTTGTTGCTTTGAACCGAATGGAAGTTATTGGCTTTGGTAATATCACCGATACTGGTGAACTTGATTTATTGTATGTCGATAAAAAATGGATCGGTTATGGCATAGGAAAAATGCTGGCTAAAGATTTGATAGATCATGCATTGAAAGCTGGAGCCAAGGAACTTACGGTTTATTCATCTATCACAGCTAAACCATTTTTTGAATCTCTTGGATTTGAATTAGTGGAACAAAAGGTAAACTATCGTAATGGTGTAATGCTGATGAATTATTTGATGGTATATCGTAGAGATAAAAAATAAATGATTCATTCTATCACCTCAAAATAGAGGCTTCTCTGAATGCTCTTCAGTAGAAGTCTCTATTTTGATTTGATTAGTATTCTTCAAATGCCACATTCGATTTTATTTTTGAGGTATTCGAGCAGATTGCTATAATCAACTTTCCTATAATCTGTGACATCAATTTCATGAACTTCCCCCAACTGAAATTGGTCGTATTTTCTAGTTTGGATTATTTCTTTGAATTCTTCTTTTGAAATATGATTATCTGCTTTACTACGATCGTCTAATCGATCAAGAAAATGATAATGCGTCATTAAATGACTGAGATGTCGATCTGGTTCTAGGTCTCGTACTTTTCTTCTTTCCCATAACACATCGAAATCGGCTACTAAACGAATCGTAATCACTTCGTATTCATAAGTTTGTGCTAGTTTTGCAAGTTTATTTTTTTGCTTGTCACTAAATGGATATTCCGATACGATTACTTGTTTTCCAGCATTCATATATAATTCTAAAATACCATAATAAAAGTGCCAAACTCGCTTTTCCAACTGTGACTTTTCAGCGAGCGTATCAAAACCAACTGAATCTGCGAACAACTCCTTGCCTTCATCTGGTGTAATCAAGAAGATATTCGGAACTTGTTCACTGATTTTTTGAATCAGATAGGTTTTCCCTGTTGCGGGACTACCAGCGAGTAGGATCAAAAATTTTTTCATTGGGCTAACCTATATGGATTGGATTTTTCGCATTCATAAACAAGCCTATTTTATGCTTGACGATATCGTGACACGCTTCATTGGCCGGAATTACATTGTAGCGTAAGGATTTATTAACTGCTGTTTCTTGAAAGGATTCTTTCGCTTTTTTAGTCCAATTCACTAATAGTTCCGTACCAACATTGAATTTACGGATACCATTGTTGATTAATTCTGGATAATCTTCTTCTTTTACCCCTGTTCCGCCGTGGATGACAAGTGGAATGTCAACACGTGCATGAATTTCTTTTAATAATGGTATATTGACTTCTGTTTTTGATTTAAATTGACCATGATTTGTTCCGATTGCAATCGCTAAAGCATCGATTCCTGTAGCTTGTACAAACGTAAGTGCATCTTCTGGTTTTGTGTAGACTTTGTCGTTCTCCTCTACGTGAATGCCTTCTTCAGTACCACCAATTGTTCCTAACTCACCTTCAACAGAAACACCATTTTTATGAGCATATTCCACCACAGCTTTTGTTTTTAAAATATTTTCTTTAAAAGGCAAATGAGAACCATCATACATGACCGATGTATAGCCAAGATCAATTGCTTCTTTGATGTCATCAAAATTTCTTGCATGATCTAAATGAAGCACTGCATCAACCATTTCCTTTTCAGCCATAGTCTTAACGACAGAAACTAATACATCATAACCAATATATTTTGCTGTATCTACACTGGTTTGGATAATGATCGGAGCCCCCATTTCTTTGGCTGCTCGAATCATTTCTGGTAGCATTTCTAAATTGTGGGCGTTAAAAGCCCCTACGGTAAAGTTCAATTCTTCTGCTGTTTTTGTGACGTCTTTCAATGTTGTATACATCTATTTCTCCCCTATCTATCGATTTATTGACCGCTAATTGTAACTTTTTTAGCGATTTGTCTCATGTCATCCATCTTGTTCATCCATTGCTCAATACCAGCATCATCACCGCTTCTTGCAGCCTCCGCTCGTTTTTGATTGTACAAACTCATCAATTTTTTATAGCCTGATCCGATACTATTTTTATAAGACTGACTTTTTTCCAGCGTTGAAATTGCTTGGTCGATCTCATCTAGCTGTGCTAAGAGTAAACCTACTTCTTCGTATTTTTCAGCTAATGCACTATCCGCTAGTTCTAATTCATTGATTTCCGCTGTAAGTCGGCTAATTTCTTTACGAAGGTCATTTTTTTGATTCTCAGTCAAACTCTCTGCTACTTCCGTTTTCACAATACTTGTTTTTTTCTTTTTCAGAAAATCAAACATATTTTCACCTCTTTTTAGAATGCTTTCATGATCGGACTAATGATCCAAGCATATAGTAGCGCTGCTGTAACGGTATCCACATCAGTCGCTGTGGCATTGATAAAGCCCATACTGTTGAATATCGTCACCAACAAAGCAGGCAACAACGTAATAAAGAATCCATGTGCGATTCCGCCAATAATCGCTCCCCGTCGACCACCAACTGCATTTCCGAAAATTCCTGCTGTTCCTCCTGCGAAAAAGTTCGTCAACATTCCTGGTAAAATCATGGCTAATCCAAAGGTTGGTAAAATAAACATCGCTAAAACAGCGCCAATTGTTGTCGTAATAAATCCTAAAATCACTGCATTAGGACTATACGGGAAAAACACAGGACAATCCAAAGCTGGAATGGCATTCGGTACCAATTTCATCGCAATCCCTCTAAATGCTGGTACGATTTCTCCAAGCAATAAACGAACACCTGCTAATAAAACATAAACACCGACCACAAATTGGATTGCTTGTAAGAAGGCAAACATAATATAGTTTTGATTGCCTGATAATGTTGAAGCAAATGTTTCTCCTGCAAACAACACGGTTACAATATATAAGGGAACCATCACGACCATCACAGATAAATAGGTGTCTTGGAGAAACTCAAAAGATTTTGGTAATTTAAGGTCTTCAACTGACTTTTTATTTTCCCCACGCTCCCCAAAAATCCAAGCAACTCCTGCTTCAAATAAATAACCAATTGTACAAAAATGACCTAGCGCAATATCATCCGATCCTGTTATTTTTCGAATGAACGGTTGCGCGATTGCTGGCATTGCAACAGCGAAAACTCCTCCGATAAATCCACCAACAAGAATTAACACGATTCCGCGAAGTCCTGCAAAATACCCAAAAACTGTCGTCATAGTCGCCATCCATAAAATCGCTTGACCTGTTAAGAAAATGTATTTCCATCTTGTAAAACGAGCAATCAAAATATTAAATACGAAAATTGCCAGAAACGTTAATGCAATGTCTCGCCCTAAACCAAGTTCATTCATCGCTTGACCGTTGATTGCCTCAATCGAAGGGATGATCCCTTGCATATGAAATCCTTCTGTAAAAATTTCACCAAAATAAGTCAAACTGCCCACAATAATACTAGAACCAGCACTTAAAACTTGAAACCCTAACAAGGTTTTTAATGACCCTGATAAAATTTGGCCAATCGATTTTTTTTGTAGGATCAAACCTAACATAGCAATCAAACTGATCGTAATCGATGCCTGCGTCAAAATATTTTCGATGATAAAATTAATTACCCCCATGATATGTGCCCCTCCATTCTATTTTTCTCGTTAAATAGCGCCTTTTGCTTGTAAAACTGGTGTGATTTTTTCATCTATCTCTGCTTTTGAAACAATATTTTTTAAATAGATAATCGCTGTTTTTTCTTCGTCAATACTAAACTTTTCGAATTGTGTTTGAAAATTTTGAGCGGTAATAATGATATCTGGATTCATAGAAACTGCCGATGAGATATCTGTATGCTCAAGTTTTGCTTCGACCCCTTTCTGATTTAGTACATCTTCTGCTGCCATTTGTGCCGCAAAGCTACTCCCTAAGCCTGCTCCGCAAACAAATAAAATAGTTAGTTTTTTCATGATTATACGCTCCTATCGTTTTTATTATTTTGTTTCTTTTAACTCATCCTCGTATAAAATCGTTTCAAATTCAGTTATATTGGTGCAGTTAGTTAATCGAGTTATTTTTGTTTCATCATTGATCAGCTCGATCAAACTTTTCATAATATTCAGATGGGAAAACGAATCGACTGCCGCCAAACAAAAAATAATCTTCACTGGATCATTCGCTTCATTTCCAAAGACGACAGGCTCTGCTAAAGTAGCTACGCTTATGCCTAATTTATTTACGCCATCTTCTGGTCTTGCATGAGCCAAAGCAAGATGTTTACCTATCACAATATACGGACCAAATTCATTGACAGAGGCGATCATTGCCTTTACATAGGACTCTTTTATACACCCTTCTTTTAATAATGGACGAGCTACTCGTTGAATCGCACTCTTCCAATCCGGACATTTTTCTAATAATAAGATATCGCTTTTCTTTAAGACATCTTTCAGCATCGGCTGCAACTCCCTTTTATTTATCTTTAAATGATTCTGATCAAAAGTATTTTCTAAAGTTTGATAGATGTTGCTAGAAATCGTTCCGCCACTTTCTTTAATCAAATCAAGAACTTTGTAAAACAACTCCGTAGAGTCATTGTCATTATTAACTAAACGTTTAAATTGTCTATTTCGTTCTAAAAACTCTTGAATCTTTTTCCGACTTTCTATTTTGATAATTGGATCTACTACTAAAATTGGTTTTTCGAAATAGGTTAAACTAAGTGTTGAAAAAATCAAATCAACATCTAGTTTTTTGATTAAATCCAGCTCTCCTGTACTCAGAACAGCTAGTACATCAATGTTAAATAGTTCTTTCAAATGTTCCGCCAATAATCGTCCAGTGGCGGTTCCATGATTGCAAACTACAACTGCCTTATAGATATATTTCAGTTCTTGATTAATTGCACTTACGGAAGTAGAAAAATGAATCGTCAAGAACGCAATTTCATCGTCACTAAGATGCTTTTTAGTGATTGCTTCAATCGTTGGAGCAAATTTTTCAATAGCAAAATAAATATTTCCATAATAGCGTTTAACTGTTTCTTTTAAGGGATTTAAAATCTGTATTTCACTTTTTACCCGACTAATCAAACCTGCCATATGTCGATATAAACCTTCATGCAGTGATTCCTCTTTTTTTGAAAAAGGAATTTGGGTGATTTGTTCGACATATTGAATCAGTTGAATCGACAATAATTGAGCTTGTACCCATTCAACCGAACTGCTTATACTCCCAGTATTAAAGGTCTCCAACATAAAAATGATATAATTTATTTCCGATGTCGGCGGCCTAACTGCTAAAGTTTGGCAAAGTTGATCGACAAAAGAAGTTCTAAGCTTATTTTGATCCGTATCCCATACTTCCCAATCAGAGTTTACAATTAATTCTTGCCTTAAATAACGACTCAGCCAAATAGCCGTAAACATCACAAGTTGATTTCGATAAATATCTTCTTTTGAAGAGATCGTTTGATGGTAGATATAATCTATTTTTTTCAATACATTTTTAGGAATATAGCGAAATAAATGTTTTTCTGAAACGCTCAATCCTGCATCCTTCTCATCAAGAAACCGCAAGCTGTCAATTGATTGGTTAACTACATCGTAAATCATTGTTCGAATCGTTCGCTCCGATCCTTTTAGAACGATTCCTTGTTTAGGAATACTCAACACTTCTATGCCATACTCTAGGAGAATACTTCTGACCCTACGCATATCTTCGTCCATTGTGCTTTTTGATATTTGATACTCCGATTCTTTTTGATATAAAAAAATAGGATGCTCCGATAAAGAAAAAGCCAAGATCAAGTCAAAAATTCGTTCCTCACGATTTAAGTAATCGAATTCATTTTTTTCATCAATAATCGTATCTAATTGTTTTTTTTCAGTTTGTTCAAGTGTTAAAAGCATTCCTTTATTTCGGATTGTTCTGATCTCTGGCATTTTATGACTGATGAGAAACACATTGATTTCGTTAATCTCATTTCTGATTGTTCGATTACTAATTTGAAAATCCTCACTTAGCTCATCAAGAGTCAAACAATAATCTGACCTAATAAACCGTTTAAATATTTGTATTGTACGATCTTTCATTTGTTTCTCTCCTTGTCTGATTTCATTATATAGTTGGACGGTTCATTTGATTAGTGGAGATTGTTGCAACATTTATTTGCAACAATGTAAGCGTAGCCATTTCGTTGCAATTGAATAGTTGCATTATTAGTATACAAAAAAAGCGTGGCGCAAAACTGTTTTTGTTTTGCGCCACACTTGTTTAAATAAAGATTCTTTTATCTCAGCCTGTTTTTATTCAACAGTAAATTTTGTTTCTGATAATGAATTCTGTAATTCAGCATTAGAAATGTCTCTATTACTTGTTACAGATGCTGATTTTTTTTCTAAATCAACACTAGCAGACTGAACCCCTGCAATTTTTTCGAAATTTTCTTTGACGATATTTACGCAACCGTCACATTTCATTCCATTGATCGATACTGTTTTTTCCATTGTTAAACACTCCTTATATTTTTTTAGTACTCCTGCCTAACGAATCAAATGACACTGACACTGTCCTTTTATACAGTTGCAAGGTACTTCTTTCACCGCTGAATTTCGTTTTTCTTTTAGTAATATTTCCAAGCGATCAATATCGTCAAAACTCAATAGACTATCCTCGATTATTGATTCAAGCACACTTCCAACTTTTTTGCTGCAGACTTTAGTCAGCATTTCTTTAGAAAGTGCCTCGATGCTTTTCCGTTCCTCAACTAAAGGAAAATACGTAAACTTATTACCATTACGAGTTGTTCCTAGCATCCCTTTATCAACTAAGCGGCTCAGCAACGTCTTGACCGTGGTACTTTTCCACTCAGTTTTTTCATTAAGAATATCTGTCACTTCTTTACTTGTTGTTTCTTTCGTCGCCCAGGCAACACGCATGACTTCCCATTCTGCATCAGTGATATTTAATGTTTTTTTATTATCTGACATAAAAAGTCTCCTTTTTACTGTTTTTTGACGCTTCTTAAAAACTACATGTGTAGTCAATTGATATATTGATAATAGCTCTTTTTTTGTAGTTTGTCAAAGGGAAGATTCCCTCTCTTTTTGCTATGACTCTCAATCTATAGAAACAGACGTAAAACACAAGCATTGTTTTACGTCTGTTTCGCTTACTTATAGGAGTTTGATTACAGTGCTATCTGCTTTGAACGGTTTGATAAGCTGAACTTATCAAAAGCAAACCTCTTTTTCTACTGTTGTTGTGTCTTGGCCGTGTGCTTTTTTAGCAGTCAATAGTGCCATATTTTTAAATGAATCATTCAAGCCAATGCCACCTTTTTTCGGCATTTTAACGATTGGAATTTGTTTTTTATATTTCTCTGTCGCTGGGTTTTCAACAGACATTGCCGCAATTGCTGGAATTCCGTATTGATTAAAAGAAATCGCTAATTTAGCCGCCATTTCTCCAAAGTTAGGATACTGCATTGCCGGACCACAAAAAATGGCATCTGCTTCAAACTTTTTGGCAAAGCCTACAAATTTTTTCGTCACTTCTTCTTGATTTTCTAAATAATACTGATCCCCACAATAAAGAGTCGCAACAATTTGTGCATCATTCTCTTCAAAAAATGGACTTAGTGTTTGACCTGGCCCCATCGCTGATTTCTTACCGCCAGGAGTTAAATGAGCATTTTCATCACTCCCCATACCGGCTTGCACATGGTTTAATACTACTATAATTCTTTTCATCAAAGAACCTTCTTTCTAAATATCATCAAAGTCAAAATCATCAAAATTGATCTCTTCTTCTTCCTCTGTTTCTACTGCCTGTGCTTCTTCACGTAAATATTGATCGTCCATTACTTTGATAAATGGATAGTAGATGAACATGCCTAAAATAAACAATAATGCTTGCAAAACAGCACCTTGCCAGCCACTTACCAAAAATCCTGAAAATATGATTGGTGTGGTCCACGGTAACTGAATACCGTTTGTTAAAGGAACTAGTCCCCAGTCCATTGCAAAATACGCAATGATGATATTAATCGTCGGCACCAATACAAAAGGAATTAAAATCAATGGATTCAAAACGATTGGCAATCCAAAAATAATCGGCTCATTAATACCAAAAATCCCAGGTACTAAAGACAGCTGTGATAATTTTTTGATCCGTTGACTCTTACAGAAAATAACCATAACCACAATCAACGAAAGGGTCGAACCAGCACCACCAAATGTAGCGAACATATCTTGAAACTGTCCAGTAATAATATTCGGAATTTCTTGTCCATGTTTGTATGCATCTAAATTTTCAACTGATAGTGCTCTTAAAACTGGATTAAAAACAGCGCCAACAACACTGCTTCCGTTGATACCAAAGAACCAGAAAAAATGCAAGAAAACATACGCAATGATCATCGCTCCAAGTGTATTTCCTAAAGCTAATAATGGCGTTTGTAAGAAATCAAAAATAATTGCTTGTAAGTTTCCATAAGAAGTTAAACTAACCAGCCAATCTGCAACAAAGAAAATCATGACCACAATAAAACTTGGAATCAAGGCTTCAAAGGATTTCACTACTGTTGGCGGCACACCATCTGGCATTTTGATTGTCCAGCCTTTACTTAAGACCCAGACAAAGATCCTTGTGGAAATCAACGCTACGATCATTCCCAGAAATAGTCCGTTAGAGCCCATCCATTTTAATGGCAGACTTACAACCTCAAATAATTGTTCTGTTCCTTCCGGCGTATACTCTGTGTAATAAGGTGTTACGATGAAAAATGATACCAGTGCAATGATCCCTGCTTGCATTGCATCCACTTTAAATTGACGGCCCAAACTGTAGGCAATTCCCACAACCGCCAAAATCGTCATCACATCGAAACTTGCATTAGCAGGAACCGCCATATGCTCCGCCCAATCAGCTCCTAAAATCCCTGACATCCACTGATCCCATTGAGGTAACGGAAAGTTTGCAATCAAAAGAAAAATCGATCCTACGATTAGTAAAGGAGTGGATAATAAAAAGCCATCACGAATCGCAACAAGATATTTGTTTTCCCCAATGACTTTAGCCATCGGTGTCAAGATGCGTTCCAACCAATCTAAAAACTTTTTCATATAGACACGCTCCACTCTTCGTTATTTTTTATTTGATTTAATTAGTTTCAACGCTTCTTTTAAGGCTTTTTCACCATCCATCATGCCATAAATTTCTGGTGTGATCGCAGCCACCGGAATTCCTTGTGGTACAAATTGTTCTTTCGTTTTTTCAAGTAAAAAGCGGACTTGAGGACCTAATAAAATAGCGACTGGTTTCTCCTGATCGACTACTTCTTGCGCTCTAGCAACTGGAAATGCAGTAATTTCTAACGGCATTTGATGTTTGTTGACGACTTCCATCATTTTATTGACCATAATACTTGTAGACATTCCTGCATCACAAAATAAATAAATCTTTTTTTTACTCATGTTCTTCTCTCCTTTGTTTTATATTAATCAATAGGTGCTTTGATTCGTTTTTCGTAGGCATCTAGCCATTCTTGCGTGATCGGCTCAATGATCGTTTGATGGTTTTCACCCATATTGGCTAGATAAATTGCCGGCTTTTCTCGATGATTTGCTACACTAAAGGTAAACTCAACATTGGTGGCAACGCCCCATTGACCCGCATTATTCATTGCGACTAAAGAGAATGCTCCAGCTTTGCCGTAGCGTTTGGTCAGCTTATCATGAAACGTATAGACTGCTTGATCACAAGCTTCTTGTGGTGTCTTCCCCTCGCCCATCAGACGAACAATTTCATAAGCCAAACATCCTTTCATCAAATCTTCCCCTAAACCTGTAGCTGATGCTCCGCCGATTTCGCTATCCACATAAAAACCAGAACCAGATAACGGCGAATCTCCTACACGTCCTGGTTTTTTCATAAACAAACCAGAACTAGAAGTTCCAGCCGCCATACTGCCTTTTGTATCAAGAGAAATTGCGCCGATTGTATCATGTCCATCATATGGGCTTAAATTACTTTTAGCGATTTCTTCTACTCGTTTTTCCCAGATTCGATGTGCTCTTTGGGTCAACATATTTTTCCGCTCAAATCCATTAAGCATGGCATATTTTGTTGCGCCTTCTCCAACTCTAAAACTGTTGAACTTTTCATCACTTAATTTTCTAGCAACAGAAATTGGATTTTTCGTATCTGTGATTCCAGCAACTGCGCCAATCTTAAATGTATCACCATCCATAAAAGCAGCATCCATTTCTAAGATGCCCTCAGCATTAGGTAAACCACCGAATCCAACAGATTTATAGTATGGATAATCTTCAACTGTTTGAATTGTTGCCTCAATTGCATCTCCTGCTTGACCATTGCTTCTCAGTGACTCACTTGCTTGAACGACACCATCGTGTGCCATTCGCCAAGTAGCAATTATTCCCCATGACATTTGCATCCCCATCCTTTAAAATAGCGTTTTCAATATTTTATACTTGCATTATACATGATATATACATTTTAGTATATACTAAAATTGAACATTCAAAAAATAAGCTAGAATAAACATAATAATTACGTTAAATCTAGCTTGTTTTTTAATTCATTTGTAGCTTGTTTAATCACCTGTATTCTTAAATTTCACCGCCGTACCATAGGCCGCAACAGATTGCATATCTGTCCCAATCGATCCTGAATCAAAACGCATCATCACGACGGCGTCTGCTCCTAATTTTTCAGCATTGCTTTTTAGTCTTTCAATCGCAGTTTCTCTTGATTCTTCCAGCATTTCTGTATAAGCGTGAATTTCTCCCCCTACAATATTTTTTAAATTGGCTCCGATATTCTTAAAAACGTTTTTTGAATGTGTGGTTAAACCAAAAACTTCTCCTAATACTTCGTACTCTTTTCCTGGAATTTTTTCTGTTGTTGTAATAAGCATAGTAATTCCTCCTCTTCTAGTAAAACTCATTTTATATTCATTTTCTGAAACTATCAGAAAAAGTCTCTTATTTTGCACTTACTTTTTATCTCTGTGGATACTTAATTCTTGATAGATAGTTTTTGACAGCTCTGCTTGATGATGATACCCCAAAGTAGCAAATATTTCGATTGCTTGGTCAATTTTTTTACATCCAGACGTTCGTTCTCCTTTTATGTACAAAATCACCCCTTCATAATATAAATGGCAATTTCTAAAAAACATCTCGTCCACTCCTGTGGTAAATGCGCTTAGCTTTTTCATTAAATGCTCAGCATCTGCTACATCATTCGATAACACCAACTCATGGATTTCATTGATCAAGAGTGTACAAATGACTTTCCTTCCTCGTTCAAAGTATTTATAGCGATCAATCGATCGTAATAACGTCTCAAAATACTCTGATTTTCTTTCATAATCAATATAATCTAATGTATTAGCAAATAATCTTAATTCTCCCAATGTCCATGTTTGAACCTTAGACAAGTGTTCTTGAATGACCATTAACGATTGCGTATCAATCACTTTTTTTGAATAGATCCCTGTTTTTTCATATTCAGTCAATTGTTCGATCCGTGCGGTTAATTCGGCTATCCTAAGTTCAGTTTGAACATTATTAGGATTCTTTTTGAGATGTGTTCTCATTGAAATTAACCCGTCTATATCATTTTGGTTCCCTTTTTCACCATATTCATAGTAAAATTGCTCAATTTCAGATGCACGATATCCATTGAAAATATACAAAAACTCATCGACTTCCATCAATAATTGCTCTAAGATCAGTTTTAGTAAGTAGAAAGAAATCTCATGCTTGCCTTGTTCAAAACGAATCGCATAGGATTTGGACATGATTTTCTCATACAGTTGCTTTTGCGAAATTCCTTTTTTTATTCGTAGTTCGCGAACTACTTCCCCGTATGTTTTCATTCGTTCCTCCTACTTTTTTAGCTTTACTTTATAGTATCAGGAATCGTACTTGTCCACTAATAGAACGCATTGATTGCTATTTTTCTGGTAGCAAATTTGCCACTTTTTAACTCATATCATGATAAATCCTTTAAACTTCAATTCATCAAAGATAACAGTCGATTGAATAGGCATATCTATTTCTTAATTTTCTTATAAAAAGTATACTTAATCAAAGAAGTTTTAATTATTTTTCTCTCTTTTCATTTAAGAAATAAAGATGTCTCAGTCATACATGTTAGTAGGAGGAATTTCAGATGAAAAAAAACGAACCCTTACACAGCTCAACTATAGGACTAGTTGGCGGTGCTATCTTAATGCTCATTGGTTTTTGGGCTTTGATGACTTTTTCTTGGGCTTGGTGGGGCCTTTTTGTTGGGGGAGCGCTCGCTTGGATATTAGCGTTTGGAAAAGAGAGTAAATCAGCATTTCGGGCACCACATAAATTGTGGGTGATCCCTGTGGCTGTCCTCAGTTATTTTGTTATTGGATTAGTTATTGGATTGCTTTCAAAAACCTTAGGCTTTAACTGGGCAGCAAGTCCTGCCTCTGGTCATTTAGGCGCAATTATTCTCATGTTACCTTTTATGTTGATGGGTGAAGAATTATTAGGAATAGGGATACTAGAAGCAGCACAAAGTAAAGGTCTCTCTCTTATTGCCAGTACACTACTAAGCGCACTTGTTTTTGGTCTAATGCACATTCCTGCTTATTGGGATGGCTCTTGGTTTTCTACAGTGGCACATGTCTTACTTTTACAAGGTGTTGCCCGTTTGATTTTGAATATTGCTTACTTAAAAATGGGTAGGAGTATTTGGGGATCTTGGATCGCTCACGTACTGATTGATTTGATTGCTTTATCTGTCATGTAATCAGTCTATAAAACAAAAATATCCAGCTTCCTATCGTTTTAAAGGAGGCTGGATACTTTTTTATAGCGTTTATTTTTTTGCGGCCAGTGTATAGAGTGCTAAGGTATAAATTTCAAGATTGAGTAGTAAATCGTTTAAATCCATGTATTCATTTTTATTATGTGCGATCCCTTTTTGGCCTGGAAATGAGGGGCCAAATGCAACGATGTTCGGCATTGTTCTGGCATAGGTTGCACCAGTCGTTGTAACGGGTGTTCCATCAAGTCCCGTAACTTTTTCGTAAACATCTGCTAAGGCAAGAATGTTTGGATCATCTTTTGGAAAATTAGTTCCTTTCATGCTTCTTATGATGACGACTTCCGTATTTTCTACCACTATTGCTTTGACGCGCTCAATAATCTCTTCTTCTTGGAACGTGACAGGGTAGCGAATCGCAATGGATAGTGAGATCCCCTCTGCTTTTTTATGCAATTCATATGGTGTGAGTATTAATTTACCCGAATCCTCATCGGCCAATGCCAAATTAAATCCTTCCCCGAAATGTAACTCATGTAAACTATCAAAAACCCATTTAAAATATTTTTTAAGTGGTTCTGCTAAACTTGCTTCATTCATCAGTTTTTCGGCTAATAAGGTAATGGCATTTTCACCTAATTCTGGTGCGTTCGTTGGCGCACGTTTTCCTATCACTTCAATCCGTTTTCCAGATTTTAGTTCAACTGTTAATTCGTCGGGTACATGATCTTTAGCTTGATCGCCTTCGATCAAACCCAAAGTGGACAAATCAGTTTCGGAAAATGGCGTGATCAGTTCAATATTAACAATTCCTCGCTCACCATACACGACTGGATACTTACAGTCGGGTGTAAAACCAAACGTCGGTGGTCGTTCTTCTGCCAAATAATAAGGTAGATCAGCGGAACCACTTTCTTCATCCGTTCCAAAAATAATCCGAATCGTTTTTTCCAAAGGAACGTCTAATTCTTTCAACAATTTCAATCCGTACAAACAAGCGAAAGCAGGTCCTTTATTGTCTAAAACCCCTCTACCGAACAAACGACCGTTTTTTTCACTTAAATGAAATGGTGGAAAATCCCAGCCTTTACCTGCCGCAACTACATCTAAATGCCCAACAACCCCGATATATTCTTGTTCATTCCCATATTGTGCAAAACCAACTGCATCTTTGACTACTCTCGTTTTAAACCCATAACTTTCAGCTAAAGTCAGTGTTTTTTCTAAGGCTCGCCTTGGCTCTTTCCCGAAAGGTGCCCCCACTTCAGCTTGTCCCTTCACACTAGGTACTTCCATAATTGTATTTAAATCATTTAAAAAATGGTGTTGATTTTTTTTGATTGCTTCTTGAATACGAGTTCTGATTGTTTCCATTTTTTTCACCTGACTTTTTTAGTTTTAATGCTAAGTTGTCGTACGATGGAGTGTGTTTTTAAAGGTGTAACGATCCGCACGATAATAAGATGTATCGTATAAAATCGGTGTCGCAGTAACAGAATACGTGATTGAATGAACCATCAATAGCGGCTCACCTGATTCGACTTTTAGCAAGGGACTCAGTTCTTTTGTCACCAATATAGCCTCAACTTCTTGATGAGAGTATGCAATCTCGATTTGTTTTTCGATCAATTTAAATAGGGAGCCTTCTAATTGTTTTTCTGTGACTTCTGGCAAATAAATCGAGCGGATAAATAAATCTTCTACTGTCATTGGTTCGTTATCATATGAGCGTAAACGAACTAGGTGATAAACATCTTCTTGATCGTCTAGTTGTAAGGCCGTTTTCACTTCATCGGGTATATCAATTGCAGGTTCGAAACTAATTACTTCCGTTTTTGATGTTTTCCCATAGGTTTTAGCAGCTTCCGTAAACCCTTGTAGTCCAGCACGTCCACTTTGGATTTTTTGCTGGGTCATTACATAGGTTCCTTTCCCTTTTTGTTTTACTAAAATATTTCTAGAAATAAGCTCATCGATGGCTTTTCTCACCGTTAAACGACTAACACCAAACTCCTTAGCTAAATCATATTCAGAAGGTAGACGTTGTGAACTAATATAAAGGCCTTTATCGATTTTTTCTTGGATTTGTTTTGCTACTTTTTGAAAGACACTTTGTTTTTTCGCCATTTTTATTCTCCTATCTAATTATATCCTTAGCTTAATTATAATCGAAAGTTGTTTCAAGAACGATCCTCACAAGAATTTACCATTCATAAAAAGCAGTATTTGTTGAAACGCCCGTTGAAACACTGACAAATGCACTTGCATCAGCTTTATTAACGGCTTCATTTAATTGCTTCAACTCTTTTTTTGCAACAACTACAACAAGCAACTTTTTTTGCTGATGATCAAATGCGCCTTCTACATCGTTGATAACAGTGATTCCTCTTTTCAAGATTTGATGCAATCGATCAATCACATACTCTGCTTGATTCGTCACGATCATGACTTGGACTTTCTGCTGCTTTGTATTCACATAATCAACCATGCGCCCACTAATAAAGACAGATAGTGCACTATAAAACGCAAACTGCCAACCATATAGAAAGCCTGCCGCAAATTGAACACATAGATTAAAAACAATAAAAACAGTACCAATACTTTTCCCTGTTAATTTTCTAACAACGATTCCAATGATATCTAACCCACCTGTGGAGAAATCACTCTTCAATGTGATTCCCACTGATATACCATGCAGCACACCACCAAAAATAGCGCAAATCACAGGATCTGTCGTCAAAGAAACAACAGGAATCATCCGCATAAATAATGCAGTCATAAACACAGCAAAAATCGTATAAACTGTAAACTCACGATCGATTTTAAACCAAGAGACAATCAATAATGGTAAATTAAATAATAACACTAGTAATGGAATCGACACGGTTAAACCGTCTATCGTTTTTAAAACCGTGGAAATCAGTTGAGAAAGGCCTGTAATTCCGTTAGCATAAATATTTCCTGGTAACCAAAAGAAATTTAATGCCAATGATGATAAAAAAGCATATGCTAGCGCTACCAATAATTTGTATGCTGCCAATTTTTTGATCAAAAAAATCTCCTTTCCTAACTATTTTTCTCCATTATACTAAGTATATACTATTTTGTATATACTGGAAAACAAAAGAAGTGCAAACCAAATAAAACTGATTTGCGCTTCTTTCACTTATCTATTTGAATACGTTGTATACACCATATCATTTTTCACATAGACTTGCTCTACTTTTAAGTTTACAGGTCCATTTAATTCATTAAATAAACGGATTCCTTTACCTAAAATTGTCGGTATTGTTGTAAGAATATACGTATCGATCAACTTCGCTTCGACTAGCGGGGCGATAATACTTGCACCGCCAACAACCCAAATTGCTGCTCCGTCTTGTTTTTTTAATTCTTGGATCAATTCCACAGGACCTTGACTTGTAAAGAACAATTTTTCAGTATTCTCCTCTGGGTGACTAGTGATAATATACGATGATTGCTCCTCATAAGGATATTGATCCGGTGCTAACTCATTTACCACTTGGTCATATGTTGTACGTCCCATCACAACCGTATCGATTTTTCCCATCAATTCTTGATAGCTAGTATCCTCTTCGACTAATTCAATTCCACCGCCTAAAAAGTCAATACTACCATCTGTTTCTGCGATATACCCATCAACACTTGCAGCAATGTATAAAATTACTTCTCTACTCATAAAAAAACCTCCTCAAGCTTTAGAAAGATAGATACTCTGAACTATTCATTGTACTAGTTTTATCCTTTTCGTCAACTACTTTGTCACTATAAAAGGATAGCTAAAAAAGAACTTACTCTTTTTAGCTATCCTTTTCTTTAATGATTACGTCATATCCATTACTTGTAATTGCTTGCTTGGTCGTTTCGCCAAGACAATATAATTTTGGCATTTCATTTAAACCGGTCTCAATGAAAATAGCTAAAAATCTCTCCCATAATGAAGGACTCGCTAGATAAACTGCTTCGATTTTGTTATCTACTAAATATTTTTTTAATTGTCGGTTACTCTCTTCCAATAAAAAATTATCATAAAGGATCGGTGTGAATAAATAGTGACCTATTTGTACTAAGTCCGCCTCTCCAGTATTATCTGCTAAATTACTTTTAGGATAAAAAATAGTTGTCGCAACGGGGTACGTTTTAGCCCAAGTTTTAAACAAGCTTGCTTTCGTTGGATTAGGTGAGAAAAAATCAACTTTTATCCCATTTTTTAAAAGAATGACGGCTGTTTTTTCTCCAATAACGGCAAATTTTTTTGTTTCCAACGTAATATATCGTTTATCTGTCTTTACTTGCTGAAAAAAGAATTCAGCGGCATGCTGGCTTGTTAAAAATACCCATTCACTTTTTGCTAACATTATTTCAAATAACTGCCCTAATTCCCGTTTTTTTAACGCCAGTAAAGGAATCTCGATTGACTCAAAACCTTTTTTTTGAAAATACAAACGATCGTCATGATTATCTTCTCTCAAGCGAGTTAAAAGAACTTTTTTCATAGCGTTTCCTGACTCATTACGTCTAGTAAGTTTTTGGCTATTTTCTCGCCGATACCTTCCAAATCTTGAACACTCACTGTTTCAGTGAATGATTGCTGTAATTCTTTATCCCCTAAAAATCCAGAAAAACGATACTTCCCTTGCTCTTGACAGGCAAACGCCCCAATTGGGATATCACAATTTCCATTTAACATCGCCAAAAAAGCACGTTCTTCTGTAACTAATTTTCTTGTCAATAAATGATCGATTGGCTTTAAGAATTCATTCATCTCCTGATCTTGACTACGGCACTCCACAGCTAAAGCCCCTTGACCTACTGCAGGAATGCATTGCTCGCTTGTCAAAACAACATAAGGATGAGTAGGCGCATCAAACCAATTCAACCGCTTTAATCCAGCAACTGCCAAAACGATCCCATCTAACCCTTGTTCTTCCATCCGTTTCAAACGAGTGCCGACATTCCCCCGAATTGATTCAACTTGAAGATCCTCTCGCAAGTTTTTCATATGAAATTCCCGACGTAAACTGCTCGTTCCAATCCTTGCACCAATCGGCAAGGCTTCTAGAGCAGTCACTTCTCTAAAAATCAAACAATCAGCTGGATCACTTCTCTCGGGTATCGCAGCCAATGTCAATCCGTCTGCGACTTTAGCTGGCATATCTTTTAGACTATGCACGGCAAAATCGATTGAACCTGCTAATAAAGCCTGTTCCACTTCATTGATAAACAAACCCTTTCCACCAATTTTAGATAAACTAACGGAAAGCATCTGATCCCCTTTAGTAGTCATCGGTACGATTTCAACTGGAAAAGCCCCATGAACTTCTTTCAGTAAATTTAAAACAATCGTTGTTTGTTTCATCGCTAAAGGACTATTTCTGGTGCCGACACGAACGGTTTTCATTCACGTTACTCCCTTTTTCTTTTCTTATCTTCTAATCATACTAGATTTTATTTTTTTAACAACTGACCAGTGCCCACTTTATAAGCCAAGAAATAAAGTCCTGCCACAAAAAAGCCCCCGCCAATGATATTTCCCAGATACACACTAACCATGTTTTGCCCAAAAGCAGACCACGTGTTGCCTCCTAAAAGAATCCCCATCGGAATTAAAAACATATTCGCTACTACGTGTTGGAACCCACAAATCACAAAGCCCATAATCGGCAAGAAAATCCCGACGATTTTACCAATAAAATCCTTCGCTGCAAAATTTAAATACACAGCTGTGCTAACTAAGAAATTACACGCAATTCCTGAAAGAAAGCCTTGCAAAAAAGTATCTTTGGTTCTACCAAGCGAAACCTGAATCGCACGTTCAGCAAAATCACCTTGTAATGCGCCGCTTAAATAACCAAAGAAGTAGGCAACAAATAGAGAACCGATCAAATTAAAAAGTGTCACGATCATAATATTTCTCAGCCATTGCCTCCCACTGATTTTTCTAGCAAACAACGCCATAGAAACAACCATCATATTCCCCGTAACTAGTTCTCCACCAGCTAATAACAAACAAATCAATCCAAATGGAAAGACTGCCGCACCGATCACATTAACAAGTGATCCCCATTCTTTAGGCATCGTCCCCATTGCCCGAATCATGGCAATCCCTGCAACAGCTATAAAAACACCTGCTAAAAATCCTAATACTGCTAAGGTCAAAAAACTAGCCCGAGCTTTTTGAATCCCCTTTTCAATTGTAACATCGACTATTTCTGGTGGTTGAAGTGAGTTCATATTTTACCTCCTTAATTTAAAAGCTGAATGGGCTCGTTTAATCCTGACAGAAAAACAGGAAATTATGACTGAGGCGCTCTTTGCCTTATTCATAATTTATCTTTTTTCCGAAGGATTAGCCCATGAAGCTAGATAGACTTAAAAGCGTAATGGGCTCGTTCAGTCTCGACAGAAAAATAGGAAAAATTAACTGTGACACTTTTTGTCACTTTCCATTTTTATCTTTTTTCCGAGAGACTAGCCCATGAAGCTAGATAAATCGCTTATTCAAAACATCCTCTTGTCTTTTATACATCGTCGTCAATTCTGAATTTAAATACACTACCTCATCAAAATAATGATCACTTAGATATTGCTGATGCACCTCATCAAAGCGCTGATCACGATCTTTACCAACTTGGATCGCATAAACATCTGCTCCTTGCTGAGTATAAGTCAGAATCGTTTCAAACTTGATTTTTTCTGTATCGATTAATAAAATTTTATGCCCAAACAAAGGCAATTGTTCAAACCAATCAGTCCCCTTACGGCACGTTGCAACTTCACCAAGAATGATCAACGAAGGATTTTGAATGTTATGTTCTTCGATTGCTTCGACCATTGTTTGAATCATGGCTGTGATTGTTCGTTGGCGACCTAAGCTTGCCCATTCAACGATTACAACGGGTAGTTCGGTTGAAACACCTTGCTCTAATAGTATTTTTTGAGTACTAGCAGCTTGTTCTATTCCCATGTATAAACACATCGTGCCGTTTTCCGTCAAACCTTTAAAATCGATTGTTTCACCTACTTGGCGATGAGCAGTTGCCAAAGTAACTTTACTACTATGCTCACGATGCGTTAGTGGAATACCGCTGTAACTGCTAGCAGCTGATGCAGCGGTGACCCCTGGCACAATTTCGTAGCGGATCTGTTCCTGTTGAAGTGTTGCGATTTCTTCTCCTACACGACCAAAAATACCAGGATCTCCGCCTTTTAAACGTACAACGATTTGTTCTTTTTGCCCTTCCTCCAACAATAATTGGTTGATGTTCTTTTGCTTTAACACATGATTTTTTGGATATTTCCCACTATAAATAAAACGCGCTGAATCTTTCGCTAAATATAATAAAACTGGATGAACCAGCCGATCGTAAATAATGACATCAGCTGATTCCAGCACTCTTTTTCCTTTTAGTGTCAATAGTTCTGGATCCCCTGAACCAGCACCGACAAAATAGACTTTTCCCATTGCTACACCATGACATAAACGCGGTCTTCTTCGACGATTGTTTCATATGCACGAACACAACCTTCATCTGGCTCGTGAACTTGTCCATCATTCAAATTGATTTTATAATCATGCAACGGGCAAAAAACATATTCACCTGAAACAGTTCCTTCAGCTAATGGGCCTTGTTTATGCGGACAAACATTTTCAATCGCTTTGACACGATTATCACTCAAACGAAAAACAGCGATTTTCTGTTTTCCAATGATAACTTCTTTGCCCATTCTCGGCGCTAACTCTTCTAATTGCCCAACAAAAATTTTTTCCATTTTAGACTCTCCCCACTGTGTATAATTCTTGGCGTGTTTTATTATCGTCTACCACTTCATTCCACGGATTTCCTCGACGCCCAGCAACAGCTTCATCTAACGCAGTCAATAACACACGGCATTTTTCTGGATCTAATAAAACTTCCTTCACGACATCAAATCCCATCCGTTCAATCCATGGCGCAGTTCGTTCAGCGTAGATCCCTGTCTCACGGTAGTATTGCAACATTGCACCACAAATATCGATGACTTCTTGTTCTGTTTCAACGGTTGTTAATAAAACAGCTTCTTTCACTTCCGTTCCGCCATTTCCGCCAATATAAATTTGGAACCCATTTTCTACACCGATGATTCCGAAATCCTTCACACCACTTTCCACACAACTTCTTGGACAAGCAGAAACACCCATTTTGAATTTATGCGGTGTATCGATAAATTCGTAACGCTGTTCTAATTTAATACCAAGTCCCATTGAATCTTGTGTACCAAAACGGCAGAAGTTCGCACCAACACATGTTTTGACAGAACGAACGGCTTTAGCATATGCACCAGCTGATTTCATATCTAGTTCTTCCCAAATTTTAGGCAAGTCTTCTTTTTTCACTCCGTATAACCCGATACGCTGACTCCCTGTCACTTTGACCATTGGTACATCATATTTTTCGGCAACTTTAGCAATCAGTAGCAACTGCTGCGGATTTGTTTTCCCACCGCGCATTCTTGGAATCACCGAAAACGTCCCATCATTTTGGATATTCGCATATAAGCGTTCATTGACATAGCGGGATTCTTTTTCATCCGTGTGTTCTTTAGGCCAAGCAACGTTTAGATAGAAATTGACAGCTGGACGGCATTTAGGACAGCCTTCTGAATTACTAAAGTTTAATTCACGATACACTTCTTCTGAAGAGGTCAGCTTTTTCGCATAGATTTGCGTTACGATTTGATCCCTCGTTAAATCAGTACAAGCACAAATTCCAGTTGGCGCAGAAACCACTTCACCGCCTAAGGCATACGCTAAAACATCGCCGATCACTGATTTACATTTGCCGCAAGAACCACCTGCTTTTGTGTGTTTGGTTACATCAGCCACAGAGGTCAATTCTTTTTCGTTGATGGCGGTCATGATCGTCGCTTTGTCGACTCCATTACAGCCACAAATCACTTCATCATCTGGCCACTCACTGACATCAGCACTAGCTTCTTCACCAACCATATGGAGTAAAGATACGGGTGTATACTCTTCAATACTTTCATTTTTTTTCAAAATATTATAATAACGATTCCCTTCTCTCGTGTCACCGTAAAGGACAACACCAACCACTTGATTATCTCTAACAAAGATTTTTTTATAGGTGTAATTGATTCCATCAAAGGCTTCGATACTGTTGATACCATCTGTCTCTTTGATGTTTCCAGCTGAATATAAATCACAGCCCGACACCTTTAAAGAAGTAAATGTGGTACTGCCTTGATAAGGTTTGGTTTCTTTTTCCGTCAAAACATCTGCCAGAATTTTTCCTTGTTCAAATAGTGGCGCAACCAAACCATAAACATTCCCATCATGTTCTGCACATTCACCCAATGCAAAAACATCTGGAACGTTGGTTTTCATAAAGTCATCAACAACAATGCCACGGTTCACTTCGATATTTGCGGCTTTTGCCAACTTGGTTTCTGAGCGTATTCCGATCGACATCACGACCAGATCCGTCTCAATTGTAGTGCCATCACTAAAAGCTAAACCTGTTACGCGGGTTTTTCCAAGGATTTTTTGCGTTGCTTTTTCCATCAAGAATTTTAATCCTTGTTTTTCTAAATCAGCCTGCAACATTTTCCCTGCTTTTTCATCCAATTGGGTTTCCATTAGCCATTTTTCTAAGTGAACAACCGTTACGTCCATACCTTGATCAAGCAAGCCTTTTGCTGCTTCTAAACCAAGTAAACCCCCGCCGATCACCACTGCTTTTTGGCATTTTTGAGCCGTTTCAAGCATATTTTCTGTATCATCAATCGTTCTAAAACCAACAACACCTTCTAATTGAGCGCCTTCAATGGGTAAGATAAATGCTCTGGAACCTGTTGCTAGAATACATTTATCGTAGGAGATTTCTTTACCTGATTTTGTAGTGATTTTTTTATTTTCTGTATCCATTTTTTCTGCCGGATCGTGATTAATTAGTTCAATCTGATTTTCTTCGTACCATTCTAGTGGGTTCGTGATGATTTCTGAAACGGTCATTTTCTTTTGTAAGACATTACTCAACATGATCCGGTTGTAATTTGGGTATTTTTCTTCTCCGATAATCGTGATTTGATAGCGTTCAGAATCACGATCTAAGATTTCTTCGATCGTACGAACACCAGCCATTCCATTACCAATTAAAACAAGCTTTTCTTTCATTTTATGTAAACTCCTCTTTGTGATTTTTTGAGCAATCTTATTGATGCTTTGTCTTTTTTAGAATAGCAAGAAAGAAAGGCTGTGACTATTAGGGAATTACCTAATAGTCACAGCCTTTCTTTGATAATCAGTTTATTTGTCTAGTTCTTTCTCTCTCAACTTCTGCTCATTATTTGACTTCCCTTTAGAACTATATGATTCAAAAATAACTAAAACAAGCCCCATAGCAATAATCATTTCTAAAATGAACTTGATAATTTCGATCGTTCTAGATTCTCTGATTCCAACAGAAAATAAACTTATTACCCATAATAACACAAAAATTCCAATGGAAATAAGTGCGGCTGCTATGATGATTCCTCGAATCACGCCTCCTTTTTTTTGTTCCTCTTCCACACTATTGACTTCATGATTTTGGTCAATACTCTGTTTATTTTCTTCTGCATAATTTTGTGGCGAATACTCTTGTAACAGAGCGCGCAGATAAAGTAAGACTTCTTTTTCTTGATAGCCTTTGATATTTTTATAGTTGAAATAGACACCATTTTTCGCTTGAAATTTTTGATTTAGTCTACTTGTTTTTATACCTAACGCATCATAGATTTTGTTATCTCTAATAAAAATAACACCTTGTTCATGCGCATAACTGATACTTTCGATTTTGTCCCAAGGAATTGAATACTTTGTTTTATTTGTAAAAATCGAATAGATCGTTATTTGTTCTGGTGTCCAACTTATTATTTTTTTCCCTTTTACGGTCCAATATATTCCTTTAACAAAATAGTAGCTAAAGAAAAAAACACCAGCAAAAAAGACTAACATAACTAGTGTTTCATTTACGCTCATGAAAATACTGCACACGACAAGCCAACCAATCATACCAAAAAAAGAAATTAAAACACTTCTTCCCAAAGTTTTATTTTTCTTTTCCCTTAAATAGTGTTCAACCATTTTTATTTTCCCTACCTTTTTATTATTATTTTTAATTCATATTCAACAACTTAATTAACGCTAATTTCTTTTCCTTAGTTTCCGCAGGATTTTTCCCATAAGATGACAGTGCAATCAAGTAATCTTCTTGCTCTATCGTACTCATATTATAAAAATCACTATTCTCTTTTTGGCTACAATCATTGACCCATTGATACTCAGTAGCATCATTGACGATTTTTTGGTTAACTATTTTAGAATCCGTACAGGCAAAAATAAGCTGTGCTTCTTGAATATATTCAGCTTTATAGGTTGCTGTAATTCGTTTGACTCCATCTAATCCAATAAATTCAGGTAAAAAATCTGGTGCAATGACGGTTACTTGACCTTTCCCTTTTAAAAGTCCGAGCGTTTTCCGTAGTGCGATTTTCCCACCGCCGACAATGACGATTTTCTTCCCCGTTAAATCAAGCATTACTGGATACATTGGATAGCCTCGTTCACAATTGCTTCTAAGTCTGTTAAGATTCGTGGGTCAAATTCCAGTGTCCGAGTAATGATAAACTCCGTTGTTGGGAAGACTTCGGCTAATTTATTTTTCATGATTGTAATCAAATATCCATCAAATAAAAAGAACGGCACGATCACTATTTTTTGATGTTCAGATACTTGCTTTTTGATATCTGACAAATAATCGTCTTGCCCTTTTAAACTTGTGGGAATAATTGAGAATCCCACTTGTTGTTGAATTTCTTTTGCAATTTCAGTTAAAATGTTTTGTGGTACATCCGTTTGTTTTGTTCCATGAGCCACTAAAATCCCCACTAATTGCTCGTCGGGATAAGAAGCAGCTACTTCTTGCAATCGTTTCAACAACACTTGGCGGCTACCTTTTTTACTACCGAATGTTTCTGTTTGGATAAATTCAATTTCTGGATGGTTGCTTATGACTAGTTCGAGTTCATCTGGGATATCAACTAAAGCGTGCTTCGCTGCAAATAATAATACAGGAACAACAATCACTTTCGTTGCACCGTTTTTGATCATGTTTTCAGCAACACTTGGAATCGTATCTGGATGATTTTCTAGAAATGCCGTTGCTTGGTACAAACTGGGATCCAGTCTTTTTTCTAGTTGTTTAATAAAAGCCATTGCTGCCTGATTTTTTTCGTTTTTTTGGCTACCGTGAAACACATACATAATACCAATCATTTTACTCACCTCATAAGTCGATTAATTGATGTTTCATACTATATTGCAACAATTCGCTAAATGTTTCAAATTCTAATTTTTTCATTACATGAGATTTGTGTACTTCAACTGTTTTAACGGATATAAATAAACGTTCCGCAATTTCTTTGTTGCTGTAGCCTAAAGAAACTAGAGGCAAAACTTCACGCTCTCTTTTTGACAGTCGCTCGTATTTTTCATCCTTCTCCTCTTTATCGACTTTTTTTAGCCAATGGTCTTTATTATATGGACCAAATAGGGGATCAATTGTAATATTGCCAGCGGCCACTTGCTTGATTGCTTCTAATAACACAATATCCTGTGAACTCTTAAGAATATAGCCTTTTGCACCATATTCTAAAGCTGTACGGACATATTCTTCTTCATCATGCATACTTAAAATAATCGTCTTTACGCCAGGAAAATGTTCTTTAATACGACGCGTGGTTTGTAAGCCATTTTCTCCTGGAGGCATCCGCATGTCCATCAAAACCACATCCACTGGATATTTTTCAAGGAGCAAAAAGGCTTCCGTGCCGTCTGCTGCATCGCCTACAACTGTGATCTCCTTTTGGCTTTCCAGCAATAAACGGAGACCACTTCTAACTACTGCATGATCATCTGCTATTATGATGTTCATTTTACTCCCTCCCATTGAATAGGCAACTGCAATGTTACTGTCGTTCCTTCTGCTTTTTCTGAATGTACAATTAGATGCCCACCGATCGATTCTGCTCTTTCCTGCATATTTAAAAGTCCTAAACCTTGGCTATGTTCATTCATTTGTTGGAGATCAAAACCTTTGCCGTGATCCCGAACAGCAAGTATTAAGCGAGCAGCTTGTTCACTTAATGTTACCCACAATTCATCCACAGACGCATGCTTTACACTATTCATCACACTTTCTTGTAACACTCGATAGGTGATTGTTTCTACACTGTCTGGAAAACGTTTATTTTCGATCATCGGAATAAAATGAATCGCTATTCCAGTTGTTTCTGTCAAACGGTGTAATAGCGTTTCGATTGCCGGGACCAACCCTAAATCATCTAAAGCTGTCGGACGTAAATCAATCGCAAGTTGTTTCACCTCACCAAGTAATGCAACAAAATCTTCGTCGATTTTTTGTAATTTAGTCGCTAAGTCTTCTGATTCTTCGTTCCATTTTAACTGTCTGGTTTCCAACATCAAACTATAGATGCTTTGCGCTAGTCCATCATGCAGTTCTTGCGAAAGTGCTCGACGCTCATTTTCATGTGCTTGATTGACGTATTCGATCAAGCGCTTATTTTGAATCACTTGCTGCAGACGATCTTGAAGGGCTAGACGACGAATACTCAACAAGGCATTTTGTTGATTGATCACCGTATAACTGCCGCTGAATTGCTCTTGTCTACCTTTTGAATCTTCTAAAATCAAGGGAAAGGCAGCTTGATCCCAGTCGGCTCTCACTTCACAATCTAAACACTTTTCCATCGTAGAATGAAGCATACATCCTTCTCCTCTAGCAATTTCTAGAACTTTTTCTAAAGTAAAAGGGTAATCTGTTGCTAATTCAGATGCCGCATTATTTTGCTTGATGCATTTGTTTTCTTCAATCAAAAACAACGCATCTTTTGCTTCTTCAAATAATTTTTCCATTATAAGATTTTCCATTTTTTCCCCTATAGATAAACAAGAAGTTCATCTGTTTTCTCTTTTGCAACTGCCAAAAAATCCTCTGTAATAAGTGTCTCTTCTCGATAGCCGACTAGCAGAACACCTTTTACCTCTCCATCCTCTAATGCAGGAAAGGCTACAATGGTTGCTAATTTCTCCATCCGTGTAATCGGTAGTTCAACTAATTTTTCCGGTTGCTTTTGTAGCTCTGTCGCTTGGTAAGCTCTCCCAGTTCGCCAAACAATGCCGCCAATTCCTTTACCCACCTGCAACTTAATACGTTGATAATGTTGATTGGTATTTCCAGCCACATAATTCCAGCGAATCACTCGGACTTTTGTCACTTCATTGACTGTGGATAGTGCTAAAGCTACAAAATCGACTTGAAGGTCCTCTTTTATTTGATCGATTCTTTGCTGAATTTGATCCGTCATTTGACTACTCCTATTCCCTAATTTTAAAAAAAAAGCTTGTTTTCTACTAAATCTTCTCTTATTCTTAAGCCAACATCATCTTATTTTAGAAGGATTTTTTATGAAAACTACTACTACTTTTAGTCCCAAACGTTTAGTTATGATCATTACCATGACTGTTTTTTCTTTTTCTAGTATGACGACGGCGTTTTTCTTAATGGGTATCAAGGCGTTCCCGTATTTTGTCGGAGCCGCATTGTTCTATTTTATTCCTTACGCTATTATTATAGCAGAATTTACAGGCGTTTATAAAAATCATATTGGCGGATTGTATCAATGGCTAGCCGGTCACCTGTCTGAAAAAATTGCTTTTATCGCCGCTTTTTTATGGTATTGCAGTTATTTTATTTGGATGATCAGCTTGTTTATGAAGATTTGGATTCCTTCATCTATTTTACTTTTCGGTGAAGATTTAACTAAAAAAAGCAGTTCTATTCCCTATTTATCGACTTCTATTCTAATTGGAATTTTATCTATTTTAGCCGTTATCGTAACGTTGTTCTTTGTTAGTAGAGGATTTAAAGGGATTGCTTCTTCATTATATTTAAGCGGAATTATGATGACTATTTTGATTAGTGCAAGCCTCGGTGGTAATTTGTTCTTATGGATTACTAATCGCTCTGATATTCTACCGAACCTTGCCACTAGTTTCAAAGGGATTCAAACCGATTCCTCATCTGGACAAACGTTGATCGAACAGTTATCTTTTCTGATTTTTGCCATTACGGCGTTTGGTGGTTTAGATACGATTGCAAGCTTAGTTGATAAGACAGGCAAACAAAAAAAGCAGTTCCCTAGATTATTGATCTACAGCAGTTTTTTGGTTGTTCTTTGTTATTTTTTAGGTATCCTTTTATGGAGCGGCGGGATAGATTTAAATAGTTTAAAGGCCAATAATACCGTTCATTTAGGGAATTTGATGTACGAATTAATGGAGAAGTTGGGCCATGCTTTAGGTCACGCTCTTTCCTTTTCATCACCTCACTCTCAAATTCTAGCTCAACTATTTACTCGTTTTACTGCTTTGACGCTGTTGCTTTCTTATATCAGTTTATTATCTACTATTTTTTATCTCCCCATTCGAACACTGGTGGAAGGGACTCCTAAACATTACTGGCACCCTCGATTAAAACAAAAAAATAAACATGATATGCCGATTTATGCTTTACTGATTCAAGGTGGTCTGATCAGCTTGTTTATTTTAGGTATTAGCCTTGGCAGTCAATATGTTGTTTTGTTATATAATCAGCTAACTCTAATGACAAATCTATCAAGAGCGATCCCTTATTTGTTAGTTGCCCTTGCTTATCCTGCATTTAAGAAAAAACAATTAACAGACAATCCGACAGCCGTTTTGACTCAATCAAACATCAACGCAACATTCATTAGCAGCAGTGTTATTGTCTGTATCGCTTTAGCGATTGGATTTCAGCTTTATCAGCCTCTTTCACAAGGTAATTTACGTCAAAGTTTAACGTTGTTGATTGGGCCTTTGCTATTTACACTGATTGCTTCTTTACTTTATCAACGTTTCCATAGAAGAAAAGAAATTACGCAAAACAGTTGAGAGAATTTGTTTCCCACAACTGTTTTATTTATATAGATAAAATATAGTAATAACAAGCGAAATAGCAACGTTTCCTGTACAATATAAGTTGTATACTTTTTTTGTTTCTTATATAAAAAATGAAGAACTACTATTTTTTGCGCAGGAGGGATCTTTTTGTTTGATTTAGAAAAAGTCCAGTCATTAAATGAGCTGGAAATGCTTGTTTATCACTACATCTTAGAACATATGGACAATATTCCAAAGTTAACAATTCGTCAACTTTCTACAAATTGTCACGTGTCCACTTCAACGATTTTACGTTTTTGTTCAAAAATGGGATTCGATGGTTTTTCAGAATTAAAATATGCCATCAAGAAAGAACAACAGCAAGAACACTCCTTCGAACAATATTATGATGCTACGATCCATGTTGATTCTTTTTTAAAACGTCTTAATCAGCAAACTTATTATGAAACATTGGAACCCGCGGTCACGATGATTTCCTCTGCTCGTCATATCGTTTTTTCAGGCATTGGCACAAGTGGTATTTTGGGAAATTACGGTAGTCGCTATTTTGCTAATATGGGCATTAACGCATATAGTATCGGGGACCCATTTACACCTATTCCTCAACGGGGTTTTGAAAATACGTTAGCGATTATTCTCTCTGTTTCAGGTGAAACCTCTGAAATAATCAAACAAGTAACTGATTTTAAACGATCTGGTGCTAAAATCCTAAGTATTACCAATGATGAACATTCAACGATTGCCCGTTTAGCTGATTACAATATTTCTTATTATATGCCCGATGAACGATCTATTTATGCCGATCCTTATATTAATATCACAACACAAATCCCAGTTATTGCCTTGATTGAACTGCTTGCTCATCAAGCTGGTAAAGAGTTTGCTGAGCAAGCTGATCACAAAAATAACTAAACTGACGAACTTTTTTCACACTGATCATAATACTGAAATTTTGACAAAACGCTCAAGAGTTGCTATGGTTTCTGAGATGATGTACCGAGCATCAGGAACCAAACATAGTTAAATTAAAGTGCATCTAACCTATTATTAAAGAGGAGTGTGACGGTTCATGTCTTTTAACATCGAGCATTTGGACAACGAAGTAATCACAGGAAAACAGTACAAATTTGCTATTCCGAGAACACCAGAAGATTTTGCTGAAGTGAACAACCAAAAACTAGAGATTCTGCCTACTGATAAAAATAGTGTCCAAGCTATCATTATCAATGACTCAGATGAAAGTAATGGTACGTACAAATATTTTATTGAAGATAGTGAAGGGAATCGAGCCTTTACAGTAGAAGCTGGCGATTATGCCGTATTTATCGGACCTTGGGAAACCTTGGCAGATATCGATAACTTTATCGGCGCAAGTTATGGTGAGCTTTATCAATCACCTGAATATGGGATTGGTGGAACAAATAATATTCAACTTCTTGATTTTGAGAATAAAAAAATTACATTAAAACTACCCGCAGTTAGTAAGTAAACGTGCGACCTGGAAATAAATTGCTTTTTGATTTGTTTCCAGGTCGTATTTTTAATTGATTTGTTTTTTTACACGGTACATGTTTCTGAACAAGCTTAACCTATTTTAAATCCGTAACATTTCTTTTATAGTATATATGTAAACGTATTCAGTAGATTTAAATCAGAGCGGCCGCTCTATTGAAATACTACTACACGCAATTATTTTCCGTTACTTTAGTTAACCAAAGGAGAGGTTTAGAATGAATGAATGGATCAATGAAAAAGTTCTACCACCCGTTTTAAAGTTCGTTAATACTAAAGCGATTACAGCTTTAAGAAATGGTATGTTGTACACAATGCCATTTACAATCGTGGGTTCAATTTTTCTATTATTAGCCAATTTACCGATCGAGTCAGCGGCAAAATGGATCACCGACAGTGGTTTGGTCGTTTACTTCAATCAGGCTTATGGGGCATCTTTTGCCATCATGTCAGTTTTTGCGGTAATCGGGATCGCTTATTCTTATGTAAAAACAGAAGGCTTTGAAGGTCTACCTGCTGGAATGATTTCGCTTGTTGTCTTTATTTTATTTATGTCTCCAGATGTGACTGATTTAGACAGCGGTGTGACTATTGGAAATGTTATCAATAAAGACTGGACTGCTGGTAAGGGAATGATCACAGCAATCATCGTTGGTCTTATCGTTGGTTGGGTTTACAGCTGGTTCTTACGTCACGATATTCGAATCAAATTACCTGAAGCTGTTCCTGAAAACGTAGCAAACTCATTTACTGCCTTGATTCCTGCTGCGGCTTTGATCACTGGCGCAATGTTTGTTTATATTTTCTTTGATAAAGTCTTTAAGACAACATTCTTTGATTTCATTTACGATGTCCTACAATCTCCACTTCAAGGGGTGACTGATTCCTTGGGCGGTGCGTTAGTACTTGGTTTCTTAGTCCCTTTATTCTGGTTCTTCGGTGTTCACGGTTCAACGATCGTCGGCGGAATCATGGGTCCGATTTTACAAGCCAACTCTTTAGAAAACACAGATATTTTAAAAGCTGGTAAAGAATTGACCGTTGCAAACGGTGGTCATATCGTAACGCAACAATTCTTAGATCAATTTTTAACCGTAACGGGTGCTGGTATGACAATTGGATTAGTGGTTTATATGGTGTTCTTTGCAAAATCAGCACAATTCAAACAATTAGGTCGTTTGTCAATTGGACCTGCCGTGTTCAACATTAATGAACCAATCACGTTTGCGACACCGATCGTAATGAACCCGATCATGGCGATTCCATTTATTTTAACACCTGTCGTATCATCTATTATTACTTACTTCGCTTTGTATACTGGTTTAGTCCCATTATTTACAGCGGTTCAAGTACCTTGGACAACGCCGCCAATCATTTCTGGATTATTAGTCGGTGGTTGGCAAGCAGCATTACTTCAAGTATTTGTTTTAACGTTAGGATTCTTTATTTACCTACCATTTGCTAGAAAAATGGATGCTATCAACTATGCACAAGAAACAAATCAACCTATTACAGAAGACGTGTTAGAAGAAATTGAAGCTGAAGCTTAAACATCCGTTCTAAACTGACGTAAATATCACTGCACAGCTGATTCCGTTCAATTAATTCCTCCCAGCTGTGTGGTGATTTTAACGTTCAAGCATGAATTAAAAATAGAAACGAATAACTTTACAAGTAAAAGGAGTAGATCATATGTCAATTTTAAGAGAAAATTTCCTATGGGGCGGCGCCGTTGCTGCTCATCAATTAGAAGGTGGTTGGGATCAAGGTGGTAAAGGGGTCAGTGTTGCTGACGTTATGACCGTTGGCGCTCATGGCGTGCCTAGACGAATCACAGACGGCGTGTTAAAAGGCGAAAATTACCCTAACCATGAAGCCATCGATTTTTATCATCATTACAAAGAAGATGTGAAATTATTCGCTGATCTTGGGTTAAATTGTTTCCGGACATCGATTGCTTGGACACGTATTTTCCCAAATGGGGATGAAGCTGAACCAAATGAAGAAGGTTTGCAATTTTACGATGATTTATTCGATGAATGTTTAAAATATGGGATCGAACCTGTAATTACCTTATCTCATTTTGAAATGCCGTATCATTTAGTTACTGAATATGGTGGCTGGCGTAATCGTAAAATGATTGATTTCTTTGCGAAGTTTGCTCGTGTTTGTTTTGAACGTTACAAAGATAAAGTCACTTATTGGATGACTTTCAATGAAATCAATAATCAAGCGAATTACGCGGAAGACTTTGCGCCGTTCACCAACTCTGGGATCAAATACCAAGAAGGCGAAGATCGTGAAAAAATCATGTATCAAGCGGCTCATTATGAGTTAGTAGCTAGTGCGCAAGCGGTTAAAATCGGGCATGAGATCAACCCAGATTTCCAAATTGGTTGTATGATCGCGATGTGCCCCATTTATCCGTATTCATGCGATCCAAAAGATATGATGATGTCAGTCAGTGCGATGCAAAAACGTTACTGGTTTACAGATGTTCATGTGAGAGGGCATTATCCAAGCTTTATGGAAAACTATTTAGCTCGTAAAGGGTTTGATTTAGATATTACGGAACAGGATTTGACTGATTTAACACATGGTTGCGTGGATTATATCGGCTTTAGTTACTATATGTCGTTTGCTATTAAAGATCATGATAAGGGACCTGCTTTTGATTATGATGAGTCGCAAGATTTAGTTAAGAATCCTTATGTAGAAGCATCTGATTGGGGTTGGCAAATCGATCCACTTGGTTTGCGTTATGCGATGAACTGGTTTAATGAGCGCTATGAATTGCCTTTGTTTATTGTGGAAAATGGCTTTGGCGCGATCGATGAAATTGAACCAGATGGCACGATCAATGACCAATATCGGATTGATTATTTGAAAGCTCATATTGAGATGATGAAAGAAGCCGTTGAATTTGACGGTATTCCATTGATTGGATATACGCCTTGGGGCTTTATTGATTTGGTTTCTGCGGGGACTGGTGAGATGAAGAAACGGTATGGTTTTATCTATGTGGATAAGGATAATGAAGGACAAGGGACGTTGAAGCGTTCTAAGAAGAAATCATTTGATTGGTATCAGCAAGTGATTAAGAGTAATGGTGAAGAGTTGTAAGAGATTTTGATGTAAAAACAAGGTAAACTAAATTGTACAAGCACAATTTAGTTTACCTTTTCATTTAATTAAAGTTTTAATATCTTATTTTTAGTAGAAAATAGATTTTATACAGTATAATTCTAAGTAACTTCTTTATTCTCAATTATATTAGAATGTAGTTCGTCACTCATTAAAACTCCTACAGGCTCTATAATTAGAAATTACTTTATACCACTACCTAAAAATCAAAATTTCGCACTTATTTAAAGATTTTCTCTAATTTAATGAACTAAATTTAATTTTCAATAAAAATCCCTTTTTATCAATATTATAAGAGGTCACTTCATAGCTTATTTCACCGGCAACTTGATTGAATGTGTAAAATGTTGCATGCGAATATTCGATAAATAGCATTAGCTGAAAAAAAAGCTGCTTGACTGCCATTTTATTTAAATTAGCTAAAGTTATAGTTAGAGAAAAGTATTCTTCGTTTTCATTAAAACTAAGCTGATAATCATTTATATTTTCTTTTTGATATGTCATAAACGAATTAATCTCTGCACCTACACCTGGTTCGTATTCATGATTTATTTCTTTTATGATTTTCTTCAAAAATTGATCCGTTATTCTCCCTCCCATTGTTTTAATCTATTCACTTCTGAATCAATTAAAACTAATTCATTATTTAGTATTATTACTATTCTCAATTATATTAAGAGATAGTTCATCACTCATTAAAATTCCAACAGGTTCTGTGAATTTATTGATATCTGTATCAAAAAATACTTCCCCATCTTCTCTTTTTTGATGGAAACGAATAGTTAGAATATCATCATTATAGCTAAATAAATAGGCGATTTTGTAGTTTGTTAAAGTCAATAATCTGTTATTTAAACATTGCACATATAGTAGTCCGATTTTATATTGTTCAATTACATCCAAAGGACTATCAAAGAAATCAATCATTCTACATTCAGTGTTAGCAAATTCATATCCTGCCAGACTTCCATATGAACTGACAACTCTTAAAAATTGTTCCTCTGTTATATTAGTTTTTTCATTAGAAAGTATTAAACAATCATAAAGTTTCTCTATTGAAACATTAAAAGCTTCTTGCATTTCCTTTATTGATACACTAATCTTTTCATCAACGTCAGTTATATCAGCATTTTCGATTAATTTTTTCATTTTTTCGTTTTTTATCATAACTCACACCTCTTATACTCCCAAAATTTTTAATGCTTTCTCTATAGCTTTTTGTACCTTTGGATCTTTTAAAATTTTTTGAATTCGTTTAGGAGCAATTTCTCCTGATTTAGGATGAACAAATTTTTTTAATTCAATATCATAACGCCATTTAGTATTATTTGGTTCATGATAATGTACGTCTCCAGATTGTTTTCCAGGATCAAAATTCTCTACATCTACGCGTTCAGTTTTTCCGTTCTGCCATAGTGTCTTACTATCGGTTTGTGTCCCCTTGGCACCAAGTAGTGAGTCACCACCGCCAATAGCGCTAATTCCTATCCCTGTAATCGCCTGCGCTACCCCCGCCGAAACAGATTGAATCACCTCAGAAATAACCAATCCATCACTTCTGACAAGCATTGGAATCATTTGCCCGGTTGCCGCATCCATTCCATATGCCATGGCTAGACCATTCCCTAAGTCTACAATTCCTTTAACGATAATTTTAGCTCCACCATAGAGAAATGACATCCCTACAACAGTTGTATAGACTTTTCCAATAGGACTGTTTAAGAAATTATCTAACTCTCTTAAACGAAGTTCTGCCATCAATGCAATATACTCTAACGTTGCCTCAGAATCAAGTTTACCATTTTTATACACTTCGTAAATAGGATTTCCAAATTCATCCATCCGAATGTTCACTTCATACTTCGTATTCTTAAATTCTCGCTCTGTCCATCTTAGATTAACATCTTTGATCCATGATGTATCTTTTAAGGAGAAGCCTTTGCCGTTCCAACTCCCAGGACCAATACTGCCACCACCATTCACACCTAAAGCTTGCATTCCTTTGGCTAATAAGCTTCCTGTATCATTCAATCCATCAAAATAGCTCGTGGACTGGTCACAAAACGCAAGAAATTTTTGAAGTTTTTCCTCTATCTTAGCTTTCTTCGCTTGATTACGAGTAATTCCTGCATCCATACTATTCATCGCAGCTTGAAAAATCATTCCGAGTAGCTTTGAGTTATCTTCTGATAAGTTTCTCTTGGCTTGAGCAAAGCTATCTTTGGAAGATTGAAAACCTTGAATCAATCGGTTTGCTTCATTGATTTGATCTTGTAATTCTTCTGAATCTAGATCTTCGCTTCCACATTGAGAGACGTAGGCTTCTAAATATTGTTCATTGGCTTGTACAACTGCCTCACTGTGAAGAATCGCTGCTTTACACAAGGCTGGATAAACGCTTGAGAGATAAGATTTTATGGCGTCCATTCCTTCTCCGCTCATTCCTACCGCTAACTGAATCCCTTGCGTTGCTGCTGAAACTGATTCCAATGCCTGACTGTATGTTTTAGCATAAGACTTTATTTGTTCTGTTTGGGTCTTTACTTCACCAATTACCATTTTTACCATCGGCATCCTCCTCCTCTCTGAGCACTTGCAATTCTTTTTCATAAAGTGCTTCTGAATAATCTTCTAATTGTCGTTTTTCCTTTGTTATTATTTCCTGTCCCTCATTCATTTCATCAAAAAATCGACGTTCTTCTATGCGAGCATCTTCAACGATATCTTCAAAAAAAGAAAATTTTTCTTGTTTTTGAAAATAAGAAATAACTCGTTCATTATGTATTCGTTCACTTGCATATAACTGTCCACACTCTTCCATTTTTCGATCTAACAGTATATTTATCTGAGAATTTTCTTCTTGCTTTTCTTCGTTTTCAATTCGTTTCTTTCTAATTTCATCCTCTTTCATGCGATCCACTCCTTATTTCGTCAAACCTGTAAACGGCATATCAAACAATTTTTTTGTCTGAGAATCAGCTCGTTCAAACGCTGCAACAGCGCTGTGAATATTCGCTACATCACGATTTAACAATTGTTGGATTGTTGTAGAAGAGGTCTTAAATTCTTCAAAAGTACTATTTGCTGTAGCATTTCCTGGCACTGTCATACCAGAGGAAAAAGCAACAGTTTGTGAAATAGTCAATTTATCATTAGCTTGACCAATCTTAGTTGCCTGATTTTGTGCTTCTACACCATTAATATCAATCATTCCATTAACACTCCTTTTTAATTTTCAACCCTTATGTAAATTATATCTTACATAGATGATTAAGTATATAACATTTTATGCAGTTAAATTATATATAGAAAATCAAGTATTTTTATTCCTTGTTCGTATTGACCATTCATGTTAAGTTCTTTATACTTATTGATATAGGTTAGCAACGAAAAAAGCTTTATGAACTTTTCTTAGTTCATAAAGCTACATCACATATAAATAACCATTGGCACCTCAAGTATCTGGCGGGAACCTCATACTGGAAGTCCTTGTAAAGTCAGCATCCACTGCCCAAACAAGTCGCCAATAGTCGCTAGCATTACAACTAGCTTCTTTCATTGTACAAAAATCAGGTGTATTTGACCGCTTCTTTTTTGTATCGTTTTATTTGATGGGAAGTGAAGCAGTAACGTTAGTTCATACTATTGATGAACAGGTATTGGGGAATTTTCCCGATATCTTTTTTTGTTTCTATCCTATCATTTCTAAAACAAGGACGTGATACCATTTAACGTAACAACGACCTGATAGAAAATAAAAAACGGCACCTCACATTTTGGCGGGAACCAAAATCGTGAGGCCCTGTAAAGACAGCATCCACTGCCAATACAAGTTGCCGATAGCCAATACCAAAGTACCAGCTTGTTTTATTGTACCCAATTTCAGTGTAGATTTCTACCTTATGTGAGAAATTCTTTTGAATTGTGTAGACAAGTGTTCTGTGGGGGGTCTATTGAAAACGATGAGGCATAGATCTGATCGTTTTTTATTTACCTATCTAGTTGGGATTTTAATCAAATTTAGACTAGGAGAATGTAGACATGGAAAAATCACAGAAATCTAAAACAATCGCGTACCAGGAGATTCTAGCTTTAGGAACCAATTTACGTGAACTGAAAACATGGCATGGCGTCTTGCATTTTATGCCATACTTTCTTGATGCTAAAATCAAGAGAACACCGCAAGAGATACAAGCTTGTGCTGAAATATTTGATGTCGTTTTTCAAACATTGGATACTTTAATTACTTCAGCGGATGAACATTTGACTACTCTTGTAAAAGCAAAATAACTTTAGATATTACAGAAAAAACGATGTAAGAAACTGTCTAAAAACCACTTATATCGTTTTTCTTTTTTAGCAAAAGTCCATTTACCTTTACGATAAATAAGTTGTATCAAGAGCAGAAAACTGAAAATAAACTGTATGAATAGCCTACCTTAAATCGGTTGCTCACACAGTTTTTTCCCTATTCTCTATTTCTTATAGCACCAACATATATCCCTTTGAACGAACTGTTTTGATATATTCTGGTTTAGCCGAATTGACTTCCAGTTTTTTCCTCAGATGAAAAATCAGATTACTGACACGATATTGTTTGTTCCCTAATTCTGTATCGCCAAATTCTTCATTCCAAATATTTTCATATATTTCTTCATATGTAATGGCTTTACCTGAATGCTCTGCTAAATAAGAAATTATTTCAAATTCTAGTTTGGTCAATGCTACTTCGACTTTCCCTTTCAATATAACGCTTAAATTTGTTGCAATCAATTGAATCGGTACTTTCGCATTTTTTATTGGTTCTAAGGTATTTCCATCGCTACTTGAAGGCTTTTCCCCTTTTATCCGTTTTAACAGATTCGTAAATTGTAAAAGTGACACTTCTTGTTCCTTTTCTTCATCCAACACACCGTCCGCTCCTAGCTGTAGATAGACTAGTTTATTGGTTTTCGTTTGATTCTTTGAAACGACCCAAATCAAGGCTTTACAGTTTCGTCTCAGCTCCAAAATCAACTCACAGGTATGCTTTAATCCTAAAATAGAAGACTCTTCTATAATCAATGCATCCATTTCGTCAGCAGTATTCAGTACTTCTTCTCTTGTCAAATGATGCATGTGATATGTTGGCTGGGTAAGTTGGTTCATATATGCATCATCGCCCTGTTCACTTGCTTGTACGATCCCTATGTTGTACATATTTTGTCACCCTTTCTGTTAAATAAAACAGAAGCCTTGTACTTGCTGAAATTCACAGCTGATCACTTCCAGCAGATAGCTAACTTCTTTGATTCTATTTTTTCCCTAATCTAACGGTCTCTTTCTTTTCTCCCCATTACTTTTGCTTTTACGTTTTCTTTTTTTATTGGCTTTACGTTTTCTTTCTGCTTCTTTTTTACGTTTTTGATAAACCATCCAGCTGATTAAACCGATAATAATTACAACTAAAATGACGCCTCCAATGATTATGTATATTAAATAATCGTTTGGTTCTTCTACTAAGTCAACCGCTTCATCATTGAATTTTTTGGCTTCATCGGCTGTAATCTCAAAGGCTTTTTCAAATGGCCATGTCTTGCCATCTGCTTCGACTGTCATTTTCATGACATACTTCCCTGGCTTAAATGCTTTATTTGCCATCTTGATTCCATAACCAAAGTTTGAGTTTGGTGCCATATTCAGATTCTCTTGATTGGTTGTGAAGATTGCTGTTTTTAAATCATTTTCAGCAAAGACTTGCGCTTTAACTGTCATTTGACCTAAGATTCTAGGCATTGGATTTTGTAAAGTTGCCACAACTACATTACGATAATTCCGTTGACCTGCTGCTACATCTAATAAGTTTAAATCTGACTCAACCTCTTCATCATTTTCAGATAAACGAACCCCAACTACGTAAGCAAATTTATTTTCGATTTGCATACCTGCCTCAGCTTTCTCTTCTTTTCCTGTTTCTTTTTGGTTAAAGTAAAGTCCGCCTAAGATGATCCCATTAAATGATTCTTTAGGTATTTCGACTGGAATCGTCACGATTTTCTTTTCCTTTGGTGCTAAAACGACTTCTGGATCTACCTTAGCAATACTAGCAAATGGTGTTTCTAATGATTTATCTAGTTTAGGTTTGGCCTCGCCATAATCGATTACCCCATTATCATTCGTAATTGCTGTATTGGCTTGGATTTGAACCGTTACTTCTTCGTCTTTATTATTTTTGATTTCAACCTTTAATTCTTCTTTCGTATCTGGTGACACTCTTAAATCAAAATACGTTTTATTTTTGTCAAGTTGGTTCTCTGGTAACTGGGCCTCAACTGAAAAATTCATTTCTTCAGCTGATACCGCTTCTGTTCCCAGTACGTACATAACCATGATACTCATGATCACGATCATCGATTTAATATATTTGTTCATCTTCAGTTCCTCTTTTCTTTGGCTCATCTTTATTCGTTTACCTACAAACAACTGAAACAAAGAGCTATCCTTAAGGAACTGATGATGATTATTCCTATTACTAGTGACTCGTACTTTTTTCAGTTTTTCTTATTCTGTAAATGGTGTATCCGTTAAAGTCCATGTTAAACTTGTTTGATAAAAACCAGCGACTTTTTTAGAATCACCAGGTATTTTTAATTGGATACCCGTTTTTGCTTCTTCTAAATCTTTGCCAAAACGGTCGACCCAGGTTCCCATCCCTTGATCTGTTGCTGCATACATGACCATCGCTGAGTTGCCATCTGCTGTTAAAGTAAAATTAGCGTTGGCTGAAGGTGATGTCGTGTCTTTTCCCGATTTGCTGACTAAAACTGGTGAAGTAAAGACCAATTCTGTCCCCGCTAAGCTATGTACACCGTTTTTAAATGCGCCATCCTGCTTAACTAGTAACGTCCAACCGGAATTAGTGCCTCGGTGATCCGTCACCTGAACATAGTTCGGTACATCGATTTCTGCTTCTTTACTATCGATCACACGATCAGGTTTCACTTGATACACGGCATCATTCCCATTGGCAGTTTGCTTGCCAAATTTCAAGTTAGAAATGTAATTCAAGCTTAAAGGTCCTTTAGTACTTGGTTGATGCGGATTGGTCCCATCGGTATTTGGACCAGGTTTTACTATCTCATTGGGATCTGTCGGATTGACAGGCTGTTCGCCATCTCCCGAGTATTTTTCGATTGTGACATAGGCATTAGAACCTGTACTGATTTCCTCTTGTGCGGATGCTTTCACCGGCATTGTCAACAAGATCAATAACACACCAAGTATTAGTTGTTTTTTCATCTCGTTACTCCCTTGGATAAACATTTTAATTTCATACTAGAGTAGATTTAAAGTATGAATCGTTCAAAGTATCCATACTTTAAATTGTCTAGCGTACTGTTGATCTATCTAGTTGGGGAATCAGATAATGTCCACTCAACTTTTGCTGTATACGTACCATCTGTTTTTTGAATATTACCAGGAATCGTTAATTTCACGCTGTTAGCAGCATCTCCTAAAGTTGCTTTTTCAGGAGCATGAAGTGTTCCGTATAAGATATTCCAAGTTCCCATTCCTTTGCCTGCTGGAGCAGTCGCGATATCCGCTGAGGCACCTGTTCCTAAAACGATTGAACCTGTATTTACTGTTGGTGCATTCGTTGTGTTATCAGCTGATAATGGTTGTGACCAGCCATTAGTTAGAGTGATTTCACTTCCATTTAATGTTGTCTCACCATTTGTAAATTGTTCTGCAATTTTAGCTGTAAGTTTCCAACCAGCTAAAATTCCGCGGTTGTCTGTTACTTGAACAAAGTTTGGACGTGCGCTTACGCCGCCATCAACAAAGTTTGGTGTTGGCAATTTTGCTAGGTAGCTTTCAGTATTACCAGATTTTTTGATTGTACCAAAGTCAAAAGCTGTTAATAAGCTTAAGCGTAAAGATGAATTTTGACCTGGATCAACCACGCCGCCTTCGCCACCTTCACCGCCGTCCGGATGTGTGATTTCCCCACCAGTTTCTCCATCCGTACCGCCACCAGGTCCAGTGATGACTCCATCTGTCCCATCGTCTGCTTCTAAGATAACTGTTGCATCACTTTTAGCTTTAACTGGATAAACTGTTTCATCAGCCTGTGCGGACTGAGCACCTAAAAGACTTGCTGCGATTAATGTTGCTGTTAATAATGTTACTTTTTTCATGTATTTCCCCTCCGAATAACTTCCGATATCTCTCTTTATCGATTCCATAATTAGTAGAGTAGGAGTATTCCTCCTACTCAGGTCGTTGTTGCTTATTTATTTTGGTCCATCTGTTAACGTCCATTTTAGGTTTGCTTTATAAGCAATATTCGCTTTTGCTTCAGCTGTAGAAGGGATCGTTAATTTCACACCTGTATCTTCAACTAATGTTGCATAATCAGCACCAGCTAATGTTTCTTCTTGACCAAATTTCACTGACCAAGATCCAATTCCTGCATTAGGTGCAGCCTCTAAAATTGGTTTTGCTGCATCTACAGTCAATTCTTGTTCAGAAGCAAATGTTGTTGGTGCGTAAACACTTGGCACATCAATTCCAGCAGGTCCTTTAATCGTAGGTTCCGTTAATGTAATTGTCGCACCTTTTAAAGTAACTTCTTTGTCGTCAGCATCTTTGCCTTTAAATGCGCCCGCTTCGACTTCTAAATTCCAGCCACTTAATTTACCACGGTTGTCCACTACTTGAACGAAGTTAGGAATATTTTCATAAACAGTTGATTCTTTTGGCGTAATCACTTCACCAGCTTTGTCGATCTTATCTAGTGTTAATTGCGTACCTTTAGCCCATAAAGTCATCCCATTGGCATTTAATTTAATTGGCTTAAATTTCGTAAAGTCCGTATCGGCAGCAGTCCGTTCATTGAAACGGAAATTAGACACATATGCGATATTGAAACTTGGATTTCCATCCCCGATCGAACCATCACTACCCGGTAAATTAATGGCAGCCTCATCACCTTTATTACCGACAGGAGGTATTACTACTGGTGGTAAATCTGGATCTGTATTTGCTTCAAATTGAACGGTTGCTTCACTATTTGCCTCTGGTTGTTCTACTGTTGCTAGTGCTGTTTGACTTCCTAAAGCTAATGTACTAAACATTACAACACCTAAACCGGCTAATGTCATTTTTTTCATTATTTAATTCTCTCCTCTGTATTCATCATTTTGATTGAACTTGCATTCATTATCGAGCTTACATTTATTCTTAAGGCGCAGTTGTCAATACCCACTCTAAACTTGAACGATAGCTTTTTTCTGCTTTGGGTTTCGCTGTTACAGGCACTGTTAATTTAACACCTGAAGTTGCTTTACCTGTTGTTGTATTACCAGCAACTGTAATTCCTTTAAGGATTGTTTTGTCTGTGTCTGCTCCCCATGTTAATGACCAAGTTCCTTGTCCTTTTTGAGAGCCTGCTTCAAAGACTTTGTTAGCACCGCCATCCAAGATATCTTTACCTGGTGAAAGTGATGAAATCGGTGCTAAGGCAGCACTTTCCGCAAGACCAACGATTTGTGGGTCTTCTAAAGTAATTGCAGCTCCAGTTAACTCATTTGCTTTGATTTCTTTTCCAGAAGCATCCAATTCATAAAATGGTGTTCCTGTAACATTTACAGTCCAACCAGCATTCTTCCCTGTGTTATCTGTTACTTGTAGGAAGTTTGCTAGACCCACTGTTTTTTCTCCTGTCGGTACTAAATCACCATCTTCTTCTTCTGCCCAGTTTAATGTTGTTGGTTGAGCATAAGCTGACATTGTGCTACCAGCGATTTTGATTTCACCAAATTTAAAACTTGATACCCAGTTGATGTTAAATGATTTTGTTCCGTTACCACCGCCGCCTTCACCGCCTGGATCAACGATTCCAGGTTCTTTACCTGGATCTTTTGGATCTGTTACTTCAGGTTTTTCTGGGTCAACTGTCCCAGTGTCTTCGGTAAATTTAACATCTGCTTTAGTGTTTGCTTTTGGATCAGCAGCTAATACAGTTGGCGCGCCCAAAGATAGTGCACATAGACTGATTAGACCAAGACTTAATAATTTCGTTGTTTTATTTGTTTTCATATTTTTTACTCTCCCTAAATTTTATATATAAGCGTTTTTTACGCACTTATTTCGTTTTTTTGCGGATACGGAGAATGATCATCGCAAAGATCATCATCACACCGATCCAACTCATCATGCTTCCAATTAATTCACCCGTTTGCGGTAAAACTTTGCTGCTTGTTGCTTCTTTAGCGATTGGTTTTTCCACTAAGATAGGTGTATTTGTATCTGGTAATTCTTCTGGTGCGCTGGAACTAGCTTCATAATCATTTTCAAAACTAATTCCAGCATTGCTCTTCATGTCTGCTTCTTCTGCTAAGACCACTCGTTGATTCGATAAACCAACAATTAGAACTAGGAGAATGGCAATCAAGTAACTTATTTTAAATTTTTTCATGTCATCCTCCTATTTTATGGTGCATTGGTTAAAAGAAACTCGACTTCTGTTGAATATGCTGCATCTTTATCAATTACCCCTGGAGGTACTTGTAAGAAGAAACCTTTGTCTGATGTCCAGGTTACACTATTGCTGGCTTCAGGATTATTTTTGGTATAAACCGTTTGGAATCCACTATTTAAACTAACTGTGCTTGAGGCTTGTTTGGCTTTTAGCTCTGCACCTTTTAGTTGCTTAGCGTTAGCTCCACTCGTTTTGAATGGTTCACTCATTTTCGCTTGAATGACCCATGCTGATTTGATTTGACGACTATCCAATACCGTGAAGCCCCAATTTGGATCTGTTCGTTTAATTTCTTGACTGTAAGACTTGATTGTCTGAGTACCAAAGCTTAGTGATGCCAGTGGTGTAACGATTTGTAAATCAGGCCCACTACCAACGAACGTTAGATTGTAGCTCAGTTGTAAATACTGATTACTTGTTGTGCTAGTCGGTTCTGTGACCAACACACTACCTGCCGCTTTTTCACCTACTGCTAGATTAAGTTTCGGATACGTCTTGAAGCCATTTGGTTGGATACGTGCATAGTTAGACGTTGATCCACTTGGAATAGTAAAGTAATTCGTCATGCTATTATAATGCGCAGCATATAGCGCATTTGTAGCTGTTGATTCTGTTGCGATTTCAACTTCTTTCGCTGTTAACTGATTGAAATATAGTGGTGTAAAGCCATTTTTGGTCACAACGACAAACAATGTTTCCATATTGGATAATTCTTTCATTGGTTGCTCTGGACCTTGATTGGCCGTGTACAGGACATGTTGTCCTCCTTGTACATACAGTTTTAAAACATCCCCATAATTCACATCTAGTTTGCCATTTGTCCCCAAATCATTTATTACTTGTGCCGGTGTTCGAGCACCTAAAGCTTGGAGTGCTGAACCAGAAGAGGTTCCATTCGTTACCTCTTTCGCTTTCGCTTGCCCGGTTGCCTGACTAGACATATCAATACGCGTAAACTGGAAGAAGTATGCCCCTGTAGCTGACGCATTTACAAACGGCGTATTCGTATTTGCTTGTGGTAAATTACCGTAAGCGCTACGGATATATGGACGACCACTTTGATCTTCTTGTAAGGTAAATGCTAAACTTGATTGACCAAGATCAGTAATATTTGTTCCACTACCACCTAGAGCGATTGAATTGCCCCAAGTTACATTTACTGGAACATTCACTTCCATCGATTGGCTTGAATTAGCCGCATTAGTCACCTTGACCGTCATTGAGCTACTTGTCGTAATACGATTAGTTACAGGAGCTGTGACTAAACTCACATTATAATTAGAGATTGTACTACTCCCATTTTTGACTTCATTGACCGTAGCTTTTAAAAGTGCATCTTTCCAATAACTTTCATCGGCTCCTAATGGAACAGTCTGAGGAACTGCTTTAGCTGAAAACTCTGAAGTGATCGTGATCGTAATCGTTTTTTCAGCTGTTACACTGCCTTTTACTGCTTGAATCGTTGCTTTATATTGATTACCAGGACTTGCACTCGTTGTTAAATCCGTTGTTTTAACAGATACTGTCACACCTGTAGACAAGCCTGTAGCATTATCCCAGCCTACAGCTTTGGATTCTTTTAAAATCAACTTTTTGATATCCTCTGCTGATAAACCTGTTAAATCACCTTTTGCTAGTGAAAAATCGTCTGCTACAATGCTTAGGCCTGTTGTTGGTGCCGTTCCATCAACAACATTGACTGGCACATTGATGATTTTTGATTGAGTTGGTTCTTCTTTGTCGGTCATCTTCACTTGAATTGTTTGTATACCAAGTTTTGATGTATCGACTTGAGCCCCTACATATTCATAAATCGCTGTGTGTCCAGGTAAGATCACAGGATCTTTGACCAATGCACTGGCAGCTTTTGTCCATGCTGAATTTCTTTGAACCGTTTGTGCGATGGGTGAAGCACCAATACTGTACACATTGATTGCCATGGAATAATCATTTGAAGTTAAGGATTTCAATTTATCATTTGATTCATAAACTCCTAGCATACCTGTCGTATAACTCTTGATCGTACCAGATTCATCGTTCAATACAGTCGGTAAGGTTGCTCTTGGAATTGTTAATCTGCCATTAGACTCCTTGTTTCCGTCTGCTATGAATGGAATTTTATGCTCTTGCTGATTCGGATACGTTACATAAAGGGTTCCAAATCCCCCAATACTAGGAATAGAAGCTAAAGTGTAATCTGTGACAAAGTCACCGCCATTATAATCGGCATAAACATTCCAATCTTTCGGATTTGAGCTCAATCGCATATATGGCAACTCTGTCCCAGCAAAAACTTCATACCCTGCCCTTAAAGCTTGATTCGTTGCTACTGGGCGATAAGGTGCTCCCAATTGATAGGCACTATCAACATAATTTAGAATAACGTGGTCTTTAGGATAATTGTATTGCTCGATTCCTGCTCGTGAAAAATCATGGTTAAACCAATTCAGAGAACTTAAATTCATTGGCACATCTGGATAATTCCCCACCCAGCTACCGTAAGCTCCTGCTGCAAACATTGTATAATCCGACAAATAAGCACCAGACGAATCTTTAAGCTTGATCGCAAATTGTTTCCCTGCTTGAGGCTTCATATAAAACCCATTGTTATCACCTAAAGCATAGAGTGCTACTTTATCATTGTAGTAATTGGTGTCTACATTCTCCAACATCGCTAAGTTTCGTGTTGTCGAAGCTGTATTATACATAGATAAATTGATTGAAAAATTCAAATTCCTACTAAGCTTTATATCATAAACATAAATCAGCTGATTCTTTTGATCGACTAAAATCTGTTTAAGCTCGTTGCCCTTTTTTAAATAGTATTGACTTTCAAACATTGCATCTAATATCCCATAACCGATTCCCATAACTCTATCTGCTGCATGTGATCCTATTAAACCGTTAATGTCGTTTGGATATACGGCCTGCCCATTAACAAAGGGGATCGTGGATACTTTAGCATTATTATGAACATAAGCTACTTCCGAAGCATCCTTCACAATAAACCCTTGTTGTACTGTAGCACCCGGCCCAGCAACGGTCAGCCCTCTTTTTGGAAAACTGATTTGAGACCCATTGATTGGATTTGTGATTATTGCTTTCTCATTCAAAGGAATAGAAGTCCATCCATCTAATGAATTTCCGAATATATCATCAAAGGCACTTCTAGACATATTGTTAGTTGAAGCACCTGATGTGCCAGCGAATATCTCATCACTCAACAGTGTGTAGGCTCTTTTAGCGGTCTTAACTGAATTATCTGGTAATGTCATAGAGAAAGTAAGCTCGTATACTCCGACGGTCGATTCTCCAGTTAAACCACCTAAGTCAGTAATCTCAATCGGTACGTCCGCTCCTGTTGTCAGGTCCCATGCATTGATTTTCAGCTTATCCTTTAAAATATTGTTTAATTGCGTAGGATCATTCCCACTGATTTCGGATTGTTTAATAATATTCATTCCACGAGTTGTACCGAAAGCTACCTTCTTTTCTACAATAGTATTAACTTCATTGGTAACTGTAATCGGAACTGGAATTACTGTAGAAATCTCTGGCTTCTTCTTATCAGCCATTTTTATGTAGCCCCAATTGAACCCTGTCTTGCTGGTATCAAATGTGTTTTTCGGCTCTGTCGGTGTTCCCGCTTTATCTGCTACCCATTCATAGGTTGCATCTGTTGCCTCAAGAGATGAAATAGTTTGATAGTTGGCAAAAATTGAACTAGCATTTTTTCCCATATCTAAGGTCTCATTCTGAGCTACTGAAATGGAGGAAGGAGATTTTAGCGTTGCACCAAAAATAGTTACTGTTCTAGTTGTAGTAGCTGACTCTCCATTTAAATCCACCGTAAATGTTGCTGTGTAATCGCCAATTTTATCGTTTGTGATCTTGGTTTCTGATACAGAAGCGCTTAGCTCTGAACCATTACTCATATCCCAAGCGCTTAGATTGGCTTTGGCTTGGATCAATGCGTGTAGCTCTTCATTTGTCTTATCCTTTATTTCATCTGGATAAAGAATAATCTGAGCATCTGCTTTGATCATTGCTTGATTCGTCAAGACTGCTGTCGTATTACTATCCGTTACGCTGACTGGAATTGGTACTTGAATACTTGAAGAACCATTTTTTTCAGTGATCTTAACATAGATTGTTTGAAATCCAACGGCAGCACTACTTGGCTCGATAATTGCGCCCGTACTGTCCACGTATTCCCAATCAATACCAGATGAAGGTGTGGGAATCGTCAATCCTGTTATTAATTTAGCTACTTCTTTTTGTGACGTTCCAGCCGTAGGAAACTGACTATTTTGCGTAATTGTCACAACTTTTGGTGTAGCTTGTAGCCCTTGTTCATTTGTAACCATAGGTAACTTTGGGTTTAAACTGCTAGAAATTTGAATTACCTTGTCTTCAGTAGCCGCTTTTTTATCTTGCGTTACTCCAGCTTCTGTTTCTGCTTTCAGAGCTGTACTAGCTTGGCTCACCCAAATACCTAATCCTAGGATCGTAATACCAATACCTAATAAATGCCACTTCTTTATTTTTGTTTGTTGTTGCTTCATTGGACTGCTTTCACTCCTTACATCACTGTTCTTTCCATCATCATTTAGAAGACCGCCACCTCCTCTCAAGCTGTTTACACATTATTTTCATCCTATTCAATAAGAAGTAGAAGAAAATAAAATTGGAATTTACCGTCTACTTCTCAACAGCTACTCTGGTATATTTATAAACGGTTCCTATTGAAACATTACAAGCTCTCGCAACTTCTTGGATCGTCATATGTTCTTTATCATACATATAACGAATCCGTTCGATGATATCCAAATCAATAGCAGGCCTACCGCTTGCTGTTCCATTTTTCTTAGCTGTTTCTAATGCTTCATCTGCTCTAATTCGATAGGCCTTTTTATCATGAGTCGCCATTAAGTATAGAAATTCTATATAGAGCCCATTAGTAAACACATTTGTTTTAGAGAACTCGTTGATGATCAACGAACCCTTATTCTTTTTAATGAGTGTCAAAATAGGATATAATTGGTTGATCGTAAATTTACTACCAATACTCGCTAAATCGACGATGATCATCTCGTGATCGATATTCTCCTTTACAAACTGTTCAAAACTGTCGATTTCTGTTAAATAAATATCACGATCGACAATCGATTCACATCCTAGTTGATATAGAATTTCATACTCTTCATTAGACGATCGGTTCGTATAACCAATTTTCATATCTGCCACTCCTTTTCTTTATTATATTTTTTTATTATAAATATATTTTTTGCAAACTATCTCGTTTGCTCAAAACTCATGTTACGTGAATATCATGCGCTATTCTACTTCAAAATCCTTATTAAACAACTGATGTTTTAGAAATAAAAATAAACAGAATCTTATTTTTATTTCTAAATTATACGTTCAACCCTTGATATCATTGCAATCACAGATTGTTCGATATTTCACTCTTATCATTCAAAAACTGGCAATTAAAATAAAAAAAGTTCAAAACAAACAATTTAATCTGTTAAAAGTAAGCTCGCATGACTATAATAATTGTGAGGTGAAGACTTATTGAAAATCTATTAGACAATCAAGAAAAGAGATCTCTACTCTTTTTGAGAACGCTTTATAACAATGAACGCTGGTTCACTGAAAAAGAACTATCAAAAATTGGAAAGTGCTCATCTGATGCAACTTATCGAACATTGAATCTTTTAAGACAAATTAAATATGACCAAAACGATAGCCTTGAAATTATTAGTAAAAAAAATAAGGGCTTTTTTTTACAAGTAACACCGCTACACTCCATTGGAGAAACAGAAAGCTTGTTTATCAAAGACACTATCAGCTATCGATTGATCGACTTGATTTTTCAAGAACAAGGATATACTTTGGCGGACTTAGCAGATATTTTTTATGTCTCAACTAGTACGATTTATCGAAAACTCAAAAGCTTAGCCACTTATTTCAATGAGAATGGGCTGACGCTTAATATGAATAATTTTGTGATCTCAGGACCTGAATATTTGATCAGAGAATTTTTTTACCGCTTTTATTGGTCTGTTATCAAAAGTTCACAATGGCCATTTAAATCGATCTCGTTTGAAGATATCTCAGAAAGTTATGATAGAAAAATGGCTGCTATGTCTTTTCAATTAACAGAAACTGAGCGACTTCAATTTTTATATCGGTTAGCAATCAATCAAATCCGATATGAGCATCAACATTTTATAATTACAGCTCCTGATAAATATGTAGTCGATCCCTATCTTCAGCGCTATTCCTATTATATGAAGCCCTTCATAAAAGCTAATGTACCAAGTACTTATCAGACCAACGAATGGACCTTTTTAGCATTGATTTTAATATCAAATCCTGTTTTTGATGAACTTCATGGCGATTATGAAATCAAAGTGAAGTGGCATAAAAAAAAGAAAACACTCGCTTATGTATTTGCTATAAGCTTGATCCACTCTTATAAAAGACGAAATGAACGGCTTGTATTTATAAATGAAAATAAACTTATTTTCAAACTTATTTCTTCTTATATATATACCGTTATTTTTTCAGATTTGACTATTCATCATTCAACGATTCCAAACGTCCTAGATTCCATCGAAGAGACTAATCGTCCTTTTTTTAAACAGTCACAATTAATTATGAAAAGCGTGCTCCATCTTTTTCCGAAAAGCAGAATTCACTTTGATCAAGACTATTTACTTTACAATATCCTGCTAATTTTTAGTTCTTCTATCAACATTCAAGATATTAAAAAGGAAATTTTCGTAAAATTAATCTGTACCGTAGAGCCACTCAGTGAGGAATACCTGAGTCAAAAATTGCTCAAGCAGTCTAGTCACAATTTGATCATTCATACTGGAACCAAGCAGCAAGTCTATAATGAGCAATACGATCTATTACTATCCGATTTCCATTTCGACGAACAGGACCATCCCTTAGCCTCAAACATTTATATTTGGGACTTCCCACCTAATGAACGAGACTGGAAGAATATATTCGCACTTATAGAATCTATTGCTAATCAAGAATAGCTTATAATGCTGTTAAAGATGTTTTATTTTCAATAGCATTGCACAATAAAAAAAAGCCGAAGAGAAATTAATCTCTTCGACTTTTTTTAGTTTATAATACTAGATAAATTGTCCTGTAATTGAAGTACTCTGTTTTATGTCTCCTGGTTTTCCTTCAAAAACAATTTCCCCACCTTGATTACCGCCATCAGGGCCAATATCAACGATCCAATCCCCCTGCTTGATCAAATCAACATGATGCTCGATCACAATAACCGTATTGCCTTGATCAACCAAATGATTCATGATTTCCGTCAAGTGTTCGATATCCGATAAATGAAGTCCCGTTGATGGTTCATCTAAAACGTAAATACTGCCTTTTTTGTAAAACTCACTGGCTAATTTCATCCGCTGACATTCCCCGCCAGATAAGGTATTCATCGGTTGTCCTAAGGTTAAATAGCTCAAACCAACTTGTTCCATTGCTTCGATTTTTTTCAAAATTGCCGGCTCTTTGAAGAATGCCAATGCCTCTTCAACTGTCAATGCTAATACTTCTGTGATGTTTTTTCCTTGGAACTGATAATCTAACACTTCTTGTTTATAGCGTTTGCCATGACACACATCACATTCGCTTTTTATCGCTTCCATAAACGCTAAATTTGTCTCGATGAATCCTTGCCCTTTACAATTTTCACAGCCGCCTTTGGAATTATAGCTAAATAATGAAGGCGAAACATCGTTGGCTTTTCCAAATAGCTTTCTGATGTTGTCCATGATCCCAATATACGTTGCTGGATTTGAACGTGAATTTGTTTGAGCTGCAGCTTGATCGATTACGATGGTTTCAGGAAATTCTGATAAGAAGGATTCTTTGACCAAGGTACTTTTCCCTGATCCTGCCACACCTGTAATCATCGTTAAGGTCTTTTTAGGAATACGTAAAGCTGTCTCCTTTAAGTTATGCTTACTTGAAAGACGTCCTTGGTAAAAATCGACTGCTGGTCTAACCTGTTTTTTCAACTCTGTTTGATTTTTCAAGCAGTTTCCTGTTAGCGTGTCTGACTCGAGTAAGTCCTTATACGTTCCTTCAAACATAATATTTCCACCATGTTTTCCTGCCTGAGGACCAACTTCAATCACATGGTCGGCAATTTTAATCACATCTGGATCATGTTCGATCACAATCACAGTATTGCCTTTATCTCTTAGTTTGAACAACAATTCATTTAGACGATGAACATCTCTAGGATGCAGTCCGATGCTTGGTTCATCAAATATGTAAATCAAATCCACCAGACTATTATTTAAATGCTTGACCATCTTGACCCGTTGAGACTCACCGCCAGATAATGTTGCGGTTTCTCGATCTAAACTTAAATAGCCTAACCCAATTTCAACTAAGTGACTGATTTTTTCTTTCAGATTTTTAATGATCGGCGTAGCATTTGGGATTTCGATTGTTTCTAAGACATCCAGCATTTTAATCAATTCGATAGAAGTAAAATCTGCAATTGAATAGTCCCCGACTGTTACAGCTAACGAAGCTTGTGACAAGCGTTTTCCTTGGCAAAGCGGACAAGTTGCTTCATGGGTATATTCATTAATCAGTTTCTGGGTTCGTGGTGATATTTCACCTTCTTTTTGCAAATAGAGGCGATTGAACTTTGCAAATAACCCTTCATATGTGAAATTAACATCCTCGATTTTAACTTTAATGTCTTTTCCATAAAGCAGTGTATCCAATTCTTGCTCTGTATACTCTGAAATTTTCTTATCGTTGTCAAATAAGCCTGAATCTAAATAGCCTTTCATATGCCATTCTGTATTTTTAAACGCAGAAAACTGGATCGCTCCACTGTTTAAAGACTGTGAAGGATCTAAAAATTTATCTTCATCGATTCTCAGTGTTCGCCCAATCCCTTGACACTCCGGACACATACCAGCTTGATCATTAAAGGAAAAATAATTGGCTGTTCCAATACTAGGCTTCCCAAATCTTGAAAAAAGCACGCGCAGCAAAGGATTGATATCTGTGATCGTTCCTAATGTTGAACGAGAATTGCCACCTAAACGCTTTTGATTGATAACCACTGAAGTCGATAAATTTTCAATGCTGTCCACATCTGGGTGCTGATATTTTGGTAGAAAATTTTGTATGAACGCACTAAAGGTTTCATTTAATTGTCGTTGCGATTCATTGGCGATCGTTTCAAATACAATCGAAGATTTTCCTGAACCCGAAACACCTGTAAAAACAGTTATTTTTCGTTTCGGTATTTTTACTGAGACATTTTTTAAATTATTTTCTCGTGCCCCATTAATTGTTACATATTCTGTCATAAAAATCCTCCTTAAAATAAAAGCGGAACAAATCGGTTAATCCTGTAGAAAATCAGGAAATTGGCATTGAAATGCCCTTCATTTCACTGACAATTTATCTATTTTCCTAAGGATTGATTTGTGCAGCTAGATAACAGTTAAAAACATAGCGAACTCATCCAGCTCTGACAGGAAAATAAAAAAATCGACTGAGGCGCTTTCTGTCTCATTCTATTTTTATCTTTTTCCCGAAAGATTAGCCTGTATAGCTAGATACCAATAAAAGCGGAACAGGCTCGTTCAACCTTGACTGGAAAATAGGAAAAATCGACTGAGGCGCTTTCTGTCTCATTCTATTTTTATCTTTTTCCCGAAAGGTTAGCCTGTCCAGCTAGATACCACTAAAAGCGGAACAGGCTCGTTCAACCTTGACTGGAAAATAGGAAAAATCGACTGAGACGCTTTCTGTCTCATTCTATTTTTATCTTTTTCCCGAAAGGTTAGCCTGTCCAGCTAGATACCACTAAAAGCGGAACAGGCTCGTTCAACCTTGACTGGAAAATAGGAAAAATCGACTGAGACGCTTTCTGTCTCATTCTATTTTTATCTTTTTCCCGAAAGGTTAGCCTGTCCAGCTAGATACCACTAGACTAACCCTATCGTAGCACATTTGTGCAAGTTCTAAGGTTATAGATTACAAACCTTGTTAAATAGCTTATAATAATCAAAAACATTGTTATCCGGAGGAATATCCCATGAGTATTCGACCCATTGATATTGCCAGAGAATTGAATATCAGTACCAGTTTATTACGGCATTATGAAAAAAAGCAACTCATCCCCTCACCTGAGCGAAGCAGCAGTGGTTATCGACTTTATACGGAAGAAAGTTTGCATTACTTTCGTGCGGTTCGAACGACTACGCTCACTTATGGCTATCACGCTACAAATGGCATTATGGCCGCTATCCAAAGCCATAACTTTACAACTGCTTTTTGGTTATTGAATGAAGAACAAGTTAAACTAAATCAACGAAAAAATATATCTGATCAAACCTTATCCCTCCTCCACGAAGAGGAATGGCAAGAAATCACGCTGTTACCCACTCGAGGTTGGCTGACGATCGGTGAAACAGCTGAACGTTTAGCGATTCCTGAAACTACGATTCGCCACTGGACCAAAGAACGACTCCTTGAAGTCCCACGGGATAGTGACAGTAACTATCGAATGTTTGATGAACACGCCTTACAACAATTATTATTTATCCGTTTGATTCGAGCCTCTACTTGGTCATTAAATGAAGTCCGAGAAATATTGGCGCAATTTCAGGCAGACTCACCTAAGCGAATGATTGAATTAGCAGAACAATCCTTACGTGCTTTGAATGAACTTCTTAAACGTCAAATGATTGCCAACAAGTATATTTATGCGCTAATTCAATTTTTACAGCCAGATTTTTTTGAAGATTTTCCTAGCACTGATTTTTATTAAAAAAACAAAAAAGGATAATCCATTTTGGACTATCCTTTTCTTAATCAAACTCTCGATTCAACACTTCATCTTGAATCATCCCACTGGCTTTCATAAACATATACGTGACCACTGGACCAACAAAGGTAAATCCATGCTTTTTCATATCTTTCGCCACCTGTTTAGATAGCGGTGTGAAATTTGGCACTTCATACGATTCTTCATAAACATTCAAACGTGGAACACCACCAACAAAATCCCACATATATTCAGCGAAACTTCCGTATTCTTGTTGCACCGCTAAAATCGCTTGCGCATTTTGGATGGTTGCGTTGATTTTTCTTGGGTTACGAATCATTTCAGGATCTTGCATGATTTTTTCCACATCGTCCGGCATCATAGCCGCAACTTTTTGAATCTCCATATTATGAAAGTTTCTCAAAAATGCCTCTAATTTACCAGCTGCTGCTTTCCAACTTAAACCAGCTTGAAACGTTCCTACAGTGAGTAAAATAAAAAGTAAACGATCATCATGTGTGGGTTTGCCCCATTGCTTGTGGTACCAGTTGAATTTTGACGGTTGCTTTTCTTTCATCTTTTTCTCCTACAAATAGTTATTTCTTTTATAATAGCACAAAAGAAATAACGAGATGGATTCGCTATTTCTCAACTAAAAAAAGAGTTTGGAAGAAACACCCAAACTCTACATCTGTTTACTTAATTTAACAAATCCACCATCGCTTTTGAAATAGCTTCTGCTTTCAATCCATAAACTCCCTTTAAATAGGCCATTTTACCAACTTGACCGAATTGTTCTTTGACACCGATTCGTTTCATTTTCACAGGATGATTTTCAGCTACTATTTCCGCTACAGCACTACCCAATCCACCGATTACATTATGATTTTCTGCTGTTACGATTGGTCCTAGTTTAGCCGCTTCAATCACTATTTCTTCATTCATCGGCTTGATTCTAAACAAATCAATCACTTGAACTGAGATACCTTGTTTCTCTAAATCCTCCGATGCCTGAAGAGCTTCTTCCACCATAATTCCACTTGCAAAAATCGTACCTGCTGTTCCTTTTTTTAGCCTACAATACCCTTTAGAAAAATCTTCCTCACCAGTATAAAGTGCCTTCGCTTGTTTGCGAATGGTTCGAATATAGAATAGTCCTTGTGCCGTATGGGCATATTCTAAAATCGCTTTAAATTGATATGGATCTGACACTTCATAAATATGGTTTCCCGGAATGACCCGCATCAAGGCAATATCTTCAAACGGCATATGTGTGCCGCCGTTCATTTCAGCCGTAACACCTGGATCAGTTCCTACAATTACCGCATGATTTTTAGCATAACCAAGAGATAGAAAGACTTGATCAAAGGAACGCCTCGTTGCAAATGGCGCAAAGGTATGGATAAACGGGACAAAACCAGTGACAGCAAGACCCGCTGCTGCTCCCATTTCTTCTGCTTCCATGATGCCCACATTGATATAACGTTTTCCTAGTTGCTCTTTTAATTTACTTGTTCCCATCGAGCTTGCTAGATCCGCTTCTAATGCTACAACTTTTGGATCTTTCTCTGCTAAAGCTAAAATTGTTTTTGTATAGACTTGTCGCATTTCTAAGTCTTTCATTATTGATTCACCTCGATCTTTTCAGCCAACACGTCAATCGCTTCTTTGATGGCTATCTTTCCTGCTTCATCTGGACGAACATGATGATTGTCCACTAATGCTTCAAAGTAAGGAACGCCTTGTCCTTTTACTGTATCTAAAACAATCGCTGTTGGTTTACCAATCATTTGTTTCGCTTGATTCAACGCAACTTCAATTGCATCAACATCACTGCCATCCACACGCCAACTATTAAACCCAAAGGCCTGCATTTTTTCGACAAAATCAAACGGATCGCAAATATCTGTTGTATAACCATCTAACTGTTTTTTATTATCATCAACCAATACAATCAAATGATCCAACTTTTGATGAGCCGCAAACTGAAACGCCTCCCAGCATTGTCCTTCATTTAATTCCCCGTCACCAACGATTGCATAGGTATAATTACTTTTGCCTAACAACTGATTGCCTTTTGCGATCCCTGTTGCCGCTGAGATTCCTTGACCTAAAGACCCTGTTGTCATATCCACGCCCGGTGTTTTGATTCGGTCTGGATGAGAAGGAAGATTTGTCCCATTTTGATTTAAACTAAAAAGAAATGCTTCATCAAAATAGCCTTTTAAAAACAACGTAGCATATAGCGCAGGCCCAGCATGTCCTTTCGATAAAACAAAATAATCACGGTCTGGATCATCTTTTCTTTCTGGTGAAACATTCAAGACTTTTCCATACAAAACAGCCAACGTTTCAACAATGGACAAGCTACCGCCAAAATGCCCAAAGCCTAAATTATCTAATTCTCTCATCGTATAATAACGAATCTGATCCGCAAATTTCTGTGTGTCCATTATGCCGCCTCCTTCGTTTCAGTTGGTTTTTTCTTGCCGAAAATCGTTAATCCAATCAATAACGCCAACACCGCTAAAACGCCGACAACGACTGCAATTTGACCGCCCGTATCCGCTAATTTACCAAGAAAAATCCCCGCAACACCATAATCTGTATCAGAGAAAGTCGACCCTTGGAACCCTAAATCCCCCATAACTGGCATCAGTAAAATCGGCATAAAACTAATAATCACCCCATGAATAAACGAACCCACTACGGCTCCTCGAACACCACCTGTAGCATTCCCAAAAACCCCGGCCGTCGCACCACAGAAGAAATGTGGCACCACACCTGGAATAATCACGGTCGTACCTGTTGCAATCATAATAAATAAACTAACGATCCCACCAACAAAACTAGTTAAAAAGCCAATCAAAACAGCATTTGGTGCATACGGAAAGACGATTGGACAATCTAAAGCTGGAATCGAATTAGGCACTAATTTTTCAGAAATCCCTTTAAATGCCGGTACAATTTCAGCTAAAATCAAACGAACGCCAGCCAAGATCACAAACACACCTGCCGCAAACATCCCTGCTTGTTGTAACGCATAGATAATATAATTTGTCCCATTACTAAGGTTTTCAGAAATAAAGTCATTCCCTGCAAACAAGGCCACGATCGTATACACAATTCCCATCGTCAACGTAATACTAACCGTCGAATCACGTAAGAATGACAAGCCTTTTGGAAAATTGATATCTTCCGTTGATTTCTTTTTATCCCCCACATATTTTCCGATAAAACCACTAAGCGCATAACCAAAATTCCCTGTATGTCCCAAAGCAACTGAATCATTTTTGGTAATTTGTTTGGTAAACGGCTGTGCGATTGCCGGGAAAATTGTATTCGCTAATCCTAAAGCTAAACCGCCAACTAAAACTAATGGAACTGCGCTCATTTTTGTGACACTCATGATTACCGCAATCATACAAGCCATATAAAGTGTTGCATGACCTGTTAAGTAGATATATTTAAATTTCGTAATACGGGCGATCAATATATTAAACGCCATTCCCGCTAACATAATAAGTGCTGTATATGTCCCATATTTTGTCAAAGCCAAGGCAACGATTGCTTCATTATTGGGTACCACACCTTGCATATTAAACGCATGCTGGAACATTTCACCAAATGGGGCTAGTGACCCTTCAATCACACCAGCTCCTGCAGTTACCACTAAAAAACCAACAAATGTTTTGATTCCGCCACGGACAACATCTGAAATCGGCTTTTTCTGTAACCCCAGGCCCAGAACTGCGATCAAAGCTACCAGAATTGCTGGAGTACTTGCAATATCGATCAATATATTTAAGATACTATTCATATTTTTCTCCCACCTTCTTTAGACTTTAAAGTAATTTATTTTCTGCACAAACTGCTCTGACTTTTTCTCTTAATTCATCCATATCGATAATACTTTCTAAAACAATCACATTCCCTAAATGCTGCGCACTATCTGCTAAATCGCCACCTACAAAAAAGACATCTGCCAAATCCGGTGTTGCACTGCCCATATCGTAATGCGCCACCTCAACTCCTGTTACACCTAATTCATTCAACACACTGTTAATATTCATTTCCACCATAAAACTAGATCCTAAGCCAGATCCACAAACTGCTGCCATTTTCATAATGATTCTCCTTCCTTTAATAACTGAATAATTGTTTCTTGATCGTTTGCTGCTAACAGCTTTTCTAAATTCTCTTTGTTCGATAAAATTTTTGTTAAACTCGCCAATGCTTTTAAATGCATTTCATTATCAATAGCTGCCAAACAAATAAAAATAGCGATTTCATGCTTTGGATCATCTAAAAGAAAAACAGGTTCTTCCACCTTTAAAAGGGACATCCCTAATTGTTTGACGCCATCTTCAGGCCTTGCATGCGGTAATGCGATTCCTTTGCCAATATGAATAAAGGCACCATAATCCTTGACCTTTTGAATCATGGCTTCTATATAATCCTCTGTGATTTTCCCATGAGTTTTCAATGGTTGGGCCGCATAAGCAATCGCTTCTTCCCAATTTAATTTTTTATCCGTCAACTGGATCATGTCTATCGTTAACAACTCTGATAACATTGGCTTCTCATCTTCTTTCGCTTTCAATTTTTTGATCATTTTCCGATTTAAGATACGGTACATTTTTTCTTTGGTAACACCTTTTTTTAACTCGATATAGGGTAATAAAATCTCAATAATTTCATCTATAGAAGGGACAACAATTCCTGGGATCAATAAATCTTCTTGCACACAGCGAATCAGATTATTCTTTTCCAATTGGGACATGATCGGATTGACTAAATATATTTTTTTGAGTGTATTCAACGGAACGCTAGAAAAAATCACATCATATTCAGATTCTGAAATACTTTCTAATTGATCCACCGTGGTCGTTAAACTAAAATCAATCGTTGGAAAAAGTTCCTTCAACTCCGATTGCATAATCAAAGACGAACTAATACCGCTGGGACATAAAACCAACGCTTTATAGCGGATCACCCGATTTAATTCTCGTTGATTGCCGATTTCACCACCAAATAAAATCGTGAAGTACCCAACTTCTTCATCTGGGATTGCTTGACCTATCAACATTTCTAAAGGATGCAACGCTATTTTGGTTAAGGCGAATAGTTCAACATATTGTTCTTTTATTTCTTCAGTCAACACATTCGCTAGCGAAAAACGATACTTGATTCTAAAAAAAGCTGGCACCAAGTGATAAAATAGGTCAAGTAATAATTTTCGATAAGCTTTAAACTCGATTGCCGCTAAACGTTCCATTTCATGAATGATCTGACTCGCACATTCTAGTAAAAATTCCAACGCTGTATCACGGATTTCTCCTTGTGTGATTGTCATAAAAATTAACGTGAAATAGAACTGCTCATTTTCAGGCTCAAGGATTTCAGGAAATTCAGCCAAAAACAGCTGACTTCCATTAAAAGCATTTAGCTCTTTTAACGTATCTTTTGCTTGTGTATCCAATCTAAAAGAACATGTTTTTGCACGTCTTAAAACATAGGCCATAAAATAAATCGTCTCTTCAATTCGACTTGGCACGATGACTAACTCACTCGCCTTGATTGCTTCAAAAAAATAAGAACGAACATCTGCTTCAACCGTTTTTGAATACTTTATCAACCCTTTTTTCAAGCCCCATTTTCCTGAAACAGACGAAACTACTTTTGCAATCATCTGATGGGCTTGAATCCGAATATCCTCTTCACATCCAGACAAATAAAAACCACTTTTTCGTGAATAATCCAAACTGATTTTTTGCTTAGTTAACTGTTTTCGCAACTTTTTGATATCCGCTAAAATTGTATTCTTACTAACTTGAAGAAATTCTTGATAATGATAAACAGATAGATCCTCTTCTGCAATAAACGTCAAAAGATAAAGCAAGGCTTGTCTTTCATATTCTGAATAAACGATTTCCGTTTCTAACTTACCAAAATGAAGTTCCAACCATTTATCAGCTACCTGCTTTGAGAAATAGATTCTGTCTTTTTCCCAAGAAATTGGTTCGTAGGAAAATTGCTGCAGTTGCTCATTGAGTTTCCCTAGCTGATCGATAACTGTTTCTGGAGATAATCCTGTGATCTCATTGATTTCTTGAATGGTGTAACCCACTTTGTCCGGCCTATTGATAAGATAACTCATTCGATAATCAATCATCTTGTCCCTCCTGTACTTACTATATAATGTAAACGCTATAAATCAAAGAAACGTTGGGTCTAATCTAGACTTACCTTTCTAAAATAATTGGACTCAACTAAAAAATAACAAAACAAATTGGGGACAATAATCAGAAAAAAATCTGTTTATTGTCCCATTTTTTTCATTTTAAATTACACAAAAAAACACACAACCTTGTAAGATTAAAGTGACTAAACCCAATCAAAAAGGAGCGTGCTTTTATGTTTAAAGATTATAGCTTCAATCAGAATCTAGATATGGAAAAATCACTAGGAGCAAACACAATCACTTATCAAGATATTTTGGATATAAAAGCTTATTTACATGGATTAAAAGAGCAGCACGATGTACTGCATTATATGGAGCATTTTCTTGATTTTAAGAAACTAAACACATCAGCAGAAATCCAGACATGCTAAGAGATCTTCGATGTAGTTCAACAGAATTCCGAACGTTTATACCACTTACATCACTCACTACATTATTCACCGGAAGAAAGACGTGCACGATTCTTTTTCTGCGCTCGGTAGCCCCAAAAAAAGAATGACGGCAATTCATAGCCTACAGTAATTCCCAATGAGATAGCAATTGCAACTTTTACAACATAAATCATTGACTTACTCAAATCAGATGTATTGGATACAAAAAAATCATAAGTGAAATTGTACAGGCCTACTCCAGGAACTAAACAAAAAATACCGCAAATTAAAAATACTGTAACAGGTGCTTTTTTTATATATGCCGCCTCTCTGGATAGACAAATCAATATGAAAGATGAAACAAACGTAGCCATAACCGTTCGTGATGAATAAGTAGCAATCAAGTAATAAATAATCCAACCAGTTGCTCCGATCGTCCCACATATTAAATAATACTTTTTTGGTACATCAAATAACACTGCAAACGACAAAGTTCCTAGAAAACTGAAAAACAGTTCCAATACAATTTTTAACATAATCAACACTCCCTACTCTGCCTAGTTAAACAATTTCAATGCAATTCCAACGCCTATGGAGACACACAAAGCAGTGATGAGCGAATTCAATATTTGACTCCACCCAGAGCTGTAATTTTCATCAAAAAGATAACGGATGCCATTAGATATCGCTACTCCAGGCAATAAAGTGATAATTCCACCAGAAATCAGACTGACTAAATTTAAGTGTGGAAATTTTTTCACCATAAAACAAGCAACTACACTGACAATAAAACTACTCGTCACATTCTTAATAATATGAGAAATAGTTAATCTATCTAAAACAAAAAGTGTATATAATCCTATGATAGCACCTAAAAGTAATGCGCTCAATGAATCGATTAATGTACCACCTAAAATATAACAAAAGCTTGCGCTACCTAAAACATATGCGACAAACTTCTTTTTAGTAGAGGAAAAATGTTCGGTTTTAATTTCTTTTAATTGTACTTTTGCATCATAAAGAGTAATGACTTTTTCCGAAATATTTCGGGACAAACTATTTAGTCGGTCAATTCGTCCTAACGATACGGGTGATATAGGTACATAACTCACCCGAGCCTTATCAGGTTGATCTATAGTAGAACAAGTTAAGAATATCCTGTCAATGGACACAAAAGCATTAAATCCTTCTAACTCTAATGAATTGGCAAGATGAGCAATAGTAGATTCAATACGAGAAACTTCCGCCCCATTTTCCAGCATTGCTTTTCCTATATCAAAAATCAAATCAAATTTCTCTTTTTCATCCATATACAAAACTCCTCTCCTAATAATAGATATGCTACATCGAATGAATCCGTACTACAAAATGAATTTTACGCTAATTTAACAAAATTGAACAGAACTAGCCTATTTTTACCTGTTACTACTTGATAAACCAGTTCAAAATCTCCATCTAAAATAACTATTTGTAAACGTTTGATTCTTGCTATTTCCTAATGATATAGGCTAGTTCTGTTTTTTATTCAGATGAGTCAAATTATTCTTAGATAAAATAAAACTATGTAAATAGCTTATTTAAAATTAGCTATTTACACAGTTTTTTCTAGCCTTGAAACCTTCTAACTATTTTTGCATAGCTTGAACCAACCAGCAAAAGTTAGCATCATAACGATTAAAATCACTCCAAGTACGCTGTAAAAATGAGTTGCTTTACTTCCAGTGCGCGGAAGTGTTCTAGTGCTTACATTCCCGTTATCTGAAGGTATTTCAGGTCTTGAAGGTCCATTATTTGAAGGTGTTTCTGGTATCTTTTCTTTTGGCGTATACGTGTTTGTGATATCAAATCCATCGATTTTCGATGTATAATTCGGTACATCATTTTCGGTCACAGTATAGACAATTTCTTTTCCTTTTTCATATTTTGGTAAATCAGAAAATTCATACTGCCAATTGCCATCTTTTGTAACCTCTTTTGACGCAATCTTTTCACCATTCGCCATTAAATTTACAGTAATAGAATCTGGTCTTTCATTATGCTTATTCTGGTCATCTACCCAGTATTTATTTCCAGAAATTTTGATTGTTTCGGGAACATGGATATTAGAAATAATGATTTCCTCTTTGTTCGTATCATCAATTTCTACGTGATATTTTTCTGGGACATCTATCTCTACAACAGTATATTGAACGTCCTTCCCATAAGCTTTTGCAACCAATCCTTCCCATATATGGGTCCAATTATTTTGTTCACTCAGCGAAACTGGCTCACCAATAGGCAGGCCATCAGCTTGAAGTTGAACCAAGATTTTTTCTGGTCTTATACCATCTTGATTGTTACCATCTATCCATTTTTTCACAACCGATATATCCGTCTCACCAGGTGTATATTTATTTACAATGTCCGTTCCATTTACTTCTGGCGTATAATCTTGAACAGCATCTTCACGGACCGTATAGTTAATTTCTTGTCCTTTATTATTTTTTTGTAAGTTCGTAAAGCTATATGCCCAATTGTCCTCTTTTGTCACAGTTTTTTTAGCGACTTCATGTCCATCACCATATAAACGGACCACAATTTGGTCTGGTCTTTGTCCTTCTTCATCGTCATTATCGTCCCAGGTTTTGATCCCATGAATCTCTGTTTCTTCTGGTACATGCATATTTACGATCGTAAATGATTGATCCTCTTTTTTCTCTATTGAAGATTCATATGCTGAGTCTATTGTAATTTCCTCTACAGAATAGTCAATCACTTTTCCAGATTTTCGTTCATCCAAGTCTTTCCAAGTGCATCTCCATTGATTTTCATTATTTAATTCAACTGGTTCTCCAACTTTTTCACCATCTGCTAAAAACTGAACATAAATAGATTGAGGTCTCAAACCATCTTGATCCTCATTATCTCGCCACTCTTTCGTAACATTAATAAATGTTTTTCGGACATTATGCTTATTCACGATGTTTAACTCATTATCTTTTTTTGGTTCTTCTGCAGAAAACTGATAGTTTGGAACTGCTTTTTCTTTTATTGAATAAACAATATCTTTCCCTTTTTCTTTTTTAGGTAAGCCTATAAATTCATATGTCCAATCGCCGTTTTTATCTGGTTTAACAGTCTTGGTCTCTACAGGCTCAGGTCTGCCATTGGCTATCAGATGTACTTTAATTTCTGCTGGGCGCATCCCATCCTGGTCGTCATTGTCTTCCCAAATTTTATTCCCTCGAATTTCAGTTTCTTCTGGTTTATAGTTATTGGTCAAGGTAATTTGGTACTCATTTTCCTTCGTTACTTCTACCTTGTATTTTCCAGGATCACTGACTTCTTCTACCGTGTAGTTAATTTTTTGTCCATTTTCACGTTTTTCTAAACCTTCCCAAGTATGATTCCACTCGTTCTTTTCATTTAAAGTGACTGGATCACCGATTGTTTTTCCATTTCTTTTCAATTGTACTTGGATCTCATCAGGACGAATCCCATCTTGGTCGTCTTTATCGTTCCATTTTTTTTGTACGCTGACCTTAGCAGGGACTGGATTATATTTATTTGTCATATCAAAACCTGAATAAGACACTTCATAATCCTCTACGTCTTGCTCTTTCACTTCGTAATGAATCAATTTCCCTTGGTTATTTTTAGGTAGATTGGTAAAAGAATATGACCAATTTTTTAGTGCATTCGTCTCTTGCTTATCAACAAGTTTACCATCCTCATATAATTCTACTACAATTTTGTTCGGTCGATTTCCCTTTTCATCTTGATTGTCATCCCAAATTTTCTGCCCTCTAACTTCTGTTACTTCCGGCGTATAATGATTTGTTAAAACAGCTTCATAGTCGCCATCTTTTGTCATTTCTACAGTGTATTTTCCAAGATCACTGACTTCTTCAACCGTGTAATGAATATCCGTTCCATTTTCTCGCTTTTCTAAACCTTCCCAAGTATGACTCCACTCGTTTTCTTCATTTAGAGTAACCGGATCACCTATTGTTTTATTATTTCCTTTTAGCTGCACTTGAATTCCTTTAGGACGAATGCCATCTTGATTGTCTTTATCATCCCAAGTTTTTTTGGCAGAAAATTCTGTCAATTCAGGGCTATAATTATTTGTAATATCGTAACCATTATATTCAGGTTGATAATCTGATATAGCTTGTTCTTTGACCGTGTATTCAATTACCTTTCCATTTTCATTTTTTGGTAAATTCGTAAATTCGTAGGACCAATTTTTTTGAGCCGTTGTTTGTTGTGTATCTACTAATTGATTGTTTGCATATAGTTCGACAACAAGCTCACTAGGACGATTCCCTTTCCTATCGTTATCATCATTCCAAGATTTTTTTCCTTTTATATCGATTACTTCTGGTGTATGTTTGTTTGTAATAACAACCGAGTTAGTACCATTTCCATTAATTTCTACTTCATAGCCAGGAACTGTTGAAAGTTCTTTTACTTCGTATCGAATAACAGTACCATTCTCTTTTTCATTAAGCTCACTCCATGTATATTGCCAATTGTTATTCTCATCCAACGTCACAGGATTACCTACGGGCTGATTGTTTCCATATAATTGAACATCAATATTTTTAGAACGAATACCATCTTGGTTTTTTCCATCTTCCCACTTTTTCTCAACAGAAATATTAATTTTAGAGTTCTCTTGAAAGTTTTTTACTTCGCCAAGCTCTTTAATATTTTGTGAACCGCCTGAATCTTTGGTTTCAACTTTAAATTCTATTACTTTAGGATTCTCAGGATCTTGATATCCTTCTGGAGACTTCGTTTCTTCAAAATAATAGTCACCTGTTGTCAACTTATTCGCAGTGACTACTCCATTAGCATCAGATGTTATGTTTGCTTTTTTTAATGTATAAGTTCCATCAAGTCCTTTTTTGTACAAATCAAATGTAGCTCCTGGAAGCTTTTCACCAGTATCGCCATCGATTTTTTTAAAGGAAACATCTGAAACTTTCCCATTGATCTCACCTTCTGCTACGTTCCAATCAACCGATTCACTCAAGGTCCATTTCTCACCTTCAGATCCATCTTTATAGTAAATTTTTACAGTCGCATCATTTTGTAATTGCGTATTTTCTGTTAATAACTCCAATGGTTCAGTATCATAATTGATAGCCACTTCATCTAATATCGTATCGTTCTTTATTGCATAATCAAGTTCTTTTTGAATATAGGGCCAAATATTGTAGCTAAATGAACTGCAATACGTATTTGTATGATCCATCTTTAACTCAACAGTGTTTTCTTTGATTGTCTTATAATCAAAATCAATCGTTTGGAAGAAGGCCTTTTCCCATCCCCAATCATCATCTGACCAGTTCTCTTGATACATCGTCATTGAGACAATCTGCTGATCCTTCGGTGAATCTTCTATTACGACACGATCAACCTGGTCAATATTATGATCACCTATGGCATCCATTAACCTTCCTATGCCGAGATTAACTTCCCATTCAACAACTCTTTGAGGTAAATCGTATTTACCAGTCACTGGATTATATTTGATTTTATCCATAACTTCTCCTGATTTAGCCAATGTTTGAGAATCTCCCGCACCAATACCGCCGCCTCCGCCAGGCGAATTATATTCCGGAACATTAACAGTGATGTCACCTTCTGGTAAAGGTAATTTAATTATTTCATCCCCTTTGACATAGGTTTGATTTAACTTATAAGCCATCTTAAATAATCCCGACACAGATGAATAGTTTTCCACATAATCGGTCGTAAATTCCATATTAATGTAATAACCTTCTGAATCATTTCCCAACACACTTGCTAACGCAACTTCTTCTCCCTCCAAATCAAATAATGGAAAAGTAAACTGGTTTACAATTTTGAATTCTTTAGGAATAGAGAACGTTAACACATCATTTTGATAAAATGTATTATCCGGAACTTCCCAATCATATGTTAAATAGTAAACTTCTTCAATTTTCATCGTATCGCCATCATATATTGCTCCACCATCTTGCTTTGTTAGTTTAGATTGAGTAATATACTTATCTCCATCATATTTTTCTGCTCCCATCGCCTCTACAAAAGGCATAAAATTTGTTAAGGTAGATACAAAAAGAATAATTGTTAATGTCAAATTACTCAAATAGCTCAATTTTTTTTTTATTAAAATAGTCATACTGATTCCTCCAATTTTTTAAACATGATTTTTTATACGAATAACCGTATATTTTTCCGATATTAGCCTGATGAAAAAACGAAAAACAACAAATTAAAAAAAGATATTCATTATAAAATGAATTTTTGAACAAAACTTAATGTTTATTCTAGGATCTGTAAAAAAAAGAAACATTCCTTAAATAAAAAACCTCTACGTTAATATTTATAAAAAAACATTTCTCTCACCCCCCTTCGTTCGACCCTTATATAAAATTAATTAATATAACGTAATAAATTTTATACATCGTTTTGTAAAAAAAAAACATCAAAGCACTTTGCTAGTTCTATTAATGTATCAATCGCTAAATTTTGACTAATAACAACTTTTTAACCTATCACAAAAATGTGATGAAATAAGTTTCAGTTAAATAAAAGAAGAGTTTAGATCTCATCTAAACTCTAACTCAACTAATTTATGCCATTGTTCTCACTATCATTTTGAACTAACATTCTCTTGCGAAACGTTTACCGTAATAATTTTTTTCATTACTGGCTTGTTTTTTGTCTTCTTGGCTAATATCTTTAGTGAATCTAAGATAATAGCAGTTTAATTTATCAGACAACTATTTAAAGTAACTATCTGAATTTTTTATAAAATCAAAACTTTACTATAATCGTAAGTGATTTTCTTCTACATTTTAAAAGATTTTTAGTACAAGCAATTGCTTTTTGTAATTCAATTTTAACCATCACTTGTGTCATTACTATTCGTAACAACTTTGATTCCATAATCAAAGACAAACTGATACTGCTTAGATACTAAAGTAAAAATTTGTAAAATATTTTTCTATTCAATTTCCATTGGCTAGCAATTTAAACGGCAAATAAAATCACAAAACTTCTTCCCTTCATTAATATATTCCAGTGAAAAGTCCTATACTATAGACTCGTTTAGTTGTTATACATATAACAAAAATCCGCTTACAATATATGACTCTGTTAAAAAGCATTCAACTTTTGAATCATCATTTTAACTCGTCGATCATAATCAATTAAATATACTTTAGCCTTTTTCGAAACATACGTTATAAAATAAAGTAGGCTTTCTCCTCCTAAGAAGATGTTATAAAAAACAAAATAGTTATAAAAAGTCAATTTATTCTCTAACTCTATAACTATTTTGATACAACTATCTAAACACTATTTATATTAAAAAAATTTTCCTTTAGATAATAACTTTTGATTCTTTATTTTTAGCGATATTCTTGATTCTTTAAAAATTTGAAATTTAGTAGCAAATAATGTTCCTTCTTTTTCAGGCTCTATTGGCTCATCTAGATATTTTCACTAAAAAACACAATTACGATTACTTTATCGTCTAGATACCCTTCAATCATTAAATCATTAGCGAACCTAGATACTTTCTCTTATCTTTTTTGATAGAAGCTAAAAAGTTTTTGAACGAACTTGAATACTCATTTAAATTGCAAGACAGCATCATTCAATTCCTCTACATACTAAAATTAGCTAGGCAAAGAAACTCCCACCTGTGATCGAATAAACTTGCCCAGTAACATAACTAGCCTCATTTGAAGCTAAGAATACATAAACAGCAGCTAATTCAGCAGGTTGTCCCGCTCTTCCAATAGATTCTTGTTGTCCAAATTCAGGAATTTTTTCTTGGGGTTGTCCGCCGCATATTTGCAAAGCTGTCCAAATTGGTCCTGGAGCAACAGTATTTACTCGAATACCAGCAGAAGCTAATTGCGCTGATAAGCCTTTGCTAAAAGATGTGATAGCTCCTTTTGTTGCAGCATAGTCTAATAAATTTGCACTAGGTTCAGCACTTTGAATTGAAGTTGTTGTAATAATACTGCTGCCTTTTGGTAAGTAATCTAGCGCTTCTTGCACTGTCCAATACATTGAAATAATATTTGTCATATACGTATCCATGATTTGTTGCGTTGATAAGTCTTTGATGTTCTCCACAGATTGTTGCATTCCTGCATTAAGAACTAAAATATCCAAGCCATCTAACTCCTTCGCTGCATCATGAACGAGTTTGCGAGTAAATGTTTCTTCTTTTAAATCACCTGGTAATAAAACTGCTTTACGTCCTTCTGCTTCAATCAACGATTTAACTTCCTTAGCGTCTGCTTCTTCAAAAGGTAAGTAATTGATTGCTACATCAGCACCTTCTCTTGCATATGCAATAGCTGCTGCACGTCCAATTCCAGAATCTCCACCTGTGATCAAAGCTTTACGGCCTGCCAATTTACCCGATCCTTTGTAAGATGTTTCTCCACAGTCAGGTACAGGCGTCATTTTTTGTTGTAACGCAGGTGCTTCTTGTGATTGTTTTTCAAATTTTCCATCGTAGAATCTTGTTAACGGATTTTCGATTTTTTCTGTCATCTTGATTCCTCCTATGAATTTGTTGCTAGTTAAAAAGTAAGACCAGCTTACTCTTTTACCCTAATACAAATTCTAGCCCCTGACAAATCATCTGTTTTTCTACTAAAGAAGTTTTTATAAAAGTCGGTTTCTTTGGCTTATCGCTTAGAAATCCTTATAATTAACTGTATAGAAGGATTTATTTATAAAAAATAGGTCTTAAGATGGATGACAAATTATTTCAGAAACATTACAATATCATTACATCGAGTTTAAAGAGCCCGTTCAGCTTTTATTGGTATCTAGTTTCTCAGACAGGACGAGCCCGATACACTTTTATTTTTATCTAGTTTCACGAGCTAGTCTCTAGGAAAAAAGATAAAATTTACCTGTGACATAAAGCGTCACAATCATATTTTCCTATTTTTCTGTCGAGACTGGACGAGCCCGATACACTTTTTAATTTTAGGAGGAGAAATTTATGAAAAACAACAAAACAAGAGTTGGATTGATTGTCTTAATCGTCATTGTTTTAATCGGCGTATTCGGAGTCAGTCAATACAACGGATTAGCAAAGAAAGAACAATCTGTCGAATCACAATGGAGCCAAGTGGAAAATGTGATGCAGCGTAGAGCCGATCTCGTTCCTAACTTAGTCAACAGCGTTAAAGGTAGCATGCAACAAGAACAAAAAGTTTTTGGTGATATCGCGAAAGCCCGTGAAGCATATGGTTCAGCTAATAACGATTCTGACAAAATCAAAGCTAGTCAAGAATTAGATCAATCTGTTGGTACGTTGATCAATGTCATCAATGAAAATTATCCAGAACTGAAATCAAACGATAACGTGCAAACGTTAATGACTCAATTAGAAGGAACGGAAAACCGCATTTCGGTTGAACGAAAACGTTACAATGATGTCGTGAAAGAATACAACGAACAAGTGGTTTCTTTCCCTAAAAATATCTTTGCAAATATGATGGGTCTAGGTAAGAAGGATTACTTTAAAGCTGATCCAACAGCCAGCACTGTGCCTTCTGTGAATTTTGATAATTCTACTAGCACTTCTAGTGGGAAGTGATGATCGATGAAACTTCTTAGACGAGGTTTATTGCCTAGCGTATTATTTTTCCTTGTCACCTTTTTCGTCAGCTTTCAAGTACCTGCATTTGCTGAATTACCCGCTTCACCAGATCATTTTTACTTGGACCAACCTGGAATCCTTGATGAAACAACTAAAAATTTAGTTGAGAGAAAAGGCGAGCTCTATAAAGAAAAAAAAGAAGCTCCTCAAGTTGTTTTAGCAGTGATCGATTCGACTGACGGTGACAGTATCGACAGTTACGCACCCGACCTTTTTCAGAAATGGAAAATCGGAAATCAAAAAGAAGATAACGGCGTTTTGATTCTATATGCTATCAATGACGGGCAACGAAATGTCCGGATCGAAGTCGGCTATGGTTTAGAAGGAGTTATCACTGATAGTATTGCTGGAAATATTCTGCAACATGCTAAAGACGATTTGAAATCAAATAATGACGCTTCAATCAATAAAGGACTGCAGTATACATTTAATGCAGTCACTACTTTGATTGATAAACATTATGATTATCCTGCCGATAAAAATGCATTGTCCGATGACGAGATAGACCAAGTTGCATCAGAAGACAGTTCTGATGGAGAAGGATTTTTCAGTATTTTCTTTGTTTTACTGATTATCTTACCTTTCCTACTTTCTAAAGGAGGACGTGGTGGTCGCGGTGGCCGTGGAAGTGGTCCTTGGTATTGGGGCGGCGGCGGTTTTGGCGGTGGCTCTTCAAGTAGAGGCGGCGGCTTCGGTGGTGGCGGTGGCTTCTCTGGAGGCGGCGGTTCTTCCGGCGGTGGCGGCGCTAGTATTTAAAAACTAAAACGTTCCTATTTTATCTAAATAAATCAAGAAAAGAGCAAACCAACAAGGGTTTGCTCTTTTTTAAGTTCTCACAACCAGAATATATACAAACATTAAAAAACAAAAGTATAGACATTTAACGATTAAAGTGGTATATTCTATTTGTAATCGATTACAAATAGAATATAAAGGACTGATTAGTATGAATGGTTTTATGGATTCTCTTGGAGAAAAGATCATGCCGCTTGCCAATAAACTTGGACAAAACCGATATCTCTCTGTTTTGAGAGATGCTTTTATGTTATCTTTTCCATTAACTATGTTCGGATCGATCATTGTTGTTATCAATAACTTGCCTTTTTTCAGTGATGCTACAAAAGGAACCTTATCCTCCTTATTTGGTAACGGTCAAAATGCGACAATGAGCATCATGGCAGTCTTCGTTACATTTGGTATTGGCTATTATTTGTCTAAATCATATGATGTTGAAGGAATTTTTGGCGGCGCTGTTTCATTTGCTAGTTTTCTCCTTTTAACGCCTTTCATGATGACACTTGAAGATGGCACAGAAGTTTCTGGGGTCTTATCTTTAGATCGTTTAGGCGCTAAAGGAATGTTTATTGGCATGATCGCAGCTTTTCTTGCTGGTGAAATTTATTGTAGAGTGACTAAAAAAGGCTGGCAGATCAAAATGCCTGATGGTGTACCACCTGCTGTCGCTAAATCATTTGCTGCGTTGATTCCTGCTATTTTAACCTTATCTGTTTTTCTATTTATCAACGCAATTGTCACTGGTTTGTTCAAAACTAATCTTCATGATGTTATTTATGATGTTATTCAAAAACCATTAGTTGGTTTAGGTAGTAGTTTACCGGCGACTTTGATTGCGTTATTCTTTGTACAATTCTTATGGTTCTTCGGGTTACATGGGCAAATTATCGTCAATTCGGTAATGGATCCTATTTGGAATACCTTGATGTTAGAAAATTTAGATGCATATAAAGCTGGAGAAAAACTACCGCATATCATTACAAAACCATTTATGGAAACGTTCACTGTTGGATTGGGTGGTTCTGGTATGACCTTAGCCGTTATTTTGATCATGGCGTTTGTCATGAAGAAAAAACAATACCGAGATATTGGTCGTTTAAGTTTAGCACCTGGTATTTTTAACGTAAATGAGCCTGTTATTTTTGGCTTACCAATCGTTTTAAATGCGACGATCCTAATTCCTTGGGTATTAGCGCCACTGATCGTTACGGTGCTTAATTATCTTGTTATGGCAGCTGGCATTGTACCACCTCCAACTGGAGTATCCGTTCCTTGGACTGTTCCAATTTTCTTTAGTGGTATGTTAGCAACAAATTCCATCTTAGGTGGTATATTGCAACTTATAGATCTATTAATTGTTGGTCTACTTTGGTTTCCATTCCTACGCCTATTAGATAAAGAAAAAGAAAGTGCGATTTAATCGCACTTTCTTTTTCTTTAATTGTCTATACATTCATAATCAGTTACAATACAGATGAGGAGGTTGTGACGATATGAAGCCAAAATATGAAGAAATCGCAGATACATTGCGTGAAAGAATAAAAAATAATACTTACAAAACAGATACCTTGATTCCAAACCAAACAGACTTAGTAAAAGAGTTTAATGTGAGCCGAATGACTGTAAAAAAAGCAATCGGTATTTTAGTCATGGAAGGTCTTTTATATTCTCAACGCGGTTCTGGAACCAAAGTATTGAATCGCTCTTTTTGGGATAAAGATACTTCACCTGCCAATGAATATGATGGTCTTAGCAAACAAATGCATGATCGCCATAAAAAGTTGAAAAGCCAAGTGATTTTATTTGAAGTCGAATTTCCTTCTAAAGAAGTCCAAGAACGTTTGGCCATTTCTGAAGAACAGCCTGTCTATAAGATCATCCGGCTTAGAATTCTTGAAGAGGAGCCTTTTATTTTAGAACATACTTATATGCCTTGTGATTTAGTGCCAGGTCTCACAACAGATATTTTAAAAGAATCAATTTATACCTATGTCAAAGAACAGCTATCTCTCGATTTTGCAGGAGCTTATCGAAATATTCAAGCAGATAAGTCTGATGAATACGATCAACAATATTTAAATTGTAAAAAAGAGGATCCTGTTCTGGAAGTGCAGCAAGTCGTCTATTCAAAAAATGGACGTCCCATCGAGTTTTCTTGTAGTCGAAATCGATACGATCAAAGAAGCTATTCTATTTTAAATGTTGATTATGCATAGCCAGAAAAAAATGTGACGCAAAACTGATTTTCGGTTTTGCGCCACATTTTTCATTTTATTTATCTGTAAGTGTATTTGTTTGAGCAACTGTTTTAAACCAATGCCCGGATTTTTTGATCGTCTTGATTTGTGTATGGATATTTGTAGAGATAAAACCGTAGCGATTCTTATACGCATTTGCCCATGACCAACAATCGATCGGTGTCCATAAATGATAGCCAAAACAATTAGACCCTTCTTCAATTCCTTGATGAACCCATTCTAAATGCTCTCGAATAAAATCAATTCGATAATCATCTTCCACCACACCTGCTTCATTCATGAATCGCTCCTCACCAGAAATCCCCATCCCATTTTCAGAAACAAACCACGGAATATTGTTGTAGTTATCACGAATATTGATGGCAATATCATATAATGCTTTAGGGTAAATTTCCCAGCCTCGATCGATATTCATTCGACGTCCTGGCATATTGTACTCATCAAAATAACGATTTGGAAGCCACTCTCCCACACTATTTGGTGCAATATCTGGTGCTTTCACACGGTTTGGGTGATAGAAATTAACGCCTAGAACATCAATCGTGTTATCTTTAATCAAAGCCAATTCAGCTGGCGTACTTTCCCAAAGTACGTCATCTTTGATAAATAAATCAACTAACTCTTGTGGAAATTCCCCGTGGACAGCTGTATCTAAAAACATACGATTGTTAAATAGCTCAGCAATATTTGCCGCTGCTAAATCTTCCGGACTGTCAGAAGCTGGATATGTTGGTGTTAGGTTTAAAATGATGCCAATTCTTCCACCTTCGTTTTGCAGTCCTAATTTTCTAAAGGCTTGAATCGCTTTTGCAGAAGCTAGATTTAAGTTATAAGCGACTTGCACTGCTTTTTTACCGTCCACGATTTTTGGATAATGGAATTGGTGTAAATACTCCCCTTCAACAACCACGATTGGTTCATTGTGGGTAAACCAGTCTTTCACCCGATCACCAAATAATTCAAAACATTTTTCAGCAAATTTCACATATAAATCGACCACGTGCTTCGATTCCCAGCCACCATATTTATGATAAAGTTCAACAGGTAAATCAAAGTGATGTAAATTCATCACAGGACGAATCCCAGCTTCTAAAAATGTGTCAATTACTTCGTTATAAAAGCGAACCGCATCTTCATTGACTGTTCCAAGCTCCAGATCATCGATCAAGCGACTCCATTGAATCGAGGTACGGACACTATTTAGACCAATTTCTTTCATCAATGCAATATCTTCTTTAAAACTATTATAAAAATTTGACGTCACATCTGGGCCAACTTGATCATAAAAATCCGTTGGTTCGATCTCATACCAATAATCAAACATATTTGCATGTTTTTTATTAAAACGCCCTTCACTTTGTGGACCTGATGTAGCGGCTCCCCACCAGAAATCTTCTTTGAATGTTCTTTGCATGACTGTCCCTACTTTCATCGAATTGTTTTTCAATCATCGTATTCATTATTATTATAAAGCCAACTCCGATAAATGTCTATACTTTTAAATTTAAAAGTATGCAAAAAAAGACAAGACACAATTCGTCTTATCTTTTAATACATAGATTGAATATTGCCTGCTTCTGTTACGAGTGTTTATTCAATAGTTATTCATTTAGTAAATAGTAAGCTTTTCTTTCTCACATTCTATTTTTATATACTATAATCAATAACTACTATTATTTGGAATTATAATACAAAAGATCTAGTTTTCATCCTCCATTTTTTTCGATAAACTTTCTACTAGTTTAGTCAATTCATCTACTTTATTGTTTAACTGTTTTAAATCGTCTCTGTCTGTAGTTGCTCTTACTTTATCCGTTTTTCTTTCTTTAACATAATTTATTTTAGTTTTTTTGTCTTTAAAATAATTTGTTATTGTAGATGTTAACATACCTATAAACCCTATTCCAAACAACATCGTTATTGCCGCAATTACTCTACCCCATGCTGTTTTTGGTACAATATCTCCATATCCTACGGTTGTCATTGTTACAATACTCCACCAGACGCTGTTCTCATAACTTATATTTTCAACCATACTATAAAATCCACTTCCCACAAATACTATACAGCCACTTGCATACAAAGCATAGATAAAACCATTTTTATATAAAATGCTATTTTTACTATGACCTAATTTTGCTAACAATGTTATGACTCTAAATATTCTATTGGATTTCGCTAAAATTCCTATATTTAGCAAATTTAATGGTATTATCGCTAATAAGCTAAATAAATTATCTATAACGTATCTCTTTTTGCTTTTTGCAAGTACAAACCTTACTATATATTCAATAGTAAATATGGTTATAATAGTCGTATCTATTATATTAAACGGATAATCATTAATATTAACGGTTCCAGCCAAACTTAGAATAAATATCATTATCCAAAAAAATGTTAATATAAAATCACTGACTACATAAATTTTGTGAGCTAATTTCTTGTTCAACTTATGTTCCCTCCAAAAAAATAAACGATTTAGAAAATTACCCATTCAAAGTAATATTCTCTAATTTCCATTTTTTGAACTTTTACAGGTATTTTCAAAAAATCAGTTTATTTCTTTCTGAAAATTATCACTTAAAGTTCTCATCATCTTATCCTTCTAACTGTAAAAAATGTTCTCAAAAGGTTTATTTAAAAATATAGACTGCATACCTTAAAATTTAACTGTTATCATTTTGATTTCTAATCAATCGTTATCGGCCAAAACTATTTAATTCGTTCTCCTAAAATTTTGTCATGCGGTGCGATTAAACATTTCTCTATTGATTTCCAATAAGTTTCATACAATGTTTTTTGTGCATTTCCATAGTTTTCATTTGTATCAAACTCCCAGTAAAGAGCGTATTTAATGCATTTGATGGTTCGAGTCAATTTATCTGCTGGGAGTCCTTCTTTAATGGTATCCATAGCCTTTATATAATGTGTGCGATGCACTAATCTCAGTAATTGACATCCTTCAAATGTTTGCATTTGCTCCACAGCTTGATTCATTATCGATTCAAAATCATCTTTTCTATCTGGTTTTACCTGATAGATACTAATTTCAACAAATGTCATCTATTACTTCTCCTACTCTTTTCATTTTCTATTCTTTTTGGGAATCGAACAATTTACAGTTTTTTAAAATTCACAGTTTTTTCTTTCATTGAAATTTTTCCAACCTCATATCCATAATTCTTTGCTTCTTTTTTATAGGTCAAAAAGGAGTGATCAATTGGAAAGCCTAAGATATCCTCTATTTCCTGATAATTTAGATAAAAATTTTTTCTGCCATCCGATTCTACTACTTTCCATAAAGATTCATACTTACTCATTCCTTTTTCCTCCTTTTAAAAGCCTCAATAAATTCTATACTTGTTTCTTATTCTTCGGTCAAGATATTCGATTCACTCTTCATCACATGCTCTGATTCTCTTCAACAATATCACTATTTTGAATATAATCAAGCATACTGTTGATTTTTATTATTCGCTTTCATAGACTATGTCTGTCACTTTGATACTATAAACTTTAAGTATAAGATGCTCACTTCCTTATTTATTAGGCTTTGTCACTTGAATCATACAGAGAAGAGTTACTTTTTATGCCCTTAAATCAAAAAGTGGTACAATCATCAGAAAACTCCTGATAATTGTCTCGCACACGCTCTTTTTAATGTTACTCAAAAAATTTAAATATTTGTCAGCGAATTTTTTTCTCATTTCACGGTTCTTATCAATCTCTTAAGTAATCAATATAAAAACAAAATTTATCCTATCATCTAACAACTTACTATCACACCTAGTCAATATTATGGAGAGCAGCAAAAAAACATACCAAGATAAGAGGGTAAGTTCATCTTAGTATGTTCTAAAATTAATATTCAAATTTAATCTGCATAGCATTGGGATCTTGAAGCGTTAGCTGTTGCTCTTTGATTACATATTCAATAGACGTTTCATTCAGTTGCTTAACCAATGACTCAAACGCTTCTTTAGATGGCAATTGAAATGTATACCAAGCCAAGCCCAATTGATTCTCACCAATTAAAGCCACATGTTCACCATTCCAAGTATTCGTCCCAATATGATGATGGTACTCACCCGCTGCGAAGAATTTAGCGCGTCTGCCAAAATTAGATTTTAAAGAAAAACCAAGCTGTTCATAAAACGTCTCCGTCTCCTCTAAATCTGCGACTTGTAAATGGACATGCCCGATTCTTGATCCAGGTGCCATGCCTAACCATTGACCATCAGCTTCTGCGACGACGCTATCTCCATCCAACTCTTCCGTTACACCAATGATCTCTCCATCTTCACGAATATCCCAATCAATCATTGGTTTATCACGATAGATTTCGATTCCATTGCCTTCTGGATCGCTTAGATAAATTGCTTCACTGTAGCCATGGTCAGCCGCACCTATTTCAATATTGTTTTGTAATAGCCATAATAAACTATTGCCTAAATCCTTACGAGAAGGTAAGAGAAAAGCTGTGTGATATAAGCCTGTTGTATTATTTTTTACCACAGGATCAACAAGTTCTTCTAAAATCAAAATAGGTTCAGAAGATTCTTGCGTACCCAAGAAAGTTGTATTTCCCTCTTTTTTTTGTAAGACAAGCCCAATCATCTTCGTATAAAAATCTGTCATTACTTTCAGGTTTTGTACTTTTAATTTTACTTGTTTTACTATCGTTTCTTGCGGTAATTTAGTCACCATACTTTTCCCCTCCCACACGTTTAATTAGTTAAATTCTAGGAAACGTGCGCTATCTTCCATGTATTCTTTTTCGCCAGCAGGCGCTTCGATCGAACCGAAAACAAGTTGTGCTCTTAATTTCCATTGGCTTGGAATTGACCATTCTTTTGCTACAGCTTCATCGATTACCGGGTTGTAATGTTGTAAATTTGCACCAATATTTTCTTGTGCTAATGCAGTCCAAACGTTTGCTTGAGTCAAACCACTTGCTTGTTCTGACCAAACTGGGAAGTTTTCTGCATATAGTTCAAATTGTTCTTGTAGGTTTTTTACGATGTCCATATCTTCAAAGAAAAGTAATGTTCCGTATCCAGCTGCAAAGCTTTGTAATTTAGCTTGTGTATTTGGGAAAGCTTCTGCAGGTGTTAAAGGTTTCAATGCTTCTTCTGTGATTGACCATAATTTTTTGTGTGCATCACCAAATAAGAAAACGACACGTTGTGTTTGTGAGTTAAATGATGAAGGACTTTCTCTAACAACTTCTTTCACTAAAGCTGTGATTTCTTCTTGTGATTGTGGTAGATTATCTCCTAAAGCGTAGATTGAACGGCGTTTTTTTAATGCTTGAGTAAATTCTGTCATGTGTATTGCTCCTTTTCGATTCGAATTAGTTTTTAGATTACTTTCATAGTATATCGTCTTACTAAAAGTAAGTAAAGGGTTTTGACTTACTTTTTATAAGTTTTTTTAAAATAAAAGAAAAAGCCTAAGACAACGGGGTTCTTGTCTCAAACTTTTCTCTGATCATCTAAAAATCAACAGTGTTACCAGTGTAATAATTGCAGGAATACCTTGTTTTATCAAAATCGATTTGGATGATGTCAGTCCGCCATACACAGCAGCAACAACCACACAGATGATGAAGAACATCACCACACTCCAGCTATTAACAGCAAAAAATGCCCCCCATAAAATTCCTGTAGCTAAAAAACCGTTGTATAGTCCTTGATTTTTGAATAACGTTTGTACTCTTGGATCGTCTAAAAATTCTTTATCCAATCCAAAGCTACGTTGTGCTGCAGGTGACGTTGTCTGAAACATTTCTAGATATAAAATATAATAATGCTCAATTGCAACGATCACAGCTAAAATCAACGGAATAATATGCATAGATTTACGCCTCCTATTTCCAAGTTGTAATATCAGCAGCTGGTAGTCGATACGAAGGATAACCTTCTTCATTTGCTTTCCCGATTGAAACGATCATTACAGGATAGTATCGTTCTTTATCCATATTTAGTGCTTCAGCAATTTTCTCACGTTCAAAACCGCCGATTGGATTTGTGTCATATCCGTACGCACGAGCAACTAACATCAAGTTCATCCCAGCCAAAGCGCCATCGATAATCGCCATTTCTTTTTTATCTTCTGTCGACATTTGCTCAAATAAAGGACTCAACACTTCTAATTGACGTTCTTTAACTTCTTGCGGCATTAAATTTTGTTCCACTGCTGTACCATAGATTTTTTCTGCATGTTCAAAACTATTTAAATCCCCAAATATCACGATCATTGCGGCTGATGTTTCATTTTGTAATTTATTAAAACGTACCAATGGAGCGATAGCTTCTTTTCCTTCATCACTTTCAACAACAGCAAAACGCCAAGGCTGCATATTCACAGAAGAAGGTGCTTTAACAGTATCGTTAATGATTTGCTCCATCTCTTCACGACTGATTTTAATGGTTGGATCGTAATTACGAATTGATCTTCTCCCTTTCATGATCGTGTCGAAATTATTTTCTTTATATGTGTTTTCCATAATATCCCTCATTTCTTCCTTTTGTTCGATTGTTTTCGAACATTAAAAATATATCACTCCCTCCGCAATATGTAAAGTAGAAAGTTTATGTTATAATCTGTTTATGAAAAATAAAATGATCGATAACAACAATGATCCTGTTCTTCAAGCGTTGCAAGCAGTCAGTGACCCGATCCGTTTGAATATCCTTACTTGCTTATTACTTGATGGTGAAAAACGGATAACTTCAGAAAAATATAATATTGTAAAATCTACCTTGTCTCATCATATAAAATTGCTTAAGGATGCTCAGTTGATTCAAGAAATCAAAACTGGTACAACAAAAACATATGTTTTAAATCAAGAGTACATCCAACGAGAATTGCCTGGATTAATAGAACTGATTCGCTTTAGAGCAGGAAAATCAAACAAATAGACCATCATCAACAAATTCCGTTGATGATGGTCTATTTAGTTAGTCAGCCATTTTGATGACGATTTTTCCTACAGCGTGGTGAGTTTCACTCAAGACATGTGCATCATAAACGCCTTGTCTAGAAAATGGGAAAACTTCTCCGACGACTGAAATCACTTTTCCTGAAGCCATTAGATCAGCAATTTCTTGTAATTGTTTTCCGTTTGTTTGAAGCCAGATACTTTCAGCTTTGATATTTTTTTCTTTCGCCAACGCTTCATCTGCAATACCAACGATTGAAATCAAACGTCCTGTATTTGGTTTTAGAACAGAAAAACTAGATTTTTGGATATCTCCACCCATTGTATCAAAAACTACATCGATATCTGTTAGCACTTCTGCGAAGTTAGTTGTATGATAATCGATTACCTCATCTGCCCCTAGTTTTTTTAGTAGGTCATGATTTTTCTCACTAGCAGTTGTAATAACATAAGCACCCGCTTGTTTTGCTAATTGGATCGCATAAGTTCCTACACCGCCCGCTCCAGCGTGAATCAAAACTTTTTCACCCTTTTGAAGTTTTCCATGATCAAAAAGTGCTTGTAAAGCTGTCAATCCAGCTAAAGGAACAGCCGCTGCTTCTTCAAAACTAACATTTTCAGGGATTTTCGCTAATAGAGTATCATCAACGATCGTTTCCTCTGCATATGTACCAAAACGTGTTGTTTCTGGACGAGCGAAAACTTTATCGCCGACTTTCCAGTCAGTTACACCACTGCCGACTTCTGTGATAACACCCGCAACGTCCCAGCCTAAAATAATGGGGAACGGCCAGTCAAACATTTGTTTTAAATAGCCTTCTCTTAATTTCCAGTCGATTGGATTGATCGATGTTGCATGCTCTTTAACGAGTACTTGATTTTCTTTTAATTCAGGTAATGTTACGTCTTGCTCAGTTAATTCTTCTTTGCTGCCATATTGATTGATGACTACTGCTTTCATAGTTATGATTCCTCCGTCTTTTAAACAAAATATGAACTCAGTATACTCCTTATTTTTTATTTAGGTAAAAAATATGCTTACAAAAAATAAGAACAAAGCAATAAATGCTTTGTCCTCATCATTTAACACTTATTCATAACGTAACGATTCAATTGGATCTAGTTTCGCTGCTCTACGTGCTGGTAATGTTCCTGCAAGGAATGCGATTCCCATGATTACCAAAATAATCACAGCAGATGAAGAAGCCGAGAATTGAATCAAGGTGAAGCCTGTCAATGATTTCAAGAATGAATCAGCTGCGATTTGGTTGATCAACGCACCTGCACCGACTGCTCCTAAAATACCTAAAAGGGAACCTAAAAATCCAATCAATGCTGCTTCCACACTGAAAATCGTAAAGACTTTACCACTGCTTAGTCCCATCGCTTTCATTAAGCCGATTTCTCTTGTACGTTCTTGAACTGACATATACAATGTATTGATGATTCCGAAACTTGCGGCTAATAACGCAATGGCGCCAAACATCGTTAATACCCCTGTGATCGCATTGATCACGTTTCTGATCATACCGATTTGGTCTTCAACTGTTTGTCCCATATAGCCTGCTTTATCCAAACGTTCTTTTACATCGGCGATTTCTGATTTTGTTACATCTTTGCTCATTTCACCCATGATCAATCCGTATTGTCCAGTCATTGCTTCTGGCAAACCTTCTTCATTGATTTTTGAAATCTCATCAACAAGCGAATGGTTCAATAAAGACATTCCATCTTGGATCAAGCTAGTATTACGTACGCCTGTGATCTTAGCTTCAATTACTTTTTCTTCTCCAGTAGCTGTGGAGGGTGCTGCTATTTTGACTGTTTTTCCAATTGCTTCTTCACTTGATTTGTAACCTAACGATTTCACATATTCTGGTGCCAAATTGATTTGAAATTCTGAACTTTTTTGGTCAAGGCCTTTGCCCGCTTCGAGATCTACATTCAATTCTTCTACCATTGGCATTCCTGAAAAAACATATTTTTCATTATTCTCTCCAGAAATATAACTTGTCGAAACTGATTTCATTGCTTCCGCATTTTTGATTCCATCAATCTTTTTGATTTTCTCAAGATCTTTTTTATCTAACGCTTCCTGCTGTTGCATTGAGCTTGATTTTTTGTTTTCATCATATTTTTGTGGTTCCCCATCTTCACTAGGCCCCCCAGTCATTTTGGGCTGGATCATGATTTGATTTTGGCCACCGACACTACCGACTTGTTTATCGATATAATCATTGACCCCAATATTGACACCTGTTGTCAGTGAAATGGTAAATGCTCCTATAAAAATAGCTACAATCGTTAATATGGTGCGCCCTTTATTGCGCATTAAATTTGAACTGGCTGATTTTAAAATATCACTAAATTTCATCTACTCGTTCCCTCCCACAATTAATCCGTCACGCACATGGATTTGGCGATCACAGCGCGCCGCAAGTTCTGGATCATGAGTGACAATAATCAGTGTGATCCCTTTTTCTTTGTTCAAATCAAATAACAGCTGCTCGATCTTATCACCCGTTGTGGAATCTAAGTTTCCGGTAGGTTCGTCTGCAAAAATAATTTTAGGATTATTGACCAACGCACGCGCAATACAAACCCGTTGTTTTTGTCCACCAGATAAGTTGTTCGCTTTATTGTTGATTTTATCATCTAATTCAACAGCTTTTAGGGCTTCAAGCGCCATTTCTTTGCGTTTGCCATTTGAAATACCACCGATTTTTAGCGGTAACATGACATTGTTTAAAACTGTATCTTTAGAATTCATGAAAAATTGTTGAAACACAAATCCGAATTGTTTGTTTCGTGTTTTATCCAATTCTTTTTTGCCGATGCTTGTTACATCTTGGTTATTTAATAAAATTTCTCCTGAAGTTGGTTTATCTAATAAGGCTAAAATATGCATAAAGGTTGATTTTCCTGATCCGCTTTTCCCGATGATCGCAACGGATTCACCTTCTTCGATTTTTAAATCCACACCTTTTAATGCATCAAATTTCGATTCATTACGGCCATAACTTTTCTTTATATTTCTTGCTTCAATTACAGACATGTTTTCCCCTCCACTGATTCTCTCTCTTTTTTCTTACATAATAATTGTCTACTCTTTTTCCTTTTTTTCATCTTACATCCCCTTACTTCTCTTACTATTCTGAGGGAATTCTTCATTCTTGTCATGGTACTTAAGACCTATATTTTCTGGACTTAAGGAGGAGATAAAAAAACAACACCTATTAGCTGTTTATACTAATAAGTATTGTTTTTAAATCCTTTTGATAACATAAACTTAGTCGATTATTTTTCCATCAGCGTCAATAAATCCAAGGTTCGATTTGCTGCCGTTCCTAGGTTTAGTTTCGCCTCATTCATCGCTTCTTCTAACGTTACGATTCGATCGACAATTGGAATAATCACAGAAATACCTTCCTCATAAAAAAGCTGATGATCGCCATTAAAACTTCCGACAAAAGCAATAACTGGTACTTGATATTTTTTGGCAATACGTCCAATTCCAACTGGGACTTTTCCTTGGAGGCTTTGATTGTCCATTTTCCCTTCACCAGTAACCACTAAATCAGCATGTTTAATCGCTTCTTCTAAACCAGTCTGTTCTGAAATAAACTCAAATCCCGAACGTACGCTTCCGTTTAAAAATACTCTGATAGCAAAACCAAGTCCCCCAGCAGCACCATCTCCTGCAGCTGACTCTTTCGTTCCACTGATTATTTCCTGATAGTTCTTCATACCACGCTCGTAGTTGTTCAATTCATTTTCCGCCAAGCCTTTTTGGCGCCCAAACATATAGACAGCGCCTGTCTCACCTAATAATGGGCTAGTGACATCAGAAGCAATATGGAAGGTGACACCTGACAAGCGTGAATCTATGTGTTCTGTAGAGACATGAGCAACTTTTTCTAAACTACTTCCTTTAGCAGGCAATAGCTGATTTTCTTGATCAAAGAATGCAACACCTAAAGCACTTAATAGCCCAATACCGCCATCTACTGTTCCCGTTCCACCTAAGCCTATGACGATCGTCTGCGCACCTTGATCGATTGCTGCCAAAATCAATTCTCCTGTGCCATAAGAAGAGGTATTCAGTGGATGAGTCGTTTTTGTTCCATCTAAATATTGAATGCCAGATGCTGCAGCTGATTCGATCACAGCTAATTTTCCAGAGTTAAACCAGCCAAATTCAGCATTTACTAACTGACCATTTAAAGCATGGACTCTTGCTTCAATTTTCTGACCGTCACCATTTTTCACAACAGCGTCTACTGTACCTTCACCGCCATCGGCAATCGCTATTTCTTTAACAACATGTCCTTGTTTAGTAAATACTTTTGCAATGATTTGATTTGCTTCAATACTGGATAGAGATCCTTTCATAGAATCAATAGCCGTTACAACATTCATTTCCAGACCTCCCTTGTTCACTTACTGTCTTATTGTTTATTTCACCATCCTTTGTCAGGTGATATGCACAACAGATGCCCTTTTTTCTATTATTTTTCCAACATCCGATACCCAATCCCAATTTCTGTCAAAATATATTCTGGTTCAACAGGGTTATCTTCGATTTTTTTACGGATATTTGACATGTTTACCCTAAGCGTTTGACTTTCATTACTATACGGTCCCCAAACCTTCTGAGAAATATAAGTGTGTGTCAGTACTTTTCCTATATTTTCACCAAGAACTTGAATGATCTTGTATTCGTTTGGCGTTAAATGGATCACGTTGCCCTTCTTGCTGACAGTATGGTGTTCAATGTCGATACACAAATCGCCATTGTTGATTTGCTTCACTTCTAATTGAGGATTGGAATTACTTGCGGCATGCCTTAAGGCCGTCCTAATTCTAGCAAGCAATTCTGGTGTCCCGAAAGGTTTTGTAATGTAGTCATCTGCACCTAGATCCAGTGCTTCAACCTTATTATTTTCATGATCACGAGCTGAAATAATGATGATCGGTACAGGAGAGGTCTCACGAATTTTCTTTAAAACTTCTATCCCATCTTGATCTGGTAAACCTAAATCAAGTAAAATCAGATCTACGGACCACATTCGAAATGTCGATAATCCTTCCAAAGCTGAATGCGCCAAATGAATCGTATGCTTTTCTTTTTCTAAAACAGCACCCATAAATTCAGCGATTACATCATCGTCTTCAACAATCAAAATCGTCGCCATTATTTTTTCTCCTTTCGCTCTAGCGGTAAAGTAAATGTAAAAATTGCACCGCCTTGTGGTCTGTTTCCGGCAGTAAGTGTGCCATCGTGCGCCATGATGATCGTTTTTACAATAGATAAACCGATTCCCATTCCACTTTTAGAATCCACTGGCGTACTTTGTTTAGTCATCCCGCTAAACAACAATTTAAGTTGCTCTTTGGTCAATCCTTTCCCTTGATCTGCTATTTCAAACGTGATTTCTTTTTCAGTTAAAGAAACCGTTACAAAAATAGGCGACTCACTGTTAGAATGTCGGATGGCATTTTCCATTAAGTTAAACAGTACTTGCTCGATCAAGATAGAATCCATTGGCACTAACACAAATTCATCCAGTAATGATACGTTGATTTGGCTAGTTGGATAACTTTTTCTAATGCGTTGAATGGCTGAGGCCACAACTTCTTCAGCGGCTTCTTTACTTTTCGCAACTTTCATTGTTTCTTCATTGATTCGAGTGATCGACAATAAATTCTCCACCATACGAATCAACCAATCCGCATCATCTTTGATCCCGACAAGTAGTTTACGTTTGGTTTCTTCTGGAAGTTTGGCTGTTTCACTATCATTTAAAATGGTTTCCACAGATCCTGATATTCCAGTAAGCGGTGTACGTAGATCATGAGAAATTGCTCGTAATAAGTTTCCCCGCATCCGCTCTTTTTCACTTTCAAATAAAATTTGCTGCCGCTCAGAAGTCAGTTTATTTTGTTCGATTGCTAGAGAGAGTTGGGTAGAAATCAATTCTAAAAAGCTGATAATCTCATCTGTAATCGGATTTTCTTTGCTTTTTTCGATCCCGATCACTGCTAGTGTGACACCATTTGATAACACAGGCAAATAAAGAGCTTTCGCGCCCATTAATGTATCCGTACCATAGCCTGCTTCTTTTTGATTCACAAACACCCAATTGGCAACAGCGAGCTCTTCCAAACTTCTTAAAGGACCTTTGATCGGAGCACCAGCTGGATTTTTCAGTTCTTGTTCTCCATACAAAACCACTTCTCTATCTAGCATATTCGATAAATATTCGGCTGTTGTCGCTAAGATTTCTTTTTGATCATGAGTGACCAGATATTTTTTATTGAGTTCATACAAAATTTCTAATTGATGTTCCCGTTTCATGGCATAAAAAGCTTGTTTTTTGATCTGCATCATTAAATTGCTGACCAATAAAGCCACCAAAAGCATGAAAATCAACGTGACTGGGTAGCCTTGTTTATAAACAGTTAAAGAAAAAAGAGGGTCAACAAAAAACCAATTAAACATCAAAACACTAGCAATCGAGGCCAATGCTGCCCATAAATAGCCCGTCGTTATCCGAGCCACTAACAAAACAAAAAGAATGTAAATCAAAATCAAATTCTGATCGCCAATATGATAGTAAGAACCCAATTCAGAAAGTAACGTTGCCACTGCAAGTAATCCTAAAGTCATATAAAAATCTTTCCAAGTAAATATACTATGTAAGTTCTTTTTCTTAACAGCATATTTATTTAGTAGATATTTATTGGATTGATACGGAACTAAGTGAATATCCACATCTGGAATAAAAGCAATCAGTTCATCCTCCAAATCTGGTCGGTACAAGCGAATAAAGCGAGAGCGCTTGATGACTTTCCCCATTACCAGATCCGTAACTCCTCGCATTTTCACATATTGAACAATTGTGTCCCGCTGGTTGTCGCTTTCTAAGGTGACGACTTCACCGCCAAGTTTGGTTGCGAGTTTTGAATTATCCGATTCTGAGTGCTCAGACATATCTTCTAAAATCTCTAATGCGATCCACTCAGTCCCCAAAGCTTGAGCTAAACGAGCAGTCCAGCGCAGACATTTTTTAGTCATATCCGGATTTTTTTCATCAATGATCGTTAGTAATTTCGAATGAATACCGGTACTTTTTTGTGTTTCTTGCTGATTGGTTGTATTGATATGATCGGAGGCTTTTCGAATCGCCAAGCCTCGTAATAATGTTAGATTATCTGTTTTAAAAAAGTTGGCCATGGCTTTTTTGGCGTTTTCTGAGTGATAGATTTTTCCTTGTTTCAGTCGTTCCAATAGCTCTTCGGTCTCAATATCGACTACTTTTAAAGCGCTCGTTTCAAAAAATGTATCCGGTACGGTTTCAGAAATATGAACACCTGTCACTTGTTCCACGATGTCGTTCAAGCTTTCGATATGTTGTACATTGACTGTGGTATAGACATCGATACCTGCTTTTAGTAATTCTTCAATATCTTGGTATCTTTTTCTATTTCTAGCTCCGATCGCATTGGTGTGAGCCAGTTCGTCGACCAAAATAATATCCGGTCTAGCTTGTAAAGCCTCGTCTACATCAAATTCGTTGATGGTGATACCTTTATATTCGTACTTTTTCGTTTGCATTGTAGGTAATCCAGCAACCAAAGCTTCCGTTTCTGGACGAGCGTGAGGTTCTACGTAGCCGACTAGGACAGATTTACCTTCTGCAAGTTGTTCGTGGGCTTCTTTTAACATCGCGTATGTTTTCCCCACACCTGCCGCATAACCGAAGAAAACCTTCAGTCGACCAGACCTCAGGCTTTGTTCGTTTTTCTTCCATTTTTCTAATAGCTGTTCTGGATCTAAACGTTCATCTTCCACTTGTTATTCCATCCTTTATATCCAGGTTGAGACAGAAGTGATTCTGATCTCACCGTTTATTCAGACTTATCCAGCGATTGATTGACCCCTAAAACATTCACACGTTGTGAATCAACAGGTCCGATTTTAACGCCACTGATATTTTGTTTGATTATAGCATGGACTTGGCTATTTTTCATATTTCTAGCGGCAGCGATGCGATCGACTTGCGTCATTGCGGCTTCTATTGAAATTTCAGGATCGACGCCGCTTGCTGATGCTGTGACTAAATCGATTGGAACCTGCTTTTTGTCAGATTCTTGTACACGTTTTTCAACACGCGTTTTTTGTTCTTTGGAAACAGGAGACAATTGGCTGACTTGATCGGAGCGTCCATGTAGATATTTTGCTTCTGTAAAGGTCTGTCCAATTAATTTTGATCCCGTGACAACTGTTTTTCCCGATTTTTGTTCTTTGATCAGACTGCCGTTTGCTTGAGTTGGAAATAAAACTTGTCCGACAGCTGTAACTGCTGCGGTGTAGATGACACCGCAGATTATGGTAAATAATAAAATACTTTTCAGTGAAGTGATCATTATTTTTTTCATCATTTTTTCTCCTTCTTAATATAAAACAAAAGTCAAAATAATATCGATCAACTTGATGGCGATAAAAGGTGCTACAATACCGCCTAATCCATAGACAAGTAAATTGTGACTTAAAATTTTACTAGCTGGTTTTTCTTTATATGAAACACCTTTTAACGCCAACGGAATCAAGGCTACAATGATAAAGGCATTGTAGATGATTGCTGATAAAATCGCTGTTGTTGGGCTAGTCAGTTTCATGACGTTCAACGCATCTAATGCTGGATAAATACTGAAAAACAAGACTGGAATGATCGCAAAATATTTGGCAATATCGTTGGCGATACTAAATGTCGTCAATGCACCACGTGTCATCAACAATTGCTTTCCTATTTTGACGATACTGATCAATTTGGTTGGACTGGAATCTAGATCGATCATGTTTCCTGCTTCTTTGGCTGCTTGTGTGCCAGTATTCATTGCTACAGCAACATCTGCTTGAGCTAATGCCGGAGCATCATTGGTACCATCACCCGTCATTGCAACTAGATGTCCTTTTTCTTGATAGTCACGAATCAAACTCATTTTATTTTCTGGGGTTGCTTCTGCTAAGAAATCATCCACGCCTGCTTCGGCAGCAATCGCAGCGGCTGTCATCGGATTGTCTCCTGTGATCATAATGGTTTTTATCCCCATTTTGCGCATATCTTCAAATTTTTCTTTCACGCCATTTTTGACGATATCTTTTAAGTAGATCACACCGAATACTTGATTATTTTTGACCACAACGAGTGGTGTCCCACCTTCATTGGCAACACGTTGAACGATTGTATCACATTCTTCTGGATAGAGATTGCCCTTTTCTTCCACATATTTTTTCATCGTGTCAGCGGCACCTTTGCGAATTTCGTCTCCTTGATAATTGATACCGCTCATCCGAGTTTTGGCTGTAAATTCGATAAATTCAACTTCCACATGATTTAATTCACGGCCGCGGATATCGAATTTTTCTTTCGCTAGAATAACGATACTGCGTCCTTCAGCTGTTTCATCGGCTAAAGAAGATAGTTGAGCTGCATCTGCTAAGTCATATTCGCTGACACCAGCAACTGGGATAAATTCACTTGCTCGGCGATTGCCTAATGTAATCGTTCCTGTTTTATCTAATAATAAAATATCCACATCGCCAGCTGCTTCAATTGCACGGCCACTCATGGCAATCACGTTTTCTTTATTTAAACGGCTCATTCCAGCTATTCCGATGGAAGAAACCAAAGCGCCAATCGTCGTTGGTGCTAAACAAACCAACAATGCAATGATCGTTGTTAAGGCTAATGCAGAACCATTGCCGACAAGTTCACTTGAAAATTTGGTGAAAGGCAATAAGGTTGCTGAAACGACTAGAAAAATGATCGTCAACATGATCAAAATAATTTGTAAACCAATTTCATTTGGTGTTTTTTTCCGTTCTGTCCCTTCTACCATGGAAATCATTTTGTCTAAGAATGATTCGCCATTTTCAGCGGTCACTTTGATGACTAGATAGTCTGAAACAACCGTTGTTCCGCCTGTTACAGCACTACGGTCACCACCCGATTCTCGAATCACTGGAGCGGATTCTCCTGTGATGGCACTTTCGTCCACCGAAGCCGCACCGTCGATCACATCGCCATCCATTGGGATTTGCTCATTGACTGCTACATAAACGAGATCCCCTTTTTTTAATTCAGATGATTTTATTTCCGTGAATTTTTTTGTTTTCGCGTCTTCTATTGAAGCTACTTTATGCGCGATAACCTCTTTTTTCGCTTGTTTTAAACTTTCTGCTTGTGCTTTGCCACGCCCTTCTGCGATGGCTTCGGCAAAGTTAGCGAATAAAATCGTCAGCCACAAAATAATGGCGATCGCCAAGATAAAGAATGGTTCTGCATCTTTGTAGCCTGCAAAAGTTAAAAAATAAAGAACTGTCGTTAAAATAGCTCCTAAATAAACGACTAACATGACCGGATTTTTTAGTTGAATCATTGGTGCCAGTTTCTTAAAGGACGATTTAAAAGCATCTATATAAACAGTGCGTTTGTTTTGTGTATTTTTCACTTGTTTCCCCTTCTTTACTTTATTTTGTCATAAAGTGTTCTGCGATTGGTCCTAACGCCATAGATGGCAAGAAGCTTAAAGCGCCAATCACTAAAATCACAATAATCAACATCGTTACAAATGTTGCATTTGTCGTTGAAAGTGTTCCAGATCCAGTTGCTACGACTTTCTTTTTCCCTAAGTTTGAAGCGAGGTAAATTACAGCCAACATCGGGATAAAACGAGAAAGGATCATGATGATGCCGCCTAAGATATTCAAGAAAGTCGTATCTGTTGTTAGACCTGCAAAAGCACTTCCGTTATTATTCGCTAGAGAAGAAAATGCATAAAGAATCTCAGAAAAACCATGTGGTCCTTGATTAGTCAACCAAGACATTGCTTGAGGATTTAAAATAAACAACATTGTTCCAAGTAGGGTTAATAATAAAGGGGTTAAGATGACTAGGCAGGCCATTTTCATATCGAAAGGTTCGATTTTTTTACCTAAATATTCTGGTGTTCTTCCCACTAATAAACCAGCGATAAAAATAGCGAGCAAGATGAAAACGATCATCCCATATAGTCCACTCCCGGCACCACCAAAGATGATTTCCCCTAGTTGCATCAAGAACATCGGAATCAAACCACCAAGTGGCGTAAAGCTATCTAGCATAGCATTTATAGAACCGTTAGAAGCAGCCGTTGTGCTAACTGCCCAAAGAGCAGACCAGCCGATACCAAAACGTGTTTCTTTTCCTTCCATATTCATTTGACCAATCACGTGACTGAATTGCGGCCCGTAATATTCACTTAACGTCACACCAATCAGTGCTGCGATTAAAAAACCAAGTGAAACGATCATAATCGTTCTACCTTGTTTCCAGTCTTTTACAAATAAACCGAAGGCGACGATTAATGCTGCTGGAATCAAGAGAATCGAACAATTTTCGATAAAGTTACTGATCAAGTTAGGATTTTCAAACGGATGTGCTGAGTTTGCGCCGAAATAACCACCACCGTTTGTACCTAATTGTTTGATTGCAACTTGACTGGCAACTGTTCCTAATGGTAAAAAGATTTTTTGCCCTAGTTCCAAACTGGTCGTTTCAACAGAACCAGCAAAGGTTTGAACGACACCTTGAGAAATCAACAACAAGGAAACAATAAAAGAAATCGGTACTAAAATATATAAAATAATTTTCGTTAAATCTTGCCAGAAGTTTCCGATCTGCTTGCTTGTCCGATTTGTGAAGCCACGAAGTAAAACAAACAACACGGCAATCCCAACCGCTGCGGATACGAAGTTTTGAACGGTTAATCCGAATGCTTGTGTAAAGATCGATAGAGTATCTTCACCCGCATAGGCTTGCCAGTTGGTATTGGTAATAAAACTAGCTGCAGTGTTAAAGGCTAATGAAAAGCTAGTTCCAGGCAGTTTTTCTGGATTCAATGGTAAAAAGCCTTGTCCTAAAAGCATCGCCATCAAAATAACAAACGAAAAGAAACTAAAAAATAAAACGCTCAAGCCATAATGCTTCGCTGTCATTTCTTTTTGCGCTGGCGTACCTAGAAATTGATAGATCTTTGTTTCGATCGGGCTGATGATTTTTGTCAAAAACGTTTTTTGATTGGTCATCACTTTATGGATATAAAAACCTAACGGAATCGCTAATCCGATTAAAACGATGAAGAAGATAGCTTGTTGAATAATAATTGCGCTCACTGTTGATCCCCCCAAAATAGTTGGTAAAATAGATAAATAAGCAGTAACCCTGCGATAATTCCAGTAATAATCGTCATCAAAATCCCTCTCTTTCATCTGATGGATTTAGGATATCAAATTTTATATAAAGATAGTGTTAAAGTTTGGGTTGGGTCTTTATACAATCTTTATACGCGTAAGCGGTTTCTATATTTTCTAAACTAAAATCTCTGTAAAAAATAGATTTACTTTAAACTTTGCGTATTTTATGTTGTCGCCTATCTTACAGTCTTGGGACTGAACGGAGGTGTCCTCTTTATGTCCGTAGCATTAATCTTGTCCGCTTCTTGTTGGGATCCTACTCTCGTAATTTTAAGTATTGGCTGAATAATAAGTACAAGAAGTAACAGTAGATATGGTGACATTAGCCACAAAAAGCCCCTGGAGAGTCCAATTCTCCAGGGGCTTACTCTTTATGTTCTTGCTTAGCACAATCATTATATCATGAGATGATTATTGATATTAAGAATAAAAAAATATTTCTTACAACAATTTTTCAATATCTCCAGCAATTTTTTCTGGTTCAACAGTTGGTGCAAAGCGTTTGACCACATTGCCGTCACGATCTACTAAAAATTTAGTAAAGTTCCACTTGATCGCGCCACCTAAAAGTCCACCTTTTTCACCTTTTAAATACTCATACAAAGGATCAGCATTTTCACCATTTACGTCGATTTTTCCAAACGTTTGAAACGTCGTTTGATAGGTCAACTGACAAAACTCACTGATTTCTTGATTTGTTCCAGGTGCTTGGTGTCCAAATTGATTACAAGGAAAATCTAAGATTTCTAACCCTTGTTCACGGTATTTTTTATATAACTCTTCTAGTCCTTCATACTGAGGTGTAAAACCGCAACCTGTCGCTGTATTCACGATTAGGAGTACTTTTCCTCGATAATCTTCCAATGAAACGGTCTCATCCTTTGTCGTTTTTACTTGATAATCATAAATACTCATTTTACTTCTTCCTCTCCAATTACCTGTCTTAATTAAATACTAGCCAGTAGAGGGCTTTTCGTCAAGGAAACGACCTTTGATCGATCATAAAATAGGCGTCAATTCCAACAGTACGATACCATTTGTATCTAGTGTCACATAATAATTAAACGTATCATCGATTTGAGTATCGAAGACTTTGATTTTCGGTCGAGTACTCTCTACAACATATTCTTGTGTCTCTATATCAAGTGCTTTTGCATTGCGGAATTCTTCATAGGTGTAAAATAACGCGCCATTATGACGATTGAAATCAATTTGCTTGATTTGATAATGAGCTGATTTAATCGCTGCTAATTCGATTTCAAACGTTACGGCCTGGCTTTCTAGAAACGCCTCTTCTGAAGAAAGATGTGGATCAAAATAATTCGGATTAAACAACAGTAACTGATACTTCCCGTCAACATAGGTCAGCAGATATTCTTCACCTTGCGCCAGAACTTTGCCTTCCAACCTTCTAGCCAGCCACAAACAAAAATAAACAGGTCTTCTCCCACTGTAAAAATGAAACAATTCCAACCCATCATTTTTTAATGGACGGTCTTGTGTTTGTTTCTCATACAACTCGATGTTCAGCCAAAACCCGAATCCAGATACTAGCGTATCCAGCATCAAAAGATCTTTTAAGATAATCGCGCCTCTAAAGAAGGTTCCATTACTATTTCTTGTCATCCCAGTCAATGTGTTCCATTCCGTAAGATAAAGTGGCAGCTTGATTTCGTATTCTTTTAAAACATGCTTGATATGCAAGGTTTTATTCAACACATATTGATGGTAATTTTTCAAATCCGGAAAGGTGCTATCTAAATTTTGAAACACATAATTAGGCTCAGCAGAAAATGATAAAAAATCACACTTTGCTGCGATCGTCTCGCAAAAAAACCGCGTTTGTTCTGAGTCATTTTGCTCAAAGAATGGGTCAGGTAAAGGAATTTCTGCGCCTACTTCTATTTTAGAAGAGAGCTCAGATAAGCTTTTTTTCACTTCTAGAAAATCAGGATAATAGTCAGCAAGATTTTGCCCTTTAAATAGACAATTGATTTTCCATTGCTCAGTCATTTTTGTGCCAAATTTATTTTGAACATGTCGAAAAAATTTACGACAGATGTCTTTCACGCTAACACTTAGCTGGTTAAATTTTACAAGAGACAACTGGAAAAAAATATCCAGCCGAGCATCTTCTAAAAATGTCAGAATGTAGTCCCATTGTTCAAATGCGGGAAACGAATTCATCCCCGCTTCTTGATGGATCTGAACCGTTAGAGGAATTTGTGTAAATAGCGATTGGATACTAATATACTTGATCCCAATCTGTTTTTTTATGTCCAATATTTCACTTTGAATTTTCTTAGAAGCTAAAGCTTCCCACGAACCAACATGAATGATCACGTCTTTTTTTTGATAATCGGCTTCAGATTGCTCCGTTGTAATATGGAGCTGTTTGGTTTTTAGCGATAATTCTGAAGGATGAGCTTCTTCCAAACCCGTTTGAATATAACTGTATAACGGGACCAAAATTTCTTTGATTTGAAGCTCTGTTGTTTGAACGACTTGTTCGATTTTTTGTGGCGCCTTCGTCTGTTCTAAGTGAGATGAACGATAACTGGTTGGCGAATCGTTAAAGATTTTTTTGAAATGTTGACGATACGTTTTACTATTGCTAAACCCGCTATCTAAAGCAATTTGCTCGATACTTTTTTTCGTATACAGTAACTCTGACAAACTGTGTTTCACACAAATCGTCCGCACATAATGAGAAAAGTAATCTCCGGTTTCCTTCTTAAAAAACTTCGATAAAGAGGATTCCGACATAAAAAAATATTCTGCTGTGTCCGATAATAAGACCCCTTCGTGGTAATGTTCTTCGATGTAGTCCAAGATCTCTCTTAATTTTTGGTTGTCTGAAGGATGGTACTCTGTGACTTCTTCTTTTTGAAAATGATGAACCAAAGACAATATGATCTGAGTTAAAAATAAAGTGATTTTGAGTCTTTTTGAAGGATCATCGCTAAATTCAACTAAACACAACTCCGCAACTTGTCTTCTTAATGCTGCGATTGCAGGCATTTTCCCATGTTCTTTTTGAATTGGTGCACAGTCAAAGCGCGTATAAAAAAAAGCTGGAAATTGAGCCGCAAAGAAAACACTATTGATCCCCAATTTTAAATAAGTACAACTTTGTTTTAAATCGCTATTCAAGAGCACCCGATCTCCTGTATTGATGACAAACAATTCCCCTGCACTTACTTGATTAGTTGTTTCTTCTATAGTAATAAACATGCTTCCTTTTAAGACCATCAAAATAGTCGTTTCTTTATAAAGCACATCTTGTTCTGTCAGCAGTTGTTGATACTTGATATGATAATTTTCATTTACAATCATTATTTTTACCTCGTTTATTTATTTCCTTTTCATTATAACACCTAAACAAGAAAATATTGTTCGTTCAACCACCTTTTATTTTCCGAGTTAGCTTTTCTAAAAGGGATTTCTGAAATTTGGAAATTCCTAGCATTGTGAAGTTATTAATTAAGCATAGAATATGAAGTGTATTTGAAGGGAGAAGATCAAATGGACGATTTACGTACACAATTATTCACATTGCTTCAACAAAAAGAAGCTGAACTAATCAAGATTCGCCGACATTTTCATGAGAATCCGGAATTATCTTTTCATGAGACAGAAACAGCAAAATATATCGCCGATTTTTACGCTGGTAAAGACTGTGAGGTTCAAACGAATGTAGGCGGTGGTAATGGTATTTTAGTCGATATTCATGGCGGCAAAAAAGGACCGTTCTTAGCGATTCGAGCAGATTTCGATGCATTGCCGATCCAAGAAGATACGGGCTTACCCTTTGCTTCAAAAACACCAAATGTCATGCATGCCTGCGGACACGATGGGCACACAGCCTATATGATGATTTTGGCTGATTCACTGATTGAATTAAAAGATCAATTAGCGGGCACGATTCGTGTGATCCACCAACCTGCTGAAGAAGTACCACCAGGTGGCGCTAAAGGGATGATCGAAGCTGGTTGTTTAGATGGTGTGGATCATGTTTTGGGCATTCACGTGATGAGTTTGATGCCCCTTGGCGATGTTCTTTATCATTCAGGACCTGTTCACACTGGTCGAGCAACCTTTAAAGTCGTGATGCAAGGAAAAGGCGGACATGGTTCAACACCACAAGATGCGAATGATACGATCGTAGCAGCTTCTCAATTTGTCACGGCTGTCCAAACAATCGTCAGTCGTAGAATCAATCCATTTGATACTGCAACAGTCACAATTGGTTCGTTTGACGGCAAAGGTTCCGCTAATGTCATTAAAGATTCTGTTACGCTAGAAGGCGATGTACGGATCATGAAAGAAGAAACACGAGCAATCGTGGAAAAAGAATTCAAACAAATTTTGGATGGTATCTGCCAAACATTCGGCATCCGTTACGAACTTGATTACGCCAATGATTACCCAGTTTGTGTCAACGATGCTAAAACCACTGAAATGGTTGTTAAAGCATTGACCGAAGCGAAAATTCCAGAAGTGAAACAATTAGTCGAATCCGGACCACAAACTCCTTCTGAAGATTTTGCTTATTATGCAAAAGAACGACCAAGCTGTTTCTTTTTCGTTGGTGCTCATAAAGAAGGAACGCCGATGTATCCACATCATCATCCAAAATTTTATATTGACGAAGATTGTTTATTGATCGCTGCAAAATCAATGGGTGCAGCTGTTTTACATTATTTATCTGAAGGAGTTTAATCATGAAAGCAACAACACATACAGCAGAGGTTGTAACATATAAAGGGACAAACAAATTACTGATAGGAATCGTGTTAAGTGTTTTGACTTATTGGCTGTTTGCCCAATCTTTACTAAATATGGCGCCAGCCGTACAAAGTGACTTAGGTGTTTCTTCTGGCGTTTTAAACATAGGAATCTCCATGACTGGTTTATTCTCTGGTATTTTCATCGTGGTAGCCGGTGGATTGGCAGATAAATTAGGCAGAATGAAATTAACATATATTGGTCTTATTTTAAGTGTTATCGGTTCAGCGGCTTTAGTCATTGCACACGGCCCTATTTTATTTATCGGTGGTCGGATTTTACAAGGATTATCGGCTGCTTGTATCATGCCTGCAACAATGGCCTTAGTCAAAACCTATTATGAAGGCAAAGATCGTCAACGAGCGCTAAGTTATTGGTCGATCGGTTCTTGGGGCGGTTCTGGATTATGTTCGTTCTTTGGTGGCGCCATTGCTAGTTCTTTAGGCTGGCGTTATGTCTTTATTTTTTCGATTATTGTTTCGATTTGTAGTGCGTTATTGATCTTTGGTACACCTGAAAGTAAGGTCGAAAGTAATAGCAATAGTAAATTTGATTCAATGGGCTTACTTTTATTTATCGTTTCAATGGTTGCTTTAAATGTTGTTGTTTCTAAAGGATCTGAATTAGGTTGGACAAGTCCAGTCGTGCTGATTTTAGCCGTAGTTGTGATCTTAGGGTTGATTGCTTTTTATAAAGTAGAACAAGCGATCGACAATAGTTTTGTTGAGTTTTCTTTATTTGAAAACCGCGGTTATCTAGGTGCAACGATTTCTAACTTCTTATTGAATGCTGTGGCCGGCACATTGATCGTTATCAATACGTATGTTCAACAAGGACGTGGTCTTTCTTCTGCTAAAACAGGAATGTTATCGATCGGTTACTTGTGTCTAGTTTTGATCACGATTCGAATTGGTGAAAAGTTATTACAAACAATCGGCGCGAAAAAACCAATGTTGTGGGGTACCATTCTTTCTGGAACAGGTGTTGGTTTGATGGCGTTAACGATGGTTACAGGCACTGCCTATTTCGTATTAGTTTTTATTGGCTATAGTTTATTCGGAATGGGACTTGGCATGTATGCAACACCCTCTACAGACACAGCAATTTCCAGTGTTCCAAATGAAAAAGCCGGAGTAGCTTCCGGTATTTATAAAATGGCTAGCTCTCTTGGCGGAGCATTGGGAGTAGCAATTTCTGCTGCAGTTTACAATGGATTCAGTGCTAGCGGTAATTATACACAAGGAGCTACCTTTGGTTTACTGACAAATATTCTTTTCTGTGTTTTAGCCTTAGGGTCAATCGTATTTATTATTCCAAAAGAAAAACAAGTATAAGGAGAGAGTATTCATGGATAATCAAGACGCATTACAATTATTAAAAGAAGTCGTTCAAATAAAAAGTATTTTAGGGAAAGAAAAAGTAGTTGCAGATAAACTGCAAGTGATTTTTGAAAAGTATGACATCCCTTGTGAACAGGTAGAATACAGCGAGGGACGTAATCAATTAGTTGCAACGCTAAAAGGCAATGAAGCAGGTTCTGTCCTAGGTTTTTCTGGACATATGGATGTGGTTCCTGTGGGTGAAATTCCTTGGGATGAAGATCCCTTTGCCGCATTTGAAAAAGACGGTTTATTATATGGACGTGGAACCTGTGATATGAAATCAGGCTTGATTGCAGCCGTTGTTGCGATGACTCGTTTAAAAGAAGCAGGCTCAAACTTTAAAGGAACCATCAAACTTTTAGCGACTGTGGGAGAAGAAACGAGCGCTATCGGCTCTGGTCAATTAGTTGATAAAGGCTATGCAGATGATTTAGATGCATTAGTCATCGGTGAACCTACAAATGTTGAGATCGGTGTAGCGCATAAAGGTGCTTTATGGCCTCGTATCACAACTTACGGGAAAACAGCTCATGGCTCAATGCCAGATCAAGGAGTGAATGCGATCGAACATATGCTTTTAGTTTTGAATGCCTTTAAAGAAACCTTTGATTTCTCTCAATCTGTAGATGAATTAGTCGGCGCCTCAACTTCCAGTTTAGATATTATCAATGGCGGTAACGGAACCAATGTTGTTCCTGATAAATGTACAGTAGAGATCGACATTCGCACAATCAAAGCTCAAGATCATTCAGAGTTAAAGCAACAATTCAAAGAGATGCTAGATAAATTAACAGCAACCGTTCCAGATTTTAAAGCAGAGATCGAGTTCATCAATGATTTACCTTCTATGAAAACTGAACTTAACGATCCTTTCACTGTATTAACACAAAAAGTTGTTTCAAAAGTTACAAGTGAAACAGCGAATACATTCGGTATGACTGGTTATACCGATGGTTCTCAATTTGGACGTGTAAAAAAAGAATTCCCTATTTTGATTCTAGGTCCTGGTGAAACAAAATATGCGCATCAACCTAATGAATTCGTGAACATTAACGACTTTTACCAAATGATTACTATCAATGAAAACATTGCAAAAGAATTTTTAAAATAACCTAGAAAAAAGCCGAAATGAACTTTAATCTGTTCATTTCGGCTTTTTTTCTCTTGCTTATGATTTTACTCAAAGCTCAAATAACTTTTTCGTCAGCCTCTCCAACTCTCCTGTTGCAGGAAACTGTGAAACCTTAATACTTAAACACCCTTCAGTTGGCACTAGCATCACATGATTATAAATAATCACGTCAACGCCTTCTCTTTTTATATACTCTTCAGTAATTTTTTCATTAAAAACCCAGCTGACATCAAAATTGCCAGGGATTCGTTTCTTTAAAATAGCAATTAAATGCTGAACATAACAGGCTTCACCAGAAATACTCAAAAGAATTTTTTTATTATTTTCGATCGTCGTATCAATTAAATAGGAGCTAAAAAGTAAACTCAAATTCGTTGCTACATCTTCTGGATATACCAATCGTGCCTCATGGGCTAACTTGACTTGTTTTAATTTAGCCAAACAAGCTTGGTAAATAGTAGGAAATTCCCCTTTGGCATATTGATTTAGTTCGAACGAGTTTCTTTGAAATAATGGCGTTATTCTAGATAATAAACTAAGATTTTCCAAAAATGAATTCACACAATGATACATTTCTTTGCTTCTTGAAGGATCAAGAGGAATACTTTCACCAAAATCAAAAATCGTATTATACCGATCGTCGTAATTGGATTTCCGTGTCAGATTGATTGAGTAAATCTCTCCTTCTGGAGGTAAATAAATGACACTTGCTAAGGTTGTGACATAAGCATAGATGTGTTCTTCATAAGGTAAATTTTCGATTGAAAAATACTTCTTCATCAATTGATCATAGATTTCAGAAAACACTTCAAAACGATCTGTCATCGCATATTTTTGACTAGACTCCTGTTTTTTAGGGATATAAAAATGCTTATCAACTCTTTGCAAAATAACATGGTGCCACATTTTCGCCCGATTTGCATCCAGTGTTAACACCCTTTGATACTTATTTAGAAATGATTCTTGAAATTCGTAATAAAACTTTTGAACCATCTCATCAAGATGAACATCTTCTTCTCGCCACCCCCGTTGGCTTGTGTAATCGAAATATAAATACCGAATGTCGGCTTCCTCTCCGATCAAAGCCAAATGCGGCGATAGTTGTAAAGTTAAGTTATATCGTTCTAATACTTCAGTTAAGTGAGGCAAATAGCGTCTCAACGTTCGCTCTGACAACCAAATCCGATCACACCATGTTTCAATCGAATATTCCTCCCCGTCCAATAAAGCACTCAACAAGGTGAAAAGTGGCTGCTGGTCAATGATATCTGATAATATTTCTTCGATCGTGTAGGTACTGTCCCGGTTAAAAATAATAGTTTCTTTTTTCACTTGCACAAATCCATCGATCACTGGGCTGTATTCCTGCAGTATAGCTAGATCACTTTTTAACGTTTTTTTTGTCACACCCAAGTTGGCTGCCACATCTTCCATTGTCAGTAAATCAGAGGTATCCGCTAAAAAATAAATTAGATTAATCAATCGGATCGCTTTTTTATCTGTTACTAAGTCTATATACAATTTCCGCATGTTTTTCCCCCTTGAATGTGTCGTCATTTTTCATTAGATTTCTTTGTAATAGTATAGCACGAGCGCTTTTAAAACACGTCAGATATGATTTTCCAAGCTTTATAACAGTGGTGCAAACAAGCCACAGATTTTGCCTTTGATTTTTTTCCAAGTGCTTCTTTGTGCTAATTCAAGCGCTGTGATTTGTTTGGCGTTGGTTCGATCCTTTTTGAAATCATCCGCTAATTTTTGAATTGCTTGACCGGTATATAAAATAGCGGATACTTCATGATTGATATCAAAACTGCGAATATCAAAATTTGTCGAGCCAATCGTGGCAACTTGCTCATCAATAATCATTACTTTACAATGTAAAAAGGCCGTATCATCGTATTTATAGACCTGAATCCCCGCACTGATCAAATCTTCCAAATAAAAGTCATTTCCATAATAAGACAGTTTTCTATCCCCTTTTCCTGGAATAATGATCTCCACCTTGATACCATTACGAGCACCCCTTCTTAATAAAGCCAACAGTTCATCGTCTGGCACAAAATAAGGACTGGCAATGGAAATTTTCTCCTTCGCAGAATCGATCAAATTAAACAAAACATCCCGAACCACGCGTTCTTGATCGTAAGGACCACCATAAATCACTTGTCCTTCATCGCTTCCTACTTCAATTGTAGGAAAATAACTTTCCACCATAAATTCATTCGCACTTCCAGCACTATTTTTCATATACAGCCAATCATATAAAAAACTTTCCTGTAATTGTGTCACTAAAGGACCTGCTATTTGTAAATGCGTATCTCGCCAATGAGAGAATTTGGGTGTTATGCCTAGATATTCATTCCCAATATTTAAACCACCTACAAAACCAAGCGTTCCATCGATGACGATCACTTTTCTATGATTGCGCCAATTCGCTCTCGCAATATGATAAAACGACTGGATCGGATTGAAAATTTCTACTTCTACCTGAGCCGCTTTTAAAGAATCAAGATACGCATCAGATAATTTTACAGAACCTAAACCGTCCACCCCAAAGCGAACTTTGACTCCCTCTGAAGCTTTTTTTATCAAGATTTTTCGGAGTTGATCCCCAAGTTCATCCTCTTTGATTATGAAATAAAACAAATGAATATGGTGTTTCGCTTCATTCAGTGCTGCGAAAATAGCCGAAAAAGTCTCTTCACCATCTGTAAGCACCTCAAATTGATTCCCCCCCATTACGACCTTTTTCGACAAGCGCTCATTTTTCTCTTCCAAACAACTCAACGGTTCTAATGTCTTCCTGTTTATACTCTGAACATAGCGAACTAGTCTGTCCTGCTCTTGCTTTTGAACAGTGTTACTTTTCAAGTTACTGCGCCCGAAAAAAAGGTAAACAAACAGCCCAACGACTGGAACAAAATATAATGTCAGGACCCAAGCCACTTTAACGCTTGTTACATCCTTGCGTCTAAAAACAATGTACATACTTAGTAGAATAGAAATCAGCTCAAAAAATGAAAGTATAACCAAAACGAACTGCGGATAAAAAATAAAAAGCAGAAAAAATGTGATTATTGTAACAAGTAAAACGATACTAAATTGGCGTAATGTTTGATTCATAGTTATCCTCCTTAAAATAACAAAAGTTTTTTTATTTAACTATCATAAAAACTGATGAATTACTTTTTATAAAAAACTTATTTATTCATTATAATAGCGGATAAAAATCTAATAATACAGGCATTTTTTTCACTTTAAAGGAAAACATTGCCAGATAAAGTATCCGCTCCTAGTTAAACCCTTGTCCTTGTTGGCTTATGCTTAAAATAAAATACAATAATGACAAAAAATGTCATTTCAGTCCTTTTTTTGCCATTCATTTCAAGAACCTTCCGTGATAAATTTGTGATATACAAAACAAGCGAACTAGAATGGATGGTGATTAATCATGAAAATCGAGCAGTACTTTTCTTATGGATTCCTTTTTGAAGCCAAACTTTTGAATAAACATGGCGAAACAATTGCAAAGCAGTTTGTTTCAATGGAACAAAATGAAGAAATTGCCATGGAAAAGATCATTTCTACTATCTCTTTGCTGCAAGATTTTAAATTGCATCAAATCAAACTGATCGATGAAGTATGGATGGTCACAGAATAAATGATTGTAAATAAGAAAGGATGTTTTATATGAATAAGAAAAGATTAGTGGAGACCTTTACTGAGTTGGTACAAGTAGCTTCTGTTTCACGTCAAGAAGGAGAATTTGTGCAGTTATTGAGCGATAAATTAATCGCATTAGGTTTGACAGTCACAGAAGATGAGTCAATGAAAACAACCAAACTTGGCTCAAACAATTTGATTGCCAAATATACTGGAAGTTTAGCTAAGGAGCCGGTCTTCTTCTCTTGTCATGTGGATACTGTAGAACCTGGTGTAGGCATTGAAGTGCTTGAGAAGGATGATATTCTTTATTCTAAAGGTGAAACGATTTTAGCGGCAGACAATAAAGCAGGAATTGCGATTCTTTTAGAAATGATTGAGACTATTTTAGAAAACAATATCGAAACAGGACCGATCGAGCTCGTCTTTTCTCCTGGTGAAGAAATCGGTTTGATTGGAGCCGCCGCCTTGGATATGTCATTGATCGATTCAACATTTGGCTATGTATTTGATAATTCTGGTCCAGCTGGAAATGGAATCGTTGCTAGTCCTTTCCTTTATATGTTTGATATTGAAGTGACAGGAAAAGCCGCTCATGCTGGTTTAGAACCAGAAAAAGGTATTTCAGCCTTCACGATTGCTCAAACGGCATTAGAAGGCATTCCGTTTGGCAGACTGGATGAGCATACTACGTCAAACATCGGAAAAATTTCTGGTGGTGCAGGGATCAATGTTGTGATGGAACACTTGATGATCCAAGGGGAAGTACGATCGATCTCAGATGAAAAAGCACGTGATTTTCTTACTAAATTAGAACAGTCCTTCAAAAATGCGACTAGCTTACATGGCGGTGACTTCACTCTTTCAGTTGATCAAAAAGCGACTGGTTTTCATTTAGCTGATGATTCTGATCCTGTTAGAATCGCTAAAGCGGCAACAACTAAAATTGGTCGAACTTTTACACCTGAAATCAGCGGTGGTGGTAGTGATGCCAATATCTTTAACGCACACGGCAAACCAACATTAAATTTATCGATTGGATATGAAGAAATTCATACAATCAATGAGTACATTCCAATTGCTGAAATGCTAAAATCAGTTGAATTAGCTTTAGCTATCGTCAATGAAATGCCCGACAGTCATACTTCAAGCGGGTCAGTAAAATGACTGCGGTGCGTAAAGGTCAAAATATCTTGTTGATTATCCTAGCAGTTATGCTGCTAAGCATCTCCATCAATATGTTTTTAGGCCCTCATCAGATAGCCGCAGGCGGTGTGAGTGGATTAGGTATTTTGGCAGAAGCAGCCTTTTCGATTGATCGGTCGATCGTTGTTTTGGTCTTAAATTGTTTGATGTTGCTTTTAACGATCCTCTTTTTAGGGAAAAAAGTGTTCTTCAATACCCTGATCGGCAGTTTGTTGTTCCCATTCTTTTTAGCCGTTGTTCCTGAAATCATGGTTACCTCAGATCGTTTACTTTCCGTGCTTTTTGGCAGTGCGATTTTTGGAATCGGTGTTGCAATTCTTTATAAAATCGGCGCTTCTAGTGGTGGTACGACAATTCCACCTCTGATTTTACAAAAATATTGGCACATTAATACCTCAACAGGTCTTTTAGTGACAGATGCCTTTATCGTTTTATTGAATGTGTTTATCTTTGGCATTGAATCGTTTCTATATGCGATATTATCGATCATCATCACATCTATCGTTATGACCTATATCGAAACAGGCGTCAAACGAAGAAAATCGATTTTGATTTTCAGTAAGGATAAAACAACTGAAATTAAAGAGGAATTACTGCAGACTGTTAATCGCGGTGTCACTCTTTTCAATGTGACTGGCGGTAAAACTGAGCAGGAAAATCAAATGTTGATGATCGTCAGTTCAAATAATGAGTATCCAGCAGTTATGCGCATTATCGATCAAATCGATCCAACTTCATTTGTAATTGTTTCAAACGTTGCTGAGGTTCATGGCTTAGGTTTTACCTACCACCCTATTCAATAAAAATAGCCACTTAGAAAAAGGAGAGCGAAAATTATGAATTCTGTATTAGCTTTTACGATTATTATGCTTGTTTGGACGGTCAGTGATTATATTTCTAAAAAGACCAAGTCACTGCTTTCAACGTTATTGATTGCTTCATTGATCTTCTTGATTGGGTTTAAAACGAACTTATTTCCAGAAGATTTATTGCCTAGTTCCTCTTTATTAGCCTTAGGAACAACCGTTGTTGGGTTTATCCTAGTCCATCTTGGAACAACAATCAGTTTAAAAGAATTTAAACAACAATGGCGGACATTCTTGATTGGTGTAGCCGCAACACTTGGGATCGTTGCTGCATTATTGCTCGTTGGTCCATTATTTGAAGATCAAAGTTACGCGATTGCGGCTATCGGTGCGATTTCTGGCGGCACAATTTCAATCATCATGGTTCAAGATGCTGCAATTGCTGCCGGATTGTTATCTGTAGCAGTTTTACCTGTTTTGATTTCTGCCTTTCAAGGGTTGATCGGTTTCCCATTAACTTCATTGATTTTAAGAAAAGAAGCCAATCGTCTGCATCAAGAATACCAAGAAAATCCTGATGCTTTTGTTAGCGCCGAAGAAGTGGAAGAAAAAGAACCTAAAAAGACACGTTTGCCAGAGCTTTTCCATACAACTGCAGGTACGCTCTTTGTTGTCGGAGTAACTGTTTTACTTGCTACATTCGTAAATAACCTGACCAATGGTATGATCAACACGTTCATTCTTTGCTTACTGTTTGGGATTGCTTTGAGAGAGTTGAATATTTTCAAACCGAATATTTTGAATGGGATTGATGCGTACGGATTAATGATGTTAGCTATTTTAATTATTATCTTTGGTCCTTTAGCAACGATTTCTATTCATGATTTGATCGAGTTGATTCTACCATTGACGCTTTCATTTTTAGTGGGGGTTACTGGAAATGTGTTATTTGCGGCAATTGCCGGGAAGTTTCTTGGCTATAGCTTATCGATGTCGATTGCGATCGGTTTGACTTCATTGTATGGCTTCCCGGGCACAATGATTTTGAGTCAGGAAGCAGCGAAAAGTATCAATGGCACACCTGAAGAGATTGCCCTGATCGAAGGACAAATTCTACCGAAGATGATTATTGCTGGGTTTTCTACTGTAACAATTACATCTGTTTTCATCACTGGGATTTTAGTTAATTTGATTGGGTAAGTAAAAAAGAAAGGTATGTCTTCTTCTTCCAGACATACCTTTCTTTTTTTAATCAACGATTCCTTTTAAGTCAACAATTTCTTTATCGATTGCTTCCCACTCACTCATTACTTTTTTATAGCGGTATCGAATGATCACTGCTGCAACAACACCAATAGCTGTCAATACAATATTCAACCCAAAAATCAGCGAAACATTGATTTTTTCCAGTTGTCCTGTAATATAAGGCACGATCATTACAGAAACGGATGTTGCAATCGAATAATAACTCGTGATCCGTCCTTTTCCTTTTGAAAACAACTCCAACAACACTGCTAATCCTAGCTGCCAGATTCCTCCTGCTGCAAAAACACCGATGCCGATCGAGCCAAGCAAAAACATCGGTACACTTGGAAACAACGTCATTCCAATCAGCAAGAACAATGAAATGAACGTGCACCATACAATTAATAACGTTGGCGCAACGCCCCGCTTTACGATCAATGACGTCAAAAATACTGATGCAAACGAACCAATACTATATGCGCTGACCAACACTAAGCTATTCGAGTGATTCATAAGATTCAAAGACTCTGCAAAAGATGGTACCCATAAAATAAAAATATTAAACGTAGACACACAAGTAAAACTAAACACTAACAATGCTAATCCTTCTATTTTAAATAGCGGTTGTTTTCCCTTGGCGTTTACTTCTTCTTTCACTATTTGCGATGCGCTCTCATCCACTTCTGCCCTTTCTGGGAATCCTAGTTTAGAAATATACAGCAAATTAAGAAATAACCCTAACGCGCAGCCAACGAAAACAAGTCCATAATAAATTCCATGGTTCAACATAAATCGCGTTAGCAACGGTAAAATAAACTGCCCCAAAGAAATAAAGGCTTTGTTCAACACACTAAGAGAACTGTTATCTTTTTCATTCGGATAAGCTTCCATCAAAGTTGGATACGTACTTGTATCTAAAAAGGCATTACTAAATCCAGCAAATAAGGCAAAAAAGAGCCCTTGTAAATAATTTTGACTGATCAGAATTCCCAAGAAAAAAATCAAATAACTTATGATCCCCAGCTGTACTGTTTTTTTACGCCCAAATTTATCCGAAAAATAACCAGCAAAATACAAAATCAACACGCGCCCCAAACCAATACCACTAATGACTAATGTCACTTGTTGTACTGTAGCTTGCCAGCTATCCATCAGGGCATTAAGATTTTGAGATAAAATGATTGCTGCCATACCTTGAAAAATAAAATTTGTGTATAAAGAACCAATCAAGGGGGTGTAGTTTTTTTTCGTTGTTTCCATCGCCATTCTCCTAGCTGTTTAAAATTAACTTTGCTCAGTTTTTCACTATCTTTATTTTAAGAAGAATCGTCTATAATATCTAATGCTTTATTTTCATATAATTGATAAATTATATTTATGAGTCATTTTTTTATAAACAACTTTCCACTATCTTTGATGTAATTATCCTATTATTACTTACAGCTAAAGGCAAGTCAACATTTAATTTTCTTCTATGATAAATAATTAAAACAAGCTGCAAATGAAATGGTTTAGATTTCATTTGCAGCTTATTTTTAGTAAAGATAACTTAAATCACTAGAAACAGTCGGATAAAGCATGATCATCTCATTGATTTTTTCGGCTGGTAATTTTTGGTTGATCATTAGAGTAAACATATTGATCAGCTGATCCGCCTCGTTCCCTAAGACGGTCGCACCGACTAATAGACCGGTCGATTTTTCTGTAATGATTTTCGCTTTGACTAACGGCTCGTTGATATGTTTATACGAAAACCATTGAGATAAGTCTAAATCTTGTACCTTATATTTTTCATTTTCTAAAGTGATTTTATCTGTTAAACCAACTTGTGCTAGTTTTGGTGAGCTAAAAATAATCGTTGGTAAAGCTGGATATTGAATAGCAGCTTGTGTTTTCCCGCTAAGAAGTTTGGCAAGATAACTCCCTTCAAAACTAGAAACAGGGGTTAACTTTGGCTGTGTTTTTTCCATACAATCTCCTAGTGCGTAAATAGTTTCTACAGTCGTTTGCAATTGTTCATTGACTGTAATGCCTTTATGGGTGAAGGCAACACCGATTTTTTCTAGGTTCAAGCCTTCGACATTCGGAATCCGACCCGTTGCACAAAAGACACGGTCAGCTATCATTGTTCCTTGGGTAGTTAAGGTTATTTCAACTTGCTCACCTTGTTTGGTAATCGACTCAGCTGATTCGTTAAAGTGAAAATGAATTCCTCTAAGCTTGAGATTTTCGATCAACGCTTCAGTCAGTGTTTCATCAAATCCTTTTAAAGGGCGCTCATTATGATGCAATAAATGGACTTCACTGCCGCTGCTACTTGCAATATTGGCCAGTTCAAGAGAAATATACCCGCCACCAACAAATACGATTTTTTCAGGCAACTCTTTCATATTCAGAAAATCAGTACTCGTACCAAAGTGTTCTTTTCCAGGGATATCTAAAATAGCTGATCGCTGTCCTGTAGCTAAAATAAATCGCTCAGATTGATAGTCTTTGTTTTCTACTGTGATCGTATGCTTGTCTTTAAAGCAGGCAAACCCTGTGATTGTTTGAATTCCTGCACTTGCTAATCCAGATTTTTGTTCAACAGGAACTTTTTGGGTGAAGGTTTCTTTAAACGCCATTAAATTGCCCCAATTTATTTCAGGAGCTGCATCAAAACCGTTATTCTTCAATTGTAGTACATTATCTCTGGCCTCAACAGCGCCATAAAGAACTTTTTTGGGATCACAACCTCGATTAGGACAAGTACCACCCCAAAGATCTGCTTCTACCACAGCAACTTTTTTCCCTTCTGCAGCTAAATCATAAGCTGCCGCCATGCCGCCTGGTCCACTTCCGATAATAATTACGTCAAATCTATTCATGTAATATCCTCCTTTATTTTCCAACTTACTCAAAATAATGGATCTCCTCTACACCATACAAATTAATTATATCAAGGAAACTAGGAAAGTGCTTGTAATAGAATCTTTAAACTACCTGAATTAAACGCTCTTAGTGAAACTGCATCCCGCCATCGACAATAATTGTTTGTCCTGTGATATAATCGGAATCTTTTCCGGCTAAAAAGAAGACAACATTTGCGACTTCTTCTGGTTCTGATAAACGTTTTAAGGTGATATCTTTCACAAATTGCTGCATTCCCCACTCATCATCTTTTCCAGCATTTTGACCAACATCGTGTGCGATATCCAGCATCATCTCTGTCCGAACGATTCCAGGAGCATAAGAATTGACTGTGATTCCTTCGTCTGCGAGATCTCTTGCTGCGGTTTGTGTGATACCACGAATCGCAAATTTAGTTCCGCTATAAACGCTAAGATTTGGATTTCCAACCACGCCCGCTTGGGATGTAGCATTAATGATTTTCCCTCCATGACCTAATTTTTTCCACACTTCTTGGGCGGCTTGGATTCCCCATAATACACCCCCAACATTGACTCTAAAGACTTCATCAAATTGCGCTTCTGTAATCGTATCGATTGGTGTGATTGGTCCAATTCCAGCATTATTTACAATAACATTAAAATCACCAAATACTTCAACTGTCCTTTTCACCGCTGAAAAAACTTCCTCACGTTTTGACACATCCGCTTGAATCGTCAATAATTGATCCGCAGTTGCCTCTAATTTTTCAGAAGCTTCTTGTAAATGCTCTAGATTACGGCCAACGATGCTTACCTTAAATCCATCTTGAATCAATCTTTTGGCAATCGCTAAACCGATTCCACGACTTCCTCCTGTGACGAATGCAACTTTTTGAGTCATGACAGTTCCTCCTTGGTTTTAATCTTTATTTTTACACTATGATGATTTACTCAAGTTTCGTAAATAAGTCTACAGGCAAAAGAATTAAAAGTAAAAAGTGTTGCTTGTTACCGTTTAGCAAGGCTACTCATAAAAACAACGTTTAGTGACTAACTCAGCAATCACTAAACGTTGTTTTTGAAACTTATATTAAAAATTTTTGATTATGATTTTATATTGTACGACCATTTTCCTGAATGACTTTTTGATACCAGTAGAAGCTATCTTTTTTATAGCGATTCAAGCTACCGTCTTGGTTTTCATCTTGCTCTACATAAACAAAACCATAACGTTTTTGATAGCCATTCAACCAACTCAACAAATCCGTGTATGACCATGTGCAGTAGCCTAAAACATCAACACCATCAGTGATTGCTTCTCTAATTGCATGAACATGGCCCTTTAAATAATTGATACGATAATCATCGTGAATTTCTTTTTCATCCGTTAGTTTATCGTATTCCCCAAGTCCATTTTCAGTGATCAAAACAGGGATCCGATAACGACTAGCGATTCTTCTAAGACCAATTCTTAGACCTTCTGGATCAATTTCCCAATCCCAATTTGTTCGTTCAACAAAAGGATTTTCTACTCGTTTAAAGACACCCGGAAGTCCAGATTCTTCTGAGGACCCTTTTTCTCCTGTTGTATTCATTTTGCCTAAACCAACACCGTCAAGCGGATTAAAAACAACTGTATTGGTTTGATAGTAATTGATCCCTAAAAAGTCTGGTTTTCCAGCTGCTAAAAGTTCTTCATCACCTGCTTCTATTATAGGTGCTAAACCTTGTTCTTTCAGCATTTTAAAGGCAGCAATTGGGTATTTTCCAAACAAATAAACATCCATCCAAAAATGAGCATTTAAGTCTTCTGAATCTTCTGCAGCTAGAATATTTTTAGGATCACTATTAAGTGAATAATTTGGACTATACGCAAAGCTTGGCCCAATAGCACCTGGCATATCTAGTTCATGAAATTTTTTTATAACCGATGCATTTGCTAGATTAGCATAATGGTTTGCTTGATACATTCTTTTAGGATCACTAACTGCTGGTGGGTGTGATGCCATCAAATAGCCATGACTGATAAAAATATTTTGCTCATTCAAACTAACCCAGTATTTTACTTTCCCACGAAAAGCCTCAAACAAAGTTTGCGCATAATTTGTAAAGTCTTCAATGATTTTTCTAGACTCCCAGCCTTGATATTCATCTTGAAGTGCCTGAGGTAAATCCCAATGATAAAGTGTCAACACGGGTTCGATCTGATTTTTGATCAGTTCATCTACTAAATCGATATAAAACTGTAATCCCGCTTGATTGATTTGTCCACGTCCATTAGGAAAAATTCGAGTCCAAGCTACTGAGAAGCGATATGCTTTTAAACCTTGTTCTTTCATTAAAGCAACATCTTCTTTATAACGGTGATAATGATCGACTGCAACATCGCCATTTGTCCCTTTAAATGTTTTACCTGGAATCCGAACAAATTCATCCCAAACTGAAATGCCTTTGCCGTCTTCCTTCCAAGCGCCCTCTACTTGATAAGCAGCTGATGCGCTGCCCCACAAAAAATCTTTTGGAAATTGGTCCAGTTGTTTGTGCTCCATCTTACTTGCCTCCAGTTTTATTGCATCGTTATCGAATTTTACTATTCACTTTATCTCAATTTTCTTTCGATCGCGTGCTCATTTTCATGGATGCAAACGCAATTTTTCTGTCTAATGCATCTGACAAATTCTTGCACGCTTGCTATCCCTCTCTATTATAAACTTAATAAGAGAAGTTCCACTAGTATTTAAAATAATTATTTTTAAAATTCGTTTCAAAAAAACAAACTTCTTATAAAAACACAGCCTATAAAATTGTTAATTAATTATTGATTATCATTTAATTATGTTTTTTTTAGTTTTATACGTTTTTTTATTTTCATCTTTTTCCTAAAAAAAATATAATTCAGCATGCACACTTTTTTTATACTTGGAGTGTAACACACTATTGTGATATACTAGTATTGCTTTGTTTTACAGGGTTTATTCAGTAAATTCATTACGAAAGGAGTGAACGTATTTTGGAAGAAGAATACTCGCGACGCAACCAGCAACGTCCAGCATCTGCATCAAAACCGACAATCATAACTGTTATTTTATTATTATTCATAAATACACTTGCATTGGGCTTTTTACTATTTTTAAATGTTCAAGCAAGTGCTAAGCAAAAAGAACAATTAAACAGTATAGAAAAACAAGTCAATCAGCTTGAACAAGCTCATGTAACAACGAATCAACCAGCAGTATCTAACAATACAGAACATAATGTTCCTGTAAGAGAAAGTTCAACACAAGTAAGCACAACGAAAGAATCTAGCTCGACCACTGATGATTCAAGTCAAACAGCTCAAGCAACCATCCCTTCATCAGAGGTACCTGACCAACAAACTGAACGCTCAACAGAACCTGCCCCAACTACTTATACAGTTCAGCAAGGTGATACACTTTCTGTAATTGCTGAAAAAAACAAATTATCTCTTCAAGATTTAATGTTAAAAAATAATTTAAGTGATTCAACTGTTTATATTGGACAAGTTTTATCATTAAATTAGGCGGCTATTTTCCCCTACATAAGTTTATCCAATTAATTGCACGCGTTATTTATAAAAATACTGTACAAAACTAAAAAGTTTTGTACAGTATTTTTATTGCAATAAACAACCATTATAACTCGTGATCACACGAATGATTTATCTTGTAATGCATGTTTTTAGGCACTACAATTTCTTCTTGTGATTGAATATAATCAATGATCAATCCAACAATTTCTTCTGCCCCTTCATCAATAACAGGACATTCCAGATAGGTTTTAAAACCGCCTCCACCACTTGCTCGATAATCACTTAATGCAATCGTAAATTCGTCAGTATCTTTGACTGGTTGATTTTTATAACGCAATGCAGTGACACGTTTTCCAGCCTTCTGACAAAGATCGATCGTATACTCGATTCCAACGAAAAAGTCAAAATGATAATGTTCAATTTTAGGATACAAGTAACTTGGCGAAATGACTACTTCATTTTGTTCATTTAAACTAAAATAATCCGCATTTTTATCCACAACTTGCTTCAATTGAGCACCAGTGATTTTTAGTGTAATCAACTGATTGGTGTATGGATAAGTTGCAATCACATCCCGCATCGTTACATCTTTATGAAATCCAGGTGATGTATTAGCCAAAGAAACTACTGTGATCTGAGCTTTACTGGCTTGCAGTTGAACGGCTCCAATCAATTCTATGACCGGACTTCCATATAATGCCATCTCTAGCTTATCCTCAGCTAATGCATCACTGCTCAATTGGCCAATTGCTTGATCCAGCCACTCTTGGACTTTTGTTTCTAATGGCTGTAGCTCATCCATTAAATAAGATTCTGGTGCCGTGCTAGGTTTGCCGACAGTTGAAGTTATTTCTATATTATTCTGTATTTTTTCAATATTGATTTCAAAATAATTAAGCGCGTTAGATGACGGCTGTACAATATAGGTACCATGTAGTAATTGGCCCTCGATCAATAAATGCTGATGACCTGTCAAAAGTAAGTCAAAATCGAGTTCTTCACAGATTTTATAGCCGATATTTTCACTTGTTTTAGATAAAATCGTACTGGTTTTTACATCTCTTTCAAATCCACCATGATAAATACAAATCGTAAGATCAACTTGCGATTTGACTTCTTCCAACGCTTGTTTGGCCGCTGTAAATGGATCAGAAACGGTAACATCTTTGATATTTTCAGCTTTTTCCCAAACATTGATGTAATCTGTCACTACACCTACGATACCGACTTTTAAACCATTCGCTAATGTTTTGATTGTCCATGGAAATTTTTTTGTTTGGCTTTTTGCATCTAGAAGATTCTCACAGACACATGTTGCATCGAGTGCGTCTAAATACTGATACAAATAACTGGTTCCATAATTAACATCATGATTTCCCAATGTAACAAAGTCATACCCTGCATGGTTCAATGCTTTTGCTTGAGGAAAACCTTCTTCTGGATGAGCTTGACAGTATGTTGCTAAAGCGGAGCCTTGAAGCATATCTCCGCCATCGATGAGTAAGGTGTTCTCATCTTTTTGAAAGTTTGGGATGCATTTTAACAGTCCCATATTTTTTTCTTGTGTATCTGCATAATTGGTTGGGAATAAATAACCATGGACATCTGATGTGTAATAGATTTTCAATTGCTGTTTCATTTCGTTTCACCTCAAGCCTAAATTAATGTTTGTTAGTCAGTATAGTTGTTTACACGAGCGATATATTCGTCAAAAACATTATAAATATAGTTCATTTCTAAACGATAACTTGGAAAAATCGCTGTATTCGCTGTTATACGATAATCTGATTGATCCGGTAGAAGCTGACCATTATCTAGTGTTACACCTTGAATGGATTGACTTAATAATAGAGCTTTCAGTTCACTTCTAGATACATGATAGGTCGACAGCGTGTAGGGAGGTCTAAAACTGCTTAAAAAGTCTCCAATCGTTGTTCCTTTTAAATTGACAGCATATAAAGCTCCTGGAATTTTCTTCGCTAAATACTGATCAAAACGACTTAGATCAAGCTCTTTTTTTAACCAATTTTCATAATCTTCTTTATCGAATACATCATAATGAGTTGCTGGGTATTTTTTTGTATCGATCAATCGTGCTTTTTTATCCATCATATGATTCTCTTGAACAGAAAAAGTCAATTCCCCAATATAATTCCCTCGATAGCCAGGCTGTACAACAGCCGTATCGTTTAATATCCCTGCATTGATTCGATGCTGATGACCGCAAATCACGCCATCGATTCCCGTTATTTCACAAATGATTCGATAAGTCTGGTCTTCGCCTGTATCATATTGCGTTGGCTGACCTGTGTTCATATCTCGCTCGATCCCGCCATGATAACTTACGATCAATACATCGACTTGTTCACGTAATAATGGTACCCAGTGTTTTAAGCTTTCAATCACATTGATAAATTTCAAGTCTTTGATTTGCTCATAATCAGTGATTTGCGGTATAACTCCTGTAATCACACCAATTACACCAACCTTCAGATTCCCACGTTCAATAATCGTATATGGCTCAAAAATCAGTTCATCTGATAAATCCAGCACATTGGCGCAAAGATACTTTCCATTAAATGCAGCAACTTGACGCTTCAAAAAATCGATTCCGTAATCAAAATCATGATTTCCCGGAACCATTACATCAAAGCCAATGTTATTGGCTAGTTCAATCAATGGCGAAACGGCCATAGTTGTATTAAAAAAAGTAGTCTCAGGACTACCCACTAAAAAATCACCATTGTCGATCACTATAGGTTCATGATAATTTTCAGCAACCGCAGGAAGAGAACAAAGACCGTTCTCTTCATTTGCTGCAGCTGTCAAAAAACCATGGACATCTGTTGTACTTAATATCGTTACTTTTTCCATTTTTTTATCCTCACGATTTACTGTAGTTTTTTACGTAAATAACCAGTTCCAGCATCGATCAAGAATACTGTAATAATGATCCCAAACAAAATAATACCCACTTTATCCCAAGCTCTTGATTGAATCGCAAAAATCATTGGCGCACCGATTCCACCTGCTCCAACTAAACCAAGCGTTGCAGCACTTCGAACCGCTATTTCAAAGTGATTCAATGCAAGTGATAAAAAGGTTGGAATCAATTGCGGCAAGCGTGCATAAAACATCGTTTGCCAAAAATTAGCACCGACTGCTGTCATTGATTCTACAGGCGCTTCATCCATCGACTCGATTTCTTCTGTATATAATTTACCTAACATTCCGATCTGATGAACACCAATTGCCAAGACACCAGCAAAAGGACCAGGCCCAACCATCTTTACAAAAATGATGGCATATACAAGTTCAGGAAAAGCCCTTAAAACATTACAAATGAACTTACCGATTTTTGAGACGATCGTATTTGACTTCCATAAATTATGAGCACTAATAAAGGTTAGCGGCAATGCTAAAACAGTCGCAATCACGGTACCTAAAAATGCAATTCCGATCGTTAACAATAGCAAACTCAGTAAATCCTCTCCGCTACCATCATAGACATAACCCCAATCAGGATGGAATAACCCAGAAAGAACGGATTTGACCATATCAAAAGACATATTTCCAGCTTCGGAATAATCAATCCCTGCTGCTGAATAAAGAATGATTGCTAAAACAATGATGATTGGCAAATAGCTTTTTAACTTCCGATTTATGCTCATTATACCAACCTCTTTCTGATAATTTCGCTGATCCAATCGATCGTGATCACCACAACTAATATAGATAAAATAATGATCGACACTCGGTCATAGCGCATCAAACTCAATGAAGAATTCAAAATCACACCAATCCCGCCCGCACCAACATAACCTAAGATCGTAGATGCTCGAATATTGACTTCAAATGCATATAAAGAATAGCTAGCGATTTGATGTGTTATTTGTGGTGCAATCGACCAAAAAGCAATCTGTGTTTTCGTTGCACCGACTGATTCAGCCGCTTCGATTGGCCCATGATCGATCGTTTCGATGGCCTCATAAATCAACTGTGAAACCATACCAAACGTAAATACTGCAATCGTCAATACCCCTGTAAATTCACCGATTCCAAACATTGCTACAAACAAGGCAGCCAATAATAGGTTGGGGATCGTACGAACAATACTCATCAAAAAACGAATGATCGTTGTCACAAAAAAGTTTCTAGTCACAACTGTTGTTGCTAAAAAAGAAAACGGCACAGCAAAAACGACACCCAATGTTGTTCCCACAACGGACATTTTGATCGTTTTCAGCATCGGTTCAATGATTTTAGGAATATAATACCAATCAGGACTAAGAAAACGTTGTAAAAAAATGCCCATCTGATCTAAGTTATTAAAGACGTCCGCCATTTGTGCTCCCGTAACTCTTGCACTTGAAAACACACATAAAAGAACCAACACTAGAATAAATAAACGTTTATATAAATCGCGGTGAATCGTATCTTTTAATTTCATTATGCAACACCTTCAGTTTGCTTCAAAATGTCTGCACCATAAATATTTGTCAAAACTTCGTCTGTCGCTTCAGCAGCCGTGCCATCAAAAACAACTTCTCCATCACGTAAGCCAATGATTCGACTAGAAAATTCACGGGCTAAATCGACTGAGTGAAGATTGATCACTACAGTATGATTCAATTCCTGATTGATTTTCTTTAAATCTTTCATGATTTTTTGTGTCGTGATCGGATCTAATGACGCAACCGGTTCATCCGCTAAAATAATCGATGCTTGTTGAACCAACGTTCTTGCAATTGATACACGTTGCTGTTGTCCACCACTTAACTCATCACTTCTTGAGTGCAACTTATCCGCTAAACCTACACGCCCTAACGCATCATCAACTAAAGCGTAATCGTCTTTTGAGAAAATTCCAAAAATACTTTTAAAGGTTGAATAATAACCTAATCTACCTGAAATAACATTTTTTTGAACAGAGCTTTTCTTCACTAAATTGAAGTGCTGAAAAATCATCCCGATATTTCTGCGTATTCTGCGTAGGTCTTTTTTATTTGCTTTCGTAATCGAAGCACCATCAATGATGATATTGCCTTCACTGATTTCGTTTAAGCGATTGATTGAGCGCAATAACGTACTTTTTCCTGCACCACTTAATCCGATCACAGATACAAACTCACCGTCGTTGATTGTTAAATTAATATTTTTAAGTCCTTTGACGCCATTATTATAGGTTTTTGTTACATTTTCAAAATGAATCATGATTTCTCCTTTTAATAAAAAATAGCAAGAGGTCGAGATAAAAGCGTTTAGCTCCGAGAAATAAGAAGAAATTCACGAAAATGACAAGAAACACGAAATTTTTAATTTCGATGTTGAATGATTCCTAATTGATGTTCTTCAAATTTTTGTGAATTCCAGCCTATTTCCGAACGAGCTGCTTTTTCTCGCCGTTTATTTAGTTTTAGAGAATGAAGCAAAGCTATTCTTTAGTTTTGCTTCATCCTCTAAACATCACTCAAATGTATCAACGCTTTATTCTGCTGCTTTTTCTGTATATTCTTCAACTGTATCGTAATTTTTGTCATCAGCTTCTACATAGCCTTTGTGTCCCCACATCGCCATCGCTTCTGCCCCTTCTGAATCTTTAGGCATTGCTAAGAAAATGTCTTTGACTTTCGCCTGTAATTCGTTGTCCATTTTAGGCTGAACGGCGATTGCATCATTTGGAATATTCCCTTTTGTTAAATATAAGACTTTTAAGTCTTTAAACAAGTCGTCTTTTTCAAATTTTGAGGCAAACACGTTGCGTGCTCCTTCAAAAACGAAACAAGCATCTTGCTGACCATTTAAAACGGCTGTGATTTCACTTGGGATGTCATTAACAGTTGTTAACGTAACGTCTTTTGTCGGATCGACTCCAGCTTCTTTCATTTCAACCACAGGATAAATATAGCCACTGGCTGAATTCGGACTTAAACTAGCGATTTTTTTGCCTTTTAAGTCTTTTAATGAATTGATTCCGCTATCTGCTCTTACAAGAACCTCGCCTTTAAATGTACTAGATAGTTTGTTCGCTTCTGGTTTTCCTGTTTCACGGTTATACGCTCCCAGTTCAGAAGATAAAATCGCTGTTGCCGCTTTTTGATTGCGTGCTTGAACATATGCTGATGGTGGCATGATCCCGATATCTACTTTACCAGATGCCATTGCTTCAACGATTGTTGAGTAATCCGTCGCCAAAGTAACATTGACATCACGACCTAATTTTTCTGATAAATATTTTGCGAAAGGTTTCGCTTTTGCTTCCATTGAACCATCATTGTTGGTTGGAACAAATTGTAATTCTAGTGGTTTCGTATCATCCGCGGCTTTCTTATCGCCACTTGACCCACATCCTGTAAGTAACCCAACACTCAAACCAATAACAGACAGCAACCCTAACAATTTCGTTCTTTTTTTCACTTTTTCCATCCCTTCACATTTCGATATTCCTAAAGTTGAAATCAGTCTCATACTCTAGCTATATCCATTGTATTTTAGTGGTGTAAATTTATCATAATAATGGAGTAAATATTGTGTAAATTTTCTGAAATCCACTTCATTATCATTTATGTAGAACCGTGATTCAATCGTTTGTTACATTCAGTAAATTTCACTGTTTTTATCATTAAAAATGAATGTACCAAACTAAATTTAGTATAGCATAAATCCAAGTTTTTTCTAGACCAGTTTTCATTTTCCGCTTATTTTATTCTCATTTAAATTTTTATAAAAAAGCGATTGAAACCTTTACTGTATGATTATTTCAATGTTTTTTTACTAATGTTTATTGGCTAATTATAGACAATTGTTGTTATGCTTTCATCTTATTTTCTCTTCTTTCGATAGTAAATTGTTAACCGAGTTTGTCCTCTACAAAAATCAGCTATTTTTTGTACTAAAATTAATATATACTACTCATATTAGCTTTATTTCAGATAGCTTTTTCAATGATTCATCAGTATTCTCAAGTAATTTACAGATACGTTTTTCATTGTAAGACGACTATCGGATAACTGTTTATAGAAATAATTATGTGTCTAGTGACCGAATAAAACCTCGTGAACAGCAACATGATTTGTTTTTTATAATATTTTTTCAACATTGGTGAATTAAAAATAAGGAGGATATTGATGAAAAATTTAAAAAAATTATTTATCGTTAGTGCAATGCTAGTATTTTTTGGTACGTTCTTTTCTAGCTATGCAACTGCCGAGAAAGCAGAATCACCGCGTTCAGGCGCCTATACTTCAACTACAACATTCTTGTCAAACCTTGATATGAAAATTGAAGATAAAATATATACAGGTAAAATGAATGATCTATCATTAAATGTGGATGCAGAATCATTTACACTAACATTCAAATTAAACAATGAAACTCATGTCTTTAAAGGAAAAATAGACCCAATTAAATCTGCCTTCAAGGCTTGTGACCGTTACTTAATCGATACAATCGATGACCAAAAAGTTGGTACACATATCGTGTTTGACATTTTCCATTATTCTGGTTCTAATTATAGAAGCTTCCAAGCTCATACCAGTACAAATGCTAAAACAATCGCAGGAGCAGATGTAAACTTAAGAACAAGTGGCGCTTTATACAAAAAATAATAATCATTTTCTTTGCCAATGTTGAAAATGACTACAACTAAAAAAGGTGTTCAGAACAAGAATCTATTGTTCTGGACACCTTTTTTAGCATTGACTTATTTTTCTGGATACATTTGATCTGCTAATTTCTCGATTCCATCTAACGATTGATAGCCATAACCAAACATATAATTATAATCGACCGCATAAACTTTTTTATTTTTAATAGCTTTCATACTTGATAATTTTTGATTTTTCAACACAGCATCAATCATTTTTTCACCAGAGATGCCATCTTTCATCGTGCCCCAATCTGCAACGATCAAAACGTCAGGATCCGTTTCAATCAATTTTTCTACGCTGACTTCGCCTTTTTCATCTTTGAAAATATTGTCTAGTTTCACCATTTTGAAAATATCATTGAAAAATGTTTCGTTGTGGGCAGGATAAACATATAATTCTGCTGGATCCGCTGTATGAAGATACGCAAAAGTTTGATCCTCTTTGATTTTAGCTAATTTTTTATCCACCTTTGCTTGGCGTTCTTTCAACTCTGATTTAAATGCATCTGCTTTGTCCGATACGTTAAAAACTTTGCCTAGGTTATCGATATCATCATAAACAGAGTCAAACGTACCGCCTGTTACAGAAGAGTTCAAGACGAAGGTTTTGATCCCCATTTCATTAAGCGTATCAACTGTGCCGATCCCCCAGTCTTGGTTATCAAACAACCCACCGCGTCCGTATGCCAAATCTGGATCAACACTTAACGCCATTTCTTTGCCGATATAGTCCGTCGATAAATGATTCAATTCATTAAACTCTTTTTCGACTGCTTTATCAGGTTCACCAAATACTGCACCCACACCAACTATTTTATCTTTTAAGCCAAGATGCAGTAATAATTCTGCAGCAGGTTGCGTATTTGCTAAGACTTTTTCTGGTACTTTATCAAAAGTTTGTTCTTTCTTTTGCCAACTTTCTGCACCTTCCGCTTTAGAAAAATTTTGAACCGTTACAGGATAGCCTTCACTTTGATTTTTTTCAGCAGCCTTTTGCTCTTTTTGACCGCAACCTGTTACTAACGTTAAACCTAATAAACTAATAATAAGTGCTTTTTTCATTTTTTTCGCTTCCTCTACATATATATTTAAATCTCGTGACTAGTCCAATGAATAGGCAAATCCTAAACGATGAGTCACTGGATTTTGATAAATCGTACATTTAACGCCATAAATCTCTTCGATCAACTCGGCCGTAAATAAGTCCGCGGGTTTGCCTTCAGCAATAATTTTTCCTGCTTTCATCGCATAAATATAATCACAATAATGTGCAGCTAGCTCTAAATCATGAAGGGCCGCTAAAACACCGATTCCAAGATTTTTTACACAGTTCAATATTTCAAGTTGATAACGGATGTCCAAATGATTGGTTGGCTCATCCAAAATCATATAACTAGGTTGTTGCGCAATCGTTCGAGCTAAGATTACTCGTTGTTTTTCACCACCAGATAAGGACAAAAAACTTCGATCAGAATAACTGGTCAAATTTGTCTTAGCCAACGCATCCATCACAATCTCAATGTCTTCTTGTGTATCTGATTCTAATAACTTCTTATGAGGTGTTCGGCCTAATAAAACCATTTGAAAAACGCTTAGATCAAAATTCAGTTCATTAAATTGATTTACTACACCTAACTTTTGAGCCACTTTCTTTTCGGAAACAGCTAAAAGGTCCAACTCATCTAAAAATACACGACCAGCTTGTGGTTTGATTCCTTTATAGATCCCTTTGAGCATCGTTGATTTTCCACAGCCATTGGCTCCGATGATCCCCACAAATTGTTTCTTTTGTGTTTGAAAAGAGATGCTTTTAACAATCGATTCTTGTCCGATCATGATGTCTAAGTCTTTTACAGTTAATTCCATTGTTAGCCTCCGAAATTGTAGCCTTTTTTGACAATAATATAGATAAATAACGGTGCACCGATCACAGACGTGATAATCCCTATCGGCAGTTCAACACTTGGAATTAAGACTCTTGAAAGCAAATCAGCCCAAATCATAAAAAGAGAACCTGATAAAGCTACGATCGGTAGCAAACGTTTATGATCTGACCCAATCAAGCCACGAACGATATGCGGAATGATCAATCCCACAAAACCGATCATGCCAGAATAGGCCACGATCACACCCGTTAAAAGAGCAGCCAAAAGTAAATACAATTGACGATATTTACTCAAAGGAACACCTAACGTCACAGCCGATTCATCGCCTAACAGCATCACATTCAAGATACGATGTTGAAATAAGAAGAAGCTAGTGATCACAATAACAGTGATCGATAAAACGGCCAGCTTATTCCAACTAGCAGAAGCCAAGCTCCCCATCGCCCAAAATGTCACGGTCTTCATCCCTTCCGCATTATTGGCAAGATACACAATAAAACTCGAAATCGAACTGCAAAGAGCGCCGATCACTGAACCCGATAAAACCAATTTAACTGACGTCATCCGACCACCGATCCCTGATAAAACAAGGACTCCAAACGCCGCTGCCATCGCACCGACAAACGCACCAAAAGCCAGTCCAAATTGAGAAAAAATACTCCCTGTACCAAACCCAACCAAAATCGCAAAGGTCGCACCAAGTGAAGCACCCGAAGAAATCCCTAAAATATAAGGATCAGCTAGAGGATTTTGAACAACTGCCTGCATCACAGCACCCGTTATTGCCAAACCCATCCCTACAAAAACAGCTAAGATCACTCTTGGCGTTCGAACGAACCAAATAATATTGACCGCTGAATTACTAGTGATCCCATCAAGCGATCCAAATCTACCACCAGATAGTTTAGTTAAGAGAATCTGAAATACATCTTCCATCGAAATATTCGCTTGCCCATTGATCAAAGAGTAAACGATCGAAAAGAAGATAAGCACCACTAATAATAAAAGAATCAACGGAAAAACATGCTGACTTTTAGTTTTGGTTCTTATATCACTTGCCTTGATTGCTTGCAAAAAAATACGCCTCCTGTGTATCTGAACTACTCATTACTTTCACTCATTTTTTTTAATTTATCAGACAGTTGAGCTGTCCAATGTTCCAACGGCTTTCTGCGACTTGTCGGAATTTTCATTTTTTCATCTATTGCGCTGATATCAAGTAACCCGATAATTTGTCGATCCGCTGCCACTCCAACTGCCTCTTTGAATATTTCGTCAAAGATTACTGGAATCGTACGCCAAGTAACACCAATTTGTTTTGACCAAGCTGCTAATTGAAAGTTTTGGATAAACGCTGAAACGGCGCCAATTGCTTCCAAGTTCAATTTTTCACTTTCATGCTTAGGCGCTGTGACAATCAATGTTAAGGGAACATCCAGAAAATAATCACGGGTTCTTTTTTTAGCTGTTTCTAGATTTTGCTGATCGTAACGTGCCCACGTGTCTAATCGGTCATAGCTTGCCATGACTTTTTCTACGAATAACTGACGGTCTTGTGTCGTCTTGACGATAATGACTTCCCACGGCTCTTCTTTCGAATGATAGGGGGCATAACTGGAACTTGTTAATAGTTCATCTATAACTTCCATAGAGATCGCTTGATCCGATAATGTCCGAATCGTTCGGCGCGCTCTAATGACTTGTTCAATTGAATCAATGTCCATCATTTTTCTCCTATTCTTTTATCATTTTATGCTTGATAGAGCTGTAGAATAAAACTTCACATCCGTTGACAATGAAAATCATTCTCAATTAGAAATTAAGAGTACCATTCCACTATTTTTTTTGCAAGTCTATTTTCTATTTTTACAACAAAAAAGCCGTAGATAAAATCATTCCACATGATTTTATCTACGGCTTAAATTTTATCCATTCACTTTTAATTGATTTTACGCAATTGGAAGTAAGAAACGATTTCGCCAATTCCCATAAAAATCAAAATACCACCAAATAATTGGAAAAGTACTAGCAAACTACTAAATGGATTAAATGTTAAAACCAATCCAGCAATAATCAAAATTACACTGTAAATCAGCATCGGCAACCAGCTAACATTGACATATGTGCGTAAATTGAATGATTGAATAGCACGAGTGACCCCAACAATCACGATCACTAAACCTAGGAAAATCGGTAAAATACTTACGATTCCTTTTGCAAAAACAAGCACGATGCCCGCAATCACTAGTAAAACAATTCCACCAAGAAAACTCATTCCATAAGTTCCAGTTGCTTTTTTGACTTTAAAACCATCATAAAGATTTAATACACCCATAATTGCAATATAAGCAGATATAAAATAGACAGCTAATTGGAATACACTTCTTGGGTTAATCACAACCAACAAGCCAAAAATCATATAAACAATTCCTCGTAACAATGTATACTTCCTTAATTGTTCCATAACGTTATTCATTATTATCCCCTCCATTAATGCTTTACTTGTTTTCTAATTATATTGTATAGAATTTTTTTGAATAAAACGAGTAATATGAATTATTAATTGTTATTTTTATGAATTAAGACCTTTATTGCAATGATATATTGGACTGATTTTTTAAATACTACGTCAAAACAGAATATACTAAATGTATTTTCTATAACAAAAATTCTTTTATTTCAATAGGGGTTGATGGATTTTTTATTCTAATTTTCGTACGTGGTAATAAACTCTACTTTCCTTCCGCAAACCTATTCTCTATTTGTGTCTACTTTATTGACATTTATCCAACAGTGGGAGCAGAAGCAACCTCTATTTATTCTATATTTTCGGACCTTTTCCCATATTTGTGCGATCATTTTTTTGTTTATGATTATTACAATAGTACTCATTTTTTTCATATTATCCGAATTTTAAATAACTAGCATGTCCTTTAGATGTCTCAATCACCGTAATGTTCAGCTTTCTTTTTCGTTTCCTTTAAATTCTTGCATTGTTGCATGACCTTGTGCACTAATACCTTCTCTAGTTATCAGTTTCACAACTGTCAAGCAGATAACTTTTATGTCATGAAAAAAAGACAGATGAGTTACATAATGAACATCTAACTTCAATTTTTCTTCCCAGCTTAATAAGTTACGACCACTAACTTGCGCCAGACCAGTTAATCCCGGCTTCACTAGATGTCTTTTTTGTTGTTCCGTTGTATATAATGGTAAGTATTTTACTAATAAGGGTCTTGGACCTACAAGTGACATATCTCCGATAAAGACATTCCATAGCTCTGGTAACTCATCTAAACTAGTAGTTCTTAAAAATCGACCGAACGGTGTTAAACGTACATCATCAGAAAGTAGTTTCCCTTGATCATCTCTCTTATTGTTCATTGTCCGAAACTTATAGAGCTTAAATATTTCCCCATTTTTCCCTGGACGATCTTGACAAAATAGTACAGGTCTTCCAATTATCACTCCTACTAATAGATAAAGTAACAGAAACAATGGACTAAGCATGATAAGTGTTATTCCTGACAAAACGATATCTATAAGCCGTTTCATAATCAACTGATACCAGTTAAATTTAATTCTTTTTCTCATTCAGCTTTCTCCTTTGCTGTTTTCTTTTTATTGTCCTAGTAGCTGTCTTAACACTTAGGTACAAGCTAGAAAGACTTAACATACATATTTCTAGTAAAATTTTTATCGTTACTGTTGTAAACTTTTTGCAAGTTCTTTTTGAACACGTGAAAGCTCAGCTTCCGGAATGAGCTGATAGGAGCCGCCGTCAATCATCGCTCCTTCACCTTGCATATAGTCTCCCCTAATATTGACGAGTGCAGAGTGATAATTTTGTTCAATATCTCGCATTTCCTCTAGAGTTAAATTAGTCTGCATATTTTCACCTAATACATTCAAAATAGATTGGTACTTGGTCACATTAGAGAGGTTTAATAACTTTTTACTGATCGCTTCCAGTACAATTCGCTGTCGTTCTTGTCGTCCGTAATCGCCTCGAGGGTCTTCTTTTCTCATCCGTGTATATTGTAATGCTTCAAGTCCTCCCATTTTCAACTCGCCTACTGGATAATCAAACTTAGCATAAGTAAATGCGGTTGGGTTCATCACCGTTATTCCACCTAAAACATCAACCAAATCTGACATTCCTTTCATGTTTAGCCAAATATAATAATGGATTGGAATATTTAGGAGATTCTCTGTTGTGTCCATTGCCATCGCCGCACCGCCAAAAGCATACGCATGATTAATTTTATCTGGAAAACCTTTACCACTAATTTCTGTGTATGTATCCCGTGGAACGCTCATAAGTAAGGTTTCTTTTTTCTTCTGATTCACGGTTGCCACCATCATCGTATCTGAACGTCCAATATCCGTCCTGCCAAAATCTCCTGTATCAATCCCCATAATTAAGACAGAAAAAGGTTTACCTGTTACAATATCATCTTTCTTATGATCAAATGATGAGGCGCCCCGCATTTCAATTGGTACATCGTTATGGATGGCATTGGATGTTTTTTTTACATCCCAATAAATTTTTCCAATACAGGCAGCAGCAACAATTACAATAACAAGGAGAAGAAAAAGAAATCCCCACAGAAAGGTCAGCCACCCTTTTCTTTTCTTCCGCTCAGGTTTGTTCTTTTTTTTCATCTCAACTAACTCCTTTTCAGTTTCTTAATTAAATAGCCAAAACTTCTTATGTGAAATAGGTCGATAGCTTGGCATTATTATCGTTTGACCCGCTAAAACATTTTCCGCAGTTGTTTTCCATTCCTGTACTTTTGCTATTCCTTTGGTTCGCTCAATAACCTTATAGGCTTCTCTCAAATAAAAATCTCGCTCTTGTCGACGATGGGCATCTGAAGCAAGCATATGAATCAAGCCATGATCAACCATTTTTTCAGCTGTTGTTTGAATTTGTTTTCCATAAAGCCCTAAAAGACTCGGTGCTGTTACCTGTGTCAATGCACCTAATTCAATAAAGGGAATAAGTTTATTCGGATCTTTAATAAAACCAAGATTGCATTCTGGGTGAACAATAATGGGAATCGTTCCTTTTTTTATTACTTTTTCAATCAGCGTCACCGCATAAAAAGGAACTTCCTGCTTAGGGAATTCTAGTAAAAAATAACGCTTCTTGGGATCGATGAATTGAATTTTATCTGTTTCTATCTGGTGCATCAGCTCCCCTGTCAAACGTACTTCCTGCCCAGCATATAAGGTTAACGGAAGCTTTCGCTTATCTAGTTCTTGCTGTAATTGCTGCACTTTCGGAGCAATGAACATACGTGTATTAGGATACTGTAAAGAATAATGCGGAGTACAAACGATACGCAAGATTCCATCTGCCACTGCTTTTTCTGCCATTTCAAGTGACTCTTCTATTGTTTTAGGACCATCATCTATCCCTGGAAGAATATGGCAATGTAAATCAATCATTTACGTCTCTCCTTTTTATTTACTGAACCAAATTTTGATTATTGCTTGTCAAATGATTGAAAGAGATAACTCTTACTACACATTCGCTTCTATATCTCATAATAATTTCAGCCTCGTTTTAAAGTCTTCCGTTCTTAAAAATTTTTGCTATTATTTAATGTTATCGCTAATACAATCCGTGTTTATTTCGTTAAGAGCACCCATACTTGTTGATAAAAGTCGTCTTTTTCCTGATTGGCTTCTACTACTTTTTTAAGTGTTTTTGTGTTTTCAATAGATGCACCTGATTTTAGTTGCGCATGTTCTGCAATTGTCCCGTCAGTACGAATAGCATCTTGGTATAAATTTGTGAGCGTTGCTAAAATATAGCATTTATCACTTGCTTCCTCTAATACCTTCAACTGCTGTTCTTTTTCCATTTTATTTTCTATCTTATCTACTTCGACTCGTTGTTGGCTCAACTGTCCCATAGTCACATTAGGTTTGAGAAAAATCTGTTCGTCATCCACAAATAAAGAGGCTATCGACGAATCCGACTTCTCTATTGTTTCTTGTACAACCTGAGTAGAAAGAATCTCCTGATTTCTTTTTTTGCTATAAAGAAAACCGATACTAATTGTCATTATCATAACTAGTGCTGATAAGATTACTAAAAGTTTTTTGTAATTGATTTTCTTTGTTTTTTTTCTCCTTACCTCTTTGCGTATATAAGACATCACCAAAAACTCCTTTATATTTATGTAGTATTATTTATGTTTGATTTGTTGCGTTTGTGAGAACAGATTCATAAAGCTCTTTATAACTAGCAGTTACTGTTGACCATGTAAATTGACTAGTCTGCTCTTGTGTATTTGACGATAATCTTTCGTAATTTGCTAAGACTTTTAGTATTTTACTCGCAATATCCAGCTCCGAATGGGGATCTGCTGAATAGCCAACGAGTCCTTCTTCAAAAAAACCATCAATCCCTTGATTTTTAGTATAGATAATTGGTGTATTTTGAAGTAGCGACTCAATATAAAACAAGCCGAAAGTTTCTTGATATGAAACCATCACCGAAATATCTGCTGCTCGGATTTCTTGGATTAATTCAGCTTTGTCCATTCGAGGTATAATTTTGACAAAATCAAACGATTGTAATTGCTTTAACAAATGCTGGTGCGTCTTTTCCTTTTGCACACCACCTATAATGCGATAGTCGATATCAATTCCTTCAGTCATACGTAGATGCTCAAGTGCCTTGCAAACAGTCAGCTGATTTTTATTTTTATCAATCCAAGCGGCAGTCAAAACGACCAGCTTTCCAGCCTCTTTCCGTTTTTTAGGTACAGAAACTCCATCAAAGTAAAATTCATCAATCCCATTAGGTATCACTGTAGATTTTGCTTCCAGCTGCGCTCGAATCCCTTCAGGTACATAGGTATCAAACAAATTTTTTTTTAGTGTTGGCGAAATAAAAATAATTTTAGAGGCATGGAGTAAGATAGTCAGTCCTACTTTTCTTAAATGAAGCATGTATTTGAAAAAAATATTGATATCCGTTCCTCTAACCGCGACAACATAAGGAATTTTTTTTTCTTGGTAAGCTCTATAAGCTAAGTAACCATTAGAGAACAATGTATGGGCATGAATAATGTCTGGCTTCTTATCCTCTAAGTAGGCCATAAAATCATTCTGTGCTTTCTCATGTTTTATATGGAAAAAGTAACGATTCCATTTATCATATACTTGTCTTATATCCACATAGTCATCATAATCTATGCTATCTTGATGAACGTAAGGTACAAATTTATAAACCCGTTGATCCACCCCAGATTGAAATAAATTGTCTACAATTGATTTATAGATAGTATTCGTATGGCCTGAATTCACATGAATCACATTCACGATTGTCACTTCTCTCTTTTTAAAATAGTCGTTGCTATAGTTTTTTTGCTTATCCAGTAATGACGGTGTAGGTTCTTTATTTATGACAAAAGTGTTTTTCTACTAGGTTCTTTTTTGAAAACAACGATTACCAACTGCATGAATAATTTGATAACCGAAGCCAATGAAAAGGCCCAAGCAAACCCTATTAGTCCATTACGGTGACTAAGCACAATCGATAGTACGCCATAAAAAATTAAATAAATCACTTGGATCACCATTTGATAATGGATTGAATATTTTTTTAAAATAAATGGATGTAGTACGCTATAGATCACATTTAACAAAATGCCTATCGTCACAATAGGAAGTAACGGTTTTGCTTCGTGTGCATAATTAGGATACAATATCGTCACTAAATAATTAGATAACGTTATTAAAATAAAGTAACTAGGAATGACAATTCCCAGCATGATAGCATACAAGGTCAATATCTTTTTTCGCGCAAAACCAATTGTTTGGTTTGTTGTATAAGACAAAAGAACGCTTGACATTGGTGTAATCATCATCGTTAAGATTTTCGAAAGTGATGAAGCTGCATAATAAACACCCATACTTGTAGCTCCTAACAACGGTGTAATAACAAATCGATCCAAATAATTCGCGACATTTGCAAACCCATTAGAGGTACTTAATGAAAAAAATTCACGCCACATTTTTGTATCTACTTTTTTTGAGAATGTTGTGAAACATTCAATTAGCAAATTATTTTTAGAACCCCATTGGTAAAGGAGTCCGCCAATTTCTCCTGCTAGAAAAATCCACACCCAACTCGAGGTAAAATAAAAGATTATACCGCCTATGAGATAGCCGCAAACTAAACAAAAATTTAAGCGTAAAACTTTATTGTACGTTAAAGAAATACGATAATCGACCGTTGTATAGGCTCTTAGATTCGCTAATCCAGTAAACAAAACAAACAGACAATTTGTTCCTAATGAAAAGGCAGAACCATAATAAAAACTTAACAGCGCCATAATAACTAGTGAAGCAATCATAGTTAATTGACTCAATAACGAAAAATCTACGTCTTCATGTTGCTTAAGCATTCGAACATTTCCAAGTGTATTTCCCAAAAATAAAATGATCATATTATTCATTCCATAAAGCGCAATGATCTGCCCAAATAGTTCATCAGGTAATTTTCTTGAAAGGTAAGGAAAGACAAGAAGTTGTATCACAGTCATTACAAGCATCACCGAAAGTAAATTAATTAAAATATCTTTCACAATTTCCTTATATCTCATTATCTTTACCAGCATTGACTTTACTCCTCTCGTTCCATTGCTAATCGCTACAAAGTAATCGATCTTTCTTTAACCATTTCTTATTCCTATCTCATAATCTGAATTCTCTTTCAACTAGTCAACTCTTAGAATAGACGACTACTTATACATGTATGTGTTAGTTATTTTTATTAACTGCTTGACCCTTAACATTTATGTAAAACGTTTCTAGTTTGTGCAATAAAGATAATAGCGTATAATTTTTCGTTTTTAAGACAGTAATATATACTTTTTCTTTTGGAGTCAAATAAGTATAGTTCACTTTCTTCAAACAAGTATGGTATGGTTCTGTCTGTAACAATTCATTTAACTGATTTTTATGAGGGGGTTCAGTTGCTATTTTCCAAAAAGAATCATAATAGATATGAATGCCAACTAACCGTTTAATCACTAAGGCCTCATCATAAATACTTGGCTTATCAAATTTTTGATGAAATATTTCAATTTCTCGATACGCCTTTTCAAATTCCTCAATGATTTTCGTATTTGGTCTATTCGTGACACTCTCACTATTTTTTCTGTAATCATGAACTACTGAATCAATAAACATGATTTTTTTTGCATACTCGACGAAATATAAGTTAAAAAGATTGTCTTCCATTCGTGTCAATTGCTCATTAAAGGTCAAATTGTGCTGAATCACTACGGATCGTCGATACAACTTCCCGTGATTTCCTGATGCTAAAAATTGCGGATAATAATCGGTAATCCCTTTAGCATAATGCTGCAACTGTAAACATTGCCGGTCAGCTTCTGTAAATAGCTCATTAGAAGTATGCCAAAATTGGTTTTTAATTTGCTTATCGGGAAAATGGATCATCAGCGAAAATAACAGCAGATCAAGATCTGATTCTTTCTCAATTGCTCTCACCATAGTTTCAACAGCACGACATTCCAACCAATCATCTGCATCGAGAAAACATAAAAATTCCCCTTTTGCTTTTTTAATACCTAAATTTCGAGCACTTGAAACACCGCCATTTTCCTTATGATAAACGACACAATTTTCGTACATCGAAGCAAACTCTTCACAAATTGTTCCAGTTTCATCTTGAAAATTATTGTCATCAATTAGCAATATTTCGAAATAGATTGCATCTGCCGTTTGTTCAATTAAACTGGTAAGGCATTTCAACAAATAAGCTTTGTGTGTTTTGTAAATGGGAACAATGATACTAATTACTGGTGAACACATTATAAAAACCGCCCTTTCTTTAGTTCCCCTATCGCTACTCAAAATAAAGAATAAGAAGTACGGACAATTCTTTATTTATTTTTGTAAAATTTTACTGATTAGCTAAATTTTTTTTAATACTATTCACTACACGTGCCAACTCATTTTTTGTTAATTTCGTATCCGAGGGCAAACATATCCCCGAATTAAATAATGCTTCTGACACTGCACCGCCAACTACTTCATACTCTGCAAAAACTGGCTGTAAATGCATCGGCTTCCAAATCGGTCGTGCTTCAATTCCTTCTCGCTCCAATGCTTCTATTAAAAGGAGTGGCGACTTGCCATCATTAAAATAAAAACAACTTAACCAATAATTGGCATCCGCCCATTCATTCTCAGGCATAAAAGTTATTTCTGAGTAGTCTTGTAACTGTTCTTGATAAAAGGCATAAATTTCCTTTTTCTTTTTGACCCGTTCGGCTAAGACCTTCAACTGACCACGACCAATACCTGCTAGGATATTGCTTAGTCGATAATTATGTCCTACTTCACTATGTTGGTAATGACGAGCTGGATCTCTAGCTTGAGTCGCCCAGAATCGAACTTTTTCCATTCTTTCTTCCTGCTGCCCAACGAGCATCCCGCCGCCGGAAGTTGTAATAATTTTATTGCCATTAAACGAATAGATACCATATTCACCAAATGTTCCAGTTGCTTGCGCTTTGTAATAACTGCCTAAAGATTCTGCAGCATCTTCAATCAATGAAACCTCGTATTCTTGACAAAGTGCGGTAATTTCTTGCATTTTTGCCGGTAATCCATATAAATGGACAACTACAACGGCTTTTGCTTGAGGATATTTTTCCAGTGCTTGTTTTAGCAGGACAGGATCCATATTCCAACTATCCCAATCACTGTCAATAAAAACAGGCGTCGCCCCTTGATAGATGATTGGATTTACGGTTGCTACAAAGGTAAGACTTTGGCAAAGTACAATATCACCATCTGCTACATTTGCAGCTTTCAAGGCCATTTGCAATGCAGCCGTTCCTGATGACAGAGCCACTGCATAATCAGTCCCTACTTCTTTTGCTACTTCTTGTTCAAACTTGTCAACATTTTCACCTAATGGCGCAACCCAGTTTGTATCAAAAGCTTGTTTCACATATTCCTGCTCGTACCCTTCTTTACTCATATGAGGGGACGATAATAAAATTTTCTTTGGCACCACTTTTGCTCCTTTCAAGCATCTAAGATTTCCATGATGATCACATCGAATTGAAGTTCTTTCGGCTATATTCTTGTCCGTCTGCAGATTTACTTAAGTAGAAATAGGCAAATAATATAAACACTAATAATCCATGTGTTACTAAAAATACGGATAAAAAGGCTGTATTCGTCAAATAAATATAGACAAAAATGATGCCAAAAAATTGAGGTTGAATATCCAAACTATTGAGATACGCAAAAAGTAAAACAATAAACAGTACAATCATGATCACTCCAGGCATACCAAAGCCAACATAGCCTTCGGTGATAATCCCTGCATTTGCGTTAATTTCTTTCCCCATCACGGCATCGCCTAAAAAGATAGATAAAGGTGTTCCGTCTAACATATCTTCACTCAAACCTAATCCAAGTGGCGAATGAGAGTAGTACGTATAATTATTTGTAAAATATTCGACATATAAATTATTTAAATATGCAGGGACAAAGAAAACACGCCTTGTAAACATATCGATAATCGTATTATTTTCGGTAAAGTAATAAGCTATGAATCCGAACCAGCTCACAACGGCCATCATCGCAGTCCATATTTTTTGTTTAAATCTGTAATCACCTGCATAAAATAGAAAAACTGCTAATAATCCCATAAAGACACTCTTTACTGCACCACAAAGATAGATAAATAGAATTAAGCCAATGCCTAAAACAACATATTTGTATCTCTTTTGCTCCATTGATTTCACGATAATATACGGGATAAAAATACGAGACAACGGAACAATTAAGTACCCTACGATGGGCACCTTATTTGCTTTAAAAACAGCTCGTGTATCATAAACATCAATAAACAACAAATTTTTTAAATTTATGTACTTAAATGAAGCTAAAAAAATGGGAATAAACATCAAAATCGAAAGAACCACCAGTAAGGTTAAACTGTCCCCCTTAATTCTGTGAGGAACTAACTTTATTTGTCCGATTGAGCCAAGAGGCAGTAAAAGTAAGAGGAGGGAAATACCTATTAAAATTTTAAAATTGCCTTCCGTTGTGTATTGATAATAAATTGATTCTCCGACAAAAAACATGTAAAAAAAGATCCACCAGACTAATGACATAAACGGATTGATGATATTAACACCAAAAATCAAAAAAAAGAAGGTTAAAAAACTAATGATCACTACTTTATTTAACGAGAAAACAGCAGAAAATCCCATATAATCAAACAACGGACAAATGGCATAGCAATAACTGATATTGAATCCGATAATGATAAACACATGTGTCATTACCGTTATACATTTTTTTAACATTTAAGCTGCTCCTCATAACTGGCGATGTATTTCTGTCTCCATAAAATCTAAGCGGGTAATTTATTACAAGTTCCAATAATGGAAATCCTTTTGATTTTCTTTATACAAGCCTTTTACATCAACTAAAATATCTGATGAGGCTGCAAAAAATTGCTGTAGATCTGTTGATTTGAATTGGCAATATGCATCATGACCGACCGCTACAATCAGACAGTCTAAATTCTTTAGTTCTGTTTCAGGTGTTAGCTCAATGCCATATTCTTTAGAAACCTCTGCTTGATCTGCCCAACAATCTGAAACTAAAATTTGTTCTACGCCATAGCTGTGCAAGTGAGTGATAATATCAACTACTTTAGTATTGCGAATATCCGGGCAATTTTCTTTAAACGTCAAGCCTAAAATCCCGATGCGCGCTTTTTTTACAGAACAGTCTTTTTGGATTAACTCTTTTATTGCTACCTCTGCAATAAACTCCCCCATTCCATCATTCACTTTCCGACCAGCTGCAATAATTTGACTATGGTAGCCTAATTTTTCAGCCTCTGAAATGAAATAATAAGGATCCACTCCGATACAATGTCCACCAACCAAGCCAGGATAAAAAGTTAAAGCATTCCATTTCGTAGCCATTGCGGCCAATACGTCACTTGTATCAATACTCATCTTGTCAAAGACCATCGCCAATTCATTCATAAACGCTATATTAATATCACGCTGGCTATTTTCAACTACTTTCGCAGCTTCTGCGACTTTGATTGACGGTGCGCGATGCACGCCTGCGTCGATGACCAATTCGTAAACTTGAGCAATGGTTTCTAAGGTTTCATTATCACAACCAGAAACGATTTTCACAATGGACTCTAGTGTATGAACCTTATCCCCCGGGTTGATTCGTTCAGGAGAATAGCCCACAAAAAAATCTTTTCCACTGATTAAGTGAGACTGAGCTTCCAGAATTGGAATACAAATATCTTCTGTCGCACCTGGATAAACGGTGGATTCAAAAACCAGAATGTCTCCTTTTTTTAGATTGCGGCCTAAAAGCATGCACGCTGATTTGATAGGTTCTAAATCTGGATTTTTATCTACTGTAACAGGTGTTGGCACTGCTACAATATGAAACGAAGCTTTTTTTAGATCTGCTTCATTATTCGTAAAGTGGATTTCTGCTGTAGCAATTTCCTCTGCTCCAACTTCTTTTGTAGGATCGATTCCGCAAAGATATTGAGCTACCTTTTCTTGATTCGTATCAAATCCAATAACCGGTAACTTTTTTGAAAACGCGACGGCCAGCGGCATTCCTACATAACCTAAGCCAATCACGGAAAGTGCGGTTTTTTTCTCAATTAATTCTTGATAGGGTGACATTTCATTTACTCCTGTTCTTTTTTATTTATAACACTTGCTTCTAGATTGATAATTTCCTTTAAGCCTTCCAGCAGCTGTTCATTGGTTTTTTCTCCATTAAAAAATAGCTGATATGCCTTTTTAGCAGCTTCTCTCTCTTGTTCCAATTGGTCAAAATCAGCAACATAGGCTTCAATTGCACGTGCTAATTCAGTTGAATTTTGGTAGTAACAACCGCACTGATGGGCTGTTACAAAGTCTTTCATTTCACCTTGAACAGCTGTTAAAATTGGTAACGAAAAATACAAATATTCACCAAATTTTGTCGGCATATTCAATCGAAAATTCATGCTATTACGATACGGTGCAATCCCTAAAGATGCAGCTTGAAGTAGAGAGAAAACGCCAATTTGCTCTACCCATCCAGGGAAACTAATATTTTTAGGTGCTTCTTGCTTGATCCGTTCTAAATTTTCGCCCTCACCACACAAAACAAATTTAATTCGTTTATTATGAATCAGCTTCTGCGCAGCTTGTATAATGGGTCTAAAATCAAATTGTCGGCCAAAATTCCCTGTAAATGCTACAATAAAATCTTCTGTTTTCAACCCCCACGGTCCCCAATAAGCTTGAAAAACAGTTTGATTATCTTGAAGTTTAGCGTATTCTGGATAGCCCATCCTGACTACTTTATCCTGAACACTCTGTTCACGACTGGCTAAACTCAATCCATAATTTAAAAATCCTTGAGAAAGTGCCACTAATCCCGATGCACCTTGATAAGCACGCCGGACTTTTTTCTCAGCACACCAACAATATAACTCGCCTATTGGCTTAACTAATTTAGGTACTGCCTCTGAAAAAATAGCCGGCCACAAATCTCTAATATCAATGACATAAGGAATCTGCCATTCTCTTAAGCATTCAGCAACTGCACAAACTACTTCCAATGGAGTACTACCAAGAACAACAATATCTGGTCTTTCCTCTTCTTCTTTGATTGCTTTAACAAATTTTTTAGCTGCTTCGCGGTGATATACTATTCTGGCAAGAGACACATTTTTTTGATACCCTGTCACTTTTACCACAGATAATTGAAAATGATCATTTATAGCATAGTTAGCACGCTCTTCCGTCGTTCTTTGAACTTTCTGGTAATGATCAAACGAGACTGAAAATAAGTGTATATCTATCCCTAGTGCTGAAGCATATAGGGCAAAATTTCCCATCCTTCTCAAACGTGTTTTATTTTGTGGAAAAGGCAATGGTTCACCCACATTAAAAATCCAAACTTTCATCGTTTTTCCTCACCCCTTCCAGTATTTGTTTGATTATATGTATGTTTTTCATTTTCCAATGTATCTGGAATTACTGGAGGTTCATTTGATGTGTGGAGTGCTCTTGCTGGTACACCAACTACTTTACTCTTTGCTTTCAGATCACGAATCACAACTGTACCAGCACCTGTAATTACATAATTAGCAATTTGAGTATTCTGAATAACTTGAGTACCCATTCCTAAAGCTGCATAATTATTTATCCCTACATATCCCGCTAATAAACAATTTGGGAATAAGGTATTGTAAGAACCTAGCTGAACATCATGACCGATAGCACATTTTAAATTGATTATATTAAATTTTTGAATCTGAATATCGCCTGTCAATGTCACCTGAGGCATCACAATATTCCCTTCTCCCATCGTCACGTTGAAGCCGATCAAGGCGCTTGGATCTTGAATAGTAGGAAATGACAAATGTAAATTGGTTCGCAATGTCTCTACTAATCTCGCTCGTTGTTCACCGTCTGCAATGGCTAACACTACCGCTAAAGGATATTTTACCTTTTGTAAATAAGATAAATCGCCAACCACAGGTAACCCAACGATTGTTTGTCCTTTTTTTTCTACTGCTTCATCGATGAATCCAATTAGTTGATATTCTTCGATACGACGAACTAAGAACGCGACTTCTTTGCCTAATCCACCAGCACCTACAATTACAATTTTTTCCAATTAATCCCCTCTTTCTACTTTACTGACTTGATAAGTTCGCAAATTCAATCATTTCGTGGATCAATTGATTGCCTTGTAATGCTTGAATACCGACTAAAAAAGTACGGACTTCTGACAATGAAAACCCACAAACATTTCCTATAAAAATTTTTTCAACTACTTGTTCTATTTTCCGTTCTTTGTCTACCAACAATTCTTCGTAGAGCTTCTCACCTGGGCGTATCCCTGTTTCTTGAATAGCTATTTGTTCTGATGTATATCCGCTTAAATGAATCATCTTACGCGCAAGTTCAACAATTTTTACTGGTTCTCCCATATCTAAAATGAACACTTCACCGCCATGAGCCAACGAACCAGATTGCAACACCAGTTTACTCGCTTCTGGAATGGTCATAAAATAACGTGTCATTCGAAAATCCGTCACAGTGATTGCTTCTCCTTGCTCAATTTGTTCTTGAAACATAGGAATTACACTTCCTCTGGAGCCTAATACATTACCAAATCGAACAACAGAAAAACGAGTTTTTCCTTCTTCATATAAGCCTGTCACAATCATTTCTGCAATTCTCTTACTAGCACCCATCACATTGGTAGGATTCACAGCCTTATCCGTTGAAATCATCACAAACGTTTGAACACCATGATGTTTCGCAGCTTCAGCAACATTCAACGTGCCATACACATTATTTCGAAGCGCCTCTTCTGGATTTTTTTCCATCAACGGAACATGTTTATGAGCAGCAGCATGATAAACTAAATCGGGCTGATATTTTTGCATGATTTCAAACATTTGCTCTCGATTTTTAATATCAGCAATCACAGGAATTAAAATAGGTAATGGACTTTCTTTACTGTTGGTACTTAATTCACGTTGAATTTGGTAAACAGAATTTTCTCCATGTCCTAATAAAATTAACTGTTCTGGCTGAAATTTAACCACTTGCCGACAGATCTCAGAGCCGATGGAACCGCCAGCTCCTGTAACTAAAATACACTTATTATGTAACTGTTCTTGCAATCGTTGTGATTCCAACTGTACTTCTTCTCGACCAAGAAGAGCGACAAAGTCAATTTTTTTCATTTTTGAGACCGTCAAATTCCCTCGTGCTACTTCCTCAATTGAAGGCATACTATTGACCTCAACAGGTAAAGTAGCTAATTCATTTAAAAGTTCATTAAGCTGTAATGGGTTTAAAGAAGGAATGGCTAAGGTAATCATCTCCACTTGATGGTCGGAAATAATTTTCGCTAACTCTTTAATCGGTCCAAGCACCTTGACTCCATGAATCCAAACGTGTTGCTTATCTGGGTGGTCATCAATTAATCCCACCACTTTGATATCCGAACTATTCACAGACTGCTCAAAACTATGTAATAATAATTTACCTGCACTTCCCGCTCCGATAATCAATGTTCGCTTAAATTCTCCAGAATAACGCCGAGCATAGGTTTCTTTTTTTTCGACTAAGAAGCGCCAAAGAAGTCGACCACTCATAATTTCAATCATTGAGATCATAAATATCAAAAAAACAAACCGTCGACTATAACTGTATTCTATGTATTCAAAAATTGTGATGCTGACGACAGCTGAAAGAGCAAATACTATCGTGATATCCACTAACTCTTTTAAACTCATATATCGGTTGACTCGAATAAATAAATGAAACGCACAGCCTAAAGCTAAATACAATCCTATTGATAAAAATACAACGGCTTTAAAAAACATAGCATTGATAGATACATAGGGAGAAAGAAATAGGTAAGCAAGTATATTAGCTATTAATATACAGCCTAAATCCATTATGATAAGGATGAGTATTTTGATTTTTCTACTAAAAAACATATTGTTCCTCCTTATCTAATAACGATATTGATAATAATAATAGTCGCCCTCTTTAGCATGCCCACCATTATAAACAGCACCTAAAATATTGGCATCGGCTAAATCCAGTAATTGTTTGGTTCTTTTAACCGCTCGTTTTTCAGAAATTTGTTCACGTACAACGATTAAAGTGCCGTCCACTTTTTTAGAAACGATTAACGCATCCGTCACCATCAGTACTGGCGGTATATCATAAATCACAAAATCATATTCTTCTCGAAATTTTGCAATCAGCTTACTCATTTTGTTTGAGTTAAGTAATTCAGTTGGATTACTCGGAATAAAACCACTACACAGAATCGATAAATTTTCAACTTCTGGCAGCGTGTTAATCACCTGTTCTTCATTTAACTTTGGTGTTGTTAACAGATTAGTTAATCCTGGGTTTTTACTAAGTCCAAAGGTCTGATTAACTTTTGGTTTACGCAGATCCGTATCCACCAATAACGTTTTAAAACCAGCTTTAGCCATGATTACTGCTAAATTAGAGCTCGTTGTCGTTTTTCCCTCTCCTTTTAAAGAAGACGTGATGACAATATCTTTAATCGCAGCTTTTTCACAGAGCGTTTCCAAGTTTGTCCCTAACGTACGGTATTGTTCCGTATACGGTGAAAAATTATCATGATAGGTTACCAAGTTGACGATTTTAGGATTTTGACTAATTCGTTTTTCAAATTTTTCAATTTTTGTTTTTCTAACCATCTATGTTCTCCTTATATAAAAAATGAGGCCATTCAGTCAATTATTTAATTGGTCGATCATTTTCTTGTTTTTGCTGTCCGTTTGCTCTTTCCCTCTAGTGAGTTGAAACCTCGACTAACGTCCATTTCCGCAATTTGCGCCAAAACTAATAAATCCATAGACTCAATATCTAGTTCTGATTTCACTGTATCATCCAAAAATTCAATCACTATTGCGAGAACTGTACCAAAAATGAGTCCTAAAAGTAGACCAATGACTAGATACATTTTACTATTTGGCGAGCTTGGATTTGTATCTGGCGTTGCTTCTGCGATCACCATTAACTTATCAACTCCCATGACCTCATCGGCTTTTTCTTTAAATACCTCTGCAGTTAAATTAGCTACCTCAGCTGCAACATAAGGACTATCAGCTTCGGCTTTTAACGTTAGTAGCTGAGAATTCGATGTGTTGTTCAAGACCACCATATTACTTAGTTCTTTTTCAGACAAAGTATTCATTGTTGTGTCCTGCAATCGTTGATGCACTTCATGGGATATCAAATTTCCTTTTTTTGCAAAATCTTTATAGGTATTGATAAACATTAAATTGACATTAATATCATTTACCGTTAGCTCCTCACCCTCTTCTGTTGCAGGTAACTTTACTAACATCTGAGCAGCACTCTTATATGTCGGAGTAACTATAAAAAAAGTGTATACTGCCGCAATACTCGTAAAAACAAACATTGAAACCAGAACAATCCAAATATTTTTTTTTACGGTAACGACAAGTGAATATAAATCAATTTCTTTAACTTCTTTCATCATTTCCTCCTGTTGATTACTTCCAAACTGACGTTATCATTTTCCACTAATGTTGTGACGGTAGTTCCTCAAATGGTTGAATCCCTTGGCTGTAGCATTTGAATAACGTAATACTGAGTTTGATTCATTACGCTATCTTTTACACCCCTGGTAAAACAGCTGAACGCTCATCTTTTTTCATCTCAAAAGCAGTTAGCTTAATATTTTCTGTTTAAGAGTCAAAAGACAAAATCCCTTCAGCATCCGCACCAAGTGACTTTTTAACGCATCAAATTTTTGAATAGCGCTTGGACATTTACATTTTTGTATGATTGTTTACTCTAGTAGAATTTAAGCTTTTTTAGTTTATCCACCTCATTTTCTAGACGAACGAGTAACGTGCCAAACATGAATAAAATTACAGTAAATTCTTAGAAAACTCTATTTTCTTACACTGAGTTTTACCGATATGTCCCATACCAGATAAGTATAGGTAAAAAGAGCTAGCTTTTTTTTATGAATAGTTTCTTTTCACACGACATATTTTACTAGAATACTTTTTAGGTCATCTTAAAAGGACTGCGTACTGGTTTGATTTTCAAAAGTCAGTTGTTTCAAGTTAACTTTTTATCCCTTATTTTTCCGCATCCGTCTCACTTGTTTCTGTTCCTTTTTTTGTATACGCATCTAGTAGATGAGTCCACGCCGGCTCCTTGATTTGAATGTCGGCTTTTTTCAGTTCGCTAGAAAGCACTTCTGAACGAAACACAGGGTCTTGTATCTGTGTCGTACGAATTAGTTCATCCAATGCCTCTTTATGCTTTGTCCACTCTTCCCCACGATCCGCATTTTTGATCATTTTAATTACATAATATTCTTCTTGATACCCCGTGTTTGTTAAGAGGCGCCCAGAAAGAATGCCTGATGTTTCGCCATCTTTTAATTTAAACGCTTCTGCTGCAACAGATGTGGGCAACTCGGTGGTGCCTGAGTTAAACGACAGCTTTCCATCTGCAGCTTTTGTAACTTCATTTGTCGAAAATTCTTGGACTAATGACGTAAAATCTTTCTTTTCTTTGACTTGTGCGTCTACTTTTTCTGCGTCTTCTTTTGTGTTTACTTGAATAACCTGAGCCTCTACCGTTGGGTAAAAATCCTTCCAAGCCTCTTGTTCTTCTTTCTCTGTAATCGTGACTTGTGCCTTTAACAACTCTTGCAAGACTAATTCTGAACGAACCTCTTTCCGCAAGCCTTCTTCTGTCAACCCATTTTGCGCTAAAATAGCAGGGAACTCGTCACCATATTGTTGCTTGGTTTTATCAAATGCTTCTTGGACCATCGGATCAGTTACCTTTTTGCCATATTCAGCTTCGGCCAGTTTATCGATAATCATCGCAGTCACTTGTTGTTTCATCGAAGCAGTCTCTTTGATATTGCTGTAAATTTCTTCTGATGTGATATCTCCTTGCTTCATTGTAATGACTGTCTCCTCACGATTCGATTCATATTTCCCATAAGAATATCCTCCTAATCCTCCTATTACTAACGTCGCGACTAAAATCACGATACTCCAATTCTTGTTTTCCATTTCCTTTTCCTCTTTTCTATGTACTTTTTACCTTTGCTCTCATATTCTTTCTTCTATTAGAAATCTCCACAAAGATCGAGTATTTGATCTTTGTGGGATTCTAGTTCTGTTATACATTTAATACTAACGGTGTTTATTTCACTTCAAGTGTAGTAGACGGATTGTTCACTGCACCATAGATTTGAACCCCGTAATCTAAGCTCAAAATATCGCCTGCTTTGGTTTCATTGTTTTCAGTATACTCACTGTTGGGACCATCCGCCTTATTACGCCATGTTTTTCCATAGATAGAAAAAGCGCCTGTACGTGCATCAATCCCTTGATCTCCTTCGATAGTTGGATTTTTACCCAAACCATCTGCCGTAGTAACTGTTCGATTTGCCACACTATTTACAGATAAACGGAGTACGTTCGCACCATTTTGAACTGTTCCTGTGACCCAAGTATCGCCTTCTTTGAATTCATTGACTGCTGGTGCAGCGTAAGGTTCAACTACTTGAATACCTTGGTAGCGTTCATTATTTTTGTCGACAAAACTCACCATTACTTGGTCTTGATTTTCTAACAAGAACTCTTTTGACCCTTTGACAAAACGAGACTCAATTTGGAAGAATCCTGACGCTGTTGGTTTTGCACTATAGCCAGTTGCTTCCCATTTCGTACCGTTAGCTTTTTTCACTGATAATGTCACCTCATCTGTCGTAACACCCTCAGGTAAGAAGCCCACAACGGTTTGTTGCTGCACACCCACGTAATTTAGTTCAAATGGCTTTGCTTCATTTTCGTTATAGGTAATTTGGATTGTTGTTGCTGCATACGGACGGAAACCTGTTGCCGCTGATTCGTTGGCTACAGTATAGCCCGGAATTTCTTTAATTTCAGCGGTATAAGCATCGCCAGTTTTTCCACCGGTAATTGTCGTAGGAGCAGCAATCTGTTCACCTGTTTTTGCATCTACATATTCAACGGTTAGATCCTCTGCCTCTTGTCCAGCATAAGTAAAAGTCACTGTTTGTGGCTTAGTTGATAGCTTCGCTGTTTGCGTAGCGTCTCCAACTAAGTCATACCCCTCAATTTGTTTCGCTCCAATGTCAACACTTTGTCCAACTTTTCCATCCACAGTTGCGGCTGGGGCAATCTCTGTGCCTAATTGATTCAGATAGGTTACGGTGATAGGCGCGGCTTTTTCCCCTTCATACACATACGTTACGGTTTGTGCGTCAGTTGTAAATGTGCCATTGGCATTTTCTGGTGTTTCTTTTAACGTATAGCCATCGAATTCTTTTGGCTCAGTCGTATATGTTGTTCCAATTTTTCCTGTTAAACGCTCAGAGGCTAACTCATTTCCTTCTGTATCTACGTAGTTAACCGTGACAGGGGCTGCTTCTTTCACTTCATACACGTAGGTAACTGTTTGCGTGGCCTTTGAAAAGGTTCCATTAGCATTTGCAGGGGTTTCTTTTACTTGATAGTTCGCAATCTCTTTGGGGTTCGTGGTATATGCTTCGCCCATCAGATTACCAGTCAAGGTATCTGCAGAAGCCAAGGTTTTTCCAGCTTCATCCACATAGTTAACCGTCACTGCTCCTACTTTTTCTCCCCAAACGTATGTCCCTGCATCTGTTGCACCGTTATAATTTTTCATAAAGTCTTCACTTGAGTTAAATACCTTCGTAGGTTTCTCTACATTCACCCATTTCCCTGTGTATGTATCCGTCACAGGAATAGCAGGTAAGTTGGGATTATTAGTAGTTTTATTATATTTAAAATTAACTTTCGGTCCTAAGGTTAGTTTTTTTAAATTTTCATCTCGGGAAAACATATTGTTACAACCAATATCACTTATACTTGACATATCAAACGAAGATAGATCTAGCTCTGTCACTGCAGTATTTGAAAACATTGTTTCCATATTTGTTACTTTAGAAGTGTCCCATTGACCCAGAGTTATTTTTTCTATACTTTCAGAATTAAACATACCTTTAGTTTCAAGCAAATTAGGCGTAGCCCAATCCAACTCAACACTTTTTAAATTACTAGCTTGATTAAATAGGTAGCTTGAACTAACTAATTTAGGAAAATTTAAATTCTTAAATCCAATAATTTCACTTACTGGAGATTGAAAAAACATTAAGTTAATTGTTTCAACATTGCTCATATTGGCACCAGTAAAATCAACAGAAGTAAGATTGTTCATAGTTTTCAGATGTAGAGCATCGTCTGACTGCCCCCTCAATAAATTAACACAATCTTTAGGGAATAAAACATTACCCTCAAATATTATTTTTTTAACATCAGATTTTTCAATTAGATAATTAGGATCAACATACTTCGTAGAATTTAAACCACTATTATTTGTGAGTGTCCCAGATTTAACAACTAAAACTCCATCACTATCTAAAGTCATTGGGCTTGTTCCCCATTTGCCTTCTTGTACAATTGTTGCTCGATTAGAAGGGGCTTGTTCTTTCTCCTCGTTCACTGCTGCACTTGGTTCATCCACGGTCTCCGCCAATGCGAATACGGGTGTTGCGACGTTTGATAACACTAGGGTTGATAATACTAGTACACTTATTAGTTGCTTCTTTTTCAAATTGTATTTCCTCCAGTTTATATGTTTTTTTTTGTACGATGTTACCACTTATCTGTTGAAAAAAGAGCGTATTCCATTCGCTACTACCTAAGCCTCCTTTCAAATGAATGAAACACAATAAACTCCTTTTTTATATTTCAAACCTCAACTTGAGGTAACACCCTTTAATTCATAAATTTTGTGATTAATCAGTTTCTTACTCATTACGTATGATCATTCCTTTCATCTTAGTCTACTCATTCTTTTTATTCTTCTTTGCCAATTAATAAAGACAATAATCATAAAAAAACAGTCATTTCGCTCTTACAGCATACCGTCATTATCAGCTTGAGCATTCTCTACTAAAGTCAACTGTTCGTAAAAGTTCGTCTCATTGGCAGAATCCAAGAGCTTGGGCGAAAAAGAACCCGCTAACAGATGGATAGCCCATTCATTCCCCTCAATTTCAACTTGTTTTCGTAGTGAAGTATACAAGCCAAAGGGGCTCGAATACTCATTTAACAGCGCTAATTCTCTTCGAAAGGTCGATTGAGAGATTTCGTGTTTGTTGACCACGTCTTCACTGGTTCCTTGATTACCAAGCAACAGTTCTTGCGTAATTGAAAAGACAACGGATTCGTTCAAATAATAAAGTAAAATATCTTTAGTGACTGCTGTTTGCTGTAGACTCAACTCATACAATTTTTTCTTATAGTTTTTTATTTGCCGTAACTCTACTTGCTTTTCAAGAGACATTCGTTGAAGATTACGGGAAATGTCTGTGAACAGATGCACTAATGAATCGTATGAGATAGTTGATTCTTCCATCAATTTATTAAAGGGCACTTGATGCTTGGGCGCTGAAAGTAATTCCTTGAATAAGAAATATTTTAGAGGGGGGGCTTTTTCCCTAAATAAAGCTTGATCTCAATAATTTTTCATTCTCCTTTCTATCTGGTGAACTAGTTTACATAGACAAACAATTTTTTCTTTGTTTTTGATAAAACACGAACAGGTTTAAATATTAAAAAATAAAACGTTGTTATACAGTGTGAAAGGTAACTAGTCAGTGAATGAAACAAGAGAACTAACCCTAAAAATATCTTTCGTTATTTAATTATAAGTCTGCCTTTACAAAAACTCCTGAAAACCTTCCCACAAAGCCATTATCAGGTGTACATGATACTGAAAACAGATAGAAACAAATTTCTGTGTGTTATTTTTATTTAAGCAGTATAACATACTCTGTTACAAGACATTTTTTTTTTTTTTCAAAAAAAAAAGTAGTTTCAAAAAAATGCACACATTTTATTCAGAAAATTTCCTATGCACGTTCGCCTTTTTTAGATAGTTCTTATGAGTAAATGGTGTGCTGAATCATTTGATTTTCATATCATAATTATACTTAAAGAAAAAGAGGTATATTTGATAAAATTGTCCATTCATAGGACGAATTGAAACAATAACAAGTAGGCATTTAATACGAAAAATATGTACATCAATAGGCTGAAAGTTTGAAATCAATTCGAGGATTGCCCATACTATTGGTCTTAGAGACTGGGATGCGTATTGGAGAAATTTGGCACTTAAATGGTCCGATATTGATTTTGAAGAAATCTTTTAAGTGTTCGTCGGACCAAACAGCGAATTGCGCTACTAATTCTGTTTGGACAACGGACTAAACTTGTAGAAACTTCAGTGAAGACAAGTCGTTGTAAACGGGTGATATCATTAACTGAAAAATTTAAAAAAATTTTGCTTCGCTATCAAAAAAAAACGCAGTCTATTTATGTCATAAAAAACCAAAACAGTCAGTAGAACCGCAAACAATTGGATATCACTTTGAAAAGCTTACACAGAAATTAGATCTATTCGGCGCACCTTTTCACGCTTTAGGCTAGTTAAGAAAACGATGCATTCCAGAATGAAGGTTGTATTGTTTTTTATCGCCGTCAGTTGCTCTTTGAAAATACTTATATACAGCTATTTTCTTGTTTTATACTTTGGATAATGAATAATTTATTAGCTAACCCCGTTAAAACAAAAAAACACTGCTCTTTATGACAGTGTCTTTTAAGCTAATTACTTATCCATTTAAAATTCCCCTTATTTATAGAGCGTTTTAATATCAATTGATTTGCGACCTTAAACAAATGTTTTTGGTTAAGAGGTCTTCTTCTAGAAAAAACAGCACACTATTTTGTACCGGTTTTCTTCTCATTCAAATTTTGACCACTTGTGATCGTAACTTTTGACAGCTTAGTATCTTGGTTCTGGTAACTAAATTTTTTTCAATCAATACTTTTAAGTTTTGATAGCAAGCTAACGAAAAAAATGAGTAAAAATATCTTACTCATTAAATTTTTTTCAAATATAATGTTTTTGTGAGTCCTATGCTAAAAAATCTACTCAATTGATACATTTAATATTCAGTATATCTAATCTGTAGTTAATATACAGTAGAGTTAAAAAATAGAATAATATTCAATATAGAAAGTATTAACGATAGTACAGACAATAAAATTTCTATTTTTTTTTGTGATTTGTATATAATTGGACTATTTTTGTATTCTTTAAAAAATTCGTTTTCTCTATCTTTATTCCAGAACCTAAATCGTATTATGACTACAACCAAATTCTCTAACAATATGAGACTAATAGTTAATAAAGCTAAAAAAGCATAAGATATTGAATCAGAACTATTGGTAAAATATCCATATTCAAAATAAGAGCCGAAAAACATCCCAATAAAACTTAATAGACTTAACCATAGTAAAAAAAATAAATAGATCAATAATTGATAATATTTTAAGCTTTTTCTTTGAAAATTCATCATATCAGTTTTGATAAATTTTGCTTGTTTTTTGGGAATTTTCTGCTCGACCAATAACTTCTGGCTCAAGTATTTATTAAAAATAAACCAAATGAAATATGGAACGATTAACAAACAAAAATATTTTACTAATGAAAGTTCTCCTATTAAATCATTTAACATATATTATCTTTCTCCCCTATTTAAAATAGATTTCTATTTTTATACATTTTGATTAACTTAGTATACTATATTTTTATTCCGATTAATACAACAAGGAAGTCTTTTAGAACTTCCCTGTTGTATTAATAATTAAAATGCTCCTGCCATAGTACCAAAGAAAGCAGCTATAACACTTGCCACTTCAGCTACTCCAGTAGCCAATCCTACAACAATTACAATTGCAAGACCAGTTAATGCTACTCCTTTTAAAATAACTTCAACATTTAACTGGGGAGTCTTGCCAGCTTCAACATCTCTATAAGCTTGATCATATTCTGGTTGAGGAATTCTAATATCAGTAGGGATAATTGGCTTAGGGTATAATTCAATTGTTAGTTGCATAACTCCTTCGTTTGTTGAATCGCCTAGTGATTTTTTTATTACTATTTTAGTTCCAAGAAGGTTATTTCTAGCGCAAAAACCAGTTTCAATAGTCCCATTACCAATACTTGTAGCCAACTGGTTCAGCAACGCATCTACCTTTCCATCATTATAGTTATCTAATGTTTTTGGTAGTAGTCTATTTAATAAAATATGGAGACCGACCTATTGACTGGTCTCCATATTTTGAGTTCGATCGTATTGCCCATCCCTATGCTCGAGTCTACTTGCGTTCTACATGTCTGCTACTGTCGTTTTAATATTTTAGGATTTACTTTCTTAAAATACTTTTATATTTCAAATAATAGGTACTGCCTAACATGAAAAGTCCGATAAAGATCAAATAAAATGAGCTAGTCATTGTACCCGTTCGTGGTAAGCGACGCGCTGGTTTCGTTTCTTTTTGTTCCCTATTTTTACTTGTCCCATCACTAGCCACAGGCGCATGCTCTTTCACTTCATCCTTATTTTTATCCCATATAGCGTATAAGAGTTGATCATCGTTTACAGTATCATGGTCAAACATCCAAAAGAGACGTTCCTCACTTTTTCTAGACCATCCTACAAATTGATACCCTTCCCTCTTTGGAATAGAGATCGCTTGATCAATTGTTGAACCCGCGATCACAGAAAGAGTCTGCCATTCGTTTTTTTCAGTCCCATTCTGGGGATTAAACGTTACTATATACAGCTTGACATAGGCTGCCCATAGCGTGGTATTATCCGCCACTCGATCCTTCTCAAAATCCCAATAAATCGGTTGATCTTCACTATCCAATGTGTGGTACCAACCGATAAATTTGTATCCTGCTTTTTCTGGATCTTCTGGTCGTTCTGTGACTAAACCGCCATCTTCTACCTCTGTCTTAAACCAATCAGAGTAATTTGTATCATTATCCGGGTCAAATGTCACAATATGTTTTTTTACATACGCTGCCCATAGCGTGGTATTATCCGCCACTCGATCCTTCTCAAAATCCCAATAAATCGGTTGATCTTCACTATCCAATGTGTGGTACCAACCGATAAATTTGTATCCTGCTTTTTCTGGATCTTCTGGTCGTTCTGTGACTAAACCGCCATCTTCTACCTCTGTCTTAAACCAATCAGAGTAATTTGTATCATTATCCGGGTCAAATGTCACAATATGTTTTTTTACATACGCTGCCCATAACGTGGTATTATCCGTCACTTGATCCTTCTCAAAATTCCAATAAATCGGTTGATCTTCATTATCCAAGGTGTGGTACCAACCGATAAATTTGTATCCTGCTTTTTCTGGATCTTCTGGTCGTTCTGTGACCAAACCGCCGTCTTCTACCTCTGTCTTAAACCAATCAGGATAACTTGTATCATTATCTGGGGCAAATGTCACGATATGTCCTACACCTTCCGCTTCCGCCTTCACAGTCCCGATCTCACTTATTCCACACACCCAACAAACCAATAGTAACAGTAAATACACGCTCTTTTTCATCTAATCATCCTTTCGCTATTCTTTTTTAGAAATAATTCTATCCTCAAGTGTACTAAAATAAAAGTACACTTGCTGAATAATTAAGCGCTTTCTTTATTTGCATTCACACATAATCCTTGCGTTGATGATTCAGGTATATTTCGTCTAACTGCTATTACACATTTATTGTCGTATATACCATTGTTTTTGTACATCAATATACGTATTTTTTATACTATAAGGCTAAAGCACCTACTCAAATAGATCGCTTACTTTAATCTGTTACTAGCTAGAATACTTACTGGAGTAAGTTCCTTTTACAGATAATCTACTTGTACACCTCTCTCAAATTGGGAATAAGGGGCCTCATGTAACTGTCAGATAAGACCGTACTTGTCTTCAATCATCCTCCTTTTTTAGGGAACATTGTTAAGAACCCTTTCAACTTTCGTTGCGATTACAGCTGTCTTCCATTTCGCTGCTATCCTGATCAATAGATTCAGCCTGCCCTGTCTCGATTGTCAATGTTTGAAAATCTAGCCCCATGGGCTGTACTAACTTCGTTAATTTTGGATATTTCCGCAAGTACTCGTTCAGTTCGCTTTCTTTTAGCTCTTCTTGTACCGTGATAATTCCTTTCACATATACTGCCTGATACGGCTTCGTTGTGAAGAAACAGACTGTTGCTCGGCAGTTTTTTCCCAAAGACTGAATAAGTGTTGACTGTTCTTCTACCACAAAGAGCATGGAATAGTAGTGATTTCTGTATATTGGCAATGAAATAAGCTGATTTCTCGGAAAGCCCATTCTATCGATTGTCGTCAAAATGACACCCTGACTAACCTCTAACAAGTCTTCTATAGATTTTGACATATTTTAACGTCCTTTAGTTTATTTTTTTAAACAGAAACTTATTATTAAATAAAATAAAGGAATTTGTAAATTCAAACGCGTATATTTTTATGAGTGTTATTGGCGTAGGTGTTCTCATAAACAAAATAGGATAGTGGCATTCTCTATCCTATTTTGAGCAACTCTATTGAACATTAGACACTGTTGTTAAAGCAGCACCCACAAAATGGTTAATTGCTTATACTCTATTGAGCTTTCTTTCTAATGAAAAAGTACCATGATTTTCATCATGATACTTTTCTTGTTTTTAAAGTCGGACATTAGTCCTACACCTATTATAATCTACAATTAATCTCCGCTCAAAGTTCACGCTAAAAAACTACTAAGTTATTTGGCTTACCAGCACAATTTGACGTAGAACCAAACTAATACCTAATCAGTTACAGTATTATCAGCTTCCCTCATCAGCGTTTAAATTTTGTACTAATTCTCCCAACATATCATTCATTTCAGCAATATCATTTGAAATATCTATTAATGCCATTCCCAGATATGCCATACCATGTTTAAATTCTATCTCATCTTCAAAATTATTACTTAAAATATCAATGGATTTTAATTTTTTCAGAGCAATTTCCATATTCGTAAAATCTGTATCAAGACTTTCATAGACATTCTCTTTAGTATCAGCTAATGTTTCTTCTTTTAACAGCTTATTAGCTTTTTGAGAATTTACACTAGATATGAAGTTGTATATAAATTTCAAATCTTCCTTCATTTTGATTCCCTACCCATCACTTTATAATATTTATCAAATTAAATGAGCTCGGAATCATCGTTCGGTCCTTTTGGCAAATTTTTTGAGATTTCAATATCAAAGTCTTGGAAATCCGAAAAGGATATACTTAAATTCCCCATGATTCTGTACAGTTTATTCATGTTTGAAACAAATGAGTAAAGATAAACTGTATCGTGTATATCATCTTTCAAATCAATTTGTCTAAGAGCTGCAATACAGTCTTTAAACTCTTTCAAATTTTCTTGAATTTCTTCCACAACATCTTCTTTAAAAGAATAATTTACATCATTCTCTTTCTTAAAAGAATCTAAATCAACTTTTTTTTCATTTTTATTATTTAGTTGTTCATAAAAATTGAAAAGAAAATCTAAATCTTCTACATCTATCATCGTATCTTTCTCCCTTTAATCTTAGCTGACTTAAGTTCGTTAATGCTACCATCTAAATTTAATACTTGCTTTGCATTCCCATTTTTATCAAATACTTCAAGGTGGTCTTTTAGTTTAAATGATTGTAACTAAAAAGGAAAGACTCTTTGACATTATAGAATGAAAATAAGCACATCGAGGTTCTTGCTATAATTGTCATAAATATACTAATGAAGACAAATTATCAAAAGAAGTAATTTTACACCTAAATCATACAATGTAAAAGGCTTTACATCACTGGTTCAAGTTTGTAAATTATGAGTGTACTCTATTCTTACACTTTTAAGATACAATCTTTATTAAACTAAAAAGGAACATCCAATTTTTGAATGTTCCTTCACTTTATTTTTGATAGCTTCTTTTATAAAATTTAATGACATTTTTTTCCATAAACGAAGATACTAATTGCATAAAAAAAGAATGGATTTCTCTACTCTAAAACTGAAGACAATCATCTTTATCGATTGTCTTCGTTAATATCAGATATATGAAAAATGTGAATTTATTTTTTTTCAATTAGTTTAATTCTAATTGCTTGAATAGGTTTCTTTTCTCCAACTGTACCAGATATCTCTCCATTTTTAACCCATGTAGTCCATCCCTTTTTTGTTACATGTGTTTGATAGTAAATATCATATTTATTTTCTAAATTATTTTTTAGAGTAATTTTTATTGCCTCTAAAGATAGTTTTTCTCCAACTGTCCCTCCAGAATTATTAATCCAACCTTTCTTCTCAACATGTGCATCTAATTGTACATTTTCTTTTTTTCCATCAACATATACTTCAAGAGATTGCATAGAAATACCTAAACCTGTAGTTCCAGAAATTTCATTATTTTGTACAAATCCAAGCCATCCCTCTTTATCAAGATGCGACCTATAGTATAGTCCGCTTGCGTTTGGTTCTGATTGTCCTTGTAATATCGGTTTTCTTTTTAAATTAAATTTTATCGCTTGTACATGTTTTGATTGACCAGTTGTTCCGGCTGTTTGTCCATTAGTTACTGTTGCTTGCCATCCCATTTTTTCTACATGAGCTTGATATTCTATATCATAGTATTTTGAAGCTTCACCTGTTAATCGAACTTCTAATGCTTCCACACCTTTAGATTGACCAGTTGTTCCGGCAATTTCACCACTTTTCACCCATGGCATCCAACCGATTTTAGATACGTGCACTCTATATTCAACAGAACCATCTATATCTCTATTACCAAATATAATTTTTATAGCTTCTATAGGTACTCCGAAACCTGTAGACCCTGATAAGGCTCCATCTGAAACATTATTCATCCAACCAACCTTACTTACATGCGTTTCATAATTTATTCCTAAAGAAATTGGTTGAGCTACATTTTTATTAGGTAAAGTAGGAGTAGGTACTTGAACTTTAATATCTTTAAAATGAATATAATTATCTGGAGCATTTTTACTAATCCAACGAACGTTATAATTGCCTTTGTAGTCATAATTATATTCTTCAATTAAAATTTGATCTCCTTTAATATCAGCTACCCATGCTACATGAAACTTTGATGACCATGCAGCGACTGCTCCAATTTCAGGTGTATTATCGACACGGTATCCTTGTGATTTAGCATTAGCTGCCCATTTATTAGCATCCCAATCCAAGCCACCACGTTGAATATCAAATTTATTTACCTTACTGAGTCTATTTGCTACAAAAGAAGTACAATATCTTGTGCTCATTTTCCAGTCATCGATGGTAGCACCTAAAGGAAGATTTTTCCATTTAGCTGGATAATCATCTCCTATCACTGCAGCATCAGCATTAGTAGAATGAAATAATCCAGAACCCCCTATAATAAGTAAGCATATAACTAAAAACAAATTTCTTTTTTTCATGAATAACTCCCCTAAACTAATATTTGTGAATAAATCACAAATATAAATTTAGCATATAAAGTTATCTATTTCAACTTTATATGCTAAATTTATATCTTTAAACTAAATATATTTTCAGTAAAATTAATTTTACTGAAAATAATTATCTAGTATCTTCGTTTTTTGATATAAAGAAAAACATCTCAAACTAATAGGTGCCTTTCTCTCGTTTCAATTTTTCTTTGTTTACTATAAACTAAATATAGAGAACATTAATAAACTGTATTAACCAAAGTAGCTCACCAGTCAATTGAGATTTAAATTGAAATATCCTATAAAGAACTTGCAAAATGACAGTAAGTTATTTGAATAGCACAAAAGCTATCGATACTTATAAGTTTTGATAACTTATTTTGAAAAGAAAATGTGTTTGGTACCTAACTCCAAGAACCATAAAATAAGAAGAGCGAAAATCGTAAAAAAATGATTTTCAGTCTTCTATTTTTTAGATTATTGGGAGAATCCTCCTTGTTTTCTAGCTTACTTAGCCGATATTTCCTTAAATTTACTACGATTAGCGCGAAACCCATTTCATTGTGTGTTGCTGTTTCCATCGAATAGAAAATCGAGTGAACCCTAAACTAGCCTTCAAATGTCCGAAAGCTAGTTCGACGTCAATTTTTTGTTGGCGATAGATTTTACCTGTTTCTTCTAAGGAAAGGGTTCTGTTTGAATTTTTTCTTTTGTTCTTTATGGTACATGGCATAAGTGATCAATCGATTTTCTCCAAACAAAGTTTTTTTATTGGCGTTGGCTTCAATCTTTGTGCCGTCAATAAAAATCACTTCTTCTTCAATCAATTGTTCTTTGACTAATTGAACAGTGGCAAATGCACTAGCATTTTTTTCTAACTGAAAATTAAAATCCAGAGGAAGAATGACTTGATTTGTGGTATAATTTTTAAAAATAATCCAGATGCCAATCAAATCGACTGGTATCTGGATTTTTCATTGGGAGTTACGTCCCAAGCTCCGGTTTTCATTTATCTAATTAAATCTATTCTCAATAAATGAAACTACTAAGCAAGAAATACTTGACTCTACCTTTCTTTTCATGTATCTTATAGATAGAAAATAATAAGCAATAGGTTCACCAAAGACCCCATCACTTTCGAGGAGTGATGGGGTTTATTTTGGCTTTTAGCCGCTTCCTAGTTCTGCCGATTATCAAGCCAGTATTTGAATAGTCCTAAGACTACTCCAACAATAATCGGACCAATGATTGTGGAAAATAAAATAAGCAATGGCTCACCTCCTTCATGCGATCAGTATCGCCATCGCAAAAGAGAAAGCGACCACTTTTAGCATAGCAAAGGTTTTGCTTCTCGCTATCTTTTCCTCGTAAATAATTCTGTTTTTGTCAAATTTGTCCTATTCTTAAAATCATTTTGACTATTTCCACTAATTTTGAATTAGCAGAAAAAAATCCTCAATTTCAAAAAAATTTTTGTTATTTTTTCTTATATATAAGGAGCATGATTTTCGTGTTATTTAATGCCTTACCACAAAAAAATCCATTGTGAACCAGCCACTCTTTATGTATAATAAAATACATAGGATAGAAATAACTAACATTAAAAATAAATAAATTGGCTCTTCGTGGTCTGGCGCCAACCAAACCAGAAGCCTTGTTTATACAGTAGCACCTGTCAAACAACTTTGCCAATAGCGTAAGGATAAATCTATTTTTTGTTGTACACTCATTACAGTGGCGACATATTCTATAGTTTCTTTATCTTGCCTATTTGTAGACGATTACAGGTCATCTGTGGATCGTCTTTTTTTATTTCTATCCTGCAAATTTTGAGAAAAGAAAAATAGGCACTTCATTGTTCGGCGCCAACCGTTCAATGAAGCCCTGAATAGAAAGTAGCACCTCTCTATCCAAGTTGCCCATTTGCCAGTACCGTAGTACCAACTTCTTTATTGTACCTAATTTTTGTAAGAATTTCTAGACACTTTTGAAATTTTATCTGGACTGGCCATCATTCAACGATAGAGACGGACAGCTTTAACCATTTTCTTTTGCTCTACATACAAAAATCAAACAAAGAGAAAAGGAGCATTACCATGAAAAATTCCGTCATCTGCATCAAAACTGTCCCATATCAAGAGATTTTAAACCTTCGGGATTCACTCGAATGTTTAGAATCCTGGAAAGAACCGCTGGAAGTTCTGGAAAAGTATTTTACCAATCCCACTACGCCAATCAATAAAAAGCAAGTAGTCAAACAATACTATGCTAGTGCAAAATTGTTTGAGACGTTTCATAAAGAGTATGCGTTTTTGATAACTGAATCACAAAAACAATTAACTAGTATTATACAAAATCAAAAGATCTGATCAAAACAAAAGAATTTTTAAATGTTACGCAATATTTTCTACTAAACTTCAATTTCCCTTTTTAAAACAAAAAAATGCTTAGAAACGAATGATCACATTCTAAGCATTTTTCTATTCTTTATTTACATGCATCTTTCCTATACCCGATTGTTACAACAAGAGTTGAAACAATCTACTAAAATACTCAAAGTATAATATTATCCTTCAAAATCTCCATATCTGTAATCACAATCTTTCGATCCTGAATCCTAATCGCACCTAAGTCCTTTAACTGCTGCATCATCCGATTCACGCTACTAGCAGAAGTAATTCCACAAAAATGTGCTATCTCTTCATTCGTCACCACAAAATCAATCAACAAGCCATCTTCGATCTGCACGCCAAACGTGTCATACAACTCATAAATCTGTGTACAAACCGCACCAAATTTTCCATTCATCAACATCTGCTGCATCTTCTTCATCGAATACATCAAACGAACCCGATAATAATCTTTCACATACATCTGCAGTTCTTTGCTTTGATTGATATCCTTCCAAAACTGAACCCGATCGATCTGATACAATTCTGCTTGCTCTGACTCGATTCGAATGTTAAACGGCGCATCTATAAACTGAGAATATTCATCTCTCAAAAGTGACACGATTTCCAAACTATTGATATATCTAAGATTAAATTCTCGTCCGTCCGGCGAGATAACACTGGTTTTGATAATACCGCTTTTTAAAATATAAGCATAACGATCTTGCAAACCTTCATAAGTAAGGTAGGTTCTTTTTTTCTTTACTACTATTGGAAATGAATGATCGTCTAAATATTCTTGTAACACGTGGCTATCCATTTACTAACTCCTCATCATCTATATGAAAATTTTCTGTAAAAATTCTATTCTTATTTAAGATGATAACACATCGAAAAGCAACAACAAATGTATATGACTTTTGTTATGTTTTTTTGTTAACAACTTTTTTTGAAAACAAATCCGCATTTTTTTTAACAACTTTTTTCGTATAGTAACTATACAACTGGCTTTCAGAAAAGGATTGTAATTTGCAATTTAAGCTTATCATAACAAGAAAGAAGGAACATTCAACAATGACGGAACATTCAGAAGAAAAGTTATTCAATAAAGGTTTTATTAGCATCACCTTGATCAATTTTGTGGTCTATCTGGTTTATTACTTATTGATGGTGATCATTGCGGTAATTGCTCAAGACACTCTTCATGCTTCCTTAAGCCAAGCGGGTCTTGCCTCTGGAATTTATATTATTGGTACCTTATTTGCCCGCCTATTTATGGGAAAAATGCTGGAACTGCTTGGACGAAAAGCCGTTTTAAGATATGGCGCTTTGTTTTATCTCATCACAACAATTGCGTATCTCTATATTCCAAGTATCGGGATTCTTTATCTGGTTCGTTTACTGAATGGCTTTGGTTACGGAACAGTATCAACTGCAACAAATGCGATTGTAACTGCTTATATTCCTAAGTCAAAACATGGTGAAGGGATCAATTATTACGGATTAAGCACTAGTTTAGCTGCCGCAATTGGTCCATTTATTGGAATGATTTTGTTAAATACAACAAGCTTTTATTTTATTATTTTGTTTTCGATTGTGCTTATTTTCCTTACAACGATTGCTTGTTTTATCTTCCCGGTAAAAAATATTCAATTAAGTGCTGCACACAAAGCCAGTTTATCTCGTTGGACAATTGATAGTTTTATTGAAAAAAAAGTGCTATTCATTTCTTTTATTGCCTTTTTGATGGGCCTTTCTTATTCAAGCGTGCTCTCTTTTCTTTCCTCTTATGCCAAAGTGATCGATCTGGTCAGCGCTAGTTCCTTTTTCTTTGTAGTTTATGCGTTGGTGATCACAGCTACTCGTCCAATGTCTGGTAGAATCTTTGATGCTCGTGGTGAAAATGCAGTGATGTATCCTAGTTTTATCTTTCTAACAGCAGGACTGTTGTTGCTGAGTGTGACAACAAGTAGTTGGATGTTGCTTGTTTCTGGAGGATTGATTGGTTTGGGTTATGGTACGTTTATGTCTAATGGCCAAGCAATCTGTTTAAAAGCCAGTCCAAATAGTCATCGAATCGGTATTGCATTATCCACTTACTTCATTGGACTAGATCTTGGTTTAGGTGTCGGACCTTATGTTTTAGGCGAATTACGCAGTTTTCTTTCATTCCAAGGGTTATACTTCGTTGCAAGTTTGATTCCAGTGATTTGTACGATTCTTTACGCCTTATTTTACCGATCAAAAGCACCCATTTATGAAAATAAATTGAATGAACAATAAAGGAGACCTATGATGAATACAGATGAACATATGCTTGAAGTTTTACAAAAGACTTTAGCTAAAATTGACGAATTAAACGCTCGCTTAGGACATATTGAAAAAGATCTCACTTCGATCGATAAGTATCAAATGAATATGGATCACCATGCAAGAGCAATCGAAGCTGCGACCAAAAATAATAATATCATGTGATCAATCAATGAGAACAAAAGAAGCTTAGGGGACTAAGAAACTTTCGTTCTCATTTTTTTATCTTTTTAATCTAATTATCGTGTATTTTTATTGATTATTTTAAAATAAGTATTATGATTCACAAAGGAGGGATAAAACTATGAAAAGTTTTTTTATGAAGAAAAGTGATCAGCAGAACTTTGAACTATTCAAACTAATTTTATTTAGTAAAAATGGTCTCTCTGTCAATCTAATTGCAGAGAAATCTGATCTGTCATTAAATCTGATTTATCGAAAGCTTAAAGTACTTGATGATGACTTAGCGGAACTCTTTCCTCATGGACATGTTCGTCTGATTAAAAATGATATTCTTTTTACTATTTTTTTAGATAATTCGATAAATGTAAGCTTTGTTATTGATACATTAAGACTTCATTATATCCAGCAATCCCATGAATATTTGATTTTTCATTCTGTGTTATTGAATTATTTTATTAGTGTTGAAGCGCTCTCTCAAAAGATCAACTTAAGTGTAGCTCAAACCTATAAAAGTCTAAATACCATCAACAAAGTCTTAAGCGATTTCGACATTAAACTCATCTTTACAAGAGATAAATCGCGATCAAATTTTCAGGGGTTAGAGACAAATATTCGCTTATTTCTTTTTTATTATTATTGGTCGGTTTTTAAAGGCGTTGTTTGGCCCTTCAGAGACTCTTTAGCCTATCTTCAAGATATTGATGTTCCCATATGTAATGTTTCACAATCTCAAAAGATGCGTTTGAAATATTATCAAACCATATGTGCATGGAGAATTCTTTATAGGAATAAGCTAATAGATCTTGATCCTGATTTTTTAGAAGTCATACAATTATTTAATACCATTCATCCAATCAAATTTTCAGTTGATATGAATATTTCTGGAGAAGCTCTTGCTCAAGAGGAAAGCTATTTTGGCTTTCTATGTCGGCTTTTTATCTATAATACTGATACAACAGCTCAGAAGCTAGACATAGCTACAGCCTTTATTGAGTCTGATTTGCCACTTTCTGAGAGTTGTACATTTATTTTGGATAGAGTCTATGCAGCATATGATATCAAGCCCAAGCGTGAAGATTATCTTTTTTCTTATTACGCTCTCTTGATTGCATTGACCTCTATTACATACTTGTCCATCGATAATAGTGAATGGCTTGAAAACGACCAAAATCTCTCTAATTTAGGCACTGATTTTGCTGATTTTCCGCAAATAGAAATCGAACTTTCAGAACTTGCACAACAATTATTTTTGGAAGCACCTTATCTTTGCGAATTAAAATCAAAAGGTTTTTTCACCTATATTGTTTATTTATTTTATTTCTTTATAGACTCCTCTAAAAAGTCACAACAGTTAAAAATTTGTATTCAATATTCAAAAAATCAAATCACCACAGCAGAAATGAAAAAAAGTCTCTCAAGTTTCTTTAGCTCTGAATCGATTGTCTTTATTGATGAATCTGAACAATCAGATATTCTGATTTCTGATTGTTATGAAAAAGATTACCCTAATGAAAATTTCTTTTATTTTGATAACCCTTTGGATAAAAATGAATGGCAATCATTATTAAAATATGTTAGTAACAAGTTATATAAAACTATCTTTTACAAACAAATATAGCTGTTACTTAAATTTAGTCTATCACAACCTTTTTTTCTGTCTCAGATAATAAAAAATCAGAGCCGTTAACATGTTAACGACTCTGATTTTTTAAAACGCTGTTGTCAACGTCTCACTATATTTCGTTTCCAGTAACTCTCGAACTTTATCACTCGTCATTGCTTTTTTCAATGCTTTGATTTTATCTGAATCTTTGTTGTCTTCTCTAGCAACTAAACTGATTGCAAAACGATCATCTACTTTTTCCTCGAGTAAAATAGCATCTTTCGGTGTTAAACCAATTTTCGCAATATACGTTGGATAGTTGTAGACCATCGCGATATCCTTTTCATTATACGCTTCTGCTAGATTCAATAAATCAACAGATACCCATTCAAATTTTTTCGGATTTTCAACAATGTCTTTGATGGTTCCATTAAAGCCAACGCCTTCTTTTAGTTTGATTAGACCTGCATCGTCTAAGATTGCCAATGCACGGCCTTCATTCGAAACATCACTTGGTATTGCAATTTTTGCACCTTCTGGAAGATCTTGGATATCTTTATATTCTTTAGAATAAAAACCAACTTTAGCATTGTATATTTTTTGTACTACAACTAAATTACCATCTTTTTCTCCGTTGAATTTTTGCATGAATGGCTCATGTTGGGCAAAGTTAGCATCGATTTCTTTGGCATTCAGTAACTCATTGTATTGAATATTATCATTGACTTGCACTAATTCTACTTTGTAACCGGGTTCAATTTCTTTTGCAGCTAGCTCAACTACCTCAACAGTTGATGGAATATGCGAAGCAACTTTGATAACTTGGTCTTCTTTTTTCTCTGTATCAGCCGCTTTTTTCTGACCTCCACACCCTACAACCGCTACCCCCGCCAACACTAACATACTAATCCATAATTTTTTTTTCATGATTTTGCTCCTAACTATTATTTTTTATTTATTTTTTTAGCCAACCAGCTACCGCTGATCTGTATCAAACTGACAAAAATGATCATAAGGACAATGGCCGTATACATCACAGCATATTCGTAGCGTTGATAGCCATAACGCAATGCAAAATCACCGATCCCGCCACCGCCGATCACCCCCATTACAGTTGAATAAGAAACCATACTAATAATTACTGACGTCAAAGCCAGGACTAACCCCGAACGCGCTTCAACATACAAAAAACGAAAGATCAATTGAAACTTGGTACTGCCTAAAGATCGTGCAAGTTCTAAAATATCATTGGACATTTCTAAGAGCACTTGTTCCACAAGCCTGGCGTATATTGCGACGGCTACAAAACTTAACGGTAAAGCTGCGGCATACGTACCAAAGGCTGTTCCTAATACAAATCGAGTAAAAGGAATAAGTGCAACCACAAACAATAAAAAGGGGAAGGAACGAACAATATTAATATAGCCATTCAAGAAAATTCCTATCCAATGATTGGATTTAGTTGGTGTTTTTTTCGTTAAGTAAACAAAGGTTCCAAGCGGTAATCCCAGCACCACTGCAGCAAGGATCGAAATCATAATCATGATGCCACTTTCCGACAAAGCTTTTGTCAGTTCTGGAAGGTAGTAATTAATTTTATCTATATACTCTGTCATCATCCCAAACTCTCCCGAACTCTTTCATAATATGTCTCAAATTGTGGCTGTTGTTGTCCTTTTTGAATTGCTAGCGTTTCCAGCACTTTGCCCTTTTCTAAAATAGCGGTTCGATTGCATAACTGCTTGATCAAATTTAATTCATGGCTGACGATAACCATCGTTGTTCCGAAAGTTTGATTGATTCTCCGTAATAATTCCATGATGTCATATGCATTTTGTCCGTCTAAGGCCGAAGTTGGTTCATCACAGAGCAATATTTTAGGTTGTGTGATCAATGCTCGAGCAATACCTACACGTTGCTTTTCACCGCCACTAAGTTGTTTGGGATAATGCTCTCCTTTCTCTGACAAACGGACAAAGTCCAACACTTCCTGGACCCGTTGTTGATCATAGGTCTTATTTAAACGCAGAGGAAGGGCTATATTTTCGTTCACCGTTTGGTTGTAAAGCAAATTAAATTGCTGGAAAATCATGCCGATTTGTTTACGATTTTGTCGTTGTTCTGCCTCATTTAACTGCATCACATCAACTCCAGCTACTTTGACTGTACCTTGACTTGGTTGTTCTAACGTATTGATCATTCGTAATAGCGTTGATTTTCCAGAACCACTTTCACCGATCACACCAAATAATTCATGGTCTTTTATTTGCAGGTTGACATTATCTAGGACTTTAACAGTCGCTTTATTATGGCTATAGTTTTTCGAAACTTGTTCAAAAGTAATCATGTTATTTCCTCCAACTTAATCGACCAATAACTGAATAAATTCAGCTTTAGAAACATTGTTAAAATAATCGCCTACTGTGATTTCAGCTAATCTTTGCTTAATTGCTTCCTGATCATATTGACACCCAATCAATAAATCCGCTATTTCCTCTGTTTCTTTTTGGCTAAAATAATCACCGTAAATCGCAATGGATGAAATTCGACCTTTTTCTACAGAAATATTGGCTTCTATTAAGCCAGCTTTGAATTTCTCCTCTCTCTTTATCGTATACTTTGGTTCCTCACCAAATACCCAAGCCTCATTTCCATAAATCTCTAAGACTAATTGATCGATTGCCAGTTCATCTTCTTGTGTTAACTGATACTCCTTTTTTTTGATCTCTTCCATGGTTTTAGCGTTAAATAGATGTAGCAATAATCGATCTCGGAATCCTTCAGTGGACATTGCTTGATATTCTTTCGCTAGATAAGGTTTGAGATTGGTCACTCGGCTTTTGACAGACTTCGTTCCTTTTGATGCTAACTTTTTCTCAGAAACCGTCAGAACTCGACTTACCTCATCTAAATCAACATCTAGCATCAAGGTTCCATGTGAATACATTTTTTTATTCTTCGTATACATAGCATTTCCAGAGAATTTTTTTCCATCAATCAGTAAGTCATTTCGGCCGCTGATTTCAGCACCTGTTGCGCCCATCTCATGTAACGCCTCGATGATTGGCTGTGTAAATAACTTAAAATCCCCAAAAGACTCATGGTCTGCATTCACAACAAAGCTAAAACTCAAATTCCCCAAATCATCATACACCGCGCCACCACCAGACAATCTTCTAGTAATCGTGATCTGATGATCCTTTGCATAATTCAAATCGACTTCTGCTCGTACGTTCTGATTGCGCCCAACGATAACACAAGGTTTTTGAATATAAAATAAAACAAGCGGTTCATCGAATGTTTGTTGATTTAGTAGATATTGTTCCGTCGCTAAATTCCGGCGGATATCCTGAGAGGGCATAATAACAAAATACATTTTATTCCTCTTTTCTCATAATTTAGCTTTCTGATAAAAGTGCTTTCAATAGAAAAGGCAAAAATTTTCTGATAATTCCAACAACAGATTTAGTCTATCATTCCTAATTATAATATTACATATATATGCTCAAAAAAGCTCTATATTATGAGGAAAATCGATATTTTATATAACAGAAATTTGTATTTAATACAGTTTTTAGTACACAAAAATTGTAGTTTAGTTGAGAGGAATCAATTTCAATGACTATACAAAAATTAAAATTCCACATCATTCTCATAGCGCAAGAAAAGGGTGAGACAAAAGTAAAAAAAACTTTTGTCTCACCCTATAGTCAGGTTATAAGTAACTAAGACATAGATTGAACACCTACATCGCACATTTACTTTATTTTATTCTTAATAACCGAAAGAATCTCCTGTACATTATTTCTAATAAAGAAGTGATCTCCTTGGAAAATCACTTGTTGACAGTCGGGTCCGATTAGATCGATCCACTCCTTCAACTCACTTTTGTCCTCTTTTGTTCCGTTAAAGATCAACACTGGGCAAGCTATTCTTGTTTTCTGCCAGTTAAAACTGAATTGATTTAATAAGGTCAAGTCTTCTCTTAAATAGTCAGTTACTAGCTCTAAAAGTTCAACCTCTTCAATCACTTCTTTAGGAATCCCGCCTAGTTTAAAGAAAAATTGATTGAATTTTTTAGCTGGCGCACTTAGAATCGCTTCATAGCTCTTTGAACGAAATATTTCGCTTCCAGAAAATATTAACAATTTTGGTTGCTTGATTGTCATTTTTTCGATTTTTTTATAAATATCTGCAACAACTCTTGCTCCCATACTATGACCAAACAAAATATATTCTTTGGTAAAATCCACACATTCTAATACTTGCTTCATGGTTTTATCAATCAATGTCCGCCAAGTGTCCGCTCTTTCAACAAAGCTTCTACGACCGCGTCCGTCATATTCAATTTGAATAATTTCAACTTCTGAATCATTCAATGCCAGCCATTCTTTATACGGATTTACGATACTTCCTGCATAAGGAAACATTACTAATTGAATCATCTTTTTCTCCGCTCTCCATTCTCTAACGTAATTCCAGTTCAAATTGATCGCAAGCTTTTTGCAGGAGCTTATCCAATTGATTTTTCTGGCTGATATTTTCTGGATAAATCAGTACTAATTGATCTAAATACTTGTTGATCACGATCTCGAATCCGTCAATATGAGTCATTTTTTCCACTTGTTTTTTGGTCATCGCAAAAGTCTCCGTCGTCAATTCAAAAGACGTTTGATTATTGATTGAATAAATTTCTTTACTTGTATAACGACTATCGATTTTACTTAACTCATCGATCAAGCTGATTTGATTCTCTAGCTTTAATTGCTGTAATTGCTGCATTTGCTCTTGTATACTGCTGTTTGACTGATCAAGTAACATAGGCCATAGATCGATAAATGGTCCAATCAATTGCGCAAAATCAGCTGGTAAGTACTTTCTATTTTCGTGCACTACATAGACTGGGACTGCTTTAAAATTATCGATTTTCTGATTTTTCCGAATGACTATTTGAGCTAAATACAAAATAAATGCCCAATGATTTTCAGCATAATAGTTTTTTGTCTTTTCACCTAAATTTAGTGTAGAAAAACTAATGGAAAATTGTTCTTCTGGCTCTTGGTTAGCATACAGATACTCTTTGCTTTTCTTAAATAGTGAAAGATGTTCCTCAAGTTCTTTCAAATCTGCCTTCTCTTTGTTATTAGATTGAAGCAGAGTATAGTCGATTACGACTTTGGGATTTTTTACTGGGTTCATGATGTACTCTTTTATGTGATCATAAAAGATCCCTTCACTATACTTATCCCAAATACTATGAGAAATCAGCAGATGTAAAATCGTTGTTTGTTTATTTATTTTGGTAAGCAGCATGTGATACAGATTATTTGATTTTCCATTTTTAAATCCTGCAGCCATTTTGCCTTTTATTTCTTGTTGGAAAAGGAACCTTTCCTCTTCAGATCTGGTACTTAAATCAACGAACGGAATAGTAAGGGTCTCATTCAATTGGTGCTCATGCAAAACATACTGATTTCCCTGATAGCTATAACTTGTTCGCAACATTGCTTGTTCTTCAACTACTTGTTTTATAGCCTTCTCTATTCGTTCTTGATCCGTTGTGTGCAGTTCAAATGGCGCATAGACCATGGTCTCTTCCAAGGTGTCTAAAAACATTCTTTGCATTGCTGAAGGTTGGATTGTTTGCTTAACCGGACAGTCCTGCCAACTGAGTGGAATAAACAAATCGGCTTCAACTGTCGTTTGCGGCGGTTCACTTTGTAAAAAGCGTACTATTTGGTCAATTTCTACTAAAAATCGTTCGCTTACTTTTTTGATAAATTCTTCTGAAAAGAGACGATTATCATAAACGATATTACTATTCAAATTCTTGTTTACAATCACTAAATTGACTGCAATCGGTGTTCCAAATTGATTGTTAGGACTAACTTCATCGCCTTGCGGTGCTGGGCTCATCGTAAATAACTGCTCTGATTGTTGTGACTCATTAAACTCACCTGAATAATTGAACGTCACCATTGGTTCATTTTTAGAAATTTCTGGTCGTATAGTCTTAGCCAGTCCATAGCCGATGCCATTTTTAGGAACTTCATTCAATGAACGGCTGACTTCTAAAATATCAGCTTCTAAACTAGAATTTCCTAATGAAAAAGCAACTGGATAAGTAATCGTAAACCAACCTACTGTCCGATCGATTTCAATTTCTTCTGTCAATTGTTCTCTTCCATGTCCTTCCATCAATAATGAAACAGCTGAATTTCCAGTAACATTAGCAAGTGTTCTGGTTAAAGCCGTAATCAAGATTTCATTGACATAGAAATGATTGAAACGATTTTTCTGTGTTAAAAGTTCACTTGTTTTTTCTACACCCAACTGAGTGGAAAGGATCATTGAGCGATTATTTCTTTCAGCGCTTACGTGATCTTGCAACTGACTCTTCTCAACAATCGCTGCTGTTTCTTGCCAAAATGATAGTTCTTTTGCTAGCGCTGCGCTCTTACTATAATCCGCTAATTCTTGACTCCATTTTTGATAGGCCATTGTTTTTAAAGGCAATTTGATTTGCTGGTTCTTCATAAGTTTTTTATATGCTGCTTCAAGGTCTTCTAAAATGATCTTCCAAGAAATTGTATCCACAACTAAATGGTGCGCAATCAACAACAACAAACTCCGTTCCTTAAATTGATATATAACTGCTTTAAAAACTTGGCCATTTGCTAACGAAAGATTTGCCTGAGCGCTATTGCTCAATTTTTGTACGGTTCGATAGATTTCTGTTGTTTGATCAAACCAGTCGATTGGCTGACTTTCTTGTTCAAAGTCGTAATGATCTACGGTAAAAGAGGCTACCGTATCTATCGTTTTTATTGATTGCCCGCCACTATATTCTGCTCTTAACATATCATGATGGCTCATTATTGCTTGTAATGCTTTTGTTATTTTTGCTTTATTTAATTGCTCTGTCGAAAATTCTAGCATGATCGATTGATTAAAGTGATTTGGCTCAGCTAATTGTTCATCAATGAATTTTTTTTGAATCGGCGTAAAAAGAACCGCTCCTGTCACTTCGCTTTGGTCGAGAGCTATTTTTTTATTTTGTTTAAGATTTTGACTTAGTTCCTTGATCGTGCGATATTGAAGAATATCATTGATCGTTAAGGAATAACCTTGTTCTTTCAGTTTTGATACAATGCGAATAGCTTTGATTGAATCGCCACCTAAATCATAGAAATCTTCATTTATCCCAATCTCATCTAGATTAATAATTTCCTTAAAAATTGCTAAAATATTCGTTTGGACTTGTGTTTCCGGTCGTTCTTTTTCTTCTTTATTCAGATTATCCTTATATTCAGGTAGTTGATCGACTGCTAATTTTCCATTTTTAGTAATCGGTAACGAATCTAAAAGAATAATCTCTTTTGGAATCATGTATTCTGGCAGTTGCTCTCTTAACTGTTCTTTGATCTGTTTACTCGATAGGTCATTTGTGGAACATACATAGGCAATGAGTTGCTTTTCAGCTGACGTTTTACTTTCAACCACTTGTACAGCAGCTTCTTTGATTTCAGAAATACTCAATAAATGTACTTCAATTTCTTTAAGCTCTATTCTAAAACCACGAATTTTTACTTGTTGATCGATTCGACCTAAAAATTCAACTTGTCCGTCTTCATTCCAGCGAACCAAATCTCCAGTTTTGTATAGTTTTTCACCACGTTTAAAAGGATTTTCTACGAATTTTGCATTTGTTAGTTCTGCTTGGCCTAAATACCCTCGTGCAAGTCCAACACCACCTAAATATAATTCTCCTAGCATTCCGATTCCACAAAGTGAATCTTCTGAAAAAATTAAGGCTTGAGTGTAATTGATCGGCTTACCGATTGGGATCACTTGCATAAATGAGTCAGTGATTTCGTAAGTCAAAGCAAACGTTGTACATTCAGTTGGACCATATCCATTCACTAAATGCGTGTTTTGATTGGCTTGCTTAAATTTAGAAACGTGATAATTTGATAGCTTTTCACCACCGATAAGTAGATAGCTTAGTGCTGAAAAAATCTGATCATTCAAGGAAACTAATTGGTTAAACAACGAAGACGTCAACCACATTACATCGATCTGATTTGTTTCAATCATTTCTTTTAATTTGTCAGGATCAACTAAATTTTCGATTTCCGATAAATACAAGGTTCCACCATTCAATAATGCTCCCCAGATTTCAAAGGTACTTGCATCAAAGGTTAGCGAGCCTGTTTGTAAAATATTCGGTTGATCAAGTTGGACATAATCAGGCTCTTTGACTAAGCGGATAATACTTTTATGCTCGATCATCGTTCCTTTGGGTTCCCCTGTCGTACCAGATGTATAAATCACATAGGCTAACGAGTCTTTTGATAGTACGGTGGGCTGATAGTGAGGCAGATCATCTACAGACTTCAGATCAGCTGATGTTACTTGGGCTATAGAAAAATCATCATCTTGTTGAGCTACAGTAAAATCAATCAATAGTGCTGCTTGGCTTTTTTCCACGATTTCCTTGTTCCTCTTTTTTGGACTTTTAGGATCTAATGGCAGATACGCATAACCTGCTTTTAAAATACCTAAATAGGCTGTGATCGTTTGAATTTCTCTCGCAGCAATGATAGCAACAATCTCTGATTCCGCTTTTCTTGCTTGAATCAAAGAAGCGATCTTCGTTGATTCATGATCTAATTCAGCATAGGTCAGAGTTTGATTTACTCCTACTATGGCAATACTTTGAGGCGATTTCTCTACTTGTTCTTTGAAATAGTTGATGACTGTAGCCTCTTTTTTTAATTCACATTCCAACCTGTTAAATTGAGTCATGATTTTGTCTACTTCTTCTTGCTCTAAACAAGAAAGCGCGCCAATCGGTTTGGTTGTATCCGCCAAAATAGCATCCATCATCGTGACAAAATGCTGCTGCATTCGTTCAACAGTTGATTTTTTCATCAAGTTTACATCGTATTCCCAAACTAGTTCTATCTGATTTTCTACTGTCCCTAGGTTAAATATCAAATCAAATTTTGCCACATGAGAATCCCTTGGTACCTCGGTTAATTGACTATCGCCTAACGCTACATCTAGTTTTCCGTTGCTTTGATAGTTAAATAAAATATCAAAAATAGGGTTTTTATTTTCGCAAACAGGTGCGTTCAAATCCTCAATGATCTCATCTAATGGATAATCTTGGTGATCAAAAATCCTGATCAGCTTATGCTTCATTCTATCCAAATACGTAATAAAGTTTTCTTCTGGTTGTATAGTATCGTTGATTGGAACTGTATTCACAAACATCCCTAATAAGTTTTGAATATCTGGATGATTTCGACCAGACATCGTAGTACCAATCACAACTTCTTCACTACCTGAATATTTCGATAAGAAGATTATAAAACAAGCAATAAAAACCATATAGTTTGTTGTACTCGTTTTTTCAGTCAATTGGTTTAATTGCTTGGTTTGCTCGACAGATAAGCAAGTACTGATTGTCTCACCACGATATTCGCGTTCTTTAGGACGTGGATAATCGTAGAACAATTCAAATTCTGGTAGTCCGTTTGCAAATTCATCTAACCAAAATTGTTTACTTGCTCCTTTATCTTTTTTTCTATGCCAAGCACTGTAATCTTTATATTGTAACTTCACGGGTTGTAACTGTTCATTATTGTATAGCTGACTTAATTCTTCTAAAAAAATCCCCATTGAACCACCATCCATAATAATATGATGGACATCAACTATTAGATAGCATTCACCTGTTACGAGTGTGCAATAACACACTCGTAATAAAGGCAATAGATCGATGGAAAAAGGTCGAACAAATTCATCCATGATCTTAGAAAGAGGTTGTATTGAATCGGTTCTCATTTCAATTTTGAAATGATACTCCTCTTCCACGATTTGGCCAAATTTACCGTCGATCATTTCAAAATAGGTTCTTAATACTTGATGACGTTTGATCATTTCATTCAATGCTATTGTTAGTTTTTCTACATCAATCGACTGAGATAATTGAAAAGCAATCGGGATATTGTATGTGATGCTATTTCCTTGTACCTGCTCAATCGTATAAATTCTTTTTTGAGCAGAACTCATTAAATACTTTTTACTCATCTTTACAACTCCTCATCATCCACAATTTCAATACTATCAAGCACTAACGAACCTTCTGCTATTGATTCTTTGACTTTTTCTGCTAAACTCCTAGCATTCTTTTCTTGAAGGATATCACTTAATGGAACTTTTACCCCTGAGAATTTTGAAATACCATTTGCCAACTGAACTGCTTTTAATGAATGACCGCCTAGTTCAAAGAAATCATCATCGATCCCCACTTGTTTAATTTTTAATATCTCTTCAAATAAACCACAAATCATGGCTTCCAATTCATTTCTTGGCGCCTCATAAGTATCACGTTGATTCTGCTCTGGTTCAGGTAAATTCCGTTTGTCTATTTTTCCTGATTTTGTAACAGGTAGCTTGTCAATAATCGTTATATAGGCTGGAATCATATAGTCTGGTATTATTTTTTTCAATTGCGCTTTTACTTTGGCCGCAGTCAATTCTTCATTTGTTACAAGATAGGCGCACAAGGTCACTTCATTGTTGATTGTTCGTGTGATCACACAAGCATCTCTAACGGCAGGAATTTGGCTTAGTTGATTTTCGATTTCCCCTAATTCAATTCTAAATCCACGAATTTTTACTTGCTCATCGATTCTTCCTACATATTGAAGTTCACCATCTTCCTGCCATTTCACTAAATCACCCGTCCGATACATCCGCTCTGTCGGGTTAAATGGATTTTGAACAAATTTTTCTGCGGTTGTCTCAGGATTGTTTAAATACTCCAATGCCAAGTTATCGCCGCTGATACACAACTCACCTACCATCCCAATTCCACATAATTTTTCTTGCTGGAAGACAAATAGCTTAGAATTGGCAACTGCACTACCAATCGGAACAGATTTATAGAGTTGATTTTCCGCTTGATAAGCCGTTGCACAGACCGTAGCTTCGGTTGGTCCATATAAATTGTAAAGAGGTGTTTCACCTATAGTCATTACTTGATAAAACTTCTCAACTAAAGCCGTCGTCACAGCTTCCCCTCCAAATGCGACCTTGCTTAATTGATTGAGTTCATTTTGACGTCCATTTTCTTGTGCAAATTCCACTAACATTTTGAAAATAGACGGCACTGTGATCAAGATTTTTTGATTTAGCTTTTTCAAGAAACAATCTGGATCATTTTTAATTTCATCTGAAATTATTTCAAGTGTTCCACCAGCCAGACAGATAGCAAATAGTTCGAGGAGTGAGCCATCAAAAATAAATGAAAATTGCTGCAGGACTGTCTGTTCGGAATCAAGATCAAAATAATTTTTTTGCCAATGAACAAAATTCATCAAAGAAGCATGTCTGACAACCACACCTTTAGGCTTACCCGTTGTTCCAGAAGTATAGATCACATAGGCCTTGTCTTCTGCTTTAAGCTCCGGTAAATCCGTTTGAACTAATTCATCCGCTTGTAAATCTGCGACTGTATAATCGATCACAGTAGCTTCCATCAACGTCCCTAAATCCACTTGACCATTCAATACAAATTCAATCCCACTATCTTTTAAAATATAAGCGATTCTTTCTTCCGGTAAGGTTGGCGATAACGGAATATACGCAGATCCGGCTTTCATGATTCCATAAATTCCCACAAGCATTTCGATTGTTCGGTCACAATATAACCCGATAAATTCTGTTTCCCCCGCACCCAAAGCAAGTAGGCGTTTTGCTAGAATTGTTGATTTTTCTTCTAATTGAGCATACGTTAACTGCTCCTGTTCAAAAACAACTGCTACTTTGTTTGGCTGTTTCTGAGCTTGTACTTTTAAAACCGCTAGTATCGTTGGATAGCGATTATTTTCTTGTTTTTCTGGATTGAATGCATTTATTACCAGCTGTTGTTCTTCCCCATTTACTAAAGAAAAGTCGCTGCATGTCAATGATTGATCTGCTGCTAATTCTTTTAAACCACAAATGATCCGAGACAAAATAAGATCCGCTTCGACCGTTGTATATAAGCGCTCATCAAACATCAATTTGAAACTCAGCTCATCTGAGGAACTTACACTTAGAGAAATCGGATAGCTGGTTTGTTCACGATAATCTTCCATTTCCCCTAGCAAAGCAAGTGATTCATCGGCTTCTTGCACAGCATAATTTTCAAATACGATCAGTGTGTGAATCAGATCTTTTCCGAGTAGGCTTCTATTTTGAATTTCAGATAATGAACAATACGTATGTTCCTCACTTTCAATCGATTGATTTTGAATTTCTTGCACTAATGTTACAAATGACTCTTTTTCTTCGTTTTTAACTCTAACTGGTATTGCATTGATAAACAGCCCGACTGCATGTTCGATCCCTCTCAAAGGCAAGTTTCTACCGGAAACCATTTTCCCAAAAACAACATCATTTGTATGGTTGTACCTTTGTAACACAAGACCCCAAATAGCTTCTACGACCGTATTCATCGTGACCTTGTTTTCCTTAGCAAAGGCTTGGATCACCTGTGTCTCTTCTTTTGAAATGGATTCAAAGATGGTTTTAACTTCGGCTTTTTGATCATTCTTAGGATACATTCCGGTAAAACTAGCTTGTGTTTCATATTCTTCCAATAGATTTTCCCAATAAGTCAAACTTGCTTCTTTGTCTAAATCTGCAACGATTCTTGCATAGTCTTCATAAAGTGTATCTGTTTCTATTTGAGCAAAAACAGCTGATTCTCCATCATTTTCTAGCATAGTGTAAATCTTCATCCAGTCATTTAAAACAATCGATAAACACCAACCGTCCATAATAATGTGATGAAAGGTAAAAATAAGCCGTTGACCTTCGGGCATTTCTATAAGTGAAACTCTAAATAATGCTTCTTTTTCTAAATCGAATCCTCTTTTTACATCCGCAATTTTGTATTGAGCTAGCTGTCCGTTAGCATCGGCTTCTTTTGAAAAATCGTGCCTGGTGCTTTCTAATGTGCGCTCAGAAAAAATCACTTGTCTAGGTTCTTTGATTTCTTTGTATAAGATATTCGTTTTTAACGCAGGATGTTTTTCAGCAAGATGTTTCAAGCTTTTCTCTAACAGCTTTTGATCCATTTGCGTATTTACTTCATAAGAACATTGGATCACATAACTCGTCGAAGCTTCGTCTAATAGTTTATGATAGAGCAATCCTTCTTGCATCGAAGTCAGTGGAATGATCCTTTGAATTTCTCCGGTTAAAAGATCAGCAGCTTTTCGCTCAGCCAAATCAAATTCATCTTGTTCCCATGAAAGCTCACCCAAATCAGATGCTGTTTTTTGCGGTTCATTGACCGTTGTGCAATAGTCAATGATCGCTGACAATTCTTTTTGGTAACGGCTGCTTATAGCAAGGATTTCTTCAGTTGTAAGAATCGGCGTCACATAGACTAAATCCATAATCAATCGTTCATTTTGAATATAGCAATTTACCGATAATGGATTACCTATCGTATTTTCTTTCGCACTATCATTTATATTTGCGATCGTACTGATTGTAAACTGCTGTGATTCTTCTTTGGAATCGCCCAGTTCTCCTAGAAAATTAAATACTACATCTGTTTTTTTAGTTGTGATCGTATCTGCGTACAATGCTAATAATCCATAACTCATTCCTTTATTTGGAATTTTTCTAATAGATTCTTTCACCTTTTTAATCATTTCAGGCAGCGTTTCTTCTAGCGTGACTCTTAATGGGTACATTGAAGTGAACCAGCCAATCGTTCGATCTACTGAACCAAGTGATTCAAATAATTCACGTCCATGTCCTTCCAAAGTAAAGGAAATGCTCGTTTTATCAAAGGTATTTCCTAACGCCTTCGCTAAAGCTGTTAACAATAAATCACTGATTTCTGTGAAAAATGCCTGATTAGCCTCAAAACGCAATTGCTTGGTTTCTTCTTTCCCTAATTCAAAGGTAAACGTGTGACTTTGGGTTGTTGGAATTGTTTGATCAAATAACGTTGTATTTTCTATTTTCTGATTGATCTCTTGCCAATAGGCTTCGTCTTTTCTGATTTCATAGCGTTCGGTCAATTCTTTCAAGCCTTCGCTCCACGCTTTGTAGGAAATCGTTTTTTGAGGAAGCTGAACCGTTTGTCCATTAATCAAAGTTTCATAACTACGATTTAAATCTTCAATAAAAATTTGCCACGAAACAGCATCTACGATCAAGTGATGCATTTGGATCCAAAGATAAGATGTGCGTTTAGAATGAAAGACTAACACTCTAACCAACGGTGACTGATCAAAGCGAAACATTGACTGAAATGGCGCACCAATCGTTTGAATTTCTTGGGTTATATCTATGTCCTCTTCATCTAAGTAGAAAGAATGAAACTCAAAATCCGCTTCTTTTTCCCACTCAAAAATTGTTTGTTCACTTTGATCGACGCGCATTCTTAGCATATCATGATGGCTGGTAAGTTCATCTAAGGCTTTTTTCAAAAGTATCTCGTCAATTGATGTGTTTGTTTCTAAAATCAATGACTGATTAAAATGTTCTGGTTTATTTAAATAGCTTGAAAAAAAGAATTGCTGCACCGGACTATAAGGTACTGGGCCTGTTACCATTTCTTGATCCATTTTCTGTGTGATAACATTCGTTTTTTGTGTGATTTCCTTGATCGTTCTAGCTTGCATGATCTCTTTTACCGTTAGTTGATAGCCGATTTCCCTTGCTTTGGAAACGATACGTATCGCTTTGATCGAATCTCCGCCTAGTTCATAAAAACTATCTAAAAGATTGACTTGCTCTAACTGTAAAATTTCTTTGAATACAAATGCGACCTGCTCTTCTTTTTCAGTTGTTGGTTCCAAAAAGATATTTCCTTTAGATATATTAGGCATAGGAAGCTGCTTTTCATCTAGTTTACCATTGGCCGTAATCGGTAATTGGTCTAAGAAACTAAAATAAGTTGGGACCATGTAGTCTGGCAGTTTTCGTTTTAAATATACGTTTAGCTCCTTCTCTGTAACTGAAGGGTCTGCTACCACATAGGCACAAAGATGATCTGTTCCATTTTGCTTTTTAATCGTTACAGCGGCTAACATTACAGCGGGTATTTGTAAAAGTGTTTGACTGATTTCAGATAGCTCTACACGAAATCCACGGATTTTGACTTGGTTATCGATTCTGCCAAGATAATCGATTGAACCATCTTCTCTAAACTTGCCTAAGTCACCTGTTTTGTATATAGTTTGTCCATCTAATGACACGAATTGTTTAGCCGTTAGATCAGGCTGATTTAAATAGCCCCTAGCAACACCTAAACCACCGATGCATAATTCTCCTGGAATCCCAACACCGCAGTAGATCTGGTCATTCATAACATAAACTTGAACCTGTTGAATTGGATAGCCAATCAAGGTATCTTGGCTATCTAACTGATCAGGATATCGATAATACGTAGCACAGACTGTACCTTCTGTCGGGCCATATAAATTACGAATGATCGATAGTTTTTTTCCAGTACTCTCAACAAATTGATTGAGCAAATGATTCGTCACCTTTTCAGCGCCCACATAGACAGCTTCAATTGACTCAAACGCTTTTTCCCGTTTGTTTTCTTTCGTATAATTCAATAATGCCTCTAGAAATGTTGGGACCAACAAGAAGTGAGTCACATGATTCTTTTCAAACACATCTAATAACTTACCAAAATCATCATGCTCTTTGGGGGCTAACATCTGAAGTGATGCGCCAGAAAGTAATGCTAAGAATATTTCCCAAACAGACGCATCAAAAGTATAGATGGCTTTTTGTAAAATAGTACTATTTTCTGTGACATTGCCTTCATTTTTTTGCCATTCTATTAAATTCATCAAAGAATGATTTTCAATCATCACGCCTTTGGGATTGCCTGTACTGCCAGAAGTATAAATAATATAAGCAAGATCAGTTCCTTCGATCAACTCTCGCACAACAGATTCTTTTTGATTATTTTCCGCCTGAAAAATCGTAGCCGTACAAATGAGTTCTTCGGAAATAAGTGCTTCTGTTTTTGCTGAGCAAAGAACTGCTTTTGCTTGGCTATCTTTTATCATGTAATTGATTCGCTCAGTCGGTGTTGTTGGTGCAATAGGTAGATAGGCCGCTCCTGTCTTTAAAATCCCTAAAATACCAATAATCAACTCCAAAGATTGCTCAACAATCAATGCCACAACGTCGTTTTTCCCCACATTTTTCTGATTTAGCTGTAGTGCTACAGCGTTGGCTCGTTCATTCAATTGTCTGTATGTTACTTTTTCTTGTAGGTAATTAACGGCCACTTGATTGGGATTTTTTAATACTTGTTCTTCAAAACGTTGAATCGGAGAAACAAACGCTTCTTGATTCAGTCGTTCATTCGGTTGATTGAACTCTTCTTTTATTTGTGTGATCTGCGCTTGGTTCAAATACTGAAGCTCAGAAACTGCCCCATCTGGAGTTGCGAGTAAATTATCCAGCAACACTTCAAAATATTCGGCCAATCGTTGAATCGTCTCCTCTTTAAAAAGACTTGAATTGTATTCCCAATTGATCGTATAATCGGCAGCATGTTCAATCAATGTGACTGTTAGATCAAACTTTGCTACCTCTAATTGAACTTGTTCTACTTTAGCAAGTTGTCCACCCAAATAAATCGTCTCATCATACCCTACTTCATAAGAAAACATCACATCAAAAATAGAATTTTTCGGCGCTAGTTCTACAATTTTTTCATAAGGATAATCTTGGTTTTCAAAAACATCTAAACTCTTATTTTTTACATCCTCTAAAATTTCATTAAAACTTTTTTGTGAATCAATTGTCCCTATGATCGGTAAAGTATTAACAAACATCCCAATCATCTCTTGTGCTGAAGGATGATTTCTACCTTCAGCAACTGTTCCAATTACGACACGTTCTTGACGATTTAACTTGGTTAGAAAAATCATCAAGGCCGTTAAATAGACCATAAAACTAGTCGTTTGTTTTTGTTTGTTAAGCTCTTTAATTTTTCTTTTGGTCGAGGCACTGATTTTCATTTCTACATGATTTCCTTCAAAATATTGGCTATCCTGTGTTTTAAAATCGACAGGGAGTGCTGTTTCCGGAATCAGTTCACTAAATTCTTCTTGCCAAAATTCTTCTTGCTCCTCTAAATCCAAACTATTTTGCCAAGCTGAAAAATCTTTATAGTGTAGCTCTACTGGTTCTAAATCTTTATCATCATAAAGTGCGCTGAATTCTTCTAGTAAAATGCCCATCGATACACCATCCGAGATGATATGGTGTACATCCATAATCAATAACGTGAGGCCTTCTTGATCTTTGCCTACCCCCATTCTCATCAAAGGCGCCTGACTTAAGTCAAACGGTCGGACAAATTTATCAACCATTTCTTCCGAGGTCTGTCCTTCAAGATTCTCGATCTGAACGTTCTTTGCTGGATGGATTTGTTGCACAAATTTATCCTTTTCAATCGAAAAACTAGTCCGAAACGCTTCATGCCGCGCGCATAATTGATTAAATGCTCGGTTCAAACGAGCCTCATCTAGTACATTTTCAACCTTCAAAATAATCGGCATATTATACGTGACACTTGATTCTTGCGTTTGTTCAAGCGTATAAATCCTTTTTTGGTTTGAACTCATTAAATACTTTTTACTCATCTAAACACTCCTCTGCAGCTTTTAGTAACGGTTTGAAGACTTTTTTATTTTTTGTCTTAATGATTTTAGCGATATTTTCCACATCTTGTTCTTTCATGATATCTTTTAGCGATACCCGCACAGCAAATTCTTTTTCGATGCGTCGAGATAATTCAACCGCCTTGATTGAGTGGCCGCCAAGTTCAAAGAAACTATCCGTTACACCAACATTTTCAATATTCAGTACATCTTTAAACAGTGGTAATAATTTCACTTCATCTTTCGTTTTCGGTGGAACGATCGTTGTATTGAATTCCATCGGCATTTCTTGCAAGACTTTTTCATCTAATTTGCCATTATGATTTTTGGGTAGTTCATCGATTTGCTTGATAAAACTAGGGACCATATAGTCTGGAAAAACTTCTTTTAATTCAGCTGAAATTGTGGGAATATCCAAGGTAGAATTACTGACTATATAAGCGCACAATCGTGGGCTACCAAGATTTTCATTGACAATCACTGCCGCACTCAATATCCCTGATGATTTCAGAAGTTCTTTTTCGATTTCTTCGGTTTCAATTCTAAAACCACGAATTTTGACTTGTTTATCGATTCGCCCAAGATAATGAATCTGGCCGTTCTCATCTACTTTTCCAAGGTCACCTGTTCGATATAAATATTGCCCTGCATTGATTTCGCTTTGAATCAATTTTTCCTTCGTTAGACTTTCTGAACCTAGATATTCTTTGAATACACCGATTCCGCCGACACAAATTTCTCCCACGACATCGATTCCACATAATTTACCCTCATTCATAATATAAACTTGCGTATTTCGAACAGGTTGGCCAATCGCCACTCTTGTATTTAGATCCTCCACATTAACTTCATAAAATGTGGCACAAACAGTTGTTTCGGTTGGTCCATATAGATTTGTGATTTTGGTTAAATTCTTTTTATTTCCGGTAACTTCCACGTATTTTTCTAAAAGTTGTGTTGTCAAAGCTTCGGCACCTAGATAAATTTTTTCCAATCCCTCCAAAGCACAGGGAACATTTTCAACCTTCATATAATCTAAAATAGAATCAAAAACAGTTGGAACGATCAATGTGTGGGTGACTTGTTGTTCTTGAATCACTTGCAGCAATTTTGCATAATCCTGATTTTCATCTTCTGTAAGTAATTGAAGCTTGACTCCAGATAATGTTGCTAGAAAAATCTCCCAAACAGAGGCATCAAAAGAACAAGTTGCTTTTTGTAAAACAACACTGTCACTGGTAATTTTGCTCTGCTCTTTTTGCCATTCGATCAAGTTGACCAAACTATTGTGTTTGATTTTGACTCCTTTTGGATGACCTGTACTTCCGGAAGTGTAAATAATATAGGCGCAATCATCTGCTGCATTATCCAGTGGCGGGTTTTCATCTATTCTTTCGTCTGATGATACTGCAATCGCTTTGACATTCAATCTATTTGACGATGCATTCGTTAGAATCACTTTTGTATGACTGTTTTCCAAAATGTAATCGATTCTCTTTAATGGAAGTGCAACATCGATTGGCAGATAAGCCGCTCCTGCCTTTAAAACACCATAGATCGCTGCTACAAATTCAATCGAACGAGTGAATAATAGCCCTACTACATCATTTTTTTTGACCCCTGATACTTCTAATTTTTTAGCAATAGCATTGGCCATTTGATTTAATTCCGTATAAGTCACTTCATCATTTTCAATACTTACAGCAATTCGATCTGGGTATTTCTGCACATTTTCTTCAAACCACGAAACAATCGTATCGTGTTGTAAAGGTATTTTTTCTTGGGTATTGAATGTATAGCAAAGTTGTTCTTTTTCTATTTCGCTAATCATCGAAAGTTCAGCTAATATACTTTCTGGCTGTTCAAGTACATTGGTAATCAGTGTAATAAAATGTTCGGACGTTTTTTTCAGTGTTTCTTCTTTAAATAATTCGACATTATAATCCCAATTGATTGAAATTTTTTCAGGATGCTCTTTGATCGTTAACGTTAAATCAAATTTTGCCGTATTATTGGGCAGTTCATAATAACTCATTACAGCGTTGCCTAATAGGTAACATTCATCTGTTAAATTTTCATAAGAAAACATCACATCAAAAATTGGATTGCGCGTTTGACTGGATTTGATTGCTAATTTCTCTACTAATGTTTCAAATGGATAATCTTGATTGTTGAACATTTCAAAGAAATTAGATTGAACTTGTTTTACGTAATGAGTAAATTTTACGTTGGCTTCCACTTCTTGTTTTAAAGCGACCGTGTTCACAAACATTCCCAGCATTTGTTCTAGATCTGGATGATTTCGGCCTGAAATAACCGTTCCTGTAATAATTTCTTCTTTTCTTGTATATCTTGAAAGCAATAAATTGAAGATCGCAGCATAAAAGATATAACTTGTTACCCCATTTTTCTTCCCAAATTCTTGAATTTTTATATTTAAATGTTCTGGTAACTCTATAGAAAAACTTTCACCTGAAAAACTCGCTTCTGATCCTCTAATAAAATCAGTTGGAAACTCCGTATTTAATTCTGCTGGCGTTAATTTATCCAACCAGAATGTTTCTTGTTTTTGTAAATCTAATTGATTTTTCCAAGAGCTGTAGTCTTTGTATTGAATAGAGGCTTCTTTTGTTTCCTCACCGTTATATAGCGCTGCTAATTCAGCAACAAAAGCTGGGATTGATTCTCCATCAAAAATAGCATGGTGAATATCGACAACAAAAATATGCTCATTCGGTGAAATAGTGAATACATGAGCCCTGAGTAGCGGACCTTTTGTCATATCAAATGGCTGAATAAAATCAAAAATAGCTTGATTTACTCTTGCTTTTTCAGTTGCTGAAGTCGTAATTGGAATCATTACTTGCTCAGCAATTTTTTGAAAATAAGTTCCTTCTTTAAAGTCAAAAGTTGTTCTTAAAATTTCATGTTTTTCACTTAATTTCTGCAACGCATCTTTCAGTTGCCCAGCCGAGAATTCACCTTCAATCGTCAACACCACTGGAATATTGTAAGTCGTACTATTTGCCATTGTTTCTTCTACCAAAAGTATGCGGTTTTGAGCCGGACTTACAGCTAAGCTTGTGCCTTGCTCGATCGGCTGGTAAGCTTCTCCTTTTTGAAGAGCCAGTGCAATTTTTTCCACTGTCCGGCCTGTCATTATTTCTTCTAAAGATAATTTAATTCCTGTTTTGGCAGCTAACTGACTAGATAACTGCATTACTTTTAGCGAATGCCCACCTAATGCAAAGAAATCATCATGCGCACTGACTTGTTGTCTGTTCAAAATTTCAGCAAAGGTTGTACTGACAAGTACTTCAGCTTCATTTCTAGGTGCTATAAACGTAATCGTCTCCGGCATCTCGGGTTTAGGCAAGGAAGCTTTATCGATTTTCCCATTTTTATTAAGCTTAAATTTGTCCACATTCATGATTACTTTTGGCACCATGTAGTGAGGCAATTTCACCATCAATTCATGGCGGATTGTTTCAAGGTCTACCCAGTTTTCTAGTTGGACATAGGAACAAATATCTTTTTGTCCATTTTCTTCAAAAATAAGCGACATTGCGTTACTCACATATGGAAGTTGTTTAATGATTGTAGTGATCCCTTCCAATTCAATCCTAAATCCTCTGATTTTCACTTGATCATCTACACGACCAAGATAATCGATCGAACCATTTTCCAACCATCGAACAAGATCTCCTGTTTTGTATAAGCGCTGATTTGAAGCGGATATAATGAACTTCTCAGCTGTAATATCTTTGAGATTTAGATAACCTGATGCTAACCCAGCTCCACCTAAATACAATTCTCCAGGAATTCCTATACCGCACAATTGCTCATTTTTCATAACATAAGCCGTTGTATTTGAGATTGGTTTTCCAATAGGCACAATCGTTTCAATTTCATAATCTAAGTCTTCGAATAAAGAGAAAGTCGTGTTTTCCGTTGGTCCATAGATATTGCAAATACTGACAGTTGGATTGTATTCTTTAAATCGTTTGATTGGTGCTGAAACGATTTTCTCACCACCAACTAAAATTCGTTTTAACGAATGAAAGGCTTTAGGATGCATTTCAACAATATTTACAAATAAGGCCGTCGTCATAAATAAAGTATTTATTTTTTGAGCTACAATCACTTCTTCTAGTAATTCTGGGTCCAGTAAAACAGTAGAAGTCGTCATAAATAACTCTCCTCCGTTTAATAAAGCACCCCAGATTTCAAATGTGCAGGCATCAAAAGTTAAGGAACCCGTTTGCAATATATGAATCTCTTTAAAATCGGCATAATTCGTATTTTTAACCAAGCGAAGAACATTTTTATGGGTGATCATAACCCCTTTTGGTACACCCGTTGTGCCAGAAGTATAGATAACATAAGCTAGATCCTCACCTAAAAGAGAAGGTAATTCCTCACTTGTCTGACTTTCTTCAAATGCGTTATTCGTAATAACAATACAATTTTCTAAGGACTGACTATCTTTTAACTGCTGATTAAAATCACACAAAATTTTACATTTTGCATCATTGAGGATGAACTTGATTCTTTCTAGCGGACTGTCACCATCGATTGGTAAATACGCAGCGCCAGCTTTCAAAATTCCTAAAAAGAGCACGACTGTTTCTACTTTTCGATCCGCAACCACAGCGACTATATCGCCTTTAACAATCCCGAGATTTCTCAATTTATAAGCCAAATTTGTTGAAAGTCGATCCAATTGCTCATAGGTTAAAATTTGCTCCTCAGAAGCTACTGCTACTTGTTTTGTGTAGCTTGGTAAAAGTTCATTGAATACCGCGGCAATCGAAGAATTATCAGGATGATCCGTCGTTGTTTGATTAAAACCGATCTCAATCATTTCCAGTTCGTGCTCTGTCAGAAAGTCGATCGTTGAAATTGATTGTTTAGGTGCGTCCGTGACTGATTTCAGTAGTTGACAAAAATGAGTCAAAATATACTCTACGCCTTGTACTGAATAAAGGGATGGATCAAATAAAAGGTTTACGGTAAAGTTTTCCCCATTTTGTATGGAAAGCGTTAGATCATAATTAGTTTCTTCTCTTATACTTTCTAGTAAAAACTTAGGTGCTTCTGAATCAACTAGTGCATCTTCTTCGTAGTTTTCAAAAGCGACAATCGTCTGAACTAATTTATTTCCCAGTTCATGTTCATTTTGAACTTCACTTAATGGATATAAATCATACGATCCACTCTGGTTTAATTGGGTTTGCAAATTCGTTACGACCGTAGTAAAATCAGCGTCTTTTTCATTCTGTACTCTAACGGGTATCGTATTGATAAAAAGTCCGACCTTTTCTTCAATATTGGCAATTGGACTATTTCTGCCTGACACAACTTGACCAAAAACAACATCTTCAGTATTTGTATAGCTTTGTAAAAGAAGCCCCCACGCTGATTCAAAAATAGTATTAACTGTAGCATTAAGCGATTTTGCCAATATACGGATTTTCTCACATGTTTGCTTATCTAATACTTGTTTAATTTGGTTTTGAGCTGATTCGACCGCTTCTACGGCTGTTGGTAAAACACTTGCAATGGTCGTGTAGTCTTCTAATAATGTATGCCAATATTCCTTGGCATCTCTCGTATTCCTTTTAGCTAAATACCTTACATAATCAGCATGCGCATAATCTGGATTAATTGTTTGTTTGATTGTTTCATATGATTGTCCAGTAATTAACTGTTGATAAAACGCACGAAGATCGCTCAGTAAAATTGCATTACACCAGCCATCCAAAATAATGTGGTGGAAACTCATCAGCATCTTGTAGTCGTTTGTTGCTACTTTGATTAATTTGATGTGAAACAAGAAGTCTGCTTCAAGATCAAATCCTCTTTGAATATTCTCTTGTTCGATTTTTTGCATTGCACTATCTTTGTCTGGAATCTCTGTTAAATCAATTGTTTCAATAGCACAAACAGCCTGTTGACGAATAACTTGCCTTGGAATACTGACGTCTCTATAGATAATATTGGTTCTTAACGCACTATGTTTTTGCACTAATAAATCAAGTGCTTGCTTAAATTCTGCTACTTTGACAGCTCCTAATCCATAAATAGTCTGAACAATGTAGGCACTTGAGGACACTTTTTCCTGTTCATGGAATAATAGGCCCTCTTGAAGTGGCGTTAGCGGATAGATTTTTTCGATTTGAGCTTTATGCTCAGAAAAGTGTGTTTCCACCTGTCTAAATTCCGCTTCATTCCAATCTATTTCACCATAATCTGAAGCAGTCTTTTCTATTGATTCTTTCTCCAAACAATGCTCTACAACCATTTCTAGCTCTTCTTCAAACAAAGTTTTAAGCTCTTTAATCATAGTTTGATTACATTGTGATTTATCATAAATAAAAACAAAGGAAATGTTTCCATTATTTAAAAAACCATCAATGGAAATCGGTGTGCCAAAATGATTATTATCCGCAATTTGATAGCCATATTCTACTTCATTTATTTTAATCTCATAGTCTGAAGATTCTTGTTCAAAGTCACCTAGATAGTTAAAGGTTATCTCTGTCTGAACACCTTCAAACCGTTCATCATAACAATTCAAAACACTATAACCTAATCCATGATTAGGAATACGACGTAAGTTTTCCTTCACTTTTTTTATATCGTGTTGTAAGGTATCCCCAATTCCAGTACAAATAACTGGATAAATCGTAGTAAACCAACCGATCGTTCGATCGATGTGAATGGATTTATGTATCGGCTCACGACCATGTCCTTCCATCCGAACACTGATTGTATCTGTTGCCGTCAATTTGTTAATTGTTCTGAATAAGGCTGTCACCAATAGATCATTGATCTCTGTATTATAGGCTTGATTGGAATAGAGAATAAGATTTTCAGTCAATTTTTTAGATAGCATGATTTCATCAAAACCAGTGCCTTGATCAACTTGTGGTGCACATAGCGTGGTATTCGCCTGATGAGCTAGTTTGCTGACTTTATTCCAGTAAGGACGCTCTTTTTCTAGCATTTCAGATGTACTAAACTCTTCTAAGGTCTCACACCATCTAGAAAAGGATGCTGTTTTCATTGGCAATTCAATTGCTTTTTCTCCCAGACATTGCTTGTATACCGTATTGATATCTTCCACTAAAATCCGCCAAGAAATACCGTCTACCATTAAATGATGAACGATCAACACAATATAGTCCGTTTCCAAAGTATGAAATACGACTGCTTTTATCAATGGTCCTTCCGCTAAGCTTAATGTTGCTTGGATTTTGTTGCTTAGACTCTTCATTTTTTCAAAAACAGAGGCCATTTTCTCACCCATTAAATCAAATGAAATCAGCTCAAATAACTCTGGTCCATTTTGTTCTTTGATGATTTGTTTTTCATTTACATAAACAGCTCTTAACAAATCATGATGGTTGCAGACAGCTTGTAATGCTTGCTTTAAATAATCAATACTTAGGTTCTTAAACTCTAATAAAAAGGTCTGATTGAAATGTTCTAATGCTGGAAGTTTGCTGTCGAAGAAGTATTTCTGAATGGGGGATAACGGACTTTCACCAACAACAATTTGCTCGTTTTGCTCTATTGAATCTGGTTCGATCAATAGCATGCGCGCTGCAATATTGCTAAGATTTTTTTCTACCATAATTGTTGGAACACTTAAGTTATAGCCGATCTCTCTTAGTTTTGATACAATTCTGATTGCTTTGATTGAATCGCCACCAATTTCAAAAAAATTATGATTGCACCCAATAGCTGAATTATTCAACACTGTAGAAAAAACAGAAATAAGCACGCGTTCTTTTTCGGTTTTAGGTATTTCAATTGCTTTTGAAGCAACAATTGCCACGTCTTCAATAACAGGTAATTTACTTCTATCTAATTTTCCATTGTTATTTACAGGTAAAGCGGCAATTTTTATGAACCTTTTTGGAACCATGTATTGCGGTAATTTTTCCTCTAAAAATTCTTGTAATTGTCTTTCTTGATAATTTTCTTTGGAAACAAAATAAGCAATGATTTGATTTTTTTCAGTCACAATAATTGCGGCATCATCAATTAAGGAATAACTAGCTAAGGTATTTTTAATTTCACTTAATTCTATTCGTAATCCATTGATTTTGACTTGCTCATCGATTCGACCCAAATATTCTAAATTTCCATTTTCCTGCCATTTTGCTAAGTCACCTGTTCTGTATATTTTACCTGGTAGGCCAAAATAGTTATCCACAAATTTTTCTTCAGTCAACTCTGGACGATTCAAGTATCCTCTAGCAACACCAACTCCGCCAATACAAAGCTCGCCTGCTTCATTAACACCACACAACTGATTCTCGTTCATTATATAGATAGCAACATTGTCAATCCCTTTGCCAATTGAAACGGTTGACTGATCTTTTAATTCACTAAGATGAAAATAAGTTGCGCCAATCGAAGCTTCTGTTGGACCGTATAGATTATAAATATGTTCTTGTGTTAAGGAGGTCAATTTACAAATCTTTTTAACTAGAGATTCTTCTAATTTTTCACCAGCAATATAGAGTGTGTTTAAACATGCTAAATAGGAGGCTTTACCCACTTCAACAACATAATCCAAAAAGACAGAGAGCACCGTTGGGATCATGACCATATGGGTTACTTGATTTATTTTGATAACATCAAGCAGCATGCTAAAGTTGTTATTTTCTTGATCCGTCAATAATTGTAGTTTGGCACCACCTAATAATCCTAGAAAAATCTCGCCAACTGCTGCATCAAAAGAACTAGTCGCTTTTTGAAGCATGACACTTTTTTCGTCAAATTTTGCTGTTCCAAGTTTCCATTTGATAAAATTTACTAATCCTTTATGTTCGATCATAACGCCTTTGGGATTACCTGTTGTTCCAGAAGTATAAATAACATAGGCTAATTGGTTCGGGGAATATGAAATATTTGAATTTTTGATACTCTTGCTGGTGAAATCTGGTGAAATAATGTTTTTATTTAATGATTTTTCCCATTTTTTTCTTGTATTTCTATTCGTAATTATTTGTTTCGCGTGGCTATCTTTGATTATATAGTTGATTCGTTCTTCAGGATTTTCAGAATCTATAGATAAAAATGCAGCCCCAGTTTTTAATATTCCTAAGATTGCTATAATTAATTCGATGGAACGATTTAAAATAATTCCTACTATATCTTCTTTTTCAATCCCTTCTTCTACCAATATTTTTGCAACATAATTTGCTCTTCTATCTAGTTCTTCATACGTCAACATCTCACCACTGATACCAACTGCTATTCTTTGTGGATGTTTTTCAACTTCATTTTCAAACCATGTAACTACATCCACTTCATCATGCACGGTATTTTTATTTGAATTAAACTTATGAATAACTTTTTCATACTCGCTTGCTTCTAATTTATTGATTAATACATTATCCAACTCTCTACTCACTCCATCTTGTTATATTAAACTTCCCAAATATGATATTTTCGTTTACGCGCTTACCAGTGAATAAAATCACATGAATATTCAGGTCGATTAATTCAAAGTTTATTTAAAATTCAACTAAATGTCAAATTTATTTCTTTTAAAATAATTAAATATTAATAATAAGAAAAACAAACTTGACTTTCACCGGTATGTAAAATATACTTACGATAATTTACTTCCATTATTATTATCGAGGTGCATATGTTACATACAGTTATATTAAAATTAAATAACTCACTAAATTCTGACATTTGGTCGAAGTGGTTTCACTTACTTGAATTAGAAAAACAAAATAAGATAAAAACCTTAAGATTTGCTGATGATCGATTGCGTTGTCTTACAGCTGGAATTCTTTTACGATCGATGTTATTCAATCATTGTCAAGTATTACCATCCGAGTTAGTTTTCTCAACGAATAAAAAGGGAAAACCATTCTTAGTTTCTCATCCAGAGTTATTTTTCAATCTGAGTCATTCTGGCGATTATGTTTGTTGCTCACTAAGCAGCTCTCCTGTAGGCGTAGATATTGAGAAGATGGAAACACTTGATATTGAAAGTATTGCCTCCTATTTTTCAATTCATGAAAAAAAATACATCTGCTCCAAAGATACTGAACAAGAACGCTTAGATGCCTTTTATTCTTTATGGACACTAAAAGAAGCTTTCAGTAAATATATAGGCAGTGGATTATCGATTCCCTTGGATACTTATTCTTTTTTTCTAAACAAAAAAAAAATTTCTCTTTCCACCCAAATAAAAAATAATGCTCACTTTCACTCTAGTAGCATTGGTGATCAATATAAACTGGCTCTTTGCTCACCCATTCTTTCTGAAAATATTGAAAAACATTTAACTCTGACTGAATTTATTAAAACCATTCCCTTTTAAAAAAAGCACAAAAAAACAGCCTCTTTGGAAGCAAGCTGCTTTTTTATTGATTAAAATTTTTAAATGAATTCCTGGAAAGATAACTCACTAAAAGCATGACCAATCCCGTAAATAGAAATAAAATATAAACTGAATTTGAAAATATCTCGAATAAAAAACCATAGACTGCTTGAGAAAGTGGCTGCGCACATAAGCTTAAAGTCGTAACGTATGACATTACTTTTCCAACTAATTGAACAGGTGTATTGGCTTGAATATTTGAAACAACAAATATAGAAAATAAGGTAAACAATACCTGTAAAAGCATGATTGTTAATGTAAATAATACAAAAGTTAATGTAGCAGGCAAATTGAGCATAAAAATAATTCCCATAACTAGAACCAAAAAACTGGATAAGCCAACGATTAAGTAACTATTTTTCATATTCAGTTTTTTAGCTAGCACACCAACCATAAGTGCACCTACAATTCCAGCCAAAGAAATCAAGCCTTGGTTGATCCCTAAATACTGACTATTCAACCCTAATACAATTCTGATGATATAAGGAATACCAACAAATAGCAGACCCGAAATAAAGAAGCTGATTGCACCTAAAATAAAAATGATTTTTACAATAGCAGGTTCTTCTTTTCTAATAAAAACCCAACTTTCCTTTAAATCTTTGATTACCGTTGCAATTGCTCCATTTTCAAATTTGACTACTAAAATCGGAATTTTAATAAAACATTCTACGCAGGCAGCACCAAAGAACAAGAGAAAGCAAATAACAAATATCCACTCGATTTTTACTAAACTATATAAAAATCCAGCAAGTATGGGCCCTACAAAATTTGCAAACAACTGAATTTGATTGACAACCGAGTTTGCTTTTAGTAACTTATCTTCTTTAAATAACAATGGCATACTTGATTGAACGATCGGAGTCTCAAATGCCGAAACAACTGACATTAACAATAAACACATCGCAACCATCGCTATATTCGCCTTTGAAACTACTGCAAAATAAATCAAAACCGCAATACACGCGTACAAGCCATCCATAATGACCATCATATTTTTTTTATTAAAATTATCTGCTAACACACCGCCAATTGGTGAAAAAATAATTGTGGGGATAATCGATATCGCTAAAAGAGTACCGAATAATGCAGCCGATTTTGTTAAATCTAAAATATACAGAGACAGAGCAAATTTCATCACAGAATTTGCTAAAACAGATAATGTTTGTCCCATAATGATATAAGCAAAATTTCTATTCCAAATCGCATGACCTTTAACTTCCATATTTTCCTCCTAAATTTAAAAGTGTAACCGACTCTGACTGAAAAGTAGGGAAACGGTAAGCAACACTTTTTCCCTCACTTCATTTTGGTCTTTATTCCAAGTAGCAAGCCTACCAAACCAGCTATTTTTCTATTATTATTTTGTATTCACTAAGAAAATATTTACTCCAGCTAATACACACGGTATTAAGAATCCCCATGAAAATTTCAAACAAATAATGCTTATTACCACAATAACCAGACTAATAACAGAATATTTGTTTGTTACTTTTGGCAACTTCACTTTAACGCCTAAATTTTGGCCGATATTTTCAAAAAAGCGAGTCAATTGATCCATTTCAAATCAGTCCTTTCTCTCTATAATAAGCTAGTTAACAGCTGTGCACCTTGTGCCAGAACAATGATACTTCCACCCCAAATCAAGACTTTAGAAATATTTTTGTTCTTATTTCTTTTCGCTAAAATCAATCCAATAATAAATAGTACGATCCCTAGAATAATTGCCCCACTCCATATATAAATTAAGACTGATCGATCTGGAATTGTAATAAACGAATTTTCTGTAAGTTTGTTTCGCATAAGTTTTACTCTCCTTAATATAAAAGCATAGTAGATGCATCCAATGTCAATTGAACAGTTTTGCCTACAAGCTAGACTTTACATTTCTTTAACTAACATTGAACGATAGGTCACGATCACCAATCCTACACTAACCGCCCCTAAAAATAATGAAATAATAGGAATTCCCAGTAATCCAGTAGGATATGCTTGAGAATTAGATCCAATCACCACAATGATTAATGACGAAACGACGGTTGCAATAACCGAAACGTTTTTCATTCCGATAAATAACGGCAAAAAACCAAGACAACTATTTGAAATAAGTACGATCAGTAATGACCCTAGATTTTCTGAAGCAAATGTAACAAATGACAATCGTTGACTTAACAAATAAGTACTTCCCCCCTGAAAGAGTGTTGAGAATAAAGCAAATGCTACAGTTAATAGAAAAACAAGTAGAAATTTTGCTAAAATCAATTGCTTTTTACTGAATGGATACGTAAATAATACTGTGATTGTTTTTGATTTGTACTCTTCAATAATGATTTGGACAATTAAAATTGCTTGCCAAACGATCAATATAGCCCGTGTAATCAGTAAAGCTACCTCTGATGTAGTCAGTTGAACCACATTACCGATTGGATTGATTTCACTTGCTGGACCAGCTAATAATGTCGCTGTAAAAACGGAAAGTAAGAGTACAATGATATTCATTACAATCAGTGAGATGATCTGACTTTTCACATTGATTTTTTTCAATTCAATTTTCAGCAATTTCATCATATACTCACTCCTTCTTTGACCAAGGATAGGTAATATTCTTCAATCCCCACACCCATCTCCTCTATTGCTATTTTACTGACTTCTTTGACTAATTTTCCTTTCGCGACGATACCGATCGTATCAGCTATTTTGAATACTTCAATCAAAATATGGCTGGAAATCAAGACTGTTGTTCCGTAGGTTTGATTAATGGATAAAATCAAATTTCTAAAATCAATAATTCCTTCTGGATCCAACCCATTTATCGGCTCATCTAAAATCAATAACTCTGGTTCATTCAAAAGGGCACGAACTAGCCCAAGCCGTTGTTTCATTCCTACTGACAATTGATCGATTTTTTTCTTTTTTTCATTGATCAAGCCAACGTTCTGCAATACATTGTCTATGTTACCTTTAAACTGTCCCCCCATATAATCACAATGGAGCAGCAAATTTTCTTCCACCGTCATATTCTCATAGAAGACAGGCATTTCAATGATACTACCTAGTTTTTTATACTGCTCCACAGACTGAGGCATCTGTTCACCAAAGAGATAAATTTCGCCACTATTGGGTTTTACAAGATCAAAAATTGATTTGATAATCGTTGTTTTTCCAGCACCATTTGCACCTAGTAGCCCATAAATCACTCCTTTCTTCAATGAAAGGGATACGTCATCTAAAACAAGTTGTGTTCCAAATGATTTCGTCAACTTTTTGATTTCCAATACATTATCCACTAACAATTCCACTCATTTCTTTTTTGAATATTTCATTATGAATATTCATAACTTTATATTCATAATAGTGCCAGCATTTTTTATTGTCAAGTGTTTTTAACATTTTTATGTCATCCTCTGATTTTAATCAACTTCCATAAGAACAAATATAACAAAAACTTGACAAAATATTTTTTTAATCTACAATTATGAATATTAAGACAAATATATTCAAAGGTTAGAAAGTAGGCTAGTAATGAAAATAGGTACTAAGGGATTTTCGGAAGAAAAGAGATCAGAACTAAGAAATACTCTATGCATGGAATGTGAAAAAAGCTGGGGTATCAATGGGTATAAGAAGACAAATATTGCTGAATTGACGTCGAAATGCTCTATCTCTACTGGTGCATTTTATTTATTATATGGAACAAAAGAAGACTTATTTGTTGATACCTTAAACAGAGTACAGAACCGTTTGAAAACAAACTGGCGCACTATTTTAAATGCCTCCCCTTCTAAAGAAGGATTTGTTGAAGCGATGAAATTTTTGTTCAGAGAATATAAAAATTCACCTTTTCTTTACGATTTCTCAAATCCTGATTTTTTAGCCTTTGTTGGGAAATTACCGCCTAACCTCATTGCTGAACTTAAAACGGATAACTGGAAGTTTTTTGAAGAAGCATTACAGATTGCCAATTTAAACCTTAAGGTAAGTCCTAAAAAAGCTTTTGAAATTATCAATACCTTATTAAGTATCATTATTATTCGTGATAGAGTAACGGATGATTTTGAAAGTATTTTTGAGTTTATTTTAGATTCTACCATTAATAACGTGATTGAATAACCACATACGAGGAGGAATAATGATGTTATCTGAAATTAATTCTAATTTGAACAAAGTCAACGATTCATTACATGTAAACGTTTCTTTACCCAAACCCAGTGAAGAACGTATAGCCAAAGCTTCTGCTGCTAACTTCATATTAGGAACAACAGCGATTTGCTATGGTTTGATGACCAAAAAGAAACGTTATTGTTTAATGGGTGGACTTTCTCTTTTATCTGCTTGGATTTTAAAAGAAGAAATAGAACAAGATAAGTAAGTCATCCTTATAGTTTCCACTTTCTCTACGAAAAAATGGACCAAAACGATTATCGTTTTAGTCCATTTTTTTATTTTTATCTGCTATTTTTCTAGTCAGTAGATATTTTGATTGCTTCCTTTTGTATCGTTTAGTCTAAGTCAGCTCCATTTGTTTCAATTACTTTTTTATACCAGTAGAAAGAATCTTTGCGAGAACGATCTAAACTACCTTTCCCTTCATCATCTAAATCAACATAGATAAAGCCATAACGTTTGGACATTTCACTTGTACTTGCACTAACTAAATCGATACAGCCCCACGGTGTGTAGCCCATCAAATCCACGCCTTCATCGATGGCTTGTTCCATCTGCTCGATATGACTTCTTAGATAATCGATGCGATAACTGTCATGGATGCTGCCATCTGCTTCAACAACATCTTTAGCCCCTAAGCCATTTTCTACGATAAACAAAGGAACTTGGTAACGATCATACAGCTTATGCAAAGTTACACGAAGTCCAACTGGATCGATTTGCCAGCCCCAATCGCTTGCTTCTAAATATGGATTTTTCTTAGAGCTAAGAAGATTTCCGCTTGTCGTATCCCCATCTTTTTTATGAGAAGCGATACTGCTCATGTAATAGCTAAACGACATAAAATCAACCGTTCCTTCACGTAAAATTTGATCGTCACCCGCTTCTTTTTTGATGGTAATATTATGATCACGGAAAAATTTATTCATATAGCTTGGATAGTAGCCGCGAATTTGGACATCTGAATAAAATAAGTTATTATGGTCACTATTTACACTTTCCATCACATCTAGCGGATTACAGGTTTCAGGATAAGCTTCCATTCTCGCTAACATACACCCAATTTGTGCATCAGGAATGATTTCATGACACGCTTTGACTGCTAAAGCACTTGCGATAAATTGATGATGTGCTGCTTGATATTGGGCTTGCAACATGTTTTTCTCTCCATCAGCTAAAATACCACCACTTAAATAGCCTGTCATGCCGATGATATTGATTTCGTTAAAGGTCAGCCAATACTTCACTTTGTCTTTGTAACGATTGAACAAGACACGGGCATAACGTTCAAAAGCTTCGATCGTTTCACGACTTTCCCAACCATTTTGTTTAAATGCTAAACCTAAAGGAAACTCATAATGAGAAATCGTCACTAACGGCTCAATATCATATTTCAAACATTCATCAAAAACCGCATCGTAAAATGCGAGACCTGCTTCGTTTGGCTCTAGTTCATCCCCATTTGGAAAAATTCGCGGCCAAGAAATCGATAAGCGGAACGTTTTGAAGCCCATTTCGGCAAATAATGCGATATCTTCTTTATATCTATGATAAAAATCGATGCCATGACGTTTAGGATAAACACCTTCTTTATCATTCATCGCAAATTCGACGTCTGCTTTTGTTGTGGGTTTCAACAATTCTGCCATACTAATACCATTTTCTTTGATAAAACGTGCTGTATCAGCCGTTGACCACCCTTTACCATCTTCTAAAAATGCTCCTTCAAATTGATTGGCCGCAGTTGCGCCGCCCCATAAAAAATTTTGTGGAAATCCACTCATATTTTTCCATCCTCTCGGTCATTGATTTAGTGTATAATTGATTTAATAAACTTATCTTAACACGAGAAGATGCGAAGTTATTTTTATGTTTCTTGCGTGATTTTCATTATTTCGATCCATTTTCATACTTGTGAAAATGAATTATCTTAAAGGAGTTTTTTTGATGCTTGATCTATTTGATTTTCTCCATTATTTAAATACAAATAAACGAGATGCAACCTATTCACGAATCATCATTTATCTCTTTTCTCATCTCAATGAAATTCGGACACTAACCATTACCGAGGTTGCGGAACGTTGCTTTGTCTCACCAGCAACGCTAACACGATTCTGCCGTCACTTTGGGATATCAAGCTTTGCTTCTTTACGGGAATCTTTGGTTTCTTTGGGAACAATGAAAAAACACAGCGGTTTACGAATGAAAGAACAAGAATTAAGTGATCTAAAAAGTGATCCTAAGGGCTATCTTGCCTCTTATGGAACCGAAATTATCACAGCAATCAACGATGTTCAGCAAACAATCGATATTGAGCAAGTCGATCAAATTTTGGCGGATATCCATCAAGCAGAAGAAGTTGTTCTGATCGGCTACAGCTCAACATTGGAACTAGCAAAAGACCTACAAACTTCTTTTCTACTAAGTCAAAAGCTGATTTTTGTGGGTGAAACTGAGGAAACACAGCAAGCTTTTGTTACAGAGCTTAGCGAAAAATCAATTGTGATCGTCATTTCATCTTACGGTTCACTACTTAACCGCAGTAGTGACCTAATGAGAAAAATCAGTGATAGTCCAGCTAAATCGATTCTTTTAACGCAACATACACAAAATACGCTGACCACTCAATTCGATCTGTCCGTTAATGTGACTACAACAAATTATGTGCGTATCGGTAATTATCCGTTAACCTTTTTTCTAGATTATTTTGCACGTCGGTATGCCAGTTTATATCAAGAAATTTAGGTAAAATCATTTATGCATTAACTATTAAAAAAAGGAGAAAAATATGGGGTTATTTGATTTTTTTAAACACACAGAACCAAAAGATGTCATCAATTTAGATGAGGAAGTAGCAAAAATTGTCGCAATCTATGAAACCTATCCTGAATTTCCAGCGATGTCGGAAGATCGAAATGTGGATGAATGGCTAGAATCGATTGCCAAAGGTACAAGTAAAATTGTTCCCAGAGAAAGCATGATCCGTAATGAAGATGGTTTACTTCCTGGCGAAGTGATTATACTCGATTGGGTCAATGGAAAAGATTCTACTACTGCAATTTTTCCGGAATTCTTTGAAATGGAGTTAGGGATCGATCCAGTAGAAACAACAAATGAACTGCTTTTTGCTGACTATTTAGATATTTTGAATGATGCTTCGGTTATCAATTCTTGGACTTTGTTTCAATTGAATGAGGTATTGAAAGAAAACGGATTAACTAAATGTGACACCAAAGAACAAGCCGTTCAATTACTAAAAAAAGAATTTACTACTGATTATATTCTCAATATGGTCGATCCTGGCATTTATATTTTAATGGATAAAGGACAAAAAATTGTTGGAAAATATGCGGATGTTATTCATGACTATTTAGACACTCCGCCAAAATAAAAGAGAAGCTGGACTAACATTAAATGTCGGTCCAGCTTCTTTTTTATTTTTATCCAACTAACTCCCAAGGACCCCATTGTTCTGTTCCTGGTACGTTTCCTTGCGTCCACCATTTTGCTTTGTATGTTTTACCTTGGTAGGTTACAACATCTCCGCCATTATAAGCCTTAGCTGCATCCCATGCATTGCTTACAGGAGGAGTTGTGCTTTCTTTTGTTTTCACAGCGACTGAATTGCTATCTGCTGAAAGATTTCCCGCAGCATCATACGCTTTCACTGTGTAATTATAAGTTGTATTCGCGATTAAATTTGCATCCGTGTAGCTTGTTTCAGCAACCGTTCCTACTAATACACCATCACGGTATACTTTGTAACCAACGAGCTTCACGTTGTCAGTAGAAGCTGACCAGCTTAATGCAGCACTATTTTCGGTAACTGTTCCAGCAACTAGATTTGCAGGTGTTGTCGGTGGTGTTGTATCTGTCGGATCTGGATTGACTGCTCCTCCACCATAAATCGTTTGTTTGCTAAGTTCTGCACCATTTTTAGCAATCCGCTGAGTCAACGCAATACTGCTGATACGATTCACATCAACTGCGGCTGCACTAGACTTCAATCTAAAGGTATAACTTGCACCTTGTGGAATTTGCTGTGCATCGTATACAGAAGATAAATCGACCACTACATTACCATTTTCTACCGTTACGGTTCCTGCTTTATAATCACCTGCTGTCAACGTTTCTGCTGCATTGACTGGGATATATAATTTTGGTAATTTCACCGTTTCAAAAGCTGCTTCAACTGCTTTTAAAACATCTCCTGTTTCTCCAGAAGTTTCATTATTTTTGACTGTTATTTCATAACCAGCGCCATTTTCACTATATGGTGTAATCGTTGCTTTGACATTTAAGTCTGCATAAACAGTTTTATTTGCTTGTAGAGCAGTTGAACCAAATAGACCTGTCTTGATCGCTTTCGTTAATTCGTCACGTTTCGTTGTATCTGTCGCTTTATCTTGTGACTGCATCCATGAAATCACGCCACCTAATTGGTTGTTTTTCACATATTCTGCTTTATAACCGATTGAACGAGGATTGTCATAGGTATAAAATTCGCCAGTTTTTTGATTGTACATGTAAGGCGCTTTAGCTACATCATCCCAATATTCTTTTAAGTCAGGTGATTTCACTTTAAGATCAGCAATATTACGATAAGGCCAAACGCCACCAGCACGTCCGCCATCACCTGATTTTAATGGATTTTTATTATTGGCACCATAGGTTGGTGATAAATCTGCATCTTTATTATTTTTTTCTGCGGCTTGGAATAAACCAGGATGAGCTGCGTCTGTCCCTTGTGCTACTTTGTTCCAGCCACGAGTATAGAAAGCTGCTCCAATCACGATTTTACTTGATGGTGCACCATTTGTTTGCAAGTATTTCACTGTTTGATCGACAGAAAATCCACTCGCATAATTGGGATCTGCTGGATTGCCATAAAGCGCGCTATGATGTGCACTGTTCGGTGTCCAAGCACCGTTCATATCATAGGTCATCACATTGGCAAAATCGATTACTTTAAATAATTGCGCAACATCTACACCATTTTTCAAGGTATTTTGTGAAGCAGGTAAGGCAACTGAAAGTTCATAGGTCTTTCCTAAATCTTTTCCCTGTTTGTCAATTGCTGTACGAATATCTTGTAAGAGTGTGATAAAGTTTTGTTTGTCTTCAGGTTTTGCATGTGGTGTGCCTTCGTCATTGGTATTATCAACCTTATCCGGTTCACGAACAGAAGCAGGATATTCCCAATCTAAATCGACAAAGTCCATATTTGTATATTTGATGAATTTAGCAATATTGCTGACAAAATTCGCTCGAATCGCAGGGTTCGCTGCCACATCAGAAAAATCACCTGATTTAGACCAGCCACCGATTGAAATACCAATTTTTAAGTTAGGGTTTTTCGCCCGAATATCTTGAATGGCATTTAAAACACCTGCACTGGCACTATTCCACTGAACACCCTCTTGCCCAACAGGTGCGCCAACTGCTGCATCTTTGTCTGTAAATTTCAAATTACCGCTGCTGTCAAAATCTAAAAAAGCATAGTTTAAATGAGTCAATTGATCTGCTGGAATATCTTTAGGATAGAAATTATCTTCCCCACCCCAAATCGACCAATCACCATAGTACATTACATTGCGGTATTGCGAAGGTTCTGCCGCTTCCACAGTCTTACTTGGTACTAACACGGATAAGGATAAAACTAAACTAGAAACAACAAGTACTAGAGCAGACAAAACATTTACATTTTTTCTAAATACTTTTTTCAAATTCTCCACCTCGTTTTAAGTTTTATTGTGCAGTTTAACCGTACTTAATGACTCTCAGCTTTCTTCATGTAGCAAAAAGAAAACTGTTTTTACTTTTGACTAGCACCTCCTGTTGTTCTTTTCATTTCACTTCATAATAATATAACATTTCGCGTGAAAGCGCTAACGATATACATCTTTAAAAAATATTTTTTTATTATTCAAAAAATATATCGATTAAGTAGATAGCAAAATGTGAGAACAACCTAAATGACTCCCAAGTAACGTCTGTAAAAAATAAACTACCTTGAAAGTCATTTTTACTTTGTTTGATCAATTAACCAACATGTATCCTTTTGAGCGTACCGTTCGGATATATATTGGTTCGAAAGAATCGTCCTCAAGTTTCTTTCTCAAATGAAAGATCAAACTAGCCACTCGATATTTTTTATCCCCTTTTTCTTTTCCCCATATGTTCATATATAGTTCTTCATAAGAAATTGCTTCACCTTTTTTATCACTCAACAATTCCAATATTTTAAATTCTGATTTAGTTAGTGCTATTTCGTTTTTTTCTCCAATTTTCACTGAAAAATTCGTAGGAATCAATTCTATTTCAAAAGCCTTTTCTGCTTCTGTTGACTGCTTAGTACGTTCATTTTTACCCTGATTTACCTGTCTATCTGATCTTCTTTCCAGAGTCTTTGTAATAAACAAACAAAATTCATATGCATCTGTGTGACTGTCAAAAGTGGTATCTGCCCCAAATTGAAGATGAATGACCCGCTTGACTTTCGTTGACTCCTCAGATAAAACCCAGATAAAACAATTCGATAAACTTCTTACTTTGATAATTAATTCGCATGTCAGACCAATATCTTCTAATCCTGATTCGATGATAATTACAGCGTTCATTTCAGATATTCTTTCGTCTAATTCACCAGAATCAATTTGATGAACCAAATATCCCCCTTCTTTTAATTCTGATATACATTCTAATTTATTAATCTCAACTTCGTTTACTACAGCTATGTTAAACATTTTTACTCCTTTTTAATGATGATTTAGATTTTATTTCACGTATCACAAATTTTTTCAAAGCATTTTCAATTATTTTCTTTCTAATAATTAGTATAAAAAAAATAGAGCACTTTTATTATTAAAATCAAGTGTAAATATTATCTTTTTTTGATAACGTTTATATTCCTTGTTCTACTGAAAAAATAATCCAACTTCCTTATAAAGTAAAAAAAGTCACTCTAAGAATAGGTGTGACTTTCTTCTTATAAATTTTTTTGAAGTAAATCTTGCTTGAGAGTATCTCTTCCTCTTTGTCTGCTTAAAAAAAGAAAAACATTGGGTATCAGCACGTCATGTACTCTATCTTTCAATATTCGATCAATCCTGTAGCTAATTCTTTTAATTTATCTCGGTTTAACTGATAGTTTTTGCCCTGCTTTGTAACCAATCCTGCTTTTTGAAACTCGGTCAGAGTATAAATCAAATGTCTGTAACTAACACCGAGAAACTCAGCAGTTTCTGTTTGTTTCTCTGCGTATATTCCTTCAACTTCTGTTTGCAGCATGTAAGCAGATAAACGATATTTTAGTTCATAATTTTGATTATTTGAAAAGTGTTCCACTCTTGATAAGACTTTTTCACCTAAATATTTGGCAATAATTCTCAGAAAATGGTTATCATTCAATAATTCTTGCTTTATCGCATGATAAGGTAACATTAGACAAATACACTGATCAATTGCTTGTACATCTTTGACTTGTTCTTCCACTTCTAATAGAGAAAGTTCACCGATAAAATCGCCTTGTCCTAAAAATTGTATCAGAGAACGTCGGCCATTTTCGTGTATTTTATAAATTTTAGCTCTGCCTTCGATCAAGAAAAAAAGATGTTCTACTTGTTTATCAAATCGAACAATATATTCTTTTTTATCATAAACACTAAGCTTGGCATGTTGTAACAATGCATCTGAAAAGTAGTCACGTAGACTAGTTACGCTTCCTCCAGTTAATTCAGCTAGTTGATCTAAACGATATGTTTTCATTTCTCCTCCTTAAAACATGAGATATCTCCTATTATTATGACTGACTATCCAGTAAATTACTACTAAGAGGTAGTTGGACTTCATTATTTTTCTGTAAAATTTGAGTGATATTTGATTCATCTTTTATAACGTCTAACTTCTCAGGCTAAGCGAGTCGGTTCAGCTTTTATACTATCTAGCTTCTCAGGCTAACCGTTTGGTAAAAAGATAAAATAGGATTGTGCAAAAAGCGCACTCGCCCATTTTCCTATTTTTCCGTCAAGGTTAAACGAGCCGGTTCAGCTTTTATGTTATCTAGCTTCTCAGGCTAACCTTTCGGTAAAAAGATAAAATAGGATTGTGCAAAAAGCGCACTCGCCCATTTTCCTATTTTTCCGTCAAGGTTAAACGAGCCGGTTCAGCTTTTAAATTTAGGAGGTTATTATGAAAAAGGTTTTGTCTTCTCTTTTCTTTTACACACTTAGTGGAATTGGGATTAGTTTCACTCTAAAAGCCGATATTGGGGTCAGTAGTTTCAATTCATTGAATGTTGCTATTGCTCAGATTAGTGGCATCCAAGTTGGCACAGTCACTTTTTTATTGAATAGCTTATTTTTGATTCTCTTTATTTCATTATCAAAACAAAAGCAATTCTTCAACTATTTATTGATGTTCCTTTCAATACTGTGTCTGGGCAGTATCATCAACTTCTTTTCATACACCGTATTGGCACCTTTACGTTTGGATAATTATTTTCTTAGATTAGCCATTTTTGTCTTTGGTACGTGTGTGTCAGGTGTTGCTACTGGGATGGTCGTTTCACTGGGCGTTTTGCCATTTCCTATCGAAAGTGTCTGTATTGCCTTATCAGAGTTGACAGGGCACTCTTTCGCCAAGTTTAGATACGGTATTGATTTGTTCTCTGTCATCGTTTCATTCGCGCTTTCATTTATTTACGGTCTACCAATTTTTGTCAGAGAAGGAACGCTTATCAGTTTGTTCTTATTATCTGGGGTTATTTCTAAGACAAAGGCAAATTACGAAACCTATTTACTCAATCAAAAAAGTTAAAAACAGCAAAAAAACGGAAGAAAAGTAAAATCATCTCTTCTTCCGTTTTTTGTTATTAGTCCATTTTAATAAAAGGCAATGCACCGTCAGTAAAAATTTCATCACCACCGCCGTTGCGACCATGATAACTGGTTGTAAAGTGTTCCACTACTTCAATTGAAATTGATTTATTCGATTGTTTGAATGTTTCTAGTACAAAATCCCGTTCTTGATCAACATCTGAATTGATTTTATGTGTGACTTGCCCTGTAAAAAATGAAAATCCAACTTTTTTATCATAAGTTGCAGCCCCTAACCAATCTGCTTCTCTTCCTCCAGGTAAATACCAGTTATCAGGTGTTTTCCAAACGCGGACATGATGTCTTCTTCTTGGATTATTTTCAATTTCTTTTTCAAATGCTAGATCCTGTTTTTTATTAAATAAAAATAAGGAACTGACCGGTGCGCTAGGATAAGATTTTCCAAATACACTTGCCGTGACCATGTGCAAACTAGAACGTAATGACAAGGGTTCAGCTTTTGTCCAGCCAGAGCTTAAAAAGAGTTGTTCCAAATCAGCTTCTGATCCTGTAAAAGCTATATTGATAGGATCACCAAGCAATCCATCACTAGTTCTAGAGCGACCAATAAAATAATCTGGCAGATAGCGACCTGTCAATAATTTATTAATAAAAGGAATCACCAGATAAGAGCTAAATAACCATAAAATAATGTACAAAAAAATATGGATTTTCCTTGTTAAAATTTCTGAGAATAGTGACTTATAAACTAAATAACCTAAAATAATGATAAAAATAAACCGAAATAATCTAAAAATACTGTTCAGTAATGTTTGCTTTTTCATTTAAATCCTCCTAATTAAAATGGTTATTGTTCTTTTTCCTCTGGATCATACGGAATATACTGACTGTAATTATCCAATTCCCCTTCAAACACATCATTGGCAAAATTACTATAAGACCCTACACCCATCGTTCCTATATCCGTACTTGTTTCTGTCATGTTATTCATGATTTTTGCCTTGTATTCTGCAGCGGTGATTACTGCTCCTGTTTGGAGATTTTTATAAAATTTAGGCATTTCCCTTCATCCTTTCTTGAACAGAGTCCTTTTAATTAAATTATACCACTTCTTATATAAGGTCTCCTAATATCACTTAGGTTATTAAATAAAAAAACAACTGGGATATAACTCTTAGAGTCATATCCCAGTCATATGGAATCTAGATAAACAATGGTGAAACGAAATATCCTTCGATTCTACCTTCACTTTAAAAGCTCTATAAGACACTCATGTTTGGTCTATTTTGCTTAATACCAACCATTGGCCATCCAGAATGCTTGTGCTGCTTCCCATGAACCATAACGTCCTGCCACATAGCTATCTGCTACGCTTTCTTGGTTGGCTTCTGAGTAATCTCCATTTAGGTAAGAAGCATCTAATTGATATCTACCGATATATTTACCATTAGTTGCACTATAAGAACCGCTAGATTCTTTTTGTGCGATCCATTCTTTTGCAGAAGAGGTAGTCGCAGCAGTTGTTGATGTAGCTGGTGCTTCTTCTACAACTGGTGCGGCTGGTGCTTGCGTTTCCTGTACAGGAACTGCTGCTTGTTTTTGAGCTGGTGCTTGTACCGTTTCTTCAGCAGTACGGATCGTTAACTGTTCTCCTTCAAAGATCATATTTATATTAGAAATATTATTAACTTTTGCAATTAGATCGATCAAGCTATTGTCTCCATTAAATTGGTGAGAGATAGTAGATAATGTATCACCAGATTTTACTGTATATAAGCTATCAGCGTGCGCGTCAGTCGTTCCCATAAAAATTCCAAATCCTGCAGTCAAAGTTGTTGCTAATAAAATCGTTTTAAGTGATTTCATGTTGTTTCTCCTTTGTAAAAAATATTTTCGTCGTTTGTTTATCGACTTTGCATACTTTAACATCTAAAAATATTTCATAGGTGAACATACAGTGACAATTCGTTACGAGTATTTTCGTTGCGTAACAGTCTGTAAAAAACAAGCAGCAAAACACCTGTTCCCACTGGATTTATGTTTGATTTTAAGAATGGAAAAAAACATGATTTTTTCTGAAATTTTCAATCATTCAAATTAATAACGAATGTAATGTTACAAAAATCTAGAATTGTTACAGATTTTCTACCTAATTTTTCATTGAATAATGTACTTTTCTAGGAGAATCTATGTATTTTCAAAAGATAAAATCCAGCAATCTGAGCTATTTTGCCCCATTTATTAACAAAAAAAACAGAAACACTTATAGTTTCCTAGTGTTTCTGCTGTCTTTATTAATGATTATACATTGTGTTCTCTTTGTTCAATCACTGATTCCAATAGTCTGTTTTCAGTTTGAATGATATCAAAAAAGGCACTGATTTTCTCTAATTGTTCATAATCGATTTGATATAATTTTACTCTAGGTTTCAAAAACAGGAACCCAGGACGAATTTTAACTCGTTCATTAATTAAATGACATTGCTCCATCATTGATCGTAAATCCATTTCTGAGACACTATTTTTAATATTCTCAATACGCGCTCGTTCATAGGTCCATTGATCTTTTGTTACGGTCATTTTTTCAGTGGTTGTTACTAATTGCCGATTCAACCGCCATGATTGTTCAATAAACTTCGCCTTTTTATACAAATCATCATACTGAATTAAATCAATACGCACAGGTTTATACCAGTCTTCTTCGTCAATTGACGTTTTCTGATACTTCTTGAACCGTTTTAAGCCACTAACGAGTAAGCTGTTTTCTATGGCGAGCAGCTCGTGCTCCAATTTTTCTTTTGCTACCCGCACACGTTCCTTTGACGCTTTCTCTCGCTTTAAACTTTCTTTTAAGAAAAGGACTTCGCTTTCTTCTGAGCGAACAATATCCAATATCTCAATTTCATCTTTTGGCTCAATTTCAAGTCTTTCCTCATCTTCAGGTTCTTCTTCATCTAATTCAGTTTCTTCTTCATCTAAAAATGAGCGAGTAAATTCTGCTTTTTTTTCAATATTTTCTTCTATAGATACTTCTACTGGAAAACTTAGTGTTTCACCAGAAAAAGGTACATTTTCTTCTTCCTGAAAAACAGAAAGAAGTTTTGCCTCTAGAATACTGCTGACAGACTCGCCTTTTGAATAACCCATCTGTTCCAAGCTAGCTGAAACGATAAATTGAATCGGCTCATCTTCTTCCTCAGAACTAAAAGAAACAGGAATCAATTCACAGAAATATGTACTAAAAATACCATCGACTTCTTCGACTATTTTGGTCCAAACAAATTGTGGGAAAAGCTCTTCTAATTCTTCCAATAGAACATCCCAATTTAATTGAGCCTGAAAAAACTGAATTTCCACATGCTTTTTGATAGGCGAAGAAATAACTTTTCGGGAAATTTCATCATTCTCCCGAAAAGTAAGGAAATCTCCTGTTGAGCGTTCATAGAGTGTTTCACACGCCTCAACGATTTCTTCCGCGTTATCTTTTTGGTAGAGAACGGTCCCCAGTGTGAATGGGATTGCTTGTTGATGAAAAAAAACATCGAAATAATCATTCATTAAACCGTTCTCCTTTCTTGTTTTTTATGATTGAAGATCATAAACTGGCGCTAAGATAAGCTGCTGTCCTTCAGTTAAGAAGTATTGATCTAAGTCGTTCCACTCTTTTAACGACCAAACTGAAATACCAGTCTTTTTAGAAATACTTGCTAAAGTATCTCCTTTTTTCACTTCATATGTTTCTTTTGTCTTCTTACGAGTTGCACTTACTTGATAATCTTTTGATTCTTTTTTAGTAGTTGTTTCTTTTGATGTTTTTGATTCTTGTTTGACAGTAGTTTCCTTTTTAGTCGATGATGCTGTTTTTATTTCTTTTTTAGCGTTTGTTTGACTAGTTTCTTGATCATTAAAAGCATTAGATAATTTTTGAACCATATCCAATGAACGATCTACAGCATCTTCTTTTGCTACAGTTGTTTCTTTGTCTTCTTGCTTAGGAACACTTAATTTTTGACCAATGAATAACATACGTCGGTCCAATTGATTTTTCTCCAGAATAGCTAGTGTAGAAATATTATATAGATCACTGATTGATTTTAGCGATTCACCTTTTTTCACGACGTGTGTAAGGTACTCGATATTTGCATCTTTTTGATCTTCTTTCTTCTCTAACTTATCAAAAGAAGTATTCAAGGTAATTTTTTTAGCTTTTTTAGTTTTCTTTTTATCTTTTAACGTATCATATTGCGTTAAGTCATAGGCATCGATCAAGCCATTCAGTTTTGAATTATAACTAGTATCGGTTGCATAACGTCCTGTTAAAAACTTCGTCGCATCTTTGTATGATTTTGTATTATTTTTCCAGGTACCGCTATAAAATCCGCTGCTAGAATCGGTACCACCTCTAAGAAGCTTCACATAGTCACCTAAAGATTCTTTATAAGAGGGATACTTTCTAAAATTAGAGCGAATCGTAAACATACCGCCAGAGCCATTATCTTCACTGGTCAAGAAATTCGCACTTGATCCTTCATAACTACCTTTGATACCAAATAAATTATAATTTGGCGCAGAAGCTAATGCACTATTTCCAGAAGCACTTTCCAAAATCGCCTGAGCAATCATTACTGACGCATATAAATTGTTCTCACCAGCAATCGAGCGGGCATCCTCACCAATTACTTTTACAAAACTTTTAGTTGTCAGATTGGGACTGATATGGAATACCTGATCTGATCCGCTAGCTGAACTTCCACTGGTGTTGTTTCCGGTAACCGTTCCAACTGTAGAACCAGTACTTGGTTGCGGAGTTGTTACACTCGGACGTTGTTGGATTGGACCTTGAACCGGTGGTGTTGGTCTGCTTGGTGCAGGTTTCGGTTTAGTTGGTTTTGGCTTTGGTTTCGGTTTTGACGGAGTTGTTGTTGAACTCGTCGTACTTGAGTCAGTACTGCTACTTGTTGTACTTGTCGTTGTGCCAGTCGTTGACGTACTTGTTGTTGACGTATTCGTGTCAGATGTATTTGTTGACTCTGTTGTGTCTTGTGTAGAGCTAGTTTCATCTGATGAACTGGACGATTCACTACTTGTTTCTTCAGTCGAATCAGCTGTTGAAGAAGTGGTACTATTTTCGGTAGAGGAACTAGATTCTATGCCTTCTACTGTACTTTCTGTTGTTTCATGTTCCTTAGTTGAAGATAAAATTGCCACACTCTCGTGTTCTTCGGAACCAGAAGTTGCTTGATTGTCAATTTCTTTAGCAACGATTGGTTCAACATCGGTAACAGAAAGGACAGCACTTGAAGTAAGTAACCCTACACTTAATAATCGTAACTTTTTACTGTTTAGATTTCTTTTTTTCATTTTGTGTCCTCTCCTTCATTATTGATACGGATCGTCTTTCACCAAGTTGATGATTTGGTTGAATGCTTGTTCTGATTCTTCTTTAACATCTTTGATGCGTTTGTAATAGTTTTGGTATTCTTGTTCTGCGCGTTCTAAGCGTTTTAAAACTCCAGCTTTTTTCTTAGTCTCTTCATTGATAAGCTGTGCACGTTGATTTGCTTGATTGATGATTTCTTTTGCTTGTCTCTTGGCATCCAATAAAACTTCGCCAATGTCTTCTTTAGATAATTGTTGATCAACATCCATCGTTTTTTGAGCAAGTTGACGTTTTGTCATTTCTAGCTCTTGACGAACTTTCGCTAATTCTTCATAGGCACCTGTATCTGTTGGTGTATCTGATGCCATGATCACGATACGATCTTCTGAAAGTTTATCGATTTCTTCTTGTTTTGCTAGAAGCTCTTGTTCGTACTGTCTGATTTTATTTGCAAAGCGTTCTGCTTTTTTACGGTTTAAGTCAGTTTCATCGATTTGACGATTACTTTCACGTAGTAAGCTATTGTATTTACTTTTTACTTGTTCCAGTTCTGCCATACGAGCATCATAATCTTTTGGTACAGCTTGTACCATTGACAATTCATTTTCCAATGATTCACTTGTTTGACGTGCAGCTTCTACTTCATTTTGTAATTGAGAATTTTCTCTCTTACTCTTACGTAGCTCTACTTTTAGCTCTCGAAGTTGGCTTTGAAGCTGTTCATTTTCTTCTTGAAGTTCTTCTAATTCGTCATCATCGATCACTTCGTTGACTGGCGGTCTCTTTTTCTTTGGTTTAGGCTTTCTAGGTACTGGAGCCTGCTTTTTCTTTTTCATTGAGAATAATGAGCGAGCTTCTTCTTCATCGTCATCATCGTCATCATAATCTTCATCATCATCGTCGTAGTCTTCATCATCGTCATCATCGTCGTCGTAGTCTTCGTCGTCATCATAATCATCATCGTCGTAGTCTTCGTCGTCATCATAATCATCATCGTCGTAGTCTTCGTCGTCATAATCTTCATCATCATCATATTCATCGTCGTCGTAATCTTCGTCATCATATTCATCGTAATCTTCATATTTTTTTCTTTTTTTACCTTTGCCAAAAATTTTTAGCATATGCTCACTTCCTTCTACAAAAATGGGGCTATCTCTTATTTTATTGATTATTTTTCTAAACGTGCTAATTAAATACTAAGTAATTTATGTGTTTGTCTATATATGTAACTATAGTGACACGTGCAGTAAACTTTTTATTGTAAAAATAATCAACTTCACTACTAAGTGTGTTTTTCAGTAACTGTCAATACACCTCACTCAGCTAAACATGCTCATCATATATCGCTATTATACGTTTGATAAAAAACGATACTCCAAAACCTTAAAAAAACGTGCCTACCTCTTTCTATTTTATCAGAAAAAGCTCAAACAAACAAACTGAAAGAGCAGTTTATTTTCATTTTAGCGAACCTAAAATTACTGTCTAGTCTATTATTTTAAAAAAACACATTTATAAAAAAGGAAATAATGTTTTTTTATTATAAACATAACCAAAAATCGTCATTATTTTTTGTTTCATGATATAAAAACAAATAGATTCAATCCATCATATATGTATAATTGATTAAACAACTAAATAATCATTTCGCCTTCCCTATCGTGAAAAAACGCCCTTATTATATACAAAAATCAATCAAAACCAATAATTGAATACAACAAAAAATGTATGTTTTTTAAAAAAAATAAAAATATCCTATTATTAAAAATACCGTTCCCAAATATTAAAAATAATATTATTCATTTTTAATAAATTAAAACCCTCTATTTATTTGTTATTAATTTAATTATAAAAGAGCAATTGTATTAGATGATTTTTTTCATCGTTCACTGTTTTTTCACATAAAACCTTGGAAATATTCACAGTTTACAAGTTCATTTTTAACTAAACTATCCGTATGAAGCATTTTAATAATAAATCATTGATGGCAATAATTGGATTTACCGTTTAAAAGCCACTTTTCAATCACAACAATTCAATCTAGTATAAAAAATGATTGGAATACGACTCTGTGAGTCATATCCCAATCAAATGGATCTTGATAACCAGCTGACGATAAATCAATTTCTTCATTTTTCTATTCTTTCGATGGAAGCAATAAGCGTAGCCCGTTCAAAATAACTAGCAAGGTACTACCTTCATGCGCAATAACACCAATCGTGATATCCATTTTTCCAAGAATATTCAAGGTGATCAATAGAACTACGATAAACATTGAAAAGATGATGTTTTGCCAAACAACTCGATCCAAACGTTTAGAAATTTTATGAGCATAACTGAATTTAGTCAAATCATTTTGCATCAATACCGCATCCGCTACATCGATTGCGATATCTGTACCATCTCCCATCGCTACACCAATATCTGCTGTTACTAACGCTGGTGCATCGTTGACACCATCACCTAGCATCGCTACATTGCCAAAACGAACTTGTTGGTCTTTGATGATCGCGGCTTTATTTTCTGGTAAGACATTCCCAACAACTTCGTCGATTCCAATTTGACGTCCAACTGCTTGTCCTGTTAATTCCGCATCGCCAGTGATCATTGTTGTGTGGATACCTTGTGATTTCAGATAACTGATCACGTTCTTTGCATTTTCATTTGGTACATCCATCATCGCAATCAAACCGATTACTTCATTATTTTTAGCAAAATAAACAACGGTTTTACCTTCTTTTGCGTATTGTTCATTATGAGCATTGATTTGGGTATTCACTAGACCAAAAATTTCTGGTTTACCGATTTGATAAGTATCACCAAGATATTCTGTCACTAGCCCTTTACCAATTTCATTTTCCACTGTTAATGTCAATTCTGTTGTAGCATTAAATTTGGCCAAGATTGCATTAGCTAAAGGATGATTAGCTGTTTTTTCCATTGCAACAATTAAATCGATACACGTTTGCTCCGTTAATTGTGCTGTATCGGTCAAGAAATAAAAATCTGTTACGGATGGTTTGCCTTTCGTCAATGTTCCCGTTTTATCAAAAGCGACTGATTTGATCGTTGCCAAGTTGGCTAGATAAGAGCCACCTTTAAATAAAACACCTCTTTTCGCTAAATTGGAGATTCCTGATAACGTTGCTGGTACAGCACTAGCTGCCAGTGCACACGGTGATGCTGAAATCAAAAATACCATCCCGCGATAAAAACTCTCATCCCATGACCAATTAAATAAAAACGGACCCACTGCAATAAAAATCGGTACTACAATTAAAACGATCGTCACATAATAAGGTTCTAATTTTTGAATCTTAGTTGCCGTTTTGGATAAGTTCGATTGCGATTGATTAACTAATTGAAGAATTTTGGCAAACACTGTATCATCGCTGTCTTTCGTAACTTCCATCGTAAATGTACCGCTGCCGTTTATGGTACTACCAAATACTTCGTCACCAACTGTTTTTTCTCTAGGGATACTTTCACCATTGATAGACGATTCATCGATTGAAGTCCTTCCCGATAGAATAATGCCATCTGTCGCAATTTGGTCACCATTTAATACTTGTAATTTGTCACCGATCTTTAGAGTAGCCACGTCAACTGTCTTCACGCTGCCATCAGCTTGGATCAGGCGAGCTTCTGTTGGGTTCATTTTAAGTAGATTGGTAATTTCTCTTTTACTGCGGGCTTCTGCATACTCTTCAAGAAAATGTGCTGCTGCAAAAATGATAATCAGTAATGCTCCTTCTTCATAATTTCCGATGATCGTTGCACCAAATGCGGCTAAGGTCATCAAAATATGGACATTCGGTACAAACTTTCTTTGCTCTTTTGATTCACTGATCGTATCTTCAATACCCTCTATAATGATGTGATAACCAGATAGTAACATCGCACTGACAAAGAGAATATTCTGTAATAAAGAGCCTTCATTAATGAAGAATGCCCCAATAAAAATAGCTAATCCTGTAAAAAATAAAATAACTGGGGATTTTCCATGGCTATGATCGTGTCCATGACTACTGTCATGGTCATGTCCTTTTTCATTTGAGCAATTGTGATTGTGTGCTTTTGTTGTTTCCATTTTACTCTTCCTCCTTTTTGGTTGCTTTCTGAAAAAATACATCTTATTTCTTTCAAATGAATATTCGTTCATATATCATAAACCTATAATACATGAATAATCGTTCATGTGTCAAGTGAAAAATAATTCTTTTTTTCACAAAAAAACTAGAGCAAGGTTTTTACACTTTGCTCTAGCTTTTAATTATTTGGTTTCTTCTACTTGAATATATTTAAAGCTATACGGCGAACCAAAACTATGTTTGACTACCCCACTGATATTTTTCTTTTGCAGTAATGCTGTTTGTTGTTGATAAATCGGTGAGATCGTATAATCTTCTGCTAATAGAAGATGTTCTGCTTGTAATAGATCTGACCATCTTTTTTCTTCATCCGCTGCATCCGTATCAGATGCAGCTTGAATCAAATGATCATATGCTGGATTTTTGTAATTGACGTGGTTTAACCCTGAATTAGAGGCAAACATATCTAAAAATGTGATCGCATCTTTAAAATCGGGCATCCACTGACCAAAAGCAATGTCATAATCCCCAGATAAATAACGTTCCTGCACATTATTACTTGGTAATGTGGTGATTTCAAATTTGATACCTGGCAATACTTCAGCGATTTGACTAGCCAAATATTCAGCTGTTTTTTTCTCTGTATCTGTATCTTTAGTTAGATAAACTAATGTGATATTTTCTTTATTCAACTCTTCTTTCGCTTGTGTATACGCTTTTTGTGCTGCGGCTTTATCGAATATTTGCTGAACGCCACTTTCTTTCCGGAAATCTTCGTTTGTTTTTGGATTTTGAACAAAGTTCTCTGGAACGAATCCTGTTGCTGCAATAGAACCGTCTCCTAAGACATTCTTCACGAAGGTTTCTCGATCGATTGCTAAAGAGATTGCTTTGCGTAAGTTAAGATTTGCCAACGGTTTGCCTTGACCTTGATTAAACCGTAGATACCCCATTTTTGTGTCATTTTGATTTTGAAAATCAGGATCATTTTTATATTGTTTAGAAAATTCTCCATCTAACACAACTCGATCTAACTCATCCGTTTGATATAAATTAACTGCTGTGCTTGTTGATTTTACAACGGTTGTTTGAACTTCATCAACTTTCACATTCTTCTTATCCCAATACTCTGGATTTTTGACGTATTTCCAAGTATCAGAATTTTGTTCCCAATCTTCTAGAACAAAGGGGCCATTATAAATAGTTGTTTTAGCAGAAGTTCCATAGTCACTCCCTTGTTTTTCAGCAAACGCTTGATTGATTGGGAAAAATGTTTCAAACGTCAGTAAAGAAGTAAAGTAAGGAATTGGTTTGATCAGATGGATCACTAATGTATGCTCATCGGGCGCTTCTACCCCAAGTTGCTCTGGCTCCATTTGCCCCTGATAAATAGCATCTGCATTTTTGATAGAAGAAACGAATAGACTCGCATAGGACGGTGCCGTTTCTGGTGTAACTGCTCGTCTCCAGGCGTATAAAAAGTCCTTAGCTGTAACAGGATCGCCATTTGACCATTTTGCATCTTCTCTTAGAGAAATCGTATATGTTTGCTTATCTCCGCTGATTTCTGGTAATTCTTTGGCTACAGCTGGAATTGCTTCATCTTTTTCATTTAATTGGTAAAGCCCTTCAAGGACTTGATTTTGAGCATTGAAACTAGTGAAATCTTCTTCCTGCGTTGTATCAAGAGTGAGCAGTTCTGCTGGTTCGGTAAAGTGAACAACTGCTTTTTTCGATTCATTCACTTCTGTTTTTCCAGCCGAATTACAACCTGTCACAAAAACTAAGAGTGAAAGTGTACTAATTACAAAAAACTTCTTCATTCTATTCCTCCTTATGGAACAATTGATGCTAAACTAAACAAAAATCAGGTTTTCAACAACTGCTATTTCTGGGTCTAGCGATTGCATGACTGGACAGTTCTTTCCAATCAATTTCAGTGCTCGCTCAGCTTTCCCCTGTTCATCTTCTGCAATATGGATTGAAAAAGTAATCACGACGCGACTTAAAGGTTTCGCTTGTTTAGCTTCTGCTCGTTCATAAGAGATATCGACCTTTTCAATCGTAAAATCGATGTTAGAATTGGTTAATATTTTTTCATAAACATAGGCTCCGCAGGCACCGATAGATGCAACTAACATTTCAACTGGCGAAAACCCGATATCCTTTTTTAATAACCAGTTGCCACTTTGGTGTACCAATTCAAATCCCTTTTCACCTGAAATCAATTCCATGATTTTCGCTCCTCTGCTTCATTTATCGTTTATTTTTATAGCGTTTTCTTTATCTTATTATGATAGTACAAAACGCGTGAAACTGATAATAGTTTATTCGCAGGTATGATAACCAAAAGCTATCAATAAAAAAACTCCCCTCATTCATCTGAAATTTGGGAAGTCTGTAAAGAATATATTAATCAAAATTCTGTTTTAATCGATTATCTTCTTGGTTGTTGTCTTGAATAATCGAATCGATGTATTCTTTTAAAAATTTGCTATGTTCAGTAATGATTTGATACCCAGCTTCTGCTTTGATTTTTTCTACTTCTTTATCTGTAATAAAATCATTCCCAGAGAAAAAGCGATAATTGACCTGCCCCACAAATTCAGCTGCCGTATCTAATTTTTGGCTATCTGATAAGCCAGCATCGATCAATTGAGAATAGCCTAGTCTTTTTCCATCTTCAATAAAAAGTTCTTTGATGTATTGAGGATAATTTTCTATTTCAGAAACGGAATGCGTATTTTCTTGTTTTTGATAGTCAAATGAATTTTCATTTAGTTTGACTACACCATAAGCTTGAGGTGCAATCGAAAAGGAACTGGATACAATTTCAGTTAGCGGTTGATCTTTTATCGTTTCAGTCATGATATCTTGAGCATGGATATGGCCAGAAAAAACAATCGGTACTTGATATTCTACTAATACTTGCTTGAATTCGTCTGCATTGTTGAGAACAAAGCCGCTTGATAATAGCTTGTTATGAGCATAAATATTGTGATGCACGAAAACCAGCGTTTTTTTCTTTTCTTGTTTTGCTTTTTCTAGTTGCTTTTTGACCCATTTCATTGTTTTACCGCGAATCGTACCACCAGTTGTGGGGCTTGTTTGAGGCTGATTATCTTCTGGATATATATTGGAATCAAGGAACAGAAAATTATATTTTTGATTGACTGACACTGAATAGCTTAATGAATTTTTATCGTAGTTCGTAGCATTTTGATACCCAAAGTCAGCAAATATTTCTTTAAAATCAGCGATTGAAATCGCCTCTGTTTTTTCCTGTTTATCCCCAACAAATTTTCTAGCCCAGCCGTCATTGACATCGTGATTTCCTGGAATGACAAAAACGTTGATTCCTTTGTTTGTTAATTGTTTGAGTAATTCAGCTAGCTTTTCAGCACTGACTTTTTCCCCATTTAACGTTAAATCTCCTGTAATGATCAGCATATCTGGTTTTTGTTTAATGGCTTTGTTGATAAATGACTGCCAGCTTTCTTTTTGATAATCCAGTTCTTTTCCTGCTGCTGTTTCTTTGATTTTTTTGAATGCGATCCCTGAATCCGTTAAACTTTTATCGATATAATGCGGATCACTGATTACCCAAAATTCAATGGCTTCTTTTTTGAATAATGCCTCTTCTTGCTGTTCTTGATTCCGATTAAAATAAATGATTGCCCCTACTATTACTACTATACTAAGTAAAATAAATCCGATCTTTTTTTTCATTCATTAATTCCCCATTCTCTATCTATCCACTCTATTTTATGCTTTTTTACAGAAAAAAGCTCTCACTGTATTTATTTTACTAAAATACAGTGAGAGAAACTTCTATAATAATGTAGTTTAGATTTCTGCTCCATTCGTTTGGATCAAGTGTTTGTACCACTCAAACGAATCTTTTTTAATGCGTTTTAATGAACCATTCCCTTGATTGTCACGATCTACATAAATAAACCCGTAGCGCTTACGCATTTCTCCAGTTGTAAATGAAATTGGATCGATACAGCCCCAAACCGTGTAGCCTAAAACATCTACACCATCTAGCTCAATTGCTTTTTTCATTTCTTTGATATGTTGGCTAAGAAAATCGATTCTTTCTGTATCGTGTACTTTATCTTCTATTAAAGTATCCGCATAACCAAAACCGTTTTCTACAATAAAGATCGGGCGCTCATAACGATTACTTAAAAGATTTAGATAGTGACGTAATCCAGCCGGATCAATCGACCAGCCCCATTCCGTCATACTAACATAAGGATTTTCAACCAGAGAGCTGTCTCCAAGCAAATCATCTTCCAAACGAATCGCTTCTGGTCGTGTTGAAATCGTATTGCTTAAATAGTAGCTGATGCCAATATAATCTACGGTTCCAGCTTTTAATGTCTGTAAATCTTCATCCGTAATATCCAGTTCATAGCCGTTTCTTTCCCATTCTTTAATTGACCACCGTGGATAATTTCCTCTTACTTGGACATCCGTAAAGAATAATTGCTTTTCATCTTCTTGCTGAGCCGCGATAATATCATTAGGGTCACTCGTCAGCGGATAGTTTGGTGTTGCCGCCAGCATACAACCGATTTGAAAATTAGGATTGATTTTTTTCCCTTCAGCAACTGTAATTGCCCCCGCCACAAATTGATAATGCGCTGCTTGATACATCGTTTTTAATTTATCTTCGCCTTCATGATAAAGAATACCTGAGTTGGTAAAGGAATAGATTGGATTTTCCAAAATGCGTTGATTATTGATTTCATTAAAGGTCATCCAGTATTTTACTTTGTCTTTATAACGCTCCATCACGGTCACTGCAAATTTAGTGAAAAATCCGATCAGTTCACGACTACGCCAGCCGCCATAGTGTTTAACCAAATGATACGGCATCTCAAAGTGTGACAACGTAATAACAGGCTCAATGCCATGTTTCAATAATTCATCAAATAAATCGTCATAAAACGCTAGTCCAGCTTCATTCGGTTCTTGTTCATCACCATTTGGAAAAATTCTCGTCCAGGCAATACTCGTTCTTAGACATTTAAAGCCCATCTCAGCAAACAATTGGATATCTTCCTGGTAATGACCATAAAAATCGATTGCTTCATGGTTAGGGTAAAATTTCCCTTCTATAATACCATCTGTAATTTCTCTAGCGTGATCTTTTGAACCAGAGGTCATTACATCTGCAATACTCACGCCTTTACCACCTTGATTAAAACCGCCTTCGACTTGATGAGCAGCTACTGCACCACCCCATAAGAAATCGTTTCTCATTTATCCGTTTCCTCCTTGCTTGAGCCTACAACAAATAGTTTTGTTGCGGGAGTTACTGACTCAGTGGTATTGATAATGTTCATCGTTTCCATACTTTGACCATCTGTTAAAATCACTGGTGATGTCATTGCATAGCCTTCTTGTTCGATCTTTTCACGATCAAATACTAGTAACGTTTGCCCACGTTTGATCGTATCGCCCATTTCAACTTTTGTTTCAAAGTGTTCGCCATTTAAATTGACTGTGTTGATTCCGATATGGATCAATAATTCACTGCCTCCATTTGATTTTAATCCAATTGCATGTTTTGACGGGAAAATCGCTACGACGGTTCCATCAAATGGCGCAACTACTTTATTGTCAGTCGGAATAATGGCTACTCCTTTTCCAGCAATTTCACTCGAAAATACATCATCATCTACTTCTTTCAATGGAATCACAGTTCCTTCAAGTGGTGCATAAACCGTCGTTTCATTCATTACTTGTTCGCTCAACGGTTCTTCTTGAAAATCATCTTCCCCTTGATCTGTTTCTGGTAAGAAATCTGTCATTTCATCTTCTTTGACACCGAAGAAATACGTCAATATTGCACCTGCGATCAAAGCGGCACCCACTCCGATGAAATAACCAACTTTAGGTGTATAAACTGGAATAGAGAAAATATTATGGAACACATAAGCATTCATCGTAACACCGGTCACACCACATATTGCACCACCAATGGCACCAGAAATTGCTACGATTGGCAATAAACGTTTGTATCTTAAAATCAGCCCATAAACGATTGGTTCTGTTACCCCTGCAAATAAACCAGTCAACGCTAACGGTCCAGCTAAAGCTTTCATTTTAGAATGTTTTTTCGATTTTAAATAAAAACCGATTGCGATCCCAATTTGAGCAAAAACAGCCGCAACAGCCATTCCTTCAATGGAATCACCACCCATAACAGTCAAGTTTTCAAGCGTAATTGGTGAAAAGCCCCAATGCAGACCAAACATGACCATGAATGGCATTCCGCCGCCTAATACGATTCCTGAAAGCAGCGCACTTTTGCCGATCAACCACATAACACCTTGTGATAATGCATCACCGATCACTGTTCCAAAAGGACCGAAAAGTAAGGCTGTCAACGGAACCATGATCATCAAACTAAACATCGGCACTGCAAATAATTGTAGGTCTCTAAATATAATTTTCCGTAAAAGTTTATCCACAAATGAGTAGATAAAAATTGCTACAAAAATCGGGAAAATAGTCGTTGCATAATCAACAACATTTAAATTGATTCCTAGAAAATCAAGTTTTTCCTGACCAATCATTCCAGTAAATGACGGTTCCAGTAACGCTGCACCGATTACCCCACCCACATACATATTGCCGCCAATTTTTTTAGTCAACGTGATTCCCAGAAAAACAGGTAAGAAGTAAAAGATTGCATTACTCGCAGCACTCAATACCATGTAAGTTGAACTAGTATCCGCTAAGAGTTTCATTTCAACTAAAATCGTTAATACAGCTTTGATCATTCCAGAACCTGCCATTGCTGGAATCAATGGTGAAAAGGCACCAGAGATCACTTCAAACACATAATTGAAACTTAGTTTTTTTTCAGTCTTAGGTGCATCTTCATTTAAGTCAGCCAACGATTGGATCGCCGCATAATAATCTGGTACTTTACTACCGATCACTACTTGATACTGTCCACCACTATTGACCACAGACATTACATACGGTAGTTTTTCCAAAGCTTCTTTATCCGCTTTTTTTGTATTCTTCAAACTGAATCTTAAACGCGTCGCACAGTGAACTAAACTATTGATGTTCGACTTGCCACCGACAAGTTCGATGATTTTTTTACTCTCTTCTTCATAACGCATGATGGTAGTTCCTCTCTTCGATTCATTTTTTTTATAAAAAAAGTGACCTAAGAAACACTTATAAACTAAGTGTTTTTCTTAGGTCACGCCTGCTTCACCAGTAACGATCCTATTGATTGCTTGATAAGCGATTTAAGTGAAGAGTTAAGTACATCAATTCATCATTGGAAATTTTCCAATCATATTGTTGTTCCAAAAATGTTTTGATTTTGACTGCACACTGATAATCTTGTTCATATTTGACAGCGATCAGATTGATCAAGGATGAATCCTCATTTGATGAAACTTCTTTATCCAACTGTCTTTTGACAAAGTAACGAATATGGGTAATGAAACGAGTAAAATCATAAGACGTTTCATCATACTCTTTCCCATAATGGTATTTAATAATATCGATAATGCTTTGAATGATTTTGGTTGTCAACATTGTTTCGTTCATATTACTAGTTGAGTTATAGGCATTTACAAAATGAAGGGTAATAAAGGCTGCTTCCTGGTCTGGAATCTCAATACCTGTTTTCTCTCGCATCATCTGAACGGCTTTTAATGCAAAGGCATATTCTTTTGTGTAAATCTGTTTGATGTCCCACTCCAATGGTGAGCGCATTTGCAACCCTTCTGCTGCTCGATTTAAGACAAAACCGATATGATCGGACAATGTCAGCAAAATAGAATCATCAATAGACTGTTCTAATTCTGCTTCGCCTAATTGAATAATATCACTGGCCAGTTCAATATCTTCAATATCGATTCGTGCAAGCAGGTTGTCTAAGTTATTAACGGAATTGTTACCTTCAAGAACAAATCTTTTTTCAATCAGGGCTGAATCGATCACGTCACCTTCACGCTTGTTGAAGCCGACGCCTTTGCCCATAATGATTTCTTCGATATTGTCATCATTTAAAACCAAAGAAACATTATTATTAAAAACTTTCAGTATTTTCATTGAAATTATCTCCTGTTCTTGACTTGAAAAACGAAAAAAGACCTGACCATATCAAACATCACCAAAAAAAGTAATGTGAGAGGTCACGCCTGCTTAACCAGTAACGATCCGTTGACCAAAGTATACAACGTCTTATTTTCTTTGTCAATAGTACGCTTACATTTTGATAACAGATACCCTCACACATTATATTTGGCTCTCTTTAAACGAATACACTTGCTCAATCGAATTAGCTAATTTTTTAAACTGAACAAATTTCCCTTCACGAAGATACTCTTTTCCATCGACAAAAAAAAGTAAGGTCGGTGCTGAGAAAATTAAATATTCAGCTGAAATTGCTTTGACTTTATCCGCTTCCACTTCTCTTAATTTTATTTTAGGATAGTGTTTTAATAGTTCGGTCAATTTAGGTCTAAGCGCGTGACACACAGAGCAATTTTCTTGTGAGACATATAAAAAAGCCAGATGTGTTTCATTTATAAAGGTTAATACCTCTTGAATTGTTTGCAATTTTTTCATTGGTCGATCATCCTTTTTTGATTGGCTAAATCATAGCATCTTCTCAGTAAGTTTACGATATTTATGCCCTACTTTACTTATTTACTTCGATCCACGCTTTGTAATAATCACGGTAAAATCCTTCTTGATCCTCCGCAGTCATGATATAGCGTCCAACCATTGTTCCTGTCTGATAGCCTTGTTTCTCCAATTTTTCTTTCATCGACCGGAAATTATTTTCTGAAGGATCATCTGATTTGATTGTCAGCAGAAATTGTTTATATGAATATTTTGGTTGCTCTATTTGTTGCCAAATTGTGGCTTCTTCTACAAATTCTTTTGTAGTTACGGCAAAACCGTAGATGATTTCTTTTTCATTTTTAGGATCGATGCAAACCACTAGACTAGAAGGATTGTCAATATACGTCTGTAATTCATTTGGATCTTTTAAATCAATCGGAATAATTCGTTCTACATCTAATGGCTCATCAAGAAATTCTTTTTCTTTCAACTCGATCAAGCTCAATAATTGGTCTTTTCTGTGTTTGATTCCTCGTTGCTTTTTCTCAAGTTCAGCTAACTCTGCAGCAACTCTCGTTTCTGTTTCATCTAATATAGTCCATAATTCCTCTGGCGATTTTCGATAAAGGTTCGTCATTTTATTGATGGGTATATCAAGCTTACGGTAAAAATCAATATCACTGATTGTTAGAATATCCTCCATATCGAACATCCGATAACCATTATGTCTATTTCTAGAGGATGTCAGTAAATTCATATCATCCCAATAACGAATCTTTGACTTGGGTAATTTCATGATTTCAGCCACTTGTCCTACCGTCAATAATTTCTCTTTTTCCATAAGCTCACCTCTTATTTTAATTATAAACAAAAACCGTTGACATTCAAGTGACTTGAAGGTGTAGAATTCCCTTTGAGTCTTTAAAAGGAGGAATTTACATGAAAATCATTCAGTTTTTCATTAAAAAGAATAGGACACTTATTTTTACTACAGTAATTTGCTTATGTTTGCAAATTATCGGGACACTTGGGGTACCGTTACTCGTTGCTCAATTGATCGATGTGGGGATTGCGAGCGACGACGAGCAATCGATCAAAACAATTGGAATTAAAATGCTCGCAATGGCTTTATTTGGTGCGCTCTCAGCCATTGCTGGAAGTTATCTTTCAGCTAAAGTAGCAGCGAAATTTGGTTTAGAAACACGGGAGATGTTTTTCAACAAGCTTCAAATATTTTCTATTAAAGATGCAGACAATTTTGGAACTGGTTCGCTATTGACACGAATGACAAATGACGTTGACAATATTCAGCAAATGATCGTGTTGTTTCTACAGCTAATTTTACCAGCTCCGATCATTGCCATATTCTCACTTTATATGACCTTCACTTACTCAGCGACATTAGCTTTAGTTCCACTGATCGCAATTACAGCTTTTGGATTGATCGTTTATATCTTAATGAAAAAAGGGACACCTCTTTCCTTATTGATCCAACCTAAAATGGACAAGATCATCGTGACTTTACGAGAGTTTTTTACTGGGATCAATATGATTCGGGCTTTTAATAATCAAGATTATGAAGAAGAACGAACAAATAAAACATTTTCAGACTATGCGAATGGCATGATTCGAGTAAATAGTATTTTTGCTTTTATTACGCCGGTTGCCTTCTTGCTTATGGGGATCGTTTTCTCTTCTATTCTATGGTTTGGCGGAAATTTAGTTGCGCTTGGGACTTTGCAAATTGGTACTGTTTCAGCCGTCGTGGAATATTCTTTACTAACGCTCGCTTACTTGATGATTGCAGCAATGGTTTTAGTTATGTTGCCTAGATCCCTTGCTTCAGTAAAAAGAATCGAAGAAATTTTGAATACGCAAGACCAAATTCTTGATACTGATCAACCAGTTTTACTTGAAAACTCAAGTTCACAAGACGCTTTGATCGAGTTAAATCACGTGACATTCAGTTATGATCAAGCTGATGAACCCGTTTTAGAGCACATCCATTTCAGTATTCCTAAAGGAAAAACAACCGCTATCGTTGGCGGAACAGGATCTGGTAAAAGTACGGTTGCTAAATTGTTATTACGACTTAGCGACGTCTCAGATGGTGCGATATTATTTGATGGCGTGGATATTCGAAATGTTACGCAAGAAGAATTACGTTCTAAAATCAGTTACGTTCCTCAAAAAGCCTTTCTATTTAGCGGAACCATCAAGAGCAATTTATTGATGGGCTATCCTGAAGCAACGAAAGCAGATATGGATCGAGCAGCTGAAATTTCTCAACTTGCATCCTACCTTGCTACCTTAGAAGATGGCTACGATTCATTTGTGGCTCAAGGTGGAACGAACTTCTCTGGTGGTCAAAGACAACGTTTGTGTATCGCTCGAGCGTTGATCAAACCTGCCGATATTTATATCTTTGACGATAGCTTTTCAGCGCTTGATTATCAAACCGATGCCGCATTAAGACTCGCTTTAAAAGAAGAAATGGCAGATAAAACATTGCTGATTGTTGCACAAAGATTAAGCACGATCCAACAAGCTGATAACATTATTGTCCTAGATGAAGGAAAAATCGTAGGTCAAGGAACTCACAATCAACTCTTACAAAGTAATAAAACATACCAAGAGTTTGCCCGCTCACAAGGGATTATCAAGGAAGGAGCGCTAGTCTGATGGAAAAATTAAATAAACAAACATTAAAACGATTCTTTCAATTGATTCGACCTGAACGCCCGATATTTTTCGGTTTGATTTTATGTAGTTTGATCGGTAATGCCTTAGTCATTGCCATGCCTTTCATCATGGGTATCGCCATCGATGATTTGCTTACACTAATCAAAACTCATGGAGTCGGTCATATTACCTTCCCAATGGTGCAAGAAGCTTTATTGACACCTGTTTTGATTCTGATCGTATTTTCGATCATCAGTAGTTTAATGTCATACACCCAAGAACGTGTGATGGCTTCTTTAAGCGAACGGATCACATTAAGAGTCAGAAAAGAAGTCACGAAAAAGTTCAAATCATTGCCAATGGCCTTTTTTGACCAACACCAAGTTGGGGATATTTTAAGCCGAACAACAACTAGTTTAAATCAATTGTCACAAGTTTTCCTAACTGGGATCAATCAATTCTTCACATCGATCTCAACGATCGTCTTTGCTGGGATCATGTTATTCTACATCGACGTAAAACTGACATTGATCGTAGTTTTACTGATTGCAGGAAGTTCATTCTTAACAGGAAAAATTGCGAATAAAAATAAGAAACTGGCCGAAGTAAGTCAGGCAGAACTTGGGATTTTAAATAACAAAACAGAAGAGTTTTTATCAGGTAATTTAGTGACAAAAACATTCAATCAACAAGCTCATGCGAAAGAGGTTATTGCACAAACGAATCAACAGCATTACAAAGCCTTTCTAAGTGCGCAATTTATGAACTTTGCGATTTATCCAGCGATTCGTTTGATCAATCAATTGGCTTTTATCGTCAGTGCAATCATTGGTGCGTTCTTAGTTTTACAAGGTGGTATCACGATTGGGTTGCTTCAAGCTTATCTACAATATATCAATCAAGTGTCTGAACCAATTTCTACCGCTTCTTACGTCATTAACTCGATTCAAGCAGCGTTGGCAGCTGTTGATCGGATCTTTGAGATTTTAGATGCCGAAGATGATGTTCCAGAAAAAGCAAACGTACAAATCATCGATCAACCAACTGGCGCCATTGCTTTTGATAAGGTTCAGTTTGGTTATACAGAAGAAAAAATGTTGATGAAACAAGTTGATTTCACGGTTAAACCGAAACAAATGGTGGCAATCGTTGGACCAACTGGTGCCGGTAAAACAACGTTAGTGAACTTACTGATGCGTTTTTATGAATTAAATGGCGGTCGAATCACCTTTGACGGCGTGGATATCACAGATCTTTCAAGAACAAATCTACGTGCCATGTTTGGAATGGTTTTACAAAATACGTGGCTGTTTGAAGGAACGATTGCGGAGAATATCGCGTATGGACGAATGGACGCAACACGGGAAGAAGTCATTGAAGCTGCTAAAATTGCGCAATGTGATCACTTTATTCGAACATTGCCAAATGGTTATGATTCGATCATTTCCAGCGAAAACGGCTCATTGTCACAAGGACAGCAACAATTATTGACGATTGCCAGAATCATATTGGCAAATCCTCCTGTGGTTATTTTGGATGAAGCGACGTCTAGCGTGGATACTCGAACGGAAGCTCATATTCAAAAAGCAATGGACGAAGTGACAAATAATCGAACAAGCTTTGTGATTGCACACCGTTTGTCTACGATTGAAAATGCTGATTTGATTTTAGTGATGAAAGATGGCGATATTGTGGAAAAAGGCAATCACCAAGAATTATTGGCGAAACCTTCGTTGTATGCATCGTTGTATAATAGTCAGTTTCAGCAAACTTAAGTAGAATTCTATGAGTTGGTTACTCTTTTTAAATGAGTAGCCAGCTTGTTTTTTATTGAAAAATTTAGTGTAATGTAGATGAAAAGAGGGATATGCGTTAACATATCCCTCTGGTATAGAGCTGTTTAAGACGGTAGCAAATCTTATATCATTTTGAAATGATCGCTAACTTGCCAAAGTTATTGAACGGTCATTTCTTTTTGTCTTTAAGCAAAGCAACAATCAATTTGATCAAAGTAATGGTAAACATACCAAAGCTTAGAATCAACTTAATTGTCTCTAATGCAGACAAAAGGCTTTCTCCTTCCATAGATTTTAGTACTTACATTCATAAGCACCTCCACCTTTCAGAAGTAGCCACCATCATAACTTCTCTATAACAATTAGTATATCCTACTAATTGTACAGGCATTCCGTATTTTTAAATTTCTTTTCGAACTAAAACACAATATTCATTTTTAAAATTCGCTTCATAATCTCCTAGAATACGGATAATTTTTTGTTCTAATTTACTGATTCCAAGTTTTTCATACACTTTACGCTGTGATCTCCAATGAATCAGCCAAAAAAGAATACCGCCAGAAAACCAAACGAATTGATCTACTTCTGTTGGGCAGTGAGTGATTAATTCAGGTAGCCGTCCGACAATTTCACCAGTAAGCACATAATCCTCTTTTCTTTTTTTCAGATGGTTATACAGTGACTCCATATCGTTTAATTCTATTGTTTTTTCCTCCGTTTTTTTATTCTTGTGCTAGATAGGTATCAAATACTTCCTCAAGCAACTCCCATTCCTCATCTGTTTCTATATGCCTGAGACCATTGTCCATTCCTACCCCATCTTTACTACTAGTCGTTGAATAAGCCATGAACTCGCCTTCGTCGTTGTCCGTTTCTTGATAGATGTATAGATAATTTTTACCGAATTGCTTTTGAGCATCGATTTTTAATACGACTGTGCAAAGTTCTTCATTTCCATCATCATCAAATAGAAGGAACTTCTCCGAGCTTTGCCCTACGAATGATTCGTAATATACAGTGTATTCAAATTTATCACTTTTGTATTTTGATTTGAGGTTGTTCTGGTTGTTGTATATATAGATAGTGAAGAGTAGTAGTATGGAAAAAATGAGTAGTGGGACTTTTTTCAATTTAGTTATTTTTGATTTTACGTCATTTAGTATGTTTCTAAAATTCAACCTGTTTTCTCCAACTTTTATTATTTTCTTAATTATACTCTTTTGACTTCTTTAACATCTATTCTTTCATTATTTGCTTCTTAAAAATTTTACTTCATAATATCTTTTTTACGTTTGATAATATGCAATAATGCACCTTTGAAATGTCTAGAAAAATCTCTGGAATTTTTTCACAACAAATACGACTCGCTTTTGTTAGCTATTGATGACTTGATTAGTGAGTATATGCTTATTAATCAAGAGCTTACTAACTAAAATCAATCGGATAATAAACTGCCTTTTTTATTCTATACTTCATTAGAAATCTGATGGTTCTGTATATTCAATATGACTTTCTGACAAACCATTCGGATATTGTTCTTTCGGATACTCTCTTTCTAAAAGATCATTAAAATTGTTTATGGTTTCTGTGAGTGCTTCCTCTTGAGTTTTACCAAAACCAACAGCACTCTCTGGATAATTATCATCAGATCTCAATTTTATATTAACATCTGTGTATCCAGAGAACGTATCTGTATTATCTTCATAAATCTTTATTTTCATTTTTCCATAAGGAAGAATTCCTACCATCCAAATATTCTACTCACCGACACATCGTTCAATTTTTGAAACATTTTTTAAAGATAAATTTTTCCACATAACACATTTCTCCCTTTATTGTTTTCCATTGGAGACATAATATTATTTGCCCAACTTATTTTGTAGCCTTATAATTTGGATACTGCTCTTCTGAATTCATCGTATCCTTCCATAATCTCATCTCGTTCAAAATCAAAATCCCACATAGATTCGTCTATGTTCTGTTCTATATAAGTAGTTAGTTCCTTTAGTTGCGCCTTATATGCACTCAATTTTTCTATAGGTTCTTTAGCTAACTGCTCCAAAAATTGACCATCCCACATTTCTCCTGCTAGTGGATCTTCTATAATAAACGATATTGCTTTTTTTATTGCTAAATCTTCTAGTTCATGCTGTGAGAACATTGTGTATACATCATTTTCGTCTACTTCGTCCTCTGTTTTGTTCAGCAACTTTTTTAGCCAATTATCATACTTTTCATCTGTAATAGGAAAAGTATCATCAATCTGGTAAATATTTTTTATTTTTTCAGCTGTTTCTCTATGCTCTAACATTAATTTAGCTCTCCATTTATCATGTCCAAAATAAATTCTCCAAACTTATCATATAAGATTTCATTAATTTTAGGATAATATAAGAATATATTTCTCTCTTTTATTAATTCTAAAACTGATCCTTTATTTCTTCCCAAATATTCAAAATAGTTTTATCTCCTATTCGAGCCTTCTCCAATAAGTCTGTTGCAGTTTTAAACTCTTGAGTTTCCTCACTAGATACAGTCGTTAGATAGTTACCATCATCATTTCTACTCATCCAATATTCTTCTCCATTATAATAAAAGTTATATTCTTCACCATAAGATAAACTATTTGCCATTTCTTTATATTCCATTGTTTTTTCTCCTTAGTCTTTATTTTCTGCTAGGATTTCCATCTGGATCATATTTCCATTTGTGTTCAAGAGTGTATTCAGGATGTTTTTTAGAATTTCCGTGATTAGTCATATCTACATCACGAATAGTTCTTCTTATAGTCAAATTTTCTTTAGATGGTTTTACAATGAATACAGTTCGATTTTTGTCAGCTATTGGTAACTTGATTGGCGATTTTCTGCTTACTAGTCAAGGCTTTATCATTTAATTACCAGTCTTGTGATAAATTCCTTTTTTTATTTAATACTGTATTTGTCTCTGAACAGACAAATACAGTCATTCCAGTTTTTGAGTATTTATTGGCCACTTGATTCATGAGGCTAAGTTTTATTATTCTAGGTGTTATCAATTGATTACCAAACTTTTCATAAAATGCCTTTTTCATTTAATTTGAATTATACTCTTCTAAATCTTTAGATACAGAAGAATATACCTCTGTAAATTTATCAAGAATATTCATATCTTTTGCCTTGACTAATAACACTGTACCATCCCATGAAATAAATTCCGTATCTCCTAAAGGATGAATTATTTCTACTTTGGGACTCCACAATGATTCATTACCATCTGCTGTTGGTAGAGGAACATTCAAAACATCATTTAGTGTAGTTCCATTTGGAAAACTTGTAAATACACCCCAAATAAACATTATTTCTTCTTGATTAAAAAGCTCTTTTAACTCTGTACCTTTCATCCAAACATAATCTTTGTCTATTGGTATCTGTTCAAATGGATAAATATTACATTCATAGTTACTAATAAGCCAAAATTTGTCTAATTCTTTTTGTGGGAGCAAATTAAATATTTCTGCCATATTTGCTATATAACTTGTTTTTAATTCTCTAATTATTAATCCTTTCATGTTGAACTCCTATTCTATTATTTTGATGGTCTTGTTTTTTGGGATCCGACCAATCCCAGGTATGTTCATGAGGAACTTTGGGGTGTAATTTGGGATTACCATGGTCAGTATGATGAATATCTTTAATTACTCTTCCATTCTCATCAAAAATTCTTTCGCTAATTAATTTACCATTTTCATCTACTCTTTTTATAACAGTATTTGGTTTGTGTATTGTAGGCAATTTATTATTCGTAGTTGTTTCCACTGCAACCTTAGTCCCACTATCAACGATCGGCGGTTTTTTCGCCGTTTGTCCCGCTTTTCCTTTACCCACATTCGTAATCTGCTTAGCTCCAACACCTAACGCTACTAAACTATTGACTAACGACAATCCTCTTGCAAGTCTTTCTGCTGGTGTTAACTTTTTTCCCTGTCTGTCTTGAAGTAATCTGGACCATACTTTTCCAGCATTCGAGCAACCCAGTCATTAAATAGGAATGATTTCTCGATATCTTCTGGATCAGCTATCGTTCATCCTTCTTTGACCCAACACCAGACTTTTCCGCCGTTAAAATCAATTTGCTTGTACTCTAAGCCATCCATATTCGGCATTTGATTTTTTCTTAATTTTTTTGATGCCCTAAAAAACGGTATCAGTATTTTTTTACTGTACCGTTTCAATAGGCTCCAATTAGACAAGAGAATAGAATCTTATGAAATATATTAAATATTTCTGCTATTTTTGTTGGTGCATGTTTCTTATACAGTCAATTACTTCTTTTCTATTCTTTATCAAGTCAATAAAATTTTCTCTGTTTAATTGTACTCTTGTATTGCTTTTATCAACACCATGTTCTTCACTTAACACATCAATTATTAAAACTTTACTTTCCGTATTAGAAAGTAAATATTGATTACCTTCCAAAAATACCCCCTCATACTGATCTCCTTCATAAAGAATATCTTTATATTCTTTTATTTTAGTTTCGTTATCTGAATTTATAAAATCTATTGTTTCTTGTAAATTCTCATCATCAATTTCAGAAAGTAAAAAATCTTCTATTTTAACTCTCTCTTGCTCGCTAAGTCCACACAGAATACTTTTTATTTTGTTATTTTCCATTAAAATTCCCCCTATCAAGGTTTTGGAACAGGATACGTAGTCCAAACGTTACTCAATTCATCATAAACGATTTTTATATACGTTTCACCTTTTGTTCCAACAATTTTTCCAGTATCAATGATTCTAGAAAAAGAATTTTGACCTTGACTTCCTACTCCATTAGGTATGGTTTCTACTATTTTCCCGTTCTTTAATGCATCTTCAACTATTTTATTAGCTTCTTCAGCTGTTGAAACATTAAATTTTCTAGCACGTTTAGCAGTTGAACCATTCAAATGTTTATTTTTAATTTCAAAATCTTTGATATTTATTTTTTGTTTTTCTCCATTAACAGGAGCCTTCACCTTCGATGGTTTCTCCTTCACACTCTGAATCTTCTTACCTGGCGCACTGATCGTTTTTTTAGGTTTTCCAATAGCAGGAACTTTTCGCCCACTACCCACGATCGGTGGTTTTTTCGGCGTTTGCCCCGCTTTTCCTTTACCCACATTCGTAATCTGCTTAGCTCCAACACCTAACGCTGCTAAACTATTGACTAACGACGCTCCTCTTGCAAGTCTTTCTGCTGGTGTTAATTTTTTCCCTGTCTTACTATCGATTCCTGTTCTCACTTCTTCAAACAGTCGTAAATTCTGTTCTACTAAAAGATCTGTCACACCTTTTTCTCTGTCTGTCTTGAAGTAATCTGGACCATACTTTTCCAGCATTCGAGCAACCCAGTCATTAAATAGAAATGATTTCTCGATATCTTCTGGATCAGCTGTCGTTCGACCTTTTTTGACCCAACACCAGACTTTTCCGCCCTTAAAATCAATTTGCCTGTACTCTAAGCCATCCATATTCGGCATTTGATTTTTTCTTAATTTTTTTGATGCCCTAAAAAACGGTATCAGTATTTTTTTACTGTACCGTTTCAATAATCTAAATTTCATCTGATTATTCAACAAATAAACCTTTGAAATGTCTAGAAAAATCTCTGGAATTTTTTCACAATAAATACGACTCGCTTTTGTTAGCTATTGATAACCTGATTAGTGAGTGTATCAATGCTTTATCACTTTATTATCAGTCTCGTGATAAAGCGCCTTTTTTTGTTTAATTATGAAATTTCAGCTTTTATCGCTATCAACTCGTTATTATTTATATAGAAAGAAAGATTTTTAGAAATAATACTTTTATCATACAATTCTAATTCAGAAAAATATAAAATAAAATATTCTTTGTTTTTAAAAACCCGCACCACTGGAACTTCTACAGATTTTTCTGTGTCTATCAGAGGGAAGCCATTTTGAACTAAAGTATTTTTGCTCTTTACTAAAGAAATTTCTTCATCTAATTGTACGGGAAATATACACTCAATTTCTCCAAGCACGCCTTCTTCATCCAGCCACATCATTACATTTTGTTCAACACGATATGGAATGAAATCATCATTCATTCTCTCCGTTAAAATATCAAAGTTTTCAACAGATTCCTCATAAATATTTTCACTAGCTACGACTTCATCTAATTTATTTTTTATCTTCAACAATGTACCCTCCTCTATTTTTTAAAACTTGCTGGCCAAATTCCCACTATTTCTTTAGTTGTAGGATTAACAAAAACAGAAGTATTTGTTTTTGGATTAATATATTCAACACTTCCTGGTTTAGCTGAAATTGGTTTACTATTTAAAGCATCAATAATGTCATCAATCATGATATCTTTTCTACCAGACTTGAAAAGAGAATTGTATGCATGTTGGTTTAGTTTTGTTCCATCAGGAAATCCATTTTTCAATACTTCATCAAATTGTGGTCTTCTTAATGCTCTTAAATCAGGATTTCCATTTGCATTATATATTTTTCCAGTCCCTTTCACAGGAGCCTTCACCTTCGATGGTTTCCCCTTCACACTCTGAATCTTCTTACCTGGCGCACTGATCGTTTTTTTAGGTTTTCCAATAGCTGGAACTTTTCGCCCACTACCCACGATCGGTGGTTTTTTCGGCGTTTGTCCCGCTTTTCCTTTACCCACATTCGTAATCTGCTTAGCTCCAACACCTAACGCTGCTAAACTATTGACTAACGACGCTCCTCTTGCAAGTCTTTCTGCTGGTGTTAATTTTTTCCCTGTCTTACTATCGATTCCTGTTCTCACTTCTTCAAACAGTCGTAAATTCTGTTCTACTAAAAGATCTGTCACACCTTTTTCTCTGTCTGTCTTGAAGTAATCTGGACCATACTTTTCCAGCATCCGAGCAACCCAGTCATTAAATAGAAATGATTTCTCGATATCTTCTGGATCAGCTGTCGTTCGACCTTTTTTGACCCAGCACCAGACTTTTCCGCCGTTAAAATCAATTTGCTTATATTCTAAGCCATCCATATTCGGCATTTGATCTTTAAGTCGTTCTTTCTCTCGATCTTGCCACTTTTTACCGATTGTATCCATCCAAGAACGGTCATTTAAATTGGCATTTGAAAAGGTGCCTTTATTGGCGTTAAATCCTTTTCCCCCACTGACTTGTGCCAATCCTTGATTCACTGCACTTTTTAAACTTGTGACCTCTGTAAAAATCATAGTGGAAAATGCGTGAAATGCCAAGAGTTTTTGTAATTGTTTTTCTAATTTTGCTTTGGCGCTGGTGTAATCACTAATCAGTCCGTTGGCTTCTCGGAGATGTTGCGCTCGCTCACTTGAGACTGGTAGTAATTGTTTAACTTGATTGATTTGATTTTGCATGCCTTGTATCTGAGTTTCGTAGCGTTGGATTTCTCTTTCTAGTTCTGATGATTTCAAATCACAACTGTCAACTTCTGAAACATAGTCAGATGGCAGCTTTGCTACGGCTTTTGCAGTTGCTTCGACAACAAGGATTGCCCCTTGGATTAGTGGAACATAGGCTTCTTTGAAATAGCCTTTCGCTGAATCATACGCTAAACTTCTTAATACTTGATCCGCTGTAAAATTGCCCACAGCATCTTGTAAGCTGTTAAGACCATTTCCATAGTTGTCACAAACGGTAGTCGTCGTACTGCCTTGTGTTTTTGAAGGGCCTAGATACATATCAACGCTCATCTTCGTCCTCCATTTCGATTAATACTTTCTTTTTTTCATAATATAAGTGATCTTTCTCATCTTCTAACTGACGACTTTCTTTGTGTAATCGTTCTTTTTCATCTTCTAATTGATAGAAAATCGCTTGTTGTTTTTGTTTGGTTTGCCAATGTAATTCTTCTGCTAAATAATTTCCTTCTGCGTCGCCTACAAATGTTTCAAAGCGTTGAATAAGTTGATTCCCTTCATAAAAAAGTTCTTGATAGGTTTCTTCCATTCGTTGCACAATCCGTTTTGTTTGGGCTGTTTCATCTAATTGGTTTTCAATTTGTCGCTCTTTTAATGAAAGCTCATCCCATTTGTTCATTTCGTTCTCCACATTATTTACCATGGTGCACTCATCAGTTTGCTAATGGTTGCGTCAACTGCTTCAAATTCTGCGGCAACACTTTTTAGATTATTGGCATCTGTGGCAATTGCCGCATTGATTGTCATGATCATCGCACGCATCTCTTCGATCGCTTGTTGTGCGGTCTCGTTTCCAGCAATGGTTGATTGTCCATCACTGACTATCAGCCCGCCACTGCTTAACCCAGACATCGCTGTAAAAATCCCTGACGCCAACTCGCCAGCTACAGCGCTATCGCTATTAATTCCTTTCATTCCATTCACTCCTTTAATGGTGTCTAAAAAATTTTATAATCAATTCTTAAAGACATATTAATGTTACCATACGGATTTTTTTCAATTTTGCTAAATTTTCTGATTAGCAAGAAAAATATGAGAATATTTTGTATTTTGTCAAAATTGTCCTATTTTTCGGCCAATTTTGATAACTTGCAAATTCTCTCTTGACTGTCATCGCGTCTTTAAGTTAAGATTACCTTACAACATAAAATAAAAAAAGGCGCCCTGTCAGAAGACGGTAATCTTCAAAACAGAGCCCTGTATTATCAGCACAAACTAATAATACAAGTTGCCTCGTCAATATAGGATATTGATTACTCTTATTGTTCATTTTCCTCAATAAGATTAGTTAATGGTTATTTAGCGAACGCTTCATGGTATTAGTAGCTGACTAATATCATTTTTTTGTGTTGAAATCAAGTAATTAGAGCGAAAACAAAATAAAAAGGCACTCTGTAAATGGGCGGTAACCCAATTACAGAGCCCTATATTATCAGCACAAACTAATAATATAAGTTGCCCAAGTCGATATTTTCATATCAACTCTTTCATTTTACTCAATTTTTGTAAGAAATACTAGTACTTTTTACAGATTTTGTTATTTTAGAGCAGTTGGTGGTTATTTGTTGAACTTTTGCACAGTATTAGTTGGTAGCTAATGCTGTATTTTTTCGCTCTTTTTATAAATAGTAAGCACCTTTTTTATCCTTTTTCAATACGTTCTTTCGCATTGGGTGCTTGCGAGCTGGTGTTACTGGATTTGATTACTACCATACTTTCCCCATTCAATCTAAAAAGACAGCCGAGTCAATGCGTATAAAAATGGTCGGTAACAGATAAATAAAAAATTTCTTAAGTTTACTTGATTGGGTGGTGCAATGTAACGATTTATTCTCAGTACATCAGTACTCTTAAAAATCCGTCTGGCGGAAGATGGGTTTTTAAGCAAAAAATAGCAGATTTTGCAGAGTCTGCTGATTTCAAATAGTTGCTTATCGATTCTTTCATACCGTTTCATCATAATTCTACCATTTATGCTAACACTAGGTAAGCAACTATTTGTTTTAAACTTCATAGGATAATTAACGTTCCTATACATATAGTTATACCTTATTTTAGCGCTACAATCAACAGGAAAAGTACGTAATTTCTTACCAAATGCATAGCCTGAACGAGTATAATTCAATTTGTCTATTTACTCTTGAAAGAAGGCGATGTATGATTGTTTTCTCTTTCTTCTACATAGGAAAATTGTACTCGGTTAATGCTTTTGATCTAAGCTGCTGCCCTTCCCTTAACCAAAACAGCAATTGCAGCTGCAAGCAAAATCATTCCCATAAAAGCAGGTGCAGCCGATCCTAGTATTACATAAAGTTGCCCACCAATAATTGGTCCGATGATTCTTGCTAACGATTGAATCGATTGGCTCCCGCCTTGAACACGGCCTTGTTCACTCGAATCAGCTGATTTTGAGACCATTCCATTGAAAGCTGGGCCAAAAATCGAATCACCAAAACCAAAGATAAACATCCCAACAATGAAAAATGGATAGAAAGAAAATACTGCAGATGCCCCAATCAGGCCATACCCTATAATCTCTGAACTCATACCTAAAATAACAATCTGTTTATCACTCAGTTTCAGTAAGAGCCGCGGCATAATAAAGCCTTGCGAAAGAATATCCTGAATCCCCATAATCGAAAAGACCAGACCGATCAGAGCAGGTTTCCAATTAAATGTATCGATTGTAAATTGTGACAAAATAGCCTGTAGCGAACCGCTCGGAATCCAAAGTAAGAATGCGGAGATAAGCAGACGATTTAAATTTTTCATAGATAATACATGGAATAGTTGAAGAAACGGATTTAATCTTGAGAGAGTAATTTCTTTTAGACGATTATTCTTATCTAGACTTTCCGGCATAAAAAAGTAGCCATAAACAACATTCAGCAATGTGATCACCGCACCAAAATACAAGGGCGCAGCATATCCAAATTTTGCCGCTAACACACCACCTAATGCAGGTCCCATAACCGAACCCACGCCTGTGACTGCACTGACCCAGCCAAAGTATTTCGTTCGTTGTTCTCTTGGGGTGATATCGGCAAAGTAAGCAAAAATGGTACTAATACTTCCTCCTGTGATCCCTTCAATGATTCGTCCAGCAAATAACACCCATAAAGAACCGCCGATTCCAAAAACTAAGAAGCCCATTGCAGCTCCTAAAAGACTGAATAATAGCAACGGACGTCGCCCGAACCTATCGCTTAAAGCGCCAAGAATTGGGGCTGAAAAAAACATGCAGACAGCATACACTGAAATTAAAAGGGTAACAACAATTGCTTGATTATTTGGATTAACGATATACGGTTGGACTAAAAACGGGATGACAGGTGTGATGATACTAAATCCTATTCCGATTAGAAATACAGAGATCAGTCCAAAGACTAACGCATGTTTATCTTTGGTTGGCTCCCTCTTTATTTTATTTTGTGATTTAAATTTAGACATAGATAGTTCTCCTTGATCATTTTTAGTTTCCTTGGAAACATATACATCTTACTTCCGTTTTGTTTCTTTGTCAACAAAAAAAACAAACCAACTCTTAAAGAATTGGCTTGCTGAATAGAAATATTTTATTCTGACTTGATATCTATGCCTTGTTTCCTCATTTCTTCATCTAAATGCTCACTATATTTTTCTACGAAACGAAGCATGTCATCAAATTGCTTTTCCGTAACATCTTCAAAGACCACTTGATCACGTTCTCGAAACTCTTTATGAAGGGTTTCATGGATATTAAAAATCCGCTGCCCTTGCTCCGTAAGCCGAAAATAGATTTCTTTTTTGTTCTCTGGTTTTTGGTAGCTTGCGATTAAGTCTTTTTTTAGAAGTTTCTTCGTAATTTTACTGATAGCGCCTCTTGTCATATACAAAGAGTCCGCAAGTTTAGTCACATTGGGATCTACAGTTTTACCGATTGATTCGATACAATGAACTTCAGAAGGTTTGTATTCTTTAAGCGCTGCTTCCATCTTTTGTTTATTTAACCAAGATAGTTTGTTAAATAGCTTTCTCAATTCCAACGTTGTCTGTTGTTTTTTATTCATGACCGCTCTCCCTTTCACCGTTGAATCATTTATTCTAGTATAATGACTTTTTGTTTCTTTTTCAACAATATCCAAGTACTTGAAAAAGAATGCCTGCCTTTTCTCGTTATCACGTAGATTAGAAAATACTCAATCTACCTAAGCCAAATATTGACTTTTCAAGGTAATTATCGTACACTATGAACTTGAATCTGATAATTAAATAGTACCTCAAATTGAGGTAGAGGTTGCGTTTTTTATTAAGCTTGCGGAGTGAGAGGACACGTCGAAGCAAGTCTAGGAAAAATCGCCGAAATGCATAACAGCCTCCCTGTTATGTGTTGGGACGTAAGCGAACAACTTACGGACTGTCTTAGTAGTGATGCTAAGTTGCGCTATGTTTTTGTTGAGAGTACCTGACGATAGTAGGCAACCATGCATTTTTGTATGGTTGTTTTTTGCGTAAAGAAGAATATGTTAGACACATTCTTCAAAACTCTTTAAACTAAATTATAGTAGAAAAAATTCAAGAGTTAAAAGAAAGGAAGAAAAACATGAACAAGAAATCATTTTCACTTGGCTTATTCTTCGCAATCATTTTAAGCGTGTTCTGTGCGCCAATATTTAGCCAAGCAGAAACAAATACAAACGGTGAATTCCGTGTTGGGATGGAGGCAGGCTACGCCCCGTTTAACTGGTCACAAAAAACAGACGCAAATGGCGCTGTACCTATTCAAGGAAATTCTTCCTATGCAGGAGGTTATGATGTCCAAATCGCGAAAAAAATTGCGGATGGACTGGATAAAAAACTCGTTATCGTGCAAACAAAATGGGACGGTTTAGCCCCTGCCTTACAATCTGGAAAAATCGATGCGATCATTGCTGGGATGAGCCCAACTGCTGAACGTCGTAAAGAAATCGACTTTACTGATCCTTATTATGAATCACAATTAGTCGTTGTCGTTCAGAAAAAAGGCAAGTTTGCAGATGCGAAAAATTTGAAAGATTTATCAGGTGCCAAAATCACTGCGCAGTTAAATACTTTCCATTATAGTGTAATCGATCAAATTCCTGGCGTTAGCAAACAACAAGCGATGGATAATTTCTCCGCGATGAGAACGGCACTTGCTTCTGGTATGATCGATGGCTATGTCAGTGAACGTCCAGAAGGCGTAACGGCGACAAGTGTTAATAAAGACTTAGAAATGCTTGAGTTCTCTAAAGAAAATGGTTTCCAAACAAATGCAGAAGATGTTCAAATCGCAGTGGGTATGCGTAAAGCTGATCCTGAAATCGCTAAAGTCAATCAGATCCTATCTGGTATTTCCTCAGATGAACGGACAAAAATCATGGATCAAGCTGTCAAAGATCAACCTGCGGCTGAAACAAGTGATAGCGAAAAAACGGGTGTTTTAGCTGATTTTAAAAACATCTGGGATCAATATGGTGGTATGTTCTTACGTGGTGCAGGTTTAACCTTATTTATCGCCTTGATAGGAACCTTTGTCGGAACGGCTTTAGGTTTATTGATCGGCGTTGTTCGCACGGTTCCAGAATCTGAAAATAAAGTGAAACGTTTCTTCCAAAAATTAGGCAATGCCTTGCTTTCTATTTATATTGAAGTGTTCCGTGGTACACCAATGATGGTACAAGCAATGGTTATCTTCTATGGTTTAGCCTTAGCCTTCGGGATTTCTCTGGATCGAACAGTCGCAGCCTTGTTTATCGTTTCTATCAATACTGGTGCTTATATGTCTGAAATCGTCCGTGGTGGAATCTTCGCTGTTGATCAAGGGCAATTTGAAGCAGCACAAGCAATTGGGATGACACATGGCCAAACGATGCGCAAAGTTGTCGTTCCTCAAGTATTGCGTAATATTTTACCCGCTACAGGGAATGAATTTGTCATCAATATTAAAGATACAGCTGTTTTGAGTGTTATTGGAGTAGCTGACTTATTCTTCCAAGGGAATTCTGCATCTGGCGCAAACTTCCAATTCTTCCAAACATTTACGATCGTTGGGATCATGTACTTGATCATGACCTATGCAATCACTCGTGTATTACGTGTCGTTGAGAAGAAAATGGATGGACCTTCTGCCTATGTAAAACTAGATGAAGCAGAAAATCTAAAAGAAAGCTAAGAGGAGAGCATGATGAACCAAATTATTGAAGTCGAGCATCTAAGAAAAAGCTTTGGTGAAAATGAAGTGTTAAAAGATATCAATGTGGCAGTAAATAAAGGAGAAGTCGTGACGATCATCGGCTCTTCTGGTTCGGGTAAGTCAACCCTTTTACGTTGCATAAACTTATTAGAGAAACCTACAGGTGGCAAAATCATCTATAATGGTGAAAATGTCTTAGAACGTGGCTATAACTTACCAAAATATCGAACGCACTTAGGTATGGTATTCCAATCGTTCAACCTGTTTAATAATATGAATGTTTTAGAAAATTGTACATCTGGACAAATTACCGTCTTAAAACGAGATAAAGAAGAAGCTAAAAAAGTTGCTCTAGAGAATCTTGTAAAAGTTGGTATGGAGCGTTTTGTAGATGCAAAACCTTCTCAACTTTCTGGCGGGCAAAAACAACGTGTCGCAATAGCTCGAGCATTATCGATGAATCCTGATGTGATGCTTTTCGATGAACCCACTTCAGCACTTGATCCTGAAATGGTCGGCGAAGTATTGAAAACAATGAAGGATTTAGCTCATACAGGGTTAACGATGATCGTCGTAACCCATGAAATGGAATTTGCGAAAGAAGTTTCTGATCGTGTGATTTTTATGGATAAAGGTGTGATCGCGGAAGAAGGAACAGCGGAAGATATTTTCGTTCATCCAAAAGAAGTTCGAACGAAAGAATTTTTACACCGTATCTTATCTAAATCCTAAGCAAAAAACTCGTTTGAATGGTACATATTCAAACGAGTTTTTGCTTATTTATATTGTCTAACCGCTGGTGGTATGAATGCATCAATAAATTGTTGGATTTCATCCAACGAATCCGAAAAGAAAATTTTGGACCGATCTTCCTTTGTTAAGAATCCATCTAAAACCATTTTATCAAAGAAATCAGCTAGTAAATCATAATATCCATCAACATTAAAAAAGATACATGGATTTTGATGTTCCCCTACACGTCCCCAGGAAACGACTTCCGATATTTCTTCTAATGTTCCAGGACCACCAGGTAACGCTAAATAACAGTCTGCTAAATCGATCATCTTACGTTTGCGTTCATGCATATCACTCACAATATGCATCTCAGTAATATTTTGATGCGCCAACTCTCGCTCTAATAAAAAAGTTGGCATAACTCCGATTGCCTTCCCACCATTTTCAATGACCGTGTCCGCTAAAATACCCATTAAGCCAACGTTCCCTCCGCCATAAACAAGATCGTAATCGTTCTGACTCATCCATTGTCCTAATTCTTTTGTTTGCTCTTTATAAATTTCCTTGTTTCCTAAACTGGCACCACAATAAACTGCCATTTTCTTCATGAAATCCCCACTTACGCTAGTTAAATTTTTTATGCCTCTTCATTTTTCGTTTGATATGAACTATCGTTAAATGATTTTATCGTATAGTTCTTTTGATTATTTTCTTTTTCTAAAATCGTGATACTTGTATTCGCAAGCGGTCCGCCTTCACGCCATTTTGCTTTTTCTTTTCCTACTAGTGAATTGATCAGTGTAATCAGTAAAACGCCGTGAGCGACGATCAACACCTTCCCATCTGGATATTCTTCACTGAGTTTTTCTATGGTCTGGGTTGAACGTGTCACTAAAGAATCAATCGTTTCTCCCATAAAAGCTGTAGGATCATATAAGTCTGGTCGCGTTCGCAAATGATCTGTTTGTTCATCTGTATGATCAATTTCGACACCTTCACGTTTACCGAATTTGATTTCCCTTAAATTGTCATGGTACTGAAGTGTTAGTCCATCTAAAAAATTATTTTCTTTAAGAATGTAATTTGCGGTGTCCATTGCTCTTTTTTGAGTGCTGACAGCTACTACATCGAACGAAATATCACTTAGATAGCGTCCTGCTTGAATCGCTTGTTCAATTCCGATTGGCAATAAGGGTGAATCGATATCTCCGCCTTGGAATCGTAAACTTAAATTCAGTTCAGTCTTACCATGTCTAACAAAATAAAATGTAGTCATTTGTTCTATCCCCTCCATTTTTTCTAACTGTTCCTTACACTTGATTATGATACTACAAATATAATCATTTTGCGCCACTTCTACTATTTTATTTTTGGCACTTCTTAGTTCTGCAGAAAAAGACCTAAACAACACATCTAGCATTTTGTTCAGATCTTATTTTATCATTTTTTAGGTTCTTAGTTTTTTACTTGAACAGTTAAATTAACAATCGAGGTTGTTTGTTCCTTTTTTGTCTTTTGATCATAGATCTTCGCCTTAGCATATGCTTGATATTCCCCTTGGGCTAAATCCTTCGTTAGCTTTCCTTTATTGATATATTGACCTGGGTAGATACTGCCAGATTCATAGATCAAATCATTTTCCTCTTGTAAAAAAACTTCTACTGCAATGATACTTTTGTTTTGTTCTGGATTGATTATCTGGATTTTTCCATTTTCTTTTGCTGAATTGAAAATCAGTTCAGTATCCATCTGCAGATTAAAATAACCATCATCTACAGCCGATTGCATTTTTTTGATTAGTTCATTTTTATCGATTTTTTTTGCATCCTTGATATCCGGCGCAAGTTCGCTTGGGATTATGCTTGTCTGAACTAGTTCTTCTTGATTTTTTATGTGCCATAAGTAACCTCCTAAAGTACAAATCAAGACGATTAATAAAGTCAGATATAACCATTTTTTAAAAGAATGTTTTTGTATTGAAATGCCCTGGAATTGCTCGCTATCTTTTTTCTTAACTTCTATGAGCAATGGGATATGATTGGTCGCTACCTCAAAGTCAAATTCTTTTATATCCTCAATTTTTGGGTCCACTTTTTTTATAGCTGTGATCAACTCTTGCTTTGTTGTGTATTTTTTTGGATCTAAATACATTCGTTGTCTTTTAGTTTTCATCATTCACCTGAAATCCTAGTTTAATTTTATACTGTGGTTGTAACAATTTTTCGTATGTGCCAAAATATGACCCTTGAAGAGTGAAGGTTTTACTGCTTTCTCCGGAGAGTTGACCTAAAACTTGTTCATCCATTGCTGTATTTAAATGGACTTCTGCATCTTCGGTTTTAATACTCATACTTGCTTGTTGTTTCTGTTTATCTTTATCAAATAAATCGACGAGTTCAAAATCTGAAACGGCTTCTTCTGTCAGCCCTAAAACACGTAATGTAATCGGAGCGGAACTGTTGTTTTTCACTTCATATTGGGGAGAAATAATTTGATTGGCTAGTAGATCGTTAGTGCCAAACAAAACTTTTTTTGGAATCATAACGTTGATTTTTTCCTTTTTATCCAGCACATTAATTTTTATGATCAGAATTTGTTCCTTGTATGCAAAACTAGCTTGATACTTTCCCGGTAAAGGGATTTCCTCTAAATCTGTTGATTGAACTTTAAAGTCATCGTTTGATAGTTCTTCTTTTTCGGACCAAATCTTTCTTTCAATTCGTTGATTTAAATAATCCGATATATCACCTGTCACATCTTCTGGATAAACGTCTATATCTAATCCCCAAAGTAAAAATCCTGTTGTTTCTGAGGTTAAAACCACTTGACTATGGTCATCATACACAAAAATCGGAACCATGATTTCACTAGTATTATTACTTGAGTCTGTCAATTTAACCATCACTTCTTGTCGTCCAACCTTTGCTTCTAATGGATTGATCACTTCAACAGTTGGAGGTATTTCACTGTTGTCATGAATATCTTTTAGTAATTTGGAGACATCTAATTCAGCGATTTCATTGATCGAAATGCCTTGTAGTATTGGTTTAGCGGTGGGCGGTAACGTATCAATAACCTGTTTATCAATTTGAGTTACGGCGCCTTCTCCTCCAACAGAAGCTGAAAATTTTACCGTTGAGCCTACTTGAAGTGCTTGAGGTAATTCATAGGTAAACGTACCATTTTTAGCAACTTTTATAGCTTGTTCAAAAGGAGTGCCATCTATGAAGAATCCCTTCATATTTACTGTAGCATCTGGGTGAGAGGTTCCTGTAATTTTCGTTGCTGTATCTTTTAGTTCTTCAACGGTTAGCGGAACAATCACTTCTGCAGCAAATCTAACTTTGGCTGTCTCGTCATCATAAATTGCAGCGTAAGTATCAGCAAAGTTACTATTTGTAGAGGAAATAATCTGAGTATTTCCTTTTTCCCGTCCATCGTGATTGATTGCGGCCGTCACATTAATAAATGCGCCTGTTGCAACAGATAAATTTCCTTTACGGTATAAATCAATTCGGCTGCTGTTCACAAACAGATTTCCTTGTCCATTGCCGATTAAATTGAAAATTTTCCCTGTAGTAGCAGGATTACTGTCAGAACGTCCATTTTGAAGAATCACTCTTTTGGTGGTTGCAGGAATCACAATTGGAATAGCATCTTCTAGCGATTCTTGTTCAAATATACTATAACGATTATTCGAATCGACCACCAAATCCATCCCTGCACTGATCACAAATTCACCAGTCGTACCTCTTAACGGAATGAATCTTGTCAAATCCATCCCTGTTTTTTTATTTTTTTTACTTTCATCCATTAGAGTAACAGAAGATCCTTCCCCAAATATATAATGTAACGGTCTCTTAGAAGTTGGTGACTCAATTAAATCACCAGAAACTTTCAATGTGAATGTCGCGTTCTCCCCAACATCTAATGTAAAGTTTTCATAGCCAGTCCCTGAAACAAACGACTTTTTGGTTTCAATTGAAACGACAGCATTTTCTAAAATCTCAACCCTTCCAGAACTTATTGAGCTTTGTTGTATAGATAAAAAAGGACCTACTCGAACATCATTGGAGAAACCATCGTGATTGATGGTTGTTTTTCCAGATAAGAATAAATGAGATGTTTCCGCAAATGCTTTATTGTAGCGTTCTAGAGTGCTTGTTTGAGTGAAACTAGAATCGTTGATAACGATTATTCCGTTTTTAGCAACAAAGGCTTGACCACCATTAGACGTATACTCCACAGCATCAAAATATTGTGTACCTATAATCTTTTCTTCAAATGAAATAATCCCGCCATTGTCTTTGTTATCAATAACAATATCTGACACAAAAACATCACCATACCCAAATGTTGCATCTAATGCATAAAGCCCCCTGTGCTGTTCTGTTTCAGCAAAAGTATTTAACGTCAGCTTATTTTTTTTATCTGCTTTATTGACACGCCCCAGTAAGCGAAAACCAGCAATTATTTCAGCTTGATCACCTGATAGCAATTCTACATCTGCAGTCAATACAATATTTTTCTTCAATTTGGCTGCTTCTAGAAATGCTTGGCGCGTGCTCACTTTTACATAAGTGTATCCCTCAATAACTATTTCTTCAGCTAGTGCAACGGGTTCCAGCTGATTCTCATTTTTGGGTGGTTCTAACTTATCGAGAGCTTCTGTTTCGGAATAGTCACTTGCTGGTTGATTTGGAGAATCTGTATTGACTTTGGGAAGTTCTATTATATGTAAGTTATCTTGAAGTTCATTTTTTTGTTGGTCGTTCTCCAGTTCACTCAAATTTTCTTCTTCACTTGCAATTGTTTCAGCAAATACTGGACTAATTTGTCCTAGTGATTGGAACGTAAGGAGAAACACCAAAAATATGTATTGTTTATTTTTCATGATCATTGTTACCTCACTTAAAAAGTTTTACGAATGAAGAAAGTTGATATGTATGCTTCACTTCTTATTTTCAACCTCTTCATTCGATTAAACTGGATAAAGAAGTTTAATTCTTAGTTGAATTATTGTACGTCAAACTTTAAAGATAAGTTGTATTTCGGTGTAAGCGGGCCCGTTTCAACAGTCGGATAAACACCTGAAAATTGTCCTTGTAAAGTGAAATCAACACTTCCCCCTGTAGTCAAGGCTTTAACTTCTGTTGCAGTATCTAAAAGTGAGCCATCCGTTTTGACCAAAGGAATAGTCACTGCGCCGTTATCTGCTACCATATTCAAATCAAGCCCTGAATCAATCGCATTAGCAACAGCTGTCACATTTTGTGCTGAGACTTTAACACCTTTAACAGAATTATTTTTAATTTCATATGTTGGTCCATAAACAGATCCTTTATCTGATTCTAATGATCCAAATAAAACAGTAACAGGCATCATCACATTGACCCATGAAGCATCTGTATCACTAGGTGTTGGCTGTTCTGGATCTGGTGCTTCTGTTGGATCAAACGTTCCTATCCAACCTTTTAATTCTATATCACCATTGTCCACTTTATCCAAGATTTGCTGATTATTTTGAATTGGATCAACATCACCTGCTTCATACGCTAAAACTTGACCACTATTCATTAGAACCCCTAATAAAATTAAACCACTCACCAAAACGACTTTTGTTTGTTTTTTCATAAAACGCTCCTAATTAGTTATTTTTCCAACTCATAATAGCATCTTGATATATAAAAGTAAACGCAAGGGGAAATTATACAAAAATTATACAAACCCTTATAAATAAACATCTAAACAGTATTTTATCCAAGAAAGAGAAATTTTTTTCCACAATTAAATAATATTTTTATAAACCTTCCATACAAAACGACTGTTATTTTAAAAAAACATTTACTTGGGTGTTTTCACTTTTCCGATTCTCTATGCTACCATAGTAAAATAGACTGGAGGGATTTATGTGAAACTTCAACACTACCAAGAATGGATCAGTGAATTTTACAAAAAAAGAGGATGGTACGAACTCAATTCGTTTATTCGTGTAGGCTTTTTATCTGAGGAAACTGGAGAAGTTGCTCGTGCTGTACGTGCTATAGAAATTGGTCGTGATCGTCCAGATGAAGAAGAAAAAACAACAGAAAGTCTAGTTCAGGATTTAACCGAAGAGCTCGGCGATGTTTTAGATAATATTTTTATTTTGGCCGACAAATACGATATTCGTTTTGAAGATATTTTAACCTCACATAAACAAAAACTAGAAGAACGTTTCTCTGAAATAAATACTACAAAAGAAGGTATAGAATGAAAAAAAATATAATGGTTCGACCAATTAAAGAAAGTGATTTTCCAGCATTACTCGAGATAGAAAATACGATTTGGTCAAATGAAAATTCTCCAGTACTTCATTATTATGAGTCTGTTGATGAATACAAAGAAAAAACAGATGGACGAATCATTTTTGTCGCTGCTGATGGGGACAACGTTCATGGATTTGTTGATGTTCATCATCCAACACCTCTGCTTTCTCATAAAAAACAATGGATGTTTGGTATCGGTGTTCATCCAGATAGTCAGTCATTGGGTATTGGTCGACAATTACTGGATTATTTAAAAGATGCCGCAGCTAAAGAAGGGATTCATAAAATTTCTTTGCGTGTCATGGGACCAAATACTAAAGCAATTCAGTTTTACCGTAAAAATGGGTTTATCCAAGAGGCTTTATTTAAAGATGAATTTTTTATCAACGGAACATTCTGTGATGATTATCAATTTGCCTATTTTGTCGATTAGTCTCAGCGTTCTTTAATGTTCTCAGAAAACCTCAAGCTTTTTCTGAAAATTAACTTGCTGTGCTCTTCTTATTCTGGTACTTTTAGTAAGGACAAAGTTTAAGGAGTGTTGAAATGTGACAAAGAAATTATCGTGGCGTGATTACCTTTATGTAGGTTCCATGCTATTTGGCTTATTTTTCGGAGCGGGAAATCTGATTTTTCCTGTTCATATGGGACAAGAGGCTGGCGCTAGCATTTTTCTAGCTAATCTGGGCTTTTTGATTACAGGAATCGGCTTACCGTTCTTAGGTGTGATTGCTATCGGTATTTCCAAAAGTAATGGGGTTTTTGATTTAGCGACTCGGGTCAACCGACGCTATGCCGTTGCTTTTACTGTATTATTATATCTGACGATCGGTCCGTTCTTTGCATTACCGCGTTTAGCAACGACATCATTTGAAATTGGGTTAGCGCCTTTTATTCCAAGTGATCAGCATAAATTGATTTTAGCAATCTTTTCAGCGCTGTTCTTTTTAGTTGCCTGGGCCTTTTCACGTAAACCAACTAAGTTATTAGGTTATGTTGGCAAATTTTTAAATCCATTATTTCTATTTTTATTAGCGATTTTGATTTTATTTGCTTTCCTGACTCCGTTAGGATCTATATCTTCTGCGCCTGTCACTGAAACTTATGCAACAAATCCTTTTTTCAAGGGCTTTACTGAAGGATATAATACATTAGATGCATTAGCTTCTCTGGCTTTCGGAATCATCATTGTTTCGACGATTAGAGGTATGGGTGTAGAAAAACCAAATGATATTGCTAAAGATACAATAAAATCTGGTGCAATCAGTATTGTCTTGATGGGAATCATCTATACATTGTTATCCTATATGGGAACGATGAGTTTAGGCAAATTCCCTCTTAGTGAGAATGGTGGGATTGCTTTAGCCCAGATTGCTAACCATTATTTGGGCAATTTAGGTAGTATTTTGCTTGCGTTTATTGTGATTCTCGCATGTTTGAAAACAGCAATTGGATTAATTACAGCTTGTTCTGAAACGTTCAGCGAGCTATTTCCAAAAGGTTCTTATGCATTTTACATTGCAGCAGCTAGTATTTTACCCTGTCTGTTTGCCAATGTTGGGTTAACGAATATTATTCAATTTTCAGTCCCTGTATTGATGTTTCTTTATCCATTAGCAATGACATTGATGATTTTAGTGATCATCAGCCCGCTTTTTCACCATCGTAAGGAAGTCTATCGCATGACGACATATGTGACACTATTTGCTGCATTACTTGACGCTTTGAATAGTGCGCCTGATTTTATCAAATCAAATGCACTTGTTACAACCCTTTTAAAAACCGCTGAGAATTACTTGCCTTTATTTGCAATTGGTATGGGGTGGGTCGTTCCCTCAGTCCTTGGTTTTATGATTGGTTTGATTTGGGTCAAACTAAAAAAAGAAACAATTCTTAACTGATAACGGAGATAAGATAGAGCTCATTGGGTTTTATCTTATCTCTTTTTTGACTTAATTCGTACACAATCTTATCTTTCATACAGATACTTTTTTTGGCCAAAAAGAGAAATAATGTTCATCTCTATTTTATCTTTTGTTCTTTCTGATATAATTTTAATCTTTTTGACTAAAATAAATAACTAAATATCCTGCAATTATCGTCTTAGCTGACAATTGACCATAAAGTACAGTAGAATAGGGGCAAGGAAGTGATTAGCATGCTATATGAGGAATTGATGATGGATTCGGGAATGCTTACAAAATTTAAAGTATTCAAACGAATTACACAAATCAGTCAATCAGATATTTCTATTACTCAATTATCTGAAGAACTATCTTTGAATTATCAGCAGGCATTTATTATCATAAATGAAATCAATCATGATTTAGCTAAAGTAATCTATACTCACCAATCGATTTTGCAAAAAGCAGGAAAAATCGACAGTACTAAATTGCTTGTAACAATTGATGAATACCGATATTTTCTATTAAAAAAATCGGTTCCATTTCAATTTATTCTTTATTTTTTAAACCATGATTCTCCTAACATAGATGATTTTTGTCAACGTTACTACGTGAGTCGTTCGACAGTCTCTAGAAAGATGCTGCCTTTGAAAAAACACGTAAAACAATATAATCTGCGATTTACATATACCGAAGCAAACTTGACTGGTGATGAACGTGCTGTCAGAGTCGCACTTTTCGATGCTTTGTGGTTAGGAACAAGAGGAACTGTTTGGCCATTTAAAATTGTTGCCCGTGAAGATGCAGAAAGACTTGCCAGTGCATTTTCTGAATATTTTCCGTTATCCAGAACATATTTAGGTTCTAAAGAATTGACCTATTTTGCGGCGATTTTTCTTTGTCGTACTCGCAAAAAAATTTATGTTTGTTATGATGACAAGTATGACTTTTTGATGATGGATAACCCTTACTATGATTTTGAACGTCTGAATAAAGAGCTCGGTCCTGTTCAAGCATTACCTCCTAAATACAGTAAAGGAGAAAGCAGTTTTATCTTTTTCTTAGCTCACTATGCTCCTTTTTATACCCTAGATGATGATCCATCACTGTCTCAAACACTACATGATTTCTCAACACGACCAAATCCTGTGTATGAGTTGGTTCAGGAATTTCTGGAATATGCTAAGATTGATATCTTCAAAAAAGAGCCAGAAGTTCTCAATAAACCCATTATTATTGGGAATTTGCTTAATATTACCTTTACTTTTTTTGTCTTGCGCCAACCTTTCCCTAATCTTCAAACATTGGTGGAATTACCACGTAAAAAGAAAAAAGCAGACGAGCTTCTTGAAACAAAGATTCAAGCCTTCTTTGATGAAAAAGCAAAGGAAAAAGAATATAAATTTATTTATACGATCAAAAACTCACTGGTCAAAACGTTCAAAAGTGTGTTACTCCCTGCTTATGATAAACCAAAACATTCTGAGCATTTAAAAATCGGCGTTGCTTTTGAACATAATTTTCTTTTAGTTAGAAGGATCTATCAGTTTTTAAATGATTTAGGCTTTGTAGATTCTGCTCCTTATCAGGAAGACTTAAATGAACAATATGATTTAGTGATCAGTTCTTCTCTATTACCTAGAAAAAAATATCCAGAATTACCACTTTACTTCTGGGATTTATCTTATGATGAAGAAGAGTTAGCTGATTTATATCGGACATTACAGCAACTTTTTGAGAAAAAGAATATGATTCAAGACTAAACAGTAAAAAATATAAGGGTCGAGAGTAAGCTTTGTTCGCTTTGCTCCGACCCTTATATTGACTACTCATATAATGTGAAGTTTACTCATCATAAGTAGACTGGTGAAAAAATTCTACGTCTAATCCTTTTTCTTGTTCTTCTTTTGTTGTTTCTATTCTAGTAATTTTTGATGCAACAATCAAAATAAGTCTGGTTACAATAAACGCATAGGCGGCAACAAAGCAGACACCTAAAATTTGAACAAGTAGTGCCTTCAAGCCAACGGATGTTACCAATGAAGCCCCGGTTCCAAAGATGCCAATTAAAATAGTTCCAGTGAATCCTCCGACACCATGAACACCCCAAACATCTAATGCATCATCCCATCCTTTTTTCTTACGAAAATCAACAGCAAGAGTACAAATAATTGCCGCAATAGCACCAATTACTATTGCTTGTGCTGGTGTTACATATCCCGCACAAGGTGTGATCGTTGCTAGTCCTGCAACGGAACCTGTCAATATATCAACAAAATCATAGTAACCTTTTTTGAATTTTGCAAATAAAATCCACACAGTTAAAGAGGTAGCTAATGCAACAAAGGTCGAAACAAATGCATTCGCTGCTTGAACGTCTGCACGTAATGCACCACCAGCATTAAACCCAAACCAGCCAAACCATAAAAGGCCTGTTCCAATTGCAGCAACCATCAAATTATTGTGTTGATTTTTTTGTTTTTCCGTTAACTTTCTTTGCCCTAAGTAAAGAATGGTTGCAAGAGAACCAAATCCAGCTGTCGTATGAATAACTGTTCCCCCAGCAAAGTCTTTGAAATTGAAATCACTTAAGAATCCACCACCCCAAACCCAATGGCAGACAGGAAAATAAATCAATAAATTCCAGCCAATTAATAATAAAATATAGCCCTTCATAGTCAATCGATCAGCAAAAGCTCCTGTCATAAGAGGAACTGTAATAACACAGAACATCAATTGGAAGGCAAAAAACATCAAAAATGGAATCGTTGCGCCATGTAAAAGATTCGCTAATGTGCCCACATTTTTCATAAGGAAAAAATCGGCCGGATTTCCAATAATGCCGTGAAAATCTGATCCAAAAGCAAGTCCAAATCCGCCAAAAATCCACATTAACGTTGTTACGCCAACTGAAATAAATGATTGTCCCATAATAACCAAAATATTATTTTTACGCGCCAAGCCTCCATAGAAAAAAGCTAATCCTGGTGTCATTAAACTCACCATTGCCGTACATAAAATCATAAATGCTGTATCACCTGTATTAATTGAATTTGCCATAAAGTTCATTCCTTTCTCTGAGACTATTTAAATACAAAATTACATGTTAATGAATCGATAACAACTTATTCTATTTATTGAGTATTAAATCTGAGCATCGATTAGTGCTTGAACATAGGATGATTTCGTATGCATCAGACGACTTGTTTCTATCACTTCTTCTAAGTGTCCTTCTTTTAAAAAAATAAGTTTATCACAAAAATAAGTCGCTACTTCTAAATTGTGTGTAACCACTATATAATACAAGTTAAACTCCTTTTTTAAATTATTTAACAACTCAAGTAAGCGATCCACATTGACTAAATCTAACGAACTAAATGCTTCATCAAAAATCAATACCTTTGCTTCTGTCAAAATGCTTCTAGCAATACAAATACGTTGAATCTGTCCACCACTTAACTTTCTTGGTTTCTTATCTAATAACTCTTCTGATAATCCCACTTTATTCAAAATTGCGATTATTTTTTCTTTTGATTCTACTTTTTTATTTTTCCCACTAATTGATTCTAATAATGCTTTTTCTACGGTAAACTCTGGATTGATTGCAGATACATAATCTTGAAATATCATGCTCACAGGATTCTTTTCTTTGGGTAATTCGCCCAATTTCAAAACAACTTTGCCTGAACCTTTATCCGGTTTTTCAATACCAGCAATTAGTTTAGCCAACGTTGTTTTTCCACTACCACTTTCCCCTAGAATGCCAACAATCTCTTCTGAAACGCAAAATGACAACGGCTTTAGTCCACCATCGATTTTTTCTTTTGACTTGAACAACTTCTCTTTATAATACGTCTTTGATATTTGCTCAAGAACCAGCCAATTTTTCATCTTTTAATCCCCAAAATGTCGAGCCAATTTTATTTTTTATTCTACGCATATTTCCTAAATAGGTGATTGAATCAATAGCCAATTTATCTACTTTTTGGTGCTCAATTTTTTTACCTTCTTGCAAAACAAGCGCCGTATCACACAAATAATCTACAATTGCAATATCATGTGTCGCTAGGAGTAGTGTCGTCTTATTCTGTTTTTTTAATTGCAAAAAAATATCCAACACTCTCTTTCTGTTTACAGTATCCAATGCACTTGTTGGCTCATCTGCAACAATGACTTTAGGTTTTAAAATAAGTGCTAAACCAATTGCACAACGTTGTAACGTGCCGCCCGACAATTGAAATGGATATTTTTTTAAAATACTCTCAGGTAAATCCATACTTTCCAATAATTGTTGGATCATTTCTGTTCTTTCACTTATTGGAAACTGATTTTCTGCCAATGTTTCTTTAAATTGAACAGCCATTTTTTCAATTGGATCAAATGCCTCTGATGCATTTTGTGGGATGTACGCTAATTCCCGGCTTAATACTGCTGAATCATTCACGTTGTTTTTCTCCTGGATAAGGATTTTATCGTGAGTATCCGAATGATAGGTGATGATGCCGCTTGTATGAAGTGATTTTGGACAGATTCTCATGATCGTTTTAAGCAGTGTGGTCTTCCCACTCCCACTTGGTGCCAGAATCCCTAAAAATTCGTTTCTCTCCACTTGAAATGTTAGATTGGCAAGCACTTGTTTATTGGTTTTGATTTCATCCACTGTCAGATCATCAATTCCCAAAATTAGTGTATTTCCCATTGCTTCCTCCTCCATTTATTCGCTACTTGTTTCGTTGATCGTTTCTGCGACAGCATCCCCTATATAATTAAGCATTGCGATCACGATAAATATTGTGGCGCCCGCAGGAATAATTTGCCAAGGCTCAACTACTGCGATTTCTCTTGATTCATTTAACATTCTGCCCCACTCAGCTGTTGGCGGTTGAATTCCAATGCCTAAAAAAGATAGCGCACTGATACTCATAATCACCGCACTGATATCTAATGTAGAGTAAACAATGGTTGAACGGATAATGGGTTGAAAAATATGCTCTTTAAATACCCAGAATTTGGACTTTCCAGAACTTATTGAGAAGATAACATAATTTTTAGTTTTATAATTAAGGACTTCCGTCCGAATCATTTTAATGTACCAAGGAAATCTTACAATCGTCAGTGCTAAAATAATCGTCAGCAAACTGGGACCTAAAATACCAATAATGCATAAAGACATCATTTCATTTGGTAAAGAAAGTATCAGGTCACAAAAACGCATCATTATTGCATCGATCTTACCACCAAAAATCCCAGAAATCCCGCCAAAAATGATGCCCATCAAAAGAATCAAGAAAACAATAAAAAATGATAGCAGTAGCGTCACCCTACCGCCATACAAGACCCTCGAAAAGATATCTCGACCTAACAAATCTGTTCCAAAAAAATGTTCACTACTTGGATGTGCCAATTTATTCATAATCTCTTGTTTATTTGGATCATATGGCGACAATACATCAGCAAAAATAATCCCAAAAGTTAAAAGACTTAAGAAAATAACAGAAACAAGTACTACTTTATCCTGAACTATTTTTTTCACTGTCTCCATTATCTGCCTCGCTCTCTTAGTCTTGGATCAATCCGTTTGATTAACAAATCGATCAATAAACTACTGCTAATAAAGAACAAAGACATAATCACAATATACGCTTGTAACACAGGTAAATCACGGTTTCTTATTGCAATAATACATAGAAGTCCCATCCCAGGCCAAGCAAAAACACTTTCTATAATGACACTACCCGCGATGAGTCTTGGAATACTTACTCCGATTGAAACGATAGAAGAGCGTAAAGAATTTTTCAATAAATGTTTCGTGATTGCTCTTTTTGAAAATCCTCTTGTAAAATAATAGTCGACATAAGGTAATTGTTTATTCTGCAATAAATCATTCCGAATCAGTCGTATATATGAACTAGAATAGGCCAAAGAAAGAGTCAACGCTGGCAAAAAAACTGACACTAAACCGACAGCTCCGCCTGTTGGAAACCAATTTAGCTTTATAGAAAATAAAAAGATCAATAGCAACCCTAGCCAAAATGAAGGAATCGCATCTAAGATAAACGTAATCATCCTTAAGGTTTTTTCGGTCCAATGATTTTGATAGTTAGCCGCTAAAATGCCTAGTACTAAACACGTAGCAAAAACGATGATCAAGGTCACGATAGCCAAAAATAATGTATAAGGTAAAGCCTCACTGATCATTCCCATAATATTTTTACCAGTAGCGTAGCTTTTACCTAAATCTCCTTTTAATGCATGTCGAATCCATTCAACATATCTTACAAAAAAAGGCTGATCTAGCCCCAATTCTGAACGCATCTGCCGCACATTTTGCTCAGTTGGTGTGATAGTTTGAACACGTAATGCTACTTCTGCTGGGTCATTAGATAGATACGTCAATAGAAAAAAAGGAATAAATGTTACTAAAAACAGAAGAAGGAGAATTTTTCCACAATTTTTAATAATAGCTTTAATCATTTCCATCCAACTTCCCATCCTTATTCCAAGAACATTTTTTCAAATGGTATCTCATACTGTGAATCATTAAATTCAATATTCTTGAGATTTGATGTGCCAATTGCTTTTGTTTTCGAATAAGAAATAGGAATGTATACGCATTGATCATTGATATACGTCAATATTTCACTATAATCAGTTTGTCTTTGTTTTTCATCCGACTCAATCATCACTTGTGTAATTTTCTCATCTAGCCAGGCTTTTTTATCTAAGCCTAATTGTGCTTGATAATCTCCATGTGCTGGTATTCGCCATGAAGAGAGATACGATTGCGGATCATATGGGGTTCCCCATGAAAGTGAATATTGTAAATCAAAATCCCCATCTTGTTGACGATCAAGAAAATTCTGCTTTTCCTCAGAAATAATTGCTAGGTCAATTCCTACATCTTTAAGATCAGCTTGAATAGATTGGGCAATCGTTCCTTCTTGTGCATTTTGAGAATTATAGGAAAACGTTAGTGCCAAGGGTTTATCATTCTTCATACGAATCCCATTTTTTCCTACTTTCCATCCAGCTTCATCTAGTAACTGTTTCGCTTTTTCTATGTTGTAATCATATTTTGTTAACTCAATATCACTATAAGGGGCAGTTTTTGACAATAACATGTCTGCTTTGTCTTCTGAATTATTTAATACCCCTGCAATGATATTATCTTTATTGACTGCGTAAGTAATTGCTTTTCTTACATTTAAGTTGTTCAGATTTTCTCTTTTACTATTTAATAGTATTGCACGAGAAGCTATAGGTTGACTTGATAGTGCTGTAAAAGAAGCCTTATCTGCTTTCATTGAATTATAAGCATCCATATTTAATTGGTCACCATCTGCACCGTAAATAAGATCAATTTCTCCTTTTTTTAGGGCAAGTAATAATGCTTGTGAATCTGGAATAACTTTCCAATTCACTTTTGAATTTTTAGGTTTTTCGCCCCAATAGTCTTTGTTCTCTACAAACTGTGCGTACTGATTGTCCTTGTGTTTTTCAAGTATATAGGGCCCTGTACCTGCATAACTTGATACACCGTTTTTAGTTTCTCCGTCAATAAAACTTTTAGGCGAAATAAAGCGAAAAGGTCTAGTCAAGCCAAGCTCAGTCAAGGTTGGATAGTAGGGATGTTTTAAGGTCAATTTGAATGTCTCATCATCAATTACTTGTGTCGATTCAATTTCGTTGGCCATATCTAACCAAGCATGACGTTCTATATTTGCTAAAACCGCATCAAAATTTTTCTTCACAGCATCAGCATTAAATGCAGTTCCATCCGTAAATTTCACGTTATTTTGTAAATAAAAGACATATTCTTTTCCATCTTCAGAAATATCCCAACTTTTTGCCAAAGCAGGTTTGACTTTCCCGTCTTCATTTTTAGTCAATCCTTCAAAAACCATATTTTGCGCAGCCATTTCCCCGTCATATAAATGTGGATTAATATCTCGTGGATCTTTTGTACTTCCATAATTTATTTGACCAGAAGATTGGCTATCTTTTTTTGATGCATTACAGCCTGCTAGTATTATTAGCATGATAGAACAAGTAAAAACGAAGACTAAAACCCATTTTTTTTCCTTTAACAACAACTCATTTCATCTCCTTTGTTCATTATTTTACTGCTTGTATCAGGAATATAGGTGAAAACGAAAAATTAATTTTTTGAATATCACTTAGTAATTGATCATTCATATTCTCATGGATTGCAATCGTTTGAAAACCGCATTCTTTCAATACCTTCTTATCCCAATTAGGACGAGTAATTTTTGATAAAGGCATTTCTTTGGCTAAGTTTTCCATCCAATCAATATTTGTTCCTACATAATAATCTTTGATGGCCATTTCTTGTGTTAATTCTCTATTTTTTTCATATTTCTCTCGGAGGGTTTCATCATAAAGATATTTGTACCAATTGGAATCAAAATTTAGTAAGATACCGCCTGGTTTTAATACTCGATACCATTCCTTATACGCTTCTTTTGGTTCTTCTAGATTCCATGTGACATTTCTTGTGACAATTGCATCGAAATCTGCTGTATCAAAGGTCAAATTATGAGCATCCATTAGTTTCCATTCAATTTTTTCAGCAAGATCACCAGCATTTAACTTTGCTTGTATCAGCATTTCTTCTGTCATATCGATTGACGTCACTTCAAACCCTTTTTCAGCAAGCAGTATAGATAGGAAACCTGGTCCCGTACCAATATCAAGAATTTTTTGAACAGGTTGCTCATTTGCGGTCAACGCATTGACAATAACATTTTGCCATAGCGATTTTTGTTCCCCTAGCAATTCTTCATGGTGCTGTTGTCCATAGGTTTCAGATCTCTCCGACCAATAATCAATAATTTCATTTTTAAATGTCTTCTTAGCCATTTCCATACTAATTTCCCCTTTTTACCATATAATAGAAAAAATACATTTATATTTCCTATTAAAGATTCAATAAAAAAACACCTATCTCATCAACTAACTATGAACATAGCTGTCATTTTTACTGAGAATCAATTCAGGATAATTAAGCTGTTCTATTCGAAAATGATTTAATGCTTGCATAAGAATATGGCGATTTTCTTCTCCACTTTTTCCCAATACTCGAAGCACAAAACCAGGTTTTTCTAGATTTGAAATGCCATAATTGACAGTCGTCTCAATCATGTCTAATTTTTTTCTGATTGTTTCAATAACCTCTTTTGTGCATTGAGGACTGATAATAATCAGAGTATTATAATTCAAATTTTCTTCAAAATAACCGAGTGCAGACATCTCATTTTTCGACGGTTCCGATATTAAATGATCATTATAGATTAATTCCTCATCCATAAATATAGTCGTTTTCATCTGTAATTTGGCATACTGAAATGGTTGCTCATCAGCAGACCAGCCTGCTGTTACACCATCCATCAAGATTAAATTAGCATTTTCTTTCATATGAATGATCGTTTCTTGTTTATAGATTGAATTTTTATAAGGAATCACTTCATCCGTTAAATATTCAAATGTACTATTTTCCTCTAAAACAAGTTGTGTTTTTTGTGTTGTTTGTATGTTATTATCGCATTTGTATACATATGTCGGAGCTTGAGTTGTTACGATAGCGTGCGCTTCTTCGGCTATGTTCACATCAAGTTCATATTTTTCTCCCTCAATGAAACCTCCACCAGTACTAATAAAAAAGTAGTAGGGCGTTTTTTCAGCTGCTAAAGGAATATTCGATGATACACGAGAATTTCCTTCATGATAAATTCTGGAAGCGATTGTCCGACCATTCCGGTTAGAAAATGCCATTTCGATAAGTCCGTCTGTATCCTGCCTCATATTATAATCCTTCTAGTAAAACATTTTTGCGGATCCACTCATTTACAGCTGCTACCCCTTCTTGGTCCTTTAAGTTAGTAAATAAAAAGGTATTATCATCTCTGAAGACTTCCGTGTCTTTTTTCATAACTTCTAAGTCAGCACCTACATAAGGAGCTAAATCGATTTTATTGATAATAAATAAATCACTTTTGATCATTCCTTGACCTGCTTTTCTAGGAATTTTTTCTCCTTGCGCCACGTCAATAATGTAAATGGATGAATCGACTAGTTCTGGGCTGAATGTTGCTGCTAAATTGTCGCCACCACTCTCTAAAAAGATAACATCTAAATCTTCAAAACGTTCTTCTAATTGTTCGATTGCCGCAAAATTCATTGATGCATCTTCGCGAATGGCAGTATGTGGACAACCGCCTGTTTCAACACCGATAATACGATCTTCACTTAAAACAGAGTTATCACACAAAAATTTTGCATCTTCTTTTGTATAGATATCATTTGTGATTACAGCAACGTTTAAGTCCTCATTCATTTGTCTAACTAAGCGTTCAATCAGGAGCGTTTTTCCTGATCCAACAGGCCCACCGACACCAATTATTACTGTTTTTTTCATCTTTTATTTCCTCCTATGACATAAAAAGTCTAAAAATCTGTGTCTCGTGATTAATTTGGGATAATTCAATTCCAGGTACATTTGCCCCTAGATATGAAGAGTCTAATTGCTCAATTTCTGCTAAAATCTCTTCTAACAATGGGATTGTTCTTTGTAAGATTAATTGTCCACTTTTTTGTCCTAGTGGTACCGCCCTTACAGCGTTTTGAATCATTGTAGAGTTTATACTATAGCCGTAAAGTAACGTTGCTTCGTCTACTTCTAGCCCTTTATAATGTGCAAAAATAGCAAATACAATCGCTGGATTTCCATAAACACTCGTTTGTTTGATTCGTTGCTTATACTCATCTAGTAATGGAATATCATGTAATGTTTGAACTAAATCAATCATTTGTTTCGCAATCATTTTCGTCCCGTTTCTTGTTTCAGCGGCTTGCGAAGAACATGTGATGATTTTATCGTATTCCCAAATATCTTCTATCTTTTCTTCTTCCAACGCTTTGAAACAAAGTTTTATAAGTAATCCTTCACCATATTTAAATTGTGTTTTTAAATATGTATCCAACCAAATTTCAAAATCATCTGCATTTACTATTTTATCTGTTCTTAAATAGTTTTCCATGCCAAAAGAGTGGTTGAACGTTCCTATAGGAAAAGTAGAATCACAGACTTGTACAACATCTAAAAAATTTCCAAACCCTTTTGCCTTAATGTTCATGTGACAAGTCCACATGTTTCAGAGCTTTTCTTAATTTGATTTTTTTTATCTCGTAGCTTATATTCTTTTTAATCAAAAGATCAACTACGGTTGGATCTACTTCTAACACAATTTTTCCATCTTCCACAACGACAGGTTTATGTGTGTTTCCAAGTAAATGAGCAATTTCGCCCATTTCATCCATCGTTGATGGTTTAATAATAATCATTTCTTCCGAACGTACTGCAATGACTAAAACATTGTGGTCATCGATGAAGAAGATCGATCCATTACGTAACGCTTCACTTTCACTTGTTAATCGAATACCATAATCATTGCTATGGTCCGTGGTCACTCGTAAAATTCTTTTATTTAAATCATCGCTGCTTAACACAACTGTTTCAACATGGTATTTAGTGATATCATCGATTTCATCAATGTTTGAATCAATAGTTGTTAAAATCATATTCTTCCTCCTGTAATAACAGATTGATAATTTAACAGAACAAAAGTGGCAATAGCTTTCTTAAAATTTCTTCTAAATGCACATATATAACATTTCTTTTAAAAGAATTTTTGATAGCTTGCCACTTTTGTTCCAGGATTTTTCTGTTTAGAATAAGTAATATCTTTGGCTTAAAGCTACAGTATCAGCGGGATCACAAGTAATCAATTCATCATCAATTTTCACATCAAAGGTATGTGGATCAACGGTAATTGTTTTTGGACTAAAATTATTTAATTTCATATCACGTTTAGTCAAGTTTCTTGTATTATGGACAGGCAAAACAATTTTTTCTAGTCCAATCGTTTCCTTGATTCCATGATCATACGCGAACTGCGAAACAAATGTGATATTCGTGGCAGTCACAGCTTTACCACATGCACCAAAAAGATCTCTCATTAAGCGAGGTTGTGGTGTAGGTAGACTTGAACTTGCATCTCCCATAACACCGTAACTGATCATCCCCATTTTTAATACCATTTTTGGTTTTGCACCAAACTTCGCAGGTTCCCAAATCACTAAATCAGCATATTTACCGACTTCGACCGAACCGATATAATCTGATACACCGTTAGTAATAGCTGGGTTTATTGTGTACTTGGCAATATATCGTTTGATACGATTATTATCGCTAAATTCACTATCTCCATCTAATGAACCACGTTGTTTTTTCATTTTATCCGCTAACTGCCAGCAGCGCATGGCAACTTCACCAACACGTCCCATAGCCATCGCGTCAGACGTCATGATACTTAGTGCACCCATATCGTGTAAAACATCTTCTGCAGCAATCGTTTGTTTACGTACACGAGACTCTGCAAAAGAGACATCCTCTGGCAATTTAGGATCTAAATTATGACAAACCATAACCATATCAAATAATTCACTAATTTCGTTGATCGTGTAAGGATTTGTTGGATTTGTTGATGAAGGTAAAACATTATCATGTCCTGCTACAACCATAATATCTGGCGCATGTCCGCCACCAGCACCTTCAGTATGGAAGGTATGCACTGTTCGACCTTGAAATGCATCTAATGTATTTTGAACGAACCCACCTTCATTTAGCGAATCTGTATGGACCGCAAATTGAACATCGTATTTGTCAGCCGCTTTCAGTGAGTTATCAATCCCTGCACTAGTTGCTCCCCAATCTTCATGGGTTTTTATCGCCATTGCACCTGCTTCAATTTGTTCAGTAATAGTCTCTGGTACAGCTCCTGCACCTTTAGCCATCACACCCATATTGATTGGCAAGTTATCAGCCGATTGGAGCATTCGTTCGATATGCCATTTCCCTGGTGAAGTAGTGGCTGAGTTAGTACCATCAGCTGGTCCTGTTCCCCCACCAAATAATGTTGTAATACCGTTATCAAGTCCTGCTTGTGCTAATCCTGGTGAAATAAAATGTACATGAATATCCAATCCACCTGCTGTGACGATCAGACCTTCAGCGGATATCGCTTCTGTACTAGCACCAACAACAAAGTCTATGTCATCCATATTATCTGGATTTCCGCCCTTACCAATTGCTATGATTTTGCCGTCACGAATACCTATATCAGCTTTAATAATTCCAGTGTAATCAATAATTGTCGCATTCGTTATGATTGTATCTGCAACTAAAGGATTTGCTGCACGAGTTTCAGTAGCACTTTGTCCCATGCCATCTCTTAGCACTTTTCCTCCACCAAACTTACTTTCTTGCCCGTGAACAGTATAATCTTTTTCAATTGCCGCAAATAAATCAGTATCCCCTAATCGAACACTATCTCCGACTATCGGGCCAAACATTTGCGAATATTTAGTTCTATCCATTTTAAAGCTCATATTTTTCCCTCTTTTCCCTCATTTTTACTTATTGTACCCGATTATCATCCAAATAGCCGTCCACTTTATCATTGAAGCCAAAAATGCGGCGCTTTCCGCCTACATCGATTAGATTTACTTTTCGTGTTTCGCCCGGCTCAAAACGAATCGCCGTTCCTGCTGGAATATCTAAACGTTTCCCTCTTGCTTTTTCACGGTCAAATTTCAAACCCTCTTCATTCGCTTCATAAAAATGAAAATGTGAGCCCACCTGAACAGCACGGTCACCAACATTTTTCACTTCTAATGTGATTGCATCGTATCCTTCATTACAAACTACTTGCTCTTTTGCTAATTTATATTCTCCTGGAATCATATCTTTTCCTCCTTCATCAAATAACTAACCATACATTTATTGGATCGGATCATGAATCGTCACTAATTTTGTTCCATCTGGAAAAGTTGCTTCTACTTGGATCATCGGAATCATTTCAGAAATACCTTCCATAACATCATCTTTTGTCAAAAGATTTCTGCCATCATTCATTAATTGCGAAACCGTTTTTCCCTCGCGTGCTCCTTCTAAAACTAAATCGGTAATTAGCGCTACGCTTTCAGGATGGTTTAATTTAATTTTTTTGTCTTTTCTTCGTTGGGCAATCATTGCTGCCAAACTGATCATCATTTTTTCTTGTTCTCTTGTTGTCAACTGCATATTAAATGCTCCCCTCTTATTTTTATTTAGGCCATAAATCAAGTAACATCAGGAATCCTGGAATCCAAGCTGTAACAATTCCTTCACCGACTAATAGATAACCTACAAATTTCCCTAGATTTTTTCCAAATGTATTTTCAAGAAATCCTGTAAACCATAGGATTCCCCAGAGAAACCAAATTATTCCAAATAATGCATTGCCGCCATATCCATAAAAACATAATATTCCTGCTGGAATAGCGTTAATGGCAACAAATAAACTGAACCAGCCATAGAGTTTCTGGTCCAAATCAAACATAGCATTGATAGCTGTATAAAGATAAGTAAACGCAAATAATAACCCCGTCGCACTTGCATAGAACCAAGACGAATCTTTGCTAGCAACTATTCCATAAGATAGTGCCACCAAATTTAAAAATAAACTTAATCCGCCTGTAAATAGATTCATGACCACGATGGATTTATCTTTGGTTCCTTGAAGCCGATACAGCCCATTACTCATCAATACCATTCCTACATACAATAAAATAACTCCAAGCATTGTCATCCTCCTGTCTTACTATATATAAAATACCTCGATAATTTATATGATTTTTTTATATGATTACGTATAAAAAAAACATCTATATTGACTTAACCAACATTCTTTAAATGTTTTTTGATTTCTATTCAAAAAAAACAAGGCTATTTTCACACTAAATAAATAACTAAAACCAAGAATGTTAAACATATAAATATATAATAAAACATTTATTTATATAATCTCTCCATTTTGTTAAGGAAAAACCCTTATATAGTAAGTATTCTACTCTTAAATGTCCTTATTTACAAATATTATCTTTTTTTATTCTTTTTCACATATTTAGTTATAAAAAAGGACTGAAACTCAGCTTTTTTTATCGCTGCATCTCAGTCCTTTTTAGTAAAATTTATTTAATTATTTTTAGCCTCGTTTTGCATTTAAATTCACTACAACGATATCTCCTTTATCATATCTATGGCGTGTTTGCGAATATTCAAACGGAACACCTGAATCTAAAAATACAACTTGATCCACTTCCAAAATGGGGTCAATATCTTCACATTCCAAATATTTTTTATCGTTCTCATTTGGTCGGTCTGCATGAATTCTTCGATTAGCAACCCCTATACCAAAACCTAATACGTCTTCAATATGGCTATATATCGAGTGATACAACACTTTTTCTGTGATACCAGTGATTACTTCAATCGGCATGATTGTATACTCCAATAGCAATGGTTCCCCTTTAAAATAACGCAGACGAATAATATCATACACTGGTTTTGAGGGATCGATCATTAGTTTTTCGCATTCAATTTCATTAGGAAAACGAATTGAAAAGGAAATAATTTTACTTGTTATTTTTCCTTTTGAGCCTAAATGTTTGGTCACGCCATCATAAATATCTGCTTTACTATCAAGTTCTGATAATGTACGAGCATTTTTCCTCACAAATGTACCTGAACCACGGCGACTATATACTAAGCCTTCAATTCTCAAAATCTCCAATGCTTTTTGTATTGTCATTCGACTTGTTTTATATTCTTTAGCTAAAACTATTTGCTCTGGCATTGACTTTTCACTGTTATAGAAACCATTAATGATTTTTGCACGAATATCATCCGCAACTTCTTTGTATCTTGACATAACAAATCCTCGCATTCATTTCTCTTTCGTTCATTATAAAACGGATTATATGCATTATCAACTCTCCGAAATGTTGTTCATTTATTTTACAATGACTTTACATTTCTTTTTTTATATTGTAAACTCTTTTTGTAAACGTTTACTACAAAAATGGAAATAGGAGGATCAGTATGAAACCTACTGAAAATTTTTTTTGGGGGAACTCTGTATCAAGTATGCAAACGGAAGGCGGATGGGATGAAGGCGGAAAGAGCTTATCTGTTTATGACATTCGTGAAGCCTCTGAATTTGCTAGTGACTGGCATTATGCCAATGATAACTTCCACCATTTTGATGAAGACTTGGATTACATTAAAGATTTAGGCATGAATATGTATCGTTTTCAGATTTCATGGAGCCGTGTTGTCAAAGATGGTGATGGCGCGTTCAACGAAGAAGGAATTGCCTACTATGAACGTTTAATCGATGGATTGTTGACTCGTGGTATCGAACCTATGATTTGTTTGTATCATTTTGATATGCCTTTGCGTCTAGCAGAAAAATACAATGGCTTGATGAGTAAAGAGGTATTGCATGCATTTGTTCGTTATGGAAAAGAAATGATTGATCGTTTTGCCGAGAAAGTTAAGTATTGGATCGTCTTTAATGAGCAAAATTTGTACCATGTTTCAGAAGCATTCAAAATTAGTGGTTATTTAAAAGGAGAACGATCTATTGATGATCTTTATAAAATTCTACACAATGTAATGACCGCTCATGCTCGAATTGCTAACTATATTCATGAAACTACAGATGCTAAAATTGGTGGGATGCTCGCTTATTCCGAAGTCTATCCCGCTACAAGCAATCCTAAAGATATTTTAGCTGCTAGAAAATGGGATGAATTTGTTAATTATACGCTACTCGATGCCTATACTAAGGGTGTATATTCTCACGAAATGATGACCTTTGTAAAAAATAATCAAATCGACATGGGGATTCTTCCTGGTGAATTAGAAGATATTGGAAGGCAAAAAAACGATTTCTTAAGCTTTAGTTATTATGCATCAACAACTATTAATGCTGAGAAAATCCCAGTTGGAACTCCGCCAAACTTTTTCCTTGATTATGCTAAAGAAGACAATCCCAATATCGGTACAACCGAATGGAATTGGCAAATTGATCCACTCGGCTTTAGAGACGTTTTAAATAAAATGTACCAACGCTATCGTTTACCAGTATTTCCTATTGAAAATGGTATTGGCGTTCAAGAAGAATGGAATGGTATAAATCCAATCCAAGATGATTACAGAATCGACTACCATCGTGATCACTTAAAAGCAATGTATGATGCCATGTTTATTGATGGTGTAGACGTTATTGGTTATCTTGGCTGGGGATTGATTGATATCTTAAGTTCTCAAGGAGATATGCGGAAACGATATGGACTCGTCTATGTCAACCGAACAAATCATGATTTACTAGATATGAAACGTGTCCCTAAGAAAAGTTACGACTGGTTTAAGCAGGTGATAGCTACTAATGGAGAGAGCATTTACAGCAAAGGGGAATAGTCGTTATGGAAGCAAACAAAAAAAGTTTTCTAGATAAATTCACGGAATTTTCTATCAAAGTTGGGAATCAAGTGCATCTTCGCTCTTTGCGAGATGCCTTTACCACCATTATGCCGATGTTTATTTTAGCTGGTTTAGCTGTTTTAGTAAATAATGTTTTGTTTCCTTTTGCTTTTAAAGACGACACTTTATCTAAGTTGCAAACTTTTGGGAACGTGATTACAAATGGCACATTGAATATTGCTGGATTGTTGATCGCACCAATGATTGCTTATTATCTTGCAAAAAATAAAAACTTTAATAATCCAATTTCCGCTACTGCCGTCGCTACATCAACCTTGGTTATCATGATGGCGATGACGTATACTGTAGCTCCGGTTGGTTCAGAAACAACTGTCACTATTGATGGAATTTTGACCTATAGTAATTTAGGTACACAAGGAATGTTTTCTGGAATTATTATCGGTCTACTTGCAACGGAGCTATACATGCGAATCTCTTCTATCAAAAAGTTGCAGATCAATTTAGGCGATCAAGTGCCACCAGCTGTTGGTCGTAGTTTCAGTTCACTGCTTCCTTCACTCATCACGTTAAGCTTTTTTGCTGTTATTTCAGCAATTTTAATTACTCTTTTTGATACTGACCTTATCACACTGATCTCGACATTAATTCAAGAACCTTTAAGAAAAGTTAATACATCACTTTTAGGTTTTTTATTGATTTACTCTACAGGTAATTTCTTATTTACCTTAGGAATTCATCAAACAGTCATCAATGGTTCTTTACTCGATCCACTTTTATTAGTCAATATGAATGAAAACATGGCGGCTATTAACGAAGGAAAAGAAGCACCTCATATTATCAATAGTTCGTTCATTACTGTATATAGTCAAATGGGCGGAACAGGTGGTACTATAGCTTTGATCCTTGCAGTTATTTTATTTGTTAAATATAAACCTTATAAAGATGTGGTTAGTTTGTCTGTTGCACCAAGTATCTTTGAAATAAATGAACCTATTATTTTTGGTTTACCGATTGTCTTTAATATCCCAATGATGATTCCTTTTATTTTTAGTCCAGTAATTGGTGCTTTAATTGGGTATTTTGCTACTGCAATTGGCTTTGTTAAACCACTCTCTGTATTAGTTCCTTGGACAACACCCCCGATTATTAGCGGGTTCCTTGCCAGTTCCGGTGATTGGAAAGTCGCTTTTTTACAGGTCATCATTCTGATAGTAACGTTATTTTTCTATCTTCCATTCTTGAAAATTTCCGAACGAGTTTCCAGGACACAGGCCGAACAATTACATGCAGAAGAAGGGAATCAATAATTTTTTACCCTCACTCATAACTAGAAAAAAGTTCTCAGCCTATTAAAGCTAAGAACTTTTTTCCTATTGTTCATATTTCACTTCGACCAAATACAATCCTTCTGGATGAGCCGTTGGTCCAGCTAAATTTCGATCTTTTGCTGCAATAATTTCAGGAATAAGGGTTTCATCCATTCGTCCATTTCCCATTTTAAGTAGCGTTCCTACTAAAATTCGGATCATCTTATACAAAAAACCATCCCCGCGAAACGTAAAAATCAATTCATTCCCAGCTTCATTGACCTCAAGACTTGCTTCATGAATCGTTCGAACTTTATCTTCTATCTCAGTTCCAGAAGCACAAAATGACGTGAAATCATGTGTTCCTACTAAATCGGTCAGTGCTCGTTGAATTTTCTCAGTATCGACTTCATAAGGAAAATAACTAGCATAAAATCGTTTGAACGGACTTCTTGGTTTACCAATATCTACCCGAAATTGATAGGTCTTTTCAATAACATGATAACGAGCATGGAACTCATCTGAAACGATTTCCACACTTCTCACCGCAATATCTTCAGGTGTTTGAGTATCTAATGCATAACGCATCCTCTCTAACTCTCTCGCCTGTGGGTAATCAAAATGAATAACCTGTCCTAAAGCGTGAACACCGGCATCCGTCCGACCTGAACCAAAAATCGTGATTGTTTTACCATTATTCATTTTTCTTAATGTTTTTTCAACTTCTGCTTGAACCGTTCGTCCATTTGGTTGAGACTGAAATCCATTAAAATTCGTTCCATCATACGCGATTATTGCTTTATAGCGCGGCATTTCTTTTCCACCTTTACTTCTAACTTCTTATAAAAATCAACACTGCAGTTAACACAGCAAATGCCAGCATCACAACTGTATCAGTCAAATGCCAATGAAGAATCCGATATTTCGTCCGACCGTCTCCACCTTGATAGCCGCGTGCTTCCATTGCAGTTGCTAAATCTTCTGCTCGATTAAAACTACTAACAAACAGTGGAATCAATAATGGAACAACAGCTTTCATTTTCTGAATCAAATTCCCTTCACCGAAATCGACGCCACGGGCACGTTGAGCGTTCATGATTTTTTCTGTTTCATCCATCAATGTTGGGACAAAACGAAGAGCAATCGATAACATCAATGAGACTTCATGAACAGGAAAACGCACCACTTTTAGCGGACGCAATAAATACTCGATCGCATCTGACAAATCAAGAGGTGGTGTTGTTAGTGTTAATAATGTAGACATGAAAATAATCAACACAAAACGGCAGAAAATAAACAAACCATTGATCACCCCAAATTCCGTGATCGTAAAAATCCCCCAATTAAAGTATACTTCTCCACCTTGAGTAAACAACATCTGTAAAGCGACCGTAAATAAAATCAGCCAAATCAGCGGTTTGATTCCGCGAATAAAGAAGCGAATATTCACTTTGGAAAGAAAAATTGCAAATAATGTAAAAATAGCTAGTACGGCATACGTTTGCCAATTATTCGCTAAAAATATGATACCGATAAAATAAAAACTAGCGATCAATTTTGCTCTTGGATCCATCGTATGAATAAATGAATCTCCCGGAATATAACGACCAAAAATCAGTTTGTTCATCACAGGCCTTCACCTGCCTTTTTCAATCCTTTTAATAAATCATCCGCTAGAGTTTCAGCAGTTAATGGTAATTCTTCAAAAGAAAAACCTTTCGCTTGTAATTTTTCTGCAAAGGTCGCAGCAGTTGGTACACCTAATTGTTTTTCCTTCAGCCAATCAATATCTTGGAAAACTTCTTGTGGTGTGCCTGCCTTAACGATTTGACCTTGTTCTAATACGATCACATGATCTGCATAATTAGCCACATCATCCATTAAATGAGTTACCAAAACAATCGTCATTCCACGTTCTTCATGTAAGCGCTGAAACATTTCCATCATTTCTTTGCGTCCTTGTGGATCGAGCCCTGCTGTAGGTTCATCCAAAACCAACACTTCCGGTTCCATCGCTAAAACACCAGCAATCGCTACACGACGCATTTGGCCCCCTGATAATTCAAATGGAGAGCGTTCTAAATAACTAGCATCTAGGCCAACTAAATCAAGCATTTCAGCAGCTAATCTCGCAGCATCTTCTCCTGATACGCCAAAGTTCTTTGGACCAAAGGCGATATCTTTTGCGACTGTTTCTTCAAATAATTGTGCTTCCGGAAATTGAAAGACAATACCAACTTTTTTACGAATTGGCTTTAAATTTTTATTATTTGTTTCAGGAACGATCACTCTATCCCCAATCGTTACGGTACCTTTTGTTGGCTTTACTAAAGCATTCAAGTGCTGCAGCAAAGTGGATTTCCCACTACCAGTATGCCCAACGATCGCTGTATAAGAACCATTTTCTATCGTCAAATTCAAATCGAATAATGCCCGTTGTTCAAATGGTGTGTTGGGTTGGTACGTAAAATCTACTTGTTCAAAACGGATGTCCATAACCAATCCACCATCCTTTCTTCAGTCAAATAGTCATCTGGCACATCAACGCCACGTTGTTTTAAAGCAATTTTTAGTTTTTCTGGAAAAGGAAGATCTAAACCCATCTGGATCAATTCAGTTCCAGCTGAGAAAATTTTCTCTGGTGTGCCTTCACTAACCAATTCCCCTTGCTTCATCACTAAAATTCGATTGGCATTTGCCGCTTCATCAATATCATGGGTAATTGAAATAACCGTCAAATTACTTTCTTCTTTAATTTTTTTGATTGTTGAAATAACTTCTTCCCGTCCTTCAGGATCAAGCATACTTGTCGCTTCATCCAAAATGATGATATCTGGGCGCAAAGCCACAACACCAGCAATTGCTACACGCTGTTTTTGGCCACCAGACAAACGAGCCGGTTCACGTGTAGCAAAAGTACTCATTCGAACTTTTTCTAACGCATCATTAACTCTGCCAAGCATTTCATCACGAGGAATCCCTTGGTTCTCTAAGCCAAATGCAACATCATCTTCTACTGTCGATCCAACAAACTGGTTATCAGGATTTTGAAACACCATTCCTACCATTTTGCGAATATCCCAAACATTGGTTTCATTCAGCTCTTTACCACCAACTGAAATACTGCCTGAAGCAGGTAACAGCAATCCATTGATTGTTTTTGCCAATGTTGATTTCCCGGACCCATTATGTCCAATAATTGCAATCCACTCACCTTGTTGGATGGAAAAAGATACATCTTTCAAAGCGGGAGAAGCATCTTCTGGTTGATAGTTAAAATCGATATTTTTTAATTCAATTATCGGTTGCATCGCGTACTCCCTCAATTATTTAGTCTTTCTAACACTAACAAAAAATCAGTGTTTTTTCAATCATCTCTTCTTAACCTTGCACTATTCTCTATTATAACAAAATAAGTCAATTTATGTGTATTCTTATCTGTCATGACAGAAAGTTTTTTTAGCTAATTAACTTATTTTACTTATAGTAACTTAAAAAGGATGAAAGAAAACTAAATTAGTCTTCTCACATCCTTTTAAGCAGTCGCTATTTATTCAAATACTCAAATGCATATTGCGCATATAATTCCGCACCAATTTCCATAGCATCTTCATCCACATTAAAGCGTCCATGGTGATGAGCCCACTGTGTATCTTTTTCTGGATTTCCACAACCGACCAAAGCAAAACAGCCCGATATATTCTCAGTAAAGTAGCTGAAATCTTCCCCTCCTGTGGTTGGGGGTTCTTGAATCAGCGCTGACTCACCAAAGCTTTCTTTGATGATTGCTTGAGCAAATAATGCGTCTTCTTCATCATTGATTACAGGAACTGTACCATAATTATAGTCTACAGTAACTGTGCCACCGTACATAGCTGCTGTTTGCTCAGCATAGCGTTTTAAAGCCTTTTCCACACGATTACGCGTCTCAATACTAAAACAACGCACAGTGCCTTCTAATCGAGCATTTTCAGCGATCACATTAAATCGTGTACCAACATCCATTTTACCCACAGTCACGACAACCGGATCTAACGGATTCGTTTCTCTAGAAACGACTGCTTGCACATTCATCACAAAAGAAGAAGCAATCACAGCTGCGTCTACACAAGCGTCCGGCATTGCACCATGTCCACCGCGCCCTTTAAAGTCGATTGAGAAAATATCTGCTGAAGCAAATGATGAGCCCACAACACAAGAAGCCGTTCCAGAAAGCATCTGTGACCAAATATGAATCCCAAAAACATCATCCACACCTTCAACTGCACCTTGAGCGACCATTGCTTTAGCTCCCTGAGCATTTTCTTCTGATGGTTGGAAAACAAAACGAACAGTTCCCTTGATCTCTGCTTGTACTTCTTTTAACGCTTTTGCTGCAGTCAACAGCATTGCTGTGTGGGCATCATGACCACATGCATGCATTTTTCCATCTTCCAATGACTTGTAAGAAATTCCGTCAGTCAATTCTTGAACAGGTAACGCATCCATATCCGCCCGTAAAGCAACGGTCTTTCCTGGTTGACCGCCAACAAGTTCTGCAATGATTCCTGTTGGTTCCGTCTTACGATAAGGGATACCGATTTTTTCTAACGTTTCAGCAACTTTTTCTGTTGTTCTAAATTCTTCGAATTGCAATTCAGGATGTTGATGGAGATCTCTTCTAAAATCGATCATTTCTTTCTTATACTTTTGAATCAACACTTTTAATTCTTTCATTTTATTCCCTCATTTCTATAGACTCAATAAGATACTTGAAAAGATTCCTGCAAGAACAACGGATACGATCGTAACTGTTATAAATCCAGCCACTAACATCGGCGGCATCATGTGACTTGTCAGTGCTTCTTTTTCTTTTTCATCTTCGGTCAATGACTGAATGACTTCATTTGTAATGATATAATCTGCTGGGAATCCGTATAGGGCCGTTAATGAAACTGCAAAAGCCATTTCTTTACTAACACCTAACAACTTCCCGACGACTGCAGAAAAGATATACATCCCAATAACACCGATCACAATAATACCGACCATTGGTAAAAATAATTCTTCTAGCATCTCTGGCGTGGCTTTTTTCAATCCATCAAAAATAAATAACATTAATCCTAAAATCGCAAAACCAAAACTATTCGCTTTTTTCAATGGTTGTTTCTCTAGAAAGCCTAGTGAAGACGCTACAACACCAAAGAATAAACATAAAACAAATGGGCTAATTGAAACAAAAGGTGCACACCACGCTGAAACATAATACGCAGCCAATGCCACAATTGCCAACCGAAAGATCCGAGAAAAATCAGTGTGGTATTTTGCCGGAATATTTTTAAATAACCTTGGTATCTCTTCATCAGTTTCAGTTTGTCCATTTTCTTGTTCGTGAACAGGTATCCATTCCCCACTGCGGTACTTTTCAAGCATTCGTTTTCCTTCTTTTTTCAGCATGATCGAAGTTAACGGATAACCAGCGAAGCCCTGCATCACATAAATCAAAATTGCTAATACTGATAGTGACGTTAAGCCAGCTGTTTGAGCCGCTTCTGACATGATCAGTGAAGACACAACACCTCCAACGAGTGGTGGAACAGCGACTAGAACAGTTTTGTAATCAAAAACCAATGAACCTACCGTCAATAATAATACAACGATTCCTAGAATCCCAGAAAGTGTGATCACGATTGTTTTCCATTGATTTGCTAGTTCTTTGATCGATAATAATGTTCCCATATTTGTAATCAGCAGATACATCAATAATGTTGCAACTACTGGCGGGATCCCAGCAATCTCAACGATGTTCTCTGGAAAAAATGTCCAATAACCTATAACAAATAATACTGCACAGACAAAAACAGAGGAAATCCATGCTTTTGTTTTACTTGATACAACATCACCGATATATAAAATTCCCATCAGCAACGTAAAAGCTGTCATTTGCGCCATGTTACTACTCCTTATAACTCTTTTTTGTCAGAAAATTCCGACCGGTTAAAGTATACTAAAATTTACACTTAGAGTCAATAACACAACAAAAGTCCAGCGTATAAGACACCCCCTTTTGTCCTACACGCTAAACTTTTAGCTAGTAACCATATATTTAAAAATTTCAACAGATATTCGCTCTTTTTATTTACTGTAAATTAAATCAATATTGGCCAAAATTCTCTATTTACTTCATAAAGTTCATCTAATACTTTTTTTCCTACTGTATAATTCGGGATCGTCTTATTAAGCAACACTGCTTCAAGGGCTGCTTGATATGAACCAGACAAAGCGGCATCTACGGTCATTTTTTCATACGCTTTTTGCATTTCCATTAGCCCTTTTTGGAAAGTAGGAATCTCACCAATATTAATTGTTTCAGCTCCCATACTCCCAACATATGCTGGAACTTCAATAACAGCTTCCGAATCGAAGTTAGAAATCGCGCCATGATTTTTTTGATTCACGGTAAATCGTTCTCTGGTATTATGAATAATCGCATAGGCAATATCTACAATATAATTCCCATGTACACCTGCATGTAAGGATGAGTCTTTTGCAGATCCTGCATCGATAACACGGCGACATTCATCATATATTCTTTTTTCTCTCCCTTGCATAACATAGTCTCCACGTGTAAAGTTAAGATCTTCATGGGCTACCATTTCATCTGGCGTCAAGTAGTATTGCAAATAGCAATTAGGAAAATACTCGGGAAATCGTTTAAATAGACTAATCATTTGGCGATACGTGTCAATCCAATACTGGTCTTCTTTTGTTTCTTCATTAGACTGCAACAACGTATCAATTTTTCCGCTTATGACATCTTCTCTTAACTGAGGTAATAAATCCGTGCCGTCAGCATCAATAATGTTGGTCCACCAACCAAAGTGATTCATTCCAAAATACTTAAAGGTTAAATCACGTAAATCTTTGTTAAAGTAGCTAGCAATCGCACCTTCAATAGAAATTGGCATATCACAAATACATAATACTTTCGCTTCTGGAAATACCCGATAAATTGCTTCTGATAAAATTGCTTCTGGGTTTGTATAATTTAAAATCCACGCATTCGGACAGATTTCTTTCACTTTTTTTATAATTTCCAACACAGCGGGAATCACTCTCATCGCAAAAGAAAAACCACCTAATCCACATGTTTCTTGTCCTACCACACCATGTTTTAGACATATTTTTTCATCAATTGCTCGTTGTCTATTCAACCCTGGACGAATTTGCATAAATAAAAAATCTGCATCGACTAAAGCTTCATCTATATTGGTAGTAAAAGATACTTTTATTTTTGAACCTGTTTCTTGATAATACATCTTTGTGTATTGACCTAAAAGAGAAACCCTTTCTTCATCTATGTCATATAACACTAACTCAGTCAAATTTAATTCTTCTGCTCGCTGTCTTAAGACTTCTAAAATCCCTGGTGATTGGGTAGAACCTCCGCCCACCATGACAAATTTATTACTCATAAAAAAACCTCCTGTAGTTATTACATACTTTCATTGTGTGTCTTACTATCATTTAACTTTTTGCTCTTAGATATTCCATATAAGCTTCGACTTTCTCATGTTCTTCTTCCACTCCGACACCTATAATAATTTGAATATGTTTTCCTTTATCAACAATCCCAGATGCCTTGACTTTTTCCTTGAGTATATCCAAGTTTACTTTTGATTCATCCTCTACATCTATCCTAAGTCGAGTATAGCAATTGATTATATCTAAAATGTTATCTACCCCGCCTAGGCCTTCCACAATATTTTGAATTTGTGGTTCAAATCTCTCATCCTGTGTTTGTATTTCGATTACTTCAGCTGTACTTTCTTCTGCCGTATCCTCTAGATTTTCTCTTCCTAATGTTGGAATATTTAATTTAACGATTAAGGTTTTGAATACAAAATACTCTAAAACGCCAGTAACAATAAACATAATTGGAATCAAATACTGATGTCCTAATCGAATAGGAAAAGCCAAACTATTAATGATCATATTGATTCCTGTATCAAACTGAATATTGATTCCAACTAAATTGGTTAGGAATAAACTCAATCCATAAACAACTGAATGAGCTAGCCATAATACAGGTGATAGGAAAAGAAATAGGAATTCAAGCGGCTCAGTCACTCCTGCTAAAAAGGCTGTTGTAACAGTTGGAATCAACAACGCAGCTACTTTTTTACGGTTTTCTGGTCGTGAAGTTTTCCAAAAAGCAAATGCAATTCCAATCGGTAATGAAATTGAGCCGAAATTAGAGAGATAACCAATTGATGGATGCATCGTTGTAATTTGACTAGCATTGCCCAATTCAGCTAGCCAAATATTAAAAGCACCGTTGTATACTTGTCCCGCAATTTCTGCTGTTCCACCCAAAGGCGTATAAAATAGCGGCATCCATAAGAAATGATGTAAGCCTAATGGTAATAACAATCTATTTAAGAATCCATAGAAAAAGAATCCTACTGACCCAGCTGTTGTCGTTGTTCTTACAACTGATTCAACAAGCGAATTGACTACGGGCCAAACATACGTGATCCCCATAGCAAACAGAATTGTTATAAACACAATAAATATATACACAGTTTTCGTCCCCGAATACGGAGCCAGATATCGATGTAACTTGATATCACCAAATTTATTAACTAGCCATCCCACTAGTACTCCTAAAGAAATCCCTAGAAAAACACCCATATCCGTTACTTGGATACCGAATACCATTCCTTGCCCGGTCCCATACAATCCTTGTTCTCCCGTTTCAGCTAAACGTCCAGTAATATCTAACCAAGAATGATTCGCATACAAAAATAGTAAATACGTTATAATTCCTAAAATTGCAGCATCCGTTTTATATTTTGGTTTAGCTAGAGCAGCAGCAATCCCTACACAAAAGATGCTACTTAATTGCCCAATCATTCCTCCAGACAAAATATTAAAAACAAAATTTCCGATATCTTTTGTAACCGATGGCATCATATCTAGCTTTAAGATGGCACAAACTGATAGGATAATCCCTGTTACAGCCATAAACATCACTGGTTGAATAATTGCTTTTGAAAAAACCGCGGCCGACTTCATTAACTTTTCTTTCATTGACCTTCCCTCCCGAATGGTATTTCATTTTTATGATTTTTTCATCATGTTACTTTAAAGTAGGAGCTACTACATCCTGATAATTGATTATTTCCACTCCATTTTGTTCTAAAAGCGTTTTCAATTCTGCATCACATAATACCTCTACTTCTTTCATTCTTGCCAAATTAAAAGAAGAATTATTGTACAATGTCTCGTCAACAAAAGCAGGATGTACCATCAGTTCAGTTACTTCTTCATTTTCCAGCTGATTCAAAACTGTTTGGATTTCATTTAAGCAGTTCTCTTTATTCTGCTCATATGGAATCCCTATATTACGGATATTCGGATAATTCATTAAATCGTAAAATCCTGTGATTTGTTTTTGGTAATTTAACGTAAGATTTTTTTCTAAATTAAATGCATTTCTAAACGCCAAATGATACTTTTCAGAAATTCTTTTAGTAATGGCTAAGTTCTCTTTAAATGTATGAACATGATGATGACTATCTAAATGAGTGAGGACTAGACCTTTTCCTAATAAATAATCAATCTGCTCACTCCATTCGTCAAAAATCTCCTCCGAATCCATTTGAGACCGATAATTCTTATATTGGTTCAAATTAAGAAAATTACCCGTCGAATCCGTAATAGTCTTCCTATTTTTTAATGACTCCCCACAAGTCAACACTAAGTGTCCGCCAACCCCTAAAGTTGGATGCTCTTTGGCTAATTGAATAGCTTCTTCTCGTCCAGGCATATTTGCCATCAGTGTAGCTGAAGATAAAACCCCCTCCTTAAATGACTTTATTATTCCCGCATTTACACCCGCTGAGTAACCAAAGTCATCTGCATTTATAATTACTTGTTTCATACTAAAAACCTCTCTTCTATAAGTGAAAATGATTTCAATTCTCTGTTGTTTTCTATTTACAAATGAAGTATATTATATTCAATAGGGCACAGCAACCAATAAAAGCAACAATGATACCGTTTTCTACAACAGAAAATATTTTCACAGCCGGAGGAATCATATGTCTATTATTTATTACTTAGATCGTCTTATACCAGGAAATACGTTTCGCAATGATGATGAAATAATGATTGAACGGATAGTTGGAGCTATTAAAAACAATGAAAGTTTGGATATCCGTAATATTGCTAAAATAAATTTTACTTCTCCTGCTTCCATTAGCCGTTTGGCGAAAAGAGGTGGCTTTAACAACTTCAAGGAACTCATTTTTTTCTTATCTACTAAATTTTCGAACAAACAAAGTGAGCATCTACCTGATTTACCATTTGTGACATGCAATAAGAGCTGGGAAACAATCGATCAATTGTTTTTAGATGCACTCTTTCAGCGTAAAATTTATCTTTTTGGAGAAGGTTTTTGTCAATTCCTTGTAAATTATGCTTATCGAAAATTATTGTTAAACAAAATCTACGCTGTTAATCTTGACGGTGTTGAAATAAGTCTAGTTTCTGATAATACGCCACACACTCTTTTGACATTCTCACAGTCAGGTGAAAATGACCATGGCCTGATTAAAATCAATGAATGTAGAAAATTTAATGGGAATGTGATTACTTTTACTGCCACACCAAACAGCTCCTATGCCAGAGAAGGAGATCTCTCTTTTATTATAGAAAGTGGACCAGCTAGCTTGGATCAAGAAAACAAAAATTTGAATTACTTTTATGGTAATAGTTTAAATTTAATAGAATATCTGATTAGTAAGTACTCAAATAAATAGGTGACAGGGACATAGCACTTAGAGCCATGTCCCTGTCACCTAAAAATATGAAAAATATAGAGTACACAAAAGTAATTATTCGGAAATAAATCGATGTAGAACAGGAGCATTTAATTCTTAAAATCAAACGCTTCTGCCTCTCTACTTAATTGACCACTGGCTTCGCCATGCGCCTTCATGAATAGGACCGCTCTCTAAGTACCCCAAGTTATTTTCAATATGAATGACCTGATCTGATTTCCATCTATTTATCAGCCTAACATATCCATCAACGGATTGTTTTTTCCATTGAGCACTGTAAAATGTCTCTGGAACAGCACCATGTTCAACATAGTCTTTTTGATGCTCGTTGTGCAATAATTCTCCTGTCTTAACATTCTTGATCAGAAAATATTCTCCCTTAGGTACCAATTGCCATTGCTCATTTTCTCCTGCAGAAGTGACTAGCTTCACCTTATCAGAACTTGTATCAAAACTGACGTATTCCTTAGTCTCTCTACTTTGTATAGGTTGTTTTAAAATATCATATCCTTCATTTTTTTTATACACTCTAAAATAGTCGATTGCCCATTCTTTCGGATACTTATCATTCCCAACACCAGAGCCTGCATCCGTATAAATATTTAAGATTGTTCCCATTGGATAATCTGGTGCCTGTGCTATTTCTTTATATAATACGCCATCATAGTAAAATTTCAACGAGCCTGGTGACCAATCTAAACCGTAGGTATGAAATTCTTCCGTCTGATTTCCATATGGTACAGGATCTTCAATTAATTTCCAATTAGTTTGAAAGGCAGGGTCGTTCCAACCAAATGCAGCAATTCGCCAAGTATTAGGTTTGCTAAAAAAAGTTTCTATAACATCAATTTCTCCAGTTTGTTTCGAATTAAACCAGTCATTTGTATCATTTTGCATTCCAACCATCCACCACGCTTGGTGTCCACCACCACCAACATTGGATAGTTTTGCTCTTAATTCAAAATAACCATAAGTAGTAGCGTAACCAGTCCATTCTTTTTGATTACTTAAAACCTTTTGGCTACCGCTAAAATTATGAATCCAGTTTTTATTAAATGACATAATTGCACTGGATTTTACATTTCCATCTAATTCGGGAGACCAGGGTTTTTGATCTTTTTTTATATACTGTACTAGTGTGCCATTTTCAAAACGATAATTTGCTTTTGCATTTTCAGGGTTACTTGTCCAATGTGGAAGATAATAATCTGTCCACTTACTCGTGTCTAAGTGATCACCATCAAATTCATCATTAAAATCCAACGTGTAGCCTGGTTTCTCTATAGATGTCTGGGCTGCATGTGACTGAAAAGCAAAAGAAAATAAGCTACTACATAAAATTACCCCACTAAAAACTATTTTTTTCATAAATGTATCCCCTTTCATTTTAGTGTCTTCATATTACCATATGTGTCTCTTAAAGTGAGCTGGGGTGTGAATCATGATCTATTTTTCAAAAATTGAAAATATGTTCAAATTTTTTTTAAACAACTAAAAAAACCTGAGAATAAATTCTCAGGACAAAAAAATACACCTTATAATATGATGAGTGCTCCCCTGCCAAACCAAGTTCGACAGGGAAAGCGTTGAGCTAGACTAGGAGTCGCCTCCAACATCATAACACTCTAAAAGAATCATCTATAAAGTGACGGTATAGTTTGATTATTTAACAAATTCGATAATTACCATTGGTGCTGCATCTCCGCGTCTTGGTTCTGTCTTCAAGATACGAGTGTAACCACCTTGGCGCTCAGCGTAACGAGGTGCAAGGTCATTGAATAACTTTTGTAAAGCTGATTCAACAACGATTTTTTCGTCTTCTTCACGTACGCTAGCAACTTCGTTACGTACAAAAGTAGCTGCTTGACGACGAGCATGAAGATCTCCACGTTTGCCTAAAGTAATCATTTTTTCTGTTGTAGAACGGATTTCTTTCGCACGAGCTTCAGTCGTCACGATACGTTCATTGATAATTAAATCAGTTGTTAAGTCACGCAACATTGCCTTACGTTGGCTTGATGTGCGTCCTAATTTACGATAACCCACGTTGGTTTTCCTCCTTCGTAAAAAGTATTAATCGTCTTTACGTAAGCCTAAACCTAAATCATGTAGTTTTAGTTTAACCTCTTCAAGAGATTTACGACCTAAATTACGTACTTTGATCATTTCTGGTTCAGATTTATTTGTAAGTTCTTGTACAGTGTTGATACCTGCACGTTTTAAACAATTGTATGAACGAACAGACAAGTCTAGTTCTTCGATGGTCATTTCTAGCATTTTTTCTTTTTGTGTTTCTTCTTTTTCAACCATGATTTCAGCGTTTTTCGCTTCATCAGTAAGGTTAACAAAGATGTCTAAATGCTCCGTCATAATCTTAGCAGCTAAGCTAAGGGCTTCTTGAGGAATGATTGAACCATCAGTCCATATTTCCATTGTTAATTTGTCGAAGTCATCACGACGACCAACACGAGTGTTTTCTACTTGGTAGTTCACACGACGAACTGGTGTATAGATGGAATCAACAGGTAGAACACCAATTGGCATATCTTCCTTTTTGTTCTCGTCTGCTTGAACATAGCCACGACCAGGTTTCACTGTTAAGCGAGCATGGAAAGTAGCTCCTTCAGAGACACTACAGATAATTAAATCTTTATTCAAGATCTCAACATCGCTGTCAACGATAATATCGCCAGCAGTTACTGTAGCAGGTCCTGTAATATCGATCTCAAGGGTTTTTTCTTCTTCTGCATAAAGCTTTAATGCTAAACCTTTGATATTCAAGATAATTTGAGTTACGTCTTCTCTTACACCTTTAATGGTAGAGAATTCGTGCAACACACCATCGATTTGAATATTGGTAATAGCGGCTCCCGGCAAAGAAGATAATAAAATACGACGTAGAGAATTGCCTAAAGTAGTCCCGTAACCTCTTTCCAGTGGTTCAACGACGAACTTGCCATAATCTCTATTCTCATCAATTTTTTCGATTCTTGGTTTTTCAAATTCAATCATTCTTATCTATACCCCTTTCAAAACGAAAAGTGTCTTGTTCAATGACGTTCTTAATTCAAACTCAGAATGAGTGGCACTCATTAAACACGACGGCGTTTTGGAGGGCGGCATCCATTATGAGGAACTGGAGTCACGTCACGAATTGCAGTCACTTCTAAACCTGTTGCTTGCAATGAACGAATCGCTGCTTCACGTCCAGAACCAGGTCCTTTAACTGTTACATCAACAGTTTTAAGTCCGTGTTCTTGTGCTGCTTTAGTTGCAGCTTCTGCGGCCATTTGAGCTGCAAACGGTGTTGATTTTTTGCTTCCTTTAAAACCTAATGAACCTGCAGATGACCATGCTAATGCATTACCATGACTGTCAGTGATCATTACAATTGTATTGTTGAATGTAGAATGGATATGTGCAATCCCAGTTTCTATATTCTTTTTCACACGGCGTTTACGACTAACTTTTTTTGCTGCCATGAAGATCTAACCTCCTTCACTTAGGAATTATTTTTTCTTGCCTGCTACAGTACGAGCTGGGCCTTTACGAGTACGTGCATTGTTTTTCGTGTTTTGTCCACGAGTTGGTAATCCACGACGGTGACGGATTCCACGGTATGAACCGATTTCCATCAAGCGTTTGATGTTCAAGTTCACTTCACGACGAAGATCACCTTCAATTTTTAACTTATCAATTTCCGCACGGATAGCATCTGTTTGTTCGTTTGTTAAATCGCGAACACGAATATCTTCAGATACGCCAACGTTTGCTAAAACTTTTTTAGCAGTAGTGTTACCAATACCAAAAATGTAAGTAAGGGAAATCACTACACGTTTATCACGAGGGATGTCTACTCCTGCAATACGAGCCATTCTACGTTACACCTCCTATTATCCTTGACGTTGTTTATGTTTTGGATTTGCTGGGCAAATGACCATAACACGTCCTTTACGGCGAATTACTTTACAATGTTCACACATTGGTTTTACTGATGGTCTTACTTTCATGATAATACCTCCCTGAATTTTACGGAGTACAATTATTTAAAGCGATAAGTGATTCGACCACGAGTTAAATCATATGGAGATAACTCTACAGTTACTTTATCTCCAGGTAAAATACGAATATAATGCATACGAATCTTACCGGAAACAGTAGCAAGAACTTGGTGTCCATTTTCTAGTTCAACTTTAAACATTGCATTCGGCAAAGTTTCGACGACTGTACCTTCGACTTCAATCATATCTTCTTTAGCCACGCACAGTACCTCCTTGTACTTGTTTCGCATTTTCACACGATAAAATGGCGGAAACTTCAGCTCCCACCTAGAATTTTCAATTAAGCTCCCACAAAAAGGTAGAAGTCGGACTGATATATTCTATCATAAACTATTCTATTTGGCAAGAGAATCTGAATCAAACACAAATGGTAAGCATGCGGCAAATCAGATAACTATTTTTTTTCAATGATTTCTTTCACTTCAGAAAAAACAGTATCGATCTCGCGATTCCCATCTATTGTATGCAATACATTTTTAGCCTTGTAAAAGTCTAAAATAGGTGCACTGCTTTTGATGTTGACTGCCAGACGGTTTTTGACCGTTTCAGGCTTATCATCTTCTCTTTGATAAAATTCATGTCCGCCGCAACGATCACATGTTCCTTCTACAGTAGGAGGATTGAAGATTTTATGATACGTTGCTCCACATGAGCGGCAAATAAACCGGCCAGCTAAGCGTTCAACCAAAATCTCTTCTTCAACATGGATGTCGATGACAGCATCAATTTTTTTATTTAATTCTGTTAACATTTTATCTAATGCTTCTGCTTGATCCAAAGTACGTGGAAAACCATCTAATAAAAAACCTTTATCAGTATCAGGTTCTGCCAAACGTTCTTTGACAATTCCATTTGTTACATCGTCCGGAACCAAAGCACCTTTATCGATATAAGATTTCGCTTCTAAGCCAAGAGCAGTTTCGTTTTTCATAGCAGCACGGAACATATCTCCTGTAGAAATATGAGGAATACCATAAGTATCCACGATCTGTTCTGCTTGAGTTCCTTTGCCTGCCCCAGGCAATCCCATTAAAATGAGGTTCATTTCATTTCCTCCTAATTTTAAAGGCTGGCTTTTGAAGCTAGCCTAGCGAGAGAATGGGTGCTGAGGATGATCCTCAACACACGACTCCTACTTATTGATAAAGCCAACATATTGACGTTTCAACATTAAACCTTCTAATTGTTTCGCTGTTTCTAAAGCAACACCTATTACAATCAGCAAGCTCGTTCCTCCTAGACCAATAGACTGCGGTAATTTCCAAATCATTTGAGCAATGATCGGTAATAGCGCAACTAAACCTAAGAATATCGAACCGACAACACTTAGTCTCATTAACATTCCAGAAATATATTCTTCTGTCCCTTTACCTGGTCGTACGCTTGGAATATAACTTCCTTGTTTTTGTAAGTTTTCCGCTAATTTCTCAGGGTTAACTTGAACAAAAGCATAGAAGAATGTGAAAGCCACGATCAGTACAGTATAAATAATCGCACCTGGAACGGTATTGTAACTAAAAATTTGCGTCATTACATCATACCAACCTTCACCAGAATAACTCTTAGAAAAGGCTTGTAAAACAGCATTCGGCGTTGCAATCAACGAACTAGCAAAGATAACTGGGATAACCCCTGCAGCATTTACTTTTAACGGTAAATAACTACTAGTAGGCGCACCAGAAACACGTTTTGTATATTGGATCGGAATTTTTCGTTCTGCTTGCTGGAAAAATGTTACTAATGTAACAATAACCAAAATTGCAATGATTAAAACTGCAATAAAAATAGCAGATTGCCAAATTCTAGAAGATTCAATATTGATAAAGTAATCATCAACGATCTCTTTGATTCCTTCTGGTAACCGAGAAATAATCCCAGCGAAGATAATCATTGAAACCCCATTACCGATTCCTTTTTCAGTAATTTGTTCTCCTAACCATGTAACAAACATTGTTCCACCAGTTAAAATTACAGAGATCATCACAAAAGTGTTGATGTTAGGATTTTTTACGATCCCAACTGAACTTAATTGTTGAAATCCAGCAGTAATCCCAATAGATTGAGCAATACCCAAGACAATCGTTAGATATCTTGTTGCTTGATTCAATTTCTTACGTCCAACTTCACCTTGCTTCGACCATTCTACAAATTTTGGTACGATATCCATTTGTAATAATTGGATGATGATCGATGCTGTAATGTAAGGCGAAACCCCCATCGAAAAGATAGAGAAGTTTTGCATAGCACTACCACTGACCATATTCAACATATTTAAAAATGGCAAATTGCTTAAGTCTTGCAAACCTTTTGCATTTACGCCAGGTACAGTTATGTGCGCACCTAAACGAAATACAAAAAGAATGAATACAGTAAACAAAATTTTTGATCTAATGTCTTTTACTTTAAAAGCATCTTTTAATAGTTTAAACATTAGATCACCTCGATTGTTCCACCAGCTGCAACAATTGCTTCTTCTGCTGCTTTAGAGAATTTAGCTGCTTTCACAGTTAATTTTTTAGTTGTTAATTCACCATTGGCAAGAACTTTGATTCCAGCTTTTTCGTTTTTCACGATTCCAGCTTCGATCAAGCCTGCAGGTGTTATTTCAGTTCCATCTTCGAAACGATTTAAGACATCTAGGTTGATGACTGCATAATCTTTACGGTTGATGTTCGTGAAGCCGCGTTTTGGTAAACGACGGAATAATGGAGTTTGACCCCCTTCAAATCCTAGTCTTACACCACCGCCTGAACGAGCTTTTTGCCCTTTTTGTCCACGGCCAGATGTTTTACCATTACCAGATGAAGTACCACGTCCAACACGGTTACGTACTTGGCGTGAACCTTCAGCAGGTTTCAATTCATGAAGTTTCATTGGTTTGGCACCTCCTTAACAATGTACTATTGTAAATTAAACTTCTTCAACGTCCACTAAATGTGACACAGTGTTGATCATACCTTTGATTGCTTCATTAGCAGGTTTGACAACAGAGCTGTTTACTTTTCCTAAACCTAATGCTTTTACTGTATCTTTTTGGTTTTGAGGACGTCCGATGATGCTGCGTTTTAATGTAACTTTTAATTCAGCCATTCTTTTGTCCTCCTTATCCTAAAATTTCTTCTACAGATTTACCACGAAGTGCTGCCACTTCTTCGGCACGTTTTAATTGTTTTAAACCATCAACAGTTGCGCGAACAACGTTGATTGGTGTATTCGAACCTAATGATTTTGATGTGATATCAGCTACACCAGCTAATTCCAATACGGCACGAACTGGTCCACCAGCGGCTACCCCAGAACCTTCTACTGCAGGTTTCATAAGGATACGGCCACCACCGAATACCCCGATCACTTCGTGAGGGATACTAGAACCAACCATAGGCACTTCAACTAAGTTTTTCTTCGCGTCTTCGATTGCTTTACGGATTGCTTCTGGCACTTCTTGTGCTTTACCAGTCCCAAAGCCAACGTGACCGTTTTTATCTCCCACAACAACTAGTGCTGCAAAGCGTAGACGACGTCCACCTTTAACAACTTTAGTTACACGGTTGATAGAAACCACGCGGTCTTCTAATTCCAAGTGTTTTGGATCAATATAAACCATGAATGGTGTTCCTCCTTCTCCTAAAATTCTAGTCCATTTTCACGCGCTGCTTCAGCTAAAGCTTGCACGCGGCCATGGTAAAGGTATCCACCACGGTCAAAGACTACTACTTTAACGCCTTTTTCAGCGGCACGTTCAGCGATTAATTTACCAACAGCTGCGGCTGTTTCTGTTTTGTTTCCACCTGAAATTTCTTTATCTAAGGCAGAGGCACTTGCTAGCGTTACACCCGCTACGTCATCAATGATTTGCGCGTAGATGTTTTTGTTAGAACGGAATACGTTCAAGCGTGGGCACTCAGCAGTACCAGAAATTTTGTTACGTACACGACGATGTCTCTTTTGACGTGTTTTATTTTTGTCTGGTTTTGTAATCACAATTGTCACCTCTTTATATTTGCTAGCTACTAAGCTGCGATAGACAACGGATTGTTATTTTTCAAACTAAGTTGAAAAATAACTCTCAAGCTGCTATTATTTACCAGTTTTACCTTCTTTACGACGTACGAATTCGCCAACATAACGGATTCCTTTGCCTTTATAAGGTTCTGGAGGACGAGTACCACGAATATTTGCTGCTAATTCACCAACGTGTTCTTTGTTAGCGCCTTTTACAACTACTTGTGTATTCGAAGGTACTTCTACAGTTACACCAGCTGGTGGTGTGATTTCTACTGGATGAGAATACCCAACGTTAAGAACTAATTTAGTCCCTTGCATTTGAGCACGGTACCCAACCCCGATAAGTTCAAGACCTTTTTCAAAGCCTGTACTTACACCAACAACCATGTTGTTGAAGTTTGCACGAGTTGTTCCGTGGATTGTTTTCATGTCTTTGCTATCGTTTGGACGAGTGAATGTTACTTCGTTCCCTTCGATATTCATCGTGATATCAGAAGAGAATTCACGTGTTAATTCACCTTTAGGTCCTTTTACAGTAATGTTGTTTCCTTCTTGTTTGACTTCAACGCCAGCAGGAAGTACAACGATTTTATTACCAATACGGCTCACTTAGAGACACCTCCTTGTGTGTTTTTTTAAATTACCATACGTAGGCGATTACTTCGCCGCCGATGTTTTTTGCTCTTGCTTCTTTATCAGTTACAACACCTTCAGAAGTAGAGATAATCGCGATTCCTAGACCATTCAATACTTTAGGTACTTCGTCAGATTTGACATAAGCACGTAAACCTGGTTTAGAGATACGTTTTAAGTTTGTGATAACACGTTCTTCGTTTTTACCGTATTTTAGGAAAACACGAATCACGCCTTGTTTGTCATCTTCGATATATTCTACATCGCGTACAAAACCTTCACGTTTCAAGATTTCAGCGATATCACGTTTGATTTTTGACGCAGGCACTTCTAAGCTTTCATGTTTAACCATGTTTGCATTACGAATGCGCGTTAGAAAATCTGCAATTGGATCTGTCATGACCATTGAACTATTTACCTCCTTTATGCGAGTTTACTTGTTTACCAGCTAGCTTTCTTCACGCCGGGAATTTGACCTTTATAGGCAAGTTCGCGGAAGCAAATACGGCAAAGATGAAATTTACGATAAACTGAATGTGGACGTCCGCAACGTTCACAACGAGTATATGCTTGTGTTGAATGTTTTGCAGGGCGTTTGTTTTTAGCAATCATTGATTTTTTAGCCACGTAGTTCGCCTCCTTTTATTATTTTTGGAATGGCATACCTAATTGTGTCAACAATTCACGAGATTCTTCATCTGTGTTTGCTGTCGTTACAATAACGATGTCCATACCGCGTACTTTATCTACTAAATCATAATCAACTTCTGGGAAGATTAATTGTTCTTTAACACCTAAAGTATAGTTACCACGTCCGTCAAAAGCTTTTTTGCTTACTCCGTGGAAGTCACGTACACGAGGTAGAGAAACAGATACTAATTTATCTAAAAATTCGTACATTCTTTCTCCGCGTAAAGTAACTTTTGCACCGATTGGCATGCCTTCACGTAGACGGAAACCAGCGATTGATTTCTTAGCTTTAGTGATCAATGGTTTTTGACCTGTGATCAATGCTAATTCTTCAACTGCTTTATCTAAATTTTTTGCGTTTGAAACAGCGTCACCCACACCCATGTTAATAACGATCTTATCAACTTTTGGTGTTTGCATAACTGAACTATAATTAAATTTTTCCACTAATGCTGGAGTAATTTCTTTAATATATTTTTCTTTCAGGCGGTTCATTTAGTAAGCCCCTCCTTCCTTTTAATCTATTTATCTAAGACTTCACCGGTTTTTTTAGAAACACGGACTTTTTTTCCATCGACTTCTTTGTAACCTACACGACCAGCTACACCTGTTCCGTCAATCACCATTACATTAGAAACATGAATCGGCGCTTCGACTTCTAGGATTCCGCCTTGCGGCGCTGCTTGATTTGGTTTTTGGTGTTTTTTCATGATGTTAACACCTTCAACGATGACTTTGTCTTTTTTAGGAAACGCTGCTAATACAACGCCTTCTTTATTTTTGTCTTTACCAGTGATAATTTTCACTTTATCGCCTTTTTTAACAAACATTACTGTTTCGCACCTCCTTTGATACGTGTCCTGATTATAATACTTCTGGTGCTAGAGAAACGATCTTCATGAAGTTGTTTTCACGTAATTCACGTGCAACAGGACCGAAGATACGAGTTCCACGCGGGCTCTTATCATCACGAATGATTACAGCAGCATTTTCATCAAATTTAATGTATGAACCGTCTGTACGACGAGCTCCTGATTTAGTACGAACGATAACGGCTTTTACGACTTCACCTTTTTTGACAACCCCACCTGGCGTTGCATGTTTAACGGTAGCAACGATCACGTCACCAATATTAGCAGTTTTACGTCCAGAACCACCTAGTACTTTAATCGTTAAGATTTCACGAGCACCTGAGTTATCTGCGACTTTTAATCGGCTTTCTTGTTGGATCACGATGTGTATCCCCCTTTCAGATTTTATGTCTCAATCTATATAGGAAAATCTCGTTTTTATTAGATAATAACTGCTTCTTCGACTACCTCTAGTAAACGGAAACGTTTTGTAGCTGATAATGGACGAGTTTCCATGATTCTTACGATGTCTCCAACTTTTGCAGTGTTGTTTTCATCATGAGCTTTATATTTCTTAGAATATTTCATACGTTTACCATAAATAGGATGGTTTTTCTTTGTTTCTACGACAACAGTGATAGTTTTATCCATCTTATCTGAAACAACACGACCTTGGTAAACTTTGCGTTGATTTCTTTCTTCAGTCATACGCGTTTGGCCTCCTTCCACTATTAGTTAGCTTGTTCACGCAATACTGTTTTGATGCGTGCAATCGATTGACGTACTTCTTGAATACGTGCAGTGTTTTCTAATTGACCTGTTGCTAGTTGGAATCTAAGATTAAATAATTCTTCTTTGAATTGCTTTTCTTTTTCAAGCATTTCGGCAGTGGTTAATTCTCTGATTTCTTTAACCTTCATTCGATTCACCACCCATTTCCTCACGTTTTACAATTTTGGTTTTCACCGGTAATTTGTGGGATGCAAGACGAAGAGCTTCACGAGCTACTTCTTCAGGTACGCCTGCGATTTCAAACATGATTTTACCACGTTTAACTGGTGAAACCCAGCCTTCAGGAGCCCCTTTACCTTTACCCATACGAACACCGATAGCTTTACTTGTGTATGATTTGTGAGGGAAAATTTTAATCCATACTTTCCCGCCACGTTTCATATAACGAGTCATAGCAATACGGGCAGCTTCGATTTGACGGTTAGTAATCCAGTGAGATTCAGTTGCTTGTAAGCCCCATTCACCAAATGTTACTTCTTTTCCACCTTTGGCTTCACCACGCATTTTACCTCTAAATTCACGACGGTGTTTTACACGTTTAGGTACTAACATGATTATTTCCCTCCTTTCTCAGTGTTTTTTTTCGTTGGAAGAATTTCTCCACGGTAAATCCACACTTTAACTCCTAATTTTCCGTAAGTTGTGTCTGCTTCTTCCCATGCGTAATCAATATCAGCACGCAAAGTGTGAAGTGGAACTGTACCTTCAGAGTAACCTTCTGAACGAGCAATATCAGCACCGTTTAAACGACCTGATACTTGTGTTTTGATTCCTTTAGCGCCTGAACGCATAGTGCGTTGAATCGCTTGTTTTTGAGCACGACGGAAAGCAACACGGTTTTCTAATTGACGTGCAATTCCTTCGCCTACTAATTTTGCATCTAAATCTGGTTTTTTGATTTCAATGATGTTGATATGAACTCTTTTACCAGTCAATGAATTTAATGATTTTCTTAGGTTTTCGACTTCAGATCCGCCTTTACCGATAACCATACCTGGTTTAGCTGTGTGGATTGAAATGTTCACACGATTTGCAGCGCGCTCGATCTCAATTGTAGACACAGCGGCATCAGCAAGTTTTGTCGCGATAAATTTACGGATTCTTAAATCTTCGTGTAAGAACTCAGCATACTCTTTTTCAGCATACCATTTTGCATCCCAGTCGCGGATGATGCCTACACGCATTCCTATTGGATGTACTTTTTGACCCACTGATTGTCCCTCCTCTTAATCTTTTAAGGTTCGGTTGCCACTATTTCAAAATGCTAATGCATTAAGAATAATGGACCTCCTCTTATCAAGTGACATCTGTTTAAAACAGATTATTTTTCTGATACGACTACTGTAAGATGACTTGTACGTTTGTTAATTGGTGATGCTGAACCTTTTGCACGTGGACGGAAACGTTTCATTGTTGGTCCTTCGTTAACAAATGCTTCAGATACTACTAAGTTTTCAACGTCTAAGTCAAAGTTATTTTCTGCGTTAGCAACTGCTGACATTAAAACTTTTTCAATGATTCCAGCAGATTTGTTTGGCATGAATTTCAAGATAGAAATTGCATCCGCAACGCTTTTACCTCTGATAAGATCGATTACTAAACGGGCTTTACGAGGTGAAGTGCGAACTGTTTTAGCAGTTGCCTTAGCTGATGTAATTTGTTCTGACATTTGCATTTCCTCCCCTCAAAATTAACGTCTAGTTTTCTTATCGTCGGCTCCGTGGCCACGATAAGTTCTAGTTGGTGCAAATTCACCTAATTTATGTCCTACCATGTCTTCTTGGATGTATACTGGAACGTGTTTACGTCCATCATATACGGCAATTGTAAATCCAACGAATGTTGGAAAAATTGTAGAACGGCGAGACCAAGTTTTAATTACTTTCTTCTTTTCGGCACCTTGTTGAGCTTCTACTTTTTTCATTAGATGCTCATCTGCGAAAGGCCCTTTCTTTAAACTACGACCCATGGTGAACCTCCTCTCAAAATGTACGACACATGGTCAAAAAAATTATTTAGTACGACGACGAACGATAAATTTGTCGGATTTTGCTCTTTTGTTACGAGTTTTCAAGCCGATAGCTGGTTGACCCCAAGGTGATACTGGAGCTTTACGTCCGATTGGTTGTTTACCTTCACCACCACCGTGTGGGTGATCGTTCGGGTTCATTACGCTACCACGTACAGTTGGGCGTTTACGCATCCAACGAGAGCGGCCTGCTTTACCAATGTTGATTAATTCGTGTTGTTCGTTACCAACAGAACCGATAGTTGCACGGCAAGTTGCTAAGATCATACGAACTTCACCAGAGTTCAAACGGATCAATACGTATTTGCCTTCTTTACCAAGTACTTGAGCACTTGTTCCAGCAGAACGAATCAATTGACCGCCTTTACCAGGTTTCATTTCAATGTTGTGGACAACAGTACCTACTGGAATATTTTCCAATGGTAGTGCGTTCCCTACTTTAATATCTGCTTCAGTACCGGAAACAAGGCGCATGCCTACTTCCAATCCTTTTGGTGCTAGAATGTATGCTTTGATTCCATCTTCGTAATGTACTAACGCGATGTTAGCAGAACGGTTTGGATCATACTCGATAGTTTTGACAACCGCTACAACGTTATCTTTATTACGTTTGAAGTCGATCATACGGTATTGACGTTTGTGACCGCCACCTTGATGACGAACTGTAATACGACCATTGTTGTTACGACCGGCATGGTTTTTTAATGGCGCCAACAACGTTTTTTCCGGTGTTGATGTCGTGATTTCAGCGAAATCAGATGCTGTCATATTACGACGGCCATTTGTGGTAGGTTTATACTTTTTAATCGCCACGTCTTTTTCCCTCCCATTTAATAGTTAACATGGACTGCTTATTCAGCAGCATCGAAAATTTGAATTTCTTTTGAATCATCTGTTAATGTCACAACAGCTTTGCGACGTTTTTTTGTGTAACCAGCATGTTTGCCCATACGTTTAAATTTAGGGCGCACGTTAATGATGTTTACGTTTTTAACTTTAACATCAAATGCTGCTACAATAGCTTGTTTTACTAAAGTTTTATTTGCACGAGTGTCCACTTCGAAAGTGTATTTCTTTTCGTCCATAGCAAGCATGGATTTTTCAGTGATCACTGGGCGTTTGATTACGTCTAGTAAGTTCATTATGCAAGCACCTCCTCAATTTGAGTAAGAGCAGTTTGTGTTGCCAATACTTTAGTATTAGAAACGATATCTAAAACACTTACGTTATCAGAAGTTACTACAGAAACGTTTGGTAGATTACGAGCAGATAATGCTGCAAAATCATTGCCTGTTTCTAAAACAACTAATACTTTCGCATCAATAGATAAGTTTGTTAAAACTTGTTTGAATTCTTTTGTTTTTGGTGCATCAAAGCCTAAAGCTTCAACTGCTACCAAGTTGTTTTCAGCAACTTTATCTGACAATACAGATTTCATTGCTAAACGACGAACTTTTTTAGGAAGTTTGTAGCTGTAAGAACGTGGTGTTGGTCCGAAGACTACGCCACCTCCACGCCATTGTGGTGAACGAATTGAACCTTGACGAGCACGACCAGTTCCTTTTTGACGCCATGGTTTACGGCCACCGCCACGAACTTCTCCGCGGTGTTTTACTGAGTGTGTACCTTGTCTTAATGAAGCACGTTGCATGATGATTGCATCGTAGACAACAGTTTCATTTGGTTCGATTCCGAAAATCTCTTCGTTTAAAGTGATTTCACCATTTTGAGTTCCATCTTGTTTAAATAATGCTACATTCGGCATTCCTTAGTTCCTCCTTTCCCTACGCTTATTTAGCTTTCACAGCTGATTTGATTGTGATTAATGATTTTTTCGCTCCAGGAATGTTACCTTTGATCATGATTACATTTCTTTCAGCGTCCACTTTAACAATTTCAAGGTTTTGAATTGTTACGCGGTTGCCACCCATACGGCCAGCAAGTTTTTTATTTTTAAATACACGGTTAGGCGCAACTGGACCCATTGACCCAGGACGACGGTGGTAACGAGAACCGTGAGACATTGGTCCGCGGCTTTGTCCGTGACGTTTGATAACGCCTTGGAATCCTTTACCTTTCGAAGTTCCTGTAACATCAATAATGTCTCCTGCTTGGAAAACATCTACCTTAATTTCTTTACCTACTTCATATTCTCCTAGCTCAACATTTTTGAATTCCTTAATGAAGCGCTTAGGAGCCGTGTTTGCTTTTGCAACATGACCTTTCGCAGGTTTGTTTGATAAAACTTCACGTTTGTCTTGGTAACCGATTTGGATAGCTTCGTATCCGTCAGTCTCAACAGTTTTTACTTGTAAAACTACGTTTGGCGTAGCTTCAACTACTGTTACTGGAATTAATTCACCAGACTCAGTAAAGATTTGTGTCATTCCCACTTTTTTCCCTAAGATTCCTTTGGTCATGAGTACACCTCCATTGTCTTGATTTTATAGTTTGATTTCAATATTCACACCAGATGGTAAGTCAAGCTTCATTAAAGCATCAACTGTTTTTGGTGTTGGGTTCACAATGTCGATTAGACGTTTGTGCGTACGCATTTCGAATTGTTCGCGTGAATCTTTGTATTTATGAGTCGCACGAATAACTGTGTAAAGTGAGCGTTCTGTTGGTAATGGAATTGGTCCTGATACGTCAGCTCCAGTTCTTTTTGCTGTCTCTACAATTTTATCCGCTGATTGATCTAAAATACGGTGTTCATACGCTTTTAAACGGATACGAATTTTTTGTTTTGCCATCTTGTTCCCTCCTTCGCCTATTTTGAAAGTAGACATAGCTCCACGAAAATTTTTCCGTCACGCTCGTTCGTGGCAAAGCGCCCGGGCGTGTCGCAACCTCTCGTTTCTTAGCCGGTAGATCAAAAGCTTGATTTACCAGTGCTTTTCACACTTCTATAAATAGCACCTTTGTAATTATATTATAGAAACATAGTAATAGCAAGGATTTTTTTAGAAAAGATCCGTTTTTTTCTTATAGGTATTTTTTTCATTAGTAACTTTTTTAATTGGTTACAATTTAGGTTTAAGTTTCCTCTTTATAATAGAAGTAACAGGATATTTATATACTTGTTTTTTTGCTGAAGGAGTACTCGTTCATAAAAAGACTGTGCTTATTACATAAAAAGTAATAAACACAGTCTTTTTTATAGTATTTGATTCACTTTAGCGAATTCAGAAAAATTTGATTTGAATTACTACTATAGAAGAATTACGTTTTTTAGTTCTATTTACATATTTTTCATGATTTTCGGCAAAGAAAAACTCGCGACGAAAAAGTCATCCTCTATATCAAAAGCATATGACGCTTTTCGATAGTGCTTTAATAACTTAGTAAAAATATGAAGCCCTTTCCCTTGGTGTCCTTCCTTCGTTGTGAAATTATTTTTAAGTAGTTTTTCAATAGATAAATTGCCTACATATGTATTTCTAACTTCCACAACGGTTGATTGTTCATAAATATCCATTGTCACTTCAATCAAGGGATGTTCAATCCCTTTCGATGCTTCTACTGCATTATCCAAAAGAATTGACAAACAACGAATAAAATCCAATAGATTGATTGTAATGTCTAGCTCTGAAATTTCTTGTTTTACTACGAAATGTACTGGTATTTTTTTGTCACGGCAACTTTCTATAAATTTTATCAACAACCCTTGAATTGGCGGGCTTTTTATAGCAGCAACTTGAGAGTAAGCATCTGTTTCAATAAAAGAATTTGAATAGTCGACGATTGAAGACACATAATCGCGTGCTTCCACAACCTGACCTTGCTCTAAATACGTCAGTAAACTTACCAGCATATTTCGGTAGTCATGCCTAAACTCATTAGCTAAATGTAATTTTTCTTCCTCTTGAAATGATTTCTCAGAAAGAATTCGAATACTTTGCTGTTGTTGATAAAATCGACTGACCAGATAAATCACGTAACAAAAAACACCTGTAAATGTTAATAATATACCTGTTAAGTAAGCAAATTTTACAATTTGCATTTGTAGAAGACTAATAGTTCGAATGACATTTAGTGAATAAAGCACAACAATACAAAGAATAGATTGCGTAATGTATTTTTTTTGAAGTTGTGAGACAGATTCAAATATATTAAATTTGCTACTTATTTTTTTCGTAATAAGGATAAAAATAAATAGTAATAATTGTTGAAAAATCCAAGCGATATCATCCATTTGTCGGAATTGTTCTACCGTGATGACACGTCTGATCAATAAAATAAACAGTGAGTCCCATGCAATCAGCCCCGCAAGAAGCATCATCGTATTTTGCAGAAGAAAATAGAGCGCTGCCAATATCCAACTTTGTAAAAAGCGAATAATAAACAGAAATTCAAGCCCTACAAAAATGATCAGTAAATTGATTGCTCTACTATCCTGAAAAACGTAATAGATCAGAACTTCAACCAGTGTATAGCCTGTTAGAAAAATAACCTGTCGAAAACTAAAATACTTTTTATACCCTAATAACCAAAGAACTTGAATATAATTCAAGGATATTAACATCACTTCCATTGTTACTCCCATAAAACGCCTCTTTCCGCCCATTCAAGAATTGTGATTATAATACACTTTTCAATTTATTAATTATTCTTGAACCGACCTCTAATTCACTACCATCATCAAACATGATCAGCCCCTCTGGACGACTTAATGCTGAAACATGGGTTAAGTTAATAATATAAGAGCGTAAACCGGTATAGAGATATTGAGGATCTATTTGTTCTTTCAGCTTATTGATCGAGCCTTCTATCATTTGTTCGGACTGAATCGTTTTGACTACTAACATATTTCGCATGCCAGATGCCGTTTGAATATAGAGTATATCTTTATATTTTACAAATATTGTTTTTCCAAATTTTTTTAAAGAAATGTATTCTTCGGTATCTTGGGTCCGATTTACAATTTCCTTTTTAATAGTAGCAAACAAGTTACCAACTGTGCGATCGTTCAAACCAATTCCTTTTATTAGATAAGATGTGGCGTGAATGTTTTGGTTAATAATCTCAATCCCTTTATTTTCTAAATTAGTTAAAAAGATAATGAAGCTGTTTTTATTTTTTTCTCTAATTTTTTTAGCAATATCAATCCCTGAAAAATGAGACTTTAAATCAATATCCACAATAAAAACATCGTTATCCTCAATAGTTAATGCTTCTATTTCACTGTAATAAAAAGTCTCTAGTTCTTCTATTGAAGTAATGTGTACTGTGTATTGAAAAGATTTTTGCTGGAGTGAAGAAATAAAATCATGTAGTTTTTTTCTATAAACAAATTCATCTTCTATTAGATAAACACGTATAATATCAAACATACTGCACCAACTCCTCTAGTTCATTGTACCGATTCTATATCAAATAAGAAAGTAAAGAATAGTCGAAAATTGAATCATTCTAAATGAAGCTACTCAAGCTTCTTATAAGAATTAATATAACAAAAAATGGTAGGTAAAACCATTAAATAGTTTTACCTACCATTTTAAACACAGTTTCACAAAAAAAGTGAACAGGTTATTCGGTGCATTGCACCTTCGTTTCCCGATTTTGTCACAGTTTGATGCTATCTGGTTTTATTAGTTATTTTTTATTTTGGTTGTCTTTTCTCAGATGGTTTTTTCTTCTTATTACCTGATTGTTCTCTATTTTTACGCGCACGTTTCGCTTTTTTACGCGCTTCTTTTCTTCTTAATTCTTCTTGATGTTTCTTTCTTTGGCGTATCATCCAAATGATCAATCCAATGATCACAACGCCAAATACTGCTCCACCGATAATGAAATAAAGTGTATAATCGCTATCTTCTTCTGCGAGTTCTACAGCGTCATCATTCAGTTTTTTCGCTTCATCTTCTTTGATTTCAAATTCTTTTTCAAACTCCCATTTTTCTCCGGCTGCTTCTACTGCCATTTTTAATATATATTTTCCAGCTTTAAATGGTTTGTTTGCCGTTGGAATTCCGTAATTAAAACTTGAATTAGGTGCCATATTTAAATTTTCTTGTTTGTTATGGAATACAGGTGCTTCTTGATTGTTGATTGCAAAAACATCTGCAGTTACCGTCATGTTACCTAGAATACGGGGTGTTGGGTTTTGTAAAGTTCCCAATACATTATTACGATAATTTCGTTGTCCTGCTTTGGCACCTGTCAACTGCAACTCTGGTTTTACTTCATCGTCATTTTCTGATAAACGGACACCGATAACATAGGCAAATTTATTTTCAATTTGTACGCCCGATTCTTTGTTTTCTCCAGCTTTTTCTTCTTTTTGAGTGAAGTGTAAGCCTCCTAGAATAATTCCGTTGAATGTTTCACTTGGAAGTGCTACTTGTACTTTAAGTAATTTAGTTTCCTTTGGCGCAAGTTGAACTTCAGGATCAACTTTTGCAAGTTTGCCAAATGGATAGGCCAATGTTTTATCTAGTTTAGGATCAACGGCACCATAATCGATGACACCATTGTCATTTGTGATGGCCGTGTTCGCTTTAGTCTGAACTGTAACATCTTTATCAGTGTTATTTTTTAATTCGACTTCTAGTTCTTGAGTTTCACCTGGTTTTACACGTAAATCAAAATAGGTTTTGCTTTTATCTCGCTGATTTTCTGGTAATTTTGCTTCTACAGAAAAACTCATTTCTTCAGCCGATGCATGTTGTCCTCCTGTAAAACCAACCGCGACAAATCCTATCATAGTCAAAATAACTGGTATCAATCGTTTCATACTGTTTTCTCCTTTTCTTATCAACTTATTTTTTAGTTGTACAATTAATTTCATGTAAGACGGTTATCGCTTACTACTAACGAATCACTCGTTTATGTATTGTATTCTTTTTGTTATTGTTTTTTGGGGAAATAGTTTATTCACTCCTTCATCAAAAAAATGTAATATCTAATAGATATTTCTATTAGTAATCAACTTATAAAGTAATATTACTACAATAAAAAAAATGAAAGTGAACATTAGAACGTTTATATTCTACATTGGTGCTTTTTATATCTTTTTTTTATTTATATATTGAATAATGGCTTGGAATATAATTTTTATATAAATAATAAAAGATACAAAACAACTTGAAATTCACGGAAGCTATATTCTAGTCTTCCGTGAATTTCTTTATATTTATTAACAACTATATGGGGATTCCTTTAGTCCTCGGAGTTAAACACGCCTGCCCCAACCTCTTATTTCTAAAACTTAATAAAATCGTTTAGAAATAATTGATACCGTTAACACTAACTAAATGTTTTCCCAATCCATCTAAAACTTTGTCATTGTTCGTACGGTATTCGATGAAGAATCCTTCATTTAAATTGATATCTTTTTTACTGATCTCGAATTCATATGCACCTGCTTTTTCAGGTGTAGCGATGATCCCCTTGTCAGCAAGTTCTTTTCCCTGCTGGCTCATGATTGATAAGTGAATAGACGCCCCTTTTTTGACTTTGGTCAAATTATAACGGACAACGTAGCTGTCAGTGCTCTCTTTCACGCTTAAGTCATTTAAAAACGGTGTCGCAGCCTCTGCTTTATAAGTACTTGTAAACATTACTCCTACCATAGCTACTAATGTTAGTATACCTAAGAAAACACTTGTCATTTTTTTATTATTCATCGTTTAAATTGCCCCTTTATTTTTTGTTTCATTTTATCGACTCAGAGAAGACTTATGCCGAAAACCGCTTCGCTGGTAGCGAACGACTTCTTCAGCTAATCTGCTCACTACCAAAGAAGTAACTTTCACTCTCAACTATCGATTACTTTGATTGCACAAGGTCCTATCAAAAAAGTATGTATCCCTTGTGCAGTAAATTATAAATAATTACACTATGAACTTGAGGCTGGGACAGACGTGTTCAACTCCGAGAACTAGGTGTTGCTTCTTTAATGCTTGTTTTAGTTACTGCGTCTATTGTTGTGGACTGTCACTTAATGTCCAAGTAAGACTTGTCTTATACAATCCAGCAACTTTTTTTGAATCTCCAGGAATTTTTAACTGGATGCTACTAGTAGCTTGGTCGTTAGTATCACCAAAACGATCTGCCCAAGTGCCCATCCCGTGACCTGCTTCTGCGTTCATCACTAGCGCTTCTTGACCATCCGCGGTTAAGGTAAATGTCGGATTAGCTGTCGGTGCTGTTTCTGTTTTACCTGATTTAGCACTTAACACAGGATTTGTGAAAACAAGTTCTGTTCCAGCTAAATCGTTACTACCATTTTTAAACGCACCATTTTGTTTAACCGTTAAGCGCCAACCAACGTTAGTTCCACGGTTATCTGTGATCTGGATGTAGTTTGGCACCTCAATAACTGTTTCTTCATCATCCATTAACTGATCCGGTTTCACTTTATAGATAGCGTCATTTCCTTGCGCTTTTTGACTCCCAAATCTTAGATTTGAAACATAATTAATGCTCAATGGACCCTTCGTACTTGGTGGATGAGGATTTTCTTCTCCATCAATCTCTGGTACTGGTTTGACTGGTTTTGTCGGGTCAATCGGATTGACTGGTTTTTCAATTTCTGAACCATCATTTTTTTCAATACTTACATAGGCATTTGATTCAATACTGCTGCTATCGTCGGCAGATGCTGCCATAGGGATCAGTGACACCGCAACTAAGCATGCGCTAAATAGAAATACTTTTTTCAATGATTACACTTCCTTATAAAATGGAGAAAAAACAAGCGTATAAGCTTGTTGCGTTCTCCTCATTTATGATTTTAATTTGTTAGTGGTGTATTATTCAATGTCCACTCGATTTTAGCAGTATATTTACCTGCAGTCTTTTTAATAGAACCTGGAATTGTTAAGTGTACACTAGTAGCTGCATCACCTAATGTCTCTTTATCTGATTCTAAAAGAGTTCCATATAAGATATTCCATGTTCCCATACCGGTGTTTTCTTCGGCACCTGCAATCAATACATCGTCATCTGATGTTAAAATAACTGGTTTAGCAACAGTTGGTTTAGCTGCATTATCAGCAGATTGTGCTTGTGCCCAACCATTATCCAATGTAATCGTGCTACCTGTTAAAACAGAGGTCTTATTATTAAATTGGTCTGAGATTTTTGCTGTTAGTGTCCAACCAGCATTGTTTCCACGGTTATCTGTTACTTGAGCAAAGTTTGGACGTTCTTTTAGTCCACCTTCTACAAAATTTAGTTTTGGTAATTTTGCTGTGTAATCTTGCGTATTACCAGACATTTTGATTTCACCAAAATCAAAAGCTGTTAATAGACTTAAACGTAAAGACGTGGTCATTTCTGGATCAACGACACCTTCTCCTGGATCTGTTGGATCGATTTCGCCACCACCGTCTCCGCCATCTCCACCACCAGGGCCTGTTGGTTTTTCGCCTTCATTTCCACCGTTATCTGCTTCTAAAGTAACTGTTGCATCTGTCGTTGCTTTTGCTGAAAATTCTTCTTCCGCTTGAACGCTTTTTGCGCCTAAAATTCCTGTACTGATTAAGCATAATGCTAAAATTGCTGTTTTTTTCATTTGTTTGTTTCCTCCAAAAGACTAATTTTATTTTAATAGAGTTGCTTTTAACTCTGTCGTTTATGCAGATTCATTACGACTGGGATATAACATTTAGAATTACGTCCCAGTCACGAAAATTACCTATCTATTCAGATACTGGTCCGTCTGCTAAGATCCATGTTAATTCAGATTTGTATTCAACACCCGCTTGTGGTTGCGCACTTGCTGGGATATCTAATTGTACGCCAGTATCTGGTACTAATGTTGCATAGTTATTTGGAGCAATAGTTTCTTCATTACCAAATTTCAATGACCAAGAACCAGTTCCTTGTTTATTTTCTTGAGCTACACTTTGATCTGCACTTAGTAGCGTTTTAGAATCAGTACCAATCTCTACTCCTTGATGTAGAATACTTGGCGCTGCAACACCAGTAGGTCCTTTAAGATTTAAATTATTTAAGCTTAAAACAGCACCTTGCAATGTAATCGTCATATCAGCTTCGTTTTTACCTGAAAATGGTGTTGCAGTAACACTTAGATTCCAACCACTCATTTTACCGCGGTTATCAACTACTTGAACAAAGTTAGGGACGTTTTTATAAATCGTTGTATCTTCATCGTCTTTAAATTTTACACCTAATTGTGTTCCTTTAGCCCATAATTTCATACCATTTCCGCTTAATTTGATCGGTTTAAATTTAGTGAAGTTTTCAATATCGCCCTCACCATCGTCGTCTGCACGATCATTGAAACGGAAATTAGAAACTAAAATATTAAAACTCGCTGTACCGTTACCAGTATTTCCGTCCGTTTCTGTTTCATCAATTTCACCATCTTTATCGTTGCCATCTGTCGGTGGTACAACTGGCGGTTTTCCAGTTTCGTCTGCTTCAAATAATACTGTTGCGTCTGATTTTGCTTCTGGATTTGGATTTGTTACTTCCTCTTCCGCAAATGCTGCTGATGCTCCTAATGTTAATGCGCTAAAACTGATGATTCCTAAGCTTAATAAAGTCATTTTTTTCATAATATTCTCTCCTAATTCTGTTTTTTTTAGTTTGATTTCTTAGTTAGTTGGTGCAGTTACTAATTTCCAAGTTAGTGTTGAACGATAGCTTTTATCTGCTTTTGGTTGTGCTGTAACTGGTACAGATAATTGAACACCAGCAGTTGCATTTGTTTTATCATCATTCATTTTTAATGTCGTTTTATCCGTATCTGCTCCCCAAGTCACAGCCCATGTTCCTTGACCTTTACCAGCTCCAGCATCCAAAACAGTATGTGAACCAGTTGCTAAAATATCTTCACCAACAGATACAGCAGTTGGTGCTAGGGCTGCGCCATCTGTATCACCCACGATTTGTGCGTCATTCAAGGTGATGCTTGCGCCTTTTAGCTCAGTCGTTGTTGGGTTACTTGACTCATCCAACTCTTTAAAAGCAGATCCTTCCACAGAAACATTCCATCCCGCATTTGTCCCACGGTTATCTGTTACTTGCAAGAAGTTCGCCAATCCAGTTGTTGGTTCTGATCCGTCTGTCCATTTTAATGTTGTTGGTGCTGCGAAAGCAGTCATATTTGTACTACCAATTTTGATCTCACCAAATTTGAAATTTGATACCCAATTGATATTAAATGATTTCGTTCCATTACCACCGCTACCGTTACCATCAGGGTCTATACCTTTACCAGGTTCAGTCGGCTTAGTTGGATCAACTACATCTGGTTTATCTGGTGTTATTGGGTCTTTATCTTCTACAAATTTTACATCTGCATTTGTTTCTGCTACTGGATCAGCTGCTTGCACTGATGGCGCTCCTAAAGCTACTGCACTTAACACTACTAAACCTAAACTCATTAATTTAATTGATTTCATATTATTATCTCTCCATTTTCTTTTATTATTTATTTTGGTGTTGCTCTTTCCTACGTTTGTAATAAAACAGTACTAGTACTGCACCGATCAAGAACAGTCCTGTCAGACTAAATCCAGCGGTGACCAATTCTCCGGTATTCAGTAGCTTCCCTGTTTGACCGCCAACAGGTTTTATAGTTGACGGCAGTACTTTTTCAGGGTCTTTGCCTTCGGGTATTTCTTCTGATTCACTAGATGACGTTGGTGTATAGTCATTCTCAAAGTGGATCCCTACTTGACCATCCATTTCTGCACTTTCAGCTCCTAACACCTCATGAGGTACTAAAAGAATGAGAAGGAACGTGCTAAGGAAGGCAATCAGGTACTTCATTCTTTTCTTCTTCATCTTGTTCCCTCCTATTCTGTCGGTGCATTTGTCAAGATCATATCTACTCGACTGCTATACGTGGCATCTTTATCAATCGCACCTGACGGTACTTGTAAAGAGAAGCCTTCATCTGCACTCCATGATACAAAGTTACTCGCACTTGGAGCATCTTTTTGGTAGATTGTTTGGAAATCGTCATTTAAACTCAAGGTTTTGCCTGCTTGTTTAAGCTGTAGTGCAGCACCTTTAAGTTCTTTGATGTTTTCTCCGCTACCTGTTTCAAATGGATTTTCCATTTTCGCTTGGATTACCCAGCCGTTTTTAACTAAGCGGCTGTCTAGAACAGTAAAGCCCCAGCCTGAATTCGTCCGTTTAATTTCTTGTGTATACGACTTGATTTTTTGTGTTCCAAAGCTTAATGGCGCAAGAGGTCCTACAATTTGTAATTCTGGTCCTGTTCCAACAAACGTAACATCGTAAGCATATTTCAAGTATTGATTGCTTAATGCACTTGTTGGTTCTGTTACGTAGACACTTCCCGTCTCTTCTTCGCCAACGGCTAAGTTCAACTTAGGATATGTTTTAAAACCAGCAGCTGCAACTCTTGTATAGTTCGTTCCTGATACACCATTCGGTATAGAGAAATATGAGCTAATACTTGTATAGCTGTCGTTGTATCCTGCTTCTGAACTTGTTAACTCGGAAGAAATCGAAATATCTTTTGCATCTAGTTGGTTGAAATACAATGGTTCAAATCCATTTTTTGTTACGACCACAAAAACTGTTTCATCATCTGGTACTCCACCTAATAATTGTGTTGGACCTGCATTATTTGTATACAATGCACGTTGACCGTCTTTCGTATAGAGACGCAGAACATCACCATAGTTGACCGTTAGTTGACCGTTAGTACCAAAAGTATCCACTAGTTGCGCTGGTGTATTGGTTCCTAATCCTTGGAAGGTCACATCTCCAACCGCGTTTGGTCCACTTGTGACTTCCTTAGCATTTGTAACCCCTGTTGCTTGTCCAGATAGATCATAGCGTGTCACTTGATAATAAGGCGCCGCTCCTGTACTACTTGACAATGGTGTTCCTTCATTAGCGCTTGGTAAATTTCCATAGCCAGAGACAAGTCTTGGCTTTCCATCGCTATCTTCGTGAAGTGACAAGACAAAGCTTGATTGCGCATTTGGTGAAGTGACGATTGTATTGCTGCCACCAAAGGCAATTGCATTCCCCCAAGTGACTCTAACTGTTGTTGTAATCTCTAATGTATTTGATGGATTTTGATTATCTGTTACTTTCACCAGCATTGGTACTGTAGGATTTGCAGTAGTTGAAATACGTTTGGTAACTGGCGCTTCTAGTAAGGTTACAGAATAATCAGTTACTGCTGTATCACTTATTTTTACATCTTTGACCGATGCTTTTAATCGTGCAGCTGTCCAATAGTCAGCACCTGTTCCTAAGGTAACCGTCTGCAATACAGCCGCTGCATCTAAACCAGCATTTACTTTAATATTAATTGTTTTCGATGCATTGTCTGAGCCTTTTTCTGCACGAATTTTTGCTGTATAGCTACCAGAAGAATCTGATTCAGCTGTTAGGGTCGTTTCATTTACTAATACGCTAACACCCTCTGTTAGTCCAGTCCCGTTATCCCAACCAATTGCTTTTGATTCTTTCAAGATCAATGCTTTGATCTCATCTGTAGATAAGCCTTCTAAAGTACTTTTCCTCACAGTGAAATCATTGGCAGCTATCGTCAAACCTGTAGTTGGCGGTGCAGCTGCTGTTACGTTCAATGGAACTTCAATGATTTTGGTTTGGGTAGGTTCGTCACTATCTGTCATACGAACTTTGATCATTTGCACACCTACTGTCGATGTATCTGGTGTTCCATCTACAAATTCAAACGTAGCGGTATGCCCTGGTAGAATTACTGGATCTTTTACTAACGAAGCAGCAGATTTTGTCCAAGGAGTGTCCTTCTTGATTGATTGTGCGATTAGTGTTACACCTAAGTTATAAACGTTGATATTCACCGAATAGTCTTCAGAAGGTAGCCCCTTCATCGTTCCAGGCGCTTCATTAATCGCAACCAGCTCTGTTTGATACGTTTTGATTGAAGCAGAAACATCATTCATGACAGCTGGTAAAGTACTTCTAGGGATAGATACATGTCCCGTTGTTGTTTTATTTGCATTAGATTCAAAACCGATTGTTTCTTTTTGATTGTTTGGATACGTTACATAAACTGTTCCATAAGATGTAGGTTCGGGAATTTGGCTTAATGTATAGTCTGTTTCAAAACTCGTGCTGCTATCGTCCTGATAAATGTTCCATGTCTCAGGTGTCGCTTTTAATTTCATATACGGCATTTCTTCTCCAACAAAGACCTGATAGCCTGTTTTTAATGCACCATCCATTGGAATAGGTTTCCATGGCGCACCCAGTTGATAAGCCGAATCGACACCACTAATGATTGTTGCACCTTGTTTTAAGTTCCTAGCTTCCGTTCCCGTTCCCGAAAAATTATTACCGAAATAGTTAAAGTTGCCATTAGTTCCGATGTTCTTATTATCTCCGGCAATATATTTTGTATAATCAGATAACCAATTCCCTTGATTATCTTTTAATTTAATCGTTAATCGTCTATTCGCTTGTGGTTCCATATAAAAACCACTATTATTTCCTAATGCATAAATAGGCACGTTATCGGTAAGATAATCTGTATCCACACTTTCTAACATAGAAAATTTGCGGGTCGTTGTGTCTAAATTATACATGTTTAGTGAAATTGAAAAATTTAGGTTTACAGCTAAATTTATATCATAGACATATAGAACCTTATTCTTCGAGTCTACCAATACCTGCTTCAATGAATCCCCTTTACGGAAAGAGAATCGCGCATCTATGTCACTAATAGTTTTATACCCTAATCCAAAATTTCTATTCCATGTAGTTCCGTACAAAGGAGTTGATCCAACACCAGGGATATCAGAAACCCGTCCGTTCCCAGCCCCATTAGTACCTGATGACCAAACATAGCCTTTTTGATTTTCATCTTGAATAAAAAATCCATGAATTGAACCATAGGCGGGCATTCCACGTTCTGCGAAGCCTATTCTGGACTTGTTAATCGGATTGACAAGCAGCCCATTAGGTGCGCCTATTGGAAGATCCTCCCATCCTTCCCTGCCGTTAACTCCAAACACATCATCTGGAACTACTAGAGCCCTAATGGTGTAATTCAAAGTCTCTGTACCGTATGTGATCTTAAGATTCACGTCTCCATTACCTCGAAACCCTTGATTGATGTTGGGAGTTGTCGCTTGGAAATCTAAGTTTTCTCCAGTCTTAAGATCCCACACTTTCAGGTCGTATTTACTCATCAATAAACTCATAATCTGATCCACTGTTTTTCCCTTAACCTCACTAGCATTTAGTGAACTCCCAGTGTAGCTCAATCCAGCTTTACCATTAACCACGACTGATACATTGATATAAGTTACCATAATCGGTATTCGAATAATCCCACTAATTTGAGGATTAAGTTTTTCGGTCATTTTAATATAACCCCATTGGAAACCTTGTTCACTTGGTTTGAAGGTATTGACTGGATTTGTTGGTTCTCCTTCGCTGGTCACCCATTCATAAGTTGAACTTGACGCAGCTGTGTTTGTTGTTGTTCTGTATGAGGTAAATAGATTGCTAGCATTCGTTCCCATATCAAGTGTAGTATTCACTTCCGTGGTAAAATAATACGGCGATTTCAGGTTGGCACCATAGACAATCACATTCTTCAGCGTCGTTCCTTGTATACCATTTGCCTCAACACGGAATGTCGCAGTATAAGCAGCGGCTGTACCTGCTTGAGTGTTTGTTTGAGAAACAGTTGTTGATACAGCTTCCCCCGTAACTACATCCCATGCTCGCGCATTACTTTTTGTCATGATAAGCTCTTTCAGCTCGTCATTACTTTTACCAATAGTTTCACTTTGATACAAAATGATTTGAGTGTTAAAAGTATCCGTCTGCAATGCTACGGTGTTTGCAAGCATCATTGTTGTATCAGCATTCGTTACAGACACTGGAATTGGTACTACAATGCTTGTTAGACTATACATTTCTGTAATTTCTACATAAATCATCTGAAAACCAACCTCGGCACTACTTGGCGTTGCTACTCCCTCACCAGACTCAGTTACATATTTCCAATTAATTCCAGACGCTGGTTGTGGAATTTCAAGACCAGAAACAAGTTTTTCCAATTCTGTTTTTGAGCTACCTGCTGTCGGAAAAGCTGCATTTTGGTTGATTCTAAAAGTTTTAGGCTCTGCTTTGAGTCCCTCTTCATTTGAAACAAGTGGCATTGGTTGTGCTGTACGAGTAGCCGTTGCCTGCTCATCATTGCTCTGTACGGCTTGCTCTTTCTTTTCTTTCGTTTTTGTTTCTTTTTCCGTTTTTGTTTCTTCTTTCGGTGCAGCTGAAAGGTTGGTTGTTTTCCATTGCCAAGCACCTGCTACTGCTAATAGTGTTAGCACAGCCCCTACTATTAAACGCTTTTTCATTTTTTCAGACTGTATCAACTTCATTATTTTTTCTCACCTCTCTTTACTTTCCTCGTCCTAATTTGACAATCCATTGTGTATTTCACCTCCTCGAAGTGAGGCGCTTTGAAAATGGTCAATTATGTCTCCTCCTTCAACAATGTTTATTGTTAGGCCCAAAACGCAGCCTTTATATCGTTAACATATACCCTTTGGAACGGACGGTCATCACATCAATCGGGCTTACTCTCATTTTTTGTCTTAAAAGAAAGACTAAGTTGGTAATCCTGTACTGCTGATTTCCCACACTTTCTGCCCAAAGATGTTGTCGTATCTCTTCGTAAGTGACCACGTTGTTCATGTTTTTATATAGAAGCTCTGTGAGTAAAAACTCTGATTTAGTTAGCCAGATTGCTTGACCATTTACTACAATATTTAAGTTATTAGAATCAAGCGCAACACCGGATTCTTGTTTTTTACTTTTTGGCTTAGCATTCATGCGTTTTAACCCATTTAAAAGTAATGATGCTAGCTCATCTGGTTCGCTTTCTTTACAGGCAAATCCATCGATACCTAATTTTGAGTAGATTTTTCTGTTTATCTTAGGTAACTGTTCTGAAACAATCCAGATCAATGTTCTAGCATTATTTCTAAGGTAAACTAAGAGTTCGCAAACATCCTCTACAAAATGATTTTCATCATCTTGAATCACAATTGCATCTAATTGGCTTATTTCTTCGAAATTCATACGACTTTGTTCAAGAGTTTTGACATCCTCAAAAACTTGTTCTAAGCCAGTCGCATACTCTTTTTCAGTTGCTGTTGATAATGGTAGATAGCCGATTTTATACATAATTTCTTTCCTCTTTTCTATGTCTAAAGATTAGTTTATCAATTCTTTGTTCCTTATGTTAAAATAAAATGTACGTTTATTGACGCTATTCCTTTTAAATTTCTCACGAATAAATATCTCAAATGCAATTAATTCGAGATATAACCTTTTAAACCCTTTTAGCATCGCGTATCTCATAAATGCTGACGGCTTTGATGACGGCTTATCTAATTTATTTTTTTAAATGATTAAATTTTTATCTAAGACATTTAAAGCTGATTTCCTAGTTTCCCACATTGAATCTGCGTACGTATCTAACGTCATTTTGACTGATGCATGTCCCAAAATTTTACTTAATGTTGCAATGTCGACTCCCTTTTCGATACATCTTGTTGCAAAGCTGTGTCGTAAGCTATGGAAGCTAATTGGAGCAATACCCGCGTTCTTAAGTACTTTTTTAAAGCGATAGCTGATGATCCGGGGTTCTGTAAAAGTTCCTTTACAGTTCACGATGTAACTACCTGTTGCATTTTCACGTTTTATTTGAAGGTACTTTTTTAAATTTTTCGAAAGTGGAATTGCTCGAATTGATGTCTTCGTTTTTGGTAAATCAATCACCAGTTCTGTTTTCCCGACATGTGTGGTTGAAGGAATTCTAGAAATCGTTCGACGTACATAAATGATATTTTTGTTCCACTCAATGTCTGTCCAACGAAGTCCGCTGATTTCTCCAATTCTCATCCCTGTATATAAGGCAATAATGATCGCTGAACTTTCTTCTTCTTGAAGAGCTGCTCGTTCTAACTTTCTTTGATTGTTTATAGGTAGTGCTTGGACAGAAGCTTTCTGAGCGGATGGTAGTAATACGTTTTTACATGGGTTATGATAGATTTTTTCCATCCTGATAGCTTCTTTTATTGCACTTTTCAGCAGATTCACAATATTTTGAATAGTACTATTTGACAATTGAATAGATGCTAAGTGGCGAATGAACGTTTCTATATCTTCTCTTTTTAATTTTTTCAACGGTATGTTTCCTAAATGAGGGATGATGTGCTTTTCAATCTTCCCTCTATAATTAGAATAAGTGGACATCTTAATCGATTCCTTTATTGATTTTTCTAACCAATAAGTGATCCACTCTTCAACTGTACCGGAATAGTTACTTTCTTGCTGACTAGAGAAAATATACTGTGCTTTTTTCACGGATAATTTTTCTTTGACCTCGGAATAGCATTTACCATAAACGTAGCCATAGATGATCCGTCCCTTAGTGGTTCTATTTTTTGTAAAGCGGCCTTCCCAGCGACCATCTTTTCTTTTATAAATATTTTCGCCTTTTTTTACCACAAATAACTCCCCATTTCTTATAAAATTTGACGGTTATCTTGACGGCTAATATTCAAAAATCGATATAAAAAAAACAATAAAAATTCAAAAATTCAAATTTTATTTTATTTTATTATCAAAAATTGTTAAATTTGCATAAAAACCTGATAGAAACTAGTCTAGACGGTTGAATATAAATAGGGTACAATTAATTTCATTAAGTAACAGACTATATTTTATATCTCGAATTAATTGCATTTGAGATATGTTTGTTATTAGAAAAAACACTATAATAATTATATTTTTTTTGTATTTTTCCTAAATCAACCTTGTAAAACAATATTACTATAATTCAAAAAAAAGAAATGAACATTCAAACGCCTTTTAAATACATTAGCTCACTTTTTTATACTATTGATGCTCAAGTGGTGCTAATTATCTATTTTGAATACTAATTAAGAACATATCTACTATAGTATTGGTTTTTATTCTTTAAATAGACGAAAAAACAGCTAACTGATCACGGCATCAGTTAGCTGTTTCTTTGTCTTGATCTTGAGTTTTGAAATCAAAATAAAAAAGCCGAAGGGAAATTCCCTTCGACTTACGTCCGAGTACGCCGATGTTTTACGTCGGTTTTGTTCCTTTATATTAAATCGTTAAATTTAAATTATTTAGTGATTTCAGAAACAACGCCTGAACCAACAGTACGTCCGCCTTCACGAATAGAGAAACGAGTTCCGTCTTCGATAGCGATTGGGTGGATTAATTCAACGTCCATTGCAACGTTATCACCAGGCATTACCATTTCAGTACCTTCTGGTAATTCAACTACACCAGTTACGTCAGTTGTACGGAAGTAGAACTGAGGACGGTAGTTAGTGAAGAATGGAGTGTGACGTCCGCCTTCTTCTTTTGATAAAACATAAACTTCAGCTTTAAATTTTGTGTGTGGAGTGATTGAAGCAGGTTTTGCCAATACTTGTCCACGTTCGATATCTTCACGTGCTACACCACGTAATAAAGCACCGATGTTATCGCCAGCTTCAGCGTAGTCTAACAATTTACGGAACATTTCAACACCAGTAACTGTTGTTTTAGCAGTATCTTCTTTGATACCAACGATTTCGATTTCGTCACCAACGCGAACTTCTCCACGTTCAACACGGCCTGTAGCAACAGTACCACGTCCAGTGATTGAGAATACGTCTTCGACTGGCATCATGAATGGTTTGTCAGTATCACGAGTTGGAGTTGGGATGTACTCATCAACTGCAGTCATTAATTCCATGATTTTTTCTTCGTATGAAGCGTCGCCTTCTAAAGCTTTCAAAGCAGAACCAGCGATAACAGGAGTGTCGTCACCTGGGAAATCGTATTCTGATAATAGATCACGAACTTCCATTTCTACTAATTCTAATAATTCTTCGTCATCTACCATATCCATTTTGTTTAAGAAAACAACGATGTATGGTACACCAACGTTACGTGATAACAAGATGTGCTCACGAGTTTGAGGCATAGGACCATCAGCAGCAGATACTACTAAGATAGCTCCATCCATTTGTGCAGCACCAGTGATCATGTTTTTAACGTAATCCGCGTGTCCTGGGCAATCCACGTGGGCATAGTGACGAATATCAGTTTCATATTCGATGTGAGAAGTATTGATTGTGATACCACGTTCTTTTTCTTCTGGAGCGTTATCGATATCAGCATATGATGCAGCATCTCCACCACCGTGTTTAGCTAACACAGTTGCAATTGCAGCAGTTAATGTAGTTTTACCATGGTCAACGTGTCCAATAGTACCAATGTTTACATGGGGTTTAGAACGGTCAAATTTTTCTTTAGCCATTTTAAATGTTCCTCCTAAAATATATGAATTTTATTTTATTTGATAGATAGTGACAACTACCTGATCATCTTTAATTAGTTTAACCGAAATCGTTAGAAAATCCTAGTCATAAATAAGCATGTAGCTATTTCTTAACTATTAAGCGTTGTTTCCGCCATTTTTCTTGATGATTTCTTCTTGTACAGATTTTGGTACATCTTCATAGTGGTCAAAGACCATCATAAACGTACCGCGACCTTGTGTTGCTGAACGTAATGTTGTAGCGTAACCGAACATTTCGGCTAGAGGCACCATCGCGTTAACGATTTGTGAGTTACCGTGTGCTTCCATACCTTCAACACGTCCACGACGACTTGTAACGTGTCCCATGATATCACCTAAGTAATCTTCTGGTACAGTGATCGTTACTTTCATCATTGGTTCTAAAATTACAGGCATTGCTTTTTTAGCAGCCGCACGTAGTGCCATAGAAGCAGCTACACGGAAGGCTGTTTCATTTGAATCGACATCATGGTATGAACCATCGTAAAGTTTTGCTTTAATATCAACTAATGGATATCCAGCAAGAACACCGTTGTTCATAGATTCTGCCAAGCCTTTTTCAACCGCTGGGATGTATTCACGAGGAACCACACCACCGACGATAGCATTTTCAAATTCGAAGCCTTTACCTTCTTCGTTTGGTGTAAATTCAACCCAGACATGTCCGTATTGACCTTTACCACCAGACTGACGTACAAACTTACCTTCTGCCTGAGTTACAGGAGCACGGAAAGTTTCACGGTATGATACTTGTGGAGCACCAACGTTTGCTTCAACCTTGAACTCACGTCTCATACGGTCTACTAATACGTCTAAGTGCAATTCGCCCATACCAGAGATAACTGTTTCACCAGTTTCAACGTTTGTTTCAACGCGGAATGATGGATCTTCTTCTGCAAGTTTTTGCAGAGCCACACCCATTTTATCTTGGTCAGCTTTTGATTTAGGTTCAACAGCAACTTGGATAACTGGTTCTGGGAACTCAATTGATTCAAGAATTACTGGAGAATCTACCGCACATAAAGTATCACCAGTTGTTGTATCTTTCAATCCAACAGCGGCAGCGATATCTCCTGAGAACACTTTGTCAATTTCTTTACGTGTGTTCGCGTGCATTTGTAAAATACGACCGATACGTTCTTTTTTGTCTTTAGAAGCGTTCAATACGTATGAACCACTTTCAAGGACACCAGAATAAACACGGAAGAATGTTAGACGACCTACGAATGGGTCAGTCATAACTTTAAATGCTAATGATGCAAAAGGTGCTTCGTCATCAGCAGGACGAGTTGTTTCTTCGTCTGTTTTAACGTCGATCCCTTTGATCGCTTCGATATCAAGTGGTGATGGCAAGTAATCAAGAACTGCATCAAGCATTAATTGAACACCTTTATTTTTAAAGGCAGAACCAGCCATTACTGGGAAGAATTCAACGTTGATCGTTGCTTGGCGGATACCCGCTTTTAATTCTTCGATAGTAATTTCTTCACCGTCAAGATATTTCATCATTAGGTCTTCATCAGTTTCAGCAACAGCTTCCACTAATTTTTCACGCCATTCAATCGCTTGTTCCATATATTCTTCTGGAATTTCAGTTTCTTGAATGTCTGTACCTAAGTCATTTGTATAGATTTCAGCTTTCATCGTAATTAAATCGATGATCCCTGTAAAGCTATCTTCTGCACCAATTGGTAATTGGATTGGATGTGCATTTGCTTGTAAACGATCATGTAATGAGTTTACAGAGTATAAGAAATCCGCACCGATTTTATCCATTTTATTACAGAAAACAACACGTGGAACTTTATAATCAGTTGCTTGACGCCAAACTGTTTCAGTTTGAGGTTCTACACCTGATTGTGAATCAAGAACGGTTACAGCACCATCTAATACACGTAGTGAACGTTGAACTTCAATAGTGAAATCCACGTGTCCTGGTGTATCGATGATATTTACACGGTAACCTTTCCACTCTGCAGTTGTCGCAGCAGATGTGATGGTAATACCACGTTCTTGTTCTTGTTCCATCCAGTCCATTTGTGATGCACCTTCGTGCGTTTCACCAATTTTATGGATTTTACCAGTATAGTACAAAATACGCTCTGTTGTTGTTGTTTTACCCGCATCAACGTGAGCCATAATACCGATATTACGAGTGTTTTCTAACGAAAATTCTCTTGCCATTCTAGGTTGTTCTCCTCTCTTTATTTAAATCGATTGTAAAGTGACTGTCTGCTGTAAAGTTAAATTACATACAGAGAGGATCTTACCAACGATAATGTGCAAACGCACGGTTAGCATCCGCCATTTTGTGTGTGTCTTCACGTTTTTTAACAGAAGCACCAGTGTTATTGGCAGCATCCATGATTTCTTTCGCTAGACGTTGTTCCATTGTATGTTCACCGCGTAGGCGAGCATAGTTAACAACCCAACGTAAACCTAAAGTTGTACGACGTTCTGGACGAACTTCAACTGGTACTTGATAGTTAGAACCCCCAACACGGCGAGCTTTTACTTCTAGTACAGGCATAACGTTTTTCATTGCTTGCTCGAAAACTTCCAATGGATCGTTACCTGTAGATTCTTTGATGATATCAAATGAATTATAGATGATATTAGCAGCAATCCCGCGTTTCCCATCAACCATTACACGGTTGATCAAGCGAGTTACTAATTTTGAGTTATAAATTGGATCTGGTAAAACATCGCGTTTTGTAACAGGACCTTTACGTGGCATCCGTAACTCCTCCTTCCGAAAATTCTTTATTATATAAGACCTTAGTGATTGTCAAATTATTTAGCAGCTTTAGGCATTTTAGTACCATATTTAGAGCGGCTTTGTTTACGATCTGTAACACCGGCTGTATCAAGCGCACCACGTACGATATGATAACGTACCCCTGGTAAATCTTTTACACGTCCACCGCGTAATAGTACCACGCTATGTTCTTGTAAGTTATGACCAATACCTGGGATATAAGCTGTTACTTCGATTAAGTTAGACAAACGAACACGGGCATATTTACGTAAAGCCGAGTTAGGTTTTTTAGGTGTCATTGTTCCCACACGAGTACAAACCCCACGCTTTTGTGGTGAGTTTACGTTCGTTTGAGATTTCTTAAAACTATTATATCCTTTGTTCAACGCTGGTGAATTAGATTTCTCCACCTTTGATTTACGAGGTTTACGTACTAATTGATTAATTGTAGGCATTCCTTGTTTCCTCCTTCCTCATTTCGCATCTAGTTCCACACATCCAGGTGGTTCTTTTTTAGCGATAAAAAATAATGCAATCTCTGCACTCATTATCAAATATGCTTCGATAGACAGTCAGCACGTCTCCAACGAGAGACCTGTAGATAAAGCACCTTTGATAGCATATCATGCCATAATTCGTTTGTCAATCTCTTTATTCAAAAAAACGATTGCTCATTGCGCTATTTATTTGCTTCGTTTTTCACCAAAATATGTTCCTCGTAAAACAACACAAGTTACTCCAGTTAAACAATATTTTTCGGACATATTCTACCGCCTCAGTGATGAAAATCTACTATTATTTATGTAGAACAATGACAAAAACAATCTCTGACAGAACACCCCCTGCGATATCACAACCTATAATGTCCATTTCATTAAATAAATTTAGGATTAAAAAACTGACTAAACCCATTCAATCGGCTATCTTTTTTGATTGCTTGCATGTATTATATTTGTGTGAGAGTTGAATAGAGAGGATGTTTATATTGAATCTTAAACAAATGGCAGGAATCGAAGCAGCAAAATATGTAGAAGATGGGATGATCGTAGGTTTAGGAACAGGATCTACAGCGAAATTTATGGTGGATGAGATCGGCCGCCGTGTGAAAGAAGAAGGTTTATCGATCGTTGGTGTCACTACATCAAAAGAAACTGAGCGCCAAGCATTAGCATTAGGTATTCCTTTAAAAGGGATCGACGATGTTCCTTATGTCGACTTGACGATTGATGGAGCAGATGAGATCAGCGAAGATTTCCAAGGTATCAAAGGCGGCGGTGCTGCTTTATTATTCGAAAAAATCGTCGCGTCGTACTCAAAAAAATGTATTTGGATCGTTGATGACTCGAAACTTGTAAAAAAACTTGGTAAATTCCCATTGCCTGTCGAAGTTGTTCCTTACGGTAGCCAACAACTGGTTCGTTTATTCGAAGAAAAGGGTTATGCACCTGTTTTACGTACAACGTCTACTGAAAAAACATTGGTCACTGATGGCGGTCATTATATCATCGATCTTCATTTAGAAGAAATCACTGACCCCATCGCTTTAGGTAGTTATTTAGACCAGTTAGTTGGTGTCGTTGAACATGGATTATTCCTTAACATCGTTTCAACTGTGATCGTCGGCGGAGAAACAGGCCCTAAAACCATTCACGTACCAAAATAGAGAATTATTTGAAGACGATTTGAAAAGAAAGAATAAGATTAAAAAAAGATAAAAAAACAGCTATCATTTCATCCGTTTATATGCTACATTTTTAGTATCCTATTTTACTTTTTTACTAGAAAGGACGAACGATGAAAATAATTGGTTATGCACGTACAACAATCACTGACAATGATTTAGATGCTCAGATCAAAATCTTATCTGACTTCGGTTGCAACGAAGTTTATCATGAATCTTTCGACGTCACAAATGACAATCCTCCCATCTCTGAGCTTGAGACTGTTCTCAATAGTTTAGGCGCGGGCGACACCTTAGTCATCTGCCGTTTAAACCGTCTAGGACGCTCTACACGTCAACTGACTGAGCTGACACAAGCGTTCAAAGGCTCCGGTATTCATTTAGTCAGCCTTGATGAAGAAATCGACACTCGGCATCCAATGGGGGAAATTTACTTCAAGTTAATGAACGGTTTGGCGACGATGGAATGCGATCTAATCACGGAGCGTACTTTAATCGGATTGAACAATGCCCGAAGAAAAGGCAAGATTGGTGGACGGCCTAAAATAGATACAAGAACCGTAAAAAAAATCCGACACTTGTATCACGAAAAGAAGGAAACAATCCAATTCATTTCTTCAAAATGCAATGTTTCTGTCGGAACTTGCTACAAATACATCAATTTATCTGAAGCGGATATTGCTAAGATTTCTCAAGAGTAGTCAGAGTAATTCTCCAGAAGAGTACAGTCATTAGGCTGCACTCTTCTTATTTGTTCCACTTCGCCCAGATTAAGCTAGCGTGACCGAACTATACTAGCTGGGATTTCCAGTATTTTTTACTAATTTACAATGGAAATCTATTTTAAAACGGTGTACAATAGAACAGGAAATGAAAGTTTCAGAAACTACAACTCAAAGGAGAGCTATACATGCCAAAATTAGTATTTTCTCGTCATGGACTTAGTGAATGGAATGCGTTGAATCAATTTACAGGTTGGGCTGACGTAGATTTAGCACCACAGGGTGTTGAAGAAGCAATCGAAGGCGGCCGCAAAATCAAAGAAGCTGGAATTGAATTTGATGTAGCGTATACTTCTGTATTAACTCGTGCTATCAAAACATGTAACTTACTTTTAGAAAACTCAGATCAATTATGGGTTCCACAAATCAAATCTTGGCGCTTAAACGAACGTCATTATGGTAAATTGCAAGGTTTAAACAAACAAGAAACTGCTGAAAAATACGGAGATGACCAAGTACACATTTGGCGTCGTTCTTATGATACTTTACCTCCATTGATGGAAGTAACTGATGAAGGTTCTGCAGCAAATGATCGTCGTTATGCAATGCTAGACCAACGCGATATTCCTGGTGGAGAAAACTTAAAAGTTACTCTTGAACGTGCATTGCCATTCTGGCAAGACGAAATTGCACCTGCTTTATTAGACAACAAAACGGTCTTAGTAGCAGCTCACGGTAACTCTTTACGTGCTTTAGCAAAACATATTGAAGGTATTTCAGATGAAGATATCATGGATCTTGAAATCCCAACAGGTCAACCACTTGTTTATGAATTAAACGACGACCTAACAGTAGCTAAAAAATACTACTTATAAAAAAAATTAAGACTCCTGAAACTGGAAAGTTTCGGGAGTCTTTTTTACTTATTTCTCTAAATCATCTTTTAAGTGCTGCAGCCAATTTGCGATAGCTTCCCGCTGTGTTACAAATTCAAAATCAGACATATTATAGTGCACATAATATTGTCCATCCACCAAACGTACCATGATCGAGGATCTCACTCCCTCTTGTAGCGCATCTTTTTGTAACTCTTCACGGTAAAATATCCAACTTGTAGCTAAAACATCGTTAGATGCTTTCAAATCAGTTCGAATAATCTGATCGATCATTTCAATTAAATCTGGTTGTTCTATATCTTTGAAATAAGCATACCAAAGCGTTCGATTTTCGGAATATGTTTCATCAAACAACTGCTTCATAGAATTATTCCCTTCTCAAGTAGTTCATTTTAGTTACACAAAACTAGATTCCGTTAAACATGCTCGATAAATTGCTTCAACATCTAATTCTGTTAAAGGAACAAAAGCATCTGTTTTGATTGTACTGTGGGCTACAGCTTGTTTGGCCATCTCTCCAAATTTTTCCTCATCGATCCCAACAGCTGGTAATGTCATAGGAATATCGCACGCTTTGAAGAAATCATATGTTGCTTGAATCCCTTTTTTCGCTGCAAGCATTGGATCTTCTTCAACAATTCCCCAAACATTATGAGCAAACTGAGCAAATTTAGTCACCGTTTTTTCAGAAAGAACATAATCCATCCAACGCGGCGTTAAAATAGCTAGCCCAATTCCGTGAGTAATATCATAAAAAGCACTTAGTTCATGTTCCATCGCATGACATGACCAAACACCATGTTTGCCGTTTCTTGTCAATCCATTCAACGCTAAACTACTTGACCACATCAGATTAGCACGGGCATCATAATTGTCAGGTGTAGAAAGTGCAATCGGACAATTCTTAATGACCGCACGCATCAATCCTTCTGAAACAAAGTCTTGTACATCTGTCCCTTCCGTTATGTTGAAATAACTTTCAAATAGATGACTTAAGATATCAGCGGAACCTGCAGCTGTTTGATAAGCTGGTACAGTAAATGTCGTGGTTGGATCCAAAAATGAAACTTTCGGCATCATTGCGGGTCCACCAACACCTAATTTTTGGTTTGTTGCTAAATTTGTGATGACAGCTCCAATATTCATTTCACTGCCTGTTGCTGCTAAAGTTAAGATCGTAACAATCGGTAAAGCAGCACCTTGGAATCCTTTGCGTCCTACTATAACTTCCCAAGGGTCTTCCTCACTGTAAAAGCTCGCTGCAATCACTTTAGAACAATCAATCGTTGAACCGCCACCTACAGCTAAAATTACATTCACATCATTTTCACGGCATAACGCTACACCGCGCCTAACCGTTTCGATACGAGGATTTGGTTCTACACCACTCAATTCAATCACTTTATTTTGATTTTTCTCAAGCAAGTTGATGACTTGTTCATATAATCCATTTTTCTTGATACTACCGCCACCGCAAACTAACAGTACATTTTTGCCGTAAGTATTTAGCACATCCGTCAGCTCTGTTGCCAAACGGTCTTTCCCAAAACGAATATCTGTGGGTACATAAAATCTAAAATTATCCAATTTTTATTCCTCCATTCAATTTAGGTTTCGTATTCTATGATAGAACAAGATCTCTGAAACGTCTCTTGTTTTGCTCTCAGTAAATAAAGAGCGTGGGACAAAACGAAAAATCAGTTTTGTGTCACGCTCTAAATCCAAATAAACGGCGAGAAAAAAGCAACTCCTTCAAAAATAAGCTGAAATTCACAAAAATTTGAAGAGCAATTTTCGTGAATTCCCTCTTATTTCTTGGAGCTAAACACTTTGGTCTCGGCCTCTTCTGATTATTAACTATTGATCGCCGTTTCCAATCCTACTTCGATCATATCATTAAATGTTGTTTGACGTTCTTCAGCAGTTGTTTCTTCACCCGTTACCAAACTATCACTAACGGTCATGATCGCTAACGCTTGTACATCAAATTTTGCTGCTAAATAATATAATGCTGCAGCCTCCATCTCAATTGCTAGGACGCCTAATTTACCTAGCTCAAAAACGCCGTCCATACTATCTTTATAAAAGACATCATCAGACAAAACATTTCCCACATGAGTAACAAAGCCTTTTTCTTTTGCTGTTGTATATGATTTCAACAACAAATCAAAATCAGCGATTTGCGGAAAATCATATTTAGGGAAATCATTACGGATCATTGAAGAAGGTGTCGCTGCTGCTTGAGCGATCACTAAATCTCTCACATGGACTTTCTCAGAAATCGAACCGCAAGTACCGACACGAATCAATTTTTTCACATCATAAGAATTGATTAATTCATGGGCGTAAATAGTTGCAGAAGGCATCCCCATCCCAGTTCCTTGAACAGAAACTCGTTCGCCTTTATAGGTACCTGTATAGCCTAACATTCCTCTTACTTGATTGTAGCATACTGGATTTTCTAAAAATGTTTCGGCAATGTATTTTGCACGTAACGGATCTCCCGGTAATAAAATTTTATCTGCTATTTCACCTTGTTTTGCTTCGATATGAACACTCATATTTTTTCTCCTTTATAATGAAACTTTTATAGTTCAGCTAATGTTGCTTTGATTAATTCTTTAAATTGAGATTTAACACGCTCAGTCGTTTCTACAACTTCTGCATGGTTTAAACTACTTTGCATACCAGCAGCTAAGTTTGTGATACATGAAATCCCTAAGACTTTCAACCCACTATGTGCTGCAACGATGACTTCGGATACTGTCGACATACCAACTGCATCGGCCCCCATCACACGAGACATCCGGATTTCAGCTGGTGTTTCATAAGTTGGTCCAGAATACCCCATATAAACACCTTCTTGCAACGGTACATTTTGTTCTTTTGCTACTTTTTTAGCAATTCCAAAGTATTCAGGTGTATAAGCATGACTCATATCAGGGAAACGTGGTCCCATAGCTTCATCATTTTCCCCAATCAATGGATTATCTCCAGTAAAGTTGATATGATCCGTGATCAACATCAAATTCCCTGGTGTGAAGTTTTCGTTTACGCCGCCCGCAGCATTAGTTACTATGATTGAATGAGCACCCATTGCTGCCATCACACGAACTGGATACGTCACTTTTTGCATTGAATGGCCTTCATAATAATGAAAACGACCTTGCATCGCTAATACTTTTTTCCCAGAAAGTGTACCATAAACTAACTTACCAGCATGTCCAACAACCGTTGAAACCGCAAAATGAGGTACTTCTGAAAAAGGGATGGCAATGGCATCTTCTACTTCGTCTGCCAGCTCACCTAAACCAGAACCTAAAATCAAGCCAAACTCAACTTCTCCAACGCCTTTTTCTTTTAAAAATGCCGTTGTCTCTTTTAACATCTCACCTAGTTTTGTCATCGTTTCTCTCCTATACCAGTTTATTTAAAAAGCTTTCGCCATTTTCTGTTTTTGGAACAGCAAAGTTTTCAGCCACAGTTGCCGAAATATCAGCATAATGACCTTGCGGCAAGCTACCTTGTCCATTCATTTTTTTACTGTAAACTAATAATGGAACGTACTCTCTTGTGTGATCTGTTCCAGGGAAAGTTGGATCATTCCCGTGGTCAGCTGTAATCATCAGCAGATCATCTTCCTCCATTAAATCGATGATTTCTGGAAGTCTCAAATCAAAGGCTTCGATCGCATGAGCATAACCAACTACATCACGACGGTGACCATATAATGCATCAAAATCAACTAAGTTAGTAAAACTTAATCCTTCAAAATCACGTTTCATCACCTTAAGTAGTTGATCGACACCATCCATATTGCTTTTCGTACGAACAGAATCTGTAATGCCTTGACCATTGAAAATATCATTGATTTTCCCAACAGCGATCACTTCTTTGCCGTTATCTTTCAACGAATCAAGTACTGTATGTCCAAATGGATCTAATGCATAATCGTGACGGTTACTTGTTCTAGTAAAGTTCCCTGGTTCACCAACATATGGACGAGCAATGATACGACCGATCATATACGGTTCATCTTTGGTAATATCACGAACGTACTGACAAATTCGGTATAATTCGTCCAACGGAATAATTTCTTCGTGTGCTGCGATCTGCAATACTGGGTCGGCAGATGTATAAACGATTAAATCACCTGTTTCCATTTGATGTTTGCCGTAATCGTCTAGAACCGCTGTACCACTATAGGGTTTATTACAAACAATTTTACGTCCTGAAAATTCTTCGATTTGTTTTAATAATTCGTCTGGAAATCCGTCTGGAAATACTCGGAAAGGTTTTTGAATATTCAAGCCCATGATTTCCCAGTGTCCTGTCATCGTGTCTTTTCCTACCGAAATTTCTTCTAGTTTTGTTGCATAGCCTTTATGATCTGCTACTGCTTCGACATTATGAAGAGGTGCGATCGTTCCCAGACCTAGATTTTCTAAATTAGGAATCGTCAAACCTGCTTCTTTGGCAATATGACCCAATGTATCACTGCCTACATCACCAAATTTTTCAGCATCAGGTGCTTCCCCGATTCCGACAGAATCCATAACTATTAAATGCACACGTTTAAACATAACCATCCTTCTTTCTTATTTTTACTTACTATTGATAAAAAGGGCATGACTTCAGAAATTGTCCCATAGCCCCGCCCTTTTATACTACTTTATTTAGATTTGATATAATTTTTTCCAATTGCTTTTGGTCCAGAAGCTTTTCCTAAGAAAACAACCAACACAATAATGGTCAAAACATACGGCGCTGCTTGTAAATAAACAGCTGGTATTGATGAAATTACTGGTAAATTTGATCCAGCAATACTGATATTTTGAGCGAAACCGAAGAATAAAGCCGCACCCATTGCACCTAGCGGATTCCATTTACCAAAAATCATCGCTGCCATTGAAATAAATCCTTGTCCAGCAATTGTTGTGACTGCAAAACGACCAGCGATCGTTTGAGCAAAGACTGCGCCGCCGATACCACCTAAAAAGCCTGAAATCAAAACACCTGCATAACGCATGACATACACATTGATTCCAAGTGTATCTGCTGCCTGTGGATTTTCACCTACTGAACGAAGGCGTAACCCAAAACGCGTTTTGAACAATACAAACCAAGAAAGAACGGCAACTAAAATCGCCACAAAAGCTGGCAAAGTCGTTTGTTTGAAGAATAAATCACCTAAAATCGGAATATCCTTCAATATTGGAAATGAAAAGTAACCAAAGGATTCTGTGATTGTATCTGTTTGGCCTTTTCCATAAATTACTTTAATCAAGAAAATCCCTAAAGCTGGTGCCATCAAATTGACCACGGTTCCGCTGATGATATGATCTGCTCTTAAATTGATCGTTGCAACTGCATGAAGCAGTGAGAACAGCATCCCAACCACACCACCGACCAAACAAGCAAGCCAAGGTGTTGCCGCACCAAAGGTTTCAGCAAAGGTTAAATTAAATACAACCGAACTAAAGGCTCCCATCACCATGATTCCTTCAAGCCCTACGTTTACAATACCACCGCGCTCGGAAAAAGTCCCACCCAAAGCCGTGAAAACTAAAGGAGTAGAATAAACCAAAGTTTGTGTAATAATCGGCGCTAATACAGCGATTAATGCAATATCCATTAGATTTTTCCTCCTTCTTGACTTGTCGGATCTGATTTTCCAACTAATTCTTCCACAATCGCTACTTCTTTTTTGCTACCTGAAGCTTTTGCTAATAAGAAGCGAATTAAATAGTTAATTGCAACAAAGAAAATGATCGCCGCAATTACGACATCCACTAGTTCAATTGGAACACCAGCACGAAGTGGCATTCCTTGTCCGCCTAGCTTCAACACACTGAAGAGGATCGCCGATAAGAATATCCCGACTGAGCTTCCTGCTCCCAGTAAGGAAATAGCCATTCCGTCAAATCCGATACTCAATGAAGAACCTTGAACAAAGAAGTTGCCAAATGTTCCTAAACCTAGAACAACACCACCAAGACCAGCTAATGTTCCAGAAATCACCATTGACATCACGATTGTCCGTTTACTGCTCATCCCAGCATATTCTGAAGCGAATGGATTCAACCCAACTGAACGAATCTCGTAACCCAAGGTTGTCTTCTTCATCAGGAACCAAATTAAAACTAAGAAAATAAGAGCCATAAAAATACCAATGTTCAAACGTGAGCCGCTACTCAATTCTTTCAAGAATCCTGTACGCAAACTGGCATTTTCACCAATTACTTTTGTAACACCCTTATTGGTCATCAAATCTTTTGACATTACATTATTAACAATGTGGGTACTTGTATAAAGAAAAACGTAATTCAGCATGATCGTAACGATTACTTCACTTGTACCAAAGAAAGCACGTAACAATCCTGGAATAGCCGCCGCCATTGCTCCAGCTAATGCACCGGTCAAAATGGCTAAGGGTAAAACGACCATCCGAGGGGCGTCGGGCATCGAAAGTGCCACCCAAATACTTGTTACCCAGCCACATAATGCTTGACCTGAAAGTCCGATATTAAAGAAACCGGCTGAATTTGCTACCGCAAATCCTAATGCAGTAAAAATCAACGGTCCTGCTGTTACAAAAATTTCCCCGATACTTTTTGGACTTTGAAATGCAGTCTTAAGCATCGCTTGGTATCCAGCAATCGGATCTTGACCTGAAATCAACATAATAATTGCACCGAGAATAAATCCCATCAATACTGATAAAATAGGAACTAAAATATTCCGTATTCTTTCTGATCGATTATTCAACTGCCTCACCCGCCTTTTGACTTAATTCGGCTCTAGCTTCTTCTAATGAATAACCAGCCATTAATAACCCTAATTCGTTTTCACTTGTTTCTTTTGGATCAACGATTCCGACGATTTTTCCTGCATGAATAACTGCAATACGGTCAGAAACATTTAAAATCTCATCTAATTCAAAACTAACAACCAATACCGCTTTATCTTTATCTCGTTGTTCAATCAAACGTTTATGGATATATTCAATCGCTCCAACATCCAATCCACGAGTCGGTTGAGAGACAATCAACAAATCAGGGTTACGATCGATTTCTCGCGCAATGATTGCTTTTTGCTGATTTCCTCCTGATAATGCTTTAGCAGGAACCAATTCATTTACTGTTCGAACATCGTATTCTTCAATTAATCTACGAGCGTATGAGTTGATCTGATTGTAATTCAAAACGCCTGTATTACTTAATGGTTTTTTATAGTAAGTTTGTAACGCAATATTTTCAGCTAATGTCATATCCAAAATCAATCCATATTTATGACGGTCTTCCGGCACATGTCCAACACCTGCTTCTGTAATCACACGAGGTTGTTTGTTCGTAATCGCCGTTCCTCGCAACTCAACTGAGCCACTTTCCGCTTTACGTAATCCAGTTAGCGCTTGAATCAATTCTGTTTGTCCATTCCCGTCAATCCCAGCAATCCCGACTACTTCACCAGCTCGTACATCTAGACTAAGGCTTTTGACTGCTTCTAAGCCACGACTTTCCTTAACGACCAAATCTTTGATCGAAAGAACGACTTCTTTAGGATCTGCTACTTTCTTTTCTGTTTTAAATGAAACAGAACGTCCTACCATCATATCTGCTAATTGTTGTGAAGAAACATCTTTAACATTGACTGTACCAATACTTTTACCACGGCGAATAACTGTACAACGATCTGCTACTTTTTTGATTTCATCTAATTTATGTGTAATCAAGATGATCGATTTGCCTTCTTGAACAAGTCCACGCATTATTTCCATCAATTCATCGATTTCCTGAGGAGTCAAAACAGCTGTTGGCTCATCGAAAATCAAGACATCGGCTCCACGATACAACGTTTTCAAAATTTCTACTCGTTGTTGTGCGCCTACAGAGATATCACGAATATAAGCACTCGGATCCACGGATAAACCATATTGTTCAGAAACCCGTTCGATTTCAGCCGTTGCTTTTTTGCGATCCAATACACCAGCATTCGTCGGTTCGCTACCTAGAATAATGTTTTCAGTTACAGTAAATGCATCAACCAGCATAAAATGCTGATGCACCATCCCAATTCCTAAACGATTCGCTGCGGTTGGTCCATTGATCGTTACCTTTGAACCGTTCATAAAGATTTCACCTGATGTTGGTTCTAACAAACCAGATAAAATATTCATCAAGGTCGATTTCCCTGCACCATTTTCTCCAAGCAATGCATGGATTTCTCCAGGCCGGACAGTTAAGTTGATATTATCATTAGCCTTAAATGTTCCAAACTGCTTAGTGATATTGCGCATCTCAATTACATAGTTTTCCTGAGCCACATTTTTCACTTCCTAACAATTTAATCACTTACATCATCTATTAATACGGTACTTCTTAACAATAAAGTAGCTTTTAGGCACTTAAAGAAAGAAAATGACTAGGTATATGATTCGCTTTCCTTCTTTAAATACTTAAGAAAATCTTAGCGCTGCTACTACCACAGCGCTAAGCAGAGACATTTATTCTTTTACTTCTTTTGGTGTTTCTGGAACAGTGATTTTTCCAGCAATGATTTCTTCTTTCGCTGCATCAACAGCTTTTTGTGCTTCTTCTGACAAGTAACCTTTTGTCAAATCAACACCGCCGTCTTTCAAACCGTAAACTAAGTGTTCGCCACCAGGGAATTTATCTTCTAATGCACGATTAGAGATATCTTGTACTGCAGCACCTACACCTTTAAGTGTTGACGTTAAAGTGAAGTTATCTTCTTTACCGTCTTTCGTTTTGTATTTACCTTCTTTATCTTGGTCACTATCTACACCAATAACCCAAACTTTGTCTTTTGAACCTGTTTCGTTCAAGTCTTTTGCTTCTTGGAAGACTCCTTGGCCTGTACCGCCTGAAGCGTGGAAAATGATATCTGCGCCTTTTTGGTACATAGAAGCAGCTAATGCTTTCCCTTTAGCAGGATCTCCAAATGAAGCAGCATATTCGATTTCAACTTTGATGTCTTTGTCCAATTTTTTCGCTGTATCGATTACACCTTGATGGAAACCAGCTTCAAAACGGTCAATAACCGCGCCTTCTTCACCACCGATAAATCCTACAGTGTTTGTTTTTGTTGTATATGCGGCTGCTACACCAGCTAAGTATGATGCTTCTTGATCTTTAAATGTTGCAGATACTACATTGTCTTTTCCTTCGATGACACTATCGATGATACCAAATTGTGTATCTGGATTTGCATCAGCTGCAGTACTGATAGAATCCGCTAATAGATAGCCAATACCAAAGACTGTTTTAAATCCGTTAGAAACGGCTGTATCAATATTTGTTACGTATTCTGAAGCATCGTTTGATTGAATGTAGTCAAATCCATCTGCTCCTTTTTTCAAATCATGTTCTTTACCCCAAGCTTGTAAACCTTCCCAAGCTGATTGGTTGAACGAGCGGTCATCTACCCCGCCAATATCAGTAACGATAACAACGCTATGATCTGCGTCTCCATCTGCTGATTTTCCATCTGTTGAATCTTTTTTACCCCCGCCACATGCCGCTAACACAAGTGTTAATGCCAGTGCAGTCAAGCCAAAACCAAATAATTTTGCTTTTTTCATCTCTGTAAAGCCCCCTAAAATAGTTTTATATTTTCAACAGCCGGATGACTGAATGAAACAAGATAATAATGAAACAACTCTCTCTTCGTTCGTCTTGTACTTTTCAACATCAAATCACTTTGTTCTTTGTGTTTCTAAGCAATAATGAAACAACTCTCTCTTCGTTTGTCTTGTACTTTTCAACATCAAATTACTTTGTTCTTTGTGTTTTTATGCAATTAAGAAGAGGTTTGATTCGTGTAGCTAGATCTCATAAATCTTTTTCTGTAAATGCATATGGCAATAATTCGCCGACAGTCATTTCTTTAGTCACACCATTTTCACCGACTAATGTAACCGGCATTTCAGGCGCAAAAAATTCAGCCATCACTTGGCGGCATGCACCGCACGGAGAGATCGGCTCAGGTGTATTTCCTGCAATCACTATATGTTGAAACTCGCGTTCACCTTCTGAAACAGCTTTGAAAATCGCTGTTCGTTCGGCACAATTTGTCAATCCGTATGAAGCATTTTCGATATTGACACCTTGATAAGTTTGTCCTTCTTTGGTAACGAGACAAGCCCCCACTGGAAAATGAGAGTAAGGTACGTATGCTTTTGTTAATGCATCATCTGCAATAGCTAGCCATTCTTGTTTTGCTGTCATTTGTCCGCCACTTTCTTTTTTAGATTAATAACCTGCTCCGGTAGCGCCTTCCATGATTGCAACACCAGCACTTGTTCCGATACGTGTAGCACCTGCTTCTATCATAGCAATTGCCTCTGCTTCATTATGGATACCACCAGAAGCTTTTACACCCATATCCGGTCCTACTGTTTCACGCATCAGTTTAACATCGGCTACAGTTGCTCCGCCTGTTGAAAAGCCAGTTGATGTTTTGACGAAATCTGCACCTGCTTCTTTCGCAAGTTCACAAACTTTGACCTTTTCTTCATCTGTAAGTAAAGCCGTCTCGATGATTACTTTAACTAAGGCTTTACCTTTCGCTGCATCAACAACTGCTTGAATATCTTTTAAAACTTTTTTGTATTGCTTAGACTTCAGCGCACCGACATTAATAACCATATCGACTTCTGTTGCACCATTATTGATGGCATCTGCCGCTTCATAGGCTTTTACTTCTGACGTGTTGGCTCCTAAAGGAAAACCAATCACCGTACAAACATCAACAGAAGTTCCTGCCAAGTGTTCTTTTGCTAAAGCAACCCAACATGGATTGATACAAACTGAGAAGAATTCATATTTTTTCGCTTCTTCAACAATTCGTAAAACGTCCTCTTTTTTCGCATTTGCTTTTAAAATAGTGTGGTCAATCATTTGATTTACTTCCATTATTTTTTTACACATCCTTTATGCTGTTATTATATCATGAATCAGCTCAGGTTCAGTTCCAGAACTGCCGATTTCGATATTTTTATATAAAAGTTCTTTTACGTCCTCAATTGATTCTGAATTTGAATAGATAGTAAGCAATGACTCACCTGTCTCAACAGGCATACCAACTTTTTTATGGAGCTTGATTCCGACTGCATGGTCGATTGAATCTTCTTTCGTTGCGCGACCTGCACCTAAAAGCATCGCGGCAATACCAATTTCATTTGCAACGATTTTTTGCACAACTCCCGATGTTTTGGCTGGTAATTCTATTTGATATTTGGCTGTTAATAAACGGTCAGGATGATCGATGATGCTATCATCTCCACCTTGATTACGGATCATCTCACGGAATTTATCCAGTGCTTCACCTGATTCTAGTGCCTCTTTTAGCATTGCACGCGCTTCTTCTAATGTGTCAGCTTTTTTAGCTAAAACAACCATTTGGCTACCTAAGATATAGCACATTTCCATCAAATCTTCTGGTCCTTTGCCTTGAAGTGTTTCAATTGCTTCAACAACTTCTAAGCTATTGCCGATTGCTTCACCTAGCGGTTGGGACATATCTGAGATTACTGCCATCGTCTGACGATTAGCTAAGCGGCCGATCCGAACCATTGTTTCAGCTAAGCGGCGTGCTTCAGCAATGTTTTTCATAAAAGCACCCTCGCCTGTCGTAACATCCAACACGATCGCATCAGCACCTGATGCAATTTTTTTACTCATGATAGAACTTGCAATCAACGGAATTGAATTAACTGTTGCAGTAACATCACGCAATGCATATAGTTTTTTATCAGCTGGGGCTAAATCACCTGATTGACCAACGACCGCTACATGGCTTTCATTTACCAAACGAATAAATTCTTCATCTGGTATTTCTACATGAAATCCAGGAATCGCTTCTAACTTATCCAACGTACCACCGGTATACCCCAGTCCTCTGCCGGACATTTTAGCAACACTCGCACCCACACTTGCAACAAGCGGTGCTAAAATCAAGGTCGTTGTGTCCCCAACGCCACCCGTGGAATGCTTATCTACTTTGATGCCTTGAATCGATGAAAGATCAATCATTTCACCTGAATTTGCCATAGCTAATGTCAGGGTCGTAATTTCTTTATCCGTCATATCTTTGTAAAAAACAGTCATTAAAAATGCGCTCATCTGATAATCCGGAATATCCCCTTTGGTATAGCCGGAAACAATGAATTGAATTTCTGCATCTGTTAAGACCTGTCCATCACGTTTTTTCTCGATCAAATCTACCATTCTCATGCTTTTTTCCTCCGAATCAATCCCCAAGGATGTATTATACACTAAAACCATTCAGGTTAAAACCTTTTAGTAAAACAGTTTACTAACGCTTACATAAAATGAAAACGCTTATAACACGAACATTAAATCAAAACACTCTAATTGTCAATCGATTTCGTGCTATTTCTTAAAATAAATGTTGTATCAAAAATTTTATTCGGTATTTTTTTCTCTGGATGATTGATTGCCTCCACTAAAAATTGCGCTGCATAAAAGCCAATATCAAAGCTAGGTTGATAAACCGTCGTTAAACCTGGCACCAAATATTCCGAAATTTCCAACCCATCAAATCCAATAATAGAAATATCATCAGGAATCTTCTTACCGTATTCTTCAATCGCCTGATAAGCCCCCATCGCCATTTCGTCATTCCCGCAAAAGATAGCTGTAATTCTGGAATTCTTCAATACATTTTTAGCTGCTAGATAACCGCCACCTAAATTCAAATCTCCACTACTCATGTACTCTTCTCTGACTGGGATTCCATGATCTTTTAGTGCATGTTGATAAGCGGTCACTCTTTCAGTCAGTTGATAATAACCATCATTTTCTTTCAGCATCGCGATATGCCTATGACCTTGTTCGATCAATGAATTCACCGCCTGATAAGCGCCCTCATATTCTTTCACGATCAAGCGGCCACTTTCTCTTGGATTGATGCCGCGATCGACGAGAATCACAGGGACTTTCCGTTTGCTTTTATTACGCAAAATGTGATTAGCAGGTAAAATATTAGGTGTTGCAAAAATAATCCCGTCAACTGAGCGATGAACAAGTTCTGTTACGTACTGTGCTGCTTTATCTTCATCATGCTTGGAATTACATAATAAAATCATATAGCCTAACGAATTTAGATATGTTTCGACACCCTCGATCACTTTAGCAAAGAAAAAGTCGGTCACATCAGGTACGACCATACCAATCGTTTTCGAATGTCGGGTAATGATGTTCGATGCAAAATAATCCGGTTTATAATCATATTCTTCTACTACAGATAAGACTTTGTTTCTCGTTTTTTCACTGAATCGGCTACCTTTGTTGTTGATGATTTGAGATACGGTCGTCACCGATACACCCGCCATATCCGCAATTTCTTTAATGGTCAATTTCATACTTCATTCTCCCTTCGTTGACAAGACCTACCAACCATGTCAACGTTTTCAAATTACTTTTTGAATGGTTCTAGTTTATCAGAATTTGATAAAATAAAATAGCTTAACTAAAAAAACACCTAAACTTAACCCAAAAATACTCAGTTAACTGTTTCGTTTCCCTCTCTATTCCTGATCTTTACCAATTATTGGTTAGCATTAAAAGACCTGGAATCCAACAAGTAACGATCCCTTCAAAAATAGCAAAATACAATACAGGTTTACCAATTTCCTTTTTCAAGACATATTCAATGAATCCCGTCAGCCATAAAATCCCCCAAGATAACCAAATCAGAGCAAATCGCCAATCACCATCTACTATATAGGAAATATACGCTGCCGGAATCGTATTCACCGCAACAAATAAAGCGAATATCCCGTAAATCCGCATGTCCAGACCAAAGACATAAATCACCCCAACCATCAAATAGGTAAACGCGAATAAATAGCCTGTTCCTGCATCATAATAAGCACCTCTAATTAGGTAAATCGTATTAATGATAAAAGACAAACTTCCTGTAAATAAGTTGATCAAGCCTGTTGATTTTTTATCCACTCCAACTAAACCGCAATAGCCATTACTGATTAGCGTGATCGCCACAAATAATAAACCTACTCCTAACAAAAAAATCCCTCCAATAAGTAATCTAAAAAGATCGTTTTCTACTGGACTATTTTACTTTAAAATGTATGAAAAAACCACTCTACTTTCAAAGCGCCTCTTCCACTTATTGACAGAGCCACCTCTGCGTGTTAAAGTCTTCAAAATACATATCGAACAAGAGTAATCGTTCTACAAGAAAAGAGAGGATGATATCGTGAAACGTGAGCATGTCAAAAAACTACCAAAAATAGAGTTGCACTGTCATTTAGACGGTTCTATCCGTCCAGAAACATTACGAAAAATCGCAGAGCCCCAAGGTATTTCACTGCCCGCAGATAACGAACAATTAAAAAATCTACTAGTAGCACCTGCCGATTGCCAAAATTTAAATGATTATTTAGAACGTTTTGATTTAGTTTTGTCTTGCTTGCAAACAGAAGCCGCTTTAAAAGCCGCTGCGTTTGACATTATCAGTCAAGCAGCTGAAGAAAATATTCGCTATATCGAAGTTCGTTTTGCACCCTCTCTCCACACTGAAAAAGGACTTTCTTTACCTAAAATCGTAACAGCCGTTTTAGCTGGCCTCGAATATGGGCAACAAGAATTTGACGTAAAAAGCAATGCGCTCTTATGCGGCATGCGCCATGAAGAGTTAGCAGATATCGAAAAAATCGTTTATTTGGCTGAACAATTTAAAACAGACGGTATTGCTGGATTCGATCTTGCAGGAAATGAAATTGATTTCCCGCCATACACTTTTGAAGAAACACTGGGGCTTGTCAACCAATTGAATATCCCATTGACTCTTCACGCAGGCGAATGCAGGTGTGGAAAAAATGTTGCCGACGCAATTCATTTAGGTGCTAAACGAATCGGACATGGTATCGCTGTAAAGGACACACCAGAATATTTTTCCTTATTACAGGATAAAAATATCTTGATCGAAATGTGTCCAACCAGCAATTTTCAAACAAAGACTGTCACTAAATTAGCAGACTATCCTTTTAAAGCATTTCTTGACGCTGGCATTCAGGTTTGTGTCAACACAGACAATCGCACAGTATCAGATACAACGTTAACAGATGAATATATGAAACTCCATGAATGGTACGGCATTACATATGCTGATATGGAACAATTGAATCATAATGCAGTTAATGGAGCTTTTATTTCTGAAAGTGAAAAACAAATTCTTCATGATCAACTAACGAACAATTATTAGTTGAACGACCGCTAAAAAAGGCAGAATGGATCTTTAATTTCGATCCATTCTGCCTTTTTTTGTTCAGATTAACTTCATACTTACGGTTTGATGATTCCTGTTTGATTAACGCCAATAATCTGCCAATCATAAATTCTTGCTGTTTTTCCATTTTGCTCTGCTTTTTCTAGAGAAAGTTTGAAATATCTCGCTTCAACCAGTCCAATCGCATCTTTACTGCTATTAGCTGTGTTCCCTCGATGCTGAACAACGGTTGTCCAGTCATTGCCATCACTACTCACAGAAATATCATAGTCTCTAGTATTCCATTCTGGACTCTCACCACCTGCCCCAGCGTGGAAAAGCTCAAAACCCGAAATTGTTTTCAGTGCTCCAAGATCCGCGATCATCCATGGCTTTTCACTACCATTATCGCACCATTTTGTATTTAAATTCCCATCCAGAGCAAAACGATAACTTTCACGGTCATTGGTATACCCAGAACCTTGAGTAGCGGTTGTCGTTGGTAAGGTAGAAAGATTTTCTATTTTGATTCCTGCATTTTGATCATAAACATGAAGATAGTTTTCTTTGATATTCTCCGTTTCGCCTGTTGCATTTGCCGCAATTGCTTTTACCGTGTATATGCCTGCTTTAGCAAAAGATAGAGATACTTCCTTGCCTGATGCACTTTCAGGTGTTGCCCCAACTACTTCCCAACTGACTGTATCTGTCGATTTTGAAACATCTGCTGATAAGGTAATCGTTTCGCCCACTGAAATCAATGTGTTACTGGCATTGATCGTTATCTCAGGTTTTTTCAATGCTTCAAACGTATAAACGGCTGCGGCACCTTTTCGTTGTTCTTCACGACCATAATGATCGACTGGAATCACTTGATACGTCGCAGTATCTCCTGTTCGTTCTTGATTTAATAATGTGTACGACGTGTTAGCCGTCTCTCCTTCAAACTGTAGCTGACCATCTACCTCTCGATAAATGCGATAAGATGCAGTATTCTTGCCTTTTGTATCCCAATGCATCCGAATGCTTTCAGTCAAATCATCAACAATTGTTTTTCCTGAAAAAGTAAGATTACTGATCGCACTAACCGGAGTAGCTTTTTCTTTGCCCATTCTTAATTGACCTAAATAAATCGAAGCCGCTTCTGTTTGGGCATTTTTTAGATTCAAGCCAACTGTTGTGATTGTTTGGCAAGCTGCTGGTTTTAACGAATACGTCGTTTCTACCCAACCATTTTCTAGAGGTCGTTGCGTCCCTTGAATGGTTAGCGGTTGTTCTTTTCCTTTTAGCTCTAAAACTAATGAGGTTTCGTCTGCTCCTTTGGTCACAACAGTTGCTGTATCTGACGCAGTCACTTTTACTTGGGCAGCATATAACTTGATAAAGGTTTGTTTGTCCGCTGTCATCTGACCTGTTAGCTTGATCGAAGAACCGCCATTAAAAGCATCTTCATAGCTGATCGCAGCTTCTAATTGGTTCTCTTCATCATTATCAATGACCCAGCGATAGGTTGGCATAACATCTTGAATACTACGGTTGTTAAAGGTTCCTTCCTTAACTTTCGTACCGTTTTTATAAATAGCATCCCCATTTCCCACATTAAAATTCGTTAGAAACGGCAAACTTGTTACTGGTGTTTTTTCTACATAATAGCGAGAGACTCCTTGCCATTCAGTTTTCGGACTTTCCACAGCGCGAGGATCTCCTTGCGGGTTTATCCAGAGTAGCTTTTCATTTTCCCAATAACGATCAATATCATATTGTCCGCCATCTCTTAACGTCCAATCGGGACAATAAAGTCCTAAAGAAACGAGAGGATTGCCATCAGTTCCCATGATACTGCTTGGTTTGCGTCTACTATTTACACCGTTAGCCTGTACATCGATTCCAGCAAAAAGATCGTATGGATCACGTTTTAATTGAGCTGCTTTTTCTCTGGATGAAACAAGTCCTTGCCAACGGAAATCAATAAACATCTTATCTGAAACACGCTTCTTACCTTCTTGGAAATACCCTTGGTTCGTGTCATTCAACGCTCCTTGCCAAGCTACATTGCCGCTTGGAATCATAGAGTCGTACCAAATAACCTGCTGATTCTTTGGTTTGCGAGCTTGTAAATAAAGCATAAACTCTTTCATAGCGCTGGCTGTCTGTTCATTGACATTGGTTTCTTGATTGATAAACCAACCATCAAAGCCATAGCTTGAAGACATTTCCAGCAGCTTATCCGCCATCGGAAAATTACCTTTCCGGTCTTTTTGCACAAATTGTTCTACCCATTCACTCTTACCACCATAAGCTTCTGGTGGGAAAAATACCGTTCCAACTACAGGCACGCCATTTCTGTGCGCCGAATCGGTCACATCTCCACTCGGCGGAACAATGATCCCTTCACCAGAAGAACCTGCCCACGCAACTAATGTGTCAACATATTGCCAATTTGTAAAATTATACACGGCTTTATCCGTTCCACCTTGAGATGGCGTTCCTTTTGTATGCTGGTTTACAATTGCGATTGATAATACTTTTGCTTCGGTACTTTGATCAAGATTCATTTTCTTTCCTTGTACTCGTGTACTTAAAGGAACTTTGGAAACATTAAAGGGTGCATCTGGATCACTTTTGGGATTCCAATTCAATAATGTTTCAGGAAATAAGGCCGTCGATTCTGGTACTTGATCAAACAATGGAATACCACTATCCTTATTGGTTCTTGATTCATATGACTCTGCGTAAACATTTGGCGTAAACAACAGATTTGCTCCAAACGTAAGAGCAAGCACGGTAGCTGAGTAGCAAAACACACTTTTCAAAGTTTTTCTTTTCAATGAATGAACCTCCTTTGGTCATTTGCCTAAAATTCCAGCATTATTCATTCTTACACAAAATGTTAACGCTTTCTTTATTGATTATAAATAGACAAACTATAGTATTTATATCAAAAAGCATAGGTTTCTTTCATGACCCGCCATAAAAAAAGCTGAAACATTAAGCTTTACGCTTTATATTTCAGCCATCCTCTGATTAAACGTTATACAAATGAAAAGAGAGACCTTCCATTAATTTTTCAAGATCTGTTATTATCTCTTTTTCGTCTTTCGCTTCCGGCTTATCACACCAGACTGCCAACGCAGCGCCTTTGATTTTGCTCTGTTGTTCTGAGGGTATCTGCTGTTGTGAAGCAAATAAATCTGGACGCCACTCTTGCTTTATTTTCTCAGTTGTCGGATACGTGTATCCCGCATTTTCTCCAAGTACGTAATAGAGATAGTTATCATTGAAATTAATGACGGAATAGCCCTCATCCACAAACGTTTGCACAGGGGCCATTTGTTTTTGCCACTTAGTCCAGTAGGTGATCTCAACTTCTTTTGTCAGTGTAGAGCTTTTACCCCTTCTGAAAAATGCGTCGTTCCAAACTCTAGGAATAAAACCGTGACCTTTAACAAAATCCGCAACGGTATTGACATACGCTTCAAATTTTTTTATTCCTTCGTCCGCCAATGCAGGATACTGTTTAATCTGATCAAAATCAACAAACTCATCTCCACCAATATGAAAATATCGACTGCCAGCAAATAACAGCATATATTCCTGATACAGCGAAAGTGAGAATGCTACAGCTTGTTCGTTTGTGATGTCTAAGGCAGACGAAACTTTGTGGATTTCTCCATACTTATTTTCTATAGATAATTGCCACTCGGGAGATTCTTTCAACAAGTGCTCCATATGTCCCGGCGTATCAATATCAGGAATAATTTCAATCGATAGATATTCAGCATAACGAATCAGTTCTTTTACTTCAGTAGTTGTTAAATATTTTTCTGAAACTAGCTCTGGATAATTCTCTGATTCAATCCGAAAACCAGTGTTCTCGGAAAAATGCAACTGTAAGTAATTAAATCCATGTAACGCCATTTGCTCCAAAATCAGACGTAGCCCTGAAGGGGAAAAATATTTCCTGCCAATATCCAACATAATTATCCGCTCAGCCAAACCGTCGTGAAATGTTCCTGATTTGATTTCAGCGTCTGTTTTTAATAGCTTTGCTAGGTACATAGTGGCTCGAAAAGCTGTCAACGAACATCTAGCTTGTATCACCACTGTCTCTCCCTCATTCAGAATAAAAGATGCTTTCAAATTTGGGGAAGAGTTAACGACAACTTGAGCTTCTTCAACTGTCTCTACAAAGTAGATTTTTTTATTTAATAACTGCGAGTATAGATAGGCAATTTTTTCCTTTTCTTTCGCAAAAGACTGATCTAAAAAGAAGTAGATTTTTTGTAGCTTAGCTAAAGAAGATATTCTAGGCTGTTTCATTCTAGACCTCTTTGTTCCTTTGCCAACAACAAGCAGCCCATCGTTCCGCTATTATCGCCTAAATCACAGCCGACAACATAATTTTCTAAATTAGGTAGCGAAACATAACTACCTAGTTGTTGCTGTAATGATTCACGAATTTTTGGGAAAAGGTGCGTTTGTTTCATTACACCGCCGCCCAAGATAATTTTTTCTGGCGAAAGCACTAATGTGTAGTTCATCAAAGCCTGAGCTAGATAAAAAGCTTCGATCTCCCAAACATCATGATCTATCTCCAATAATTGGCCTTTGACTCCTGTTCTTTTTTCTAAAGCCGGTCCAGCAGCCAGACCTTCTAGACAATTGTCATGGTAAGGACACGTACTTTCTAATCCATCATTTTTATAGCGCTGAACAGAGATATGCCCCATCTCTGGATGACTAAATCCTTGCAAAACATTACCATTCACAACAGCACCGCCGCCAATACCCGTGCCTACTGTTAAGTAGATACAGCTTTGCGTTTTTTTCCCAGCACCTAAATGCATCTCACCATAAGCTGCCGCATTGACATCCGTAGTCCAAGCTATCGGGATATCGTAACGTTCTTTTAATGCGCCTAAAAGATTTACATTTTTCCAGCCCGGTTTCGGCGTAGATGTAATATAACCGTAAGTGCTTGATTGACGATTGACCTCAATTGGCCCAAACGAACCTACTCCGAGAGCTTTTAATTGATATGCACCAAAGAATGCATCGACTTGAGTCAACGTCGCTTCTGGCGTTGTCGTAGGTATGCTGATTCGTTCAACAATTTTTAATTCTTCATCCGCTACCGCACAAACAAATTTTGTGCCGCCAGCTTCGATTGATCCATAATACTCCATCAAAATCACCGTTCCTTCTTATCGGTCAAACCCAATTGTGCGAATTTCATAAGCATTTAGAGTTTTCATTACTTTCTCAGGTTGCTTTTCTTCTAGTAAATTCAATAAATAAGATGCTTCACTAGTATTTTTTTCGAGTTCAATTTCATCTTGTTTTCCACTCATATTAAAGCCTCTGACAACAAGCATACAATTATCTTCACTATTTTTCATTGCTGTTACAGCAAAAGTTTGGCCTTTGACAGTTAAATAAGTATCTTTAGCCTTTAATTGACCGGCATGTTTGGTTGTTTGCTTCACACTAAAAGGAATTTGTGCCGCATATGCTCGTTGATAAGTAGCATATCGAGTTGCTTCTTCTCCGTGAAAATCGATACCATAATTAAATGTATGTTGGCCCAAACACTGTGCTTCTGGCGTTGGAAAATATCCCCAATCACCCATTTCTCCAACAGCTCTTAAAAGTGTTAAAGCAATCGTATTATTTCCAGGTAAAATTTCATATTCATTCAAACCAAAATTAGAAACGGTCACGCCCGATTTTTCATCATGAATATTGACAAATGCATGCTGATGTTGAGGATTTGTTGGATTCTCCCAACTTTTGCTAACTTGATTAGGTCTTGTAACCACTTCGTAAATGCTGTCAGCTTCATGTGTATCAGTTTGAATTCCTGTTGGAAATAGCATCCGCAGACGATGATCTTTCACTTGATTATCAAAGGTCGTTTCAAAACGTAAGTGAGTAGAATCTTTTTCCATCGTCAAGAGGGTTTCGCTCGTTACTTCTTTCAGTTTTGATGAACGTCCAGATTTTCGATAACGGAAATCAACTACAGCTTTTTGTTCTTGCTCCAACAAATCTTCTGCCGCTTCTGGCAACATCATACGTTGGATAATTTTAACTTGGGCCACAAATGATTCATTTTTAACTACAGAAATTTCTGCTGGTTGTCCACCAGATAAAATAGGGTTCGCACCTTCTGGTTGTTTAAAAATATACTCGTTGCCGATATCACCTGTGTCTTCGAGCGTCAATAACTTGTCATATTCTCTGCCTGAAGATTTGTCTATGACTTTTACCGTACCGTCCTCATTGATCGTGACGATTAGACAACTGTTTTCCAATACATACTTTTCTGAATCTTTGATCATTGAATCTGTTTCTTTTACTTGTGTTTCCGTTTCTTGTAGTGCAAAAGTATTCCATGAAAAGGCTGGCATATCTTTTATTGCCATCTCAACCTCGACATATTTAGCCATATACGGTACTCTAAAACGATCTTTAGGTAAATCATAGCCAAAACTAACTTCAGGATTTGAAATCAGGGCTGGTATTATTTGTCCTTCTGAGTCGACTACTTCAACTATTGGCGTCTCACTTTCAGAAAGTTCTTCCCACAGTTCATGAGGAATCCCTTCTCTGAATTGTTTTCTCTCTATTTCTACTTTTACTTTTACAGTTTCTGATTTCTGATAGCCAGATGTATTGAACACAACAAACGGATGACTCGCTTCTGGGAATTTTTCTGTATCAACTGCCTTAGCCAAATGGGTCAATGCTTCTTCAGCTAAAAACTTCCCAACTTCATCTGCTTTTTCAAATCTAGGAATCATTTCACGGTGTACTTCATCCACAGAACACCCGCAAATACTGTCATGTGGATGGTTTTGCAACAATAATTTCCAAGCATAATCTAGTTGATCATGAGGATAACTTTGCGTTAAATCATAGGCCATTGCAGCGAGTGGTTCTGTCACATTTTCTAGTTGTCGTTCTACTTTCGTGTTCCATTGTTTCAAATAAACTCTCGCTGAAGCCGTATTCGCTAAAGTAAACCATCCATCTGTCTCTTGACTCGTTAATTCTCCATGAACCGTTCCAACTTTTTCTGGTAAATCTTGGCCCATCTGTTCTAAATACTCATCAAAATTCGAGTGGATAAATTCATAATCAGGAAATAGTTCATTCGCTAAGGCGATTGCTTTTGTAACGTCTTTTTGAACCGGTTGATGATCGACGCCATTCATCATCAGCAAGTGATCAGTAGACGCAAACTTTTCGGCTTCCGCCAATTTTTGTGTCCAAAAAGCTAAAGCAGCTTCTTTTTCAGCTGGTATCTCATTACCATTACTATACCAATTAGCAAACAACAAGCCTAAAATAGTACTGCCATCAGGTCCTTGCCACCACATTTCAGAATACTGAGACGTGTAATTTTCATCATCCAATACTTCATTGTTAAAGCCAACTGGTTTTACGCCTCTTCCAAAAGCTGCTGCATCTAAACCTGCCTGCTTCATCATTTGTGGTGTTTGTCCCATATTGCCAAAGGTATCTGGGAAGTAACCTAATTTAACTGCCGGTCCCCATTTTTCGCTCTCTTTTTTACCAATCAGCATGTTACGGACATTAGATTCAGAGCTGATCAAAAAATCATCTTGCAGGATATAAAATGGCCCAATTCGCAATTTTCCATCTGTAATCGCTTTTTGAACGGCCGCTTTTTGCTCTGGTCTAACTTGTAAGTAATCATCTAAAATAATCGTTTGTCCATCTAGATGGAAACTGTTAAAGTTTGGATCATTTTCAGCCAGCTCCAACACATCATCCATCAGCTCGACTAATCGCATATGGTGCTGTTCGTAAGGCATGTACCATTCACGATCCCAATGAGAATGCGAAATGATATAAACTTTTTTCTTCATGATTTTACGCTCCATTTCCTTCTTTTATCCCTCTACTCGAATGTCAAAGTAATCCATCACTAATTCACAAAACATCATATTTGCCCACGAGAACCATTCCCGTGTATAGTTCGCAGGATTATCCACATCAAATCCTTCATGCATTAAATGAGTTCCACCATCATTTGCAACTAAAGAATTCAAAATCCGTTCTTTTTCTGCCTTATCTTTTGTGGTCATCCCTTCCATTGCAAGGGCGATCGGCCAAATATAATTTTCTGGGGTGTGAGAACTTCCAATTCCTTTTGCACACTTTCCTTCGTAAAAATAAGGATTTTCTTTGCTTAAAACCGTTTTACGCGTTGCTTGGTAAACCGAATCATCAATTGTTGTATAACCTAGATACGGTGCTGAAAGTAAGTTAGGAATATTGCTATCATCCATGATGCTGGCGTTCCCTAAGCCATCTACTTCATACGCATATACAAGTTCTCCACCTTGATTATCTGTTTTTCCGTATTCTTTAATTCCTGCATCGATCTCTTTTCTAAGTGAAGCCGCTTGTTTCACCAATTGCGGGTCTGATAATATCTCTGTAAAAATTTCTTCGATATATCCTAAAACAACCACTGCAAACATATTTGATGGAACTAAATAGCCGTAGCGACAAGCATCATCACTAGGACGGAAACCCGACCACGTCATTCCTGTTTTGCCGACCTCGCTGCCTCGACCGTTATTTGGAAGCGTATCTTCTAATCGAGTTGTATCTCGTTCAAATGTATAAGGAGAATATTGGTGTTCTTGTTCTGTCGCAAATACAGTCAGAATTTTTTTCACGCCTTCAACAAAATTTTCATCGAATTGCTTTTTGCTACCAGTATTTTTAAACAATAAATAAGCTAACTGAACAGGATAACATAATGAATCAATCTCATATTTTCTCTCCCAAATCCATGGATCCATCTTAGTATGATCGGTTTGATGTCCAGCACCATTTGGCGTTTCATTGAATGCATTCGCATATGGATCGATCGTGATATAGTAAAATTGCCGTTGGACCAGTCCGCAGATCATGTCTCTTAGTTCATCATCTTCTTTTGCGATAACTAAGTAAGGACGAACTTGAGCAGTTGAATCTCTCAGCCACATTGCAGGAATATCACCTGTTAATAAAAAAGTGGTGCCATCCGCTTGTCTTTTCACCGTTGTGGTCAGTGTATTTGCAAAAGCTGCATTAAAATTTTCAGCCCAGCCAGCATGTTCTTCTCCACACAATTGAGTAATCTCATTCATAAATTCTTGAACCGATTCGGGTATTTTTTTATAAGTCATACTTACCTCCTGATAGTTGATATATCATTTCACAACGAAAGTATATGCTAATGAAAGCGTTTTGTCTACTGTTTTATCAAACATTTTTGAATTGAACTCTTTTTCTTTCTATGTTACACTAACAACAATGATATATCATTTCACATTTAGGAGAACAACGATGTCAAAACCTTTATATAAAAAAATCATAGACGATTTATTAACAGCAATCGAAACTGGTCAATTACCTGAAAATGCACAACTTCCTACAGAGAAGGAACTTTCCCAAACCTATAACGTCAGTCGCATCACTTCTAAACGCGCACTAACAGAGCTTGAAAATCAAGGGTTGATTTATCGCATCCAAGGAAAAGGCAGTTATGTACAAAAGCATAAACCAAGGAAGAAAAAAGTTTCTCGTATTTTATTTTTGATTCCATTTGTTAACGATCTTTCTCTTGGTAACTTCAATGAAGGTCTGGCACCTGTAACAAGCGAACATCATTATGAAGTGATCATGTCTTCAGCTGAATTTCTGATCAACAAGCAAGCAGCTGATATCATTGAGGATTTCGATGGAATGATCTACTATGCTCACAACACTGAAGATTTTTTAGATACGTTATTTGAGCTATCTATTCAGCAATTCCCGGTAATCATTTTAGATAAAAAGATTCACGATCTACCTTATCCTACTGTCCAATCAGATAACTTTTCTGGTGGCGCAATGGCCACAAATTATTTAGCTGCTCTAGGACATCAACGAATCGCTTATATTTTTGGAGAACCCACTTTGCCTCAATCTGTGCGTCAGCGTTATTTAGGCTATATACACGCAACCAAAGAGCAGCACTTATCTTTTCATACGGCTTTAACAGACAAGCAAGCCTTTTCAAATGCCGATGTTATTGCTTATCTTCGTGAAAACGAAATTACCGGAGTGGTCTGCGAAAATGACTTAGTGGCGATTTCTTTAATGAATCAAGCTAAACGAGCCAATATTGATATACCAACTCAGCTGTCAGTTGTCGGCTTTGATAATATTCAAGCGTCTTCACTGATTGATCCTTCACTAACAACGATCGCCCAAGATTTCAAAGGGATGGGCAAACTTGCCGGTACAATGCTGATCGAATGGATCGAAAAGAAAGTGATCCCAACAGATCAACAAGTTTCAGTAAAACAAATTATTCGACACTCAACAAAGGAGACTTAATAGATGAAATCAACTTTGATCGATACTAGACATGGAACCGATAATCAACATTCTTTTTCAAATGGTAATTGTTTACCCTATACTGGTGTGCCTTTCGGTATGAACTATTTTGCACCTCAAACTAACGGAGATAACGGCAGTTGGTGGTTCAATCCTCGTGATCGCGTTTTTCAAGGTTTTCGTTTGACCCATCAGCCTAGTCCTTGGATGGGGGATTTTAGTTATTTGGTTATGTTGCCTTTTAATGGGACGCTAAGTGAGTCGACTTTATTTCACGCTCAGTCTTCTTACCGACCAGATGAAAGCGTTTTTAATCCTAGCTATCTAGAAATTACTGCTCAACGGTATCAACTGACTACTCGTCTGATTCCAAGTATGTATGGCGGTGTTTTAACGACAAGCTATACACAATCAGATGCTGGTTTTTTGCTTTCATTACCTGGAAAATACACGCTTAACATCGAGGATGCTCATACGATTTCCGGCTCTATAATAAACTACGCAGGTTGTGAGGATAATCATTTTTCTTTTTATTTTACGATGTACTTTAAGCAACCTTTGTTTTTTGAATCCCCTCTTGAGTTAAAGGGAGAAGATGATTGTATTACTCTTTCATTTGGGGATATTGAGGAACAGGTTATACAGTTTGGTACTTCTTTTATCAGTTTAGAACAAGCTAAATTGAATTTATCGCGTGAAGCTCATTGGCAACCTCAAGATTATCTATCAGATTCAAACGAACAATGGGCGCATTATCTGAATAAAATCGACATTCAGGACAAAAATCAGCAACGTCGTTCAACCTTTTATCATAATCTATATCGCGCCTTTTTATTCCCACAAACATTCTACGAAAAAGATTCTGATGAACGAATTATTCATTACGATACCTTAGCCAAAGAAGTAAAACCAGGATTTCTTTATACTAATAATGGTTTCTGGGATACGTACAAGACGGTATATCCTTTATATTCATTGATTGCGCAAGAAAAATATGCAGAAATGTTGGAAGGCTTTTTGAATAGTTATCGGGAAAGTGGTTATTTACCTAAATGGCTTTCGCCAGATGAGCGGGGCTTGATGCCAGGAACGTTGATCGATGCAGTAATTGCTGATGCCGCAGTAAAAAATATTCGCCCTGATTTGATGCCTGAATTTTTAAATGCCATGATCAAAGGAGCAACGATTCAAAGTGAAAATTCAAATTACGGTAGACAAGGAACCAAAGATTATTTGACATACGGTTATGTTCCTGCCGATTATCATGAGTCAGTAAATCATACCTTGGATTATTGTTATAGCGACTTTTGCATCAGCCAAGTTGCCAAGACATTGAATGAACCTACCACATCTGAGCATTATGAAAAACAAGCCAAGAATTATTTAACAATTTTTGATCCTAACACAGGTTTTATGCGGGCTAAACAAACAAACGGAGCTTTCAAAGAACCTTTTAACAGTCATCAATGGGGTGGCGATTATGCTGAAGGTAGTGCTTGGCAAAGCAGTTTTGCTGTGTATCACGACTTTAAAGGCTTGATTACAGCCTTTGGTGGGCCAGAAAAATTTCAGGAGAAGTTAATTGATTTATGTAATCAGGCACCGACGTTCAACGTCGCTGGATATGGTTTTGAAATTCACGAAATGAGTGAAATGGCGGCGATAGAGTTTGGTCAGGTAGCGATTTCTAATCAGCCAAGTTTCCATTTCCCATACTTGTTTAGTTATCTTGGTAAACCAGAGTTTGCACAGCCTTTACTAAAACAATTAATGATTCAAGAGTTTAATGATAGTCCAACTGGTTTCCCTGGTGATGAAGACAACGGCAGTATGGCCAGCTGGTATATTTTTAGTTCATTGGGCTTTTATCCTGTTTGTCCTGGTTCTGGCGAATATGTGATTGGGATGCCTTTGTTTGATAAAGCTGTTATTCATTTATCTAGTGGTGAAACCTTGACGATTTCTACTAGCCAAAATCAAGAGCAGCAACAATTTGTAGATCATATTCTTTACAATGGTTCGCTTCATGAAAGGTTAGTTTTTGACCACGACACCTTAACGAACGGAGGAACGATTGATTTTAGTTTAGGGATTGTACCTAGACCAAGAATTTATACAGAAGAACAACTTCCATTTAGTATTTAACTAGATTCATTTTAGACAAAAGAACGAGCGAAACAAAACGAACTATCTGTTTTGTTTCGCTCTTTAATTCCTAATGGTCGGCAAGAAAAATAAAACTCCTTCTTACTCACTCTTCACCCACTGAATCATAATGATGTTTGTATTTTTCTCGAAATTCTTTTGGTGTAAGATCGTTCATTTTTTTAAAAATCTGCGAGAAGTATGTGCTGTTATTAAAGCCAATTTTATCAGCAATCTCGTTGACGTTATCATCTGAATACAGTAACAGATTTTGTGCTTTTTTCATACGGTATTGGTTCAAATATTGAGAAAAACTCTTCTTGGTTTCCTTCTTAAATAGCTGTCCTAAGTACATCACATTAAGATGTAGCGATTGAGCCACACATTTTAAGGTTAATTCACTCGTGTATTCAGAACGGATTTTATCGATAACATTTTGAACATTTTCTGAATAATCGTAGGCCATCTTTTCCCGAGTTATTTGTCTAACTGTAATCGATAAGATCTCATGTAGTTTATCTGCATTCGATGAATGATTGATATCATCCAAAACTTGCTGGTATTCCTCTTCATCTAAATGATTGAACCTGCGATAAATATCCATAAAAAGCATAAAAGTAATATGGCGAACATCTTCTGGACGAGCACCGATTTTTTGAGTTTTCGCAAAGATTTCAGCAATCGTCGTCTCAATCGTGGTAAAATCTCCCACCATCAATGTTTTGTTAAAATTTATGATGTCCGCTGACAGATCAAAGTCATCTGAAAAGACAGAATATAATACATTACTGCCACTTGCTTCATAAAACTTATAGCGCTGCAATGTTTGATTAGCTTTTTCATAACTATCTGGGACATCTTCCCAGTCACTAACGGTCTCACCAACACTTATCAACCAACTATCATCCTCATCTGTTTGTAAAGGATTTGCTGTTAGAAGCTGATTTAATTGATATTTACCACCTTTAAAAATATGTACAATCAAACTTTTATCGCCTAGATTTCGTGAGAAAAATAATGATTGTTGTTGTTCTTCCAGCCACTTGATCACTTTGACCTTATTTTCACGGGTTACTTCAACTAACAAAACCGTCCAATCAGCTTTTTCTGCCGTATTGACCACTTGATCCAATTCTTCATAACTATCCGTATCGATCTCACCATTCACCCATTGCGACAATAAAATTTCACTATATAAGTCATTTCTAGTTTCCTGTTGATTGCGATTATCTAAACGTTTCTTTGCCTTTTTGACACTTTTTAAAAGTTCTAATTTGTCCACAGGTTTCATCAAATAATTGATGGCTCCCAGCTGTAATCCCCCTTTTAAAAAATCAAATTTCTGATAACCTGAAAGGATCATAAATTCAAATTGACGTGCCTCTTTTTGAGCAGCTTCAATAAACTCTAGCCCTGTCATTTCCGGCATAGTGATATCTGTGATCACTAAATCAATGGACTCTGTCTCCATCAGCGTTAAAGCTTCTTTCGCATTTCTAGCTGTCCCTTTGATTGAAAAACCTTCAGCTTCCCAAGAAATAATTTTTTTTAACCCATTCACGATCATATATTCATCATCCACTAGTAAAACGTTATAATTCATTTTATCACTCCTTTACTCCTACAATCACTCTTCACAGAATGATTTTGCTGTGAAATACAGAGAATATTTTTATGAGTTGATCGCTATCCTTACTTTTTATGAAGTAGGATCATTGAAAGAAAGTTCAATTGCAATGCCTTTTGTTTCATTTTGTGTGATTGCCATTAAAAAAGAAGGACCAAAATAAGCACGTAACCGTTCATTTACATTTTGCAACCCAATCGAATCGTGTAGTTTGATCTGCTCGCTTGCAAGTTTAGCTTGAATTACTTTCAGTTTCTGTAAAGAGATACCTTTACCATTATCACGTATCAAAATTCGCACTTGTCCATTTACTAAATGAGCTTTGACACTGATTGCATTATCATTTCTAGAAAAATCAATCCCATGGACAAAATAATTTTCAATCAATGGTTGAATCGAAAATTTTGGTAAAACTAGTTCCTCTAATACTTCATCAATTTCAAAGTGATAAGCGATCCGATCTGGATACCTCATCTGGAATAAATACACATATTTTTCGCAAAAACTCAGTTCTTTTTCCAGTGTTGTGGTTTTCGCTTGATCCGTATTATTCCTTAGCAAGGTTGAGAATGCATACACAACATCTGCCAGTTCCTCGCTCCCCTCACTTAATGCATACATCCGAATATACTCTAATGTGTTATATAAAAAATGGGGGCTAATTTGAGACTGCAGTGCTCTCATATGAGCATCTTGCTGCTTGATTTCTAGTTTATAGATATCTGCAATATACTGTTCAATGTTATCCAACATCGTATTGATGCCTTTGGAAAGCTCCTTTAATTCAAACTGTGTCTCCTGATCATTGATTCGTGTATTCAAATCCCCTTTAGAAACAAGCGCCATCGAGTCCATAATAATATCGACTTGCTGAGAATATTTAGTAAAAGTTCGATACAATAAATACAACAATAATAGTATTAAAACCAAACCGCCTAACATTAAAATACGCAAATCAAAAAAAACATGCTTCAAAATCTTTTCTTTAGAAACGATTACTAAAATATCAAAACCGCTCGTTGTTTGCAGATGCTCCAATATGTTTTTTTCTTCCAACTTTTGAATTGGCAATTGAGAGGTTTCATTCATTTTTTGCTGAATCAGCTGTTGATCAAATGCGTCATTTTTCTCTGTATACGTCAATAGTTGATAGCCTGTATTTGAAAATACATAAGCGGATAATCCATCAAATGTCGTTAAATGAGTCAAACTATCCACGATATCTTTTTTAGAAAATTCAACATAGAAGCTCCCTAATACTTCCAAAGTTATTGGGTTAGTGATGGGATAAGCTAAATAAAATTTGTTGTTTAAACGAGGGGTTCCACTGATTTTTCTACCGCTCTTATCTTCAGCTGTTGAAAGATAGTAGTCGGTATAATTGTTCAATACCATAATGATCGATTCGATATTGTCATACATTGTATAAAAATTTTTCACCTGGCTAGGTAAAAATAGGTAATTTCCCGTTTCCAATTGTTGATCATAAGAATAATTCAAATAATTTGAAATCGAAAAATCCATGTAGCGATTTAAGTTGTTGATTTTCTCTTGATTATCGGTTAAACCGTTCAACATCGTTTTCCCTTGTAAATTCTTATCGTTGAGCGATTGGCCGATCGTATCGACTGCTTCTTGCGCTGTATTCTCCCCTCTTCCCATCGATTGCCAATAGGTATTCATCCCAATGCTGACCATACCGATCAAAATCAGCGAAACCAGAATCAAGGCATAATTTTTCAGCAGTCGGTTCAGCAAAGTTTTTTCATTAAAGGAAGAAGGTTTCTTTTTACGCATGAAGTTCCAATCGTTGATCGATTGTTTGCCGCCACGATTTGGTCGCAGTGAAACTCCAGATTTGAATCATAGAAAAAGTGCCAAATAAAATCAAGCCTTTGAATTTCCACGTGACAAATAAAATCACACTTACACCAATCGCAATTTTTAATAAATTTGTAAAATTAGATAACGTTGAGATAAATGCTAGCTTTAACAAGTTCTTTAAACCAATTTCATAATAGCTATCTAATAATAACGAGTATTGGAACGTAACAGCTGCATAGATCATGGCAAAAACTAAGAGAAAATCAATCATCAAAAACGACAATCCCTGAATTTGAACCGATAAAAATAGATTATATGCTAATAATGCTAACAATAAAAGTAACGCATAAAAAATAATATTTCCCCTAATGAAATTACGCTTAAAACTGATCCAACCTTCTTTTAACGTAATGTCTTTGTAGTTATATTCATGACTGACAAATAATTCGTTGACTGTTTTCAAGGCTGGTCCCACACCTGCCACAATCAAGCCACAGCAGCTAAACAACCAAAAGAATAAATTTAATTTTACGATGACCCATATCTTAATGAATAACGTTTCTAACGCTTTTCCAACCATCTAACTCTTCCTTTCTACTTCTCTATTAGTATAATAAATAACTATTACGAATATTCCAAATAAAAAACTACTGCATATAATATACTACGCAGTTTAAACAGGATATTATTTTTTATAAAAGAACCAAGTAAAAACGATGCATCATCGAATCACTTGGTTCCGTCTACTTGGTCTGTTCTATTGTTTCAAAAAGTCATCGTATTGTTTTTGCATTTCAGTCAGAACTTTGTCGTAACCAGCATTAGCAAGTGCTTCTTTTAATTTAGGAACTGTTTCTTCTGGATCAACGGTCCCTGTGTTTAATCCATCCAAATATTGGCTCATAACGTTGGCTATATTACTCATCTCTGTTTTTACATTAGATGTTACAAAGTTGAATCCTAAAATCGGAGACGTCTCTGCTTTAGCAATCGATTCATCACGTTCTTTGATCATTTCATCTGTGATGCTATCTTGTGTATAGAGAATTTTATTATTTCCAGTATTCCATGCAGATAAGTGCGTATTGGGTTTATAGCCATCTAAGAGCTTGATTTTACCCTCTTTACCAGGAATTTTTTCCCAAGCTTCGCCTTCTATTCCCCAAACTAAACCGTTCAGTAATTCTGGATCACTATTGATTTGACCTAAAACTTCTACAGCTTTTTCTTTGTTTTTAGAGGTATTTGAAACCACAAAGTTCGCCATTCGTGCTTGATCGCTTGATTTTAACGGTGTAGTAAATGCTTTGGAAACTAATTCTTGACCTGCCGCATTACTTAAAATCGTATCACCATAATCATAAGGTCCTTGTGTTTCTTGACGAATGAACCATGTATTTCCTTCTAATGGAAACTCTGTATTACTTGTTGCTGCATCTGATGGAATGTAGCCTGCTTGATACCATTTATGCATTGTTTTTAGGGAATCCATAAAGTCTTTGTTTTCGTACTGGTTGATGATTTTTTTCGTATCACCATTTAAATCAACGGCAAACGGATAACCATTTCCAATTGGAAAATCAAAATCGCCTTGCACTTTAAATCCTTGACCGATTGCGAACGCTGCGATATTCGGTTCTTTTTCGTGGAACGTTTTTAGCACACTTTCCGCATCTTTATATGTTTTGATCCCATCGATCGACAAGTTGTACTTATCTAAATATTGTTTATTGAATGTCAAAACTTGTTGTGAATAGACATTACCATTGACTGGAAACGCATATAGTTTACCATCCACTAAATTTCCTTTGATATACGCTTCATCTAACTGATCATAAGCATCTTTCGCAAACTTCGGCGCAAGTTCAGTTAAATCTGCATACGCTCCTTTTTGAGCATTTGGCACATAATTATCCGCAAAAGCAATATCATAATTTTCACCAGAAGAGACAATAACACTCATTTTCTTCTCATAATCGCCCCAGCCAATGTACTGAATGTTTAGTTTTTTCCCTGTTTTTTCTTCAATTTTTTTGTTGGCAACGTCCATCAATGCATCATAATTATCTGGTTTATCACCAATTTGATACATCAACAATGTATTATCATCTGACTTTTTACTGCTTCCGCTAGTCTTCTCTTTACTTCCACCACCACACGCTGTTAATGCACCTAAAAGAACAACTGCTGTACTTAAACCGACTACTTTTTTCCACGTCTTCATTTCTCTTCATCCTCATTTCCTATATTTTATTCCTTAACTCCGCCAATCGTTAACCCTTTGACAAAATACTTTTGGAAAAATGGATAACTGATCGCAATTGGTAATGTCGAAATAACTACGATTGCCATACGAGCAGATTCTCCTGGTATTGCCGCCATCCCGCCAGATAATTGACTACTTGCTCCGGCATTTTGAGTCAGATATTGAATATTATTTTGAATCTTCATCAATAAATATTGTAGTGGAACTAAGCTATCTTTTTGAATATATAAGAGTGCATTAAACCAATCATTCCAATAACCTAAAGCTGCAAATAAACTAATCGTTGCAATCCCCGGCACTGCTAACGGTAACACGATTTGAATAAAAATCCGCATCTCAGAAGCGCCATCGATCCTAGCCGATTCGATAATCGAATCTGACACTGATCGTTTGAAAAATGTTCGCATCACAATAATATTAAACGGACTGACCGCCATTGGCAAAATCAATGCCCAAATCGTATCTTTTAATTGAAGTAAATTCGTCATCACGATATAATTTGCGACCATTCCTGGTGAGAATAACATGGTGATCAAACAAAACACAGTGAAAAAACGACGGAATGGAAAATTAGATCTTGAAATTACATACGCATACAGTGATGTCGCTGTACTATTGATCAAGGTTCCTACGACTGTAACTATCATTGTCACAAATAACGCTTGAAAAATTTTGTCCTGCATCTGATCAAATAAATAAGTGTAGCCGAATAAACTAAATTCCTTAGGCCAAAAGCTATAACCGTTCGCTGCTAGCGCTGTTTCATTAGTAAGTGAAATCGCCACGACAAACAAGAACGGCAAAATGCATGACAGAGCAAAAACAGCGATTAAAATATTAAAAAAGAAGTTGACTGGTTTATTAAACGAACGAATTGTTACTTTTGAAACTGGCTTTTTCCTCAATGTTTTCACTCCTCCTTAGAATAATGCCGAGTCATTGTCGAATCGACGAACGATTCCATTTGTGACCATCAACAAGACAAAACCGACCGTTGACTGATACAACCCAGCGGCAGCTGTCATCCCGATATCTCCGGTAGCAGTCAAACCGTTAAAGATATACGTATCTAAAACAGACGTAACCTGATACAACGAACCTGAGTTTCTCGGAACATTATAGAACAAACCAAAATCCGCTCTAAAGATATTTCCCACAGCTAAAATCGTCAAGATCGTCATTAGAGGTAATAATTGAGGTATCGTAACATTCTTGATTTGCTGCCACTTGCTGGCACCATCCACCATCGCAGCCTCATAATAAGTCGGATCGATCCCCATAACAGAGGCGAAATAAATGATACTATTATACCCAATTCCTTTCCACGTTCCGATAAAGACTAAGATAAACGGCCAAAATTTCGGTTCACTATACCAATTGATCGGTGTTCCTCCACGACTTGTGATCCACTGATTGAAAATCCCTTTATCCGGGCTTAAAAAGGCATAAACAAAATACCCAATAATAACCCAAGATAAAAAGTACGGCAAAAGAGACATCGTTTGGTACACTTTCACCAAACGCTTATTCCGCAGTTCACTCATCACGATTGCAAAAAATACAGAAATGACAAGGTTCAAAACAATAAAGGTCACGTTGTACAACACTGTATTTTTAGTAATCAAAAACGCATCATTAGAAGAAAACAAAAACTTGAAATTCTCTAAGCCAACCCAAGGACTCGCTTTTAAACTAGCAATAAATCCATCTGGTGAAATATGAAAATCCTTAAACGCTACCACATTGGTCAAAACTGGAATATAAAAGAAAAAAATCATCCAAACCATCGCAGGAATAGCCATTAAGATCAACGCCTTATACCGCCAAACATTTGTAAAGAAAAGCGAGCTCTTTGACTTCTTCTTCATTTCCCCAACTCCTTTCATCAAATTGTCTACAATAGAATTGTAGCGCTTTCAATTAGGAATAAAAATAAACAAAATATAGATATTCTTATAGAAAATATAGATGTTGAGAAAAACGCATCAAATAGCCTACTTAACGAAGCACTGTTAATCAGTATGATACAATGAACTTATAAACTCGATTGGAGGAAATATCATGCAAATCTATCAAAACACAAAAATTGCTAGCAACAAGTCCTTATATATTTCTGGTCAAACACCAAGCAAAGAGGGACTCACACCACAAAGTATTGAAGAACAAACAGAGGTTGTATTGGAAAAAATCACAGCCGCTTTACATGAGCATGATTTAACAGTAGATGATTTAGTCAAAATCACTATATATATTACAGATATTTCTTATTTACTAAGCGTTAGAAGTGTATTAGCAGATTTTATAGGGGAGTCAAAACCAACTGCTACGTTAGTCGTTGTTGCAGGGCTGATTGATCCAGATTTTAAGGTAGAAATCGATGCTATTGCAGCTTTTTAAATGCCACATTGATACAATCGCAGATCTCATCATCGCAAATTATGTGGCACCGTTTGACAGATCTGACACCGCCTTCTCACTTGTAAAAAAATTTAACGAAGCTAGCACTTGGAAAGCTATTTATACATAGTTTTTTTACAGCTCGTCATAGAATAATACGCAAAAAAACGAGACCCTCGTTTCGATGGTCTCGTTTTTTTTATATTATAAATTATGCTTCTTTAACACTTTTCAAAATATAATAGCCTTTGTCTTTCGTTACGATTTCTACATTACCAAAGACTGCTTCCATTTTTTTCTCAGCACTTGGCGCACCTTGTTTCTTCTGAATCACTACGGTCAGCGTCCCACCAACCAAAAGTCTCGGATGAGCTTCACTTAAAATTTCGTGAACCACTTTTTTTCCTGCACGAATCGGCGGATTACTGATGATTGCTGCATATTGTTTTTCATGAACATCAGCGTAAATATTCGATGTATGAATATCAACATTTTCTACCCGATTTTTCTTGGCATTTTCTTGTGCCAATGCAACAGCTCGTTGATTGACATCGATCATTTCCACCGTTCTACCACTGAATGTTGCAAGCGTTAAACCAATTGGACCGTAGCCACAGCCGACATCCAGTAACTTTCCTTCTGGTAGTTCTTCCCAGTCAAATGCATCGATCAATACACGAGAACCAAAGTCCACTGTATTACGGGAAAACACTCCACTATCTGTTAAAAATTGGAATTTCTTTCCTCTTAACTCAAACGACCATTGCTCTAAATCATGCGCTAGATCTGGATTTTCTGTATAATAATGATTCGTCATTTTCTTCTTCCTAACTATTTTCTTTTGTCACCAGTCTACCTTTTATTTCTCGAACAATCAAGGCAGCTAATAAATCATAACCTGTTTTTGAAAAATGCAGCCCGTCTGCTTGCAGAAATTCATCTGTGCCTGGATAAACGACCATCGCTTTGTATACATCGATCACAGGGATTTCATATTTTGCCCCGATCACTTTCACTCGTTCTGCATATTCACGAATGCGCTTATCATCTCGTGTTGGTTTTCTAGCACAATCCACATAAGGCGGTGTAAGTAGAATGACTTTTTCTTTACCGATTTTAGTGATCATTGCTTCGATATTTTCTGCATATTTTTCTAAAGGAACTAAGTTATCGCTATTCGTGTCATTAGCGCCAAAGAAAATCGTCACGATATCTGCTTTTTCTGCCAATACTTCTTTGTCCAAACGGTTCATTGCACCTTGTGTCGTATCTCCTGGCATACCTGCATTCACGATCGTAACTTCTTCATAATTTTTAATGGCTAACTCTTCTGTGATCAAGTTCTGTAAGATTGGTGTGATTGCTTCTTCGCCATATCCTGCAGTGATACTATCTCCAAATAAAACAATTTTTTTCATCTGGCAATTTCCTTTCCAAACTAGTTTTCTTTATTTATCATACCATTGAAAAGACTGTTTTGCTGAAGCAAAGAATTATTTCAGGAATTTGTGTTAGGTCTAGCTAAATTATGTTAAAATAAGAGCGGAAAGAAATGTTGGCTTTGGTGGAGGAACCGATGGACGATAAAATGAATTATTACCCCATTTCACGGAAGGAATGGCAGGGCTTCTATCATAACGGCAAAGCGCCGCTGACAGAAGAAGAATTAGAAGATATTAAAGGCTTCAACGATCAAATTTCACTTCAAGATGTGCAGGACATTTACGTTCCTTTAACACATCTGATTCATTTATATATGAAAGAATTTGAATCTTTGACTGTTAGCAAAGGGCTGTTTTTGCATGAATATGTACCTGTTCCGCCCTTTATCATCGGGATCGCTGGTAGTGTGGCTGTTGGGAAAAGTACAACTGCCCGCTTGTTGCAGCTGATTTTATCCAGAACCTTTAAACGCCGCAATGTCCAACTGATTACGACGGATGGCTTTTTATATCCGAATAAAGTGTTGGAAGAAAAAGGTATTATGGATCGTAAAGGATTTCCTGAAAGCTACGACATGGAAAAGTTGATCGACTTTTTAAACCAAGTCAAAAACAGCCAAGAAGAAATCAAAGCACCACTTTATTCTCATAGTGTTTATGATATCGTGGAAGGCGAATATGAAGTGATCCAACAACCAGATATTCTGATCGTTGAAGGAATCAACACACTGCAATTGCCTGCCAATCAGCAAATTTACGTCAGCGACTTCTTTGACTTTTCGGTCTTTGTAGATGCTGAACCGAAATTGATCGAAAAATGGTACCTTGAACGTTTTGGTGCCTTACTCGATACGGCCTTTCTTGATCCAGATAATTACTATTATCAATATGCGATCGGCAATCGTGAAGATGCCTTTGCAATGGCTAAAGAAGTTTGGAAAACGGTGAATTTGAAAAACTTAGAGGAATATATCTTGCCAACTCGAGGCAGAGCGGATATTATACTTCATAAGACTGAAAATCATATAATTGATGAGATATTTATGCGGAAATACTAAAAGAAACATGTAATACTTAACTTGATTCTAAAGGGGTCAGAATTTTCCTAACAGAAAATTCTCCATAAACGGTGTAAAAAAAGCAGGTTTCTCGGCAATTTCCTAAATCATATAAAATCCAAAAAACGGATTCCACATGATTTAGTCCAATTGCTCGAACCTAAACGCTTTTTTTACAACCTCTTATTAGATAAATCTAAATGGATAGGGGTAATAAATGTGACCAATGTTGCCGATTTGACAACTGTCGAAAAAATTATTGTTTTAGACTTTGGTAGTCAATATAACCAATTGATTACTCGACGTATTCGTGAATTTGGCGTGTTCTCAGAATTATTGAGCCACCGAATCACAGCGGATGAAATTCGCGAAATGGCACCAAAAGGAATTATTTTCTCTGGTGGCCCAAATAGTGTTTATGATGAAAATGCGTTTAGTATCGATCCTGAAATTTATGAATTAGGCATTCCAATTCTAGGGATTTGTTACGGTATGCAACTGATGATGCATAATTTAGGCGGAAAAGTTGAGCCTGCCGGCAACCGTGAATACGGCAAGTCAGAGCTATCACTTTTGATTCCTGATTCACCTATCTTTAAAGGAACACCTGAAAAACAAATCGCTTGGATGAGTCATGGTGACCTAGTCGCTGCTATCCCTGATAGCTTTGAAACTGTCGCAACTAGCGCAGATTGTCCGTTTGCTGCAGTTGAAGATACTGCTCGCAACCTTTACGGTGTACAATTCCATCCAGAAGTTCGTCATTCTGAATATGGGAATGACTTATTACGTCACTTTACCTTTGATATTTGTAAATGTGAAGGCAACTGGACAATGGATAACTTCATCGAAATGGAAATCAACAAGATCCGTGAAAAAGTCGGCGATAAAAAAGTTCTTCTTGGTCTTTCAGGCGGCGTGGATTCAAGCGTTGTTGGTGTGCTTTTACAAAAAGCCATCGGCGATCAATTAACATGTATCTTTGTGGATCATGGTTTGTTGCGTAAAGGTGAAGCAGAACAAGTAATGGACAGTTTAGGTGGGAAATTTGGCTTAAACATCATTAAAGTAGATGCGAAAAAACGCTTCTTAGATAAATTAGCTGGCGTTTCTGATCCAGAGAAAAAACGTAAAATCATTGGAAATGAATTTGTTTATCTTTTTGATGATGAAGCAACAAAACTTGATGGCATTGATTTCTTAGCGCAAGGAACCCTTTATACAGATATCGTAGAAAGCGGAACTGAAACAGCGCAAACAATCAAATCTCACCATAACGTGGGCGGATTGCCGGAAGATATGCAATTTGAATTGATTGAACCGTTGAATACGTTGTTTAAAGATGAAGTTCGTGCCTTAGGAATCGAATTAGGCATGCCTGAAGCGCTAGTTTGGCGCCAACCATTCCCTGGTCCTGGTTTAGGAATTCGTGTTCTTGGTGAAATTACTGAAGAAAAATTAGAAATCGTGCGTGATTCTGATGCGATTTTACGTGAAGAGATCGCCAATGCTGGTTTAGATCGTGATATTTGGCAGTACTTTACTGTGTTACCTGGCATCCGTAGTGTGGGTGTGATGGGCGATGGTCGTACGTATGATTATACTGTGGGCATTCGTGCTGTGACTTCGATTGATGGGATGACAGCTGATTTTGCAAGAATTCCTTGGGATGTGTTGCAGAAGATTTCTGTGAGGATCGTGAATGAAGTGGATCATGTGAATCGGATTGTTTATGATATTACGAGTAAGCCACCTGCTACTGTGGAGTGGGAATAAAGAGCCAACATAATAAGGATGGGGAATGCCGATAAATCAACGTTTTTCAACTTTTAAAATGCTTGATTTTCATTGAAAATGATATGGTTCCCTACCATTTTCCCTACCAAAAACCCTTGTCAAGATAATGATTGACAAGGGTTTTTTTTATTATTCCTACTTTTTTATACCTAATTGTGTACAACAAATTTTTAATTTATTTTTACTATTCTAACACCAATGCATTCCCATTACGAAATTCTTCAACTAAGTAAATTTTATCCTTTAGTTTCGGATTATCTTCCCACATTGATATTGGTATATGTTCTAACATAATAATTTGAAATTCTTTTTGTAATTCATCATTAACAATATGAGCAAAATTCACCAAAAGACTCAACATATTTAAAATTCTAGCAGTATCCGTTTTTGGATCAACAGAACTAACACCCTCTCCTAATTTTTTATCATCACTATCTCCTCCATAATATGGTCTACTAGGTTGGTCAAGTACTAACCATGACGGAATATATTTATTGTTATTCCTGATAAAATATTCTTGAAGTCCCAAAAACAAACTGACATGCATAAACATGTGATTTGAGCTACTACCAACTTTTGTCGGTTTCTCTGATTTTGGCGCTCTTAATCGTAATGATTTTTGCCTATAATCAAAGTCAGAAAGGTACCCTGCATAGTCACTCATTGACTCTTTAGCCTGATCTAAATACACTTGAATTAACTCGTTTAATAATGAAATAGCCTTTTGCTTTTTATCAGGATACGAAGATTGTTTATTTTCAAGATCAAGTATCATACTTTCAAATTGCTTTATGTCTTCATCAAATTGACTAATATCTTCTTTTAAATCAATAGCATTTAGCCTTACATGCAATTCTCCTAAAAATGTCCATTGCTTTTGAAGAATATCATTGCTTATGGTAAGTTCTCTACTTAGTAATTCTATACTTTTCTTTAAATTCTGAATCTCGTTCTCTATTTTATTTAGTTTCGAAATTATTTTATTTCTCACCTTAGGTTTCTCTTTAATGGTTTCACTTATACTATCTAATTCATAGTTTAGAACTCCAAGAAGATAGTTTACATCTGGCAACTCTAATAAACTATCAAACTTTTCAGTAATGTAATTTGCAGTGATAATACTTTCTTTTTCAGCACTTATAAGTTTAATATAAATTTCAAATTCTTCCAAATAAGATAGTAACCTATTTTTGTAACGAACCTTCTCATTTCTCAACTTTATCATTTTATTTAACTCTTTGACAAGTTGGTCATCTGAAGTTACATATTGATTTGAATTATTTTGAATTCTACGTAATTCAGATAATAAAAACTCAAGATTCTCGTCACTTATTGTCATTAAACCTAAATGTGCAGCTCTTTTAGCTAACAATCTTATCTCTTTTCTAGCATCTTCATATGATTTTTCAATTCTATCTTTCCGACGCTCCAGAGCCGTCAATTTTTTTCTGTATTTACTCAATTCTTCTCTGAGTGCAAGATCTTCTTCTCCAATGATTCCTAATACTAAATCAAATATTCTATCAAGAGCTTCCTGATATTTAGTCTTGTTTTTTGTATCAAAAAATATGTTTGTACTTGTAATTACATCTGCTGACTGAATACAAAACATCAAAAAATACCGAAAAGAAATTTTACTTCCTAACTTAATTTCTTTTCCACCATACTGAAAAATAGTCTTATCTGAGACTCCAAACTTTCTTTCTAACATAGGTTTTAATGTTTCTTCTGCTGCATTTGTAGCAATCTCTCCTATTTTAGGTATAGACCCTAGTTGAGAAAAATAGTACAACTTAGAGGGCTCATCATCTTCTATACGATAACGCGCCAGTGTATAACAATCATCTTCAATTGTAAAATTAATTCCATACCACTCTACATTTTCATTAATTTTTACTTCGGTGATATCCGCTTCAGAAGAAAACAAACAATATTCAATAATAGAAATAATTTCTGACTTTCCCGTACTGCTGTCTCCTGTAATAACGTTAATTTTATTTTCTTTAAACTTTAGCTCTCGTAATTTTCCATTTTTTTGCCACAATAAAACTTTATTAATACAAAATCTCACAATATCACCCCAAGTTGTATGTATATCTCTGATATACTTATTTTTTCTTTCAACATCTTACAGATTTTTTCACTACTTTTATCTATTGCTTTGAGACGACTATCTTTATTTACTATGCTACTTATTTTATCTACCGGATAATTCTCATTGATTATTATTTCTTCACTATTTTTGTCAAAATTTATCAAATCCATTTGAATAAGTAAAGATACACAATTAGCACTTGTAAATCTATATGAATGAAACATTTTATTGAAATTATAAAAATAGTCAGATTTATCTACTATTAAGTCTAGTAAAGACATATCTTTTCTTCTTAAGTTTAACGACTTAACAATTTTTGGTTGCGTTATCATAGGAAGAATTAAAGCAACTTCACTAAGTTTCCATTTATTTTTATGTTTTAAGACAGAAAACATAGCCACGGCAGAGAAAAAATAATTATTGTATGTTTGCATTACTATACTTCTCCTTCCAATCATAGTGCCATCCAATTGTTGGAACATCTGAAAGATATAAAAATACTCCTTCACCTAACTTCCTAGAAGAGGATACATCCATAGAAAATTCTAATTCCGTCTTCTTAACTTCATAAAATAATTCACGAGCAGTATCTTTCACGGACTCCTTATCAAGTTTCTTTTTTCTATGCTTTCTATACCTCTTATGAAATTCATCAATCCATATTTCCTCGGCTTGATCTTCGATTTCCTTAATATCCATTTCAGGTAATTCTGACTCTTGAATCCATCTCATTCTATTATTTTCGTAAAGTAACTTATTTTCATAGAGTTTTAGTACATATTCTTCTTCTCTATCATCATTTAAATCTAATTCTTCAATATCTTCTAATTGTTTAATGAACAGCATATCACTGGATGGTTTCTCTTCATTAGCGATATCAAAATTTTGATATACAGGCATCCTATTGAGATATGGTGCATGATTATATCTATTTACTATATCCGAAAATTCTTTTTGAGAATAACTCAAGTGTTCTTTTTTCATGACCACTTCATATAAATTATGTTTGACTCTATAGTAAATAGCTTCAAGCATTCCCGTTTGTAACTTTTCTGGAACATAGATTTCAGTTAATCTTTTTTTTATTTGCTGATCAATATCAGAAAAATCTGTAGAAAATTCGATACTTCTGAAAAAAACATCCAACAAGGATTTTTCTTGTTCTAAAATTTTTGTAATTCGGCGCTCTGTTTCAGATTGATTTTCTTCATCTTTAATTAAAATTTTTAAATTTTGGATCACCTGTTCCAATGTGATACTACCGCTTTTAAAATTGGATAATGATTTCAAAACCGAGTTACTTTGATTATCATGTTTGTTTGTTATGAGCAAAAAATTTGTCCGTCCAATAAAATCCAACTGGCCAGATAAAGATTTTCCACCACAATCTTTATCTTGTATAATATTTAACCATGACCAAATCGTTTTCCATAAGGCTTCATCTTTATCAGTTATATTTTGTCCAATGGCCGTATGTTTTACTTGAATATATGTACTATATCCATCACTATGATCTATGTGAACATCTTCCTTATATTCAAATCCAGCACTTTCATTAGTTTTTAAAGAAAATAATTGTAGTAAAAAATAATGAAACTGAAAATCAAAAGCAATAATTTTATCGTCTGCCGCCATTTTTTCCTGAGTTGATCGACTGCTCATATTCTTCCTACCCCCATCAATATAGTTAACTTTAAAATACATTCAATTTATAGAAAATCTACATATCCTTTTTCGAAATCGAAAACTATAATCAATCAGCGATTTTGTAAAGTTTTATTACTCACTCTAGATAATCTAAGTGACTTATATTCCTCTTTGTAGTCTATTCATTTTCCCATCGTCATATTGAATAAATATGTTAACATTTAGTCTTCACCATCTATTATACATTATAATCAACTACAATACAGATAAAGTTATTCAGTGTTATTTAGTTGAATATTTTTGTCAATATTGTCTACATCTAATGCTTCTAAAATAAAAAGAAATAATGTTAACAAAAAATAACCTACCAATTAAGGAAATCACTTATCATTATATATACCTTATTCTTATTAAATATTTTTTTCGGTAATAGAGTACTTCCTTTAAATAAGAAATAGAAAATCAAAGCATTTAATGCCAACTCATATATTTTTAATGTCTTCTATCAAGATTTTTTAGACAGTACAACCACTTTAGAAAAATAGATTAGAATAATTGAAAAACAGACCCAAAGTAAAAACAAAAAAATCTTTTGCTATTTCATGAGTTCAATGAAGCACCATAAAAATAATTATATGTATAATAAAAAAGACAACCGTATCAGATAGTTAAAAATGAAAGAGAGCCAACTTTCAAGTCAGCTCTAAATTCTTTATAAAAATTCTACAAAATACTCACCCACAAATTCTCCGCTCGTATTTATTGCATGATCTCTTCCAATTGCTTCATAATCAATATAACTTCTCAAATGCTCAGGAACCATTATCAAACCTTCTTCAACTAAAATATATCCCAACCTTTCTTCATCTGTCATACCTTCATATAACTCATATATAATTGGAGATTCTCCCTGATGCTTAGCAATCACCCGAACAACTTCATCTGGATAACTCATATATTCTTCTAAACCATCATACCTTTCCGCTAAAGATTGAGGAAAGTCATATTCCCCAACAGAAAAAGGCACGTCATAATCAGTAATGAAATATTCTTCATACGAATAACCAAATTCATCTACAAACTCATTTCCTACACAAATTGTTTGATAGGCTTGTGCCAATTCGTCCTCATCAAATGGAAAGTGTAAATACACACCTAACAAAAATCCTTCATTATAAGCTTTCAAATTAGTTAAATATATCCAATGATCGCTATCTCCGCCAACTCTTTTCCCATCTTGCTCCATCATCATTTTTTCCGTTACTTTTACTAATTCCATCATATTCTTCCTCTCTTTGTCTTTTTGACCATCCATTTTGTTTCGAGCTGAGGCGCAGGTTGTTAGGATGCAATCCTGACGATTTTCTCTTCTCTTTTAGTTTTCAAAATTTATGTATCAACTTTCAATGAATGGTTCATTTTGCTCTTCGCTTTCGGCGCAATTGACACAGCAATTTTTTTGATTGACGGAAAGGGCGAAGTATTCGAAGGCTTGCCTGATTCCTTGTAGGCAATCAAACAAAATTGCTAAATTGCATCGTCCGAACTCGAAAGGGCAGAATGGAACATTACAGAGAGACATACGGTTGGAAAAGTAAAACACGTAAAAAAAGAAGCTTGCGTATGCAAACTTCTACCAACTCATCGTCTTTAATTGTTTTTGTTTTTCTCAATATCTAAAATGTTATCAATGACATCTAAAATCTCGTCTTGTCGTGAAGATAATTTATTCATGTTTATTGGCAATTTCATTTCCCCTTCTTATTTGGAAATTGCATTTTCATATCACTAACCCCACAAATATAATTCATATCAACATTATAAAATTTAGCAAGTTTAATTATAGAGTCTAAAGGTATCCTCGTCTTACCATATTCATAATCAGCATAGGTTCTCTGACCCACGTTTAACAATGCTGCAACTTCTCTTTGCGTATAATCGTTATCCTCACGTAATTCCCTTATTCGCCTAATATAATCCATAGCCATCCCTCTTTTTGATTATTCTATCCTAGAGTTATAAACTCAATTATCATTTAGAGCTATAAACTCTTAAATTAACTATCTATCATTTAGCATTAAACTAACTTTTTTTTAGGAAATGAGTTCTTCACATGACTAATCCCACAAATATAATTCATATCAACGTCATAAAATTTAGCAAGGATAATCATAGAACCTAAAGGTATTCTCGTTTTTCCATATTCATAATCAGCATAAGTTCTTTGTCCAACACTCAACAACGCTGCAACCTCTCTCTGTGTATAATCATTATCTTCACGTAATTCTCTTATCCGCTTTATATAATGCATGACCTGTCTCCTTTTTAATTATTTTACGATAGAGTTATAAACTCTATTGACTTTTAGAGCAATAAACTCTAAAATAGATTTAAGAACAAAAATGATAAACGAAAAAATAGAAATCATCAGGAGGTTCAACATGGCTCACCCTGTAAAAATGATCACCTATCAAGACCTACATAAACTAAATCATTCAATCCAACAATTAAAGAACTGGCACGAAACATTCAGTTTACTAAAAAACAACACCCATAATCATTCTATTCCCGATAACCTCTTCTATGAGCATGAGCGAATACTAAAAACATTAACTCGAGAAACACATAAACTTAAAAGCAAAGAAAAACTGAAAAACATTTTGATTTAAAATCCTAGCTGCAAAATGGGATTTTAAAGTTCATCAGTATTAGCCGAACTGTTACTAATGAACGATAGATTTAGACAAGTAGTTGGATAACCAGCTACTTGTTTTTTGATTACACATCAGCAGTAGAATGAGAATATTCATGATATTTAGAACGATTATTATTTTTTTCTTGTAACCAGCGCAACGTAAAAAAGCCTAGAGGAAATCCCCTAGACCTCGCCACTACTATATGAATTAGATTTTAATCTCATTCTCTATTGCATATTCTTCTCCAAGTGCTTCTTGTAGATACTTTGCTATTTGATTGAACTCATCAAGAAATAATTCTTTTTCTATATCCGAGTTAAACCCAATGTATTTGAACTCAGTATCTGTATCAATAAATAGGTCATTATATTTTTCTTGTAAGGAAACTATTTTCTTTCTAATTCTTTATCTTCCACTAACTCTTTAGGTATATCGTTATATAGAAAATGCCCATCTGCATATATCCATATAGGAAAACAGTGATACTCTAACTATAGTTTTATTTTTTTCATTGCTGTACTCCTAAATAAAATAGTGCCTCAATTAAACTGATCTATTTTTCTTTAAATATTTAAATTTATTTCATCTATATCATTTTGCGTAGACATCTGAATCAATCCATTAGCAAATTGCTCTATAAGACCAATTTCACTGTATAGATAAAAACAGCATCTATGTTTACGTTCATCGTTATCATCTATTTCCATGTCTACTTCTATTTCTATTTTTCCTGTTGCATCTGCTGGAGAAAAATTCAGCGAAAAAGCTGGCGTGAAATCTCCTTCTTTTTTTCCAAACTCTACATAACAACTATCATTAAATTTAAAAGAAAATTCCTTAATTCTGTTTCCAATAATTTCTAAGTCTGTATTCTCAATATAGCATAATTGATAAGCTGAAATATATTTTGATTTAGCACTAACTTTTATTTCTAATAAATTTGAATCTTCCCAATTTTTTTCTATTTTAATGTTATTCATATTTTCTCCATTGGACAGCTTTATATTTTTATTTTGAAGTAAATCTATCTTGCTTTTGCATATCTGTTTTATCAGCTTTGTAGTTTACAAATACTATGAAACCTTTTGATAACTTGATTACCCGCTTTACTTATTCCACATTATTCGTTACTTAGAAATTTTGTGAAATCTTCTGGTATCTGTGGATTACTTGAAAACAGACATTCTACAATTTCTTCATGATCAGTCATAATAACTTCTTGATAATTATTATCACTTTTCCACTCTACTTTATCGTAGGTCTCATCTGAATGTGCTACGCGTTCTATAGAAAAGTAATGCTTTTTAACTCCATATTGAACTAAAGTATCTAAGAACTTTATTTCATATTTATACTCAACATGAAATAAGTTATATAGTCTTGAGACAATTGCATCTTCCTCTATTGTTGAACTCAGAAATTCTATCAAATCTTCTTTTTTCATTTTTATCTCCTACTCACTTAGTTGGTTAGTTGAAATATATATTACGAAACGGCATCAGCGATTTTCATTCACTAAGACCGTTTCAATAATTTTATATTTTCTACTTAAGCCTACTAAAATTGCAAATCAATTATCCGAAAAGCTTTTGAGTGAGTTTAGCATATCAGTTAATATCTATTCTTTTAATTCCTCTACTGACAGAATACTTTTTTAGCTTACTTTCCCTGAAACTAAAGAAAACGTTGTATTGTCTCCATCACTACATTCAATACAAATAGAATCATTTCCCTCTAAATAATAATCTTCAATTATATCTCTAAATCCTGTTTTCCATAAAAAAGAACCATCGTTTTTATAAACAAATATATCTAACTCACAAACGTATATAATATAGTTTGAATCAGAATCTATTAATATATCATATAATAATGAAGGTAGTTTTTCTTCAAACAGCACAGATTTAGTAGTATAGTCTATACACGCAAAAATACTATTTATTCCTAAAAATATCTTATTTGACTGAGTTAGTAATTTTATTTGTGGTTCCAAACCAATATCATAATAAATAAATCCCACCTCAGATAAATTGTTACTAAATTTTATAAACTTGTTACTTTCAGACACTTCTTCACTAAATAAGAAAGAATCCTTACCCAAGTTTTTCTCTAATTCAATTGCTGACTCATAATACTCTATTTTCCAAGAATCCATTTATTTCCCACCTTTAACAATTATTGTTAGTAATCTGTCTCCATCCCAAATAGATTCTATTTTTACGCCTCTGCTTGGATCTTTTAAAAAAATTTCTCTTACAGTAGCTGTATAATTTATGGTTGGCCGACCTAGTAATTCTTTAGCCACATAGCTTCTTGTTTCTGTTTTTAAAATATTGGAAGAATCATTGATAACATCCTTTAAATAATTATTTCGGTTGTGCTTTGCTAAAGTCCTTTATACCAACTTCTATGTATTTAAATTAACTTTCAACTAAAAAAAGTCTAACAAAAATACTTTTAGACTTTTTTTAGTTGAATAATACTTTAGGGAAGTGAAAAAACTACTATTTTAATTAATAAATGTCAATTCTTGAAATGTCAACTTCCACATAATCATTTTTATCAATGTCCTTAGGTATATCGCCATCAGATATATCTATTTTAAGCTCTCCTATTTGTAAAATCTCACTGTCCTTATCTACAAGTTTCCCTTGAATAGAGTAGCTACCATTTTTTTCATCTATTACGTATTCCTCATTGAAGCTTTTCATGATATTTCTAACATTAAATCCATAAAGAATATCTGAAAATGCGTCACCTTCTGAAAGAGTACAATCACTACAAAAACATTCAATGGAATACGTACCATCTGAAAGTAAAATATCTGCCTCTTTTGAATCTATATCTATCCAATTTACTTTTTTTACAATAATCATTATATATATCCTCCTATGGTTTTAAACCTAAGCTAGGTGCTTTTTTAGCAAGCTCTTTTACAGATTTCAAATGTAACGTTGTTATATTACCAGTTGTCCTATCTAATCCTACAAAAGCATATTTGGCACTGCCTTCACCACTAAAAGGATTTTAAAAATCTTATTGATATCAGTATTTTGTATTCTCTGATATCAATAAGATTCTAAATTAGATGTTTATTTATTTTTCAATATAACTTTCAGCGATATCAATATCTTTAGACATATCTAACTCAGGAAATTTTTTATCTAGTTCTCTCAAACAGTTAATAAATTGTTCACTTTGAAGTTTTTCAGATATATCTTCAAAAATTTCACTGATATAGTATAAATCATCTTTATTACTGTCCACAAGATAACGTATCGTCTCACCCTCATTTTGAGATAGTAATTCTGTCATCTCATTCCAACACTTTTCAATTCTAAAGTCATCATTTATATTTAAGTTTTTTCTCTTTTTTAAGACTTCTATCATTCTGATTTCTAATTTTTTTCCTTTCTTATCTTCGTTCCTTTAACTTCAATAACTTCAATTGTTTCATTTTCGTTATCTACAAATTCCACTTCATATACTTCATTTTCCAAATCTAATATCATCATTATTACGCCTTTAGTTCCAACAACAACCTTATTATCTATATCTATTGTACTGTATACAACATCGTACTCTTCAAACATACATTTTCCCTTATCCAAAATTCTTTATCGTTGTAGTAAAAGTTATACTCTTCCCTATAACCTATGTTTTCGGTTATTTTTATATAATCCATTTAATCGTTGCTTTCTTCTAAAATGTTTACATTAATTCTATCCACTCTCATTTTGACAAATTGTTTTTCCAAATACCAAAAATCTGAGAAATCTTCATTTTCCAGATCTATATCTATCCCAGCATCTATTATTTGGTCTGCAGGATAAAAAATACCGTGAATGTAGTATGAAAAGCTATCCCCCTGTTGAACCAGTTCTTTAATTTTCAAATCACTTTTTTCAATTTCTAAATCATCAAAGATTACTATATCCAATTCAATATCGTACAACTTACCAATCTCTATAGGACATTTATATTCTTCCACGAAACATAAAAGTTCAATACCTTCAATTTCAATTCTTACTTCTTCTTCAATATCGGGATTTTCCGAAATTATTTTAGCTTTATATTTCACTTAGATTCTCCTATTCTAATGGATTTATTATGTTTATATGTTTGTTGCCATTCAATAATTTGTATATGTCCTCTCCACGCTTTACGTGGTAAGTTGTTATATCCCCCGCTAAATTTGTTCCAACAAATTCAAACTTAGCTTTTCCTTTACCAGAATTCCCCATAAATTTTACATAGCCAGTTCTTAATTCTACTGTTCCATCTTTTAAGGTATAATTGTACTGAACTTTTTCTCCGTTTTTCATTACATGCCTTGCACCATCAAGATATTCATCTGCATTAGAATATAACCCTTTAAATTCTCCACCATGTTTTGTAAAATGATCATTAAGTTTTTTTGCATCTCCAAATTCAGCTCTAACAACTTTCCCTACATCTTTCCCTCTATCAACAGTCTTAACAACATCCGCTGACTTCTCAAACTCCTTCAACGCTTCCCACTCTTTAGCAGTCAACTTAATCGCATCAAGCGTATAGTCACCATTTCTAAGCAACTTAGCCGACTTCAAAATATCCTTCACTCGATCGATCGGCAATACTGCGAGTAGTAAGAACACACCAGAAGATGAGCGCTGCATCGTTGTTGAATCTTTCGCAAGCAGAATCTCAATATCATCAATATTCGTCAGAATTTTAAAAATCTCCGGCCCATACTCTTTAAACAATTCAATATTATGAACACGAAACAATTCATGCAACTCTTTGGTTCTTTGAACATCCAGTTTCCCATTGCGATAAATCTGATATTCAACGCCATTCGATAATTCTTTGATCACCACATCGATCCGGTCTTTCGGTTGTGCTTTGTTAAAGTCCTTTAGTGCTTTATACCATTTTTGATTTTTAAAATCAATGGTTTTATAACCATCTTTACCGCCTGAAAAATTTCCAGCACTGCCTAGAAAGGCTAATCCTTCGGCAATCGAAGCAATAACTGTTTGGACATCTGAGAAATCACTACCATGTGCTGCTTCAAAGGCACTATATTTTTCGAGAATTTCAATTTTCTTAGCGGTCCCTAGCATGCTTCTCTTATTAAAAAATTGATTCACAAATGGGACATCTTCAAAAGTTTTCGCTAAAGCTTCCATAATCACATCATTTTCTGCTTGTAGACGACGTAACTCAGCTTTTAGCCCTTCCATTTTTGCAGTATCTAAATCATTTTCTGCTGGTCCAACTTCTGAAGTAAAGGCGCTTAAATAAGAGGTAATCGCATCATCAAGAGTGTTTAAGGCATTGCCCACTGTCGTTGACACTTCTGAGTAAGCATCGAAATAACTTTTGGTAGACTCCCACCCTGTACCAGATAATTTCCCTGCACTTTGAAATGCTTGTTGCGCCTCTTTAAAAGAATTTAGTTGATCTAACACAGTTAAACGCAACGTTTGGACTTCACTGGCAACATTTTGCCATTCCGTATATCTAAATTTAGGCATCTTTTTCCTCCTCTTGTGCTTGTTTCTTTTTCTGCAGCCATAGGAGGTCGTCTTCTGCTTGGATTTTTTTACGTTCTGTTTGACTGACTAATTCTGTTAGCTCTTCTTTGCCAGCATCAAAGGTTCGAAAGGCTTCTGTTCGTTCGTCTTCTAGCATTTCTAAATCTATCCTAGCTGAACGTTCTGCTTCCGTTCCTTTGCTGTAATAAAGAAATTCTTCTAAGATTTCGGCTTGTTGTTGGTAAACACGCTGTAGATCATTGATTAGAAAATCACTTTCGGTATCTTTTTTCTTTAATGCTGTTTTTCGCTCTTCATATTCTTCGATTTTTACTTGTAGTTGTTTTTCTTCCATAAAGCACCTACTTTACTGCATTTTTTTCAGCCTGTTTGATGGCTTGGTGTATTTTTTCTAAGTTTCCAATATCTTTAGAAGCATTACTTTTGAAAGTTGAAACGATAGAACTTAGAGAAGAAACACTACTTTTCATTGAACTAGCTGCACTACTTTCAGAAAAGCTCATGCTACTTGCTTGTTTTGGTTTGAATGATAAGGATGAGAGACTGCTTGTAAATTTACTCGTTAAGGAATTTACGGTTGCTGCATCGGTACTGATTTTATCTGCCATCTGAATGTCTCCTTTGATAGATTAGTTGATTTTATCCTCTACATAATATTCATCTTTTTAGCTAAATTGCCCAACCATATAATTGCTTTTAAAAATATTATGTAAGATAAGAATACCATATTGAAAACTATAGACTTTATCAGATTATTCAGTATACTTGTAACTTTTTGATAAACCATTGAATCGTTTAAATGTTATTGGAAAACTCTTTCTTTTTGTGTAAACTAAGTAGTTGATATAGTTTATTTATTGCTGCGACTTTTAGAAACTAGCGCTCTGAGAAGGAGGAACAAAAATGAAAACGAAGATGCCTGAAATTCTTTCTTTCATTTCAGAAGAAGCTGTTCGTAGAAAAATGACAAGTGAGGAAATTGCCGTTCACTTTGGTTATGATAAACATCACTTTAGTCGGAAGTTTAAAGAAATAAATGGATTCAGTGTTGTTGAATTCCTCTCTAGTTTAAAAGTTGAAAAGGCAATCATTGAACTCGATGAAGAAAAGAGAGTCATCGACCTACAAGAACAGTCAGGTTTTGAAAGCAGTGGTAGTTTCACGAATGCGTTTAAAAAATATACAGGTAGTTCACCTAGAAAGTACAAAACGGAAATGAGTGAACTTTTTGATGATATGAAACGTTTTGAAACGGATGATAAGGATCAGTCGATAGCGCATTTTGAAGAAAAGAGTCATTCTTTTTGTACAGTAACGATTGAAGCACCGGCTGGATTTGAAAAAGGGATCCTATTTATTGGACTTTTCCATACACTTATACCGAATCATATGCCTATATCTGGATTAGCTACTAAAAATTTAATAGGAAATACATTGAAAAATATTCCAAGTGGAGACTATTATTTATTGGCTTGCGGGATAAGCCGTTCAAATAATGTTCTATCTTACTTTAACTTAGGCAATAGTTTACGAGGTAAAGAAGATGAAAGATTATCTTTCCCGAATTGTTCTGGCAATCATTACACGATTAAGTTAAGAGAACCAATACCAGAAGACCCACCCATATTAGTGAATGTGGGGAAACTTTTGATCTCCCGTTTAAAGAACACAATCTAGGATAATATTATTTGACCGTGAAATGATAAACTAGTCGTAAGTTGATGGAATGGAGGAAATAGTTATGAGTTTAAATGTAAAGAGTATCACTGTAGGGCTACCAGTAAGTAATTTGGAGGAAGCTGCAAGTTGGTATGAAAAACTTCTTATGAGTGATGAGAAACTTATCCCTGTTGAAGGCGTTATTGAGTATCAAATTGGTTCGGTTTGGATTCAACTGTTCGAAGAAAAAATGACTATTTCAGAGAACGTTTTACGTTTAGAGGTGGAAGATTTAGACACAGAATTTGAACGTTTAAAAACACTTGGCGTAATCGTTGACGAGGTGATAGAGGATGTACCAGGTATCATTCGATACGTTGATTTCTCTGATCCTGATGGCAATAAGTTATCGTTCTATTGGTTATACGCTCAAGAATAGATTTAAACAGTGCTTATATAATGAATATAACTCTAAAATGACAGATAAATGATACGTCGTTTTTTAATTCTAGAAATTCTGACTTTAATTTATCAAATTACATCTATTAATAAAGCCATGAAACCTTTACTGAAAAAGGGGCCACGGCTTTTTTATTCATTTAGTACAATTTTTTTCAACAAGAAAAGAGACCTGAGGTAGACTTCCCTTCAGATCTCATAATAGTCACTATAATTCTATAAACTACCTTCATTACTATTAGTTGAATTGACATTTTACTCCCTTTGCCTACTCATCTAGCAATTTCCTTTTATTTCTCGCTACAAAAGCAACCACAAATAAGAGTATTGCTGAAAGGACAAAAACAATATTCACGCCTAACGTATCTGCTACAGCTCCCATCAACAGTGAGGATAAAGAAAAAGTTGCAGTATTTAATATACCTGTTGCAGCATACACGGATGTTAATTTATTTCTATCGACTTTCTGTTGTAAGATCGTCGCCTGAGGGATATTCTTAATTTGCAAAAAGACACCTATCAGAATTGAATACACTAAAATAAGAAACGGATTTCCTCCTAAAGCAACGAGTAATGTAATGACTCCTCCAAAAATTGAACTGATGACTATTACTTTAGATTTATTCTTGTCAACCATTACATTTAAATAAAATACAATTATACTTCCCAGAGCAGCACCAAGAAAATAAGTAGCATTAATGTAGCCCCACCAGTTCTCTGAAACATGTAAAACATCTTTCACAAAAACCAATACAACGGCTGATATCCACGCCGTATTCGCAATACTCTCAAGGATATCCATACTCACAATTGTAAATATAATCGGTTTTTTGCGTATTTCTTGCCATCCAGAAATCAGGTCTTTCCATCTATCTCCATCAGCATTATCAGTCGTAGAAACGGTTGGTAAATACCAAAAAGCTAACGTAGCAATAGTAAATATCCCAACATTGATCCATATTAGGCCTGATATAAAGAAAAGTATCAATAAAGAAGAGCCCACTGCCCATCCGCCGATACTGACAATTTGAAGCATTGTACTAAAAATGCTATTCGCACGAATCAAATAAGACTTTGCAGCGTAATGAGGTATAAGTGCCCTCGTGATTGGTTCTGCACAACCGTCCAAAAAAGAAATACTAAAAATAAATGCATATAAAAAGAACAGATTTTCAGTATTTACTTTTAAGTTTAAATAAACAGCCAATCCTATTAATATAAATGTTTTAAATAATTGAGTTTTTCGTAAAATATCTGTCAATGTAGCATAATTAATTAATACCGGCGTTAGCAATCCTGAAAATACTGTCCCAACAGTCATAATAACGGGTGCTAAGGAAGCCGCTAATGCAGAGTTTGTTAATGTAAAAACCGAACTCACAACAGCAATTGTGTAAATAATATCGCCAATATTCGCAAACATTTGACCGATAACAAGCTTTTTGAACGCTCTATTCTTTTCCATTTTTTTCTCACCTTTACTTATCAAGAAACAGAAATTTGTCTCTTTGATTTTTTCTTAATTCTTTCAAAGTAAAGTAATTTTAAATGTTCATAAGCAGATTCTCCTCTTACTGGTACACTATCATTGATCGTACCATTGTGTTTAATTTACTACTGTATCTCTTGGCTTCATAATAATAATTTAGTTAGAACAAGCTTGAAATAAGTTTTTTTGCCATCATTACCACATCGATTACTAATAAACCTAATTTAATAATAGCACAAAGATAAGCAATATAAACTTTTTTTCGCATAGTACAAAAAAACAATTTGCATCAAACGTCTAAAAAAAGACAAGTGGTCAGATAGTCGACTACTTGTCTTTTAGTTAAATACTAGCAATATAAATGATCATATCCTGTTATTTCTATTAATACCTAAATGTCACACCAACCTAAATATAATACAAATTCTCAGACGGATAAACTGCGTCACTCGTAATATCCAATCCTAACTCTCTCAAAGTTTGCTCATCATTCTTACTCAACATCACAGTAGAATGTGCTTGTACATCATTTAATTCAGATAACTTATCATACGCCAATTGTGCTGTCGGGTTCGTAACGGCACTAATCGCTAAAGCAATCAAAATTTCATTAGCTTTTAAAGCTGTAATTTTACTGTGTAGATCTTTTCTCTTCATCGTTTGAATCGTTTCAAGAATCACTGGAGATAGCAATAAAATTTCATCCGATATATTGGCTAATGTCTTAATAGAATTCAAAATAGCCGATGAACAAGAATCCATTAAACTACTGGTTCTTCCTGTTACAATTCTGCCATCTGTTAACTCAAACGCAATAACGGCAGGTGTATCATTACTTTGGGTTTGTTCTCTTAATCGTTCTGAATATTCTCTAGCAGGCAATACCGCTTTGCGGTCTTCTTTTTTAAGCTCGACTTCTTCCATGATCAATTTAATGCGATTAACTGTTTCTTCATCGATCAAGCCTTTTTTAAAGTCACATTCTGTGGCAAAACAGCGACGGATGATTTCTTGTTTAGAGGCTTCTTTCACTACATCATCATCGATAATCCCAAACCCGACACGGTTAACTCCCATGTCCGTTGGCGATTGATAAACCGATTCTTCGCCGGTAATTTTTTCAATGATTCGTTTGATTACTGGGAAGGTCTCCACATCACGATTATAGTTAACAGCAACTTGTTGGTATTTATCAAAGTGGAATGAATCGATCATATTCACATCTTTTAAATCAACGGTCGCTGCTTCATAGGCAATATTTAGTGGATGTTTCAACGGAACATTCCAAACTGGGAAAGTCTCAAATTTTGAATAGCCGGCGGTCTTACCGTTACGACTTTCATGATACAGTTGGTTCAAACACGTTGCTAATTTCCCGCTACCAGGTCCTGGTGCTGTCACGACCACGATTGGTTTCGTTGTTGGGATATAATCATTTTTACCAAAGCCTTCTTCGCTGACGATTTTTTCAAGATTTGATGGATAATCTTCAATCGCCCCATGTTTATACACTTTGATATCTCTTCGTTCCAACTTGTTAATGAACATTTTTGTAGAAGGCTGTCCGCTGTAGCGCGTAATGACCACACTATTAACGGCTAAGCCGTATTCTCTTAATTCATCGATTTGGCGTAAAATATCCATATCATAAGTGATGCCATAATCCCCACGAATTTTATTCCGCTCGATATCACCTGCATAAACACAAATCAAAATCTCTGCTTGATCTTTTAATTTTTGCAAAAGTTTGATTTTAGCATCCGCATCAAATCCTGGTAAAACACGTTTTGCATGCATATCGCCGATTAATTTACCGCCAAATTCTAAATATAATTTATCATAGTGATTAACTCTTTCAAGAATATATTTTGATTGTTCTTCAATGTACTTTTGTGGATCAAAACCCAGTTTTTTCACGTGAGAACCCTCCGATATTTGTATACTGTCATCTATTATAAACTTATTTATTGCTGATTACGATATGGAATTTTAAAATTTAACAATGAAGAATAATATAAAAACCCTGATTCCTTTAATACTAAAGAATTCACAGTTTCTTTTTATCGTTATAAACAACTGTCTAAAGTGAAATAGTTTATTCCTAACACCCATTACTTTGGTATAATAATGATACGTCAAGAAATAGCTGAAGCTCTAAACAAGGAGTTTCAGCCATAAAGATATTACTTCTAAAATTGTAGTAACGCTTGTTGCTTACTATATTGTAGTAGTGATTAATTTTTTTATCACTCTACTCTTTAAGAAAAAAAGAGCACCCTCCTTTAGAGTCAATTTTCCTAAGTCTAATTATCTATTTTCAGTTGCTAAAAAAACTATAATAAACCTAGACGCTAGTGTCTTAGACATCATACATAGGAGCTGATTTTCAATGATAAAAAAAGAAGAAATGCCGCTTTGCGACGTGGCGACTACTGTTCAATTGATCGGCAGTAAATGGAAAACATTGATTTTGCGAGATCTGATCACTGGGCCAAAAAGAAATTCTGAGCTAAAACGCTCATTATCTGGAATCTCCCAAAAAGTGTTGACTGAGAGTCTTAATTCCATGATAGTAGATGGCATTGTAGAACGAGTCGATTTTCAAAAAGTGCCGCCTCATGTTGAATATCAATTAACACCACTAGGAGAAACGTTGCTCCCTGTTATTGAATCCATGAGACAATGGGGGCAGTTTTATAAAAAGCAGCTTGGATAGATAGTTACAAATTAGTGCCTACTTAACATTTTCTGGAAAATTGTCTATACTTTTATTAAAGCGATACGCAATTATGAGGAGGATATCTAAATGAATACTGAAACTACACCCATCGAAGCTGTTCATACCGACGTTGAGTATACAAAGCTACACGGCGAACCTGTTTTAAGAGTTGTAAAAAAAGACAAGCTGATGGAATTTGATGAGAATACATATGCTAAATTAGCAGAATCATCTTTTCATAATGGCACAATCGAAGTGAAAATGTTAAGTCGCTTATTACCAGATGCGCCAGATTTTGCGCGTGGTTTTATTGGGATTGCCTTTAGAATCAATGACACAGATACAAAATTTGAATCATTCTACGTCAGACCGACAAATGGCCGCATAGAAGATCCTGTAAGAAAAAATCGTGGGGTTCAATATTTTTCCTATCCTAAATACACGTTTGACTATTTTCGAAATCTTGGTATTACCGATTTTGAAGGTCCGGCTGATATTGGACTTGATGAATGGATCAGCTTAAAAGCTGTGATCAACGGGGCTCAAGGAGAATTTTATCTAAACAATAGCGAAGAACCTGTTTTAGTAGTGGAAAATATGAAACACGGTGCTGATACTAGAGGCAAGATTGGATTATTTGTTGATATTGGCACGGAAGCATTTTTCAAAGACTTAAAAGTTACAACAGCTGACTAGACGAGAAGGCGTTATTTAGTACTGAGTATTCTGCTAAATAATGCCTTCTCTTTCTGTCCTTTAATTTCTGAGTATCTGAACAAATAGATTTAGTTTTATCAAATAAGTTTTCTAGGTAATGCTCAGATTAAATCACTCTGGCTTATTTTTGATAGTGATCCACACTAAAACTAAATAATACCTTAATCAAAAAAAGCATACTAACAATCATCATGAATCCTTCCATTTCAAGCATGACAATAGCCGCTAGTCCGACACATAATAAGAATCCTCCTACAAAAATTTGATCATCTTTCCTTAAAAAAATAATGATGAAAGAACACACAATTGTATATAACCAAACCAATAAAAAACTCCAAATAGAAATTCCTAGAAAAATTGCCACTAAGATCAAATGGAAATGAATAGATAAAAATATGATTTGTTTCAATTTATCGTTTGCATAATAGTTATTGGTAGACTTGGTAAAATTCGCAATACATCCAGAAAAAATATCAACTACGAACACAAATGCTGCTATCCTCCTCCACAAAGAAATTTGTAAATAAACACTAGGATAATACATAAACAACAGTGTAGTAAGAATTATTCCAAAGGACAAAATACCTATTAGCTGCGTTACGCGCTGCCGCTTACCAAAAACCTCGTGTAAAATCGTTGGAATCTCAATATCCATGTTTCTTTCCTTCTTTCCTTGAAATAGTTATGTAGTAAATAGATACATTAAGTATATAACTATAAATTGTTTTTTTCAACAAGAAATGTAGTTAAATTATTGAATAACTACAAAACCTATTTTATAATAACTAGGAGGTGAGCAAAATATGGACGGATTTGATAAAAGAAAACAACAAAAAATAAAGCAAATTTTTTCAGCTTCATTTGAATTAGTTACGAAATACGGATTTGACAAAGTTAAAGTTGATGAAATTGCACGTAAAGCTCGCGTTTCACCTGCAACGATTTATAATTATTTTGGTACCAAGGAACAGTTGTTTCAAGAAACAGTTGATCACTGGATTGATTCGAGAATTGCAGAATATGAAATGATACTGGATTCTGAGCTTTCTTTTAGCCAAAAGATAAAGGATCTAATGATGCACGAAGCAAAAAACATTAAAATTCTGATAACCTTAAATCAAGAAAATCCCATAACAACTCATTATTTCCTTCATGAAGCAGAAGAAAAAATGGAGTCTTTTTACAGCAAATTAATAGACCAAGGAAAAAAAGAAGGTTACATTTCTTCTGCATACTCAGAGGAAATTTTAATCACTCATTTTAAGTTATTTTTTCATGAGACGAATCACTATATTCACGAAAACAGTTCTGAACAAATAGAACAACTTTTGCACTTACTTTTCTATGGACTATTCCCTCATTCAACTCAATGAACATCAATGCTTAATTAGCAAACACCCCATTGCTAGACATTAGTAACAGCAATGGGGTGTATACCACTCTTGCCTTTAAAAATTCTGCTCTATCCTTCCCCATAGTTTTTATGAAAACTCGATTGACAGCGCTTTCTTAGTGGTGTATATTTGTCTTGTATGGATAGTGATTATTAAGTTAAGCTAAACCTGAACAATGCCTGAAAAGGGACTCGTTTAGGTTTTTTTCTATTTTCAATCTCTTTAGTCAATGTAAAAGGAGGTCGTATGCTTTGGAAATTCTAAAAATTTTAAATAATAATGTGGTCATTGTTCGTAATGAGGATAATGAAGAAGTCATTCTTATGGGCAATGGCTTGGGATTCCAGATGAAAGCTGGCTCAGAAGTTGACACAGCAAAAATCGAGAAGGTTTTTAAATTAGAGAACCAGGTTGAACCTGAACAAATCGAACAATTATTTGCAGAAATCCCAGAAGAAATTATTGAGATTTCCTATAAAATATTATCCCATGCGAAAAATGTATTAAAAAAAGAATTAAATGAGTCGTCTTTTATTGCGATTGCCGATCACTTACACTCCTCTATCCAACGAGCTGAAAAGAATATCCAAGTAAAAAACTTTTTATTATGGGATATCAAACGTTTTTTTCCAGTCGAATTAGATATAGCACGTTCGGCTATCCAAATGGTCAATCAGCAACTACATGTAAATTTGACTGATGATGAAGCAGGTTTTCTAGCTTTGCACATCACAAATGCTCAACTCGACAGCAACCATGAAGATGCCGTCAGTCTGACTCAGTTGATTGAAGAAATATTGACCATCATCAAATATACACTCAGAATTAATTTTGCTGAAAATGATATTTATTTTCAGCGATTTATTACACATTTAAAATTCTTCACTGAACGAGTATTAAAAGCTCATCCCGCCAAGACCTCTGCAGACCAAGTCGAAAATGAGCTGTTTTCACTTGTCACAAATCAATACCCAGAAGCTTTCGAGGCAACAAAAAAAGTCACTGAATTGTTAAAAAATAGACGCAATTACACGATATCAAAGGATGAGCAAGTCTATATCACCATCCATTTAGCTCGAATCATCGATAAAACAAGTTAGTTAGAGAGAAATTCTCTTCATCTATATTATTTCCCTAAAAAGGAGCGTAGGAAATCGTTTGCCTGTGGAAAGGCGCTGGATCGTGACATTAAGTTGGCGAGACCTCTGAATAAAAAATAATAAATCATTTGGAGGAACGAAAATGGGTAAATACGAAGAACTTGCAAAAAATATTGTAAAAGAAGTTGGGGGCAAAGAAAACGTCAATTCTTTAACAAACTGTATCACACGCCTTCGGTTTAAATTAAAAGATGAAAGTAAAGCAAACACCGAAGCCTTAAAAAATATGGATGGGGTCGTGACAGTCATGCAAGCTGGCGGACAATATCAAGTCGTGATTGGGAATCATGTACCTGACGTTCGCAAAGATGTTGATGCTGTCTTAGGCGTTTTAGAACCTGTTGCGGACAATGGACCTAAAGGGAATTTATTCGATCGATTTGTAGATATGATTTCAGGCATTTTTCAACCTATTCTGGCACCTTTATCTGCAGCAGGTATGTTAAAAGGGGTCAATGCTATTTTGGCCTTTGCTTTAGGAGCTGGTTTTTCAGCCAGTCCAACGTATGCAGTCTTTAATGCAATGGGAGATGGGCTCTTCTTGTTCTTGCCGATTTTTATTGGCTATACAGCAATGAAGAAGTTTGGCGGTTCACCATTCTTAGGAATGATGATTGCTTCCAGTCTGGTTTACACTGGATTTATTGACGGTTCTGCTACAGCAACATTTGCGGAAAGTGGTGGATTGAATTTCTTTGGGATTCCGTTTTCGATTCCAGTAGCGGGTTACGGTTCAACCGTTATGCCTATTATTGCAGCAACTGCATTCGCAGCATTCTTAGAAAAGCAGTTAAGAAAAGTCATCCCAGACGTTGTAAAACTATTTTTAGTCCCATTCTTTACGGCAATCATCACGATTCCACTAACTTTCCTAGTCATTGGACCGATCATGAATGTTGTTTCTGACGGACTTGGAAATGGGTTACTTGCCATTCAAGCATTCAATCCGATCATCTTTGGTGCAATCCTTGGTTTCTCTTGGCAAATTCTCGTTATGTTCGGGATGCATTGGGCGCTTATTCCATTTGTTATCATTGCACTATCTCAAGGGCAACCAACCTCTCTTTTAACTGGATCAGGAAGCGTATCTTTTGCTCAAACAGGTGCAGTACTTGCGGTCATGTTAAAAACGAAAAATTTGAAATTAAGAGAATTATCCATTCCAGCCTTTATCTCAGGACTGTTTGGTGTGACTGAGCCGGCAATTTACGGGATCACCTTACCAAGAAAGAAACCTTTCTGGGCTTCTTGTATTGTTGGTGGTGTGACTGGTGCTATTGCCATGGGTTTAGGCATTCAAGGTTATCAAATGGGTGGTCTTGGTATTTTTAGATATACATCGTCCATTTCACCAGATGGCGATATAAAATTTGCTATCTACAATGTGATATTAGATATTTGCGCACTTGCAGCTGGTTTTGCTTTGGCTTGGGCATTAGGCTTTAAAGATGATGAACCGACAATTCAATTATCAAAAGAAGAAGCAAAACTTGCCGCTACAGGACACAAAAAGAAATTAGCGAAAGACGACGTTTTTTCTCCTGTAGAAGGTAAAGTGTTGCCGTTAAGTGAAGCACGAGACGGGGCCTTTTCAGAAGGAATCATGGGTAAAGGAGTGGTGGTCGAACCGACTAGTGACGAAATTGTAGCACCATTTGATGGGACAGTAATGACTCTTTTCCCTACCAAACATGCGATTGGTTTAATTTCAGATAATGGAACTGAGCTATTGATCCATATCGGCATCGATACTGTTCAATTAGAGGGCGAGGGATTTGAATCATTCGTTGTGCAAAATGCGAAAGTCAAAAAAGGCGATAAACTGGTTACCTTTGATATTAAAGCGATTGAGGAAGCAGGCTACAGCACACAAGTTCCGATCATCATTACAAATACACCCGACTATGCTGATGTGATCGCGACTTCTGAAACATCAATCAAGCACGGTGACCTCTTAATCACTGCGATCATTTCAAATTGATTGTATTGAATCAAAACTAATTTTATTTATAAAGGAGTAAAAATACATGAGTTTTCCAAAGAATTTTTTATGGGGCGGCGCAACAGCTGCTAATCAATGTGAAGGTGCCTGGGATCAAGATGGCAAAGGAGATTCTATTTGCGATCATAATCGGGCTGGAAGTCGAACAGCCAATACACATCGCGCATTCGATTTAGAGATCGATACAGACCAATATTACTATCCAAGTCATACGGCGATCGATTCTTATCATCGTTACAAAGAAGATATTGCCTTATTTGCAGAAATGGGGTTTAAAGTTTACCGGATGTCGATTGCTTGGTCTCGGATCTTTCCTAATGGAGATGAAGCAACTCCCAATCAAGCAGGTTTACAATTTTATGATGATGTTTTTGATGAGCTCGCTAAATATGGGATCGAACCACTTGTCACGATTTCCCACTTTGAAATGCCTTTTAGCTTAGGAAAAAACTATGATGGTTTTTTAGACAAACGGACGATTGGTTTTTACGAGCATTACGCTACGACTCTGTTTGAGCGCTATAAAGATAAAGTAAAATATTGGCTAACGTTCAATGAAATCAACTTTGGTACAATGGATCATGGTAAACGAATCAGTGGCTTATTCAATCGTGACTATACCGAAACTGAACAATACCAAGCACTGCATAATGTTTTTCTAGCTTCAGCGCGAGCCGTTATTGCGGGTCACAAAATCAATCCAGACTTTAAAATCGGCTGTATGTTAGCCTATATCACTATGTATCCAAAAACTTGTCGACCAGAAGATGTCTTGAAAACACAGCAAATCAACGAAAAATTCAATTTTTTCTGTGGCGATGTTCAAGTCAAAGGAAAATATCCTTACTTCATGAAACGTTATTTTGAAAAGAATACTATTCAGGTAGAAATCACAGAAGAAGATAAAGCACTTCTCAAAGCTGGAACAGTGGATTATTATACATTTAGCTATTACATGACCACTTGTATCACAGATGATTTAGAGTCTCGTGACGATAAAACCGGTGGGAATCTGTTTGGCGGCGTATCAAACGAATATCTTGAAACCAGTGATTGGGGTTGGCAGATTGATCCTGTTGGCTTGCGTTATACGTTAAATCAACTCTATTCTCGTTATGAAGTACCGTTAATGGTCGTAGAAAATGGTCTTGGTGCCTTCGATGAAGTAGAAGCAGATGGCTCGATCAATGATGATTACCGTATCGATTACTTCAAACGCCATATTATTGAAATGGAAAAAGCAATTGATGATGGTGTCGACTTGATTGGCTATACACCATGGGGCTGTATCGATCTAATCAGCGCTGGAACGGGAGAAATGAGTAAACGGTATGGTTTCATTTATGTTGACCGCGATGATGAAGGAAATGGTTCGCTTGATAGAAGTCGAAAAAAATCGTTCCATTGGTACAAACAAGTAATCGAATCGAATGGGGAAAATCTTTCTTAAGGCACTTCTGATACAAAACGGTATAAGTAATTTGCGAAGCCAAGTTACTTACACCGTTTTTCTTGTAAAATTTTGAGCGCATCAATTGATATTAAGGCTAAATCTGTTATCGTAAAAATAAAAGGAGTGTGACCAAAATGAAACAACCAATAACGTTTATATCAGTAGCTGAACATGCTAAAAATCAAATGGATTTCTATGTAGAAACATTTCCAAACACCAAGATTCAAGCAGTCACTTATTATGATGAATACCCTGAACGTATCTTAAACGGACAATTAGATTTAAATGGAACCCCAATCTACTTTTTAGAAATGGGACCAGAAAATCCAGTTGCACCAGGTTGGAATCTTTCCTTATATGTGGAAATGGACAGTGAAGAAGAATTTGATCAAGTATTCTCAGCTTTAGCTGCAGATGGCTTTGTTATGATGGGACCAGAACCTGCTGGGATTTTCCAAAAAGTAACATGGCTAACTGATAAATTTGGTATTACTTGGCAGTTCGTATTCGCTGGAAAATAAACTAACTTCTATTTTATTAGATTAAGTATTCTCTTTATACCGAGATTTTTTACCGCTTACTTTTTAAACCATAAAATAATCTGTATAGACAGCCAAGTTTTAGTGGCCTGCTTATACAGATTACTTTTGTTTATCGAATTATTAGACTCTTTTATGGCTGAATGCAAAAACACTCATAGTTAGGAAAATGACTACAAAACCAGCAATCATCGTAACGTAGCTATCTTTACTTCCTGCCTTTGGTAATTGTTCTTTTGATTGAGCTTTAGATGCATTCAAAAGAATTTTATTTGCTTTCGGTTGTTTTTTTTCTTCTTTTACTGATATTAGTTCACCTTCTGCATGCCCATTTGGTTTAATATCCTCTTTTACAGGCTTATCTTGGTGTACCTCTACCTCTTTACCAGAAATTGCAGGTTCTAGCGTTGGGACTTCCGTTACTTCAACGGTCTCTGGTTCGATTGGTTTGATTTCTTCTAACTCACTTGATTCATCTTCTATTGTTTTGATTTGTTCATATACGTGAATTTCTGGTTGTTCTTCTTTGGCTTTGTTTAATTCTTCTTCTTGGCTTACTTTTACCTTCTCTTCCTCGATTGGTTGAATCTCTCCTAGTTCGTTGGATTCATCTTCGATGAGTTCGATTTGCTCGCCAACATGGATTTCTGGACGTTCTTCTTTGGCTTTATTTAGCTCTTCTTCTTTACTTTCTTTTGCCGTTTCTTCCTCGATCGGTTGGATTTCTCCTAGCTCACTAGATTCATCTTCGATGAGTTCTGTTTGCTCACCAACATGGATTTCTGGGCGCTCTTCTTTTGGTTTATTTAATTCTTCTTCTTTGGTTTCTTTCGGTCGTTCTGGATCAAGCGGTGTGATTTCTTCTAGCTGACCTGATTCATCTTCGATGAGTTCTTCTTGTTCGATTGGTTCTTTGATCAATTGAGTTTCATCCCCGATAGCATTTCCATCTAAAAAGATATTCTTCACTTTATGCGTTGCCGTTTCATTGATTGCTTTTTCATATAAAAGTTGGTAATCGATTTGACAATCATTGGTAAAGTTCGCTTGTTTTTTCCCAGTTTCAGTTATAGTTGCTGTGTACATGATTGAAAATGAAGCCAAACGTGCTTTGTCGCGATATAAACGGATCACAAAAGCATTATCTTCTCCAAACTCAACTGTTCCATATCGCTGATTTTCAAACTCTTCCAAACTTACTGTTGATTGCCCTAAATAATTATCGATAGTAAACGTAAAACTATCTTTATTTAATACTTGGCCGCCACCTGATTTATCTGTCAAAACAATATCCTTAGCAAGGTCACTTTTATTCAAATTAGCGTTTAAGAACCAACGGATTTGACCTGATTTCCCTAATAGATCGCCTGTTTTATAAAAGAACGGCAGCTCTCCTTCAACATCACCGTCAGAACGTCCATTGACCACTATATTTGCTACAGTGACAGAGGTTCCCAAATTTACTGGTACTTCCTTCGTTGTATTTTCCTCAATATTTGTTACACGTACACCAAAAGTAAACTCGCCGCGAACACGATCCAACTGATTCACTTTTTCATTAAATATACAAACAACTTTATCTTTATAAACACGGGTTGCACCTAACCCATTTAAATCAATTTCACGTGGCGTGCTGTCGGATTCTACTAATCCTTCAAGCTCTTTAGGTAATGATAGCGTCAAGACATCTCCAGCTTTTAGCTTGGTATCCGACTTTTCACTAAAGGTTACCCGAATCGAGGTCAGCTCTCCATCCATTAGTTCGGTTTTATCAAAGTGGATCGAATCAACAAATCCTCCACTATTTAATTCCGCAGCTAATGACTGTTCGCTAAATCCGACTAATCCTAACAAACCTACAAACATTACTAAACACCATGATAATTTTTTTAACATCTTTTATACATCGTCCCTTTCTTTTGATTGATATAGACCAGTATGTATTCTTTATTACTTTTATAAAAAGCAACTTTTTTGATGTTAAACAATAAATGAATCTGTGTCAAAACATATACACTTTAGATTAAATTATGATGATTTCAATTCTTAACGGCTGATTTTGCATAAAAAAAACCGACAAATGATCAAAATATACACTTACTTCTTCAAGTGCTGGTTTTAAGATCTTTTGGTCAATTTATCCTACTTGATAATTTTTAGGAATTCCTAATAAAAAAGTCAATGTTTCGATTGGTACTTCCCAATATCCCTTTTTCTCAAACTGTTTTAATATACGATAAAGATTTTTCGAATACTTCTTTTTCAGAGAAACAAATTCTTCTAAAAAAAACAAGTAGCATTCGTATTGACCTGATTCAAGAGACATGTAAATTTTGGATTAAACTGTGCTTCGATTTCTTTTTCAAGAAAGGATATTTTTGTTGGTTACTTTTCGTTAGATAATCCCCCTTTGATCACTGATGAAAAAAAGGAAGAGAAACGTGCAGATTTATCCGGTGGTTTTGAATTGACCAAAGAAATGAGAATCACTGCTAGAGATGTGACAGATGTGATTTTCAAAGAAGATGCACGCAGAGAAAATTTTGATGTTCTCATCAAAAAAGCTTACTATTACTAGCTTCTATAACTCACATAATAAAAACGAGTAAAAACTTGGAAATAAACTGTTTTTACTCGTTTGTTATACTGATTATGTTTTACTTTTATCCTCTGACAAAAGCTCGATCAGCTGTTGTTGCTGTTCAATCACTTCTACCAATCTTTCATTCAATTCGATCTGTCGACTTTTTTTCGTCCGCTGTAATTTCGCTTCTATCCACTGACTATTTTTAATGATACGAATACCTTCAATTAAATGCCCTACCAGAATAATTCCAACTGAGCTAATGCTTAACCCAACCAGCCAGTTTTTCAAAACAAGTAACTGTTCCCAAGTTTGTTGTACCAGATTTGGAATTCCTGCGATATTTTTGGTTGTTTGGATCAATTCTCTCAGTTGTTCGAATAATGATGCTATGCTGGGAATCAACTGCTCTAGCTTAAAAGTGCTTTGAAGGAAAATATCAGAAAGCTTTTCTTGAAATGTGTTTAGTTCATTTATGCTCAGACTATTGATTCTTTGATCGATAATCGTATACGTTTGATACGTTTCAATCGCCATTTTTGTTAAAATCGTCAAAAGGCTGATTATTAAAAATACATACCCAATAACAAGTAATTTTTCGCTCAAATGCCAACGATCGTTCTTTCTCAAACGCCATAAAAAATACCCGATCAGCACTAATCCTATCACTATAACAACACTTTGAATAATCACTAGTAGTGCTAATTGATTGATCATCTGCCGAACATTATCGACAAGGCTTGCTTGCCAATCTTTAGATGAAAAAAAAGTTAATACGTTATTAAACGTGATCCTGAAATTTTTTCGAACGATCCTTTCAATAAATCCTTGTTGATTAACTACTAAAAATAGCAATACTGCAAGATAGATCAAACTACTAAAATGAACCATGGCTCGCAAACGAACACTTTTTACTGCTTGTTGTTCCCCCATCGTAACTCCTCCTCTTTTCGCTAACGGATAAACTATAAACTCATCATAGCATTAAATCTTGAAACTCTGTATAAATACACTATTTTGGATTTTACTTATAGAAAGTTTTGAGGAATCTTTTTATTTATTAATGACGAAAATTATGATCGCACAAATGAATACAATTTTGTACGGGAGGTGGAGGAAAAATTGCGTATTTACTGGCTCCTCATAGTGACTTCTATAATGAAACTAAAATTTTTAAACTATGATTTGTTTTTTAAGTTTTTCTTTAGAGAAAATACAAAAAGCGATATTATTACTAAAATACCTCCTAAAGTAGCTATAGATGAAGTAATTTGTTCACCCGTTTTTGGCAGTAAACGCTTCTCGTTTGAGCTTATGTTTAATTTTTCCCCTTTCTTCTTACTAGTTGCACTTTCAACTTTATTAGGCATATGACTGTTTGTAATGATGATATTGCTTTTATCTTTATCTTCTATTACCGTTGTATAGCCAGCCACTTTGCTGATCTCTTTTACGGTATAGTCAAGGGCTTTTCCATTCACTTTTTCATCTAGCTCACGCCATGTATGGGTCCATTTACTCGTTGAGGTCAGTTCGACTTCTTTCCCTATCGCCTTGCCGTCACCATATAGTTGAACTTTTATACTTGATGGACGTAGACCGTCTTGATCGTTATTATCGTTCCAAACTTTGGTGACGGTCACACTGGTTTTTCCTGGTGCATAACGGTTGATTAAATTGTTTCCGTTTATTTCAGTCGTGTAGTCAGGCACTGCATTCTCCGTTATCGTATAGACAACTTCTTCGCCTTCTTCATATTTAGGCAAGTTTGTAAAACTGTAAGCCCAATTATCGGCGGCAGATACTTCTTTGCTTTCTTTTAGTACGCCATTGGCTAATAGATTGACCGTGATTTTTTCTGGACGTTTGCCGTCTTGGTTGTCTTTGTCTTCCCATATCTTTGTGCCTTTGATTTCTGTATTTCCAGGCGTATGACTGTTTGTAATGATGATATTGCTTTTATCTTTATCTTCTATTACCGTTGTATAGCCATCTACTTTACTGATTTCTTTTACGGTATACTCAATGGCTTTTCCATTTGCTTTTTCATCTAGCTCACGCCATGTATGGGTCCATTTACTCGTTGAGGTCAGTTCGACTTCGTTCCCTATTGCCTTGCCGTCACCATATAGTTGAACTTTTATACTTGATGGACGTAGACCGTCTTGATCGTTGTTATCGTCCCAGACTTTGGTGACAGTCACGCTGGTTTTGCCTGGTGTATAACGGTTGATTAGATTACTTCCGTTTATTTCAGTCGTGTAGTCAGGCACTGCATTCTCCGTTATCGTATAGACTACTTCTTCGCCTTCTTCATATTTAGGCAAGTTTATAAAACTGTAGGCCCAGTTATCGGTGGCAGTTACTTCTTTGCTTTCTTTTAATGCGCCGTTGGATAATAGGTTGACTGTAATTTTTTCTGGGCGTTTGCCGTCTTGGTTGTCTTTGTCTTCCCATGTTTTTGTGCCTTTGATTTCTGTGATTTCTTTTTTATTTACTATCGGTACTTCGAGTTGATTTATACCAGATTTTATAATATTGAATTCATAAGGCGTTTCAAGTAAAACAAATCCCAATGGTGCTTTGGTTTCAACTAGCTCATATTTACCGAACTTAAGTCCAGTATAGCTTACCTCACCTTCTGAGTTTGATACTAAATCTTTTACAACGAGCATTCTTTCTCCCGTATTTGAATATCTATACAGATCAAAAACTGCATCTTTTAAAGGTTTCCCTTCTCCATCTTGCTTAATGACACTAAAACCTGCAACTGTTCCAGAGCCTCCAGCAGATCCTCCCTCTGATTTTATTGTTTTACTTGATTCTCTCTCATACGATTCAGCGGTGGCAGTAACTTTATTATCAAAAACTTCTTGATAAGGATCAGTGATTTGAGTAATATATTTTACTTGCCTTCCTAGACCATCATCCATATTACCTAGCTCCACTTCAAAAGTCCCTTTTGCAATGTCATAGTTTGTCACAGGGAAATCTTCCCATTCCCCTGTTGAAACAACCCCACCAGTCCAACCATAAGCTCGACGTACTTGTACCGTTCCTTTAATTAATTCCTGACCGTTTCCTAATTCATCAAATAAAGTGACGTTGTTCAGTGGTTCATATAAATTCGGAAATACTGGATTTTCTTGAAATTTTGGCGGGATTATATTTACAAACCATGAAAGTGTCCCCGGTCCATCCATCTCAAAGTATCCAGATTTGTAAAACTTATCTTCCTCTGGCTTAGATTCAGGATCTGGTCCAGGACCTGGATCCGGCTCTTCTGGCGTTACTGGTATCGTAACTGTTGCTCCTGAAATATCAAAAACTATATCAATTACTTCGCCTGGTTTTACTTGTGTTGAAAATTCAACATAAAACTCAAAAAAACCATTAATATTGGAGTGTGTTTCTACATAATCGGTAAAAGTCACTACAAAATTGTTTCCACCTGAGCTAGTGGCTTGTCCATAAGCTATAATGTTTCCCGCTGAATCTTTAAATTCAAGAACTGTATTCTGTATAGTCTGGAGTTCAGAGGGAAGAATAATTTCCATTTGGTCGCCTTCATATACATCGATATCATTTGGTATTGACCAGTCATATCGTACCTTGAAATTTGAATTAATAGGAATGTTAGATGTTTCATTCCCATTTTTATCTACTATTTTAACATTGGTTATAAATTGATTTCCATAACTTATCAATGGTTTGGTTTCTGCAAATACTACACTAAAAGGGATTTGGCTTGCTACTATAAATAGTACCATAACGAATCGCAACATTTTTTTCATATAAATTTTTCTCTCCTTCAGAATTTGATATACCCTTACTTTTACATAACTATCTCTAAAAAATTACTTAGCCATCATTTCAACAACTTATCATTCCATCCTCTGTTCAATAAATACTTCCTCAGGATCCTATTTAAAAATATTTTCAAAATATAGACGAAAAAAATATTAAATTGTTACGTTATAACAATTATGATAAGATAATTTGATAAAAAATAGATATATGCATTCCGTAGAGTATTTTATATACATTCTTGTAAAACAAGAATGTAATACAACAACTATAAACTATGGAGTTGCTCTAGAGTCTAGGGGAAGTGAGTTTTTATGAATGAATTTTTTTCAATCGGTGAAGTAGCTAGTTTATATAATGTCTCAATCGATACATTAAGATACTACGACAAACTTGGATTATTGAAACCTGGAGTTAGAAAAAAAAATGGTTATCGTTACTATTGTTGGGATCAACTAGACAAGTTAGAATTGCTTCTAACTGCTAGATCATTAAATGTTCCCTTGCAGAAAATTTCATCTGCTCAATACGATAGTGATTTATCAACATTTGAATCAGTAATAACCGATGAAATTTATCAATCAAAAATTCAAATGAAAAAATTAAAGAAAATAATCAATGATTCAAACAATTTTTTAAACATTATAAAAAAATACCAAAAAATTGATACTGAACATTCTTTAGAAATTGTTGAGGAGTATGTAAATTACACTTTTATCTTCTTTTCGAGTAGAGTAAAACTTCTAAATGCAATTCATTCAGAATCAAAAAACAATTATTTTTCTGTTGCTCAATGTTCCTGTTTAACTAAAAATAACGATATTTTAGAGGGAATGATTTTACCAGACAGCACTCTACCGAGAGAGGATTTAGACATAAAGAAAATAGAGGGTACTTACAAGAAAGTATTGTTTATTGGGTGTTTAATTGATATTTTAAATTTGTGGGAAAGAATAAGAATTTCCTTCTCTGATGTGGTTGAATGCTTTATCCTTTATGATTTTGGTTATCCCTTACAAGGGCAAGAAAAAGTTCAACATTGCGTGACTATTTATTTTAAATCAAAAACGAATGCGAATATGATTAACAACTATTCGTATTCATAATACCTACTATCTATAATTGGTTTGCCACAATCCTTTGTTGGGCATTTTTAACAATAACGAATATATTTTAAAAGCTACTCGATCTATATATGTTTCCATCACCATTAAAATCTTTTATACTATTTATTTGATAATAAATTTAAACTACGTTAAACTTTTAGAAAGTTCACTTTAGCTTATAATCTTATTTTTTAGATATACTATTTATTTCATATAAAAGAGGGAGCGATAATCGATGTGTACAAGTGTGACAATGACAACGAAAGATCAATATGTTTTATTAGCTAGAACAATGGATTTTGCAGTTGTTTTAGATGCTGAGCCAACGTTTATTCCAAGAAAAAAATTTGTATTCGCTAATGATGAAAATTATGATCGAAAAAACGAATATGCCTTTGTGGGAATGGCGCGTCAAGTAGATAAGGAACACTTTGTTTTCGCTGATGGTTTGAACGAAAAAGGACTTTCTTGCGCTGCTCTTTATTTTTCAGGCTATGCTGATTATAACAGTCAAGACAGCGATAAAAAATACTCCTTAGCACCGCACGATGTTGTCCCATTTTTACTCTCTAACTGTTCAACACTTGCAGAAGTAACTCGAATAATGGAAAATGCTCAAGTTGAAAACACAGCCTTGGATTTCTTAGGAATCGTCTTGCCTCTTCATTGGGTCGTGACGGATAAAACAGGAAAAAGTATTGTCATTGAATACACAGAACAAACATTACACATTCACGAAAATACGATCGGTGTCATGACAAATAGCCCAGATTATAAATGGCACACTACAAATCTAAGAAATTACATTGGTCTTCAACCTGAACAAAAAACTGAAGTACATTTAAAAGATATGGTCATGAAACCTTTTGGTGAAGGCGCTGGTGCTTTTGGTCTTCCTGGTGACTTTACTCCGCCATCAAGATTTGTCAGAGCTACTTTCTTAAAAGCTTGCTTACAAGATGTTCAAACAGAATTAGATGGCGTGACTTCAATGTTTCATGTCCTTGCTAATGTTGACATTCCTAAAGGTGTCGTAAAAACAACGCAAGCCTATGATTATACGCAATACACTTCTGTTATGGTGAACAGCTCACTGAATTATTATTATAAAACATACAATAATCAACGGATCCGCTGTATTCAATTAGACAATGAAGATTTCGATGCGACTTCTGGAAAAATTTGGTCTAATGGTGATTCAGAAGATATTTTGTATCGGAATAGCAAAAAATAAGCCGTTAAAATAGCAAAGCGATCCATAACCTTTTTTAGTAAAGGTTGTGGATCGCTTTTAGTTATTAATTAATCAACGATTTCTTTTCTTTTATTTACCGTCTCTTTCAGCAATTCTACATATTCTTTTTGGTATTTTTTCAAATAAGCTTTTAAAGACTGTTCTTTTGCATCTGACCAACTCGGATCGCTTTTTATTAAATTTCCAGTCTCAGCTACTTCAACTGTTGCATCATATTTCACTTTTGGATCATTCGCTTTTGAAATCACTACATAACGTTTGTCATTCTCTTTGACTTCAACTACTAACTTGTCTTTTCGAGCGATTACCCATGGATTGTGTTCTTTTAAGGGGATAGGATTGAATCCTGTTTCTATGATATAGGTTGTATACAAAACGCCATCCTCTTCTAAAGCATAGCTCCCTGAGTACCGATAATCATCTTGCTCCCATGAATGCACAGCAAGATTCTTTAAATAATGCTTTTCATCCATTCTCAGTTTTGTATTAAACCCTACATAGATCAAGGCTAATATGCCAATAACTAATAATATCCGCTTATAATACTTGTTCCATCTCATTTTTTTCGATAAATCTTTTGTCATTTCTGTGTCCTCCCGTAATAAGTTATCAAGAGAGATACCGAACAGGTCGCTGATCGCTACAATCGTTTCTAAATCCGGATAATTTCTGCCGACTTCCCAGCTAGAAACCGTAGAACGAGAAACATTTAATAAGTCACTTAATTGTTCTTGAGTCAGTTCTTTTTTTAAGCGTTGTTCTTTGATTTTGTCGCCAATGTTCATGGTATCACCTCTTTCTTTTTTATTATCTTGATAACATATGGTAAAAGGTAGCCACTTTTCGTATCATTTCTAGATTTTTATCTGATACAATTCGTATCATGTTGATTTATCAAGGGTTTCAGGAAACAGCACTTAAACATTATAGCAAAATTTTAGTGGGGCATTCTCTTTTAAAACTAAAAAAATAAGGTCAAAAACTTGTAGACTCTACGAAGTTTTTGACCTTATTTATCTGTCTTCAATTAAACATTCATTTTTCTGCTGGCCATCCATTTGATCATTGCTGGGTCTGCATGAGAGAAAAATTGACTTTCACCTTCATTCAACGTTGCAATTGCTGCTTTGTCTTCATCCGATAACTCGAAATCAAAAACAGCTAAATTTTCAGCCATGCGTTCAGGTTTCACTGACTTAGCAAGAACAACGATTTCTTGTTCGATCAGCCAACGGACAATGATTTGAGCAACTGATTTGTGGTATTTATTGCCAATCTTAGTTAAAATTTCATTTGTAAAAATGTCATTTTTCCCTTCCGCAAAGGGCGCCCAAGCTTCTGGTATGATTCCTTCAGCTTTCAAGGCTTCGATATTTTTTGTTTGTTGATTAAACGGATTGATCTCGATTTGATTAACTTGGGGAACAACTTTATTAAACTCAGCTAAATCAACTGCTCGATCCACAGCAAAGTTTGACACACCGATTGCACGGATTTTCCCAGCTGCTTGTAGTTCTTCCATCGCACGCCAAGCACCATAAACATCATTGTATGGTTGATGCAATAAAAGTAAATCCACATATTCAAGATCTAAACGATCCAGCGAGCGTTGAAAAGAGTTTTTGACGCCTTCATACGAAACATTTTCGACCCAAATTTTAGTGGTAATAAACAATTCTTCACGGGAAACGCCTGAAGCCGCAATCCCACGACCAACTGCTTCTTCGTTCATATAAGATTGGGCTGTATCGATATGACGGTATCCTGCTTTGATTGCATCTACAACAGCTTGTTCTGCTTCTTTTGGATCAGTGATTTGATAAGTCCCAAAACCTAAAATCGGGATTTCTACTCCATTATTCAATGTGACGGTTTGCATATTTATTTCCTCCTTCTTATTTCATAACAAGAATACTATAAACGATGAAGTCCACTTCATAGCAAGCGATTTGTTCTTACTTTTTGACGTTTACCTTCCAAAGTTCTTCCACATTATCTGAGGTTACTTCTCCTGATTTAAACTTGGCGATATGCTCGTCATAGGTATCGATTTTGTACTGGAGTAAATCTCGTGTTTTAGTCATTTTTTCTAACTTATCAGTGATTTCTTGTAGTTGATCATGCAGAATTTGTTTTTGAGCATTCTCAACATTTCCGCCAAGTTGAGAAAGGGTAGCAAATTCAATCAGTGATTCGATCGACACTCCAGCCTGACGTAAACTTTTTGCCAAATAAATCCAATTAAGATCTCTCGTAGTATATACACGGTAGCCATTTTTATCCCGTTTGATTGGTGGAATGACACCCACTCTTTCATAGTAACGAACCGTATCTGTCGTTAGGTCAAACATTTCAGCTGCTTCTTTACTGTTCACTTTGTTTCACTCCCTTAATCCTTTATTCCAAACTTGAAAAATCATGATTGATGATTTCTATCAATGTAAATGTATCATGCTCAAACTCAAATTTCAAAATGCAACAGTTTCCCAATCGCTCTTTTTGATCAACTTCACTGGTATGGGCCCAGTTTCGCATAAACTGACGACAGGCTGCACCGTGAGATACAGCTAAAACTGTTTCACCCGCTTCTTTCATGATGTCCATCAAGGTTTCAGATACTCTTTCTCTAAATTGAAATTCTTCTTCTCCGCCATATCCCGCGAAAAAATCCCCATATGGTAATGGTGGATTCAGTGACTCACTTTCTGATTCAAAACGGCCAAAATTCCATTCTTTTAACCCTTTAACTCTTTTATAGGGCATATCTGTTACTTGCTCTAAAGTATCACTAGCACGTTCAGAAGTAGAAGCGTACGCGCTATCAAAAGTAATGGCATCATCTTTGAAATAATTCCCAGCAATTTGGGCTTGTTTGATTCCTTTTTCTGTTAGTGGTGAATCGCACCAGCCTTGGATTTTTTTCTGTTGGTTGAATAGTGTTTCGCCATGTCTCATTAGATATAATGTTTTGGTCATCCTCTTGTCCCCATTTCTATTCGTTGTATTTATCATAAACTATGAAGTGGACTCCAAGGCAAGAAAAAAAGCTGAACTTTTCTTGTTCAGCCCAACTTTTTTTCTTATTCAAGCAAGCGCCCATCATCATGCCACGCACCATACATCTTTTTCACTTTCGTATTCTCAATCAATTTATCTAAACGTTTCTCAAATAGTTCCGGTTGATGTTTATAATTTTGGATCGTATCAATGCGAATACGTCGATAGAGCTCTGGGAATGACAGGAAAATCTCATAGATTTCCACATCTTCTTTTAGTCGTTCTGCGATCATCTCATCGATTTGAAAAGAAGCTTCTGTCATATCAGGTAGCACTTTTCTGCCTTGATCGGTCATTAAGCCTAATTTTTCAAGACGGCGGACACGTTCTTTGTTTAATTCCGTCCATGGACTTTTTTTTGCTCTTGGTGACAGGCGTTGGGCGGTTTGTGTTTCAGATATTTTCTTTTTGATACCATCGATCCAGCCGAAACAAAGAGCTTCTTCTACTGCATCTAAGTATTGGATTTTATTAGGTTCAGGTTTAATGCTGACGATGATCCAGCAATATTTTTCGTTTGTGCTATGGGTTTTTAGCCAGGTTCTTAGTTCTTGTCTAGTGGTTATGGGTAGTAGGTTATCTATTTCCATGTACTAACTCCTTTTTCGTTGATAAAAGTATTATACATTAGTTGAGGAAAATAGAGAGATTCTTACTTAATAAAAACACAATAACTTGAAACAAAAAAATAAGACAAAGCATTCCAGCTCGTCTTATCACTAGTCTTAATACAAATCATTCTGATACTCTAAAAACTTTGCAACAGATGCAGCGGCAATAATCTCATTTCTACCACGCCTATAATGTCTTTTTCATCTACCAATCCATATTGACGACTATCCACCGAGTAAGGGCGATTATCACCTAAAACTAAATATTTTCCCACCGGAATTTCTGATGCTCCAGTTAAAGTGAAGATCGAAAAATCATCTGTATAAAGTCGACCATTTTCTTGGGAAGTTTGTTGCTCGTCAAAGATAAATTTTTCTTCTCTGTCTTCTCCGTCAATTTGCAGTTGATCATTTTTATAAGCTATTTTTTGCCCGGGCAGCCCAATGATCCGCCGAACTTCTTTTTCTTTGGTTCCCGGTATCCGCACATACACTAACTCGAAGGTTTTGAGTTTCCCTAGCTTGTTCACATAGACACGGTCTCCTTCTCTTAACGTAGGAACCATTGAATACCCTTCGACTTTCGGTAGCGAAAATAGAAATATAGAAAGAATAAAAACAAGAAAACCTGCAATCACTACTGCTCCTAAAAGTTCCAACAACAATACTTTGCGTTTTTGTTTTTTTCTTCTTTTCCTCGCTTCGATCAGCGCTTTTTTCGACTTGTTAGATCGCTTTACTTTTTGTTTTGGCCGAATTGGCTTTACGGATAATTCTTTTTTTTGTTCTTGCGGCTTCTTTTTCTTGTGAACTGGCTTTTTTACTTGCTCAGAATGACTTTTTTTCTTTTTGACTGTACGTTTTCGTGATTCCATACTAAATCACCTCAATTATTTACTTTTCCTTACCTAAAGCAGCTTCATTGACATTGTACAGCTTAAATACTTTTTGTTCGTACTCTTTTACCTTTTTAACGTCTTCTTGGTACTCTTTTGCCAGATCTGGATTGTTGTAAATCTGAGTATAATTTCTCATCACATTTGTGCCTAGCTCTTTCATTGCATTGTAATAGCGATTTAAGGTTAATTGCCCCTCTTGTGTATTGACGGTACTCGCTTTTTTCGTTCCATAGCTTGCAATACTATTGCCTAGATAGCGTAAATTAGTTTCGGTCTTTTCCTTACTGTCTGCGGCACTTGCCGCTTTCGTCAATTCATTATCAAAATCACTGATCAAATAATAGCCTTTCGCAATCGAATCAGAATCATCTGTAGTTAAGTTCATCGCTTGGTAATAAGAAGAATAAAACGCCCCAGCACCTAATAATAGTCCTGCAAACAACGAAAGGATAGCCGCTGTCCGCTGACTTTTCTTTTGCTTGATCAACTTCTTTTTGACAATGCGAAGTCTTTTCTTCTTTTTCTTTGTTTTTGGTTTTCTTTTACTTAAACTTTTTACCTTTGCGCCTGTTCTGATTGTTAAAAATAGGAAAAGGATGAAAAATAGGATGGCAAGGACTGCCAACACTAATCCTATAATAAAAAACCAATCTAAGGTTGTCATGATCCTTCCCTCCCATTATTTCCCAGCATTATTTACTTGTACCTTGATCTTTTTTATTTCTACGACGTTCTGCCTTTTTGGTAGCTTCTCTTTTTTTACGAATCGTGCGGATAATAAAGAAAATAACCAAAATAACCACGAATAACCCAACAGCGGCACCGATGATCAGCGGCCAATTCGTCCCTTTTTCTTGCACTAAACCAACATCTTCACGGTTAAATTTATCGGCTTCTTCTGCAGTGATTTCAAATTCTTCCGTCCACTCCCATTTTTTACTGTCGGCCGTTGCCAATATATGGGCACGGTATTTACCTGGAACCATTTTCTCCCCTTGCATACTGACGGGGAACGTCATATTAGAATTTGGTGCCATCCGCATAGAAGATTTCTTTGTTTCATATAATACTTCATCGCTTTTATCAGACATGATTTGTGCTTCCATTGATAAATTGTCTAAGAAGTTTGCTTTCGTATTGGATACATCTACATAAACAACATTTCGTGCATTTGATTGGCCTGCATTGACTTTATTCAAGTTCAATTCGGGTTCTACTTTAACCTCTGTTTCTTGTAAAACCATTGCGATGACGTAGGCGTATTTGTTGATGACATTGGCGCCGTTTTGTGTTTTTTGATCCTCATCATCGGCTTTTTTTAATTGAATACCGCCGACGATCACGCCATCATAAGAGGCTTTTGGCATAGTAATTTCTATGTCTAATGTTTTTTCAGAGTTTGGTGGCAATACCACTTTTTCTGGGGCTTTAACAAGATCAACAAAATCATATTTTAGGGAGGCATCTTTTTTTAGATTGATTGGGCCATATTCTAAGACACCGTTCATGTTCGTTTTAGCGCCATTTAGGCTGGTTTCAACGGTAATTTCTTTGTCTCTTGGATTTTTTAGTAACACTTGTACTGTTTGTTTTTGGCCAGGTGTCATTTTTAAATCAAAATAGCCGGCCTCTTTTTGTTGGTTTTCAGGAAATTTTATTTCATAAACAAATCCTGTTGCACCGCCTGCTTCTTGCGCGATGCTAGTCGTTGGCCATGTACTAAGTGTAATGATTGAGATGAGAATCGTTGTTACTATGTATGTTAGTTTATTTTTCATAAAATTTCCTTCTTTCATTCAAGACTATAAACAAGGCCACTGACCCCTTTTTAGGAATCAGCGCCTTGATTATTTACTATTTTTGATTTTGTTCGATCGTACGTTTAATTATTCTGCTGGAGTTTCTGGATCAGCAGGAGTAGCTGGTGCTGGAGTATACTCGATTGACCAAGTAATGTCTGCAACATATTTTCCTTTAACGATGCTTTGACCAGCTGGAACTGTTAATTCAACAGAATCTTCTGCTAAACCAGTAGAAGATTCTTCAAGAGTATTTTTAGCATCTGCAGTTGATGTTCCAAATTCAGTATAGAAAGTACCTAAACCTTGCGCACCTGTTGATACTGAGTTGTCATAAACAAGTTTGCTTTCGCCATCTTGTGTTAAAACAAACGCTTCTGGACGTGCTGCTGACCAGTTAGCTGCTGGCATGTTAGAGTTCAAGAAACCATTTGCATATGAAATTGTTGCGTTTTCTAATTTATTTGAACCGTTAGTGAATTGTTTTGTCATTGCTGCTTTGATTTGGTATTTGTGGTCATTTCCTGCACGTTTGTCTGTCCATTGTACATAGTTACCACGTGTTACAGTTGTTCCATCTGTCAAAGTTAACGTAACTGGTTTTGCTTTAGCTGTAGTTGCTACTGGTGATACACCAATTTTTTGGTTAGGGAAGATCACGTTAGAAACAACATCGATCGTGATCGGTCCGCCATCAGGGTTAATTTCGATATCTGGGTTTTTATCTTTATCTGGATCAACGTTTGTTCCACCAGGGATTTCAGGATCGCCAGGTTCGTTTTTGCCGTTATCTTCTTCGTATGTTACTTCACCGTGGCCTACTAATGATTTTGCTTCTGTTTCGGCATTTGCCGCCATTGGTGCTAAAGCTCCTGTTGTGATTGCTGCTACTACTGCTACTGAACATAATGTTTTGAATTTCA
>NZ_MIJZ01000013.1 GCF_001730285.1 Enterococcus ureasiticus
ACAGGCACTTTATCACCATTTTTAGGAAATATCTGCTGTAAAAATCCTTTTTTCATCTGTTTTAGAGTATCTAACTTACGTTGATGAAGAGCGATAGCATCATCGATAGACTTAAAGAAGGCGCCAATTTTTTTCTGTTCTTCAATGCTTTTAGGAAAAGTTACAGTTGTTTTTTGCAGATTTCCTTTACTAATTGATGATACTTTTGTTCCTTGAATTAATCGTAAAAGCTGTCTATGATAAATATTAGAATTAATATAATATCCTAGAAAATATTTTGCTTTTTTTTCTTTTGGTCTAGCTACAATGGTATGTAGACCAGCAACAAGTTTATCACTACCAATACCATTGACTTCCACAGCTTTACCAACTGTTTCATCTTCAGCAGCATCAGCAAAAATCAAATCACCATTTTCAAGTAAGTTAGATCTATATTTATCTAATAATCCATTTGTGATATATGGAATCTTATCATGTTCGACTTCAAGAATAGAAGTATATCTAACTAAAATATCACCATAGTGAACACTCTTGATATCTCCTTCATCATAATTCAAATGTGCTCTAGATAAAGAATTCGTCGATACAGGAAAATCAAAAGATTCTCCCAACTTACGCTGTTCCCAAGCGTCAGAAAAGCCGTCAAATCGAACTACAGGAACGTTTCTTCCCACATATTTCATCGAAATACCGCCTTTGTAGCTTCGATTATGTCTTTTGTATCAGGAGTAATAGCTAATTCGTCCAATAATGATAGGAACTCACTTTCGGCCCTTTCAATTTCAGAATTCAATGTAACCATTTCTTTTCCTAATGCTATCATATCAATAGGTTCTTCTTCTTCAAAAGTATCCACATACCGAGGAATGTTTAAGTTATAGTCATTCTCTTTGATTTCATCTAAAGTTGCGATATGAGAGTATTTTTCTATTTCTTTACGATTCATCACAGTATCAACAATCTTCTCAACATCTTCTATACGTAATTGATTTTGTTTTTTCAATTTTTCAAATTCTTTACTTGCATCAACAAATAAAATATCTGATTCAACACGGTTTTTTCTTAAAATTAATACACAAACTGGAATAGATGTATTTAAGAATAGTTTGTCTGGGAAACCAATTACAGTTTCAATCTGATGTTTATCAATTAGTGCTTTACGAATACGACCTTCAGCAGCACCGCGGAATAATACACCATGCGGTAAAATAATCGCCATACGTCCACTATCCTCTAAGTGATACAAACAATGCAACAAGAACGCATAATCAGCTTTTGTTTTGGGTGCAACACCATACTCACGCCAACGCAAATCATCTTCACGATCTTTGCTATCCCAATGAGACGAATATGGTGGATTTGCCATTACAGCATCAAACATTCTTGGATTATCTTTCCCGTCTACAACACCATCTGGCCAGTCGCTTTCAAGCGTGTCTGCATGATTAATGTTAATGTCGTTATATTCGACACCATGCATCATCAAATTCATTCTTGCTAAACGATAAGGCGTTGCATCTTTTTCTTGACCAAAGTATTTAATCATTCCACGTTTATGCGAATTTTCCATATAACTTGCTGTTGTAAGTAACAGTGAACCCGATCCAACAGTCGGATCATAGAGCGTGAAAGTTTCTCTATCTTCTCGACTGAATGTTAAAATTCGAGCCATTACATCAGAAATTTCTTTTGGTGTATAGTATTGTCCCATATCAGATGCTAATACAGTGGCAAATTGTGCCACTAAATACTCATAAATATCTGAAACAGTGTCCTCGCTACCAGATAAATCAAATTCAGGAGCTGATAACAGCTCAATCATAGAAATCATCACACTGGCACGAGCTTGAGCATTAGCACCTAAATCAGCACTATCAAAACGCATGCCATCAAATATACCTTCAAAATCATTTTTCGCAGCTAATGCGATTTGTTGATTGAAATGACCGAATGTATCTGTCATCATCCCAATACTAAAACGATCTTCATCAATTGCTTTTTTCCAATTTGAAAAGAAATCATTTGGTTGAATTGCATAACCAAGATGCTTTTTCATATACTCCAAAGCCTTAGCAGAATCTTGAGAATAAACACTTCTCCATGTTTCGCCGCGTAATACACCTTCTAACCAATGTGTGGCCTTTTCAGATAAGTATTTATAAAATAATATTCCAAAGATGTAATCCTTATATGCAGTTAGCCCGATCTGTCCACGTGTTTGATTAAGCATCGCCCACATTTTTGTTTTTTGTTCTTTTGAGAGTGCCATTAAGATGATTCCTACTTTCTCTTATATTTTAAATAATCGTCTAATTTTTTTACAACGAGTTAAAAAATGACATTAATGCTTCCTCGAAGTCTGATGCCCCAAAGAACCCAATATTTTCTTCTTCTTCAATTTCATGCACAATACCTGCAAGTTTAGGATTATCAATAAGCGTGTGTCCAGGCAAAAATAAATCAAATGCTTCTACAATTCGGTTTCCATTAACATCTTGATTGGCTGCCCAACGACGAATCTTCAGTTCCCGACGTTCAGTACGATATTTCTTGCGTGTATTTTGAAGTGATTCAGTTGTAAAGTGTTCATTAATTTCACCAGTTTCGATATCATCCACAATCTCCTTGATTTCTTGGCGGCTTTCATCATCCATTGGTGTAATATGTTTATCGATTGCTTCTTTATTTGTTTCAGACTTATTATCCATAAACGTATTCAATAGTTCCACTAGCATGTCGTAATCAATTATTTCATGGTGGTAGAATTCAATTCCTATTTTGATTTCCGTAAGATCAGGACGTTCGCCCTCTGGCAATTTCTCCCTAGAATCATTTAACCGAGCTTGTAAAGCACCAAATTCTTCAATACTTGAAATGTCAAGTCGAACCATCTTTCCAGTTGGTTCACGATTTCCGTCCAACTCTTCAATCTCACTACCGAGTTCGTACCCCTGTTGTACCAAGCGTTGAATTTTATTTTGTGTAGCTAAACCAAGATTTACAAATTCTTTTAAATCATTTTGACCACGAGGAACTTGACTAAAATCAACGTCTGCAAGTTCTTTTAATCTTGAAATCGCTTCTTCTAAATCATTTATTTGTTGGCTTTGCGGTTTAGCTAAAATATCATCATCCTCTAGCTCTTTAGGAGGTTGCTTCTCTACATCTTCTTCCGCTTCTTGAAGGGTGTCATTTCCTCCTCGTGTATAGATACGTAATGCGTTTTCAACAAATTCTTGCATTTCGTCCCCTTGACGATAAAAACGTACTTTTCCGTGAGGTTTACTGTTGAGATTGAATGCTCGATTAGTCCTAGACATCGCCTGAATGAGCATTCCTTCTTTTAGCATTTTATCCATATAAATCATATTGATAAATTTTGAGTCGAAACCAGTTAACAATTGATCTGAAACAATCACTAAATCTAGCCTATCTTCATCTTTACCTTGGTTATATGGCTTCTTACGAGCCAGTCGTTTAGTGATATCTAACATATACGCTCGGGTTGGCGATTTTGCATCTAAAATACTTGGTACATTGAATTTTTCTGTATATTCCTTGATTGCTTTCTTTAGCGCTTCGTTTTGCTCTTTAGTACCAGATTCATTAGATTCATCATGAGAAAATGTCATTGCTATATTTAATTGTGGTGCTTTCTCTTTAAAAATATTATAGTAATGCACCACAGCCTGCTTGCCAGACACCGCTAACATTGCTTGAAAAGCATTCTCTTCACGCCTGCCTGCATTCAATGCACCACTTGAAGTTTTTTTCCAGTTATCAAGAATATCTTGTACTACTTCTTGACGATAAACATCACTTTGATAGACTTCTTTTTCATAGTCTTTTTCAGAGAAATTATCTTGAGGATGCTCAATAACCCAATGAGGTTTGAAATACGTTACATCAAATCCTAGGACATTTCCGTCGCCAATTGCATCTTTAATTGTATAAGTATGCAGACGCTTACCAAAAATATCGTGTGTAGATATATCACGAGTTGTTTTCACATCGTTGATTTCATCACTATAGAAATTAGGAGTTCCTGTAAAACCAAACCATGTCGTTTTTTTGAACGCTTTTTTGATTAACTGCACCGAGTCACCACTCGCACTTCGATGGGCTTCATCCATAATGATGACATTCCAGTCATCATTTTCTAACCCACGCTTAACAGCTTTTGTTAGTCCTTGAACAGAAATTAGTAATATTTGTGATGCACCTTTATGTTTTAATTCTTTCTTTAATTCCTGACCGTTAACTTTTTTAATACGCTTTTTAAAATGCATATAAGCGAAATCTTTAAAATTATCAAGAGTTTGATCAATCAAGTCCACACGATCTACGATGAATAGCACATTCCGAATTCTAGGGGCTGATGCTAACAACTGAGCAACTTTAAAAGATGTGACCGTCTTTCCTGATCCAGTTGTGTGCCAAATATAACCACCTTCCTTTTGAACAAGACCACTTGCTTCCATTTCTTTCATACGCTGGATAATTTCTCGAGTTGCTTGAATTTGGTAACTACGCATAACCATCAAATTGTCGTTTGATGCATCAGGAATCATATTAACCGTGATTAAGCGATGAAACGCAGGAATTCCCAATACTTGATGAGCAAACTCAAAGGCATCTGTGACGTCTTTATTATTTTCATCACGCCAACCAAACACAAAGGTTTTATTATAATGTTCAAATGAGTTTGGTCGAGCAAAATAATGAGCTGAATGTTGGCTCATTATAAATTGAACTTGTACAAATGCAAATAAACCTTCGTACAAACCATCACCATGGTAACCCTTCAACTGCTCAAAAGCACTCCATTGATTTTGTAAATGTTCATCTTTTTCCTCAATATGTCCAACTGGAATTCCGTTGATAAGCAGAGCTATATCAATAATTCGTTTCGTCGTCAAACCTTTGGGCAAATCGTCAAATCTTACTTGAGTGACAATTTCATAGCGAGATCGCCCACCTCCAACATCATCATAAAAGATTTCAACTTCTAGACTAGACCCATCATCACGAGTAATTGGGATAGAGCCCACTCCACCAGCACCTACTAATAAAATTTGAGCGTCATAAGGTGTACGTATGCGTTGTAACTCTTGAAGTATCAATCCAAATTCAATATCAGATAACGGTATTCCGTTTAGCTTATGGGCGTTCTTTTCATTTAAAATATCACGCCAATGTTGTTCGATTTTTTTTATACTGACGTTGGAGAAATCCTTGAGATAAGTCCACCCCACAGATTCAAGCTTTTTAATTAAAGCCTCTTCAAATTTTGCTTCTGCCAATTAAATACTTCCTTTCATTACTTTATCTAATATTTGCTGTAAATAACGCTTTTTGTCTTCTGTTAATAGTTTTAACTTACACTTTACTACGGCTTAAGCATACCATAAGTAACTAATCAACGACAACTTATTAACTAGACTAACCTTTAAGTAACGTGATTGTTTTCCGTATTGAAAAGATTCTAGTTTATATTGTAAGTATTCACAAAAAATAGCTGACAATACACCAATTGTTTTTGGGCTATAGATTATTTATATAAGCATTAAAAGGTAGATTAGCTTCCCAAAATTATTTATTTTTTTCGAATACTTTATCGATGATCTTTTTTTAGAACCATCTAAATTCTCATAATCTTCCTTAGAATTTTCAAGGCAGCACAACTTATACATCACCAAAAAACTAAAAAAGGTTTTTATTTAAACTTTTTTAGTACTTGTTTTTTCAAGATAGATCTTAATTTATTAATGATTTCATAACTACAAGTGCTGAATCTATGCATATAAATTTTGATAACTTATAATGAAAGCAGATACAACTATTTTTTTCAATAAAGGACTAGCTCTTAATTCAGGAGGTTACCATGAATATTTTAGTCGTCGGAGGAGCAGGCTACATCGGCTCACATATCGTCAAACAATTAATAGACTCAAACCACAAAGTCGTCGTTCTAGATAATCTACAAACAGGACACGCCAAAGCTGTAACCGAACCAGCAATTTTCATCAAAGGAAATGTAAAAGACAAACCCTTACTTAGAAATCTTTTCACCGAGACCTCCTTTGATGTTGTGTTTCATTTTGCCGCTAATTCGTCTGTAGAAGAATCCATGAAAGATCCTTTACTCTATTTCGATAATAATGTTTCAGGTCTGATAACTCTTTTAGAAGTCATGAATGAATTTGCTGTAAAAACGATCATCTTCTCTTCCACCGCCGCGGTTTACGGAGATACTTCAGAAAAGGTAATCACAGAAGATAATGAGACCATCCCTAAGAATCCTTACGGGGAAAGTAAACGGATGATGGAAAAGATCATTCAGTGGTGCCATACTGCCTATGATATCAATTATGTCGTATTGCGCTATTTCAATGTGGCTGGGGCTGATTTATCTGGGGCAATCGGTGAAGATCATCAACCCGAAACCCATTTGATTCCTATCGTCTTAGAAGTTCCTCTAAGCAAAAGAGACTTTATTACCATTTTTGGAAATGATTATGATACGAAAGATGGGACAACAGTCAGGGATTATGTTCATGTGGTGGATTTAGCTAATGCTCATTTATTGGCGATGAATTATTTACTAGAAGGAAAAGAAAGTACTATTTTCAATGTCGGCAGCTCGACGGGTTTTTCAACATTGGAAATTATTAATAAAGTCGAAGAGTATACGCAGAAAAAGATCCCTGTAAAATACGGCAATCGTAGAGAAGGTGATCCTCATTCTTTGATTGCTTCAAGTAAAAAAATCGAATCGGTTTTAGGTTGGAAACCTCAATACACTGATTTAAATTCAATCATTGATAGTGTCTGGAAATGGCATACGACTCATCCAACTGGATATGAAAATGACGTCTAACCCAAAAGAAAGCCTGCATGTAAGAGTTATTACACTCACATGTAGGCTAGTTCTTTTACTCTTCAACGTTTAGCTAACTCTTCTTATTCTAAAGAATCATCCGCCTTTTCCACTACTTCACCGACCTGCAAATCTTCCCCTTTTAAAATTTCATCAAGAGAAAAATCAAAAAAGAAACTTAGTTCAACCAGAGTATCAATATTGGGATAAGATTTTTCATTTTCCCAACGTGAGACAGTTTGTCTTGTTACATGAAATTTTGCAGCAACTTGTTGCTGAGTTAAATTCTTTTGCTCTCTGCGGATTTTCAACAATTTTCCAATTTCCATAAACTATCTCCCTACCTTCAAAACGTTTTTTATGCATAAAATTTTCTATAGCTCTACACACAAAAAACTACGTAACAAGTCCATTTAGCCCTAATTCTACCATTTGATTTGCCGAGACATTTACTTCATCAAAGAAGCTATTTACTCGACAATCGTAAAAAATGTGTTCCTTCATGTTTGTCCCTCCTGTCGTTGTTATTTTAAATATCACATATTAAGGCGAATTTAAAAAGCAATTTCAATGTTACGTCATCTTAGTTATTATCACTTTTTTTTATTTTTTTCATACCTTAAGCAATTTATATCAGAATTCTCAACACATTTAAATAGAGAAAAAGCCCTATCAAATATGATTGCTAGATGCTTTCTAGCTTAAAATGATAGGACCGTTTCTAAAAATTATTTATTTTTATTAGTTATTTTCTCAATATTTTCTCCATTGCTTTTCCCTTAGCTAATTCATCGACCAATTTATCCATGTATCTAATTTTCTGCATTAACTCATCTTCTATCTCTTCCACACGATAACCGCAGATCACACCTTTGATCATTGAAACATTGGGATTTATCTCTGGTGCTTCGTCAAAGAACGTTTGAAAATCGACTTCGGTCTCTATTTGTTTTTTTAGTGTTACCTCATCATAACCCGTTAGCCAAAAGATGATTTCATCGACTTCTGCTTTCGTTCTACCCTTTTTTTCTACCTTTTTAATATAGAGCGGGTAAACACTTGCAAAAGACATTGTAAAAATTCTAGGTTTTTTCGCTTCCATTTTAACCAATCCTTTTTTAGGTATTTTAACTACTTGGTCTTAGTATACCGCTCTTTTGGTGTAGATTACATTTTAATGTTTTGGTTTTGTTCATTTAAGAATTTCATTGAAATAAAAAGAACCTTAACGTAATTGTTAAAGTCCTTTCTCTAAAATTTATCCTTGTCCCAGAATATCCAAAATAATCTGGGCGTGCATCCCAGAACCTACTGGGAAACAGTCTTCCATTATTTTAAATTTTGGATGATGATTCATATATCCGCAATCTTCTGCTGCTGTTCCGCCACCTAAAATAAAGAAAGAGCCTGGCTTTACATCCGTATATGCTGAGAAATCTTCGCCACCCATCATTTTAGGGGCTTCAAACATTTTCTCTTTCCCTACAACTTTTTCAGCGGCTGCTATTACAAGGTCAGTTGCATCACTATCATTATTTACTTCGCTATACCCAAGTAAATAATCTAACTCATACGTCGCATCGTGCATCTTACAAACACCATCAATAATATCTTCAATCCGTTTTTTGATAAACACACGAACGTCTTTATTATTGGTGCGGACGGTTCCTTGAATTTTTGCTGTATCAGGAATAACATTCGCTGTTATACCAGCATTAAACTCACCAATGGAAATTACCGCATTATCAAAAGGACTGATGTTTCTTGAAACAATATTATTTAAATTGTTGATGATTTCTACACCGATCATGATTGGATCTACAGAAAGCTCTGGTGTTGATCCATGGGAGCCTTTTCCTTGGATTTTCAGTTTAAAGACATCAGAAGCTGCACTAGCTGGTCCTTTTCTTGTACCGATCATACCAACTGGAACATTTGGAGCGATATGTAAGCCAAAGATCATGTCGACATCATCCATGATACCCGCTTCAACTAATAATTTTGCACCACCTGGCGGTTCTTCTTCTGCTGGTTGGAAGATAAATTTCACAGTACCAGCAATTTCATCTTGCATCTCTGTCAAGACTTTAACTGCCCCTAAAAGCATTGCTGTATGTGTGTCATGTCCGCACGCATGCATCACACCAGGATTTTCTGATGGGAAATCCACGTCTGATTCTTCCATGATCGGTAGTGCATCAATGTCTGCTCGTAATGCAATTGTTTTACCAGGTTTACTGCCTTTTAAAATAGCAATTACACTGTTTTCTGTTAATGTACTGACTTCTAAATTAGGAAATCCAGTCAAGATATCTTTAATATATTTAGCTGTTTCTACTTCATGAAAAGATAGTTCCGGATGACGATGTAAGTGTCTTCTCCATTTAATCATATCTGTTTGAGGCATTTGTTCTTGAATGTTAGTCATGTTACATCTCTCCTTTTACTTTTGTTTAATAAACATAATCGTTACAGCTGTCAGTAAGCCCACTACTAAAAAGAAGATAAATGTTGAAATATATTGGCCGTTCGATACTTCAACAAGCTTTCCAATAACAGTCGGCGAAACAAACCCACCTAAAATTCCTCCAGTTGCTAGTGTTCCATAACTTGGTGCAAATTTTGCCCCATCAAAAATTCTTAGTGGAATACTCATCATCGTTACAAACGAAATAATCAAGAAGAGGTTTGCTAAGCCCATGACGATTGCTAATAAAACTATATTTTCAATATAATACGAGCCAAATGCTGAAATAGCACCTAAAACTACAGTAATAGCGACAATTGTTTTTTCCGCGTGCTGGAAGTATTTTCCAACGACATAACTACCGCCAATCGAACCAATCAACATGAACAAGCCGCCTACACTACTAACTATAGCAGCACCATTTAAATCCAGCCCTCGTTCTCCAGTCAAGAAGCTTGGTAACCAGTTGGACAAACCGTATAATAAGCTGTTGATAAAAAATGTACTCAGGAATAAAATCCATACTCGAATATCTGACCAAATCACAAAAATTGAAATTTTATCCGTCTTAGTTGCAATTGCTTGAGTTTTTTCTTTTTTCTTTTCATTTCTAGGAATCGCTAAAATTAAGACAATGGCAATTACAACTGCTAAAATAGTTAAAATAAGATAAGCATTTCGCCAGCCTGTTTTTGTAATAATAGGTGACAAGGCCAACGGACCAATAAAACTTGCTACTCCAGAAGAGGATAATAAAAGTCCTTGGGCAAATGTCCGTTTTTCTGGTGGAAAATTCATAGTAACTTCTTTGCTAGCTGAAGAAGCATAGCCTGAATGAGCTAATAATCCAGTTAAAAAACGAACCGATACAAACATGATCAATGATGCACCAAAACCAAATAGAAACGCAAATAATCCCATTCCTAAAACCGATCCAATCAAAACCATTCGTGATCCAACTTTATTGATTACTAGTCCCATGGGAATCTGCATAATTGCATAGCCAAGGAAAAAAGCACTCATGATCATTCCTTTTGCTGCTGGATCTAACCCGTATTCAGTGGAAATTGGAATCAGTGAATACCCTACTGAAAGCTTATCAATATAAACCATTGTATAGCCTAAAAATAATGCGATCAGCAACAACCCTGTTCTTTTTTGTTCCTTCTTCTCCATAAGTCCCTCCTTAAAATAATAAGCAGAATGAGCTCGATAACATTAAAAGCATACTAGACTCGCTCTGCTTCGTCTGAAAAATAGGAAAAATCGAAAGTCGCACTTTTTGCGACAATCCATTTTTATCTTTTTTCTAAGAAGCTAGCCCGCGTAGTTAGATAATATTAAAAATACATGAAACCCATTCCAGCAAAATTCCATTCATTTCTATAGTATAGTCTATTATTCACTTAAAAAGAAGAGTGAAATGAGAATATCATGAATAAACAATTAATTATAATGGAATCAAACAAAAGAAACAACTAATAATAGTAGCTTCCTCAATTATCTAAACTTCTACATTCATAAATATTTAATTGTATATTCTTTAACAATAAATTCCCCTAATTCGATTTCTTCTTTGAGTAATTTTATTAACTCTTTTGATGTGATAAATTTATCTTTTTTTCCTACTAGATAAACCTACAACTGGATTAAGCACAAAGCTATTCAAGCATTGCTCACTGTTTTTGAAGGAAAATCTGCTGAAGCAGTAAATGATCAAGCATCAATTACAGAGATGTACCTATAATTTTCAACTATGAACAAAAAGTGAGTGGACATAACTCTCCGAGTTATCCCCCACTCACCTTAATTTAAATAAATGGCAGAACTAGAAGCAGCTTCAAATTCCGCTTTTAAAAAAAATTATATTTCAGCATTACTTTTTCAAAAATATTGAAAAGTTTTAAGTCGAGAACTCTTCGTTTTTCTTCTGTGACTTTCGTTTTTTTCTGATAAATAGATAGATTATTAGAATAATTAAAATGAGTACACTTAGAAGGATATACCCTGACCTTATTTGATTTTTCGTAGATTTTTTTAGGTCATTTTCGATCTTCTCAGTATATGGTACTCGATGCCCCCGAACTAGTAACCTATGAGAATTTACCATAAATGGTGTACATGTCAATAATGTGACATAATCTTTTCCATCAACAACTCTAAGTAGCTCCGTATCATCTGGTTCCACTACACGTATCTGATCAATCTTGTACGCGTGCTTTTCTTTAGCTATCATAATAACAAACGTATCTTCTTTTTTTAGGTTAGGCAGATCCGTAAATAGTTTTGCCGAAATTAAGCCTCGATGCCCTGTAATCACAGAATGGGTGCCAGCACCACCTATAGGATACGAAGTTCCTTCCAAAAGACCTGCTCCTTTTTCTAATAAAAGATCGTTCGTTCCATTAAAAATTGGCAAACTTACATTGATTTTAGGAATATCAATAAAGGCAATTGTATGCTTCTCTAAATAGCTTTTCTCATTGACTTTTTTCTCGCTTTCTTTTTCGGAGAATGGGTCACTACCGATCTTTTGGCTGTTTGCTTCTTTTAATAGTTGTTCGTTTTTGGCTTGCCATTTTTGTTTTGCTTCAGCCAGCTCTTTTGCATTTTGCTGATTAGCTTGCTGTTGATAAAATGTAATTAGCTGGTTATCCAGATAATTGTTCAGCTCATTTGAAATAAAGGGATACAAGACAAGAGCGAGTCCACCTACAAAAAATACTGCGATGAAAACAGAAGAAATTCTGACTCGCTTGTTCACTGTCTTGTCCTCCTTAAAATTTTCATTTGTTTGGTGTCAAATCTTTTCTTTTTAAATACCAAACACCAGAACCCATCATCGCTGTAATCCCTAATCCAATGATAAGATATATTCCCATACCACCTGTAACAGGCAAGGTTCCTTTGTGTTTATTAATGACATTTGTTGATAAGATATTTTCACCATCATAATAGGAATTCGCGTTAACAGTAAATTTAACCCGTGTAGATAGCTTTACATATCCTGCCGGTGCAGTAACTTCTTCCAACCAATAGTCCCCTGATTTTAGCCCTAAGATATCAACTATTCCTGTAGCATCCGTCACAAATTCAGTTCGATCAGCAGTATTTGCAGTCCACTCTGATTTCGTTATTAGTCCGCCCTCTGCGACTTGTTTTAAATAGCTAGCTGTATCAGAATCAGCAGATCTAACAACAAATACTGTGCCAGCTAGTGGTTTATTATTTTGATCCGCATCAACTTTAATAAATCTTTTACCATAAGTTAATACCGGTTCCGCTGTGGCTGTGGCTGTTTCAAAATCAGTAGTAACCACAGCATTGTTTTTATACGCTGATTGAAGAGTAACATTTTTATTTAAGGTCATAAAATAAGTAAATACGATCTCATTTTTGCCTTTTAAAAGTTCTTGGAAGCCATCATTCAATTTCACTTCAAAGCCATTGGTTCCAGGGGTTAATGTATATGCACTACCTGTATATTGTGAGCCATCTACTTTTATTTCATATTCAGCATTTTCAAAACTTAACTGGCTGTCGTGAGTATCTTTAATCTTAAATTCTTTGTAACGATTAGTTCCATCGCTCAATTTATCTGCGATCCCCAATGGAACTGGAATCGTAATAGTATATAGAATTTTTTCCCCAATGTTAAAGTCATACCCACCAGCAGTATTTTTTCCTGTTGATTTATCAATACTGATTCCATCATTCAATACAGCTTTTTCGTCAGTAAATGAAACATTCCTGTTTTCTGCATCAATTGTAAACGGACGGTTAACTGTCTCACTGTTAATGATTCCATGATTTGTTGGAGCAACTGTTTCAGTAAAATAGTAGTTGCCAAATTCTAATCCTTCTGCTTGAAACTTACTATTTGTTATTACAAACTCTTTTGCTTGTGCAGCGTTTGTTGTCCAGTCTACAATGCCATTTGCTTTTAATTCTTTATAATATTCTGTCCCTGCTACTCCATAATTACTATTTCGATGAATCACAAATTTAGCGCCTTCTACAGATTTACCTGCAACCGTTGATTTTTTTTCTACTTCTAATTTCCCTCTTAACACAACGTTTTTCGGATAAAGATGAACCGTTGTTAATTCCACATCGCCATAAGTAAGACTTCCTGCTTCAGTTCCCACTATTTCATATACTGGAAATGCCACAACCAGGTTTGCAGCTGTATCAACGCCTGCTTTTGGTGTTTCAACGATCAAATATACAGCATTTTTCCCACCAACGACAGATTCTAAGTTAAAGGAAACCTCTCCAACTTTTCCATCAACTGTTGCTGTTGTTCCTGTGCTAACTGGTGTTTTTGTGCCCACTGTTGTGGTTGCCACTTGCGCTTGTGCTTCTTCGACTGTTTTACCTGACGCAACTAAGGCATAAAATTCTGTAGAGATATCGTAAACTTTAAATTCAATCCCATTTAGTCCTTCCACTGAATCAAGTGCTACCATTAATTTCCCCGTATTTTGAACAGGTGTCTGCGCTTGTGAAAATTTCTTTTTGTGTAAAATAACTGTTCTTGTGTCTGCTGCCTCAGCTTTTATGAATAATTGTTCCCCAAAACCAACTAAAAATAATGTTGCAAGAAACAGTGTAACTACAAATTGAATGTGCTTTAAATTCATCTGTTTCATTTCTTTCTCCTCCTTATTAAGTAAACGCTCGCTCCAATAATGATACACATACCAATAATTACCAAACTAGTTGAAACGATTTCTCCCATCTTAGGAAAATCAGTTCTTTTTGGTTTAACCGATGTTTTGGAATCATCACTACTTGTCGTTGTGACTTTTGCATTCATAATCTTTAATGGACTTACTTTTTGATTTCCTAATTGATAAGCTCCTTCTTCCATTTTGAAAGATACATCTTTATCTAACAATTTATAGCCTACTGGTGCTTTTATTTCTTCCAATAAATACGTTCCATAACCTAGCCCTTTAACCACGAAATGCCCTTCTTGATCTGAAGTAACTTCATAGCTACCAGTCTTATTCTTTTGCCAGCTGTATATGTCTTTATCTCTGACCAAGTATTCTCCTTTCATATTTTTGACTAGAAAAACGGCATTTTCGAGTCCTTTTTTTTGATCATCCATATCCGATTTGATAAAATTTTTTCCTGCTGTTGTAACTGGTAATGCTTCTGCTACAAGTTCTGGCAGTTCAATTGCATTTAATACCCTAAATTGATTGAATAACGTCGTTAATCGAACGACATTTTTATAATAAATATCTGGTTCTGATTGCCCGTTTAACACCATTTGATATTCTACTTTTACAGAAGCACCAGCATTTATATTATTTTCTCGTAGTTTGTCCCCTGTTATTTCTAAAGTCATTTTATTTGTGGTTTCGTCGACTGTAAAAGTGAACAATGATGTAAGGTTTACTCCATCAAGATATATTTGAATTGAATCCGATACATAATCTAGTGGCGCATCATAAATATCTGTCATTTTATAGCTAGCTAGGTAGAAGATATTTTCAGGAATTGTACTATCAATTACATAGTTTATTCGCTCACCATACGCAAAATTTTGTTTTTCTTCATTTAATTTCTTATTCAGTTTAATGTGCTCATTTAATCTACTTTTTGGATATAAATGTATAATCGACTGTTCATCACCACTGGACTCGTTCGGCAAGCCCACAACAACTGCCGTAAGTTTTGTAGTGTCTTCACTTAAAGGTGAAAAACGTTGATGAAATAAGTAAACCGCATATTTTTCTTGTCCATCTAATATCACTTTTTCAGCTAGAGAAAATGTAGCAATCCCTGCACCAAATGTAGGATCATCGGACGTTGTTTTTTCTGCTCGCTTATTTGATTCGTTCATTATTTCCTGTGCAGTTTCTTGCAGTAATGTTAAAATTTCTTCATTCGTTTTCCCTTCAGTCGCTAGTTGCCAATACTCTTTCGTTACGTCATAAACCGTAAATATTGCGCCATTGATTCCTGTAGAGTCCTTCAACAAAGGTGAATCTTCCTCTAATTTTTCTGAACTTTTAATAATTGGCAGCTCGTTTTTATTTTGATAAACGCGTTTGTGAATAACAAATGTTTGTTCATTTTCAGCAGCTTGAACGTGTTGTCTGAATCCCAAACTGACAATCAACAGCAAACAACTGACTAGCCCAAGAGCAAGAAATCGTATTCTAGCTTCCATGTCCGTTCTCCTCCTTCCTACCTCGTACTTGGTAGATAAAGATGCCTAAAGACATGGCTGCAATACCTGACGTAACTACTGCATAAATTCCTGAACCACCGGTACGCGGTAGTGGTCTTTTAGGATCATTTGTTACAGTATACTGAATGGTGTTGTTTTCTGTTCCACCTGTCAACGAGACAGCTAATTGACCATTTTGAGCAGTTAGTACGGTGCCGTTGTAATCAATCACAATATTTCCATCTGCTTTGACTTGAATTGTAAAGGTACCTGTAATCGGTAGATAACCTTTAGGTACAGCTGTTTCTTTAACCGTATAGTTTTTTGCCGGCTCAAGAGTTTGGGAGAAATTCACCTTTCCATCTGCAGCAGATAGTTGTTTTTCAAGTACCATTCCATTCTGATAAAGTGTGAATTCTGCTCCTTTAATTGCTTTTTGGGCATTATCAACTGCCACTTTATTTAATGATAACTTGAAGTTCTTTAGTCTGTTTGTGACGATTGCTCCCGTCGGTAATCCCTGTACAATAAATTCATTAGCCCCAGTTTTATCTTTTGTAACAACTAAATTCAAATCACCAATTAAACTATAGCCATTGACCGTGCTTATTTCCCTTAGCGTATAGCTCCCTGGATAAATATCGTCGAATAGTACCGTTCCATCAGTAGCAGAAGTTGCTTCTTTTACAAGTTGACTATTTTGTAATAAAGAAAATTTCACTTGACTTAATGGTTTTATTCCATCATTCCCAACTTTCTTAAATGTAAATTTTCCTTTTTGATAACGATTCACTAATGTAAGATCTTGACCTGTTAATTTAAACATTTCAGCATTGATGCCTGTCATATCATACGTTTTCCCTAGTGCAGTATCCGTTGTTTTTGTGACTACTACTTTGAATGCTGGAATTGGCTGGTAACCACTTGGTGTCGTCACTTCAGTAATCGAATGTGTACCAATTGGTATTCCTGTAAATGTGACCGTTCCAGCAACATCAGAAATTGCTTGGACTTTTTTACCGTTTGGAGCAGTTAGCTCAAAGGTAATGTTAGGTAATGGTGTTTGTCCATCATGTCCTACTTTTTTAAAAGAAACACTTGTCGTTAATAACGTATTTGTTGCAGTCAAATTCTGATCTGAGTACACCGGGGGACTATAGCCGTTCGGAACTGCATTTTCAATTACTTGATAGGTATATCGTTGACCAGTAGCATCAAATTTTTCAAGTCCAGAAAATGTTGTTTCTAGTTGATTTCCAGTTGCCGTTGGCTGTATCGTTAAATTTTTCCCATCAACATTTTGATAGGTTCCTGTCCCTGCGGCTCGCTGTAATTGCAAAGTAACAGGTGTCCGTAAGCTCCATGTATTGTCAGCATCTGACCAAATTTTTTTGACTTTAATACTGGTCAATCCTTTATAACGAACAGAAGGAATTGCAAAATGTAGTCGATTGGTTGTGTCATATGGTGGACCCGTCGAGGTCGTTCCATTCTCCAAATACGTAGCAGCATTTGCTTGTTGGAATAGCCCTGATTGATAGGGCTCATTTAATTGCACTTGATAGGAAAAGCGAAGTCCTTCGTTTTTCCCTAACATAATTCCTTGCCATTCCAATCCTCTATTTCCAGCTGACTTAGTCAACGTAACAAATTGTTTGGGATTGGTAGCTGTTGTTCCAGCCCAGGCAGTGTTTCCTGTTGCTGTTACCGAAAAGGAATCTATTTTCGGTTCTCCCACTAATGACACTGCATTTCCAAGCGGATCTACCACGTGAGCTGTTTGCACTGTTTTAACTATATTTGCAGCAATATTTGAAAAAATAGTGACTAATTGTCCCTGAGTGTCTGCGCTATAATAATTGTTGACATTTTTAGCTAAATTCTTCAAAGTGTTTCGGCCCATGACTGAAATTTCATCTGTACCACCAATTCCTAAACCGATACTATAAAGTGAAATATTGGCATATTTAGGATCTTGATTAAACAACCAATTTGCATGTCCCAGTGTATAAATCATACCCAGTTTTCCATTTCCATCACCTGAGTATCCTGTTCCTAACCATTGATACCCGCCCCAACGATAATCATACTGGGTTTTGCCATCAGCAGAAAGAGCTGGTAAGCCAGTGGTAGAGACAAAACGGTTTGGAAATTTTTCATTCGCAGCAATTGTGGTTCCGTCATAATTATATAAAGGTCCTGCACTAACACCTGGGGTCGTTCCGTTATTCGTCGCTAAATATTCTCCCCAAGCTGTATAAGCTCCTACTGGTGGACCTACTAAACGACTGCGAACCTCAACTGGTTTATAAAATTTTGTTGGTGCCCCATCACTTAAAAACACCATAATTTTCTTAGCAGCAGCTCTAGATCCTGTACCATATAATGCGGTTAGTCCATTAGTTAGACCTAAAGACGTTGGCGTATATCCAACTGGATTCCTTGTTAAAACTGTACTGTTATTGATCGTTGTAGCAGTCGCGGTCAATGCTTCTGTTTGAGAATATGGTGTTCCGCCATCACCGTCACCACTCGTTGAGCCATAATTAACTAGTCCGATTTTTATATCTAAACCAGCAGTCAATAAACTATTAGAAAAATTTCGGACAGATGTCCTTAACTGTGTATCCTTCGTCTCACTTCCGATTGATTCATCCATACTCCCAGACTTGTCTAAAACCAAGATAATATCGATAGGTACTGTGACTGTGTTCACATCTCCAATCACTTCTAAATAGATATTAAAAAGAGTTGGATCGGTAATAACATTATTCTGATCTCTAGCCGGTTCAGCCCATTTTTTTAAATAGGCTCCTGAATATCCGTGATAGCCAGTTGTAAAATCTAATGTTTTTCCAGTCATCGTAGGATGTTTTACAATCGTGGGGCGATCTCGGCCTGTAATTAAAGCTGTTGTATCAAGTTGGCTGTAGTTATAATTTCGAACTTCTGTCCCTTGATTTATCCCATTGTTATGCCCTTGATATTTCCCTAAAGTATCTGTTAAGTATGCAAACGGGTCTTCTAGGCTCACATTTGTGAAATAAGGTTCTATTTCTGCTAAAATTGATTGACCTTTTAAAGCGGGAAAGACATTCTCATCTATCGGCAGCGTAATTTCTGGTAAACGAAGTGATTGTTCTGTTATTTTGTTATATGTTTTAGACTCACTTTCTGATTCTTCTCCACTTATAATCGTTGCTTTTTCTTGGTCATTACTTGTCTCGTTCCCAACGTTTTCAAGAGGCTTAGGCGTAATCACAAAATGGCCTGCTGTTTCCCCGTCAATAACAACCTTTTCATCACCATTCTCATTAAAGGATGACAGCTTAAGTTCAATAGTCAACTTTCCATCTGCTCTTCTTTCGTTTTTTTCCGTAGTAAATTCAAAAACATAGCTTGCTTTTTCTTTTGATTTTTCAATTTCTTCAAATCTATTTTTTTTATTAACGAAAATAGCTTCCGGTGTTGCCAACATTATTGGAGCCTCCAAAGCAGTCCCTTCAGTATAGATTCCGATTGAAAGACTTCTATTTGACAAATTTGCTTCTTTTGTCACAAAAAGCTTCCATGAAATCGTTGCACCTGATTCTACATACTCAACTCTACTAAATAAGTCTTCCGAGTTAATTAATTCGACTTCTTCAAAAGAATCATTTTTTGAATCCGCTTGTGAAGTAACAGATAAAAACAATGGCATTAAACTTATAAAAGCAACTAAACATATAAAAATTACATAATTAAACTTTTTTATCATTTTTTTGCCACACTCCCCTCAGTTCAAATAAATAATAATTATATATATCACAATCGTACTTCATTTATTATTTTTATACAATTTTTTAAATCTAAAAAAAATCTTTACTAACACAAAAAAATATTGATTCTTTCTTTAAAACACAAATAATTATTTCTAGGTTTTAATAATAAAACAATTTTACGATAACATTTTTTACATTCTCAAAAACCACATTAGTGAATATATTCACTAATAACATTGAATTTAGTTTATATTATAGTAGATCTCTAAAAATCGATGTTTTTTAAGAAAACTAAATATTATTTAAAGATTGAAATAAATTATATCTTCTATTTAAATACTAATTGTTATATAACATTTTTTTCTATTTCATAAAAATTAATTTGGATTGATACTTTTAATGATTTCTAAAAAAATTACTCTATTTTTTTCAAAAAAATTTTATTTGTTGTATTAATTATTTCTAAGTGATTTCAATTTATCGACACGTAAAAAAGATAAAGAAATGATTTTTTCAATCAGTTCTTTATCTTTTTTACTGTTTCAATAGGTCTTTTTTGTGTACATATAGTTAAATATTGATATGCTTAGCTAATTTTTGATAAAATTCGAATGAAGGATGCTTTGCCAGTTCACTATTTTCAATCGCTACAGTCTGCTTATCAACAATTGCTTTGGTCAATGTATCTGAAAAATCCACAAAGTCATTATTGGTTTTTTCATTATAGGTTAAAGAATAATATTTTGATTGACGATAATATTGTTTTAACGAATCAGCAGTAATTTTTTCAGGTTGATCTGCAAAATATTCATCATAGCGGGCGCTAGAAATTTTCCCATCTGTCACGGTCAACTGCAATCGCCCAATCAAACCATCGCCAAAATCTTCTGCATAACCAATGTACCTTGTTTTAGACGGCTGCCTTATTTCATCTGATAGTTCTGCAGCAATCGTCATTAAGCCTTCTCTAGCAGTCGTTGAAGAACCTTTAACAGTTTCAAAATTACCCTCAATGCGATTCTCTTCACGCATTTGTTTTTCTACAAATGTGATCCCATTAACGACCGTCACCAAAGTCGTATCTGTTCTTGGATTTTGTGCTTGAAAAAATGCATAGTCAGATAAACGTTTATTAGCACCTGCATATTTTGATTCGTAATAATTCTCAGAACCATATTCATTAAATTCAACATTAATGATTTTACTTGTATCATCAGTGATGATCTCAACGATTCCTTTATTACCGACATCAAAATAACCTTCGTTTGTATAATAATTACCTTCGATCAAGCCAAGTGGCGGTTGGTTTGACCAGAACATTTTCTTTAGTTTTTCTTCATAGGTATACAATGGTTTTGGGTTAGAGCCAAACGTTGTCTGGGTCGCTCCTGTAACGACGTCATAGTTATAAGATGTATTCTCAAAGCGAACATCATTAATAGGCCTTTCTTCTGACGCTTCACTCGATTGGATAGCCTCTGATGACGAGGAATTAAAAATTGCTGCTCTAGAGGTCTCACTAGATTTTGCTGTATCTTTTCTTTGATCAGGTTGGCATGCGGACAGGCCAACACCAGCACTTAGAAATAACAGTGCAAGTAAATAACTTTTTTTCATAAACGCTCTCCTTTAGTTGGCTTTTTAGGCATTAAAGCGATACCCGCTCCCCCAAATTGTTTCGATTGGAATTTCGGAGAGTTTGCCTTTTTTTAGCTTCTCTCTGATTCGTCCTACATGTACGACGACGGTATAAATATCACTATCAAGCTCATCCATATCCCAGACTTGACGGAACAGTTGCTCTTTCATCCAAACTCGATTTGGGTGTTCCATAAAGAACAGTAATAAATCAAATTCTTTTGTAGTAAAAATAATTTCTTCCCCTAATACAAAAACCCGTCTAGCACTTTTATCGATCATGATCTGACCACTTTCTAAAATATCATTGGCCGGCTCAGATCTTGTTAATAACTGATAACGTTTGATATGCGCTTGTACCCGAGCGACTAACTCACTTGGACTAAATGGTTTCGTCATATAGTCATCTGCGCCTAAACCAAGTCCGCGCACCTTATCTATATCTTCTTTTTTAGCCGAAACGATCATCAACGGAATATTCTTCTTCTCTCTAATTCGGCGACAAATCTCAAAACCATCCATTGAGGGCAACATGATATCAACCACGATCAAATCAAATTCTTCATTTAATGCCCGATTCAAACCCAGTAGCCCGTCGCTAGCAATTTCTGCTTCCATATGATTGATCTCTAAGTAATCTTTTTGCAATTCGGCAATGCTAGCATCATCTTCAATTAGTAAAATTCGTGAGACTTCATTTGACATTTGGCGTTCCTCCTCAGGCTTTTTTTAATAGAATCGTAACGGTAGTTCCTTGGTGAAGTTCACTTTCGATCATAACTTGACCTTGATGCATATCGATAATTTGTTTAACGATTGCAAGGCCTAAGCCGCTGCCGCCTGTATTCGTTGGACGAGCTTCTTCTCCACGATAAAAGTGATCAAAAACATAAGGCAACTGTTCAGTTGAAATACCTTGTCCATTATCTGATACCTGAACCTCTACCATTTGTGACACATTTAAAACCTCAATTTGAATCGAAAGTACACGATCTTTGGCTTTGAATTTCAGACTATTTTCAATCAAGTTGATAAACACGCGATTTAATTGCATACGATCCGCTAACACATAACTAGTTGGCTCCTGATTGATTAATCGAAGTGACACTTGGTTATCCTGTAATTGAAATTCTTCAATAATATGCTTTAAAAAATCATTAATATTGATCCGCTCAAAATGAAAAGGGATCGCCTCTGCATCTAATTTAGAATAAAGAAATAATTCTTCAATCAATTCATTTAAAGAAATCGCTTTGGTGTGAATCGTTTGTAGATACCTATCTCGTTTTTCAGGAGAATCTGCTACACCATCTAATAAACCTTCCACATAGCCAATGATTGAGGTCATTGGTGTTTTCAAGTCGTGAGAAATACTAGCAACAAGCTCTTTACGATTGTTTTCGAGTTTGACTTGTTCTTCGGTTGATCGAATCAAGGCTTCCCGCATTTTTTCAAAATCATTTGTCAGTTGTTTTACTTCCATTGCAGTTTGCTTTGTTGGTTCATTGACCGACATTTCCAAATGACCATTACTGATTTCCGACATTCCAGCACCTAAATTTTTTAACGGACGAATAATCGTTTTCTTCAACAAATGATTGAAAAAAAGTAATCCGCCAATAGACACAAGTAAAATTGTCACAATGATCAGAACGCCCCATTTTGTCATAAATTCCAGAAAGTTATTTTCTTTCTTTAAAACTAATAAACTACCAGGCACTTGATCGTTAAAATAAAAATCAAATTTCATGTAGCGATACAAGCGTCCAGCATTATCGATCGTTCCTCTTGTTTCAATGTTGTTCGCATCAAATTTAGGAAAATGAACGACCAATGATTTTTCTACCAAATCTTGTGAATAATAAGCAATTGCTTCTTGTTTACGCACCACTACACCCAATGATTCCGCTTCAAATTGCTCAATGGTTTTCTTTAACTCTCCACTAGGTGCAAGTAGTTGCTCTGGATCAGATTTGGCTATCCCTCGTAGTTTGATATAAGCTAGCTCTTCTTCTGGGCTTAAGGAACGTTGTTGTGTAAATGTTTTATACAAAGTTACAGGACTAGATATTTTTCCCGTTGTTACATAAAAAACAATGGAGATGATTGAAAAAAGTGATAAACAGGCAATTGCAATCCCGCCAATATATGAAATGAGAAATCGTTTTTTTATTGTCATGTTCTTCTCCTTTACCTTATTTACACGCGAAAACAATTGGTCTGCTCAAATCAATCAACTGCACTTTTACTGGATGCTTTTTTAGAAGCTAAATTCTGGTTTGAATTCTCCAGTATAAGGTTGATGCTCAACGAATACGGTGACATCATTGCCAGCTTCATCTTTGCCCATTCGTTTATACGTAAATTTTTTGTTGTTAAGCTCCGTTAACTCAAGTGCTGTGCCATATTTATTTTGACCGATCGATACATGAGCTCGAATCTTGTTATGATTCAAGACATCGAAGTAACCGAAATCACCACGACTAACGCCAGTTTCTAAGTTGAAAAATTCGTATTTATTGGTATCAGCCGCAAATTTAGCTAAACTGATAAAATTTTGATTGAATTCTGTTATATCGTTGCCAGCTTCATCGACCACTTTTGTACCATTCCATAAAGTTTGGGCTAATAGTTCAGTTCCTGACTGTTTCGTGTCGATTGTTCCAGTTGTTGTATCTAATGGTTCTTCTTTTTCAGTAAACGTTAACGTCTCTTTATTATAAGGGATATGCTCAACAAATACATCTACTTCATTTCCTTCTTTGTCTTTACCTTTTCTTGTGTAAGTAAATTTTTTAGTTGTCAGCTCGGTAAGATCCACGACTGCTTGATAGTCCATTGTTTCTGAAATCAAAATTCTTTTTTTACCATCATTTGTGATAAAGAACGTGCCCAGATCTCCTCTACTTTCACCTGTTTGTGCATCAAAAAATTCATAACGTCCTGTTTCTGCATCATATTTTGCTAATCCGACAAAATTCTTATTTTCAGCAGTCAGATCATTATTCTCTTTATCATATACTTTTGTTCCTTGCCAGTTAGTTTGACCTAAAATTTTATTTAATATGTCACCGTTGCTTTCTTTCTTATTATCTTTGGATTGTTCTGTTTGTTGTTTACTTTCTTTTGTCTTTGGAGTTTCCTGTGTTCCTACACTGCATCCTGCTAGTAATAATAGTAAACTTGAAATTCCTACAATGATTTTTTTATTGTTCATAATTTTCCCCTCCTATGATTGGATAACACTTCTGCTTGCTCCCCTTATTATAAATAGAGGATGTAAACAGCTGCTAACGAGAAAATAAACAAATTATAAACAATTCTATAAAACAATTAAAAATGAACTTTTTAGGATACAAAAAAAGCTTGAAGCAAAAGTAAAGATCACTTTTTGCTCCAAACCTAGGTAAGAATAAACATTGAAAATAAATGTAACCCAAACGGGTACTATCAATTGTTTAAACCACTGTTGTTTTCGGTAAATTTTCATAAAAAGCTGCTTTAGTCGCAGTAATGTACGGCGTTAACCATAAATAACCAATCCCAAATGTTAGTATTGCTAAAAGATGCCAACCGATAAAGCTTAAGTCCAATACAAATAATTGACCTTTATAGCCTTTCATCAGATGTTTACTGCGAGTAATAGAATTCAGAAAGCCTGGACGTGTGCCCGTTTCTTCATAAGCATCATAATAAACAAAGTACGCTTGAGAATAAGAATACCCTTTGATAATTCCGGGAATTACTAATAATAGCAACCACAATGAAATAAACAGTGCCATTAATAAGTATATACAGATCACACCCAAAATAACTGGTCCGGCAAAGCCACGAAATGCATCTGAGAATGGACGGATTTCTTGTCGTTTTCCTCGTAAAAGATCAAGGAATGTCCAAGAGATACCGGCGCTAAACAATGCTCCAATGATTCCACCAATAAAGCTTCCACCGCCTCCACCAGAGTTGCCATCATAGCTTGCAGTGTTGTTTAATAAATCTGAGTTATTTTGAACGAATGTAATAGTGGGTATCAAAAATATAAAAAATAAAAGAAGTCCAATTGCTATGGAAATCAATGTTGGCACCAAACACATCAATACACTATCTTTCCAACGTCCACGTAATATCCCTTTAGCTTCACTTTTTAATTCAGCTCTTGTTTTCATGTAATTTCCTCCTTTCAAGTTACTACACATAGTATATCAAACAAATCATTTTTGAAAAAAACATATGCATTAAAATAGCTTTTTTAATTTTTGTATACGTATTTTTATGATTTATACAAAAAAATATAATATCTATTTTAAAATAATAGATGATATAATGTTTTTATAAAAAATAATTTATACTCGTCCATTACATGCAACACACAAAAATTTTTGATGCAAGCGACACTATCCCTTTATTTTGCTAGTCTGCAAGCAGTACTTGCTTGAATACAAGAAGCTATCATCTTATGATTAAAATACATTAACGAGAGGAAATTATACTATGGAATTTGGAGATAAAATTAAAGAGCTAAGAACCAGCCATCAACTGACCCAAGAAACAGTTGCAATCCGCTTAAATGTAACCAGACAAGCCGTATCTAACTGGGAGAATAATCGGAACCTTCCAGACCTTGAACTATTGATCCTCATTGCTAGTATTTTTCATATTTCGCTTGATGAATTGATTCTAGGAGGAAGTAATGTGAATAATATGACAGAAAAGTTAATAAAAGATAGCAGTAAAACTCGGCGAGCAAAACTAAATCTAATGACAACTTTAGTTGGAACCTTTCTACTATTCTTTGGATTTGCTTGTCTTTTTATAAAGGCAAATTCAGTAGAATATATTGATAAGTCAGGTTTTTTACGTGAGAATTTCTATTTACTACCTATCGGATTTCTTTTCATTTTAGCTGGAATGATCGTTTTTCTGGTAACTGGTTTTAACTTTCTCATCCATACTATCCGCAAAAAAAATTAATGAAACAAGCTGACCCTATCTAGATTCACTTAAATTAAGAGCGTGAAACAAACGGAACGATCCGTTTTGTTTCACGCTCTTAATCCGAATAAAGGGTGAGGAAAATACAGAGCCTTCAGATATAAACTTTTATAACAAGCGCTTTAACCATTCAAATTTCTCCTGAGTATAAGGTGGATAGATCAATTTTGCCATAGAATCTTTTCTACCATAGACAATCGCTTTCTTATGAGAAAAAGTTTCGATACTGTATTTTCCATGATAATTTCCCATACCTGAAAATCCTACTCCACCAAACGGCAAATCATCATTAGCAACATGAAGGATCGTTTGATTGATCCCTCCTCCGCCAAAGGAAATTTCGTTTAGAATCTTTTTTTGAACCTCTCTATCATCGGAAAACAAGTATAAGGCTAATGGTTTTTCGCCTTCTTTAACAAAAGTAATCGCTTCGTCTAGCTGTCGATACGTGCATATAGGTAATAATGGTCCAAATAATTCTTCCTTCATCAAGCTATTGTCTCGATTCAAGCGAATGTCGAAAAGACTTGGTGTAACGAATCTTGTTTTTTGGTCGTACTCCCCACCATAAATCAGATATTGCCGATTTTCATCAATCAACTGGATAAACTTATCAATGGCTGGGCCTTGAACAATCCGACCATAGTCGGGATTATCTTGAATGTTCTCACCATAGAATTCACTGATTTTTTCTTTTAATGCGGTAACTAACTGGTTTTTGACTTTTTCATCTACCAATACATAATCGGTTGCGATACATGTTTGACCAGTATTAAGAAGTTTGCTCCAAATAATTCGTTCAGCAGCTAATTCTATATCCGCCTGTTCCGTTACGATTGCAGGACTCTTACCGCCAAGTTCTAAGACAACGGGTGTCAAATATTGGGACGCTGCTTCCATCACAATTTTTCCAACTCTAGTACTGCCTGTAAAAAAGATAAAATCCATACGCTCTTTTAAAACTAACGCATTATCGATTGAACCAGGCGAAAGCGCTTTGACATACTCTTCATCAAAAGTTTCCCCAAGGATAGCGCCAATCACCGCCGCCACATTTGGCGTTTTTGATGACGCTTTAAGAATGACACAGTTCCCTGCCCCAAGAGCCCCGATCAATGGAACTAATGTTAAAAGCAATGGATAGTTAAAAGGCCCGATAATGTAGACTGTTCCAAAAGGTTCTAAAGTAACCGTATTTTTGTTTAGTAAAGATGAAATTGCTCTGGGTTTATTTTCTGTTTTAGTCCATTTATCAATGTGTTTAAGCATGTCTTTGATAGCGGATAGAACCAGCCCAAATTCAGTTGCATAAACTTCAGCTTTAGGCTTTTTAAGATCTTTCTCAAAAGCCCAGTAGAAATCTTCTTCATGTTTTTTTATATTATTTAATAGCTGTTCCAGTTGTGCTTTTCTAAAGGGAATAGATTTTGTTTGATTCGTGTTAAAAAAATCGTGTTGCTTTTTGAGAATATTTTGAAGATCTGTTTGATTCATGTCTAGCCCTCCTAGTTTTCTTTTTAGTATAGCACCGTTTTTTTCTTTTGGATAATAGAAGCTTCGCTTCATACTGTTTAAATGTATAGGATCATTAATTGAGATAATAAATTTGTTAAAGATACATAAAAAGACATACTAAGTTTTATCCTTAAACTCAGTATGTCTTTTATTCTATTTACTAAATCCGCTTATTCTTTTTTTGGTACTTTATTCTAATTGCTTTGTCTATTTCTGTAATAGATAAAATAATGATCCCTGAAACAATTGAAATTCCCCAACCTAAAAGTGAGATATCTGCAGTATAAAACACGACATGCATAAATGGAACATAGGTTAGAATCAACTGCAATATAAGCATTCCCCCTATTATTAAGAATGCTTTTGGGTTGGTAAATAGAGACTTGGAAATAACTGGCTGACTTGTACGAATATTAAATAAATAGAAAATCTTACTCAAGACAACAATATTAATCATCGTAGTACTTGCTACAGCTTGACTTAACCCTTGTGAAATTAGCCATTCATATGAGATAAGGCTGATGGCCGCCATTAACACAGATACATAAGCCATTTGCCAAACATCGTGTTTATTTAAGAAGCCTTTTCCATTTTTTCTTGGTTTACGCTTCATGATTCCCTCTTCTGCCGGCTCAAAAATAAACGCAAACTGAATAGTGATAGCCGAAACCATATTAATCCATAGCAACTGAGTAGGCTGTAAAGGCATTTCTTTTTGCATCACTATTGTAAATGCGATAATCAGCCCTTCAGCGAATGAGGTTGGTAATAAAAAAAGAATACTTTTCTTAATGTTATCATAAATTCTTCGCCCTTCACGAATCGCGACTGACATTGTTCCAAAATTATCATCTGTTAAAATCATATCTGCAGAATCCTTTGCGACGTCTGTTCCTTGTCTCCCCATTGCGACACCAATATCCGCTCTTTTTAATGCTGGAGCATCATTCACGCCATCACCAGTCATGGCCGTTACCTTACCACATTCTTGTAAAGCTTCTACAATATCTATTTTATTTTTTGGTGTTGTACGCGCAAAAACTTGGTTGAATAAAACAGCTTGTTTAAATGCTTCTTTAGACATATTTTCAAGCTCTAAACCTGTTACGACATGTATTTCAGGAGCTAAACCAAGTTTTTTCCCAATCGCTGTTGCAGTTAAAGGATGATCACCTGTGATCATCTTTACTTGTACGCCAGCCGTATTCATTTCCTTCAATGCAGCTATTACCTCTTCACGCGGTGGATCAATAATACCAGCGATACCAACAAGCTCAATCCCTTCAGCAAGAAGCTCATGAGTAATCTCTTGTATATCAGAAGTAACTTGTTTATATCCCACAGCAACTACTCGTTTTCCCTCTGCTGAAAGTTCACATACTTGCCTATTCCAGTAGTTAGAATCAAACGAAGGCATTTGTTTTTCAGCCATCTTAAATAGTTTATCGGGAGATCCTTTAATAAAAATAAATTGATTTCCCCTTTTATTTTTGACTAATTTTGCCATATAATGATAATCAGAATCAAATGGCAGCATATCAATTTCAGTATATTCAGGTGTTTTAGGGTAATCAAATACTTTATAATAAAGTGTAAGAAATGAAGCATCTGTAGGCTCACCATTAATCGTCCATTCGTCATCCTCTTCTACTAATACAGTATCATTGGCTTCAAAACCAATTTCCAAAAATAACTTCAAATGAGTATTTTCTTGAACCGGTTTTTGATTCTCTTGTATCTGACCAATTGGTTGGTACCCATCTCCTGTTACTTCATATTTTTTATCACGAAATACAATATCTTTTACGGTCATCTCATTTTTTGTTAACGTACCCGTCTTATCTGTGGCCACAACATCTACAGAACCTAATGTTTCGACCGCAGGTAATGTTTTGACAATCGTATTTTTATTTTTTGCCATATCGCTAACACCCATTGCTAAAACAACAGAAGTAGTTGCTGGTAGTCCTTCTGGAATAGAACCGACAATCATTGTCACAACAGCTAAAGATAACACAGATAATGAATAGGTTCCTAAAAATAAACTGATAACAAATAAAATAATAGCCATAGCTATAATTATATAGGTAATCCATTTACCTAAACTATCAATTTCGTTCATTAGTGGTGTTTTTCTTATTTCAGTACTATTTACTTCTGTTGATATTTTACCAATTTCCGTATCAGTACCTATCGCTATCACGATACCAGTTCCACTGCCTGATGTAACAGATGTAGACGCAAAGCCTAAATTAATTTGATCAGCTAAAGAGGTACTCGATTCAGACAAGCTATCGATCACTTTTGCTACAGAATCAGGTTCTCCTGTTAATGCTGATTCTTGAATTCTCAGGTTATCAGATTCAACAATTCTCAAATCAGCTGGGACATTATCTCCAGCTTCTAAAAATACTACATCTCCTATCGTAACTTGTTCTGATGGAATATCTTGCCTAATCCCATCTCTATATACTGTAGCTTCAGAAGAAAGCATCTCTTTAATTCTTTCCAACGCATCTGAGGCATTTGCTTCTTGATAGTAACCGATCAATGCATTCACAATTACAACAATAGATATTATTATTGCATCTGAAGTGTGCCCCATAACTAATGTTAACAAAGCTGAAAAGAGTAGAATGTAAATAATGATGTTATTGAATTGACGCAATAATAATGACCATTTTGATACTTTCTTCACTTCTAATTTGTTTAAACCATATTTTTTTAATCGATTATTTGCTTGTACGCTATCTAATCCCATATTAATATCGTGTATATCATATTTTTTCTTTACTTCGTCTATTGTTAATTGAAAATCTTTTTTATTTTCCATATATTATCATCCTTATTAATTAATTTTTTTGTTGCATATAACAAATAAGCCCCTCATATTAATAGTTCAAAAACTACCAATGACGTGCTTGATACATGCTATTCAATTAAAAAATAGGATAAAGAAACTAAAATTTTCTGCTCACCATCTGCCGAGTCATTGCTCATTTAGATACCACCACCCTTTCGTAATTGTCTTTTATTTTATCAGACTACTTCTTAGATTGTCAATACAACTTTATGACGAACTGTTCTGCTAAACTAATAATAAATTATACTATTTTGAAAATAGTTCATATCTAAACGATTGTTTTACCTATATAAAAATGTTTTATCACTTAAAAGACAAAAATTTTTGGTTTTAACTTTTCTTCCTCATTTACATTTTTATTTTCTTTCTACACATTAATTTATTTTTATATGTAAAAAAAGAGCTTTGCGAATAAATCGCAAGCTCTTTTACGTATGAGTATAAGGAGAAATGACCCAAAGATCAATTGTCCCTTTTTGCTTTATAATCAACTAAAATTATTTGTTTTTTAAGTTGTAGAAAGATTTCAAACCTTTGTATTCAGCAACTTCGCCTAATTGGTCTTCAATTCTTAATAATTGGTTGTATTTAGCAATACGGTCTGTACGGCTTAATGAACCAGTTTTGATTTGACCAGCGTTTGTTGCTACAGCGATATCAGAGATTGTTGAATCTTCTGTTTCACCTGAACGGTGAGATACAACTGCTGTATAGCCAGCTTCTTTAGCCATTTCGATTGCTTCGAATGTTTCTGTTAAAGTACCGATTTGGTTAACTTTGATAAGGATTGAGTTAGCGATTCCTTTTTCAATACCTTCAGCTAATTTAGTTGTGTTTGTAACGAATAGATCGTCACCAACTAATTGCACTTTGTCGCCTAAAGCAACTGTTAATTTTTTGAAACCATCCCAGTCATTTTCATCTAATCCATCTTCGATTGAGATGATTGGGTATTTCGCGCATAATTCTTCGTAGAATGCGATCATTTCTTCAGTTGTTTTTTCGCCTTCGCCTGAATCAGCTAAAACGTAAACACCTTTTTCTTTGTCGTAGAATTCAGAAGAAGCAGCATCCATAGCAAGAACAATATCTTTACCAGGTACATAGCCAGCTTTTTCGATTGCTTCGATGATTACTTCAAAACCTTCTTCGTTTGAACCAAGGTTAGGAGCAAATCCACCTTCGTCACCTACAGAAGTAGCTAATCCACGAGCTTTTAAGATTCCAGCTAATGCGTGGAATACTTCAGCACCATAGCGTAAAGCTTCTTTGAATGTAGGAGCGCCTACAGGCATGATCATGAATTCTTGGAAGTCGATACTGTTATCAGCATGAGATCCGCCATTGATGATGTTCATCATTGGTGTTGGCAATACTTTAGTATTGAATCCGCCTAAGTAGTGGTATAAAGGTACTTCTAGGTAATCAGCAGCAGCACGAGCTACAGCGATTGAAACACCAAGAATAGCGTTTGCGCCTAATTTACCTTTGTTAGGAGTTCCATCTAAATCGATCATTGCTTTATCAATTGCCATTTGGTCACGTACATCGTAGCCAATGATTGCTTCAGCGATGATGTTATTAACGTTGTCAACTGCTTTAACAACCCCTTTACCTAAGTAACGAGATTTGTCGCCATCACGTAATTCAACTGCTTCGTATTCACCAGTTGAAGCTCCAGATGGAACCATTCCGCGACCAAAAGCACCGCTTTCAGTGTATACTTCTACTTCGATTGTTGGGTTACCGCGTGAATCTAAGACTTCGCGTGCGTAAACATCAGTAATAATTGACATGTTTTGTCTCTCCTTTGAGTTTGTTTTATACTAAGGGGATTCGATTCCCTTAATTATGATTGTAGTGAATAAACGAGCGCTATGCAAACATTTTTTGCATAATTCATAGATTATTCAATGATTTTTCGGTTTATTGCGTATATTGTTATAAGCCGTGATTATTTGACAGCGTCTAACAAAGCTAAGAATGAGTCAGCTTCAAGACTCGCTCCGCCGACTAAAGCACCGTCAACGTTTTCTTTAGCCATATATTCAGCAATGTTTTCAGGTTTCACAGAACCGCCGTATTGGATACGTACAGCTTCTGATACTTCTTTACCGTATAATTTTTCAACTGTTGAACGTACAACACCACAGATTTCATCTGCAATATTTGCATCAGCAGATTTACCAGTTCCGATTGCCCAGATTGGTTCATAAGCAATAACCATTGACGATACTTGCTCATTAGATAAACCAACTAAACCGTTTGTGATTTGACTTTCGATCCACTCAGCAGTTTTACCAGCTTCGTATGTTTCTAAAGATTCACCACAACAGAAGATTGGTGTCATGTTGTTTGCAAAGATTGCTTTGGCTTTTTTGTTGATGTCTTCATCTGTTTCACGGAAGTACTCACGACGTTCAGAGTGACCAATGATTACATATTGAATGCCTAAATCTGCAATAGCAGCTGGTGAGTTTTCACCAGTGAATGCACCTGAGTTTTCCCAGTAGCAATTTTGTGCAGATAATTGAACATCAGAATCTTTAAGACTCCAAGCAAGTGGTGCTAAAAATAGTGCAGGAGATCCAATTACTGAATCAACAACATCTTTTGATGGAACAGCATTTTTTACTGCTTCAGCAAAGCTTTGCGCTTCTGCTAAAGTTTTGTTCATTTTCCAGTTACCAGCGATAATTGGTTTACGCATGGAAAAGCACATCCTTTTCTTATTATGGTATGGATTGATTAAACGGTGATCAAAAGGCAAACTTTCGGTAATTTTCCTCACCAGATGAACTTTGATACTTGAAGTCCCTCAGGTTCAGTCACATTACTAAAGTTTAAATGCCTTTTTCACAACCTCTTTATTTATCGTTAATTGCTGCTAAACCAGGTAATTCTTTACCTTCTAATAATTCTAAGCTTGCGCCCCCACCAGTTGAGATGTGAGTGAATTTGTCAGCAAAGCCTAATTGGATTGCAGCTGCAGCAGAGTCTCCTCCGCCAATGATTGTTGTAGCATCTGCTAAGTTAGCAATTGCTTCACAAACACCGATTGTTCCTTTAGCAAAGTTACTCATTTCAAATACGCCCATTGGTCCGTTCCAAACAACTGTTTTTGCACCTTCTAATGCTTGCGCAAATAAAGCAATTGTTTCAGGTCCAATGTCAAGACCCATTTGTCCATCAGGAACATCACCAGTATGTTCTTCGGTTGGTACATCGTTTGAAAATTCTGCAGCAGTGATTGAATCGATTGGCAAGATTAATTTATCGCCTGCTTTTTCGATTAATTCTTTTGCTAATGCAACTTTATCTTCTTCAACTAAAGAGTTACCGATGTTCATGCCTTTAGCTTTGTAAAATGTATAAGTCATTCCGCCACCGATAAGAATTTTATCTGCTTTAGAAATCAAGTTTTCGATAACACCGATTTTGTCAGAAACTTTTGCGCCACCTAAGATAGCAACAAAAGGACGTTTAGGTGCAGTCACTGCTTCACCAACGAATTTGATTTCTTTTTCCATTAAGAATCCAGCAACAGTTGGAATACCAGTTGAAGCAATTCCAACGTTAGAAGCGTGCGCACGGTGAGCCGTACCAAATGCGTCATTAACAAATACATCGCCTAAAGAAGCCCAGTATTTACCTAATTCAGCGTCATTTCCGCTTTCTTTTTTACCGTCGATATCTTCAAAACGAGTGTTTTCAAAGACTAAAACGTCGCCGTCTTTCATGTTGTTGACAGCTGTTTCTAATTCAGTTCCACGAGTTTCAGGAACGAATGTTACTGGTTTGCCTAATAATTCGCCTAGACGCTCAGCCACTGGTTTTAGAGATTTGCCTGCTTTATCTTCTTCTGTTTTCACACGACCTAAGTGAGAAAATAGAATCGCTTTTCCACCATTTTCGATTACGTATTTGATTGTTGGAAGTGCCGCTACGATACGGTTATCGTTCGTGATCACACCATCTTTCAAAGGCACGTTAAAGTCAACACGGACAAGTACTTTTTTATCTTTTAAATCTACATCTTTGATTGTCTTTTTAGCCATTATGGAGTACTCCTATCTATAAAAAGTTTTTAGGTATTGTTAAACAAAATAATAAAAGCGGAGAAGCGCGTTGCTTCCCCGCTTATTATTTCACAGTTGTTCAAATTTCACTAATAATAAGAGTTACTCTTATAAGTTAGCGAAGTACTCTAAAGTACGAACTAATTGTGCAGTATAAGACATTTCGTTGTCATACCAAGCAACAGTTTTCACTAATTGTTGGTCGCCAACAGTCATTACTTTTGTTTGAGTAGCATCGAATAATGAACCGAAAGTCATACCTACGATATCAGAAGAAACGATTTCGTCTGTGTTGTATCCGTAAGATTCGTTAGCAGCTTTCGCCATAACTTCGTTTACTTCTTCAACAGTTACTTTTTTGTCAAGAACTGTTACTAATTCAGTTAATGAACCAGTTGCTACAGGAACACGTTGAGCAGCTCCGTCTAATTTACCGTTTAATTCAGGGATAACTAGACCGATTGCTTTAGCAGCACCAGTTGTATTAGGTACGATATTTTCTGCTGCAGCGCGTGCACGACGGAAGTCTCCACCTGGGTGAGGTCCATCAAGAGTCATTTGGTCACCTGTGTAAGCGTGGATTGTAGTCATAAGACCTTCAACCACACCAAAGTTATCTTGTAAAGCTTTAGCCATAGGAGCTAAACAGTTAGTCGTACATGAAGCACCTGAGATAACTGTTTCTTTACCTGTTAAGATATCGTGGTTAGTGTTATAAACGATTGTTGGTACGTCATTTCCGCCTGGAGCAGAGATAACAACACGTTTAGCACCAGCTTTTAAGTGTAATTCAGCTTTTTCTTTTGAAGTGAAGAATCCAGTACATTCAAGAACGATATCTACGCCTAAGTCGCCCCATGGTAATTCTTCTGGGTTGCGGTTAGCAAGAACTTTAACTTCTTTACCGTTTACGTTGAAAGATCCATCATGAACTTCAACAGTTCCGTTGAAACGTCCTTGAGTTGTGTCATATTTTAACAAGTGAGCCAACATTTTAGCATCTGTTAAATCATTGATTGCTACTACTTCGATTCCTGCTACATCTTGGATACGACGGAATGCTAAGCGTCCGATACGTCCAAATCCATTAATACCTACTTTAACTGTCATTAAAGATTTCCTCCTTATGAAAATCAAAAATTTTTTATTTTAAAGGGTTACCCCTTTTAAAATCTCATTTGCGGCAGCTTCATCTGTGATGAGCCACGTTTGTTTTGGTGCATTTTTCATGTAAGCGCGGATTGCTTTGGCTTTTGATTTTCCGCCTGCAATTGCAACGACATTCGAAATTTTTTGTACATCCTTTAACTGAAGTCCGATTCGAGGGATTTTGTAAACGACTTCGCCCTCTTCATCAAAGAAATATCCGAAAGATTCAGCTACAGCATTATTTTGCTTTAACATGACCATCTCATCATCTGACATTTTACGACGTGCTGCCATATGCAAAGCGCGTCCAATACTGTGAACAACACAATTGCTTTGTTCGATCAGTGTCAGTACTTCTTGGATCGATGGTTCTTGCAGCAGCGAGTTATACGTTTCTAAGCTTAATTGCTCTGGAACATATAATGCTCTATGGTGGCCGCCAGTTTTACTTGCCATTACGGCACTTACTGAATTGGCTTGAACCGTCATTGCTTCACCGATTCCACCTCTAGCTGGAACAAACAAATTATGTCGTTTTTCCGTTTCTAGGGTCCCCATATGTTCTGCGGTCAAGGCCATTGTCGTGCCACCCATAACTGCAACAATATTATCACCATCAGGTAAGAGTAAATCCAGGGAATCGGTCAAAATATCGCCGAACTCATAAAGTACTTTTTCCTGATTGTCACTGTTGCCTGCTACAACGATACAACGCTTGATCCCAAAATATTGGCTGATTTCTTTTTCGACTTGATGCATACCAAGTAATTGATTCATTACTGATTCTAATCCTTGATAAACTTCTAAGCCTTTTTCAGTTAATGTCATTCCGCTTTTAGAAGTCTCTATCAGTTGTAAGTTTTTCAGAAAATCAGTCTCAGTTCTTAAGACCCTTTCTGTAATTCCCATACTATCAGATAAACTTCTACGTCCAATAGGCTGCATCCAGTAAATATTACGAAGAATATGAAACCTTTCCTGCATTACATCGAGCAAATCTGGAGCAACTGCTTCAATCATTTTTAATTCATCTAGCATGATGCGCTCCTTCGTTGGTCTAAAAACGTCCGAGTAAGACTTAAAACGACCTATGAACTTTAAAAAAATAGGATTGACGTTCTTCTTTCGCATTGTTAAATTCTATTAACAGTCTTAAAAGCGCCCCTCAATCTTACAAATCTAGTTTAACAGTTTTCACTCTTCTTTTCAAGAAAAAGAGATTATTTTTTTGGAATTAGCTATCTTCTCTTTGAAATAAATTATTCACTCTGCCTCTTTAGAGTAAAAAATTAAAGCAAACAAAAAATCCAGAATGATACCTGGATTTCTTAGCTTCCTATATGTTTTATAAATCCTCTTCATAAAAACGCCCAAGAATTTTGACGTTATCTGAAATGCTCACAAAAGCTGACGGATCAGATTCTTTCATGGCCGCTTCTAACGAAGGTAGTTCAAAGCGCGTTACTACCGTTAATAAAAGTGTCTGTTTATCATGTCTATAAGCACCTTCTGCTTCATGAATGATCGTAATCCCTCGTCTCATTTTCTGTTGGATTCCATCAATAACCGCATCTGGATTTTTGGTAATGATCATGACTTGCATCTTCTTTTGCTTCGTATAGACTGTATCCGTCACTTTTCCGCTCACAAAAATAGATAGCGCACTGTAAAACATATACTGCCAACCAAATAAATAGCCTGCTACAAAAATAATTAGTCCATTAAAATACATTGAAATCGAACCCACAGAACGACCTGTTTTCTTACGGATCGTAATACTAAAAATATCCAGTCCTCCAGATGAAAGGCCATTCTTCAACGCAAAGCCAATACCAGAGCCCATTACTGCACCACCGAAAATCGCACAAATGATCGGATCGTTAGAAAGACTTGTTTGCGGAACGATTTGCATAAAAATCGACGTCAACGTAACAGTCAAAAAGGTAAAAATCGTGAATTTTTTCCCGATTTTGCGCCAAGCTACGAAAAATAATGGAATATTTAATGCATATAACGTAATGGAAACAGGCACTTTAAATCCTACAACATTTGTTGACAAGGTTGTTAAAATTTGAGCCAGTCCAGTAATCCCACTGGAATAAATGTTTCCCGGTTGATAAAAAAAGTTCATCGCAACAGATGCCAAGATCGCATAAACGATCGACACTGAAAGTTTTGTCGTGTAATCATGGACAGGTAAACTTTCAAAGAATTTTTTCATGTGGAAGCAGCCTCACTTTAATTGATTGATTTGTTTCTCATTATACGTGCTTTGCGGTAAGAAAAAAAGCACAATCTTTTAAATAGAAGAAAAGTATTGCTAATTTTTCATTTTTATTTTGGTGTTTCATAATTTTGCAACGTGTTGAACATACAAAGAGAACGCTTACAACTAATTTTTTCAGCTATGATCAAGTTATACAAAATTTACTTAACTGAGGAATGATCATGCATCTTACAGAATTATATCCATTTCCTGAAACATTTTTGCATGGACGTTATTTTTTTGGCTATATTGTCAATTTAAAATTTTTCTAAATATAATTCGTTGATTTCCTTACCTTGGTCAACGACAGCAACCGTTGCAACGGCTTTAAAAGGTGGATTTAATTACTTATTCATCGTCAACTTACTCGCTTAATATCCATTCTTTGAATGACTGATAAAAAAGAATGTTTATTGGAACAAGAAAACGTAAAAACAGCAGAGGTTTAATCCCCTACTGTTTGGCAACTATTTATAAGAATTCAGTATGTTCAACAGTTCAGAATAACCTAAACTTCTAGCGTAATCTTCCGCCGTTCGCCCAGTGTTATCTTTCAAATTTTTATCCGCGCCACCGTCTAATAAAACTTTGACGATTTGCTGATAGATCGAAGAACCATCTTTTAACGCAACGGCTTCGATCAACGCTGTATAACCATAATTATTTTGATGATCGATAGCTGCTCGTCCATCTTTTAATAACAGTTTCACATTTTCCAGATGTCCTTTTTCAGCTGCAGGAATCAGTGCATTTCCACCGAAACGGTTTACTTTTTGTTGATCTGGCACCTGTTTTTCTAGCATATAAGTCAGGATTTCAGTTTTCCCTTGAGCTCCAGCGTACAGGTATGGACTATCAGAAATTTGATCTTGTAAATTGATGTCAGCCCCTGCATCGATCAACATTTTTGCGATGTCGATAAAGTTTTGATGAGTTGCAATCAAAAGGGGTGTTTCACCTTGAGCATTAACTTCATCGATCGTATAGTTTTTATCTTTCAAAATTTCTTGGACCTTTGCAGAATCGTTATCACTGACTGCTTGAATCAATGAACCCGCTGAAAATGTTTGATTAGATGATTTTGGTACATTTGATTCCTTTAATTCGCTTGATTCTTTTGCGCTACTTTTATCAGTTGTCATGACCGTACTCTCCTTCATCGATTGTTTGGTATCAGCTTTTTTAGATTGGCAAGCCGAAAAAATAAGTAAAAGTGAAAATAGTAACGTTGTCTTTAACAAAAAATTTTTTTTAACCATACCTATCCTCCTTTAGCACTCTCTAAATTCAGTATAAAACATAAATATAAACAAATTATAAACGTTCTAGCTAAATAGACGGAACATCAATCATAGGTTGTTATACAAAAAGCCACTAAATATTAAGTCAAAGCAACAGTCGGAGCCTTGGAAGATAAATCACATCATAACACAACAGCTGTTTTTCGATAGTATAAGTAATACTGATCGTAGAAAGTTTACCTAAGGTATTATCATGTGTATTCCTAATATTAATAATCTGAAAGAAAAAATACAAAAGCACCCAAAATGATATTTCTCATTTTAGGTGCTTAAATTTTTCTACTATTTACTCATCGATTGCTGTTACATCAATGTTCAATTCAAATAATTGTAATGGTGAAACTACACTTGGTGCACTCGTCATTGGATCAGCAGCTTTTCCGTTTTTAGGGAAGGCGATCACTTCACGAATATTATTTTCACCAGCCAACAACATCACTAATCGGTCTAACCCTAAAGCAATTCCGCCGTGTGGAGGGAAACCATAATCTAAGGCATCTAACAAGAAACCAAATTGCTCTTGCGCTGATTCTTTAGTGAAGCCTAGCGTTTCAAACATTTTTTCTTGCAACTCACGTTTATGGATACGCAGTGAACCGCCACCTAATTCGTATCCATTTAAGACGATATCGTACGCTTCAGCGTAAACTTTCGCTGGATTTGTTGAAAGCAATTCAATGTCAGATTCTTTTGGTTGTGTGAATGGATGATGGGCAGAAACATAACGACCTGCTTCTTCATCATACTCGAACAATGGCCAGTCAACGACCCACAGGAAGTTAAATTTAGACTCGTCAATCAAGCCTAATTCTTTCCCTAAACGAGAACGAATTGCGCCTAATGCTGCTGCAACCACTTCTGGTTTATCTGCACCAAACATTAAAATATCCCCAACCTCAGCATTTGTTGCGGTAATCAAATCATCCGCTACATCTGTTAAGAATTTTGCAATAGGTCCTTTTAGCCCATCTTCTTCTACTTTTAACCAAGCAAGTCCTTTAGCACCAAATTGGCTCACATAAGTACCTAAGTTATCCATATCTTTTCTTGAATATTTATCTGCTGCCCCTTTGGCATTTAACGCTTTGACTTGTCCGCCATTTTCTAAAGCCATTTGGAAGACTTTAAAATCAACGTCTTTGACCACATCTGCGATATCGATCAATTCCATATCGAAACGTGTGTCTGGTTTGTCACTTCCATAACGCGCCATTGCTTCATCATAGCTAATACGAGGGAACGGTAATGTAACTTCGATTCCTTTAGTTTCAAGCATCACTTTTGCTAACATTTCTTCAGTCATTGTTTGGATTTCTTCTGGAGACAAGAAGGTTGTTTCAATATCCACTTGGGTAAATTCTGGTTGACGGTCACCACGTAAATCTTCATCACGGAAACAACGAACGATTTGGTAATAACGATCGAAGCCAGCATTCATCAATAACTGTTTGAAAATTTGCGGTGATTGCGGTAATGCATAGAAATGTCCTGCATGTACACGTGAAGGAACCAAATAATCACGAGCGCCTTCTGGTGTTGATTTACCAAAATAAGGTGTTTCAATATCAATAAAATCAGTATCGTCTAAATAATGACGGATTGATTTTGTTACTTCATGACGTAATTTTAGATTGGCTGTCATATGTGGACGACGTAAATCTAAATAACGATACTTCATACGGATTTCATCACCGACATTGTTTTCATCTTCGATTAAAAATGGTGGTGTTTTAGCCGTATTTAAAATCGTGATATCTGTTGCCATCACTTCAAATTCGCCAGTCTTCATTTTAGGATTGATTGCTGCTGAATCACGGTACGTTAATTCTCCAGTGATTTCAATTACATATTCGCTACGGCATTTATCTGCAATTTCCCATGCTTCTTTTGAATGTGCTGGATTGAAAACAACTTGTGCGATTCCTTCGCGATCACGAAGATCGATAAAAATAACTCCGCCTAAATCACGACGCTTTTGTACCCAACCTTTTAATGTAATTACCTGTCCTACTAAATCTGCTGAGACTTCTCCGCAGTATACTGTTCTTTTTGTCATTACTCATTGCTCCTCTTCATTTTTTACTGTTTATTAATCAAACATCACTGTCATCATTTCATCATAGACTTCATCGAATCTTTCGTAAATATCTGATAGTGGAAATGCTTTTTCATTACGATTGGCCATGGCTTTTACATTTACAACGCCTTCTGACAATTCAGTTTCACCCAAAGTCAATGCAAGTTTGGCATTTAATTTAGCAGCTGTTTTAAATTGTGCTTTCGCTTTACGGTCCATAAAATCACGATCGGCTGAAAAACCAAAGTTACGAATTGCTTGCACGAGTTTTAGCGTTTCAATATTTGTTTGATCCCCGATTCCGACAACATAAGCGTCGATTTCATTGATTACTGGAACCACAACACCTTCTGCTTCCATCGTGATCAGCACACGTTCAATTCCCATTGCGAAACCAAAACCAGGTGTCGCTGGTCCGCCTAATTCTTCAACTAGTCCATCATAACGTCCGCCTGCACAAATCGTTGCTTGTGCGCCCATCCCTGGTGCGTCACTCATCACTTCAAAAATCGTATTCGTATAATAATCTAATCCACGAACCATATTGCTATCGACTTCAAAGGGAATATTTAATTCGTTCAACATTGTTTGAACTGTTTCAAAATGTTCTTTTGATGACTCACTTAGATAATCCAAAATCGATGGTGCCTCTGCGACGATTGCTTGGTCTTTTTTATCTTTACTATCTAACACACGTAATGGATTTTCATGTAAACGACGTTTTGAATCTTCGCTTAGTTCAGCCGCTCTTGGTTCTAAATAATCGATCAAAGCTTGACGATAAGCCGCTCTTGTTGCTTTGTCACCTAATGAATTGATCACCAGACGAATTTTTTGAATACCTAATTGTTTGAAAAAGTCTAAGGCCATCGCCATACTTTCAACATCCACTGCTGGATTCACACTACCAAATGCTTCTGCTCCAATTTGGTGGAATTGTCTTAAACGTCCTGCTTGTGGACGCTCGTAGCGAAACATTGGTCCCATGTAGTATGTTTTATAAGGTTTTGCAAATTCTGGTCCAAATAATTTATTTTCTACAAATGAACGGACAATTGGTGCTGTTCCTTCGGGGCGCAAGGTCACATGACGATCCCCTTTATCATAAAAATCATACATTTCTTTTGAAACGATATCGGTCGTATCACCTACACTGCGGGAAATTACTTCATAATGTTCAAAAATAGGTGTACGGATTTCTTCATATTGGTAATCACGAAAAATCAAACGGGCTGTTTCTTCAACAAACTGCCATTTTTCGGAAGTACCTGGTAATAAGTCATTAGTTCCTTTTGGTTTTTGATAACTCATTGTTTTCATCTCCTATTTATTGTTTGTTATTTGTAAGGTGTTTTGGTAAAGAGTGATTGAGATTGAAACAACTATGGAGCTCTTTGTAAGATTGGGTTTTACTTTCCATTCATTGATTATTGCTCTTTGTTTGAGATTATAGCGTTTGGTGATTCCTAGTACTGTAACTTCTCTCTCTTTGATCGCCAAGTATTGTTCATCAGCTACTCTGGCGCAGCCAGTCGTAGCTGATGAACAACAAAAACTCGCCCTTGTATAAATACAAGGGCGAGTGAATAGACACACGCGGTACCACCTAAGTTTGAAAGATTAATCTTTCCTCTAACGATTAACGCTCGCAACGGAACGGCTTTTTATCCGCTCATCTCCAGAATGTCTTTCAATTTCTCTAATGAAGTTGCTTTCAGCCTTGGCAACTTTCTCTTATACAATCAGTTTGAAATTTACTCGTTCTTTCATTGACTTTTTTGATATTATATATAAATTACTAAAATTTCAGTGTAAAGTCAAGAGGGATTCTATTAATTCCACAGCTATCAGCAAAAAAGAATTCTGGTTTTGCTTTTCTATTTGCAGATAAGACAAAATACTTCACGGATTCACCTCTATCAACTACACTAAAAGAAGAAAGTTAGGAGGAATTATCATGACACAAAACGTACAAATTGGTAATACAGAAGTCTATTCAACGCCCTTAGGTTTAGGTACAAACGCTGTCGGTGGTCATAATCTTTTTCCAAACTTAAACGATGACACCGGAAAGGAAATCGTCCGAACTGCTTTAACGAATGGCATCACTTTATTAGATACCGCTTTTGCTTATGGGATGGGTCGTTCAGAAGAATTGATCGGTGAGGTTTTAAAAGAGTTTGACCGAAGTAAAGTAGTTATCGCCACAAAAGCTGCTCATGATCCTGCTAAAGACGGCGCATTCAATAATACACCAGAATTTTTGACACGCTCTGTTGACGAAGCACTAGAGCGGCTGCAAACAGACTATATTGATATTTTTTACATTCATTTTCCAGATGAAACAACTCCTAAAAATGAAGCAGTAGCTGCTTTACAAAAATTGAAAGATGCAGGGAAAATCAGAGCGATTGGCGTTTCTAATTTTAGTTTAGAACAAATTAAAGAAGCAAATCAAGAAGGTTTTGTAGATATTGTGGAAGATGAATACAGTTTGATCCATCGTGATGCAGAACACGAGTTACTGCCGTATTTAAAAGAAAATACAATTTCTTTTGTTCCTTATTTCCCACTGGCATCCGGCTTATTAACTGGAAAATATGAACGTAACGTAACGTTTCCACCTGAAGATTTACGTAGTAAAAAACCAGATTTTCAGGGTGATCGATTTAACGCAATTATCGACAAAGTCAGCCAGCTTAAACTAATTGCTGCAGATTATAATACGAGTGTTGCAGGTGTCGTACTTGCCTGGTATATCAAAAATCCTTTTGTTGATGTTGTGATCCCAGGTGCGAAAAAACCAGAACAAGTTCTCAACAATGCAAAAGCGTTGGATGTACATTTAACTGAAGAAGATTATCAACGAATCGACAAATTATTTAGTTGATTAAAATAGGGTTATAACAAAAGTCGTTTTGACTCAAACAATTGGACTAAAAGAGGCTGAAACATAACACTACGAGTCACATCTCAGCCTCAAGGAATTCGAATAAACGGTGGGAGCAGAAGCAACTCCTTCAGCTTATTTCTCAGAGTTAAACACTTCTGTCCCAATCTCTTTTTGCCGAAGAGTCTGCTTTTTTCTATGCTTAATGATGATAGAGCACATCATGAACAATATCAGAACCAGATAGATCACTCTTGTAGTATGTGGGCCAATTATCTAATCCTTTCAGTAATGTTTCTTGACTTTCATCTCCAAAATACAAATGACAGTGCTCAGCCTTAGTTGGTTTGATGTTACGATCACTAAATTGGATGTGCCTTGGTGCAGCGATATTTTCATCGATCGCACTAAATAAATAACGTACCCCTTTTTTACTAGAATCATAGGTCAAAAATTTTATCTTTCTTTTCTTCCACTTTATGTTCAAGAACTTCATCTTTATCACAAACAAAACGAAATCGTTACGATTTAATCAAAGAATTCTATACTACCTCTCAGAAAAAAACAACAAAAAAACTGAAAATAATGCTCAGACAGCAAAACAGTCCGACTCATTATTTTCAGTTTTTTATCTTTCTAATTTCTAAATACCTAAAAGTTCTGTTAAAGAAATCAGCGCCTCAGAGACCGCACCGATCATTTGTATTGCGTCAATTTCATGATCTTTTTTTGACGATAGAGTCAAAATTACTTTTTCATCAAGAATGCCATAATAAAGACCAAAACCTTTTTTATTAACTGGACCAAAGCTAAATGACTCTAATATATCATAAGGAATTCCGGTGGTTGAAATAAAGTCTTCCCCTAATAGTTTAAGTGCTCCTGCTGAGAAGAACGTCAGACCTTCTTCAGGGTTAAGTGCCATTTTTTGAAGGCCAAACAAATGACGTTCTAAACCTTTTCCCTTTTGACATTGCATGATTCGATTGGAGTGAGCTGTAGCTGCTTCATTGAATAATTCTACTAATTTTTCCTTAGAAATTGATTCTGTTTCATCGTAGAAGGCTTCCGCAAATAGCTTTTTCTCTTGACTGATCGAGCGGGCAGATTCTGTTCGACCTTCATAATACATACGCATAGCAACAGGTTCGTAAACGGATCTTAGCGTTCCAAAAACTTCTTGTTGCGCCATTGCTAACGCAATGTGGAAGAAGGCATCGGGGCTTACGCTCGCTTTTTTCATCCGTTCTTTCCCAATTTCTGGGAGAACTTGGTGTTTGACGATATATGAACGATTCTCTATTTCGACAAGCTTTTGCGCATTTTCTAAAGTACTGATCATTTCGTTAGTTAATACCCATTCAAATTTTTGAACCAAATCAGAAGAAGATTTTTCAGTCCATCCCTGCTTCAACTCATTAAATGATTCAAAAATTTTGGTAAGTAAATTCAACGTTGGTACACCATCGATCGCCGTATGCTCCATGTTAAAACCGATATGACCATTTTTTGTAATAACAGCTTGCGTGGTTTTGCTTAAAAATTGATGATCTGTATTCAGTAGAACTTCCGTGATTCGTTCCTCTTTTGACTCATCTTTTCCATCCGAAAAACTCAACATAAATAATGAATTTTCAATTTGTTGCAGATTGTCGCTGTTCAGCTCCTCTGTTTTAAGCTGTTGATAAATCAAAGCTGACTGCTCTCTCTCAACTCCAGTTAAATATGGAATCAAGTTTTCTCCGTGTTTAGGAACAGTCTCTAGCGATAAAATATAATTTAAACTTTCCATTACTTGTTCTAAAGAATTGATTTCACCTAGCTCATTCGTCACATCTAAACGGAAATAGGTACCGTTTACAAAAATGATGATATAATTTCCAGCAGTTTGTATTTCTCCTCTGTAAAAAGAATCTTGGTCTTTTCCAGGTATTCTGCAGCTTTTGAAAAAATTTAAATAAAAGGACATATCGACGTTTTGATGTTTTTTTGTGTATTCGATTGGATAGCTTCCATCAGCTAAACTAAGATAAATAGCAGTCATTTGATGGATAAGTTGAGCGGCACGTGCTTCTTTTGATTTGATATGATCATAGTAGCTTTCGTCAATGATCAAGGCAAAATTTGACTCACTTTGTAAATGTCCTCGGTTCTCTAAGTAGCTTTCTTCCCAAAGTGGTGCTAGCCAACTGCCAGCTGTATTTTCAGCATGATCAACTAGATCTTTTTGCAGTAATACACCATCAGAGACACTGAACGTTATTGCTCTTTTTTGAAAGTCTTTTAATTCTTCTAATGTCACCAAAGGTCTCAACCAATCACTTAATGCAACAAGAGTTTCATGTAGTTCTGGTACAGGTAATTTTTTTAATGTTGGTAATAACTCTTCCTTATATTTTTCCATCTTACACCTCAACAATCACTTTATATTTTATTATACCAAGCATTTACTATTTGTATGACTTTTTTCAGTAACTTATTAAAAAAAGCATCATCCCTGCCGCTTTCATTGCAGGAATGATGCTTTTTTATTTATCTTTTGTATCGATAATGATCGTTACCGGCCCATCATTGATCAACGACACGGCCATATCAGCACCAAATTCTCCTGTTTCTACAGGAATATCTAGTTCTTTAAGCTGCTGATTGAATAACTCATACAAAGGAATCGCGGCTTCAGGTCGAGCGGCTTCTATAAAACTAGGGCGGTTGCCCTTTTTAGTATCTGCGTACAACGTAAATTGAGAAACACTCAAAATGCTGCCTTGTATCTCTTGAATACTTAAATTCATTTTACCAGCATCATCCTCAAACACACGAAGCTTGCTGATTTTTCGAACTAAATAAGCCACATCTTCTATACTGTCTGATTCATGAATGCCAAGTAAAATCATGAAACCTTGATCAATCTTCCCTACACTTTTTTGATTGATCATAACTTCAGCTCGCGTAACTCGCTGGATGACTGCTCTCATAAGTTATACCTCCTAGCCATTGGTTCGACGGACATTATAAACATCCGGTATATTTTTGATTTTATCTACAATCGTTTTTAAATGGGCTAGATTTTGGATTTTTACGGTCACATGGATCATCGCCATTTTGTTTTTCGTTGGTTTTGCTTCCACGCTGACTAAATTTTTCGTTATTGAACTAATGGCTTGAAGGACATCATTCAATAATCCACTGCGATTATAGCCATAAACCTCTAAATCAGCATCGTATTCTTTATTTGAATTATCGGTATCTTCCCATTCGACTTCAATCAAACGTTGGGCAAGTTCTTCTTGGTGCTGTACATTTGGACAATCTGCCCTATGAATTGAAACGCCTCGTCCTTTTGTGATATAACCGACGATTTCATCTCCTGGTACAGGATTACAGCAGCGGCTGATACGGACAAGTAGGTTTTCAACTCCTTGAATCACGATTCCGCCTTCATGACGAACTTTCATTTTATCAGATTCTTTTTTGACAGGTTGTGTCATTAATTCCTCTGCTTCTTGTTTTTGGCGTTCCACTTCTTGTTCTTTGCGTTCCTTCTCAGTTAAACGATTGAAGACTACTTGAGCACTGATTTCACCATAACCAACGGCTGCATAAAGATCGTCTTCTGTTTGAAAATTAAAACGATCCAGTGCTTCCGCCATTTTTGCCTTACTTAAAAATTCTTTTGGTGCAAAACCATGTTCAACTAAGTATTTGCTGATGGCATCATGCCCTTTGATAATATTGACTTCACGATCTTGGATTTTAAAGAATCGTTTGATTTTATTTCGTGCCTTACTAGTCGCAACCATTTTTAGCCAGTCTCGACTTGGTCCAAAGGAATTTGGAGAGGTCAAGACTTCAATGATATCCCCATTTTTCAGTGTATAATCTAGCTGAACCATTTTACCGTTGACTTTCGCCCCCGTTGTTTTATTGCCGATTTCAGTATGCACACTATAAGCAAAATCGAGCGGGCCAGAACCTTTAGGTAGTTCTGTTACTTCGCCAGTTGGGGTGAAAACGTAAACCTTGTCGCTGAAAATATCCCCTTTGACGCTTTCCATAAATTCAGAAGCATCATAGCTTTCATCTTGCAGTTCAAGAATTTCACGGAACCAACTTAATTGTTTTGTATCATTATCTTCATCGACTTTTTCAGTCTTGCCTTCTTTATAAGCCCAGTGAGCAGCAACCCCGAATTCAGCAATTTGATGCATTTCATGAGTTCTGATCTGCACTTCAACTGGATTTCCTTTTGGCCCGATGACTGTTGTATGGATAGATTGATACATATTCGCTTTTGGCATCGCAATATAATCTTTAAAACGGCCTGGCATCGGTGTCCATTTTGTATGAATTGCACCAAGAACAGCATAGCAATCTTTGATTGAATCAACAATCACACGAATCGCAAGTAAATCGTAAATTTCATTAAATTGTTTTTTCTGATCTTTCATTTTGCGATAGATCGAATAGATGTGTTTTGGACGTCCATAGATTTCGGCATAGATATCTAAATCTTCTGTCGCTAAACGGATGTCTTCCACAGCTTCTTCAACATAGGCTTCACGTTCATCTCTTTTACTTTGCATTAGATTCACGATTCGATAATATTGGTTTGGATTGATATAGCGTAATGCCGTATCTTCTAGCTCCCATTTAATTCTGCTGATCCCCAAGCGATGCGCAAGCGGTGCATAGATTTCAATCGTTTCTTGCGCGATTCGTCGCTGTTTATCTTCACGTAAATGCTTTAACGTACGCATATTATGCAGACGGTCAGCTAATTTCACCATGATCACACGCAAATCTTGTGCCATTGCCAGTAACATTTTTCGGTGATTTTCGGCTAGTTGTTCTTCATGAGATTTATATTTTATTTTTCCAAGCTTAGTTACACCGTCCACTAACATCGCAACGTCTGCACCAAATTCATTTGCTAAATCTTCAAGTGTTACATCCGTATCTTCTACTACATCATGTAGGAAACCAGTTGCAACTGTATGTGGGTCCATCCGTAATTCCGCTAAAATACCAGCCACTTGGATTGGATGGATAAAATAAGGTTCACCTGACTGTCTGACTTGACCCTCATGAGCTTTTTCAGCATAATCACATGCTTTTTGCACAAAAGCAACATGTTGAGGTTCCATATATTTTGACACCAGCTTTATGACTCCTGGTCCTGTCATAATTTCCTCTTTTGGCATGGTTCTCACACTCCTTTATCTGCGTCAGTTTAAAAAGCAATATGTTGTTTTGACACATTATCTAGTAACGCTCTTTTTACTAACGATTCAGCACTCTCTCTATTTATGTAAATGATTAATCTTTTAAAAAAAGAAAAGTACCACTTGAAACAGTAGCACTTCCAACATCTTTTATTATACTAACATTTTTCTGGATTTTCAATTCCTCAAGTCTTAATTCCATTTTGAAATCAAAGGTAAAATCTCACGACCGTTGCTAATTCCGATATAAGACGCCCCGGCTTGAAAAAGAAGCTCGATTTCAAGTAAGGTTGGCGCTTTAACATTTATTTGAAACGTCATTCGTTTTTTTCTACCTGTTCTGAAAATGCTCATATCATAAATAGCCTGTTCCATTGTCAAATTCATACCTAAAGAAACAGCACTAACATTCAGCTCTACAAGTTCCATCATTAATACCTGTTTTTGATTATCCGTTAAATGACTGCTGTCTAAAAAGAACCCTAGAGCATTTCGCCCAAACGACAGCTGTTCTAAAGCTTGATAACTTTGATTTCCATAAATCTCCAACTGTTCCGGTGCCATAGTCACAAAAACATCCGATGCACCCTCTCTGTACAACTGTCCTGTTTCAAACGCTTTTTTTGCTAATGTTCCACGACCTAGTGGAAAATCAACGAAACTGCCTACTTGAATCGTCGTTCCTGTTAATAATTGTTTTGCCCTTGCAACATTATAAGGTAAAACAAAAACTGAACGAACAGGAAATTCTTTTAAAAAAAGAATTTCTTCTGTGAACTGTTGATCTGTAAACGATGGATCCATTAACATAATTGAAAGTCGTTGCAACTCTAACTCCATAAATAGCCCCCTATACCTTACACTAATTCAAATTGATAACTAATAGCGCTTAAAACATACATTGGCGCCGTTTCTGCACGTAAAATCCGTGGACCTAAGCCACAAATAATACCGCCATATTCTTGAAATGTTTCAATTTCAGCTGGTGAAAAACCACCCTCTGGCCCAAAAATTATCAGGATAGATTCTCCAACTTTTAATTCAGAAAGTGCTGTTGCAAAGCGACTGCGTTCCCCAACTTTTGCAGACTCTTCGTAAGCGATCAACACTTTATCATAACTAGAAAAAACATCGATCAGTTCTTGTTCTTTCTCTAATAATACAATGTCTGGTGCAAACTGACGATGAGATTGTTCCGCCGCTTCTGTTGCAATTTTTTTCAAGCGGTCCCTTTTTTTTGCCAATTTTTTATGATCCCACTTCACAACAGAAGCTTTAGCTGGAAACCCAATAAATTTATGGCTGCCAAGCTCCGTTCCTTTTTGGACTACCCATTCTAGTTTATCCCCTTTAGGATGACCACAAGCAATGGTCACATTGACTGGCAATTCTTTTTCAGCTTGTTCTTTACTGACTTCTTTTAAATAAACGGCATCTTCTGTAATCTCGGTGATTTCAGCAATGATCGCCAAACGATCGCTAAACGCCAAGAAAACTTGCTGTTCCGTTTCCATCCGCATCACTCGAACGATGTGATGATAATTTTCCCCTGTGATCACATAGTGCTCTTTGGCTTCATAAGGTTCAGTTAGAAAGTAACGCTGCATCTTACTCTTCCTCTGTTTTCTTTAAAATAATCGCATACCAATCTCCTTGTTGGAAAATCTGATCCACAAGAAAACCTGCTTCTGTCATTTTTTCTACGATCATTGCCTTTTTCTCATGAATGATCCCAGAAACAATCAGCGTTCCATCATTTTTCAATAAACGCCATGCATCTTCGATCATCAATGTTATGATGTCGGCTAAAATATTGGCTACGATCACATCTGCTTCGATGGTTACATCTTTCAACAGGTCATTAGCTGAAACATGAACGTCACTTGCGATCGGATTCATATCCATATTTTCTTTTGCCGCAGTCACAGCAACTTCATCTAAATCATAGGCATAAACTTCTTTTGCCCCTAAATATTTACTTGCAATACTCAACACACCAGAACCAGTTCCAACATCAAGAAGCGTTTCGCCCCCTCGCAACACGGTTTCCAAAGCTTGTAACGTTAAACGAGTTGTTGGATGTGTCCCTGTTCCAAAAGCCATTCCTGGATCCAAGGTAATTATTTTTTCAAACTCATCTTGTGCCTCATATTTTTCCCAGCTTGGAACGATCGTTAGAAAACGAGTCACGCGAACTGGATGATAATACTTTTTCCAAGCTGTTGCCCAATCACTTTCAGCTACTTCGCTAACACTCACTTCATTTTTACCGATTGCAAGCCCAAATTCTGGCAAACGAGTGATACTTTCTTTAATAAAAGGAAGTATTTCTGGTAAAAAAGTCGTTTCAGGGAAATAGGCCATGACCAAAGCACCTTCTTTGATATGTGTGAATTGTTCCTTATCAAGTAGTTCTCCATAAAGATCACTTTGGAAATTTTCGACATCTAAAGAATCTTCAATGGCAACACCACTGGCTCCTGCTTCCATCATAATATTTGAAATTGCTTCAACCGCTTCACTGGCTGTTTCAACTTTTACTTCTGTCCACTTCATACGATCACCTCTTTTTTAATAGCTTGGATAAGCGATATATTTATCGCCATCTGCTTTTTGATAATTTTGAACTGATTCTTCAAAGGCTTCTTGCGACCATTTCAGCTCGAATACTTCTTGTTCTTCGTCTGTTAAAAAGTCTAACAAGTCGCTTTGACCTTCTGTTAATACTTCGTTCAAATAGGCGACAAAACCATCTAATATGGATTGTTTGATCCCTTTTTTTCCTTCATAAGGAATACAAGCTAAATACTCGTCTTCATCTATAGAAGTTTTTTCAGGGTTATAAAATAAAATACCATCTTCAAATTCAATAATCTCTTCTTCTGAAACAGTCCCTTGCGCATCATCGATTTGTTCATGAGCTGTATTTTCAGCAAATAATCGGAAAACCACTTCGATTGAATGATTTTTCGCATTCCAATCAAGTGCTACATCATATTCTGTGATATTTTTTGTGAGTTGTTGATCTAGATAAGTTAACATCGTTGCTTTTTTCATTTATTTTCTTCCTTCCAGCCAAAGGCCTTTTGATCGATATCACTTCTTTTTTGTTTAGAAATATAAGGATTTCCTGCAACCACATACCTTAATGGCAAATCTGTCCAGATTCCTTTATTGGGAATTCCAATTCTAGGAAGTGAAATGATTTTTTGGGGTGTTTTTCTTTTTTCTGGAACGATCCGTAATGAACTGTCAAAAATCGATTGACCATATAATTCTCTGTCAATGCCTAAAGCTGCGACTAGCTTACCTGGACCATTTGACAACTCGATTCCTTTACGCCCCTTACGATTTTTTTCCATTTTTTCGATTCCATCAACGGGTTCAATGGCACGAATCATTACTCCTTGTGGGTTCCCTTTTTCTTGTGTTACCATATTTAAAATCAAATGCGTATGCATTGCATATAAATAAATCGTTCCCGGTTTTTCATACATAGCTTTTAGTCGTGGCGTATTCCGTAATCCAAAACTGTGAGCTGCCTCATCTTTTGGACCTAAGTAAGCCTCTGTATCAACGATATAGCCTGCAAGTGTACCCGTTTCAGTCTCATGTTCTAAGTACATCCCTAATAAAAACTGAGCGATTTCTTCAGTTGATTTTTTATTAAAAAAATTTATCGTGTCATTCATTATTTTTCACCACTTCCTATCATACACGAATCTAGGCCTATTATCCATTGAAATAACAAACGATTAGTAAGATAAATACCTGATTTTCCCTTTCACCATTTCTCAAAACTCGGCCGAATACAAACGTACGTTCTTTATGGTATAATAAGTAAATAAAGAATTTATTGTCTAGCTTCATGGGCTGAAATCTCAGATATTTGAGTAACCCACTACGCTTTTATTTATCTAGCTTCGCAGACTAACCTTTCGGAAAAAAGATAAAATACGATTGCGGCAAAAAACGCCGCCCTCGGATTTTCCTATTTTTCTGTCATGGTTGAACGAGTCTGCTACGCTTTTAAAATAAGGAGGTTCAACGATGCAAAAACCACTAGCTTACCGCATGCGACCACGTAATTTAGATGAAGTCGTTGGTCAACAACAACTTGTTGGTCCTGGAAAAATCATTCGTCGTATGGTGGAAGCACGTATGCTGTCTTCTATGATTTTATACGGCCCTCCGGGTACGGGTAAAACCAGTATTGCCAGTGCGATCGCAGGTTCTACAAGCTATGCTTTTCGCTTATTGAATGCAGCAACCGACACTAAAAAAGATCTTCAGATCGTCGCAGAAGAAGCAAAAATGAGCGGTACTGTAATCTTGTTGCTGGATGAGGTCCATCGTTTAGATAAAACAAAACAAGATTTTTTATTGCCCCATCTTGAGAGCGGTAGAATCATTATGATCGGAGCAACAACTGAGAATCCTTATATTACAATCAATCCAGCCATTCGAAGCCGGACACAAATTTTTGAAGTCAAACCTCTAACTGAATTAGATATTCAAAAAGCTGTCAAAGAAGCATTGTCTGATTCAGAGCGTGGTCTAGGAGAATTCCCAGTGGTTTTAGAAGAAAAAGCACTACAGCATTTATCCCGAGCAACCAATGGTGACTTGCGCAGTGCACTAAATGGACTGGAACTGGCTGTCAAATCCACACCTGAAAATGATGACAAAAAAATTGTGATCACCCTTTCCATTATTGAAGAATGTGTGCAACGCAAAGCCTTGACTCACGATAAAAATGGTGATGCTCATTACGATGTGATCTCTGCATTTCAAAAATCGATTCGCGGCAGTGACGTTGATGCCGCCCTTCATTATCTTGGCAGATTAGTTGAAGCTGGTGATCTACCAATTATTTGTCGCCGTTTAATGGTGATTGCATATGAAGATATCGGTTTAGGGAATCCACCTGCTGCAGCCCGTACCATCACTGCTGTTCAAGCTGCAGAAAAGCTTGGTTTTCCAGAAGCACGCATCCCTCTCGCTAGTGTTGTGATTGATTTATGCTTATCGCCAAAATCTAATTCTGCCATCAGCGCAATTGATGCTGCTTTAGCTGACATACGAGAAGGAAAAGCAGGAGATGTTCCTGATCATTTACGTGATAGTCATTATTCTGGTGCAAAAGAATTGAATCGAGGAATTGGTTACCAATATCCCCATAACTTTGAAAATGCTTGGGTCGATCAGCAATATCTTCCAGATAAAATAAAAAATGCCCATTATTATGAACCAATTGATACTGGAAAGTATGAACAAGCACTGCACCAACAGTATCAACGGATCCAGGACTGGAAAAAAGGAAAGAAAACTAAATAATAATCCGCTTTCAAATTGAAGCACCCTCGTTGCTGTTTGCTCCATGTTGTGCTATTATAAAGATGGTAAATCTGTGATGTACGCGTTGTCTTTTTTGTGTGTTGACCGAACATTTTATTGATATCTAGGGATCCTTCTGGTACCTAAGCTGGTAACAAGCCTTATCATTTGGTAGTTCGAAGCTGTCAGTCGTGGAACCCACCTGCTTTGTTTGCGGGTTCAATACTATAGGACGAATAACGGCATCGACGGATTTTACCATTTTTATTTAGATTACCAAACAATTTGCGGAGTGCAAATTGTTTTTTATTTGATGGAGGTTCAAGGCATGATTCGCATACTTATTTTTGTATCTGTAGCATTATTAGTTATTATTGGAATTTATTTATTAAAAAAGGCAACTGTTTTTTTGCCAATAATGCACAACGGTGAACCTGATGAAAATAAGCAGTTTTTACATCAGTTCGGTGTTTTTTATCTGATTTTAGCTGCTATCGGTATTTTAGTTGGAATCTTTAATTTAAAGTTTTTCTCGTTGTTCTATATTTTTAGCTTGCTTGTGATTTCAGCAGTATTCAGTGTTATGTTTGCCAAGAAGATTCTATAACAGTATCTTCTTTTTTATTTTCCTTTTTTACAGTTTTGTTCTACAATTAAAGTATTAAGAACTATCTATTTTCAACTATTTGAAAAGGAGTGGTCACAATGTTACAAAATTATCGTAAAATCATGGTTGCCGTTGATGGATCAAATGAAGCAGAATTAGCTTTTCAAAAAGCAATGAATGTCGCTATGAGAAATGATGCAGAGTTACTATTAGCTCACGTTATTGATACACGGGCATTTCAATCCGTTTCTTCTTTTGATGGTGTCTTAGCTGAACAAGCTACTGAAATGGCAAAACAAACACTTGAAGGTTACAAAAAACAAGCAAAAGAACATGGCTGTGAAAAAGTATCTAGTATCATTGAATATGGTTCTCCAAAACCCTTGATTGCAAAACAACTGCCTCAAGATCATGAAGTTGACTTGATCATGCTCGGTGCAACTGGTCTGAATGCCGTTGAACGATTGTTTATTGGCTCTGTTTCTGAATATGTTATCCGTAATGCCGCTTGTGATGTACTCGTGGTAAGAACCGATTTAGACAATAAAATTCCGGTTCAAAAAGACGAAGAATAGTTTATTCAATAAAAAAGCAACCCGCTAAAAAATCGGGTTGCTTTTTTTTGATTATTATTTTCTTAGACGCTCAACATCACGTGCAATCATTAATTCTTCATCAGTTGGAATCAATAATACTTTAACTTTAGAATCCTCTGTAGAAATCACTGATTCTTTTCCACGAACATTGTTTTTCTCATCATCTAATTCACAACCAAACCAAGTCATGCCTTTGATTACTTCACTACGAACATGTGAATCATTTTCACCGATTCCAGCAGTAAAGACAATTGCATCTACACCGTTTAAAACAGTTACATAACTACCGATGTATTTGCGGATACGATCTGTAAAGATATCATAAGCCACTTGAACAGCTTCTTTATCCATGTTTGCTTCTAAATCACGCATATCACTAGAAATGCCAGTCAAACCAAGTAAACCTGATTTTTTATTTAAGATGTCGATCATGTCTTTGATATCAGTCAATTCAAGTTTTTCCATTAGGTAAGCTAGTAAAGATGGATCGATATCTCCAGAACGAGTTCCCATTGTTACACCTGCAAGTGGTGTGAAGCCCATTGATGTATCAACAGATTTACCACCATCAACGGCAGTGATTGATGCACCGTTACCTAAGTGACAAGTAATGATTTTTAACTCTTCGATTGGACGACCAAGCATTTCTGCTGCACGTTCTGCAACAAATTTGTGGCTTGTTCCGTGTGCACCGTATTTACGAGCTGCATATTTGTCATAGTATTCAGTTGGAATACTGTATAAGAAATTGTGTTTTGGCATTGTTGTATGGAAAGATGTATCAAATACAGCAACACTGATAATATCAGGTAAGATTTTTTTGAACGCTTTGATTCCCATTGCATTTGCTGGATTGTGTAATGGTGCAAGTTCTGCTAATTTTTCAATTTTTGCTAAAACTTCATCGTCAATAACAACAGAATCTTTAAAGTCTTCTCCACCTGCAACAACACGATGGCCAACACCAGTAATTTCATCAAAAGAAGCCAAGATGTTTAATTCAGTTAATTTATCCAATAACATTTTTACTGCAACATCGTGATCATTGATGTCGATGATTTCTTCATATTTTTCGTCATTACCATATTTGATCGTAAAGATAGAATCATTCAAACCAATTCGTTCAACGATTCCTTTAGCGACTACTTCTTCAGTTGGCATTTGGTATAACTGCCATTTTAAACTTGAACTTCCAGCATTGATTGCAATTGTTTTAGACATAATATTCTCCTCTTTATCAGTTGTTTTATTTTAAATTTGAAGACTTCCAAGCCTCAAATTGTTGAAAAAATTGAGTTACTTTCGCAGGATCTTTCAATGAACCTAATTTTGCAACGAGCACTTCTTTTGCCTGCTCGCTATGGTCACCTTTATTTTGTACAAACAAAATACTTTTTCTTGATTGAACTGATTTAAAAAGTTCATCTGGTAACTGAATCATTCCCTGTAGATAAACATTTTTTTGCAGCCAATTTTTGAAGAACGAACTCTGTTCTGTCTCTAAAATATTGGTTGGTATCAAAAACAATCCATATCCGTCAGGTTTAACAAATTTCATTGCTTGTTCCATCAATAAGTGATGGGCATAACTATGCCCTTCTTCTGCTGCTGAGTCAAAGTCTTTTGCCTTTTCATCATTTGGATAATAACCGATGGGCAAATCACTGACAGCTACATCGACAGGATCAACAAGTAAGTCTTGTAATCCATCTTGATGGAATAATTGTATCGTTGCCTTTGTCCACTCATTATTGGTTGCTGAAACAGAAAGTAAGGTATCGTCGATATCCACACCAAAGCCTTGAACGGTGTACTTTGCTAAGTTCAGGTTAAGAATGATTGTCAACAGAAGATTACCCATGCCTGTTGCGATATCAAGAACTTTTAACGATTGTTCTGGGCTATACAGTTGCTCGATCAAATAAACAAATAAGAAGCCGATACTATCTGGCGTTAGTTGATGATTTGCCTGTAAGGACTCTGCTTTATTCCCTTTAAGTAAAATCAATTGAGACAAACGTCTAATCTCTTCTGGTTCCAATTCGATTGCTTGTAATTGTTGATAGATAGTTTTAAGTTTTTGAACAGTTTGTTCATCGGGTACTCCATCTTGCACACGCACTTGGTAATTATCGATGATATTTTCACCATTTTCAGTGTATGCATCTAAAAAAGAAGTATCTAAAGATCGTTTAAGCAATCCGATGGCCTGTTCCATTAAACCGAAAGCCTTTTCTATTTTCTCAGGGAACAAAAGAAACACCTCAATTTCCTTCTATAATATAACAATTTTCATACCTGTTCTATTTTAACGAAAAACCAGACAATAATCAATCAATTTCCTAATATTATTTGTAAATCAATGAACTACTCTTATTTTTACAAAAATCATAAAATGATTCTAATTGATTTTCTTTTAAAAACTAATCTCTGTATTAGTTTTTTTCATTATTAGTTTGATACACATTTCACAGATTTTTGATTGCTATCATTCTCCCGATTCAATCGGCTACAATATTAGTTTTGATTTGATTCTTTTTTACTTCTTTATATTGTTCTTGAAAGCTGTAAGTAGTTTGGTTCAATTGAACAACAATGCTTATTGTTGCTTGATCATATTCATATTGTAACGTCCCTATCGAAAAATTCTGATATCCTTTTTTTACAAGTTGTTGCTTCTCCTGCTTAATGTCTGAAAGAAACATACTTACCATTGTCTTGGCAATATAGTAATCTTTGGTCTTTTTCGTAAATCGATGTGTCAGCTGAAAGTCTTCCAAAACTAACGTAAAAATAAAACTAAATAAAAAAACAAATAATAATGCTGTAAGTAACACGCCTCCTTTGTATTTCTTATTCATACTCATGTTCCTGTGTGATGATCCATTTTGCCGTGACACTCAAGTTATTTTCGAAGGTTACTTTTATTACGACAGCTTTATCTTCCTCTATAAAAATTGCTTGTCTAATCCCAATCAAAAGAGGATGATAGCCTCCATTCTCAACTTTTATAATTTTGCCTAATTTATGCTCAATCCAAACTGGTTTATTATTTTTTTTATTTCTAAGAATCATTTTATTCGCTTGCGTATTTTCGTAGCGACAATTTTTCAACTCATTCTCTAGTTGAATCACAAATATATGCCATTCTTTTTGCCGATCACTTTTTATGTGGTTCGTCACAATAGTAGCATTCTTAACCGAAGCTGAAAAGAGCAAGCAGATAATTGATAATAGAAACAACGCAAGCAAACATTCGAGTAAGGTAAATCCTAAAAAACTATTTCGTATGTCACTCTTTCTTAATCGTAAAGCTCTCTTTTTCATCTATAATCTCCACTTTGATCAACTTATTTTCGGTTTTATAAAAGCGTAATTGATAGTTTCTATTTTCTATGTGTATATCTTGAATCAACGCTCCTCCATGATTTTCATAGTGCTTCATTTTTTCATATAAAACTCTGTGTAGTAATAATTGGTTGGTCGCTTGTTTATTCTTTTTCAACAGAAATGTATTTAGTGAAACGTAACTGCCAATTATCAAACACAGTAAACCTAATGCAATCAAGCTTTCAAGCAAAATATAGCCGCTATAATTGTTTGATTTTTTTAACATAGCGACCACTCCCTAATTGGAATTGAAATTCGATCAGTTGATTTTTTTCTATCCATGAAAAAGAAAATTTAGAAAGTTTTCCAATGTTTCCAGATCCTTTTTTGAAAATGATTTTTTCCGGTCCAGCAATTTGTAATGATACCGGAATCTCCAGTATTTCTTCTACTACTTGTCCGTTTTTGAAATTGATTTGTTGGCTTTGCTCAAAAAATATAACCTGTGTATCCACTGTATTTACAACTGCCATTTGCTGCGTAAAGAGCAATTTTTTCTCAAAAGAAGATAAAAACTGATCCACTTCTAATACCTGCTTCCATTTATTTATAGTAAGAGTTGGAAGTAGCATAAATATCGTACAAATAAACAAGACTACTAAAGATTCTATTAACGTAAAACCTTTCATATACATAAGCTCTACTTACTCGCCTGATACTTGTCATATTGTTCTTGTGTAATATATTCTTCTTTTAATAACTGGTCTACAGTAGGTATTTGATTTTTCTCCATACTATAAAGATCGATTTGTGTTTCTACTATTTTCACAATGGCTTCATTGCCTTTTTTATCTACTCCTTCTTTATGTTTTGAAAGATTAGGAACAAATAATAGGATCAAAACAGAAATTATCAGCAGTACAACAAGCATTTCTAGCAAGGTAAACCCTTTATAATTTATTTGTTGTTTTTTCTTTTTCATAAAAACTCCTCCATTCCACCATAAATAGGTAACAGCATTGCTGCATAAATACTAACAACCAATAATGCAACTACTAAAAAAATAATTGGTTGAATCCACTGAATAATTTTCTCCATTCGTTTAAAAAATCGCTGCCAACAAAGTTCGCTATATAAAATCAACTCTTTTCCTAAATTTCCTTTGACCTGCCCTTGCTGAATAATCAACGATAACTCTGGAGAAAAGAAAGTAAATCTTGGTAACTGTTCGTAAAAGGTATGTCCTAACATTGACCGTTCTTCAATCATTTCAGCCAATTCACTCATTAAAGATTGCTGATCTGCCCCTTGCATCAATTGGATGATCATTTTGATTTCTAGTCCTTGAGAAAATAGTTTGCCCCATTCAAGTGCAAAAAATGCTGAATTATATTCTCTATACAACTTCCCAACAAGTGGTATCTTCGAAACAAACTCTGCTCCTTGTATAAAGGTTCTTTTACTCAAATACCAACGCATCAAAAGAATCACGCTAGTTAGACCAAACATAATTGCCAGTATATAATATGGACTTTGCTGTATAAACTTAATCCCAATATTATCTGCTTGGATTGTGCCATTTGTCATTAATTGGGGCAGTAGAACTTGACGAATACTGATCAAAACCACTGTTAAAAAAAGCAAGAGCAATACAGGATAACTGATTACTTTATAGAAATTTTGTTGCTGTCTATCAACGATTTTCATATGCTGTTTGATTTTTTTTAGTGTTCCTGTTATATCTCCATGAGTTTGAGCAAATTCAATTTGGGTAATGATCGACGTCTTAAATCCAAGCTGAGCCAAGCCACCATGCAGCGAATCTCCACGTTCCATAATATGAATCAAGTAGTCGATAGTTGCCTCTGAAATCGAACGAGATTTCCTCATGAACACCAAACTTTCTTGAATTGTAAATCCATTACTTAATAAGTCTGCAAGCAACTGGATAAACAATTGCTGTTGCTGACTTGATAATTTAGTGCTCTTTTTCTTCTTCAAACGTTTGATTATCGATAAATCCATAGGCCCAAACCTTTCTTAATTCTGTTGACCATTTAGAAGTCATTTTTTTCGAAAATTTATAATCCATAAGTAACCCACTGATTTCCCTGTCATCAGGCGCCTTAAAAGGCAATAATCTTTGATAAATTATACCTGTTAAACATTCACCGATTTCTCTATGCTGCACGCCCAATTCAGCTAGCCGCTCATATACACCACTAATACTTCTTGCATGAATCGTTGCGAATACCGTATGCCCTGTAAGTGCAGCTCTGATTGCCGCTTGTGCAGTAAGTCCATCTCGAATTTCACCAATAATCAAAATGTCCGGTCTATGACGTAAACAAGCTTTGATCAATACATCATAAGTCAGATCAATTTTAGTATTGGTCTGCAGTTGTAGAAATGATCGTTCTTCAATTTCGACAGGATCTTCTATTGTGATCACTTGCTGAAATTGATCTGTCTCTTTCGCCAATTTATACATCAGTGTTGTTTTCCCAGATCCAACAGGTCCACAAAATAAATGTAAACCACGACGTTTTATATGCTTCCTAACAACCGTTAATTGTTGTGGTAAAAAATAATTTTCCTGACTATTTCCAAAAACATGTAAAAAACGAATCACTAAACTCTCCCTTTGTCTAAAATCGCCAACAGTTGATAAGCGTAACCGGATCTCTTTCTGATTGGCCACATATGTTGCAGCACCAACTTGTGCTTTCCTTCTCTCACCAACATCCATGCTGCCGATAAATTTAAAATGAAAAATCAATTTTTCTCCATCACTTTCATTTAATTCTTTGAAAATAACTCGGTGCTTTCCTTTCCTTGCAAACACCTGAACCTTATTCTCATTTGGCAAAATATAGATATCCTGTATGCATTCCTTCATCCCCCATTCGATTAACCCCATAGAAAGCTCTTTAATATCCATTTTCTTCCCTCCTTATAATAAAATACGCAGTTAAATTGAAAAATAGTGTAAAAAAAGAGGATGAAGCAAAACTAAAGAACAGTTTTGCTTCATCCTCTAAAACCACCTAAATGGTGAGAAATATTGTTTTTTTCTAAACACTAGCTATTTATCAGTTTTTAAAATGAAAATAAAGCTGCAAATGTTGAAAATCAACACTTACAGCTTTACCAAGAGTTCTGATGCACTATCTTCCCCAAAATAGTTTATCGTTTTGATATATCTATTATACTAAAAATTTGACCAGAATAACTTTCAGAAATTGTTAATTTTATTAAAATTTTTGAGAAAAAGTAGCTCTTGCTCAAAAGGGTTAAGCAAGAGCACTGCTTTATCTAGTGATAAAGACTTAGATCACCTTTATTATACCAAATAATCTTTGATGTTTTTCTCAATATCTTAGTCTAAAGTGATAAATTTTTGACAATAAATGAAAATTATTTAATCTTTAATGCTTTTATTTTTTTGATTCATCAGATAGACTGGAACTCCTAGCAAGGTCACTCCAATTCCAATACTAGCCAATAGTGTTTGCGTAAACAACGTAGTAACCAAAATAAATAATCCTCCGAAGATCGCTATAATGGGAATAACTGGATAAAAAGGCACCTTATAAGGACGATTTAGCTCTGGTTCTTTTTTTCTTAGAATCAACACTGCAGAAAAAATCAATAAACTAAACAGCCACATAACAAAAACTAACATATCCGTTAATAAATCAAAACTTCCTAAAAACATCATGATTGCGGCAATGCCAAATTGAACGATTCCTGCAATATATGGAACAACAAATCTTTTGGATAATTTTTGAAATTGTTTGCTAAAAGGAATCATCTCTTCTAATGCTAATGCATAAGGAACTCGAATTCCTGTCATCGTGTATCCATTTAACGCCCCATATACAGAGATTAAAATACCTATTGTCACTAACTTCCCGCCAAACGAACCAAAAATTTGATTTGAAGCGTCTGAAGCTGCATTTAAATTTCCAGAAAGTTGTTCAATCGGTAATGTTTTAAGAAAAACCAAATTGATCAAAACATATACAATTGTAATAAACGTCAATCCTAAAAAAATCGCCTTTGGTAAATCTTTTTCTGGCCGTTTCATTTCACCTGCTACAGCCCCAACACCTAACCAGCCATCATAAGCAAACATAGTTGCTAGTAAGGAACCGCTAAGTGCTTGGATAAAACTGCCATCTCCACCAGCTTTTATAGGAAATAATGACACTTCAACATTTTCCGGTATAAAAAGTCCTACCAATACGATTAAAGCAATTGGGATCATTTTTACAATCAATGTGACTGATTGTAAATTCGAAGCCGTTTTAGTTCCTAACAGATTGATTAGAGTCACACTTAACCCTGTTCCCAAAGCTACTGGCAAAAGAAAATCATTCGATAAATGAAATAAGTGAATAAATTGTGTACTAAAAATAATCGATAAAGCTGCAATATTAGCTGGAAAATAAATCACACTTTGTGCCCAACCAAGTAAAAAACCAGGTAGCTTTCCATAAGTATATTCAATATATTTAACAGCTCCACCCGTTTTTGGAATTGCTGTAGCTAATTCAGCACTAGTCAAACCTGCACATAAGGTTAAAATACCACCTAATATCCAAGCAAAAATCGTTAAACTTGATGATTGAGCAAAACTAACCACACTTGCTGTTTTAAAAAAGACTCCCGCACCAATAACCGTACCCATAACTGTTGAAAAAGCGCCAAACAAAGAAATTTCACGCTTTAACTGATTCTCCCCCATACTCGTCCTCTTTCTCTCTTTTAAGTTATTTTTCTAGTATAACTTTTCTAAGTTTAAATTCAAGTGATTCACAAATTAAAACACAAAAACGTGCAGATAAAGTCTTTATCAGACTTATCTGCACGTTTAAATGAACCCAATTTATTTTTAAATTTGTCCATAATAGGCATTTGCACCATGTTTTCTAAAATAATGCTTATCTAAAAGATATTGTGGAATTGGCAGAACTGTATCATTTACGACTTCTGTTACTGCCGCCATCTCAGCTATCTCGTCTAAAACAATACTATTTTCTACAGCTTTTTGAGGCGTTTGTCCCCATGTAAAAGGCCCGTGCCCATAAACTAACACCCCTGGAACAGCTAAAGGATCAATATTTTTTTCCTTAAATGTTTCTACAATCACGTTTCCAGTCTCAAGTTCGTAAGCTGAAGAAACTTCTTTCGATGTTAATTGACGAGTACAAGGAACAACACCATAAAACGTATCTGCGTGAGTGGTACCATATGCCGGTATTTCTCGACCAGCTTGTGCCCACATTACTGCATTTTTTGAATGTGTATGTACCACTGAATTAATTTCTTTGAATGCTTTGTATAATTCAACATGGGTAGCTAAATCAGAAGACGGCTTCAATTTCCCTTCCAATACCTCACCATTTAAGTCAGTCACAACCATATCGCACGCTTTCATTGTACTATAAGGAACGCCGCTTGGCTTGATAACGATTAGTCCTGAATCTCTATTGATTTCACTGACATTTCCCCATGTGAGCTTGACCAAACCAGCCTCTGGCAGAGCTAAGTTTGCAGTAAAAACTCGTTCTTTCATCTCTTGGATCAATACTTTAGTTGTCAATATAGCCGGCCTCCTTTAGATATGGGAACAGAAATGCCTTTGCTTGTTCTATTTCTTTTTCAGGTGTTTCGCTATTTTCACTCCACATTTCGATTAAAAATGGGCCAGCATACTCCAAGCGTTTCAAGGTTTTAAGACAACCTAAAAAATCGACACAGCCGGCACCAAATGGAACTTCTTTAAATTTCCCGGCAAACTGTTCAGTTACAGCTAAGGTATCTTTCAAATGAATCGCAGAAATCTGATCGATCCCGATTTCTAACTCATAACCAACATCGTTTTCTGGCCATGCTGATAAATTACCGAGATCAGGATATACTTGTAAGTAAGGCGAACGAATTTGTTCTTTGATCTTTAAAAATTTAGAGATAGAATTCATAAATGGATCATCCATGATTTCTATTGATAAAACGATTTCCTTTGAGGCAGCTAGTGCTACCGCTTTTTTTAGATTTTCTATAAAATATTCCCTTGATGTCAGAGTTTTAGTCTCATAATAGACATCATAGCCTGCTAATTGAATCGTGCGTACACCCAAATCAGAGGCTAAATTTATAGCTTTTTCCATTAACATCAGAGCAACTACTCGTTTCTCTTGATCTTCAGAGCCAAAAGGAAAACGCCGATGTCCACTTAAACAGATTGATAGTATCTTTATATCTGTTTCATGGATTGCTTCTCTCACTTCTTTACGCTCTGCATTTGTCCAGTCTAATCTTTTGAGGCGTTCATCGGTTTCGTCGATAGACATTTCAATAAAATCAAATCCCAACTTCTTTGTAAGTAATAGGCGCTCTTTCCAACTAATGTTTTTAGGAAGTGCCTTCTCGTAGATTCCTAATGTAGTCATCAACTTTACCCCCAAATTCGTTTTATTTCATCTTGAAAATCCTGTGCCGCTTTTTTAGGATTGGCAGAAGCTGTAATACCTCGACCTGTAATAAACGTATATACATCAAGATCTTTGAATAATTTTAATGTTTCCACGTCTAATCCGCCAGTGACTGAAACTCTGAAACCCATCTCAATCAATTTTTTTACTTTTTCTAAATCTTTTTCTCCCCAAGTTTCCCCTGCTAAAAGTGCATCTCGGCTTTGATGATAAATCGCCTGGGAGATACCCGCATCCAACCATTTTTGTGCCTGCTCGTATGTCCAGTCTCCATATAATTCAACTTGAACTTCTTCAACTTCTTTCGCTGCTGCTTTCATGGTTGGAATCGTTGCACAACAAATGACTGTCATCCAATCTGCCCCAGCATCACGACAGTTTTTTGCCACCGTTCCGCCAGCATCAGCACATTTTGTATCTGCAACTACTTTTTTGTCAGGATACAATGCTCGAATACAGCGAACGGCTTCTGCCCCTGCTTGCAAGCAAAGAATCGTTCCAACTTCCACGATATCCACGATTTCACCAACTGAAACCACATCTTTGATTGCACTAGGTAAATCTGAATGGTCTAATGCTACCTGTAAATTTGGTCTACTCATTTACTTCTCTCCTTACTCTTTATCCATAATCGTCAGGATGGACAGCTTTTCCACCCTGACTAGGTCTACTAAATTATTTAAATTTGGCAGCTAACTCTGTTTCTTGCACACGTTCACTGATTTCTTTAGCAGACATGACATTTTTTACGCCGACGACTGTGATCCCTTTTTTCTTAGCATCATCAAACATATTTAGAAAATTCATTGGACAAAATACAACATCGTATTGTCCTGCGGTACTTTTTCCTTCCGAAATTGCACAATGGTGAATATTGGTAATATTAAATCCTAATTCTTTCAATGCCTTTTCAACACTCTTTTTCATCATTAAACTTGTTCCTGATCCATTTGCACATGATACTAATACTCTCATTTTAATTTCCTCCTAAATTTGAAAACATAGTAGGCACGTAGAAAAACAGGAAAAAATGCTCGAGACGTTCTTTGTCCCATTTATTTTTTATCTTTTTCTCGAAACCCTCACTCCTTAAAGCATTAGCTCTTAGGAATTGATGACATTGAAGCAAATCCAACACAGCTAGATAATGTTACGCACCTTTGGCCGCCATTTTTTTCACATATTCATCATAATCTTCAGCAATCAAGAAATACCCTTCTGGATTGGCTCTATACTGTAATTGCGGAATTGCCAGCAGGATAATCACCACCAAAGCAACACCAAAATAACCCAAATATTTCATTAACAACGTCATTACTGGCCAAACGGTTGCCCAATCAAACATGCCAATATAGCCGCCGTACTGTGATAACCCGATAAATGCTGCTATCAAAGCAGACCCTAACACTTGAATCACACCTGAAATAAATGGGAAAATGCAAGCTGCTTTAAATCCACCACGATTATTTGCGTAAACCGCAATCACCGCATTATCAAAGAATAGTGGAATGAATCCTGCAATAACAATCACTGGCGATTTAAATAGAATCAATAACCCGATTGTTATAAACTGCCCTAAAGCACCAAACAAAAATCCAATCGTCACGGCATTTGGTGAACCAAAACCAAAAGTCGCAGCTACATCAATCCCAGGGACTGCACCAGGTAATAAGGTATTCGATATTCCTTGGAAGGACTCAGTTAACTCGGAAACGAAGGTTCGAACCCCTAATTGCAAAATAGCTAGGAAAACTGCAAAGTATAATGCTGTTTGTAAAATATAGAAAAAGAAACTTTGCCCTTCCACCATGAACCCTGCATCAATTAGATAAGCAGGTCCTAATACAACTAAAATAATGCCAAAGAAAAAGAGCATCAAGATTGATGTTGCAACCATATTCTCATTGAAAATCGACAAGAAACCTGGCAATTGTACATCTTCCAGTTTGCGATTATTTTTATCTTTTTTCATTTTTTCCGCTAGTCGAGCAAAGATATAAACACCAAACATCTGTTGATGGGCAATTGCAAAGCCCGCGCCTTCAGTCAAATCTTGCGTGATATCAACTGTTAAGTTTGAACCAACTGCCCAATAACAGCCTAAAATAAGTCCCATGATCAGCAATATTTGAATTTGTCCTAAATTAGGAAAACAAAACAATAAAATCCAAAATGCTGTGGCGGCTTGTTGAATTTGAACATTCCCCGTTGTAAAAACCGCTCGCAACTTTGTATATTTTTTGAAACGAACCAATAAGATATTCATGACAAAGGCAATCAATAATAAAATCATCGTATCACTAAATGTCCGCCCAAAAGTTTCTTCAATTCCTGCTGTTACAGCATTTTGCCCAAAATAAGGATCAATGACCATCGCATCTAAATTGAAACGTTCTTTTAAACCAACTAGAATTGGCCGAAAATTATTAACTAAACCGCCTGAACCAACAGTCAAAATCAAATAGCCAACTGTTGCTTTTAAAAAACCGGCAATACTTTCATACAAGGGCTTTTTGAGTAGAACATAGCCTAATAGAACTATAAACCCAATTAAAAATGCTGGTTGCGTCAAAATATTTGCAGCGAAATAATCCCAAATCCCCATCAGAAAATCTAATACTTGTGTCATTTACTCCCCTTCTTTCTATCTATCAAAAGTTGCCATCACTTTTTTGTAATCCTCCATTGTCTTGATTGCCATCAATGCATCAATCAATCCATCAGTCATCAACATTTCTGATAATTTCGAAATATTTTCTACATGCTCTTCACTGTTTTTAGCTGCTAATGTGAAAAATAAACATGCATTTTTGTCTGTATTCCCTTCTTCAAAAACAACATCTTGATTCATTTTTGTGAATGAAATCGCTGTTCCCAAAACACCCTGACTATCTTCTGAAGAATGCGGCATAGCGACACCTGGGACAATCACGATATATGGTCCATATTTTTGAACACATTCTATGATTTCATCTATATATTGTTGCGTGATGATATCTTTTTCTAGCAAGGTCTGACAACTCAGAGTAATCGCTTCTTCCCAATTATCAGGTGTTTTCTCACAAAAACGGATCAACTCATTATCATAAAAATACTTTAGCATCTACTTTCTCCCTTCTTATAAAAATGATGGAAACGGTGTATCATTGTCTGTAGTAAAGACATCATCAAATCCACGATAGAAGTTGAATTCAAGTTTATCTTTATCATTTGGATACGTAAATTTCCCGCCAACCTGCCAAATAAACGGTTTAAATTGATAGTTCAAACGATCTTTTTTAAATTTCCATATTTCTGTAATTTCTTTTGGATCAGCCATAAAGTTTGCCCAAATATCATAATGAACAGGGATAACAACCTTAGCATTCAACGATTCTGCCATACGCAACATATCGACTGAGGTCACTTTGTCCGTAATTCCCCGAGGATTTTCTCCATAAGCCCCTAAACACACATCGATTTTATGTTCATTGCCGTGTTTGGCAAACATATTTGAATAGTGAGAATCGCCCGCATGATAAATATTGCCGCCGCTTGTTTCAAATAAATAATTAACTGCAATTTCATCCATATCTTGAGGTATTTTCCCTTTAAGTATCACTTCTGGGTCTTCACAAGTCACTAAAGCCGTTCTATCAAAAGCTTCTAATGCTACAATATCTACATCCTTGATCGAAACACGATCACCAGGTTTTACAATCGTTGTTTTAGCTTCTGGAATCCCCCACTTTAACCAAGTCTCAACAACTTCTTTAGGTCCAATAAAACGTGCATTTGGGCAATTCTGATGAACTGCTGCTGCCGTATTGATATCTAAATGATCCGAATGGATATGGGTAACGACCAAAGCATCAACCTCTTTGACTGCAAATGGATCGATGACAAAAGGCTGTGTTCTCAGATTAGGCTGCATATTTTCGCATCCACTCATCCGCATCATTTGATGCCCTTTTTTCATTTTGCCATTGCCATGAGATCTCTTCCCTGTTCCACACCATAAATCACATAAAATGTTGGTTCCCTCATGTGACTTCAACCAAATTCCAGTACAACCTAACCACCACATAGAAACAGTTCCCACTTTGACTTCTTCTTGTTCGATTTCCTCATTTAAATACGTCCCCCATTCAGGAAAAGTACTCAAAACCCAGCTTTCTTTTGTTACATCATGAATTGTTGTCATATGATCCCTCCATATTGTCTCTATCTCAATTACACTTTTCATTTTACAATATTTTAAACCGTTTTCAATCTATTTATACGATCATTTAATAATTTTAAGAACGTTTATACGATTAATAATATTTTTATAGGTCATAACATCTTTTTTTATGTTCATATAACTTTTTTTATGATATAGTTTCGATGAGGTGAGGAATATGAAAAATTTCGTTTGGAAAAGTATCTACTTTGGGAAAAAAAGCTTTTTATGGATCGTTTATTTGTTGTTTGCTATCTATATTTTCTATCTAGTCACGAGCGCACAAGAACTCGGAGCAAAGCTGATTTTTGGCGGCTTAGGTGGTATCGTACTTAGTGTTGTTATTCTTTTTGAGTACTTAAAAACCATCTACGAAAAAATGATTTATGCTTTGACTGTTGATTGTGACTTAAAAAAAGCCATTGCTCTAAAAGAAACTTTACAGAAAAAAGATTTGTTTAATGGCTTCAAACAGTCTATTATTATTTTTGACAGCTTACTTTTGTTAGACGAAGGAAATTATCACGTTTGTTTAGATCATTTACATAAAAATCAGCATTTCTTTCACTCTACATTAGATTACCTCTTCATCTATTATCATACGCAAATGTATTGCTTTTCTTTTTTAAACGATGAAGAAAATTTAAATAGTTGTCTAGAAAGCTTGTTTAAGTTAAAAAATGTTAAAAAGAAGCAAATGCGTGGGTTGTTTTCATGGAACGAAATTGCAGGAATGAGATATTTCCATCAAAATAGAAATAAAAAATGTTTAAGCGAATTAGATTTGATTGATAAGAACCGGTTAAATAACCGGGAATTAACTTATCTGTTGTATCTAAAGGGACAGTGTTTACTTAAACTAAATGAACTATCGGAAGGTCATCGTTCATTAAAAGAAGCAAAAGCGCTTGGAAATACACTTGCAGTTGCGCAAATGATTTAGAAAGGAGGAATTTAAATGAAAAGCTCTCACCAAACGATCAAAAATCGTCGAGACAAACTACTTGAATTACTCAATACAGAAACAAGTTTGTTGGTGAAAGAAATAAGCCATGAACTCGACGTTTCAGAAATAACTGTCCGTCGTGATCTAATTGCCTTAGAAAAGATGGGGTTAGTTCAACGTGCCCATGGAAAAGCCCAAATCGTTCCAAAAACTGGTATCGAAGATTACAATGAAGAGATTGAAATCTTGAAAAATGCGATTGCAAAGAAAGCCGCCGAATTTGTTAAAGAGGGAAATACTTTATTTATCAATACAGGGTCAACTGCGCTTTCCTCTTTAAAAAATCTAGAAAACAAACGTGTAACCATTGTCACAAATAATGTCAAGGTCGCCAATCTAGATCACAATCCAAATTCAACTGTTATTTTATCTGGTGGCGAAATTCGTTTTCCTAAAGAAGCTTTAGTTGGTGACATTGCAATCGATTCTTTTTCAAAAATGTCTTCTGATATTTCAATTATCGGCTGCTCTGGACTTAGTATTGAAAACGGCATTACTACGCCAGTCTTACATGAATCTAAAATAAATTCGCTGATCATTGAACGAACAAATGGCTTAGTGATTGTCGTCGCAGATTATCGTAAAATTGGGTTTTCGTCTAATTTTACCAGTGGAAATATTAAAGATATCAATTATTTGATCACAGATACATTTGCTTCTCCTGAAGTGATTCGAGAAATCGAGAAACAAGGTGTACAAGTTATCCAGGTTGAAATCTAAAAGTTCGATATCGTACTATGGAAAAACAGTTCTTTTTTTCATAGTATTTTTATTTATGCTATACTTCAGTTAAAAATAAATTACACACTTCGTGCTGTCACGGTTAAATAAGCTCGATGCTTTCATCTATGAGTAGGAGGAGGATTGGATCATGCGGATCAAACAATTGGATTACATCGTAAAAATCGTTGAATTAGGTTCTGTTAATGAAGCAGCCAAACGTCTCTTCATCACTCAGCCAAGCCTTTCAACTGCTGTGAAAGAATTAGAGCAAGAAATGAATATTCAAATTTTTCAACGGACACAAAAAGGAATGGTTCTTACCACAGAAGGAACTGAGTTTTTGTCCTATGCCCGCCAAATTTTGGAGCAAGTCGATTTGATGGAAGAAAAATACAAAGGTGTAGAGACTCGCCGCAGACTATTTTCTGTTTCTGCACAACATTATGCTTTTGCTGTTCATGCGTTTGTTCAATTAATCAAATCTTATGAAAAAAATGAATATGAATTTACCTTCCGTGAAACACAAACAAACAATATCATCGAAGACGTCAGTACCTTTCAAAGTGAGTTAGGGATTTTATACCTGAACACATTTAATGAAAAAGTGATTCGTAAATTATTAAAAGAAAAACAGCTGATTTTTCATTCCTTGTTTACGGCTCATCCACATGTTTTTGTCAGTAAAAAGAACCCCTTAGTTGGGAAGCAATCCGTAACTTTAGCAGATCTAGAAGATTTTCCTTATCTTTCATTTGAACAAGGACAATTTAATTCCTTTCACTTTTCAGAAGAAATTTTAAGTACACGTTATCATAAGAAAAGTATCAGGGTTAGTGATCGAGCGACATTGTTTAATTTTTTGATTGGATTAGATGGTTATACGATTAGTTCGGGTGTATTAAGTCGAGAATTAAATGATGAAAATATCGTTGCACTGCCTCTGGAAGTTGACGAAACGATGGAAATTGGTTGGATCCATCCTGTTCAGATGTCTTTATCACCAATGGGAGAAGAATATTTACGCTATTTGAAAGAACATATTATTGATTACGGGTTTACTATTTCAAATGAAGAATAAAAAATCCCTGATAAAACCAGTTTGGTTTTATCAGGGATTTTTTAGAGTTAAACTCTTTTCTTTTCTTTTTTGATTTGCTTACTTCTCAATTGTCCGCAAGCCGCATCGATATCTGTGCCATATTCTTTTCTGATCACACAGTTGACGCCATTTTTCTTTAAAATATCATAGAATTTCAACACATCTGCTTTTTCACTACGACTATATTGATCATGTTCACTAACTGGATTGTAAGGAATCAAGTTAACAAAAGTTAATTTCTTCTTGTCCTTCAATAGATCTGCTAATTGTTGCGCATGTTCTGGAAGATCATTCACATGACTTAACATGATATATTCAAACGTGATTCGACGATTCGTTTTTTCCAAATACTCATCAACAGCCTCCATTAATTTTTCAATCGGGAAACTGCGGTTGATACGCATGATCGAAGTTCGAACATCATTATTTGGTGCATGTAGAGAAATTGCTAAGTTAACTTGCAGTCCATTATTAGCAAACTCTTTGATTTTAGGAACTAAGCCACTTGTTGACACAGTAATATGGCGAGCGCCAATTGCCAACCCTTTTGGATCATTGATCGTATGTAGGAAATTCATTAAATTATCGTAGTTATCAAACGGCTCACCGATTCCCATCACCACAATATGACTTACACGTTCACGTTCACCTTCACCACGTTCATCAAAATAATGTTGTACGAGCATGATTTGAGCGACGATTTCACCGGCAGTTAAGTCACGTTGCTTTTTAAGTAAACCACTTGCACAGAAGGTACAGCCGATATTACAACCGACTTGCGTTGTCACACAAACAGACATCCCATATTCTTGACGCATCAAGACTGTTTCGATCATATTTTTATCTGGTAACTCAAAAAGATATTTCACTGTACCATCTTTTGCTTCTTGGATGATCACTTGGCGCAATGGATTGATAATAAAGTTTTCTTCTAATAATTCAATGACATCTTTTGATAAATTGGTCATGTCGCTAAATGCCATGACACGTTTGATATAAAGCCATTCCCATACTTGAGTGGCCCGGAACTTTCTCTCGTCATGTTCGATGAACCATGCGATCAGTTCTTCTTTTGTTAAACCATAAATGGATGCTTTTTCCACTAGTTTTCTTCCTCATTTCTTCTAAACATTCGCTTCATACTATAACTTATTGAACCCGATTTGTCTATATGTTATCTAGGTTAGTCAGTAGAATTAGACATTTCTTATTCCCTTGATTTCCCTTTCAGCAGCAATCGGTCTTATTGTTTGTTTCGCTCTCTTTTCGTTGCTATAATTGTAGGTAAAGAAAAGAGGTTTTTTTATGAAAACTAACGTATGTTTTTTCGCAAGCCCTATCAATGAAAATGCCAGTAATTTTAAAGGTCACACTGATTTACTTTTTGGTTATATTGAAGATACTTTTGCTAAAAATCACCTAGGATTTGAGCTTGCAAAAATTGGTTTGAGCGATGATCACCCTCAAACTGAGCAAAAGGTTCATGATAATATAGAAAAGGCTGACTTGATTATTACTGATTTATCAAGTCACGATCCAAATATCTATTATGAATTAGGTTATGCTAAAGCACTGAAAAAGCGAGTTATTCAAATCCAAAATAAACATTTTGATTCTCTATCATTTGATTTAGGTCATGCCGTTGTTTTATATGATACAACAACAGATGAGGGAATAAATCAGTTCAAAAAAGATATACTAAAAGCTGTAAAATCGCCTACAACTGATAATACGCCTTTATCTTTTTACGCTGAAAATGATGTTGAAATTTCCGGTAGGATCGATGATCAGGGTATTGTAGAAAATTAATTGATAAAAGAAGAGCTGATACAATCTCTATATCAGCCCTTCTTTTTTTATGCTTGAACTAGACGGTAAACTTTTTTGAAATAAAATACACGAGCAATCAGGTAGTAAACGATTTGAATGATTACAAACACGCCTAATACTTGCCAACCTGCTAACTGCATCCCTTGATCAAACATATGATACATTGCAGTAAGAGCAACTGCCCCATGAATCACAGAAACAATGATTGGTGTAAAGAACAAGATTCCTACTTGCTGATAAATCATTTTCTTTAATTCTTTTTTTGCCAATCCCATCTTGTAAATCATCTTGAATTTCTCTACATCGACATCCATATCACTGTATAATCTGAAATATAAGAAACTTCCAGCTGAGACAAAGAAGACGATCCCGATAAAGATTCCAACAAGTAAAATGGGCGCATACATGTCAGTAATCGATTGTTGTGTATAACTTTTTGCCATAAACGGTATATTTTTTTCTTGGAATTGACCGATTGAAACCAACTCTTCATAGCTTGCATTTTTAGGTTGCCAAACAGTCGTTGTTATACTTTCCATGTTTTGTAAATTAGTCGCATCTGGCACAACCAACGTTGTTCCATAGGTAGAAACAACGGTTGTTTTTTCTTTTTTACTCACCGCTAGCGAAGCTCCATCAGGCATTTTCACTTCATTTATAGCTGCTTCTTTTCCATCTATACCATTGTTTGATACTAATTGTACAGCTTTACCTTGCGTTTGAATCGTTGGCTTATTAATTAATTCAGCAAGACGATTATACTCAGATTCTTTAATAAAATGAGCTTGCTCCGCATCTATATAAGTCGTTAGCTCTCCTTCTTCTACATGAATTCCTTTTTCTGCTAATAATTGAGTAAAGTTCTGTTTTATTGATGCAGTTTCTTCAGCTGTTCCTGAGATTTCAAACTCATATGGATTTTGCTTCATACTTTCTAAAATCATATTTTGAAACCCATACAATGTCCCAATGGCAGCAAAAGCCACAGTTGAAATAATTGATACCAAGAAAAATGAGCGTGCATTATCCTTCATGCGGAAAGCTAAATCAGAAAAAACCACCATATTCGTTTTTTTCCAAAAAATAGTTTCTTTCTTTTTAAACCCTTCAATAACTGAAACACTTAGCTGATTGAATAAAAAACGTGTACCGGTAACAACTAAGAAAATAACCGGAATCATGACCACGGGTACTAGCATCCCTTTGACTAGCAACGCAATTGCATACCCTATACCAATCAATAACAGGGCTAAAATTGTTTTAACACGCGAGCTTTTGATCTTACCTTTTCCGAGATCTCCTGCCTTTAGCAGTTCCTGTAAGCTCAACTTTGGCAGACGGAACTGAATGAAAAACGAAATAGCTAAAAACAGAACGGCAAAAGAAAGAACGGTTAAAACAAGCGCCTGTGCTGGAAAATAAAATCCAAATTTGACATGCATCAATTTATTACTTAACCATAAAATCACTTGTGAAAAACCAATTCCAGCAATACTTCCAACAATCGTAGCAAAAAATCCGATGACTAAGTTCTCAATAAAAACCATTTTTTTCAGTTGCTTCGGACTCATTCCTTGAATCATCAGCAGACCAAATTCTCTTTTTCTTGACTGGATAAAAACATCCATCGAGTAAAGAACAAAGAAAAATGCAAAAGCGTATATAATAATAGCCGCTGCAAACATCCCCAATTTAGCTTTTTCATTTAGTCCATTAGCCAATGCTGGATGAAATGCAAAAACCGTAAACGTGAAAAATACCATAACTGAAAATAATGTACTTAAAAAATAAGCCATATAAAGATGCTTATTTCGTAAGGTATTTCGAATAACAAATTGACTAAAACTCATTATCGACACCTTCAATCTCGGATAATTTCACCATGATTTCATCGTAAAACATCTTTTGATTTCCATTGTGATGAATCTCATCGATCAACTCACCATCTTTGATAAACACGATTCGCTTGCAATAACTTGCTGCTAGAGGATCGTGAGTAACCATTAAAATCGTTGCTTTTTCTTCTTCGTTTAATTGTTGCAATAACTGCATTACATCTTTTGACGATTTTGTATCTAAATTCCCTGTAGGTTCATCCGCTAATAATAGTTGTGGTTGATGAATCATTGCCCGGGCTACAGCGACACGTTGGGCTTGACCACCAGAAATTTCTGCGATTCGTTTTTTTAACAAACTTGCAATTCCTAAACGTTTAGCTAAAAGATTGAGTTGCATTTTCATGACTGAAATTTTTTCACCATCCAATGTTAGCGGCAAAATAATATTTTCTTCTACTGTTAAGGTTGGCATTAAATTAAAACTTTGAAAAATAAAACCTAACTCTCTACGTCTGAATTTAGCGATTTCTTCTTGATTCAACTGATTTGGATCTTTTCCATTCATTAAAATCTGTCCATCTGTTGGCTGATCGATTGTTGCCAACAGGTTCAAAAAGGTACTTTTTCCACTTCCGGAAGGCCCCATGATCCCAATAAATTCACTATCATTAACGGTTAAATTCAAGCCTTTTAAGGCTTCATATTTAATTTCTTGTCCATACGTTTTAGATAAATTTTCTACTTGTAACATCGTTATCTCTCCCTTTCTCTACTTCGCTAGTCTAGCCTTTTTCCAACTGACCTACCATAGAAAGGAATAACAAGTTACTTACACTTTTGTAAGTAACTTGTTATAAACAACGATACGTTTTAGTTTTAAACACTATCTCAATTAAACGATTGTTTCTTTAACTTAAATTTGATTAAATCGATTTATTATTTTAGTTCAAACACAATACAAATCACTCGTTAATCCATTGTTATTTCCGAATCTGGGATCGCTTTAGGAGAGTATGGATTACTCGGTGTTTGCCATTTTAAATGGAAATATGAAACGGGTGCTTCTTTATTGTAATGCTCAGTTGTAATTTTAATTGTTTGTCCGGCTTTTAAATGGCGGAAATTAGATAAGGCTCCTCCAATGATATTATCTCGATCAATAATTTTTTCATCATCTAGGTAAACTGAACCATTATCATCCACTTCAATTGAGAAGGTGTACATGCCTGTATCTTTAACTGTTACATATCCTACTTTTTTAACCTTATAATAATCAGTGCCCAAACCTGGATAGGGTTCTACATTATTATAATCATCGTCAAAGTTTGTTGCTGTTCCTATGCCTTTTTCTATGAAATAACCTAAATATTTTGGAAAATCATAGAAAGTTGCACCAACCCCTTGTTTCTTCCGAACAGTTACTTTTACAATGGCTGTTTTACCATTTGACGCTGTTACTGTGATTGTTGTTTCTCCCACTGCTTTTGCTACCCAATTCCCCTCTTTATCTACTGTCATGATCTCTGGATTCGCACTGATGAAGGTCACATTTTTATTTGTAGCGTTGCTAGGCGTAATTGTCACTTTTAGTGAACCGGTGTCTCCTACATATTGGTCTAATACAGATGGTTCTACAGTGAGTCCATCTACAGGGATCTCTCTTTCTCTTACCGTTACTTGTACAATAGCTGTTTTGCCATTTGACGCGGTTACTGTGATTGTTGTTTTGCCCACTGCTTTTGCTACCCAATTCCCCTCTTTATCTACTGTCATGATCTCTGGATTCGCACTGATGAAGGTCACATTTTTATTTGTAGCGTTGCTAGGCGTAATTGTCACTTTTAGTGAACCGGTGTCTCCTACATATTGGTCTAATACAGATGGTTCTACAGTGAGTCCATCTACAGGGATCTCTCTTTCTCTTACCGTTACTTGTACAATAGCTGTTTTGCCATTTGACGCGGTTACTGTGATTGTTGTTTTGCCCACTGCTTTTGCTACCCAATTCCCCTCTTTATCTACTGTCATGATCTCTGGATTCGCACTGATGAAGGTCACATTTTTATTTGTAGCGTTGCTAGGCGTAATTGTCACTTTTAGTGAACCGGTGTCTCCTACATATTGGTCTAATACAGATGGTTCTACAGTAAGTCCATCTACAGGGATCTCTCTTTCTCTTACCGTTACATTGACCATACTCATTTTGCCATTAGGTGTCATTACTATAATTACCGTTTTCCCTGGCGCTTTTGCTTCCCAGTTACCATCTTTGTCTACTGTCATAATAGATGGATCAGCGCTGGTAAAAGTCACATCCTTAACCGTTGTATTACTAGGTTGGAAAGTCACTTTAAGTTTACCTGTATCTCCTACAAATTGATCCAACACTTTAGGTTCTACTGTAATACTTTCTGGCAATACTTCTTTTTCTCTAACCGTTACTTGCACAGTCGCTAATTTACCATTTGAGGTAGTCACGATAATCATTGTGCTGCCAGGTGCTTTTGCTTCCCAATTACCATCCTTATCTATGGTCATTATAGAGGGATCTACAACAGTATAGGTTACATTTTTATTTGTGGCATTATCAGGAGTAATCGTGACCTTTAATTTCCCTGTATCTCCCACATATTGGTCTAATACTTTTGGCTCCACAGAAATACCGTCAACAGGTATTTCCTTAACTGTGACTCTTACAAAATCTGTTTTCCCGTTTTTCGTTGTTACCGTAATGACCGTATTGCCAATAGCTTTTGCTGCCCAGTTCCCCTCTTTATCTACTGTCATAATACTTGGATCAGCACTGGTGAAGGTCACTTCTTTATCTGTCGCATTATTAGGAGTAATCGTGACTTTTAATTTACCTGTATCTCCTACAAACTGAATTAACTCTTTAGGTTCCACTTTGATATCTGATACAGGAATATTCTCAAATAACGCTAAGTTAATATTTTTTTTCTTGTCCTGAGATTTTAAATCAAATTGTATACTTTTTCCATTCTGATCAAAGTTACTATTTTTAATTACCTCATATTGAGAGGGAATCGAAATCGGTTTGATCTCATATGTTTTATCTGGCTCGATTTTTGAAAACAAATAGTTTCCATCTACATCTGATTTAACTGTTTGGACAAGTGTTGAACTTCCGATTAAATAAAGGCCTAATTCTATCCCTGCTATTCCTTTTTCTGTTGCATCTTTGATACCACTTTTATTTTCATCATTGAAAATTGTTCCTGCTATAGAGGCACCAGCAGAATTAAACCCCATCCAAGCACCAGTATATGTTTCTCCATCATCTAGTTCAAAAAAACTGGAGAATCCTTCTGCATCAAATTTTATATCTCCTTCAGTAACTTTGATGTATCCAGTTGGGTAATCTATTTTTAAGCTATACATATTGGCAGGAAGCTTATCAAAAGTGTATTTACCTTCTTTATTAGTTATGGTTTTAGTAATTTCTGCACTAGAATCATCTAATAATTTTACTGTAATTCCTTCAATTCCCGCCTCGTTAGCTTCTTGTTTACCATTTACATTTAAATCTTCAAACAAGACACCACTAATAGAAGCTGTTCCTTCTGCTTTACTGACTGTCTCTTTTGCCATCGCAGATGTCCCAGAAGCAAACACACATAGAAAAATAATTAAAGCTATAAATACATTTATTCGTTTATTTTTTTTCATTTTATCCACCTTCCTTAAAAACATTTTTTGGATTTTTTTATAATAAAAAATTTCCCAAAACTCTGAAAACATTTCGCACTCTTGTCGTTTATCACTTAGTAACTAAAACTATTTAGAGACGAAATATTTAGTTTTGGGATTTTTTTAAATTATTAATAGTACTTTTCTATAAATTAATAATAATGTGTATACTAATTTATAGGTTCAAAATAGGGGTAAACAGCTTGTTATTTATTTCTTTTAAACACCGTTTAAGTCTGGAGTTGTGTATAGTAATTCTTGAGGAATTAATTTATACGGAACCGGGCTAGATGGCGTTGACCATCTTAAATCGTAACTATATCTAGTGGGTGAAACTTGAGATGGTCCGTAAAATGGTGCAACGACCTTAACTTTAATGATCTGTCCAGCTTGCAGATACATAGGATATGTCTCTTGAACAAGGACATCATTAATATAAACTTGAGGAATTATTGAGCCACTAGAAGCGAATCTATAATTACCAGTATCAGTTAACTTAATATAGGCTGTCTTTTTAACTTGGAATCCAGATGCTGGATCAATACCTGGATAAGGTTGTTCATTATACTGACAACTGAAATCAAGTGTACTATCTTCAAATTGACTAGCAACAGGAATAAAGCTAATAGTTTGACCTTGACGTTTTTCATATTCTGTAAAAACTCCATGTACTAATTTATCAGGAACAACTACATCAACCCCTAATAAATCAGGTGTTGTGTAAAGTAACTCTTGTGGAATACGCTGAACAGGAGAATTAAGCCCGTTAGCTGGTGATTTCCAATAAAGATCTGTTCTGTATTGTCCAGCATTACTTGAAGCTGAAGTAGGGAAGGAGCTAATAACTTTTATCTTTACAATTTGACCATCTTGCAAGGAAACATAAGGATATGTTGGTTGAACCAGCACATCATTTATATATACCTGAACATTACCAGAAGAACTTGTTGAAAACATATAAGTTCCTGTACCACTTACCTTCATATAAGCAGTCTCGCTCACTCTAAAGCCATTACTAGGCTTGATGCCTGGATAGGGTTCTCTATTTGTATTACAACTATAATCTAAATTTTTGTTTTCGTATTGACTCGCTACTGGAATATAATTAATTCCTTCTCTTTTAAAGTACTCTGTGTATACTCCATGAACCAATTTTGCATCCGCTCTACTTAATGGATTTTCCTCTTCTGCTAAAGCAATACTTGAATTTACGATAGTTACTGTGAAACAAGCAATTAAAATACAACCAATTAATGAAATTCTTTTTTTCATATTCAAAATCATTTTTTTCCATCCTTTTTTTTTTTATGTTTACCCCATCGAGATTGTACCACTAAAAAAATACCATGTAAATAGTTTAATAAAATTTACATTTAGTTCAGAGGAAAACATATATAAAATAAATAATCAGATATTTATTTAACTCTACATACTCTTTTTTTATACAATGTTCTTTAAAAGAAAATGATCGCTAAAAAAGTGTTCGTCATATTGTTTTTCCCTTAGACTTATTTTTTTTATTTGTGTTTAGTTGGTTAACGTTCTTTTTTTTCTTTTTGCGCCTCTTTTTCTTTCGCTTTCTCAAAATAATGGCAACTAAAACGACAGCGATCAAAATACTCCCCATCCCTAGAGCTAACCATAAAACTAAATTTTTATCATCATTTTGTAAATATACTGATTCATCATTAAATTTATTTGCTTCTTTTTCAGAAATAGTGAACTCTTTTTTTAATTCATAGTTCTTTTCATCTGCCGTCACTTTAATTAATGCTTCGTATTTTCCAGCAATCATTTCTGTGTCTTTCATATCAAAACCAAACTTTACAGTCGAATTTGGCGCCATCTGAAAAGCATCTTCTTTTCTGGTATACATCACTTTATTCGTTTTTTTAGAAATAACTTTACTGTCAATCGTCATTTTATGAATAATACTAGGTGCTTGATTTTGTAGTACAGCTTCTATAAAGTTATGAAAATTACGTTGTCCAGCCTCTACTTTGATCAATTCTAGTTTATTTTCGGCTTTTGTGTTTGATTCTGTTACTACTATTGGAAGACTGTATGAAAAAGTATTTATCACAGCTTTATCTTTATCTTTTTCGTTTTTTTGATACTTTTCTGAGAAATGAAGTCCGCCTAATACCTGTCCTTCATATGGTACTTCAGGTACATTTATTTCAGCGATAATTTCTTTAGTCTCTTTTGCCTCTAATTTAACTGTTGGCTCCTTCACTTGAACAAGATCTTTTATATCAGTTAGCATGGTGCTATCTTTTTTTTTATCAAATTCTTTGTAGCTTATGACGCCTCCATCACTCGTTGTACCTCTCGTTACTTCAATAAAAACTTCTATAGGATAATCAGAATAATTCTTTACTTTTGCCTTTATCACTTGCTGACTACCAGGTGTTACTTTTAAATCATAATAGCCACTTTCTCCTTTTTGCTGATTCTCAGGATAGATAGCTTCAACAGAAAAAGCTGCCCCTGTCCCTCCTGTTTCATTCGCCCCAGAAGCTTGGACCTGATTTATTGGTAGAAGAAAAACACATAGCCAAATTAAGCATAAAACATATCTATTCAATTTACGCATCTAATTGCTCCTTCATGGAAAATAGAAGTTTAGATAAAAGTTCGTTACACCTTATACCTAGGTGAGTATCCTTAAAAATAATTCTAAACTTTTACCACCATTCATTCGATAATAGTAGATCTGAGGTACAGCTCTTTGAGCTATACCTCAGATCTATTATTCAATTTTTTAAGATAAGGGACTTAGTGTTGGTTTTAGCTCCCAATTCAATACAGCTTGATATTTTCCAGTTTCAACAGCTGTATTTGCTGGCATTCTAAATGTTACACCATCAGTAAGAGAGTCTTTTGTATTAGTCCCTTTACTATTTGTTCCTAATGCAAGTGAATAGTCACCAACACCTTGACCTTTTGCAGAATCAGAATTTGCGATCGAAACTTCTGTCCCTGGTGTTAAAACTAATCCATTAGCTACATCGGTTCCAGCAGCTTTTGAGTTGATTGTAGGCTTAGTCGTGCTTGTACCTTCATAATTTGCATTAGTGAATACAATTTCAGCACCTTCGATTTTTTTCGTTGTATCTCCTACTAAAGAAAATTGACTAGAGGTTACAGAGACAGTCCAACCAGTACCACGTTCTGTTCTCATATCATGAGTTGTAATCCATGGTGCACGATAGACTTTCGTCTTATTCTCATCCCAAGCTGCAACAACTTTAGCATTTGCAGTTACTGCTGCACTAGTTTTTTGTTTTGAACCAAAATCTATATCTGGCACTACAACTAATTTTAAATCACCTGGATTATTATTGCCTCCAGGTTTATCTGGGTTTTCTGGATCTGTTGGATCAACCGGATTGGTTGGCTTATCTGGATTTTCTGGATCTGGAATGTTATTAGATCCATCATCTGTAAAGGTAATATTTCCGTTAGACACTCCTTTTGTTGCCTCTGGATACGTAGCTGCGTCTGCGTTTAACGCACCTACCCCTACGATTGCGGCCAAAGCGGCACTGCTCATTACTAATTTTGTCAATTTCATTATTTACTCTCTCCTTATAACCTTTTTTTATTATTAAAGTATATATACTTTAGTAACCCATCATTAATTTTTTATCGCTTACTTCTCTTTTTCATTATCCAAACAAATGCTATAAGAACTAATACAAGGCCAATAACAAGTATAGAAATGGTACTTGTTTCTCCCGTATTTGGAAAACGCGGTTTACTTGAAAGCTCTTTTGGTTTCCCTTGAAGCTCTGTTTCTTTAGAAGCGGAGGGATTAGAAGTAGTTGTTGTTCTTGTATCCTCTGTTTCATAAAAACGAATTCCTCCAACAGTTGTTGAATTAGCTGGTCCATTGTACTCTTCGGCTATTGTCAAAGAGCTTGGACTTAACAAACTTATACAGAGGAGAGCGAAACCCATGATACACACTATTTTTTTCATATCCTACTCCTTTCTTTGCATTTTTTCTGTTTCGTTACTTTTCAAAACTTTCTTTCGCTTCTTCTTTTTTCTTCGCTGCTCTTTTCGTTTTTTCATCTCTTGTTTTCTTTTGTAGATACGAAAAAGAACAAATAGTAGAATAATTAGGAGCAATAATGAAAGACTTATCAACATCAGAACTAGATGGCTTTCAAAAATATTTTCTTTTTTGATACTCACATCTTTTTTATTATAATTAGTTGCTTCTTCTGATGTTATTTGAAATTTTTGATCAAAATGCCAGACCTTTTCCTTTTGAGTAGCTGTTCCTTTAAATTCATAAGTTCCAGCTTTAAAAGGCTCACCATTTAGAGGAATTGGTAAATCAAATGTACTATTTGGAGCAATGGATACGTTCTTTTTATCTAACGTCAATAATGGTGTTTGAGACTCATATTTTGTTACGGTACCTTTAATGTCCACTGCTGATAAATATGCTGGCTGAGCGTTTTCAAATAATAAACTAATAACATTTCTAGCATTTTCTTGATCACCACTCACTTTTTTTAAAGCTAAATCACCTACAACTTCTTCACTCTTATCATTTGTTCTCAAAACCAAACCAATTTCTCTAGCAAAATTATTCTTTATATTTCCTTCTGTTTTAGCTATCGTTTTGTTGTATAAATATAATCCTCCAGCTAAAATTCCTTCAAATGGCTGTTTTGGCATTTTCACATGTAACTTTAGCGTATATTCTTCATGTGGTTTTAGTATGATTTCTTTCTCTGTAATGGTTATGATATCTTCGATATTGTAGGCTAAGCCCGCAGTATTCTGTTTACTTTTAACAGAATAGGTCACAACCCCTGCACGATTTGTTTGAGCACGATTAATAGAAGGAACAACAACAATCTCCTTAGAGGTAGCGTTCGTCAATAGAACTTCTAATTCTTGTGTTTGGCTAGGCGTCAAATTCAGATCAAAGTATGTGACTTCTTTTTTGTGCTGATTATCTGGCAGTTTGACATCCGTTGTAAATCCCGCAAATGATTCTTTGTCTGTAGCATAAACAGTTATATTTGCAACAAAAAATGAACTGATCACTACTCCTAAGACGAAAAAAATAAATAATTTTGATTTGCTCTTCATCGTTATACCTTTCAGAAATAAACTATAAGAAAATTGCCTCTCTTGATTTATCTATTTACTCTTTTATGGTGCAGGTGTATCTGATAGCGTCCAGGTTAAACTAGATTGGTATTCTACAGATTTTCTTGCCGTTTCAGCTGGAACTGCTAGTTCAAATTTAGATAATCCTAGCGTTGAAATACCATCACCCGTTGTCGCTTTAGCTCCAAATATTAGTTGTTCGCCTCCAGCGCCTGGTACTAAGGTAAGTGAGTTATTGATTTTGCCTCCAGTTGGTAGGGTTCCGCCAATATTCGTTGCCGCACCAGTTGTGATCGTTAAAGCTGCATTTGTTAACTGACCAGTACCGCCTTTCTCTGTAAATTGAGTCGATTGAGCTACTTTTACACTCCAACCAGCTTTACTCCCTCGAGCATCATTAACAGTTAATTTGCCTGTTGTAACTGGTCCAGCTTCTGTGCCATTATCAGTAGCTATCCATTTTTCTGCTAGTTTATTTTGAATTTTGTGTGAACCAAAATTTAAATTATCAGGCAATCCGGAACCTAAACTACCATCTCCAGGATCAATTATCATATCTCCTTAAGTATACGTAACCGTTGCATTCGTTGTTTTAGTATCTTTATCTGCAGCTAATGCTTGACTTGAAAAGCCTATAGTAGTTAGTACGAATCCAGATAATAAAGTTGTCGTCATTAATTTTTTCATTCTAAAAAAACCTCCAAAATAATTTTTATATTCAGCTTTTTCAAGCTTTATAACTTATTTGATCTCATTTATTCTATTGTGGTACATCAGATAACGTCCATGTAAGAGATGACGTATATTGACTTGCTTTTTTATTTGCTTCTTTAGGAACGGTTAAAGAAAATTTTTCCAACGGTATTGTCGTTGTCCCTACTCCTTCTGTTGCTTTTGCTACAGCAATCATATTCTCCACACCACTTTTCAATGAAACTAGTTCTTTTACCTGACTTGGTATGTTAGAGGTTGTATTCGTTACTTGGCCAACTTCTAAATCAAGCTTAGTATTGGCTAACGGGCTTCCTTCAGAAGTAACAAAATCCGCTTCTTGCTTTACTTTCAATGTCCAACCACCATTTAAACGAGTATCATCAATCACTACTTTCCCTGTAGTTTGAATCCCATTTTCATTTGCAGTAAATGTTTCATCTTTAGCATTTTGAATTTTGGTTTTTCCAAAGTCTAGATTTGTAGGAAATGTACTATTATTCATGTTTACTTCTGCTTTTTTATTTGTTTTATTTTTCATATTTGTAGGAAACCAAAGTGGTTTAGACGCGGAATCTGGATACACTAACTCTCTATCTTTAAGACTGACATCTATCGGTGTACTATCGAGCACATAACCATCTGGTGCTTTAGTTTCAATAAATGAATAGCTTCCTGAAAAAAGCTGATCAACTTGAACAATACCTTTATCCGTTGAGACTAATCCTTCTTTCACAACTTCTGTTGTATTATCTGGTTTATTTTTTACTAATTTAAATTCAGCTCCTGGAAGCACTGCGTTAGTTGATTCATCTCGTTTTGTTACCTTGACGCTCCCCCAGCCTTTCAAGTACTCAATCGTCACTGTTGGATTAGCTGATGGCAAATCAACCTCAAAATAAGTTGCTCCTCTACGTGCATAATAACCAAGAACGTCACTTGTTCCACCAGCAACTCTATATTTGCCTGGCTGTAAATCAATAAACGTGTACTCACCGTTCACTGTTGATACTGATTTTAAAGGAGCTGATAAATCATCGTAAGAAAAAAGAACAACCCTACCATTGATTGGTATACTGTGGTCGTCAGCATCTACCGTGTTCACCTTAATTGAATAGGTCTCAACTTTGCTATCAGCAGATGTTTTTTGGGGTTCAAGTTCTTTTAAACCTTTTTTTAGTTCAATTCCTTTTCCTGTTGATTTTTCTTGTGCTTCAGATTTTATTTTTTCCGTTGAATCAATGGTTGTTTTTTCTAGTGGCGATATTTTTAAAACTTTTAATTCCAAATCTGACTCTTTATTTGTCTCAAACTTAAACGATAATAACTGATTTTTGTTTGCAACTGAAGAATCTAAGTTTGCTATAAAGGTAAGATCCACTTCTCTTTTTTTTAATCCAACAAAAAATTCACTTACTTGAAAGGAAATTAATTTTGATTCTTTAAAGTCATCAGCTATTTCCCATTTCCCTAAAATATTGCCTTGTTTATCTTTCACTTCAACCGGTTCAGTGCTAGTTGGCGTAAGATAAGGAACTTTAGTAGTAAATATTTGATTTTTTTTAAGTTTCATTTCATTTGGGATCGATACATGGTATTTCACTTGAAAAGAATCATCGTACTTGATTGAATCTCCATTTTTAAGGTCTGTTTTAGCTGTAGTACCTACTTTTGAATCATATTTTGATAAACTGACATTTTTAAAAACAGATGTTTCTGTGGTTATTTTTTCACTGTCAGCTCGAATCTTCTCATTTCCAAAATAGTTCAGAAATAATATACCTAAACAGGCTAACAAAATTACTACTCTAATTTTTTTTCTCATGTTTAACAACTCCTTGGATAGGGTATTTTAATAAAAAAGGGTCCTGATTTATGCATATAAATCGTTTTTTTATATGATGTTCTTATTTAATCGAAATCCTTTCGTTCGGATTGTTCGTATTAAGTCTTTTCCCTCTTCTCCTAATTTTTTTCGAATCAAAAATATTATATTAGCGACTCGATATTGTCGTCCTTCTGGCTCTCCTTTCCATAAGTGATTAGAAATTTCTTGATAGGTAACTACTTCGTCAGCGTGTTCATAAAGAAAAGATACTGTTTGAAATTCTAATCGAGTCAAACCAATTTCTGATTGTCCATTAAGTGACACACTTTGCGCGTCTCTATTTAAGATAACGGAAGAAGAATTTTCAGCTGACGTTTCAGGGAGCACCAGACACTTCAATGTATTTTTTATAATAATAAAATCATTTTCTTCTTCTTCATTGTCTTTAACAAGAATGCCATTTGCGCCTAAATGGAGACATAGCTTCTGTTCAATCTGCGTCATAGGAGTATCTGTATATAGCCATATTGGAATGAAGAGTTTTTCCTTTCTCAAGTTGGTCAACCATTCTAATCCCCTGATTGTATGATTGTTTATTTTCTGATTTACATTTATTAAAATTCCATCAACTTCACTTAATTGTTCCATTTTCTTGATTTCTTTTGATTTAAATCCATATGAATGTATTTTTTCACTCATTTCTATATCAAAAGGATATTCCGACATGATTATTCCTAGTGTATACATTTAATAGGTCTCTCCTTGTTTCATATTTTTATGTAAAACATGAAAAAACTGCTAGACTATCTATGCCTTAAGGAATAGGAATACTGTTTGACGGCGAATCTGACGGCGGGAAATATTGAAAAAAATAGTTTATAAGTCTTTCTTTTATACAATGACGAATCTTATCACTTGGATAAAAAGGAAACATTTACATTTCTGTTTCACTTAATTTAAAACTCTAATCCATCTAATTTTTTTATAGCTATACGATTTTCTTCTAAAAATGAACTGGTATAAGTATCTAAAGTTAACTTTATAGAAGAATGTCCCAACAAAGAACTGATAGCTGCAATATTGACTCCTAACTCTACACACCGAGTGGCAAAAGTATGCCTCAACGAATGAAATGATATACCTTCCAATCCAAGTTGCTGTTTTATTTGTTCAAAACGGTAACTGACTGTTCTAGGCTCAATGGCATGATCTCCATTAGCAATAACGAATGGTGATTGCGAATCCTCTTTCCATGTCAGCAACGATTTTTTCAATTTTAAAGATATTGGAATAAAACGATTGGAGTTTGGTGTTTTTGGTGCTGTTTCGATAATTTGTGTTTTATTTCCAGAATCATCAGGTAAACAGATTCTCTGTTTCGTCCTGTTGACGTGTATAATCGAAGACTGAAAATCAATATCTTCCCATTTTAATGCGCATATTTCACCAATACGCATACCAGTTTCTAATGCTATTAATATAGGTAGGCCTTTTTTTGTTTGTAGACTAACTTGTTCAATCGCCTTATGTTCTGCTCGCGTAAGCGCTCGAACTTTTTCCTTATTTACTTTTGGTAATGTTACATCTTCACATGGATTAGAATAAATGTAAGCTCGATCTTTAGCTGCTTCAAAACAACTTTTGACGATTCGAAAGATGACGTGAACAGAGCTTGCAGATAGTCTGCCAGATAACTGACTGATTAATTGTTCAATATCATCTGGGACGATTTTCTTCAATGGCCGATGTTCTAGGAAAGGTAAAATATGTAAGTCAATTTTATTTTTGTAACTTGCAAATGTACTGTCTTTTATCTTAGGGGCCATAATCGTTGTCATCCAAATTTGGCTCCATTCTCCAAACGTTCCGTGAAATTCTTTTTTGCTTTTAGTATAAAATACGCTCGTTTGAACTTTTTTCTCAAACAGTTGCTCTTTTACAGAGCGATAGGAATAGGCATAGACATAACCATAATGAATGGAACCATCCGTCTTTCTTCCTTTTGGATATCTCCCTTCCCATCGACCATCTTTCCTTTTGTAAATATTTTCTCCTTTAGTCAAAAAAATCAAATCCTTTTCTATAAATTTTGACGGCGCAATTGACGGCTTAAAAAAACATCCTTTATTACACTAGGCTATTTGACAACATAATAAACGAAATTCTCATTTTTTTGTAGTAATATGCTAAAAATTGAGAATTTTAATTAAAAAAACCTATTGATTTATTGATTTTAAAGGGATATACTAATCTCAGTTAAGGAATTTCATGTTTTACATAAAAATACGAAAAGTAATCAATTATATACATAAAGAATTATTTTATTAAATAAAAAAACTCGAACTATTTTATCAAATAAAAATAAAATAACAAATATAAATGATTTGAAAAAACAAGAAAAAATTTTCTTCTTACTAAAAGATATTAATATCAACCGCCTAAAAAGATGTTACTTTCATTGTTAATTCACCATATCTTGCCTTTTTATATACTTTAAAAGAAGGCGTTTCATAAAAGATAAATTCTCTTGAATTTGAAATACAACTAAAAGAAGAGCTTCTACCAACTAAAGTTGATAAAAGCTCTTCTTTTAGTAACATTTCAATCTTAATTTCGTTTTGTATAAGTAGCTTGAATCGTTTTTGTAACTAAAAAATTGTACATTTCCCTTGTAGATTAAATATCTTTTATTAACAATTCTTATGCTTCGTACTCAATAACATATGGATAAATAGCCGTATTGTAGATTGCTTCAGAATACTCAACGATTTTCCCTGATAACGCAATTGATTTCCTGATTCGTTTTAGCCCATTTTTCTCAGAAGTAGCTAGAATTTTTTTTTGTTCTGTCGTTAATTCAACAGTTTGGAAACTATCTTCAAACTTAATGATCTCGATACCATGTTGATCCATTAGGCGATATAATGATTCATTTTCAAAATCTTCCAAAGGAACATCCGCTAAACTATTCGGTAAAAAGTAGTTAAAGTAAATATATGGTTGGTCATCTAAAGTATATAGACGAGAAACTTTTACTGCATTTTCACCTAAAGATTGATAAACTGGAGAATCAGAGTCTAACGTTACTTTCTCCAGGCTCAAAATTTTCTTTGCTACTTTTTGTCCTGATTCATTTAAATATTCTGTAAATGTACCCGCTTTAGACAATTTATTGTAGGGACGGTTACTTAAAACAGTCGTTCCTTTCCCACTTTTTTTCTCCACTAATTCTTCTGATGATAATAACTCAATTGCACGACGAACAGTGATTTTACTTACGTCAAACAATTGTTCAAGTTCAGCTTCTGTTGGCAATAATGAACCTACAGGATATGTACCATTCATAATATCTGATTTGATTTGTTCTGCTACGTCTAAATATAATACACTTTTTCTTCTCATGTGATCCATCCTTATACTCTTTATTTAGTCTATCGTTTCATTTTAATTTATTCGCTATTCATTTAGATTACCCTAATTCTAATCGTATTTATGATTTAATTCAACTTTCCATCTAATTATTCAATAGTATTTCATACATTATACCAAAGATTACATTTAGGGAAAACCTATTTGGAGAAGCTGCACAAATAAAGTATACGCAATTAGACAATCAATAAAAAAATGGAGCAAGCTTTCAAGCTTACTCCATTTCCTTTAGTCATTATTTTTACTCAGGGCCATGATCCATCGGCATATCTTCTGGTACAGGCTCAAGAAAGACTTTTCTTGGTTTACTCCCTTCAGATGGTCCAATTACACCATGAGCTTCTAATTCGTCGACTAAGCGTGCTGCACGATTATAACCGATTCTAAAGCGTCTTTGCAGCAAGGATATACTTGCTGTCTGCATTTCCACGACCAAGGATTTGGCTTCTTCATACAGTTCATCTTGTGACGCTTCGCTGCTGCCACCAGTTGTTTCTTCTTCCGTTGGCATCATACTTTCTTGATAATCTGCTTCTTGTTGTTCTGTTACAAAAGCAACGATTCGTTCGACCTCATGATCAGAAATAAAAGCGCCTTGCACTCGAATTGGTTTATTTTCACCCATCGGCAAGAACAACATGTCTCCTCGACCTAGAAGTTTTTCTGCGCCATTACTATCAATGATTGTCCGTGAATCAGTCCCACTGGATACGGCAAACGCCATTCTAGAAGGAACGTTCGCTTTGATGATCCCTGTGATAACATCCACACTTGGGCGTTGTGTTGCTAAAATCATATGGATTCCGGCTGCACGAGCCATTTGTGCTAAACGAATGATTGCATCCTCTACTTCATTGCTGGCAACCATCATCAAGTCGGCTAACTCATCAACGATCACCACAATAAATGGCAATATCGGACGATTTTCACCATCTTCTAAATTCTTTTGAATCACTAATTCATTATATCCCGAAATATTTCGAACCCCAGTGGCTGCAAATTTTTCATAACGGAATTCCATTTCCTGCACGACTTTTTGCAAAGCTTGAGCAGCTTTTCGTGGATTTGTTACGACTGGTGTCAATAGATGAGGAATCCCATTGTAGACATTCAACTCCACCATTTTTGGATCAATCATCATTAGTTTTACTTCATGCGGTTTTGCTCTCATTAAAAGACTTGAGATAATGCCATTGATTGCAACAGACTTCCCACTACCAGTTGAACCTGCGATCAGTAAGTGAGGCATTTTAGCTAAATCGGCGGATTGAACCATGCCTGAAATATCTCGTCCGAGCGGTACTTCCAATAATTTATCTGGGTGACTTGGTTGGGCCTCGATAATATCTCTAAATGAAACGGTACTTACAGTACTGTTCGGCACTTCGATCCCAATCAATGATTTGCCTGGAATTGGTGCTTCCATTCGCACATCTTTGGCTGCGAGCGCTAAGGCAATATCATCCGTCAAACTAACAATTTTACTTACTTTAACACCCACAGCTGGCTGAATTTCAAACTTTGTTACAGCAGGTCCAAGGCTTGCTTTGACAACTTTTGCATCCACACCAAAACTTTTGAATGTTTGTTCTAACACACCAATATTTTTTTCGATTTTTTGGTACTCACCACTTTGATCCGCAGATGGAATCGAATCTAATAAGGTTGATGGCGGCAACTCGTAATCTCGATCTTCTGCTTCCTCTGAAATTTCAAAATCCAATTCGCCGCCTTCATCCATTTCAGGTTCAGCAACTACTTTTTGCTGTACAGGTTGCGCTTCAGCCTGGCTTTGGAAACTATCGATTGGAACCAGCGTTAACTGTTCAGGCTCCTGCAATTCTTTTTCTTCTTGTTCCCATGCTTCTTGCGCTAATTTTTCACCTGGCGTCATTTCTCTCACATCATTTTTCAGACGTTCCTGAGCTCGTTTCTCCATTTCGGCCTGTTTAGCCGCACGTTTTTCTGCTCGCTTAGCTTCTTTTTCAGCTTGACGCTCTCCGCTTCTAGCAGTTAAAGTACTAAGCTTTTCCCGAATGATCTGTAACCCACTCATCACTTGCTGAAAATCGAGCATACTCATCAAAAATACACCGATCAAAATCAGCAATCCAGCAATCAAGTAGCTACCAAACTGCGCAACTAAAAAGAAAGTTAAACTGTAAAGTCCTGCTCCAATCATTCCGCCACCGACATTTTGCGCTACAGTGCTTGCTTTTAGATCCATTCTAAGAAATTCCCACGTAGTACCAATGATATCTGGTGTTTGCGTGCCGACATTACGAAACATGTAAGCTTGTAGAAATAGCAAAATACCCAAGTAAACAAAGACTCCGCCAATTATCGGTCGACTCTTTTTGATTGGAAATTCTTTACCAAATATAACTAAAGAAAGTCCATAAAGCATAAGTAAAATAGCTGCTACTGGAAATGTATTTCCTATACCCACACGTAACCCATTGGCGATCAAGGTGCCAAGAAATCCTAATTTTAAGAGTCCAAATAATCCGAAGAAGATAAAAAAGATACCAAGAAAAATGAAATTAAGATGTTCTTGCTGCTGTTGCTGTTTTTTTGTCTTTTTCTTTTTTGTACTTTTCCTTTTTTGTGCCATGTAACATCCCTCTTTTCAATCAGTATCCATTATACCTAAAAAACGAGCCGAACAAAAGTACCCCCATTGTTTCTCTTAAAATTTTAATGATTTTAAATCGAAATCTCTGTATTAACTGACTTGTTGCTTATGAATACCAATCCCTGTGATACCAGAAAGTATCGATAAAATCGGACATAGTAAAATAAAGAAACTAAACGGTGCGTATTCCAATGTAGAGACTTGTAATGTACTTGCCATAAATACACCACTCACGCCCCATGGAATCAGTGAATTCAGTACCGTCCCCGAATCTTCTAAAGCCCTAGAAAGAACTTCTGGGGCAAGCCCTGCTTTATCATAACTTTCCTTAAATGCCCGTCCAGGAAGAATAATGGATAAATACTGTTCTCCAATCATCAAATTAGCCAACGCACCACTAAACACCGTTGCAGTAACTAAACTACCTGTTGATTTTAGTTTTTTAGCAAGCGGCGCCATTAAGACCGTGATCACGTCCATCTTCATAAGCAAGCCACCTAAAGATAAAGTTAACAGAATCAATGAGACTGACCACATCATACTTTGGATACCACCTCTAGTCAACAAGGCATCGATTTGCTCCATTCCTGTCTCAGATACAAAGCCATTTTCTAAAATCGTACTTAATTGTTTTAAATCAATATTTTGGGTCTGAATCATGTACATGACACTGGAAAGCAAAATCGTGACTAATAATGAAGCAATTGCCGGAACACGTTTGATCGAGCATAAAACAAGTAACAAAATCGGCAGAACTGCCCACCAACTGATGGCAAAATTGGCTTGTAACACATCTAAAAACTGTTTTGTTTCTAAATCAGTCTGTCCAATTTTCGTTTGAAAGCCAATAACTGCATAAAGGATAAACGAAATAACAAAAGCTGGAACCGTCGTCCACATCATATTTCTAATATGTTTAAACAAATCAGCTCCCGCAACAGCCGAAGCTAAATTCGTGGTATCTGAAAGAGGTGACATCTTGTCTCCAAATACAGCACCTGAAATGATTGCTCCTGCTAAGATAGCAGAGTTGAATCCCATTGAAATACCCATGCCCATTAACGCCAAACCAATTGTCGAAACCGTTGTAAAGGCACTTCCAATCGAAATTCCAACAACGGCACAACTAACAAACGCAGAAGGCAAAAAGATACTCGTACTGATAACCGAAAATCCTGCGTACATCATCGTTGGAATGACACCACTTGCGATCCAAACTGCGATCAAAGCTCCGATTAAAATGAAGATAATCATAGGAATAATCCCAGTTTCCACACCTTCTATGATTCCTTCATGGATTTTATCCCATGAAGCGCCTCGCCATTTACTCCAGCCAATCAATAAACCTAGTGCACATAATACGGGAAAAATCGGACTCATACCGACACCGATCACACAAATACTGATAATCAATAATAATAACAAAAATATAAATAATGCTTCTTTTACACTTAATTCTTTCTTCATTTATGTTCCTCATTTTTCTTATAAATTAATTTTTGAAAACAAAAAAATCCCTGACAATCAGAAATAGACTGTCAGGGACGAATAAACGTCAGAAACAAAAATTTTATTTTGTCTCATACGCATAAATACACGCGGTACCACCCATAGTTGAAATTATAAATAATTTCCACTCAAAAAGACGCTAACGGATCTCACCCGAATAGAACATTTCGCTCCAGATTTGTAATTCAAGTAGTTATTTTGGTCAACTTCCATCTACCGTTGACTTTCTGTCATTTCAAAACAACTCTCTACTGTGAATCCTTCCCAGCTCTTGTTTGTATTTTTATTTTTAACGGTAAAAATCAAAGCGGCCTTTAGCCAACATTTCTTTGATCCCGCCTGTTTCAAATAACGAACGATCCATGATCACTTTTTTGATAACAGAAGCTGGATATCCTTTAACTTCCATTTTTCCAACTTCACCAAAGGCATGACTGTTACCGATAGAAGCAACTGAACCTAATGATTTAAAGCTAAACTCTTTCGTTGGTTCCCCTTTTAATTGGGCTTTGATATTCTTCCCAGCATGTTCACCCATTTTAAGTGAAATTTGTGCAGTCGTTGGATATGGACGATTAGACTCTTTATCCATCACAGCAGAACAATCACCAATGATATAAACGTTACTATGATCTGCATCTGTTAAATCAGGTTTGACCATCACACGGCCGCGTTTAGCTGCAAATCCAGAATCTCCAACAACGTGACTTCCACTAACACCCGTTGTCCAGATGATTGTTTTAGCGTTCAATTCATTTAATTCGTTTGTTTCTTGATTATCTAAATAAACAACGGTATCTTGTTTAATTTCTTTGATCGGTTTTCCAACTAAGAAATTAACACCCCATTTTTTCAAATGGTCGATGCCATAGCCGCCAAGTTTTTCACTGAACATTGGTAATAAACGAGTGACAGCTTCAACACAGTATAATTGAATTTTATCAGGTTCAACACCAGCGATTTCAGCTAGTTTTTTCTTTCCTTCATGTAAAGAACCTAATAATTCAATTCCTGTAAAACCAGCACCGCAGACAACGATTTTTAAGCAATTTTCGTCTTTGGTTTCTTTATAAGCTTCCATTTGCTCTGTTAGATGTTGATACACTTTTTCTGATGTTGGAATATCGACCATTTTTAATGAGAACTCTTCAACACCAGGTATGCCGAACGATTCTGACTCGTACCCTAATGCGACGATCAAATAATCATAAGAAATCGCTTCTTGATCTTTCAAATGAACCAGTTGGTTTTCACTATCGATTTTTTCCACTCTGCCTTGTACAAAAGTCGTACATGCTGATTTTACCACATCTTTGATTGGATACGTGATTCTTTCTGATGTTTGGATACCTGCTGCAACCTCGTGGATATCGGTTGCTTCAAAGTGGTAATCATTTTGATCGACCAATGTGATTTTTAGATCATTGGTGCCTTTTTGTAATTCATGTAGCGCTCTTAAACCGGCATAGCCAGCGCCTAAAATAACGACGTGCTTACTCATTTTAAAAATCCCCTCTTAACCTTTTTATTTATTATTTAAGCCACAATCCTATGGCAAAAAATACAACTTGTACAAGTGCTCCGACTGCCAAAATTCTCACGGCGCAAATAAATGTCTTTGTTTTGACCTGTTCGTTTAAAAATAGCTTTGTTTGTTTCCAAATAAAGGGCAAAACGAGTAACGTCAATAACATCGTAAGTGGCGTTAAACCTAAAACAACGCTCAACACGATCGATGCAAATGCAATCACGATCAATCCCACAAACAAACCAATCGATGCTTTCTTCCCTAAATAATGCACTAAGGTAAAGCGATGATTCATTTCATCTTCTTCTAAATCACAAATATTATTTGCTAACATTAAATTAGCGATCAAACAAGTATTAGGCAATGACACTAAAAAGATACTGCCAATATTACTCATTGTCCACTGAAAAGAATCAAATGTATTGATATAGACACAAATCAACATGATCATAAAGCCCATTGTAAATCCTGAAAAGAATTCACCCAAAGGCAAGCTTGATAATGGTTTAGGTCCAGATGAATAAAAGATTCCGATCAGGTAGCAATAAAGTCCCAGCCATAACAAAGGCCAGCCGACAACCATAGACAGACCAATCCCCATCAAGGCAGAAATTGCCACCATCCAAATGATCCAGCGGCGAATCATCGGCAAGGATAGATTTTCCCGCCCGATAATATTCGTTTTCTCTTTGTAATCATGCCCTTCTTTGGCATGATGGTAATCATTATAGTTATCTAAAATATCAACAGCCATATTAAAAATAAACATCGCAATAAAATAAATAAGAACATATCCTAAATGTAAACTTCCATAATGGTACCAACTAAAACAAATCCCTAAGAGAAAGGGTAAAACACTGGCTGTCTTTGCTTTTAGTTCAACTAATTCAAAAAAAACTTCTCTATTCAAATTATACTCTTCTCTCCTTATAATATTTAGTTTTATGCTCACAGAATAATTTGCTTGTATTTCTTTACCAACATCGTATACAATCAATAGTATTGAATTACTGAAAGGAATATTGGTTATGAATGATTTTTGGAAAGAATTTCCTATTATCCAACAACAATTAAATGAAACTTGTGAACTGATCAAACATCAAGTTAAAATACGAAACAAAGAAATTGAAGCAGCTCTGATCGAACTAACCTATTCAGGCGGAAAATTACTACGCCCTGCCTTCTTTTTTTTATTTGCTCAAATCGGTGATGAACAAAAACAAGACCATAAACAACTAATCAAAATCGCCGCTTCGATCGAAATCCTACACATGGCAACATTGATACATGATGACATCATCGATGACTCACCACTGCGTAGAGGAGCCGTTACAATCCAATCCCGCTATGGTAAAGATATTGCTGTTTACACAGGGGATTTATTATTTACTGAATTTTTTGAATTACTTGCTGAAACGATGAATGGTTCTGATTTTCTACATACAAACGCTTCTGCGATGAAACGGTTACTACTTGGTGAATTAGATCAAATGCATACACGCTATAAAAAAGATATGACTATTTCTGATTACCTACGCAGCGTCAACGGAAAAACAGCCGAATTATTCTCTTTAAGCTGTCTGGAAGGTGCTCATTTTGGTTGTGCTAGTCTAGAAGTACAACGCTTAGCAAAACGAATTGGTCGGCATATCGGCATTGCGTTTCAAGTTTATGATGACATCTTAGACTATACAGCAGATGTAAAAACCTTGAAAAAACCCGTTTTAGAGGATCTAGCACAAGGAGTCTACACGTTACCCTTGATTTTAGCAATGCAAAAAGCGCCAGAACGCTTTGCTGTTTATTTAAAAAAAGGTGCTGCTATCACAGACATACAGGCTACTGAAACAGCAAAACTCGTTCACGAGCTAGACGGAGTTAATGATGCTAAAGCATTTGCGAAACGTGTCACTGAAAAAGCATTGACCGATATCGAAAAATTACCCGATTGTTTAGGTAAAGAACAACTAACTTTACTAACAGAATTATTACTGCAGCGGTCATTCTGATTCCTTACTAAGCTTTTAAAAGTTTGAGGCAAAGCTCATAGAGTTTTGCCTCATCTTTTTATTTTATTCGTAAATAAGCACTTTCGTCAACCAATCAATTCTTGTTCATGCCTCGATCAATTGCATACAATTGTTGATAATGAAGATTTGTTGCTAACAATTCTTGTGGTGAACCACTCATTTCCAATTGCCCATCTTCAATGAATATCACTCGATCCATCATATGAACACCTTGAAGATGATGAGTGATCCAAATAATAGTTTTATCTTTTAATGTGTCAAAAAATGTATCTAATAATTGTTGCTCAGTAATAGGATCCAGACCCGTCGTTGGTTCGTCTAGTAGTACAACTGGTGTATCTTGAAGTAAAATCCGAGCCAATGCCAAACGATGACGTTCACCGCCAGAAAAACGCAAACCAGCTTCATCTACCATTGTTAGTAATCCTTCAGGTAACCCGTCGATCATTTCCTTTAGACCAACCTTATCCAACACTTGCCAAACTTCTTCTTCTGAGGCTTCTTCTCGTCCAATTCGGACATTATTTAAAATCGTTGTTCTGAAAAGATAAGGTGCTTGGTGAATCACACCGATTGATTTTGTGATTTGATCGCCAAACTCAGCCGTTTTAATTCCACCTAATGTAATCGTTCCTTTATCAGGCTGTAAATCTCCACGGATCAACGTTGCCAGGGTACTTTTACCTGAACCACTACGTCCTAAAATAGCCAATTTTTCTTTTGAATGAATGGTCAAATTCAAGTCTTCTAAAACAAGCTTTGATGTTCCTTCATAAGAAAATGATATATCACTAATTTTGATTTCTGTATCTGTGATCGTTAGATCTTTCGACACAATGTTTACCTCTTCTGGTTCAGGTAAGTCGTTCAAACGTTTGATTGAATCTTTATAGATATTTGTTTCTTGCGCTGCATCAGGCAGTGGCGCAAAAGCATCAATCAACGGGAATACCGTCAACGTAAATGCAGCGATCCAATTAGCTGCGCCGCCATGATTGCCTGGAAAACGAACACTCGTCCAAGCTAAAATTGCGACAGTGATCACACCAAATGCAACCTGTAAAACAAAATCACGAAAACGATTAAAACGTTTAATTTGTTCATCTAACTGACGAAGTTTTGCCTCTTCCGCTTCATAAGAATGAACAAATTCTTGACCACGTTGGCTGAATACCCAATCAGAAACACCTAAAATATTATCTGTCAGTGTTTTATATAATTCATTTTTAGAAACTTTTTGTTTTTCTTGTCTAGCACCATTCACTAAAACTGAGATCAAAGGCAATAGAAAAATCACGACCCCTAACATCACTAACATACACAAACCAAACCACCATGAAAACAAACCCAGTCCAATAATAATAAAGATATATAACAACCAAGCGATCACTGTTGGGAAAATTGTGCGTAAATATAAATTCTGCAAGTGATTGATATCTTCAGACAACAAGCCTAAAATATCACCTGTTTGGTATTTTGATTTAAAGAAAATCGCATCTTTCTCTAAAACCATATAAAGCTTCAAACGTAAGTCAGACGTCATTTTAAGGACCCAGTTATGACTGACTAAACGCTCGATATAACGAAAAACTGGACGACTGATCCCAAAGGCACGTGTTAATACGATTGGAATATAAATCATCAAAATATTTTCTGGAAGTGACGCTGCTCGGCTAATTAAATAACCTGAATTAAACATTAATGCGCCTGCACTAAAGAAGGTCAAAAAGCCTAAAACCAAAGCTAGATACAATAAACCTTTATACTTTTTCAAGAATGGTTTGACCCATTGATCTTTTTCGTATAATTCTTTATTTGTTGGGGTATTTTCCATTATTCTGTCCCCCTCATTTGATTCACTAATTTCACATAGTAACCATTTTTCTCAGTCAATTCAGCTAGCGTTCCCGCTTCAACCAGCTGCCCTTTATCCATCACTAAAATATAATCCATTTCCGCCATCCAATGTAATCGATGAGTGGCAAAAAAGACAAGATGGTCTTCCATCAAAGGCAACATTCTTTCCTTTAATTCCACTTCCGTTTCGATATCTAAGTGAGCGGTTGGTTCATCAAACAATAGAATGCGACGTGTTTTGTCTAGAAAAGCTCTAGCAAGCGCTACACGCTGTGCTTGTCCGCCACTTAACATTCTCCCACTTTCGCCGATCACCGTGTTTAAACCGTCTGTAAGCTCTGTTACAAGCGTTTCTAATCCGACTAATTGAACTGCGGCTAACACTTGCTCATCTGTCGCATCTGGCGTGTAAAAACGGACATTGTTCGCTAAGGTATCTTGGAAAATATAAGGTGCTTGCGGAATATAAAGTACTTGCTTCTGCCATTCTCTTTGCAGAAAATGCGGAATCACTTGTCCATCGACTTCGATTTTTGTCGTTTCAGCATCTGGTTCTAAAAAACCGCTCAATACATTGATCAAGGTTGATTTACCCGAGCCGCTAGCGCCGATGATCCCAATTTTTTGATACCCTTTTGCTACAAAATCCAAGTTTTTTAAAGCGGGTTGTGTTGCTTCTTCATATTGGAATGTCAAATGATCAGCTGATAATTCACTCAACGCTGTCCAATCCCCTAAAGTAAGACGATCCGTTTCAGTCATTTCTGGTAAATCCAAGACAGCTTGAATTGCTTGAAATGAATTTTTCCCATCCAGCGTCGCATGGTAATCACTAGCAAAATCACGAACTGGTAAGAAGAACTCCGGTGCTAAAATCAACGTCGTCAAAGCTGGAAATAGTAGAATTCCGCCTTCCAACAAACTCAATCCTAAAAACACCGCCACAACAGCTACAGACAATGTTGTAAAAAAATCCAAAGCAAACGTTGATAGAATCGCGATCTTCAGTGTACTCATCGTCGCTTCTCTAAACCGTTCACTGGTATTATAAATACTACCTGCGTATTTTTTACTCAAGCCAAACAACTTCAACGTATCTAATCCTCGTAATGAATCTATAAAGTGATTAGATAAGATCTGAAAAGCTTTATATTGTTTATCCGCTTTACTTTGCGCCGCATATCCTAAAATAATCATAAAAATAATGATCATAGGAAACACAACCAATAAAACGATCCCTGAACGAATATCTAAGGTAAACACAAAAATCAAAATGATCCACGGAATGATCATCATATTCATGATTTTCATCAAGATCAAATGCAGATAATTCTCTGCCTGGCTGATTCCTTCAAGTGCCATTGTGATCATATTTCCCGTACCATTTTTTTGAACCACAGTTGGTCCAAGTCGAAACACTTTTTGTAACAAGGCTTCTCTTAATTCACGAGAGCGATCATAACTAAAGGTATCTAACATTTTCTCACGAAGATACGTGATCACATGTCTGCCAGTATAAAACAAAAAGAACACCAAAATATTCAACAGCTGGTCGTTTAACTGACCACCTTCCCATAACCCAACAACGGCTTTAGATAAATAAAATGCTTGTCCTATAATAAATACTGCTTGCAGGAAAGAAAAACCTGCAAGCAAGATCATGATATTTTTGATTTTCGGCATTTTTAAGATGGCTTTATCGATCATCCTTCATACCCCACAGCTGCAATAGCTGGATGTTTGATACGTTTTCTAAAGACATAATAAGACCAACCTGTATAGGCTAATACAAAGGGTAAAATCGTTAATGATAACCATGTCATAGTTTTCAATGTATAAGGAGAACTTGAAGCATCTTTGATCAAGATGTCATAATACCCTTCACTACCAACCATCACACGTGGGAATAAACCACTGAATAATAAAGCAACTAAAAGAATCAATGTTAAGCCACTAGCAAGAAAAGCCAACATTTCTTTTTTCTTAAAGACACTTACATTAGCAACGACTGTTAATGCAACGATTCCTATTACTAATAATAACGTCAAGACGAAATGATTATCAAAGAAATCTGTTTTAAAGTACAACAATGCTGCAAACACAACTAAGCCAACATATAAAATCCAATAGAAGAATGACGCATAATTACGCGCACGTTCTCTGACTGGTCCTTCTGTTTTAAGTGCAATGTAGTTCAATCCATGCAAGTAGCACAATAATGCTAAAGCAACGCCACCTACAACAGAAAATACATTGAAGTAGTCAGTAAATGAAGCCATCATATTCCCATCAACATCAAGCGGCATTCCTTGAACCAAATCAATGAATAAAACCCCAAAGAAAAATGGCACGATAAAACTACCAATTGATAATGTCCAGTTCCACATTCTGCGTCGTTTACCATCCGGCATACGATGACGGAATTCAAATGACACACCACGAATGATCAAACCAACTAAAATAATAAACAAAATCAAGTAAAATCCGCTAAATAATGAAGCATACCAGTATGGAAAAGAAGCAAACATCGCCCCACCTGCTGTTAATAACCATACTTCATTACCATCCCAAACCGGTCCAATCGTTTGGATGATCTGTTCTTTTTCTTCTTCATCGTGCGCTAATGTTTGAACCGACATCCCTACGCCAAAGTCAAAACCTTCTAAGAAGAAGAAGCCTGAGAATAAAATACCAATCAGTACAAACCAAAGTAATTGTAACGTACTCATTCGCCAAAGACCTCCTTATCAAATGGATCTACATCAGTAGAGTTCGCCTCTGCTAATTTCTTTTCTTCATAATCTGGTCCTTTTTTAAGTTCTACTGTGATCAAGTAAACCATCACTGAACCTAGACCTGCAAAAAGAATAAAGTAAATAATGTTCGATGTTAATAGTGAAGCCACTGATACGTTTGGTGAGACACTATCTTCGATCGTAAATAGACCATAAACAGTCCAAGGATAACGACCAAGTTCAGTGATCAACCACCCCGTTGTATTTGCTAAGAATGGTGCAAACGTACATAAAGCCACAATCCAAACCATCCAGCGTTTTTCATAAAGAGAAGGTTTTTTCTTACGACTAAAGAATAATCCTAAAGCTGAAACTAATAGCATCAATGCACCAAATCCAGCCATGACTCTAAAGCTCCAGAATAATGTGTTGACTGGTGGATAATAATTTTTATCATCCCCATATTCTTCTTTCAAACGTTCATTCACAGTATCCATTCCATCAACGGAACCAGATAAACTATTATAAGAAAGAATACTTAGCATATAAGGAATTTGAATCCCAAATACTTGTTTGTGTTGGGCTTCATCTGCCCAAGCAATCAATGTCCAAGCAGCCGGATCACCTGAATCTTCGTAATCCCCTTCCATTGCTGCAAATTTCATTGGTTGATCATTGATCAAAGCTTTCATTTGTAAGTCACCTGTAAATAAAACAGAAAGTGAACCAAATAAAGCAATCCATAAACCAATGCGCATAGATGTTTTGTGGAAATTCATATCACGTTTTTTCAAAATTTGGAACGCAGCAAGACCTGCAACGATCATTCCGCCCATCACAATTGCACCAGACAGAACATGGGTAAACTCATACCAAACTTTTGGATTCCCAATTACTGCCCCAAAGTCAATTAACTCTGCACGGCCATTGTTTAATGTATACCCAACTGGATGTTGCATAAAGCTGTTTGCAGCTAAAATCCAGAAAGCAGACATCATTGACCCAAAGAATACCAACCAAATAAATGTTAAATGCAGTTTAGAATTTACTTTGTCCCAAGTAAAAATCCATAAACCTAAGAATGTTGATTCTAAAAAGAATGCAAGTAACGCTTCAATCGCAAGTGGAGCACCAAAGATATCTCCGACAAAACGAGAATAATCTGACCAGTTCATCCCGAACTGGAATTCTTGAATAATTCCTGTTACAACTCCGACTGCAAAACTTAATAGAAAAATGTTGCCCCAAAACTTCGCCATTTTGCGATAACGTTCATCTTTTTTTACAACATACATCGTTTCCATGACTGCGACTACAAGTGCTAATCCTATTGAAAACGGTACGAAGAAGTAATGAAAGACTGTCGTCATTGCAAATTGGAATCTTGCTAATGTTACAATATCAAACATCAATAATCCCCCTTGTTTTTACGGTCTCCACAAAAAGAAAGAAGCTGATTTCATTCAAAATAATTATTCATTTAATACCGTTGGTTGGAACAGTCCAAATGAATCAAAACCCAGAATAAAATAAACCTAAATACAATATGTGTGTGGAAACTCTTTTTATTAAATTTAGAATGATTCCAATTTAGAGTATACTCCTTTTATTGCAAATTACAAATGTTTCTGCCCTTTTTTCATTAAAATATTCCTTTGTTCTTGGGGAAAGATAAGAAAAGAGCCTTTGGATGTTAGAATATGAAAAAAACAATTCGGATGAAGTGATTTCCCTCAGCTTAGAAATTAACAGTATATAGAATAATAATTATTTTAAACTTTAAAAGTTACTTCCCCTCAACAATCACATCTAACCTTTATAATTTGCACCTAACATAAAATCAAAGTAAAAAAAATTGTTATTCTAACAGCCCTTTCCCCTTCGAATAATCCATATATTTATAAACTTTATCAATTTTATTTTTCTTTACCTGAGTTATTTTCTCTTGAGTAAATCCTTCGATTATTCCTTGCTTCTGCATTTCTTCAATCATCGCAGTCAATTGATAAAATTCCGTCAACATTTGTTCTTCATTTGTTTCATCTGCTCTAGATGGATGATGATCGTCAAACCCAAATCTAATTGCTTTTGATAGTGCTTGCTGGATTTCTGCACATTCCTCCATCGCAACTAGAGTTAGATACTCATTTTTTCTCATTTTGATGTTCCTTTCTCTTCTTGTCGTTATTTTTGAAAGTAATCGACATAAACTGGAACTGCCTCTTCTTTTAACACACCTTTAGCAACTTCAGGTCTATTTGGGCTTTTAGCAAAAATTTCTTCACTCCCAATCATAATATTAAACCCTGCAATCTCAGCTAATTCATCATGTGATAAACTGAAAACCATTCTACCTAAACTACTCCAGACCATCGCTCCTGCGCACATACAACAAGGTTCACAACTTGTATAAAGTGTGTATTCAGATAAATCCGATAATTTTTGGCTAGAACAAAAATCACGAATAATTCCTAATTCGGCATGATAGGTGGGATCACTTTCTGTATGAATCTGATTTTCACCAGTCAATACAACGTTATTTGCTTTTACGAGTAATGCACCAAACGGTTCGTTCCCATGTTTTGCAGCATCTTTGGCTAGTTCTAGTGCTTGTTTCATGAATTTGGCATCCAGTTTTTCTTGTTCAGTCTTCATTGTCATAGTTTATACACTCTTTTCTGAATGTTATTTTTGTCTAAATTATACCATGAAATCAAACGGTCTCATGATTGCTAACAAATTAAAAACACCAATTACCAAATTTCTTGATAACTAGTGTTTCTAATTAGAAAATCAATCTTGTTTCATTGCTGCTTTCAAAGCTTGTGCTAGTGCACTTTCTTCTGGTTCTTCTTTTTGTGAATATTTCTTCATTAACTTACGTTCTTCATGTTTCGTAAGCTTTTTGTTGCGTTCTTTTTTATCTTGCATTTTTTCTGTGATCGAGCAGTATTTACATTTGAAATAAGCCCCATTTTTTCCATCAATGATTTCCATTTTACGATGACATTGCGAACAACGGTGGTTGGAAACTTTAGGATCTTTTCTACGGCGATAGCTACAATCTTGGTTGGAACAGATATAGATTTTCCCGTCTTTGGTATTCTTCTCACGTAAGTTTGAGCCACATTCTGGGCATTTCTTTTGTGTGATTGAAAAATCCTGGTATTTGCTTTCGCTTTGTTTGATCTCGTTGACTAATTTTTTCGTATCTTGCTCGATTTCTTTTAGGAAAACAGTGCTGCTTTGTTTGCCCTTGGCGATTGCTTCTAGAGTTTTTTCCCATTTTTCTGTTAGCTCAGGGGTCACTAAAGATGGATTGACCAATTCAAGTAATTGCTTGCCTTTTGGTGAAACATTAAGCCCATTGGTATTCCGTTCCATCAACTCTGATTTGATCAGTTTTTCAATGATTTCCGCACGCGTTGCCGGAGTACCTAAGCTGTGTTTTTCCATCAATCCTAACAAAGTTCCTTCGGTCAATGGTTTTGGTGGTGCGGTTAACTCTTTATTGATAGTGAAATTCGGTGGAATCACCATACCTAATTTCCAGTCGACAGATGGAATAACCTCTTCTTTTTCTTGTTTCCAGCCGGCAACTTCAACTTTACTTTGCCGGAACATAAATTGCTCTTTACCAAAGCTTACCGTTACTTTTGTTTGTTTTGTACGATGGGATTCGGCAAACATCCCTAAGAAACGAGTCACGATCATGTTATAGATTTTTTGTTCATCGCCACTTAACTTCTCATAACGTGGGCGTTGTTCAGTCGGAATCAACGCATGGTGATCTGTCACTTTTTCGTTTTGAAATACTTTAGTCAGTTTAACTTGACCGCCGTTTTTGATATACGTTTTGACTTCTGGCGCAAAATCGCTAATTGCCTGCAATCGTTCTTTCATCGTTGCTTTCATATCTGTAGTCAAATATTTGCTATCCGTTCTGGGATAGGTCACGATTTTATGAAATTCGTAGAGACTTTGAACAAGTGAAAGGGTCTTCTTCGCTGAAAATTGATAACGCTGGTTGGCTTCTCTTTGAATTTCAGTTAGGTCATACGGTAAGGGTGCTTGTTCTGTTTTCGTCTTTTCTTGGATATCGGTTACTTTGCCTTTACCTTCGCTTAGTTTTTTCACAAAAGCTTCTACCTCATTGCGTTCTTTAAAGGCATATGGGTTGCTTTGAACCAGTTTAGCTTTTTCTTTTTGAACTTGAAGCTCAACTGAGAAGTACGTTTGCGGTCTAAAACCTTCGATTTTCTTTTCTTGTTGACGGACTAAGGATAATGTCGGTGTTTGTACACGTCCAGCGGATAAGCTGTCTTGATATTTCACTGTTAATGCTCTAGTCACGTTTAATCCGACTAACCAGTCTGCTTTGGCGCGAGCTAATGCTGAATAATATAAATTATCATATTCTTTAGCTGGTCTTAATTTTTTAAACCCGTCTTTGATTGCTTTGTCTGTTTGAGAAGAGATCCATAGGCGCTTGACTGGTTTATTAAAATGAACATATTCCAGAATCCAGCGGGCAACGAGTTCTCCTTCACGTCCTGCATCTGTTGCAATGACCGCTTCGGTAACATCTTTGCGGTTCGCTAATTGTTTGATCGCTTTTAATTGATGTCCTGTTTTGGGTAATGGTTTGATCCCTAGATTTTTTGGCACCATTGGTAAAGTTTCCATTTGCCAAGATTGCCATTCTTTGTTGATATCTTCTGGCATTTTTAAACCTAGTAGGTGTCCTAATGCCCAAGTCACGATCACATTTGGACCTTCATAATAACTTTTATTTTTTTGATTTGCACCTAGCACTTTACTTAAATCTTTGGCAACACTAGGTTTTTCAGCAATAATCAGTTGTTTGTTTGCCATTTCGTTCACTCACCTTCTTCATTTCTTATGTAAATTGAATTAATTTCAAAAATGTCAATACGTTGATTTTACCACACTCTGCTTATTCTTTTCGCCTCTTCTTTAAGCTTTTTAATTGAAATGTAAATAGAAGAACCTTATACTTACTAATTGTAAGTATAAAAATAATGATTATCAAGGAGAAACTATGATTACAATTGAATTTTTTCACGACGTTATCTGCAGTTTTTGTTTTCCCATGTCGTATAGAATGAGACAAGTCCAAGAAGAAATGCCTGAAATAAAGATCATTCACCGTTCTTTTGCTTTAGCTAGAGATTCACAAGCTCACGAGCAGATGTTTGGATCAAGAGAAAATGCCAAGAACGAAATTTTATCTCATTGGGTTCACGCCAATCAAAATGATGATCTTCACCGCTTTAATATTGAAGGAATGAGAGAAGCTGATTTTCTTTTTCCAACATCTATGAATGGTTTACTTGCTGCCAAAGCCGCGGGCATCGTAGGAGGCGAATCCGGTTACTGGGCGATCTTTGATGCTTTGCAAACAGGATTATTTGTAGAGAGTCAAAATATTGATGACCCTGCTGTGATTGAAGCAATTGTTAAAGATAGTTCGATCGATTTTGAAAAATGGCAGCAAGCCTTCCTTGATCCGGCTACTTTAACGTTAGTTGAAGACGACTTTCGTTTGGCAAATGCTTATCAGCTTACAGGTGTCCCAGCACTGATTGTTAATGGAAAATATTTAATCAATGGTGCACAACCTATGGATCAAATTATCCAAGCGATTCAGACTATCAAGGAAAAAGAAACACCCATAATTGAAGTAATCGAAAATAGTGATGCTGAAAATGGGACTTGCGATATGATAGATGGAAAATGGATTTGCAAGGATTAAGGTCCAACTCTATTTATTTTTTTAAATAATTAAAAGTCAAAAGAATAAGGCACGTATCCGTGAACTTGTTCTCTTGACTTTTTCTCTGATTTCTCTAAACTATACTCGATTTACAGCATTTCGGTTTTGCACAATCATTATGGCGTTCATGAAAATCGTCACCACTTTCAAACGTCACTGCTTGTAAATCCTTCAACAAAGCTAATCCTTTATATTGTTGAAGATCCTCATCACATTCCTCACACCAGCGTTCATCCCCTTCGTTCCAGAAGGCCGCTAAATAATTAACTTTTGTATTTATGTATTCATATGTTGAGGAAAGTTCTTGCCATTTTTTTATGTAGTAACGTTCTGCATCTTCTAAACAGTTAAATGTTTTATTTTCTTCAATATCTTCCTGCCAGTCTTCAAAAAACCACCAAGGCTCATTATCGCCGTACATGATAACAACTTGATACATTGATCAATCACTCCAATTCTTTCTACAAGAGCTATTCTAGTCACTTACAGTAAAACTTTCAACTTAAGTGCTTGTGAATTAGTTTTACTTTACCACATTTTAATTTTACCATACGTTGAATCAGTTAGAAGTATAAACTTTATTTTATTGCGCATAAAACGGACTTTTGCTAAACTATGGGATGAATAGAAAGGAATGTTGCTTCATATGAAAAAACCTGTATTTTGGAACTCAATTGCAATTTATTTACTTTTATATAATAATATTTTACTTATCATTTCGCTGATCATAGCGTTAAAATCTGTGGTTGAAGGAAATGGCACTTTTGGATCAGATGTTTGGTATCAGATTTTTGTTTTTCTTGTTTATATTATTGTAGTCGCTGGATTAATGACAGGTGGTAAAAAAGGATACATTATCTCCTTACTCTTTATCCCATTCATTTTTTTAATGTATTTTTATCCACCAATAATGGTCAATATGTTTCCTAAAATGATGATGTTGGCTTTTCGTTTGGTTGAGTTTGTTTCGATGGTTTATCTGGTTATTTCACCAGAATCTAGAGCTTATTTTCGTAACTGTAATCAAAAAAACGAGTAGGAATTTATCCTACTCGTTTTTTTGATTAGATATATTGTAATACTTTTTCTTCTTGATACGCTCGATCAATCAAACCACCGCCAAGACATTCCATGCCATCATAAAAAACAACTGCTTGCCCTGGAGTAATTGCTCGAATAGGTTCAGAAAAAATTACTTTTGCAGTCGTTCCATCACCAGTTAAAATGACTTTGACCGGTACATCTTGTTGACGATAACGAAATTTTGCTGTACATTCAAATTCTTTAGGCATTTTTGTATCAACAGTAAAATGGATTTCACTGGCATCCAAATGTGTAGCATATAATCGTTCATGATAGAACCCTTGTCCAACATATAATGTATTTGTCGCTAAATCTTTTCCTACCACAAACCAAGGTTCTTGCGATCCTTTGCCGCCACCAATTCCCAAGCCTTGGCGTTGACCAATGGTATAATACATTAATCCATCATGTTGCCCTTTGATTTCTCCATCTAAAGTTACCATGTCCCCTTTGTTAGCAGGTAAATAGTTACTTAAAAATTGCTTGAAGTTCTTTTCTCCAATAAAACAGATTCCTGTTGAATCTTTTTTCTTAGCAGTTGCTAAATCAGCACGTTCAGCAATCGCCCGAACTTCTGATTTTTCCATACCACCTAAAGGAAACATTGTTTTTGCTAATTGAGCTTGAGATAATTGACTCAAGAAATAGGTTTGATCTTTATTATTATCGACACCACGTAACATACGTACGCTTCCGTCTTCTTTCCGCTCTACTTGAGCATAATGTCCAGTTGCGACATAGTCTGCTCCTAGTTGCATTGCGTAATCCAAAAATGCTTTGAATTTGATTTCTTTATTACACATTACATCAGGGTTCGGTGTGCGGCCTAGACGATATTCTGAAAGAAAATATTCAAATACTCGATCCCAATATTCCTTCTCAAAATTTACCGAATAATAAGGAATGCCAATTTGATCTGCAACTTTAGCCACATCTTTGTAGTCTTCGGTAGCAGTACATACACCATTTTCATCCGTGTCATCCCAGTTTTTCATAAAGATACCCACGACATCATAGCCTTGCTCTTTTAAAAGCAACGCTGTAACAGAAGAATCTACACCTCCGCTCATGCCAACAACGACACGAGTTTTACTGTTATCTGTCATTTGATCACCATCATTTCAAATTAGATTCTGAATGCATCTACGATTTGAAGGTCGTAACTTTTCAGTGATACTTATTATACTAGTATTTCATAAGAAGTAAAGGCATTAAGAGACAACAACCTCCTTCTTAGCATAATTTTTCTTTATTTTGACTATAAAAAAAGACTCGATCTTTTTCGATCTTGTCTTATTTTCAATGATTATGCTTTTTCTAAAACATCACGGCTGATCATACCATCCATCAAGAAATAAAACTTTTCTTGACTCATTGCATGAGATTCGCTTTTAAAGATGTTCATTGATTTCAATCCGTTAGCAGTTGTAACAGACATTTTCAGTGTTTTCAAATCTTCAGCAATCGTAATTTTTAATTTAAAGCCTTCTTTACTTTGGGGTGTTGCATCTAATGGACGGATCAACTGGAAATTCCCTGAATTCGTTTCAGTGAAGCCATTATCTTTCAATGTGTATTTTTTTGCTTGTTCGTTTACCTTGTAAAATACCGTACAACCTTCTACTGTTGCTTTTTCTTTAAATGCCATTTTTCCACCTCTTTATTTATTGTCTCTTTTATTATAATTGGTACGCTTTCTTTTTACTAGTTATAATCCTGTTTTTCTTAAATTACTGCTTAATTTTTTTGATTGTTTCGATTAATATTGCTACGAATCGTTGAATTTGTTCCTCATCATTCCCCAAACCAAAGCTGATTCTCACAGAGTCTTTGATTGCAGGATGGTTCTTGCCATACATCGCTTGTAAAACATGGGAAGGTTCTACTGTTCCAGCAGTACAAGCTGAACCTGTTGATATCGCAACGCCTTTGAGATCTAAATGCATCAATAACAAGTCGCTTGCGACGCCTAGAAACCGTAAATTTAAAATATGAGCTAACTTATTTTCTGGATTGCCATTGATTTGATAATCGATTTGAGCTTTATCTAATTGTGTTAAAATAATCCGTTCAAAATCAGCGTATTTTTCATGTCGCTGTTCTTTTTCGCTATCATTTAAAAGCTCAACCGCTTTGCCCATCCCTGCAATACCCGCTAAATTTTCGGTTCCTGCCCGACGTTTTTCTTCCTGCTCTCCACCATGTAAAAATGAAGGCAATGAAATAGCGTCATTTTTAAATAAAAAGCCCACACCTTTTGGTCCATTGATTTTATGAGCAGAAATACTTAGTAAATCGATTCCAAATTCATGAGGTGAAATCCGTTCAGAACCATACGCTTGTACAGCATCTGTATGAAAAATGGCTGGATGTGATTCTAGCAATGTTCCGATTTCTTTGATTGGTAGTAAATTACCGATTTCATTATTACCATACATCACAGAAACCAATGTCGTATCTTCTCGTAAAGCATTTTCAAGATCTGTAATTGCCAATTTTCCTTGCTTATCAACCGGAAGATAAGTTACTTCAAAACCTAATCCTTCCAAATACTTCATTGTTTCCAAAACAGCTGGATGTTCGATTGCAGTTGTGATCAGGTGCATTCCTTGATCTTTTCTAGAAAGTGCCGTTTCGATGATTGCTGTATTATCCCCTTCAGTGCCACCACTATTGAAGATGATTTCATGCGATTTCACTTTAAGGCTAGCTGCGATCACTTGGCGAATATCTTCTAATGTACGATGTGCTTTTCTACCAAATGTATGGATACTAGACGGATTACCAAACGTATTGGCCAATTCACTGGCCATTATCTCAATAACTGCTGGATGCGCAGGTGTTGTTGCCGCGTGATCTAAATAAATTGGTTCCACTGAACTCGTCCTTTCTGAATCATTTTAATTGGGACTATTCTAACATACCTAGCACTGTTCCTCAAAGATTGATTCTTAAACTTATTTACTTGGCAAACCGTTTTTCCTTGCGATACGTATAAATATTGCCATACGTAAAGACTGCTATGCCTGCCCAAATAAAACCAAATGCGATAAATTGATCTGCTGAATAAGGCTCATGATATAAAAATAGTGCTGATAACAACATTAATGTTGGTCCTACATATTGAATGAATCCTAGAATAATATAAGGAATTTGTTTTGCTGCTTGTGCAAAAAGTAATAGCGGAATCGCTGTAACGATACCTGCTCCCATCAACAATAAATTAGTGGATACTTCATAATTCATAAATCCTTGTCGTGAAAAGAATACTAGATAAATTAAAGCAACAGGCAAAATAACAAACGTCTCAATCGTCAAACCAGTATACGAACTTACTTTTACGCCTTTTTTGATCAACCCATAAAAGCTGAATGTAACAGCCATAACCAGTGGTGCATAAGGAATTTCTCCTGTTTGGATTGTTAATAAAAGAACCCCTGTTAAGGCCAATCCGCATGCAATCACCCCTGAACGACTTAATTTTTCTTTTAAAATCAAGGTTGCCAATAACACATTCACCAACGGGTTCATATAATAACCTAAACTTGCTTGCGTAACGTGCCCCTGACTAACTGTATAAATAAAGGTAAACCAGTTGACTGAAATCAAAATAGCAGCGCAAATAATAGCAAATAATTTTTTCTTATCTTGTAAAACAGTTTTAACTTCCTCTAAAAATAATGACCATTTTCTAGTAGCCAAAATGTAGATGATCATAAATAAAAATGACCAGACGATTCGATAACATAAGATATCCAGCGGATCGACTGTAGGTAATAACTTCCAGTAAATTGGGATGATTCCCCAAAATACATACGCTATAAATCCAAATAAAACACCTTTTTTCTGTTCTTTCACATGCCTAGCTCCATTCTTTTATTGATACTATCTTTCACGAATCCTTTTTTATTCGCTTAAATTAAATGATAAAAAGAAGTTCAGTCTAAAACAATAGCTGAACTTCTTTCTTGATTTAAACCAATCGTTATTATTTCTCTTCTAAACGAAATAGCGGACTCATTGGTGTATTTTCATGGATTCGTTTGACAGCCTCACCCATCAGCTCAGCACAAGAAACGATATTCAATACATCTGGTTTTCGGTCTTCAGAAATGAATACAGAATCTGTCACACAAATTTGTTCGATTGGAGATGCATCTAAAATCTTTTTAGCTCCTTTAGATAGCAACCCGTGAGAAGCACAAGCATAAATAGATTTTGCCCCATTTTCTTTTAAAATTTCAGCAGCCGTTGCCATCGTACTACCGGAGTTTAAAATATCATCAACTAAAATACATGTCTTACCTGTAACTTCTCCGATAACGTAACCTGAACGAACACCATCAACCTCATCTTGATCAATGATTGCGAGTGTTGCATCTAAATATTCAGATAAACTTCTGGCACGTTGTACACCACTGTTTTTAGGTGAAACGACAACAATGTCTTCGCCTGTCAAGCGCTGCTCCCGATAATTATGAGCAAATAACGGCATCGTGAATAGATTATCTACTGGAATATCAAAGAATCCTTGTACTTGAACTGTATGTAAATCCAATGTCAATACACGCGTTGCGCCTGCTTCTTCCAATAAATTGGCGACTAATTTTGCTGTGATCGGTTCTCTTGGTTTAGCTGTCCGATCTTGTCTAGCATACCCGTAATAAGGTAACACCACATTGATTGTTTTAGCGCTTGCTCGTTTTAATGCATCAATCATAATCAATAATTCCATTAAATTGTCATTTACTGGAAGGTTGGTCGACTGAACAAGAAAAACATGGTCCCCGCGAATACTCTCTTCAATATTGATTTGAATCTCTCCATCACTAAATTGGCGCACCGTACTTTTTCCCAGTTCAGTCCCGACAACTTCAGCAATTTTTTCTGCTAAAGGGCGATTGGCATTCAAACTAAAGATTCGTAATGTTTTATCCTTGTATTTTTGGGTCATGATTTCCTCCGTGAACTAGATATTTTTCTTTTCTTATAGTTAAAAACTTCAATTTCTATTCTAACATTGATTCCTAAAAAAATCATGAATCTTTTTCTTTTTTGCGACAAAGATTTGAACTTTTAGCGACTTTTAGGCGAAGAAAATTTGTACTTACAAAACTGTTCGTAAAATCGTATACGATCGTCTTGTTTTTCTATACGATATGAGTAAAATAAGGACTAATCGGAGGTGCTCAATCCATGCATCAAAAAAGACACCATAAAAAAAGCAATCCCTTGGTTCCTCTTACAGTTGTATTCATTCTGATGATTCTTGTGGGGCTAGAAATATATCTTTTATTTTTTAATAATAATACTGCCCTTCTTTCTCAAAAACACGAAAAAAATTCTACAGTTAGAACAGGCCAACAGACCACTAAACTCACCAATGACGCTCAACAAGTGAAAAATTTTAATCAAGAGGTTCAACCCACTTCAAATTTAGCGAAACAATTGAATCAAAAGCTAGAAGATGGGCAATTTATTGGCACTGCTTTAATGATTAAAAACGGACAGATCATTCTTCAAAAAGGCTTTGGCTATGCAAATTTCGAAAAAAAACAACCGAATACCTACCAATCTCTTTTTCAGATTGGTTCAATTCAAAAATCTATGACAGCAACTCTCATTTTACAACAAGTTCAATCCGGAAAACTTTCGCTAGATGAGACCTTAGAACGCTTTTATCCAAACATTCAGGACAGTCAGGAAATCACCATTAGGCAATTACTTTCAATGTGTTCTGGTTTATACCAAAAAAGTAAACCTGAAACTATGATGACTGATGAGGCTTTCCTCCAATATGGGATTTCTAATGCGATCATGGGTACTTATGGCAAATTTAGATACGATGCGACTAATTACTATCTCTTAGTAGGTATCTTAGAACAATTAACAGGTACTTCATACCATACATTGTTCAATCAAACATTCATTCAAAAGCTGCAATTATCACATACTTGTTTTTACAACGATTTCTTGCATTCAAATGAACGTACTTTTCCTTACGAAAAAAAGGAAGACAACAATTATAAAACTAAAGTTGCAGATAAACCAATACTATTTAATCGAGAAATTGGCACAGGCAGCATTGGTATGACTGTCGGTGATTTATATCTATTTTTCTCCCATTTTTTATCAGGAAGTATGATCAATAAAAATACATTTGACTCGTTTTGGACGCCAAAGACACTAGAGAAATTTGCTGGTGGTATTTATATGTATCAAGACTACATTCGGGCTCATGGGGTCGAAGAAGGGTTTGAAACAAATAGTTATATTTCAAAAGATAAACAAAACGCTGTCATCTTATTTACAAACCAATATCCTAAAAATCAATCTTATACTCTTCTAGGGAAAGAAGTGTTTGATTTATTAGTGACTTAATTAAAATAGAACGAGCTAAACTAATTATCTAGAAAACAAACCAATGTTTTCTAGATAATTAGTTTTTTTAGGCTAACCTAAAAAATGGATTGATTTTAATTCAAGTTTATCTTATACTAATTTTATGGCAAACCTAAAAAGGAGGTTTTTTTATGTCTATAAATAATAATAACATTACAATCGAACATTTAACCGTTAGTTATCAAGGGCAAAAAGCCTTAATCGATATTTCTTTACAAATTCCTGCTGGAAAAATCACTGGGATCATCGGTCCAAATGGTGCAGGTAAGTCCACTTTTCTAAAAGGAATGCTGGGATTGATTAAAGCAGACTCTAAAACGGTGGTTATAGGGGAAGACTCTATTGACACTCAAAAGAAAAGAATCGCTTACGTAGAACAACGTAGCGCATTAGACCTATCTTTTCCAATCAATGTTATGGAGGTTGTTCTTTTAGGAACTTATCCGAAACTAGGATTGATGAAACGTCCTAAAAAACAAGAAAAAGAACAAGCATTAGCAGCTCTTAAAACCGTTCAATTAGAAGAATTTGCTAAGCGTCAAATCGGTGAATTATCTGGTGGACAACTGCAGCGTGTCTTCATCGCTCGCGTTCTCGCTCAAAAAGCAGATATTATCATCTTAGATGAACCATTTGTAGGAATCGATATGACAAGCGAAAAAGTCATCATGGACATTTTAAAACAATTAAAAGAAGCAGGAAAAACCATTTTGATCGTCCATCATGATCTTCACAAAGTCGCTCATTATTTTGATGATGTGATCATTTTGAAAAGAAAATTGATTGCAAGTGGTCCTGTCGCAACAACGTTTACCAACAAAAATATTCAATTGGCCTATGGTGACACAATGGGCGATATCATTATTAAAGGAGTGGCTGACGCATGATTGCAAATTTTATTGATGGTTTAGTTCGTTACCAATTTTTACAAAACGCTTTGATCACTTCGATCATTGTTGGATTGGTTTCAGGAATTATTGGATCATTTATTGTTTTACGAGGAATGTCCTTGATGGGGGATGCGATTTCACATGCAGTACTTCCAGGGGTAGCCGCTTCTTATATGTTTGGCGTCAATTATATCTTTGGCGCATCGATTTTTGGTATTTTAGCTGCCTTATTGATTGGGTTTATTACGCAAAAAAGTCAGTTAAAAAATGATACAGCGATTGGTGTCGTTTTCAGTTCATTTTTTGCTTTAGGAATCATTATGATCTCTTTCGCTAAAAGTTCGACTGACCTTTATCACATTCTCTTTGGAAATGTTTTGGCTGTTCGAGATTCTGATATTATGATCACGGCAATCGTCGGAATCATCGTGTTGATCTTTGTTGGATTATTCTATAAAGAATTGCAAATTACCTCTTTTGATCCAACCATGGCACAAGCTTATGGATTAAATGTTCAATTTTTTCATTATGCTTTGATGTTTCTATTAACGTTAGTTGCTGTTTCATCTTTACAAACCGTTGGAACGATTTTAGTGATTGCTATGTTGATCACTCCTGCTGCTACTGCTTACTTGTTAACGAATCACTTGCCTACAATGATTACCTTAGCTTCTCTTTTTGGAATACTAAGTTCGATCATCGGCTTATTCTTTAGCTATTCGTATAATTTAGCTTCCGGCGCTACGATCGTTTTAACTGCTGCAGCATTTTTCGTTGTCGCATTTCTATTTTCACCTAAAAAAGGACTATTTTTTGTCAATAAACAGAAAACGGAGGAACAAATTTTATGAGAAAAAAAATACTTTTTATCACAGCACTAGCCAGTTTATTTTTACTTGCCGCTTGTCAATCTAAGTCTGCAGATACCTCAGATAAAGAAAAGATCAACGTTGTTGCAACTAACTCGATTCTTGCCGATATGATCGACAATGTAGGGAAAGATTTAGTTAATTTACACAGTATCGTCCCTGTTGGAACAGACCCACATGAATATGAACCACTGCCGGAAGATGTTGCAAAAGCCTCTGAAGCGGACGTTTTATTCTTCAATGGACTGAACTTAGAAACAGGTGGAAACGGTTGGTTCAATAAGCTAATGGAAACAGCTAAGAAAAAAGAAGATCAAGACTTTTTCTCCGTAAGTAAAAAAGTCGAACCCATGTACCTAACCAGTGCTGGACAAGAAAACGAACAAGATCCACATGCTTGGTTAGACATTCAAAATGGGATTTCTTATGTAGAAGCAATTAGAGATACATTGAGTGAAAAAGACCCCAAAAATAAAGAAACTTACGAAAAAAATGCCAAAGAATACATTGAAAAGCTCTCCGCTTTAGACAAAGAAGCCAAAGAAAAATTCGCAGATATTCCAGAAAATAAAAAACTACTAGTCACAAGTGAAGGTGCTTTTAAATATTTTTCTAAAGCATATGGATTGACCGCTGCCTATATTTGGGAAATCAACACAGAAAGCCAAGGAACACCTGACCAAATGAAGCAAATCATCGATCAAATCCACAAAACAAAAGTCCCTGCTTTATTTGTTGAAACCAGTGTAGACAAACGTAGTATGGAACGTGTATCAAAAGAAACAGATCTACCAATTTACAGTACTATTTTTACCGATTCCATTGCTAAAAAAGGAGAAGATGGCGATAGCTATTATGCCATGATGAAGTGGAATTTAGATAAAATCCATGATGGATTAATGAATTAAATAAAAACGGCTTCTGACACTTTAAATAATGTCAGAAGCCGTTTTTTTATTGGATCATTTCTTCAATATTGATTACACGGTCTGTAATATCCGTATAAAATTCTTCTTCATGGGAAACAATGATGACTGTTCCTTGGAATTGCTGAATTGCTTGCCGCAAGCTCTCTTTCGCTGCTGCATCAATATGATTCGTAGGTTCATCTAAGAAAATAATATTACTTGAGTCCATCGTCAACGCACTTAGTTTTACCTTGGTCTGCTCCCCTCCACTTAATAAACGCAATTGCTGATTGACTAACTTATCAGGTAATCCGCATTTTGCTAAGTACGTACGAATTTCCTTTACCGTTTTTTTAGGAAAGCAATCACTTAAATAAGCTAACGGAGTCAAATAATCGTTTTCCCACGTCAAATCTTGCGAGAAATAAGCAATTTTTGTATTTGCGGGATACTGATATTCACCACTGATCGGTTCGATTTTTCCCGTTAATGTTTTGATTAATGTCGATTTCCCAATTCCATTAAAGCCTTTGATTGCCACTTTTTCTCCACTATGAACAGATAGATTGATCGGCGCTAAAAGTGGATTAGTGTAGCCAATCGTCAATTCATCTGTGATCAACGCTAAACTTGCGACGATCGGTTGATAGGGAAACTGAATTTGTGGTTTTACTAAACTCCCTGGTGGTGCCATGCGTTCCACTCGGTCTAATTGTTTTTGACGACTTTTCGCCATAGTCGCACGATTTCCTGCTTTGTATTTACGAATATAAGCTTCTGCCTTTTCGATTTTTGCTTGTTGGGCATGGTACTGTTTTAAGTAACTTTCTTTGTTTTGTTCTTTTTGGGCAAATGATTTTTCCACATTCCCAGTATATTTCGTTAATTTACCAAATTCAATGTCACAAATACAATTAGTCACGGCATTTAGGAAATGGTAATCATGAGAAACTAGAATAAACGTGCCAGCAAAATCATTTAAGTAATTGACCAGCCATTGAATATGGGTGTCATCTAAATAGTTGGTTGGTTCATCCAGTAGTAAAACATCGGGTTCCTCCAAAAGAAGCTTCGCTAAAATAACTTTGGATCGTTGTCCACCACTTAATTCGTTCATCGGTCGATCTAATCCAATTGCTTCGATTCCTAGACCATTGGCAAGGTCGTTGATGATCATATCGATTTGATAAAAATCACTTTCATCTAGCTGTGTTTGTAAATTTCCCGCTCGTTCTAATAATTTGTCTGCACCAGTTTCGCCATATTCTCCGTATAGTTCATTGATTTTGTCTTCGATTTCATATAATGGTTTGTATGCTTGGTGTAAAAATTCATTGATCGTACTATTTCCGATAATTTCAACGTATTGATCCAAATAACCGATTTTAGTATTATTTTGCCATGTGATCGTTCCATCATCTGCCAAAATTTCACCTGTTAAGATCTTAACTAAGGTAGATTTCCCCACTCCATTTTGACCCGTTAACCCCATATGGTCCTCTTTATTGACACGAAGAGATGCATCTTCATAAAGAATTTTTTCGCCAAAGCGTTGGGTTAAGTGTTCGATTGTTAATAAACTCATTTTTCTTCCTCTTTTCCATTTTCACAAAGAATTTTCTGATATCTTTGTTATTATTCGTTGTAAATTGTAGTAAGTTTCTGTTTTATCTATTCAACATTTAAAGTTGCTTAAACAACGATTTCATACATTTAATCGAAAGGTCATTTGCTTAATCAAGACAAAAAAACAAGCGATCAAATAGGCCCAACCTATCTTATCCCTTGTCATTATCAACAAAGGACAACGTACGAAACACGTTGTCCTTTCATCAGCACTATAAAAATCAAGATCATCGTCAAAAGCAACACTAAATAAGACTACAGCTTAGTCTCAAAAATTCAGTATTTGTTTAGACGATGAAGCATTCATTTTATTAAGCTCCACAACAATGCTTCATCACATTCATTTGTCGGGAGCTGCTTCTTTTCACAAATTTATCTGAAAGAAAAAACATTCTTAATCACCTTTCTTTACAAAAATAGTTTAACATAATTGTTTTGAAAAGCAAGAATATTGCTAAATTCTCTATCCTCTTTGTACAATATGTTGAATTGTTTTATTTTTATCTTTAGTCAACTCTTTTAAAAATGCTGGCCTGATATCCGCTTGTGGAAGTTGTTCAAAAGGTACCCACCTCAACTGTTCTTGCTTATCAAATTCATTATATGAATGGCATGAAACTATGCTATTTTCAAGTTCTACATAATAATAAAACGAGATTTCATGGTAGTTTTCGCCAGTTAAATCAGATGTAAAAAAATTTTCATGAATAAAACATAACGTTTTTGCTTCTATTTTATTACCTGTTTCTTCAATAACCTCTCTTTCAATAGCATCATCTACTGTTTCATGCATCTTCACTCGGCCGCCGACTGAATAAAAGTAAGGTTCTTTTGAATTCGATACTACTAATAAACCTAAATCACTCATAATAATCGCACCTACACGATAATTGAACCTGCCTTCTTTGGTTTTAAATGTACAATCCATTTTGCCAACTCCTTATCTTTAGGTTTTTCTTTTATTATAATTGACCATTCTACTCTTACCAAGTGGAAATAAAAAAGCATAAGGATTGAAATCTGTTTCTCTTCAATCCCTATGCTTTTACACATAACTATTCAATTGAATTTAGATACGTTAATGCGTAGCGAACATGAAATTCTGTAGCCAACGCCAAGCCTGCTTCATCGATATCAAATTTTTCATGATGATGCCCATATTGTGTATCAGGATTATCTAAATTACGAGTTCCCACTCGTCCATAAACACCAGGTGCTTTTAGTAAAAAATCAGCAAAATCATCTGCACCTAAACTTTTAGTATGATCTGTGACGACATTCTCACTTCCAACTATTCCAGCTGCTATTTTTTGTGCTAATTCAGTTGCAGTATCATCATTGATCAGCGGTCCTGCTGCATCATGAATATGGAAAGACGAAATTTTGGTCCGATGAGCTTCAGCAATTTGATTTGCTATCTCCTCAACACGTTTTAAAACAAAGGCTCGTGTTTCATGACTGAATGCCCGAACTGTCCCTTCGATTGCAGCATGATTAGCCACAATATTATATCTGGTGCCTGCATCGAGCACGCCAATACCAACGACTACAGGATCTAACGGGCTAACTTCTCGTGCTGCTATTTTTTGTAATTCTACGACGATGCTTGCCGCCGCTAATACAGCATCCCGACCAACATTTGGTTGCGCCACATGACTGCTTAATCCTTCAACTTCAATTTTAAAAATATCACAAGAAGCATTAGTAGCCCCTTTAGTTGCAACTAATTTTCCCACAGGAACACTTGAATCTAAATGGATCCCGAAAACTTGATCGATGTTTTCTACGAAACCGCCATCGACAAACTGACAAGCGCCAGCTCCGATTTCTTCCGCTGGTTGAAACGCTAATTTGATCGTTCCAACAAAATCGTCTTTATGGTTTTTCAAGACTTTTGCAGCACCTAACAATGCTGCCGCATGACCATCATGGCCACATGCATGATTTAATCCAGGATTTTTAGATTGGTACTCTTTTCCTGTCGCATCTTCTAATTCTAGCGCATCGATATCTGCTCTTAAAATAATTGTTTTACCAGGTTTTCCTCCAACGATTGTGCCAAGTACTCCTGTTTCTCCTACTTCTTCAAATGGAATATCCAGCTTTTTTAGCTCTTCTTTGATTCGTTTGATTGTTTCAAATTCCTTTAAACTGGCTTCTGGATACTGATGAAAATGCCGTCTTAAAGCGATCACTTCATCTGCATTTTGCTGAATTTCTTCTTTGATCGATTGCTTTGTTAATGTAGTCATTTTATCGTCCTCCTTTTATTTTCTGCCAAATGTTTCCCAAGCTGGAATACTTGAACCTTTTGATGTTTCCTCGATGACTTTTTTAGTCTCTTCTTGTTGATAAGTGTCGACTACTTTATTATACGTTTTATTATCTTCATCAGCTTTACGAGCAACGATGATATTCACATAAGGTTTAGATGTTTCGTCTACGGGTTCTAAGAAAATCGCATCTTTTGTCGGGACAAAACCAGCATCTACAGCCATTCCGCTATTGATCACGGATGCATCGATATCTTGGAGTGCTCTAGCCGTTTGTGATGCATCTAATTCTGTTATTTTTAAATCTAATTTGTTTTCTGTCACATCACTTACGGTTGGTGTTTGCTTCTTGGCAGGATCTACTTTGATCAACCCAGCACTTTGTAATAACAATAACGCACGGCCACCATTTGTTGCGTCATTTGGAATTGCGATTTCAGCACCTTTTTTTAACTCTTTGATATCTTTGATTTTAGATGAATAAATACCTAATGGCGCGCTGACCGTATTACCGATTGAAACAAGATCCGTTTTGTGTTCTTCATTGTAGTTATCTAAGAAAATCTGATGCTGGAATGAGTTCAAATCAATTTCTTTTTCCGCTAATGCCGCATTTGGTTGCGTATAATCAGAAAATTCAACAAGTTGAAGGTCGATTCCATCATCTTTCAAACGTTCCTTTACGGATTCTAATACTTCATTATTCGCACCCACAACCCCTAATTTTACGACTTCATTCTTTTCACTTTTGGCACTTCCAGCAGAACATCCTGCTAATACAAATCCAATTGTTAAAGCTAATCCGATAATTTTAATTGTTTTTTTCATTTACATTTCCTCTTTTCATTTTTTAATGTGATGTTTTCTTGATCAATGTGTTACTTATAAACTGACTGGCAAAAACTAAAACTAAGATGATCAATGTCGCAACCACGGTCACATCCGTTTGAAACCGATTATAACCTCTGGTGATCGCTAAATTGCCTAAACCGCCGGCGCCTATTGCACCTGCCATTGCAGTTAAACCAATTAAGTTGATGATCGTAACTGATGAAACTCGAATGATACTTGGTAAGCCTTCAATTAAATAAACTCTAAAAATAATTCCCAAGGGACTCGTTCCCATTGATTCTGCGGCTTCAATTACACCTGGATCAACTTCTAATAAGGCGTTTTCGATTTGACGTGCAAAAAATGGAATCACCCCTATCACCAGCGGCACTAAGGCAGCCGTGGTCCCAATCGTTGTTCCTGTTAAAAAACGAGTGATCGGCTGAATCAATGCCAGCATGATGATAAAAGGAATGGATCTACAAACATTGATGATTTTTTCTAAAATACTATAAAGAACACTATTTTTTAAGATTCCTTCTGGCCCTGTCGCAACTAGAATTACACCAAGTAAAGTTCCTAGAATTCCGGCAATAATTGCTGTCCAAAAGACCATATATAATGTTTCAATCGTGCTAGTGATAAACTCCTGTTTTAGTAATAGAACATTTGGAAAATAGCGTTGTAAAAAGTCTTGCATGTAAGTCACTCCTTCTCTATATTCGGTCTAGATAACATGTAATGGTATGATTTTTTCTTCTGGTTCATTTTTTTTCAATACTTTGATTTTTACACCTTGTTTTTGTAAAAAGTCCAATGCTTTTTCTCGCTGATGTTCTTCTCCCGAAAGAATTACGATCAAATTGCCAATTGGGACTTGCTGCAAGATTTCTACATTTCCATATAAAATATTCGTAACCACGTGGTATTTGCTATAAAGCTGAGCAATCAAAGGTTCACTTGTCTGATCCCCTACATAAGAAAATTCTACCAACACTTCATTTCCACTCAGATTCGTCAAACTTGGATGTTGAATAATTGTTTCCAACGCTTGATCGATATGTGTTGCTGTTCGGATAAAGTCCTTCGTCAAGGCTTCTTTTGGTTGACTGAAAATCGAAACAATATCATTTTTTTCAATTACCCGTCCATCTTCCATCACAGCGACTTTATTACAAATTTCTTTCACAACTTGCATTTCATGCGTAATCAAAACAATCGTCAAACCTAACTCTTTATTTAACTTCTTCAATAAGTCTAAAATCTGAATCGTTGTTTTAGGATCTAATGCGCTAGTTGCTTCATCACATAATAATATTTCTGGATCATTCGCTAATGCTCTGGCAATAGCTACTCTTTGTTTTTGCCCGCCAGATAACTGGCTAGGATAGGCGTCCTTTTTCTCCGAAAGACCTACCAAATCAAGTAATCGTTCAATTTTTTCTTTTCGTTGTTCTTTCGAAAGGCCAGAATATTTTAGGGAAAAATCAACATTGGCAAAAATCGTTCGTTCCTTCATCAAATTAAAATGCTGGAAAATCATACCGATATTTTTACGCTGCGCTCTTAGTTCTTTGGCTGAAAAATCAAGGATATTTTTGTTATTGATAATAACTTCACCTTTAGTTGGTCGCTGAAGTAAATTGATGACTCGAACCAAGGTACTTTTTCCTGCCCCTGAATAACCAACAATGCCAAATACATCTTCTTTTTCAATCGTTAAGGAGACATTTTTTACTGCATTGATTTCTTGTTTTTTCTGATAAAAGGTGACATCTATATTTTTTAATTCGATCATTTTTGTTCCTCCTATAATTCTTTTGATATAAATCGCTATCTTCCTATGTTTCGTTCATTCAACTTCTTTCTGTCTCAGCCTTCCAATCTTGTTATTTATAAAAAGAAAAAAGCGTCCTCAAATGTATATCATTATACATTTGAGGACGCTTTTGCGTGCTACCACCTCTATTTGATATCTACTCGCATAGATATCCTCATCAAGTACGTCGATCAATGATCGATTATACTCTAGCATAGTAACGGGTGCATCCGTCGCTGTCTTATGAATTACTCACTCGAAGCGCTGCTCAATGGCCATTTTCCAGATTTCGTTTATCGCTTGTTTTCAGCTACCCAAGCTCTCTGTTAGATATCGTTTTATCTGTACTTTCCATCTCATTGCTTTAATTATTCAGTTGTTTGAAGAATCAATACTTTCTTCGTTAGTCTCATACTGTTATTCTTGATGAATATAAAAATAGCCCTCTACCAGCTTATGCTAGTAAAGGGCGAATAATCGCGGTACCACCTTTGTTTTAAAGTAATTTATGATTACTTTTCTTAGACCAAGTCTTATAACTTGTCGCTTTGATAACGGGTGCTTCCCGAAGCTGCTTACGTATCAACAGCTTATCCTCATGAGGCCATCTTCAACTCTTATGCGCTTATCTCTTTTCACCAACCGAGACTCTCTAATAAAGCACGTCCAAATTTACTCTTCTCTTCAACGGACTGTTATTCATTTGTTGTTATGTTGTATTCTACTGGAAAATAAATTACATGTCAAATCTTTTTTTAATTAATTTACTCAGTAACTGTTTCAGCAGAACTCACTAAGTATTGTTCCAAGATCTCTTTAGGCATTTCTTTTCCATATCCACAAATTGGACACAACAAGTAATGACTAGAAGATGTGGTAAAAATTGGAATCCAAAATAACGTGAATTTCCGTCCTATTTGTTTTCCTTGCATGATTACTTCATTGTTACAATGACTACAGTCACATTGGATCACTGTATCTCCTAAATCGCGTTCAAATCCTGTACTACCCCAAACAATAAACATATTTATTTTCTCCCCTTTGTTTTAGTCTAACAATTTGAAATGGCTTGTGTCAACAAGTTTTTTTGATCGATAACAAAACGAAAATTTATTGACAAGTTTTACTATCTACGGTAATCTATTATCTGTATTACTAATATTGCCGCCTTAGCTCAGCTGGTAGAGCACCACCATGGTAAGGTGGGGGTCGACGGTTCGAATCCGTCAGGTGGCTCTTAAAGAACCTTTATAATAGGGTTCTTTTTCTATTTTCAATCGAAAGATACACATTATTTTTATAAAAAATATAGAAAAAAACTGTGTAGTTGTCTCACCTAAAATCAACAACTTACACAGTTTATATTACAGACTCACGATCAATTCTATTTCAATTTTTATGGTAGCTACATTATTCTGTTGGTAATTTCGCCTCATAATCCTCTAGTAATATATCAATTAACCGTTCACCTTTTTGGACTCTTTCCTGCCAATCTAAATTATCATTATGTTTTTCTAGTAACATCCCTGCAAAACCACCAAGCTCATAAGCTTCATCTGGACCTCTTATGTCTTTTTCTTCTTTAAAATCCAGCGTTACCATTTTTTGATACGCTTTAAATATTTCATCTTTTGGTGCATCCATTCCAAGGACAGAACGCACACTCATTGCATCATCAAAATATCTTGCCGAGCCTTCATGAATATCTGAACCTTTTACAAACTCTGCATCTTCACTATGCTCTGTCTGATATTTGGTATTCCAATACTTCGCTGTCTCTAAATATTCCTTTTCCTTTTCTGGAAATACAATTGCTTTTCGTAAACTCTCCATAAGATTTGCTCGTATTTTTCTCGCTTCTTTGTCTTCATTCGACTTTTCTAGACTCTCTTGATAATCTGAATCCATAATGTTCTTGTACTTTTGACCGCTTGTCTCCCATGACGCTTGAAAACCATGAAACATTTCATGGCTACTAATAGCAAAATGAACAGTTGACTTGGGTAAGGTTTCATACTGAGTATCTTGATAAGGTTGGTCAAAATAGTTATCCTTTTCAATAGTTCCAGCGATGTCTTTCCCCTTTAAAGTATCTTTATAAAAAAGAATTGGAATTTCTACTTTTTCACGTATATCCTTAGGTAGGTCTTTGCTATACATTTTTTCAATCTTTTTATCAGGATAGGCAATCCAAGTATACGTCTCAGTTGATAGGGCGTATCCATACTTAGAATAATCTGCCCCTTGCCAAATTTCTCCTGCGCGTGGCCATGTTTTCCATGCTTGTTGAGCGCCCATCAAAAAATACTTATCAAAATTCACAGAATTCCAATCTTTCTTCAAATCTTCATAAGGTGGTTTGTTTTTATCTAAAGTAAATTTTAATGAGGATGTTTTCTTGCCTTCTGTTTTAGGCTCTGAGGTGGTAGTTCCTTCTGATGAAACTGTTTTACTATTCGGGCTACATGCTGCGATGACTAGAGCTGATAGCGTTATTGTTAGACTTACATAAATACTTCTTTTTTTCATAAATAACATCTCCTTATAAAATAGATTTTAGGAACATACAATCGACTTTCTAACGTTTAACAAATAAATTTTTACAATTTATTTTAGTATTAGGTAATAACTACTACGTTTCCATTAAAAACTAATTAGGCAATTTAATGCTACTGCGCTAACAATTTTGTGGCTTAGAACAGAAGGAACCCCTTACATAAATTCAATTTGAGAAGTGATGTCATTTAACCTCCTTTAATCTATTCACTTCGTTTCTTTCCTACATCTGATTTTTGATACATCCTTATAAAAACAATAATAACCCTTATATTCTCCTTTCAACTTCAACCATTATTCTTTATAAGCAATTCTATAATAACAATTTCATAGTAAGATTCCGGTTAGTTTTTTAAACTATTTCGACTGTATATTTATATTTCTAATTTGATTTAAAACAAGTATAATAAAAGAATATTTATTTGTTGAAAGGGGAAAAATAATGACGAATCACAAAAATTTAACATTCGATTTTTATCAAGAAAATGACCAACAACTCTATTCTCTTCTCACAAAAGATATTCGTGTCATGCGTTATATCACTGAAAAAGCAGAACCTGAGACTGAAGCCGTTGAAAATTTCAAAAAGATTTTGGCTTATAATAATGCTCATAATGACCAGACAGGTTACTACAAAATATTTGACCAAGAAACCTATATTGGTTTTGGTAAATTGTCTTGGGATGAGGAAAATAAAATAGAGATAGGTTATATGTTGTTGCCCGAACACTGGGGCAAAGGTTACGCAACACAAATAATTGCGATATTATTGGACTTGATAAAGCAATCGGAAATATTATCAGATGCCACGATCTATGCCATTATCGATCCAAAAAACGGTGCATCAAAACATCTTTTAGAAAAATTTCACTTTGTTTCTGTTTGGCAAGGAATCGAAGATGGACTACCTTCTGAACATTTGGTTTGGCAAGCCTAGTTATTTTAATTACCTCTTGAATCTGCACCTAAACTTATGGTAATATGCTTACAAGCATAAATTTAAAAGCGTTGATAAGAAGAGTACTTTTGTTTGATTATTTAAAGAGAGCTTCGGTTGGTGGGATGAAGCAATAAACAGCAGAACGAAAAAAGACTTTGAGCTTAGCACGGATTCACTTTGTTGATGATACTGCTACGGGATCTCCCGTTATAGAGATAGGGTATAAATAACTGTACCCGAAGAGGTTACTGTAGTGATGCAGTAACAAACTGAGGTGGTAACGCGATGAATGAAACTTTCGCCCTCAAGAGATATTCTCTTGAGCGGTGGAAGTTTTTTTGTTTTTGTGCAAAATATTTTAGGAGAGTGAATGGTATTATGACAAACGAACAAATGAACAGACGCCAAGAAAAACGAAACAAATTACAAGAACAACAGGTAGAAATCTATCCCGAAAGCTATAAAATAAATCATGAGCTCTCTGAATTAGCGTCACTTGACGATGGAACTCAAAACATTAAGGTTGCTGGAAGAATTCTCACTATGCGAAAATTCAGCAAATTGATTTTTGTTCACTTAGCTGATGTAAACGGTCGTTTTCAAGTCTTACTAACAGAACAAGAATTAGGTGAAACGAGTTTAAACCAATTTCGAACAACTATTGATATCGGAGATTTCATTGGTGTGCATGGTTCTATGTATACAACAAATTCGGGAGAAAAGACACTACGAGCAACAGACTATCAATTTTTAGGTAAGGCTCTTCGTCCACTTCCAGAGAAATGGCACGGCTTAACTGATATTGAAACGCGCTATCGGCAACGTTATCTGGATTTATTGATGACAGAAGTAACAAAAGAACAAATGCTTTTACGAATTCAACTCATTCGACAAATTCGTTATTTTTTAGAAGCTAAAAACTTTCTAGAAGTAGAAACACCTATTCTCCAAAATACATCATCGGGAGCGATTGCCAAACCATTTCATACACATCACAATGCCTTAGATATTGAACTTAATTTGAGGATTGCACCGGAGACTTATTTAAAACGATTGATTGTCGGTGGTTTCACTAAGATTTTTGAATTTGCTAAAAGTTTTAGAAATGAAGGGATCAGCCCTCAACATTTACAAGAATTTACCATGGTTGAAGGGTACGCTGCTTACTGGAATTACCAAGATTCTATGGTGTTGATGCGGGAATTGATTTTACATGTACTAGAGAATGTTTTCCATACAGCAACGATAAAAATTGGTCAGTCAGCCGTCAATTTCGCCGAAGATTGGGCGATCGTTTCGTTCAGGCAACTTTTGTTGAAGGATACAGGAATTGATATCGATCAGTTTCCACAAGCAAAAGAGCTATACGAAGAAATTGTAAAAAAAGGGATTCACTTAAAACATGAAGATATTCATTCTTTAGGTCGCGGTAATTTAATTGATTTACTTTATAAAAAAATCAGCCGTCCTCATATTGTAAAACCAACATTTTTGATTCAGCATCCTATTGATTTATCACCATTAGCTCGGTCTAATGATCAAGATCCAGCCTTAACTGACCGCTTTCAATTGATCGTAAATGGGGCAGAAATCATCAATGGTTATTCTGAATTAGTCGATCCGATAGAACAACGAGAAAGATTGTTACAACAAGCACAGCTAAGAGCACATGGTGATACAGAATCAATGGAAATGGATGAAGATTATCTGTTGGCGATGGAATATGGTCTACCACCGATATCTGGTTGGGGTTTTAGTATTGAGCGGTTATTGATGGTTCTTACTGATAGCGATACAATCAAAGAAACAGTCCTTTTTCCATTGGTTAGAAAATAAAAAAAGGAAGAGCCCACTTGACGGCTCTTCTTCGCTACTTAAATTTAATCATCATATCTCTTTCGTTTAGACGAAGCAGGGATTCCCAAAGCCTCTCGATACTTGGTTACGGTACGACGGGAAATTTCGATTTCTTGTTCCTTTAACAAGTCTACCAATTTTTGATCAGAGAGAGGTTTTGCTTTATTTTCATTATCAACTAAAGCTTGTAGTTGTTTTTTGATGCTATTTGTTGAGGTTTCTTCTCCTGTGGCTTCATTAGACAAGCCATTAGAAAAAAATGAACGAAGCTCAAAAACACCAAATTCTGTTTCTAAATATTTGCCATTGACTGCTCGGCTGACGGTTGATTCATGGATATTCAATGATTCTGCAATTTCTTTTAAGGTCATCGGTTTTAGCGGGCGGTCTTCTTGAAAAAAGAATTGCTGTTGGCGTTGAACGATTTCTGTGCCGACTCTTAAAATAGTATCACCACGTTGGATGATCGTTTTCTCTAGCCATTCAAATTCATTTTTCTTTTCCTTGATGTACTCTTGCACTTCCTTATCCTCTGTTGCTTCCATTCGTTCAAAGTAGGCTTGTTGGAACTGAATCGTCGGAGTGCCTGTTTTATTTGAAAGAACCTTTAGTTGGTTCTCTTTGATTCGTAATGTTAAATCTGGACGTATATACAATCCAGAAGTGGATTCAAAAATACTTCCTGGCGCCGGGGTCAATGTCTGAATGTAATCAAAAATCGTTTGAATCTCTGATAACTCTACATCAAATTTTTTAGCAATCAATCCCCACTTGCGATTAGCCAAATGATCAAATTCTTCTTCAATTACAATATAGGCTAATTCTGGTGCTGTATCGTCACGCTCTACCTGCAGCAACAAGCATTCCCGCAAATCTCTTGCGCCAACACCTGCTGGATCTAATTGCTGAATCAACGTCAAAGCATCTAGCATTTCGATTGCTTTTGCTCCTGTTTTTAAAGCAGCTTCATCTAGGTCGATCATCAAATAACCATTTAAATCAATATATTCAACTAAAAATAAAACCAGCGTTCGTAGATAAGTATCGCGATAATTTAAGTGGATTTGATCAATCAAATATTCAAAAAGTGACGTGTGGTTATCAGGAATTTGATTTAAGTAGTTGTTTTCTTCATTTGTATAAGTTCGGCTGCCAGAACTTGGAAAATCTCCGTAGTTGGTCTCAGTTTGAATGTCGATCAAAGGATTTTCTAACGACTTAGCTTCTATGTATGCAAAAAGTTCTTCTGAATTGTATTGTAAAATCTGGATCGATTGTTGCAATTGTTGCGTCATTGCAAGTTTTTGAACTTGTTTTTGTTGTTGTGATAGATGTTGTTCAAATTTCATTATTTTTGTCCTCCCCCTTGTAATTTATCGAAATATCAGCTAAACTAGTAAACGTGCTTGCGCCCTTAGTGTAGTGGATATCACGTAAGATTCCGGTTCTTGAGACGGGGGTTCGATTCCCTCAGGGCGCGTCATTTTTTGGACCATCGATTTACTGCTACATGTAGAATTATAGCATAATTTAAAATCAGATGTTGCCATAAACAAGAGTCTCTCACCTAAACACTACAAATAAGCAGTGTTTTTTATTTATTCCAAAATCTTCTTAACAATAAGATTTAAATTATAAACAATATTCATATTTTCTCATTTATCTATCGATTCCATATAAAACTTGATAAAAACCACCTTTTTTTTATGTTATTATAGCTTTTTAGTAAATATTATCGTTAGGTAGTGAATTGTATTGAGTCAGCATCATACAAGGCTATTAGTTATTTCACTTCTTTTAGCTCTCACAGAATTTATTTTTAATCGTTATCTTAATCAATTTACGATGATCGATTATCCGCTCTTATTTTTAATCATCACTTTTATTCAAGGATGTATTCTTTTATATTTCCTACTCTCGTTTCTATTGCTATTATTTATTAATCATACAACTAAAAAATAAACATATAGCTTATTCGTATCTAAAAAAGAGTAAAGGACTTTTTCAGCCCTTTACTCTTTTCATCTCTATAAAACCATCTTTTCTAGTTCAAAGCGGATCTGGCTTTGAATCTTCTGGATTTTTTCAATTTCTAAGCGTTCTTCATCTACCTGATACTTTTGTGCAATAGAATGGTTATAAGAAATAACATAACTCACGGCCCACAACCTTGGATCTTTAATGATTTCATCTGCCAAAGGATAAAGTAGCGCAAAATGTAGCCGAATTTCTTCCATTATATCTACAAGTAAAATAGGATCGTCGTTGATCAATTCTTTTTCTAAAAATAATAAGATTCTTTGGTACGCTGCACTATCCAATGGTGTACCCACAGAAGCTGGAACGACGGTATACTTTTTGTTATCTCTCCACAAAAATTCAACTTCTTCTTTAACGTGAAGTCTTACAAGTTCTTCAAGTATCCACGAACGAACCAAATTATGTACTCGCTCATCTAATAAAAATTTTTTTCCAATCACAATAAATTCATCTTGAGGTAGCTGTCCCGCTTTTTTTACTATCGCCATTTGCTCATAGTAATTGTGCTTATTTAAATGATCTAACTCGTCCTTTAATTCTTTGATTTTTCCAACTTCAAACTGCTGATACATCAATTCAAGATGACGGATCTTTTTCTTCAAAGAAATCAACTTTCTCATTTCTCCGCTTTGCTCCATCAAAATTCGTTCATTAATAATACTATGTGCTTGAATAAACATATGATTTTGGATCAAAATTTGGATATACGTCTCCATATGATCTAAGTAAGCAAAATACTTTTCTTTCATTTCTGAAGCTAATGATAATGCTTGCTCGTTTTCACCTGTTTCTAAATACATATTTACTAGCACTAAATTCAATGGAAAATCTTGTCTGATGGCATAAGCTTGCTCATAATAATCAACCGCTTCAATTAAATGATTATTTTTTATTGCTTCTTGTCCCAACTCAATAAACCGCTCATAGTTCTTTGGAAATGGAATTTTATTTGTCAAAAGAAACACCACCTTCCTAATGATTATTTCCCATGATATAACATCATATCAAAAAAAGAAATAGTGAGTATCCTATAAAAAGGAAAAACTTTACTTGAAATTTGATGCACGAAAAAATCAACGTACGTTTAATATAAATTCCTAATAATAACAGCGGTTTCTGCTTGACCTTGTGCCTGCATCCGTTCCGCTTTTTCTGTCAATGTATACCCAACATAGAAATCTTTTGTCAACTCATCTTGTACTTTAAATTCAACAACCTCTTCTACATGAAAAGCGTTTGGCTCAACTTCTTGAACACTATCCCACCCGGTATCAATAAATACTTTCGTATTATCATGGATTGAATTATTTGTTTCAAGTTCTTCCACAAGCTTCTTTAATTGTGAAAATGTCATTACTTCCACTCTATTATCCATTGTACTGCCTCACTTTCTGCTGTTTTATTTTTTTCTTATACCAAGCATATGTATATCCAACCATTTACTTTTCTCCACTATCATCATAACCCAAAATCGAATTTTATCATACTTAAAATTAAAAAGAAGTGACTGAAACATAACTCTATGAGTCATATCACAGTCACATGGAATCCTGATAAACGATGGAACCAAAACTTTATTTCAATCACATCTAATTCTAAGTGCTAAAACACTCAGATTTGAAGGTTTCGGAAATAAGCTTGAAATTTCTACGAAACAAAGCGATGTATTAGCTTATTCGGAGTTAAAAACTTATGCCTCAACCTCTTCTTTTATTTTTTATCACTCTTTTGTTAACTCACCATCTTCAATCCGATAAACATTATCGCTCCACTCGATCATTCTCGGATCATGAGTAACCATGATCGTTGCTTTTTGTTTTTCATGCGCTTCTTTTGCTAAAATCTTTACAACTTCATACGCATGTTCTGTATCTAAACTAGCAGTTGGTTCATCCGCTAAAATCAAACTTGGTTCATTGAACAATGCACGAGCAATCGCCACTCGCTGGCGTTCTCCGCCAGATAAATCTCTTGGAAATTTATGAAGTAAATCGGCGATATCTAAAGAAGATAATAACTCGTTGATACGTTGTTTCTCTGTTTTTTTCTTTTCGATTTTATCAACTAAAGTAAACTGATTCTCCACAGTCAAAAAAGGGATCAAATTGGATGATTGTAAAATAAAACCAATTTCTTCAAAACGTAATTTTGAACGCTCTTTTTCCTTTAGATGTGTAAAATCTTTGCCGTTGATCTTAATAGTCCCAGATGTAGGTGTTTGCAAGCCTCCTGCAATTGTTAAAAAAGTACTTTTACCTGAACCAGAAGGGCCAATGATACTGACAAACTCTCCTGCTTTAACCTTTAAATTGATTCCTTTTAATGCTTCAACTTTTGCATGACCTGTACCAAAGGTTTTACGGATGTCATTCATTAATAAAATATCAGTCATTTTTTACCCTCCTATCGCTTTCATCGGATCAACATGAGTCACTGTGCGGATCGAGAAAACCCCGCCCAATACAGCAACAATGATCAACACTACACTATAAATCAGGAGATTCATACTATCTAGTTCAAACGGCATAGCAGATGGTAAAACAAGATTTGTCAATAAGGTCAAGACTACACCGATCAAGACACCGATCACACCTAAAATAAAGGTTTGAGCAATGATTGATTTAATAATATACCCGTTTGAGATTCCTTGCGCTTTCATTACTCCGAATAAGCTTGTTTTTTGTAAGGTCATCACATAGATAAAAATCCCAATGATCGCAGCAGTGATCACAAACAAGAAATAGATCATCGCATTCAGCGTGAGATTTTGCTCGCTGTAACCAGGTAATTTTTCAATAAAGGCTTCAATTTCATATTTTGCCAAATGATCATCTGTATCTTTCAACTTAATGTCATTTGTTTTAGTAGAGCGGACAACTATTCCATTGATTGGCGCTTTATTTCCTTCGATGGTTTTGCCAAATTTAAGCTCTTGCCATTGATCTAACGATGTATAAATCAGCGGTACAATACTAAAGCTGTTTTGTTTCGTAATACCAACAACTTTCAACTCTTTATCTAGTTTTCCGATTTTTACGATATCTCCTAGCTTGATTCCTTTATCCACTAAGTTTTGCGGAATAATTATTTCGCCTGATTTTTTAAAATATCGTCCTTCAACTAATTTAGGTTTGATTGAACTATTTTCAGTCACACCAAAAAGGGAAATATTGATTTTATCCGCCTCTTTGTTTTGGCCGACTTTATTTAATGCACCGGCGTATTGCCCAAGTGGTTCTTTTTGTTTTGCTTCCACCTGATTTAAATCATCCATAACCAAACTTGAAGCATTTAAACTCTTATTCGCATCTTCAGATAACACAATACTCGTCGCATCCCATTGATCGACACCTTGTCTCACCCCTTGGGCAAGCCCATTTGCTAGACCTGACAACATAAAAGCCACATAAGCAACCAATACAATAACACCAATTACTAATGTATACCTAAGCTTAAAATACTTCATCTCTTCTAAACCTAAAAACATTGATTCCACCTCTTTTTTATCACTTGATAAAAAAATGCTTAAAAAAACAAACATTTTTTATCGATTGATAAAATTTTACCATGAAAAAAAGAATTAAACAATATTTTTTATCACATGATAAAAAACAATTTAATTCTTTAAGAAATAACGCCGTGCAAAACCATGTCCATCAATTCAGTAATCTGTTCTGAACGCTCTTTTTCTGTAGAAAGTTGGTGAACCGTTGAAAACAATAACGACAAACTCATAAGATAAAACTGAGCTGCTTTTTTCGATGACACTTTGCTGTTTAACTGTGTTTGGCTTGTTTCAAAAATGGCTTGTAATGGTTTTAAATAATAATCATTCAGTATATAAAACAATTGTTGTTTGTTTTCTTGCTCCATTTCAGCTGCACTTTGATGAATAAAAGAAAAAATATCTCTATGATAGACATTCAACAATGCATTAGTACAGTTGATCAGTTGGTTTTCAAGCGAGTCAGTCTCATTTTGTATTTGCTCTATCTCATGTTTCAGCTGCTTGCCAATTTGTTTATTTATTTCAATAAACAAAACTTCTTTATTGGAAAAATGATAGTACAAGGCTGGCTGTGTGATATTTACAGCTTTCGCAATGTCGCGAGTAGACGTATTTTTATACCCGTTTGCCAAAAAAAGCGCCTTAGCTGTTTCTAAAATCGATTGATGTGTGATCTCAAAGACTGTTTCTTTTTTCATTGCCCTACCTCCTATTTTCCAGCTATTATACTCATTGACTTTATGAACTATTTTAAATCAAAATCAGGAAAAAAGATAGTCAATAAGAATAGCACGTTAATTACCGACCACAAGAACATTGAACTTTAGCGTCATAAAATTAAAAAATGTATGTTATTGAAATCTAATCGCACTTTTATTACAACTAACTAGCATTTTGAAATAAAAGTACCTTTTTTGTAAACCAAGAAATAAACATTTAACCTACCTTTTACAGACTTTTTGCTTTCCCTATGTTTAAATGTTAACTGGCCTTAAAATAGCAACTCTATATTTTAAGCAATCTCAACGAATTACCAGAGAAAATTTGAATACTTAAGGAGAGTTTTTTTGAAAAAAAATAAATTCATAACTAAATTATTTCTCGGCTGTTTAACGCTTTCAACAGGTTTACTGCTAAGTGACCATGCCTTTGCAACTTCAACAGAAGCAACTACTCAAGAGAAATTTATTACCGAATATTCACAAAAATTATCGCAATTAAAAGAAACGAAACAGCGCATTTCCGAACAAAAAGCCGAGAAAAATAATCAACTTTCTAGCATAGAGAAAAAAATTCAAAAAATCCAAATCGACCTTGATCAGTTAGAGAAAATCGAATCCATCGGGACGATTTCTGAAGCATCTGAACCTAATGATGACATATCCCTAACACTTGCGGCACACGTTTCACCGCTAACGGTCAAAGAAGGTTCAACAGACGATAAAAAAGAGCAATTGACAGAATTAAAACAAAAACAAGTCACTCTAAAATTAGATACCAAAACCATTTCAAAACAAGAGTCCGAAGCAACTAAACAAGAAACTCAGTTATCAGAAAAAATAGCTCAGGTAAACAAACAAAAAACGGAGCAAGCAAAACAAACAGATGTACGTTCTGCTATTGTCACCGCTGCAAAAACGCATTTAGGCAAACCATACGTTTATGGTGCTGCTGGTCCTGACGCATTTGATTGCTCTGGTTTAGTTCAAGTCGCTTTTGCTTCTGCCGGACGTTCTATAGGTCGAACAACCGTTGACCAAGAAACGGCTGGTGCTACAATTTCGGTTGGTGAAGCTCAAGCTGGTGATTTAGTTTTTTGGGGTAGTCATGGTGGAACATATCATGTAGGGATCTCAACTGGTGATGGTTCATACATTCATGCACCTGTTCCTGGAGATGTGGTACAAGTCGCAACAGTGGCATCTTATGCTCCTGATTTTGCTGTAAGAGTTTTATAAAATCATCAAAAAAAACATTGCTCGCTTCAAGTGAGCAATGTTTTTTATTCATTTTTCTGAGTTTCTTGGCGATTAACTGACAAAAACCATAATATATTGAATAAAGCATGTTTTACTCCTAAAAAATTTCTCATTTTTTTAAATAAAAACCGAAATTGTTGAGAATTATGAGGAAGTGTGGTATTTTATGGTTGTGTGTAATTTGATTTGTGTTCCCTCCATCTTTCCGATGGGGGAATATTTTTTTTATTCAGCTTTTTCACCATTTTGCCAACAAGAATTGTTCATTCTGCCATGACGGCTTTGTCTCACTCCTCCCATATGGTTTCTACGAAAATTTTCTCTTCTACAATACGTATAATCATTTGATTCCTCTTGATTTTTTTGAATTTCATTCCCCTCTTTTTTTGTTAATTCGTCTGTCTTCAATTTTCGTTCTAGTTCAGTTGGTTTATCATTCCTAGTATCTTGACGCCATTTATGTCCCATTTCGAACCTATTCATTTGGTCAAGATTTGGACTTTTAACAGCCTCACTAACGGTAACAAAACCTAGACCTCCTACAAACACTACTACAAGTAATCCGCTAATTATCTTCTTCATTTCTTAATTCCTCCTAAATTTAAACGTGAAGCGAGCTAGCATAGCTCTGCCAGAAAATAAGTAAAAATAACTGAGATGCTTTTTGTCTCATTCAATTTTTATCTTTTTCTTAAATGACTAGTTCATGGAACTAGATAACATATAGCTAACACCTTTCCTTTAGTTTAATGAATAATTGTGTCAAATATGTGTCGAAAATAAATTCCCAAAATAGGCAATTATTGACTATAATAAAAGGAGTAACTAGGAGGATATTTCATGAAAAATATTTTGATCGTGGATGATCATTTACAAATTACAGAAGTTTTAAAAGAATATGTTTTAAAAGAAGGATTTTCTCCGATCGTAGCTTCTGATGGACAGACTGCGCTTGACACATTTTTTAGCCATTCAATCGAGCTGATTTTATTAGATGTTATGCTTCCAAAACTTGATGGATTCGACGTTTGTAAAAAGATCCGGGAAACATCCAATGTCCCAATCATCATGGTCACTGCCAAAGGTGAAGACTACCATCGAATCATGGGGTTAGATATCGGCGCGGATGATTATATTGTTAAGCCCTTTTCCCCAAGTGAAGTTATGGCACGGATTCGAGCAATTCTAAGAAGAATCGAACGCACAGAAGAAAATCAATTTACGATGGAGCAACTGACTTATGATAACTTGATCGTCTACTTAGAAGAAAAGAAAGTTATCATCGCACAACAAGAAATCATGTTAACAAAAAGAGAATTAGAACTTCTATGGTTACTCTTAGCGAATCGGGAAAAAGTATTTTCAAGAGATAACTTATTGGATAGTCTATGGGGCATCGATTATTTCGGTGATGCCAGAACTGTAGACACTCATATCAAACGATTGCGGGCAAAATTAGACGAAGTCGCTCATCCAAACTGGGAAATCGCCACGGTTTGGGGCCAAGGGTATAAATTTGAGGGGAAAAATGAAAAATAAACTAACTAGAAAACTCATCCTTTACTTTTCACTTACGTTGTTACTCTTTTCAGTAGTGATTGGTATTGCATTTAGCACGTTATTCTCCAAACAAACAGTTACTATCCATACTGAAGAAATGACTCGACGTGCGACGGTTATCGCAGAAACTTTAAATGATTATTTTACAGAAGAAGAAACAACGAACGATAGCAGTTCTTCTATGCACGGTATGATGGGCTCTGGCTCCTCTATGAAAATGGGTATGGGTTATTCTTCCTTCCTTAAATTTATGGATCAATTTGCAATGGATGATATTTGGATCGTTGATGAAAATGCTGATACAATCACTGTAGGTCATGGTATGCACAGCAAAGAGTACGGTGAATTACCTGATAATGCTCGAGATGTAATCAAGAAAGTTTATACTGGTAAAACTGCCACCAGCGATGCATTCAGCAACGTTATTGGGGAACCAACTGTTACGGTAGGTGTACCAATTAAAAATAACAATGGCGCTGTTCTCGCTGTTGTTTTACTTCATTCAGCGATTTCCAGTGTTCATAAAGAAGAAAAACAAGGGTTTTTATTACTATTTATCAGTATTTTGATTGCTTGGATCATTGGACTTTTATTATCCATTCTTTTATCGAAAAAATTTATAGCTCCGATCAACAAAATGAGTCACTTCACTGAAGAACTTGTTATCGAAAATTATGATGAATCACTAAACATCGATACCAATGATGAAATAGGCCAGCTGGGAGAAAAGTTAACGATTTTAAAGAACCGTCTTGCTAAAGCAAAGTTCCAGCGGGAAAATCGTGAACAAGCTCAAAAAAATTTCCTATCCACGATTTCTCACGAATTACGAACACCCGTAACGGTGATTCGAGGTTCACTGGAATCATTGAATGACGGTTTGATTGATCAGCCAGAAAAAATCGAGCAATATTATCAACAACTTTTAGCTGAATCTATTGTTTTAGAACGGTTGATCAATGATTTGCTAGAATTATCCAGACTAGAAAATTCCGAGTTTACTATCACAATGGAATCTGTTTCGATCAATGATATTTTATCCGATAGTTTAAGAAGTCTTCGTTTAAAATCATCAGAAAAAGAACAGCAATTACAATTGCATACTTCGGTAGAGCAACCTATTATTGTTAATGGAGATTATGGCAGGATTCGCCAACTTTTTGTTATTTTGATCGAAAATGCGCTTAAATTTTCGCCAAAAAATGCTATCATTTCAGTTCAGTCTAAAGTAGAAACAGACAACATGATCATTAGTATTCATAATCCTGGCTCGTACATCTCTCAAGAAGAACAAAAAAAAATCTTTCAACGTTTCCATCAGGCTCGTTCAAAAGAACAATTGGATGGCACTGGGTTAGGTTTAGCAATTGCTAAAGAAATTGCGGAACGACATCATTTTGGTTTAGATGTCAGTAGTGACAAAAAGAGCGGAACAACGTTTTTTGTTAGAATACCACTAAAATAGAAAAAGAAGCTGAGACTTAACTATTAAAGTTATATCTCAGCTTCAAGGAGTTCGAATAAACGGTGGGGGAGCAGAAGCAACCTCTTCTTTAATTCTTATTCAACCGTAACACTCTTAGCTAAATTACGTGGTTTATCTACATCATAGCCTCTTTGTAATGTCGCAAAGTAAGCGATCAATTGTGTTGGGATGATACTAACTAAAGGAGTTAGTAATGGATGTACATCAGGTATGATCAATTGATCCGTCTCTTTAGCTAAAGATGCCAAGGCGATCACAAAATTATGAGCCCCACGACTTTCAACTTCTTTTAAATTCCCACGTGTATGTGCCGCAGTTTTTTGATCTGTAATTATACCGAAAACAGGTGTCCCATCTTCAATCAATGCTATTGTGCCATGTTTTAACTCTCCAGCCGCGAAACCTTCAGCTTGAATATATGAAATTTCTTTTAATTTCAATGACGCTTCCATCGATACATAGTAATCCACACCACGCCCGATATAAAAAGCATTTCTCGTTGTTGATAAATAGTCTTCTACTAGCTGACTGATAACCATTTTTTCATCAATGATCGTTTCCATAACTGCTGCAATTACACTTAACTCATGAGCGATATCAAATTCTAAAGATGACTGATTGCCTTTTTTATCGCCCACAGCTTTGGCAAGAACTGCTAAAACAGCGATTTGCGCAGTATAAGCTTTTGTTGAAGCCACGGCAATTTCTGGTCCAGCATGAAGTAGTAATGTATAGTCGGCTTCTCTGGATAAAGTAGAGCCGGCAACATTCGTTAGTGTCAGTGATGGCAAACCAAGTTCATTTGTCTGCACCAATACTTGACGGCTATCAGCTGTTTCTCCACTTTGACTTAAGAAAATGAAAAATGGTTTTTCTGATAATAACGGCATATTATAACCAAATTCGCTTGAAAGATGAACTTCAACTGGTATCTTCGTCATTTTTTCAAGAATCGCTTTGCCAACCCAGCCAGCATTATAACTAGTTCCGCAAGCGACGACATAGATACGATCACTGCCAGTTATTTTTCCGATGATTTTGTCATCGATCACAGCATCGCCTACTGTATTCGTATATTCCTGAATAATTCGACGCATAACGGTTGGTTGGTCATCGATTTCTTTTAGCATATAATACGGATATGTCCCTTTTTCGATGTCACTTAAATCTAATTGCGCTTCATATGACTCACGATAAACTAGATTGCCTTTTTCATCTTCGATTTCTATCTTATCTGCTTTTACAATAACCATTTCACCGTCAGCGATTTCAACAAAATGATTTGTTTCAGCAAGCATTGCCATCGCGTCACTGCAGATTACATTAAAAGTGTCTCCTAACCCAATCAGTAATGGACTTTTATTTTTAGCAACATAAATAGTATCTGGATCATTTTTATCAATCAAAGCGAAAGCATACGAACCTTTGATCACTGTCAATGCTTTTTTGAAGGCTTCTTTTGTTGCCATTCCAGCTTCTGCAAAACACTCGATCAAATGAACCACGATTTCTGTATCAGTTTCACCTTCTAGTTGCTTATTTTGAAGAAATTCCTGTTTTATTTCTTCAAAATTTTCGATCACACCATTGTGAACTAAAATAAACTGTTGGTTACTCGATGTATGAGGATGGGCATTTCTTTCACTTGGTTTTCCATGGGTTGCCCAACGTGTATGACCAATTCCAACTGTACCTTGAACTTCTGAGCTAATTTTACTCTGTAAATCAGCAATTCTTCCTAGTGATTTTACTAAATGATCTTCCTTATTTTTCCCTGTTACGAAAATGCCAGCTGAATCATATCCTCTATATTCCAGTTTTTCTAATCCTTGGACTAAAATATCTGTTGCATTCTCTTTTCCAATAATTCCTACTATTCCACACATACTATTCTTTTCCTACTTTCTCAATTGTCTTAGGTCTTTGTTCGAGAAAAAAGAAGTTGAGCAATAAAAAATGAACCTCCAGCTATTTTTGTAAAAAAGACTGCGTATTTTTTATTATCAGTACATTCTATTTTCTTGATTCTTCATCATAGGTTTCTATTCTGCGTAGTTGGATTTTTGTTATAATTTTACAATTATTTTTTCTTTCCAGCTTGTAGAGTGCAGTCCCTAGAGCTATCCGCCGAATCTTTCGATAAGCTCTTTCCTCGTCACCTGAACACTCAGGCCTGGCGCTATCCTTTATTGGTCTAACTATCCTCCTTTTTGAAATATCAAACAGAAACTGCATTAATAATACAATACACCAAATATATATGTCAACACTTTTATACAAAAACTAAATTGGTCTAGTCATAAAAAAAGACAATAAAAAAGCTTACTAAAAGTTTTAGCAAGCTTAAAATGTATTAATTAAACGGATTATAAAATCTGCCACCATTGACTTTAAATAAAGCAAAACTCAAAATAGTCAATAAAATTGCCAATCCAATAACAAGAAAATCAAAGCGATGAAATGGCTGCTGAGCGTACCAAGTTCTTTTCTTTTTTTCCCCGAAGCGACGTAGCTCCATCGCAGTACTGATTATTTCAATTCGATCTAAGCTAGAAAGGATCAAAGGAAAAACAATTTGGGCTGTTCCTTTCAATCTTTGTGTCAGTTTCCCCTTCTTAGACATTTCAAACCCACGTGCTTGCTGTGCTAAAGAGATATTGACAAAATCTTCTTGAATATCTGGAATATAACGAATCGCCAAAGCTACGGCATAACTGATTTTATAGCTAACACCGATCCGATTTAAACTAGACGCAAACTCACTTGGATTCGTCGTCAACAGAAAAATCAGCACTAACGGAATCGTGCAAAAATATTTTAAAACTAAATTGAATTCATAAAATAATTGCTCTTGTGTTACTGTAAAACGACCTATTCCTTCCCAAATAACCGTTCTAGACTGGTATAATTCCACACCATATTCTGGGGCAAATAGATAAACCGCGATAATATTCAGCAATGAAAACACAAAAATAAATTTTACAACAAATGAAATCTGGTGCCACTTAATATTCGATAGCTTAAATAAAACCAGCGAAAATACTGTCATACCAATCAAAAAACGGGTATCATACGTTGTCATACACGCAACAGATAACAGTATCAAAAAAATTAATTTAGCTGTTCCATTCAATTTATGAATCACTGTATTATCAGGAATATAACCTAACATTTGATGTTCATTCATTTCAAACGCACCTCCTGATCATAGGTCATGAAGTTCTCTGTAAATAAAAATGGCTCGTCCATTCCTAAATGTTGTGCAAAAGTAAATAAGCTTGTCTCTTTCAAAGACGCTCGTTCCACTAATTGAGAATCAGTCAAAACGTTAACTGGTGTTGTATCCGCGATGATTTTTCCATCATACAAAACGATTGCTCGATCTGTATATTCCAACATAAGATGCATGTCATGAGTGATCATTGCGATCGTTACACCCAATTCATTTAGTTTTTCTAAAAATGTCATCATTTCAGTATAATGCTTAAAATCCTGACCTGCTGTTGGTTCATCTAAAATAATCATTTCAGGTTCCAGAACTAAAATTGCCGCAATCGTGACTCTTTTCTTTTGACCAAAACTAAGCGCCGAAATTGGCCAATGGCGAAATGAATGTAGGCCGCAGATTTTCAAAACATGTTCAACACGTTCATTAATTTCTGCTTCTGGCATCCCTTTCAAGATCAAACCTAAGGAAACCTCTTCAACTATCATTTTTTTTGAAATCATTTGATTCGGGTTTTGCATAACAAAACCAATCTTATCTGCTCGTTCTTTAATAGAAAATTGAGTAAAGTCTTGTCCTAACCAACTCATTTTACCTGATTGCGGCGTCACAAATCCACATATAGCTTTACTTAAAGTAGATTTACCAGCACCATTTTTCCCAACAATGCTCAGCATCTCTCCACGATTGAATGTAACGGAAACATCGTTTAAAACAGATCGATCATTTCGGTTATATTGGTAAGTAATATTTTCAAGTTTCAATAAAGGCTGCAGTGGTTCTTGCTCTGACGTTTGGGATTGTTTTTTCATCCATTTTTCCATTTGTTCCTTCAAGTTAGGTGCTTGGACCTTTTCAATATCATCTAAATACTCAACTGTTTCTAAATCCACGCCAGCATACTTCATCGCTGTGATATAAAGAGGTTCTCGAATGCCTTGCTCTGTTAATATATTCGTTTTTAGTAGATCATTTGTAGGTAAATCTGCAACAACTCTTCCATCATTAAAAACGATCACACGATCAACTGAACGATATAAAACATCCTCTAAGCGATGCTCAATAATCAAAATAGTTGTTTTTGTCTTTTGATGGATTTCTTCAATCAAAGCGATTGTTTCTTTGCCAGCTTTGGGGTCAAGATTAGCTAGCGGCTCATCAAATAATAAGATGGGTGCTTCATCAATCAACACACCAGCCATCGATACTCGCTGCTTTTGGCCGCCAGACAGATCTTGTGGTCGATGTTGTAAAAAATCATTCAATCCAACGATTTTAGTCCAATTATCGACCTCTTTTTTCATCTTATTTTGCGGTACTTCGTCATTTTCTAAAGCAAATGCAACATCTTCTCCCACTGTTAACCCGATAAATTGACCATCTGTATCTTGTAAAACCGTTCCAACATCAAAAGATAAATCAAACAGGCTGGTCTTTGTTAATTCTTTGTCGCCGATCATTACATTTCCAGTTATTTCCCCTTCATAACTATACGGAATCAATCCATTGATACACTGGGCAAAGGTTGACTTACCACTGCCACTTGGTCCTACGATCAAGACTTTTTCTCCTTCATAAATCGTTAAATCAATATTATGTAATGTAGGTTCAGCCTGACTATGATATTGAAATGTAAAATTGTCAAAAGTTATCAGTGGTTTTTTCATCGATGACGCTCCCTCATTCTATGTAAAAAAGGACAAGAAAAGGCTGTTAAGCTTTGAAATCAAGCTTGCTTTTTCTCGCCCTTAATTTTATTTCAGAAACTATATTTGTGCTAATTTCATTTTACTACATAATCAGTCTTTTGTTAAACTACCTTTTTTAGTTCGCGTTGCGGCATAAGCTGCCATCAATAACGTACCAATGATGCCGACTGCAATAATATTTAATACAACAGCGATCACACCTTGTGTATAGACTTTACTAGCGGGTTCGCTATAAATCAATACGTCTAATGTCGGTGCAATCAAACCCCAAACTACGGCATTTCCAATTACTTGATAAATATTAAAATAAATAATGTCTTTTTTATTGAATTCGCCATGTTGAAGATCGATCTTTCTCCCCGCTAAACCATAGACAACTCCTATAATACCAGAACAAATGATCCAACTCCACCATGCGCTGCCATACGTTGTAAAGTCTTTTAGAGTATGACCAATCAAACCGATTAAGCCACCTGCAACAGGTCCAAAAATAACAGAAATCAATGCTAAAAATGGATACGCCGTTTCTAAATTTGTGTTAGGAAATCCTGTTGGAATTACTACAAAACGACCTAAAATAACAAATACCGCTGACCCAATACCAATTGCTACAATTGTTTTTACTGAAAAATCTTTTTTCATATCCCCACTCCTATTCAAAAATGATCTTCGGTGCTTTTCTTAATTGGATCGTCCAATCTGTTCCTGTACCAATATGATACAGTTTAGAAAATGAGTCTTGATTGACTGCTACACCAATATTTACCAATGAATTTACATAAACTAAGGGTTCACCAACATTCACATCTGCAAAAGATTTAGCAAATTTCATAATATTTTGGTAGACTTTTTTCCCTTTATGATAAATCGTTACCTGTAGCTGATCATCATGTACAATTTTTTCTTCCTTCATAAATGCCAACGGAATATTTGTCCACAGAGAACCAAATCGAATATCTAAAACATCAATACTACCTTCCAAAATATGTTCATCACGCTTCGCTTCAATCAATGGCAATAGTTCGATTGAATCAATACCAACAATACTTCCTAGTTCTTCAAACGAAATTTCACCACTAGCCAAACGTGCTCCATTATAAGCATAAATATCCCTGCCATGAAATGTGTGACTTTCTTCTGAATGAGGCAAACGGCTTGTTACTTCGTCAATCGAACGAATCTCTTCAATTCCTTGATAATGGGAAATGTGCGTTAAAGATCCATTGTCCGGTGTAATAATATAATGTCCGGACTTTGTCTTCGCTACGATACTTCGTCTGGTACTCCCCACACCTGGATCGACAACAGAAACAAAAACTGTTCCTTTGGGCCAGTATTTTACTGTTTGATATAGACGATATGATGCCGCCCAAATATCATACGGAGGAATTTCATGGGTCAAATCGCCAATGATGATTTCATCACTTACCATATGGGCGACACCATACATCGCACTCACTGCTCCGTCGCCAAGGCCAAAATCTGTTTGTAAAACTAAATAGCTTCCCATCTGATTACTCCTCTCTAACTATTTCCATACATTATTTTTTCAGAAAAAATAGGTTGAATATCGATTATTTCCCTATCAATTCTCAAACATAGTACCTTTTTCTGTTTATTCTGTCAATAATAATATCGAACAATCATCAAGAAATAGCAATGAATATTCGTCCTTTATAAAATCAGAAAAATAACCTGCCACATGTTCTCATGCATACAGGTTATTCTATACATTTTTACTAACCTATGCCGATCTCAGCTTTCACGACATCTGCGATTCTATCTACGTAATAATCAACTTTTTCTTGCGTTGGTGCCTCAGCCATCACACGTAATAAAGGCTCTGTCCCAGAAGGACGAACTAAAATGCGCCCATCGCCATTCATTTCTGCCTCCATTAATTCAACAACTTCTTTGATTGCAGGAACGTCCATCGCACCGTGTTTGTCAGTTACGCGAATATTCACTAATTTTTGTGGATAAACAGTCAACTCGGAAGCTAATACAGACAATTTTTTCCCTGTTTGTTTCATTACATTCAATAACTGAATACCTGAAAGCATTCCGTCACCTGTTGTATTGTAATCCAAGAAAATCATATGTCCTGATTGTTCTCCGCCAAAATTGTAATCATTTTTACGCATTTCTTCAACGACATAACGGTCACCAACTTGCGTGATCACATCTTTCATTCCAGCCGCTTCTACCGCTTTTCTGAAACCTAAATTACTCATGACAGTTGTAACGATCGTATCTTTTTTCAAACGGTTCTTTTCAGCAAGATATTTTGCGCAGATAAACATGATCTTATCTCCATCAACAATATTCCCTAATTCATCGACCGCAATAATTCGATCGCCATCACCATCAAAAGCCAGACCCACATCAGCACCTTTTTCAACGACCATTTCAGCTAATTTCTCAGGATGAGTAGAGCCTACTCCGTCATTGATATTCAATCCATTTGGGCTTGTGCCCATTGTGTAAAAATCTGTTTCTAAATCTGCAAACAAACGATTTACAGAAGTTGCTGTTGCGCCATTTGCAGCATCGATACAAACCGTTAACCCAGATAAATCACCAGGAATTGTTTGTACTAAGAATTGAGAATATTTTAATAATCCTTCTGGAAATTCATCTAGCGTACCTAGACCTTCGGCTGAAGGTCTAGGTAAATTGTCGTCTTCTGTATCTAATAATGCTTCAATTTCAAGTTCTTGATCATCCACTAATTTAAATCCATCTGAACCAAAAAACTTGATGCCATTATCTTCTGCAGGATTGTGTGATGCTGAAATCATGACACCAGCTGATGCTTTTTGCAATCTTGTTAAGTAAGCAACTCCTGGCGTTGAAATAACACCTAGCTGAAATACTTCGATCCCAACAGACAAAAGACCTGAAATCAAAGCTTGCTCTAGTAATTGACCTGAAATACGTGTATCACGACCAACTAATACTCTTGGACGGCGTGTAGAATCTTCATGCTGACTTAATACATATCCACCAAAGCGGCCTAATTTAAATGCTAATTCTGGCGTTAGTTCCTTATTTGCAATTCCTCTAACACCATCTGTTCCAAAATATTTACCCATTATAACTCTCCTTCTACTTACTAAGATAGCCTCAATTATTTTTGTGAGTTATACCCAGTAAAATAATTGATTTCCTTAGTCAATCAACTTAATTTGCAGGAACTGAACTGCTCCCATTGTCTATTTCATCTTCGGCAGTACTTTCAATGCTAGACGTGCTTGACGAGCTTGATGTACTGGAGGAACTTGCTGGCTTTTCACTAGAAGGCACAGACGTTGGTAACGCTTGACTTGAATACGATGTTGTTGTGCTTTGTCCGTTAGTTTCAGATGAACTGTTATTCGTTCCTGCAAAGACTGGATTGATCGTCACTTCTATTTCTTCAGGTGAAACAATATAATCTGCGTTTGTCGGGATTTTTATTTTTTGTTTGGTTGATGATTTTATGTTACTTACATCTACAGGTAGCTCAATTGTATCGATTATATCTAGGACTGATTTAGTTCCTCTAATTTCAACTTTTTGCTCTGAAAGATTAAATACATAATGCTCAACCCCAGAAGGTGGTGAGCCAGTTGGGCTGATTGTCAACCCTACTTCTTTTGAAGGCAATGTTAAATCTACGACGACTTTTACTTGAGGTGCTGGATTTTCAATACTTAATATTTGCCCTTTACTATCAAGTGCTTGAACATTGACCGTTTGTTTGATTGCGTCAACAGATTGTTTGACATTTGATAATGGCGCGATCACACGTGTAATCGCTTTTGCAGTCTCTTCTCCTGTTGTGATCTTAACTGTTTTAGGACTTATAGCAATTTTCTCTACTTTGTAGCCTTCTGACTCGATAGATTCAGGCAGTTGCGCTTCTACATCAAACGATTTTGTTACTTTTTTCTCCATTGTCACAGTGATCGTTTTAGGTTCAACTTCAGCCGTCACAGCTGTACTCAATCCTTTGACTCGCAATTGTATTTCTGACGTTCCAAGCGGTGTTTTAGTCAGATCAGCAACCACTTGAAAATTTCTTGTATCTTCATTCGATTCTAAATTCAGTTGAATTCGATTGGCACTGCTTAAATGAACATTGACTCTTTCTTCATAACCAGACACAAAATACTTATCTTGATCATAATTTAATTGAACAGGAATATTATATAGCATTTCATCATAAACTTGACTGCCACTATCCATATTAGATATATTCACCGATGAATTGGCATTAAAAAATAGTAACAAGGCAAAAAGTAATGCTAATAGTCCTGAAAACCAATTACTTTGGTAGGGCTTTTTCATTTCTTTTTCGCCCCTTTCGATACACCTTCAATAAAGTGCTGCAAAAGATTTTTTTTGTCTTTCCGTTCTTCTTTTGGAACTAATTCTGCTCGAAGAATTTTCAGATATTCTTCCTGTGTTAATCTAGGAATCAAATCATTATTCAATGTCAGACTGACGTCACCTGTTTCTTCTGATACAATAATTGTCACAGCATCACTGACTTCACTTATCCCAACAGCCGCTCTATGTCGAGTACCGAATTCTTTAGGAATCAAATTACTTTCTGACAAAGGCAGATAAGCACTAGCTACAGCAATTTTCCCTTGTTTAACTATCACTGCACCATCATGTAATGGTGTGTTAGGAATGAAGATATTAATCAGCAATTCTCCTGTAATATCAGCATCTAAAGGAATACCCGTTTCAATATATTCATCTAACCCAGTATTTTTTTCCACGGTAATCAGTGCACCGATTTTTCGTTTAGACATATACTGAATCGCTTTATCAAAAGCAAGGATCATTTTTTCATCTTCTTGTTGTTCAGATCTACTCGTACGGAAAAATGAACTTCGGCCCAGATGCTCTAAGCCTCGCCGGACTTCTGGCTGAAAAATCACAACTGCAGCAATAACACCATACATGATAACTTGGTTCATCAGCCAAGATAACGTGTGTAAACCAATAAGTTCACTCACCATTCGAATCCCAATAAAAACAGCGACCCCTTTTAACAGTTGAACAGCTTTTGTTCCTTTAACAAGCATGATCAATTTGTAAACGAGATACCATACTACCAGAATATCTATAATATTGATGATATAATCACGCGACAAGAAATCTGATGAGATTATTTGTCGCCAATAATTCAAATCAAATAATTGACTAAGTTGAAAAGACATCATAAACCTCACTTCTCTCTGAAGAATTCTTAAATAAGTATACCATAATCTCTTACTTGATTACAGGATGAGTATGAACGATAGAAAAATTTAAATAAAAAAGAATGAAAGAAGAAGATATCAGTATCTCACTTCTTTCATTCTAAACCAAATCACTTTATTATTCTTCTGCTTTTCCGCGTTTTGCGGCACGTTCTGCTCGTCTAGCCGCTCTTCTTGCATCAGCCTCTGGATCAGCTACCCGTTCTTTTTTGACACGAGGTGTTTTTTCACTTACTACTTCCTCAATTGTTTTTTCTAATTTTGCTCGAATTTTTTCTTCTTGACCAGCCATACGAGCATAATTGTAAAAACGATTTTTCGCATCATCTACCGTTTTTTCAAACAGTTTACCCGCGAATTCAGGTTGTGTAGATTCTAATGAAGAAAAACGAACTTGTTTACGCATAAATTCTTGCATCGCTTCAAAATTCGGCTTTTTGTAGTCTAAAGTCATTGGATTTTTCCCTGACTCTCTTAATTCTGGGTTATAGCGATACAATGACCAATAACCAGAATTAACCGCTTCTTTGGCTTCTTCTAAGGTTTTACTCATTCCACCTGCTAAGCCATGCGTAATACAAGGCGTATACGCGATAATAATAGAAGGTCCCGGGAAGCGTTCGGCTTCTTCAAAGGCTTTGATTGTCTGCATTTGATTTGCACCTGATGCGATTTGCGCCACATACACGTTGCCATAGGTCATCGCCATCATACCTAAATCTTTTTTAGAAACATATTTCCCACTTGCGGAGAATTTTGCAATTGCGGAAGCAGGAGTTGCTTTTGATGTCTGACCGCCAGTATTAGAATAGACTTCATTATCTAAAACTAACATATTAACGTCGGCGCCACTGGCAAGAACATGATCGATTCCGCCATAACCGATGTCATAGGCCCAACCGTCCCCACCGATCATCCATTGGCTATTTTTCACAAACAAATCATTGTCTGCATAAATTGCTTCTAATAATGGTTGATTGTTTTTTTCATCAAGCAAAGCAGCTTTTAATTTTGCAGCACGTTGTTGTGTACCTTCACCAGTATGCATATGGTTGATCCAATCTTCCATTAATAGTTTTAATTCTGGAGAAGCAACGTTCATCGCTTTACTCATTTTCATTGCTAAGTGTTCACGACGTGTTTGACTGGCTAACAGCATGCCATAACCAAATTCTGCATTATCTTCTAATAATGAGTTAGACCACGCAGGACCTTGTCCTTCATCATTTGTCGTATAAGGAGCAACAGGCGCTGCTCCACCCCAAATAGAAGAACAACCTGTCGCATTTGCGATCATCATTCGATCACCAAACATTTGCGTCAATAATTTCACATAAGGCGTTTCACCGCAACCAGAACAAGCACCTGAAAATTCTAATAGTGGTTTGTTAAATTGCGTTCCTAAAACAGTATTTGGTTTGGCTGGATTTTCTTTTTGTTTCAACGTCATAGAAAAAGCCCAGTTCATAGCTTGCTCTTTTTGCTCTTCGTAAGGTTTCATAACTAAGGCTTTGCCTTTGGCTGGACATGCGTCCACACAAAGTCCACAACCCGTACAATCTTCTACAGAAACTTGAATACGGTATTTTAGACCATCGGCTCCGCGCATTTCTCTTACGATATAGCCAACTGGTGCTTCTTCCATTTCTTCATCATCTACCAAAAATGGACGAATCGCAGCATGTGGACAAACAAACGCACACTCATTACACATTGTGCAACGATCACTGTTCCATTCAGGTACTTCAACAGCGATTCCACGTTTTTCCACAGCTGTTGTGCCAAGTGGCATCCGGCCATCCGTCATATCATTTTTGATAAGCGCACTAACCGCAAGATCATTCCCTTCTTGGCGATTGATTGGTTCGACGATATCATGAACATAATCAGAAACGTTATCTTTACGGACTTTTGTTTTTAGTTCAATTGTTTTCCAAGCAACTGGCACTTCGACTTTATGCAGAAGTTCAACCGTACGTTCAATTGCCTGAACATTTTTTTCAACAACAGACATCGATTTTCTAGCATAGCTTTTGAATGCTTCTTCTTTTAAGATCGGTAGCACTTCATCAAACGGCATGATATCCGCTAATTTGAAAAAAGCTGTTTCCATCGCTGTATTGATTCGACCACCTAATCCAACTTCACTGGCTAATCGAACAGCATTGATCGTATAAAAATTAATCTCATTTTCAGCTAAGTAACGTTTTAGTTTACTTGGCAAGAAGCGCTCTAGTTGTTCATCATTCCAAACTGTATTTAGTAAAAAGGTGCCGCCTTTTTTCAAACCCTTAACTAAATCATACGTATTTAAGTACGCTGCAGTATGACACGCAACAAAATCCGCATGCTCGATCAAATAAGTCGAACGGATCGGTGTCTCGCCAAAACGTAAATGAGAAACCGTCAGCCCACCAGATTTTTTTGAATCATAATAAAAGAATCCTTGAGCATATTTATCCGTGTGATCTCCGATGATTTTGATTGCTGATTTATTTGCACCAACTGTACCATCTGAGCCAAAACCCCAGAATTTTGCTTGATAGGTTTTAGGATTGGTCAAATCAAGTGCTTCTCCGCAATCAAGTGAGGTGTATGTTACATCATCTACGATTCCGATCGTAAAACGAGATTTTGCCGATTTTTTATCTTTTAATAACTCATCATAAATCGCAACGATTTGGTTCGGTAAAACATCTTTTGAGCCTAGCCCATAACGTCCACCAATGATCATTGGACGTAAATCAGATTCATACATTGCGCTTTGAACATCTAAAAGTAACGGCTCACCGCCTGCACCTGGTTCTTTTGTACGATCCATTACGCCGATTGCTTTAACCGTCTTAGGCATTTTTTCTAAAAAATTCTCAATTGGGAATGGACGGTACAAATGAATATTTAAGAAACCAACTTTTCTGCCTTGCTTTGTTAAGTAATCGATTGTCTGCTCAATTGCTTGAGCTGCTGAGCCCATGGAAACAATCACTTCTTCAGCATCTTCTGCTCCATAATAAGTGACTAAATCATAATTGGTTCCTCTAAGCTCATTGATTTCATCCATATATTTTTTCACAACAGCTGGGATTTGTTCATAATAGCTATTGATCGTTTCACGTTGTTGGAAATGGATATCTGGATTTTGGTTCGTTCCACTAACGGAAGGATGGTTGGGGTTCATACTTCTGCTACGAAAATCGCTTAATTTTTCTTGATCTAATAATGGTGCTAATTCATCATAATCCAATACTTCGATTTTTTGAATTTCATGACTTGTCCGAAATCCATCGAAGAAGTTGATAAATGGGACACTTGATTCAATTGATGCTAAATGAGTGACCGCTGATAAATCCATGACTTCCTGCACACTGCTTTCGCATAACATGGCAAATCCAGTCTGACGAGCCGCCATAACATCTCCGTGATCACCGAAAATATTCAACGCATTCGTTGTCACGGCACGACTAGCGACATGAAAGACTGACGGAAGTAATTCTCCAGCGATCTTATACATGTTCGGTATCATCAATAATAATCCTTGTGAAGCAGTATATGTAGTTGTTAATGCACCTGTTTTCAACGATCCATGGACTACGCCTGCCGCGCCTGCTTCTGATTGCATCTCAACAATTTTAACAGGTTGTCCAAAAATATTTTGCTTCCCTTCAGCCGACCACTGATCGACAAGTTCAGCCATCGTTGAGCTTGGTGTAATTGGATAAATAGCGGCTAATTCAGTAAACGCATATGAGATGTATGCGGCTGCTGTATTTCCATCCATCGTCTTCATTTTTCGCATTATATAGTCATCATCCTTCTATCTAAAAGTAGAATAGTTGCACGCATATTCTTCTTCATTATAACGGAAGCTAGTCAATTTTGAAACAGTTTGTGAAAATATTTCACAAACTTATTGTTTTTTTGGCTTTCTTTCTTTAGAATAACTAGAATTTTTGTGAAAAAATTCTAGTTATCTCTTTTTTTATACCTCATCCCTTTTTCTGCAAACCTTCTGACTAGTTGATAAAACCAATTATCTGTTGGAGAAATCCAGTTCCGTTTAAGTTGATTCCGTTTGTTTGTGTCAAAGTATCTGGGGGGATTTCCATCCAATTTATCGTGTGTTTGATACTGATCAAATCTAGGGCGTTCACCATAATTAAAAGATTCTCCATTTGCGATTGTGCATTCTAAGTAATCTCTTTCTTTGTTCTGTTCGCTCCATTGACTTAAAAGCTGACCTTGTTCATCTAAAATAAATTCACTATGATAATCTCCAGATAAAACTTTTCGATAGAAACCTCGTTTTCTGATCTTCTTTACTAAGCCTTTATTTGTAAGGGTTCGACTTTCTTTTTTTAGATCAGCTGCCGATATCTCTACACTATAATGAGCGCGATTATGATACTGTGGATCTGCATAAAACCAATTACCTTTGAGGATTGTCTTTATTGCTACTTCATCATTTTTTAAATTGTACCTTTTTTTATACTTTTCCACATATTCAATAGCACATCTATCTAATTGATTTCTAAATTGATGAATTTTTGTTTCATTTACGTATTTTTTCTTGAGGGCTGTTTTTGTTAATTGTTTATCTACTTCTGCTATGATCAAGCCATTTGGATATGCACGTTGTACAGCTTTTGCATAACAATCAAAAAAAACTGCTCCCGGCGGCATTTGGTCATAAAATTTATATTCTGTTGACCCAAACTGTAAATCCCCTGAATCATCCAAATAACCACCCAGTTGATCGATGACTAAGATGACTTTTTCTCGGTCTGAAAGCTGACTTTTTTCAAACATTTCAGTGTAGATATCAGAACCAACTAAAAAAACTGCTTGATCGTTGCTGATTTTATTTTCATTTCTATTATTTATGTAAACAATCAGAGCCGCTTTGTCCCAGCCCTGTTGCTGAAGTTTTTCAAAGATAGTTGGAGAAAAATTTACTTTTTTCATTTTTATTCTCCTTAGTGTTTGTTTGACTTCTACTATACCTGCTTTTTTATTAAGTTTACACTCACTTGGAATCCAGATAAACGGTTGGAGCAGAAGCAATCCCTTCTGTCCCATCCTCCTAAGATTCTAGAAGTTATTTTTAAGCAGAAACGTCGTAACTCTTTCTGATTTTTTCTATAACGATGGACGGTTTGGTGTCTTTATTTTTATGTGCATCTCGATGCTCTTGTAAATGCTCTGGACGTTTCAGCCAGCTTTGGAAATCTTTTTTGCTCTCCCATTTAGAAACTAGCATAAACTCACAGGTATCCTTATCTTCTGTATACCAACATTCACTTGATATACATCCCGAAAATCCCAACATTGAAACAACATCTTTACTTGTTTTAGCTTCGAACATTTTTTTGCCTTCTTTTTTTATAATAAATGTTACGGTTTGAACGATCATGATTTCCTCTCCTTTTCAAGTTCAATTGATAATAATTCTCACTTAGAAGTATAGCATACTTCTTCATTATTAACTCAACAATATAAAAAAGGTGGATAAACCAGATTATGGTTTATCCACACGATTCTTAATACAACTCTAAATATTGTTCTCTTTCCCATTCAGAAACAGTTTGACGGAAAGCGGCCCATTCCATACGTTTCGCTTCAACAAAGTTCACATAAATGTGCTCACCTAATGCATTGATCATCACATCATCTTTACGTAATTCTTTGATGGCATTATGCAATGTTGAAGGTAAATCATGGATTTGTGCTTCTTTTCGTTCTTCTTCATTCATCACATAAATATTGCGATCAACTGCTTGTGGTGGTTCGATTTCATTTTTAATTCCATCTAAGCCAGCTTGTAAAAGAGTTGCCATTGTTAAATATGGGTTTGCTGACGGATCAACTGAGCGTAATTCTAAACGAGTAGATAAACCACGCGATTCAGGAACACGGACTAATGGTGAACGGTTGCGACCACTCCAAGCAACATAAACTGGTGCTTCATATCCTGGTACTAAACGTTTATATGAATTAACAGTTGGATTACAAACCGCTGTATAAGCACGAGCATGTTTCAATAATCCACCAAGGAAATGATAAGCCGTTTGACTTAATTGCATCGGGCCATTTTCATCATAAAAGACATTTTCATTTCCTTTAAATAATGACATATTGCAATGCATTCCTGAGCCGTTGATACCATATAATGGTTTTGGCATAAATGTTGCGTGCAAGCCATGTTTTCTAGCTATTGTTTTAACAACTAATTTAAAGGTTTGGATATTATCACACGCTTCGATAACATCTGCATATTTAAAATCGATTTCATGTTGACCTGGTGCTACTTCATGATGTGATGCTTCCACTTCAAATCCAAGACTTTCTAGCTCAAGAACGATATCTCTACGGCAATTTTCACCAAGATCGGTTGGTGCAAAATCAAAATAACCACCTCGATCATTTAAATCCGTTGTGATTTTACCATCGTCATCTAATTTGAATAAGAAAAATTCCGGCTCAGGTCCAAGATTGAATGAAGTAAAACCTAATGCTTCCATATCTGCCAATGCTCGTTTTAAATTACCACGTGGGTCTCCAGCAAATGGCGTTCCATCAGGATTATAAATATCACAAATCAGACGAGCAACTTTCCCGTGTGCGCTCTCCCATGGAAAAATCATCCATGTAGATACGTCTGGATATAAATACATATCGCTTTCTTCAATTCTAACAAAACCTTCAATAGAAGACCCATCAAACATCATTTTGTTGCTTAACACTTTGTCTAATTGGCTCACTGGAACTTCCACATTTTTGATTGTTCCCATAATGTCTGTAAACATTAATCGTAAAAATCGAACATTTTCTTCATCGGCTATTCGTTTGATATCTTCTACTGTGTTTTGTTTTTTCGTCATTGTATCCTTCACGTCCTTCATTTTTTGTGTAAAGCTCAACTGTTACAATTTTGGTCCTCTGGATTGGAATGGATTTTGTTGAGTAAGTCCGCCTTGAGAAATAAGTTCATCATACAAAATCTTCCGAACATCTTCGTCAGTCAGCGGTTTGTTTGATTCTTGCGCATGCATTTGTTCTTCCAATTTCATTTCATAGACGCGTTTGATTCCTGCCATGTTTAGACCATCTGACAAATAATCTTTGATTTCCAATAAGACATCGATATCATTCAGTGAATACATGCGTCGGTTTCCTTCGCTTCGTTCAGGATGAATCAAATCTTGCTCTTCGTAATAACGGATTTGACGTGCTGATAAATCAGTCAGTTTCATAACTGTACCAATTGGAAAAACTGACATTGATCTTCGCAGTTCCTTTTCTCTCATATCCACCCCCCTCTCTTATTTAAAAAGCACAGCAGGCTGTTTAGCTCTGAAAGAAAAACCTGAAAATATATTTGTGGTGATTTTTGCCACTAGTATACTATACGTTTTTTCCGAGAATCTAGCCTGCGCAGCTAGATAGATTAGATATAGAATATCAAGACTTTTTTCTGTTGTCAACGATTTATGTTAGGTTTTCTAACATAAAAATAAATAATCGAGTAAAAAACAGTTAAATCAAGGTAATTCCACATAATTTGTAGCTAAATAAAAAAATTACTTTTAATAAATTTTTGCAACTCTAAATACCGCTTTAAACTCTAATTTTTTTAGTGTACCCTTACACAAATTAAATAACTACAACTAATAAATAAAAAAGCTGAGAAGGAAAACCGCTACAAAAGTTTCTCTTCTCAGTTATATAATATAGAATTATCTTTTAAAATCATCCACTTTTAACGACTGATATTGTTATTTATTCATCTAACTCACGTGTCCATTTAGAGTTCTTTTTAGCGAATCCCTTAACATGATAGACATTTTCCATTTCTTCAAAGGTTTCCGATAAAAGTAAGGTATGACGTTTCAATTCACTTAATTGCTGACCTTGGTCAGATGAAATATCAAGCTCATATGGAACTAATAGTTCCATCATTTTCTCTCTGACAGCTTTTGTTAGTTCTTCTTTTCCTAATGTACTCTTAGCTGAAACCAAAATATTAGGAAACAAAGTAGGTACAAAGTCAGCTTCATCGATTTGATCACTTTTATTGTAAACTGTTAAAACTGGAATCTGCTCTAAATCTAGATCATTCAGTAAGTCGACAACTGTTTGTTCATGCTGTAAACGATCTTCTGCACTTGCATCGACCACATGTAATAACAAATCCATGCCTCGACTTTCTTCTAAGGTTGACTGAAACGCTTCTATCAGCTGCGTCGGTAAATCTTGAATAAATCCTACAGTGTCTGTCAACGTTACGATCATTCCTTGCGGTAGTTGCCATTTTTTAGTTAAAGGATCAAGCGTAGCAAATAATTGATCTTCTGAATAAGTGCCTGCTGTTGTCAGCAAATTTAAAATCGTTGATTTTCCAGCATTCGTATAGCCGAGCAAACCAATTTGAAACAGATCTGATGATTGACGTTTTTGTCTGCTTCGCTCACGATGAGCCGACACTTCCTTTAGCTCACGCTTGATTGCGATAATCTTATCACGGATATGTCGGCGGTCTGATTCAAGCTTGGTTTCTCCTGGACCTCTAGTTCCGATTCCCCCGCCTAAACGAGATAACTGTTTCCCTTGTCCAACCAATCGAGGCAACAAATAATTCAACTGAGCTAGCTCAACCTGTAATTTTCCTTCTTTTGAGCGTGCCCGCATCGCAAAAATGTCTAAAATCAATTGTACTCGATCAATTACTTTTACACCGATAGCTTCAACAATCAATTGATTTTGTCTTGGTGTTAATTCATGGTTGAAAATGACGATATCTGCTTCATAAGCATCGACTAACTGAACTAATTCTTCTACTTTCCCCTTACCAATCACAGTCTGTGAATCTACTCGAGGACGCTTTTGCGTTAAAGAAAAGACAACTTCTCCTTGTGCGGTCTTCGTTAAGTTTTTTAGTTCTTTCATAGAACCTTCAAATCGAGTGTAATTCCTCTCTGTTTCTACTCCGACTAAGATAACCTTTTCTGCTATTTTATCCATTTTTTGTCCTTCCTAAGTTTCCAGCCAATCCTCTATGTCCTGTTCCAAAGTTAAAATAGTATCAGGCGCTTGTACTAAGTCCCACCAGCTGGCATTCATGCGATTTCTAAACCAGGTCAATTGCCTTTTCGCATATCTTCTAGAATTTTGCTTTACTTGTTCAATTGCTTCATCTAAAGTTTCTTTGCCTTCAAAATAAGGAAAAAACTCTTTATATCCAATCCCTTGAATCGATTGTTGTGTTTGCCTTTTATAAAGTAGTTCCGCTTCTTTTAAAAGACCTTGTGTCATCATTATATCAACACGCATATTGATACGATCATAAAGTACAGCTCGATCAGTTTCTAACCCAACCAAGAAATAATCGTATAATTTTTTTGGTTTTTCTTTAGGAGTTAAAATACTAAATCCTGTTTTATCAAATACTTCTAGTGCCCGAATCACTTTTTTACGGTTATTAAAATGGATACTTTCAGCTGCTTGGTTATCTTTTTCCTGTAGTAACTCCCATAAGCGCTGGTTTCCATGCGTTTCAGCAAATTGTTCATACTTCTCGCGTATTTCAGTTGACTCATCTTTGGCGCCTAATTCAAAGTCATAAAGCAATGCTTGAACATACAATCCTGTTCCACCAACAACAATGGGTAATTTTCCTTTTGCTGTGATCGAGTCGATTGCTTGACGCCCTTCTTTTTGAAAATCTGCTACAGAATAAGTCTCAGATAGGTCTCGGCAATCTAACAAATGATGCCTTATGCCTGCACGTTCTTCTTTGGTTACTTTTGCTGTGCCTATATCCAAATCTTTATAGACCTGCATTGAATCTCCACTAATGATTTCTCCATTTAACTTTTTAGCTAACTCAATACTCAAAGAGGTCTTGCCAACTGCTGTTGGTCCTACGATTACTAATACTTTTTTCAATCTTTTCATCCTTTATTTTGTATCAATTCGCGTATTTTCAATGCCTTAGCTGGATAGTCTGTATGAATCCCAGCCAAATGATGACTAAAGCAAAGTATCATCTTTTCTTCCTCATTGACTGTCCAAGGACGAATTGCTTTTGGAAATTCCGCTAAATCCTCTACATGTTCCAACACCCAATCGATTTTAGGATGAATCCCTTCAATAAATTCTGATTGAAGCGCTCGTTTTTCCTTTTCTTCTGACATATCAAATACTGAAGCAATAGTTTGATTTTTTTCTATTTCCCAGATTTTCTCCAAGCTTTTAAAATAAAAACTTGAATACATATACTCAAAAGGCCAACGCTGTGACTTCATGAGCTGAACAATAATCTGTTCGATTCCTTTATAATGAATTTTATCTGTTTTTATTTCAATATTCAATAATCCTTGAAAGTTCTCTTTTCTAAGTAACATGACCACTTCTTCTAAAGTAGGAATTTCTTGAACCATTGGATTTTTTTCAAACCAGCTTCCGGCATCTAATTGCTTTAATTCTGCTAATGTTAGACTGCCAACTTCTCCATGACCATTGGTAGTACGATCAATCGTTTCATCATGCATCACAATCAGCTGATTATCTTTTGATAACTGAACATCTAACTCGATTCCATCAGAACCAACACGAACAGCTTCTTTAAATGCGGCTAAGGTATTCTCCGGATGGGTCCCTTTACTACCGCGGTGGGCGATTACTTTTGTCATATTGGCCCCTCCAGTCGAAAATATTGTATCATTGATAAGAACGGGTATCAAATAATTAAATATATTTCGATCATATATTAAACTGCTTTCGAATTAATAGTGACATTTTCTTCATCAATCATTCTGTCTTTAATTTGTATCAAATATTCTCTAATAAGTTATAAAATATCGAAGCCATCAAGAATTAGAAAAAATATTAAAAAATCTATTGAACATTACAAGGCTTCATGTTTAGAAGAGCGATTAGATTGAAAACATCCAATTCATTTCAGAAAATAAGCTATCCACATAAAAAATAGAGTGGAAAAATCCACTCTCTAAAAATTATAACTTTTTGTGTCACTACAAAATCATTATAGCTTCATAGCTGTCCTGATTTTTATATTACTACAGAAAATTTTTCTATGAATTTATTCTTTCAACAGTTCCTAAAAGCAACGGTAAGATTAAATTAAAAATTGGATAGATAGCTAACATCATCAATAACGCATTATTAGAAATTTTAGCTTCACTAATCTTTTTACTTACTAAATCAAACGCTACAATTAAAAATAAAACTCCTGCACACACAAACACTCTACTACCTGAGGCAAAAAGCGTAGGTGAGAACCACAACATAATAATTGAAAATAAAGCCGCTATCATGCATAGTAATGAGAATATTCTATATGAAGCCCCTTTATAGACTGCTAGCATGGTAACTCCATATAAAACAATCGCGACAAAAAAATTCTTCATAACCGCACTAAAGGCTTCCATACTAAAAAGTTGTTTTGCTGAATAATTATAAATTTGAGCAAGCCCGCTTGAAAATCCTGGAAATAAGTACATACAAGTTAAACAAGCAATGATAAGACTGATCAAAAGAAAAGAATATCTATTTAAATTCAACAAAAGTATTGAGGACAAGATAACTAAAAGCAATAAAGAAAAAATATTATTGTAAATACCTGTGACCATAAAATTCAATCCAACTTTTATATGAGAGAAAATAGATAATTCCTTGAAATCAGGATACCATTTTTCAGTCTCCCTTTGAAGACGTAACTCATTACCTGGAGCAAAATACATGAATAAAATTCCTGTAAACATAATAAACGTTTTAACTAAAAGAAGTATTGACTGTTTTTCTTTTTTCAATAATAACGTTATATGTCCACATAAGGCTGCACAAAATCCAACAACTAAATACTGTTCATTACTTATCGAAAATAAAAATGAACAAATTATGCTCAGCAAAATCCAGCTCTTTTTTTGCCATTTGTTCCCTCTAAACACATAATCGGCATATGGAATCATTGAAAATAATCCTATAGCTAATGGCCATAAATAGTTAACTGCTCCTGTAATCCATAAAAACGAATGGAAAAACATTTCAAAATTCATAAAACCGAATAAGATACATACAAGAAAAATATCAAACGTCTTTACTTCCTTCTTTGTAAAACGAGCAATAGAATAGGCACTTAAGATCATAGCTAAGGAAGTAATTGACCAATACAAAATCATTGGTAGTGAAAAGATAAAATACATGATACTATCAGGAAAAATTCTTGCGGACCAAGTCATATATCGATTTGAAATATACGTAAGATAATCCTTTTGATGACTTATCCGTCGAAACCATTCATCATCTGTTCCTTTTTGAAAACCAAAAAAGGATAAATAGATTGTAATTCCTAAAAATAAAACGGCTAGAGCAAGTAAATCTTGATTTACTATAAGCCAATTTTTAACCTGCTTTTTTTTATTCATTTAAACCTCCTTTTTTTATATGAATTATCTACTACCAATTAACTACCAACCACTCTTATTTAATGATTAAAATTGAGAAGTCAATTTTTTTACGATTCGATACGAATCGTAAAATTACCAGTTCCTCTTGTTAGATTGGGACTATAGAATGGATCATTATCAATATATTTACGCCACTTCTTTTGTAGTAATTTTTTTTCACCATCAAAACGTGTTATTTTTTCTGGAGTATTCTCATATCCTCTAGATTTTGATTCAAAATGATACAACTCAGCTTGATGAGCCCACACATTATAACGACCTAACTCATAGACCTTCATACAAAGATCAACGTCATTAAATGCAATCGTAAATTCTTCATCAAACCCTCCAACCATTTCAAAGTCTACTTTTTTTACTAGTACACATGCTGCAGTAACAGCTAAATAATCAACATCTAAATATAATCGTCCAAAGTAGCCTAAATCTTTATCTGGAAAATAATGATGGCCATGTCCGGCAACATCACCCAATCCCATAATAACACCAGCATGTTGAATTGTACGATCTGGATAATACAACTTGGCTCCAACACACCCAACGCGCTCGAATTGCCCATAAGAAACCATCCGTGTCATCCAATCAGGGGCAATAACTTGCGTATCATTATTTAAGAATAACAAATATTTCCCCTTTGCTTTACTGGCTGCAATATTATTGATACGTGAGTAATTAAAGGGGATATCTATCTCATCTACAATAAATCGACTCCCTAGCTTTTGTTGATAACTAGCATATAATTCATCCATTTTAGGATCATCGCTATCATTGTCTGCGATGATTATCTCATAATTGGAATAAGTTGTTTTATCGATTATGGAGTCAACACATGTTTTGACATCTTCATAACCATTTCTTGTTGGAATGATAATACTGACTAACTCTTCATTCATTACGTCATAAGAAATAGCATAGAAACCAGGAGCGATGCCTTTAGAGACATTTCCAAGGATTCCTCTACGATGCAAAGCATCTTTCAAAACTTTCACACCTACTTCATCTGCATACGTTTTTTCCGAAGCAGATGAAGCAGTTGAACTGGGGAGTGTGCGCCAATGATACAAGACCTTGGGAATATGTTTAATATTCTTTTCTGCAATCTGTTCAGTGTACCGCAAAACTAAATCATAGTCTTGCGAGCCTTCTACTCCAGTTCTAAACCCTTCTAAATTCAGCAATAAATCACGACGATAAACGCTTAGGTGGGAAATGTAGTTCGTTCCCATCAACAAATCCGGAGACCAGTCTGGCTTAAAGGCTGGTTCAAATCGATTTCCATCCTCATTGATTTTATCTTCATCACTATAAATGAACTCAACATCCGGGGTTTGATTGATTACCTTAACCACTTCTGACAGTGCATTAATGGCCAGCTCATCATCATTGTCTAATAATGCAACGAATTCACCCGAAGCTAATTCCAGCGCATCATTACTTGCTAAACTTATGTGACCATTCGTTTGGCGATAAACAATTTTTATTCGTTCATCTCTTGAAGCAAATCGCTCTAGTGTTTTTTTTACTTCAGTATTAGTAGAAGCATCATCACAAATACAAAGTTCCCAATTTTTATATAATTGTTTTTGTACAGACTCTATACATTTAGCCAGCCACTTTGTCTCAATATTATAAACCGGCATAACAATAGAAATCAGTGGTTTGATCTTGAATTGCTCTATCTCAGCTACTAGTTCAACAATAGGCCTATTTTCATTTTGAGTAATCCACGCTCGGTACTCATCGCCATTGATAAATTTTTCTAATTTATAGCGATTCAAAGCACTTTTTAGCCCATTACGTCTTAAGTAACCTAAGCCTTTTCGAATTTTACTTATTTTCAATTGAGTAGGTGTTTCTGTTCCTAGCTCAATTGAATATTTTTTACCCAGTTTAACTGAATACTCTGTTATTACTTCGTTTGCCGCAAACTGAACAATGACCTTGCCTTTTGATGCTCTGGGCTTAATAATGATTTCAAATCCAACATTCATCTCATTTGATAAATCAAACAAAATGTTAACATCCATTCGATAAAACTGAACGATTTCAACCTCTGCATTCGGACTTGATTTTACCGTGATAACTGGTGCTACCTTATTCTCTTGGTCAAAAGCCCAGCCTTTCACAGTAATTGTTTTATCTTGTCCATTTCGGAGGATGCTATCAATAGTGATTGTTACTTTATTTGTCATGATTTCCTCCAAAATTTAAAATGATAATGGATTTCCATAAGGATCAATCAATCCATCTTTTGTCCACTTTTTCTCCAATTCCTTTAGCACTTCTGGAACAAGATGAATGTCAATTGGCTCTGATTCTTTTAATTTAGCATATGACGTATATACGATATCTTTTCCTAACTGCTGTCTAACTTTTAAGCTAAAATCCAATCCCATTAATTGAGAACCAAATTCTTCTGACAAACCTTCAACTTGTTCAAAATCATTTTTTCTAAAAATCATGCAATCTTCAGTAGAAGCGTGTATTCCTCTTGGAAGCCCGGCACGATAATAGTAACCAAGATTTTGTGCAGGATTATTTCTTTCTGGATAAATGAGTTTATTATTTTCGATATCATAAGTAACACCAATATTTGAAATTAGATTATCAGTGCTACTAATTTTGCCACAGACAATACCACTTTCTTCTAATTGAGCGTAATTCATCAATTCATTTAACCATGCTCCAGATAATGGTGAAAGTTTTTCATTTAGTAATAAAATAAATTCCCCTTCAGCTTGTTTCACACGTGTATTGACATCTCCATCTACAAACCGAACTCTAGCATCTTTAATAGATACAGTGAATTTAGAAGAAGTAGGGACCAAAATTTCAAAGTTAGGATAATACGTTTTACTTAATAATATTTCTAAGTTACTATTTAGATTTTTGCTATCTCCCACATAAACAATTGAAACTTTCGGTGTCGTATCATGAATAAAATCAATTTTATAACATCCATAGAATTCTGCAATTTTAATATTTCCTTTTAGATTTCTTCGCTTCAGTGCAGCTTCTAAGGCATGTTGACCAGCTACATAAGCATAGGTTTTACTTTCAGGATTTAAAGCCGTTGATGTCTCAATTGCTCGCCAGTGATATAAAATACCTTTGATATGGTGAATTTTTTTTGCTTCTTCAGTTGCGCGTAAAACAAAATCATAATCTTGACTACCGTTATATTCAGTTCTCAAGCCACCTATACGGCTTAATAGTGCATCTTTTACAACAACAAAGTGCGTGATGTAATTATGTTGTAGGATTAATTGTCGATTCCAATTTGGCTTAAAGAATGCATCAAATCGTTTTTCTTCAAGAGTCATTTTATCTTCATCTGTATAGAAAAACTCTATGTCTTTGTCCTTATTTAGCGCTTTTACAATCTCGTATAATGCATTAGGTGCTAATTCATCGTCATTATCCATGAAACCTATATAGTCTCCTGACGCAATCTCTAAAGCAGAATTCGTTGCTTCTGAAATATGTCCATTTTTTTCTCTAAATACTAATTTTATTCTTTCATCACTCGCAGCGTATTTTTCAAGTAAAGGACGGATATAGTCTTTAGGAGAGGCATCATCTGCCAAACATAATTCCCAGTTAGTATAAAATTGATTTTTTAAGGAACTAATACATGCATCTAACCATTTTTCTTCAACATTATACACGGGTACCGCAATCGATATTTTAGGTTGATACTCAAAACTTTCTATTTCAGAATGAATTTTTTCCATATCAAATACTTCATGTTGCACAATCCATTTTTCATAGCTGTTTTTTTGTACTTGACGATTTAGTAACCACTTCACAGAGCCTTTTAATCCTTTGCGTTTCACAGCACCTAAAACTCTACGTACCCTTGAAGAAGGTTTAGCAGGAAAATATAAACCGATATGACGGTTGATAATCACATCACATGATTCACCATCCTCAGTAGATATAACAAAATTAAAAAATTGTTCTAACTCATAATCCGCTACTTCAATTTCGAAACCATAATCTAAATATTCTGGAAACCCAAAGCCTTCATTTATTTCAGAACGATGAATTCTTTTTACTTTAAAATAGGGAGCATTATTGGCTTCTAACTCAAATTTTAATGGCATTTTGTCTACATTAGAAACGCCCCAACCTTTAATAATCGATGTCTTGGTTACTTCATTTCTTACAGTACCATCAATATTTAACGCCATTACTCTATTCAATTCTTCAATTGGAGTCTGCAAAAAGGCTTTATCTGATTTACGTCTTGTTGGCTCCCATTGTTCACCCGCGACCAAATCATAATATCGATCGACAATCATTTGTTTTTCTACTTCAACTTCTTTTAATCTTTCCATCATTAAATTGATTTCATGCAAATACTGACCTTGATAAATAAAATCAAAATTTAAAACAAGTGACTTACCAGCAATATCTTCTCCAGATAAAATAAAATACGCTGGATGCATATTCGTAAAAACAAATTTTTCATTATGCTCAAAAACAGCACTAGTTTGGATGTTATGACTTTGTTCTCCGTTTATATCAACAAAGAAGCGCATAATCCCACCAATATTTTCTGGGAAAGGCATAATTTTTAACGATTTTACCCCTAAAGGAACTTCAATAGGATAATTTTTGTTTTCACCAGTAAATGTATTAACAGAAACCGTGGTTTCTTCTACACTATTTTCTAATTCATACTGCAGTACAACACGTCGGTGATAATATGAATTTTCAGGTAAAACTCGTATAGGTGATTTCACTGGATTTTTCTTTAATGCATAAAAGTACTGATACACTTCAGCAAATGGTCTTTTTCTAAATGCATCCACTATTTCTATAGGTAAGTCTTCATAGTGAGCATCAATTTCATTATTTCCAACAACATTTATCGTAAAGTCTTCTTTACTAATATATAGACCTAGTGAATCAAATACTTTTTCAAAACCTGACTGCGTATAAAATGTTTTATGGGTTCCATCCAGTAAACCATACTTTGTCCAATCAAGTTTATTATTAAACAAATTAATCAACACTGAGTTATGAGCAATATTAGGAAATGTAATTAAGATTTCTCCGTCCTCTTTTAGGAACTCTTTTACGATTTCCAAAGTCTTGACAGGATCCATCAAATGCTCTAAAACATCTGCAAATAGAATATAATCATATTTTTTACCTTTATAGTAATCTGTCCATTTATATTCCTCTATATTTCCGTAAAAACCATCATTCGAAAAAGTGATAACATAATCATACAATTCCTTATCTAACTCAACGATTGAAACATCGCATTTTTTAGCTTCAATCAGATAGTTTGTCATCCTTCCGTTTCCCGGTCCAAACTCTAATACAGAACTCTGCTCTTTTATGTGAGAAGCAATCTTTCCAACACTAGTACTTTCATCAATATCCATTTCAAAATCATACTTCATTTTATGGTATCCTTCCACTCATGATCTAATATAACAATTCCTTCACCTGTATATTGGCCACTAATGAACATTTTCAAGTATTTTGTTTTATACTCTAAAGGAACCGTTGCATGTTCTTCAAAGAAAGCAATATCAAAATAATACTCGCCAGTCAACAATGACATCTTTTCATATTCAATATAAAATGTATTTTCTCCTTGTTCCCAAGGAATAGTTACTTTATCCAATAGTGTATTTAATCCGCAAACGTAGTGGTTATCTACTGTACGAATGGCAACGCCACAAACTGGGTTCTTTATCGACACTCTTTTTACTGTATAATTTATTTTGACAATTACTTTTTGATCTTGCTCAACAATTTCAACCGGAGATAAATCTGAATTTAGAAGTTCCGCACTATTAACTTCAACAATATCTGGAACTGTATTTTCTTGATCTGTTTGCTTTGCTTTTTCAGTATCAATTGTTTTGATGGATTTTTTCTTCAAAAAATTCTCATAATTTGAAGATACATCCATCACATCGCCTTCTTCAATAACTTCACCGTTCTTCAACCAATAAACTCGATCACAAAAACGACGTACAGAATTGATATCATGGGAAACAAATAAGATTGTTTTCCCGGAATTTTTTATTTCTGTAAATTTATCCATGCATTTTAATTGAAACTCCAAATCACCAACAGCCAAAGCTTCATCAATAATTAAAATATCTGGATCAACATTAATCGCAACTGCAAATGCGAGACGAACAAACATACCGCTAGAATATGTCTTTACGGGCTGATACAGATGATCCCCAATATCAGCAAATGTAATAATATCATCGACCATTTCGTCAATTTCTTCTTTTGAGAAGCCTAAAACCATTCCATTCAAGTAAATATTATCGTATCCACTATATTCTGGATTGAATCCTGAACCTAGTTCTAATAAGGCAGATATCTTTCCTTCAATCTCAATTGATCCAGAAGTAGGTGTTAAAACTCCTGTAATGATTTTTAGCATAGTTGATTTACCAGAACCATTTTCTCCGATAAAACCAATCATTTCTCCTTTTTTCACATGAATATCGACATCTTTTAGTGCATAGAACAAATCATGGTAGCTTTTGCGTCGTGGATCTAGTGCTTCTTTAAAACGATCGGTTGGCTTAGCGTACATATTATAAGTTTTAGTAATTTTGTCTATTTTGATTGCATAATCTGACATAACTGATTCTCCTTAAGTTTCTTATAGAACGTCTGAAAAATGAGGTTTCAATCGTTTAAAAATAATTGAACCAACTAGTAACATTCCTAAAGTAAATATCCAAAAATAAAGCCCTAATGCCCAATGCTCCCAAAACCATCCCTCACTCAAGAAAGATTCTCGGTATCCTTGAATAACGTAATAGAGAGGATTAAATTTCAAAAACTGAACAACTCTTGGAGAAAATTGGCTTGGTGACCAAAGAACTGGAAGTGTCCACATAACTGTTTGTAAAATAATACTTATAAATTGCATTACATCAGGTAAAAATGGTTGAATTGAAGCTGTAATCCATGTAAGACCTGTTAAAAAAGCACCTAAACAAAACAAATAATAAAGAAGTTGAACTGTTTGTAGAGTAGGTGTAAAGCCATTTAAAATACAAATAATCAATGTAATAAATATAAAAAATAGATGTGTATACAAATTAGCTAATATTTTCGTTGTTGGTAAAATACGAATATTGAACACAACTTTTTTTACTAGATACGTATATTCTCTAAAAACATTAGTGGCTGACGTCAGTGAATCTGAGAAAAAGAACCATGGGACAATACCCGTGATTAGAAAAACTATAAAAGGATATTTTCCGTCTGTTAGACCGGCCTTAATTCCATAACCAAAAACAAACCAATAAGTTAATACTGTAACCAATGGGTTAATAAACGCCCAAAAGATACCAAAAAATGAACCCGCATACCTAGCTTTAAAATCATTTATTGAAAATTGTAATACTAAACGCTTGTTTCTGTAGATATCTCTTACAAAAGAAAATAGATCTTTAATCATTTGAATTTATTCCTTCCGACACAAATTTATTTGTCTTTTTTTTTAGCTTTAGCTATCGTTCGCAAATCTCACCTTCTCAACTTACTTTTATATTATTTAATTGGCAATAATCCTTTAAAAAAAGAAACTTTCCGTTTATAGATTAACAGTACCATTCTACTTAAAAATGCACTATAAATCAAGTTTTCCTATTAATATAATAGGGTAGGCTTAAAGAACTCTTATCTTTTTAGCTGTTTTTTGTGTTGCTGATCAAAGCAAAAAAAGAGCTTGGGCCGTAAGTTCTAATGAAAAATCCAGATACCAGTCAACTTGATTGGCATCTGGATTATTTTTTTATACAAAAATAAGAACACCTTTGCTAAAATAAAAGTGACTAAACCAATAAACTAGCGAGTTGTTCTTATGTTTAAGAATTATACCACAAATCAAGTCGATCTTCCTCTAGATTTTAGTTTTCCGTTAGAAAAAAATGATATTGCGTTTGCTTAGATCAATTAGTTGAAAGTATTCCGGAGGAACGCTTTCTTCCTTTTCACCATCAAAAGGGTCCTTCTTCTTATCATCCAAAGATGATGATGAAAATGATTTATGTTCCTACACACAATCTGTATTTTCTGGTCGCAAGATTGAAGCGTTGACGAAAGACAGTATTCGCATGATGTGGCTCTCTCAAAGTTATCAACCTAGTTATCGAACCATCAATCGTTTTCGAGTGAATCCTTTAGTGAATACACTTCTTCGGGAGTGCTTCGTCCAGTTCCCCAGTCAATTAGCCAAAGAACAATTGATTGAAGAAGAAGCAATTTTTATTGATGGCACAAAGATTGAAGCCAACTACAAATGCCACTTTTATGGCGTGAAACACGAGCACATGAAAAATGGTCAGTTGAAAGCAAGTTATAATCTTCAAATCGCACGACCATTCAATACATTTTAGGCTATGATCTTTTCTCAAATCCAACAGATACACGGACATTGCGCCTTTTTTTTACCACTTTACTTTAATCGAGCGCTTCTTTGATCTGTCGAACTATATTGTCGCAGATGCCGGCTACGGAGGAGAAGAAACAGGTAAAATCTATCGCCAACGAAAAGTTGACGTCTAACCTGCTTTCGGACATTTGAAGGCTTGTTTAGGCTTCACTCGGTTCTCTGTTCGTGGGAAACAGCAGACACACAATGAAATGGGTTTCTCGTTAATGGCAGGCAATTTAAGGAAATATAAGCTGAGTAATCTAGAAAAAGTGGATTCTCCCGATAATCTAAAAAATAGAAGACAGAAAATCTTTTTTACGATTTTCTGTCTTCTATTTTAGGGTTCTTGGGACTTGTGTCCCAAGCTCTTAATACGGTGAAAATAAAATGATAGAGTTTTGTTTAAGAAATTAAAATGAAACTTTTTCAGCATTTCCATTACGTCTTGTTACTAACCCATTTTTACTGTAAAGATAAACATGAGCAGTATAGTTACTTGCACTATTTTGGTGATCTTTTTTGTTAACTGTAACTTTATAAGTACCGTTAGATTGCTTAATTGCAGGATACCACTTGATATCTTTTTGATTTTTATCTGTCCAAACAGGAACCTCTAATTTATCAATACCTGATACAGTATCCACTTCCATAACAACATCAAATGTCCCTTTTGACTTATCGACGTTTTGCGTAGAAGCTTTTAAAGCGGGTTCTGTCACTGTAAAAGAATCATTAGAAATCATCTTCATTCTTCCATTTATCAATTTAACATAAGTATGCACAGTATAAGGACCAACAGATTTATGTTTATTTATATTGATAGTTGTGCTGTAAGAGCCATCTGTATTCTTTTTACCATCATACCAAACTATATCATCTTGACCATTTTCGTTGCTCCATGTGGCAAAATATACTGCAGCAGGAGTACCAAATGCCCCCATAGTAAACTTCGTTTTTGCTTCAAAATTAATCTCTTTGCCATCTGTATTTTTTATAGAAGTTTCACCTGTTATTCCATCAAGTTTTACTTCTGTTGTGCCAATAGAGCTTGCTGTGCGCAATCCATTTTTCCCATAAAGATAAACATGAACTCTATAAATACCGTCATTGAAATTATGATTGCTTATTTTAGCTGTTGTTTTATACGTACCATTTGATTGTAAACTAGCATCATACCATTTTATATCTGACTGATTTGCAACACTCCAAATCGGCACTTGAATTTTGTCAACTCCCGATTTAGACGAAGGATTAATAATTACATCAAACGTTCCTTTTGAAATATCAACTTTACCAATAGAAGCCTCAAAGCTTGGTTTTGTCACAACAAATGAGTCCTGTGATATAGCTTTCATTGTGCCATTAGGCAGTTTAGCATAGGTATGAACACTGTAATTTCCAGCTGATTTGTGTTTACGTATGTCAAACTCTGCTGTATAAGAACCTGCCCCAATTTTTTTTGCTGTATACCAAACTATATCATCTTGACCGTTTTCATCACTCCACACAGCATGTTGCAAAGCAGTTGGCTCAGCGTATTCCCCCATTGATATAGTTGAATTAGCTTTAAACGTTGTATCTTTACCATCTATATCATCAATCATGATCGTTCCACTAGTTCCTTTTAATTTCACTTCTACTGTACCAACAGATCTAGCAGATGATAAATTATTATTAGTATAGACGTAAGCGTGAACTCGATAAATTCCTTGATTATAATTATGATTACTAATCTCTACTCGAGCTTTATATGTTCCATCACTTTGGAGAGTAGCATCATACCATTTAATGTCTGATTGATCCGATTTACTCCAAGAAGGAACTTGAACTTTTTTAACTCCTGATTTTGTTACCGGATTAACGATAACATCAAACCCTCCATTTGAATATTGCCCAATAGAAGCACTCAAAGAAGGCGAAGAGATAGTAAAATTACTGTTATTGAGCATTATTTTAGATGAACTATTTGTACTCATTTGGGCATATGTATGAACAATATAGGTACCATCTGTTGCATGATTCGCTATATTGACATTCGTACTCCAAAGGCCATTACTGTCACGTTTCCCTTCGTACCAAACTAAGTCATCTTGACCATTTTTATCTGACCACACTGCAAAATAGACTTTATATGGTACGAACCTACCAGAATCTACAGTTGCAGAAATATTCATAATATTTTCTTTACCGTCTATATCTTTAATAGTCGTTTTTCCAGTAACATTCACGCTACCATCCCAGCCATTTCCAGTAAACAATCCTGTATAATCAGTGTTAATATCAAATGGATGGGCGATTCCTGGAAAATAAAAATTAGATGACCATTGCCAAGAAGAATAATCATTGTTCCAATTTTGTGATGCAGTAGGTGTATAAGGATATTGCGCAACCCAAATATTATTTTTTCCAAATTGATTTACGTTAAAAACACCCCCAGCCTCACTTAACCAACTTCTTGATAGGTAGTAAGCCACATTATTATACCCTAGAGAATTTAACGTTTCTTTGAAGGCTTGAGTATTAGCATTTAATGAGGAATTTGACATTTTTGTCTCTTCTATATCTGAAACCATAACCGTCTCTTTAGGTAAGTTTAACAATTGCGCTTTGCTTGCAAAATATCTAGCTTCAGCTTGAGCAGAAGCTGTTGAAATATAATGACTATAATGATAAGCTGATACTTTTAATCCTGCAGCTAAGGCATTTTGAATTTGTGATTGAGCAAATGGATTTAAATAAGTTGTTGCTTCTGTCAGCTTGACAACCACCCCTTTTATCCCATAGCCTTTCATCATACGATATTGATCAACTGTAATCGTAGCGTTATGAGAAGACACATCAATAAAGCTAACTGTTGGACGATTTGCTTCCCCAGCATTCACTCGATCAATTGTTGCTCTTGTTTCTCTAGTTGCTCGGCTAGCAACTGGAGGATTTAAGTCAGAACGACTTGAGGGGATATTCTCATAGTAATCATCAAAAGACATTATTTCATCTTTTGTAGGTTCAGTAGATTCATTAACTTCTTGGCTTTCAGTTGTTTCGGAAGTCTGCTCAGATAAGCTAGTACTTGTTTCCGTCAACACTTGAGAGGACTGTTGTAACTCATGGCTAGATGATGTTTCTACCTCAGCTTTTACAGGTATTGTGTTAATTGTAGATACACTCAATAGCATTAATATAATTATACATTTTTTCATCATTTTTATCATTCCCTCATCCTTTTTATATACTCAGCATCGACAACTTTTTCACACTATTTTATTTTCTTTATCTTTGCCCAAAATAGCATATAATTTTTCAATCTTCAGCAGTTTTGTCAATAATAATATGCCCAATACTGAAACATACAAGATTCCATAAACTATAATAAGATAAAAAATATTATTAATTGAGATAAATTTGAATATTAGAAACACAACTATCCATAAAATAAGGTTGAATACTATTATCTTCATTATTTCTTTGTTGAATAGATTAAATAAAATCTTTTTCATAAATAACGTTGATATCAACATAGTAAAAAATGTACATAAAATACTTGAAATCGCCGTTCCTATAATTCCATACTGATTCGTCAAAATAATACAAGCAGTAATGTCAAGTACTAACATTATTAAAGCCAGACACGTTGAGAACTTTTTCTCATTTGTAGAAGAAATGATCATATTCGTCATTACCGCTACGCCCATAAAAAAGTGCGAAAATGCGAGGATAGCTAATGTCATAGTCGCTTCTTTATACTCTGGACTGTAAAAAACAGATAGTAATGTACCGCTTGAAGCAGAAATTATGCAGGTTATGGGCATAATAAACGCAACTATAATTAACATCATATCGCGAACTGTCTTTTTCATCCTGTCAATATTTCCAGCAACATACATTGCAGTAGTCGTTGGCAAAATAATCGTAAAAAATGCAGATAATAAGAAATACGAAACTTTACCAAAATTTACAGCCCCAGTATAATAACCTGCCATGTCCTTATCTGAAACCACAGATTTAACGACTAAAGTATCCACACTTAACACCACCGAAACAATAATAAAGAATAAAGAAAAGCTAAAAACACTATGTATATAACTTTTGAAAGGTATTTTTGCTGTAAAATCAGCTATAAGATCTCGTCGATTCCTAATAATAGTTATAATCCCAACAAGCAGCGCTACAAATATCGCAAATAAGAACCCCATAACTGTGCCAATAACAGGATCAGCAAATACATACATAGCAAATGGGATTACGCTTAATTTTGCAATCGCATAAAAAATACCTATCCAAGCGCTTGAAACAAAATGTTTCAAACCATCATTGATTCCCAACGACAATACATAAATACCATTGATTGGAATAATAAAAGCTACATACTTCAAATAAACCGAAAAGGACTGATCATTTAAAACATTTGCAAAAACTGGCGCACCAAAAAAATTTATTGAAAATAGGACACTAATCAGGAGAAGTTGAAATACTAAACTTTTCAGTAACAAATCTTTAATATTATATCTCTTTTTTGATAATTCTTTGGAAAGAGACTGTCTAACACCATTATTCAAAAACAAATACTCAAAATCCAAAATCGTAATAATCGTACCTACTATACCATATTGAGCAGGTGTCATTACTGAGCCCAAAAAGTAATGCATGATATAACCGGTCAAGACAAATAAAACATTATAAATGATATTAAAAAGTAATCCTTGATACATAGAGCTTCTCCTCAAATTCTTTCATGATTAATTCGTTTACTAAGTTTTAAGGTCACTATAATCTTCCATTAAATAATCGTAGGTAATTTAGAAAAGATTATCAAAAATCTGTTTATATTTTTTACCAATTTCAACAAAATCAAATTCTTCTGCTTTTAACCTTGCCTTTTTCCCCATATTTAAACGTTTATTTCTATCACTTAATAATTCGTTTAACTTACTTTCCAATTTTTGAACATCGCCAGGTTCAACCAAAAAGCCATTCACATTATCTTCAACAGCTTCATTAATTCCTCCTACATTAGAAGCAACAACGGGTACTCCTGAAGCCATTGCCTCTACCAAAGCAACAGGTAGACCATCTTTATCTCCGTCTTTTGCAACCACAGATGGTACACAAAAAATGTCACAGGACGCATTGATAACCGCAAGTTCATCTTTATTCTTAGAACCAATAAACCGAATGTCAGCTTGAATGTCATTAGCTTCCTTCATTAGCACTTCTTTTTCTGGTCCATCACCTACAATAATTAAAACTGCATCAATTTTTGCCATAGCCTGAATTAAATACTTTGCTCCTTTTTTTTCTGCAAGTCGCCCTACAAATAAAATGACTGGCTTACCATTTGTTTCAAAAAAATCATCGTGTCTATACTTAGGTGAAAATTTTGTTAAATCGACACCCATAGGAATTACTTCTGCATTTTCATATCTATATTCCATTTCCAGATGTTCCTTTAGATCTTTTGAAACGACGGTTACAGCTGAAGCTTTTAATAACGTTCTCATTTTCATTTTTTTAATAAAACCTTTGTTCAAAGAAGTAATATCGCCACCAAGACCGGTCAAAACGAACGGCTTTTTAAAAAACTGCTGGATAATTCCTTGTGGAATCAACCAGTTTGAATGAACAGCATCCACTTTTTTTATTTCTTTCCGAATGGCAAAATACATTGCGATAAACATAAATGGAACAAGTAACGCTCTAGATTTTTTTTCTTTGATACGAGGAACGATTGCCCCAGGATAAGCCAATGTCTCTAGCTTCTTTATCGGAAAATAACGATAACGAATAACATGCAATCCTTCCATCTCTTCTTTGTTCAACGCTCCATATGTACTAGGAACTAAAACAGTAACATCGTAGTATTTTGCATATTCTTTACATAAGTCATAAATAAACTTGGGTTCAGTATCATCTTGCCATCTAGGAAAAGTGGAAGCTGTGACTAGTAATTTTTTCATTTAACTTTCCTTTCAACTTCTAGAAAATAATCAATTAAACGTTTCACGCCATCGTTAATTGAAATCATATTTTTATTGTCAGCAATTTCAAGATAACGTTGAATATCTAAAACACTAAAATCTACATCAACATCTCGATTTTCTTTGTATTCAATATTAAATTTTTTACCTGAAACTTGCTCTATAATTTCTATAATCTCAATAATTGAATGGCCCTTACCAAAACCTAAATTAAACAGTTTATTTTTGCCTTCATAATTTGAAATACTCAAGATTCCCTGAATGGCATCGTCTATATAAATATAATCTCTAACAATATTGCCATCTCCAAACACAGTGATATCAATATCATTAATTATATTGTAAGTAAACTTAGTAATTATGCCGAGACTTCCTAATGGATTTTGACCTGGACCATAAGGATTTGCCAAACGAACAATCCTATAATCCAATCCAAACTCACTTCCATAAAGTTGTAAGTACTTCTCAATAGTCAGTTTTTGGACGCCATAAGAACTAATCGGATTGGTTGGATCATCCTCTTTAAATGGTTTACCTAGACTTTTCCCATACACTGTTCCACCAGAGGATATAAATACTACTTTTTTCACATTATTTATTTTACAAGCATCAAACAGGCGCAATGAAGCAGCTACATTTTCATCTAATTCTTGCTCAAAACTGATTTCCGTAGAAGGAATCGTTGTACTTATTAAATGAAAAACAACATCTATTTCTTTAGTTAAGCTACAAAAATCATAATCTTTTGAGAAAACACCTGATACAAACTCAAATTGGCTATCTTCATCGTCGCTATTATTAAAATCAGAAAAATTACGATCAAATAGACGAATTTTTCCCTTTTCTTTGATTAATTCTTTTGCTATCTTTTTTCCTATAAATCCTGAAGCGCCCAAAATCAAATAGTTCATACATACACTCCCTTTCCAACCGTTACTTGAAAAATCTTACTAGAGAGCCTAACTAATGATGCTTGTCGTTCCTTTTCACGCTATTTCTTAAGTGAACTACAAATTAGTCTCTCCACTATTTAATGCTTACGATTGTGTTTACTGTGATTTGCTTGTATCTTCATTAAAAGACTAACAAATGAAATACTACCTAAGATAGACAGTACTTGTAAGACTGGTATTGCACCACTGCTATAGTAATAAAGACGACTCATCGTATCTCCTGAGACCCATGAATATGCCCAAGCAATTCCAAAAAGTAAAACAGCATATGAGAGAATTAGACCCAGTCCAACTAAAAAAACAGTAATATTTTTTTCTGAATAATCTTTTTTAATAAGGCGTACACCTGAATAAAGGAATCCGATCATTGCGATCAGAATAACGATTGGACTAGTCCATTTGTAGATAGAAATAATACTATTTATTCTTTTTGCCATATAAGTAACTGGCTTATTATACTCAGCTTCTGGTGTTCCTATAGGATAATTTAACGGGAAATTAATCAACATTTCAATTTCTCTAACTGCTTCTGGGTCACCACTTACAGTTGTTAAGCTATGCCCAGGATTTATTCCGTCTAACCCAATGCCATATCTAGAATAAAATACATTTTCCCGTAGTGTACGTTTCATTTTAGGAAATACATTTCCCCTTATATCACTCCAAGTTTTTGCAGGAGAAGATGGTGAAACAGATACCCCATCTGATCTTCTAGTTAACTGTCCTTGGTCAAATGCTTCCGATAATTCTTCGTGAACCTTTTCAAAGTATTCGTCTGTTGCTTTTCCACCTTTTTCACTTTTACCATCAATAATCATCTCTTGACGATAACCTTGTTCAGCCCGTGCAACTACTAATCGTAAATCCCAAACAATATTTCCGCCAAATATTTCGTGATTTCCACTATCTTCCATCTCAACAGTCATTCCATTTTCAGGATCGTAAAGCCAATCTACTTCTTTTGAAATTTTATTTAATGTAGGAGAGACTGATAATGCCTCTCTAAAAGTATCTTCTGAAACCCAAACATATTCTTGATTACGTCCGTCATCAATTGAAATCAAATCTGATACAACATTTTTAAAATTCGTTTGTGTATAATCATTTACTGTAAAAATACCATATTTTTGTAAATTCTGATAACTAATTGCATAAGTACAACCTTGTAAAACTAGAATAGGAATGACAAGAAACAACATTCGATAAATTTTTTCTTTCCAAGAACTTTTAATAAAGAGTAGAAAAATGAAGGTGATTAAAAGTGCCGTAAAGAAAAATGGTTTTAACCACACACTATCTTCTCGTAGATAAGTAAAGGAACTATATGAGATTCCTGCTAATAATGCCCAAAAAATCAAGATTTTTTTCGAATGATTTCTGTAAAGAAATAATCCAATTAAACTAGCTAATACCAATAATATAAGCGGCATTAATAACGCATCTCGATACAATCGAAAGCCAAAATGCTTATCTAACATAACTGGACTATAAAGTAAATACAGATAAATCAAAGATTGTCCATATTTATTTTTGACAATTGGAGACAGAGCGTAAACTAATGCTAAACATGAAATAATGTATAATAGCATTAAACCTAATGGATAAGGAATTGAAAATTTGTTTAGTAATACATAGAAAAAAGAAAACATTGGATTTTTAACGATAGTAATAAAATCGTAATCTCCAAACCAATTACCTTTAATAAATTCAGTAGCTTGGACGACAAACACATGCTCATCAACACCCTTACCAGCCAAAGTAACGGGTGGTATTTTTAATTGAATGATTACTCTGACAAGAGTTAATACTACAAGTATCGTTAACAATATAAAATTAGTTTTCCTTTTATCTGCAAAAATACCCTTTATCCGTGCTAACATTAAATTTTTCACCAGTCTTTCAAAAATTTTAAGTTTACCTAATCATTAATTTATACACAAAAAAATCTCTAAAGACAAAAATTCAATTTAAATTAGTATTTAACTTTGAATAGTCTAAACGATTTAGGCAATTAACAAATAAAAAACTTTTTATTTTTATAATCAAAATTGAAACAATAGCTTCTGCTTTGTTTCAATTTTCATAGCTATTTTATTATACTCTCTTTACAACTTAATTAAACACTATTAGTCTTTATTCGCTTGATCGTAATCCATTTTTCTCACTCTATATTGTATATCTTCTAAAATTTTTCTATTCGCAGAAATCAAATCAGCTTGTAAGCCAATAACAAATGTTTGAAAACCAATTAATAATAATATACTAGCTAAAATAAGCGATTGAATATGGCCATTTCCTGTCCCCATGATGAAGAATATAAGAAAACGAATTCCTATAATAGCACCTACTCCAAACAATACACTCCCTAAAAATGTAAAAAACATTAACGGTTTATACATCATAAATGCACGAAGAATTGTTAACATTGATTTTTTGACATAACCAAACATACTACTAAACAATCTAGATGGTCTTAATTCCCCATTCGTTCTAATCGGAACAGAAGTCATAGAGATCTTATTTCTACCAGCTTGAACAATAGTCTCTAAAGTGTAGGTGTACTCATTAGCAACATTCATTTGCATAGCAGCTTCTCTACTGTATGCTCGAAATCCACTCGGTGCATCCGGAATGTCGGATTTTGAAGCTTTTCTGACAACCCAACTACCAAATTTTTGTAGTTTCTTCTTTAAAGGTGAAAAGTGTTCTGTTTCAGCGATTGGTCGTTCTCCAATCACAATATCTGCTTTTTCTTCTAAAATCGGTTGTACTAATTTTTCAATATCTGAACCATTGTATTGATTATCTGCATCCGTGTTCACAATAATATCAGCTCCATTACGTAAGCAAGCATCTATACCCGCCATGAAGCCTTTTGCCAACCCCTTATTGCGTTTAAAATTAACAATATGGTTAACACCCCAATTTCTTGCAACTTCAACAGTATTGTCTTTACTTCCATCATTGATAATCAGCACTTCAATATCATCAATTCCATTAATTTTCTTTGGTAAATCGTTCAATGCAATTTCCAGTGTTTCAGCTTCATTATAACAAGGAATTTGAATTATTAATTTCATTAATTTCATCCTTCTTTTGTGTATTTTATCTTTAACAAATATCCTTTGAAAGTTTACCACGTAACACTTTCTATTTCAAGCAAGCATACATATCCTTGTAACTAAAGTATTCTCTAATATTTTACTGTCTAGATTCTAAGCTACGTTTTAATCGCGATTAAATATATCTCGTGTGTAGATTTTATTTAATACATCTAATAGATCATTTTCTATACGATTTGTTACGATGACATCTGACTCATTTTTAAACTCTTGCAATTCTTTGACCACTCTTGAATTGTAGAATGTATCTTCTTCAAAGTTTGGTTCATAAACGATAACTTCAACACCTTTAGCTTTTATTCGCTTCATGATGCCTTGAATAGACGAATATCTAAAATTATCAGAATTCGATTTCATTGTTAAACGATAAATTCCTACAACGCTAGGTTTTTTAGCTAATATTTGATATGCTATAAAATCTTTACGCGTTGTATTTGCATCCACAATCGCACCAATAATGTTATTAGGCACCTTATCATAATTCGCACGTAATTGTTTCGTATCTTTAGGCAAGCAGTAACCACCATAGCCAAATGAAGGATTATTATAATGCGAACCAATTCTTGGGTCTAATCCAACACCTTCAATGATTTGTTTTGCATCTAATCCTCTAACCTCGGCGTAAGTATCCAATTCATTAAAGTAAGCTACTCTTAACGCTAAATAAGTGTTAGAAAATAGTTTTATCGCTTCAGCTTCTGTAGCGTGAGTCAACAATACTTCAGCATTCTTTTCAACTGTATTTTCCAAAAACATTTTTGAAATTTGTTCCCCACGCTCAGAACATTCACCCACGATGATTCTTGAAGGATAAAGATTATCATATAATGCTCGACCTTCTCGTAAGAATTCCGGTGAAAAAATAATATTTTCAGTTTGATACCTTTTCTTCAAGGTATCTGTATAGCCTACAGGTACAGTTGATTTTATAATAAATACAGCATCTTCCCGGATAGCAAGCGCTCGTTCAATAACATTTTCAACTGTAGATGTATCAAAATAATTTTTTTCTTCATTATAGTCTGTTGGTGTCGCAATAATTAAATATTCTCCGAATCTTACCGCCTCTTCAAAGTTCTTTGAAAAATCGATATTTAAGTCCTTTCTATCTAGAAAAGTATGTATTTCTTTATCTTCTAAAGGAGAAATACCTTCATTTAATAAATCAATTTTTTCGTCAACAATATCATAAGCCTTCACCTGTTCCTTTTGACTTAGCAATAAAGCATTGGCAAGTCCAACATATCCTAAACCGAAAATAGAAATCTTTTTCATTCTGTATTTCCTCCTATCAGTAGCCTCTTGTAACTTCAATTCAATAATTATAACGTAAATATTAATAAAATAAAAGATACTATGGTTTCAGTACCGTCATCGAGTGATACAATTAACTATGTATGAGACAAGTAGAAAAAAACTACTTGTCTCATACATAGTTAATCCAACATCATTTTCAACGCTTCTTGCCAAGTCGGAATCTCAAATCCTAAAGCCTTCGCTTTACTAATATCCATCACCGAATATTTAGGTCGAATTGCTTTTTGTGGGAATTTACTTGAGTCAACTGGTAGTACTTCCACTTTGGTGTCTTTCAAAATTTCCTTTGCAAATTCATACCAACTACAGCTATTATCATTTGACAGATGGTATACGCCATAGGGTGCATTTTCTTTTATCACAAACACCATAAATTCAGCTAAGGTTCTAGTCCAAGTTGGCCGTCCAAATTGATCATTTACTACAGTCAGTTGATCACGAGTTTCGGCTAATTTTTGCATTGTGAAAACAAAATTATGCCCATATTGACCAAAAACCCACGAGGTACGAATAATATAATATTTTTCCATCGATTTTTGAACAATTTCTTCCCCTAGCAATTTTGTACGGCCGTACTCATTTTGAGGATTTGTTTGATCATCAACCTCATACATCTCTTCTTTTTTTGTTCCATCAAATACGTAATCTGTGCTGATATAAACTAACGTTGCATCGACAGCCTTTGCTGCATTAACTACATTTTGTGTTCCAGCTACATTAATTTTTTCATCTAACTCTTTTCCTTCATCCTCAGCTTTGTCCACTGCGGTATAAGCTGCACAATGATAAATCAATTCAGGTTTTAAATTAGTAATAAACGCCATTGTCTGTTCTGCATTTGTAATATCCATTTCTTTTGAGTCTGTCGAAACATATTCTAATCCTTGTTCATCCAATAAATGACGTAATTCTGTTCCTAATTGTCCATTGCCACCAGTTAAAAGTATCATGGTTATTTCCTCCCTCATGAAAAAAAGCAGGACTTCTCCTGCCTTACTAATTTTTAATTCAGTCACTATATCAAAGAGCTTTAACTTTTTATTACAAGCTACTGCCCATTTTTCGCATAGTTTGCTTCTACAGCTGCTTTATCTGCTGTCCACCAATCTGAATTTTCTGTATACCATTGAATTGTATCAGCTAATCCATCACGGAAGTTCGTAAATTCTGGTGTCCAACCTAATTCTTCACGTAATTTTGAAGAATCGATTGCATAACGTAAATCATGTCCAGGACGATCATTTACATGCTCATAAGCGTCTTTGGATTGACCCATTAACTCTAAAATCAGTTCCATTACGGCTTTATTATCTTCTTCTCCATCTGCACCAATCAAATATGTTTCACCAATCTTGCCTTTTGTTAGGATTGTCCAAACCGCTGAAGAATGGTCATTTGTATGAATCCAATCACGTACATTTTTACCCGCACCGTATAGTTTGGGTGTAATTCCGCTTAAAACATTGGTAATTTGACGCGGAATAAATTTTTCAATATGTTGATAAGGACCATAATTATTTGAACAGTTAGAAATCGTTGCTTTCAAACCAAAAGAACGTCCCCATGCTTTAACCAATAAGTCTGACCCTGCTTTTGTTGAAGAATATGGACTTGATGGATTATAGGGTGTTTCATCGGTGAATTTTTCACCTTTACCTTCACCATTACCTGGTAAGTCTTCACGTAAAGGTAAATCACCATATACTTCATCTGTTGAAACATGGTGATAGCGTACGTCATGTTTACGACACGCTTCAATCAATGTGTATGTTCCAATAATATTGGTTTGGACAAATGGAAACGGATCATTTAGCGAATTATCATTGTGCGATTCCGCAGCATAATGGATAACAGCATCTGTATTTGTAACTAAACGATCGACCAATTCAGCATCCGCAATATCACCAACAACCAATTCAACACGATCCTTTGGTAATCCTTCAATATTCTTTTCATTTCCTGCATACGTTAATTTATCTAATACAGTTACATGAACTTCTGGGTGATTGTTCACTACATAATGAACAAAATTTGATCCGATGAATCCAGCTCCACCAGTAACAATGATGTTTTTCATATTTTAAGCTCTCTCCTAATTCATTTAAATTTCACCATAAACAAAAGAATTGTCAGATTCAAATTCTTTTAATGTCGGGTGATTTTTATCTTTTTCAGATGTAATGGCTTTTTGAATATCAATTGGCCAATCAATCGCTAAATCTGGATCATCAAAAGCAATCCCGCCATCTGCAGGTGCATTATAATAATTATCACACTTATACATAAAGTTAACATTTGGTGTCAACGTTACAAAGCCATGCGCATAACCTTTAGGTACCAATAATTGACGATGGTTATGCTCTGACAAAATAAAACCTTCCCATTGACCATAAGTTGGGCTACCTTTACGGATATCAACAATTACATCTAAAACCGCACCCGTCACAACACGAATCAGCTTTGTTTGAGCTGCTTCGCCTTTTTGAAAATGCAAGCCACGCAATACACCCGCTTCACTTGAAAGAGAATGATTATCTTGTACAAAATCAAAATCCAATCCTTGTTCAGCAAATTTTTCTTTAGAATAGCTTTCAGTAAAAAAGCCGCGGTGATCGCCAAATACGTCCATTTCAATGATTTTTACATCTTGCAATTTTGTATCAATAACTTTCATTCTATTCGCCCCTAATCCATTTCTGCCAATCTTAATAAATATTGTCCATAACCATTTTTCTTCAATGGTTGCGCCAGTTCAATCAATTGCTCTTTTGTGATATAACTCATTCGATATGCAATTTCTTCTAAACAAGCTACTTTTAAGTTTTGACGTTTCTCGATTGTTTCAATAAAAGTCGAAGCTTCCAAAAGTGATTCATGGGTTCCTGTATCTAACCACGCAAATCCCCGTCCCATCACTTCAACAGATAATTTATTTTTTTCTAAATAAACTTTATTTACATCTGTGATTTCTAATTCACCACGATCAGAAGGTTTGATGTTTTTAGCGATTTCGATTACATTGTTGTCATAAAAATATAAACCAGTAACCGCATAATTTGATTTTGGTTTCTCAGGTTTTTCTTCGATTGAAAGAGCCGTCATCTCGTTATCAAATTCAACTACACCAAAACGCTCGGGATCATTCACATGATAGCCGAAAACAGTTGCTCCGCTTCCTTTTGAAGCAGCACGCTGTAACATGTTAGACAAACCGCCACCATAATAGATATTATCTCCCAAGACAAGACAAACACTATCATCACCGATAAATTCTTCACCTATAATAAATGCTTGAGCTAAGCCATCAGGGCTTTCTTGCACTGCATATTCAATGTGGATCCCAAGATCTTTTCCGTTTCCAAACAAACTTTCAAAACGTGGAGTATCATCTGGGGTTGAGATAATCAAAATTTCTTTGATACCAGCTAACATTAAGGTTGACATTGGGTAATAAATCATTGGTTTATCATAAATCGGCATTAATTGTTTTGATGTTGCCTTTGTTAAGGGATACAGTCTTGTTCCACTTCCGCCGGCTAAAATTATTCCTTTCATGGAAAAACTCCTTTAAATTATTTATTTCGTTTAATTGCTTACACCGTTTAACATTATCGCATTATCATACCGAATTGTCATGCTTTTTGAAGTTATTTTACAAAACTGTAAAATAACTCTCATTTAACTTTTAGTATTTTACGGCTTATCAAAGCTATGATAAGAGAAATTCTCCATCTTAATTGTTGAAAGCAACTTGCTTTTGTATCAATTTCACTCGCATTACCATCATGCCTACGATATAAGGTAAGTTGTTGCGGTATTAGTGCACTTTTATTCTTAGTCTCCGCAATTAGACCAATCCACATATCATGCATAGGAACTTTAGCCGGTATAGGTAATATAATCGATTTCAGACTACTGCGAAAGGCCATTCCAGCACCAATATATTTATTTTTTATGATATTATGGAGAACGCCTAATGTTACATTTCGGTACTCAAAATAAGAAGGTTCGATTACTTCCAAATGTTCATCGACGATTACTAAATCGCTAATCACTAAATCTTTTTCAGGATGATTTTGAAAAAAGTTCAGTATCGTTTGAACTTTCTCCGACAACCATACGTCGTCTTGATCTGCCAAAAAAATAATTTCTCCCTGACTTTGAGTAATTGCAAACTCAAAATTAGCAATCACACCTTTACCTGGTCCTTTAAAAAATTTTATCCGTGGATCTTGCGCAGCGTAGTTTTTGATTATATTTATTGTTTCATCTTTAGAACCATCATCAGAGATAATCAATTCATCAGAGGATTCCATTTGAAGTAAGATACTAGCAAGTTGCTCTTCTAAATATTTTGCTCCGTTATAAGTGGCAATACAAATTGAGATCATTTACTTTCCTTTCATTAGAGCTTGATACTCTATAAACGTACGTCGCCATATGTTACGATTCTTTACTAAAAAAAATTGTTTTATCGTTCTTAGTAATAAATGTCTTCTGTGAGTATGAAATTTATTCCGATCATATTTCTGATAAAAAAGTGTTTCAGCTCGTATAATTGATTCATATCTTTGACTACTAAGTTTCTCGTAATTTAAAACAGACAGTTCATGTTCCATTCGATAATCTAAAACGCAAATCTTTTTGCCCAATTGATGAATTTCATAAAAAAGCCAATGATCTAAAAAGTCCAAAGGAAATTCTTCGTTAAAAAAACCGATACTTTTTAATAGTTCCTTGGAAAGTACAGCCCCAGAATTAATACTCATAAGTCTCTGCGAATAGATACCAGCTTTTGGTAACTCTGAACGACATCCGATATATTGATCAGAAAACACTGGTGATATCTGCCTGCCGTGAGAGAAAACAATCGGAACATAGGCCACGACCTCATCTTCTAAACTCATGGTTAAAAGTGTATCTAGATACGTACTATCCAATAAGCTATCTTGATCTAGCAATAAAAGTAAACCACCTTGAATCTGATTGAAATACTTTATGCCAATATTATAGGCTTTTGCTAATCCAGGATTTGTTTCATCATGGATATAATGCACATTATCATAATAAAATAATTCATTCTCTTGAGGTTTTTGACTATTATCATAAACAAGTAAATGTACAAAGTTTTTTTTATTTATGATTTCTTTTATATAATCATAGCTTGGTGTCTGTGAGATTTCAGTTTGATATAAAACGATTGTAATCACCAACTTATTCTCCACTAGAAAAACCTCCAACCCCATTTATTGAAAAATTTAATCATTGATTGTAAAAATATTTTAAATAGTTTCTTGTTTTTATGTGCACCTTTTTCATACAAATGAATCACTGTTTCAAAAGGTGTGTACAAAATTTTATAGCCTGCTTTTCCAAAGCTCATACAGAGATCATTATCTTCAAAATACATAAAATACCGTTCATCGAAACCATCGATCTGGTTAAATTTATTGATATCAATGACCATAAAACAGCCAGAGCCCATCTTAATATAAGTTGTTTGATCTTCTGGTAAATCGCGGCATTCATAATAACTTAAACGCTTATCAAATAACTTTTTGATCGATTGAAAAGGTACAAATCGCAACATATAGTCAAACACATCTAGTTTTTGACGTACTAAATACTGTGTTGTACCATCTGAATTCAGCACTTTAGGACAAACTGCAGCCAACTGTTCATCTCCTTTTATACGTCGAATCATTTCATCCAAGGCATCTTTTGTGATCAAAACATCTGGATTAAAAATGACAGCATGACGTGTTACGACATTATTCAGCACTTGATTGTGTCCATAGCCAAACCCCTTATTTTCTTTGGATTTGTGCAAGAAAATAAATGAACCATAACGTTCAAGTTGATCTATATAACTTTGCTCGGAAGCATTGTCGAATATATGTATGTCATATTTTGATTCTAGACCTAATTCAATTTTTAAATTATCAAGCACATCAAAAATATGACGGCTATTGTGAGTAACAATGGAAATCGTTATTCTATCATTCATATTTTTGCACCTCGTTTAAAATCAGATAAATCAAGCTAGTGCTAGTTATTGTCTACTCCAGCCCATCTTCACAAAAAGTGAAGTAGTAACTGTTTCTAGTTCTTTATTGCTAAGTTCGATTCGCTAGAGTGAGAAGTTTTTCCTTATGTACAAAACTTCATACGCCACAGATCCACTCATTATTTAGCTGAATTCTAGGAGAGCGGAGCAAAACTTACAGAGTTTTGTCCCGCTCTCTTATTTTACTTAATCAATAAATTATAACACAGCTTAAAATTCCAGCAAAGATTCCATTATTTTTTTACTTTTTCTTAGAATGTTTGCCTAATCTTTTTTCTAATTGCTGATGACGAAACTCACGGTTTCCAAACATACGTAAAATATACATCAATGGTTGATGATTTTCACCAACTAAACCAATCATTTCAATAAACAATTCTAACCCAATTGCGCTAAAAACAATCAATAGAATCGATGCAACATTACTTGCATAACTAAACAGCAACGCAACAAATGAAAAGACCAAAGCTAAACCATAAATCGTCATCACTGCACCTTTATGAGTAAACCCAAGTGACAGCAAACGATGATGTAAATGCATCTTGTCAGCAGAAGATATCGGACGTTTATTCATCAAGCGGCGAATAATAGCATAAACCGTATCCGTGATTGGTACACCCAAAATAATCATTGGCGTGATCACGGTAATAAATGTGGCATTCTTCAACCCTTGTAATGACATAACCGCAATCATAAACCCTAAAAACAACGCTCCTGTATCTCCCAAAAAAATCTTGGCGGGATAAAAATTATATGGGAAAAAGCCCGCAATACTAGCAACTAAAACAAAAATCACAATTGGAATATAAACCGTTTTCGCATGAAGGAAAAAATAACCGATTACCCCAATCGTTGCCAAACTGATGATTGAAACGCCAGAAGCAAGTCCATCCAAACCATCAATCAAATTAACCGCATTTGTAATCGCAAATATCCAAAACAATGTCAATGGTAAACTAAACCAGCGTAAATCTATGTGGCCTAATAAAGGTAAGGTTACTGCATCGATCCGAATGTCTGCCACAAAATAGATGACTAATGCACCAAGTAAAATTCCTAATGTTTTTTTCTTTGGTGATAATTCATAGATATCATCGATCAAACCCGTTGCAACGACGATCCCAGCTCCTAAAATAATTGGCCAGATATAATCGATCGGTATAATTGACTGAAACATAACTAAGCAAGAAAATGAAAAGACAAAATAGATGCCTAATCCGCCAGCCGTAGGCATATTCTTAGTATTTACTCTTCTTTCGCCTGGAGCATCATAGGCTCCTATTCTAAACGCCAACAACTTAACGATCGGCGTCACAATCAAGGATAAAATAAACGTCAGAAATAGACGGATAACAATTTCATAAATAAACATCGACATGATGAACCTACTTTCTTAATGTACATCGTATATTATACCGAATCATTCCACATTTACAAGTTGGAACAGGTGTTTCCACTGAGCGGAAAAGCCAAAACTTCTACTTGTTTATTTGAATCAAAAGCATTCGGCCTATTTCTTTAATTTTTCTTTTATTTTATCCACTAGACGGTTGATCAACCCATAACGGTGCTGAATTTTTTCATTTGATATATATTCTTTGACAACTGCATTGATGATACCGCCTAAAATAATGATCGTTGCGGCTAGATTTAGCCATAACATCAATATGATAAAACTTCCTATAATTTGATAACTAGCAATTTTTGAGCTGAAATATTTGATATACAAACCAAAAGCCTGTGACAATAACATCCAGCCAACAGTCGCAAATACCGCTCCTGGTATGATTGAACGAAAAGTTAATTTCGCATTAGGTACAACACGATAAATCAAGCACATGATAACCAGCAGAACTAATGTGGTAATCGGCCATTTCAAGGCTTGAAAGGCGTCAATAAAATCAGTTGAGAAATGAAATATTGGTTGCAGCAAATCTAAGATTGTTTTGCCTAAACCTAATACACCAACAACCCCAACGATCGCGATCATAAATAGGAGAATCACCAGCAAAGACATAATACGGACAATAATAAAATTTTTACGAGGCTCAACACCAAATGCTTTATTCATAGCCGTCTGCAACGCGTTGATACTTTGGCTAGCACTCCATAAAGCTGCCAATGCAGAGATTGATAGCAAACCGCCTGATCGTTGAGTTAGTAAAGATTGAATTGCTGGTTTTAAATCATCAAAAATAGCCTTAGGTATTGCTTCAGCTATGTAAGGCAGTACTTCGTTTGGGTCGATATGTAAGTACGGCAGGAGATTCCCCACCGCAATCAATAGAGGAAACAGGGACAAAAGTAAATAGTAAGCTACCACGACCGACGTATTTCCAATCTCTGAATCAATCATGCGATTTTGCGTTGTTTCAATGAAACGCATTAATTTTTCATTGTTCTTTACTTTGTCCACCAGTTTCATAAAATTCTCCTCTAATTGATTAATATGTCATTTCTTCTCCTTGAGAAGTTAAAATTTTGGGTCCATCTTTGGTAATAGCTAATGTATGTTCAAATTGACAACTAATACCGCCATCTAAAGTATAAGCTGTCCAGCCATTTGGGTCCATTTTCATTCGCCAAGTTCCTGTGTTGACCATGGGTTCGATCGTAATGACCATTCCTTCTTTTAAGCGTAACCCTTTTCCTGGTTCACCATAATGAGGAATAACTGGGCTTTCATGAATAGTTGGGCCAATGCCATGACCTACAAAATCTCTTACAACAGATAAGTTTTCACTTTCAACATACGTTTGAATTGCGTGTCCGATATCACCAATACGATTACCGACTTGGGCTTGCTCAATCCCGAGGTACAATGCTTTTCTCGTTACTTCCATTAAGTGATCCAATTCAGGCGTTGATTTACCTACTACATAAGCCCAGCAAGAATCTGATACAGCGCCTTTTAAATCAATACACATATCTACTTTGATCAAATCACCGTCTTTTAAAGGCTTTTTCCGAGGAAAACCATGGCAAATCTCATCATTGATACTGCAACATGTCGCATATTTATAGTCTTCAAACCCAATTTGTGCGGCAATTCCGCCATGGCTTTCAATAAAGTCTCTTACGAATACTTCAATATCCCAACTCGTAACACCTGGTTTGATAAACGTACGTAAATGACGATGAACATCTGCCAATAATTCTCCAGATTCATCCATCATTTCAATTTCTCTTGGTGATTTTAGTGTAATCATTCAATATCGTCCTCCTAAAATTTAAAAGCTGAAAGAGCTTGTTCAGCCTTTACTGGAAAAGATAAAAGCGCAGCGGGCTTGTTCAGTCTCTTAGAAAAATACGAGACTAGCCCGTGGAGCTAGATAATCTTTATATAAGAGTATTTTATCATAATTTATGAAAATTTCACTGAAAAGTAGTTGTAAAAAATAGATTTCATTCTTATTTTGGTCTCTTACCTCCCATAAACGGTGTCATAGAAGCAACTTCTTAGTTTCTATCCTCAATTTTGTAATTTACACAACCTTCGTTCTTCTGATATAATCAAGATTGTATTATTTGAAGGAGGAAATCTAATGACCTTAGCTAAAATCGTTTATGCAAGTATGACTGGAAATACAGAAGAAATCGCAGATATCGTTGCTGAAGCTTTTGAAAATTTAGATATTGAAGTAGAAATCAATGAATGTACACAAGTTGATCCTGAAGATTTTGACGATGCGGACATCTGTGTCATTGCGACATACACATATGGTGATGGTGAATTACCTGATGAAATAGTAGATTTCTACGAAGAGTTACAAGAAATCAACCTATCAGGAAAAACTTACGGTGTCTGTGGATCTGGGGACACTTTTTACGACGAGTTTTGTAAATCAGTGGATGACTTTGATGCTGTTTTCGCAAAAATTGGGGCGACAAAAGGAGCAGAAAGCGTAAAAGTCGATCTAGCCGCTGAAGAAGAAGATATTCAAAATCTTGAAGCCTTTGCTAAAAAATTAGCAGACGCTGTAAAATAATTAGTAGAAATCAACGAATATAGACAAAAGGAGGCTGGAAGAAAACTCAATGAGTTTTCTTCCAGCCTCCACTTTTAGTTGTTTTTAATTGTCAATATCAATCGGTTCGTCTCGCTCTAATATTTGATCAATTGCTTCTCTCATCAAACGTTCAATTTGTTCTTCACTTGGATGAATGATTCCAGAAGTCATCAATGCTGCAATTCCTGTTGCAACGATCCACGTTCCCATATGAAGAGAATTGATCTCTGTATCATTTAGTTTCTCATAATCGGGATCTTTCTTGACCGCATTGGAAAAGTAGCTGTACGAAAATTCCTGCATTCTTTTTCCGCCACCGTATTCCTCTAAATATAACGCACGGTATAATTTACTTTCGTTTTTAGCAAAGTGAATGTAATTCAAAGCTAGATCCACAATAGTGTTACCCGTATGTTTGATAGGATATACTTCTTTTGCCAAATATTGATGGATTTTTTCAAACAACTCTTCTTTTAAATCATCCATATTTTTGAATTCTAAGTAAATAGGTTGTGTTGAGCATTTCATTTTGGTTGCAATGTTTCGTGCGGTGAATTTCGAAAAGCCTTCAGTGGCCACTACTTCGTATGCAGCATTTAAAATCTGATCTTTAGTAATTGTTTTTTTTCTTGCCATAATCTTTCAATCCCCTCTACCTATCCTTTACAACGCTTCCATATAAATACTACAGTTATTGTAACATGATTTGTTTATTCTGCAAAATACTAGTCCCTCGATTTATATTATTTTATTTATTTGATTATACGGGACTTTCAAGAGCTTTTTTTCAGAATTAAATACGCTGCTGAACTTGCTCGTTTGTTTGAGTTCGCGCACTGTACGTGTTATGATATTAACCGTTATATGAAAGAAAAACTAGGAGGTTATTCTATGACATTACCAAATTTTAATGAGACATTAAAAAAATATGCTAGATTAATTGTTGAAACAGGTGTCAATGTTCAAAAAGGTCAAAGCATCGTTTTACAAATCAGTGTCGATCAAGCTCCTCTAGCACGATTGATTACAGAAGAAGCGTATAAATTAGGGGCCGGCGAAGTAATTGTTCAATGGAATGACGATATCGTTCAACGTGAATTTTTATTACATGCAGACGAAACATACTTGGAAAACATTCCTCAACATAAAATAGATCAAACAGATGACTGGATCAATAAAGGCGCCAGCCGAATTAGTGTTGTATCATCCAACCCTGATGCTTTAGCTGGTGTTGATTCAGATCGTGTAGCAACTTTCCAATCAGCTTCTGGCAAAGCTTTGGTTAATTTAAGAAAAGCGACTCAATCTAATAAAGTCAGCTGGACAGTTGTAGCTGCTGCTGGTAAAGAATGGGCAGCTAAAGTTTTCCCTGATTTAAAAGATAGCGAACAGCAAGTCGATGCGCTTTGGGATGAAATCTTTAAAACAACTCGTGTTTACGAAACAGATCCAGTTGCCGCATGGGAAGCACATGACAACAAGTTAGCAACAAAAGCAGATGAATTAAATAAAGAACAATTTAAGGCATTACACTATACAGCACCTGGCACGGACTTAGTGATTGGCTTACCTAAAAATCATTTATGGGAAGGTGCTGGTAGCGACAACGTTCGTGGCGAAAAATTCATGGCCAATATGCCGACAGAAGAAGTATTTACAGCGCCTGATAGCCGTCATGTTGATGGTGTTGTTTCTAGTACCAAACCATTAAGTTATGCTGGAACAACTATTTCTGGTATGAAATTTACATTTAAAGACGGTAAAGTCATTGAATTTTCTGCTGAACAAGGTGAAGAAGTATTGGCGAAGTTACTTGAAACAGACGAAGGTGCACGTCATTTAGGTGAGGTCGCTTTAGTCCCAGATCCATCACCGATTTCTCAATCTGGGATCATTTTCTACAATACTTTATTTGACGAAAATGCTTCAAATCATTTAGCTTTCGGATCAGCTTATGCCTTCAATCTACAAGGTGGAACTGAAATGAGTGAAGAAGAATTGCAAAATGCAGGCCTAAACCGCAGTCATACTCATGTTGATTTCATGATTGGATCAGATCAAATGGATATCGACGGTATTAGAGAAGACGGCACACGAGTTCCCATTTTCCGAAATGGTGATTGGGCTTAAAAAGAAAAAAACGTGCTGATTGAATAGATCAGCGCGTTTTTTTAGAGAGAAGACATGCAATTATGAACTATCCTAAAAAACTAGTTGAAGCAGTTGAACAAAAAATGTTAGGACATAATTTAGAAGGATTTCTTTCTGGAAAAGGCCCTAAAAATGCAGTATTGATGCTGATTGGAGAAGCTCCGGGAGAAACAGAAATAAAAACAAAGATCCCTTTTAGCGGTAAATCAGGAAAAAAACTGGATAGTTGGTTATCTGAATCAGGTTTGAGCCGAGAAGATATCTATATTACGAGTGCTGTTCGAAGTCGACCTTTCAGTATAAAAGAACAACTCAATAAAAGAACTGGAATTGTTGAAACAAAATATCCAAATCGAACGCCTACTAAGTCTGAGATATTAGCTTATGCCCCGTTGTTAGATTATGAAATCCAAACGATCCAGCCAAAAATCTTTGTACCGATGGGCAATATTGGTTTGCAGCGGCTTTTGGGAAATGATTATATGATTTCAAAAAATCACGGACAGTTGCTCCATTTACCGATTTTGGTCTATTCAAAAGAGAAAAATCAACTCACTAAAACAAGTGAAAGCTATCCGGTGTTCCCAATCTATCATCCTGCAGCTGTTTTTTATAATCAGAAACTTGAACCTATTATTGAGTCCGATTGGTTGCTTTTAGGCTCACTTTTGAAAAATCGTGATTTGAACTAGATGTCAGTAATTTATCGAATAAAAAGACAGTTTCAACAAAATATTATTGGCACAAATAAAACACCCATCAAATCAACGTTTGACAGGTGTTTTTTGAATCGAACCAGCGACCTATCGCTTAGGAGTTCTCTATGTATGATATACTCTCATATTCTTAAACGGTTAATAATAGTACCTAATGCCTTACAAAAGCAATGAAGCGATTGTTCTTAATGGAAGTTACTTCCCTCTAATATCTTCTACTAAACTAGAAAATGTTAGCAGGCTGTTAGCAAAAGACCAATTGCTCTACTTTGTAAAATCATCTATCAAAAACATTAGATACTCGTATTTACAATTAAATATTTTATGATTAGACGTTCAAAACTGAGCGTCTTTTTTGTCGTTCAAAAAATTAACAGAAAGGAATTATTTCATGAAAACCAAACGAACCATATTAAAAAAATCTGTAGCCTGTCTTATGATAATCGCCACCTTGATTAGTAGTTTTTTAGGTACAGGAACAATTGCCAAAGCAAGTGACCTAGTTTTAGATGAAGTCACTGGCTACAGTTACACAGGAGTAAGCCCACATCTAAGTTATGCCATTACCCATGATCCATTCTACATTATGAAAGTAGATGGTAAGAAAGTATTTTGCGTTGAATCAGGAATCCTAGCAGATACGGGTGGTGGATATATTCCAGAAGCATATGTAAATGCTAAGAAGGATATTCTATCCAAAATTACTTATTATGGATTTACAATGACTTCTCAAAGTAATTATAATTATACCGTTATACAAATAATGATTTGGGAAGAACTTGGAGATCAATATATCTCCTCTACTATTCCAAATTATGAGCAATGACAGCCTAAAATCAATTGGAAAAGATTATATTTTTGTGGAACTTATGAATCCTGTATTTAATCAAAAGGATAATCAGGTCACGGTTAGTGTTTCAGTGAAATATCTTGACTCACAAACAAAAGCGGTACAGATTTCTCAATTTGAGTTGATGCTAGAAAAAAAATAAAATTGGATGATTATAAGATAAAGCAAAAAACTTGCAGTTTCGTTACAGGAACCCGCAAGTTTTATTCATATTTAATTTCGCTAAGTTTGCCATCAAAATAAATTGAATCTCCCTCACTATAGTGCCAGATACCTTGTAGTCTACTTGGATTTTTAACTCCATTTTTGCTTATGTAATTTTTAAAGGTTGCAGACCATGGTGCATTTTCTTTTGTTCCGTCGGTACTAATCGCCATACGATCCTTTGTAAAAAATGAAATAACTTCTCCATCTTTATTAAAAGTAAAGATACCTGAAACCGATACGTCCTTATAATGGATAATTGCTTTAACTGTATACTCATCAATTTCTTCCCATGCAATATCATTTTCTAAAATTGCACTAGGAACCAAGAAACATTCAGCAAGATAAGTAGCTAAACTCGCTTTTTCAAATTCTGTTCCGCCTTCATCAAACAAAGTAAATACTTTTCCTAGAACACCTTTCATGGAGCCTGCTCCATCTATATATTTATCAATTCCTTGAAAAGGTAATCCATATATAGAAGTATCAATTAACGCCAATCGAATAGGCGCATTAGCAACGTTACTTTGGAAATAGTTTATTTTAATAGGCTTTGAACCCTTATTCAAGATGAAGTCTGCGTCATAAAATTTCGCATTCATAATTTTCATTTTACGCTTCCCGATAAAACCACATTGAATAAAATAGTTTTGAACAGGCTTGGGCAGGTACGCTATGTCCTTCATTGTAAATACTTTGCTTTCAAAGTTAGTGCTACCTAGATTAATTTCTTTTTGCAATTCTCTAAATTCAGATACTACTGGAGAGTAAGGTATGTTCATAAAAATAATGAAGCCACCAAGTAGCGCTATTACCATACCAAGTACAATTCCCATATTACGTTTTCTCCTTTTTTTCATATCAATATTCTCTTTCAAACTTATCTATGCTACTATGCAATTTCATCAAAGTTTTATATAAGAAACTTATTTCTTCATCTGAATATTCACTAAATAATTCTGCAAGGTGAATTTGGTGAATATTTGAAATTTCATCAAAATATTCATTTGCTTTTTCAGTCATTATAATATATGAAGTGCGTTTATCCTCATTACTTTTTTGATTAATTAGATAGCCTTTTTTTTCCAACGAAATCACTAATTTTTTTATATTCTGCCTTGAACAACCAAGTAATTTTCCTAAATGAGTATATGTTTGTTTTTCAGTTGAATGTTTTACCATGGCTAACAACATAAATTGTTTAACTGTAATATAAGGATCTGCCTTGTCAAAAATTGTTTGTAGTCGATTTTGAAAAATGAAAATGCTTGAGAAAATCCCTCGTATTTCTTTATTTCTTTCACCCTTATACTGTTCAATTAATTTATATATTTCCATACATACCTCCATTTTAAGTGAAACACTTTTCAATCTTCTATTGCCGTATTAACATTTTCTTAGATACTCTATTGACATTATAGTAACTCGTTACTATAATGTCAATAGGTAACTTATTACTATTCACTATGATTAAGGAGAAGAAATGAAGATGAAAAAACTATTAATAATTATAGGTATTGTTTTGGCGATGCTAATCATGATTTTTGTTTTGCTAAATATTTGGACAGGGAGCATTCTTAACAAAAAATATTCATTCAATGAAGAAATTTATGGAGAAGGAAAGAAGAAAGCACTCTTAATGTATCAACCTTCAAACGGGGATACAACAAAAGAAATAAGTGTACACATCGCAAAATTACTTGCAGAAAATGACTATACGGTTATTATCAATACGCCAGGAAATGGTTCAAGTTACAGTACTGACGATTATGATTTAATTATTTTTGGGTCGCCTGTGTATTTTGGGAAAGTTTCCACACTTCTTGAAGATTATGTAACTGATAAGCATATCACCAATAAAAACATTACTCTTTTCGTAACTGGGAAATTTACTGATGAAACTAAGGAAGAAAACGAGATGAAAAATTGGTTTGATGATTCTAACAAAATTAATACAATAAAAACAAACAAAGATGAAAGTGAAAAGCTGGATACATTTTTGAAAAAGCATTATTTAAATAACTAAAATTCTGACGATCTATCTGTATTCATTGGTAGTATTAAACAAAGACATTTATTCTCGTTTTGATAATGATTTATTTCAAACTCAAGATGTTTAAACCTTTTTGAAGGAGGTTTTTGTTATTATACAAAAATGGATTACGTGCCCTATTTGCCATAATAAAACACACACGAAAATTCGAGAAGATACAATTATGACTAATTTTCCTTTATATTGTCCAAAACGTAAGCAGGAGAATTTGATTAATATAAAAAAATACAAGATGACTAAAATTATAGAGCTAGACACTAAGACGCGGAGCCAATAACAAGGAGACTAGATTCTCAAGTTATTGGCTCTTTTGCTTTATAGCGCACATTGGATAGGTAGTGATTGAAGGCGCTACTATGTTTATTCGATATTTGCCAAAAGATGGTTACCCACTATCTAATACCTATTTTAATGCGCACTTTTTCTTAATGAAAGAGTGCTTTTTTTATTTTTGAAAAAAATAAACTTTCTGTCTTTTTTTCGAAGATTTACTCCCCTACCACTTGTGATAGGAGTAAACAGGCAAACAGTTGTCCTTTCTTTTATGAGCAGAAATGGTCATGGATGTGTATTCGAGAGTTATCGATGAGGATCGTAGATTAAATGCGAAAAAGATGGATGAACAGTTCTATGATACCCTTGATAAAGTAGAAGCGGCATCAGGTAAAGAATCTAAACTAGAAGGTGATCAATTCCTTATGTAGTTATTGCATTTCATGTCTGACGATGATAACAAACAACGTCTACAAGAAATGCTGAAAACTTGCTAATAATTTTGGAGCGTGCAATTCTTGCTAACAGCAGTAATATTTATTAAAAAATCATCTATTGTAATAACTAATAAAAAGAGAAACATCAAACAAGGGAATAACTCTAAAATAAAAACATATAAAAAAGCTGAAAACCTAATATTTAAAGGCTTTCAGCGTGATTTCTATGGCGTGCTCGGAGGGAGTCGAACCCACGGCTTCGACCTTAGGAGGGTCGCACTCTATCCATCTGAGTTACGAGCACATATGTCGTGGAACGAAGACTTACCACATATTTCAATAGTTAAATGGCAATTGCTCTGTCCTACTGAGCTACGAGAACATCCCTTATTTATTTTAGAAGTCTTTTCATTCAGTGTCAATGAAAATAAAAAGAAAGCGATCCTGATATAAAGATCAGCATCACTTTCCTAATTTTTTATTTTTTAATATCCTTTTTGCCTTTTAACATTTTAACTAAATAAAGGCCACCTACAATAACAGCTAATGTTTTACCGATTTTACCATTTCTTGCAACTTTTTCTTCTTTGGTTTTACTCATGTTCTCCACTACCTTTCATTATTTGACTTTTATTTGTTTACTTACTATATAGTATAAGGAGTTTCAACTCGTTCCGCTAATCATTTGCTTGTAATCAAAAAATTCGTAAAGTCTTTTTATGGATGTTAAGCTTGAACTATACCTTTTATGGTAAATAAAGAAACTGGAGGAAACACACATGACGGATAAAACGAAAGAAAAGATTTTCGCTGAGCGTCAGGACAATTATAAGCAGGAAAAAGAAGAAATTTTTAAAGAAGCTTTAGAAGAATATCATGACGACCCCGCAGGAGAAAAAACAGAAGATGAGAAAAATAAGGTATAAATTTAAATAGGCTAAGTGAATGTTGAAATAATCAATTCACTTAGCCTATTTTTTAAAAATAATCTGCCAAAATCGGCATACCTGTTACTAAACGTTGATCCAATGACTGGATCATTTTTTCTTTTCCTGAAATTTTTCCATAGAAATGTAATTGAGTCCCTCTGCGGTACCCCATAAAAAGTTGTGTCAATGTTTGAATCGTGCTTGCAATTACATCCTCTTCACTCAATGATTCAGGGATTTGATCAAGTTCTCTTACAGAACTCTGACCATTTTCATCGATTAACAATTCCCAGATTCCATTATTCCATGAACCATAATCATCTTCAATTTTAAGATAATAAGCTTCAGCACTTCCTACAGTAAAAGGATACTTACGCAGAAAGCTTTCTAAATCAACAATTCTAGCCATCATAAAAGGGGTCACTTTCATTTCTACTAATGGCGACGACATTAGATAGCTTAGATTTTCACCATCAAAACCTGTTTCTAAATGAAATTCTCGCGATGAACCATTATGTGAACCAATAAAACGAATGATTGATTGAAAGGCTTGATTCGTTAGATAGCCCCATTCTTTAATCACAAAACGCTCTGCGCTAGATTGATAAATCAAGTAGCCCTGAGGATTGCCCAATTCGTCTTCATAAAGTGCAAATAAATTCTTATCATCCAGACCAAATGCATACTCAAACCACCAAGATTCCCGAATTACTGCCCCTCTTTGGTTGTTAGGTAACTCAGAATAGATTTGCTGACAAACACTTTTGGCTTCTTCATAGGTAACTCGTTTCATCTTGCCTGGCGTTGCCTTCACGTTTGGCCAATCTGCTGCTTTAACAGTATAACTAATTTGTTCAAATACCTGCTCAAAACCATATTTTCGATAAAAAGGATATGAAAATGGCGCTAAGTATGCTAATTCAACCTTATTTTCAGCTAGTTCTGCTAGTAGCTGCTTCATAATAGTTGAAATGCCCCCTCGTCCCCGATATTCAGGATAAGAAGAAACACAACCAATTCCAGCCATTTGGTAACTGATTCCATGAAATGCCACTTTGAATGGTGTAGAAATCACTTGACTTGTTAAAGCATCTTCTAAAAAATACCCATAATTCAAAGAGTGTGCGACAATTTTCTTAAAACGCCTTTTCCGCTCTTCTGTTTTTTCAGCATTGAAAGCATATGCTGCTAAATCGAAAATATCATCTATATTTTTTTCACCCATAATACGTACTTCTTTTTCCATTTTGATCCACCCTAACTATAAGTAACTTCTTACTTTTCATTGTACTCCAATGTAAAACGATGTCCAGAAAAAAGCGAACTCTGTCAATACAAAAAAAGACTAGGACATGACCATTAATAGTCTATCCCAGTCTCATCAACTCGTTCACTTACACTATAACAATCTAAAACGATTTTCGCTTTATTCTTCTGGCTCTCCTAAATTTGGATCCATTTTATTCGCCGCAATAACAAACGGAGCCCAAATAACAAATGCGACAGCCAAATTGACAATCGTTAAGACAATTGCTCGCCAATCACCCGCTGTTGCTAAGAAACCACTAATAATCGTCGGCATTACCCAAATCACATTCACAACAACAGGATTCACCAAACCAGCCATTGTAGCGAAATAAGCGATTGTAGCTGTTACTAATGGCGCTACAATAAATGGAATCAGCATAATCGGATTCAAGACAACTGGCATACCAAACATCACTGGTTCATTGATATTGAATAATCCTGGCCCTATGCCAAGTTTGCCGACAGTTTTGTAATCTGCACGTTTAGATAAGAGTAATATAGAAATAATCAAAACCAATGTAACACCCGCGCCACCAGGCCAAACAAATGCTTCAAAGGAACCAGCAACCCATTTGTAAGGGATTTCATTTCCTTGTTGATACGCATTCGTATTATCAACCATCGCTACACCATAAATCGATTGTAAAACCGGTGACATAATATTGGTTCCATGGAGTCCGAAGAACCACAAAACATGCACCAATAAGACAATCAAGAGGACAGCCCCGTAACCTTGGGATAAACCGAGCAATGGCGTTTGAATCGATTCAGATATCCAATCAATCAATAATTTCCCTGTTAATTGTTCAAATACATGATAAATCAATCCTGATACATATAAAGCTGTCACACCTGGAATAATTGCAGCAAAAGCTTTTGATACTGCTGGTGGCACTGAATCAGGCATTTTGATGACAATATTTTTCTTCATCAATTTAGCAAATATAATAACAGAAATAAAACCAAAAATCATTGCTGTAAACAAGCCTGTTCCACCCATGTATTTACTAAATGGGAAATACCCCCAAGCACCCGCATCAACAGCAGAAACACCATCAACCGTATTGACAGTCGCACCCGCATCAGTAAAAAGTTGGGCAATATTCTTTGGTAATTTTTCAGCTAAGGTAACTGTCGCAGTTGCACTTTGTGGTAAACCAATAAAAAATGCAGCTAATGATATTAGCATACCTGATAAGGCATCGACATCATAAGCCCTTGCTACGTTGTATCCTAAAGATGCAGCAAAAACAACGGCCATGATAGCTAGAGTTCCAGTCCAAACCAAACCATTTATCGCAATCACCGGCGTGAAGAAACTAGTAATTGCATTTCCTTCTCCTAGATACGTGTTCGGAAAATCGCGCATAAACGCATTTAGTAAAACGGCAATCGCTCCAGCCATCGTAACCGGCATCATACCGATAAACGCATCTCTGAGTGCAACTAAATGTTTCTGTGCCCCAATTTTTGCAGCAATAGGCAAGATATACCTTTCCATCCACGCGGTTAATCCATTCATTTTTTGTCCTCCCAAAAATTTATTTATTTAAAAAGTGTTCACTTTTTAAAAACTGGTTCATACCTCCATGTAAAATATTGTATCAATATAACCTTACATTCTTATAATAAGCAATAACCATGCCAAATTGATCTATACCAAAACAGAGTGAATATAAAGCGCTTTCTCAACACACTGAATTACACACTTGTTACACTGTGTGTTGTGTGTGTAAAAAATGCGCAAAAAAAAGAGTGCCTCTATGACACTCTCATCAATATGATTCTTCCATCATTTTTAACATTTTAGTAAACTGGCGTTTTTTAAAAAACATAAGTATAGTGCCAAGTACGGCATCGTTCATTTTTTGTAAAAACCCATAGGATTCCATTTTTTCATTATAACGAATCTCACAAGATTTTTCATCTAGTGGTTTGATATCATATTGGACCAAGAAATCATTTTTTGTTGTAGATGTTCTAAAATGGTAAGATGAATTTTCAACAAGTTTTTCTACTTTGATACGAGCCCGGCTATTTTTTGAAAATTCCTTGACGTATTCAAAGTTGTTCAATTGTTTTCTTGTTAAACTTTTGCCCGTATGCTTCCGTATATCAAACAAAACAGAATCCATGACTTGGTCATAAAAAACAGATGCAGGAATATTCATTTTTTTTATAATTTCCATTATCTTTTCACCTCGTTACTATTTTTCTTATTTTGTTCTTCTTTCTTTCTGCCTTTGAAGAAAAAGTACCCTCCAACAATCACTAAGAAAATACCTGTCGTCATACTTAACAAATCATACTTCATTGATGCAGGATTAAGCGCATATAAAATTATTATTAAGCCAATACTGCATACGAATAAACCATTTCTTACCATTTTACATCCATCCAATCTTTTTAAACTGCAGCTGCTTGGAAGAACAAGACACCGCCCCAAGGTTGTGCTTTGATTATTTCTTTTGCTTTTTTAGCTGCTTCTTCTTTGTCTCCTGTTACATCAAAGGCTAATTTGATTCCTTTTTTTTCTTTAAAAGTGTATGTAAAATCTCCACCATCATAGTTCTCTAATAACTTTTTGATTTCTTCTTGTTGCATTGCACTAGCAATTGTGATCATATTAAGCTCTCCTAACAATTAAGTAGCTGCTTTCACTTCCAGAGAAGCGAAAGCAACATACTATTTTATTTTTTACTCAAAATCTGTTGGTTCCATTCTATTGGCTGCAATAACAAACGGTGTCCAGATAAGGAATGTAACCACCATACACACAAGCGTTACGATTGGCGCTCTCCAGTCTGCTCCTGTTGCTAAGAATGATAGCAAGATTGGCGGTACAACCCACGTCACTTGTTGTGATACTGGCGCTACTAATCCGAAGTAAGTTGCTAACCAGCCGATTGTTGTTGCAACAACTGGTGCTACTAAGAATGGTACAAACATGATTGCATTTAATACAATTGGTAAACCAAACATGATTGGTTCGTTAATGTTGAAGATACCAGGTCCTAATGACAATTTACCAACTGTTAGGTAATCTGCACGTTTAGAGAATAACAAGATAGCGATGATCAAGACGATCGTACCACCTGAACCACCAAACCATGCAAATGCATCAAATGAACCACGAACCCACATATACGCTTTTCCATCATCAATGGCTTTCAAGACAGCTGGCGTACCAGTTAAGCCTTTATATCCTTTTTGGAAAATATCGATATTGATTAATTGTGCTTGTCCCCAGATACCTTCTAAAACTGGTGCCAATACGTTTGGACCATGAATTCCGAAGAACCAGAAAATTTGAACGAAGATCGTTACGATCAATACAGCGCCCAGACCTTGAGATAAGCCCAAGAACGGTTCTGCAATATATTTTTGAACTAGATCGATGATCAATTGTCCGTTCGTTAATTTACCTACTACATAGTTAATAATTGCAATAACATATAATGCGATCGTTGCAGGTAAAATCGCAGCGAAAGCTTTTGATACTGCTGGCGGAACTGAATCAGGCATTTTGATCGTGATATTCGCCAACATTAATTTACAGAAAATGATAACAGAAATTGCACCCATGATCATTACTGTGAAGTATGCGTTACCATTTAAGTGATCCAGTTTTAACCAACCCCAACCGCCTGCTGTTAAGCCTTCAGCTGTTGCTGACCAACCACTTGTTGCTGAATTTTCATTGATTGTATTCATTAATTCTTTTGGAACAGCTGTTTCTAATGTATTAGAATAAGCAAAAGCAATTCCTTGAATCAATGTTGCTAAACCAACGATACCACCCGCTAAGTCATTTACTTTGTATGCTCTCGCTAGATTGTAGCCCCAAGAAAAGGCAAAAATCAAACCGGCAATCGCCAAAGTACCATTCCAAACAAAACCGTTGATTCCAATAATAACATTAATAACTGCAAAGATACCTTTGTCTGCAGCGAGATTTGCTGCATAGTCTGAGAAAAACTGCTGCGGCAAGTCACGAATCATCGCGTTGATCATTACTGCAATCGAACCTGCCATTGTTGCCGGCATTGTTCCGATAAAGGCATCACGTAATGCAACCAAGTGTTTCTGAGCGCCGATTTTACCGGCTACAGGTAGAATGTATTTCTCCATCCAGGCTGTTAATCCATCCATTTTTTAATTCCTCCTATAAATAATTTTTATCTAAAGAGCGATTAAGCTCCTTAAAACAAAGTAGCTGTTAAAGTCCCGTTCAAAAAACTTTAACCTCTATTTTCTTCCGTTCAAAAAAGAAAATATCACAGCTTATTCGTTATCCATACGGCGATATAGATCGATGATCTCTTTTGCTAAATCAGTAAAAGCAATCGCTGTCATTAAATGGTCCTGACTATGAACCGTCAATAAAGTCACTTGGATATGGTTTCCTTGTGCTTCTTGTGTTAACATTCCTGTTTGAGAATGGTGGGCTTGGACTAAAGATTCTTCTGCATCAACGATTTTTTGATCTGCTAATTCGAAGTCTCCTGCTTTGGCTGCGGCAATCGCTTCCATTGCATCGCTCTTAGCATTTCCTCCATACATGATCAAACCCATAACTGCTTCTAAATTTTGTTGCTCTTCCACGTTTGTAACTCCGTTCATTTTTTATTTTTTTATTTGTCCATCAAAGCAATTGCTTGATCTAACACTTTTTCGCCGTTCATCATGCCATAATCAGACATATTGATCACGTCGAAGGGAATGCCTTTAGGTGCTAGTTTTTGTTCAAATTGTGCTTTCATGAAACGAACTTGTGGGCCTAAAAGTAATACGTTTACATCTTTCGCTTCTAAGTTGTTATCTGCATCTGATGCTGATACTGCAAAGATATCTGCTTCCATTCCACGCTCTTCTGCTGCTTTTTGCATTTTTGTTACTAATAAACTTGTACTCATTCCTGCTGAACATACTAACATAATTGTTTTTTTAGCCATTTTATTACACTCCTTCTAAATTAGTTGTATTTACACTTTTATATAAAGCAAGAAGTATGCCAAAAAAAGTATAGACCAAACCTAGTAACAACAAGGTTTTGGTCTATACAGATTGTGTACACACTACTATTCCACATGCTACACACTAGATTTTGTGTGCGCTTTCTTTCCCGTTATAAAGACATTTCTATTAATTTGAAGAATCGTTAGATAGTTGTCTTCTTTTTAGTTAAAACCATTATTTTCAGTTAACTCTTTAAACCAGTAACCACTTTTTTTGATCGTTCTTTTTGCTTCATTGTCTAAATCGACAGCAATAAATCCGTAGCGATTTTTATAGGCATTCAACCATGACCAGTTATCCATACAAGTCCACATATGATACCCTTGGACTTGGCTTCCTTGTTGTATTGCTTGATGTACCCATTTTAAGTGATCTGTGACAAATTCGATTCGATAATCATCTTCAATCATTCCATCAGCATTCACGAAACGTTCTTCGCCTTCTACACCCATGCCGTTTTCAGAAATATAGCAACGGATATTGCCATAGTTTTCTTTCAAGTTCATTAAGGTATCATAAATGCCTTTTTCATAAATTTCCCAACCACGATATGGGTTCATTTTTTTACCGGGCATATCATATACATCATAAAAATCTTCAGGTAAGATACTATTTCCTGCGATTTCTATCGGTGTTTCTTTGGCTTTAACTCTTCGAGGTTGGTAATAATTGACCCCCAAAAGATCGATTGTATTTTCTGCAATAGTCGTTAAATCCTCAGGTGTTGTTTCAGGCATCAACTCTTGTTCTTTGACCCACGCCACTATATCTTCTGGAAAATGACCTTTTACAGCAGGATCTAAAAATGAACGATTAAACAACCCATCGACTAATCGAGCAGCTTTAACATCTTCTTCATTTTCAGGATCTCTAGGGTAACTTGGCGTCAAATTAAGGACGATTCCAATTTCTCCAGTTAAATTCATATTATGATATACTTCAATCGCTTTAGCACTAGCTAGGGCTTCGTGATAGGCAACTTGAACACCATGTTTTAAGTTTACTTCTTCTGGATAATGCCATCCATATAAGTAACCACCTTCAACCGGCACGATTGGTTCATTGTGTGTAAACCATTTTTTCACACGGTCTCCAAATAATTCAAAGCAAGTCTTAGCATAAAACACATACTGATCGACAACATCACGATTCAACCAACCGCCTTGCTCTTGCAATACCATTGGCATATCAAAATGATATAAGTTCATGAAAGGTTCAATGCCTTGCTCCAACAAGCTATTGATCACATCATTATAAAATTCAACGGCTTTTGGATTAACATCTCCCGTTTTTGGATCTGGAATCAATCTGCTCCATTGAATCGATGTCCGAAAAGAATTATGACCCGTTGCTTTCATCAATTGAATATCTTCATGATATTTCTTATAAAACTGAGAAGTTTTATCCGGGCCTACTTCGTTAAAAAATAGTTCAGGTTTTTCTTCGTACCAAAAATCCCATATATTTTGCGCTTTTCCATCACCTGCAAAAATACCTTCTGTTTGAGGTCCGCTAGCCGCAGATCCCCACCAAAAACCTTCTGGAAACTGATAATTCATAATCGTCATCTCCTAATATAATTTTATTTGAAAATAGATAAAATCCCTCAAAATCGAGACAAAACAAAGACTTTGTTTTGTCTCACTTTCTCTTGAGAAGATTTTATCTATTCGTCTATCATTAAGCTTGTGTGTTTTCTTCTTGCGCTAACGCTGCTGATTCTTGTTTTAAGAATTGATCCGTTGCTACTTTAACAAACGGAATATAAATCAATACAGAGATCAGCAAGTTCACTGCAGCTAAGACTCCACCAGCGATACTCTTCGTTGCCAAGAATCCACCAATAATCGGTGGTGTTACCCAAGGTACAATAACTGTTGCAGCTGGAACAAGACCGACTGCAGTTGCAACGTATGCGATTGTTACAAGAATCATCGGGATAATGATGAATGGGATAAACATTATTGGATTCAATACGATTGGCAGCCCAAACATCACTGGCTCATTAATATTGAAAATTCCTGGCGCAAAACTTAAGTTTGTGATGATTTTAAATGGTTTGTTTTTACGTCCCACCAAGAAGATTGCAATCAGCAAACCTAAAGTAGCGCCTGTTCCACCTAAGTTTACAAATGAATCAAAGAAAGGTTTATTAACAATATAAGGAATTTTTTCCCCTGCTTCTAACGCTTTGATATTGGCATCGATCGCTGGTAAATTGATTGTTTGCATCAACGGCTCAACCATATTCGCTCCATGTAAACCAAAGAACCATAAGAATGGTGTAATAAATGCTAATAATAATGCAGATGGGTAGCTGTTTGCTAATCCCATAAATGGTTTTTGAACTGCTTCATAAAATGATACAACAATGTTTTCAATTCCAAATCCAAATAAAATCGATGTAATCAAACTAAACAGACTGATTGTGATCATTGCAGGTAACAATGCTGCAAATGATTTCGCAACCGCTGGTGGTACGCCATCCGGCATTTTGATAACTAATTTATCGTTTCCAACTAATCTTTGGAAAATTTCACCTGAAATAAGTGCAATAACTAAAGCAATAAATAATCCTGTAGCATCCGTTCCGCTTAATCCACCAACCGCAAAGAATGAAGCAACTGAAACAGTTCCTGCTGCAATTCCGTCTTTACCGTAAGATTTCACTAAATTATACGCTACTAAAAATGCAACTAAAATTGAAAAAATTGCAAATGTTCCGTTCCAGATATTTCCACCGAAACTCTTCCAAATTGGTGCATCATTGACGATCATTGGGAATAATTTATCCATCAATTCTGGAAATCCAGGTATTGGTAAATTATTGATAAGTACCGCTAACGCTCCTAAAATCATTAATGGCATCGTAACGACAAACGCATCACGAATGGCCACTAAGTGGCGTTGAGCCGCAATTACTGAGGCTTTTGGCATAAAATGTTTTTCCATCCATTGAACAAATCCGTCCATTTCTTGTAAATCCCCCTATACACTATTTATCTAAAAAGCAATGATGCTCTTCAAATCAGTTTTGACTAATGACCCGTTATCTAAACGGGCCATTTTCTATTTTGGTTGTTCTTATTCATTATCCATACGACGATATAAATCAATGATCTCTTTTGCTAAATCAGTAAAAGCGATCGACGTCATCAAGTGATCTTGACTATGAACTGTTAATAATGTTACTTGGATATGGTTTCCTTGTGCTTCTTGTGTTAACATTCCTGTTTGAGAATGGTGGGCTTGTACTAAAGATTCTTCTGCATCAACGATTTTTTGATCTGCTAATTCGAAATCTCCTGCTTTGGCTGCGGCAATCGCTTCCATTGCATCGCTTTTAGCGTTTCCTCCATACATGATCAATCCCATAACTGCTTCTAAATTTTGTTGCTCTTCCATATTCTAAAACTCCATTCATTTTTTTATTTTGATTATTATCCCATTAAAGCAATTGCTTGATCTAACACTTTTTCGCCGTTCATCATGCCATAATCAGACATGTTGATCACGTCGAAAGGGATGCCTTTAGGTGCTAGTTTTTGTTCAAATTGTGCTTTCATGAAACGAACTTGTGGGCCTAAAAGTAATACGTTTACATCTTTCGCTTCTAAGTTGTTATCTGCATCTGATGCTGATACTGCAAAGATATCTGCTTCCATTCCACGCTCTTCTGCTGCTTTTTGCATTTTTGTTACTAGTAAACTTGTACTCATTCCTGCTGAACATACTAACATAATTGTTTTTTTAGCCATTTTATTACACTCCTTCTAAATTAATTGTATTTACACTTTTATATAAAGCAAGAAGCGTGCCAAAAAAAATATAGACCAAACCTAGTAACAACAAGGTTTTGGTCTATACAGATTGTGTACACACTATTTTTCTAACGATTACACACTAATCAATTTTGCTTATATTCTGTAATCAGTTCAATTCTATTTTCTAAAAACAATTGTGTCAAATGTGCAATATCTGACTCGGTAAAGGCTACACGATAAGCTTTTTCAATCACCATTAAATTTGTTCTAGTGACGTCTGTTTCTAAACGGTTCTTTTTCATGAACTCTGCAAGATTATCGAATTCTTTTGATTTCTCACCTTTCAAAATAGCATCTACCAAGAAAGCTAGGTGAATCACGATGCCGGCATCAACGCCAGGCTCTACAATAGTATGCATATCTGTTTGGATTTGATGAACTGTTTTTTGCAGCATGACGATCAATTTCTGTAGTGAGTCAACAGCAGTGATCGTTCCACCTAATGATTTCACGATTTTCTCCGTTGGCACTTCATCACCTGCAATTCGTTTGAGCACATTTAATTTCTCATCATCAAAAATGTCATACGCTGAAAAGAATGGGATATTTTGATATTCTACATCAACGGTTCCAGCAATTGCTTTTATTTCATAATCCTCCATTAAACTGTCGATATGTTTTTTGAAGGCTTCCCGCTCTAAAAACTGCATTTGAATGATTTCTACTTTGTTTTCGTCGATCACAGGTAAAATTCGTTGATATAATTTTGCAGCAACACCTTCACCAGTAAAACAAGTGACCACTACCGCTTTTTTAACATCTTCACGATTTTGTGGGCTGGTACGAAACTGCTCTCTAATAATACTTTCAAATGACATTTGGATATTTTGATAAATATCTTCTAAACTTCGTCCCACACTTGCCATGCGAATCGCTTCTAACACGATCATTGTACTAGTCATCGTGATCGCTTTTGTTCGAATACCTGTCTCTTCAAAAATCAAATTTCCAAAAGAATTCAGTGAGCCCATATCTGTTAAAAGCAACATACCATTTACTAATTTATCACGATGATTCAAGACAAAGCTTTTCAGTTGTTCATACATCGTTTGAACTTCCATCGTAAGCGGCATGTTCAGGGCAACACCGGTTTCTGTTCCAAGCAATTCTTGTGCTGTTTTCAACATACTTGAAGCTGTAGAATCACCATGCATCAGAACTACTACACCAACATTGTTAGCGTGGACTTTTTCTTTATTGCCAACGTTGATCGATAAAAACATACTGATAAAACCAATTTCATCAAAAGGAATTTCAATATTATTTTCTTCCTCTATGATAGCAGACAGATCCATAGCCACCTGAAATTCTTTTTTCATTTTTTTTCTGACATTATTTAAATTAGGATGAACGATAACGTGTCCTTCTCTAACTCGATCGATCGTACTTTGCAGATGTAAGGCAAAGGCAAAGCGGGCTTTTTCATTATACGTGCGCTCTAATCTTTTTTCTGCGATGTCATATAAATGGTCCGTCAGCTTCCAAATTGGTTCTGGCAATAATTCTTTGTGCACAGGATTTTGTGTCAATTCATCCACATAGGTTTGAAAATAAGCATCCATATCACTTGAAATCAGCTGTTCTAAATTGACATTTTCTAATTCATTTGCTGATAAAGTCGCAACTTTCTCTTCAATTTCATTATAGACTTGCATATCACGAGCTGGATCTTGAGACCAGACAACTTCATTTGTCCCTGGTTCAAAGCTTAAATAATTACTCTTGCTATCAACAAAACGATCTAAGCGATCAGAAACTTCTTTGATTTTTAATAAGCCTTTTTGCACTTGCAGCGGCAAGTCTCGTTTTTGAATCACCAAACTAGATTCATCATGTGTACGATAATGAAGAAATGATTTGGCACAAACAAGTTTTAGATCCCGTTTCACTTGACCGATATTACCTTCTGCATCGTACAACATAAAAGCTAGGATAGCTTCTCTTTTAATATCGATTCGTTGATTCAACCGATTTGCTTCTTGTTTAATAAATAATGAAATAATATCATAGCGTTCATCAAGCGAGCGTGCATCTAGAGACGGCAATGTGATCGCCATAGGAATTCTACGATTGAATGTTGTTAAAAAGCTTTCAGAAGATTCTGTTGTTGCACCAATGATTTGAACAGAGGCCTCATAGGTTTGACCACTTTCACCAAGGGGACGATAGATGCCTTTATCAATAAATGTAAACAGCATTTCCTGCCCTTCCGGCGGTAATCGGTGGATTTCATCAAGGAAGAGAATCCCTCCATCGGCTTTTGACATCAAACCTGGGCTATCTTCATTGGCACCAGTATACGCTCCTTTTTTGACCCCGAAAATATGTCCGAAAAGCAATTGAGGATTCTGAGCGTAATCAGCACAGTTGAAAGAAACAAAAGGAGCATCTGCCGCTAAGGTTTTAGAATCAACTGCAAAATGATACATACATTCAGCAAACAATGATTTTCCGGTCCCAGTTTCACCAAAAATAATGGTATGTAAGCCACGCGGCGGATATAAAATCGCCGCTTTTGCCTGTTGGATGCTGACCTTTAAAGAATCCTGCGCTCCTACTAAGTTATCAAACGTTACCTCACTAGAATGATCCACATGGACTTTGTCTTCTTCTGTTACAACTGAATAAATAACTGGACGACCATCACTTTTAATGATCTTGTGTTCTTTGAATAATTCACTTAAATAGCGGCTGGCATTACTTCGATCGATTGCAAGCTCAAGAGCAACATCTGCTGCCGTCATGCCTTCTTTTTTTAATTCTAAAACTGCTAAAATCTCGTCTTTTCTAGATTTCATGGATAGCCTCCTTAAATCATGACGTTCTTACTTTATCTCTATTATTCAGGTTTAGACGGTTTCCGTCTAGCCCCTTTATTTTTAGTGTTTTTGGGACGATTTTTAGGTTTTGCTGTTTTTTTCGTTGGCAGCGTCTTTGTTGCTTGTTCTTTTTTTACCGTCATATTTGAAGAGACCGTTTTTTCCTCTATTAAACTTTTTTCTTTTCTAGTCAGATGGATTGCGCCATCGTAAAGAAAGATTTCCTGAAAAGGAAGCTCTATTTTTTTCATCAAGCGTTGATAGTCTCGTTTGGTTGCATCATTGACAAATGTAATGACAAAACCTGAAGCGCCCATTCGGCCAACGCGTCCTGCTCGGTGAATATAGCTTTCTTCAGATAAAGGAACTTCAGCGTTCACAACAAATGGGATCGCATTAAAATCTAATCCTCTAGCCGCAATATCTGTTGTCAAAAGCATGACCGCTCGATTTTTTGCGAATTGATCGATTGCGAGTTTACGTAAAGTTTTATTCTGATCTGAAGCAAGACCTGCGACTGCCAGTCCTTCATAAATCAATTTTTCTTCTACTGACCCTAAATCAGCTACTTGATTGAAGAATACCATCGCCCGAAAATCGGGTGTATAAGCTAAGCTTCTTAAATAATCACTTTTCTTTCTCGGAGATAAAGCCATAAAGTAATGTTTCACAACACCACCAGATTGATCTTCACCTGTTACATCAATGATCGTCAGTTGATCCGTTAGTTTTTGGGCTTCTTCTGCCACTCGATCAGCCGTTGCTGAATAAAAGACTAACTGAAACTTTGTTGGTGCACTGGCTAGAATTTGTTTGGTCAAATTTAATTCTTTTTCATGAAATAGTTGATCTACTTCATCCATTACGATGGTCTTTAGTAAGTGGCTTTTGATTTTCTTTGTTTTGATTAACTCCATTACACGGCCAGGTGTTCCTACTAAAATTTCTGGTTTCTTTTTTAATTTTTCGATTTGACGGCCGACATTGGCACCACCGATCAAGGTTTGAGTTTTCAATTGAAGTAACGTTGCCCAATCACGTACAACTTGGCTGATTTGGACTGCTAATTCTTGTGAAGGTGCTAAAATCAACAACTGACTTCCTTGGTCTTTTTCTACATTTAGAAGTAGTGGTAAAACATAAGCTAGCGTTTTACCTGAGCCTGTTGGGGAAATCCCCAAGACATTCTCTTTTTCCTTTAAAGGCTGGAAACTTTTTTGTTGAATCATTGATGGCTCGCTAAAACCAGAAGCTTGCCAATGTTCTTGCCAAGCTTCTGGTAAATTTTTGTTAAATGTCATAATAGTCCTTTCTTCGTTAACGCTGTTTATTCTGTGTCTGCATCAAAAACAATGCCAGCACTTTTCCTTAAAGTTGTTACTACTTTATTTACATTGCGTGATAACTCTACCCATTCTTCATAACGAACGCCCATTGTTGGATCGTTAGAATTTTCAAGCACATCAGCAAAATCATTGGCTTCTTCGATCATCGGATTTTCTTCTGTTGTTAAAGAAATGATATCACGTTCTTGATGATTTCGATCATAAAATTCTGCTTTAGAGATGGCATTTACACTATCTAAAACTAATGTTCCACCATCAAAATAAATTTCAGAATCTAAGAAAGAATCCGCATTTTTCCCTGTCTGTAGTGTCACGTCAAACAAGTCATATCTTAAAATAGCCGTACCGATCCCATCTACATCTGTCGGGATCTTCCGTGCAAAATAATGACTTTCGTTCGGCATACCAAACCAGCCTACAGCAGCATAAACTAAATAGACACCCAGATCCGCCATAGCGCCTCCAGAAAAATGTGGAGAAAAGATATTTGGTTCTTGTCCATCGAGTACTTGGTCATAGCGTGATGAATATTTCATATAAGTAAAGTTTGCACCTGTAATTTGATTTTTCAAAGGCAATAAATCGCGAATTTTCTTGAAGCTTTTCTCATGAATATTGCGAGCTGCTTCAAAAAAGAAAACCTTTTTCTGATTCGCTAATTCAATGATCTCTGCCATTTCTGCTGGCGTTGAGAAGGCTGGTTTTTCAACAATAATATTTTTTCCTGCCAAAATCCCTTGTTTCGCTTGTTCAAAATGAAGGGAATTAGGCGAAGCAATATAAACCGTATCCATATGCGCAATACCAAAAAATGTATTCAAATCCGTTGCATACTCAACATCGCCGTATTCTTCACCAAATTTTTGCGCTGTTTCTAATTTGCGTGAATAAACCGCTGTTAAATCATAGCGATTTGTTTCCAATGCTGCTTTGACAAATTGATGACTAATCCAGTTTGTTCCAATTATACCTAAGTGAATCATATTTACCCTCACCTTTCTGAATTTGGATCTTCAAACGTTTTTGTGACATCAAATGGTATCTGATGTTCTATTGCTATTGTATCAGGAGTGACACTACAATTGTAAGCAATGACGCTTAGCCCTTGTTTTTGTCCTGATAAAATCATTTCTGCTAAAGCTTGTTGCATAGTTGTGTGAATTGTCGCCACTTCAACTTTCTCAAATTGGATGACAAACAATACATAGCTTTGATACCCTTCTTTCATGGCTTCAATCAACTCGGTCACATGCTTCAAGCCTCGTAGTGTTGGTGCGTCAGGAAACGCGCCGATTCCATGATTTTCCAAGGTCATTCCTTTAACCTCAACAAATGCTTGATTGCCAGTATCTGTCTCAACTAATATATCAAATTGTGACTGGGCAAAACGCTTTTCTCTTTTTACCGAAACAATTTTACCTTTTAAACCTGGCAATATAATCGTACCTGCTTCAATACCTTGAGCCGCTAACGCATTAGGAACTTGGCTATCGATATTAAACCAAGCAGTATCTTTTTTGACAGCAATCAGATCATAATCTGTTTTTCTCTTTGGAGAAGGCTGATACGATAATGCGACCTCCACTTCTGGATAAAATAGTTCTTTACAGCGACCAGTATTTTTTACGTGAACCGTTACCATTTCACCAGTTTCCTGCAACCGACATTCTGCAATAAAACGATTCGGTCTATTTATAAAATGTGCTAAATGCACGTTCTTATATGTAATCATTGTAACACCCTTTCTCCAAAACAATACCATATTTTGGATGAAAAAGCATCGTCAAACGTTCAAATAATTCTTCATACGTCGGAGAGCGTTTTTACTGAAAAATTTGTTCAGATTTAAAAATAGTTATGACTTCATTAAATTTTATTATAGGAAAAGATTTTCGAATAGTTTGTTTTTTAATTTCGTGATATGATTGTCTTGGAGGAGAATGATAGTATGAAAAAACATTGGTCATTATTTTTAGGTGCATCACTTATTACGGGTATTGCGGGCTCATTGTTCTTGAAAAAGAAACAAGAGAGTCAACAAACGGATTCAGAGATTCCTAATTTATATAAACGTTATTTAGGCAGTTGGTGGTTTGTTAATAAAGTAAAAGCCACGCAACATACATTAACCATCGAAGATGATTTACAGATCATTATTGATGGCAAAAAACTAAGTTACATGTTAGTTGAATTAACCAATAAACGGTTAGTCGCACAAGATGAATATGGGTATCATTTGATTGTTCAATGTTTGAATGATCAGCCTGCTTCATTATATGATGAAGCAGATGATGCTACTTATGTCTTAGAAGCAACTGATTCTTTAGATTGTCCAACAGAAAATTAAAAGAAGCGGTCCTCAAAATTATTTTATGAGGATCGCTTCTTTTAATTTTCTATTATTTTACAGTTCATCGATTTGTTTACGTTCTTTGGTTTTACTTAGTTTTCCTTCTCGTTTCTTTAGTTCCGTTTTAATTTCTTCTAAAGAAACTCCTGTTTCAACTAACAGAACGAGCATATGATATATTAGGTCAGACGTTTCAGTAATTAGTTCAGCTTGATTGTTTTTAGCTGCAATGACCACTTCTGTTGCCTCTTCTCCGACTTTTTTCAGAATTTTATCTAGCCCTTGGTCGAATAAGTAATTTGTGTAGGAACCTTCTTTGGGTTCTTCTTTACGCGCTCTTATCTCTTCATAAAGTGCTTCAATCATCTTTTTCCCTCCATTATACTAGCTAATTACATTGAAAAAACAACTGTGTTCTCCCGTGTGACAAGCGGCTCCTGTTTGTTCAACTGTAATAAGTAAAGTATCCTTATCGCAATCCGTAACGATACTTTTTACATGTTGAATATGCCCACTTGTTGCGCCTTTATTCCACAATTGTTGGCGGGAACGTGAATAGAACCAGGTTGTTCCTGTTTCAAGCGTTTTTTTGTAGCTTTCTTCATTCATATAAGCGAGCATCAAGACTTCATTCGTTTTTGTTTCTACAATAATTGCTGGCAATAACCCTTTGGAAAAATCTGGTTTCATCGACGTACCTCCATTCCATTATGTGCTAAAGCTTCTTTTAGCTCTGGAATTTTTACCTCAGCATAATGGAAAATACTTGCAGCTAAAGCGGCACTGACCTTTGTTTGCTCAAACACTTCCACAATATCTGCGATATTACCGCAACCACCTGACGCAATCACAGGAACATTTACAGCGGCGCTTATGGCTTGATTTAACGCAAAGTCATAGCCTTTTTTTGTACCATCTGCATCCATACTAGTCAGTAAAATCTCACCAGCACCTAAAGCAACAGCTTTTTTAGCCCACTCTATCGCGTCTAATCCAGTATCTTCACGTCCGCCTTTAACAAAAACATGCCAAGAATCGCCTACTTTTTTTGCATCGATTGCAACAACAATACACTGAGAGCCAAATTTTTCTGCCCCAGCTTGAATCAATTCTGGTTGTTGAATCGCTGCTGAATTAAGGGAGATTTTATCGGCACCGGCTTGCAGCATATTTTTCATATCAGAAACACTACGAATGCCACCGCCCACAGTCAAAGGAATAAAGACTTCTGCTGCTGTTCGTTCAACTACTTCGATCATCGTTTCACGGTCATCACTGGTAGCAGTGATATCTAAGAAAACAAGTTCATCTGCGCCTTGTTCATTATATGCTCGCGCGATAGCTACTGGATCACCAATATCTTGCAGATCAATGAAATTGACGCCCTTGACCACCCGTCCATCCGTGACATCTAGACAAGGAATAATACGTTTAGTCAGCATTTTTTTCCACCTCCAGCATATCTGCTAACGTAATAGCACCATTATAAAAAGCTTTTCCAACAATTGCTCCGTATAAACCCAATTCAGCTAGTTTCACTAAGTCGGCTTTACTACTGACACCGCCTGATGCAATAATTTGCACATCTGGTACAACTGCTGATAGTTTCACGTAATCTTCAAACGTCGGCCCTATTAAAGTTCCGTCTTTAGCAATATCTGTGTAGATAATCGTTTTGACACCAACTGCCGCCATTTCCTGAGCCATTTGTAAATAGTCTGTTTCACTAACATCCAACCAGCCACTAATAGCGACTTTCCCATTCTTAGCATCGATACCGACAGCAATTTTATCCCCATATTTCAAAACAGCTTCTTTGACTAATTCGGGATCTCTCAATGCTGCTGAACCGATAATGATCCGATCGATTCCAAGAGCCACATAGGCATCAACTTGTTCTAATGTGCGAATGCCTCCACCAACTTCAATTTTTAAGCCCGTTGCTTTTTTCATTTCCTCGATCAAAGAAGCATTAGACGCTTTTCCCATCAAAGCACCATCTAAATCAACCACATGCATCATCTGGATACCTGCTGCTTTAAATTCTTTTGCTTGTGCTACTGGATTATGATTGACAATCGTTTTTTGCAGAAAATCACCTTGAACCAACCGAACAGCTTTTCCTTCTCTAATATCAATCGCGGGTAAAACGAACATGCTCCACTACCTCCTTAAATCCTCTTAAAATCATAAGGCCTGCCTCACTACTTTTTTCTGGATGAAATTGAGTTCCATAGATATTTTCCTTTGAGATCATTGCAGGTATTTTGATTGAATATTGAACTAATGCATCGATCACATCAGGCTCACAATCCGTATAGTAAGAATGAACAAAATAGACATATTCTTCCTCTACTTCTTTGGTTAATAACGTTTCTTTGGTCACGACTAGCTTATTCCAACCCATATGAGGAACAGGTAAATCAGGATCATCTGGTAATTTTTCACAAATTCCTTCGATCAACCCTAACCCTTCTGTAAATCCGTTTTCCATGCTGCCTTCTAAAAGCAGCTGCATGCCTAAACAGACCCCTAATATCGGTGTACCTTTTTGAGCAACTTCTTGGATCACAGTGACTAATCCACGCTGTTTTAATTCCGACATTGCTAATGAAAAAGCACCTACACCTGGCAGTATCAAACCATCAGCCGCTCGAATTTCATCAGGATCAGCGGAAATTTTATTTGTTAAACCAACATAATCTAACGCCTTTTGAACATTGCGGGTATTCCCAGTATCGTAATCAATGATAATAATCATCTACAAAATTCCTTTCGTTGAATTGACTCCTTGAATGGACGGATTTTCAGTAATTGCCTCTCTGAGCGCTCGGCCTGTCGCTTTAAAGAGTGCTTCTATTTTATGATGTGTATTTTTCCCATGCAAAATTTTTAAATGAAGATTCATTTGAGCGTTAAAAGCGAATGCTTGAAAAAATTCTTCTGTCAATTCTGTGTCAAAATCCCCAAGCTTAGGATTATCGAACGTTGCATCAAAAACTAAATAAGAGCGCCCGCTTAAATCCAAAGAAGCCATACCCAAAGACTCGTCCATCGGCACAAAACTAGTACCATAACGATTGATCCCAGCCTTGTCCCCTAAAGCTTCTCGAATACATTGACCTAAAACAATTCCAACATCTTCTACCGTATGATGACTGTCCACTTCTAAATCACCATTCACTTTTACTTCTAATGAAATACGACTGTGGCGGGCAAATAAAATCAACATATGATCAAAGAACCCAACTCCCGTTTGGATCGTGACTGGTTCTTGGCGATCTAAATCAAGTGTCAATTCGATTTTGGTTTCTGCAGTTTCTCTTTTTAAAGTAGCTGTTCTCATTTCTATTCCCCCAATATAAAAATCTGTTTTATAAGATCAGTCAAAACGACATTCCACGGCTCTGGCATGTGCTTCCAAGCCTTCTTTTCTTGCTAAAAGAGTAATCGCATCTTTCGCTTGTGCCAAGGCTTCTTTTGTATAATAAGTAACTTGACTATACTTTACAAAATCGTACACACCCAATGGCGAATAAAATTTTGCAGTACCACTTGTCGGCAAGACATGATTCGTTCCAGAAAAATAATCTCCTACTGGTTCTGACGCATACTCTCCCAAAAAAATCGATCCAGCATTTTTTATTTCATGTAAATAACTGATTGGATCAGCCAGTTGTACTTCTAAATGTTCTGGAGCAATCTCATTCATAATCGTAAACATTGCTTCCACTGTTGACGCAAGAATGATCAATCCATGATTTTCAATTGCTTTTTCAGCAATTTCCTTACGAGGTAATGTTTGTAATTGTTGATAAATTTCTTTTTCGACTTCTTCTGCAAGTTTGACTGAATTCGTCACTAATATTGCTCTGGCAAGCGTATCATGTTCCGCTTGAGACAGCAAATCAGCAGCAATATAAGTAGGATTTGCAGCAACATCTGCCAAAATCCCAATTTCAGAAGGTCCTGCGATCATATCAATTCCCACTGCACCGAATACTTGTTTTTTAGCAGTTGCCACATAAATATTACCAGGTCCGACAATTTTATCCACTTTAGGTACGGTTTCTGTTCCATACGCAAGAGCCGCAATTCCTTGTGCTCCACCAATTTGAAAAATTTTATCTACTCCTGCAATTTTTGCTGCGGCTAAAATCACATCAGAGATTCCATTGGCTGAAGGCGGCGTAATCATGATGATCTCTTTAACACCAGCGATTTTTGCAGGCAAAACATTCATCAATACAGAGGAAGGATAGGCAGCCGTTCCGCCCGGCACATAAACCCCTACTCGAGCTAAAGGTAATACTAATTGTCCCCGTAAAACACCTGATTTTTCTGTATCCATAAAATCATATTGCTTTTGTTTTTGGTGATAACTGACAATGTTTTCTTTAGCCGCTTCTAAGGCTGCGATCACATCTTTTTCTACTCTCTGAAAACCTAATTCGATCGTTTCCTTCGTTATAAATAAATCCTTTAGTTCAACTTGATCAAATTTTTTAGAGTATTCCCGCAACGCTTGATCGCCATTTTGGATCACTTGTTGAATGATCTGACGAACTTGTTCCTCCACTTCTTGATTGTTCTCTTGAGTCCGCTGAATATTATCGTTTAATGCTGTTAAAATTTCTGACGTTTCCCCTGTTAACCATTTCATGTTTATCCTCCTTCAATTACAGATTCTAGTTCATTAAATAATTGGAATATTGCTTGGCGCTTACGTTTTAGCATTGCTTTATTTACGATCACCCTAGCCGAAATTGAACAAATATCTTCAAATATTTCTAAGCCATTTTCTTTCAAGGTTGTTCCGGTCTCTACTATATCAACAATTGCATCTGCCAAACCTAAAACTGGCGCAATTTCCACAGAACCTTCAATCTTGATGATTTCAACATCTTCTCCCTTTTTGCGAAAATGTTCAGATGCAACGGTTGGATACTTTGTTGCAATTCGTTTTCTTTTATAATCATCCGGTTGATAATTTTTTGTAGAGGCGACTGAAAACTTGCATACGCCAATCTTTAAATCCAGCATTTCATAATACCCAAATGGATGCTCAATCAGTACATCTTTACCGACAATCCCCAGATCAGCAACACCGTGTCGTACATAGGTCGTCACATCAGCAGCTTTTACTAAAAGAAACGTAAAACGGTGATCGGGACTAGTAAAAATTAATTTTCGCTGCTTATCCTGCATAAAAGAAATATCGATTCCTGCTTGTTCAAATAGTATTAATGTCTGTTTTTCCAAACGCCCTTTTGTTAATGCAATGGTCAATTGTGTCAATTTTGAGCCCCCACCTTTATCACATGTATTTTATCTTGTGTTACCTCGATAATCTGTTGATACTGCCATTTTTCTCCATATTTCAACGCATCTTCCAGTGTTTCAAATAAGGATAATTGATAGCCTCTATTCTCTTTTACCAGCGCTTCTGATTTCGATAATTGTGCTAAGGAGCCATGAACCAGTGTCGTCGGCTGTTCTAAAGGAGCTAAACCTTTGATTTGATATTGTAAAGCAACCAATGTATCTAAATTGATGCCCAATCCAACAGCTGGAATCACAGGATGACCGAATTGCTCTGCTAAATGGTCATAGCGTCCACCACGTAAAAAAATATCTGGCACTAAATCGGCATAACCACTAAATAAAACACCTGTGTAATAATCCATCAAAGCTACTAAACCTAAATCTACAGTTAATGAAATTTTTGGGTGACACGTCTTGATAGCATTCATTAGGGTTTCTAATTCATCGATGATTGCCATGATTTTCGTATCATTTTTCAACAGTGATTTTGCGATCGGTAACACTTCGTCCACTTCACCAAATAGCCTTGGGATTGCACTAATAAATCCATCTAAGTCACTTGGATATCTCGCTACAAATCGCTTTAGATCCGTTAAACTTTTATTATTAACATAAGTTTGTAGTTCTGCTTTTGCAGTGTTATCTAAACCAAGTGAAGTCACAATGCAACGGAAAATTTTCGCATGCCCTAATTCAAAATGAAAGTTTGATATGTTCAGTGCCTCTAAAATTTCAATAGCACATGTGATACATTCGACCTCGGCTTTTAAAGAAGAATAGCCAATCAATTCAATTCCAGCCTGAGTCAACTCGTTTTGCTCTCCTAACATGTCATCATTTGAGCGAAATACTTTTCCACTATATGACAACTTAAGAGGCGGTTGAATCCCTGTTGTTGCAATCACTCGCCCGATTGGCGTCGTCATATCAGGCCGCAAAACCAGTAATCGGCCTTGCTTGTCAAAAAAGCGGTACAATTCTTTTTCATTTTTTTCTTCACTGTAAAACACATCTTCAAACTCGATCACAGGCGTATCAATTCGTTGATAGCCTCTTTTTTTCACGATATCATTGACTTGTTTTTCTAATTGATAAGCCCCATTTGCTTCTCGGAATAATTTGTCTTTCGTTCCTGATGGTAAACTACGATTCCATTTCATTAGGTTCCCTCCTTTTTATAGGTAACAACATTCTGCTTTATTTCACCTTGTGCTTTTCACTATCAACTTATTTTTATTCATTGTGTTTTAAAACAAAAGAATGAGCATTTAAAGCTAGATAATAAAAAAACGCCCCCTTAGCAAATAAGCCAAGAGGACGAGAAAATTTTCACGTGGTCCCACCTCAGATTTGTTTTTACTTCACAATAAAAACCTCTGTTAGTTAGATAAACTAAGGAGCGATAACGGACTCTCCGATTTTTCCTACTCATTTAGAATACGAAACAACCCTCGTGAAACTAAATGTTTTATTTCAGAAAAACAACTTACAGGCGTGTTCGATGATAATTCATTATTTCCTTTCAGCAAACGGAAACTCTCTAAAACGAATCGATTCATCTACTATTCTGATCATCGTTCTTTCATTTGATTCTCATATATTTCTAAATAATTTATCATGAAATCTGAATATAGTCAAGAGGCTTTACGGAAAAATTGATAGCTAGGACTGATTACACAATACTTTTCATTGTTTTTTTATTTAACACAAACATTCGCTCATATTCTTTTCTTATTTTCCTATCCTATTATGAACATTCTTTTGGCTCATTTTTACTTACTTCTATTGAGTCAATTACGACACTCGGCTTTTAATTCAACTAAAATATTACTTCAATACAAAAATCAAGTTTCAGTCATCTTTCACTTTTGTAATCTATTTGTTCGTTGATTCCCACGCCAAAAAGAGTTATTTTTTTTATACTAATAGAAAGTAAAAAAATAATATCTATTAGGAGAATGAAATGAACGGAAATCAAATAAAACTTATCATGATGGGCTTGATGCTCTTAGATCACCTTTTACCACTTTTACCACCACAATTTAATACACCAGTTGGTATGATAACTCGTTGTGTCGCTATGTTTTTTGCATTTATGGCAGTCGAAGGTTTTCACTATACAAGAAGCCGAAAAAAATATTTGCTACGTCTCTATAGCTGGGCAGCAATCATGTTTGTAGGGAATACTTTAATCAATACCTTGATTATCAAAAATCCTATGTACCAGATTCAGAATAATATTTTTCTAACGCTCTCTTTTGGCGTGACGATTTTAACACTGATCGATTTTTCAAAGCGCGTGAAAAAACCTGTCTTGAAAATCGGAACAATTATTTTGGCCATTATCTTAGTATTAGCAGTATCTTTAGATTTTATTCCTACAGAAGGTGGATTAATCGTTATACCATTTATGCTACTTAGTTATTTTTTCAGAGACAATGCAAAAAAGAGAGATATTTCCTATATTATTCTTTCAATTCCTTTGTTGCTACTGGCGATTGTAGGATTGCCCGAATATTCTTTTGAAACCATTAAAGAAAGCCTAGCCGCAAATCCAGAATTTCTATTTATTACAGTCATTCCTTTTATCCATTTATATAACGGTAAAAAAGGGAGTAATAATCCATTCTTTAAATATTTTTTCTATGTATTTTATCCAGCACATTTGTGGATCATCACATTGGTTGCTTGGTATCTACATCAAGGGTAATTCAACAAAAAACGTCGTTTTAAGATTTTCATCTTAAAGCGACGTTTTTATATTTCATTAGATATACTTTGTTTGTATTTTTTTCGGTAACTTTTTTAATACTAACTCATAGGATTTCCTTAAAAAACCAGCTAATTGTTCCTCAGTAAACGACGAATTTTCCAATACAAAGGAATTCCAATGTGTCTTATTTGCGTAATATCCTGGAACCACATCTGAATATTGTTCACGCAACAATTCATTTTCTTCCGGATCCCCTTTGACTGTCATCACCCAGTCACCTGCTTTATTTGTTCCAAGCATACAAAAACATTTCTTCTCTATCCCAAAATAATCGCAATCCCAATCTTCTCGATAATCAACTGTTGCTCCCGGCCATGTTTTAGCCGTATCTTTTAAGTACTGGATTTTATTTTTCATTGGCTTGTTCCAACTGATCATTACAAAATAGACTCAACAAGTTTCCATCTGGATCTTTGATGATTGCGTAATACTGACCCCAAAATGCTTGCCACGGTTCCCGAAAGATCTCATAACCAAAGCCTTTCATTTTCTCACATACTTGATCGATTTCTGTAGGAGAATCACAGAGAAAAGCCAATTCGATTTTATCGCCTTCACTTTTTGGAAGATAACCATAAATTCCTTCGATCATTTTTTTAGTATTCAGTGAAATGCGCATCCCTTCGTTATTCACTTCTACATAATCAGCATTTTTTTCTCCCAATGCCTTAAAGCCTAAACGATCATAAAATAAAACTGCTTGCTCCATTGACTCGACAATGATTCCAACCATATCTAATTTCATCTTAAGAACCTCCATCCTTTTTCATTTATTATAATCCCTTGCACAATTCTTGTCTTGTAAAATTCCGACATGTTGACAAATTGCTTGCGGTGTTAGCCCGGTCATTTTTTTCATTTTCCGAGAATAATGGGCCTGATCAAAAAAGCCATATTTTTCAACTAAGTCTAAGTGACTGATATTTGGCCCACTGATCAATTCCTGATACACTTTTTGAAAACGTAAAACATCAAACGCTTCATAGGGTGAAAGTCCCGTTTCTTCTCTAAATAGTCGCTGCAAGCTTCTTTCAGATAAGGAACTATTAACTGTACTTTCAGCATAACTAATTACGTGACGATGGTCTTCGATAAACATCTGAATGGGTATCGAAATTTTTTTCGCTGATAACCAATTCAAACGTTCTAAAAAAAACAAATCAATCCCTTTAATCAGATCATGAAGTGACTTCTTTCCTGATAATTTATCTGTCATATCAATAGCCATTCTTTTTTCAAGTAGTGCTAACTCAACTAATTGATCTTTTAGCCCTTTAAAGGATTGCTTGAAAAAGGGATACATACCACCTAAATAATACCGGATACCTAAATAAACAGTCGGTTGATCTGAGTAGGAATAAAAAAAGCTCGTGTTAGGACCACTAATATTGATTTGTAAAACATCTAATTCCACACTTAATTGAACAATCAGATCTGAACATAAATCTGGGATAATTCTGCTAGGCGGACTTGACGAATCTACATAACTAAACCAATAAGATTGTATATACGGACGTAAACGAAAATCAGGAGCAACTTCTTGGTAATCACTTGTATTGTCTTGCCAAACTTGCGGTCGATAGTCCATCATCTTGCTCCTCCTTTCCTTCCCTTATCGTGAGTTATTCCCCGTTCTTATAAGCCATGGTTGCATAAACCGCTCTTTTCCACCCATCATATAGGTCGTTTCGCTTTTCCTCTGTGATTTGCGGTTCAAATCGTTTTCCATGATGCGTAAATGCTTTAATCTCATCTAAGTCTTTCCAAAAACCAACAGCTAACCCTGCTAAGTAGGCAACACCTAAAGCAGTTGTCTCTGAAAAATCGGCGGCTTCAACTGGTTTGTTAATGATATCCGTTTGAAATTGCATCAACAGATCATTTTTGGACGCGCCGCCATCTGCTTTTAATAATTTGATCTCGATCTCGGAATCATTTTCCATTGTTTTGATAACATCCGCTGTTTGATAGGCAATCGACTCCAGAGTTGCACGAATCAGGTGCTCTTTTGTTGTTCCTCTGGTTAAACCAAATACAGCGCCTCTAGCCTCTTGGTCCCAATATGGTGCGCCAAGACCCGTAAAGGCTGGTACAACATACACTCCATCCGAATCAGGGACTTGGCTTGCTAAAACTTCTGATTCGCTCGCGTTTTCAATCAACTTCAATCCATCACGCAGCCATTGAACAGCAGATCCCGCAACAAAAATACTGCCTTCTAAAGCATAATTGACCTTACCATCAATTCCGTACCCAATCGTTGTTAATAGACCATTTTCAGACAAAATTGCTTTTTCGCCTGTGTTCATTACAATAAACGCACCTGTGCCATAAGTATTTTTGACCATACCTTTTTCAAAAGCCACTTGTCCAAAAAGTGCAGCTTGCTGATCCCCAGCCATCGCTGCAATCGGAATATTTTTTCCATAAAAATGATAGTCTTCAGTATATCCGTAGATTTCTGCATTTGAACACACATCCGGCAGCATATTTCGAGGGATAGCTAAAATGTCTAAAATCTCCTGATCCCAATCCAGTGTGTGAATATTGAATAACATTGTCCGACTGGCATTCGTGTAGTCCGTTTTATGAACTTTACCACCTGTTAGTTTCCATAATAGCCACGTATCGATCGTTCCAAATAATAATTGTCCAGTTTGGGCTTTTTCTTTAGCACCTTTAACATGTTCTAACAACCACTTTACCTTTGTCGCTGAAAAATAAGAATCGATGATCAGACCTGTTCTTTTTTGAATAAACTCCTGATAACCGTTTTCTTTCAGTTCATCTGCTATTTCATTTGTTTGCTTAGATTGCCAAACAATCGCACGATGGATCGGCTCGCCTGTAACTTTATCCCAGACAATCGTTGTTTCACGCTGATTTGTAATGCCAATCGCCTTGATTTGAGCAGGTTTTAACTTTGACTCGATCAACACATCTGCGATAACGGACTGAACAGAATTCCAAATTTCATTTGCCTCATGTTCTACCCAGCCAGGATGTGGAAAATACTGGGTAAATTCTTTTTGTGCTTTAGCGATCTCTTGTCCGTTATGATTAAAAATAATGGCTCTTGAACTTGTTGTTCCTTGATCTATAGATAAAATATATTGGTTTTGTTTCACGTCTTATTCGCTCCTTGAAAATGATACTTCTATTATAAAACAAAATGTACTTAAAAGTCCTATTCTAGCATAAGTAAAAACATGCCATGACTTTTTCAGTCACAGCATGTTATTGATATAACTATACGTTTACTTTTCTTTTATTATTTCTTAACTCTGACAAGTACAAATTAGTTGTATTAGAATAAATAACATTGCAGAGTATGATGATTCTAACAATTTGAGATACTATGGTCTTTAACTCAAAATCGAACATCAGAAAAATAATATTAATGATTGCAATAACCATCAGTACTTTTGCTAAATGATATCCCCAAATACTTCCTTTGATCAATAGCACTCCAACAATAACTGAAATCGTCACACTGATCAAACTTATCCACAATAACACGCCAATTATAGAAAAGATATAACTAAAACCAAATTCCATAACTAATCTGAACATCCCAACTAAACCAATCAATGGAACAACTATTAAAAACCAACCCAATCCCTTCCAAATCCAAGGCACTTTCATTTTACCCCTCCTTTATTTACAGTTACTTTATCAGTTTAAAGATTCTTAACTAAATAATCAATAGTTCCTTTATTCATAAACTGTACAAATTTCCTTTTTCAAGTCATCTACAATTTCTAATTTTTTTTTAATAATAAACCTTCTAGATAAATTAAACTTGGCATCTGTCCAATTATTTCATCCGCTTTTTTATTAGAAAACGTTATCAATACTATAATTTTTTAACCCAATTTTGAATTTGAGAGCGAACAGATATTTTTTTTAGATTAACATATTATTAAATGGTCAAAAAAACAATTTTCTGATAAACTTAACTTGATGGCTTCTTTGAAAGGATGAACTATATGACCCCGAATCGTGAAGACTACCTAAAGCTAATTTTTGAATTAGGTGGCGATGAAAATAAAATCAACAACAAACAAATCGTTTCTGGCTTAGATGTTTCAGCTGCATCTGTCAGTGAGATGATTTCAAAGTTGGTAAAAGAAAAACTGGTTGAACATTCACCTTATCAAGGTGTTCAGCTAACAGAATTAGGGCTAAAAAAAGCAAGTACGCTCATTCGCAAACATCGATTATGGGAAGTATTTTTAGTTGAACATTTAAACTACTCGTGGAATGAAGTTCATGATGAAGCTGAAGTCTTAGAACATGTCACCTCTCAAACATTAGCAAATCGATTGTCTGACTACTTAAATCAACCTAATTTTTGTCCTCATGGTGGGGTTATTCCAGGAGATGATCAGCCTGTACACGAGAAAAAACGACAAACTTTAATAGACTATCCGATTGGGAGTAAGATTCGCATCGCTCGTGTATTAGACGAAAAAGAATTACTAGACTATCTCGTCTCGATCGATCTACAAATTCATGAAGAATATACGATTGATGAAATTGCAGCCTACGAAGGTCCGATTAGTATTAGCAATGGCAACAAAAAATTAGCAATCAGCTATAAGGCAGCAAGTACAATTTTTGTTGATAAATTATAAAAAGACATATCGACTAAGCGGCAGGCTCAGAGATACCATCTAGCCTAGCCTCCACCAAGAAAGCGGGGAAATGAAATGAACGAAAAGATCGCTCTATTTACTATATTTGGCGGCACTGGTGATTTAGCAAAAAGAAAACTTTATCCTTCTTTATTCCGTTTATATCGCAAAGGTAATTTAGCTGAGCACTTTGCGGTGATCGGCACTGCAAGAAGAGACTGGTCTGACGATCACTATCGTGAGATTGTTCGAGACACAATCAAGGACTTAAATCCAACAGCTGAAGAAGCTGAGGCATTTTCAAGTCACTTCTATTATCAGTCCCACAATGTCAATGATTCTGAGCACTACGATACCTTAAAAAAATTATCTGATACCTTAAACGATAAATACGAATTAGGTGGAAACCATATTTATTACTTAGCAATGGCTCCCCAATTTTTTGGCACGATCGTGCAACACTTAAAATCACAAGGAATTTTAACAGATAACGGTTTTGATCGTTTAGTCATCGAGAAACCATTTGGCTCAGATTATGACTCTGCATATCAATTAAATGAAGAAATTCGTGCTGTTTTCCCAGAAAAAGATATTTTTAGAATCGATCACTACTTAGGGAAAGAAATGATCCAAAATATATCAGCGATTCGTTTTGCTAATAACATTTTTGAATCACAATGGAATAATCGCTATATCGATAACGTACAGATCACCTTTGCTGAAAGTCTTGGTGTTGAAGACCGTGGTGGCTATTATGAACACAGTGGTGCTTTAAAGGACATGGTTCAAAATCATATCTTGCAAGTTGTCGCGTTGTTAGCAATGGAACCGCCTGTTGCTTTTTCAGAAGCTGAAATTCGTGCAGAAAAAGTCAAAGCTTTACAAGCGATTCGCCTTTATTCTGAGAAAGAAGCGTTGGAAAACTTTGTTCGTGGTCAATATGGTCAAGGCAAACTGGATGATCAAGAATTTATTCGTTATCGTGATGAACCAAATGTTGATGAACACTCTCAAACTGAAACATTTGTTGCCGGAAAATTCCTAATCGATAATTTCCGTTGGTCAGGCGTACCATTTTATATCCGCACAGGAAAACGTCTAACTGAAAAAGGCACTCGGATCAATATCGTTTTCAAGCAAGTACCCGTTAATGTCTTCAAAGATGATATCGATAAATGTGGTGAAAAAACAGATTTACCACCAAATGTCTTAACGATTTATATTCAACCGACAGAAGGTTTCTCCATGACACTAAATGGCAAAGAAATTGGTCAAGGGTTTACAACAACTCCTGTAAAATTAGATTATCGTCATAGTGCAGAGACAACTGGCAATAGTCCCGAAGCTTATGAAAAATTATTATTGGATAGTTTGAATGGTGATGGCACAAACTTCTCTCACTGGGATGAAGTGGCTCAATCTTGGCGTATTGTTGATATTATTCGTCATGCTTGGGATAAAACATCTGTCGACTTTCCTAATTATGCGGCAGGCTCAATGGGTCCTGATGCTGCATTTGATTTGTTAGAACAAGATGGTTTTTCATGGGATTGGCAACCTGATGTCTGGTATCGTGAACGTGGCAAATTAGAATAAAGAAAAAGGCTCTGGAAATTCTCCAGAGCCTGTTTTCTAATCTTCGAATCCTTCAGCAACAGCTTCAGGGTAATTTTCTTCAACGATTGTAGCACAACGTCCGCATAAGTGTGGTAATTTTTCATTTTCACCAACATCTGTGCGCACCGCACGACAACGTTCGCACGTTTCACCTGCTGCTATTTCTACAAGAATCGACATATCATCAAATTTTTCAACTTTTTCAGGCACTTCTGCAGCTAAAGTTGCTACCTCAAAACCAGAAACAATCAATATTTGAGCGATATCTGCGTCCACAGCTGTTAATAACTCGTGGATTTGTTCATTAGGATAAACGGTTACTTTCGCTTCTAATGATTTACCGATCAATTTAGAATTACGTGCTTCTTCCAATGCTTTTAAGACATTATCTCTAAAGTCCATGAAAGCAGCCCAAGTATCTAATAACTCTTGTTGATTAGCAAATTCTTCATAGCCTGGGAATTCAGCTAACTGAACATACTCTTCATCTTCTTTTAAGTAGCTCCAAATTTCCTCAGAAGTATGCGGAATGATTGGTGTTAATAGTTTTGTTAATGCAACAGCTATTTGATAAAATACTGTTTGCATACAACGACGTTGGTAATTATCTTCCGCTTCAATATAGACGACATCTTTAGCAAAATCTAAGTAAAATGATGATAGATCAACCGTTAAGAAATTCATCACTGAACGATAGATTTGCATGAAATTGTATTTTTCATAGCCTTTTTCACGAATTTCTTGAATCACTTGATTTAATCGGATAATCATATATTTATCCACAGAACGTAACTCTTCATAAGCAATTGTGTGATCTTTTGGTTCAAAATCACTTGTATTCGCTAATAAGAAACGCATTGTGTTGCGGATTTTACGATAAACTTCAGAAACTTGATTCAAGATATCCATTGAAACGCGTACATCTGCTTCATAATCTACACTACTTACCCACAGGCGTAAAATATCCGCACCCATTTGCTTGATCACTTTATCAGGTAAAATAGTGTTACCCAATGATTTACTCATTTTACGGCCTTCGCCATCCAGTGTAAATCCTTGAGATAAAACAGCTTTATAAGGTGCCACACCATTGATGGCTACACTTGTCGTAATACTTGAATTAAACCAGCCACGGTACTGATCAGAGCCTTCTAGATACATATCAGCTGGGAAAGTCAGTTCTGGGCGCTCACGCAAGACCGCTTCATGAGATGAACCAGAATCAAACCAAACATCCATGATGTCATTTTCTTTCGTAAATTCACCATTTGGAGAACCAGGATGTGTGAAGCCTTCTGGTAATAATTCTTTTGCCTCACGTTTGAACCAGATATTTGATCCATGCTCAGCAAATAAATTTGCTACATGATCGATTGTTTCAGGAGTAATGATTGCTTCACCGTTTTCAGCATAGAAGATCGGTAATGGTACACCCCATGCACGTTGACGAGAGATTACCCAATCACCACGATCACGAATCATATTGTACAGACGAGTTTTGCCCCAAGGAAGAATCCAATCAACTTTTTCAACTTCATCTAAGATATTTTGGCGGAATTTATCGATTGATGCAAACCATTGCGGTGTTGCACGATAAATAACAGGTTTCTTTGTGCGCCAGTCATGTGGATAACTATGTGTAAAGAAGTCCAATTTTAATAATGCATCTTTTTCATCAAGTAAGGCTGTGATCATTGGATTCGCTTTATCATAGAAGACACCTTCAAATCCAGGCGCTTCATCCGTAAATACACCACGATTATCCACAGGTGAAAGAACATCTAAATTATATTTCTTCCCTACGATATAGTCATCTTCACCATGTCCAGGAGCTGTGTGAACTAAACCAGTACCAGCATCTAATGTTACATGATCCCCTAGCATAACTAATGATGTACGATCATAAAATGGATGTTGTGCTGTCATATATTCCATATCTTTACCAGAAATCGTTTCAAGAACTTCAACATCATCCCAGCCAATTGCTTCTTTAACTGTGTCTAAAAGATCTTTAGCAACAACGTACTTTTTACCATATGCTTTAACAACAACATATTGGTAAGTAGGATTCACAGAAATTCCTAAATTTGCAGGCAGTGTCCAAGGTGTCGTTGTCCAGATTACAAAAGATGTATCTGTATCTAAGATTCCTTTGCCGTCAACTACTTTAAACGCCACATAAATAGATGCTGATTTAACATCTTTATATTCGATTTCAGCTTCTGCTAATGAAGACTCGCTAGATGGAGACCAATAAATTGGTTTTAGCCCTTTATAAATATAGCCTTTTTCAGCCATTTTTCCAAACACACGAATTTCAGCGGCTTCATAAGTCGGATCTAATGTGACATAAGGATGTTCCCAATCTCCTGCAACACCTAAACGTTTGAAGTCAGCGCGTTGAGTATCTACTTGTGAACGTGCATATTCTTCACATTTTTCACGGTATTCAGCTAAAGTCATCTCTTTTCTTTTGATGCCTTTATTTGTCAGTACTTGTTCGATCGGCAAGCCATGTGTATCCCAGCCAGGAACGTAAGGTGAACGGAATCCAGACATAGATTTTGAACGGATAATAATATCTTTACTGATTTTATTTAACGAATGACCTAAATGGATATTTCCATTAGCATACGGCGGTCCATCATGAAGAACAAATGTTGGTTTGCCTTCGTTTAATTCTTGACGTTTTTCATAGATTTTTTTCTCTTCCCAATCTTTTTGCCATTCTACCTCACGGTTTGGCAAATTTCCACGCATTGGAAAAGCAGTTTTTCCCAACTGTAATGTTTCTTTCATTTTCATTTTTATTTCCTCGCTTTCGTTTATGAATATTGATTAAAATAGGGTTACTGTATTTACTAGTGTGAAATCATCAATATTAAATTTTTCTTCAGGCATTTTGAGGATTCACTAGTAAGAAGGAAACTTCTCTCACTTCACACGCCTTGTACTGTTCATCATCCACTCTAGTAGAGCCAGTCGTAGGCCTTCAATTCTTTGTGCTTTAGTTCTTAAAAATTGAAGGGATCGAAACGGAGTTTAGTGATTCACTAGTAAGGAAACTTCTCTCACTTACGTTCGCCAAGTACTGTTCATCATCCACTCTGGCAGAGCCAATCGTAGGCCCTCAATTCTTTGTGCTTTAGTTCTTAAAAATTGAAGGGATCGAAACGGAGTTTAGTGATTCACTAGTAAGGAAACTTCTCTCACTTACGTTCGCCAAGTACTGTTCATCATCCACTCTGGCAGAGCCAATCGTGGTGATTCACAGCAAAAAAGTACCTTCATCCCAAGGGACGAAAGTACTCGCGTTACCACCCAAATTTAAAATAATCGATTAACTCAATTATTTCCTCTGTTAATTGTTAACGAAATCACTCGTCAAGTCTTACTACATTCAAACTTGAGTAAAATAGAGGATCTTTTCAATACCAGGATCTGTCAAACTTTCACTATCATTGACTCGCTAAAAGAATGGTTATTGACTTTTCTGTTCTATTTATATACACAATTATTTAGGATCTTGATTTAATAAATCAAGCATTGCTTTTGGATCCATTGCAGCTTTTTCAAGGGTTGGTGTTGATTGTTCTGTTGTTGCAACTGGTTCTGCAACAACATCATCACTTTTATCAAGTTCTTGAGCTAATACTTCTTTAATAACAGTATGTGAGTCACTTACGTAACTTGAGAATGGTTTTAGTAGTTCATTCCAGTCTTCACTCTTCACTTGTTCTAATTGTGCTTCTAACATCAAGCTTAGACGTTGATGGAAGACACGTGTTTTCTTCTTCAAGTCATCTGTCTCAGCTGCTAATTGACGTGCACGATCAGTTGCGTCTGTTAGAATTTCTCTTGCTTTTTCTTCTGCAGACGTAATAAGATTGCTTGAACGTTTTTCAGCTGAAGAAATCATTTCGTTCGCTGTATTTTCAGCAGAAGTTACGATTACTTCTGATTCTTTATTTGCACTTGTTTTTACTTTATCTGCAGTGTCTTGAGCTACAATGATTGACTGATTCAATGCATCTTTTAATTCATTGAAATATTGTAATTTTTCTTCTGCATGTTTTAATGATTTTTCAAGCTCACGTGTTTTTTGAAGAGAATCTTCATAATCTTTCGTTACTTGATCTAAAAAATCATCGACATCGTCTTGGTTGTACCCTCTCATTTTTGTAGAGAAGTTCTTATTTTGAATATCTAATGGAGTTAATGCCATATTCCTTCACCTCTTTGGATTATTTTCGTAGTACTCCCAGTAACAAACGAAACTTGTCCTTTTTCGTCTTCCCCTCTAACTCTTGAATTTGGATTCGGCCAAACCCTCTAATAGACACAATATCTAAAAGGTCTACTAGGAAATCAGGTCTTGTATTCTCCGTCCAATTCACTTTGACTTTTCCAGATTCGATCAATTGTTTTGATCTCTGTCTAGATATATTATATACGCTAGAGATCAAATTATCCAGACGTAACGAACTTATTGTTATCCGTTCATGCATCCAATCATCTTTTGGAAGAATCATCTCTGTATATTTTCTTTTTTCTAATCTTACAGATACTTTCCCAATTTTTTCTACCTGATTCTCAACAAAACTCGAGATCTCTTTAGCAACAAACACTTGCCATCGATCATTGTCAGAAATAATATCGCCAAAATATTCTCGTTTGATCCCAGTGTTGACTAAGGTACCCAATACCTTACCATGAGATAACGTAGAAAATTTTACAGGATAAACGATTTCTAGTAATTCCACTTCAAAATCTTCTTCTTTTGCTTCGTAGTAATCAGGAAAAATCAAACAACGTCTTCGTTCAGCTTGTTCATACCCACCATAAAACTGAAACTCAAGCTCACTATTTTGACGAATCAACGTTTCTAAAATATATGCCTGCCTCGGATCTAAAAAATCCGATAAGTAAGGAGCGTATTGACTTTCAACTTGCTCTAACCAATCACCAACAGAATCAATAAAAGGATGCTCATCTTTTCGAAAATGTTGATACACATTTGCGTTCATAGATAAATCATCCTTTCTTTTATTAATACAAGATTGATTGTAAAATTCGTCCCAGTCCACTCGCAGCTAAATTCAACACAATGATTGCAATCATTACATTAAAACCAACCATACCTATTCTCAAATTTAATCGATCAAATAAGCTTAAGTAAGGTTCTGAAATTCTTGAAATCAAACGGCCAAACGTAGAATCATATGCTCCTGGAAACCAAGATAATAATGCATAAATGATTAAAATGCCCGAATAGATTTGAACACCTTTATATAATATAAATATAAATAGAGCGATACTCATTACCTCCTAACTAAAAATCAAACATTTGTTTCTTAGCTAACGATTGTGCAGTAGCACTATCGATTTCAATGTTTGATGGTGTGCAAAGAAAAATTTCATCGCCTACACGTTGAATGTCTCCATCTAATGCATAAACTGTTCCTGTAAGAAAGTCCACAATTCTTCTTGCTTGATTTTCTTCCACTAAATGAAAATTAATCAGCACAGCATCACTTGCAATAATATGTTTAGCAATATTCATTGCTTCAGAATAAACGCGTGGTTCAATAATAGTTATTTTCCCTGGTTTACCTGAACTATGTGTGTCTTGCGAACGTTTTGAATTTGAGTTATTAGAACTACGCATGGAGACAACCTTTTGCTCATTAAATGCTGTTTCCTGACGGCTTTCTTTCTTATCTTGATGCGTTTCTGTTGAACGATAACGAGCAGATGGCTTTTCGGTTAAAGGCTCCGTTGCAGTCGGTCTTTGTACCTGTGCTTGTGTTTGTCGAACCGTCTGTCTTGGTTGCTCATTCACAACCTTTTGCTCTTCGTATTCATCATAATTATCATATTCATCTTCACCAGATAATCCAAAAAAGCTCGATAACGCATTTTTACTAAAAATTGACATAGATTCCCCTCCTTTACGCACCTCTGAAAATTGCTGTTCCGATTCGTACAAAAGTTGCACCTTCTTCAATAGCGATTGGGAAATCATTACTCATTCCCATGCTAAGCTCTGTACATGGCGCATATGACAGATGCTGATTATTTATAGCTAATTGCAGTTTTTTCAATTTAGAAAATACTTCGCGAAGAACTTGCTCAGAAGCATCCAACGGCGCCATAGTCATTAATCCTACGACTTTTATTCTATCAAATGTTTCTAATTGATGAATAAAATCAATAACATCATCTGATTTGAATCCGTGTTTACTCTCTTCGCCAGTAATATTTACCTCAACGAAACAGGAAATTTGCTTCTCTGCCCGCTTTTGGATTTCTTCTGCTAATTTAAAACTGTCCAAAGCGTGAAAATAATCTATCTCATTTATTACTGATTTTACCTTCCTACGCTGTAAATTACCAATCAAATGCCATTTGATAAATGAAAAATGTTTCAGTGCCATTTTTTTCTCCAGTAATTTATCGACTCGGTTCTCAGCCATATTCTCAATACCAAGTTCAGCAAGCTCCTTGGCAATGTCTTTTTCCACTGATTTAGTCACGGCAATCATCGTTACATCATTGTCTGACCGCGCTGCTTTTTGGCATGCTAGCTGAATTTCTTGATTTATTTTTTCTAAGTTATCAACTAGCATGTTTAAAAGTCGCTCCTATCTTTTTCTGCGGAAAAATGGTGGTGTGTTTAATTCATCGTCATTATTTTGTGATGGTTCTTCACGATGAAATGTTTCAAAATCCTTTTTCTCAACATTCTCAAATGTTGTATCTTCGACTTTTGGTCGTACGTTTTGCTCACGACGGATGTCCCAATCACCAAAAGCACTTGTCTCTTCTTGAGGTTGAGGTTGTGATGGTTTTGATTGCTCCATATCCAAGACTGGTGCTTGTTGCACTGTTTGGATTTGAGTAGGTCTATTTTGACGTTGAGATTTACGATCTTTTTTAGAAGGATCGATTCCTGTCGCAATAACTGTGACACGGATTTCATCGCCCAAGTCTTCATTGATAGAAGTTCCTAGAATGATATTCACATCACCTGTTGCAGCACTTGTTACGATATCAGAAGCATCTTGTGCTTCAAATAATGTCATATCTAAACCGCCAGTGATATTTAACAATACTTGTTCAGCGCCATCAATAGATGTTTCTAATAATGGAGAAGAAATAGCTTTTTTAGTTGCTTCAATGACACGGTCTTCACCGCTCGCAACACCGATTCCCATTAAAGCAGTTCCTTGGTTTTCCATAACCGTCTTCACATCAGCGAAGTCTAAGTTGACATACCCTGGAGCTGTAATCAAATCTGAAATACCTTGTACTCCTTGACGTAATACATTGTCTGCTTCACGGAATGCTTCGAGCATTGGTGTCTTTTTATCTACAACTTCTAGTAGTCTGTTGTTTGAAATAATTAGTAATGTATCTACATTTTCTTTTAAAAGAGCAATTCCTTCTGCTGCGTAGCGTCCGCGTTTTGGTCCTTCAAAGCTGAATGGTCTTGTGACAACTCCAACTGTTAAAGCACCTAATTCTTTTGCGATTTTAGCTACTACAGGAGCAGCTCCTGTTCCTGTTCCACCACCCATACCAGCAGTGATGAAGATCATATCAGCTCCTTGTAAGGCATCTGATATTACTTGTTCACTTTCTTCTGCTGATTTTTGGCCAACTTCTGGTTGAGATCCAGCACCTAAACCACGTGTATACTTAGGTCCAAGTTGAATCACTGTTTCTGCTTTTGAGTTTTTAAGGGCTTGTACGTCTGTATTTGCAGCGATGAACTCAACGCCTTTGACGTTTTCGTCGATCATGCGGTTAACAGCATTACCACCGCCGCCGCCTACACCGATAACTTTGATGACAGCGCCATTGTTAATGTTATTATCTAAAGAAAATTCCATAGTATCGTTTCCTCCTGTTTTAATTGTTAGTCAAAAATGTTTGAGAAGAAGTCTTTGATCTTGCCTGTAACTTTTTCACCAGATTCATGAATTTCAGAATCGTCGTAATCATCTTGAGATGTATCTGTATAAGTATCATATTGCACTTCTTGTTGAACTGCGATTGGCTGTGATGATTTGATCTTTTCGCCTGGAATCGCACCTTTAGCAATATGATAAATGTCATTCAGTTGAGCAGAATATTCTACGATACTGATCACATTTGTAAAGACTGGGTTACGTAATCCCATGTGGTTAGGTACGTACAATTTCACACTTGCATCAAAAATTTCCTGTGCTAAATCAACAACACCCGGAAGACTTGCGCCGCCGCCTGTTAAGATTACTCCACCCGGAAGTTCTAAAGCATCGATTTCGTCCAATACTTCTTTAGATTTTTTAAAGATTTGTTCTACTCTGGCTTCAATCACTTCTGAAAGGTAACGTTCATCAACTTTTACAGGTTCAGACTTACCAATCACATCAACTGGAAATTCTTCACTTACTGATGTTCTTTCAGGATAAGCATCGCCGTAATTGATTTTCAATGCTTCAGCGTTATTGAATGATGTATTCAATACGATAGAAACATCTTTCGTAACAAACTCTCCGCCTTCTTGGTTTACATGAGTAAATTTTAATTGTTTATCATGCATTACAGAAGTCGTTGTTTGTCCACCACCCATATCGATCACGATGGTTCCAAAATCTTTCTCACCATCTGAAAGAACTGTTTCTGTTAAGGCTAACGGCATAATCACTAATTCATTTACTGTTAAGCCAGCTTTTTCAACACATTTTCTAGTATTGTGAATAATTGTTTTCGGACCTGTGAAAACTACGCCGAACATTTCTAAACGAACGCCAATCATTCCTCTAGGATCTTTGATCCCTTCGAATCCATCTACTGTAAATTCTTGAGGCAAGATTGCTACGATTTGACGTTCAGGAGGAGTTGAACGAACCAGGGCTGCAGATGCTACGTTTCTAACATCTTCATCAGTGATTTCTTTTGACTCACTACTTACAGCGATCATTCCTTGGCAATTTTCCACTTCAAGTAAGTTTGCTGGTAACCCCACATTCACACTTTTAATTTGAATTCCCGCTTTTTCTTCTGCTTGTCTTACTGCTCTTTGAATCGCATTAACTGTTTTATCTATATCGACAATAATCCCTCGATTTAATCCATCAGATTTTGCGTTTCCTACGCCAATGATATTCATTTGACCTTCGATAAACTCAGCAACTACAACTTTTACTGATGTTGTACCAATATCAAGGCCTACATACATTCCTGTCTTTGCCATGAATGGGGTTCCTCCTCCTATTAATTCCAATATGTAAGCGGGCATTAAATACCCGTTTAAATATATATTTTATTATGAATACTCACTTCTTTCAATTTTACCATAAACATAGGCTTTTTAGAAAGTAGATTCTACTATTTTATTCTTTTATTTTTCTTAACTTTATTCTAGGGCCTGTGAAGATTCTTCTACACTTTCTTCAGTCTCCTCATTATTAAAAGGATATGAGAAAATCCCGACTTCCATATCGATGATTCCTGGTTTCTCCATTTGGCTCGCTACCTTGCTATAATACGCCATTTTCTCCTCTAATTGAGAGATATTTACGATTACTTCATTCGCATCTTTCATATGAAGATTGATCAATTCTTTGTTTGCATTTGATGGCGCATAACGAATTTCTGAGATATTTTGTTTTATATCCTCAGGAAGTTTGTTATAAGAATTCATTAAATTTTTAATGATCGACTGATCTTTAAAGTTTCGAAAAACTGGCATGCCGCTCACAGGTGCGCTCATTTCCTCTGGTAATATCTTCCCGTTTTCTAAAATGGGGTGAAAAATACTATCAGCAGCTTCTAAAGCAACGACCTTATATTCCTCAATTTTTATATTGAATGAATTGATCCCACTTAGTGAAATCGTCGCTTTTTTTACTCGCGGTATTTGACGCTTTATTTTCTCTTCATAAATTTTTCTGTCGCCAAACTGCTCCCATAAACTCTTGCCTTTCTCTAATTTAGATTGGGCAATGATTTTCTGACTATCAACAGCTTCACTTCCAGTCACACCAATGCGGCCTAACTTACTAAGTGGAGAAACAAAATAAAGTACAATCAATATTGCAATCAAAAAGACTGAAACGATCAACGTCAATCTGCGAAACAATCGTTTGTTTCGTACTTTTTTTATTTTTGGTAAGCGGTCTGCAAAAGATTCGTAAGTTTTCTTTTGTTTTTCTTCTGTTTCCGACTCATCTGAAGGAGTTTCCTCCGTTTCAGTTTCTTCCTCTTCCACAGACGCCTCTTCTTGCTCTTCCTTTTCATTAGAAACGACAGAAGGGTTCCATACAGGCTTGTCGCCTTGCGTTTTCAAATATTCTAGATTTTCTTTTTGCCACGGGGTCAGATTTTGCTCATCTATTTGTTCAGAAGTATCCAATTGTTGGTCTTCTTGACCCCCTGAGTCATCTTTTTTCTTACTAATCTTCTACACCTCCTATCAAGATATCTCTTTTACCACTTTGTAAAGTCGTTCACCAGCATCTGGAATACCTTCTTTTTTAGATGCCTCAGCCATCGATTGATGACGGGATTCATTTAGCAAAATTCCATCGATTTCAGTTACTAGATTCAGTCCTGTAAGTTCTTTATCAGTGATCATTTCAACTGCTCCAGATTTGACTAAACTTTGAGCATTTTTCGTTTGATGATCGTTTGTGACATATGGACTTGGTATTAAAATTGCAGGCAATCCTAACGCCGTAAACTCTGCGATAGAGGTTGCTCCAGCTCGACCAACCATTAGGTCTGCCGCAGCTAAAACTTCTGCCATTTTATCAATATAAGGCTGAATACTTATGTTTGTCAATTTCTTTTCGGAAAGATTTAATGTTTCTTGTAATTCTTTATAATATCGCTCACCTGAGGCATAAAGAACTTGATAATCTCGCTGCTCAAATAGAGGAAATGCCTCAATGAATGCTTGATTGATTTTCAGTGCTCCGCGGCTTCCACCGAAAATCACTACTGTTTTCTTATCAGGATCTAATCCATATTCTTTTAAAACGTCTGTTTTTTCGATCATCACGACTTCTTGAGCTCTTGGATTACCTGTTAAAACTACCTTATCTTTAGGAAAATACTCCGCAACATCTGGAAAACAAATAGCTACTTTTGTCGCATATTTGCTCAAAAACTTGTTCGTCATTCCAGGTATGCTATTTTGCTCATGTATGATTGTTGGAATCTTCAACTGCTTTGCAGCATAGACGACCGAACCTGATACATAACCGCCTGTTCCGATAACGACGTCAGGCTGAAAATCTTTAATAATTTTTTTAGCTTTTCCAATACTATTTAGGAAAAGATAAACTGTTTTAATATTTTGAGGACTAAGCGAACGACGAAATCCTTGGATTTTGATCGTCTTAAACGGAATATTGTATTTTGGGACTATTTTACTTTCTAGACCTATTTGTGTGCCCACATACATGAACTCGGTATTGGGATCTACTTGTTTTGCATAGTTAACAAAGGCCAAAGCTGGATAAATGTGTCCACCTGTTCCGCCGCCGGTTATTAGTATTTTCATAATTATCTCACTTTTCTATGTCTTTTAGCTGGTGCATCGCTTGGATAAACGCCTCTCCGCGTAATTCAAAATTAGGATATTGGTCCCAACTTGCACACGCAGGCGATAATAGAATAGTATCATTTTTTTCAGAAAAATCATAGGCTTCATGTACAGCCGTTTGGACGTTTTCTGTCAAATGTATTGTTTTGATTCCGGCTTCGACTGCTGCTTTGTGCAGTTTATCTTTTGTTTCACCGAAAAGAATGATTGCTTTAACTCCTTTTAGTGAGGGGATCAGCTCATCAAAACTATTTCCTCGATCTAAACCGCCCGCTAATAAAATAAGTGAAGAATGATCAAAACCACTCAAAGCCATCTCAGTAGCTAATATATTAGTCGCTTTTGAATCATTATAAAATTTCCGACCTGCTATTTCGCCCACATATTGCGTGCGATGAGGTACTCCTGTAAAAACCGTCAATGTTTTTCTGATCACATCTGTTGGCGTCTCTTTTAATTTAGCAACAGAAATTGCAGCTAAGGCATTCTCAATATTATGACTGCCAGGTACACCTAATTCCGCCGCCAACATGATGTATTCTTCTTTATAGTAGATTTTTCCATCTACAAGATAAGCTCCAGCAACTTTTTCTTTCGTTGAAAATGGAATAATTGCAGCTTTTGTTGTTTTGCTTAATTCTTGCAGCTCTTGCTGATTCCAATTTAAAACCAGAAAATCATTTTCCTGCATATTTTCTTGTATTGCCCACTTAGCTTTTACATACTCTGCTCTTGATCCATGATAGTCTAAATGTGCTTCGTAAATATTTGTAATTACAGCGATTTTCGGACGGAATGTCTGGATTCCCATTAATTGGAAACTTGATAGTTCCATGACGATATCATCTGAGCTATTAGCCCCTTCAGCAACTTCACTTGCTGGATACCCAATATTCCCTGCTAAACGTGCAGTCCCACTTTTACGATCAGCATTCAAAAGCAAGCCAATCATTGTGGTCGTGGTTGTTTTGCCGTTTGTTCCAGTGATTCCGATAATCGGACATTCCGCGATTTGATAAGCCAGCTCAACTTCTGTAAGAACAGGCAAATTCATGCTTATTGCCTTCTCAACTAAAGGATTCGTATAAGGAATACCTGGGTTTTTTACAATCAAAGAAAAATCTTCGTCTAATAGTTCGATTGGATGTCCACCCGTAACAACACGAATACCCAAGGTTAATAAATCTTGGGCTTCCGGATTTTGATCAAATTGTTTAAAATCATTGACTGTCACTAATGCACCTAGCTCATGTAGCAACTTAGCAGCACTAACACCACTCTTAGCAAGTCCAAGAACAAGGACTTTTTTGTTTTCATAATCTGTTATCTTTTTCATTATAATTTCCCCTTATCTTAGAAAAGCTGAAAGAAGCGATTAACTCTGTAGTAAGTTAGGAATTTTGATATGGAACGTTTCTTGTCCCGTTTCAAAATTATCTACTTTCCTAAGAGTTGCTTCTTGATGCTAGACACATTAGAAAAGCTGAAAGAAGCGATTAGTTCAGTGGTAAATTAGGAATCTGAGACTAGAACGTTTTTGGTTCCAGTCTCAGATTATCTATTTTCCTTAAGACTGCTTCTTGATGCTAGCCATATTCATGCCTCTGACTCTCTCTAAAAAATAATCCACAATGTGATTGCTGAACAGACCGCACCTGTCAACCAAAAAACAATATCGATCTTCCATTCAGACCAACCGCACATTTCGAAATGATGATGAATTGGTGACATTTTAAAAATTCGTTTGCCGAACAATTTAAATGAAGTAACTTGCAAAATAACACTAGCCGTTTCACATACATAAACGAGTCCAATCAACAATAATGTCCACTCTTGACGCAATATAATAGAAATGGCTGCCAATAATCCTCCTAAGGCTAGTGAACCAACATCTCCCATAAAGATTTTAGCTGGTTTTCTATTATAAGGAAAGAAACCTAACAGACCACCAATCACACTTAAGCATATGATAACGACGTCAAATTGCTGTTGTTTCCAAGCAATGATCGCATAGGTACCGAATGAAATCGTACCTAATCCTGCAACCAACCCATCGATACCATCAGTCAAGTTTACCGCATTTGAAAATCCGACCAACCAGAAAATGACAAATACACCATAAAAAATACCTAACGGTAATGTAACAACACCAAATAAATCTAGTGTATCAGGTAGCCCTTCTGAACGGTAAACAAAATAAAATACTAATCCGCCAATGATTTGACCAATCAATTTTTGACGAGAATTTAAACCCATATTTCTTTTTTTAAACACTTTGATAAAATCATCTAAAAATCCTAATAGTCCATAAAGAACCAAGATGAATAAAATAATCAGTAAAGAAGGAGTGAGTTCTTGTTTCCATAATCCCACTAATAATGAGGTGATAAAACTTGCAACTAGAAAAACTAAACCACCCATTGTTGGCGTTCCTGTTTTCACATTGTGCCAAGTTGGACCATCTTCACGCGTTGTTTGTCCTTGTTTTTTCATTTGGAAGTAACCGATAAACATCGGCATCACCGCCACTGTTATAGCAAAACTACATACTATGGGAATAAAAATTTGTGTCCACTCCATGATATCTCTCCTAATTATTCAACTCGTATTGATTTACTTTTTCATTTATTTCCAATCATTATTTAGCAGGTTCTACTACTGCATTTGACTCACTATCCATTGAATCCATAACTACTTTCATCAAAGGATTAGCAATTTTAGCGAGTGCCTCTCTTGTATAGCTTTGAGGTTTTTTCATTGTAAGATACAAAATATATTCTGGATTATCTGCTGGTACCATTTCTACAACAGAATAGGTGTAATCCGTTAAACCAGCCATATAACCATTTTCTCCAGTAATTTGCGCGGTTCCTGTTTTAGCCGCTACATGATAGCCTGGTACCGTGTATACATCATAAGCAATACCATAATTAGGATCTTCTACTGTGTCAATCATGTATGTTCGAATATCGCTTGCTGCTTGTGGCGTTATCACTGGTTGACCAACTTTTTCAGGTTGGGTTACTTTTTCTTCACCAGTATTTTTATCAACGATTTTGCTGATATATTGTGGTTTCAGCATTGATCCGTCATTAGCAATCGCTGTATAAGCTTGCATCATTTGAAAGTTCGTTACAGAAACAGCTTGTCCAAATGATGACATTGCCAAATCGACCCAGTTATCTCCTGGAAGCTCACCAGCAGCTTCTCCTGCTAAACCTGAATTTGTCGATTTTCCAAAACCAAATTTTTCTAAATAACTTTTCCACACTTGACCAGTAGGATCCATAGCCTGCTCTAACGTAAGCATTCCGACATTACTGGACCAAGAAATTGCTTGTCGGAACGTCAACGGCCCAACTGCACCGTAATCATGGTCATTTACCGTACGGTCGTCAAGCTTATAGCCGCCTGCTGGGTAATTAAAGGTTGTGTTGGGGTTGAATTTGCCTTCTTGCATTGCGGCGGCAGCTGTAAAGAGTTTCATCGTAGAACCTGGCTCAAATTTATCTTCTACTAATATATTGCGCCAAACTGTATCTTTCCCTAAGCCTTCTTTGGTTTCAGGATTGAAGGATGGACGTTGAGACATAGCAAGTATTTCACCAGTCTTCGCTTTCATCAGCATCGCCGTCATGTCTTCCGGCTTATATTCTTCAACAACGGGATCTAACAATGATTCCAGCTGACTTTGTATACGACTATCTATTGTTGTATAGATATCTTTACCGTCAACAGCTTGCTTTTCATTCGCAACTGTCCCTGGTAATGGATTACCGTACACGTCTTTTTCATAATCAATCTTGCCGTCTTGACCCTTTAAAATGTCATTGTAAGATTTTTCTATACCCATTTTTCCTACTAAACCTTTTGAATCGTCCTCTGCATCAGCAGAGTCAGTATAGCCGATAAAATGAGAAGCAAAGACACCATTTGGATAGATTCTTGCTGGATGTCCTTCAAAATAAAGTCCTGCAACTTTATTTTTCTTTAAGTCATCTTCAATTTTTTGTCTTGTTTCTAAAGTAATATTTTTCCCTTTAGTCCCAAACTCGACTTGAAACTTAACTGTACCATCTTCATTTACGCCATCATTCAAATATTTTAGTACTTCATCTTTAGATAATTCTGTATTTCTATCTAAAATTTCAGCTAATGTTTGAAAATCTTTTTTCTGAGCATAAAGCTTTTTATTTTCTTCGCCTAGATACGTTTCTGATAAAATAGCATATACGGAATATGACGTAGCATCTTCTGCAATCACTTCACCATTGCGGTCTAATATCGCACCTCTTTTAGCTTTGACAACTCTACTGCCTTGATATAGGTTCGCTGTTTTTTCTGGCAAAGAAACCCCTGCGACTTTTCCCACTGCAACAATATACGTTAATCTAAAGGCAAATAAAAAGAACAATCCAATACTCGTAGCAAATAAAATAATGCCTACTTTTTTACGATTGTTCATTGGATTTAAGTTCTTCTTTTTGACAAAATTCTTTATTTTATTTGTTTTGCTCATCTATTTCACTTTCCTTATATTTCCTTGTATTTTCTTATTTCACTTTTTTTATGTTCTCAATGTTATCAGAAAGACCTTTGTTTTTCGCAACTTCCTTGATACGATCTGCTTTTGATAATTCATTTTTTTGTTGCTCTAATTTCAATGCAGATTCTTCTTTTTCTTGGATTGTTGCTTGTGTCTCAGTGATTTGGTTCGTCATTTGTGTAATAGATGTACGTACTTGAATGGTGAGAATTGCTATTCCAATAATCGCTACTAACAATAAAAAGCCGATTGCCTTTTCTAAAAGTGAGATATTTCTCAACTTCCTTTTCGGAGATTGGGGTAGGTCAACATTTCTTTGAACTTTAGGTTCATTATCTGGACCTATGACTGGTTCATCCATCACTGGAATATCATATTGAAAATCTTCCATTTTTTTTAACTCAGCCATGTCGGTACCCCTTTCTTTATAGGTTTAATTTAACTTTTTCGGCAATTCTTAATTTAGCACTTCGCGAGCGATTATTCTCAGCCAACTCAGTCTCACCTGGTAAAATTGGCTTTCTAGTAATTACTTTTAACTCTGGTTGAAATTCTTCTGGAACTACGGGTAGTCCAGGTGGTAAATCCTGCATCGTACTATATTCTTTAAACATGCTTTTCACAATTCGGTCTTCTAATGAATGAAAAGTAATCACACTGATTCGACCGTTTTTGTTTAATAAAGCAATGGCTTGTTCTAAAGATTCTTCTACAACGCCCAGTTCATCATTCACTGCAATTCGAATGGCTTGAAAAATTCGTTTTGCTGGATGTCCGCCTTTACGTCTAGCAGGCGCTGGAATTGCAGATTTTATAATTTCTACTAATTCACCAGTTGTTTCGATGGGCGCTTTTGCACGTACCCGTTCGATTTCTCTAGCAACTTGTTTAGAGAATTTTTCCTCCCCATAACGGAAGAAAATCTTCACTAATTCATGATAGCTGTAGTCGTTAACGACTTGGTAAGCAGATAACTCTGCGTCCTGATCCATCCGCATATCTAGCGGTGCATCTTGGTGATAACTGAATCCACGCTCAGCTTCATCCAACTGAGGTGAAGAAACACCTAAGTCGTATAAAATACCATCGACATGATAAATCTCCTGATTCGCTAATTCTTCTTTTAAATGTCGAAAATTCGACTTGATAAAGGTCACCATACCTCGATCAACGTATTCTTTTAATCGTTGTGCTGCAAAATCCAATGCTTTTTGGTCTTGATCGAACGCATATAAATGTCCTTGTTCGCCTAATTGTGAGAGCAAGTACTCACTATGACCTGCACCGCCCAATGTGCAATCGACATAAATGCCGTCTTCTTTCACATGTAAGCCGTCAACTGTTTCTTTTAGTAAAACAGTATAATGCTGAAAATCCTCTGTCATAATGCTCCTCTTTCTAAAAACCAAAATCAATCATTGTTTCTGCAATTTCATCAAAGTTCTCTTCAGCTTCTGTAGAAAATTCTTGCCAGCGGGCTTCATCCCAAATCTCGATTCGATTTGAAACACCGATAATCACGCAAGCTTTCTCCAAACTACCATGTGTTCTTAAAGCCGCTGGGATATTGATCCTACCTTGCTTATCGATATCACATTCTGTAGCAGCCGAATAAAAAAAGCGGACAAACGTACGGGCATCCTTCTTGGCTAGAGGCATTTCTTTTAACTTCTCCTCTAATTGTTCCCATTCAGACATTGGATAACCAAATAAACAGCCATCCATTCCTCTTGTTACCACAAACTTCTCACCTAACTGGTCGCGAAATTTAGCTGGTACGATGAGTCGGCCTTTGGCATCTATATTATGTTGAAATTCACCCATAAACATAGCCAATTTTCCCCACTTTTCCACTTGATAGAAACAGTCTACCACATCCCGCCACTTTCTACCACCAAAAACAGTGAATCTTCCACCATTTAATGGTTATTTAAAAAACTTGTAATATTTCAATGTACAGGACAATAATATAAAAAAGCGGTATCAATACCTATGTAATTGATTTTCAAAGGATTTTAGCTTTTTATTTTTATGTTAAATTTCTCATAAAAATATTACAAATAAAAATGGTGGGGAGAAGTGGGAGGTATCTGCTGCCACCATTTTTATTTTATGAAAAATAATGAAAGATATTCAATAAAACAAGTACTGCATATAAAACCAAACTCAAAAGAAAGACCAAGCGCCAAAACATTTTAAAGTATCTGCCATAAAGGATCTCACCATAATAGTAAGCTTGAAAGACTGCCACGCAAATACCTAATAGTAAAACTGAAATGACCATATAAGGGACAATTGATTGCCCATAACTATCTTTTGACAATTCATTTAATCCTATGAATAAAAATGGAATTGAGATATCTGGCGCTTTCACTTTAAAACGCTCTGTCAATGAGAACGTTGAAATAATAAAATTACACGCAAATAAGACAATTACTGGAAAAACATACCAAAAAAGCATAATGACTGAAAACGACACCATTTACTAACAATTCCTTTCGTAACACACTTTATTAACTATACTTTATTTTCTTTACACACATGTTTCATTTCGTTTAAAAGTTCGTGCCTAAATAATACTAAATTAAAAGAGCTTTATTTCCCAAAAACTCACCAACTCTATTATAATGGAGCTATAGTAGTTTTATAAAAAAAGAGGTGGCATTTTGATTAATTATTTAAAGATAGAAAACGGTCAGCTAATCCCTTCTCATTCAGATACAGACGAAACGGTATGGCTCGCTGTAGAAAAACCGACGGAAGAAGAAGTTGACCAATTAGTCACGACTTATAAACTTCCTAAAGATTATATCACAGGTGTGCTAGATGATAACGAAAATTCTCGTTTTGAAGGTCTGCATCAAAATACTTTAGAAAAACCCGCTTTGATGTTACTTCAATATCCCCATGCAACAATCAGTCCTAGCGGCTACACTCAGTTAGATACATTCCCTTTTGCCATTATTTTGACAACCGATGGAAAAGTCATCACTGTGATCAATAATTCGGCAGATTTTTTAAAACAAACATTTACTACACCTATCCCTAATAGTGAATTACCCATTCAAGAATCCTTGATTTTATACCTATCTTGGCAAATATCGACTTGCTACAACCGTTTTTTAAAAGAATTGATTGTGCAAACAAATAAGCTTGAAGGCGAATTGAAAGTTTCAACCGAAAACAGTCAACTTTATCAAATGATGGACATCCAAAAAAGTTTAGTTTATTTTGAATCTGCTATAAATTCCAATTTAGAGGTTTTAAATATGCTCTATAACGCGAGAATATTCACAGATCCTAGAGCACATTTGCCTAAGCTTCATGATATTCTGGTAGAAACAAAACAAGCCGCAACGACTACCAGCATTCAACTTAAACTTGTTGATAAAGTTAGCGATACATTTTCAGCGATCGTTTCAAATAATCTAAATAACGTCATGAAGATCTTGACTTCATTAACGATCGTCCTAACGATCCCCACGATCATCGGTGGAATATTCGGTATGAACGTAAAATTACCGTTCGCCAATCGAGAAGATGCCTTTTTTTGGATCTTTGTTGTCACAACAGGAACATGTATTTTCGTGATTCGACGGCTAAAAAAACGAAACCTTTTGTAAAATTTCTAGTTGCTGATTTTGGTAAAACGTTGTAAACTAGAGAAAGTAAAGAATAAGGATGTGTATAATCAATGAACGATAAAAAGACAAGTACGTTTTCTAAAGTCACTAAAGTCGTTGTTTGGTTGATGCTAATTGCCATTGCCGGCTCAACAATCTTGACTGCTATAATGAGTTTACGATAATCAACTAAATAAACATTAAGTGGGAAGAATGATCGATGTCTAACGTCGTTTTTCTTCCCACTTTTTTGACACATTAAAAACAGCAAAAAGCGCTTTACAACACTTGATTTTTAACAAGTTTTAGTAAAGAGCTTTTCAATTTATTTCGTTAACTTTTCCGTTCTTTTCCAGCCATATTCAACAATTCTTTTGCATGTTCAATTGTCAGTTTAGTGATCTCGCTTCCTGAAAGCATACGGGCAATTTCTGCTACTCGCTCATCTTGTTTCAGTCTTCTAACTTTTGTTTCTGTCCGCTCACCAATAATTTCTTTTTCGATAAAATATTGATAATCTGCAACGGCCGCCACTTGAGGAAGGTGAGTAATACATAGTACTTGTGAGTTTTCAGAAATCTGATAGATTTTATCTGCGATGGCTTGTGCCACGCGACCGCTAACACCTGTATCAACTTCATCAAAAACAATACTCGTAATTCCTTGAGATTTAGAAAATATTGTTTTTAATGCTAACATCACTCGAGACAGCTCGCCACCAGAAGCGACTCTTACTAAAGGTTTTAACGGCTCTCCCGGATTTGTGGTAATATAAAACTCGACTTGATCCAGTCCTTCTTCTGTGAACTGTTCTTCTGATAATTCTGTAAAACGGATATCAAAAACCGTTCGTTCCATGTACAATTCTTTTAATTCTCTTAAGATATTTTTTTCTAGTTTTTTTGCGATTTTTTTTCTACTATCCCTTAACTTTAAGCCATTTTCAATCACTTGATTTTTCTTTTCAACCAGTAGTGTTTCCAACTCGCCAGTCCGACCTTCCAGAAAATCAGCGTCTGCCAATTCTTGGGTGATTTCCTGATAATAAGCAAGGATTGATTCAATTGATTCGCCATACTTTCTTTTCATCTGACGGATAAGTTCAAGTCTCGTTTCTACTTCGTTTAAGCGGTTTTCATCTAACTCTAAGCTATCGATATGCCGAGACAAGTCGCCGCTAGCTTCTTGTAAAAGATAATAACTATTTTGAACAGCTTCAGATATCGCTTTATACTCTGGATCAAGCATCTCGATCGATAGTAATTCATTCATCGCATAACCAATCTTATCCAAACTACTATCGCCGTCTCCATTGACTGCTTCATAACTTGCCGCTAAAGCATCTGCGATTTTTTGAAAATTCCCTAGCTTATTTCGTTCTTCGATCAATTGTTCTTCTTCACCTAAAACGAATTCAGCCGCAGCTATTTCATCACTTTGAAACTGTAACATATCCATACGTTGAGCAAATTCTTTTTCATTTTTTTGTCTGTTTCTAACTTTTTTTTCGATCATCCGGTATTCTGAGTAAATTCTTTCATATTGCTCTTTTATCTTGAATAATTCTTTGCCGCCAAAGTCATCTAACATGCCTAAATGTTTTTCGCTTTGCATCAATTCTTGGTGTTCATTCTGACCATGGATATCAACTAAAAATTCACCGATTTTTCGTAAATTTGCGATATTGATGATTCGGCCGTTGACACGACAAACATTTTTACCAGAAGTTGAAATATCTCGCTGGATCACGATCGACTCTTCATCTGTTTCAATTCCCAATTCTTCTAAAAGGTTCACCAACTCTTGGTTTTTCGGCATTGTAAACAAGCCTTCCAGCGTGCATTTAGAAGCGCCTTGACGGATGTAATCACTAGATCCTCGACCACCTGTCAGCAAGCCCATTGCGTCAATAATAATTGATTTACCTGCGCCTGTTTCTCCTGTTAAAACCGTCATTCCCATCTGGAATTCTAATTGTAATGAAGATATGATCGCAAAATTCTTTACAGAAAGTTCTTGCAGCATTTTTATTCACCTCGATTTTATAAATATCGGAAAAATTCATTTTTTAAAAATTCAGCATCTTTTTCGGTCCGTGCAATAATCAGCACGCCGTCGTCATCATTGAGTGTTGCAAAGACAATTTCTTTGTAGTGTTTTTCGATTAAGTTAGATGCGGCTGCAGCGTTCCCTGGTATAGTACGCAAAATAACATGCTTTTCCATCTGATCCACTGAAACAAATGCATCTTTCATTAATTTTTCTAATTTTATAGAAGTATCTTCCTTTGTTTCTGCGGGAATACTGTAACGATAACCGCCATCTATGGATGGGACTTTGATCAATTTCATTTCTTTGATATCACGAGAAATCGTTGCTTGTGTCACTTCAATGCCTTTTTCTTCTAGATACGTAACAAAATCTTCTTGTTTTTGGATATTTTTATCAGCTAATAAGCGAGTAATCAAACGATGCCGATCTTTTTTTCTCATAATAACTTACTCCTTTTCCTAATGATCCGTCTTTCAAATTCTAGCCCTTCAGCACTTAGAATTAAAAGCGAGTGTCACCTTTTCTATATCGTTTTGCCTAATTAAACAGTAACACTTCTTTTTCGATTCATTTCCATTTTATCATAGCGTATTTTTATTCATTTTGAAAGCATAAAAAATAAGGCTGAAACAAAACGCTGAACGCTTTATCCCAGTCTTATCCATTAAATCTTGTAGTCAAAGAAAAAATTAAGTTTCCTCTATCTATTTTTGCAAACTAACCTTTCAACTTCTTGTGAGCCGCTTCAACAACAGCAGTAATCTCTGTCGAAAGATCTTTAGGCTCAGACGTTTTTTCAGAAGTCAGATAAGCTAAAAATTCAATGTTTCCTTCTCCACCAGTGATAGGTGAATAATCCAACCCGCTAACAGAATACCCATGCTCTTGGGCAAATGAAAGAATGTCATTTAAAACAAATTTATGTGTTTCTGGTTCACGAACAATTCCTTTTTTGCCTACAAGCTCTTTGCCAGCCTCAAATTGAGGTTTGATCAAAGCAACTACTTTGCCACCTGGTTTCAAAATTTTGTGCAATGGAGGTAAGATTAATTTAAGCGAAATAAATGATACGTCAATGGTCGCAATATCTGGTACACCTTCTTGAAAATCTTCTGGTGTGCTATAACGAAAATTCGTCCGTTCCATCACAACTACTCGGTCATCTTGGCGAATTTTCCATGCTAATTGATTGTAGCCAACGTCCAAAGCATAGCTCAATCGAGCGCCATTTTGCAAAGCTACATCAGTAAAGCCGCCAGTTGAAGCACCGATATCCAACATGGTTTTACCCGTCACATCTAATTCAAATACCTCCAACGCTTTTTCCAATTTCAAACCGCCGCGGGAAACATAAGGCAGCGTTTGACCTTTTACTTGCAATGGCGTTTCGATCAAAATCTTCTCACCTGGTTTATCCAATCGTTCGTTTTTATCGTTATAAACGAGGCCTGCCATCACAGCACGTTTGGCTTTTTCTCTTGTTTCAAATAACCCTTGAGTAAACGCTAAAATATCGACGCGCTCTTTTTTCATAAGTGCCTTCTTTCTATCATAACTGCAATTGTTCTAATAATTCTTGTAATAATTCTGACTGAAATGCCAAGCTTGTTTGTTTTATTTTTTCTAAAGTATCACTACCCATTGATAATTGTTCTTTCAGCGCTTCTTTGGCACCATCTAATCCAAGTAAGCTTGGGTAAGTACTCTTGTTTAAGGCTTCATCACGTCCAACTTGTTTGCCTAATTCTTCTTCTGAACTCGTTGCATCCAACAAATCATCTTTGATCTGAAACGCTAAACCTAAATGTTTGGCAAAAACACCTAATAAATCAACCACTTCTTCTGGTTGCTCGGCTAAAATCCCACCAGCTAATAGAGCGAACTCGATCAAAGCCCCCGTTTTCTTTTCATGAACATCTGCTAGTTCAGATAATGACAATGATCGTTCTTCTCCTTGTAAATCCCCAGCTTGCCCTGCAACCATGCCTTGTGTACCAGCCGCTTTGCTTAGCAGTTGAATCAACAATATTTTTTGATTTGCCTCGATTTGACTAATCGCGACTAATTGAAAAGCGGCAGTAAGCAAGCCATCGCCCGCTAAAATCGCATGTGCTTCACCAAATACTTTATGATTTGTCGGTTTTCCACGACGCAAATCATCATCATCCATCGCTGGCAAATCATCGTGGATCAACGAGTAGGTGTGGATCATTTCTAAAGCTGCGGCAACTTGATAATCATGTATCTGCACGTCTTTATTAAACGAACGAATCGTAGCTAACACTAAAAGTGGACGAAACCTTTTGCCTCCAGCATGAATCGAATACAACATTGCTTTTTTTAACTGGTCGTTTGCAGTATATTCATTGATAAAATTTTCCATTTCTTTTTCAATAAGCGGTAAACTTTGCTTACGAAAATCATTGAAAGCTTCCATCAATTGTCCTCACTCTCTTCAAACGAAACTTCTTCATTATTTTCCGTCATAACTTTTGTCAGTGTCTTTTCAGCTTTTTCCAATGTATCTTGGCACTGTTTGCTTAAAACCATCCCTTCTTGAAAAGCGGCTAGCGCTTCTTCTAAAGGAACATCTCCACGCTCTAAACGTTGGACGATTTCTTCTAATTCAATTAATGATTCTTCAAATGTTTTTTCGACTGCTTTTTCTTTAGCCATCTTTTTACTCCTCTTCAGTGGGTGTTATTTTTTCAATCACGGTATCTACTATGCCATCCACATAATGGATTTGAATTTTTTCTTTTGGTTGCAGTTCATTGACTGACTTGATCACTTGCTGCTCTTTGGTTGTATAACTATATCCTCTGCCCATGATTTTTAATGGACTTAACAAATCCAATTGTTGAACAGCAGAAGTAAATTGTTTTTCTTTATCCTTCATGTATTGTTCCATACGATCATGAAGCGATTGGCTCAAATACTTTAGTTGCTGCTGCCCTTCTCTGATTTGACCTTGAGGTGTTTGTTGTCTAAATTGGGCAATAATTTCTTGCGCTGTCCGTTGTTTTTGATGGTAAACAGTTTCCATGGATTGAATCAAGCGTTGTGTGATTCGATCTAATTTAATTGTTTGTCCTTCATATAAACGGTCTGGTTGCTTAAATACATATGAATTTTTCAACCGTTGATATCGTTCATTTTTTTGTTGCAATTGGTAGAGAAAACTTTGCTCTAAGCGCGTTTGCCGATCTTTGATTTTTAGTAGTTCTTCGTTCAGCACAGGAACAGCTAATTCTGCTGCTGCAGTCGGTGTCGCCGCTCTCACATCGGCTACCATATCGGCAATCGTAACATCTGTCTCATGCCCCACTGAAGAGATAACCGGTGTCTTTGCTAGGTAAATCGCTCTAGCCACTCGTTCTTCATTAAACGGCCACAAGTCCTCGATCGAACCGCCACCACGACCGATAATCATCGTGTCAAAGGTCCCTAATTCTTCAATGCGGTGAATATTGCGGACAATATCGTCAGCAGCTTGATCTCCTTGGACCAGCGTGGGGAATAAAACAAGTTGTGCGATCGGGTATCTTCTTTTGACTGTCGTAATAATATCTCGGATGACCGCACCACTTGGACTTGTAACAACCGCAATTCGTTTAGGATATCTAGGCAATATTTTTTTAGGACCTTCGAATAAACCTTCTTTGCCTAATTTCTCACGCAACTCTGCCAAAGCTTGATATAAAGCCCCAACGCCATCTGGTTCCATATGTTCTACATAGATTTGATAAGATCCGCCACTTTCATACAATGAAATACGACCAACTAAAAGAACTTTCATCCCTTCTTTTGGTTGAAATTTTAGCTTCTGAAATGCCGATTTAAACATAATTGCCGAAATCTTTGCTCCATCATCTTTTAAACTAAAATACTGATGAGCATTAGGGCGCAGACGAAAATTGGAAATTTCTCCAGTCAAATAAACCCGTTCCAAATATGGATCAGCATCAAATTTACGTTTCAAATATTTTGTTAAGGCTGTAACTGTTAAATATTGCTGCTCCATCTTCTCACCTTACTTTTGTTTTTTAGCGGCCTCTACCGTTTGATACATCAACATTGTGATCGTCATTGGTCCAACGCCTTTTGGTACTGGTGTGATAAAGCTTGCAATCGGTGACACTTCATCGAATTTTACATCGCCGATTAATTTCCCATTCTCGTCTCGATTCATGCCGACATCGATCACGACCGCACCAGGTTTTATAAATTCTTTTGTCACAAAATGCCCGCGACCAATTGCTACAACTAAAATATCTGCTTCTCTAGCCACTGCTGGTAAATCAACGGTTCTTGAGTGAGCAATCGTAACTGTAGCGTTTTTCATCATCATAAGTTGCGCCATTGGTTTGCCAACAATATTACTTCGACCGATCACGACTGCTCGTTTTCCCTCTAAATCAATATTATAAGCTTCAAACATTTTCATAATGCCATATGGTGTACAAGGAATCATCGTTGGTTCGCCAATAAATAGGCGCCCCATATTCATCGGATGAAAACCATCGACATCTTTTTTGGGATCAACAGTTAACAACACTTTTTCTTCATCGATGTGCTTAGGTAACGGCAACTGAACTAATATTCCATGGTATTCTGGATCTTGGTTATATTGTTCGATCACAGCAAGCAATTCAGTTTCAGAAATCGTTTCAGGCAAACGTTCGATTTTTGAACGGATACCGATTTTAGCAGCTGCTATGTCTTTATTTTTCACATACGTTTGACTGGCCTGATTTTCACCAACTAATAAAACAACTAAACCTGGACGAATGCCTTCTTTTTCAAGTTCTTGCACTTCTTCTTTGATCTGCGCCTGCATTTTATCTGCTAATTCACGACCGTTGATTAACTCTCCCATAAGCTCACTCCTCGTTTTTGTCTATATTCTTTTATTTTAGCATAATTCAGCTAGTCTTAACACTCTATAATCTCTATCTCCTTGAATTGTACGTCAATGAAACTTCTCTCCCTTTGGTCGCCAAGTATTGTTCATCATCTACTCTGGCAGAGCCAATCGTAGTCCTTCGATTTTTAGAGCTTTAGCTCTCGGAGATTGATGAGATAGATGTAGTCAAAACGTAGTGGAGTGATTCACTAGTAAAGTTACTTCTCTCCCTTCGGTCGCCAAGTATTGTTCATCATCTACTCTGGCAGAGCCAATCGTAGTGATTCACAACAAAAAAGATTCAAAGTATTTCTACTTTGAATCAATCTCTTTCATCACATTCGCTAAAACGCCGTTAACGAACTTTCTAGAACGGTCATCACTATATTTTTTGGCAAGCTCAATCGCTTCATCTAAAGCAACTGTGTTAGGAACATCCCCAACATAAAGCATTTCAAAAATAGCCATACGCAAAATAATCAAATCCATCTTCGCAATACGTGTGATCGACCAGTTATTACCTAAATGTCTTTTGATAATCTCGTCAAGTTCTGCTTTACGATCACAAACGCCGCCTACCAATAAGTCTAAGTAAGTTGGGATAAATTCTTCCCCATCTTCACTAATGATTTCTTGATTATCTAACTCCAATGCATAAGAAATCGCATCTTGTTTTGTTAAGTCAACATTAAAATCTAAAGGAAACAACGCTTGAAGCGCCTTTTCACGAATCTCATGACGAGTGAAACTTGGCTTACTCATTTTCTCCCTCATCTTCCGGGAATAATTCATCAAAATCTGGTTCAGGTAGCTTTTCAGGAACTACTGCTACTACGTGAATATTCACTTCCACTAAATCGATGTCTGTCATGAACAAGACTTGCTGTTTCACACGATCTTGCATTTCTAACGCCACTTTAGGTACCGAGATACCATAATTTAAGTAACAGTAAATATCGACTTTCAGACCTTCTTCTTCGGCTCTTAAATAAACGCCTTTACCGTGAGCAGCACGGCCAAGAAATTCTGTTACATTATTAGCAAATGTTCCACGCATACCATATACGCCATCTACTTTAGATGCTGCAATACCAATAATGACTTCAATTACTTCTGGTGCGATAACAATTTCACCTAAAGAGTCTTTTGTATTGATCACTAGATTTTTTTCTTCAGTCATTTTAATCCTCCTTATAATATAGGTAACAACGTTCCGCTTCACTACACCTTGTACTTTTCAACATCAGTTCATTTCATTCACTGTGTTTCAAAGCTAAAGCATAGCAGGCTCGTCCAGTCTCAACAGGAAAATCAGAGAATGACGTTTTTTTCGTCACAATTCAATTACCTATCTATGTTTCCATTCTTCCCTAGTTTATCATTAATCAGCTTGTTTCGCTACCAAAAAAACGATGAGAAAATGAGTCGAAAACATTTTATAAAATTATCAATTCCTTAGGCGAATGTGTCAAAACACGATTCCCTTCTTTCGTAATCAATAAATCATCTTCAATCCTAACACCGCCAAGACCAGGTAAATAGATACCAGGTTCGTCAGTAATCACATTTCCAGCAACAAATTGTTTATCTGCTCTAAAGGAAACATTTGGTCCTTCGTGAATTTCTAAGCCAATACCATGACCTGTGCTATGGCCAAACGCCTCACCATACCCATAAGAAGCAATATAATCACGTGCGATTGCGTCTAATTGAATCCCAGTTAAACCTGGTTTTGCTTCATCTAATACTTTTAATTGCGCTTCTAAAACGATTTGATAAATGTCTTTCAGTTTACTATCAGGCTCGCCAATTGCAAATGTCCGGGTCATATCTGAAACATATCCTTGATAATAACAACCAAAATCCAACGTAATCAAATCACCTTTTTCGATAATTTTTTCACTTGCAACACCGTGCGGCATAGCAGAACGGACACCACTTGCAACAATCGTTTCAAAAGAAACGCTCGTTGCACCTAAAGAACGCATATAAAAATCTAATTGGTTGGCGATTTCAATTTCTGTCATGCCGGGTTTGATTACTGTTAAAATATGTTTAAACCCTAGATCGGCAATACTGCAGGCTTTTTCAATGATCGCAATTTCTTCTTCATCTTTGACCTCACGAAGTTCTTCAATTAGACCTGCTACTGGAATTAGATCACAAGGCGTGATTTCTTCTAACAAACTATATTCCGCAAAACTAACAAATGTTTCTTCAAACGCTAAATTAGCCAACTGTTCTTTTTCTGCAATTGCTACAACTTCATCATAGATTGGACCGGTATTTTGAATGATCTCAAAGCCCTGTGCTTGCTCTGCTGCTTGCTCTGTATAACGAAAATCCGTTACAAAAAAGGCTTTATCTAACGTGATCACTGCGAGTCCTGTTGTTCCAGTAAAATTTGTTAGATAACGCAAATTATACGGACTTGTGATTAAAAAACCTGAAAGATCATTTTTTTTCATTAATGCTCTTAATTTATTTACTCTTACCATCATTTTTTCATCCTTCTTTCCTAATAAGTTCTTCTCTATTATAGCAAATAATGATTTTGAAAAACACCGAAGACCTACAACCTCTAAATTATTCTAAAGTTTCTACTCTACAAGCCGTATTTTACCATTTTTTAATTTCTTTTCGTTATAGTGTGCTTTGAAAGTGAGGTCACTAATGAAAAAACGATATTTTATCTATTTATTTATAGCAGCGATTATCGGCATGACTCTCTATGCCTTTTTTATAGAGCCGAAAAGAATTGTCACACACAACTACACAGTAGGAAATAACGAGGGTCAAAAACCAGTTAAAGTAGTACAGATTTCAGATATTCATATTCAAGAAAAATACCCCGTTGCACAACTAGAAAAAATCGTTACCAAAGTCAACAACGAGAAACCCGACATCATTTTATTTACTGGGGATTTATTTGATAATTATGCTTTATATGGCCCATCTGAAGAAGTGACTGCAGCCTTAAGCCGCTTAAATGCTCCTTTAGGAAAATATGCCGTTTGGGGTAATCATGATTATGGTGGTGGTGCTGCTCATGTTTATCCAGAAATCCTAGCCGCTGCTGATTTTCAACTACTGGAGAATTCCGGAACCAACCTTTCATTACCTAACGGAAAATCGCTTTACATAGCTGGCTTGGATGATTCATTACTAGGCAACTCTTCTGTTACCGATGCACTAGCAGATCGTCAAAGTGATTATACTATCTTACTAAGTCATGAACCGGACAAAGCGGATTCAGCGCTCGATCAAAACGTTCAGTTGATTTTATCTGGTCACAGCCATGGTGGACAAGTTAAACTTCCTTTTCTAACAATCAAAAACGTGATGGCCGAAAAATATTTTGATGGCTTTTATAATTTAGCTAATGATACAACGTTGTATGTCAATACAGGTTTAGGTACCACAAAAATTCCAGCACGATTTAGAGTCCCACCAGAAATTGCTGTTTTCGACCTGTATGTTTAATTTTTTTCCACAAACGAGTAGCCCAAAATAATTATATTTTGGGCTACTCGTTTCCTGTTAGTTTATAAATTTAGCCTAGTACTTTAACACGACCACCGATTTTGTCAGCGAATTTTTCTGCGTAATTTTTAGTTTGAAAGATTCGAACACGATTTTTATCTCTTGTACGTTGTCCGTCTTTACCAATATACCCATGTAATACTTTTACAGCGTACATCGTCATTCCCCCTTTCTTTTTCATGGATAATAGCTTTCAAAAAACTATCTCCAACTATTGCTGATAATTAACTATAACCAAAAGAACTTAATTCAAACATAAAAATCTTTGAATAAATGATGAACAGTTATTAAGAAAAAATGAAGGACAATTAAATTTGATTAAGAATATTTATTACACTAGAAAAAATAAAAAGAGCAGAGATCAATCATCATCCCAACTCCTTATATCTCTCTTTATCAAAAAAGTCTAAGCATTCTCTCTAGACTAAACAATAATATCTTTCGTTTTTTTATCCATGTGTATCCTAGCTGTCCATGTTTCAAATGTAACTAGTACAGGTTCTGAATGATTTAATTCTTTTTGATAGCTTGATAATTTAGGTTCAATCGCTTCTACTGACTCAATTTGTTCGATCGTAAACTTCCCTTTTAAAAGCAGACTTTCATGTTTAATTTCCTCATAACAACAAACAGATCCATTCTGATTACTTTGAATGTTTTTAGCTGTTTCCCCATTCCCATCCAAATAAAATTGTAGCTTTAATAAGCCTTCTCTCCATAGCGGTTCAGAAACAGCAATAACCGTTGGAAAATCACGTATATCAATTGTTGAAATCAAAAATATGGTGCTTGAATTTAATAACCTGACAATTCGCTCATGTATTTCCATTGTTGAAGGCCCCCCAATTAAGATTCTACTAATTATAACAATTTTATATCAATTTAGGAAAGCTGGCCCCTCTTTTAAATCAAATTTCGCTTAACTAAGCAAAAAATAGCTGGTTAAAACAAAAGCAATGACGACTTTCGTTTTAACCTTTTCTATTAATTCATTTAATCATTCGCTTCTTTTAACCAATTACTTTGTCGGCTTGCACTTAAAATCATTCTACAGATTGGCCCTACAAGTAATAACTGTAGCGGTAATGCCATAATAAGGTTTGTAGCAAATGCACCGACGTAATAACTTAGGAATTTTTCTGTGAAACCAAATTGCATAAAAACACCATACATCGACATAAAAAAAACCATTCCTAAAACCATGCAGCTGGAAACAGCAATGATCATCTGGATTTTTTTCTCTTTATTGATAGGTAAAGCAAAAGCAATTTTCTTAGCTGGTGACGAAACAATTAAGACATCAAATATAAACGCTACAATAAATCCTGGCACCAAGCCACCAAATAAATTGCTTAATGAAAATTGTCCGTGCAATAAAAGATTATAGGCGCTCATAGAAATCACCATGGAAAAACAGACAATCGTTGTGAAGAAGATTCCTTCTTTTTTGTTTTGCGGCATACATACACTCCTCTTTTTTTAATAACAGAGTTTATGCTATCATAAAAAAAAAATTCTCGTAAGTTAAATTTTTCTAATCATTTTATAATGTTATTAATTTAAGACTAGGTACTTTTCTAGATGTACAAAAAAAGTTCTATCCCTTACTGAATAAGGAATAGAACCGATCAGTTCAAAAATTATTGAGCTACTGCTGGGTAAACAGACACTTGTTTTTTGTCACGGCCTTTACGTTCGAAACGTACTACACCGTCTACTTTAGCAAATAAAGTGTCGTCGCCGCCAATACCTACGTTAGCACCTGGGTAAATTTTAGTTCCGCGTTGACGGTATAAAATTGATCCACCAGTTACAGTTTGTCCATCAGCACTTTTAGCGCCTAAGCGTTTAGATTCTGAATCACGTCCGTTGGAAGTAGAACCTCCACCTTTTTTGTGGGCGAATAATTGTAAATTCATGTTTAATAACATAGTCTGCACCTCCTATTTTTCGTTTATGGTTTTGACTTGAATAAATTCAAGATTTTCTTGCTCGACTGCTTGTAGACCTAATAAAAGGTTTTCCAAGAGAATTTGGGCAATGTTGGTTTGTTCCTGATTGGCATTTGAAATCACTTCAACATAAAGGTAACCACCTTCATCTTCATTGGTTTCGACAATCGGTTCAAAACCAGCTAGCGCATCGATACCATTGACCGTGCTGATTGTTAGGGCAGACACAGCTGCACAAACAATATCACTGCCATATGGACCTGATTCAGCATGCCCTGAGACTTCAAAAGAAACGATTTGGCCTGCGCCATTTCGTTTAAAAGAACTTTTAATCATTGATAGGCCTTCTTTCCTATGCAACTTAAAAGAATTATGCGTTGATTGCGTTGATTACAACTTTTGTATATGGTTGACGGTGACCTTGTTTGCGGTGAGTGTGTTTTTTAGGTTTGTATTTGAAAGTCACGACTTTCTTTTGTTTGCCGTGTTTTTCTACAGTTCCTTCGACAGTTGCACCTGCGACAGTTGGAGCTCCTACTTTCGTAGATTCGCCACCCACTAAGATAACTTCGTCAAAAACAACTTTTTCGCCAGCTTCTACGTCTAATTTTTCAACGTAAATTGCTTGACCTACCTCAACTTTTACTTGTTTACCACCAGTTTTGATAATTGCGTACATGCTATACAGCACCTCCTTCTTCTAGACTTAGACTCGCCATCCCAAGTGATAACGATATGTCATACTTAAAACTTGTTCTGTGCGGTTGTAGCTGTGGAGTCCACAATTACAACATTAGTATCATATCAAAATAAGGAACAAGAGTCAATAAAAACTTAGTTATTTAGCGTTATAAATCACTTTTCAAAAAAACTTTCTTGTTATTTCTAATTTATGATTGACTTTATTTTGGATGTTCATTATAATAAATTCTGTTGCGTTATTACTTTGCGCCAATAGCTCAGCTGGATAGAGCACTCGCCTTCTAAGCGAGCGGTCGGGAGTTCGAATCTCTCTTGGCGTATTATTTTAAACGTTTATATTAAAAAAACACCAATCATCAGATTTTTTCTAATGATTGGTGTTTTTTTATTTTTCTATTTTCTTACTAAGAAAGTTCGACCTTTCCTGTATACAATTGATGATAGATTCCCTTTTCCTCAAGTAAATCTTCGTGACTGCCTCGTTCAATGATTCTTCCATGATCCATTACCATGATTGCATCCGAATTTTGGATAGTTGATAAACGATGGGCAATGACAAAAACAGTTCTGCCTTTCATCAAACGATCCATCCCAGCTTGTACATGCTTTTCCGTTCTTGTATCAATACTGGATGTTGCTTCATCCAAGATCATTACAGGTGGATCTGCAATCGCAGCTCGTGCAATGGACAATAATTGGCGTTGCCCTTGAGATAGACCTTCGCCGTCCCCAGTAATCACTGTATCATATTTATCGGGTAGGTTATTGATAAAATCTTCTGCATTCGCTAACTGAGCCGCTTCAATCACAGCTTCATCAGATGCGTTTAACTTCCCATAACGAATATTCTCACGAATCGTGCCTGTAAATAAATGAGTATCCTGTAAAACAATCCCTAATGATTTTCTCAAAGAACTTTTTTTGATTTTCTTCACATTGATTCCATCATAACGGATTTTTCCTTCTTGAACATCGTAGAAACGATTGATCAAATTTGTGATCGTTGTTTTCCCTGCTCCTGTGGCCCCAACAAATGCGACTTTTTGACCTGGTTCAGCGTAGAGATTGATATCTTTTAATACTCGACTTTTATCTGTATAGCCAAAAGAGACATCCTCAAAACGTACGTCACCAGTTAATTCCGTATAGGTCACCGAGCCATCATTATGAGGGTGTTTCCATGCCCATAAGCCTGTCCTAGTGTCACTTTCAACAAGTTTATTTCCTTGTCGCTTCACATGAACTAACGTCACATAACCATCATCCACTTCTGGCTTTTCATCAATCAACGTAAAGATGCGATCTGCCCCAGCTAACGCCATAATCACAAAATTGATTTGTTGAGAAACTTGACTGATCGGCATATTCAATGAACGACTTAATTGAAGAAAAGAAGCGATCATCCCAATTGTCAGACCCGAAACACCATAAACTGAAAAAATACCACCAACTACTGCTAAGAGTACATATTGAATATTTAGCAAATTCATCATGATCGGCATTAAGCTATTCGCATATTTATTAGCTTGGGTAGCACTTTGTCGCAATTCTTCGTTGATTACTTTAAACTGTTTGATTGTTTGCGGCTCGTGATTAAAAATTTTCACCACTTTTTGTCCATGCATTATTTCTTCGATGAATCCATTTACACGCCCTAAATCCCGTTGTTGCTTCCCAAAATGACGACTGCTGCGCCCTGCAATTATCCTAATCGTCATGATCATTATGGAAACAGAAACCATTACAACTAAGGTCAGTGGAACACTGATCGTAAACATGGCAATAAACACACTGATAAAACTAACAACTGCTGCCACTAAATTAGGAATACTTTGTGAAATCATCTGACGCAACGTATCTGTATCATTCGTGAAATGGCTCATGATATTCCCGTCAGAATTTGAATCAAAATAGCGGATTGGCAATGTTTCAAGATGAGTAAACATTTCATCCCGAATTGTTTTTTGTGTTCCTTCACTGATACGCACCATGATCAGGTTAAAGCCTAAGTTTGCAATGATCCCAACACCATAAATCAGTGCCATCGTTGTAATTGCCTTTAATAATCCAGAAAAATTAGGATTACTTTGACCCAGTAACGGTGTGATATAATCATCGATCACCACTTGTAAAAATAGCGAACCTCGTACATTGGCAAAGGTACTTAGTAGGATGAGTACCAGTACTAATATCAGTTGGAACTTATAATTCTCAAACATATATGAAAATAGCCGTTTCAACGTTTTTAAAGGATCTTGACTTTTGGGAATCCCTTTTGTTTGTTCATCACGCATCTTCTTCACCAAATCCTTTCTGTTGAGACTCATAAACTTCTTGATAAATCTGATTATTAGCCAATAATTCATCATGTGTTCCGATAGCATTGATCAAGCCTTTATCCATCACAACAATACGATCTGAATCTTGAACAGAAGAAACGCGCTGTCCTATGATAAACGTCGTTGTTCCAGGGATTTCTTGTCTCATCCCTTCTCTGATCAGACGATCTGTTTTCGTATCTACAGCACTCGTTGAATCATCTAAAATCAAAATTTTCGGTTTTTTTAACAATGCGCGAGCAATACATAAACGTTGTTTTTGGCCACCCGAAACATTGTTTCCGCCTTGAGAAATCATCGTGTCATATTTATCTGGAAATTCTTCGATAAAACTATCTGCCTGAGCAATTTTACACACTCTGATCAAATCCTCATCTGTCGCCCCTTCATTACCCCAGCGTAGATTTTCTTTGATTGTTCCAGTAAACAATACATTATTTTGTAAAACCATACTGACTTGATCACGCAATGATTTCAGATCGTAATCCCGCACATCATGTCCACCAACTTCAACTGAGCCTTGTGTCACATCATATAATCTTGGAATCAACTGAACTAAAGTCGATTTAGAACTACCTGTTCCACCAACGATTCCGATCACTTCACCTGATTTTATTTCTAAATTTGCATGCATCAACGCCAATTTTTCAAGATCATTGGCATAACTGAAACAAACATCTTTAAAACGAACAGAGCCGTCTGGAATTTCATAAAGTGGATCTGCATTGTTTTTTAAATCACTTTCTTCTGATAAAACTTCCGTAATCCGCTCAGCAGAAGTCCTTGCAATAAGTACAATTACAAATACCATTGATAACATATTTAAACTCATTAAAATCTGCATTGTGTAAGTAAACATACTGACTAATTCACCAGTCGTCAACGTACCGCCTACCACGAATTTCGCCCCTAACCATGAAATCAGCAACATACACGTGTAGACTGCAAACTGTAAAATAGGATTATTAAAAGCAACGATACTTTGCGCTTTTGAAAATGTTTTGTAAATATCCTTAGAAACTGCTTTGAATTTTTCATCCTCATGTTTTTCTCTCACATAAGATTTAACAACACGAATCCCTTGTAAATTTTCTTGAACTACGTTATTTAATTTATCGTAGATCCGAAAAACCTTATTGAAATTCGGATGAGCAAAGTAAATAACTGCTGCTAAACCAATCATCAAAAATGGCACAACGCCTAAATAAATCAATGATAAATCCTTATTGATACTATACGCCATCGCTAATGAAAAAATCATAATCAACGGACTACGAACTAACAGTCGAATAATCATTTGATAGGCATTTTGAACATTCGTCACATCCGTTGTCATCCGTGTGATCAAACTTGAGGTGGAAAAACGATCAATGTTTGAAAAAGAAAACCCTTGGATACGATCAAATAATTGATCTCGTAAATTTTTGGCAAACCCGGCTGAAGCGATAGCCGCGTAACGACCGGACATCGCACCAAAAAACAACGCAATAATTGCACAAATAAATAAAATCGCCCCATACATTAAAATAGCTTTTGTATCACCTTTTTCGATTCCATTATCGATCATCATCGCCATGACTAAAGGAATGATGATATCTAAAATCACTTCCCCCGTTACATAAATTGGTGTAATAATACTTTCTTTTTTATAGACCCCTATATTGGCAATCATTTTTTTTATCATGTAATCCGTTCACCTTCCTTATTTATTTTCTTGCTATTTTCTGATAGTTTTTCCATTACATCAAAAAAAATTGTTACATGTTCTTCTGAAATCCCTTGAACAAGTAACTCATCGAATTTATGTAACTTCACGATGTTTTCTTTGACTCTTTGTTGTCCTAGTTCCGTTAAAATAATCGTTTTGTATCGGTTGTCTTCTTTGTAACTTCTTCGTTCGATAAATAAACGTTTTTCCATAGTTTGTAGTAGACCTGTTGCAGTGGAACGCCGAATATCGAATTCTTGTTCTATGTCTTTTTGGTAGACGGGTACTTGTTGACTATTGCGACGGTGGATGAAATTAAGAATGCGCATTTGGATACTTGATGAAGCTTCGCCATCTTCTTTTAAGATTTCTGCTGCTTTTCGGTTTAGTTCATTGGCTAGGATTCTGATTTTTAGACCGATTTTTCTGTCCATGATTTACCTCCTTGCAATATAGTTCGGTTCCTAACTATATTACGATAAGTGTAATCGAATGGTCAAGGTTTATTTAATCAACCTGTTACTAAACAAAATAAATCCAGATATCCGCGAAATTAATCACTATCTGGATTTATTGATAGTATATTAAAACTTATTAGTTAAGTTTTTTGATAATAACCGAACCTCTTAATACTGTCCCATTACTGCTGCTTCCATTTTTAGTTACACGCACAGTAGATCCAGCTTTCAACTCAAAAACACCTCTTAAGCTTGCTTCTCCATTAGGAGTATTTCTACCTTCAATAATCGGATTCACTATATTTCCATTGTTTTCAATAACTAGAGCAAATGATGTCCACATCCCACCCGTACAATCAATTACTGCTAATGCACCATTAATCTCATAAAGACCTGATTCTTTTATTTCTAAAGTATTCTCTCCGTTGAATTTGTAAAATCCAGTTACAATCTCTTTTGTCAATTCTAGCGGAATATTTACTACACCGTGTTTATTAGCTACATCTTCTCTCTGCGTAAAATAAGCCATAGCCATCATTCTGTTAGTATCTAAAATTTCAGATAAATCTTCAACTGCACTCACATGTGTCTTCGGATACAACAAATTTCCTTTTTCTTCTAATTGTACAATATCTGCCATTATACTGCTCCCACCTTACTAAAAGTTATTGTTGGTAATGTATCTAATTTTTTCTTATCCGCTGCACTCATCAGTCCGCTGACTGTTTGTGTTGCTGCAGCAGTCGTTGTTGCGTTTGTTCCCGCTGGTCCTTGGGGGCCTGTAGCTCCAGTTATACCTTGTGGCCCTGCTGGTCCTACATCCCCTTTTTCACCTTTGATCGTTGTAAATCCTTCCACAGCGTTTACATGTGTTTTAGGATAAACAACAACGCCATCACTTTTTAATTCAACGATATCTATCATACTGATCCCACCTTATCTATTGTAATTCCTGTTCCTTCAACGCCTAAATCTTTTGCGGTCAATGTAATATCTCCCGTTTTTCCGTTGATCGATGTCACACCTGTTCCTATTGTTTCGATCTTATCTAAACCAAGAATCGCACTAGCATGCGTTTCTGGGAAAACTTGACGCTGTACACTGGATTCATCGGTTTCCATTACTTTTTTGATCTCTACTTCATTTGCCATTAAACTGAACCTACCTTTCTTATGAAGAAAGTATTTTGTTTTTCACTGTCGATTTCAGCGACCACTAAAGCCGAAGCTTCTTTTTTATGAGTGACCGTTCCTAATTTAGTCACACTATGATTCAAGCTGAATTTATCATCTCGAATTGTTCTAAGAACACTTGTTTCTCCACTTTTTAACGTAAAATGCGCCTGCTTTAGTTCTTCAATTAGATTCAAAAGATTACCAGCAGTATTTTCATTTAAGATCTCTTTGATCGTAGCAAACCATTTATCGAATTCTGCTCTTTGAACCGTAGTCCATTGATCAAATCTTTCTTGATTTGTTGTGATCCAGCTTTGAAACTCTGCAATAATACGCTGTAATTCTTCTTGAGCCACTATATACCAGTCATCATAAATCTCCTGACACGTTTTCACCCATTCAGTGAAATAGCGTAAAATTTCTTCAAACGTCCAAATATAGTTACTGTCTTTGATTCCCTCGTCGTAAATGCTTTCTTTGACTTGATAAGCAAAATCTCTTGTTGAAAATTGTTGCCGCCAACTTAAATCTTTTTGAAGTTCTCTAAAACTAAAGTAAGCAGTATTTTCTCCTACATTTTGCATATCATAATTAGTTAATGTGTATTGCAGCTTCCCTTTTTTTGCGTCGATGATTTTAACGACTTTTTGCTCAGATAAACCTAGACCTGCATGATGTCCTTGTTTGACGCAGAAAAATGGGGTTAAATTTGAAATGTCTTTTGGTTTTCCATGTTCTGTTACTGTCACATCCAAAACTTGCGTTCCTTCATCGAATTGACGAATCATAATTAATGGAATATTGTCGTTTGGTTGTGTGATTGATAAAAAAATTGGATATACGATTGACATTTACTCACTCCTTTCTAAAAATTGATTATTTGGGTGGAATGACGATTGAACTGATTTCGTTTGACCCGACCCATGGACGTTCGTATCTTTCGATAATTTGACCTTTTCCGATATTTTGCTCATACGTTTGGAATCCACCAGCAGTTAATCCTCTGATGATGCCTGTATGTCCGTAAGTATAGTCAACATTGAAGCCACCAATATTTCCACCACGTTTCCAATTTATTATGGCTCCTGTCAACAAGTCTTTATACTCAGGTTGATAGATAACTTTCCAACCAACTGCTGACCAATCATACGAGCTGCCAATATCAGCCGCGGCTTCAGTATTTCCGATCACATGACTTAAGGGATAACTCGTTTGGGCACCCAAACCACAGCCGCCTAGAAAACCTGAATATTCTGCCGGCACAGCATAACATTGACCATTCCCCCAATAGCGACCAACTAATGATTCTAAATGATTCAATCCCGCTTCGCCTGCTCCAGTTGACGCTTTTAAATCTTTAAATTTGTTATACCATTCTTGTGCATAGCCTTGTCTTTCTGGGTGTGCATTTTTAGGGCGTTCAAAATTCATTTCAAACGCATAAGCAGCCGTGGCTGGATCTGTAATGGTCTTAAAAACACTAACACTAGTTGGATTAACTACACCGATCCACTGTCCATTGTACATACACCAATCAATTAGTTTTGCTTGCGCTAATGTTGATTTGTAATCATTTGTAATACCCGCTGTTCCAATTAAACGTTTAACATACTCACGACCATCCCAAGTTGGACTACCAATTAGCGGATAGCTTGAACCATCCCATTGTACTAAACCATATGCTGGTCCACCGATTTGGTCTGTATCAGGATTCATCGTACCGCCTGTTTCTTGTTGAACGTTCCCTAAAATACCCGCTGCTGCTGCTTGGCTATAACCATTGGAAGTTAGAAAACTCCACAAATCCCAAGCAAATTTATCTGTTTGAGTTGTTACCTCAGGCGGATATCCACCACCAGTACCTCCGTTACCACCACTGCCATTCCCATTACCTGTGATTTCTTTGCCATTTAGGAATAATTTCCCTTTAATGTTTAGATTACCAGTGATGTTTAAGTCGCCATTAATTTCTCCTTGTCCATGTAATCGCCATATTTTCTTATTGGCGTTTGATTCTTTAGGAATTTCAAACACTGCACTTGGTGCTCTTTCTTCTTTAGAAACCGCTGAACCAATTGAAAACTGATATCCCGGAATTTGACAAAAGGCAACGCCAACTGGTTCTTTGGTTTTCCCATCTATTACTGCACCAATCCAGCCTTCTTCTTCATTCTTTTTTTGATTTCTAAAAGCAATCGTTCCATTGGACTGTAACTTGATTTGGAAATTATTATCTTTCTTTGTTTGAACTGTAACGCCCTCTAAGGTACCAGCTTGAATGAAATCAGCATTAAATTTCCCATCAATCGTCCAAGCTGTTTTAGGTTGGTTTGTAAATTTGTCTTTAACAAAACCTATTCCGTCTGAGTTCATGATTAAAAAATGTTTACTATTATCCAACGAGTTTCCATCCATAAAAACTTGTTGATAGGGTTCGCGGCTGTTTGATTTCCCCGTTTCAATCCCATTCATTAATTTTATAGAACCGCCTTTGGCACCACGGATAATGTCATCTTGCCATTTAGAAATTTCTTCAGAATCGTAAAAAGTCATCTTTTTTTCGTCCAAAGAATCGACATTTCCTTTGAGATCCGATGTAGCTTTTGAAATGCTTTTCGTAATATTATCTCCTAAACCAGTTTCGACTTTTCCTGTAAGACGATCGATTTTAACTTTGAAAATTCGTGTTTTGTAATGATAGTTTCGATCATGGCGATGAATTGTGACTGTGTTTCCGATCGTATCTCCACCTAAAATCTCAGTCTTAAATTGAACCAGCGGTCGAGAATATTCGATAAGTGAGTCATATGTTTTTTGCAGTAATTTTTCTGCACTCTCTTCTTCATCAAACGTAATGACTTTTTCACGTCTTCTCATACCGCCATTTTTAAGCGGAATGCCGTATTGTTTGGTCATTTCGGGAAATTCCAACCAGTTTTGACCCTTTGGTTTATTCAAAGGTTTGCCCGTTGTTTCTTTCCATTCTATATTAGTGAATTCGATTCGTTTGCCTTTTCCATCCCCAACATCTTCCCCACGACCACGGCCGATTAAACTTGTATACACTTGGTTACGGTCTTGTTCTTTTACAATACTTAACGCTTTCTCACCATAAGTGAAACGCTGCTTGCTCTGTTCACCGATTTCATGATAAACTTCCAACCATTTTTCTGTAATACCAATACCATCGATTTTATATTTAAATAGAATTTCGCATCCCTGTGTTTGGATATTTTTTAATGCATCCCTTACAGAAAGAAAACTGAAATCCTCTGTGATTAAAGGTAAATTAGCATCGATTTTTCCTAAACGCCATTCTGTTTCTGCTAATAATTTTGGCAATGTATTTTTGATTGATTCATTCTTCACTTGTACATTTTTAACCACATAAGAATCTAGTTCGTCTGGTGCAAAACTAATGCCTGTAAAAGATAAGAGATTCTCTGACTCACTGTCTAAAATAATTCTATAAAGACTGTATGAAGATGACTCTTCTTTTACAGCCATGTATGCAGCGGTTTTCAATTCTTCGTCGTAAATTGTTGATACGTTTAAAGTATCGTTCATTAATTCAGCTTTATTCGAAGTGATTTCTTTTTCTTGAATCACTTCTATTAATTCATCTTCTTTAACGATTCGAATTAAGTGCTGACGTTCATCAAAGAAATATACACTTTTTCTCACAACTGCACCTCCCGATAAGAAATAATCATCTGTCCATTGGTACATTGGATTGTTTGTCCTTCACGAATAGAAAAATTCTCAAAATCACTTTCTAAATCAAGTAAGAAAGTCTGGTCAATATCATTCACATAGACCTTCCCTTTTAAAAAATCAAAAATAATTCGATCGCCAGCATTTAAATTGTAGCTAGTGATTTTAATCGTTTTTTCGCCATTTTCTATCGTCAAAGGACCGAATTTTTCAATAATTACTTCAATTTTTTCAGGTGTTGTCTGATAAGGTAGATACGTTGTGATCTCTCTATCTGTTTTTAATAAAACCGAGTACTTTTTCGGATCAGTACAAAGAATTTCAAAACTAGAAATAATACTATTCGTATCACCTCTAACCTCTTCCGTTGTCATATACTGTCCATGATAGTGATAATCCAGTTCATCTTTAAAACGAATCTCAACATCTGATTCTTTATAAAGTAAACGCATCAACTGACGGTATTTTTTCTGTACATCTTTTGCGTCTTTTCCAATCAATTGATAGGTTACTTTGATTGTTCGAGATGGTAATTTTTGATTTAATTTGATACTTCCCACTTGAGTTTCTTGCGTTTCAATATCAAGAGATAGCATTTCTCTGCCTGTTATCGCTAATGTACGATAGTCGTCGATCATTTTTTCTAGATAAACACCATCATACATCATGGCTGAGGAAGGAAGGATCAAATCATCTTTGTGGACTTTTTTTGTTGTGTCTTCAAAATAATACATTTTTTCCCTCCTTCTAAAATGCTAGGTTAATAGCAGAATCTTGTCCCATTGCTTCAGAGATATCTGAGACAAAGGCTTTGAATTGTTGGTTGCCGAGTTTGATGTTGAATGTTGCGGGTTGTTTTGTTTGGATCATCATTTGTTTGCTGCTAGATTGAACGGATACATCTTGTATCGTTTCTACTTGTTGATCTAGACTATCTAAACTTGGTAGCATTATTTGAGATGCTAGTTTATCCATAGGTTGGTCGACTACATGAGCATTTCTTTCGATCCCTATTGCTAAACCTGCGGGTAGCATTGCACCGATTTCATCTCGCATCCAGCGAGAAGGTGAATGAATTTTAAAATTTCCTGTAAAAAAGTCTTTAATCCCATTCCCGATATTTTCAAGAACTTTCCCTATTTTTTGAGCCTTTTCTGTAATACCATCAATAAATCCTTGGATGATATTACCTCCAACTTCAAATAAGTCAATATCAAATAGAGCCTTAGAAAGTTCATTAATAATCTGATAGCCAACTGTCGCGATTGACGGTAATGCACCTAGAATTCCTTTTGTTAGTTCCCATATCAACTTTCCTGCTGCTACTAAAATACTTGGAAGCTCCTTAAGTAAACCTGCAACAAGAGTAGAGATAATTTTTACTGCAGCAGAGATGATTGTTGGCAACTGCTCAGACAAAGTTCTTACTAGAGTAGCGATTGCTTCAATTGCCACTGGAATTAAAACAGGCAATATAGAAGCAATTCCTTCTGCTAGTTTTGTTAATATTTCAACACCTTTTTTAATAATTTCAGGTAATTGTCCTGTAATATTAGTAGTAAATGATTCAATGATTCTTTTGACCGTTGCAATGATTTGATCTTTGTTATCTACAATTCCGCTAACCAAAGCCATTAATAAATCTAATCCTGTCATTAACAACTGAGGTGCTGCAGATAATAAGCTTGTGGCTAAGGATTCAATCAACATCAAAGCAGCTGGGATCAACGTTGGTAAACTTTCAATTACCCCACTAACTAAAGCATTAATTAGGTCAACCGCACTTTGCATAATCACAGGTAGATTTACTGAGATTGCTTGTGCCAAGCCTGCTATTAATTGCGTTCCTGTTTCCATCAATGCTGGAAGTTTATCTATGATTCCTTGAACAAACCCCGCAATAATAGCTGGTCCTTTTGTAGTTGCTGTTTCTATCATCTTGCCGATTTGTCCATCAAACTGACTATCTAATAAACCAAAACCAGCTAGTGCAACACCCAGAATAGCTGCTGGTCCTAGAGCTTTTAGTGCAAAACCAAAAACAGAAGATAAGCCTTGAACCATGGAAGTCATAGCTGTCGTTCCAACATTAGCAGAACCTTGCAACGTCGTCCCTATACCGCTAAATGCTCCTTTCAATAGGCTTGAATTTGAAATTGTATCAGTGAATTTACTTCCTAAAGTTCCAAATTTTGAAGTAACATTAGAAATAGTCCCGCCTACTTGAGAAGACATATCTGAGAACTTCGTTCCTAATTCGGCCAAAGCTGGATGTTCACTTCTTATGTGCATTCCTAAAAGTTTCATTTGATCTCTTGCACTTTCAGGCAAACCTGTCATATAGGTCTTTACGCCATTAACACCTTCACCAATTTGGCGAAATGCTGATCCCATCATTCCTGAACTTTGATACATTTTTGAAAAGCTCGATGTTACCTTTGTCGAAACAGTCTCAAAAGCCGTTCCCAATTTATCAACTGGAGATCCTTCAGTTCTCATTGCCATAGTAAAAAGCTTCATTTGATATTTTGTGTTTTCTGTAAATCCGGCAAGATTTTGTTTCCAGTTTGACATACCTGAAATCATTTGCTTTTGTTTATCACCAAAGCCTTGTGCCATTCCACCAAAAGATTGTGTTACTTTGTCTATATTGGAATTAATGCTTCCAAAGACCGAATCGTCTCCCATCAGCATTTTCCCCATATTTGGAATGTGAAATTGCTTTAATTTTCCATTAATATCTTTGATTGTCGTATCTACGGCATCTATCATTCCAGTAAAACTTGGATTTTCAACTACAGGAGTAAAATTTTGCTTTAACTTTGCCCCAATTTTATCAATCAGTGTCGAAGCCTCTTGCGCACTTTGCTTAAATACCTCAAAGCTTTGTGGCGCAACAGTATAAGATGATAGTCTATTAAACGATTCAGATAAACGATCTGACATTGCTTTAGTATCACTTAAGACATTTTCAGCATTCGCTAATGTTTTAAAAAAATTATTTTCAATAACTGAAAAAACAGTTGTCACATTCTGTTTATTTTCCATTTTCCCCCTCCTTTCCTATGAATTAAAATTTGCAATCCAATTTTGAAGTTTCTCTTTATCAGGAGAAGTACTTTTTTGTCTGCCAAGTATTTTCTCTTCTGCTTTTCGATAATCGAAGAACTTATCGAAGGTTCTAAAAACTGGTTTGCCTTTTCGAGTTTGACCTGCCATAACTGTAGCCCATGCTTGCATATGGATTTCATACTGTCGATCCAATTGTTTTAATTGATAGGCTTTCATACGTAGTTCATAATCAGGAATGGTTAATCGGTCAATTTCATTAAGATTTTCGAATTTTAAGAAACGTAAACAGTTTAAACGAACCTGCTCATATACTTCGGCAAAATCTATGTTATTTACGCTTGTACTTCTTCCAACATCTTGCTGGTCATCATCCCGGTATATTCCGACTTTTTTAGTTCATCAATCACATCTTCAAACAGATTTTTTGTACCATTTTGTTCAACGTAATCTTCTAAAAACTTAACCGTCATTCGAGGTTTTTCTGTCATATTTGCAATCAACAAGACTTCAAATAAGGTATCTACATCAGATAAAAGTAGATTTGAAACAATTGCCCCAACTCCTAATTTTAACTGCATCCCACCACGTTCTACTGAATAACGTTTGTTGATTTCTTTTAAAAAACCATAACCAAATTTAAAGCTATATGTTTTTTCATTCATTGATAATTCCATGTCTTTTCCTCCTAATTTAAAAACTACAATAATCGTCTTGCTATAATAAACCATGTGAAAGAGGCTAGAATCTAACCTCTTTCGGTTACTTTATAAAATTAATTGATTATGCTTTAGTTTCTACTTTCACAGTATCCTTAAATTCATAATCGCCGCCTTCTGAAGTATCAAGCTCTAATGCCGCAAAGCCATTTTTACCTGCGCCTTCGATAGCCCACTCCAAAGAGTATTCAACTTTATTTTCAGCTGAATCAGTTTCTTCAAACGAAGTAAAAAAGCCTTCAAAATATTTTGCTTTGAATTTTCCTTCATCATTACCAGTACCAATTTCTTTGGTATTGATACGCCAAATTTGAACACGCTTATTCTCATCCATCGCTGTCTCTAATTTATCGATTTGAGTCGAACCAATCTTATATAATGTTGTTGCAGTAACAGTTGTTTCAGTCGCTCCTGGTGTTACCACACTACCATCTTTGGTCACAGTTGATTCACTTTCTTTCGATTTTGAATAACCATTTTCTGTACTGTAGGCTAAGCCCCAAGCACTTTCATTTCCTTCGTCTTCGGCTAAACGAAAACGCCAAACTACATCTACTCCACTTAATGCTGTCATATGTTCATTTCCTCCTTAGTGTTTTGTTGCTGCTTTAATTCTTCTACTTGTTTAAGCGATCGCTTTAATTGAGATGCAAGCTGATTTTTTCGTTTTTGTTCTGCTTTAACTCTTTTTTGCAGCTTTTTGATAACTTTCAATTGATTTTTATTTGCCTTATCATACTGCTCAAAGCTCACAGGTTTATTATCATTCAAAAAAATATTGTTCAATTTCGCTTTACATCTCCTCTCATTTAAAGTCACGGGCGACTATGATCATCGAAATTTTGTAGCAGTTATTACTTGATGAACCTAGTATACAAAGAAATATGACTCACAAACTCCCAGATTCCTGTTATTATTATCCCAACTTTCTGTTACTTTCCTCTCACCATTTTGGTTTTTGAAACTTAATTTTTGCGGCCTTAGCTAATTACTGTGTTAAAATAATAGAAGTTCTTCCTATTTTAGCTTGAGCTATTATGTGTAAAGGATGTGCTAATCATGTTCTTAAAAAGATATACCAACGATTTTTCATCTATGATCCAGCAATATCAACTAAATGACGAACAATTACTTTTTACAGGAACACCAGAAATGCCAATAAAAATTTCTTTAGAAAATTCTTTCATCCATCCAATAGTAGGAATCGAGGATGGACGATTAACGAACTTTTTTGTTTTAGACGAAAAAAAAGATGTTCATTTATATACAACAAATGAGCAAGCAATTTTATTAAGATCATTTTCTACTGATGAGAGATATCAGGGTAAAGGTCACGCAAAAGAAGTATTACGAGCATTACCTGAATTTGTTCGACTACATTTTCCAGATGTGACGGAGATTATTCTCGCCGTAAACAAAAAGAACCTTGCTGCTCAAACACTCTATAAAAGCGCAGGTTTTGAGCACTTAGAAAAAATTGTCCAAGGTGAATTTGGTCCATTGTATGTCATGAATATGAAGTTAAATTCTGATAAAAAGGAAGCGACAAGCAATGACTAAAAAAATAATCGAAAATGAACAACTCTATTTAAGAGAATTCACACCCGATGATTTTAGTGATTTATGTTTGATTTTACAAGATGAGGAAACGATGTATGCCTATGAATCAACATTTTCACAAGAAAAGATCGCTGATTGGTTGAACTGGAACTTAAAAAGTTACGAGGAAAATGGGTTTGGTTTATGGGCAATTATTGATCAAAAAAGTGATACTTTTGTTGGGCAATGTGGAATCGTTTATTCAAATGTAGAAGAAGAATTCTTGTTAGAAATCGGCTACTTAGTCAATAAACGTTACTGGAATCAAGGCTATGCAACTTCTGCAAGCAAATTATGTCTCACCTATGCTAAAACTGAATTAAATGCAAAGAAAATTTGTTCGATCATTCGAGATACAAATCTATCCTCTCAAAAAGTTGCTGAAAAAAATGGAATGACGATTGTAAAGCAATTTGATAAAGATTATTCTGGTCTGCCCGTTCGTCATTTTGTTTATAGCATTGATTTAAATAAATAATATTAACAAAGAAAGTAGTGGATATCTTGTTATTTTTAGATCATAGTCCCGATTTAAGCCCTATTGACTTAGAAATTTATAAATATATTGCATCTCACATTGATGAAGTGGTTTATATGCGAATTCGTGAGCTAGCAAAAGAAACCCATAGCAGTACCGCCAGTATTCTGCGTTTTTGCCGAAAATTTGAGTGTGAAGGGTTTTCTGAATTTAAAATCAAATTGAATTTGTATCGAAAATCTTTAGCGGAACCTGTTACAACGCATGCCGTTGATGAAACATCGTTCACTAATTTTATCCAGCGTTCTACAGAAGCTTTTTATCAAGAACGAATTCAAGCAGCTGCGAAGTTATTGTCTGAAAAAGATCTTGTTTTATTTATTGGAACAGGTTCGTCAAATATTATTGCCGAATATGGTGCATTGTATTTCTCTTCTATTTTTAGTATGGCCTTTCACATTGAAGATCCAATCAATCACCCCGTGAACTTTTTTAATAAAAGTATGGCGAAAAATGTTTGTGTGATTGCCCTTTCTGTTAGTGGCGAGAATGAAGCGATCATCAATTATCTGAATCATTTTATTACGAATGATAGTTCGATCATTTCGATCACGAATAGTGAAAAATCTCCGATTGCGGCTCTATCAGATGTGAATATTCCTTATTATATTTCAACGGAAAGAATTGGAGATAGTGATATTACATCCCAAGTACCAGCGCTATATACAGTAGAGTATTTGGCAAAAGAAGTGCAAAAACAAAAGAAAGGCTGAGATATAACTCTACGAGTCACATCTCAGCCTCAAGGAATCCAAATAAATGGTGGGAGCAGAAACAACTCCTTCGGAAATAAACACTTCTGTCCCAACTTCGCTTTTTCAGATTATTTTCCTTCTTTAAAGAAAGCCGGTAAATATTGTTTATGTGCTTCCAACAATTCATCCATCACTTCTTTAGCAACATCGCCACTCGTAATCAGTGGATTCATCGTAAAGGCTTGTAATAATGTACCATAATCACCTGTAACAGCCGCTTCGATCGTTAATTCTTCCATTGACTTCATCACTTGTAATAAACCACGTTCTTGTGGTTTAAAGCTACCAAAGTTATACGGAACTGGGCCTTTGCCAGTGATCGTACATGTAACTTCTACTGCACTCTCAGCAGGTAAATCTGTGATTGTTCCGTTATTTCTAGTGCTGACCGTCATTGTTGTGCGTTTATCATTATGAATAGAGTTGATGATTTCACAGGCTGCATCGCTGTAACGAGCGCCGCCACGTTCTGCTAATTGTTTTGGTTTGTAGTCTAAATTAGGATCTTTGTATAGTTCAAACAATTCATGTTCGATCTCTTTTACCTTTTCAGCACGTGTGCCGTTGTTTTTGAAATCTTCTAATTCTTCGGCTAGCATTTTATCTGTATAATAGTAGTAATTATGGTATGGACAAGGAACCATGTGTAGATTTTCGACTTGTTCCCAGATCAAGTTGTTGTCTTTAATATTGGCTACAATTGATTTAGCATCATCTTGACCATACATTACTTTGATCAATTCATCCGTACGATCTTTTCCGTTTTTGTCTGTAATAGTATGCCAGTGTAAATGATTGATTCCTGCAAACTGGAAGAATAGATCACGATTATTTTCACCTAATAATGCTGCTTCTTCAAACACAGCATTAACTGGAATGTTACATAAACCGACAACTTTGTCCCAGTTACCATAACGTAAAACAGCTTCTGTTACCATACCAGCTGGGTTCGTAAAGTTGATCAACCAAGCATTTGGACAAAGTTCTTTCATATCTTCTACAATATCTAAAATCACTGGAACAGTTCTCAACGCTTTAAAAATACCGCCGGCGCCATTCGTTTCTTGTCCGATCAAGCCATGACTTAACGGAATGCGTTCATCTAAAATACGTGCATCTAAAAGTCCCACACGTAATTGTGTTGTAACAAAATCTGCATCTTTCAATGCTTCACGACGATCTAAAGTTAAATGTACTTCACAGTCAACACCTGCGGCTTTGACCATACGTTTCGCCATTGCTCCTACGATTTCTAGTTTTTCTTTTCCTGCTTCAATATCAACTAACCATAATTCACGTACTGGCAATTCATCGTAACGTTTAATAAATCCTTCAACTAATTCTGGTGTGTAACTTGAACCTCCACCGATTGTAACTATTTTAATTCCTTTTGACATCTCGTTCAGCTCCTTAAGCGTTTTATCTGATATCAGTATATCCTTTTGCTGAGAGAGAATATATAGAAACGAAGAAAGTGGTTACATAGGAAAGAAGATGTAACCTGTGACATCTAAGTAACGACACGTTACAAAAAAAGAGAATAAACAAGTATGATCCCAGTTTACTCTCTTTTGATTTTAATCAATCATCATACTCATCAAATGTACATCTAAGAATTCGCCATCATCCGTTTTTGCACCACGAGCCATGATTGCTTCTGTTTTAAAGCCTATTTTTTCATAAACATGAACAGCTCGCTGATTTCGATGCTGTACAGTTAACTCTAAACGGCGGATTACATCACTTTCTTTCGCCCAATAGATCAACTCTTCCATCATCAAGCTACCTAACCCAAAGCCCCAATATTCTTTTAAAATACTGATTCCGATTTCTCCGATATGTTCCATACGCTTTTTGGATGAGGCTTTGACAGAAGCTGTACCAATGACTTTTCCATCTGCTAAAGCGACCATCAGTATGTTATTTGGCGATTCATAAAGATTCGCTAAGTTCTCACTCATCTCAACTGGAGTCATTTCCATCCCTTTTTCATCCATTACCAAATAAGGTGTTTCACTGCCAATCGTTTTTAATGCATGTAAAATCTCTGCTGCATCATCTGGAATTGCTTCTCGAATCGTAAATTCAACCTCTGTCATAGACTTTCCTCCATTTTTTGCTGAATGCGTCCCAAATATTTTTCTGCCTGCGTTCCAAATGCTTGAATTGACAGGACTCTTTTTTCCATATCTTCTGAATCTTTTGTTAGGGTAATATCTAAATAATCTGTCGGTAAAAAATCGCCCAATAATTTTCCCCACTCAACAACAGATAATCCATCGCCTTCAAAATATTCATCCAACCCAAGATCATCAGCGCCATTTTCAATACGGTACACATCCATATGATACAACGGCAGACGTCCTTGCTGATATTCACGAATGATCGTATAGGTAGGACTTTTGATCATTTGATCGATACCTAATCCTAAAGCGATTCCTTTTGTCATAGTGGTTTTTCCTGCTCCTAAATCTCCTGAAAGAATGATGTTGTCACCTGGCTCTGCAACTAATCCAATGATTTTTGCTAGAGATTCTGTTTCTTTAGGATTGTTGATTACGATATCCATTTTATCACCTACTTTAGCTTTCCTTATTTCTATGTAGTGTAGTATACCGAATTATTGAAAAAAAAACTAGGGAGTCAAAGCAAAACGCTAAACGTCTTGTTCTGAATCCCTAGTCTTTTAGATTAGTTCATTAATGTTTGAGCTGCTGTGATGATAGATAATTTGTAAATATCTTCTTCATTTGCTCCACGAGATAAATCAGATACTGGTTTGTTCAATCCTTGTAAGATTGGACCGATTGCTTCAAAGTTACCTAAACGTTGTGCGATCTTGTAGCCAATATTTCCTGATTGTAATTCTGGGAAAACAAATACTGTAGCTTGTCCTGCAACAGATGAATTCGGTGCTTTTAATTGAGCAACAGATGCTACGTATGAAGCATCAAATTGTAATTCACCATCGATTTCAAGTTCAGGTGCTAAGCTTTTAGCGATTTTTGTTGCTTCAACGACTTTGTCCACTTCAGGTGCTTTTGCAGAACCTTTTGTTGAGAAACTCATCATTGCTACTTTTGGCTCAATATCGAATAATTCAGCAGTTTTTGCACTATCGACTGCAATCTCAGCTAATTCTTGAGCTGTTGGATTTACGTTGATTGCGCAATCTGCAAAGATGTATTTTTCTTGGTCGCGACCGCGAACCATGATCATTGCACCACTTGTACGGCTAACACCTGGTTTTGTTTTGATGATTTGTAAAGCTGGACGAACAGTATCTCCAGTCGAGTGAATCGCACCACTGACCATACCATCAGCAAGACCCATATACGTAAGCATCGTACCAAAGTAGTTTACATCTTTTAAAATCTTACGAGCATCTTCATCTGTAACTTTTCCATTACGACGTTCTACAAACGCTGCAACCATATCTTCCCATCCATCGTAATTATCAGGATCTATGATTGTAAAGCCAGAAGCTTTGATTCCGCGAGCGTGAGCTGCTTCCACAATCGCTTCTTGTTTACCGATCAAGATCGGTTCCATTAATTCTTCTGCTTTCAAGCGAGCTGCAGCTCCTAAGATACGAGGATCTGTTGCTTCCGGGAAAACAATTTTGATGTTGCGGCGAATGACTTTAAATTTTAAGCTATCGAATAATTCCACGATATACCCTCCAACTGATTATTTATACAAACTTATCATACACCATTCTTCAAGAAAATAACAGTTATTTCTAGCTGTATTAGTGTAAAAAATGCTGATTCTGATATTAATTTCACAAACTAGCCCTTCTGCACTATAACAGAATGTTCTGTTTTAAGACACTGTATCAGGCAATTGCCAGTCGATTGGCGTCTCTCCTAATTGCTCTAATGCTTGATTCGTTTTTGAGAAAGGTTTGGAGCCAAAGAAGCCGCGATGCGCTGCCAATGGACTCGGATGTGGTGATTTGATAATAATATGTTTGTTGGTATCGATCATTTTAATTTTTTCTTGCGCTGGTTTCCCCCATAAAATAAAGACAATTGGCTTATCACGTTCATTCAATTTTTTAATAATTGCATCCGTCAAATTTTCCCAGCCTTGTCCTCGATGAGAATAAGCTTGACCATTTCTGACCGTTAAAACTGTGTTTAATAAGAGAACACCTTGTTTCGCCCAACTTTCTAAAAAGCCATGAGAGACAGGAGGATAGCCTAAATCATCTCTCAATTCTTTATATATGTTCATCAAAGAAGGCGGCGTTTTAACCCCAGGCTGCACAGAAAAACTTAACCCATGTGCCTGATTAGGACCATGATAAGGATCTTGTCCTAATATCACGACCTTAACCTCTTCATATGGTGTCAATTCTAGCGCAGAATAAATGTGATACATATCCGGATAAATGGTTTGCTCGCTATACTCCTGCTTTAAAAAATCTCGTAAATTCAAATAATATTCCTTTGTAAATTCTTCTTCTAAAACATCTTGCCAACTATTATGAATAATTGCTTTCATTCGTTGTCCTCCTTCAATTTATTCGGTACGGTATTTGTCTATTCTTATTAATTAAAACTTCTATTCTGAAAGCTTTCTTTTACACATTAAGCATATCTGATTTTTTATGAGGTGACAAGGAAATTTTTTCTGCACTGAAATGGAAAAAACATGTTAAACTATAGATAAGTTAAATAAACGAGGTGTAGAAAATTTTATGATTAAATTGATTGCTTCAGACATGGACGGCACACTACTAGATTCAAAAATGGGGATTTCAAAAGACAATGCTTCTGCTATTAGAGAGGCTGAGCGCCTGGGTATCGAGTTTATGGTTGCTACAGGACGGGCATATACAGAAGCAAAACCCGCTCTAGACGAAGCTGGGATCGAATGTGCGATGATTACTTTGAATGGCGCTAAAGTCTTTGATAAGGCGGGTAATTCGCTTTTCACCGCTGGGATCGACAAGAAAACGACAGCTGAGATCCTAGATATTTTAGATGCTCACAATGTATATTTTGAAGTCTCTACGAACAAGGGAATTTATTCTGAACAACAGGAAAAAAGAATTGAGAACTTTGCGTCTCATATCGCAACAACGATGCCGCACTTAACCTACAAAGTTGCGATTGCGATGGCTGCCGCTCACTTATCTTTACTTGATATCACTTATATAAATGATATGCGTGCTTTGATTGCACAAAACGACATTGAAGTGTTAAAAATTATTGGTTTCAGTATGGATGGTCCAAAAGTATTGGGTCCTGCAAGTACTCAAATTAGACAATTGAACGATTTAGCAGTCACTTCATCGGCTCAAAATAATATTGAAGTCAATCATAAAAATGCACAAAAAGGAATCGCAGTTGCCCATGTAGCCAAAGAACGTGGAATTTCTGAAAAGGAAGTTATGACAATCGGTGATAATTTCAATGATGTTAGCATGCTACAATGGGCTGGTGTTAGCTTTGCTATGGGAAATGCTGAATTAGAGGTCAAAGACCATGCAAAATATATCACCTCTACCAACTTAGAAAACGGTGTAGGCGAAGCAATCTTGCGGGCAATCCGAGAAGATTTATAATGTAAACAACTAACCAATTAAGAAAAGAGGTGAGATACGGTGTCTGAGTTTTTTATTCAAGAACAACAATTAAGCAATGTTACAAGAACCATTGTTAAAGATGAGGATGGCAAATCTCTTTTCTTACTTGTTGGACGTTGGGGCACACGTGGTGACGCGCTTTCTCTATATAAGATGAACGGTGAATTAGTCGCTAGCATCAGACAGACATCCTTTGCCTTTGGTTCACGGTTCGAACTATACAAAGGATTTGAAAAGGTCGGAGTGTTACGAAAAATTTTAAATTTGAATGCAGATTTTTATTATATCCAACATTTGCATTGGACTGTTTTAGGAGACATTAAAAATCATCGTTATTCCATTTATCAAGTCAACCATAAAATCATGGAGATGAATAAAGCCACTCTTTTTTCAGGTGATTATTTCAGTTTAGATGTCACAAATGACGATGATGCGCCATTATGTATATGTGTTGCAGCTGTTTTGGATTATTGGTTGTATAATAAAAAAAAGAATTCAAACCATAAACCAATCATTGGTTGGGGAACTTGCTAAAATAACTAAAAAAAATCAGCGTATATCATTCGCTGATTTTTTTCTGCATATGATCGTATAAATGTCCACTGATCATCATCTCAGCTACATCTTTAAAACCTTTTCGGCTATACAATTTTTTAGCATTAGGATTTCCTTTATCCACACTTAATCCAATGATGTCTTTGCCATCTCTTTTGGCCATTTGTGGCAAAGCATCTAATAGTTTGGAACCAATTCCCAATCCACGATATTTTTCATCAACAGAAATCGAATCCAAATACCATTCACCTGGTAATGTTTCTGGATCAATAAATATTCTTATTTCTTCATCCAAATTGTATTTACTCAAGACTTTTTTTAGGGGCTCATCAATAATCGGCTCATCTTCATTTGGATAGCCAAACGCAATTCCTGCTACATGCCCATTTTCTTCATAAACCAATCCTCGCTGATAGCCATAACGATAAGTTGGATCTGCTACTGCTTCGGCCAGAACTGCTAAAAGTGTTTCCTCTGGGATAATTTCTAATAAAGGTAATTCCATATCTTTTAAAATAACTAATATCAACGGAGCAATAGCCTCTCCGTCTTCTTTTGTTGCAAAACGAATCATTGTTATTCCTCACTTTCTTTACTGAGTGTACCATTTATTTTTTGTTAATGCATTACATTCACTTGTTTTTTAATTTGTTTTAATAATTGGTCAAAAAAAAAGGCTGAGACAAAAGCGTTTAGCTCCGAGAAATAAAAGGGGATTCACGAAAATTGCTCTTCAATTTTTTATGAATTCCAGCTTATTTTCGAAGGAGCTGCTTTTTCTTGCCGTTTATTCGGATTAAGAGCGTGGTACAAAACTAATCTTTAGTTTTGTACCACGCTCTTAATTTTTTATTGAATTGTGACTTTAACATTGTTTCTGCGACCCCATGTTAAACATTGGTCAACAGATGGGAAATGTACGTCAATAATATTACCTTTGATTGCGCCACCAGTATCTCCAGCGACGGCAAATCCATAGCCCTCTACTTCAACAAATGATCCTAACGGAATCACACTTGGGTCAACTGCGATCACATTACTTTGTGAACGAAGATCGATCCCAGTTGCAGTGATAAACCCTGAACCCGCTTCTCTCCATGAGTAAGCAGTTGATTGCATATAAAGTACTCGACCATTTGCTCCACTGTTACCAGTTTCACCGCCAGTGTTTGGCGTTTCTTCTGGTTGTGATGGTGGTGTAACAACAGGTTGTTCTTCACTGCTTGAGCTGCTGCTACTTGAATCACTGATTGATGATGAACTGTTACTTGAGCTTGTTTGAGAGCTAACTTTAGCTTTTCTTTGAGCTTCTTCCAATGCTGCTTGCTTTTGGCGAGCTTCAGTTGCTTTCTTTTCATCTGTGATACGTTTTTCTTCTGTCTGTTTTTCGCTGGCGATTTGTTGTAACGCCGCTTGATTATCAGATAATTGCTGTTTTAAAGTTACAACTTGTTCATCCATTGCTGATGCTTCGTCCTGTAATTTTGTTTCGTTGGTTTGTAATTCATCTTGTTTACTTTTTACAGTTTCTTGAAGTTCAGACAATTTTTCTTTATCTTTAGATAGACTATCGATCTTTTCTTTTTCTGCGTTTTGTAAGATAGTCATCGCATACGCTTTATTAAAGAAATCTGATACACTTTCAGCATCTAATAATACTTGCCATGTACGCTGTTCCCCACTTAGCTGGATATCTTTCATACGATTTCCAACGACTTCTTTACGGCGTGCAATGCTTTGCTCTGTTACTGTGATTTCAGCTTCAGAGTTTTTGATTGTTTCTTCAGCTTTTGAAATGTCTGCTTTAAGTTTTTCAATTTCAGCGTATTTTTCATTAACATCATTCAAAGCTGTATTGATATCTTTGCTAAGTGATTCTCCCGTTTGTGCGGCTTGTGCTTCTTTATCCTTCAGCTCATCTAATGACTCTGCTGCGGCACCGATTGGAAGAGCAACATTTACTAGCATGATAGCAGCTAAAAATGGTATCAATTTTTTTACTTTCACTGAATCCAACACCTTTCCTAACTAAATCCAACTCCACCTATTATACTAATCTATAGAGCTTATTTTATTTCAATAGCGTTACAATTTGTTACATTTCAGCGAAAATCCCCTTTTTTCTGTAACATTCCTCAATTCTATCCGTCTTATTTAAGCCCTAAAATATCTCTTAAAACCTTTATCCATCAGTATTTATCATTATTATGAAACACAAAAATATACTGTTATACTAAATAAAAATTAATCATCCTTTTTTTTGCTTTTATTAATGATTTGTTGGACTTCGGAAGGATTTTTCACATTTTTGAGCTTCAAATTAGGATAATTTCTCACCCAACGCTTTTGATTGTAGTTCATATGCGTTAATAGTTTCTTAATTGCTGGTGTTTCTTTAAGCTCTTCCATCCAAGAATTTCGTTCTATTGTTTTTGCTTGTTTTCGTTCCGTGATTTCTTCTGAAACAGATTCTTTTAGTTCAGAGAGATTTGCAGATAGTTCTTCACGTTTTTCAGTCAATGCAGTAGCCAGTTCTTGTTTGCGCTCTTCCACAGCTGTACTGATTTGCGCTGTAACTTTTTTGAATGACTGCATGTTAACTAAGGTATAAATCAAATCGGTAATAATTAAAAATAATAAAATAATCGGTAGAATCATACCGAATTTTTCAGATAAAAATTCCTCAAGTAACATTACTTTGGGATGAATAACGCGTACGATCAGCACACAGCCAATCCCCCAAAAGAGTGATACAGGCAATGCGACACGACCATTGATATTCAGCGGAACATCTTTATAATCCCACCAAGAAGCATGGAATAACTTTTCTAAGCCGTAACTTGTGATATATTCCAAAATAGTGACTAGAATCGTCGATAACAAATACAAAACAACGATATTTTGTTTAAGCGGTTCTAAAAAATAAAGAACACTCAAAATACCAAACCCGTAGATTGGACAATAGGGGCCCACTAAAAAACCTCGATACACAAATTTCTTGGCCTTTAATGAACAATAAACTGTCTCCCACAGCCAACCGATAAACGAGTAGATGAAAAATAATAAAACGATTTTAATAAATTCATTCATGTGTTTTCTCCTTAAAATAGCATTTACTAGTTATTGTAACAAATAATCATGGTTTAATGCGAGCAACTTTATTCTCATTGAAAATTGATATACAATTGATATAGAATAGAAGAACAAACTTATTTGTAAAAAACGTTATCTGTTAGTGTTTTTATTTGACTACGAAGCTGTTACGTTTTTGCTTTGAAACATGCTAAGAAATACAACGAATTTATAAGTTGATATTGATTGGTACAAGGTGATGCAAAGCGGAACGGTGTTACTATATATCATATCTAGCTTCAAGAGCTAGCCTCTTGGGGAAAAGATAAAAATTGAATGAAGCAAAAAACGCCTCAGTCAATTTTTTCTATTTTCCTGTCAAGGCTGAACGAGCTCTTTTAGCTTTTAAATTTAGGAGGAACCTCATGTTCAGTTTACTCACATATGCAAAGAAATACCTTAAACAAATTATTCTTGGTCCTTTTTTTAAGTTTTTAGAAGCTTGTTTTGAGTTAGTTTTACCCTTATTTATGGCCCGTTTAGTTGATCAGGGAATTAAAAATAATGACCGGTCTTATGTAATCCAAATGGCTGGCTGGATGCTTTTGATGTCAATCATTGGGCTAGTCTGTGTGATGATCTGTCAGTATTATTCTTCAATCGCTTCTCAAGGATTTGGGACAGAATTGAGAAATCAATTGATGAAAAAAATCAATCAACTTTCTCATGCTGAATTAAATAGTTTTGGAACGGATACGTTGATCACGCGTATGACGAATGATATCAATCAGTTACAGTTAGCTTTGGCAATGTTGATTCGGCTTGTGATTCGGGCACCTTTTTTAAGTATTGGTTCTGTTATTATGGCTTTTTATATTAATGTGCAGATGGGATTGATTTTTCTGCTGATGTTGCCAATTTTTTGTCTTATTCTTTATTTCATTATAAAAACGACAGTGCCATTATATAAAAAAGTTCAAGAAAAGCTAGATATGTTAAATCGACAAATCAGTCAAAATTTAAGTGGTGTCCGAGTTATTCGGGCCTTCGCTAGAAAACAAACAGAAGAAAAACATGTCAATGAAGTAACAGATGATCTTTCTTCTATCTATATCCGTGTTTCGAATATTTCAGCTTTATTGACTCCTGCTACCACCTTAGTAATGAACCTTGGTATTTTGGCTTTACTTTATCTTGGTGGGATCAAAGTCGAGATTGGCGGATTACAACAAGGAGAAGTGTTGGCTTTGATCAATTATATGAATCAGATGCTGCTTGCGTTGATCGTTGTTTCAAATTTAGTAATCATTTTTACACGCGCTTCAGCCTCTGCATCAAGAGTTCAAGAAGTTTTGTCGGTTGATCCTAGCATTCAATCCACAAACAACGAAACGACTTCTGACGGCCAAACAAAAGAAATCGTCTTCGATCGTGTCTCCTTCCGTTACCAACCAAGTGCTGGATTAGCGTTGAAAGATATTTCACTGAAAATTCCTAAAAACTCAATTCTGGGTATTACGGGACCGACGGGCGGCGGAAAAAGTACATTAACACAATTGATTCCTCGTTTTTATGATATCAGTGAAGGCAATATCTTCGTTGATGGAATCAATGTTCGTGACTGGTCTATAGAAAGACTACGCAAAAAAATTGCAATTACACCTCAGACAGCTGTTTTATTTACAGGCACAATTCGAGAAAATCTTCAATGGGGAAAAGAAAATGCCGACGACGAAGAATGTTGGCAAGCATTAGAAACCGCTCAATGCAAAGATTTCGTTAAAAACCTAAGTGACGGCCTAGATACAAAAGTATACGAAGGTGGAAAAAACTTTTCTGGTGGTCAAAAACAGCGCTTGACGATTGCCCGTGCTTTGATCCATAAACCGGACGTTTTGATTTTAGATGACTCTTTAAGTGCCTTAGACTATCAAACTGATTTAAATTTACGCACCGCATTACGCCGAGATTTAAAGGAAACGACGCTTATCATCATTTCTCAGCGAATCAGTTCGATTCAACAAGCAGATCAAATTTTAGTTTTAGCTAGCGGCAAACAAGTTGGACTAGGAACTCACGAGGAATTATTACACCATTCTAAAGCTTACCAAGAAATCGTCGCTTCACAAGAGGAGGAAACTAAATCATGACAACGAAAAAAACAGCTACAAATTCATTTAATCGTTTCATGCCTTATTTGCTTCGATATCCTAAGGAGATGACTGCGGCGGTTATTCTCGGTATTCTCAGTGGATTAACCACCGTTTTGATGACCTACTACATGGGGAAATCTGTGGATACGATGATTGCCAAAGGCAATGTTGATTTTACGATTCTCTTGCGATTTCTTAGCACTTTAGCTAGTATTTTGGTTATTACAGTGATTAGTCAATGGTTGATTCAACGTCTAGGGAATCGTGTTTCCTATCTTTCTGTAGCAGAACTTAGAAAAGATGCCTTCGCCCATTTGAATCGGTTACCGTTAAATTATTATGATCAGACGTCTCATGGAAATATTGTTAGTCGTTTTACAAATGATATGGATAACATTTCTGTAGCTTGCTCTGCTGTTTTTAACCAGTTGTTTTCAGGACTATCTGTGGTGATCATTGCGTTTTTCTTTATGTTTAAACTAAGTCCACTGCTTACAGCAGTTGTTCTAGTTGCTACACCAATTATTTTTCTAGTTAATTGGGTCGTTGCAAAATCGTCTCAGAAAAATTTTTCTGCTCAGCAAAAAATCGTAGGCGAAATTTCTGGTTATGTTTCTGAAATGGTTGGAAACCAAAAAATCGTCAAAGCATTTCAACAAGAAAATGTTTCTCAGCAACGTTTTGAATCATTGAATCAAGACTTATACGTTCGCGGGCAAAAAGCGCAGTTCTCTTCTTCACTCACAAACCCGCTCTCTCGTTTTATTGATCATTTAGCCTATCTATCAATTGGTCTTGTCGGAGGACTTTTACTATTAAGTGGAAATCAAGCAATTACGATTGGTGTCATCTCTAGTTTTACTATTTATTCCAGTCAGTTTTCTAAACCCTTTATTGAGTTGTCAGGAATCACTACGCAAATCCAAACAGCTCTAGCCGGATTAGATCGTACATTTGAAATCATCAGTCAACCTGAAGAAAAACCAGATCGTGAACATGCTTTTGTTTTAAATGAGGTTACAGGAAAAGTCATATTTGAGCATGTAGATTTTGCTTATACACCCTCAAAACCATTGATCCAAGACTTTAATTTGACTGCCTTCCCTGGTGAAACGATTGCGATTGTCGGAAAAACGGGTGCCGGTAAATCAACCCTGGTCAATTTACTGATGCGTTTTTATGAGGTGGATAGTGGACGAATTTCGATCGACGGGCATAACATCACGCAAGTCACAAGAGATAGTTTACGTAAAAGTTTTGGGATGGTTTTACAAGATACTTGGTTATTTGACAGCACTATCCGTGCTAATCTGACTTATGGAAACGCTGAAGCCACCGATGACCAAATCGAAGCAGCTATGAAAAAAGCCTATATTTTTGATTTTGTTACCCGTTTGCCTGAAGGGTTAGATACTTTGATTGGCGCCAGTGGAATCAAAATCTCCGAAGGTCAAAGACAATTGATGACGATTGCTAGAACCATGATCAGTGATCCGCCTATGTTGATTTTAGATGAAGCGACTAGTTCTGTTGATACGTTGACCGAAAAAAACATTCAAGATGCCTTCTTAAAAATGATGGATGGCCGTACAAGTTTCGTGATTGCTCATCGACTTTCCACAATCAAAAATGCAGATAAAATTCTAGTGATGGAACAAGGTTCTGTTGTTGAAATCGGCAGTCATGATGAGTTGATCAATAAAAAAGATGGTTTTTACCACGCTTTGTATGAAGCGCAATTTAAAAATCAATTGTGATAAATTAAATCAAAGAATAAAAAAGCCCTCAAACTTCCTTGGGATGTTGGAAAGTTGAGGGCTCTTTTTTATTTTAAATTACTCAATGATTTATTCAAAAACTGTTTATAAGGAACTTTATTTCCTAAATAGTAAGTAGCAACTACTTGTATTGGGAAAAAGATGATATTCTTCACGATTCTAGGTGCCCACCAAGCGAGATTGGAAATATTCACACCATACATCAATCCCAACCACAACGGTGTCAGGAACATATGAATAATCAAAGTAACGGATAATGTTGCCATGATTACTCGTTTCCACGTTAACTCCTTTTTGTAATAAAAGAATCCATAAATGGCACCAGAAATAAATGCATTCAATGTAAAACCAGGAAAATAAGGTCCTTTAGGAAATAACAGCATGCCGACTGTATCTGCTACGGCACTACCGATTCCTGTCCAAAATGGACCAAAAAGAATGGCCATCAATGACTCTGGAATAAAGGTCAAACTAACTCGTAAAAACTGGGTCTCAAACGAAATAAACCGCGTGAAAACCACCATTAACGCAATCAATAAACTCATCAGCGTAATGGTTCGTGTATCAATTTTTCTTTTCTTCATTTCTAGCATCTCCTCTAAGAGCTGCTACACAAAATATGCAGCGAATGCGAAAACAAAACCGCGAATATAGAAAAGCGAAATGAAGCGTTTAGCCTTTTAGAAAGTTAGGAATCTGAACGTGGAACGTCTTTTGTTCCATGTGAAGATTGTCTACTTTCCTCAAAGGCTGCTTCATGCAGCTAGATCACAGAAAAGCGAAATGAACTAGTTCAGCTTCGACCGAAAAATAGGTAATTATGTTTGTGATGCTTTTTATCACAAGAATGATTCTTTTTTTTCCGAGAAGCTAGTTAGTTTAGCTAGATCACTTTTCTTATATATTCTTCGTCCGAAAGGCAACATCCCATCCTTTCAGCACTTAACGCTTTATTTCCTACTCTGTTTTATTTAGGCCTAAGCCTAAATGAAATATAGCATATTCCCTACATTGCTGCAACAAACTATAACTAAAATAATTAAAACGACAATGGCTTATTATCTGTTTCATGAACCACATTTCTAAAATCCGCAAACCCCGCTTGTAATCCTCTTAATAAAATTTCAGCCGTCCCGATATTAGTTGCCAAAGGAATCTCGTAAACATCACTCAAACGAATCAGCGCTGTAACGTCTGGCTCATGAGGTTGTGCAGCTAATGGATCCCGTAAAAAAATCACCATATCTAATTTATCCTCTGAAATCATTGCCCCGATTTGCTGATCTCCGCCTAATGGCCCAGACTTAAAACGATGAACAGGTAGTCCAGTTGCTTCTGAGATTCTCAAGCCAGTCGTTCCTGTAGCAAATAATTCGTGTTCTTTCAATATTGGTTGATACGCCAATGTCAGTTTGACCATTAAATCTTTTTTTCGATCATGTGCTATCAATGCAATTTTCATCCGTGATCCCTCAATTCCGTTCTTTTTCTCATTATAACAAAGTCTTTCATGATAGAGTTAAAGGAATGATTGCTTCTTTGTCACTTTGACGAAAAAAGGGATTCTTTCTTGTGCAACCTTCCGTTGAAGATGTATAGCGCTTTCATTTATACTAAGGATACAATAAAAAAAGAAAAGAGTGACGACAATGGTAGAAATGGCGTTAAAACATGTCTATAAAAAATATGATAATGCAGAAAATTATTCTGTAACAGATTTTAACTTAGAAATTGCAGACCGTGAATTTATCGTTTTTGTAGGCCCTTCTGGATGTGGTAAATCAACTACGTTAAGAATGATCGCAGGACTTGAAGATATAACAGAAGGTGAACTTTCTATTGGTGACAAAGTAATGAACGATGTTGCACCAAAAGACCGCGATATCGCAATGGTTTTCCAAAACTATGCGTTATATCCTCATATGACTGTTTTTGACAATATGGCCTTTGGTTTGAAACTTCGTAAATATGACAAAGCTGAAATCAAAAAACGCGTGGAAAATGCCGGAGAAATTTTAGGTTTGACTGAATATTTGCACCGTAAACCGGCTGCCTTATCTGGTGGACAACGTCAACGTGTCGCTCTAGGTCGAGCAATCGTACGTGATGCCAAAGTGTTCTTGATGGATGAGCCTTTGTCCAACTTAGATGCAAAATTACGTGTCGCAATGCGTGCCGAAATCGCTAAATTGCATCGTCGTCTAGAAACAACAACTGTTTACGTTACCCATGACCAAACAGAAGCCATGACCATGGCCGATCGGATCGTCATTATGAAAGACGGCTTTATTCAACAAATCGGATCACCAAAGGAAGTCTACAATACACCAAATAATATCTTTGTCGCAGGCTTTATCGGATCCCCTGCAATGAACTTCTTTAATGTTACATTAAACAACGGCATTATTCGTGATGGACATGGATTAGAACTAATAATTCCAGAAGGAAAAAATAAGTTATTGGTTGAAAAAGGCTATGAAGGTAAATCAGTTATTTTTGGCATTAGACCAGAAGATATCCACAGCGAGCAAGTCGCCTTAGATACAATGAATGACGCTGTTGTCCGTTCTGAGGTTGTAGTATCTGAACTATTAGGTGCTGAAACAATGCTTTATACAAAATTAGGTGACACAGAATTCATCTCAAAAGTAGATGCTCGTGATTTCCATAAACCTGAAGAGATGGTCGATTTAGCGTTCAATATCAATAAAGCCCACTTCTTCGATCCAGAAACTGAACAAGTCATTAAGTTACCATAATTCCTATATCTAAAAAAAGAGGAGTAGCTAATTTGTACGCTACTCCTCTTTTTTATGCCACTGTTTCTGTCTCTTGGGGAAGAATAGTTACTTTTGCTTTCTCAATTTTTTTAGCCTGACTAAATACTGGGATATCAAATTGTTTACTTAATGCATTTGCCACAAAATAAGCAATGTTGTAATCAATCAAACTATGGATCAGGCCGCCAATCCCCATCAACAAAAAGATCGAGTACATATATCCTTGTGAATAATAAGTTTCTGGCATATTCCCCATTGTATAAAAAACACTTACTACAGCTAATTCAGCAGCAGAATGTATTAAGCCAATCACAAAATTAAATAATTGAAAACGACCATTAAATAAGACAAATTTACTTTTAGTTAAAACGATCGTTGGATGTTTCTGTAAGTAAAATGCCCCTATTACTGCAAAAAATAAATGAGAAAGTGCTCTTAATGCTATGATCGGTGTTGCTGATAAAAAGAAACCAAAACCGGTACCTAAGCTAACGGCAATCGCCACTCCTGGTGAAAAAAACATCGCTAAAAATACGGGCACATGACTCGCTAAGGTAAATGAAGCTGGTCCAATTGTAATCCTTGGCATAACCATGGGAATAATGATGCCCATTGCGACAAGTAAAGCTGAAATCGTTAAATGTCTGACTGAATTCTTTTTCATGCTCTCCTCCGATGTGTCTTGACATATATGACGCTTTTTATTTTAAAGGAGAAATACATATGTGTCAAGACACATATTGCTTTATTTTTTAAGAGCATATAGTCAATCTTCTTACTCGATTTTAGTTCATTAAAAAAAACTCAATAATTCGATCAACGTGTGATCAAACTATTGAGTTTATTTTATAGCCTAATAATTGACTTCACTCTAAAATAGGCCAACAATTTTCCCATTAGAGTCAACATCGATTTTTTCATAGGCTGCTTTTTTAGGTAAACCTGGCATGGTCATCACCGTTCCTGTATAGGCAACGATAAATCCTGCACCAGCTGATATCTTGATATTACTGATCGTTATCGCAAAATCAGTTGGTCTTCCCAGTTTGGTTTGATCATCTGAAAGTGAATACTGTGTCTTCGCCATACAAATCGGTAAATGTCCGAAGCCTAATTCTTCTAGTTTCGCAATTTCTCTTTCAGCAATTGGTTCATAGCGAACCGCATTTCCACCATAAACTTTTTCTACGATCGCACTGATTTTTTCTTTGATCGAAAGCTCATCTGGATAAGCAAAAGAGAAATGATTTTCCTGCTCGGATAGGCGAACAACTTCTTTAGCTAACGCCTCACCACCAGCTCCACCATGTTCCCAGACATCTGAAAGAACGACATTTACATTGCGTTTTTGACATTCTTCTTTGACAAGATTCAATTCAGCATCTGTATCGGTTGGGAATTTATTGATGGCTACAACAGTCGGCAAACCAAAAACAGTCGTTGTATTTTCAATATGTTTTAAAAGATTTGGTAAGCCTTCTGTTAATGCTGCCACATTTTCAACTCCAAGCTGATCTTTGGACACACCGCCATGCATCTTCAGTGCACGAACCGTTGCGACTACAACGACAGCGGAAGGACGAATACCAGATTTTCGACATTTGATATCGATAAATTTTTCTGCACCTAAATCGGCGCCAAATCCGCCTTCTGTCACGACATAATCTGCTAACTTTCTAGCAGTATTGGTTGCGATCACGCTATTACACCCATGAGCGATATTGGCAAACGGTCCCCCATGAATCAAAGCAGGATTATTTTCCAACGTTTGAACTAAATTAGGTTTGATGGCATCTTTCAGTAAAGCAGTCATTGCGCCTTGGGCATTCAGTTCTCTGGCTGTAACGGGCTGGTTGTCGTATGTGTAGCCAATAATGATATTTGCTAGGTTTTCTTTTAAGTCATCGATATCATTGGATAAACATAAAATAGCCATGATTTCTGATGCCACTGTGATTTCAAATCCATCTTCTCTAGGAACCCCGTTGACCCGAGCACCTAGACCATCAACAATATGTCTCAACTGTCGATCGTTCATATCTACAGCTCTCTTCCAAGTGATTCGGCGATTATCAATCCCTAGCTCATTGCCTTGAAAAATATGATTGTCAATAATTGCCGCTAACAGATTATTCGCCGCTCCAATTGCATGAAAATCACCTGTAAAGTGCAAATTGATATCTTCCATAGGTACAACTTGTGCGTACCCACCACCCGCGGCACCTCCTTTTATCCCAAAAACTGGACCTAAAGAAGGTTCTCTTAAAGCAATAATTGCTTCTTTTCCAATTCGGTTTAAGGCATCGCCTAACCCAACAACTGTTGTTGTTTTTCCTTCGCCAGCAGGTGTTGGTGTAATGGCAGTCACTAGGATGACTTTCCCATTTTTATTTGCCTTGATTTTTTCAACATCGATCTTTGCTTTATATTTTCCATATAATTCAAATTGTTCTTCATTTAAACCAATTTTTCCTGCTACCTTGTTGATTGGCAGCATCGTTGCTTCTTGAGCGATTTCAATATCTGATTTGACCACTTTATCCCCTCCAGTTCATTAAACATTTATTATTAAACAATATAACAGATTTAACCTTTTTTCAACCAAGATATTGCTGTATCGGTGTAGACTTTCACTCCTTCGACTAAGACTGATTCATCAAAAACAATCGCTGGATTGTGGAGGTTGATGTGTTCTTCTGATGCTACCAGAAGAACAGTTGTTGTCGGAATCAGCTGACTGATTTCGCCAAAATCTTCACTTCCCATAAGCGGTGTTGAAGTAGGAATAGCCACGATTCGATCAGCTCCAAAAGTTTCTGTTAAAGATTCTTTGGTAAATGTCGTTAAATCTGGATCATTCACATTTGTTGTACAGCCATTGGTGAAAATTACTTCTGCTTCGGCACGAAAAGCCTTGGCAATATTTTCGGCCATTACTGTCATGCGTTCTTTGATCTGTGTACGGACATCTTCCTTCAAGGTTCTGAGCGTTCCTTTCATCACGGTTGTTTCCGGAATAATATTTGAAGCACCCGGCGTACCTCCAGTAAATTCCCCAATTGTGAGAACAAAGCGTTCTTCTGAACCAATTTCTCTTGCTGAAAGCTCTTGTAACGCTGTGTAAATATGAACTGCTACGTTGATTGGATCGATGGCAGTCTCTGGCTGAGACCCATGGCCACCTCGACCTTTGATATTGATTTCAAACCAATCTGCACTCGCCATCAAAGTCCCAACTGGTGTCGGCATGATTTGTCCTGCCTTATATCCTTTAAAAGGAAAAACATGGATCATCATTCCTGCATCTACTGTTGGATTTTCTAATACATGGTTGTTGATGCAGTCTTTTGAACCCGAAAGAATTTCTTCACCTGGTTGAAATAGTAATTTTACTTGACCCTCTAACTCATCTTCAAATTCTTTTAACAGTTTAGCGGCTCCAAGCAACATCGTTGTATGCATATCATGACCACAAGCATGCATGTAGCCATTTTCAGATTTAAACGGCAGATCGGTCAATTCTCGGATCGGCAGTGCATCCATATCGCCACGTAATAAAAATGTTTTTCCACTCTTTTTACCAGCTACTACTGTGACACCAGACTTCCCACAAGATTTTGGATCATAGCCGTATTCTGTAAGTTTCTCTTTTACAAAAGCTACAGTATTCGGCAAATCCATTCCAATTTCTGGGTTCTGATGAAGATGTCGTCTAATTTGAATCAGCTCTTCTTCTAAACGATCGGCAAAACTTTTTTGTTTTTCTGTCAGCATTATTTTTTCTCCTTTTCTTTTAAAGCTATACGGCTCTTGATGCTTTTTTAACCAAACACACAACCAGAGCTAACGGATAAGAAGCTTCTCTTATTATAGTACCAAACTTTTCAGAATATTTGCCGTGTTTCTGTTATTTTTTTGGGGATTGAGATACTTTTTGTCTTTTCCCGAAAAAATAGGTCATTTGCTACTATCAAAATCGTAACGAACAATCGGATGTCTGGCTGCTCTTACTTCGTCTACGCGGTGAATTTGAGCATGTAGTGGATATTCATGAAAAACATCTGGATCTTTATGGGCATCTTCATAAAGTTTCCGATAAACTGCGATTGCATCATCCATTCGATCTTTCGACTCTGTTTCAGGCGGTTCTACCATCAGCGCTTCTGGCACAGTTAGCGGGAAGTACATTGTCGGTGGATACATATTGTGATCTAAAATCCCCTTCGCTATATCTAAGGCAGTGACACCTGTTTCTTTTTTTAACGTCTCTAAACTTATAACAAACTCATGCATGCAAGTCTCACCATATGGTACGTCAAAAATATCTTTTAATTCATAGAGCATATAATTGGCATTTAACACAGCGCCTTTGGAAGCTGATGAAATTCCTTCTGATCCTAAAAATAAAATATACGTCAACGCTCGCAAGAATACTGAAAATTGCCCATAAAATCCTTTGACCATCCCAATTGAATATTCAGGCGTAGTAAAAGTAATTTCTGTTCCTTCTTTAACTGGATAGTAATTAGGTAAAAATGGTTTTAATACTGTTTTACACCCAACAGCACCAGATCCTGGACCACCGCCGCCGTGTGGGGTTGAGAAGGTTTTGTGTAAATTTAAATGAATAATATCAAAGCCCATATCTCCAGGACGAGCAACACCCATAATGGCATTCAAATTCGCTCCATCATAATAATTCAGTCCGCCGGCATCATGAACGATTTTCGTGATTTCTAAAATATTTTTATCAAAAATGCCTGCTGTATTTGGATTTGTCAGCATCAAGCCGGCCGTATCTTCGCCAACTGCCGCTTTTAAAGCTTCGATATCGACACAGCCATATTCATCAGACGGAATATTGACGGTCACCATTCCAGTCATCGCTACACTTGCAGGATTTGTCCCATGAGCAGAGTCAGGCACAATGATTTTATTTCTTTGTCCCTGACCGTTTTGTTCGTGATAGGCTTTGATCATCAATAAGCTGGTAAACTCACCATGTGCTCCAGCTGCAGGTTGAAAGGTAATCGCATTCATTCCTGTAATTTCTTTCAGCAACATTTCAGTCATGGTAAAGACTTCTAATGATCCTTGAACTGTATGCTCCGGTTGCAGTGGATGAATATTCGCAAAAGCAGGATAAACGGCCATCTCATCATTGATTTTAGGATTGTATTTCATCGTACATGAACCTAATGGGTAAAAACCGTTGTTGATGCCAAACGTTGCATTAGCTAATTCTGTATAATGGCGGCTGATTTCTGGTTGAGGTAGTGATGGTAGATGCAATTTTTTTTGCCGTTTCATTTCTTCTGGGAGTTCCGTCGTCGGTACATCACAAGGTGAAATCATTTCATTATAATATCCTTCTACGCTACGTTCAAAAATCAATTTCATTACGCACATACCTCCTTCACCAATTCAACGACTTGGTCTATTTGTTCTTTGGTGTTCATTTCTGTGACACACCATAATAACCCTTGCTCTGTCGGATAACCACCTAAGATATCATGTTCTTCTAATTTTGCTAACACAACGTCATTTGCTACGGGAAAACTTGTGACAAACTCATGGAAAAACGGGCTGTCATTTTTTCGTTTTACACCTTTGATTTTGCCTAGCTGGTCAGCTAAATAATGCGCTTTACTGTAGCATTGTTCTGCTACTTCTTGAATACCACGGGCACCCATCGTACTCATATAAACCGCATTCGTTAAAGCGCAAAGTGCTTGATTCGAACATATATTAGAAGCTGCTTTCTCTCTACGAATGTGCTGTTCACGTGCTTGTAACGTTAAAACAAATGCTCGGTCGCCTGCTTCATCAACTGTTTCTCCTGCGATACGTCCCGGCAATTTACGCATCAGTTTTTCCTTTGTCGCAATAAACCCAATATACGGTCCACCAAAAGCTAACGGTAATCCAAAGGGTTGTGAGTCTCCGACTGCAATATCCGCATTCACTTCGCCGGCAGTTTTTAGGATCGTACTGGCTACAGGATTCACACTCATAATAAATTTAGCTTTTGCTTCATGAACCATTTCAGCTATTGCTTCGACAGGTTCAATCCCGCCATAATAATTTGGTTGCTGAACAATGAAACAAGCACTTGCGTCATCCAGTTTTTCTTGTAAAATAGCTAAATCAGTCAATCCGTCTTTTTCTGGAATCATAACAAATTCGATTTCTCTGGAACTAAAATAGGTCAAAGCAGTCTGGATCGTCATGGGATTTGTCGTTTCTGAAATCAATACTTTCAAACGTTTTTTCTCTAAACACATATTGATTGCTTCGGCCGCGGCCGTTGCCCCATCGTAAACAGAAGCGTTAGTAGCATCCATTCCAGTGATTTCGCAAATCATGGTTTGGTATTCAAATATCGACTGTAGCAACCCTTGGCTGATTTCAGGTTGATACGGTGTGTAAGAGGTCATAAATTCTTCTTTCGCTGAAATCTGTTTGACAATCGCCGGAATGTAATGATTATACGCACCCGCACCACGAAAAATACTTGAGAAGACTTTGTTTTTCTTGCCCATATTTTCCAAAATACGTCGTACTTCAAATTCTGACTTTCCTGCTGGGATATCAAGTTTTTCTATGATCATTTCTTTGGGAAGAACCTCATAAAGCTCATTCATATTTTTTAAGCCGATCGTTTTTAACATTTCTTGTTGTTGTTGCTCTGTTGACCCAAGATAGTTACCCATTTATTACGCCTCCTCAGATTCCTCACAGAATTTCTTATATTCTTCAGCGCTTAATAAGTCCTCGATTCCCTCTGCTCCTTCTACCTCGATCAACCATGACTCTAATGGTGCTGAATTGATCAATTCTGGACTGTCTATCAGCTCTTCATTGATCGCAGTAACGGTAGCTGTGATTGGAGAGTAAGCTTCTGAAACAGCTTTAACAGACTCAATATCCGCGAATGATTCCCCTTTTGTTACTACATCACCTTTATCTGGCAAATCAATAAAAACAATGTCCCCCAACTGATCCTGTGCAAAATCAGAAAGACCGATTCTTACTTTATCTCCATCAAAAAGTACCCACTCATGTGATTTTGAAAACTTCATTTCTGTATTTTTTGCCATAATAAACGACTCCTTCTTTTCCAATTATTTTTTTATAAAAGGTATTGCGACAACCTCTGCTGTGATTTTCTTTCCTCTAACTTCAACTTCAATAGGAGAACCAATTTCTACAGCATCTCTTTCAACTAAAGCCATTGCACAAGCTTTATTGATAAACGGACACATTGTACCTGAGGTTGTTTGCCCAATTTTCTTTTCATTGAAGTAAACATCCGCCCCTTCACGAACGATTCCTCGATCTGTCAACTGTAGACCGATTCTCGTGATTTTTGGTTCGCCTTTGTCAACTAATGCTTGTTTACCGATGAAATTTTCTTTTTTCATCTTAACGACAAAGCTTAGATCTGTTTCAAATGGCGTTATTTCTTCATTCATCTCATGTCCATAAAGCGGCATGCCTGCCTCTAACCGTAATGTATCACGCGCACCTAAACCACAAGTCATGATACCGTACTCTTTACCTGTTTCCAGTAATAGCTTCCATAATTTGATACCATCTTCTGGACGACAGTATAACTCATAGCCAAATTCCCCTGTATAACCTGTTCGCGATAATATACAGGTCACACCGCCTACATTAGCATTTTCGGTAAAACTATAATATTTTTTAGGAATTTCTTCCTCTGTTGTTAATTTTCCAATAATTTCTTTTGCATTAGGACCTTGTAAAGCAATCTGAACAAACTCGTCTGATTGATCAGAAAAGGCCACTTCACCAAATAAGTGCTGTTTCATCCATGCTACATCTTTGGCTCTATTTGCAGCATTGACCACCAATAAATATTTATCGTCACTACATTTATATACGAGTAAATCATCAATTACACCGCCATTTTCATTACACATCAACGTGTATCTAACACGGCCTACTTCTAAATTACTAAAATCGTTTGTTAATACATACTGCAAATTCGCTAAAGCATCTTTTCCTTCATAAACAACTTCCCCCATATGGGAAACATCAAATAATCCTACTTGATTTCGAACAGCTAAATGTTCTTTGATCACACCGCCATCTTTGTATTGAACAGGCAACATATAGCCAGCAAATGAAACCATTTTCCCACCGGCTTCAAGATGTGCATCGTATAAAGGTGTTTTTAAATCCATCTTTTCTACTCCTTTGCTTCTTTGTATTTTTAGTACTTAACAACGACACCTCCAAGCTAAAATAACAATATAAAAGCAGAAAAGCAGGCATCTTAAAAAAATGCCTGCTCCTCTGTACAAAACCTGAGAGATTCGTCTTCATCTTGAAGAGTTGCTCCTTCGGTGCTTCCGCTTTCCAGAGTGATGTCCAATTACGGTCCTTTTACCTGAGATCTTCATAAAACAATGGTTTGCCCCACTGATTATTTATTCCTTCGGTGCTATGATTAGTCTCTCCCGTAATTCTCTGCCATCCAATTTAGATTATGCCTAAATTTAGTCATTTTTAGGCATTGAATAAGGTTGGTATTTATTTTTTTATTTAAACTATTGAAATGTAAAAAACGAATAAGACAATCCGTTTTTACTGTGCTTCCTTTACACATTTTCTCATATCCTTTTGTTTTTTTCAAAACTCTGAACCACGATTTTTTACCTTTTTGAACTAGTTTGGTAATTCCTCCAGAGACTCTGAAATACTCTGCTTATCGTTTTATCTACATAAATAACTGTACAAATCCGAATTACAGTATCACAAAAAAAGAAAACGCTTTCTATTTTAATTATCCTTGATATTTGTAAAAAGTCAATAACTCAATTCAATCATTTTACATCAAATCAAAATAAATTGCTTTTCATCTTATTTTGAGAACTTTCAGTATAAAATTTTGCTAAGTTACGTAGTATACTAAAAAAAATAGGTTGAGAAAATTTAGTATATTTTCTCAACTCACTTTTTACATTATTAGATTAACGATTTTTTTCCAATACATTACTTAAACGGCCAAACTCTACTAATGATAAAGTTTCACCACGACGTGATGGATCAATTTCAGCTTCTGCTAAGCTTTCTGTCAACCAAGCTTTCGTTTGATCATCTTTTCCGTAAAAATGAATCAAATTGTTCCACAAGGTTTTTCGACGTAATTGAAATGATGCTTTTGTCAATTTGAAAAATTCTTTTTCGTTTGTTACTTCAACTGCTGGTTTATCTCGTTTGATCAGTTTAATGATCGCAGAATCAACGTTTGGTTGCGGAATAAAAACTGTTTTCGGTACAATAAACGCAATACTTGCTTCCATAAAGTATTGAACAGCGATCGATAATGAGCCATATGCTTTCGTTCCAGGTTTGGCTGAGATTCGGTCGGCAACTTCTTTTTGCATCATGACGATCATTTCTTGTACAGCTAAATCAGATTCTAAAAAGTGCATCATGATCGGTGTTGTGATGTAGTACGGTAGATTGGCCACCACTTTGATCGGTAGCTCTTGTTTGAAAACCTCATTCGTTGTCCCAACTAAATCTGCTTTTAACACATCATTATGAACAACTGTGACATTTTGGTAGGGACTCATTGTATCTTCCAAAACTGGAATCAAACGATCATCGATTTCAAATGCTAAAACTTGTGCAGCATTTTTAGCCAGTTGTTCCGTTAAAGCACCAATACCAGGACCTACTTCTACTACATTAGTTTGGGTGTCTATTCCTGCAGTTTCTACAATTTTCCGTAAGATATTCGGTTCTGTTAAGAAATTTTGGCCTAAACTCTTTTTAAATGAAAAGCCGTGTTTCTTCAAAATTTCTTTGGTTCTTGAAGGGGTGGCTATTTCTTTATATTCTGTCAAATTGATTCCTCCGATTTTTCACTAGGTAGTGCGTTTAAATCGTTCATAGCTTTTATAAGTTCTTTTTCTGTAATGCGGAACATTTTTAAACGTTTGGTTAATTGTTTGCTATTTGTATAGCCAATACGCAATTCATCGCCTAATTTTTCGCGGCGTTCTTTTGCATGAGCTCCCGCTATTAAACCATATTCGATCAGCGTTTGTCTAGGGATTTCTTGATAATCATCTGTTTCATTGACGGGTGTCACAATTTTTTCTAACGCTTCTAAAATGGCTTCGTCACTGGCATGTTCCACACCTAAGCTACTCCCTCTTTTTTTGGGTGTCGCAAGCTGACGTGAGAGAAATGCATGCTTGGCATCTGGAACCACTTCCATGATCGTTTTACGTATTTTTTCACCTGAAAAATCTGGATCGGTAAAAATAATGACACCGCGCGTTTCTTGGGCATGTTCGATTTGTTCCAAAATATCATCATTAATCGCTGAACCAATTGTCTCGATCGTATCTGCATCTACAACTTCTTGGATTCTTCTTGTATCGTCTTTTCCTTCAACGACAATGATTTCCTCAATTCTCAACTTGTCTGTCATTTGGCTAACCTGAATAAGCGATGGGCGTTATTTGTTGTATGCTCTGCTATTTCTTCAAACGGTACTTCTCGTAGCTCCGCGATTTTTTCTACTACATAACGAGTATAGCCTGGTTCATTGCGTTTACCACGATAGGGTACTGGTGCTAAATACGGTGCATCCGTCTCGACTAATAAACGATCTAATGGAACGGCTTTCGCTACTTCTTGTACTTCTAACGCTTTTTTAAATGTCACAACACCGCTTAAAGAAATGTGCATGCCCATATCCAAAAATTTTTCCATCCACTCAGGATCCCCACTAAAGCTATGCATGATTCCGCCAATATCACGAATATCCTCTTCTTTTAAAATCTTATACGTATCTTCCATCGCATCTCGAGTATGAATACTGATGGGTAGATTCATTTCTTTAGCAATCGCGATTTGACGACGAAACACACGATCTTGCACTTCTTTTGGATCTTCCATCCAGTAATAATCTAAACCGATTTCGCCTAGAGCAACTACTTTTGGTGTCGTTAATAATTGCTGCAGATTTTTCTCGATTTCAGGTGTGTAGCTGCCCGCTTCGGTTGGATGCCACCCGATAATACTTTGGATTTCTTTATATTGTTGGCTGAGTTTCAAAGATTTTTCAATCGTCGGCGTATCAAAACCAACCACTGCCATCTCCGTTACACCTAATTCTTTAGCGTGTTCAATTGTTTCTGGAATATCTTCGTTAAATTGTTCTGCGTTTAAATGGGTATGAGAATCAAAAATCATGTTCATTCACTCCTTTGTCTTCTATACTTTATCACATTTTACCCAAAATCTGAATGGACAGCACCGATAAATTATCAGCTTCTTATAATTGCTTTATCTTCAAAAATAGCTTATACTGATCGGTCACGGCAATTTATGTCAGGAGGAACCCATATGTCAAATGATCGCACACAAGAAACCCAACATCTGCAAGAGGTTTATGAGGAATTAAGCCAAGCAAAAGATACTTATCAAACCGCTATCAATGAAGTCAATACCACGGGAAAATCGGTGCTGGAGCAATTTAGTGGCGACACGAAACTAAATTTTGATAGTTACTCAGATAACTTAGAAACATTTGCCATGATGGAAATGAAAAATCGAGAAATCGATCAGTTAAATATCCAAAATGAAACAGCTGCTAAGCAACTAGAGAAAGTCGAACGACTACTGAAAGTTCCTTATTTTGGAAAAATCGATGTGACATTTTTAGATGATGATTCCGATCGTGATGTTTTTTATATCGGCATGAATGATTTTACCAATCTAAATGGTGAATCTAGGATCTATGACTGGCGTTCACCAATTGCTTCACTTTTTTACAATAATGTTTTAGGCGACAGCAGTTATCATGTCAATAACAATGAAATTCCTGTTACATTAAATCTAAAAAGACAATTGATCATTGAGGAAGATCGCTTGATCAACTTTTTTGATACTAGTCTTGCGATTCAAGATGATATTTTACTTCATTCACTTGAAGCTGATTCTTCTCAATATATGAAAGATATCACGACCACGATCCAACAAGAACAAAATGAGATCATTCGTGATGAAAGTCATCCCTTGCTTTTAGTCAACGGAATTGCGGGTAGTGGAAAAACGTCTGCGATCATGCAGCGAATTGCTTATTTACTGTATAATCACCGGAAACAAATTACTGCCGATGATATTTTACTGCTCTCTCCTAATTCGACTTTCATCGATTATATTTCTCAAGTATTACCAAATTTAGGTGAGCGCAATCCATTGAATTTAACGTTGTTACAATTTCTTAAATTTACCTTTCGTGAAAAAGCGCCAATCGAAAGTGAGTCAGCCTATTTCCAACGAATCACTGCGGAACAAGTAAATGCACAACAAAAAGTAATTCAATCACAAGAATTTGTTCATTTTATTCAAGCTTTCCAAGACCCATCTTTGATTCAACAAACGCTGTTTCAACCCATTTTGTTCAAACGAAAACCGATTTTTTCTGCTGAATTGATTTTTAGTTTGTATCAAGAAACACCAACGACTTTATCAATCAGAGATAGACTTTCAGCAACAAAAGAAAAGCTCTCTAGTTTATGGAGTCGTTACTTGCTCAAACAGTCAAAATCTAAACAAATGATCGATCAAATGCAAGACTTGACTGAAGCCGAGCAATTACGTTATTTTGACACGACATTTGCTGAGGAAGATGAGGAACAATTAGCAGAGTTCGCGCTTCAACGATTACAACAAAAATACCGTAAAGTAGTGGATGCGATTGCTGATTTTGCTTGGTTTGATCAATGGTTGCTTTTTGAAGCATTGTATCAACTTTACCAAGAAGATTCATATGAACGAGCAACGACTGCCTATACTGCAGATGAAGTGGTCATTTTGTTACTGCTTAAAGATAAATTTATTGAAGATTTATCGAATCGGCAAATGGCGTTTATTTTGGTGGATGAAGTACAAGATTACACGGAAGCTCAAATTCTTTTGTTGCTTAACTTATTCCCACAAGCAAACTTTACCTTAGCTGGAGATGAAAATCAGGCTATTTTCAATACCTCGATCAGTTTTATGGATCTCAAAGAGTTATTATCTGCTTCCAGCCGTTCAGTTACTTCTTATCAATTATTGAATAGTTACCGTTCAAGTAAAGAAATCACTCAGCTATTTCAAACTTTAGTGACCAATCATGAGAAACTCAAGATTGTTTCTATTCGAAAAGATGGCGAGAAACCGGCGTTTATTTCTTGTGAAGATGAAACGGCATATTTAGAGACACTTACGTCACTTTTGGATTCACTAGCGCCTGAGGAAGATACTGTCGTGATTACAAAAACAGCATCAGAAGCAGACTTATTGAAACAGCAGCTTCTACAAAAAAATAGCACTATGGATGCTCAAATTCTTTCGATCGATATGGCTAAAGGGCTTGAGTTTGATAATGTGATCATTCACGATCCTTCTAACGTGCGTTATGGGACAACAGAAAGAGAGAAGAAGATTCTTTATACAGCGATTTCTCGTGGGATGAAACAGGTGTTTCTGCCTTATGTTGGAGAGCTTTCTAAGTTGTTGAAGACTACGTAATCTCTCTCTTTAATCATCACGTACAAAGAAATTAACGTAACAAAATTAATTCACTTTATTTAACAAATTCTTAAAAACATCAGGCTAAAAAACCGACTTTAGCCTGATGTTTTTTTCCCTATTCAGCAGTAAACTTAACTCCAGTCCGATTTTCAATTTGATAGGAGTGAGTGCTTTTTGAAAAATTTCTTCGAAGAATCCGACTTTCTAAAATCAACGATCCAAAAGAACGTAACGATTCAAAGAAAACCGCAGGTCAATACGATTTGGCATTGGGTACTGTTGATTCTCTTTGGTCTGTTGGCTTACGGTTCTATGACACAGCAGTTTCTTTTGATAGCGATTTTTATAGCTATCGCAGCTATTGTTAGAGGCCCTTTAATGCTCTTATGGGGAGCTATTTACTCGTTTCTGATCGCTTTTTTCCCTCCACTTGGGATTGTTTTGTCGATTCTATTTTTCTTGATAAACCTTGGAACCATAGCAAAAAGTTGGCGAATCTCATTAACAAGTGCCTATTTTTATCTAGTGCCTCTACTTGGTGGAATCCTTCGAGCTGTTATTAAAGATGAGCCTAATTATATCGTTTTGATTTTTGTTGCGTGTAGTTTATTAGGTTTACATTTTTTACTTAATTGGTTGTATAAAAACAACAGTTTGAGCCGAACCTTGACTTGGTCGATCATTAGCGTACCTTATGCGATATTGATCATGTTGTTGCCCACTCGTTTCCGTAGAGTTAAATCAAATAAAAAATTAAAATTTTAGTAGTCGATAATCAGAAAAAAACAGCCTCTCATTTATCATGGGAGTGCTGTTTTTTCTGATTAGCAATGATGCATCAAAACTATTAACTCTGGACACATTGCTGTGCTACTTCACTTACTGTATGTTTAGACTGTTCCAGCATTCAAGGCTTTGTCTAAAGCATCATTTAATTTTTTCATTTGCTCTTCATTGAAAATTTCTTTTGCGCCTTCACGAACTTCTTTTGCATTTTCTTCTGTTATAAGACTAGGATTTGCTTCGATTTGTTTGATCATTTCATTTAATTGCTCGTCTATCGCTTTTTGAATCTCTGGATCATCTTTTAAATCATTATAATTGATTGAATCATCATCTAAATCTGAATCATCTGAACCCGCTCCAGTGATAGTAGATAAAATATCCTTCAATTCATCTTGACTGATGATTTCTTTTTTACTTGGCATCTTGATTTTTTGATCATTTTTTTGCGGCGTAACGGCAATTGTCATCACGATGCTCATTTTAGCGTCTTTATCATCGGTAGCAGCCATAGACATTTCCATATCAAGCGCTTTTGTTTTTTGATTGATGCTGATTTTAACATCCATTTTATCTAGATCATTTTTTAGTGACTTGATCGCATCTTTCATTTCTTTTGCATCATCTGATTTTTTGTAGTCTTTATCTTCTTTCGCAACTTCATCGATTTTTTCCATCATTTGAATGATTTCTTTTTTAGTAAACGTGTGCGTCACGACATCTTTGTCTTTTTTAAATGATTTTTTATCAAAGCTTTCGATAAGTTTTTTCATTTCTATAGTCATTTTAGAGTTTTCCGCATTTGTAAACATCTTATTCTTAAGTGTATCTGTTTGCTTATCTAGTTTTCCTGACGTCAATGTATCGCCTGCTTCAGCAATATCGATATATTTTCCTTTTAGTTTGTTTAAATCGCTTTTGCTAAGTTCAACTGGATAGCTAAATGATTTCGCTATATCCAACATACCTGAAATAAAACCAGTCGACATATAATATTTATCTTTATTCCCAACGAATTGGAAAGGTAATTTTTCACCGAATAAATTCGCCGTGATTTCCATTTCCATTGCATCGGTCTTGTCATCGATCGCATATTTCCCATCAATACTCATATCTTTTAATTGGCTAGCAAACATTTTCACGTATGCTCCGCCTTCATCACCATCATACGCCAAATCCTTGATTTTCATCTTAAAGCTTGCGGCGTTGTATTCATCACCTTTTGAACTAAACAACTCTTTTGTAAAATCTTTTCTTGGATCTGATCCACAAGCTGCTAATAAAAAGATTACGACTCCTGTAATGATCCCCAACATGTACTTCTTAATTTTCATCCAACATTCTCCTTGTTTATTACTTAATTTTTTGATACTAAAATAATGATACAATAAAATATATCATTTTGATATAAATTTTAATAATATTCTTCATTTTATTATATTTATGTCAAAAGAGCCAATGTGTCTGTCTAATCTAAACATAGACAAACACTTTGGCTCTTTTTATTTAGAAACTCATTTTCTTAAACTACGCAATAACTGCGCCATTCGGCATTTCTTTTGGCGCATCGACGATTTGTAATTTGCCTTCTGGTGATTCAGCAGAAAGAATCATTCCTTGGCTGATCTGTCCACGCATTTTTCTTGGTTTCAAGTTCGCTACGATCACGACTTTTTTCCCGATCAAAGCGCTTGGATCTGGATAAAATTCGGCAACCCCTGAAAGAATTTGACGATCTTGTTCGTCACCTGCATCTAAGCGGAATTGTAATAATTTATCTGCACCTTTGACTTTTTTACAATCAATGACTTCGGCTACTTTTAGTTCTACTTTATCAAAATCTTCATACTTAATTTCTTTTTCTTTTGTCGAAACAAGTTCTGTTTCTTCTGGGTCCCATTTGATTTCTTCTGTTGTTGTTTGCGTATTTTGAGACATTTTCTTTTGAATATAAATCACTTCTGCTTCGATCTCTAAACGAGGGAAAATCGGTGTTCCCTTCGCAACAACTTTGATTTCTGTCGGAAACTCACCGAAATGAATCTCTTCCATATTCATCGTATCAGGATCTAAACCTAATTGTTCAAAGATTTTTGTTGGTGTTTCTGTCATCACTGGTTGTAAAAGAATTGCTACGATCCGCAAACTCTCAGCTAAATGAACCATGACACTATCCAACTCATTTTTCTTCTCTTCATCTTTTGCTAAAACCCAAGGTTGTGTTTCATCAATATATTTATTCGCACGTGAAATCAAGGTCCAAACTTCGGCGATTGCCGTGTTGAATTCCATTTTTTCCATTGATTCATGATATTTACCGATCACATTAGCAGCTGTTGTTGACAACTCACTGTCAAAAGGGGTAACTTTTGAAGCATACGCTGGGACATGTCCATCACAGTATTTATTGATCATCGCAATCGTACGATTCAATAAATTCCCTAAATCATTCGCTAAATCATAATTTAAACGTGAAACAAAATCTTCTGGTGTAAAGACACCGTCACTACCAAATGGAATTGCACGCAATAAATAATAACGCAGGGCATCTAATCCATAGCGATCGACCAAAATTTCTGGATAAACGACGTTGCCTTTAGATTTAGACATTTTTCCATCTTTCATTAATAACCAACCATGACCGAAAATTTTCTTTGGTAATGGTAAATCTAAAGCCATCAACATAATTGGCCAATAAATCGTGTGGAAACGGACGATCTCTTTTCCAACCATATGAACATCTGCTGGCCAATATTTTTGGAATAAGCTGTCATCTTCTGATCCATAACCTAATGCTGTGATATAGTTCGACAACGCATCGATCCAGACATAAACAACATGTTTTGGATCATTAGACAAAGGAATGCCCCATGAGAAGGTCGTACGTGACACAGCTAAGTCTTCTAAACCTGGTTTGATGAAGTTATTGATCATTTCATTTTTACGTGATTCAGGTTGAATGAATTCTGGATGTTCATTGTAATAAGCCAATAAACGATCCGCGTATTTACTCATACGGAAGAAATAAGATTCTTCTTTGACTAACTCAACTTCATGACCACTTGGTGCTTTCCCACCAATTACTTTGCCTTCGTCATCACGGTAGACTTCTGCTAATTGCGTTTCAGTAAAGTATTCTTCATCTGAAACAGAATACCAGCCTTCATACTCACCTAGGTAGATATCACCTTGTTCTAATAAACGATCAAAGATTTGCTGAACTGCTTTTTTATGGTAATCATCTGTTGTACGGATGAATTTATCATAGCTGATATCAAGTGTTTTCCATAGTTTTTGAACATCGGCCGCCATTTTATCGACATATTCTTTTGGTGTAACACCTAATTCTGAAGCTTTATTTTCAATTTTTTGTCCATGTTCATCCACACCCGTTAAGTAAAATACGTCAAAGCCCATCAAGCGTTTGTAACGGGCCATCGCATCGCAGGCAATCGTAGTGTATGAATTGCCGATATGTAGTTGTCCGCTTGGATAATAAATCGGGGTGGTGATATAAAATGTTTCTTTTTCTGACATGTAGAAACATCCTCCTTCTAGCATTCTCTTGAATTTACTCCTAAATAGTATACCATACTTGGCTTTATTGAACTAGAAATCCTTGTATTTTCTCCATATAAAAAAAGTTCCACCAGCTCCATCTTTGAAAAACTGGCAGAAACTTCGAATTGATACTGTATTTAAGCTCTGATCACACCATCTTGAACAGCTGCTTCAGCGACTTCTCGAATGATAACATCCACTAACGCTTGATTGAAAGGAGAGGGAATAATGTACTCACTCGTCAGTTCTGATTCTGGAATGATTTCCGCAATTGCTTTTGCTGCAGCTAATTTCATATTTTCAGTAATTTTCGTTGCACCAGCAACAAAAGCGCCTTTAAACAAACCAGGAAAAGCCAAAACATTATTGATTTGATTTGGATGATCTGAACGTCCCGTTCCAACGACTGCTGCACCTGCACCGATTGCATCTTGATAATCGATTTCTGATTCAGGATTAGCCATTGGAAATACGATAGCACCTTTGTTCATCGAGGCTACCATTTCTTTCGAAACCAATTTAGGTGCAGAAACACCGATAAAAACATCTGCTCCCACCATCGCTTCCTCTAAAGAACCAGTAAAGTTTTCAGGATTCGTGATTGCGACAATTTCTTTTTCTAAAAAGTTCATTGGTCTTCCCATGCTTTTAGATAATGCGCCATCGATATTAAATGCGACGATGTTCTTCACGCCAAAATGGTGCAGCATTTTTATGATTGCACTACCAGCCGCTCCTGTTCCTGATACAACAACTTTGATCTCATCGACTTTTTTATGAACGATTTTCAATGCATTGATCAACGCTGCAATCGTGACGATTGCTGTTCCGTGTTGGTCGTCATGAAACACAGGAATATCCAATTCTTCGATCAAGGTACGTTCGATCTCTACACAGCGAGGAGCAGAGATATCTTCTAAATTGATCCCACCAAAAGTTGGTGCCATGGCTTTGATAATGTTGATGATTTCTTTTGGGTCTTTCGTATCTAAACAAATTGGAATTGCATCGATTCCAGCAAATTCTTTAAATAATAATGCCTTCCCTTCCATGACTGGTAACGCTGCTTTGGGGCCAATATCACCTAAACCAAGAACTGCTGTTCCATCTGTCACCACAGCGACAGTATTTCCCTTCCAAGTATAGTCGTAGACAGCATTCGGATTTTCATGAATTTTTCTACAAGGTTCTGCCACTCCTGGTGTATACGCTAAAGATAAATCCTCTTTTGTTTTTACCTCAACTTTTGAATGAATATCGATTTTCCCACGCCATTGTTCGTGTGCGTTTAACGCTTCTTCGTAAATATCTGCCATATTTCCCCATTCCTTTCCAAATTACCCCTGTTTATTGACCTAGCATTTGCTCTGGTTTGACCCAACTGTCGTACTCTTTTTCAGTAACAAATCCTAAAGTCAATGCGGCTTGTTTTAATGTTGTATTTTCTATAAAAGCTTTTTTAGCAATTTTTGCCCCTTTATCGTAACCGATATGAGGATTTAATGCTGTCACAAGCATCAAAGACTGTTCCACATATTGAGTCATTCTTTCCTGATCCGCTTTGATTCCAATCAAACAGTTTTGATCAAAAGAACGCAATCCATCGGTCAATAATTCAATACTTTGAATTAGATTATACGCCATTACTGGCATATAAACATTAAGTTCAAAGTTTCCCTGTGAAGCGCCGATTCCGATTGTTGTGTCATTGCCCATGACTTGAATCGCAATCATCGTCAATGCTTCACATTGCGTTGGATTGATTTTTCCAGGCATGATCGAACTGCCAGGTTCATTCGCTGGAATTGTGATTTCACCTAATCCACTGCGAGGACCACTCGCCATCCAGCGAATATCATTGGCCATTTTCATGACATTGGCCGCCAACGCCTTTAATGCACCTGATGTAAACACAATTCCATCTTTACTAGCTAATCCATGGAATTTATTTGGATCTTCTGAAAATTGATTCTTTGTCTCTTCATTTAACGAGCTAAAAAATAAGTCAATATATTCTTTTGAAGCGTTCAAGCCAGTTCCTACCGCTGTACCTCCGAACGCCAATTGTCTAAGCTCACTCAACGTCAACTCTATCATCTGATAACTATGTTCCAGACCAGAACGCCAGCCACTGATTTCTTGCGCAAAGGTTACCGGTGTTGCATCTTGCAAATGCGTTCGGCCGATTTTTATGATTGTCTTATTCTCCGTTTCAAGTTTTTTCAGCGTTTGAATCATTTGCTTCAGCACAGGGAATAAATGCTGTTCAATCAGCTGAACAGCGGCTACATGAATCGCTGTTGGAAAAACATCGTTTGAACTTTGAGACATATTGACATGATCATTAGGATGAACTGTCACACCACTATCAGCTGCTAAATGCGCAATGACCTCATTAACGTTCATATTTGTTTGTGTGCCGCTACCTGTTTGCCACAAAGATAATGGAAAATGATCATTTACCGTGCCATTAATAATCTTGTCTGCTGCGTTTTGAATCGCTTTACTGATCGTTGAGTCTAATTTGCCTGTTGCTTCATTCGCTTTTGCCGCATTCTTTTTTACTAACGCTAAAGCTTGAATAAGTGCTGCAGGCATTTTTTCGATACCGATATTGAAGTTCTGTCGGCTACGCTCGGTTTGCGCTCCCCAAAGTGCCGCCATAGGCACTTGAATTTCTCCCATAGAATCTTGCTCGATACGATATGACATTCTTTCACTTCTCCTCTTTTCTTCTCTATTTACTATCACTATACTGTAAACGAATCACGATTTACAGTGAAACTCTTCTTTTCGTGAAAAAGAAACATAAAAAAATCAGTAACCATTATGATCACTGATTTCTTCCTTTAATTTTTAATTTTGCCTTCATTACTATGTTTATATCCATAAGCAAAATAAATAACAAACCCTAAAACCAATGCTATCGCGAAAGCTTTCCAAGTTGCCGCTTGTAATTGCACCATCAAACCAATACTTACGATGACAAGCAAAATTGGGACAAACGGGACAAAAGGAATTTTAAATTCCCCTGGCTTAGGATCGCCTGCTACTTTTCTCAGACGAATAATGCCAATCGCCATCACGATCAAATACATCAAGGTCACAATATTCGTCAACTCAGCCAAAAGCTCCATTGGAACGAGACCTGCAAAAATCATTGTACAAGCACCTGCGACATACGTTGCATTTTTCGGTGTGCGATTTTTTTCATCGATCTTACTCATAAATTTCGGCAGTAAACCATCTTTACTGATGGCATAAATAATTCTAGCTAAACTATACATCATCGAAATCGTCACAGTTAAAAGCGTTAAAATTGCCCCAACCGAAATCACTCCAGCCACACCATCACGCTGTACAAAACGCATCGCAAATGCCACTGGATCTTTCACGCCAAGCGCATCAAACGGTACGATTCCTGTTAAAATCAATGTTACGATCACGTATAAAATAGTGGCTATGATGATCGAACCTATAATTCCTTTTGGGATATCTTTTTGCGGATTTTTCACTTCTTCCGCTGTCATACTGACTGCATCAAACCCTAAAAAGGCAAAGAAAACGACAGCAGCACCACTGAAAACGCCTGAAAAGCCAAACGGCATAAATGGCTGCCAATTACTTGGTTTTACATAAAAAATACCGACAACTAAGAAGAGTGCAATGATCCCAAACTTCACAAAAACCATCACATTATTCAAACGTAAGGCGGTTTTAGCTTCTAACGATACCCAAAAAGTAACCGCTAAAAGAACCAGCATTGCAATCAAATCAACATATGTCCCATTCGCTGGATTATAGGCACCACTCAATGCTTTAGGTAAATCCACACCAAGACTAGTTAAAAATCCATGCACATAACCGGACCATCCTGAAGCGACAGACGAAACAGCTAGAAAGAACTCACAAATCACCAGCCAGCCTGTCATCCAAGCAACCAATTCTCCAAACACCACATACATATATGCATAAGGCCCACCAATTGCTGGAATTCTTGATGCAAACTCTGCATAGCATAAGCCTGCTAAAACAATGGCTCCTGCCGCAACTAAAAACGAAAGAGATAACGCAGGTCCAGCGTATTGTTCAGCCGCAACACCTGTTACGACAAAAATTCCTGTTCCAACAATTGCACCGATCCCGAGCATGATCAGGTCCATTGTTTTTAAATCTTTTTTCATTGAACTTGGCTCACTTGAGACCGCCGTAAGTTCTTTTTTACGAAACATTGACATTTCTTTTCCTCCAATAAAACAATCCGTTTTCTAGTCTTAATAATTATAAAATTTCCTCATGAAAATAAGCGTAAATATGACATTTACGCTTTCATATACCCTAAAAGAATACCACCTAAAATAACGAATAAGCAACCAATTATGACATATCTCATTTCTTTTTTAGACTTGCGCTCACCAAGTAAGTAAATTCCACCTAAAGTTGAAATGATGATTCCCATTTGAGACAAAGAGAAGCTGATTGCCAAACCAATTTGACGCATCGTCAGCAACATGCAAATATTCCCTAGTCCCCATAGAAGTCCGCAGCTCATATTTCGCCAAACATAACGATCCAGTTTAACCTTTTTAAAAGCAAAGAGACTCGCACCAACCAACATTCCGATACTTTGAGGTAAAATAATCCCCGTCGGATCAAGTCCAGCCACATTGATTATGATCGTATAGCCCCCGTAACCGACCGTTGAAACGACTAATGCACGTAACCCTTTGTTAAAATCAAACATCTTATTGGTTGTTTTCACACCACTGTTATCATCTTGCCGAGCCGTCAAATAAGCACCCAACACCAATAAACCAAGGGCAATAAACCCTAAAATAAAATCTCTACTGCCTTTCCATTCATGGAAAAATACAGCGCCAGCAATCGTATTGACGATCAACTGCATTCCAGTTGAGACAGGTAATCCTACAGATACACCTAAATATTTCATGCCGTGAAATTGTTGATTTTGCCCAACACTCCAGAATAGCCCTGACAAAATACCAATTACGATCATATGGACACTGATTGTCGGCTGGACAATTAAAAAGACAATTACCGAAAAGAACAAGGCACCAATAGTCATGCCAAGTGTCTGTTGATTCGCACTACCGCCCATTTTACCGCTGACAAGACCAATACTGCCCCAAGCAAACATCGGTATCAACGCTACTAATATCTCCATAATATGCTCCTATCAAAAGTATGATAAGTTAAGTCTAACAATAAAAGTGTTTGCTATACAACTATAAGATAGGGAAAAATTTGATAGAATTTTTCTCATTTTTTGAAGATACAAAACTTTTATTTTATTGACATTTAGCTTTACTCTTCTTTTAGGAATTACTTTTTCTATTTAACATTAACATTGTCTTAGCTACAACTATCGCAATCAGCCCAAAAACGTATATCAAAGTGGATCACAATGAAAACACATTACATGTATTCTTCATATAATTTATCTGTCTTTTACTCCTGTTAAACACTTTATTATAAAGTGGATTTATCAGAATAGTATCTTATCGTTTTATTGTTTAGTTTTGCATACTCAATTTCTTTTTTTGTACTTTCTCCAATATATCCGTCAACATCAATTACAAAAATCCCATCAGATATAGCTATTTTTTTATAATGTATCCTCCCTAATAACCAAGCTTCTTCTTTTGTAATTCCAACTCCTTCACCTTGTTCAAAAAAGAATGGACTAATCACTGCAAAACCCATTCGTGTTAGCATTTCCTCTGTTTGTCTAAATTCCTTCATAAACTTTATCGGACCACATAACGTTATTACTTTTATATTATTCATTCTTATAGATTCTCTTTCTAATCGATTTTAGTAAACTTTTCAGCTAATATATTAGCTTGCAAAGCACACTAGATAAATTTAATTGTATTGCTAAAAGTACAATAATTTCAAGAATTTTTCTTCAAAAGCCTATTTCATAGAAAAATGGTATGATTAAATTGAACAGAGAGATACGCACTAACATAATTTTCTTACATAAAACCGTTATCTGGACAAAGATATCAACAGTTCCCTTTTTTGTTGTTTTAAACATATCAACAATCAACTGAATTAAAACAACGGTAAACAGATCCAAGCTTAAAATCAACTTTAGTGTTTTTAGTGTTTGTATAATTAAATTAAGCAAAGACCATTAACTCAATAAACTAAATAAAATTTTCTAGCATTCTTTTTTTAAATTTATCTCTAGACATTTTAGCTATCCTTACCACGTTTCTTCCATCCTACCTTTGATTCATTTACTAATTCACTTATAAAAAGCTTATTTTATTAAGAAAGATGGTTTAATAAAATAGGCTGCTTTAAATTCTGTTCTAGAAGATTTCACAATTAGCAGGCAACTAGCAATTACTAGATTCACTAACATGTATAAAATAAGCAAATAAAATTTGACTTGAATCTGTAAAATAGGTTCATCATTAAATTGAAATAGTGCATTCATTGTTTTTAGTGTGTATAAAGAAGGGATTGTTATTGCTGAAATCATCACGAGATAAAGGTATGTTAGGATAAAACCTATTTTAGTTTTAAATAGTAGCAAAACCAATATTACCAAGTCGATAAATACTAATACAGAAAATAGTGGCTGAATTAAAAAGCCGTCAGTGAAGGGATTATACTCCAACCTGAAATAATTTACTAGAGTGATTCCTATAAGGTATATACCTGCTATTCTCCATATTTTATTTGTTGTAAAAAGATTTTTCATGATTTCTCCTTTTTTGTTTATCAAATTTAGATTTTGAAAATATGATTTTCTTTTTTTATTGATGAAAATCATAACGTTTTATCACTGGAATAGATTATTCTCCGTGAACATTTTTAGATTGGATATTGGCAGTATCAAGGTTTAACAGTTGTTGAATGGTTGAGGAAGAGCTTTTTAGTTTTTCAAAAGTACTGTTTGCTAAACTATTTCCCAGCACCGTTGTCCCAGAAGAAAACGTCACAGTTTTGGAGAGTGTTGATTTATCGTTGGCTTGACCAATCTTGGTGGCCTGATTTTGAATTTCCCCAGCATTGATATCAATCATTTTTTTCAACCCTAAATCCAATTATATATTATTAAAAGAAAACAAGTAAATAACATTTTTTAAATACTTAGTACATATTTTAAAGATTCTCATTCCCATAGTTTTTTCAAAAAAAAAAACGGCTAAGACTGCTGTTACGCTTATCTTGCCGTTGATTTTCATATTAAATAAAAGTAAGTTTTTTGTATATTTAATGTTGAGTCTATCGATTACCTAACATTTTCCAAATTAAATCAGAAAGAAAGCTACTTGCAAAATTACTAAACACATCCGAGGTAAATTCTGGTAAATATTTTTTCAACAGATCTGTTACTCTGCCTCGATTTTTTGAAGATGTCTCCACTAATAATTCTGTGCAGGCTAGAAATTCTTGACTATCTTGAGGTAACTTAGTCAGCGTTTCTTTTATTTCGGTATAAAACTTCTCCCAGTCTATTTGGGCATCGTCTGATGAATAGTCAACTTTGTTATTGCTCCCAAATATAAAGGGGGAGTTATTAAAATGATTATTTTTAATTTCCATAATCTACTCCATTATTATTGCCAAACATAATTGGACTATTTGAGATATCACACTGATCCATATTAATGACTATCCGTTCGCTATTAGTATTGTTGATGCAATACTCAATAACTTCTCTTATGTAGTTGGCAAATTGTGGATCTGCACAAGCAATGATATATCTGTTCCCAGAATTCAAATGAATGTACATGTCTTCCCCTCTACTATCATTCGCTTTCTTTATTTGGTAGATAATTGCACCTGAAACTACTAGTCCTAAAATACTAACTACCGTGAGACTTTTTAAAAGAAATAGGAATATGATAAAAGCAACAACTGGTTTAGTCATACTTTTACTTGGTGGCGTATGAAGAGATATTTGTGCAATACTACTGATTTGCAATGTCGTTCGATTAAATTGAATTGAGTTCTTTTCAATTAAGATCTCGCTTGTTTCAATTCTTTGATTATTTAAATCATTATTTTCTGTATTCATTTAACTTCTCCTTTTGTATATTAATCACAACTTATTGATTATAACTTATTTCTTTCTCTATGTAAATAAATTTCAAACTATGTACATGATAATAAGTATAAAAAATTTTTTTTATTTTTCCTTATATATAAGGGGCAGATTTTTCGTGTTATTTAATACGGTTTACGAAGAAAATTATGTTGCATAAGTCGATGCGTACATTCAAAAGCGCTGAAGCACGAAATTCAGCGCTTCAAAAAAAGGAGAGAACTATTATGAAAAAAGAGCTACATAATCTAAAAGCAATCCCCTATCAAGATATTACTGATTTACAAGATTTACTAGACCATTTATACTCTTGGCAAGAACCACTTGCCGTATTAGATCATTTCTTCCAATTCCGAACAGGTCCAATCAACAAGAAAAAAGTCATCAAAGAATACTACGCAAGCGGTCATTTATTCCACGCTTTTTTCACAGAATTTATCCGTTTGATGGAAGCTGAACAAACCAAAGTCGAAAAGCTAAATCGTGAAAGAAAAGTACTTACTCACCTTACTGACAAGTAAAAAAAGAGTGTTGGGAAATAAATCAATTATTTCTCAACACGCCTATTATCTTCGTTCATTAAAATAACTCAAAAAGGGAAACAACAGCTTCATCGTTGTGCCTTCGCCTTCAACGGATTCCATCGTCAATTGATGGCCTAATTTATCCGCAAGACTTTTTGCCAAATATAACCCTAACCCTGTTGAATGCTGTTCACTGGTCCGACCGTTTTCTCCTGTAAATCCTTTGTCAAAAATACGGCGCTGATCTTCTTTAGGAATACCGATTCCAGTATCTTTTAAAGATAACCAAGCCCCTTCTTTTGTACGTGAAAGGATAACCGTGATTTCACCGCCAGCAGGAGTATACTTGATTGCATTACTGACCAGTTGTTTAAATATAAACGCAACCCACTTCGCATCAGTTAAGATCATTTGATCGTTTCCTTCAATAGAAAAGCGCAGATTCTTTTGAATAAAGTAATTTCCCTGTGTCCGAATCACAGATTGAACAATTTCTTTTAGTGAATATTCCTGAATCAAATAATCTCTAGAAAAACTATCCAATCGAGCATAATAAAGCACTTGTTCTACATATTCATCGATTTTTCCTAGCTCATTTTCGACTAAATAATATTTCTTTTCAGGAATATCATCTTCGATCGATTGTAAAATCAAATTGACAGCGGCTAAAGGAACTTTGATTTCATGGACCCATGAATCGATGTAATCTTTTTGATCCTGTTGATTATTGATTGCTTGCTGCATGATTTGCTGATGCTCAACCAACAAGCCATTGATATAGTTTTGAACTAATGTTTCTTCTGCCTTTGAAGCCTCACTTAGATAATGTTCCAAAGAAGGCGGGTGTTCTGAAATATCCAAAGAACGCCACCAGCGTTTTTTTAATGAATAATCGATTGCCATAAAAAGTAGTAAAAATAATCCTTGTAATAATACCAAATAACCAATCACCGATAGATTCACGACCATGTCTGGAGATAGCCATAAAATAAAGCACGTTACACCGATAAAAAATAGCCAGCCAATCAACAGAAGCCAATGATCTTTTAAATACTTACCAATTGTCATTTTCTTCTCCTATTCTATGGTACGATGTAGCCTTGTCCCACTTTTGTTTCGATATACCCTTCAAGACCTGCTTGCTCGATTTTTTTTCTCAAACGATTGATATTGACGGTCAAGGTATTATCATCTACAAAACGCTCATCTTCCCACAACGCGCGTAACAATTTCTCTCTTGTTAAAATTTTCCCGTGTTTCTTGATCAAAATATACAGCAGGCGATATTCATTTTTGCTTAAATCGATCACTTCGCCATTGATTTCCATACTGCCATTATCAACATTTAACGTGATTCCGTTATGTGACATGACCTCACTGCCGACCTCAGAATAATTATATGAACGACGCAGCAATGCATTGATTTTTGCGATCAATACGTCGATTTGAAATGGTTTTGTGACAAAATCATCCGCACCCATATTCATCGCCATAATCATATCCATATTCGTATTTCGACTAGAAATGAAAATAATCGGAATTTTAGAAATTTCACGGATTTTCTGACACCAATAATAGCCGTCAAAAACGGGAAGATTGATATCCAACAACACCAATTGAGGATCCTCTCGTTGAAAATCTTCTAAAACATTATTAAAGTCTGTCGTTCCAAATGTATCAAACTGCCATTTCTGCAATTCCTCGCTGATTAGCTCACGAATTGTTGTCTCATCTTCTATGATCATGATTTTTGCCATTATTTACCTCCAGCTGTTTCTTTCTATTGTACCTTATCAGAAAAACTTCGTCATTCATATAGGACTTTTAGCCGAGATTTTAAAAGAAAAAAAAGAATACAGTTACGCTAAAAACCCTTTTCTTCATTCTTTCAAACTTTACTCCAAACCAGCAACTCCGCTATCAGATATCGCTTTTCCAATAAACAAAAAGACTCCATCTAAAAGTAAAATAGTCATATTCACACCAAAAAAGATCGATAGTTTTTCAATTCCTTGGATCTTTTCTTTTGTTCTAAGAATTAGATATAAAATAAAATTACTACCATATGTAAAAATCGTCAATACCACAACTAGTTCTATCAACATTTTTTTATCCTCGCCACAATTTCCATTTTTTTGTATACTCTTTCATTTTACGCTAATCAAGGTTTTTTTAAAAGGAAGAATTGGTTCTTTACTTATTTAAAAAATAAAAATAGCTTCTATGCTAAAATAGACAATAAATAAAGAGGCTAGGAGAATAAACTATGAACGAATTGATCCAAGAAATTAATGATTTTCGAGATGAACGAAATTGGCGTCCCTATAATACACCAAAAAGTTTAGCTATTTCCATTACTTTAGAAGCTTCTGAGTTGTTAGAGAACTTTCAATGGTGCTCTAGTGAAGAAGCTGTTGCAGCAACTTTTGAAAATATCCAAGAAGAATTAGCTGATGTCCTTATCTATTCACTTATGCTAGCTTCTGATTTGGAATTAGATGTTTCACAAATCATCCAGGAAAAATTGAAGAAAAATGCTTTGAAGTATCCTGTTGTTCAAGAAGAAGCAACAAACGATTCCTCAATATCGAAATAAAAATAGATATCCGCAATCAACATAATTTAATTCGTTAGCGTTGAGCCAATTTTTTATAAAATATCTTCAGGTTGTTAGGATCCACTTAGTGAAAGAGATACTTTACACACAAAAAATGCAATTATCTTGTTATTCATGTAATTTTTTTCCAACCCTTTATTGACCCTAAAAGGGTTTTCCTATAAAATGGAACTTAGATAGAAGCGAATAGGATAAAAAAAAGCACTTCACAATTTAGCTACCAACTAAATCATGAAGCCCTGAACAGTCAGTGAACACCTGACCAATCAAGTTGCTTAAGCCAATAGTTATACATTGACATCTTCCATTTTACTCAATTTTGACAGAAATTTCTAGAGGTTTATACTAGTTTTTTCTGACTTGGATATGTTTATGCTTATTTATTGAGCTTACAATGGCGTTGGATGTGTATCCAACGCCATTTTTTGTGTATTCGTTTCTATCTAAGAGAACCGTTTGTTTACTTTTTAAATCATAATTTATAACAGTCAACCAACCATTGACTAATACTAAACGCTGATCCCAACCAGCCTTTACCCATTCTCCTGGATGATTTAAAGAGTAAACAGCGATTCTTAAAATAATAGTCAATTACTACTCCCAAGTATTCTTTAAGAAAACACAATGATTAAAAATTAACACAACCTTTTTCAGTACTTCCTTTTATATGAATATCATTGTCTGTATTTTCTTTATTGATGACTATTAGGGCTGGAGATAAGCATTGTTGCTTATTTCCAGTTTTTTCTTTTAACTATTCTGAATGACTAACTTTTATTACAGCTTCTTTTTCAAGATAAAGTGACGCTTCATTCACGAAGTTTTTCAAATGCGGAGTTTCATTATGTTTTTCTACTACAGAAGAATTTTGCCAGTTTTCTACAATAATAAATTGATTTGGCTGATCAACTTTTTCAAAATGAGCGTAAAATAAACACCCTTCATCTTGTTGAGATGCATTTACGAGTTCAACTATAAAAGCTAAATAATCCGTTCTTTTCTCTGGTTTGACTTGTAAAAATACATTGATTGTAATCAATAGCCTGCTCCTTTTTTCTTATTTTTTAGGTACTCAGTCAAAATATAGCTTTTTCAGCCGATTCAAATCAGGATTTTTCGTTAAATCAATAAAGAACGAGCTTTGCCATTTTTGTGTAACCATGGCCGTTTTGTTCAATCCTGTTACCCAACTAGGATATACACGCAACGCCATTTTACCTTGATTCTTTCCATTATTTAAAATCTTTTTCTCTGCTAAAATCTCTTTTGGAAGTATGAATTGACCAAGCTTCTCTTGATCAATTATAGTGATTATCAATTTGTCTGGTGCTGAATCAAAGTCATAGGGCTTATTTTTATTTTCCTCATCCTTTTCCCAAAATACGACAAAGTATCCGAGCTTTTTTGGTGTTACTTTTGCTTTTCTACTTCTAAATGATTGCTTACCTAGTATGAATGTTGCTCCTTCATACTCTTTATTTTGTTCTTCCACTTTGAAATCTTCTAAAGGATGATCAATGATTTCTTGAAAAATTCTTGATAGATAATCCATCGATTCCATAACACTACTTCCTCCACATTTTTAAAGATACCTTGATGAATACTACTAAAATGACTACTTTATTGTATCATGCTGTGCAACTGGAAAGAAAGGCTTACAGAAAAGGACAAAAAAAACACAACTAAAAATACTAACTAGTCGTGTTACTTTATAAAAAGACCTCAATAATTCTTTTATTTTTCTTCATCGAGATCCTATGTAAGAATAAACCTGTCTATTAGATAATTCTTTGAGAAATAGACCAAGTTTCGTATTCAGGCATATCAAAAATGTATTTTTCTCTATGTGTTTTCTTGTATTCTTTCTCAATTAAGCGAATCGTATCAATCGCTGTATCGTTTTCCAATGCGTATCCATTAAAAATATAAAAAATGACCAACGTACATTTCTCATCTATAGCCATCAACTTTGGTAACACCGAAGCTAATGATGTACCATTAATTTTTTCAACTAGTTGATTTGCTTCTTTTGATAAAGCATCATAATAATCGATAAATTCCTGATCGATATCGATTGTTTGATCTACTTTTTCAATATATTCTTTTAACTGAATATTCCATAAAAATGCATCCAAATTATCTCCTCCTATCTTACAACCACTCCAAAAAGCTCGCCTTTAGAATGTACTTAGTTTATTCATTTCATATTCCTTATTAAATATCTCTTATTTAAGATAGCACAAGCGACCTGCTTTTTTCCATTAAAACGTTCATTTTATTTGTATAAATGAAGCATATTATTATTTTGTTCTATTTTTTTGATAATATTGATTGATATACAGATCGATTTCACGTAATTGAATAGATTCAATATGTTGGTTTTTTATAAAATAAAAACTTCTCTGATACTCTTGACCTAAAGAATGCCATTTTATTTTTTCTGTCAATGCACGTTTAGATAGGATCGATTGACCGATTCCTTGCTCCAAAAACCTGACGATCATCTCATTATTTTTAATAATCATTTTATTTGGGGTTAAATTATGTTCTAAAAAATAGCGTTCTGTATAATGGAAAACGCCGGAATTTTCTTCTCGAACTAACCATAGATCCTCTGAAGAATCACCAGCATGAACTAATTCTTCAGATAAAATCTCTTGACGGATAATCGTATCTGTAATTAAAGGCTTCTCAATGAATCCGAAATGGGCTTGATGTTTCTCGATTTTATCTAATACTTGTTCCGAATTATCCATCGCTAAAACAAAGGACACTTCGGGAAATTGCTGACTCAACTGCGCCATCAATTCTGGCAAATAATACACTGCAAATGTATTCGAAGAAACAATTTGACATGTTTCTCTAGGTGTTGTCTGTATTCGTAACGCTTTTAAGGTATCCTCCCAGTCATCTGATAAATTAAGCAAATGACGGTATAAAATATCGGCTTGTTTAGTCGTAAGAATTTCTTGTCGTCCATTGCGAACAAATAACTGAATATCCAGATCTTCTTCTAACTGCTTGATCTGGTTAGAAACAGCTGGTTGGGAAATAAATAAGTAATCTGCCGCTTTGGAAAAATTTTTTGTTTCATAAACAATGCGAAATGTTTTCAGTAATTTAAACATAGAGACCCTTTCCATTCGTTTTTGTTATAGATATCATTTTAACTATTTATTTCTCAAATGCAAGTTATTTCGTTATACTAGATTTATAGATAAACAAAGAAAGAAGATGAATGATTTAGTGGAAAACAATAATTCAAAACACTCTTATTTAACCAAGACCATGGTCATTTTACCTGGATTGATTACGGCTTTTATCGTAGCAGTTATTAGTAAAATCGCAGCTATTTGGCTACCGACTTTAGGCGCTGCAACGATTGCTATTTTATTAGGGATTTTGCTGGGCAACACTTTTTTGAAAAACCCAGTTTTAGAAAAAGGAACGAAAGTTGCAGAAGGCAAACTCTTAGAATTTTCGGTCGTGTTATTAGGTGCGACTGTTACCTTTCAAACAATCGCCCAAATTGGTATTCCTGGCGGTATCTTTATTCTTTTACAGATGAGTTTGACGATCGTTGCCTCTTATATACTTGGTAAAAAGATGCAGTTTTCAGATAATATGTCTTTGCTGATGGCTGGTGGAAATGCGGTCTGCGGTTCATCTGCGGTTGCATCGATTGCCCCTACTATCAATGCAAAAGAAGAAGAAAAAGGTCAGATCATCACATTGGTCAATTTACTAGGAACGATTCTAATGTTGTTGTTACCTATCATCGGCTCTCTTCTTTACGGCAGTAACATTCTAACCAAAAGTGCCTTGATTGGTGGAATTTTGCAGTCTGTGGGACAAGTCGTAGCAAGTGCCAGTATGGTCAACGGAGACGTTGTAGAGCTTGCTATGCTATTTAAAATCATGCGTATCATGTTGCTTGTGGTCGTTGTTTACTTTTTTGGTAGATTTAAACACCAAAGATCTGCGGTCACTTCTGATGTAGAAGTAACACCTAAGAAAAAGAACTCTGCTTTACCCTGGTATGTGGTGGGATTTGTTTTATTTTGTGTGATCAATAGTCTAGTTCATTTACCAGCACAACTAAGTGAAACGGCTCATTTCTTTAGTGGGTGGTTTGAAATTACCGCATTGGCTGCGATTGGCTTACGCTTAGATTTCCAAAAATTCTTCAAAGAAGGAAAACGTTTCTTGATTTATGGATTATCTGTTGGCGTTATTCAAGTTATTTTGGCTATCACGCTGATTTCTTTATTGGGAATTTAATTAAACATAAGCAAAAAAAGGGCACTCGAATTTTCGCTGAGTGCCCTTTTTTTCTAATTTTATTTATCTGTTTTTTGCCCATCATCTGCATGAGATTTAAACCCGACATAGGATTTATTTCCACTTAAATTAAGTACAAACAATACAATAACGAGTGATAAAATCGATACGGATAATAATAATGTTTGGACTGCATCACCATGCAACACCATTAACTGTCTTAAAATGGCCGTAATACAAATCAGAATCAAATATCTGATTGGAATATGATGACCTTCTTGAATATAGCGGATGACCATCATAATAAACTCAAATAACATGAAAAATGCCACAACTTCCTGCATCACAATCGATAAATTTTTAGGTGTCATTGGTTTGTTGATAAAGGTACCAATATCAATCAATTGACGGATCATAAAAATCAAAATAAGTACGGCAAGTATTCCTAAAACAATATCTAACGCCCAATTAACGTATTTTTTCATTATGCCAAATCTCTGTTCCTCTTTCATTTTTTTCTCCCTTCGTTTCAATGCAGTTGCATCAGTCTATCCAAAGACGTTTGCTACTATTCATTATAAGAATAATATAACATTTTTTTTAGATGATGTAAAAATCTAAACCTGGAAGAAAACCACATATGTCAATCACTTGGGCTCCTTTTTCACAAAATAACTGTAAAAAGACTGAGTGAAAAATGCAACTAAAGTCTCAATCTTTCATAAATTACTTATGTTATTTTTAAATCAGAAAGTTTGGGGGAATTCATTTATGAACAAAAAATTAGATGCATTTCATTTGAAAGTTATTGCAATTGTTGCTATGTTACTCAACCATATAGGCAGCGGATTTAGGTTATTCGAGTATTCAGACCAGTTATTTTTCTTTACTGAATTTATTGGTAAATTAACTTTTCCTATAATGGCCTATTTATTAGTTGAAGGGTTTCATTATACGCGAAATATAAAAAAATATGCTGCTCGACTGGCGTTTTTCTGGATCATTTCGATTTATCCTTTTCATCTCTTGCATAGTTCCAATACGCCTTTTAGCCCGACAGAACTAGTAAATAATATTTTCTTTACGTTATTGATGGGACTTATTTTGATTACTTTATATGGAAAAACTAAAAATATTATTCTTCATATACTGTTAGTAATTGCCTTTTCTTTTGCCACTATTCTATCCGATTGGAATTTATTGGGCGTCTTGATGATTTTTGGGTTCTATCGTATTCAAAATGCAGACTTAAAGAAAATTGTTCCGCCAGTTTATACCGTGCTAATCTTTTTGTCATTGATGGTGATTGTTTACTTAGTTGCTCCTGGTAGCGTACCATGGTATGAACTGATTGCTCCTTTAGGAATTCTCGGCACTATTCCATTACTCTTAAATTACAATGGTCAACGCGGCTATTCTCCAAATTGGGTCAAATGGGGCTTCTATTTATTCTATCCACTGCACATGATCGTGCTGATCTTAATACGTGGAATGATGTAAACTTTTATCTGTGTTAGAATCATCATAGTGTTCAAATCATTGTGGCTCCAATGATCTGAACACTATGATATTTTTTTATTAGTAATTAACACCTTAAATTAAATTAGTCTTTTTATCCGAAAAAAACACCTAAATGTGTTGATTTTAGTAAAATCATACTATAGAATAAATTTATAGATTTTTTTCTCACTCAATTTGTAAGGGGTTTCAAAAAAACAAAGGAGGAACAACATGAACACTTTTTTAGATAAGCTACAAGCAAAGCTAGGTCCCATCGCTTATAAACTTGATTCCAATCGTTATCTTTCAGCAATCAAAAATGGGTTCTTTATCGCGATGCCCTTATTGATCATTGGTTCCATGTTTTTATTAGTCACACAACTGCCAATAGAACCTTATACTAATTTTATGGCGTCCATTTTAGGTGAAAACTGGATGTCATTATTTTTACAAGTCAATGATATGACCATGAATGCAATGACTTTATTTGTAATTTTAGGAATCGCCAGTGAGATGGCTAAGTATTATTCTGTTGATCGTGGATCAACGCAGGCAATTGCCCTTGTTGCGTTTCTAGTACTAACGCCGATAACTTCATCCGATAACGGTTCATTTCTACCTCTAGGAAACTTTGGGGCATCAGGTCTATTTGTCGGTATGATCACGGCTATTCTAGCGACTGAAATTTTCCGTTGGGTCGTGCAAAAAGGCTGGACAATTACAATGCCTGACTCTGTTCCTTCCAACGTCGCCAAATCTTTTTCAGCATTGATTCCCGGATTCTTCGTGGTAATCGCATTTAACCTGATTCGGATCGGTTTTACCTTCACCTCTTATGAAACGGCTCAAAATTTTATTTTTGAGGTACTACAAACACCCCTCTTAGCTTTAGGTAGTTCACTTCCAGCAACACTTATTATTTTACTATTTGAAGCATTGTTGTGGTCATTTGGGATTCATGGTTCAAATATCGTCGGTGCTGTAATGCAGCCAATTTGGATTGCACTCACTGTAGAAAATGCCCAAGCTTTTGCTACGGGTGAAAAACTCCCCAATATCGTGAATTATCAATTTTATAGTAACTTTGTCAAACTAGGTGGATCAAGCGCAACCATTGGTCTAGCTATCGCTTGTTTATTTTTCGCAAAATCTTCTCAGTTTAAAACTTTAGGCAAACTATCTTTTGCGCCAACAATTTTCAATATCAATGAGCCTTTAGTGTTTGGTATTCCGATCGTGTTAAATCCAATGATGCTTATTCCCTTTATTATTGCACCACTTATAATGTGTCTTTTGGCCTATACAGCGATGGCAACTGGTATCGTTCCCTTAGCAAACGGGGTGAATTTACCTTGGACTATGCCGCCAGTTATTGCAGGCTTGATGGTCAGTGGCTGGCGAGGTGCTCTTTTGCAAATTGTGCAAATTTTACTGAGCTTTGGGTTGTATTATCCCTTCTTCAAGATGGAAGATTTAAAAGCATATCGGATTGAAATAGAAGGTGAAACAGCGTATGATGAGGAGGTAGAAACAGAAATTATGGAGAATGCTTAATCAAATATATGTATAAAAAAACGAAAAATCAACTATGGATTTCTCGTTTTTTTCTTTATTCTCATCTCACTACATCATCCCAAAAGCGAGCACGATCGCTGCTAAAATATTATTTAAAAAGTGAATTGACATACTAACTTCTAAACGTTTCGTTTTATAATAAGCCATTGAAAGAATCAAGCCCATCAAACCATAAATCAAAAAACTAATTAAATTGGTAGGACCATGAATCAATCCAAATGAAATCGAGCTAAGTGCAATGGCAACCATTGGAAATTTTTCTAACCAATAGCCGATAATACCACCTCTAAACACAATTTCTTCCATAATGGGTGCCGAAATTCCAATCAACAAAATAATCAATAGAGGATTTTCTCCTGTAAATATCGTTTGAATCACAGCATCATTTGCTGTACTTTCCGATCCTTGAGTATTTAACAAAAGTGTTCCTCCAATCGCAATCACCCTTGCTAAAATATAACCGCCTAGAATAATCCCCACATTTCGTTTAGTGAAAAAATCCCATTTTAAGTTTAAGAATTCTAGTTTTTTTCCTAGAAATATCAGCAACCAGATGTTCCCGATAACCAACAGGATCAATAAAATCGATACAAACAACGATAAATTTGTTTCTCCCATACTTTGAGAAATAATTTTTACAACCGAAAATGCAGTCATACCAACCTGACTTACTAAAAATAAACCAACTAAAACAAAAAACTTTTTAACATACTCCATCCCATTACTCTCCTTTTTATAAAATAAAAAATATATATCACTTTTATCTTATCAGACTAAAGCTATATAGTAAAATAGTCTTAAAAGTAAATGTTGAGGCAAAGATTTTTTAGCTAGCTGTTTGCCTCTATTATAAGGGTATCCTTTGATATCGGAAACAAGCTTTAAGGTATTAGTTATTTTCACTTCAAATGATAACGAAATAGTAAAAATAAGAACCATTACTATAAGCCTCTTCATAATTTTTTTAAAACAAAAAAAATGTCCCTTTCATACGAAAAGGACATTTCTATTCAGTCATTATTTAGCTAAAGCACCTTTAGCTTGGTCAGCTAATGCAGTAAATGCTGCTGCATCGTTAACAGCTAATTCAGCTAACATTTTGCGGTTGATATCAATCTCTGCCAATTTTAAACCGTGCATTAATTTAGAATAGCTCAAGCCATTCATACGAGCCGCTGCATTGATACGAGCGATCCATAATTTACGGAAATCACGTTTCTTTTGACGACGATCTCTGTATGCATAACTATAAGATTTCATTACTTGTTCTTTTGCTGTTTTAAATAAAGTATGTTTTGATCCGTAATAGCCTTTCGCTAATTTAAGGATCTTTTTACGACGTTTACGGCTTACTACGCCACCTTTAACACGTGCCATGGTTAATTCCTCCTAAATATCTGTTATCTCTATGAGTTATTTTAATTGCTAAGTTGTTGCATGAATTATTTCATTCTCAAATTCAGCAAGCTTTGTTACTAAATGCTTCAGGAAATCATCCTAAAAGCTTTTTTACTTCATTCTTGCTAATTGTTGACGAATACGTTTGAAATCGCCTGATGAAACCATTCCTGCTTTACGCAATTGACGACGTTGTTTTTTTGTTTTACCGTGGAAACGGTGACTTGTAAACGCACGGAATCTTTTTAACCCGCCGTTACCAGTACGTTTGAAACGTTTTGCTGATCCGCGGTGTGTTTTTTGTTTTGGCATGACTAATTTTCCTCCTACATTTTCATTTCGCATACAGTTCAACTAAATTAGTTGAAAAAGTTGAACTAGCATCCTCAAAAATTTTCATTAACTAGTTATCAGCTTATTAGCTTAATTTTCATTCTTCGGTGCCAGCGTTAGGAACATGCTGCGTCCGTCCATTTTCGCTTTTTGTTCCACTGTAGCAATATCTGCAGTTTCTTCCGCTAAGCGATCAAGAACTTTCTGACCAATTTCTTTGTGGGTAATGGCACGGCCTTTGAAACGGATCGAAGCTTTCACTTTATCGCCTTTTTCTAAGAATTTACGTGCATTACGAAGTTTTGTATTGAAGTCATTTAAATCAATTGTTGGACTTAAACGTACTTCTTTTACGTTGATCACTTTTTGTTTCTTACGAGCTTCACGCTCTTTCTTTTGCGTTTCGAAACGGAATTTCCCGTAATCCATAATTCGCGCAACAGGCGGTTTCGCAGTAGGTGCTACTAGAACTAAATCTAGGTTGGCTGTTTCAGCAATTTGTAATGCTTCCACTTTTGTTTTTACACCTAATTGTTCGCCATCTTGTCCGATCAAACGTAACTCGCGTGCACGAATGCCGTCGTTCACCATCATATCCTTTGCTATGGTCATTCACCTCCAAGTTTATTAAGAGAAAATCAATGCTGAAACTCTTTTTCCAAAAGTCTGCTATCGTAAAAAATACAATAAAAAACAGGCTCTGTATACAGATCCCGCGATGATTCGGACTCATATCAAATGATATAAAGAATCCTATATCCAGCCCAGTGACACTGTCAGCTAAGGCGAGAAGCGGGTGCTTCTGCTTTCATTTCTCAACTTTAACAGTATACGATATTTACAAAAGCTTGTCAATGTTTTTTTCTAATTGAGACAGAAACCCATGATTTTGAAAAAATGGATTTCTGTCTCAAACATTATTCTTTAATTTCCAAGTAGTTCTTCTATTTTAAGAAGTACACCATTTTCATCGTTGGATAAAATAATTTCTTTAGCCGCTACTTTTACCCTCGGTTGTCCATTACTCATAACGTAGCTATATCCCGCATGTTTCAACATCTCCAGATCATTACCGCTATCACCAAAAGCTGCCACTTCGTGATTTTTTATTCCCCACAACTCTTGTAGCTTCATCAAGCCATGAGCTTTATGGATTCCTGGAATGATCAAATCAATATCACCGTGCCCACTAGAAACTGGAATAACCTTATCTCCTAATGCTTCATGCAGCTGAACAAGTACTTCTGGCACTTGTTCAACAGGAAAACTCAAAGCAAACTTGAACAAAGTATCGTCTTTTACGTCAAACAAATTAGGAACTTTTTTTAATCGATGGTAATATTTCTGACCATGTTCAATAAAAGAGTCTGGCTCATCTTCATTAACATAAGCGCTGTTTTTCCCACACAGAATCGTATGTCCTTGTTTGAACTTGGCTAAAATAGTCAGAACCTCTTGAATGATTTCAGGATCTATTTCACCTGTGAATATTTCTTCACCTTCACTAACAACATACGCTCCGTTTTCTGCTACAAATGATAATTCTCCTTCAATTTCAGGAAAAAAAGATTTAAGTTGATAGTATTGGTTTCCGCTAGCTATAACAAAGCGAACCCCTTGTTGCTTCATTACCTGATACAACTGACTAAATTTTTCTCGGTCGTAATCTTGTTGACTGTTCAAAAACGTTCCATCCATGTCTACTGCAATCATTTTTACTGTCATTTTTCTACTTCCTTTCAGTCTAGTAACTCAAAATGTTTTAATCCAAAACGAATGCCATCTTCCAGATGAGACTTTGTAATATAATCAGCATGACTTTTTACATGCGCTGAAGCATTATCCATTGCAATTGCCGTATCCACTGCTTCAAACATTCCTAAATCATTGTTTCCATCACCAAATGCATAGGTTGGTAGATGGTCCAATTCTAATGTTTTAATTACTTCTTGGATTCCGGCTTTTTTTGACTGACCGTTCAGCACAACTGCCAGTGAATATGGACTGTCTCTAAAAAAGGTAAATGTCTCAGCAAATTTTTCTCGATATACTAAATCTTTTCCTTCATCCTCTGAAAAAAGATAAATCATGTAGATTTCATATTTCTTGTGGAAATCTGCTGAAATTTGCGGCAATGGTGCATGATCTAATTGATATAATTTTTCCATACTCTCAGTCGAATAACGAGCAGCATATTCAGTTTCAGTATAACATGCCAAGGAATGACCTAACGATTCAGAAAGCGCCATCAATTCTTGAATCTGTTTCAAGGGTATTGCATGTTTTGAGACAACTTCATTTTCAACGACATTAAACTGACCATTTAAACTTACATACGAATCAATGGATGCGCCTTTGGTGATTTGTTTGATTTCCTCTGGAGAACGGCCACTTGCGATCAGTGGTAAGATATTATTTTTCTTTAATTGTGCAATCGCTTGATGATTTTCTATAGGTATTTTAGAATCAGCATCTAATAATGTCCCATCCAAATCAAAGAAAACAAGTGCTTTGTAGTTGTTCATGACTTCCCTCTTTTTCCTATCTTCACTTACTATTATTGTACTATACTTTTTAGTCCATAGAACAAAAAACTTTATTCTAGTTTGTGTAAACAATTTCTTGTTTAAACGAGTAGAATAAAGTTCGACTTTTTATTTTTCATCAACTAATAATTAGTGAACTATTTCTATTTAACTAGAAATTTCCTAGAAAAAGATAAATGATCGACTAAACGCTATATCTATCTTATATACCCTAGGCTATCCCTGTAGTCCCTACAGTTCTTCATTTTTTAATTGGCTTTTGTATCTTTCAATCCTTGTATCAAGACTTGAATACTAGCAGCAGTCTCAGGATCATGCTGCCCTTTTTTCTCATTGATATCTTGAGTGAATATTTGGCTCACCAAACTATTATCTGAATGTTCCGAACATTTTCCGCATGCTGAAACTTTGATCAATCTTTTCTTATACCATGCTGCTTTATATTCAAGTTTTGATACAAATAGTGCCCAAGAAACATCTGAAACCCCTCGATGCAATTTTGAATTTCTGAAAAAGTCTGCTTGATGAATATCTTCTATACAAATCAAATCATATTGTCTAACAATTTCTGTCGTGATTTTATTCAGAAAATCGATTCGTTGATTCATTAACTTTTCCCGCATTTTTGCAACTTTCAGTTTTTGCTTCTGATAATTTTTTTGCTGTGACAATTCTGTGTTTTTTGATTTAGCAATTTCTTTTCGACGTGTTAATTTTCTTTCCTCTCTAGTGATTCGCTGTTCAAATTCTTTTGTAAATTTATCATTATCGATACGTTTACCATTTGATAATACAGCAAATTCCGAAGCTCCTAATGTTATCCCGATTGCTGAATATGTCTTTTCAACTTTAGGAATCTCCTCTTCACAAAGAATCGAAACAAAATACTTATTACTCGGGGTCAAAGAAATTGTTGCTGACTTTATTTTCCCTATTACCGGACGATGCAATTTCATTTTAATCAACGATTTCAGTTTAGGTACTTTTAAATATTTTTCGTCAATAATTTTAATTGTCCCATTTTGATTATTCGTTGTGTAAGATGTGACAGCGTTTTTCTTTTGTTTTAACCTAGGAAAACCCACCGTTTTTTCTCTATGAAATTTTTTGAAAGCACGGTCCAAGTAAACCTGCGCATTTGATAATGCCAAACTATCCACTTCCTTTAAACAAGGATGCTCTTTTTTATATTGAGCCGGTGTTGGCAACTTCACTTTTAAATCAGGATTATTTTTCAGTTCCTTATAAAGTTGAATTCTTTCCTGTAATAAAAGATTATGTACAAGTCGAACACAAGAGAACGTTTTTTTTATGAATTCTTCTTGCAGCAGAGTAGGGTAAAGTCTGTATTTATACGCCTTTAATACCTTCATTAGAATACCACCCTACCAATAAAAAGCTGAACGGGCTCATTTAGTCTCGACTGGAAAATAGGAAAATCTAACTGAGGTGCTTTTTGCCTCATTTAGATTTTATCTTTTTTCCGAGAGATTAGCCCGTGAAGCTAGATTAAGTAAAAAGCTGAACGGGCTCGTTCAGCTCCGACTGAAAAATAGGAAAATACGATTGAGACGTTTTTTGTCTCACTCTTATTTTATCTTTTTTCCGAGGAGCTAGCCCGTGAAGCTAGATTAAGCAAAAAGCTGAATGAGCTCGTTCAGCCTTGACAGAAAAATAGGAAAATATGAGGGTGGCGCTTTCTGCCACAATCAGATTTTATCTTTTTTCCGAAAGGCTAGCTCATGAAGCTAGATTAAGTAAAAAACTGAATGAGCTCGTTCAGCCTTGACAGAAAAATAGGAAAATATGAGGGTGGCGCTTTCTGCCACAATCAGATTTTATCTTTTTTCCGAAAGGCTAGCTCATGAAGCTAGATTAAGTAAAAAACTGAATGAGCTCGTTCAGCCTTGACAGAAAAATAGGAAAATATGAGGGTGGCGCTTTCTGCCACAATCAGATTTTATCTTTTTTCCGAAAGGCTAGCTCATGAAGCTAGATTAAGTAAAAAACTGAATGAGCTCGTTCAGCCTTGACAGAAAAATAGGAAAATATGAGGGTGGCGCTTTCTGCCACAATCAGATTTTATCTTTTTTCCGAAAGGCTAGCTCATGAAGCTAGATTAAGTAAAAAACTGAATGAACCGCTTAGCTCACGAAGCTTTTCTAAAATGATTATATCACGAAGAAAAAAGATTCATTCATCTTAGGTTTAAAAATTCTAGCTAAGAAAAATAGTTCTTTTCTTAGCTAGTCTTTCTTTTGCAAAACGACTATTCGTGATTCGCTCTGGCTTTTTTCTCTTCAATTTTTTTACGATAAACATCAACTTCATCTTCAGAACAATAAACATAATGTTCTGGCGTGATTTCTCTTAGTTTACGTTCTTTGTTATCTTCTGGTTGTGGTTTATAAACAATACGTTTACGTGTACGTTCATAATCTGGATCAGGTAACGGAATAGCTGATAACAAGCTTTCAGTATACGGATGCACACCAAAGTTATACACATCATCACTTGAACCCATTTCCAATAATCTACCACTATGCATAACACCGATACGGTCACTAATATGTTTTACCATTGATAAATCATGTGCAATAAACAAATAAGTCAAACCAGCATCTTTTTGTAAGTCCTGTAATAAATTGACAACTTGAGCTTGAATCGATACGTCCAAAGCTGAAATCGGCTCATCACAGATGATGAAGCGCGGATCAACAGCTAAGGCTCTCGCAATCCCGATACGTTGGCGTTGACCACCTGAAAATTCATGTGGATAACGTGTGCCGTGGCTCGGGTCAAGTCCAACGACTTTTAATAATTCGTTAACTTTAGCTTCACGTTCAGCAGCATCTTTTGCCAAGTGATTAATGTCGATTCCTTCAGCAATGATATCGTTGACTTTCATTCTTGGATTTAGTGAAGCATAAGGATCTTGGAAGATCATTTGAACTTCACGACGGAATGCCTGCATTCCTGATTTTGAACGAATTTTACTGATGTCATCACCGTTAAAAACGATTTCCCCAGCAGTCGGATCGTATAAACGAATCACACTACGTCCGGTTGTTGATTTACCACTACCAGATTCTCCAACCAATCCGAACGTTTCACCTTCGTAGATATGGAAACTGATATCGTCAACAGCTCTAACTTCGTCAGGACGTCCCACGTTAAAATATTGTTTTAGTCCTTTAACATCTAAAAGTACTTTTCTTTTTTCACTCATTATTTAACGCCTCCTGCAGTTGTATTATGGCGCTCAGCATAAATCGCCCAACGTCTTACAATTTCAGCTGGAGGGGTGATTTTTGGTGCTTGTGGTGCTAATAACCACGTTGCAGCTTTATGAGTTGGTGATACTTCAAAATAAGGTGGTGCTTCTTCTGCATCGATTTTCATCGCAAACTCATTACGCGGATAGAAAGCATCTCCTTTTGGCGGGTCTAACAAATCGGGAGGTGAACCAGGAATCGCATATAGCTTGTCTTCGGTTCCTTCCATAGTCGGCATTGAGCCTAGTAAGCCCCACGTATATGGATGTTGCGGATTGTAGAAAATCTCTTCTGATGTTCCCACTTCCACTAAACGTCCGCCATACATAACTGCTACACGATCAGCCACGTTTGCTACCACCCCTAAATCATGGGTGATAAAAATGATTGATGTGCTGATTTTTTGTTGTAAGTCTTTTAATAGTTCTAAGATTTGTGCTTGGATCGTTACATCTAAGGCAGTTGTCGGCTCATCTGCAATTAGAACTTCCGGATAACAAATCAAAGCGATCGCGATAACGATTCGTTGACGTTGTCCACCTGAAAATTGGTGAGGATAGTTTTTCAAACGTTTTTCAGCGTTTGGAATTCCTACTAATTTCAATAGTTCTAAAGCTTGATCCAAACCTTCTTTTTTTGATACTTTATTGTGTTTGATCAACGATTCAGCTACTTGTTTGCCAATCGGCATTGTTGGATCCAATGACGTCATTGGATCTTGGAAAATCATTGCAATTTCTTTCCCACGAATGGTTTGCATTTGTTTTTCCGTTTTGTGTACGATATCTTCACCTTTAAACAGAATTTCTCCATTATCGATGTTCGCATTGCTGCTCAATAATCGCATGATACTTCTAGTAGTTACTGATTTACCACTACCAGATTCTCCTACGATCGCAAGAGTTTCCCCTTTGAACAGCTCAAAGCTAACACCACGAATAGCATTTACTTTTCCAGCAAACGTATCAAAAGAAATCTGTAAGTCTTTTACTTCTAATACTTTTTCCATAGTCATTCACTCTACTCTTTCATCTTAGGATCGAAGGCATCACGTAGTCCGTCAGCTAACAAGTTGAAACAAATCATTACAACTGACAAAGTTACGGCAGGAATCCACATCAAATATGGAAGGAAACGGAACGTTTTATATCCTTCATTTAATAATGTTCCAAGTGAAGCGGTCGGCGGTCTTAATCCTAAACCGATGAAACTTAGAAACGCTTCGAAGAAAATTGCTGACGGGATACTGAACATCATTTGAACGATAATTACGCTGGAAATATTCGGTAAAATATGTTTAACAGCGATCTTCAAACGAGATTCACCTAATGTTTGGGCAGCTAAAACGAACTCTTGATCTTTTAGTTTCAAGGTCTGAGCTCGAACGATTCTGGCCATTGAAATCCAGTTGGTAATCACCATCGCTAAAACGATTGATAAAATACCTGGATCAAAAACAGTCAGCATCAAGATCATCACAACAAGGTTAGGAATTCCTGAAAGAACTTCTAAAACACGTTGCATCACTGTATCGACACGTCCGCCTAATAATCCTGAAATCAAACCGTACGTTACACCGATTGTAATATCAAGTAACGCTGCGATAAATGCGATCAATAATGAGATACGGGTTCCCATGAATAAACGGCTCAACACATCACGGCCTAACCCATCTGTTCCAAGGTAGAAATTCACATTATCAGGAACATTAGCTTGTGCGTATTTGTCTACCATTTTACCAGCAACATTAGCTGTACCGTTAAATCCATTGATACTATCTAAAAACGGAATACGCGGTGGTAAGTTGATATACGCAACATTTTGCTGGGTTGGATCATGTGGTGAAACCCAAATTGTTATAATTGAAATAAAGATGATGATTCCTAAAAGGATCAAGGAAATCACGGCAGCTTTATTCTTTTTCAAACGACGCCAAGAATCTTGTAAAAAGCTTAGTGACGGTGTTGCAATTCGTTCACGTTCCTTTGTTGTTGATGTATCCAAAGGCTGGAATTCATTTGCTGGTATTTCTTTGATTTTTTCTGGGACATTATTCAAGTCTACTATTTCCATTAACCTTTGGCACCTCCTGAAACACGAATTCTTGGATCAATCAATCCATAAAGTAAATCAACGATCAAGATTACGAATACTAGTAAAGCAGAATATAGAATAGTTACAGCCATAATTGTTGGATAGTCATTAGTCATGATTGATTTTACGAACTGCTCCCCAATACCTGGGATAGCAAAAATATTTTCAACAACTAAAGACCCTGTCATCAAACCAACAGCTAATGGACCGAGTAACGTGATCAAAGGAATCAAACTATTTCTAAGTCCATGTCTCACGGCAACTTGCCAGCGGCTCAAGCCTTTTGCACGAGCTAACTCTACATAATCACTATGTAAAACTTCGACCATCTCGGTTCGTATAAACCTGGCGGAATCGGCCATTGGACTCATTGCTAATGCAATCGTTGGTAAAATCGTATAAGCAAACCCATTCCACATCGCGATTGGCAACACTTTTAATTTCATGGCAAAGATATATTGCAGTAATACCGCAAAAACAAAGTTAGGAATCGAACGCCCTAAGATTGCCATTAAAGTTGCTAATGTATCTACCCATGTATTTTGGCGCATCGCTGCAATAATTCCTAGTAAAATCCCTACTAGCGTACCAAAGACGATTGCTTGCGCTCCTAATTGTACTGACGGTCCGATACGGCCTGCCAAAAGTTTTGCTACTGGTTGGTTTTTAAATTGGAATGAAATCCCAAAATCACCAACTAGAAGGTTTTTTAAGTAAATTCCATATTGAACGATTACTGGTTTGTCTAAACCTGATTGTTTGTTCAACATAGCAATTGTTTCTGGACTAAGTTTTTCTTGGTTGGTATAAGGAGTACCTGGTAATAATTGCATTAAGAAAAACGTAATCGTTGCGATCAGCCACAATGTGATGATCATAAAGAAGACCCGTTTAAGAAAATATTTTCCAAAACTGTTCAAGAATGACACCTCCGAGATTATTTTGACTTCATCAGTTTTTTTCGATAAAGTAAGGATAGAAAATTAAGTAAGGATGAGCACATGAAAAATTTAAAATGGCCCTTGATTACCTCAGCGGTCTCAAGCATCGGTATTTTTACTTACCTAGTGATAAAACAGGCACTGACTATCCGTTCTGTATCTGATACCTTCTTCATCGTTTCATTATTCTTTCTGATTATCGGCTTAGCCATGTGGATCATGTCCTCTGGATTTTTTGATAATTTCCAACGTTTTATGAAAATGCATTTTCGTTTTAGAAAGAAAAATGAACCAAAAGAATTTATCCCATTTTCAGAGATTGGCAAAGCACATCAGCTTTACTGGCTTGAAACTGGAGGTATTTTACTGATCGTCTCTATTGTTTCTTTATTATTTTACTTTTTATGAGCACAGATAGCAAGAGGACCGTTGCCTTTTTATTCAAAGAGGGCAAAGGTCCTTTTACTATTGAAAACTATTTCAGACTATTCTGAAATATAAGTCCATTTGTAATCGTATTGCGCACCTGCTGGATGGAAACCAACATCTTTAACTTTTTCGGCACGTAAGTGAGCTTCAGCTTTTTGATAAAGAGGAATCACACCCATGTCACCCATGATTGTTTTCTCTGCATTTACCATGTCAGCCCAACGTTTTTCAGGATCGTTCGCATTTTTAGTTGCAGCAGCTTTTACTAATTTATCATATTCAGGATTGCTGTAGTGTCCACGGTTATATGGAACGCCTGTTTGGAATAAATCTAAGAAACTACTTGGATCTGCATAGTCAGCTCCCCAACCACCAATAACTGCTTTAAAATCGCCTTTGTTAGAACGATCTAAACGAACAGCAAATGGTACTGGACTAACTGTTACTTTTGTTCCTGGTAAGTTTTCTTGAATTGCACCTTGGATATATTCAACTGTCTTCTTAGAAGAGTCAGCATCAGAAGATAAGATATCAATGTCTAGTGAATCGATATTCAATTCTTTCTTCGCTTTATCCCAATGCTCTTTGGCTTTTTCTTTATTAAATTCAATCTTGTCGCCAGCAGCTTCTGCAAAGTCTTCTTTTAAATCTGGAGACTTAGACATATTTGCTGGAACTAATCCTTTAGGTTCAACTGATCCATCACCTAAAATGTTTTCAACTAAAGATTTACGGTCGATTGAATAAGAAATAGCTTTTCTTAAATTTTCATTTCTATATGGTGAATTTTCATCAATTTGGTTCAATTCCATATATTGTGTAGAAGCTTCTTTTTGGATCACAAGTTGTGGATCGTTCGCTGCTTGTTGTGCTAGTTCACCAGTCAACTGAACATCGTCTGCTTGTCCGTCTTGGAATAGGTTGTAAGAAGTCGGTGCTTCTTTAACTACATTCACTTGTACTTCATCCAATTTTACAGTATCTGCATCCCAATAATCTTTGTTTTTCTTGTATGACCATTTTGTATCTGTTCCTGGTCCGTCGAAATCAGCTAAAACGAATGGTCCATTATAAACTGAATTTTCGCTAGTTGTAGCATATTCTTTGCCATATTTTTCCACAATATCTTTTCTTTGCGGGAAGAATGATGGGAAAGCTAATAGATAATCAAAGTAAGGTGTTGCTTTTTCTAATGTGATTTCTAATTCATAATCACCAGTCGCCTTGATTCCTAATTCTTCTTTGTCTTTCTTACCTGCTGCAACATCTGCACCATTTTTTACAGATTCATAAAGGTAGGCATATTCTGAAGCTGTCGCTGGATCAACTGTACGTTGCCATCCATAAACATAGTCTTCTGCTTTTACGGGTTTACCGTCTGACCATTGAGATTTTTCGTTTAATTTAATTTTGTAAGTAATTCCATCTTCACTGACCTCTGCCTTTTCACTAGCGCCAGCGGGTTCTGGATTATTATCCAAATTCAAACGATAGATTCCTTCATAAACATTGTTTAAAGCAGTAAAACTGATAACGTCTGTTGCTACTGATAAATCAGCACTCGGCATTTCTTGTAATTCATTAATACGGAAAATTTGCTCTCCGCTTGGCTTTCCATCAGCTGCTTTTGAGCTGCCTGAATCGTCTGTTTTTGTGCCACCATTACCGCATGCTGCTAATGTTAAACTAAATAAAGTGATGAATCCAAAAGCAAATGACTTCTTTAACTTCATTCTTTTTTCCTCCCTAAAATTACCCTAAGTATTTTCTGAAAAATCAGAATTTAATAATTATTTATTGTACTGAGGTATAGTTTACAATTTTTAAATTAAAAAATCAAGAATAATCTTATTTTTTTTTAATACTCACATCATTAAATTGTATCTTCATTAGAAGTGATTTCTTAGAAACAGTATTCAAAGGTTGAACAAGCTCGTTTAGCCATGATCAGTTTTTCTCTTTTTTCGAAAGGCTGGCCCGTGAAGCCAAATTAGTAAAAAAAGCGATTGTCTTCTTATAAAAAAGTATGTTAGATTAGTATTGGAAGAAACATACTATAGTAGGAGCAAGCTATTTTTGTTCAATAGTACTGTTCAGCACCAACAGTTTTAAAAAATATTTTTCATATTTCACAACATTAATAAGGAGTGATGAGATGCAACATTCATCTTTTTTCAAAGAACTAACTACGTTTCATAAACCTCAAAAAGCACCTTTTCGCTTGATTGGTGCAGGCATTTGTATGGCAGTGCCATTATTCATTGGTTACTTTTCAAATAATTTACTGATTGGCAGTTTTGGCTCACTCGGAATTTTTACTTTCCTTTATTATCAATCACTCCCTTTGAAAGAGTTATTGATCCGTTTAAGTGCTATTGGCGGATTTTTACTTTTTGGAAATCTGGTAGGGGTTCTTAGTACTCATATTCCTTGGGTTATCCCCATCGCAATTGCTTTGATTGCATTTTTTGCCAGAATTATTTTTAGGTTATACAGAATCGCTAAGCCAGGGGCTTTTTTTATTGTCATGGTAACCGCGATGGGCAGTGGAACTAAGATTCCTTTAGAGAAAGTCCCAATCATGATGAGTTATGTTTTATTAGGGGTTTTGACCTCTCTTGTTGTAGCTGTTATCTTGTATTTTGTTGAAGGAGAGTCTGTCGAGCCTGAAAAGAAAATTTCTTTACAAGAGCGGTTATACACGGATCCTGCCGCACTTCTTGATGCTCTGCATTATGCTGCTATTTTATTTTTAGCAACTTATATCAGTCAATCGTTGCATTTGACCAATGCTTATTGGATGATTGTTTCATGTGCCGCTGTGTTACAAGGTGATAATTTACGAGCAGTCATGCATCGCAATATTCAGAGGATTTTAGGTACGATGATCGGTTTGTTGATCGCAGCTCTTTTGTTGAGTATTTCATTTACTTCTTTAGAAACCATTCTTCTGATTTGCTTTTTCTTTTTAACTGTAGAATTTTTTATTAGACGAAATTATGCGATCGCAAATTTTTTTACAACGCCAATGTCTTTGTTACTAGCGAATCTAGCCCGCCATCAATATTTAGTGAGTTTGTTGAATTATCGTTTGATTGGAATCGTTTTGGGCAGTCTTTTAGGACTTTTAGGTGCATTTGTATTAACGACTTGTTTAAAGTTTTATAATCGTGCGTATCAATTAGATGAAAATTTAGATAAAGAAACAGAATAATACGATCTATTCTACTATAACAATTTGGAGGTTTTATTTATGAAAATCAAAAAGCCGGTCGCGCCTTTACTGCCTCAGCTAACTGAAACTGATTTTATTTCTTTAGATGATGAACTCATTATTGAAGGCTTAGCATTGAAAGATCAAGACCTTAGTTATCAAGATGTACGCAATTTAGTTTTTAGAGAATGCCGCTTTGAAAAAATAACGATGAATCGGAATCATCTTGAACGTTTTGAATGTAGTAATGTAATTTTTGATCATTGTGACCTTTCCAATACTGAATGGATCGGAGCTAGTTTTCACCAAGTTCATTTTCGTCAGTGTAAGTTAACAGGAACAAATTTTGCTGAGAGTTATTTGCGAGATTGTTTTTTTGAAGATTGTTTAGCTGATTATGTTTCTTTTAGTGCCACAAATCAAAAAGTCGTTCAATTTCAACAAACGAGCTTGAATGATACTGAATTCGTTGAGGTCACTTGGAATAATCTTTTGTTTGATAGCTGTTCATTGACTGGAAGTAATTGGTTTCATACGAAATTGGCTGGTCTTGATCTGACTAAGAGTACTTTTGAAAGAATTGCCTTTTCCCAAGAGTTACTTCGAGGATTGACAGTCACGCAAGAACAAGCAATCACGATTGCAGCAGGATTAGGCTTAGTTATTGAAGACTAAATAGGAAGAAAGTTTGGAGCCGAGCTTGATATTTTAGCTCTAAGCTTTCTTTTTTGCATACAAATATTAATTAGAAATTAATATTTTCTTTAATATAGAAACTAAAAATTTTATTTCATATGCTTTTTTGGTAAACTAGTATAGCTTGGGAACTGTATATTAACTTATATGGATGCTGTCTTGATCAATATTTTTGGTCTTTTGCTGGTAGAAACCGTTTATGATACTCTTAATCAAATGAGTGTCAATTATGGTGTCCAGTTTAAGATTCTTGTGGTTTTACCTTAGAGTACCACGCATTTGATATTTAAATAAAAGGACTGTTAATTAGAATGAATAAAGAAAAAACTGGTCATGGGCAAGCTTCTGGGAAAATTATATTGATGGGTGAACATTCAGTCGTTTATGGTGAACCTGCGATTGCTTTTCCTTTTCAAGAGACTTATATTTCAACAAAAGTTGAATCTGACACTACTATGATATTAGATTGTCATTATTTTTCCGGACAATTGTCAGAAGTGCCTCCTCAATTGAAAAGTGTCAAAGAAGTCATCAACCAAACATTGAGTGTACTTCATCAAGAAAATACGACTTTTAAAATCACTATTACCAGTACAATTCCAGCAGAACGCGGAATGGGTTCCAGTGCTGCTGCGGCCGTTTCTATCGTTCGGGCATTATTTGACTATTTCGATGTTCCTTGCACACAGGAAACCTTGCTTCCTTTAGTCAATCGCGCAGAAAAAATTGCCCATGGTAATCCTAGCGGCATTGATGCAGCCGCAACTAGTGGGAATGAATCGCTATTTTTCATAAAAGGTCAACCATTAGAAACGTTTCCAATGAACGTTTCCAATGCTTATTTGATCGTTGCAGACACTGGTATCAAAGGTCAAACAAGAGAGGCTGTTAGTGATGTAGCTCATCTTTTTGAGGAAAACAAACAAAGCGTTTCACAACATATTACTGAGTTAGGCCACTTGACTAAGCTTGCAAAACAAGCTATTTTAACAGATGATGCTTATTCATTGGGAAAAATCATGAATCAAGCACACGTTCAGCTTAAAGCATTGACCGTCAGTAATGATCAATTAGATCATTTAGTCATTACTGCTCAGGAAAATGGCGCGTTAGGGGCAAAATTAACAGGTGGTGGCCGTGGCGGTTGTATGATCGCCTTAGCTGATTCTAAGGAGCAAGCGGTAAAAATCGCTAAAGCGATAGAGTTAGCAGGTGCAAAAGCCACTTGGATTCAATCATTAGGAGTGAAAAATTAATGTACGCTGGAAAAGCACGAGCCTATACAAATATAGCGTTGATAAAATATTGGGGAAAAAAAGATGAACGCTTAATATTACCTATGAACAGCAGTCTTTCTTTAACATTAGATGCATTTTATACCGAAACAAGTGTCTATTTTGATGAAACCTTGACTGAGGACAGTTTCTTTTTAGATGGAAAAAAACAAGATCTTAAGCAGACTGCCAAAATTTCTAAATTCTTAAACCTTGTTCGACAACAACAAAATCTGTCTCTTTTTGCAAAAGTCGACAGTCAAAACTTTGTCCCAACAGCTGCCGGTTTAGCATCTTCTGCTAGTGGTTTGGCAGCTCTCGTTGGCGCATGTAGTGAAGCGCTGAATTTACAATTAACTGAAACAGAGTTGTCCCGATTGGCTAGACGCGGCTCGGGATCAGCTTGTCGTAGTATTTTCGGTGGATTTTCTGAATGGCAAAAAGGCGACTCAGATCAGACATCATTTGCCCAAATAATTCCTTCTAATCAATGGGAGGACGAATTAGCGATGCTTTTCGTTTTAGTTGATGATGGCGTAAAAGATATTTCCAGTCGTGATGGCATGAAACGAACAGTAGAAACATCAAGCTTTTATTCCGGTTGGCTAGAAAGTGTCGAAGCAGACTTAGCCACAGCCAAAGAAGCAATCACAGAAAAAGATTTTAATAAGCTAGGTCAAGTCACTGAAGCAAATGGTTTACGCATGCATGGAACGACGTTAGCCGCCGTACCACCTTTTACTTACTGGTCACCTGAAAGCTTAAAAGTTATGCAATTAGTGCGTTCAGCTAGACAAGTTGGTCTACCGTGTTACTTTACAATGGATGCTGGACCGAATGTTAAAATTTTAGTAGAGAAGAAAAATTTAGCTGCTTTAAAGAACTTTTTAGGAGAGCATTTTTCTCAGCAACAGCTGATTGCAGCATACGCAGGACCAGGAATAGAAGCTATTCCTGTAGAAAGGTCGGAAGAATTATGATAGAAGTTTCCACACCAGGCAAGCTGTTTATTGCTGGTGAATATGCCGTTGTTGAACCTGGACATCCGGCGATCATCGTTGCAGTAGATCAATTTGTAACGGTTACTCTTGAAAAAGCAGAAAACGTCGGCAGCATTCAGTCTGCTCAATTTAGTTCACTACCTGTACGTTGGACGAGAAGAAACAATGAACTGGTTCTAGATATTCGGGAAAATCCCTTTCATTACGTACTGGCAGCAATTCGTTTAACCGAGAAATATGCACAAGAACAATACAAAGAATTATCTTTTTACCACTTGAAAGTCACCAGTGAATTAGATAATTCAAATGGGCGAAAATATGGATTAGGCTCTAGCGGAGCTGTAACAGTGGCAACCGTAAAAGCATTGAGTCTTTTTTATGGTTTAGAGTTGTCTGAAGAAGAAATTTTCAAACTTTCTGCACTAGCTCATTTAGAGGTACAAGGAAATGGTTCCTGTGGAGATATCGCGGCAAGTTGCTATGGCGGTTGGATTGCTTTTTCTACTTTCGACCACCAATGGGTCAATGAACAAGTACAAAAACAAACTTTGACAACATTACTTCAAGCAACATGGCCAAAATTAATGATCCAACCTTTAACGGTTCCAAAAAAACTACGTCTGCTGATTGGTTGGACTGGAAGCCCTGCTTCTACTTCTGATTTAGTCGATCAAGTCAACCAATCAAAAGAAGTACAAGAAACAGCATACCAACAATTTTTGGATGACAGTAAAGCTTGTGTTGAAACAATGATTACAGGCTTCAATACCGAAAATATTTCATTGATTCAAGCACAGATACGAAAAAACCGTAAATTGCTCCAACAATTAACATCAATCACAGGTGTTACGATTGAAACACCTGCCCTTAAAAAATTATGTAATTTAGCTCAAACTTACGGCGGTGCAGCGAAATCATCTGGTGCAGGCGGGGGCGATTGCGGAATTGTCTTGTTTAAACAAAAATCGGGTATTTTACCATTAATGAGCTCTTGGGAAAAAGAAGGCATCACGCCTTTACCATTACATGTATATTTTTACGGAAAGCAGGAAAAAGATGAATCGAAAAGATGAACATATCTCTTTGGCTAAAGCCTTTCATAAAGACAAAACCAACGACTTCGACCAAATTCGTTTTGTTCATCATTCATTTTCAGAAATAGCAACGGATGACGTTGATATTTCAACTTCTTTTCTTGATTTTTCCTTTAAACAGCCATTTTATATCAATGCTATGACTGGTGGTAGCGATCGCGCGAAAGAAATCAATCAGCAATTGGGCATCATCGCTAGAGAAACGGGTGTGATGGTGGCGACAGGGTCAGTCAATGCCGCTTTGAAGGATCCTAATTTAGCAGATACTTATCAAATCATGCGTAAAGAAAATCCTGACGGTGTAATTTTAGCAAATATTGGCGCTGGACTTTCTTTAGAAGAAGCCAAAAAAGCGGTCGATCTTTTTCAAGCTGATGGACTGCAAATTCATGTGAATATTCCGCAAGAGTTAGTAATGCCAGAAGGTGATCGTAACTTTCATGGTTGGCTAGATAATATTGAAGATATTGTTTCTCATTTGTCTGTTCCAGTTATTGTGAAAGAAGTTGGTTTTGGTATGAGTAGTGAAACAATCGAGCAATTAGTCTGGCGTGGTGTCAAAGCGGTTGACGTTAGCGGACAAGGTGGAACAAGCTTTACCCAAATCGAAAATGCCCGTCGTAAAAAACGGGAGCTTGACTTTTTAACCGATTGGGGACAATCAACGGTCCTCTCTCTATTAGAATCCATGAATTGGCAACGCGACCTAACAGTTTTAGCTTCTGGTGGTGTTCGACAGTCACTAGATATCGTCAAAGCACTTAGCTTAGGTGCTAAAAGTGTTGGTGTGGCTGGAACTATTTTAAATCAGTTAATGACAAATAGTCTTGATGAAACGATTGACCTTGTTCAACAATGGGAAGATGAACTTAAACTTTTATATACCTTGCTTGGTAAAAAAACGACAGCTGAGCTGACAACGACAGATATTATTTTTTCTAGTGAGATCATTCATTGGTGTGAAAGCCGTGGTATTGCTTATCAACCGTTTGCTAAGAGAAGTAAATGACTGACTGTTCGTTCAATAAAAGTAAGACAGGGTAAATTAGAAATTAAGAAATTTATTCTAACCTACTTATTAACGCAACTCTTTAAACTATATATAAATAGTACTATTCTAATATAAAAAACCTTGTCATAAGTTGTTATCTAGTGACAAGGTTTTTTATTTTCTTCATCAATTAATGAACTCTATCTTAAACGATACTTCAATTTACCTTTCTCCTCACTTAAAAAAATTCATAACAATGATGACTAAAAAATTTTGTTATTACCAATTTTTGAATATAAAATAAAAATTGATCCTATCATAGTAATTATGCCTAAAATACTGAATATCTGAAAATGCTGATCCCAGTCAAAATTACTGATAAGTAAGCCTCCAACTATAGGTCCCGCAGTAGAACCAATTTTAGTTAGCTCAGACCAACTAAAATAGGCTCCTTTATTTTGTTCGTTTGCAATTTGATCAATAGCAAAATCAAATCGTGCACCTAAAAGTAGTTCACCAAAAGAATATAATATGGTAAACAATACCAAAGAAAAGTAATTTGGAAAAGAATTAACGATTAATAAACAACTAGCAAAAAGAACATTACTGACCGTTAAAACATAATTAGATTGAAACCTTTTGGTCAAATATATCATGGGAAACTGAAAAATAATAATGGCTAATGCACTGAATGATAATAATGAACTATATACTTCTATACCGCCCAGATCATCTTGGGATAAATATTGCGAAATCGTAGAATTAAATTGAGAATATCCAAAGTATGAAAACATGACTCCAAGAATTAATAAGATAAGTGGCTTAAAATTTTTATCAAAGATAATTGATTTTTTTACTGGAGTCTTTAAAGCCCTATGGTCAATTCCATTTTTATTCAGAACGTCTATTTCTCTTAAAAACAAATTAGTTAATCCAACAATAATATAAATAAATCCTAAAATTAGATAAGGTTTAATTGTGTTTTGAAATCCCAATGCTATACTCATTAACGGTCCTACTACTGCACCAATATTGATCGCTGCATAACGTAAATTAAATATGAGTAACTTTGACTCATTTTCAGTATACAAACTCAAAGATTTTTTACACGAAGGTTCATAAATTACATAACATAATCCATTTAATCCGTTAAGCACCATAAATCCAGTAAATTGCTCAGTAAAAGAAAACAATATGAAAACGATCCCCCAAATAATTGGTATTATGACTAATATTTTTTTCGCTTGAACTCGATCAATCACTTTACCTACAACCAATGAAAAAAGTACATTTACAAATGGATTAATACCTATGATATATCCCACCTGTGTCGGAGACAACATTGCAACATTACTTAAATAAATAGCCAAAAATGGTATGCTCATAAACATTGCTATTCGCGAAAATAGTGTTCCTACTAATAAAATAATAGCTGACTTTGAAATTTTTGACATAAGAACCTCCTTTTAATCACTCATTTTCAATTAACATAAACATCTTTTTTTAATATAAACTATATTTGTGCCTCTTAGATTTTTTTGTTAGAATACTGACAAAGGAGAAGATCAAATGTACGGAAAAACTATTAAATCCATTAGAAAGTCAAAAGGTATCTCACAGTTTGATCTTGCTCAAAACATCATGTCTCGATCAAACTTATCAAATTTTGAAAATGATCATTACATTCCTGCATTCGACAAAGTTATAGAATTGTTAAATCGTTTAAACGTCACTATCGATGAATTCTTAGCTTTGAGTGAACAAGCTGATACTTATTATCAAATACTATATGATGAACTGGTTGCATCAGAAAATTACGGTAGTTTAGATGATTTAAAAGCAGTCAACGAAAAAATATCAAGTGTGAGAAATCTGTCTAGTAAACACTATGAATTATATTTGTTATCACAGTATGTGCTAAATACTTCTGGATCAAAGACTGTCCTAACTATCAAAGAAATTAAAGCTTACATCAAGCCTCTTCTTTTCAAAAGTGAACAATGGTTTAAAAGAGAACTTCAGCTATACAATAACTTCTTAGCTCTATTTGATTATTCAGAAAATCAAATTCTCTACAAAAAGGTCATGAAAAAACTAGCGAAACAAGATGTTTCTACAATATCCAAAGAATATAGAGTTCATTTGGCTTTGAATTATGGAATTCAGCTAATTAACGAAAATCGCTGGGAATCCGCAAAAAAAGTTTTACTCGAAGGAAAAAGAGATGCCAAAAGAAAGAACCTTCTTTTTCAAGAACTACTTATTGATTGCCTCGTTTTAAATCAAACAGAACAAGTTGATTATTTATTTAATAAATTAATTGATTTGGGTTATCAAAATAAGTTAACTATTTTAAAAAGACATCTAAGACAATAATAAAATTCTTGTCAGTTTTATTTTTCTGTGCATAACCAATAGTAAATAAAATATTGCCAGTAATTACACATATCGTGTCTTCGGACATTCCTTAACTCATTTAGTCCAAGCTCTTTATACATTTTTTCACTATATTGAGTTGTGTGATTATTAGAAAAAAACGCTAATAGTATTATCTATCTTATAGAATTATCTTTTTCCATATTTTAAGAGTATGGAAAAAACACCTTATTTTTTCATATATTATAATCTAAAAAAAATGAAAATGACTGGGCCATAACTCTAAGAGTTATGGCCCAGTCACTTAGTATCCGAATAAACTGTGGAAACAGAAACAATCACTACGTTACGCTTCAATCACATCAATTTCTAAGTGCTAAAGCACTAAGAGTTGAAGGCTTCTTATTTCTCGGGGGAAAACAATTCTGTACCAACATCTTCCCTAATTGATATTAAATTTGTGCAATGAGTACTTTCATGTAACACTTAAAAAATTTATTTTTCTCCTTTATACGCTTGTCTCAATGCAGATATATCAATTCGTTTCATTTTATACAATTCCTGCATCACGCGATACGCCCTATCTGGATCAGAATTATCGAATAATTCATCCATATCCGTCGTAACAGTTTGCCAACACACCCCATACTTATCTTCCATCCAACCACATGGCCATTCTTTTCCTTTAGCCGTGACAGCCTCCCACAACCGATCGATTTCAGCTTGATCTTTACAATAGACATAAAATGAAGTTGCCATCGTAAACGTAAAATCATGATCCTCACCACTATCCATTACTCTAAACGGTTGTCCATGCATCGTAAATAAAGCTTGTGCGACAGTGCCATCCGGATTTTTTTGGACATATTCTACATTACCTTCACCAAAAATCTCAATCCATTGATTCATCGCCTCTTCTGCTTTTCCAAACTGTTCTCCAGTAAATAAAAAGCTTGGTGCAATAGATTGCGGCGTTTCTGATAAGACCAACTGCCATGAAACGCCGTACTGGTCTTTTAACCAACCGTATTTCTTGCTGAAAGGATAGGCCCCAAATTCCATCAGTACTTCCCCTTTATGGCTTAATGTTTCCCATAACTTGTTGATTTGCTCTTCTGTCTCACATTCTACAAAAAATGAAATTGCGGGTGTAAAATTAAATTCTGGCCCGCCATTCAACAAAATAACTTCTTGACCTGCAAGTGTCAACGCTATAGTCAATACTGATCCTTTAGGTTGATGTTCACTGTCTACATAGTAATCAACCTTATTGATTTTACTTTGTTCAAATGCGTTCACATAAAACTCCGCTGCTTCTTCTACTTTTCCATCAAACCATAAACATGGAGAAAATTTGGACATCTTTACTCATCCTTTCTTGAATAGAATAAATCTGATACTTTAACTCCATTATATACATCAAATGATTTATTTGAAAAAGCAATGCTCGTTATTATTTTTGAACGATATTTCACTCTAGTAGCTACCTTCTTCTCCTTGCGAGGTTAAAATCACTGGTCCTTCTTTTGTAATCGCTAAACTATGTTCATACTGGCAGCTTAAACTACCATCTCTTGTCTTGGCAGTCCAACCATTTGGCTCCATTTCCATTTGCCACAAACCAGCATTGACCATGGGTTCTATCGTTATTGTCATACCTTCTTTTAGTCGTAATCCCTTACCAGGTTCCCCGTAGTGGGCAAAAAATGGTTCTTCATGAATCGTTGTACCAATACCATGTGCTATAAAATCTCGAACAACACTGTAGCCTTCTGACTCCACATACGTTTGAATGGCATGACCGATATCACCAACGCGATTACCGACTTGCGCTTGCTCGATGCCTAAATATAAAGCTTTTTTAGTGACTTCCATTAAATGTTTCGTCTCATCTGTTGCTTTCCCTACTGAATAAGCCCAACAAGAATCTGAAATAGCACCATTTAAGTCAATACACATATCAACCTTGATTAGGTCTCCATCTTTTAATATCTTTTTCCTAGGAAAACCATGGCAGATTTCATCATTGATACTACAACATGTTGCGTATTCATAGTCTTCAAAACCGATTTGAGCAGGTATTCCACCATGACTCTCAATATAATGCCGAACAAATACTTCGATATCCCAGCTTGTAATTCCAGGCTTAATAAATGTTCGTAATTGTTTGTGTACATCTGCTAATAAGGCCCCTGATTCCTTCATCTTATCTATTTCTCTTTTTGATTTTAATGTAATCATTTGTATCCTCTTTTCATGATTTGATTTATTTTGATTGAAACAATTTTCTGAAATTCACTTGGTTCTTCACTCTCTCATATCCTTGATGTTCATAAAATTTGTGTGCTTCGGTTCTTTCAACTCCTGAGTTTAGGCGAATACCTTGTGCACCGTTTTCTTTTGCCCATTGTTCTGAGTAGTTCAATAGTGATTTCCCTACGCCCTTTCCATGCAGGTCTTCACCTACCACAAGTGCCATAACATTCATCAGATTTGGGCCATAGGTACAAACATATTCACTTAACTGGACGTAACCAACTACGGTTCCATCTATTTCTTTTACAAATAATTTATTGACAGGTGATGAAAGTAGATAACTCAACTGTTCTTTAGCATCTTCAAGTGGATATGCATGATTTAATGGGTAAGTATTTAGTTGATTGATTGCTTCGATATCTTCTAGTTTTGCTTCTCTGATCGTCATTATCTATCCCTCCGTCTTTGATTATCATCATTATACTCCTTTTCATAAAAAAAGAAGAGTAACTTTTCAGCTACTCTTCTCACTTTATTCAATTAACCATTGTAGGCATCAATGATGATTTGTTTCAATTCACTGATCAACGGTTCTTTTGGATTTGCTGTTGTACATTGATCTTCATAAGCTAGTTCAGCCATATGATCAACAGTAGAATCAAGAATTTCTTGTGTTACACCTTGTGCTTTCAAGTTCATATCGATTCCAACAGATACACCTAGATCGTAAACTGCTGTTGCTAATGCATCCACTAATTCTGCTGTATTTTTTCCTTTAAGACCTAAGAATTTCGCAATATCAGCGTAATCTGTGTCTGCACGGAAGTAGTCATATTTAGGGAACATTGCATGTTTTGAAGGATCTTTAGCATTGTAACGGATAATATGCGGTAATAAAATCGCATTTGTACGTCCGTGAGGAATCCCATATTCTCCACCAATTTTATGCGCTACTGAGTGACAAATTCCTAAGAATGCGTTGGCAAAAGCCATACCAGCCATTGTTGATGCATTATGCATTTTTTCACGACTTTCTGCATCTGGACGTTTCACTGAGTTTTCTAAGTGTTCAAAGACTAATTTAATTGCTTGTAAACTTAATCCACGCGTGTAATCAGAAGCCATTACTGAAACGTAAGACTCGATCGCATGTGTCAATACATCCATACCAGTATCAGCTGTGACAGAAGCTGGAACTGACATAACAAATTGTGGATCGATAATCGCAACATCTGGCGTCAATGCATAATCAGCTAATGGATATTTCACATGAGTTTCACTATCTGTAATAACCGCAAACGGTGTTACTTCTGAACCAGTACCAGATGTTGTTGGGATACATACAAATTGTGTTTTAACGGCTTTTTCAATTTTGTACGTACGTTTACGGATGTCTAAGAATTTTTGTTTTGCACCAAAGAATTCTGTATCTGGGTGCTCATAAAACATCCACATGCCTTTAGCGGCATCCATTGCAGATCCCCCACCTAAAGCGATGATTGTATCTGGTTCAAAATCAACCATGACTTTTGTTCCAGCATAAACTGTGTTTGTTGATGGATTTGGTTCTACAGCTGAGAATACTTCGATTTGAACGTCGTTTTTACGTTTTTGTAATTCTTTGCGAACCGTATCAGCATAACCAAATTGAACCATTCCTGGATCACAGACGATCATAACACGTTCAACATTTTCCATTTTTTGTAGATATTGTAATGAATTTTTTTCAAAGAAAATTTTTGGTGGTAATTTAAACCATTGCATATTATTTCTCCGTTTCGCTACAGTTTTGACATTGATCAAGTTTACAGCAGATACGTTTTTAGAAACTGAGTTTTTACCGTAAGATCCACAACCTAATGTTAATGACGGAATCATTTCGTTATAGATATTACCGATCCCACCTTCAGCAGATGGAGAGTTTACCAAGATACGGCAAGCTTTCATACGTAAACCAAATTTCACTTGTAGATCTTCATCTTCTGTATGGATCACAGCTGTATGTCCCAATCCACCTAATTCAAGCATTGCTTCACATAGGTCAAAAGCATGATCTGTATTTTTTGCTTTCATCATGGCTAAAACTGGAGATAATTTCTCACGAGAAAGTGGGTATTCAGCGCCTGCTCCTTCAAGTTCAGCAATTAAGATTTTCGTGCCTTTTGGTACTTTGATACCTGCAAGTTCTGCGATATGTTCAGCAGAATAACCAACGATTGCTGGATTAACGGCATATTTACCTTCGTTCATGACAGCATCTTCTAGTTTTTGTAATTCGTTTGGTTTAACAAAATATACTTGATGTGCTTCAAATTCAGCTTTTACAGCCGCATAAACTTCTTTGTCTACGATCACAGCTTGTTCAGAAGCACAGATCATACCATTATCAAATGATTTAGAAACGATCAAGTCATTGACTGCACGTTTGATTTTCGCTGTTTTTTCAATATAAGAAGGAACGTTACCTGGTCCAACACCTAAAGCTGGTTTTCCAGTAGAGTAAGCTGATTTCACCATAGCACTACCACCAGTGGCTAAAACGATTGCGATTCCAGGGTGATTCATCAAGCCTGAAGTAGCTTCTAATGAAGGTTGTTCGATCCATTGTACACAGTTTTCTGGAGCACCTGCTTTAATGGCTGCGTCACGAACGATACGAGCAGCTTCTGCAGAACATTTTTGTGCACTTGGATGGAAAGCAAAAACGATTGGGTTACGTGTTTTTATAGAAATCAATGCTTTAAAAATAGTTGTTGATGTTGGATTCGTTGTTGGTGTAACACCACAAACTACTCCGACTGGTTCAGCGATTTCAATCAAACCTGTTTGGTCGTCTTTATTAATAACACCTACAGTTTTGTCATGTTTGATGCTGTTCCAGATATATTCAGAAGCGTACATATTTTTGATTGCTTTATCTTCATAAATTCCACGGCCAGTTTCTTCAACTGCCATTTTTGCTAGAGGCATGTGTTGATCTAAAGCAGCCATTGCCATTTGGTGCACAATGTGGTCAACTTTTTCTTGATCGAAGTCTTCCATTTCTTTTAAAGCAACATTTGCTTTTTTTGCTAACTCGTCGATCATTGCTGATACATCAGTCGTTTTGGTATCTTCTTTCTTCATTGTTTTAGCCATTGTGATCCTCCTAGAAAAATAAATGTTTTATTTTTTGTTTGTTAACTATTTCACATACACATCATACAACATTATTTTTCACTTGTAAATAGTTTATTGTGATTTTTTTCACATTAAACCATATTTTTATCTCTAATATAAAAGTAAGCGCTTCTTATTATACAAAAAGAAAAAAGAACCTATCCGTATTAGAATAGATCCGTCAAGTCTCGCCAATCTTTAATTGTTAAACTACTTGTTTGTGCAATCAACTGCTGATAATCAAAAAATTCATTTGGCTCAATATGTAAAATGTCTTCCCGACACGCTTTGATCGATGATGGAGCTTTCTTTTTCCAACGATAAGAAACAAGATAGTTCATCAATTCTGTTTCATTAACTGATGAATAACCAAGTTGCTGAAAAGATCGGCATTTGATTTTTAATTCTTTTTTCAATAAGAACTTTTGATGCCACGATAGCTTTTCGATGGTTCTCCCCCTCTTTCTAAAGAATGACCTCTCTATTTTTTTTATGTGTTTTAGAAAGAAAAAATTCCAGCAAGCTGGAATTTATTCTTTCGTTTCGTTGTTTTCAGAAGTTTCTGTTATAGTTGGTTCTTCAACCACTGTTTCTTCCTTCGTTTCAACTACAGTTACATCGTTGTCATTTGCAACAACCGTACCTGGCTTAACTGTTTTGATTGCTGCACGATCAAATTCAAGGATAATTCCTTCACAATCGATCAGTACAGTCTTTTTGTCATTGTCGATTTCAGAGATTACACCATGTAATCCGCCAATCGTTACAACGTCATCGCCCACTTTCATTGCATCTAAAAGTGTTTGACGTTCATTTTGTTGTTTCTTTTGCGAACGAGTCATAAAAAACATCATTCCTGCTAAAAGAATTAATGGTAAAATAAACGAAAGTCCTCCGCCCATTATCTATTCACCTCTCTATCCTATAATCACTAGTTTACTGTACCAAAATTTCTTGTACAACACTAGTCTTTTGATTGATTTTTTAGAAACTTTTCGCATTCTCTTTATTGAAGCCATATTCTTCAAAAAAAGCTTGTCTAAATTCCAATAAATTATCATCCATAATTGCTTGACGAACTTGTTTCATCAAATTCAATAGGAAATATAAATTATGGTACGACGTTAAACGAATCCCAAATGTTTCATCCGCTTTAATCAAATGACGGATATAAGCACGAGTATAGTTTTTACAAGTATAACAATCACATTTCTCATCCAACGGACGAAAATCTCTTGCGTACTGCGCATTTTTAACAACTAGACGCCCCTTAGAAGTCATACACGTTCCATTTCTAGCAATTCGAGTCGGCAACACACAGTCAAACATATCGATACCACGAATCACGCCATCAATCAATGAATCAGCTGTTCCCACACCCATTAGATATCTTGGTTTATTATCAGGAATCAAAGGCGTTGTAAAATCTAGCACACGGTTCATTTCAGCTTTAGGTTCACCAACTGATAAGCCACCAATAGAATAGCCTGGAAAGTCCATACTGATCAAATCTTTGGCGCTTTGACGACGTAGATCTTCATACCCAGCACCCTGAATGATTCCAAATAAGCCTTGACGGTCTGGATTAGCATGTGCTTTCAATCCACGTTCTGCCCAGCGTGACGTACGCTCGATTGATTTCTTAACATAATCATAGCTTTCGTCAAACGGTGGACATTCATCAAAACTCATCATAATATCAGAACCTAGATTATTTTGGATATTGATTGCTTTTTCTGGAGAAAGGAATAATTTAGATCCATTTAAATGATGTCTAAAATGAACCCCTTCTTCTGTGATTTTTCGCATATCACTTAATGAGAAGACTTGAAAACCACCAGAATCAGTTAAAATCGGTTGATCCCAATTCATAAACTTATGTAAGCCGCCAGCTTCCGCAATCAAATCATCTCCGGGGCGAAGCCATAAATGATAGGTATTGCTTAGGATCACTCCGGCTCCCATCTCTTTCAAGTCTTCTGGTGACATGGTTTTTACTGTCGCTAACGTTCCTACAGGCATAAACATCGGTGTTGGAAAAGTACCGTGAGGCGTGATTATTTCTCCTAAACGGGCACCTGTATGTTTTTCTTTCTTTATTAAACGATAACGAATGGCTGGTTCTGTCATTCATTTTCCTACTTTCTTTTGTAAATTTACACTTTCCTCATCATACTTTTTTTTGTTCGTATTTGCAATGTTTTTGGCATAGGTGAATAAGAAATTATTAAAGAATAAAAATAAGATAGAGAAAGTTTGGCTCTATACTTTTTGATGTTGGTGAGAAATCATCGACATCTTTTTTAATGCAAAATAATAGAAAAGACACCTCGATATCCTTTAGAATTAAGTCGACGAAAACCATTCAAAAGGGGAAATCAAGATGTCCTATACAAATCTTATCAAAAATACATTAGATATTCTAGACTTAAACATTACTTTTAATAAAAACTCTTTAAAAAAAGAACGCATCAAAGGACGGATCTGCCAAGTATTTTCTGGTATATTGGATTATTTAGCCCACTCTTGTCCTCTTTGTGGTACTAAAGAAGAAGGATCGATTATTCGTTGGAGCTTTACAACCTGTCTGATTTTACTGAATGATGTCTCTGAGTAATCAAACGTATTTACGCTTGAAGAAACGCCGTTTCTTCTGCCATTCTTGTAATAAAACCTTTGTCGCTGAAACAAGTCTGGTCGAAAAGTGTTGTTCGATCTCAAAGAAAGTGAAGCTTTCTATTGCCGATCGTTTAAGAAAAACCACGTCTATGAGTGAAATTGCCCGTCAAAAGAAAGTCTCTGTTTCTTCTGTTTATCGCGTATTAAAACAGTTTTATGAACCAAAAAAAATCAATCGACTCACCTTGCCCGATGTTCTTTGTTTTGATGAATTCAAATCTGTGAAACATGTCGCAGCTTCTATGAGCTTTATCATGATGAACGGACAAACAAAACAGTTAATTGATGTCGTTGAAAATCGGCAACTCCCTTTTTTAGAACGCTATTTCTCACGATTTCCTTTAGCTGTTCGTAAAGGGGTAAAATACATTGTTTGCGATATGTATGCACCTTATTTTTCTTTAGTTAAGAAACTATTTCCCAAAGCTCAGATTATTCTTGACCGCTTCCATATTGTTCAACACATTGGACGGACATTCTTAAAACACCGCATTCAACGAATGAATACGTTTCTTCATATGGGAAATGAAGTGGCAAAAAAATACCGTCACTTGAAGAATTACTGGAAACTTCTCCAAAAGAATCAATCAATTCTCAATTTTGAAAAACGCCAATGGCGTCCTTCTTTCCGTGCCTATTTAACAGAAACAGAACTCGTAGATCGGTTACTTGCTTATGATAAGGAATTAAAAGCTGGCTATACCTGTTATCAGGATTTTCTCTACGCCATACAGACCAGAGACTACACAAGGTTTCACGTGCTATTAGACCAAGATTATTCTATGCTTCCAGCTTATTATCAAACGACAATTAGTACCTTTAATAAAGTTCAAACTGGCATTAAAAATGCGTTGGATTTACCTTATTCCAACGGACCGTTAGAGTGCTTGAATAATCATATAAAAGTATTAAAAAGAAATGCCTATGGCTTCCGTAACTTCTATAATTTTAAATTGAGAATTACTTTATGCTTTGGTACTGTTCTTTTTCAACCAAATAAAAAGTCCTAGAGGAAAAGACCTCTAAGACTCATAATAAATGATTTAATTCTTTGGATTTTCTTCACCAACATTAGTTGACAAAGAGCCGAAAGTCTCTATCCTAAATCTATACTAAATACCAAAATGAACTAAAATATAGTCTTTTTTTAGCGCGCTATCACACAGATCAAACAGATTTTGTAGTTGGGTTAGCAAATATTCCTTGTCAATAATGACACTATTAAATTTACCATTATCAATATCGTAATCACTAGTTAATTCAATTTGGACAGGAGCATATTTAAATATTTGCAACCACCCTCCAATGATCCCTTTTAAAACAGTTATTCCTTCAGAATCTAGATACGTTCTTCCGTAATAATCCAAACCGTTAGATCTTTGTTCAAAATTCTTTGAAAATGACGGAATCCATTTTAAAGTATCTATGCCATATAATATGAAAGTATCCTCTATATTAACCATGTTTTTTCTTGTTTCCTTGTTAAATACAACATCTTTACTACTCTTAAACATTTCAAATTCGTGAGTTAAAGCCATATCTATACTCCTTCCTTGAGTTAAGTTTTTCCAAAGGAAATAATTGATCCATTCGGTGCTAAATCAATATATTTCCCATTTTTTCTATATCTCAACACATCTTGTGTAGCTCCTGGTACTGGAGAAGGCTTCACACCTTTTTTCACTGTTCTTGCAAATTCTTGAGCTTTTCTCATGTATTGCTCTATACTACTTGCGCCAACTTCATCCCCATGTTTTTCAAAATGATCTTGTATATTATCGGCAGTATTATCAAACTTGCCATTTCCCCATTCTCCATTTTTGTTATTATACGATTTATCTTCAAAATGGTAACCATCACCTAAACTACCCCATGCGCTAGTAAATACACCAGATCCATGACCAGATACGGCTAAACCACTGGCATTAATTGCAGGAACAGCAATTGCTCCTGCCCCACCTGAAAAGACTGTGGACGCTGCTGAACCACCGAATGCCCATAATCCACCGCCGATAAACTCTGCTCCGCCTTGTACTAAAGAAGCTAAGTCTGCTACAAATTGCCCTACAGCATAATTTTTTGTTCCTGAAAATTCTGCACCAAATTTTCTTTCCCCAAACCATTCATTTAATAAAGATTTACCATTATTATTAGCTAACTGATCAATAAATCCAGACCCGAAGCCTTTAATCATATCAAAGTTTTGTGTCCTAATAGATTCTTGCAATGTACTCGTTAATTCTGCATCAAATTTGCCATCAACATACACACCCAAGACATTTCCATATTCATCAAATTTTGTTGTGATCTCTTGATTTGCAAGAGTATATGCTTTTACTTTAGCATCAATTTTTTTCTGGCGATCTCCCCAACGAGTCGCAATTGGTTTTGCCCAATTCATGTCTAATTTCTTGATATCAAACGTTCCTGAAGCAGCATTCCATGCTTTACAGTCCTTCACTTGGGCAAGACCTTTGTCTAATTCCTGTTGTGACGCGTTGTATTCCTCAAAGTAGCTTGCTGACTGCGCACTGTATGCACGAAACTTTTCTAGCTTCTCTTGTCTCTTTTGCATGGCTTCATACGCATTCATTGAACGCTTTTCTAAATCTGGTCTTGCTGTCTTTGCATCACGTATTAATTCGTCAATCGTATGCAATAACGCTCTATAGTCGTCAATTTCAGCTAAGATTTTATCTTCATCCATATCCATACCACTAACCGTAGATTGATACTCACTTAGAAATTTCTTGTGGCCATTAGCTAATGCTTCACCTGTCATAATAATGGACTGGCAAATTGGGGTATAGGCAACCATAAAATAATTCTTTGCTGAATCATAGGCTTTACTGGATAATGGAGCTGATAGAAATGAACTCACGCTTTGTTGTAATGAAGCAGCTGCTTGTTGAGCTTGTGTATTTACTTGTGCAGCCTGCGAGCTTCTCGTTTGTGCTTCTGATACACTGAATTTAAGTCCCATTAAGATTCTCCTTTCCTTCCGATTTTAAGAAAGCTCGTTGATCGGAACGGACAGAATCCTCTTGCTCGAACAAGTTCTTACGATATTGTGTCAGTTGCTCTTGTTCTTCTTCAAATTCCTGTAATGCTTTGCGTGACAAATGAAAACCCTCGTCTTGTCGCTCTTCAAAAAAAGGTCTTTCTTCTGGATCTACTTCATTCAACGAGCGTCCATAAAGGGTATGTTCTTGTTGTTGCACGCTATAAAAGCGTTCTTGTAATTGTTCAATAAATCCTTGCTCTTTTTTGTTCTCTCGTTGTGCTTCTTGAAGTTCCTCCAATTGATTATTGAAACGATAATTTTTGTCCTCAAAGAGTTGTTGTGCTGTTAATTCCATTATCTCACCCCTCCAAAAGAAAGAGTGGGTAACTGAGCAATCTTTTGATCAATCCGTTCAAATTCTTTGGCGACAGAATGAATGTTATCCCCTGCTTGTACAACACTGTTAGAGATCCCTTTTAGACTGGATTGAAAGGTTGAAAAACTCTGTATTGCTGCACTGTTTCCTGCAACATTGATTTGTCCTGAACTAACAGAGACAGAAATACTGTTTAAAGCACTTGCAGATTGGCTGAATGAAGCTGACACGCCACCTGCTACACTGGTTGTGCTATTAATAGACACCTATAGACCTCCTTTTAGAGAAAAACAGGAACCTTATTAGGGGTTCCTGTCTATTTATTGTTATAATCCTCTACCAATAGCTGAAGAAATATTTTGATCTGTTTCTTCCACTATAGTTGCGACTTCATTTAATTGCTTGTTGATTTGTTCTAATAACTCCGCAAACTCACTTACTTTTGGTTTTAAAGCAGTGAATTGATCATTAAAACTGTCAAAACCTGAACCTTCCCAGTTCCCTTGAATTGTATCTTGTTCAGATTGTAGTTTTTATAAAATGTCTTGAACCTGTTGTGATCCATCCGTATATTTTGTAGCAGACGTGCGTAGCTCCTGTGGTGATAATTTAATGCGATCTCCAGCCATATTTAATTTCTCCTTTTAGAGTGAATTTCATTCCAATATTAGTTTAACACATAAAGAGAAATATTTTTATCTAAATATTGGATAAATCAGTAATTTCCTGATAAAAATAAGTTTTACCTTTCTCATTATTAAAGGAACTTATTTACATATGTAAATTACATCAAAAAAGTGATCTCACCGCAACTGCATAAGATCACTTTTAGTTATATTCAAAATTTACACAATAAGGATAAAATAAAAGGATCAGTTTATCCTTCCTAAAGTTGCTACTATTTTTTATAACATTCTTCTAACTCTGGATTGTCTACAACGTTCCCAACAACAGCACTTGTTTCATTTTCCTCACGTATTTCAAAATAATTTTCTTTGGATACAGTAAAGAATCCCCCATCATTGAAAATTACTCTTGAATATATATTTTCTTCAGGAGTTGACAAAAATTCATCTAATAAGTAATCATCCTCATAAATTTCTACTTGATATTTATCATCGCATCCTACATACTCGTTAACAGTTTCAGGAATGACTTCCCAACTTAGTACTTTGTTTAAGTTCTTCATTGAAACTCACGATCAAATGATTTCCCATGCCCTCATACACATAATATCCATAAACCCATTCTTTCGTATCTCGACATTTTCCACGAAATTTTATAGTACGCACTTCTTTCTCCTTCCCAAAAACCGTCTAATCTAGAGATATTATCCACTGCTTACGTTCTTGATCAAACCCTAAATGATCTACTTGAACGTTTTGGAAAAAATTATAAACGAGATAAGCTATATCGAGATAACCTTCGCACTCCTTTTTACATACATCGATAAATTCATAAGTTGCAGGGGCATAGTGTTCAGGCACTATAGCCCAATTATTAACTAAACATAGCAACATATTTATTTTCTTTCTATTGTCTTCAGTATCTTTAATCAATACACATTCTAACTCTCCGCCACCTACAGAACTATCAAGAACTTCCATCTTATTTAATTCATTTTTCATTACTTCTAACATTTATTTTTCTCCTTCCCAAAAACCGTCATTTATCTTGTAAGTAATTTTTTATCGTATCTTCAACGACATTCTGCCCCAATTGTTCAACAAGGATCGAGTGTACGCTTATTATTGATTCCATTTCAGTTGCTTCACTAGCCAACTGATCAAAATATTCTACAGGATCATCAATCTCAGTGAAACTAACCTTCTTAAGTTTTTCAGATAATAACATGACTAATCATTTCCTTTCTTGTCCCAAAAACGGTCATTTTTTTGATAGATATTCCTTTGCCCTTTGACTCATCAATTTTCTTTCCAAAGGTGGTATTTTCTTTCTTGCCAATTCATGGAATGCTGCTGTAGTGTCAAAATAATTCTCAATGTATTCAGTTACTGTTTGTTTTTTTCTTTGTAGTGTTGTTCAGTAATCTCATGCAAAGATTCACCTTTCTACCTGCATACATATAATAAAATGAATATCCATACCTAAAACGCTCTATGTGGTGGCAAGTGCTTACTATTTCAATGGTTTGTTGTTTGGTTAGATTGATATATTCTTGAATCAATATGTCGTTTTTATCGGTTGAAAGGCTCCAATCATTATTACAGTTATACAGCGAGAACTCTATTGAATTAGGATCAACAACATAATCGAGAAAATAATCATACTTTGAATTTGATTTCAATATTTCTCTTGCTTTACTTGTGTTTCCAATGTTTTTGGTTGAGGTACTTAATTGAATAAAAAGGATAGCTGTCAATTTCCTTTTTAAATGGCGGGGTTTTTGCTTCGATAAATGGCGGTTTATAATTTAATTCCCTTTATTCAAATAGTTTAAAATGTAAAAAAGGAACTGGAATTTTAACTTTCCAGTTCCTTTTTTATTCGATAAATGGTCACACGGTTTGCTCCAGTCATATTTTTAATGGATGTGATTGGAACCCCCTTTAAAATTAAATCCTTGATCTGAAAATAAACCGTTCGATTTTCTGGATTTGTAGTCGTTTCGGAATACTTTATTTGTCTTCCTTTATAGACTTTCTTTTCTTTTGCTCGCTGAATCCCTTCTAGTTGCCGCTCTTTATTCCAAACTTTTTTTCTCTCGGAATTTCCTCTAAAAGATCCACGAATAACTGAAACCCTAGTTCATTCAACTGTTGATTTTCAGTCATTTTCTGTACACTTCTTTTAAACTAAATAATCAGTGATTTTAGTTACCGCCATTTAAAAAAGAAATTGCATCGCAACCCACAAAAAATAACTCAATTTGATTAGGTTGCGAATTAACAGTTTCGTAGCTGAACACTTTTATTTTCCCTTTATCTAAAGACTTTTATCTGTAAAAATCAATTGTCAAATCAGATTTATTTACGTTTTAAAACAATCCCAGCGCTCAATTCATCAGTTTCTGGTGAATAGGTATAAATAAATGGCTGTGGATTACCTGGGTTAGCAACACTATCAATATCCCAAACAATAGTATACGTATTTCCACTTTGCGTGAAACCAGTAACCGTATATGTCTGACCATTTGAAATAATAGTATTCTCTGTTATCGTGACTTCAATATCTACTTCACCATTGTTACCTACCCAAGCACCTCTTATTGGCACAGGTGTTGCCGCATTAGCATTGTCACCCACTTCGGAATTAGTATTTTCACTTACCTCAGAGTTGTTGATGGTCATACTTTGACTAGAATCATTAATCATACCTGAATTGGAATTCTGATCTAAATGAGGATTCTCATTTGATTGTGATGCTACACTCGATGATTTTTCGTATACCTTTTTTTTCTGTGTACTTTGTGAACTTTGTATGTTAGAACTATCTTTTGTTTCCTTTGGCTTTTCTTCAGAACATCCTACCAAAAATAAAAATAATAACCCAACAATCCATATGTTTTTCATATTAAACACTCCTTTTCTTTTGTAACACAATTGTAACACAAACGAAATGATTTGGAAATATTTATTTTCTTAATTTTCTTTTAAGATCTTAACTCTATATCTAAAACTTACTTGGTGTACCCGCTGTCATTTTCTTATTAAATAGCTATCCTTAAAGGATAGAAATTACAGATTTATTGGACTACTGACTATTCCATATCCTGAAGGATTTAATGATAAAACATCATCTATGAAAGTTACTAAAAATTAATAACACGTACAATTAGTAATTAAATAAACTTACTTTAAATCAATCTAAATTGAAACAAAATTGAGCAGACTCTTATGATTGTAAATTTTGATAGCCTATTGACGTGATTCTTGTAGGTATAATTTATCCGATCAATACTTTTAAGTTTTGATAGCTTCCATTTTAAAACTAAGAAAAAAATTTTATGAACGCTTCTTTTAACAATTGTAGGTTATTATGCGATATTTTTTTATATTTGAACTACAAAAAAAGTAGCTACATTAATTTGTAGCTACTTTAAAAGGTTAGATATTTTTATTTATGCTAATTAGCTATAAGATAATAAAACTTGTATACCATCCAGTCGCTTGGCTTGTCCAGTTGTTCCTGCAACATCTCCATTTCTAACCCAAGGTAACCCACCTTTCCCTTGTACATGAGCTCTGTAAATTACATAAAGTTTTTTAGTTGCTTTAATTTGTACGGCTTCGCTTCGTAAACCCGATCCTTGAGAGCCTGCTACACCACTTTCATGTCTCCAAGATTGCCATCCTTGACCTTGAACGTGCATCCGGTAAGTTACTGTTCCTTTCGGATGAGACACCAATAGTTGCATAGCTTCAAGACGCAAACCTAACCCAGTAGAACCTATAATGTAATCCTCAGTACTGTAATAGCCTTACCAACCGTATTTCTGGATATGATCTCGAGCAAGAAGTACTGGTCGAGAAGCTCTAATTGAGTAATCCGAACTATCACCAACAAAAGTATAACCTTCTGGTAGTAATTGTTTCGCTTGGTTGTATTCTTCTGTATACATTTTAATTCCTTGAAGTACCTTTTCTTCCTCAGCATGATACTGATCAGGGGATACAAGGAATGCGAAACTAACCAACAAAAGAAACACAACAACAAAAAAGTGATCTCGCTTCATCTAAGTAAAATCACTTTTAGCTACTTACTAACCTGATATAAAATGTATCGTTCATTCCTTAACTTAAAACTAAGGTTTTACAGGCTTTGTTTAGGATATCCTTAGAACAATAAAAACTGGAGATCAGCGTTCAAAAACTCCGTTCTCCAGTTTTTTTGATTTTTTCAACTTCACTTATCTACTGCTCATCGCTGTTTCAAGTTCGATCATTGCTGTTTTTACAATTTCTGGTGTGATCTTTTCTTTCATATAATGAATGGTTTCGTGCGGCTCAGCAGCACGTTCAGCAACACGCTGATAATCATCCTCTGATAAACACATCTTCATTTTCTTTAGTGAAATAGGTAAATCAAGACTGCGGTAAAACGGAATTAGCTGCTCGATTTCTGACCATTTATTTTCGATCACTAACTGAACCAAAACACCATACGCAACTTTATTGCCATGAAGTTGGTGGTGGCTCTCTGGTAAAATAGTCAATGCATCGTGAATTGAGTGAGCCCCTGAGGTTCGACCGTAATCATCACCGAAGCCACCAACCATCCCGCCAAGTAAAATATTCGTTTCTACAACATTTAAAAAGGCTTGATTGATTTCTTTTTCTTTCATAGCATTGAGTGCTTCTTGACTGTCCGCAAGTAAAACATCTCGGCATTTTTTAGCTGCGTATGCAGATACCTGGATCTCGATCGGCTGTACTGATAATTGTGAGATCATTGCATCTGCTTCATACCATTTAGCCACAGTATCGCCGATCCCTGCGATCATCAACTCGATTGGTGAATCCAAGATCACTTTAGGCTCAATCAACACTAATGCATTACTTTTAGCAAAGACATCATAGCGATCCATAGCACCATCATTTTTGTATATCACACTTAATGGTGTATACGCAGCACAGGTTGCAGCTAGTGTTGGTAAAATCAAGATAGGCGTATCACATTGATTCGCTACAGCTTTACCTAAATCTGCAATTTTCCCACCTCCAACAGCGATGATTGCTTCTAATTGCTCGTGTTCAAACATTTGCTTTAACGCTATCGTCTGCTCATCCGTACATTCTCCGCCATAATAGACAAAGTGTGCATCTATATTCATTAATGTAGGAAAATACGGTTTCGCCGCTTCCCATGAATCTTTCCCATGTAAAACCATTACTCGTTTGATCTTTCTTCTATTTAAATGTTCTTCTAAATCATCCCACGCACCAACCCGGCATTCATATTCTTGCGGCGCTCCTCTTACTATCAATGATTGATTCATTCTTCTCGACCTTTCATTTTTTACTAATTTTTATGCAAAAGTGAATTTTTGTAAATTCTTTGATAAAATTCACTTTTCCTTTCCCTTAATCTATGATATGATAAAACACATCCAAAAACAATAAATTTTTATACATTTATACACGTTTTTTAGAATATTTATTGAAAAACTAGGCAGTTGTACTTACTCAACTGTTATCACTCTATTATAAAGGAGAAGAACAAATGAAATTATGTAAAAAAACCTTAGCACTTATTATCCCTATATTGCTGATACTACTCACTTTTATCCCGGTAACTACAGCAATCGCCGAAGAACCAGATCCAGTCTACGACAGCATTATGAAACGTGGTGAACTAATCGTTGGGTTGTCTGCTGACTATGCACCGTATGAATTTCATGCAGATGTTGACGGTAAAGACCAGGTTGTTGGTTTTGACATCTCAATTGCACAAAAAATCGCAGATGATCTTGGCGTTAAATTAAAAATCGAAGAATTGGGTTTTGATGCATTATTAGGTGCATTGAAAACTGGCAAAATCGATTTGATTATTTCAGGTATGGCACCAACACCTGAACGACTGCAAGAAGTTAATTTTTCGACTCCTTACATGACTGTCCAACAAAAAGTTGTCGTTAGAAAAGCGGACAAAGATCAATTTCAATCAACAAAGGATTTTGATGGTGTAAAAGTTGGCGTTCAAAAACAAACTACACAAGAAGAATTGGCGAAAACAGAACTTGTTGGTTCGATTCCAACTTCTTTACAAAAAGTACCAGACATCATCATGAATTTAAAAAATAAAAAAGTTGATGCAGCTGTTCTGGAAGGCCCCGTTGCTGAAGCTTATGTTGATCGTGATCAAGAATTGACATTTGCAGACGTTTCATTTGAACAAGGTCAAAAAGATGCAGCTGTTGCGATTCCTAAAAATGCACCTATTTTACAACAAAAAGTCAACGCTTCAATCAAAACGATCAATGATAATAATTTATTAGATGGTTATAAAAAAGAAGCTGGTAAATTAATGTTTACAGACGATGAAAGCTTCCTTGGAAAATACGGAAAATTCTATATCAGTGGTGCTGGTTACACCATTTTCTTAGCCTTTATGGGCGTATTGTTTGGTGCTATTCTGGGTGGTTTACTAGCCTTAATGAAGTTATCAAAATCGAAAATTTTACGTGGTATCGCTATCTGTTATATTGAATATGTTCGTGGTACGCCTCTATTAGTACAAATTTTTATCGTTTATTTTGGTACAGGTGTTCTAGGTCTTGATTTATCGAAAATCGCTGCTGGTTGTATCGCTCTTGCATTAAACAGCGGTGCTTATGTTGCTGAAATCGTTCGTGCCGGAATCAATGCCGTTAACAAAGGACAATTAGAAGCTGCGCGTTCTCTTGGTATGAATCAACCGCAAGCGATGCGTTACATTATTTTACCCCAAGCAATCAAAAATATCTTACCTGCTTTAGGAAATGAATTTGTCACTGTAATCAAAGAATCTTCTGTCGTTTCGGTCATCGGAGTTTCGGAATTGATATTCCAAGCCGGCAATGTTCAAGGAGCTAGCTTTAAACCATTCTTACCATACCTTGTTGTATCATTGATTTACTTTGTTTTAACCTTTACTATTTCACGCCTGTTAGGTGTTGCTGAAAGGAGAATGAGCACTAGTGATTAATATAAAAAACTTACACAAAACCTTTGGGAAAAATGAAGTCTTAAAAGGCATCGATTTAGATGTAAAAGCTGGAGAAGTGGTCGTAATCATTGGCCCTTCTGGCAGCGGAAAAAGTACCTTCTTACGTTGCTTAAACTTATTAGAACAACCAACAGACGGAACGATCGAATTTGAAGGCAAAAATTTATTGGATAAGGATACAGATATCGATGCTCTTCGCCAAAAAATGGGTATGGTATTCCAAAATTTCAATCTATTTCCCCATAAAACAGTTTTAGACAATTTAACGATCAGTCCAATCAAAGTCAAAAAAGAAACACCAGAAAAAGCGAAAGAAAAAGCTCATGCTTTATTAGAACAAGTTGGTTTAAAAGATAAAGCTGCAAGCTACCCTTCAAGCTTATCTGGTGGGCAACAACAACGGGTAGCGATCGCTCGTGCCTTAGCAATGAATCCTGATGTGATGCTTTTTGATGAACCGACCTCTGCACTCGATCCCGAAATGGTTGGTGAAGTTTTAGCTGTTATGAAAGCTTTGGCCGTTGAAGGAATGACGATGGTCGTTGTAACACACGAAATGGGCTTCGCCCGTGAAGTAGCCGATCGTGTGATTTTCATGGATGCAGGAATTATTCAAGAAGAAGGCACCCCTGAAGAAATTTTTGGTCAACCGAAAAACCCAAGAACTCAAGATTTTTTAAGAAAAGTTTTATAAAAATCGAAAGAGGACCAAGCAAGTATCAATAAAACTTGCTTGGTCCTCTTAAAAAAATAGTATAGAATAATAAAGAGCAACAAGTTATTGGAGGTAAAAACATGAACCGTTCAAATATTGCAAAAAAACATCAGCAACCTGCTGAGAATATCTTGATGGACATCGCTACATTAGCGAAACAAGTACCTGATTTATTGGATTTATCGATTGGTGATCCAGATTTGATTACCGATGAACGAATCATTGAAGCGGCTTTTACAGACGTTAGAAATGGTCATACAAAATACACTGCATCTGGCGGTAGTCAAGAATTTATTGATACCGTAGTGAATTTTTATCAACAACAATATGACTTATCTTTTGAACCCGGCCAAGTACGTGCAACAGTTGGTGCATTACACGGTATGTATCTAACGTTACAGGTGTTGCTTGATCCTGAAGATGAAGTAATTATTCATGAGCCATATTTTTCCCCCTATAAAGATCAAGTACTATTTGCTGGCGGTCAACCAGTATTTATTCCAACTTATGAAGAAGATGGTTTTCAAATCAATATCGATGTATTAAAAGCTGCTATCACAGATAAAACAAAAGCGATTATTATCAATTCACCCAATAATCCAACAGGCGCTGTTTTTTCTCCTGAAACATTTAAAGCAATTGCTGATTTAGCCATTGAACATGATTTTTATATTCTCTCTGATGAAGTGTATGAGGCTTTTTGCTTCTATGATGATTTCGTCCCAATGGCGACTTTTGCTCCTGAAAATACGATTACGTTCAGTAGTTTCTCAAAAGCATTTGCGATGACCGGCTGGCGTATCGGCTATATGATTGCACCTGATTATATCAATGATGCTGCGAAATTGATCAATGAAAGTATTACGTACTCTGCGCCAAGCCCTTCTCAACAAGCAGGTATCTATGCTTTAAACCATTTTGAACTATTAGTACCGACAGTTGTTTCTGTTTTTAAAGAAAGACTGGAATATCTAGAACAACGAATTGCTAAGATTCCATTTCTCTCACTGCATCCAGTCAAAGGTAGTATGTATGCGTTCATTAATATTTCTAAAACAGGCCTAACTTCTGTCCCATTTGTTGAAAAAGTCTTAAAAGAAACCAATGTATTAATGATTCCTGGAAAAGCCTTTGGTGAAACAACTGGCGATAATTATGTACGTCTGGCAGCGACACAAGATATAGAGGTTTTAAAAGAAGCCTTTGATCGAATCGAAAAAATGACTTTTTAACCTAAAATAGTTTTGCTTTTTCCTATCATATCACTGAAAAAAGCAAAACTATTTTTATTCAATCATTCATTACTACTGTTCACTATCTGCTAAAGTATTATAGAGAATAACTAATGTTGAAACAACACAAACTACGATTTGAATCAGTATATTATCTGAAAAATTCTCAGTAATTTTGATTGTAGCAATTGCTAAAAAGAAACAGACTGCTAAGATCACTGCTAATTTAACTCGTTTAAATTCTTGCTGGATCCGATAAATCGTCTCAACGGGCACTCCTTTTTGTTTAGCAATGGTTCGTAGTTTACTCTTTCCAACCAATTGCCACATGACATCACGATATAATTTTTTAGCCTCTGAATCTCTACTAAATATAGAGTACGTTTCTTTATTTTGATTTTTTTCTTGCTTTAACTTTAGTTTGATTAAACGCGGATGTAGTAACTGGTCATTACGATTTACCCATGAAAGTACTTCTCGCCAATCATTCAACGTTAACTCTGGTGAGGTCAATACAACTAAATCTAGTTCTAAATCTTCCAGTTCATTCAAAAATTCAAGCAATTGCTGATAGTCTCTTGAGATGACTTCCAAAAAAGCAATTACTAAACAATCACCAGGTTCCGTATAATTCAACAACCTCTGATAGTCACTCTCAGGATCTTGAAGTATTTCATAGTTATGATCGACATCTGAAAAAATCTCTTCTAGTTCATAAGCTTCTAAAAAACCAAATTGCTGATTTAATTTATTTCCACGAGCATAGCCTAAATTCATTGTTATCTACTTCCTCGTTTCATTGTTTTTCATATATGGATTTTCATCCATATATCTACTTATTTTACTTTTGAATCCACTTGCTTCCCAGCTATTTTAGAGGAGTTCTTTCTTCTACTAAATTGCTCAATTTTATGCATTATTTCCTTGTTTTTTCGAATCACAAAAATAAGTAGTATGCTATGAATAAAAGTGATTATCCCCAAAACAACTAACAGCAAATACATTTTACACCCTCCCTATCTCCTATTTATTTTACGTTAATAGTGCCTAACTTGTTTTCCTTGTATTCCCAATGATACACTGAAGGATTCTGTGTAACCGGCTTTATATACGTTGTCAACCAAATTTCTGGATTAACAGATACATCTACTTGAATTGGTGTTTGTGTGCTAGCACTCATTTGATGCTGTCCATTGCTAGTTGTCAATACATATCCAACCAACTCATAATTCATCGGAACTTTTGAGATAAACGTATATAACGGTTCATTACTTTCAAAACGAATAATGGTAGTATCAAAATTTGACTCATTATTTCCAGTTGAGTTCATCGTTAATGAAAATTCTTTTTTCTTTCGTCCCTGTCTAGTCTCACTTTCAAATACTCCAAAACCATTTTTAGGTAAAACAACTTGATCATTTTGATTATGAATAACCTGTCTACTATGAACCGTCAATTTACGAGACCCATAAATCAGACGACCTTCTTGAAATTCATTAGTGATTGTCCATTCCAAGGGTAAAAAATGGTCTCCTTTACTACTCACTAACTTAATGAAATCATATAGATCAATATTTTTTTGTGTAATAATTTCCTTCTTGTTAATCGTTAACTTCTGATCTAATAATAAATCTCCAGAAGGTAATGGATTGTTATTTTCATCGTATGCTTTTAATGAAATTTTTTGAGGGATGTTCTCTACCCAACAGATTTTGGTCGCCTGATTTATCGCTGACACATCTTTGTCGTTCTCATAAAAATTAATTTTAATTTCACCTTTTTGATTACTTGGATCATTGATTGAAAAAGATAGCGTATTAATAAAGTCAGCAATTGTTTTCAAATCATTTTTATCTTTGATCATAAAAGTATATGAATTAGAACCGTTCGTTCCACTATTTTCATTTGCAGTCCATTTTTTCGGAAGTATCAAGGTGTTGAAATTTTTGATAACAGTATTTTTAGACGTAAGGATTTCTAATGAACCCATCCTATTATTTAAAGAACTATCCATATTTAGATTAATTAGTTTCGCTTCATCTCCAGTACGTTCAACTTTAAAATCAACATACTGAGGTAAACTTTTGACTTGTTTGCTATTCACTTGAGAAATATTGTTTGAACGATCCACTGCTAAGACATGAATATACTTGCTGGAATCCTTTCCTCCCAGGAATTTAAAATCGCTTCTTGTTTCATAACTTACAGAATCGTTCTGTGGGGCAACATATAAATCATATTTGATAGGATCTATCCTACCATACGAGTCTTTATACCCTTCTACTTTTTTTTCTAAATTAGATGTTGCTAAATCTGTCACTTCATAAAAATATCCGGCAATATTACTTACAATATTTTCTTTCACAGTATCTGATTTTTTAGTACCGTTTGATTTAGTATCTCCTTCTACATACCACTGATACTCTTTCCCATTGTCAAGTGCGTCTATTCCAATGCTAAACTCGTCATCCTTACCACAACGAATCCACAATTTGGGCAGTTCAGGTGCTACATCATCTTTAACGGTTTGGTCATTTGCAAAATTATCTAATGATACCTGAGCCAAGTTATAAAGTGTGTTTGCGATGATTTTTCTTTCATCAACAGTCGATGCTCCGTTACTATGTCCAGTTTGAATCATTCCTACGTTACCATTAGTTTTCAAATACCATCCCATAGTCCAAGTTTCATTTTCCCAAAAATTCTTATTGAACAATGTATAAGGTTCTTTAAACATAATCCAGGTTGTCCCTATTGCTTTGTTCGAAAGTAAATTATTATGTGCTGGTGGAATTATTAAAGTTTGTTCGTTAGCCATTTCAAATGGATACTTCATCAAAAATCCATCATTTTTAACTCGAATTTCAGGACCACCTAAACGGACATCAGATGGCGCATCGGGTGGGTTTACAGACGTGGTTCCTAACAATTTATTGAAAGTAGCAAACATTGGATGGTTAGTCACATCGTGCCCAAATAATACTCCTCTTCCACTATCAATATAAGCTTGGGTTTCATTTTTACCATTTTCACTCAAGTCTTTTCGATTATTATGATCCCAAGAACCAAACATCAAAACATCATACTGATACTCACCTTGACTATTTTTTAAATAGACATTGGGATTTGCGTTGTACTCACTTATCTTCACTGCTGTAACTTGAATCAAATTGCTCCCATCTTTAGCTTGTAAAGCTAAACCATCCATCCACTCTTTCAAAGTATTGGATTTAGGTTCTTCAGGATATATATTTAAAACTCGGATTGATTTGCCATACTTCATAGATCGATTATTCCAAGTTATACCATCCTCAGATTGATACAATTGATAACCTGATTGATTCAAACCGTTTACTTTATCCCATTCTAATGCCGCAAAATTTTTTCGATCCTCTTGATTCCATTTGTTTTCTGCAGTTAGCCTAAAATCGCCATTAGTCACTACGGTAGATGCTTTCAATTTGTCTTTACCTATAAAAAAATAGCCACCTATTAAGACAAGTAGTATTACTAATGAAAGTAGCCATTTTTTATTTTTTTTCAGCTTATTTTTCTGTCCTTTTTTTTTCATCCGATCTCCTTCTTTTCAATACTCATCAAATCAATGATTTTTAGTTAAAAACACTCATTTCATGAGTGTTGAATTGAAATAGGCAACCATGGAATATTTATTCCATGTGCCTATCCTTACTCTGCTTTTTCAGCTAATTGTTTGTCGATTGCTTGCAGCACTCCACTACTAGGCGTATCCCCTTGCCACCATGCATCACGATAAGCATATTGCGAGCAATTAATTGCTTCTACTTTTATCAATAAGCTGAAAGCTGCTTTGTGATACTCTAGTCCCAGATCATTTTTTAGTTTGATCTCTGTAAACAAATTTTCTGCCGCATTAGATTCTCCTGGCTTTAAAACGTTTAGATAATAATAATAGCCATCTTCACCGAACTTCCAATTCGTAAAATTCAAATCTAACAGAACCTCTTCACCGATCTTTGAAGGCAATAATCGCGTACTCTCGCCACTCTCTAAACGAATTTCAGGATGAAGCATAACCCGGACAAACTGATTAACAGTTCCAGTATTTTCTACCGTAACTTTCTTTATAACAGATTCATTTGGCTTGATCGTCGCAGGCTCAGTGAAAATTTCTTTAACTTTCGTCTGAAGATTGCCTATTTGAAAAAGATTGGCTTTCTCATCGCTCATCATCATTGCAGCGTATGCAGTTGCACTTCCAATAAGCAGCAGCACAAAAAATAAAGGCAGTAACCACAAAAGATAGACAGCTTTTTTCTTTGGTTTCATCATTAATTCCCTCCTAATGAACTTTTTCACGATACATCCCTTCCAGATATGAACCAGAAGGAATTTCCCAGTTCTCTAATAGAGATTTTGTAACATCATGAGCATCCATAACTGGAACTAATTGATATAAAGAACTCTTATACTTGTTTGGTAAACCTTTATCTAATGTAATACTTTGAACGAGCAGTTTTGTTTTTTCCTTCGGCTGTAACACTTCCGAATAATAAAAGTATCCTTCGAAATAATACCAATAATTCTGTATTGCCGACATTGGTTTATTATTTTCATCATAAATGTCATTATCATTAAATTGAATCGTTAAGTATTTAAGACCGTCGATCGATCGAGTTCCTTTATAGACATATGCTGTACTTGAATTTGTTTTATCGCTTTTATAAACCTCTGATGCTATATAGTACTTTTTAGAAGCAATCTTATATGTACTACCTTTTTTCCAAGTAGCGGTATCTTCCATCGTTAGGTCAGATCCACTTGAATTACTCACAATTTTTTGATTGCCATTACCAATACCATCCGTCATATCAAGCTCAAACTGAGTAAAAAATTCATATAAAGAAATCCGAACAATCGCTGGCATTTGTCCGTTGTTTTTCACGAGCAATTTTTTTTCAGTCATTTTTCCTTGTGCCCACTGCAGATTTGGGGTGAAGACTTCATCGATCACTGCGGAAAGCTTTTTAGTATTCGGTTCACTTTGATTGATCTTTTCATCACTATGGGTAATCCACGAGTAAGTACTTCCTACTACAAGTAATAGACTTAAAAATACAGAAAACACAGCCAAAAAAGGTTTATTTTGATTGAGTATTTTTAACATTTTTTTTCCTTTACTCATTTGTCTTCACCTTCCTCTACTCTACTTTTCCTTGCTCTTCTTTACGCTTTTTCCATAATAAAATTACAATTAGCACCAGTAAAAGTCCTGCTAATGTTTTATAAATCAGATTTTTGATCTCTTCACCGGTCATTGGAAGAATCCCTTTAGATTCTGATTTATCTGATGAAACTGTACTGCTGTCATTAGTATCTGACGTCTTTGGCTGATTTTTGGTTGCAACAAAAGTCCAGTGATACAACAACTGACTTTCTTCTTTATAATCGGCAAGGGTTAGGTCTTTGTCTACCTCAAATACCGCAGTTAAAATTTGGTCCTTACCGTACTCACAAGTTCCTATTATCAGCGGTTGAATCTTCCAATCAAATTCCCCATTTCCCAATAAAGGTCCCTGATACAATTTTTTCCCGTCAATAGACAAAGTCAATGTGATCAGTTTATCAAAATCGATGACTCCTTTTGTTGCATCTGGGGTTACTAAGATTCCTAATTCAAATGGTTCATTTACATCCATACCACGAATCGTAATCGTTTTTTCATAACTTTCTCCAGGTAAGACATTCGGCAAATCAACATAGTATTCTCCTTCTGATGAAGCAGATATTCCTGTCTCATCGCCAATGACCACCCCTGGAAGAAGGGTTTGACTGGCAATAGCTAGTAACGTTCCATTTGTAAAAGTGATATACAAACTTAATAAACTGTATAAAACTAGTAATAGTAGACGTTTTCGCGTTTGATATTGCTGCATCGTTTGCTCCCCTTCCTTTTACTCCTCCTTAACTAGAAATTAAACTTAGCTGGCAGCTTGTCCATCTAGATAAGTCGTAATTTTTTTAGTTTCTGAATCATCCACTCCATTTAAGTTCCAACCAGTACTATCAGTTAGCGCTTCTTTAGTCGCTTGAATAGCTTCCATTTTTACAATCAAATCATATGTTGCATTTGTATATTCTGTTCCTATATCATTTGTAAATATTAGTTTTTTCAATAACTGTGGTGTTGTAGCACCTGAAACAACTGGACTTGTGAAATAGAAATAGCCATCCTCTTTATTGTAAGCCCATTTATCTTTAGCTAGTGCGGCAGTTGTGATCATATCCGCGCCATATTCTACTTTGATTCCACTAACACCTAATGCTGCTTTATCTGCTTGAACACCTTTTTTCTCTGCATTTGCAACTGGAACTTGATCAGCTGCTGTTGCTGGAGTTGGTGCCGGAAGTGTACTTAAACCTAAACCTGCAAGCGTGTAGTTATAATCCACGTCATATTTTTTACCTGCGCTACCTAAAAGAGAAGCTTTGGCTGCAGTTGCTTCTGTTGAAGCTCCTTCTAAAGAAGATGCGGCCCAGTTAGTTGCCGTATTGCTATATCCACCTTTGTAAACTAAATATTCAGCTTTAGACATCACAAAGTTCCAATCTTCGATTTTTGCACCAACAGTGTTGCCATTCGCCACAGATACTTCTGATTCCATAGCCTGATATTTACCAGTTGCATATTCAAAGAATGCTGAATAACTGAATGTTGTATTTTCATCACCCGTCACTGGATCTTTCGTAACAGAACCTTTTGCATAAACTTTTACACCCGTTGGCAAAGCAGCTGCAGCGCTATCTTTTACTTTAGTCGTTACATCCACGTAGCCACTTCCGTTATCGGTATACTTTTCTCCATCGTATTCGACAGGGATATCATCGGATAAAGTTGGTTTTTCATTGACTTTCCAACTTGTAGATCGATTCGTCACAGCCCCTTTTTCTGTCAAATGTTTTAAAACTTCTTCATATGAAACACGAACAAAGACTGGGGTATTACCTGAATTTGTAACAGCTACTTCTTTAGTTGCATCTGTACCTGGAACGATTGGTTTTGGATTCCAATTTTCTTCTACACTGACACTACCATCTTTGATTGCGGCAGTTTTCACACGGTTAATTCGTTGATCTTGAGAATTGATCCATGCGAAAGTACCTGCAGCTGCGGCTAATAATGCTAAGCACGCTGCGGCTACCAACTTTTTCTTTTTGTTCTTCTTCATTTTCAATAATCCTCCTATAAAAATAATATATATATTCTCACTTTCCTTGTTAGATAAGGTAAAGTGGTAATATCACCGTTCATATGCTGGGCGTCTTCTACTTTTTCTCCCAACTGGTTCTTCTTTTGACGAAAATAGATAGGCTTTAAGCACTAAGAAAAAGCCATATAATGATAAAATACAAACTAGACAAGCCCAAAATTCTTCCCGAGCAAATTCTATAATGCTCCCTACTTTTGGAACTGCAAAAACTACTTTCCCCAGTACACGATCTGCTGTTATCGGCGGGTCATTACTTTTATTAGCATCACCTTTTGTAATAAGGTAATCTCCTTTTTCTCCATTTAACTCTTCTTTACGTTCTACCATTCTGTGAGTCAAATAGCGTGAGCCATCCCCAACAGCAAATGTGACGATATCATCTTTTTTGACCTTATTACCATCCGTCAGTTTGACGATAACAATATCCCCAGCATAAAAACCGCCTTTAGGTCCATTTTTTTGTGGCACCATGGAATTAGTTAGAACTGTATAAAATCGATAACCAAAAATTGATGCTGTCGACTTTGAACTAAATGAGAACATTACCGACATCAAAATGATTCCGATTATAACCCCATAAAATACCAAATTACCTAGGTAAGAAAATACCAAGAAGCCTGGACTTTTAGTAGCTTGCTTTTGATTTCTTCCTCTATAGTTCTCCCTCATTCTTCGTTCTTGAACTGTTCGATGAGGTCTTGGATGACGAGGAGTTTCCTTATATTCAGAAAATCTAGGATTTTCTATGAACTCACTTCGATCGCTTCGTGCTGTTGATCGAGGTCTTGGTCTTTTCCTCCGATGTTCCACTCTTTCCTTTTCTGAATGCAGTCTTTTAGATTCTGTATACGTACGTGACCGCTTTTTTGGAGTACTCTGCCTAGCCTTTTCGTCTTTAGTACGCGCATACTTTCGGACAGGCGTTTCTCTCGGCATACACAAGCTCCTTTCATTTCGTTAGCTATTCTTAATTACTTAAAATACGATACTTTCATAAATAAATAAAAAATATACTGAAATAATTTTTTTATCATCTACATAAACTATACCCATTGTTATTTTTTATGTCAATAAGATACGTAATATTCTTCGTAACATTTTTTACTAAATGAGTAAATAGAAAATCTAAAACACAAAAAAATCATTTTATAGGTGAAAATTATAATAAAAACCCTTATTTATAAGGGTTTTTATATATAGCGGATTCACATCATAAAAAAATAAAAAAACAGATTTTGCAAAATGCAAAAAAAAACAATAAACATATTTTCAAAAACAAAAACATTCTCTTGTTATTTTATAAATTCAAAAAAAAAAGAATTTCACACACGAAAATCTGAATATAAATAATAAAAAATAAAAATATCGACACAATAAAAAAAACTGTACAAATCAATCTATCCTAAGACAATTGAATCGTACAGTTTTTTCAATTTCATATTTCCAAGCTAAGCACTAAATAAGCTACGCGTTGCTTCTCTAATTTTTTGTGCTACATAAGGATTATTCATCGTATATAAATGGATTCCATCCGCCCCTTGGGCAACCAAATCAACAATTTGATTGATAGCATAAGCAATACCTGCATCCCGAATCGCTTCTGGATTATGCTCATAACGTTCCATCATTTTTAAAAATTTTGTCGGCAAGGTCACATTAGACATTTTTACCATGCGCTCGATTTGCTTTTTATTGACTACAGGCATAATACCGGCTTGAATCGGTACATTAATATCGGCAATAGCACACTTTTCTTTAAACGTATAAAAATAGTTATTATCAAAAAATAACTGAGTGATTAACTGATTCGTCCCCGAATCAACTTTGCGCTTCAAGTTTCGAATATCTTCAACGGAGCTTTCTGCATCTCCGTGAGTTTCCGGATAGCACGCACCGATAATGTTGAAATCTCCTTGTTCTTGGATAAATGCGACCAGATCATTTGCATAAACAAAATCTTTCTTCGGTTCTTTGTCAGGTAAAAGATCTCCTCTTAAAGCTAAAATATTTTCGACTTTTTTTTGTTTTAGTTCCTCCAAAATAACAAGAATCTCGTCTTTTGAAAAATTCACTGCTGGCAAATGCGCTACACTTGGCAAAAATTGTTCCTCTTGAATTTTCTGAGCAATATCTGCAGTACTAAAGTTCGCTCCTGTTCCGCCAGCACCCAACGTCACACTAATAAAATCAGGTTGTTGTCCTTTCAAACGATCCAGCGTATGATAGATCGTATCGATCGGCGCTGTTCGTCTTGGCGGAAAAATTTCATAGGAAAAGACGGTCTTTTCTTTGAACAAGGTATCCGTTCTCATTTAAATCCCTCCACGTACCTTTTTTGCTGCAAGTACTAAATTTTTCAAACTAGCTTCTGTTTCTGGTACTCCTCGTGTTTTCAGACCACAGTCAGGATTGACCCAAATTTTTTCGATCGGTAATTTGTTTAAAATATTGTGGATCGTTGCTTCGATTTCTTCTATTGACGGAACACGTGGCGAATGAATATCATATACACCTGGTCCAACTTGAGTTTGAAAGTCGATGGCTTTTAGTGCATCTAAAATATCTAAATTTGAGCGAGAAGCTTCAAATGAAATAACATCTGCATCCATATTATCGATATCTTGAATAATATCTGCAAATTCGCTATAACACATATGTGTATGAATTTGAGTCGTCGGTCGTACTTTGCTATGAACAAGACGGAAGGCGGGTATCGCCCAGTCTAGATATTCAGAATGCCAATCGGTTTGGCGTAATGGTAGCTTTTCCCGCAAAGCTGCTTCGTCGATTTGAATGATTTCAATTCCGTTGGCTTCTAAATCCAATACTTCTTCTTGAATCGCTAATGCCAATTGAAGTGTTGACTCTCTTAAACTGATATCTTCACGCGGGAACGACCAGTTCAAAATCGTGACAGGTCCCGTTAACATGCCTTTCATTGGTTTTTCCGTTAACGTTTGGGCATATTTAGAGTATGCTACTGTAATTGGATTTGAGCGTGAAACATCTCCCCAGATGATTGGCGGTTTCACACAGCGTGTTCCGTAAGATTGAACCCAGGCTTTTTCAGTAAACAAATAGCCAGCCAAACTTTCACCAAAATACTCCACCATGTCATTGCGTTCAAATTCACCGTGAACTAAAACATCTAAACCAATTTTTTCTTGAAATGTGATGCATTCTGCAATTTTTTCTTGGTTAAAAATAGTATATTCTGTTTCGCTGATTTCACCTTTTTTAAATTTAGCCCGATTTTGTTTGACTTCTTTGGTTTGCGGGAACGAACCAATCGTAGTCGTTGGTAGAATCGGTAGTTTTAATTTATCTTTTTGAACAATTGCACGTTCTGACAATGCTGGTTGACGGACAAAATCTTTCTCAGACAAAGCTTCTACTTGCTTTGCTACTTGTTCATTTCTTGAAAAGCGTTGTTGCCCGAATAATGCAATGTTAGTGTCCAACAAGCGTTGATTGCCTTCTTTATCCGTAACTATTTTCTTTAGATCATTTAATTCAGCTAATTTTTCTACAGCAAAAGCAAAATGGTCGGTTACTTCTTTTGCTAATACTGATTCATTGGCAAGTGTAAATGGTACATGAAGCAATGAACAAGATGTATTTAACACAATATCGCCAAATGATTGAATTTTTTCAAGTAGTGTTAAGGTTTCTTGATAGTTATTCTTCCAGATGTTTTTTCCGTTTACGACCCCTGCAAATAATAATTTATCATTTGGAAATCCGTATTCTTGAAGTAATTCTACTGTTTTTCTCCCTTCAACAAAATCTAACCCAATTCCATCAAAAGGTAATGCGATCAATTCCTGATAGGCATCTCGAACGTCTCCGAAATACGTTTGTACTAATATATTTAAGTTTCCTTTTTTAGCTAATAACGTTTGATACAAGCCTTTAAATTGTTGCACTTCAGCAGGTGACAAATCTAAAACTAAAGCTGGTTCATCGATTTGAAGCCATTCACAACCTAGTTCAGCTAACTGGTCAAAAATCTGTGCATAGGCCGCAATCGCAGCTTCATAAAAATCATCGGCTTGTTTTGACCCGTGGTAAGTAGCTAATTTCAATAAGGTAAATGGACCTATTATAGTTGGACGAGTAATGATGCCCGCTGCTTTAGCCTCATTAAAGTTGGTAAAAAGTTTATCTCCAACAAGCTTAAGCTCTGTCTCGTCATCGATTTCAGGAACCATATAATGATAATTGGTGTTAAACCATTTTTTCATTGCCAAAGCTGTAACATCGCCCGCTTCTCCTTGATATCCTCTAGCTAATGCAAAATAAGTTTCTAAAGGTGATAATTGTAACGCTTGATATTTTTCCGGCACAATATTCAATAAAACTGCGGTATCTAACGTTGCATCGAAAAATGAAAAATCACCGCTTGGAATAAAATCGATTCCCTGATCGACTAACAATTGCCAATGTTTAGTGCGCAATTCTTTTCCCTTTTTTTCTAATTCTTCTGCTGTTATTTCTTTTCTAAAATATTTTTCTGTTGCAAATTTTAATTCTCTTAACTCTCCCACCCTAGGGAACCCGACAATCGATGTTTTCATACTTTTCCTCCTTCAATAAGGTATTTCAACTACTTTACCACGAGAAAGAAATATAGAATAACACTTATTTTCTATCGTTTAATATAGTTTTAAGCTATATACTAAAATGAGTCTTTGCATCAAAAAATGTGAGTGGGATATAACTCTTTGAGTCATATCCCACTCACATGAAATCTAGATAAAGGATAGGGCCAGAAACAACTCACACTTCCACCCCAACATCGTCTTATTTAACTATTTTTCTTGTTCCGTTAAAAATTCTTTCGCTTCTTTATTCACCACTTTTAAATCAACACCTTGTTTCGTTGCCGCAAACATACAACCGCAATAGCATTGACGATAAACATCGTATTCTTTACACAGCTCGATTGAACGTTTATACCCATTATTTTTTTTAAAATCACTGGGTAAATAGTTAGTTGCGTAAAATTTTTGAATATCTATCCCGATTTCATTGATCAATTGACTATTTTTCTTCGGAGATAGCGTCAATGCACTCCCAAAGTAATCATAACCTAATTCTTGCGCTTTTTCCGCAACGATATCCAGGCGCATTTGAAAACAAGCTGAACAACGCTTGCCCCCCTCAGGCTCTTCTGTCAGCTCTTTTTCCCGCACCATTTGGATGAATTTATTTGGTTCATACGGAGCAGCTAAAAATTGAACCTGATTATTAGTTTGCTCATTAAAATCCTCTACAAATTTCTGTTGTACGATTTCACGGCGTTGGTATTCTGCTCTTGGATGAATATTTGAATTGGCAAAGAAAATCGTGACATCCGCATATTGTGTCAGGTATTCAAGTGAATAGGTACTACAAGGCGCACAACAACTGTGAAGCAAAATGGTTGGACGTATATCCGATTTTTCCCATTCTGTAATAACTTTTTGTAGGACACGATCATAATTTATTTTTTGATTTGGAGACATTTTCTCCGTTATTTCTGTTAAATTTATCACTAAATTGCCTCCGTTATTAATAGAAAGATATCGTTTATTTTACTGTTTATATGGCAAATATGTTAGCCCGTTTTTGATGATTTGAATAGAGCTTGTTAAAGAGTCTTTTTCTTTTTCAGTTAGCTGGCAATCAACAAATGATTCTATTCCGTTTTTCCCGATCACAACAGGTTGTCCATAATAGGCATCCGCTTGTTTGTTATATGCCGAAACAGATACGACTGATTTTGAGTCATTTAAAATCATTTGAATCAGTTGAGCCCCACAAGTTGCGATTCCATAACTTGTATACCCTTTACCAGCAAAGGCCTTCCAGCCACCAGCGCGAACATCCTCATCCAGCTCTGCTAAATCAAGTTCCTTGTTCCAAGTCAATAGCGGTCGATCTCCAGCGGTCACAGTCGACCAAGCAACAAACTGAGAATCCCCATGTTCGCCGTAAACATAGCCGCCAATATTACGGCTATCAATCGCTAACTTACGCCCTACAGCTTGTTTCATACGAGCAGTATCTAGCATCGTACCAGTTCCAAAGACTTTATTTGGTTCAAAACCTGTTAATTCTTGCATGTACGTTGCAATCACATCACATGGATTCGTGATTGTTAAGACAATGCCATCAAAGCCAGAATGTTTGATTTTAGGAGCGATTTCTTCTACGATTTTACTGGTGATATCAAGTTCCCTGAAGCGATCGCCATCGTCACCTAACGCACTGATTTGCCCTGCACAGAAAACGATGATAGATGCATCTTTTAATGCTTGATAATCCTGAATGATAATTTTACTTTTACCAGTCAAAAAGACTTGTGCATCTAGTAAATCATATTCTTCAGAAACTGCGAGCTTTTCATTTTTGTCGATCAAAACTAGCTCGTCAACTAAGTTTTCAGTGACTAATCTATACGCAAGCGTTGCACCAACATGCCCTAAACCTATGATCCCTACTTTACGCATTCAAACACTTCCTATTTCGCTTTTCTTTAATCCTAGCTGAATAAAGACTTTACGTCAATCATCTTTTTAGCTTTATTGTAGGGGCGTACGTAATAAAAAAGCACAAAGAAATGGTAATTTTCTTCGTGCTTTACTCTTTTTATTCAGCTGCTTTTGTTACCTTAAAATAATCGATATGGGCATGTTCATAATCCATCACTTCAAATGTAAAATGGTCGATTTTGATTTGATCGCCTACAGCGATTTGATTGTTTTTTTGTTCCACGATAAAACCTGCTAATGTAGACATTTCAGAATTTTCAAACGTTGGGATCTTAACTTTAAAGTAACGCTCAAAATCATCAAGTGTAATTTTTCCAGAAACGATATATGAATTATCTGATTCTTTTGCAATCATAGCATTTTCCAAATCTGTTTCGTCTCTGATATCCCCGACCAGTTCTTCTAAGATATCCTCGATTGTGACCATTCCTGTCGTTCCACCGTATTCGTCTTTTAAAATCGCAATGTGCTTTCCTTCTTTTCGCATCATTGTTAACAAACTTTTGATTGGAATAGTAGCTAACGTAATAATCGGTTCTTCAACCAATTCACTGACTTTTCTTTGATTGTTGATAAATGACTCCTTGATTAAAGCTGGCAATGTCACATACCCCAATACATTGTCTTTGGACTCTTCGATCACCGGATAGCGGGAATGTCCACGTCTTAAAGAATGTTGGATAGCTTGTTCCACCGTTTCATCTGCTTCAAAAACTTCCATTGTTGTTCGGTCGACCTGAATTTCTTTTGCAAGAGTATCATCAAATTCAAACACATTTTCCATATAATAATATTCTTCTTTGGTCAGTTCCCCTTTTTTATAGGAATCAACCGCTACATATAACAATTCTTCCTGTGTTAATGTTTCTTCGCCTTCTGAAACTAATTTTATCCCTAATAATTTTCCTAGTTTCGCTGCAGAATGGTTTAGTAACCAAATAAAAGGATACATCGCTTTGTAAAAATAATGCAAAGGTTTAACGATGGCTAAAACAACTTTTTCAGTTTGAGCAATACTATAACTTTTTGGTAGTAATTCACCAACAACAACATCTACATAAGTCACAATGGCAAACCCTAAAATTACTGAAATCGTCCGACTAAGCGCAGTGCTTATCGGGAGATTCCCTATCAACGGATGTAATAAAGTCGCTACTGAACCTTCACCGACCCACCCAATAATCAGTCCTGTTAACGTTATACCTAATTGACTGGCAGATAAATACGCATCCAAATGATGGGTCACATGGATCGCTAGCTCTGCGTTCTTAACATTATCTTTTTTTAATTGCTCTAATCTAGACATACGAATTTTTACTAAAGCAAACTCACTCGCTACAAAAAATGCCGTAATTGCAATCATTAAAAATAATATGAAAAAATTTATTGCAAGCATATTTTACACCTCATTTTTCTTCTATCTATTTATTATACTTGTCCTTTCAAAATAGCGCGAATAGGAGCTATCGAGTTAAAACAAAAATCTCTAAGACTTCCAAACCGTCTTAGAGATTTTGATCTTTATGATAAAACTTTTCGTTCTCTTAATCGCGTCTTACGCGTATCACCAATAATCAACGGAACAGATTCGTATTTCACTTCACTATACTCCAGACCAAACCAATTTTCTGGTGTGGTCGTTCTTTTTTTGATAGCCAATTTCAATTGCATGATTTGACGATCCCATTTCTTCAACTCTGTTACCTTGGATAGCTCTTCACGAATAATAATAAATTGGAAATCCCCGACTTCACGACCTGGTGTCAATGAATATTTCTGCGGCTGTTTCGGTAAACGACCTTCTTTCATTAAATCATAAACGATTTGACGAATATAAACATTGACCTCTTGCGCCACATGAAAACCAAGATAAAGTTGAACTTGTACGATAAAATCTGTACCCATCATATCTACAGTATATTCTTTCGTAAATGGTTCATCGGTTACTTCAACGTTTACAAACCAGTAAACATTGGCTCTTTTCGGTTGCTTATCTAAAATTGAATAAATAATTTGGCGGCCGATTTCATCCCCAATCGTATCTGGTGTCATGAAAACGACATTGGTTTGGGATTTTGGAACAGTTGTATCATCTTTCAACATCCGTAATTGTTCAACATATTGCTTAAGCGGAACGGTATCAGATGTTTTCTCTTTGATAATATTGCCCCATTCCCAAATTGTCATCACAGCTAGAATCAACAAAGCAATCCCAACGGCAACATAACCACCATGGAAGAATTTCGCAATACTTGACACAAAGAAAATCGATTCGATACTCCCAAAGAATAAGGTAACAAGATACGCAACCCATTTCGGTGCGCCTTTTTGCAATAGATAAAACATCAATAAAATAGTTGTCATCAGCATTGTCACAGTGATTGAAAGACCATATGCTGCTTCCATATGCGTAGATGTTCTAAAGGTGACCACAATCAATGAACACACAAGCCATAACATCATATTGACTGCTGGAATATACATTTGACCGATATTCGCACCTGGATAGATAATTTTCAGTCTTGGTAATAGTTTCAATTTAATTGCTTCTGAAACTAATGTAAATGAACCTGAAATCAATGCTTGAGATGCAATTACTGCCGCTACTGTTGCGAAAACAACCCCTATCAACATAATGCTATTTGGCATCATTTGGAAAAATGGGTTTAGGTTTTCAATTGCTAAAATAGATGGATCATTTTTGGCACTCAAAATCCACGCTGCTTGTCCTAAATAGTTGAGAATTAAACAAACTTTGATATACGGCCAGCTGGCACGAATATTGTGTTTACCAACGTGACCTAAGTCAGAATACAGCGCTTCTGCACCCGTTGTTGCTAGAAAGACATTTCCTAGAACAAAGATCCCTAGTTTATTTTCAGGACTAAGCAAAAGATGAATCGCATAATAAGGATTCAATGCACGAAGAACCGTCCAGTCTTGCCCAAAATTGATTAACCCCATCACACCTAAGAATGTAAACCAAGCAAACATGATAGGTCCAAATGCTTTTCCGACCGCATCTGTCCCAAATCGTTGAACAGAAAATAAAATAAGAATAATAACTAAGGTAATCATCACAATAATGTTTTGATCACTGCCAAATCGATCAAAGAAAACCGGAATTCCCCGTAACCCTTCAATTGCTGTCGTGACTGTTACAGCTGGTGTCAAAACACCATCTGCAAGTAAGGCTGCTCCTCCGATCATCGCCGGAATGATTAAGTACTTCCCTTTTTTACGAACAAGCGTGTATAAAGAAAAAATTCCACCTTCACCATGATTATCCGCATTCAAAGCAATCACAACATATTTGATTGTTGTTAAAATCGTTAATGTCCAAAAGATCAATGATACCGCACCAATAATGAAATTTTCTGAAACATTTTGAAGACCACCGTTATCTCCAACGATCGCTTTCATTACATAAAGCGGACTTGTTCCGATATCTCCATAAACGACCCCCATTGCTACTAAAAGACCAGCAGCGGTCAATTTCTGATGATGCGAAACTTTTGACTTCTCTATCACAAGATTCTCCTCCAATTTAAAAGCTGAACAGGCTCGGTCAAGCTCAACTCAACATTTCCCTAATTCACACTTTTTAAGTAAAACAAGAGACCTAAGTGAAACGACACTTGGCCCTTACACTTAGGTCTCGCAATTTCATTCTTAGACCAGTGTTCACACACTTGCTGTTGATCTAAAAACATAGATAAACTATGCTGCTACTCCCCTAAGATTCTTATTTGGAAGCCCAAATAAAAATATCGGTTACTATTTATAATTTAATTAAAAAATATCTGTTAAAAAATCAAAACAACTGATTTTGATAACAACTATAATACTCCTTTAACATTTTAGCAAGTCTTTTATGTAAATAATTTCAATAGTATTTTCAAAGTCCCCTTTCACCCAATTAAATTTTTATAAAAAGAACGCCTGAAGTGTTGATTTCTATTAAAAAATCAACACTTCAGGCATTGTATTTATTTTACTTTTATTCAGCATCTTCTTCTGGCGAATAATGGAATTTGATCATTTCATTTACAAAAATTGGAACGATCGATAAGCCCATTACAAGTAACCAGTGATTGATTCCGATTGGAACTAATCCGAATAGCTCTTGTGTGAATGGTAATAACGCAATGACTGTCGTAATAATAACAGCCAATACAGCCATTTCAAACAGTGATTTGTTCGTTGATAATTTCACTCTAAAAATCGATTCTGTACTTCTCACATTAAATACGTGCAATATCGATGAGTACGCTAAAATCAAGAACGCTACAGTTTGACCAATTTCATGACTTGCTTCGAAAAAGAAAGAAACAGAATCAACATTTGCGCCTAAATAAAAACCAAACAACGTAATTACCGTAAAGACAAACGCATTGATTCCAATTTTCTGCCACAAACCACGTGCAAAGATTCCTTCATCTCTTGGAATCGGTGCTTCATCCATGATCCCTTTTTCAGCAGGTTCTTTTCCTAAAGCAAACCCTGGTAGACCATCTGCCACAACGTTCACAAATAATAATTGAACAGCCGTAAATGGTGCTCCCCAGCCTAATAGCATGGCTATCAATACAATGAATATCTCTGAGATATTACAACTTAGTAAAAAGTTTACCGCTTTACGGATATTTCGATACACTGCCCGACCTTGGGCCACTGCATCAACGATCGTCGCAAAATTATCATCAGTCAAAATCATATCAGCCGCACCTTGGGCTACGTCGGTTCCTGTAATTCCCATGGCACACCCAACATCACTTGCTTTTAAGGCTGGTGCATCATTGACTCCGTCACCTGTCATAGCAACAACCGCTCCTGTCCGCTGCCAAGATTTAACGATACGGATCTTATCTTCTGGTGTTACCCGAGCATAAACCGAAAGTGACTTCACTCGTGAATCTAATTCTTCATCAGACATTTTTTGTAATTCTGATCCTGTCAAAGCCTCACTTTTATCGCTTAAAATACCTAATTCTTTCGCAATCGCTCCTGCCGTTACTACATGGTCACCTGTGATCATAACGGTTTTTATTCCAGCTTTTTTAGCTCTAGCGATAGCACCTTTACTTTCTGGTCTCGGCGGATCGATCATACCGATCAATCCTAACAGCCGTAGATTCTTTTCTAGAGCCTCTGAGGTAATCTCTGTAGGTTCTTCATCATAGATTGCATAACCAACTGCAATCACGCGTAAAGCGCGTTTACCAAATCGGTCGTTTACTACGGCTGCTTGATCTAAATCACCAAAACGGAAACGAGTCAACAAGACATCAAATGCACCTTTGGTTACAGAGATATATTTTTTCCCCATTTTATGAACCGTCGTCATCATTTTACGCTCTGAATCAAATGGAATTTCACCGATTCTTGGATATTTTTCTTCTAATTCAGCTTTTGTATGATAATTTTCTTCTACTGCACGTACAATTGCTGCTTCTGTTGGATTTCCTTGGATCACCAAGTCATCTCCATCTTTGTCTACAATAACATCTGTACATAACGAAGCCATTTTTAAAACTTCCATCGCTTCATCAGTCATTGCATCTTCTGTATCTGTTACTTCATCTCCACGAGACCAAACACGTCTGACGCGCATTTTATTTTGTGTTAAGGTTCCTGTTTTGTCAGAACAAATAACATTAGCCGTTCCGAGAGTTTCAACAGCTGGCAAACGACGAATGATCGCATGCTTTTTAGCCATTTTCTGTACACCATAAGCGAGTGTTAATGTTACGATTACCATCAATGTTTCTGGCACTGCCGCTACTGCTAGCGATACTGCGGTCATGAACATCTCCAACATTGGCTCACCTTGTAATTCACCAATGATAAACACTAATGCTGCCGCACCTAAAGCAATTAAACTAATGCGTTTACCTAACTGATTCAAACGTTTTTGCAACGGCGTTTGTTGCGTCACATCGTCATTCAATAAGCCAGCGATTTTACCCATTTCAGTCTGCATACCAGTTGCAGTAACAATTGCTCTACCACGACCATTTGAAACCGTACAGCCTTTAAAGACCATATTGATTTGATCGCCGATCGGTGCATCAGATTTTCCTATGTACTCCGAATCTTTTTCAATAGGCTCACTTTCCCCTGTAAGGGCAGATTCTTCCACTCTAAGTTGTGATGCTTGGATCAAACGAGCATCCGCTGTGATCATCGATCCTGATTCTAATACAAGTATATCTCCAACCACAACATCTTCTGCATCGATGGTCTCTACTTTGCCATCACGTAAAACAGAACTGCTTTGTTTATTCATATCCTGCAATGCTGCTAAAGATTTTTCAGCATTTCCTTCTTGGACAATCGCTAGTACCGCATTGATGATCACAATCGCGATAATCAAAATCCCTTCAAAATAATCTCCGTGATCTGTAGCAATTGCTGTGTAAAATGAAATAGCTGCTGCAACTAATAAAATAATTGTTGTGAAATCAGATAAACTGTGAAGAAACTTTTTTACTATGGAATCTTTTTTCGCTTCTTGGAACGCATTAGGTCCATGTTCGGCGAGTCGTTTTTTTACTTCTTGCCCTGTTAAACCTTGCTCTTTATTTGTATTCACTTCTTTGATAATTGTCTCGATAGGTTGTTTGTATGCTTCCATCCTATCCCCCCCATTCTTAATTTTTCCTTCTATTAATATAGTATCTATATTCACTATACCATGTTTTTTTTTCAAACTTCAATAAATATGGCTAATTTTTCATTTTTTTTCCCACTTTTAAAGTCTTTTAACTTGAAAACGCTTACCAAAGATGTTATTATGTTTATAGAAGGAAGGAGGACTAATCAGTTGTATTGAAGAATTTCTCGAAGCATGAAATAAGTAAACACAAAATTGTTAGCAGAACACGATTCACCTTTCAAAATGTATATGTGTAGAGTAAAAAATCATAAAAACATCTTTACAAATAGTGAATATGTGTGAAAAGTTGGACAATTGATCCAAATAAAACAAAAAAACACGTATAAAGATAGTTTGATTAAAAAAAATTTTAACAAAGAAATGTAGAAAATGTAATGAAGACAAGATTTGGTTTATGAACAAGAAATTCAACTAATTACTTTGCATGTATAACTAAAAGTAAAAAAAACATCATTCAATACGCTGATTCCTTCCAGAAATGAAAGCCAGGCTAATCGAGAAGCCTGGCTTTTTTCTTTATATTTTATCTGCATGATATTTGTAAGTGAAAGTAAGATATGGTATATTGACTATGCGCTTTTTATTTAATACATAAATTAGACTATTGGAGGGATTTGCATTGCCAAAAAAGAAGAACTCATCTTTTGAGAGTTCCATTCACGTCTACAGAGCCATGAAACGCATGACCCAACAGGAACTTGCTGACAAGGTGGGAGTATCTAGACAAACAATTATTCAGTTAGAAAGAAATAGATATAATCCTTCCCTTCTACTGGCTCACGACATAGCGGACGTTTTCGAAGTGCCGATTGAACAAATCTTCACTTTCAAAAAATTGACCGAAGACGAACAAACTAATGGAGAAACCGACTAACGGAAGGACAGGATAAATTATGACTGAATCACTTAAATCTTTTTTTGATAATTTGCCAACGAATCATTGGTCTACCTTAGTGATTGCTTTGCTATCAATTATCTTTATCGTTTATTCACTATACTTTTACTTTAGCAAAGAAGGAAAAGATGAACGAGGAAAGAAAATTATCTCAACAGCAAGCTTTATTGCTTTCATTGTTACAATGATTTTATTATTTGCCTTAAGTAATTTATTTTATGATATCGCTTCTTATAACCAAAGTTCATACTCTTGGATTTTGAATCTAGCAGTCTTGATTATTTCTGGAACAGAAGCAATTGGCATATTTATTTTGAAAAAATCAATTTAATAAAAAAACTAGAAATTAGGATTATATCCTTTTTCTAGTTTTTTTTTTACTTATTAAGGTAAACAGATAATACGAGACCATCCACCTATTGTATTCGCAACAATCGTTTCTGATCTATCCACAGTATCCTCAGAATTTTTACTTCTTTCGAACGAAGCTCCAACCACTGCATCTACTTTTTTCAAATCTTTTGCTGCTTCCATTTTTTCAATTGATAATTTTCTCATGATAATATTTCTCCCCCTTGCGTTAATACTTAGATTATAAATCGTTTTCTCCGATAAGTAAAGTTCTTTTTTCAGATTGTGTCACTTAATAAATAACAAGGATTGAACATTAAACGGATCATATGCTCTCAACAATTGATACCCTACTCCTGCCAAACCGCAAAACAGACCAACAGGAATACTTTCTGGATCAGACTTCATTTTAATAACAGCATTCATTAATAAATTTATATCATTTAAATAATTGTCCTTATTTCCATAATTTCCATGACATAAACAATCATCTTCTACATCTGCATCCTCTACTTTTTCAAGCATTTCATCATTAAGAGTGGAATTAAGCAGTTTACCTACTTCCCTAAGACCCAATGTCCCTCGACACCAAGATTCATTTAAAATTTCGTCTTTTTCAAGTCCTTTTTCAAATTGTACTCGATACCAGTCCAATTTTTCTTTGATCGATATTTCATTTAGAACTAGGTTTGCGCGGCTTAAACCATAGCATACTCCAGCATTACCATGAGCAAAACTATTATCAACCATCTCTTGACAGGTGACGGCCTGTGCATAATGTAAAAGTAGTGCATAAGCATCTTCGTTATCGACTGTTTGATAGATAGCTGCTAAAACCGTTAATAAACTCGCTTTGCCATAAAGCCATTCATTCAACTGATTTTCCTCTTCTATTTCAGTCATTTTTAAGGCTTCTATACTATTTTCCATATACAACCGATGCTTCTCATCATTGAGCAATCTTGTCGCGTAAAAAGCAACTGTTAGACGCATCCCTTCATCAAAAAAAGCACTCTGGTAGGTATTTTTTTCTTTGTCAGTCAGAAAAATTTCCTTTTCCAATAAATCAATCACTTCTTGATAGCTTTCTTTAGGAACAAAATGGTTTAAATAAACCAAAAATAAATAAACACCTGCACTGCCTTCATAAAGATCGGTACCTGGATAGGCAATTCCTATTTCATTATCTGATTCTGGAAGAACAGACATCCAATCAACTTCACCACAGTCTTCATTTACCACAATCTGATCAATGATTTTATCGCCAATATCTGCTGCTTTTTGTACTAATGGTGATTCGATTGAACTGTTTTTCGTAGGAATCGCTATTTCTTGCGTATTATATTCTAGAGTACCTAAACTTTCTTTTAATAAAAGATAAGAAAAATGACTGGTTTTCTCTGTTATCTGTTTCATATGTGCTACTGTCTCTTCTAGCGGAGTCTTAACTAACAACTGCTGTAGCTCATGACCATTCGTGTAAATCGTTGTCAGAGACGTGTTTGCTGTGACTAAAGGAACATCATGATCTAGCATAGATTGAACTTCAAAGGGAATCAACGCTTCTGGAATAATTTTACTGGCCCATAGATTTTCAATGATTTTTTCCCGTTCAATATAGTTAGACATGCAATCAGTATGCAAGGTAAAATTCAATAAATTTCCATAATCCTGCGTATCTCTGTATATCAGTCGAATCGTTGTATCTGCAAACAATGCTTTGACTTGCTCAATAAATTCAGATTTATTTTTTAGCAATAGTCGATTCATTTTTTTAAAAGCCGTCTGGATCACGTCGCGATAAACTAGATAATCAACTTCTTTTCCTGCTAAACGAGGAATATTTTGAGCACCATCCATATATGCTTCTTCTAACTGAAAAGCGATATCGCTAGAGCGGTCATTTCTCAATCTTCGAACCTTTGTAGGTAACTTTTGTTTGGTACCAGATAACGCGTCCATCTCCAGCTCACGTTTCCATTGTTTTTTTTGCGGCAACAAGCCTGCGACGATCACAGAATGCTTTTCTATTCGAGTTTGTCTAGATAATTTTTTGGTTTGTTTAAACATTTCAGGCCGAATCAAAGTTTCTACATCAATTAGCACAGGATAAGGGCCACTAGCAATCAAGTTTTCCATATGCAAATCCGTCGCCCCCAACCAATAGACGATTGCCAATAACTGACCATAATTTTGATAGAAATCCGTCACTTCACTTTCTTCTCGGCATTCCTGATAGGCGACTTTTTCCTCGATAGTAAACGTTGGTTGAACGATTCGCTTGATTTTATAGAAAGACAATACTGGATTTAGCCCTTCTAAATAAGTCAATAAATCATTAAAACGTTCCCCTATTTCTAGATTCTTAAATTTAAAAATCAATGGCTTTTCCTGCACTTGAAACTGAATCACTGTTTTCCCACGCTCATGACTGTCGCCTTGCCCAAGCTCTATTTTAGTAAGTTCCATCGGTGTTGTGATAGCGAAAGTTATTGCCAATTGCTCCCTAGAATCATTTAGTGAAGAGACAAACTCTTCGATCACTTCACAGGCAAAGGTCAATCTGACTGCAAGGATTCTAGCAAGCGTAGGATATTCTCCAAAGAAAAGATAGGTCCTTTGTTTATCGCCAAGAAATTCTGCTATATATTTCGTAAATTCTGCTTCTTTTGATTCAGCTTGTAGCTGATATTCTTCGATCATCTGATGAACATCCCAAACCAATGTCTTTTGAGCAATAAAAAAGAATTCGTTGGATAGCTGCTCGATTAGTTCTGTGATTACTTTTTCTGACATCTGAATCAATGGGAATTTTTGGAAAAGACTTCGGATATGTTGCTCATAATAATGTAAATGAAAACGCAAAGCTGCTTTTAAGTTCATTTCTTTTATCGGAATTTCAACTGAAAATAAATGTCTATGTAATTGAAACCATTTATTTTTTTCAACAGTCTGTAACAATAACTGTGCACGTTCTTCGGTAAAAGGTAACAATCCAATACTGAAAGTTTTTTCGTCCAGATGATAATTTTGAAACATTTTATCATAATCGGCTATTTTCAATAAACTTTTACGTGCTTGCCACTGTTTTAAGTAATCCTCAGTTTCTACATTTAGATCTTTCCAGCATTGGATTCTTTCTGATATTGTTGTAGCATAACTATACGTCAACTCTTCAATCATCGTTCCCTCTCCTTTGACATTGTCTGTCCTCTTTATAATAATAATAAAAAAGTAGGAAAAATACTATGGTAAGTTTAATTTAGTTGTATTCTTTTAAAATAAAAAGCGCCACAAGACTATACTAGTTTTGTAACACTTCGTTGTTCAATTGTATTTTGATCTTTTCATTACCCGCCGACAGATAGGTAGCACTGCTTTAAGAAATCTTTATTAACCAAAAAATCTTTAGGCGCCAACAAATAAGCCACAGCTGTTAGAAATTCAGACTGTGAAACATCTGAATACATCATGCTGTGTGCTGCATTTTGGATTGTAAAAACGGTCAATAATTCTTTCGATATTTCTTTTGAATACATTTTTTTGGTCTCACTAGTATCGACATTTTGATCTTGGTCAGCCAGAATCAAATCAATAGGAATATCAATGTTTTCCAAATCTGATTGAACATCTGAGTTTAAGTTTTTTTTCACGAAATTCCAGCGATCTTTTGACAGTGGCTTTTGCTCTGGCGTATTTGCTAGGTATTCCGGATAAGAATTATTCTCTTTCAATAAAGTGATAATTTGTTCTTCATTTTTTAGTGAATGTTTGATTTGCGCTTGTGTTTTGCCTTCTTGTTTTAATTTTTGTGTTGTATAATAATTATTTTGATTCGACCAATTAACTGCTGGGGAAACCAGAAGTAGTTTAGAAATCGGCACTTTTTTTTGTGCTGCGACTTTTGGCACGACCCACCCGCCTTGGCTTACTCCCCATAAAATAATTTTTTTCGTATTTAAGTTGGGTTGCTTCATTGCCCATTGAATCACCTCAGTTACTTCATTGGCTCGATCATCCATTGATTGGTCTAACCAGTTTCCACTAGAGCCGGAAACTCCTGGTTTTGCCCACGAAATTGTAGTAAATCCAGCTTTCGAAAATTGTTCCGTCATTGGTCTGTAGCCGCCTTCGTTAGTAGCATCTATGGGTCCATCTCCGTGAATAAGTACAATGATTCCTTCAGATTTAGTTCCTACTGGTCGTGTCAATACAGCAGAAAGTCTGCCTTTAGATGTTGGAATCCATTTGCTTGTTTCTTGCATTTCATAAACATGCTCATACCAAACGAACGCTCCTAAAAGAATGAACAAACCTAGTAAAAAAAGCGTACCCTTTCTAAGATATTTCATTTTATCTACTCCATTCCATAAAAATCCAATTTGGTTCATTTACTAAAAGGCCAAGGATAAAGTTTCTTTTCTTTTTGACAATTGAAAAACCACATTTTAAATACAATCGCAAGGCTTGTTGATTTTTAGCTGAAACGATCAATGAGAGCCTGTCTCCATTTTCTACTTCAGATTGGGCTGCTGTAATCAAGGCTTTCGCAATCCCTTGTTTTTGGTACTGTTCATGAACCGCAATGTTTTCAATATATCGTTCTTTCTCATGCGCTTGATATTCTAGGGAAGTCAGTAATATAACATATTTAAGAATGGTAAACAGTCCATATCTTTTGGATAGTTCAAAAGGGTAATTTAGATTTTTGAGCGCTACTATTTTATCAGAAACAGTTAAAATACCAATAACTTCCTCTCCATCTTTCACAAGATAGTCAACCAATGCCTTTCCCTGTGTAGAATATTTTTGTTCAAGATAAAGCAAAATATCAAGCTTCTCTTTAGAGGTCAATCGAAGACTTTCAAACTTCGCTGAAAAGGAAGTCAAAAGTAAGCGAAAGATGCTATTCTTCTCGTAGTCACTTAACTGAGTGCGATTCACTAAACTTATTTTTTTCTTCACTGCAACACTCACCCTTCTAATGAAATTAAATATTGTAATTCGTATAATATTTGATTGTTCATTAAGACCGAAGAATACGCCGCTTCTTTGACAATGATTTCCGATGCTTTCAAAAAAGGCTGCTCCATCTCTTTCCTAAATTTATCAATCGCTTCTATCAATTCATGCTCCTGTGTTACCCAAACTCTCTTCACTAAATAATCACCTGCTGGTAAGAGTTTCTCTGATGAATGAAGATCTTCTGCGTATACCTCGATTTGTTCATCATCAAAAAAATAATATAAGGATTCAGAAAATAATGAACAGCTTATCTGACTGTTTTTCATAGCTTTAAAAAAGGCTACCGTATCTAAAGTCTCCATTGGTGAATACGAATAAATTTTGCTCAGGCTTCTTTTAGGTAAACTGAAATAAGCTTCCTCTTTTTGTTCAATTTCTAGCAATAGCGTTTCGATTTTCCTTTTGGCAGAGATTAATTGCTGAATTTTTTCTTCTGTTGTTTTTAACGTTTCCTTCAAGGTTTTTTCAGCCCACACATCATCTTGATTTTGCATAAACTGGTCGATTTGAGCTGTCGACACACCTAAACTTCTCAACAAAAGTATATTCGCTAGCTGATACACTTGATCCGTTCCGTATTTGTGGTAGCCATTATTATCTATAAAAGCTGGTGACAGTACCCCTTTTTCTTCATTGTAGCGAATTTGATGCTTAGAAATAGCCATCAGTTCAGCTAATTGTCCCATAGTTAAATAAGATTCTATTTTGATCTCCTCCTAAATTTAAATGCATAGCAGACTTTGTTTATTTTTTAACTTTCTTTAGCATAAACCATGAGGTTACCCCACAGTCAAGTCTCTATTTTGGTAAATAAAAAAGACTTTTACTAACAAGCCTTTGTAAAAATAATCTATTAAAACACAAGAAATTTAGTCATTTTTTCGAAAGCGTTTCTAATTTTCCAAAAAAATCAGTCATTAGGTTAAAAAACTCACATAACAAGCTTGATTTCTCAATCTCACAGCTCGCAGAGTAATTTATCTAGAAAAATAACAAAAGTTTGTGAATTTTCAGTTATTTCTAGCTTTTGATAGAAATAAACAGCTATTTTGTAAGCATTTATTTTGTGAATCTTTCACTTTTAGTATATTATAGTTATTAAGAGGTATGTACCAATATTTTCGAAAGGATTTGAAAACTATGTTAAAATTATACACGACAAATAGCTGTACATCATGTAGAAAAGCCCGGAGATGGCTAATTGATCATGATATTCCATTTGAAGAAAAGAATTTTGGCACTACTCCTATTACATTAGATGAACTAAAAAATATATTAATCCTTACAGAAGAAGGCACAGAAGATATCATTTCGATTCGCTCTAAAGTCTTCCAAAAACTAGATATAGATATTAATGAGTTACCATTGCATGTATTATTGGAACTGGTTAAAGATAATCCAGGATTACTTCGCCGTCCAATTATGATTGATGAAAAAAGATTACAGATTGGTTTTAATGAAGATGAGATTCGTTGTTTCTTACCAAGATCAGTCCGTAAAAGAGAATTATCTCAAACATTGCTTTTAAGCGGTTTATAACGGCTACTACCTCGAATCCAAAAAACAAGAAAAAACTCATTCACTTCTAAACTTGAACGTGTAGGATAAATGCATTCTGTGAACCAGATAGCACTTACTTCCTGCTCAATTCAGTTAGGAGGAGAATGAGTTTTTTACTGTACTTTCGTTTTTGATCACTTCACAAACATTGCATCTCCAAAGCTAAAGAAACGATAGCGTTCATCGATTGCATGCTGATATGCTGCAAGCGTTAGATCTCTACCCGCAAACGCGCTGACTAACATGACTAATGTCGATTTAGGCAGATGGAAGTTGGTTGAAAAAGCTTGTACGACTTTGAACTTATAGCCGGGTGTAATAAAAATATCTGTCCAGCCGCTATCTGCTTTGATTTGTCCATCAAATTTGGTGCCTATCGTTTCTAATGTGCGAATCGATGTTGTTCCTACTGCAACGATTTTACCGCCATTTTCACGAACGTCATTTAGTTGAGCCGCGGCTTCTTCTGTCAGACGATAAAATTCACTATGCATTTCATGTTCTGAAATATTATCGACACTAACTGGCCGGAAAGTGCCTAATCCGACGTGTAAGGTCAAATAAACAAGCTTCACGCCTTTTGACTTGATTTTAGCAAGTAATTCCTGGGTAAAGTGTAAACCTGCTGTAGGTGCAGCTGCAGAACCATTTTCTTTGGCATAAACTGTTTGATACCGATCAGGATCTTCTAAACGTTCTTTGATATATGGCGGCAAAGGCATTTCTCCCAGTGATTCCAATATTTCTAAGAAGATTCCTTCATACTTGAACGTTACAATTCGACCGCCATGTTCTAATTCTTCAATGACAGTGGCAGTTAAACGACCATCACCAAAGCTGATTTTTGTGCCAACTTTCGCTCTTTTGGCAGGTTTGATCAAAGTTTCCCAAGTGTCTCCATCTGTATTCGTCAAAAGAAGCACTTCTAAATGTCCACCTGTCTCAGGTTTTTCACCATATAATCGAGCTGGCAGCACTCTTGTATCATTCATGACTAATGCATCTCCAGCATTTAATTCATCAATGATCTCATGAAAATGTTTATCTTCTATTTCTTTTGTTTCACGATTTAAAACTAAAAGCCGTGAACTCGTTCGGTCTTTTAAAGGTGTTTGAGCAATCAGTTCCTCTGGTAAATTAAAATCAAAATCTTCTGTACTAAGCATATTTGTCACTCTTTCTACTTGATTTGTCTTGGCTATTCTACCATTTTTTAGGTTATCTGGCTACGAAGTTAATTCCTTCTTAAGAGACAAAGTACTTGAAACTGCTATTTCAAAACAGTATACTTACTTTTAGTAAGCATACTGTTTTAAGGAGGTTTTATAATGTTTCCACCAATCCACCACGTTTCATTATTAACAAGATTTGCTGAGGAGAATCAGTTTTTTTATACAAATATCCTGGGACTACGCCTTGTAAAAAAAACAGTCAACCAAGATAATCATAAAATGCTGCACTATTATTATGGTGATTACGCTGGAACACCAGGGTCCGTTATTACTTTTTTCGTCGTTCCTGCCCTCGCCAAGCGTTATGATAATCGCCATTTTTTGAGTACGATTGGACTAAAAATTCCCAAAGGTAGCCTAATTTACTGGGAAAAGCGTTTAAAGGACCTGCACATTCCATTCATTAAAGAAAAAGATACACTTCATTTTAAGGATAACGATCAAGTTAATCTTTATTTAATTGAAGTAGAACAAGAACCTTTGAAAGACGAATTGCAAGTGAAAAGTTCTATACCTGGCAACAAGCAAATTCTGGGCCTTTTATCGACTGAATTTCATGTTGCTGAACCTGAAAAAACAGCTGATTTCTTTTTTCAATTATTAGGTTGGAAAAATACTGATGGCCATATTCGATTAAATAAAACTGATTTCATTCAACTCCTACCTACCTTAACAACAGAGAAAACACGAATGGGACGAGGAAGTATGGATCATGTTGCGTTTTCAGTTAAGGACGAAAACGCTCTGGATAGCCTATACAAAAAAGCGAAGGAACAAGAATGGAACATTGAAAAAATCGTTCATCGCGGGTATTTCAAAAGCTTGTATATTAGAGAACCTGGCGGTAATCGAGTTGAATTCGCTACCTTAACACCTGGGTTTACGATCGATGAACCATTAAACACTTTAGGCGAAACTCTTGCTCTACCACCTTTTTTAGAAAAAAATCGTGCTGAAATAGAAGCCACTATTTATAAAGAAAAATAGCTTGATTAACACATAAAAACTGAAACAAGTGGTCTAAATCAAACGACTGCTCTTATTTCAGTTAAGACTATTTAGATAGAGAATATAAAAACTATTTTGTCTTATTAAAAGACACAAACAGGTGCTTAAAATAAAAAGAAAGTGACTTATCTAGAATACATCACTATTACCTTTATTTCTTCACCCCTGTTTATATCCATCGAAACACCAAAGACCACTTTTGACTAAAAAGAACATTACCACCTTAACGATTCTACTAGTACTTGTTTGTCTTTGATACTTTCAAAAATGCAAAGATTGTATTTACTAAAAAACTTCAGACTGTCGGCTTCAATCATTGGCCATCCGCAATACAGCTCTTTACTTTATCTAGATAGAAACTAAATAAAAAATGGTGTTGGTAAACTCTACCAACACCATTGCATGTTCAACAAATAGGCATCGCAAACTCCATCTAAAATTCTGGAAAAGAAAGTTCTAGATATTTCTCCAAAAATTGAGTAAAATGGAATATGTTGATGTTACGCATTGACACGGGCAACTTGATTGGTCAGCTTTCTCTGACTTCTCAGGACTTCATAGATCAGCGCCAACTGGTCTGTGAAGTGCCTTTTTTTATTATATTCGTTTCTATCTATTATTCATTTTAAAGAAAAACAATTTCATAGTCAACAAAGTGTCAGAAAGTTTTTTTGTTTATCTTATTTTATTATGAATATAAATCTTTTTATCTCTAACTATTTACTAGTTGAGAGGAACAAATAAAAAGTCCAGCGCCAAAACTTAAAAATTGTTTTACTCTAGACTCTATATTTTAATAAATTATGCGTGTACAACTTATATATTAGAGGTATCCAAGCAACTTTCGTAAGACCAAAAAGAATCTCCAGTAATTTCTTCCAGCACTGGAATAGACCTTTTTTTAGAGGACAACATATTTTGATAACTGATTTTCCCTTCTTCAATTAGAAAAGTCCAGTTTTTACCATCTTTTGCTTGGATGATGTCTGTAAAATCGATCATGTTCTCTTTCAGCCATTTTTTTCTGTCTACTTCATAATGTGAGTCATCATGAAATAGCTCCTTTTTTAGTAAAACAAATTTTGCTGAAAAATCGATTCCAGCCGCCATATGATAAAGTAGATCAGCTTCTTCAAAACACTTTTCCCTGCTATAAATATCTCCAAGCAAAACAAATGAACTAAAACACTCATTCAATTTGATACCACCATTTTTGATACTTGTTTCAATAACTAATTTTAAAAAATATATCGCTTGCTGATCATCCTTCGCATCCAAGGCTTGCTGCCCTTGTTTAAACCATTTTTTTATTTTCTTTTTATTAAACATTTTCTTCTCCTTAATAACGTTCTTTCTAATAAAGCTGGAAACACATAGTATGCTTTTATTCTTTCCGTATCCATTATTAAGGAGAGCAAAGCAAAACTTGCACTGTTTTGCCTAGCTCTCCTTCTTTATCATATATCTTGCTGACTTTATTCAACTTTTTCTAAGATTTTGACATCTCCATTTTTAGATTTCACATCAATGGTATATTTTGCGTTATCTGGTACATCTACAAAGTCATTTCTTAATTCACCAGTTTCTGTCTTTGCTGTAATTTTAACGGATTGGCTTGGATCTTGCAGCCATTTGATAAACCCGGACTGACTAGAAACAGTTGCATTGACTTTGTTTTCTTGGATAGCAATCGTTGGTCCAGATCCGTTGTTCAACTCTAATGTTCCTTGGTTTTCTTCTGAAACAATTTTACCCGTTTCATTGGCCATCAAGAGATCACCTTTTGTTCGTTTGACGATTACTTGACCATTTGTTGCAGTCGCTGCAAGTTTTTTTGTTTCAGAATCTTCTAAAATCATACGGCCTGAATGATTGTTTAATACAATATTATCCGAACGTAAGAATTTTAATATAGAGAGTCCTTTATCCCCCTCAATACTTAAGTCGCCTAACATACCAGTGATAACAGTTTTCCCAGAGTCACTTTTGACCTTTAAATTCATTGCAGATTCTTCGATGATCACATCACCATAATCACTACTTATATTACCTTCATCAGCAATAATATTTTTGGCATAAACATCACCTGTAACTAAGTCTAAATCAAAGTTTTTTGTCTGAATATCCAATAAACGCAGATCTCCACGACTCAAGCCTAAATGAAAATCGTCGAGAATCGTTCCTTTCGGTATAAAGAAAATCACTTCTGAACGTCCAGTTCTAGTAAATGTATCAAAAATATTTTCTTCATCTAAAGTCAAATTGATTTTATTTTGATAGGAACTGTTTTCAATTTTTTGGATATCACTTTCTTTAAAACGCCCTTTGATCATCAAGCTTGGCTTATCCGTGCTAGATACTTCTACAGTCGTAATCTCGACATCAGCATCTGAATCAAAACTGAATGCCGCATGTTTATTTGAAGCTAAATTGACCTTTTTATAATATTGTCTGCCTGTATACATCAGTTGATTCGTTACAGAAAAAAACAAAAGCATGAATAAACTTAATGCTAGCAATCCCATCGATAAACCGTTGATCAATTTCTGTTTTTTTAAGATCCATGTTTTTACTAATTGTAAAATAATTGCCAACAATAATAAACTCAAAATTGTCGGAATTCCTGCTAAGTTTCGTTCCTCCTTTAGCTCTTTTATTATATACATCAAGAGAAAGGTCAGGAACACTACTAAAACAAAGAGTATTAACGGTTTTAAAACATTCAACGCTGTTTTTATAAACCTCTGCATTCTTTTTTTCTGTGTTTGAATGAACACATCTTGAATTTTTTCTCTGGGCACAACAGAAGTTTTAGCATTGATTGCAGCATCCAAACTGAGATCTGCATAATAATCTGCTGCAATCTCTTCTGGTGGAGCAAGCCTAGCAACTACCTCCGCTTCTGTCTGTCCTTCTTCTAGACAAATAGCTAACTGCTCCAATAAATCTTCCTTTAACTCATTAAAATCATCTATATCTTCTTCAGCAAAAGCAGCCTTTAGTTGGTTTAAATATTCTTCCATCGTTTGCACTAATCTGCCTCCCTCAGTTTACTTACTTGCTCAACGAATTCATCCCAATCACGCTCTAAAGTTTCTAGATATTCTATTCCTTTATCTGTCATTTTATAATACTTTCTGGAAGGACCATCTGGTGATTCTTTGGTATAAATATCGCAATAAGATTCCTTGACTAATCGACGCAAAACTGGGTAAAGCGCCCCTTCGGTAATTGGTATAAATTGATTCACTCGTTGTGTTAATTCATAACCATATCTATCTTCTTTTTGAATAAAATGAAGCACACACATTTCTAAAGCACCTTTTTTAAATTGGCTGGAAGCCCTCATCGCTCAATCCCCTTATCACAGTTTTGATTGACAAATTACCCGCTATTACTCTAAATGTCCACTGAAATAAACGGCTATGAAAAGAGCAGCATGACTACATCCATTTGCTATTCTTCTAGAAAAAAGAGTTTTACAATAAAAGTAAAACCTAACTTCTAAGAACAATCAAAATCAGCCATATTCCAAAGTACTTTGCGCTTTGGAATAAAATGTTTTTCAGCCTTCTATCCGTGGTTATTGCGGTTGTAATTCTTTTTCTCTTGAATGATACCTTGACGTTCTTCTGGTGTCAAATTAGGATCGCCCAACTGTTCGCCCCACTCTCTATTTTTTTGTCCTCTTTCTTGCCCATTAGCTGAGGCGCCAGAAACCGCATCGGCTTCATCTATATTTTCTGGTGTAATAGGGGTTTGTGTCTCTTCTATCCCCTCCTGAGTTGCAGATGGAGCTTTTTCTGCCTCTTGGGGTATAGTCTGATTGAAGGCTTCATCTTCTTCTACTTTTTTTGCTTCTGTTTTTTTTGCCGTCTCTTCTTTTTGTTTTTGGCCTCTTTTTGCTTCTTGTGCTTTTAGCTTTTTCTTGATTGAATTTTCAACATGTGCGATTTTTTTTGACACGACTTCGGCCAACCGTTCTCTTTTTAAAGCAAAACGTTCTTTAACAGCTTCGTCTTTGGAAAATGCAGCATCTGCGGTATTTATTGTCTGGGTCGTCCCGATACCGATCATCAAAAGAGCTATGCAAAATACTATAAATTTTTTCATTCTAACTTCTCCTTAATCAACATATTTCTTTACCGTGGTTATCCTTGGAAAGCATCCAGCAGCTCATTAAAACATTTCTCTTCATCTACAATGATCCAATATTTTTTTTCTTTCTTATCCGGTTCTAATTGTAAATGAATCGTCTTAGGTTTTTTCGCTGCTTTCAAGTCTTTAAACGCTTTTTTTAGTGCTTCAAATTGAAATTGATTAAGGTCTTTGTCGGTTATTGCGTTTAATTCTTTTAATATCCCATTTAATTGTTTTTCATCAGAAATTTTGTCGATGTCATCTAACTTTTCGATTGTATCATAGCCTTTATTTTTTAACCATCTGACTAATTCTTCATCTGTTTTTTGCTCAATCGTCTGATCAAATGTTGTCTGATCTAGACCCGTAATCGTCACTTGTGCTTCTTGCCTATTTGAGTTGCTGTCTTTCATTTTAATAGAAAAACTAGTTTCTTTATCTAATCGTTCCTGATAGATTGCCACCAATTCTTTTGCTTGTTCTTTTGAAATATCAAATAATTCGGAGAAATCTTGCACCAAATCAGCCTGACTCGGTGCACCTAATTGATAAAAATACTTTTCTGCCGCTTCCTTCTCTCTATCATAAATCACATTATTGATGAAAGCTGTAGCAACATCTTTAGGATCCGCATTCTTTGCGCATCCAGTCAAAACAACAACTATAAAAGCTAACATAATAACTATTCTCTTTATTTTCATACGTTTAATTGGCTCCTTTTATGACAATAACTGTTGATTTTTTTGTGCATCTTTTCTATTTTTGAATACATACTTAAAAATCGTGTAAAACTTAATTCTGATTGATTGAATATCACCGACTCCATATTTTGGATCAGAGTAAATCAATCCTAACCAACGATAGTGATTCTTGCGTGAAAATTTCTGTATCTTGAATGTGATCTCAACTTTTCCTGCTAAATTAATAATACGCGATCGAACCATTTTTACATTTTTTATATTGTGAAACGAAAGAATTCCTTCCTCTTGATTCAATAATGTACTTAGGAATGGATCTTGTTGAATAGCCGTGATCGTGACACTTTTTTCACCCAAACAATTGATTTGGACTGGAATCACTTGATCTTCTTTAACTAATTCCCCTTGATAATCAACAGGAAATATCATTGGCAAACGTGGACGCTCGTACGCTACACATACCGCAACAGTCAAACTGATAATGTTGTACAATAGCCAGTAAATATTAATAGAAAAAATATTCTGCCACTGTAGGTAACGCAGATCTAATTGTAAAATATAATAAATCAATGCGAAGCAATTTGCTCCTAATAATAAACTTTGCACTTTGCAGTTACGCCAATCAAAATACCCTTTTTCTCCTTGTATCCCTTTGATTGTTACATGGAATTTTTTATTCTTTTTAGGACTGAAAAGTGTTTCTTTCCAAACTGCCCAAGAAACTTGGGGTGCAGTAACTAACTCATAAATAGTACTGATAAAAGAATTGTATTTTTTCCTAGCAACCGATTTATACATCAAACTGCCTGATAGAAACGCAGGCACCCAGAATATCACCAATTGCGCTAAGCTTGTTTTTAAACTAGAAATATTGAAAACTAGATATAAAAACGGACAAAGTAAATAAATCAATTTATACATCCCAGAATACCAGTACAACACACCATCGATATAAAACCATTTTTGTATAAAGGTTAAATTTTTTAATTTCTTTAATGTATATTTTTTAGCTACTTGCACATTGCCTCGGCCCCAACGATCCCGTTGTTTTACATAATCAGCCAATGTTTCTGGTGACAGTCCTGACGCAAGTGCCTCATTGACAAACACACCTTGCCAGCCACTATTTTGCAGAAGTAAACCTGTAGCCATATCTTCTGTGATAACGCCCGTCGTAAATCCTCCAATAGAGTCCAGCGCGCTACGTTTGAATAAGGCATTGCTTCCTACATAAAGTACCGCATTAAATTGATCTTTGCCTTCTTCTAAACTACGCATAAAAAAATCTTGTTCATTATTGATTTCACTGTCTAAATATAAATTGTGTTGAAAAATATCAGAATTAAAAAATGTCTGAGGCGTTTGGATAAAACCAACCTTTTCCTGCGCAAAATAGCCCAATGTTCGTTTTAAAAACTCTTGTTTAGGTACCATATCAGCATCTTGCGTCACAACGATTTCTCCGTTGGTTTTTGTTAATGCATAATTCAAATTCCCCGCTTTAGCATGCTCATGTGTGGGACGCGCAATAACTTCTACTCGATGTTTTTCCGCTAACTTTTTCACCATTGAGCGGTTCCCATCATCACAAAGATAGATTTTTAATAGTTCTTTGGGATAATCGATCGATAAACAGCCAACAACTGTTCTTTCTAAAATTTCAATATTTTCATTATATGTAGCAATCAATATATCCACTGTAGGTAATTCTTCTAATTCATCCAATGATTTTTCAGCACGCTTATAAGGTTTCCAAAACAAGATAACCAACGTAAAAGCCTGAACAAACCCCATAAATTCTACTAAATACAATAAACTTCCCGCGATCATTTCAGCAATATTCCCACTAGGAATCGTATAAAGCAAACGCCAAACCAAGTAAATAAACTGAATAATAACAAACCCTGTTAAGACAAATTTCCGATAGCGTTCTTTTTTCTTTGAAACAAGATAAAACAAAAATAAATAAGTTAAACTACATACCAAATAACCTAAACCAATTTTTTCCATTTCGTTCTCCTTTTTACTCTCTATTATTCATAAAACAGTAGATGCTAGTCAACAATATACTAAGGTTTCTAACTATTGTCAATAGAATAATAGTTAATTCATAGAGCTTACACTATTTTCGCTTTTATTTGTTATTAAAATTAGCAAAGTTTTTCATTATTTTTGATTGAAAATGATAGAAATAAACATCTGATTTGTCCAAATCGTTGTTTTGTAGCATACTAGTAGTAGAAACGTTTGCTAGGAAACACTGCAATCATTTAAGAAAAGAGACACAGAAAAAAGAATTTGGGGTGAGAAAGTTGATCGAATTTCAACATGTTTCAAAAATTTACAAAGGCGGTAAAATCGCTGTAGATGATGTCAATCTGTCTTTTGATAAAGGTGAATTTATCTGCTTTATCGGAACCAGCGGTAGTGGTAAAACAACTTCTATGCGAATGATCAATCGAATGACTGATCCGTCAAAAGGAAAAATCTTAATTAATGGTGAAGATATTCAAACCATCAATCCAGTAGAATTACGCAGAAAAATCGGGTACGTTATTCAAAATATCGGCTTGATGCCACACATGACGATCAGAGAAAACATCGTCCTTGTACCGAAGTTATTAAAAGTCGACCTAGAAGAACGGAATAAAATTGCAGAAAAAATGATTGATTTAGTCGAACTACCTAGAGAAATGCTCGACCGTTATCCAAATGAGCTTTCCGGTGGTCAGCAACAACGAATTGGTGTTGTTCGAGCACTTGCAGCGAATCAAGATATTATCTTGATGGATGAACCCTTTGGCGCTTTAGATCCGATCACAAGGGATTCTTTGCAGGATTTAGTCAAAGATTTACAAGAACGTTTAGGAAAAACAATTGTGTTTGTTACCCATGATATGGATGAAGCGCTAAAATTAGCCAACCGAATCGCAATTATGAGTGAAGGAAAAGTCATTCAATTTGATACACCGGATAATATTTTGCGTCATCCAGTGAATGAATTCGTCGAAGAATTGATCGGTGAAGACCGCTTGATCCAAGCCAAACCAGATATCACAACAGTTGGTGAAGTGATGCTAAACAACGCCATCACGATCACACCAGAAAAATCATTATCTGAAGCAATCAAACTAATGAGAGAAAAACGTGTTGATACGCTCTTAGTAGTTGATGGTGCTGGTGTCTTAAAAGGTTTTATCGATGTTGAAACGCTTGACCGCCGTAGAAATACTGCCACAAGTGTCAGTGACATTATGAATCCAAAAGTCTTCTTTGTAAAAAAATCTTCTTTATTACGCGATACCTTGCAACGAATTTTAAAACGCGGACTGAAATACGTTCCAGTTGTTGATGATCAACAAAAAGTCGTTGGTATCTTAACTCGCGCTTCTTTAGTAGATATCGTTTACGATGTTATCTGGGGTGAAGAAGATTCAGAAGAATCAGCTCCAACTACAAGCGAAACAGAATCAACTGATGTCAAACAGCCTCAAGCGGAGGTGTAATAAAATGAATCAGTTTCTTTTAGAAAGAGGAAATGAACTTGTTACTAAAATTGGTGAGCATATCTTTATTTCTGGTGTTGCACTCATCTTAGGAATTTTATTTGCAGTGCCGATTGGAATCTTGTTGACGAGAACAAAAAGAACAGCCGCCATTGTCATTGGTTTAACAAGCGCCTTACAGACGGTTCCTTCATTGGCACTACTTGCGTTGATGATCCCGATCTTTGGTGTTGGTAAAATTCCAGCGATCATTGCTTTACTTATTTATTCCTTGTTGCCTATTTTACGAAATACGTATATTGGGATCAAAGAAGTAAGTTCTGATTATAAAGATGCCGCAAAAGGAATGGGCATGACGAATGTACAATCGATTTTCATGGTTGAATTACCTATCGCTATGCCGACGATCATGGCGGGGATTCGACTCGCTGCAGTATACGTGATCGCTTGGGCAACACTCGCTTCTTACATTGGTGCAGGTGGTCTTGGAGACTTTATTTTCAGCGGATTAAATAATTATCAACCTGACTTGATTTTTGCTGGAACCATTCCTGTTACTATTTTAGCTTTAGCTGCAGACTTATTATTAGGTCTGTTAGAGAAGAAATTAACTCCTAAAGCATTAAGGGAGGCAGAATGATGAAACGAAAATTTAAATTATTACTCATAACATTTTGTAGCGCACTGCTATTATCAGGTTGCTCTTTACCAGGATTGGCTTCTAACTCTGATGACTCTACAATTTCCATCACGGGTGGAATCACATCGGAAGCTCAAATATTAGCAAGTTTAGTTGCTGGCATGATCGAACATTATACAGATGAAAAAACAACGATCATCAACAATTTAGCTACTACTACGATCAACCATCAAGCAATGATAAACAGGGATGCGCAAATTTCAGCTGCCCGTTATACCGGAACGGATTTGACTACGACGTTAAATTTGGAACCAATCAAAGATCCTAAAAAAGCGTTCGACGTAGTAGAATCAGAATTTCAAAAAAGATTTCAGCAAAAATGGTTTAATTCTTATGGATTTGCCAATACCTACGCATTTATGGTCACACAAGAAACCGCTAAAAAATATAATTTAAAAACCATCAGCGACCTTAAAAAAGTTGGCGATCAATTGACCGCAGGTGTGGATACTTCTTGGATCGACCGTAAAGGTGACGGTTATAAAGGGTTTACTGAAACGTATGGTTTTGATTTCAAACGCGTTTTCCCGATGCAGATCGGTTTAGTTTATGATGCCGTTGCAGCTAATAAGATGGACGTGGTTTTAGGTTATTCAACTGATGGTCGAATTAGAAGTTATGATTTGGTTATTCTAGAAGATGACCTTCACTTCTTCCCACCTTATGATGCCTGTGCTGTTGCAACTGATGAAGTGCTTAAAGAACATCCTGAATTGAATGATGTACTTGCTAAACTATCAGGAAAAATTTCAACAGAAACCATGCAAAAACTAAATTATCAAGCAGATAACGATTTAATGGAACCTGAAACAGTTGCTGAAAATTTCTTAAAAGAACACCATTTCTTCGAATCTGACGGAGGTGGAAAATAATGCAGAATCTACAAGATATGAATTTACTGCAACAGTTTTTCTATTACTTTGAGCAAAATGGCAGTTATGTTTTGAGTCAATTTGTCCGACATTTTCTAATTTCTATCTACGGTGTCTTATTTGCCGCAATCGTTGGAATACCGATTGGCATTTTCATTGCTCGCAGAAGAAAAATGGCTGGCTGGGTCGTCAGTATCGCAAACTTGATCCAAACAGTTCCTTCCCTAGCTATGCTTTCGATTTTGATGCTAGGTCTTGGGCTTGGGGTAAATACTGTTATTGTCACCGTCTTTCTCTATTCTCTTTTACCGATCATCAAAAATACCTATACAGGCATGATCCAAGTCGATCGAAATATTTTAGATGTAGGTAAAGGAATGGGTATGACGAAATGGCAACGACTTTATATGGTAGAATTGCCACTTTCCGTTTCCGTAATCATGGCAGGGATTCGTAATGCTTTAGTTGTCGCAATCGGAATCACAGCAGTCGGTGCTTTTGTGGGTGCCGGTGGTCTTGGTGATATTATTATTCGTGGAACGAATGCAACAGATGGTACAGCCATCATCCTTGTAGGAGCATTGCCAACAGCTTTAATGGCAATCATTACAGACTGGGTATTGGGCATGATCGAACGCCGATTAGATCCAGCGAGTAACCATTCCTAGAAAAACTAAAAGAAAAAGCAGGTAAGAATTTAAAAAAATTCTTACCTGCTTTTGTTATTACTTCTTCAAATGATAACTATACGTGGCTACAACAATATTTTCCCGCCAAGATAATCGTAGACGTAAACGTAAACTCGTTTGATTATGCAGAATATTTTGCCAGCGCCTATTAGGGACAAACTGCGGAATCAAGACCGTCGTTGTATAATTTCGTTTCGCTGAATTTTTACTCACCAAATCTACATAACGGAGAATTGGATTCGTAATGGAACGATAAGAAGAATGAACGACTGAAAAACGAATATCAGGAAAATGTTGTTTAAATTCTGCTTCAATTTCCTTTTCTTTTTCGACATTCTCATCTAGTGATACATGCATCGCAACGACATAATCGCCAATCGAACGAGCATAATTCACTGCACCTACGTTTGCCTGCGTCGCATTTCCAACTAAAACAATGACCGTGTTACCATAAAATTCCTGTTGCTTAATCGTTTCCTCTAAGCGCAGTTGTTCGGCTACGTTTTGGTAATGAGCATGAATACTGTAAAAAACAAAAATCAAAACGGGCATAATAATAAAGAACGGCCAGATATCACCTAATCGATACATGAACAAAATAACGATAATACCATAAGAAATCAACGCTCCAACAATATTAGCAATCGATTTTGACAACCATTTTTTAGTTTCTTTCCGCCATTTAATAACCATCCCAGTCTGAGATAATGCAAATGGTATAAATACACCGATCGAATAAAGTGGAATCAATCGTTCCGTTGACCCTTGAAAGATCAATAACAACACAACGGAACCGGCAGCCAAAGTCAATATCCCGTTTGAATAGCCTAAGCGATCCCCACGATCCATATACATGTGCGGCATAAATTTGTCTTTCGCTAAATTATATGCGAGCACTGGAAAGGCTGAAAATCCCGTATTGGCAGCCACAGCTAAAATCAACGCCGTTGTAAACTGCAATACATAATAAAGAATATTTTGACCGAAGACCGCTTTTCCGATTTGAGCCAACACAGTCACTTCAGTTTGTGGAACAATCCCATACCAATAGTTGATAAATGTGATTCCGACAAAGAAAAAACCTAAAATTGCAGCCATCAATGTTAACGTACCTGCCGCGTTTTTTGCTCTAGGCTTTTTGAAAAATGGTACCGCATTACTAATTGCTTCAACTCCTGTCAATGAAGATGAGCCAGAAGAAAATGCCCGCAAAATCAAGGCGATCGTAATGCCTGGCACAACTGTTCCAGGTATTGCGGTTGCATGTAACGGTACAGCACCCGTAACGATTTTAAATAAGCCGGTTGCGATCAGCAATGTAATCACAGCAATAAAACTATATACAGGAAACATCAAAAAACCAGCTGATTCTCTTAACCCACGCAAATTCATCAACATGATCAGCAAAACAATAACGATCGAAATTGCTACTTGATGACCATAGAAAGCAGGTACCGCTGAAATGATCGCCTCAGCTCCTGCCGAGACGGAAACGGCAACTGTCAACATATAATCAACTAACAATGATCCGCCAGCCACTAGACCTGCATTCTTTCCCAAATTTTCACTACTGACAACATAGGCTCCGCCGCCATGAGGATACGCATGAATGATTTGCCGATAAGATAACGTTAATGAAATAAGTAAAATAATAACAAAAGCAGCAATCGGTAACGAATACCATATGGCAGCAGCAGATAACGTAACGAGTACAACAACGATTTGTTCTGTACCATAAGCAATCGAAGACAAGGCATCTGATGACAATAACGCAAGAGCCGCAAATCGACTTAATTTATGCTCATCGTTTTCAGTAGATTTTAAAGGTTTCCCGATAAACAATCGTTTCAAATAGTCCACTTTTTTCCTCTCTCCTTCTCTGATTTTTTCTATCCTATTTTCAGAAAAATATATGTTTTTTTCCACAAACAATGACATATGCTACGCTCATAAATTGTGATTGTCAATTATTTATATGCTAAACTATTAAAAAATTCATCTCTCCCTCCTTAACTATTAAAGAAACTCTTAGACCTTTGATTTTCTTCATTTTAACAAGTTTATTCTTTCATAAAAAATATTTCGCTTTTCTCCTCTTTTTTGGTTGTTCAAAAAAAGACACAAGCAACTTTAATAGTTGCCCATGCCTTGATAGTCATTATAACGTTTGCCAAGTCCGATGTTCGTCAAAATAATCAGCTTCTCTTTTCGCTTGTTCAACGACATCTTTTGGATAATTCAATACATGTAACAACTGAATTGCATTTCTTGTGGTTGCAGGCCCCTGTTTCAAACAGTAATCAAATGTCACTCCTTGCTCTTTGGTTACTTGCTCTTCAAAGTGAACATTGTCACACGATTCTTTTAATATTTCTGTCAGTTCGATATCATGCGTCGCGACAAAAGCGAGTGATGGGTAATTATTTAACCAATGGATCATACTAGATGAAGCGGCTATCCGTTCGATCGTATTCGTTCCTTTTAATATTTCATCAATGAAACACAAACAAGGGACGTTCGTTTCGGCAAAATCCAGCACTCGTTTAACTGATTTAGTTTCTGCCACAAAATAACTATCTCCTTCAAAAATATCATCTTCAACAGCCATTGAGGTCAAGATATGCCCAAATGGTAATTGGAACTTTGTAGCCAAAGCTGTGTGAATCGTTGTAGAGAGGATACAGCTGATTGCTACACTTTTGACATATGTAGACTTGCCCGAAGCATTAGAACCTGTTACAAGGGTGTTTTTTGTCCAGTGTACCTCATTTGGTACAGCTGTTGCTAATAAAGGATGGTAAACTTCTGTTCCAGTCACGACAATTTCATCTGAAAAGACTGGTTGACTGGTATCAGGCATGATCGTTCGAAAGTTTAGAACAGCTGCTGCAACTTCTAATTCTCCAAGTAAACGCCACATTTCTTTTGCCTGAATCTCATAATTTGTCAATTTTTCCAGAACAAAATTATATGAAATAAATGGCAACATGAAAATCATTGCTAAATAATCAAACATCATCTCAGCTTCACTATTGGACTTCATTCTGAAAGAAATACCAAATTTAGTCATTGAAGCGAGTGGTTGAAGATTTTTAGTTAATTCTTCTTGAAAAGGCGTTTTTATTTTCCCTAGTTTTTTTGCACAAACAACAGTTTGAACCAAGTATCCCATACAAGTCAATTCACGTTGTAGTTTTTCTTTTTTTATCTGATAGTAGATAACATTAAATAATACCGATCCTAAAAGTAATACAATTGATAGCGTCGTTGGCCAGACTAATAATAAAACTAACGCCACTATCGGCAATAATCCACAAAATAAATATAATTTGGTATTTGGTAATTCTTGACTTCTTGTTTCGCTTAAATAACTTTCTACATGGTTATTATCTTGTTTACCTAAACAGGCAAACTGAAATTGAATTTCTTCTCGAATAGCAGGATTTTGTTTATAATAATCGATCAATTGTTCTAAACGGTCATGACTTTGTTCAGTGAAGTTGAAATTCCGTAACCGTTGATACAGGGCTTGCGAACCAACACTTGAATACGTCCCATTGATTCGTTCAAATAAGGCAAACCCATCTAGATCATACCAAGTAATATCATCGATCTCACTGTCGTAATTTCTGTATTTTTTAGCCTTTTGCCATGCTACTTTTAAACTTTCTTCTTTATCAAAAAAACGTGCATTAGGAAATGTTCCCCATTTGCTTTTGACCATTTCCCTTAACTTTAAACGGTTATAAATTTCCATTACAATAATAATCAAAATAATCAGTATAACAAACCCCAATACGATCAACTGAGTCTCCATTCAACATCCCCCTTTTTTTATTTTAGTATAGGGTTTTATAGAGTTACATACAAGGAAAATCTTAAGTAACCCTTACATGTATTTTTGAAAATAAAAAAGCGATTAAGGGATAACTACTTGAGTCAGCCCTTCGCCGCTTTTTTACTGATAATAATCTCGATTCATAGTTTCAAACTCATCCAAGTGCCATTCTTGAATTCCATACTCTTCTAGATTATCTCTGTTTGAATAACCTATCTCTACTCTTTTAGAATACTGAGTATCTGTTGTCAAAATGTGAGAAATCGTTTCATCTTGCATCCTTATTATATGTTTTAAACGAACTTTTTCTAACTTCAAGTCCGTGATTTCTTCTTGTTGTATCTCTTTTTTTCCCAATAAATTCTGCAAAAATTGTTTATCCCTGACAATCACTAATGTTAAAACGACGATCACTACAACCAAAAAATATAGAACCATTACTAAATTTTTATCCATTTTTATAACTCCTCCTAACAAGCCATATCTATGTTAACACGTTAGAAGTCGATATTTTTTCATTTTTTTAGATAAAACATCATGTTTTATATATTTTTTTGAGAAAAAGGTTTTATTACATACTATTTTCATTTTTTTTAGAATATATTTACAATAGATAATTATGATCAAAGGTCACTTCTACGATATAATCGCCAATATTTCTATAGACTTGCTCTTGTAGACGAATCTTTAGTTCTTGGTCGGTTGCCTTAAAATGATTTGGGACAACTAAGTCAAATAAAATATGCGGTTTTCCACCGTGATCCACCAAACGAATATCATGCCCCTTTAGTTCACTATTGATTCCTTTAATAATCTTTTTCAGCTCTTGATGTATAAACTGTTGCCTTTGATCATGTAAGTTTACTGGGTCGATATGACAAACCAGATCCACACCTAACTGCTCTTTAAATTTCTTTTCGATCTCATCGATTGTTTCATGAGCCTTAGTTAAGTCCCAACGGTCATCAATTTCGATATGCACTGAAGCAAATGTTTTGCTTGGCCCATATTGATGAATCAGCAAATCATGATAACCCACGATTTCCGAAACAGACGATAAATACAGCTTCATTTCATCAATTGCTGCTTGATTAGGGCGTAATCCCATCAATTCGTTCACAAATTCCCGAATCAACTGAAGGCCGCTAAAAATAATATAACACGCAATCAACAAGCCGACGATTCCATCGATTTTTAATCCAGTAATTCCTTCGACTGTGGCTGAAACTAAAACAGCAATCGTTGTAAATACGTCATTTAAACTATCTTTAGCCGTTGCGACTAACGTATTTGAATCAATTTTTTTAGCGACTCGCTGATAAAAAACACTTTGCCAGACTTTGATCAAAATCGATAGGACTAAAATAATCAGGATAATAGGTGTTACTTTGATACTTTGGGGATCTTTGATTCGTTCGATCGAGGTCATAAAAAACTGAAATCCTACAAACGTGATCAACAAAGAAACCAGCATACCACTGATATATTCAAACCGTTCATGACCATATGGATGTTCTTCATCGGCCGGCTTCCCAGAAATATAAAAACCGACTAGGGTCAAAACAGATGATACTGTATCTGACAAGTTGTTCATCGCATCTGCCATGATCGATACACTGCCGGAAATCAACCCAATCAATAATTTACTTACAAAAAGCAGCAAGTTGGATAATAAACCAACGATTCCGGCAAAAATCCCAAACGCTGTTCGAATATCAGAATTTTTTTGTTGCCTCTTTTCAAAACGATCAATTAAAAAATTTATCATCATAATCCCTACCTCGTTTTTAGCATATCTTAAAACTATAAAATGATTTCAGAAATTTGTATAGTAAAAAGCGACTTTTATTAGCGACTTTTTATTGTTTAGAACGACCCAAGTTGATTGATTGACGTTCTTTGTTTTTTTGTTAGGGACACCTTGAAAATCCCTCAAACAGACCTGTAGTAAACACAAAAAATTGAGACGCCCCTTGATAAGGACATCTCAATCTTTTGGTATTGATCAATAGTTATTTTTAATGGAAGATATGGCTCTCATGAGAAATTTCCGCTAATTTCTTTGTTTTTTCCTCAATATAAGGATACAAAAGAACACCTAATACACAGAAAACGATCGAAATACAAACCAAAATAATGATTGCCTTCCACGCATTTGGCCAATAAATTCCTCCAGCTGATTCTCGTAATAAATTCACCGCATGTGTGAATGGTAAAAACGGATTGATAAATTGGAAGAATTTACCGGAGACTTGGATTGGGTAATTTCCCCCACCGCCCGAAATGGAGAGCACCAAGATAATGATCGCAGCACCCTTTCCGACATTGCCAAACAAAGCGACTAACACATACACCATCATCATAAAGGCAAAAGCGATCAATAATGCAAACAAGACACTATAAAATGGTTGTCTTACATCCACGCCTAATAAGAAATAGTTTCCTAAAGTAACAATCAAAGCTTGCGCTAATCCCATGACTAAGAAGGTTAACATTCTTGCAGAAAATTGTTCTCGTTTAGAATATTTTCCACGATCCTTTTCATCTAAATAAAAATCAGTGGTTGCAACACTTGAGAATAAAACAGCCCCTACCCATAAACATAATGCGGTATAAAATGGTGTACTTGCTGATCCGTTATTGGCAATTGGATAAATTTTATTTTCAGTGATTTCAACTGGTTTAGCGAAGAAGTCACTTTCAGCATTAGCATCTAGTTTAAGTAACTTTATTACTTGCCCAAGGTCAACATCCTTTTCACCTTTTCGGATCGCTTGTGCAGCTTTATGAAGCCCTATTTTGATATTTGGCCAATCGTTTTGAACTAAATCGTTTGCTTTGTTTAAAGCTGATTCTAAATCCGGCATTTTTTCGTTGACCATTTTCAAAGTACCTGTGATATTGTCTTTAAGTCCTGGATAATCATTTTGAATAAAATCAGCCGCTAATCCAAGTTTTTCTTCTATTACAGGTAATTCGTTGTTATAAAGTTCAGCACCTTTATTGATGCCATTTACGATCGTATCCATATGACCGTTCAGCAAAACATTTGCATCGTGGATTTCTTGTTTGATTGCAGGTAGCTCTGCTTGGTATTTTTCCAAGATACCTATTGCATTAGACACCGTACCTTCAGTTGAACTCAATAATGTAGCAAAATCGATTTGTTTCGCTTTATCAAGAAGACCTTGAGCCGTACTGATAGTCGCGATCAATTTAGTTAAAATATCATTGACCATGTTTGAAACTGCATCAACATCAATACTTGAAGCTGTCGCGGCGATTTCATTTGCGCCATTTTGAATAGCTTCCAGATCAGCATCGGTAATGGCATTCACATCTAAACTATCCACTTTTGCTTTTAAAGTTGAAATCAAGTTGCTAACCGTTGTTAACTTATCAATAGTTGGCTGTAAATCTTGATTTCCAGCAGATTCTTGAATTTGAGTCAAGGTTTGGATCAATTGTTGAATCACTACTTGTTGTTGCCCTAAACTACTGGATAACTGTTGTTTCAACATTTCACGTTCATCTGGTGTCAATCGGTTGTCGCGCAATTGCTCAACGACAGATCCAACACTAGAACTAATGGTTCCAATTGCTTGTAAGGTTACTTTCATACTACTAGTTATACCAGGCAATGCTTCTTGTAATTTCGCCGCGCCTTCGCTCGTTGCAGTCGCCAATTGATCTGCTTGATTTCCAAGCTTTTCAATATCTGGTAGAGCAGTTTGAACTTGCTGAATGATTGTTAATCCTTGTTTTGCTTCATTAATTCCTTCGTTCATCGTCTGTTCAACTGAAGCAAAATCTTCATCGATCATTGCCAATTGCTTACCAGCATTTTGAATTTCAGGAATTTTATTCTGTAAAGTTAAGATGACTTTCGCTTGTTCTTTGATTGCCGGCATCTTACCATTTAAATCGACCAGTTTTGCACCCAATGCATCGACCTCAGGTAAGTAATCCACAAATTCATTTGCTTTCTCTAACTTTGTTTTCAATTCTGGCATTTTACCATGCAAAGCGACAACTTCTTGTGTATATTTATCGATTTGATCAATATTCTCATCAGTTGAGAGAATCATGTTTTTTACTTTTGTAATGCTAACTAAATTGGAATCTAAATTATAACCAATATCGTTAAACACGCCTACCAAAGTACTACTAGCTGTTTTGGTAAATTGATCTGTGATTTGGGCTTGTAAAGAAGAAGCTCCTTTGTCTGCAATTTTTGGCGCAATTGCATTGATTTTCTCGTTGATCGAATAGTCAATTTTAGGTTTCGTGATTTCTCCTGTCGTAAAGCTTAATAAGTCTTTAGAGAAATCTTTTGGTAAATAGATACCAGCATAATATTTACCAGATTTTACCCCTTTGTCCAATTCTTTTTTTGAATCGACGAATTGCCAACCTAGTTGTTTATTCTCGTGAAGATTTTTCAGCACTTCATCACCGATATTCACTTTTTTCCCTTGGAATGTCGCTGCTTTGTCGTCGCTATATACCGCAATCGGCAACTCTCCTGTGTTTGCATAAGGATCCCACAAAGCTTTGATATTGAACCACGCATAAAGTGATGGAATAATCATCAGTGCAATAATCAAAAATGTAGCGATCGGGTTTTTAAATATGCGTTGCCAATCTAATTTAAATAACTTCAATGTATTTTTTATATGTTTCATCCTGCTCACCTACTCTTTTTAATGACTGATTTACTTTAGCATAATGTTTTTATCAATAACAAATGAAAAATCCAAATTTTGTCCATTTCTACGACAGGTTTCTTGAATTGTCGTAGAGATTTCTTCTATGTATTTATTTACACGATTCAAAGAACTAATTTTTCAAGTTTGTTTCTTCAACTGAAACTTTCAGACACCTAAAAAAAGACAAACTCATCCAAATGAATCAGCTTGCCTTTATTTTTATAGCTTATAGTTTTGCTGAAAACTCTGATACTACTTTTTTTACTTCATTTACTGAATCAGGATCTAAATAAGAAAGTGCTCTAGGAACCACGCTCATAAGATACATCTTATCGAGCTTATCCGTTGATCTTCTTTCCATCAATTCTGCTAGCAAATGTTTCATGTCTTCTTGATGATCTGCTTTTGTTCGATCCATTATGAAGTCATAAAATTTTTTCTCGTCTGCTTTCATCGGCTATGCCTCCTAGAATTTTATTCTATTATAAGCTTAAATAACAATAAGTAGAAGTAATTTGCTTTTCTACTGAAAAATACGAATTATAAAAACAGTAACAAACAAAAAACGTCTTTGTCTTGCTGTTTCGGCAATGTTCGGATTACAATCAATTGACCCCATTCATCATATAATGTTCCAATCTTCACGAAAATTATCCAATAATTTCAAAAATATAAGAATATATGTTACTAAATCCTTAAACTTTATACTTTTTGATCAAAAATTCATATGCCGTTCGACTAATGATCCCCATCGGTTGATTGATTCCAGGGTTAAAGTAAAAATCCATTGTAACTAACTCTTCAAGCGTTGTTTCCTTGTTGATTGCTAAAGATAAAGTATTAATTGATTGCGTAATATCCTTTTCAGACATCAATTGAGCACCAACTAATTTGTGCGATCCTTTTTCGAAAACCATCTTGATATGTACGTCTTCCTGTAATTCAAGATAAGGTAACTGACATGGCAATGTTAAAAAGATACTTTCAACATCGATCCCTTCAAATTTAGCTTCCACTTCTGTTAAACCAGTGCTTGCAACATAGCAGTTGAAAATTTTAGTAGCCGTCGTTTTTTGTGTTTTATTATATTTCAGCGAATGCCCTAATACATTCATAGCCGCAACCGTTGCACCACGAACAACATTATTTACTAAAGGAATAAATGACTTGCGGTAACTATTGTGAACGGGATAAGAAACAACATCTCCTAAGGCAAAAATATCTGGATCAGTTGTCTGCATATGTTCATTGACACGAATTGTCCCATTTGCGTTTAAATCTAGAAAATCCTTCACCAATGCGGTATCTGGACGGGCATTAACAGCCACGACCACGTAATCATTTTGGATTTCTTCGTTCGTTGTTTTGGTGATAAACATCTCTTCCTCTATGTTTGAAAATCCAATAACACTCTCATTTAAATGAAGTTTAACTCCCGAATCACGAATTTTTTGTTCAATTAGTGAAGATAGCTCTTTGTCTAAATAACGAAAAAGGACTGAATCGGCACTTTCAATCAAATGAATTTTTTTTCCTTGCCCTTTCAAGGCATCACACAACTCTACACCAATATACCCACCACCGACAATCGAAATAGATTTTGCTTTTTCTAATTTCCCTAACACTTCCTTAGAGCTTGGATAGTTTTTAAAAGCAGTTACTTTGTCTTTACTTGGTAATGTCATATTCGTTGAAAACTGATTTGAACCTGTCGCAAGAATTAGCTTTTCATAGCTGATTTCGTGTGATTTTTTATGAGTATCCTGATAAATAATTGTCTTTTCATCCGAATCGATCGTAGTAACTGTTGCATTAAGCAAAATATCTACACCTTTTTCATTCAATTCTTCTAATGTTAGGTATCTTACGTTGTCCAACTCGTCGACCAATTGATTCAATTTCAAAACAATTCCACTTGAAACAAAGCTGACTTCACTTCTTTTTTCAATTAGAATAACCTCAGTTTGAGGATTTAATTTCTTTAATGTTAATGCAGCCTGAAGCCCTCCATGTGAGGCTCCGATAATTACTACTTTCACTATGGTTCTTCTCCCTTCAATTGAATAAACCATCATTACCATTATATAAATGTAAAATAAAAACAACATTACACTCCATTATATCTATAATTTCATTTTTTTTAAATAATAATAGCTAGTTACTTTCTTTTTATACGTTGCGTATTGCCATTTTCTCATGAATCAAGTATGCTTAAAGTGAGGTGTCTATTATGCTAAAACGAGATTTTTTAGAAAAGCCCTTCGATTATATGAATGATATATTATTATTTTTATACAACAATCAAGGCAAAGCGACAAAAAACGAGCTAGTCAGTGAGTTTCAAATTAGCTTACCAACATTAAATGAATATCTGTCTTTCCTCCAAAGTTTTCTTGAAGAGAATCAAGTAAACGAGCAGGTAGAAATAACATTACACGGTGAAAATATCTCTTTGAAAAAACAACCAACGTTTCCATTAAAGAAAGTTGTTGTGCTTTTTCTGGAAAAATCCATTAAATTTCAAATGATCAATCAATTGTTCCATAAAGGTGAATTGACTTGTGATTATTTTCAGCTGAACTATGCCATCAGCTCCGCAACGTATTATCGGAAAATTACAGAATTGAATGATCTTTTGAAAGAATTTCGACTTCAAATTAAACGCGGAAAATTAATCGGTGAAGAAAAACAGATTCGTTATTTTTTCTTTAGTTTTTTTTGGTTTCTTTTTGAAGATAAGTCAAGTTTAGAAAAAGAAACTGCTAATCAATATCTTGGTTTTGTAGATATTTTAAAGGAGTCTCTTAATCTAGTATTTGATCCGACCGAAGTACTTCAGATCAAGTTATGGATGAAAATTTCTTTTAGACGACTGACGACTGAATATAATCCAGTCATTAGTCCAAACTACGATTATCCTGATCGACCTTTATTTGAAGAAATCAATTTATCTTTACATACATATATGAAAAAAATCGACCGTCCATATACTATTTACGAAGCATACATGTTTTATGACTTCTTTTGCTCTATGCATAATTTTTCGCCCAATTCTTCTTTTGCTTTTCGCTTGGCAGAAAAACAACGTAGGGAAAGTTCTTATTTAAACTATATGAACAAAGTGATCTTAAAATATTTAAAGCAACAAGGCTATCTATCGAGCTATGCTTCATCTGCTCGATTATTGTATATTGAAAATTTATTGTTCCAGCTTCATTCTCAGCTTTATTATTTTGATGGTTTTATTTTGCCTTTTGATAGTTGGACCATAAAGTCCATCGTTAATGCACACCGTCATCCATTTTCTGGTAACGAAGTTTTTGAATTGATGGATATAGCGACTAAAAGATTTGACCAAGATGGTGAAAAAGGGAGCTATAAAAATAAATTCACTGAAATTCACTACACAATCATATTGAATCACATTGCTGAATTAAATGAAGAAAAAATTGCGATTGGTGTTTATCATTCATTAAACCCTTTCATTGGTGAGCTAGTTATCCAGCATTTAACAAATATTTTAGGCCATAAATACCCCATCAAAGCGGAAGCCTTTAAAGAAGATAGTCATTATGACATCTTGCTTTCCAATATTTATAGTGACACGATTTCTGAAAAACAAGAACTTGTCTATATATTTTCTGATATTGGTAATAGCTATGATATGACTGAAATCGAAAAACTGATTATCCAGTTGATCGATACTAGGTAAAATAAAGTTTGTTTTTATCTATCACTAATTGAAATTATAACAGAGAACAGCCCCTTCGTGTTCTCTGTTTTCTTTGTTCCTATTAAATTTAATGAGAATAATCGTAAATTTAGGATAAATATAATTATATTTGCATACCTATTTATTTGTTTTAATAGTGATAAACATCGATAATAATAATGTTTTTATATAAATTAATAAAAATAAAAAAACGATAAAGATTTATCGTTTTTTATTTTATCCATCCAATATCTTTAAACGGTGCAAACCTAAAGGAAACAACCCCTTCAATAGCTAGACCATCAACTAATCCAAAAGTCCTACTATCACTTGAATTATTTCGATTATCCCCTAATACAAAATAATGTCCTTTAGGAATTTTTTTCAATTGTGACATTTGTTTCAAACTCTCTTCAGACAGATTGACTTTGATTGTTCCATCCGGCAATTCAGTTGCTGCAGATAGTTCTGAAGCATTTGGTAAAGATTCAGCTTGATGATTGATAAACAAGTCGTTACCTTCAGTCCAAACTAAATCTCCTGGCATACCTATGATTCGTTTCACATACTGAAACTCACTTTTTACAGGTGGTTTAAATGTAATGACTTCATATCTTTTAGGTTCTTTCGTACGGCGGACAATGACCCGGTCACCATTTAGCAATGTCGGCTTCATCGAATCTCCATCAACCATATGAGGAGAAGTATTCAAAATAAAGAAAAAAACAAAGACTGCAAATAGCACAACTGGTAGCATAAATTTGATGATTTCAATGATGTTTTCTTTTCTTTTTTTCTTTTTTCTTTTTTCAAATTCTTCTTTGGTTATTTTTTTCTTTTTTCTCTTTTTATTGATTGGTTCGGAGATTCTGTCTGATTCTTCTTTTGGTCTTGGTTTAATTCTTGGTTCTTCTCTTGTAGATTCAATTCTTTCTCTAGCTTGTGGGCGTTTCTTTTTAGGCCCGGGTTGGGGGCGTTTTCTATTCTTACTTTTATTTTTTGATTTTTTGTTCTTATTAAATTTCCGTTTTAATTGTCGTTTGAGTCGTTCAAAAAATTGTCTTATTTCATCCATGATGCACCTCAATCATACCGATTAATACTTTTAATTAAGAATAACAGACTGCTATGTATTTTTCCATATAAAAAACCAGCAAGTGGATTCTCATATATTTAAAAAAAGCGAGCGAGGCAAAACTCTAAAAGTTTTGCTCCCCCCCACCTAAATCTTATTATTGATCGAATACTAATTCCTGTCCCTCAACAATGACACTACTACTAAGCTGATTTTTGTTCATTAATGTTTGGATCGATAGGCCTGAATCTTGAGCAATTTCCCATAAAGTCTGGCCGTTTTTTACAACATAGACTTCTTTAGGCGCTTCTTTTTCCTTATTTTCAGCAACGGTATTTTCAGTTGTCGTTTCTTTTTTTGGTTCTGCTTGTGGCGCTGCAGGAGTTGGAGTTGGTGTAATCGCTACTCCACCGTCTGCTGTTACTGGTGCAGATTCCGTACCGCCGCCTACTGATGCTCCTAAAACCAATGAACTAGACATAAAGTAAATAGCAGTACTAAACAATATTGCGGAAAAAATCAACAGAATAGAATATTTTTTATTGATCCATTTTTTCATATTGTTCTTCCCTTCATTTTTTGTGATCGTCTAGTTTCCAGATTTATCCAAACGTGATAGTTTGTTTAAACGTTCTTCTAATTCACGATAAATTGTCATTACTTCGTTTTTAGATTCTTCTACTTCATTAGAAATATTTTTAGCACGGTTACCAATGTTTAACATTTCAAGTTCCGCTGAGTTGATCATATGTTTTGATTCAACTTGTGCTTCACTGATAATGCGATTAGCTTCTTTCTTAGCAGAAACCATTACTTCCCCAATCTCTTGTTGAGATTTCAAGGCTTCTTCTTGTAACGATTGGTTTTTTAACAATAAATCATTGATTTGTTGTTTTGCTTGCAATAGTTCAGCTAATTGATTCCCTGTAGCTTCACCTGTTGCAGACATGCTGCGCATTGTTTCAAGTTCAGCATTTAAGTTTTCTAATTCTTCTTCTTTTTCTTTATAGATACTTCTTAAGCCTGCTAATTCAGATTCAAACACATTTTTTTGAATAGAATATTTATCATTCAATCCTTGAATCCGGCCTAGATTTGCTTCCAACTCACTTTTTTCTGTTAGAACTGTTTCTAATTCTTTTTTCAATTCTTCAACGCGACTGTTATCAACTGAGATATCACTATTTGTCGATAATTTGATTTCTTTGTCTTTTAATTCTTGATTTTCTTGTTGTAAGCGATGCATTTGTTCTTGAAGATCAGCAAGTTTTTGTGTCAACTCTTGATTTTCTTTATCAGTAGTTTGAAGTTTTTCATTCAATGATTCTAATTCCATCTTCACCGTCTCCAATGCTTCTTGTTTTTCTCCGATTGTTCCTCGGGCAGCTAAATCAGCTTGTAATTGTTGTATTTCTTTTTCTTTTTCAAGAATTTGTGTTTCTAATACTTTGTCTTTTTCAACAAGTGCTGTTTCCAAGTATGCAATTTGTTCTTGGCCACTAACATTTTCTTTCTTTAATTCTTCGATTTGTGCTTTTAAGCGAGTGATTTCTTCTGTAGAATCAGCAGTTTCATTCGCATCTTCCAGTTCAAAAATCTCAGTTTCTTTTTGGTTGAGCTGCGTCGCTAACTCATCGTTTTTCTCTTTTAATGATTCAAGTTCATCTTGACTAGTTTCAACCTTGATTACTAATTGTTTATTTTGTTGAGATAAACGAAAATTCTCTTCTTTATTTTGTTCGAATTCAGATTCTTGCATTCTATATTCTTCGATCAATTCTCTTAAACGAGTAATCTCTTGTTCTTGTTCAGCCATTAAATTACGATTATTTGTTGTTACTGCCGTTGCTGGTTGTTCATTATCCGAATTGAACTCTACATCTTGTGATAATTCTTCTTCGGAAACCTCGTTAATTTTCTTAATTAACCGTCTCTTTGCCATGTGTTTACACCCCGTCTTTTATTTCTCTACTCTATTTGTCTAATGCTACCTTTTCTAAGTTACTGTCTTTTGATTCTCTTGTATAAACGATTGATTGTTTAGAAAGTTTGTTCGTTTTATCTCGATATGTAAAGTTAAAATCAATCATTGTGATTTCTTTTACTGGCTGTAACTCTTTGATAAACGTTTCAATATTTTTTTCAGCTGTTTGGAAATCACTAAATGTCAACGCTGTAGGAAAAACTGAGACTGTCAATGTTTCCGTTTTTTGACTGATCATGATTGCCACATTGGCTTCTCCAAAAAAGGGCTGCCAATCTCTTAGAAGTTGAAGTTCATAATTATCTAATGCTTGAGAATCTCTGCTTTCAACGACTTTTTTCCATGGGAATTCAGTTAATTTCAATGCATTTTCTTTATAGCTTTCAATTTCAGCACCAGAAGCTCCTCCTCTGGCGTCTTTAATCTCTTCTATCTTCAATTCTAAATCTTTATTATCTTTTCTTAAAGTATCTTGATTGTAAAGTACCCCCAATAGTATTAGGCAAAAAATAATTGCTGCAATCATTAAAAATAGTAATGATCGATTATTCTCTTGATACTTGTAAAAATTGATCTTGCGTTTCATTTTTGGACTATCAGAATCTAAGCTCTCCAGTTGGAATCGAACATACAACTGATAACTGAAAAAAAGAAACAGTGCTACTACTAATACAAACATGAAAATCGTCATCAAATATAAACTCCTTTATCCCTTAATAAAAAAACACTTAATATATCTATTTTTTTGAAAGTTATCCACTTTCTACCCAATTATACATAGTTTATTGTAACATTCCGTATCGTTATTGCCAACTTTTTTTTATAAACACTTATAAAAGTCAATAAAAACAGGAGGTATAATTACAAAATTTAGTATTTTTTTATTATTCAAGAGAAAAGAAACCGTTTAAATCCGATTAATTTTTTGTTTGCTGTTGCCACTATCAGTATTATTATTGCTAATTATTAAATAATAATAAATAACAATTTATAAGTAAAAAACAAAGTGATCCTTTATAGAATTACGTTGTCTCAAACGACTATCCTGGTACTAATGAAAAAAGGATATGTCTTATGTTCTCCATTAAAATACCCGATACTTTTAACGATATGTACCAAGATTTTCTTCTTCTAGTTCTGCTTCCAAAATCCCTACACTAACTCCCAATGCACGATCCACAGAATCCATAATTTCTATGCCTAAATGGCAAACTTTTTCTTTTAAACGTATTTTATCGATCGTACGAATCTGTTCCAGCAAAATGACCGAATCTCGTTCGATCCCAGTTTCTTCGGAATTAATTCCTATGTGTGTTGGTAATTTTGGCTTAGCCATCTTCGCTGTGATTGCTGCGACAATAATCGTTGGACTAAAATGATTACCTAAATTATTTTGTATGACTAGTACTGGACGTACTCCCCCTTGTTCTGATCCTACAACAGGGGATAAGTCTGCAAAATATATGTCACCCCTTTTGACCATTTGAAACCTCCTATTCTATTTATATTCCCTTGGCATACGTTCTGAAAACGTGCATGCTACTTCATAATGGATCGTTTCTAGTTTATCTGCGACCATTTGCATTGTGATCTCTTCTCCATGATCCTGTCCGATCAATGTAACTTGTGTTCCTACTGCTGTTTGTTTGGGTAAACGAATCATGCATTGATCCATACAGATCCTACCGACAATTTCACATCGCTCACCATTAACTAAGACTGAAAAACCTTGTAAATGGCGTAGCCATCCATCTGCATAGCCGATCGGTACTGTGCCAATCCATTCATTTTCAGTTGTTGTATAGGTATTTCCATAACCAATTCCTTCTGCAGCTGAAAGTTCTTTCACATGAATCAATTTTGAGACTAAGCTCAGTGCTGGCTTCAATGGATAAGTTTCCGGCAACGCACGTCCAGATGGATTCAATCCGTACATAGCTATACCAAAACGAATCATATTCCCCACATTATCAGGATGCCAAAGCGCTGTCGCACTATTACTTACATGGACATATCTTGGCAATTCAACAAGTACGGACAATACTGCTTGAAAACGATGTGTTTGTTTTTCAAAGTAGCTTATGTCTTTTTCATCTGCTGTAGAAAAATGTGTAAATACTCCTTCCCAATCAAGCGTCTGTGTTGATTGTACTAATTCAACTGTTTGTTTTACGGCTTCTGGCGTAGTAAATCCAATTCGCCCCATGCCTGTATCGACTTTTATATGTATTTTCAGTGGTGTTTGTGTTTCTATATGGTTCAATTGTTCAATCGCTTGTTCCAGCCATTCTTGAGTTGCTACCGTGACAGATAAATTGTATTTCAACAACAAGTCTATGTAAGAAACATCTACGACACTTAAAATCAGTATTGGCTCTGTAAAGCCTGCTTCTCGAAGTTCTATGGCTTCATCCAAGATTGCCACGCAAAATCCTGTAGCGCCTCCCTCAATGGCCGCCTTGGCCGTTTGAACAGCTCCATGACCATAACCATTTGCTTTGACTACCGCAAATAATTCAGTTCCTTGTGGCATTCGTTTTACTTCATTGCCAACATTTTCTTTAATTGCTTGTGTATCGATCACTAACTTTGTGGGACGATGCCATCCTACAGCCATATATGTCCTTCTTTCTTTTAAGGTCAAAACAATACCTGATCAAAAGCCTTGTCACAACCTTTATTCAAATTTAATAGATAAATTAATCTCTTATTTCTACACCCTCCAAAATGATTTGAGCGACTGCAAAAGTATCCGTGTGCGAAATTGAAACAAATACATTGCCTTCATGAGGAGATTTAGTAACTTTTGGAGCACCATTCTCTTCTTTTAAGATTTCAACATCTTGTAACCCAATACTCCCGATTCCAGTTCCCCATGCTTTGGAAAAAGCTTCCTTACAAGCAAATCTGCCTGCTAAAAACTCTACTTGACGTTTATGAGGTAATTTTTGAAAAAGAGCATGCTCATCATCGGTAAGAACTCGTTTTACAAAAGAGGATTTGTTTCCGATAATCTTTTCGATTCTTGAGAGTTCTACCATATCTATACCAATTCCTTTTATCATTCTTCCGAACCCTCTTTTTTTTATTTTATAAATTACTCTTATTCTATCAAATTTTAGCAATTTTTCCACATAATAATGTAAAAATTAAGAAAAAGCTGAAAGAGTCCATTCAATCTCTACTAAAAAATAGAAAAACATGACTGAGAAGATACTTCACCCTTTTAGGTTTTATCTTTTTTATTTAGTCATAGCTCTTGAAGCTAGATTAAATAAAAAGCTGAATGAGCTCGTCCAGCACTGACAGGAAAATAGGAAAAATTGCCTGGGACATTTTTTGCCTCATTCAATTTTTATCTTTTTCCCGAAGTGCTAGCTCTTGAAGCTATATTAAATAAAAGAGGGCAGAACAAAGCATAAAAGCTTTGTTCTACCCTCTTAAAATCCAATAATTAGTTAAACTGAAACAAGTTTATTCTTATTTCTACTTTTCCTGAATTTATTAATTTGAGTTATCTCTAATAACAAAGCTACGTTTTTTATCGTTGTGACGTTTTGCTGAACGATTGTCTTTGCTCTTATTGTAGCCGCCGCCGTTTCCACTGCCGCCAGCTCCAGTACCTTTGTTATTTTTGTTACCACGGTAACCGCCACCGCCATTTTTATTACGGTTACGGCTATTACCACCGCCACCGCTGCGATTATTTTTATTGAAGCCTTTTTTATTTGATGGTAATGGACGTTCTGGTGTAATTTTTACTGGTACAGCATCTGATGGGTCTTTAGAAATAGTTTTTAGTAATAATGCTGCTAAATCTTCAGCAGAATATTTTTCTATAAGATCTTTAGCAGCAGGCAAGTAGTTATCTAGACCATTTTCTGCCATTTTTTCTTCAACTGTTTCGATTGCTGCGCCTAATTGTCCTTTAAATGCTTCTTGTTCATTTGGTGGACGTAATGGTGTCATACGTTTTTTCGTTAATTCTTCAATGACATGTAAATAGCCCATCTCATTTGGTGTAACAAAAGTAACAGACATTCCGCCTTTACCAGCACGACCAGTACGGCCGATACGGTGAACATAGCTTTCAGGATCTTGAGGGATATCATAGTTGTAAACATGTGTTACTCCTGAGATGTCTAATCCACGAGCTGCAACGTCTGTTGCTACTAAGATATCTAAGTTCCCACTCTTGAATGAACGTAAAACGCTCATACGTTTTTGTTGAGACAAGTCTCCGTGAATTCCTTCAGCTTTGTATCCACGAGCTTCCAGACCACGAGCTAACTCATCTACGCGACGTTTTGTACGACCAAAAACAATTGTTAATTCTGGTGTTTGAACGTCTAATAAACGTGTCATCACATCAAATTTTTCAAAGTCTTTAGAACGAACATAATATTGATCAATCAAATCAGCTGTCATTTCTTTTGCTTTGATTTTCACGTGTTCTGGTTCTTTCATGAATTTCACGCCAATGTTTTTGATTGCTGGCGGCATTGTTGCTGAGAATAATAATGTTTGACGAGCTGATGGAATTTTAGAAATGATTTTTTCAATATCTTCTAGGAATCCCATGTTCAACATTTCATCAGCTTCATCTAAAACTAACGTTTCGATTGTATCTAGTTTTAGTGTGCGACGATTGATGTGATCCAATAAACGTCCTGGTGTTCCGACAACAACATGTGGGTTTTCTTTTAGTCCACGAATTTGACGGCCAATATCTGCTCCACCGTAAACTGCTTGCACACGGATTTTTTTATCGCGGCCTAAACGGTATAATTCTTCTTGTGTTTGGATTGCTAACTCACGTGTCGGTGCAATAACGATTCCTTGCAATACGCGTTTTGATGTATCGATTTTTTGTAACATTGGAAGACCAAAAGCAGCTGTTTTACCAGTTCCTGTTTGTGCTTGTCCAATTACGTCTTTTCCTTGTAATGCTAGAGGGATTGTTTCCTCTTGGATGGGTGTTGCTTCTTCAAATCCTGAACGCTCGATTGCTGCCAATAAGTCTGGTTCTAAGCCTAGTTCTTTAAATTTCAAATGATATCCTCCTAATAATGTTTGTTGCAGAAGAAATAGATTCTTCTAAAAATGGTGTTGCAGGTGATTTGACTTTCACTAATTTTGAAAATGTTCATGGAGTCATTAAACCTTCTACTTAGGTTTAGTTTATTTTCTCATTAGCGTTACCGAAAAATCCACCTTATGAAGCTACAGGCACTAGAAAAGCCAAACGAGTTCGTTCAGCTTTTTTAATCTTTATATGATAGAAAAGTATCTTCAATAGGTACTTTCGATTTATCTACTTCGATCTTCCGGCAATAGGTTATTTTAGCATAGTTTTACATTTTCAGCAAGTTTTATGAAAGCTTGCTACATTTCAAGTAAATTAGTGACTACTTCATTTAATCCCATACCATTACTTGCTTTTAATACGACCATATCTTTTGGTTCAAGAATTGATTTTAAGGTACTTGTTAATGCTTGTTTTTCTTCTTTTTTGAAGTAATGGAGTTGTCTTTCCTGATATTTTGTCTTAAGTGTATCATATAATGCATGCATTTCAGCTCCATAAAGAACAACCTCTGCGATCTCTGCTGGATCTAGATGCTCGTTCACTGATGCATGCATAGAAGCAGAATCTGGCCCTAATTCAAGCATATCGCCTAAAACTGCCACTCGTTTTCCTTGTGTGGGCATTTGGCTAAAACTATCCAGCACTAAATTCATAGCCGTTGGATTCGCATTATAAACATCGCTTAAAATTTCAATCCCGGTACTACTTTTCAACCATTCAGTGCGATTTTTAGTTAATTGAAAATCAGCTAAACCGGCTTGAATTTTTTCTTCCGAAACGTCAAACCATTGGCCAATAATGATTGCAATCAATGCATTACCAACATTGTACTTCCCTGGAACTGGAATAGTAAATAATGTGTCTGATCCGTTGATTTTAAAAGATGTGTATTCTTTTTGTGCTTCAATAATCGTGGCTTTACAATCAGCCTGTTCTAACCCAAATGTTTGGATTGTTTGCGTTAATTCTTTCGTTAGTGGTACTAGTAATGGTTCATCTGCTGGAACGATCAACAAGCCTTCAGCAACCAATCCTGCAGTGATTTCCATTTTTGCTTTTGCTATCCCTGCTCTTGAACCAAGATTTTCAATATGCGCCTCGCCGATCATTGTAATTGCAGCAATATCTGGCTTTGCTAGTCTTGATAGAAAATCGATTTCATCGGCATGATCCATACCCATTTCTAAAATCAGTTTTTCTGTTTCATCTGGCATATGTAAAATAGTATAGGGTAAACCGATATCGTTATTGTAATTCCCTTGTGTTTTATACGTTTTGAACTGCTGAGCTAAAACTGCTTCTGTCATATCTTTTGTCGTTGTTTTACCATTGCTTCCTGTAACTGCAATCACAGTGGGTGTCATTTTCTTTAGATAGTAAACAGCTAAATCTTGCATTGCTTTTAAGGTATCCGCAACTTGTAAAATCGGTAATTCGTCTGGAGCAGTTTCTGTCGAACTCCAAAAAGCAGTTTTTGCCCCTTTATCCATCGCACTTTTAATAAAAGAATGTCCGTCATTTTCACCTTTTAGTGGGACAAAAAGATTGCCTTGCGTTATTAATCTGCTATCAAATTCAATACCAGTTAATTCGAAATCTGACCATCGTTTCCAATCATTAGTAGCATTTGTCGCTTCAGCGGCTTCCCAGAAAGTTAATTTCATTAGTTTCTCTCCTTTTTAAACGTAAAATAAGTTCGCTTTGACAGCTGATTTTTTTCCAGTGGCTAATCATACATAAAAGGGCTGAAACAAAACTTCTAGCGTTTTGCCTCCTCCCTTTTTTGACGTCTTATCTTTCGTAAAAACTTTGTCTTTGTTTGAAACGATTTAAGGCTAATTGAATCAATTCTTCGATCAAATCGCTGTATTTCAACCCCATATTTTCCCATAATAGTGGGTACATGCTAAATTCGGTAAAACCAGGCATCGTATTTAGCTCATTTAAGAATAACTCATTTTTACTAGTCAGGAAGAAATCGCATCGACTTAACCCACTACCATCTAAAATAGTATAAGCTTTTTTAGCAAATTCCTGTGCTTTTTGATGCACTTCATCTGGCACTTCAGCTGGAATTTGCATCGTGATTTGATTGTCGATATATTTAGAATTGTAATCATAAAAATCAACATCCTTGACGATCTCACCTGGCAAGGTTGTTCGAACATCTTCATTACCTAAAATTGCGACCTCAATCTCACGAGCCTCGATTCCTTGCTCAACGATCGCTCTAGAATCATAACGGTACGCTTCTTCCAAAGCATTTTGTAATTCTTCACGATTTTCAGCTTTGCTGATCCCTACACTTGAGCCCATATTAGCTGGTTTGACAAATACTGGATAAATCAATGAACCTTCACATTGCTCAAAGACTTTTTTAGGATTTTCTTTCCAATCACTTCTTAGAACAGGAACAAATGGTACTTGTGGAATCCCAGCTGTTTGCAGTAGATATTTTGTCATGATTTTATCCATTGCATTTGCACTTGCTAGCACACCAGCACCAACATAAGGCATACCGATTGTTTCTAAAAAACCTTGGATCGTGCCATCTTCACCGTTTGGTCCATGTAATACTGGGAAAACGATCGTATCTTCTTCTTGGATTTCACAAGGTAAAATCACACGGCCTGTGAATTCTCCCCATTTATCCTTGTCTCCATCTTCAGACCAAGTTAGTTTCAGAACATCTTGACTCTCTGGCTTTTCTGATAAAAGAGGTCCTTTTACCCATTCACCATTTTTGCTGATAAAAACCAATTGAACTTGGTAATAGTTATAGTAGATCGCATTTAAAACGGAATAGGCAGACAATATAGAAACATCATGTTCCTCACTTCTCCCACCATATAGCAATGTAATCTTCAAATGCTTTTCCTCCTAATTTTTAAAGCTGAAAGAGCTCATTTAGCCTTGAAAGGAAAATATGAAAAAATGACTGAGCTGTTTTTTGTCTCATTCATTTTTTATCTTTTTCCCCAAGAGGCTAGCTCTTAAAGCTAGATAATTTTTAAAGCTGAACAGGCTCGCCAAGCTCTGACTGAAAAATAGGAAAATTTGAAGGTGGTGCTTTTCGCCACTATCAGATTTTATCTTTTTTCCGAAGAGCTAGCCTGTGAAGCTAGATAACTTTTAAAGCTGAACAGGCTCGCCAAGCTCTGACTGAAAAATAGGAAAATTTGAAGGTGGCGCTTTTCGCCACTATCAGATTTTATCTTTTTTTCCGAAGAGCTAGCCTGTGAAGCTAGATAACTTTTAACGTTTAATCGACTTATTTAGATTCAAATATCATTATTGTTGAGTCCAATAAATAAATTCAAAATAGCTCCTTCATATTTTAGCATAAAAGCGCTAGTCCGAATAGAAACAAATCACGAAATCAGGGAAAAAAATTTTATTACCGTTCTTTCAAATGAGAGGAGTATATTTATTTACTTGGCTGGATAAGAAAATAAGACATTCATTTGAGGATGCCTTATTTTCTACTATCGTATATTATCATCGATCAACGTAACGAGATTTTCTTTAAATTTTTCACGATCCGCTTGTGTAAAAGCCTTTGGACCTTTCGTACGGCCACCGCTTTTTCGAACCTTCGCACTAAAATAACGTTGTTCCAGCAACCCGTCCATATTTTCTCCAGTATATTCATAACCTAATTGATGCAAAACTCGAACGCCTTTAGGCAGAACCAATGAAGCTAACCCGTAATCTTGTGTCACTAGAACATCATCTGTTTTAATCAACTGAACAATCTTATAATCTGCTGCATCAGCCCCTTTATCTACGTAGACAAAAGAAACATTTTTAGGATATTCTTTCAATGAATAATGATCGATGCTCGTCACAATCACAACTTCGATCGAATAAGCTAGTGCAACCTCAATTGCCGTATCTTTTACTGGTGAACCATCACCGTCAATAAAAATTCTCATAAGTGCACCTTTCAATAATGATCAATCTTTTAATTTAAGTACCAAGCCGGATGCCGTTTTAAAAAGGTAGAAACTTCAGTAAAAACGGCTTCCTTCACAATTTTATATAGCTCAGGATTTCTAATTTTCTTTTTGATTGCCCCAGTATATCTAGGACGTTTGACTCTGATGGAAAGCACAACATCAAAGCGTTCTGGAAAATTATCGATCGTTAAATACTTCAAACGGTTCGTTTCTTCAAGAAACTGATTAATTGCATCCACCGTTCCTTGAATAAATCCATCAAGATGTGTCCCGCCATCAGAAGGTAGGTGTCCGTTGACAAAACTATCTTTGATACTGGTGGAGCCGTTTTTTGAGATAACTGCTTGAATCGAGACACCTTCACTTATAGTATTGATGATCAAAGGCTGGCCACTCCTCGTGATACTGTCGTCTTTTTGAAAAATATATTCGACAAGTCCTTGTTCATAATGAAAATAATTTTTCTGTTTTTTTCCGTCGGTCAATGAAATGGTCAATCCGCTATTCAACATTGCCAACGCTTGACAACGGTTGAATAAAATAAAATAAGATAAAGGCTTATCGCCAAATAATAGCGCATCAGGTGTAAAAGCAAGTTCGATCCTTTGTCCTTCATCTTCTGACGGAATCAACGCTTTTTTGTTTAACTGTCCATTTTGATAAATTTGAATCGTCCGCTTGCCTAATTTTTCTATCCCAAAACCTAATTGCTCCGACAATGCGTTGACTACAGATAGAAAAAGATACGGCGGTGTATACTGTTCTTCTGGAATTTTATCTAAAAATAATCCTTTTTTACTGAAAAAAGAAAAAATAAATTGATTATCTGAAAGTTCGATCGAAAGCTCTGCCTGTTTTAAATCAACCGCTAATTGCAATAACTGATCAAGCACTTGCAAGACCATACTTTCCAAGCCAGTCGGACCAATCCCGCCAATGTACATACTTGGTCGTTTTCGAATACTATCTTTCAAAACATCATCATCTAGTGCTTTCCAAATATTTTCATTGGTCATGTCGATCTCCTCCTGTAAACAGACTTTTCTATATAAAAATAACGTATAAAATAATAGCTCCGCTTCCTTAGCATACCAATTTATCTTCGCCACGTAAATGGTTTCGCTAAATTCCTTGCCTCTCTCCATTATAATGAAAAAAAGACTAGAACGAAAGTAGTATAAACACATTTACACTATTTCATTCTAATCTTCCCTTTAACGAATCAGATCAACTGTTGGTTGTTCCATGATATGTCGAACTTGTTTTCTTGTTGTTAGCGGCACATCACCTTGAATCGTATGAGCTAGAACACCATTGGCAGTAGCAAACTCGACTGTTTCCGATAATGACCATGCTTCACTTACGCCAAGTAAAACACCTGCAGCATAACCATCTCCAGCACCAATCCGATCTAAGTTAATGATCTCTTTTGGTACTGCTTGTACATAGTTTTCTGAATCAAATAGAAAACCCGTCAAATAATGTTTGCTTCCTTCACCTTGACGAATCGTTCCAGCAAAATGTTCAATCTGGTATTTCGTCATAAATCGTTGAACTAATGCTTCAAATTGTTTCGAAGCATTCAACGTTTTATCAAGTTGCATTCCTAACAAATCAGTCAAATCCCGTTGACTGCCAAAAACCAAGTCACAATACGGTAACATTTTTTCGTATTGTTCCTTCATAAATGAAACTCCATGCTCTTCATTTAAACTTGGGCGAAAATTAAAGTCAAAACAAACTTTTTTTCCTAAAGAATGTGCCTTTTCTGCTAACATAAATGCAGACTCGCGCGTTTCTTCAGTCAAACTTAATGATATTCCGCAAATATGAACTAAATCAACTTCAGCTAAAAATGCATCAAAATCATAACTAGAAGCCCCACTCACACCAAATGAACTATTTCGGCGATTTTGATAGGTTACCTGAGTCGGTCTTGGCCCAAATCCCATTTCTGCAAAATAAGAACCAATATGATCTCCAGATACGCCGATCCAGCGATCTTGAATACCTAATTGGCGAACACTTGCTTTAGCGGCTTCACCTAAACGATTATCAGGAAGATTCGTCAGTAAGCTTGTTTGACAACCAAAATGAGCGAGATTACTTAAAATATTGACACCTGTTCCTGTAAAATCTAAACGTAATTCTTTGGTTTGTTCTAGCATTAGATATTCTGGTGGGGTCAAACGCATCATTATTTCACCAAAAGCTGCAATTTTCATTCTGATCCCTGCCTATTTCTAGCTTCACGAGCTAACTCTTCGGAAAAAAGATAAAATCTGATAGTGGCGAAAAGCACCACCTTCATATTTTCCTGTTTTTCTGTCAGAGTTGGACGAGCTCGCTCAGCTTTTATTATTTCAAGCTGTTTTTCATCATACCTAGTAATGTTTTCACATCTTCTGATCGTGTATCGCCTGTTGCTGAATCGATGATGGAGCTGTACACGTGAGGAATAATCTTCTTCACTCCTGCATCCACTGCGATCTGTACGATTTCTTCAAAGTTTTCTAAATCGATTCCGCCTGTTGGTTCTAAATAGAAATCGTATTTGGCACAAGCTTCTGCGACTGCTTTGTATTCTTCGATGTGTGCTAAGCCTTTCATTGGGAAGAACTTGATCGAGCTGCCGCCCATATCTTGTAATAAACGGATGGCTGTTTCGATCGTTACTTCTCCTAATGGAGCTTGTGAGCTTAATGGACCTGTTGCGATATTCACGATACCGACTTTGCCTGTTGGTGAGACTAAACCGTTCACGATCGTTTCGTTTTGCCCTAGTAACGCGCGTGATGTACCCACACCTGTGAAAACTTGGTTGACATGTTGAGGTTGTAAGTCTTTTGAAATTCTTGAAACCATTTGGCTTTGGTTAGGATCACCTGCGCCTAAACCTACTGATAAAGCGTTGTTGGTAGCTGCTGAATATTTTTTCATATCTTCGACTGCCGCTTCGTCTGTTGGGTAGTTTTTAGATAATACACCTAAAACAATATGGCCTTCAGCGGCTTCATAACAGTCTTTCGCATTTTCTACTGAGTTAGCTAAGACGTTTAGGCAAATACGGTTTTCTAGATAGTTTGGTGTTAAAGTCATGATTTTTCTCTCCCTTAGTTCATAATTTCTTGTAATCTTTTAGTAATCTTGTTCATTTCATCTTCATTGACTGAACGAATATCGAATTCGATGATCCCGTTATTGGCTTGGTATTCTCGAGTGTAGATTGCTGGACTTTCAGCCCTTAGTTCTTTGATGACTTCTTTGGCAGATTTTGTGCCGTTTACTTTGATACTGGCACGATAAATATCTCTACCTGCGCCATCTTGAACAATTTTGGCTTCGATGTTTTCAATTTGGTTCAATCCTTCAATAAATGGTGTTAAGCGAGCTTGCATTGACGTGCCGGATTCACTGCCGTTTTTTACATAATCTTCAACTGCTTGGGTGAATCCTAGAATGTTGTCTTTACCGATTTTCATTGCACGTCCGATCCCTTTACCTTGGAGGCGAATCCATTCGATGTATTCTTTTTTACCAATTACAAGTCCTGCGCTTGGCCCTTCTATAGCTTTTGCTCCGCTATAAATTACTAGATCTGCGCCCGCTTCGATGTACTTGAATAAATCTTCTTCCGCTGCCGCATCCACGATCAATGGTAGATTGTGTTTTTGTGCGATCATTGCGGCTTCTTCCACACTTAACATACTTTTCTGAACGGTGTGATGACTTTTAATATAAAGAATAGCAGCTGTTTGATCCGTAATCATCATTTCAATGTGTTCTGGTGTACACATATTAGCATAACCAGCTTCAACAACTTGTCCTCCGCCTTGCTCCACCATCACTTCAACAGGTGTGCCATAATCTACATTATGCCCTTTTGGCAGGACGATTTCACGTTTCGTGATTTTATCTGTATATGGATGATAGGCATGATAAACTGAGCCTTCACCGATTAGAGCTGCGACACTTTGCGCGATCCCAGCTGATGCAGAAGACACAACTTGAGCATCTTCGACCTTCAATAATTTACCTAAATAAGCACCAGTTTGAATACTTAGTTCGCTCATTTCAAAGAAATGTTCCCCACCAAATTTTTGAGCGGCTAAGACATTTTCTGAGACTTTTGATACGCCTAAAATCGTCATTCTACCTGAGGCATTGATGACTTCTTTTAGATTGAATTTTTGGTAACTAATTGTCATAAACTGTTCCTCCAATAATGGTTTTTACAGGTTTGATCAATTCTTTTGCTTCTCTAGTGAACCCATTTGAATCAGTCAATGTTTTCTGAACTGCTTCAATCGTAAAGATCGTGATATCACCATCATATCCTTCTTTTAGATGTCCTTTTGTGTCAAAATTGAAATTTTCAGCTGGAGTAGCTGTAACTTTCTCAATAATCTCAGGCCATTCATAGCCTACGACGCGAAGTTTCTCCATAGTAGTCGCTAAATCATGGACCGGCCCATTTTCACGGTTACGGATATAAATATCTGTACTGATCGAAGTTGCTTTCATCCCTTCATTTAAGGCAGTTTCTGCAACATGAAAATTAAAACTATCTGTCCCATGACCGATATCAAACACAATTCCTTTATCATAGGCTGTCCAGACAAAGTCTTTGATTTGATCTGTTTCTTTATTTAAGATTCCGTTAGGTTTGCCATTGAAACAATGAGTTAAGACATCCCCTTTTGACATATGTGCTAAAATTTCATCTAGTTCAGGCGGTGCAGAACCAATATGCACCATCAACGGTAAATTGTTGTTTTCTTTTTGAATCTTCTTAGCCATTTCTAAAGGTGTGATACCATTGTCTCCGATCACTGTTTTGCTCATACGAGCTTTGATTCCGACAACAAAATCAGGTAATTCAGCCAAGGCCTTATGAACTAGTTCTTCTTTGACTTTACTTAAATCAGCCAACTCATCTTGTTCAACAATACCCCATTTTGAAATATTCACTAAAGCATAGACATTGGTTTTCGCTTGTTTGGCTAAATCATAAAATTCATGGATATTTTCTGCACCCGTAGTGCCAGCATCGATTACTGTTGTTACGCCTTTTTTGACACCAATTTCGTCTGGAAAATCGTAGTATAAAGTCATCTTTTCAAAACAGTGAACATGATCGTCGATCCATCCAGCTGATACATAAGTGCCTATCTCTAACTCGATCAGCTCTTTGCTGTCTGCTTCGATTTTATCTGCAACTTTGGCAATTTTCCCAGCGTCGATCGCTATTTCTATTGGTTTTCCTTCAATGGTTTGCCCATTTTTTATGATCAAGTCGTAACTCATTTTATCCCTACTTTTCTTTAAATCTAAATTTTGTCCAGGGTTTTACAAAATCCAACAACAACAATTCTTTCTCTGTTATTTGCCCCACTTTATTTTTACGGTCATCTGAATGTGGCTGTAAAACAATTTGCAGCTCATTTTTGTATTTCCCAAATGCATCATTACCAATCACAACATCACCAATTTCAAACGTTTGTGTATTGTCATGTGCCGGATTGGCATCGTTTTTGTATTTTTTACGAACTTCGGTTGAACGAACCACCTGGTCAGTGATATCGCCACGGCGGAAGTGCTGTTCGGTCAAAGTAATTTCTTTTTCAACCTTAGTTACATCCTTTGTAAATTCTACTACTAATTCTAATTGATAACGATTTAAGCTGCCAAGTAGCTCTAATTCCTCATCTGATGCATACGCATTTCCAATGATTACATCATCAATCAATCCTGTTGCAAATAAATGTTTTGTTTGAATATCCACTGGCAAATGTCTATGCATTTCCAGTGTAGGTAAGCCATCGTTCACATCCCAAGGACCGATCGTTCCCGCTTGAGAATTGATAAATGCCGCTGTACGAATTCCATGTCTTTTGAAACGAACACTACAACGCTCAAAGAAATCATAAGGCAGTGCTGTGCCTTCTTGCGGATAAAAGTTATGACACCCATAAAGAAACGGAACATTCGCTTCATAGGTCAAAATATTATCAAGATAGGCCACATCATTACTCATATTCAACTCAATTGCTAAATCAAATGGATTAAACGTCAGCTTTGCCTCTTTATTTCCATCAAATCCAGCATCTAAACGAATCCCATCAGCACCAGTCTCATAAAAGAAGGTCAGGTCATCATACGAAATTTGCAACTCATCAAAAATATTCGGTGCAACATCTAAAATCGTTTCATAACCTAAATTTTTTGCGAACGCAATCAACGATTTGAATTTTTCTTTTACAACTTCTTTGCCTTCCGTTACTTCCAACATACTCATAAAGATTCGTGAAAATCCACATTCACTGGCTTTTTTTAGATAAGCTTTATCTTTTTCTATATCACTATGATCTGGATAAACAGATACACCTAATGCTCTTTTCATTCCTTTTACCCTCGCTTTATATGGTCGAATTTATTTCTATATTTCCAAGAGATAACTGAGCTACAGAAAATAGTGACGGTTCCTACTATAAATATAGGTTGTTTAACTAAAATTCCAATGACAATCGAAATAAAAATCAACCCAATTGAAGCAATACATAAATGTAACAACCGTAAATCAGTATATTTTTCTGGCAACCAGTTTCTTTCAATCACTACTTGACTAAGAATAAAAAATACGATGAACCAAATTAACATGACCTTAATCACCAAAGAGGGCAGTAACGTTACTACCCTCCCTCTCTTTTTTCTTACTTATGCTGCTGCTTTCGCTTTCTTTTCAGCCGCTAATTCTTCTGCTTCTTTGTCTAACTGTTGTTTTTCGTATACTTTGAAGAACGGGTAGTAGATCGCCAAAGTAATCGCGAAATTGACACAGACAAGAAGTGCCGCTGGAACACTCCAGTTTGTACTCATCCAAGCAGCGACCGGTGCAGGTATGGCAAACGGTAGACGTGCCGCCATCATCGGAATCACATTTGTAACAGTTAAGAAGTAAGAAAATGTTGTTGTGATCAATGGCGCCACGATAAACGGAATCCCCAAAATCGGATTCATTACGATCGGTGTACCAAAAATCACAGGTTCATTAATATTGAATAATCCTGGCAAGAAGGACAAACGTCCTAAACTTTTCAAGTATGTTGATTTAGAAAACATCATTAAAACGACTAAAGCTAAGGTAGTACCCGCACCGCCGATCCAGATAAACCACTGTAAAAATTGTTCAGTGAAGATATTTGGCAAGTTATGAACAGATGCGCCTTCTTGAAAAGCAAGCGTATTTTCAGCAATTGACATATCCCAGAAAGGTCTGATAACAGGTCCCATAATTGCTGGCCCGTGAATCCCTAATACCCAGAAGAAACAAATCAAGAAGACGGTAAGGAGCCCGCCAAACAAGCTGTTTCCTGCTAATGTATCTTTTAGTGGCATCAATAATGTACTCAAGAAACCATTTAAATCAAAACCAATAACATGACGAATCACCCAAAATAGTAATAAAATCACAGCGCCTGGAATCAACGCGATAAAGGAATTAGATACTTCTGGTGGAACACCGTCTGGCATTTTAATTGTAATATTCTTTTGGATAAAGAAACGATAAATTTCAACAGAAACAAGCGCTGTAACGATTGCACCAAACAACGAAGCAGAACCGATATTAGCCAAATTGATATAACGTCCAGCTCCAATAACATCTTTGACATCTTCAAAAACCCGTGTTGGAGGCGCCGCTGTTACCAAAAAGGCCATAACAGCTAAGATCCCGCATGTTAAAGAGTCCAACTTATAACTCGTCGCCAAAGAAGAAGCAATCCCAAAGGTTGCATACAAAGCTAAAATCCCCATCGTATATCGTGATGGAATATCCAAAACTGCCTGATAAGGCTCAATAAACTTCATATAAGCATCGATCGGGATATTCTGAAATACTGTAAAAAAAGCACCCACGATCGTCAAGGGCATCGTTGCAATAAGTCCCTTTCTAATCGCCGTCATATGTCTTTGAGAGCCAAATTTATTGGCGATCGGCATCAATTTTACTTCCATCCACTGCACAAAACCATTCATTTCTTTTGTCCTCCGTTCAAAAAATTAGTATGAATAAAAAATCAAATTATTTCCCATTCATAATAACATGGTAACATTATAATGTAAACGGTTTTTAAAAGAAAAGTGCAACTTCAATCGACTTTAACTAGGTAAATCAACCGGGAATATTGCACCAAAGATCATCGCTCCTAAAATCGCGCCACCTGCAATTGGTTTTTTCCATACATAGAAAATCACAGCACCAATAATTGAACCAATACCGATCGGAGCTGAAGCACCGCAAGCACTGATAATAATCAATGGTCCTAAGAAACGACCGGAAGCATTCCCAGCCCCCATCATCACATCTGCACCAAATGTAGAATTTGATTGATTAATTGTAAACTTACGAATCATCACAATAATCCCACCGATAACTACTCCAAGAAGCATACCTGTTAATAATGAAATACTAAAGTTTGTAAGCGGTGCTTCAATTCCCATACTCAAAAGAATTGCAGGAACGCCAATACCGACCCCCGTTAAGATTGCTCCACCAATATCTAATATTCCAACCAGTGAACCTTCCAAAATTCGAGCAAATAAGAAACTAGCCCCAAAGGCTGCAGCAGCACCATAAGAACCGCCATCCATTCCAGCTTTCAACATTGCAACGATTGCCACTTCATTAAACGCCCCAACGCCATAAACAAAATACATATGCGTTCCAGCAAAAACACCTGCTGACAACAATCCAACTAAAATCGGGAATGACCAATCAGCAAACCAAAAATTCTTTTTTCCTTCTAATTCCAATGTTTCTTCCATTATAGTTCCCTCTCTTTCTCTTTAATTATTTACCAATGCTGAAGACATCGTGCATGTTTTCCAGCCAACCAGGAATTTGTAAACGGAAGCTTTCGATCATTTGCAAATCGAATCCGCGGAAAAAGGCACTTAATACAAATAATAGAATAACTGCTGCCATCATACTTTTCGTTACTTTATTCCAGCCGTTTTCATCGACTCCTTTACCGATTAAAATACCTAAAACAACACCAGGAACAGCATTGCCCATGATCATTGTTGCCAGACCACCAAAAATCGTTGCCCAAAGACCAGATCGTTTTCCAGCATCAATTGCTGCTAACCAGAATAAAACAGGCATTACTGTGTTGATTAAAAGATTCGCCGCTGGTACTAAAACTGCAACTGCTGTTACTTGCAACGATTCTGGAATTGCAGATGCTGTTGTATTTAAGAAAGCGACGACCAACATCCCGATAATTGTACCTGAAATACCCATTTTCTTAGGATTATGCATCGTTTCTGCAATATTTTTATTTTTTACTAACAAAGCCGCGGCTGCCCAGTTGGGAATAACACGATGATCCACATCTTGTGTAAATGCTCCAGCTCCAACTGTTGATGCCCAAGCATTAAAGAAGAAACCTAATCCAAATGAAAAATGACTAGCCGCATCTCCTTCACATGCATTCATCTCACCTAATGTTCTAAAAGCACCCAAACCTTGCGTACTTGGTGCATGAAACATTCTTGCAGCACCTGCTCCTGCTGCAAATCCAACTAATCCCCCAATCAATAACGACTTGAGTAAAACAACTAAAACATCCATCTAATTTGCCTCCTTATGCATTCTTTTTTTCTTTCCAAAAGGGATAGGAAGACCATTAGGATCAGCAACTCTTTTTTCTACAAACGGGATCGTTTCCATCTCGATCAGTGTAATCTCAACTTCAACATCCAGCAGTACGCGATAATCCGCACGTGTACGAGGTAAAAAGAAAAATAAAAAGCGTTCCGTGAATGTTTCTTGTTCTGCTCTTACAATTTTAATATCCAATGGTTCAATTCGGACGATCACATCATCTTTTTCCTTTAATACACGATTATGGATTTGATTCAGCGCATTGGCGAAAGCCAGATTTTTTTCTTTCCCTGTTCCTTCGACCTGAATGACCTGACGCTTTTTAATTGTTACTTTTTCCATTTGGTTTTCCCCCTCCAGTTTTATTGCTTAGGCGTTCTTTTTCAAATACGCTTCCACTATACGTTTCCCTAATTCTTCTTGATCCATAAACCCAAAACCTAAAACTGTTTTCCCATCATTGATTGCCGTTACACCTTCGTCGATTGAGCGCATACCATGACGTTCTGGATAACCGTATTTTGTGGCAGCGGTTAAGGCTCCTGCACCGCCGCTTCCGCAAAATGAAATGCCTAAATCTGCATTTTCTTGTTGCATTACGTCTCCTAAACGCATATCTGCACCCATACCTGGAACAACAACGGCTTTGCCACCTGCTGCCTCTACCCCTTTTGCAACATTTTGACCTTTACCTAAGCGATCTGCGATTACTACTGTTATCATAATTTATTCCTCCATTTTTTTATTTATGTACTGATGGTCCATACATCAATTTTTCTTACTAGACTTCATTTTGTCTTGCTGCTTCAAAGTGAATTGATAATACATACATTTCATCTTGCGGTAGATTTCCAATATGCTGAACAACTTTATCAGCAATCGTTAATGCTTCTTTTGATACTTCTTCAAACATTACTGGATCAACACCGGACATTTTTTCTCCAGCGATCGAGCGTTTAATCATTTCATTGACGTGATTGATCAAGATTGTCAATTGTAATTCAGTTGGTTGAATCCCTTGTTCCTCCAACAACCCACTGGTTTGCTCGAGTGCCGCTTCCAACGCGACTTTATTCGGACTTTCGTCAATGATTTTTTGAGCATCTTTATTTAACTTCACGCTTATTACTCCTCTCTTATATAATTCAATAAAGCAGTAATTTCTGCTTGATTAACCATTAGATCATTTTTAGCAAAAATCCGTTCAATTTGTTCCACTAATTCTTGCTGAGCCAACAATGTTTCTTTCACGATATTGCCTTCATTCTCATATTGACTGTTAAATGTGATTCGATGAACCATCAGCATCACATGAAGCAAAAATGCTTCTTTATATTCTTGCGTCAATTTTTCAGCGAATGCTTTCAGTAATTCTTCATAGATCACATAAGTACGTACAAGAATATCTCGACTTTCCGCTTCGATCCCTTGTTTTTCCTTAACTTGTTGACGTGGGATCAAACGTGGAACTTTACCTGTTTTAGTGTGCGTCAAAATTTTATTGACTTCTTCTTGGATACTGTGAATATCTGCTTCTGTAGGTAGCGGATTCACTTTAACAAAAGGACGATTAACGATTTCGATCGGAAAAATACTCAAAACCAAATCTGGATTTTTTTCTTCTATTACATCCACAGCATTTAAAACGGAAGCAAATCCAGCAATTTCAACATTTGAAACCTCTTCTAGAATTTTTTGTTCAATCAAACTTGTCACACCTAGACCTGTTGAACACACATATACGATCCTCACGACATTGACTTCATGGAGATTTTTTTCATAAGCCACCAAAAAGTGCAAGGCGATATAGGCGATAAACGAATCATTGATCAATAATGCCGATCCTACGATATCACTTTGACTGGCGAGTTGAATTGCTGAAAATAATTGCGGATATTTCGCCTTGATATCATCAACAAAAGGATTATATTCATTTATAAAAAGGTGCTTCTTTGTTAAACGTAAGGATAAATGAGCAAAAAGATTCGTAAATAGCTGACGATCTCTATAAAAAGGAAAATTGATTTCTTCTGATACATCTTTGATCAGCTCTTCTGTCAATCCGACGATATCTTGTTGATTATTGGCAACAAACACGTCACTGTAAATATAGAAATATTCATCTGCTAAAAGTGGTAACTCATAATGATCAAAGACTTTTTTCATCAATAAAAACGGTAATTCTTGCTTTTGCTGTAGTACTTTTTGATTCGTCAGCATTTTATAACCGCCAACTGTATGATGGAGTTGCATTCTTGAAGCTGCAATTGCCACTCTTAACGTGATCGAAAGAATTTCAGCATAATTAAATTGATCGAACAAAGACGGATCTAAAAGACCTGTCATTTCCTTTAAGGCAACTTGATAAATTTTTTGAAAAATCGTATTGACGCCAACATGAACTTCCTGCATTTTTTTCTGCTGGCCTGATTGGACAAAATAACTCATGATCTGGTAAATATCATATTCAGTTATTTCTTTTTGTGTGATGTATTCCATCAACAATCGGATTTTACTTTCTTCACCAATGATCGAAAATCCCTGACGACTTTGGCGATTAAGTATCAAACCATACGTTTGGATCAATTCCTCTACACGATCTAAATCGCTGATGATCGTATTTCTACTGACTTGTAAATTCTCTGCTAATTCCTGGGAAGTTAAACATTTAGAGGCTAATAATAAGCGGAAAATCAATTGATTTACTCGCAGCTCCTGATCCGGATAGGTTTCGAATCGTTCCACTTCAATAATTTCATTTTTCAAGGTCAATCGTTCTGAATCGGGTATCTCTAGCCAAATTCCTTTATTGCGTCGCGTCTGAAGCAAAACGTTTTGCTCTTTGAACCAATCACGTACATTTTCTAAATCATATTTGATTGTCCGCACGCTAACATGGAAGGTTTCTGCTAATTCTTTTGTTGTAACGCTGTCTTCTAAATCTAAAAGCAATAACAAGATTTTTATTTCCCGTTTTGATAAGTGCAATGACATATACTCACCAACTTTCTTTCCTTACACTTGAACTATAGCGTGATTTTTATTGCATAACAACACAAAAAAGTTGCACTTACACAAGTGCAACTTTCTTAGTATACTATTTTATTTAGAAATTTTGTATTCTAAAAATCGTTATTTTATAAAACACTCTGTAAGAATTCCAAGCATACATACAAGGTTTATCACTATTTTTTCTTAGTGCAATAAAAATTATCCATTATTGAATTCTTATTGCACCAACTAGTGAAACAAACTAATAAACAGTTTAATATAACAGTACGACGGATTTAATGTTACGCTTCAATTCAAAACAAAAAAGAAGACCGAAGTCTTCTTTTTTGCCACAGTATTTATAAAAATAAATAGATAACATCTTCTCCACAAAAATATTTATCCGACACGCCTACATCCGGTAGGTATGATTTAACATATGTGCCTCTGTTGTTTTGTCAATCACTAGCCGTCAAAACGGAACAGCCGAAGCTATCTGATTGAGTCAACTCGTCGCATGAGGATAACTTTAACATAGATGCGCTCTGATTGCAATATCTTTATGAGTTAGCATCCTCTTCCAGCCACTCAGTATAGAAGTGATCCACCAAGCTTACAGTATCCACTGTCATTTTTTTGGTCATAATAGGACTTTCTAACAAATGGTTTTGCAGACATTCATTGACATGCTCCACTTCAAAAATAAATTCACTGTCAAACTCACCTGATAGTATCTCTTGCCTGCCATCTTCATAATAAATCGTTGCTTGCCTAGTTTTCCAGAAATACGGAATTTCTATTCGCCCCAGTTCACCATAAATTGTCATCTTACTTGGAATATCTACTTTCACAGAGGTAAAAATAGTGCCTAGTGCTTGATTTTGAAACTTCAAAGAAAGATTTACCTGATCATCTGTTTCACCTTTTCGCCTTGTAGAGTTGCCATGATATTCGACAATTGGTTGATCCAGAATAAATTGCATGTATTGTAACGGATAGCTACCTGAACCATGCAGTGTTCCACCTCCTGCATCTAATGAATGAAACCAACTAATATGATCGACATTAGGATACGAAGTCACTGATTGCAACCAGTGTACTTCGCCAATTTTATTTTGTTGAATCGCCTTTTTCACTTGTAAACTGATTGGTAAAAAAACAGATTTTTGTGCTTCCATCAAGAAACAGCCATTTTTTTCTGCCATGTCAAATAATTCTTCTGCTTGAGCTAATTTCAGAGTAAATGGCTTTTCAACCAAAACATGTTTCTTATATGTCAACGCCATTTTAGCTGCTTCATAATGGCCTTTATTATAGGTAGCCACATAGACAATATCGATTTCCTCGTCCTTACATAATTCTTCATAACTACCATAAGCTTTGGGAATATTCAATTCTTCTGCCATCTTCGCAGCTTTTTCAAAAGTACGTGATGCGATTGCTACCGCCTCCCCTACAGTACTTTTTCTGATTCCTTCTACAAACCGAGGAACAATTTGAGCTGTACTTAAAATGCCATAACGAACTTTCTTCATCCCTTATCAACTCCTTTGACTCTACTATAGCGATTAATTCTAAAAACTTCAAAAGAATTCTTTTCGAGTACAGCCATACTACCTGAATAAGGAGACTAAAATTAGAGCCTAAAACAAAAACCATTTTCAGTTTTATTTTAGGCTCTAGTTAATCTTCAATTTTCAAAAAGCATATTCGCGAATCGTTTAGTCTGATTGTTCCCCAATCTTTTTCAATCCGTTGTTTGCGAATATTTATGTATATCTTTACCTATGTACTACTCCCACTTAACGAATGCCAATACTTACTTTCAGTGCTTGATTGACCTTCAGCATATCGTCTTCTTCTAACTGACAAATTTTGTGAAGGATTCGTTCTTTATCCAACGTTCGGATTTGTTCTAGTAATACCAATGACGGTGTCATACGATCGTCATGAGGTATATCTACCTTAACCTGTGTCGGCTGCATTTTCTTATTCACATTCCTAGTAATGGGTGCAACAATCAACGTCGGACTAAATAAGTTTCCCTTATTATTTTGAATAATCAATACCGGTCTAATTCCTCCTTGCTCCGAACCAACAACAGGTGAGAGATTTGCATAAAAGATTTCTCCCCTTCGCATCATAATACTTTATCACCCCTAATCTAACAAAAACTCTTTCGTGTAAATTATATCATGCTTTTTTAGTAAAATTTTTCAAAATTTTATACCAACCACTGAAAACTTTGATAATCTCTGTAAAAAAAGGATTTCATGAGAAAAAATCGTATAATATATTTTATTTTATAATTGTAAAATCCAACTAAACATTTCTTCATTATTTATCACATTTAATAAAAAAAAATTCTGAATTTAAATCTTATTTTATAATCAGCTCTCTATAAATTCACATAAATGTTGATTAAGACACTTATAAATTTACAGAAGCAATAAATACTAATCACTAAAATCAACCATCTATTTTCCAATTTTTATAATAATTATATCCTTTTATAAATCTTGTAATTGATTAATTAAAGGAATTTTGGTTATCCACAATCTAAACCAAAAAACAATTCTCATCAAATTCTTATTTTGTTATTTCGAAAAAAAAGAAATCAGGATAAAATACTTTCCTAATTTCTCTCTTTACCATTATTTTCTAGATTATTAAGGCATTTCTTTTGAGTCTTTTTCATTCCCAGAATCTTTTTTCGGCGTTTGATTAGATGCACCTTCTAAATTACCTAAGCTGATATCTAAAGCCACCGTGTACTCCAATGGTACATATAAATTATAAGCACTCATCCCCACAACTGTACCTTTAGGTTCTGCAGAGTTAACATACCTGATCGTGTATTGAATATTGGCTCCTTTAGATTGAAATTCGTCATAAAATTGCTTTTGTAAGTCTCCTTCTACAGTACTCCCTCTCAAGTCTTTAAGATAAGGCTGTCCAGCAGAATAGTAGACTTTTACTTTCAAATCATCTTTACTCGTTAACTGGGTTCCCGCTTCGACACTTTGAGAAATCAATTGACCATATGGAACATTACTCGTAAAGACACTTTTAGCTTGGATTGTTAATCCATCGACAGCAGTCCCTGCTTCTTCTTGTGAATAGTCAGCAAAATTAGGGACATTATAGCCTTTGCCTAACGATACCGTCACAGTTAAACTATCTTTTTTAGCAACTTTTTGATCTTTAGCAATGCTTTGAGAAATAACACTTTCTGCTGGAATATCTGCTGAACTAGCTTCTTCATAGGTCACTTTTATATCATTTGTTTTAGCCCAACTTTCAACTTCCGTCTTCATTTTTTTCGTAAAATCAGGGACAGAAATGTTTTTCTCAAAGGTTTCTTTGCCTTTAGAATAATACATATTGGCCTTATCTTTGCGTTTGTAATTTTCTTTTGTTACTTCTTTATTAACGATTTCAAAGCGGTTAGCTTTGCCTTTTTCCAAGGTATCACTGTATTCGTCGATCAAAGAAATATTTTCTGCTTTATTCTCCTTGATCCAACTTTCTACTTCTGCTTTTTTCATCGTCATAAAATCTGGCAAGGTCAATTTTTCTTCTGGATCGGCGCCTAAACTTGCTTCAACCTTTAGTTCAGCACCTTTTTTTATTTTACTACCTTTTTTTGCTTTTTGCGAAATCACTTTGTTCGCTTCTATATTTTTACTGTAGCTTTGATCTACTTTTAACTTGACTTTATTTTCAGTTGCCCAAGTCCGTGCTTCAGCTAAATCTTTTCCTGCAAAATCAGGGAGTGCGACATGTGTCATTTGGTAATAACCAAAATATAGGATACAAAGTGCTACGAAGGTCCCTACTCCGATCAGTAAAAATTTTTGCTTCCTTTTTTTATGATAGGTCGGATCTATTTCTGTTCCATCATCTGTCTGACTTCTTCGAGTTGAAGGGATTGTTTCTTGTTCTGGTTTAGTTTCCTTTGGTTCAGACACATTAGTTGGCCCAATCTTTGGTTGTGTTTCGTTTGTCTTTTTGTCAATCGGTTCAGCTGACGACAAATTTTCCGATTCCTGTTTTATCGGTTCAGTTTTATCAGAGTCGTCCCGCGTCTTTTTTTCTTTTGTATTATCATAATTTGATTTATTGAAATTAGATAAAAAATCACTCATTCAGCATCAACTCACCTTGCTTAAGAAAATAGGTTTTATCAGATTGTTTCGCTATTTCATTTGAATGGGTAACAACAATCACACATTTATTATGTGTTTCAGCCAAATCTTTAAAGATATCGACAATTTCCTGTTCCATTCCTTCATCTAGGTTTCCTGTCGGTTCATCAGCAAGAATAATGTCAACATTCGTTGCTAACGCTCTAGCAATTGCCACACGCTGCTGTTCCCCACCGGATAATTGACCAACCAGACGATCTGCTTTAGCCTTATTTATGCCAATATAATCCAATAAATTATAGGCTACTTCACGATTATCATCAGGCATATCATTGTCTGTAATCGACATCGCCACTAAAACATTTTCCAATGCAGTTAAATAAGGAACTAAATTGTAACTTTGAAAAATAATGCTTATATCATCTCTACGATACTTTTCTAGCCCAATTTCCTTGATGTTCTGACCCTTGTATAATACTTCACCTGATTTAGGCTCATCCAATGCACTGATTAAAGAAAGAAATGTTGTTTTACCTGAACCGGATTGACCTAAAATCGTATAAAATTGCCCTTGTTCAAAATTAATCGATGTATCGTGTAGAATCATTCGCCGTTTGTCTCCATCTTGGTAAAAATAGCTCACGTTTTTTGCTTGTAAAATTGTCATATTGGTTTCCTCCTACATCATGATTTTCTTTGGATTCAACCGTAAGACATAAGTCAAAGGTAAAACCGCAGATAAAAGTACTGTGCTTAATCCTGCAATCAAGAAAGTCACGATATAACTAATTGAAAATTTCACTTCATAAGCATTTGAAACATCTTCCGTTGTTAATGTTGGTGTATTCATTCCGCCACTAACCATCATCGCGCCACCTTGGCTTGCTGCATCACTCGTTTGCGAGAATGCATCACTGGCAATCAAAGATTCCGAGACCATTTTCCCAAGAATATTCCCCGTAACTAAAGATAAACACATAGCAACTAAACTGATAAGCAACAATTCAATCAGAATCTGTTGCATTACTTTCGCTCTTGTTTCTCCCAATGATAGATAAATTCCTAGTTCATGCTTACGATCCCGCAAGAACAGGATAACCACTAATGAAATGATCAATAATGTTGCTCCAATAGCTAGAAGTACTACATAACCAGAAATTTGAGACATTTTTTTGAAGGTTCCGCCCACTTGATCATACTGATCACTTGAAGCAGTTAATTTATATCCATCCGGAACTACTGATTTCGATTCTTCTTTGAAAGCTTCAATGTCTTCTGGAGATTTTAGTACATATACAGGAGTGATCTGATTCATATCTTCAACTGACATAGCTGTACCGTCAGCTTTTTTATAGCGATCAGGGATTAATTCTTTTCCTTTTTCAAATTCTACTTTGTTAATATTCATAACAGCATCATTTGGCATGTATATCGTATTAAATTGCTCTGTTTCCATGAATTGCTCTTGTATACCGCCTTTTTGATCTTTTCCATCCGATTTTTTCTTTTCAACACTTGTAGGTTCAAATATACCAATAATCTCGACTGGATGATCTTGAGACGCTAACTCTTCTGTCGATCCATCTTGTTTATAATCCATAACTGAGCTATCTAAAACTACCTTGTCTCCAACATTAAACCCATTTGCTTCTGCAAATTTCTTTGAGATGATCGCAACATCTTTTCCATTGTTGATTTCCTCTTGTTTAAACGTTCGGCCTTCAACTAAGTTCACTTTTTTATCTTTAAAATCCAATGGTTCTAGCAAATTATTGCCTTTAAGAGTCACGCTTTTTGGCATACCGCCAATCGTCGTAGCATTTTCCATTTCATAAGTTTTGATTTTTTTTACAAAAAGAGTTGTCTTCACGTTGTAATCAAATTCTTTTACATATGTAGACTTACCTAATTTTTTAACCTCATCTACCTTTAACGCTGTTGGTGAAAAAGATTGACCTTCTTCCATCATCTTCTCATAGTCCATTTCAACACTAACAGTGGCACCTAAATCATGTTTGATTTTCTTTTCGACATTTGCTGTGGATTTCTGAATAGCAATTGATCCTGCAATAACATTACCTAATATAAAAATAACTGCAAATAAAATAACTGATTTCCCTTTTCTTCTTACAACACTGCACAGTGCTCGATTCCAATAATTCATATATTCTTCCTTCCTACTTAAAAAACAATGAAAAATCAGCTTAGCTAGATATCATTACACTATTCAGTCAAATCAATAAAAACAATTGAGTTGTATCCGCTAAAGCTGATTTTCTATATTGTCTTTGATAAATGATAGCTTCCCACCATTCAATCCCCACAATTCGTCAACATATTCAGCAATCGCTTTTGATTGTGAGCTGATAACGACACATTTATTTTCATTTTTTGCATATATACGTATGTACTCCATGATCATTTCTAATGAAAGTTCACTTAATGACGCAGCAGGTTCATCAATCAAAACGATTTCGGGATCATTAATTATTGCTTTTGCCAAATATACCCGCTGCTGATTAGAAACAGCTATTTTTTTGATTTTTTGGTTTGCTACCTTTTCGTCAATTCCTACTTTTTTCAGTGCTTCGTAAAAATAGCTATTTCCTTTTGTAACAGTGTTTGACATACAAAGTTTTAGTGTCGTCAAAGCTGTCTCATTTGAAAGAACATTGTAGTGTTGAAAAACAGTGCCTATTTCTTGCCTACGATAATTGTCTCGATCTATATCCTCAAGGTTTTGGTTTTTAAAAAGAATTGCGCCTGAATCAACGGTATCTAAGCCTGCAATTAGCGCTAGCAAGGTGGTTTTTCCTGCTCCCTGTTTTCCTAAAATCCCATAAACTTTCCCCAGCGAAAAGTCGATCGTTATATCATTTAAAACAGTCACATCGTTCTTCTTATTCGTATATACTATATTTTTAAGAGAGAGAATCATCACTCGTCTAAGTTCCTTTCTAACAAAAAATCAATTGGTTTAAATTTAAAAAGTTTATAGATATCAATGGAAATGATCGTAATCAAGAATAAGCTGGTCATTCCAAGTATAGTGATAAAAGAATGAGCATTCATCAACATAGGAATAGATAATATGGATTCATTTTGTTCGCTAGCCATTAGACTAGATAACTGATCAATATTTCCCATCAGTCGTTTTTGATTTACTAATTGCCAATCAGCGATTGGTTGCACGAACCCTTTTGCAATCACGGATGCTAAACTAAAACTAACACATGTAACGATAACCAACTCAGTCACTCGACTTTTGATTATTTGCTGTTTCGTTATTCCAAGATTGCGCAACACATAAAGCTCTGTTTGACTTTTTCTAAACTTCCGAACTGAAAATAATGCCAACCAAAAGTTACCGAAAATCAAGAAACCTAACAGAATCGTTCCTGCCAATGTTCTTACTCCATTAACTGGACTTAAAATAAAATTCATTTTTGCTTCATTTGTTATCACTTGATAATCACTTGGCAAACCTTTTGCTTTCATCTCGCTTAAAAATTTATCAAAATCATCCATACTTTTTAGTTCATACGATACGCTGTTATGACCTGAATAATCAAAATTTTTTATACTATTCAGTGTTTCCCAATTCGTAAAAATATCATTCCCTTGATAACTCATGAACAGACTGCCTTCATCGGATGATTGAACTTGTTCTTTAGGTTGATACATTCCAGCAACAACCAATGTTTGTTTCTCAGTATCTTGATTTCCTGTTAAAGCCACTTCAATCGAATCGCCTATTTTAAGCTGATTTAGCTGAGCAAACGCACTACTGACAAAGCATTCATTCTGTTTTAGGTCCGTGCTTCCTCCGTTGATTTCCATCCCACTATCTGCGAGCATGTTTACAAATGTCTCTGGTTCTGCCCCTATCCAATAAGTTATTGTTTGACCATAATTAGTTTTGGTACTCTCATTTTTTTGGAACTGATCTGAACTAGGGATTCCGACTGGTTTTAATGTTTCAAATGAAATCGGAACATTGCCAATCATTTCTATTCCAGTTACATATTTAGACTCTCCAAATTTGATATACTGTTCTTTTGTTAGTTTTTCTTCATGCATTGAATTACTTAAATCTGGTTCTAGAATCGTTACTACAGTCATAAACTTTTTGCTATAATTTTTTGTAAATAATTTAGCAGAAGTATATATGGTATTTGTCACCATTGTCCCTAAAATCAAAAGAAACAACATGATACCGACTAGTAAATAATTCCAAATGTGTCTTCTAAGATTTAAGAAAGCATGTTTAAAGACGAACATGTTCTTGCTCTCCCCTTCCTTGATACTACAATACCAAATCAATTGTTAACTGAATGTTAACTTTCAATGATTTGTGGAAATGATAGATAAAAAGTTGAACCTTGATTTTTTTTACTTTCAACATAAACAAAGCCCTGACATAAGTCACAAACATGAGACACCACTGATAATCCAATACCGTAACCATCTTGTTTGAGCCCATTTATTCGATAATTATGATTAAAAATAGTTGCATGAACTTCAGGATCAATCCCTTTTCCATGATCTTTGATTTCAACAATAACACTGCCTTTTTTATTATTAACAGCAACTTCTATAGGCTTGCCATTACCATATTTGATTGCATTATCCACTAAATTTGATACCGCTCGATAGATCCAGCGGTTTTTACCTATGATCAATGTCGACTTGATTTCATCAAAAGAAAAGGTAAGCTGTGGGTAACTTTTGCGATATGTATCGCACACTTCTGCACAGATCAATGAAACATCAACTTGTTCACTCATCACCTCTTCCGTACTGTTTGAAAGAGTTAAAATATCATCGATACTATCCGTCAGACGATCTAGAATATGCAGATTACCCGTTTCGTTTTGCTCTAGTTCTAAATTAGCTCGTAAAATCGCAATGGCATTTTTCTGTTCATGAGTAAGATAACTACTTAGTCTTTTATAATCATCTAAATTCCCATCAAATTTATCTTTTAGTTGTTTAAATGCTTTAGCAACAGATTTATCTTCAACTTTATCTTCTGAAAATTTTTCTAGAAACTGTAAATCATGGATGATCGAAACCATTTGCTTCGTATAAATCCGCCGTAAAACAAACCATAGTGTCATAGTCAGCACTAAAATGGCTGAACACACTGCTAAAATAATCATTGGCAAATACTTGGATAAACTATTTAAATAAATATCATCAAGCGTTTGCGTACTAACTAATTCAGATGCTTTAAGTTCAATACTTGTTATCGGTTTTTCTTGAGCAATTGTTGAATTTACATCATTCACAACATATACAGCTGAACCGATTGACTGACCTATCTGGAGTGAACGCCAGTTATTTTTCACTGCAAAAAAACCACCACTGATAATCAAAATAACAAAAAAAGCAAAGGTTAATACGGTCAAACTAATTTTAAAATTTACTCGCATAATTGATATCCTTTCGCCCGAATAGTTTTAAGTAACTCTTTTCCTGATGCTTGGGCAAGTTGTTTTTTTAAGCGGGCAATATGAACACGCAAAACAGAAGAAAATGGATCAAAGTTTTCGTCATAAACATGTTCAGCTATCATTTCTGTAGAAACTACCGCTGGATGTTGTTGAGCAATACATAACAAAATATCGAATTCTTTTGGTTTTAACACGACTTCTGTTTCCCCATAACGAACAAAACGCTTCACAGGATCGATCATTAACTGATTGATTTGGATATGAGGCGATGTCCGACCATGGAAACGCCGAATAACCGCACGAATGCGGGCAACTAATTCCAATAATTCAAAAGGTTTGACTAAATAATCATCTGCGCCAAAGTCAAGTCCCTTGGCTCTTTCTTCGATTTCGTCCCTAGCTGTAGTAATGATAATAGGAGTGCCAATGTTCGAATCTCTTAAAAAATTCAAAATAGATAATCCATCTTTATCTGGTAAATTCAAGTCTAATAAAATAGCGTCATAGTTATTTACATAGGCCTTTTCTTCTCCTTCAAGCCCAGAAAATGCTAGATCTACTAAAAATTTTTCTCGTTCTAAACCCTTTTGAACTGATAGTGCCAGTTCACGATTATCCTCAATAATTAAAATTCTCATCCAATAGGTTCCTCTCTACGATAACTGATATGCCCGTCAATAGTTATCTCATAAGATACTATACCTATGAATGATTTGTCTATATTTCATTTTTTCAATTAAAATAAAATAACAAAAAATAAGCAATTGTATTTGAGATTCTTCAATACAATTGCTTATTTTTTATTTTCCATCTATTTATACTTCATTTAAAATACTTGCCACTTTTGTCGTAATCAAATCAATAGCTACATGATTTTCTCCGCCTTCTGGAACAATCACATCTGCATAACGTTTCGTGGGCTCAATAAACTGATGATACATTGGCTTTACCACATTCAGATATTGTTCAATAACAGAATCGAGAGTTCTTCCTCGCTCTTCCATATCACGTTTGATTCTACGAATGATGCGGATATCATCATCTGTGTCCACATATAATTTAATATCCATCAACTCTCGTAAACGGATATCTTCTAAAATCAGAATACCTTCTAAAATAATAACCTCTTTTGGTTCTTGAATAATAATGTCTGAACTTCTTGTATGTGCAACATAATCATACACGGGTTTTTCAATTGTTTGATAGCTTATTAATTGTTGCAAATGCTCGATTAACAAATCCGTATCAAAAGCAAACGGATGATCATAATTCGTTGTTAATCTTTCTTCAAAACTCAAATGGCTTTGATCTTTATAATAAGAATCTTGTTCCAACATCATGATCGAATGATTAGGAAAATGATTGAAAATCGCCCGACTGACACTGGTCTTTCCACTACCGGAACCACCAGTAACACCAATCACGATTGGTTGAGTATTTTTCATTCAACGAAACCTCTCTCTTGTATGTAATAGTCATGTTAACCTTTTTCTATTATAATAGAAACGAGCAAGAATGCTACAATTTTATCTATTTATTTTTTAAATCTGTCGATTTTTTTACAGATCCACTAGAAGGGAGTTAATAGTATGAGGATTAATGAAATTCAAGAACTTCAAACAGCACACTATGATTTATTATTATCAGCTGATCCAGATAAGTCTTTGATAGAAGAGTATGTAAAACGTGGCTTATGTTTTGAAGCTATTTTCAGCGAAACGATTGTCGGTATTTTAGTCTTGCTACCCACTCGTCCTGAAACCCTAGAAATCGTCAACATCGCTGTCTCTGAAAAATTGCAAAAAAAGGGGTTTGGTGAAAAATTAATTCAATTTGCATTAGCTCATGCTAAAAACAATCGATATAAAACAGTAGAAATCGGTACTGGAAGTACTAGCTTTGGACAACTATATCTCTATCAAAAATGTGGCTTTCGTATGACAAATATTGATCGTGATTTTTTCCTACGTCACTATGAAAAAGAAATTATCGAAAATAAACTTGTTTTGAAAGATATGGTGCGATTGAGCATTGATGTGTAAATAGTAAAAACAGTGATCAAGAGATTTGGAACCTACTCTTGATCACTGTTTTTCATTAGTTCAAAACACTAAAAATATCGTCTAACCGACTGATTTCATAAGTCGGTTGAATCGCTTGTGTTGCTGGTTGTTTCGAAGGATTTAACCACAGAGTCTGAATCTCAGCTAAATTACCTCCCTGAATATCTGAAGCTAGTGAATCACCAATGATCAGTGTTTTTTCCCGCTCAAAACTTGGAATCCGTTCAAAAACATAATCAAAATATTCCTTCATTGGTTTTTGATACCCCACTTCTTCTGAAACAAAAATATCGTTGAAAAAAGAAGTCATGTTCGAATCATTCAATCGCTGATATTGCGTTTTTGCTACACCGTTTGTAACAATATAAAGCGCATAGTCTGGTTTAAGACGTTCAATAATTTCTTTACTATTTCCTAGCAAATCATGGCCTTGACTTAAATGATAGCGATACTGTTCTCCCATCTTTTTCCCATCCACTTTTTTATTCAGCTGAGCAAACAACAAACTAAAACGAGTATCCGTAATCGTCTTTTTATCTGTTTTTCCTTGTTCGAAATCCCGCCATAATTGGCTGTTGATTTTTCTATAAGTTGCTTCTATTTCATCAGTCAACGTTAGCTCTTCTTCTTGAAAAAGCGCTTGTAATGCTTTTTTTTCTGTTAATTGAAAATCTAGTAATGTATCGTCGACATCAAATAATAAGGTTTTAAATTTCATGTTCCACACTCTTTTCTTTTTTATGAATGGTAAAGTAGGGCATTAAAGCCTGTAATTCTTGTTGATTTAAAGAACGGTATTCACCTAAACCAAGGCTTGGATCTAATCGGATCGGTCCCATCGACAAGCGTTTTAGATAGATCACTTTTTTCCCTACAGATAAAAACATTTTTTTGACCTGATGAAATTTTCCTTCAGTGATATCTAAATGGGCATGACTTTTATTTTCTTCTGAAGACAAAATTCTGAGCTCAGCCGGCTTGCATTGTTTACCATCTGAAAATACGATTCCTTCAGCAAATTCTTTACAATCTACTTCCGTCAAACGTTCATTAACAACGACTTCATAACACTTTGAAACTTTTTTATGTGGCAATAATAACTGATAACCTAATTGGCCATTATCCGTAATCAAGAGTAACCCTTCCGTATCTCGATCTAAGCGACCGATAGGATATAGCCCAGCTCTTTGATCACTTGCCCTAATTAAATCAATGACGGTTTGATGCTGAACATCTTTAACTGCTGTCACAACGCCTTGAGGTTTGTTCAGCATATAATAGACGTGGGTTTGTTGTTGGATTTTTTCATCTCCAACGAAAATATCTTGCAAGGCAGCATCTACATTTAAACTTTCATCCATCATGACCTGTCCATCAACAGTGACTTGTTTACTGCGAATCAGAGCTTTGACTTTCCTTCTTGATCCAATTTTTTCTTGTTCTAATAATTTATCTAAGCGCATTTATTTTCCTCATTTCAAGTAACATTCTAGTATAAACTTTAGAGAATGAAAAGAAAATAGGATAAGAAAACGGTTCATTCACTCTTAAACAAAACTTTAAGTACTATTTAAAAGACGCCCCTTCTTCTTTCACTTCCCTTGACTTAACTTTGAATTCGCGTTATGGTTGATATAGAAAGTGAATAAGGTTTCTCAAAAACAGCGTAATGACCTGGGAGAGAATAAGGTATCATATGGAATTTCCCCCTGGATAATTGTGCACAATTATTCGGGATTTTTTGTTTTTGTTGTCCGTTTGTAGAAGCTACTCGTTCGTTTCAAATTTGAACAGGAAAACCTTAGCTAAGTTTATGCTTTTACATGTTTACAATATGCGTCAACAAAACTCCTTTTTTCCATCATGTTGCGTTTTGCAGATAACCAAATATAAATTCATTTTATTTATCTAGCTTCACGAGCTAGTCTCTCTTAAATCAGTTGAGACTAAAAGGGCTCGTTCAGCTTTTAAATCAAGGAGGAATTTAGGTTATGTCAGTATCATTAGAAGTTAAAGAAAGAGCTGTCCGTCCGCGTTCACTAAGAAATCAACTACGTCACACTGGTCAAGTTCCCGCCGTCGTTTATGGGTATGAAATTGAAAGTACACCCATTTCAGTCGATCAAAAAGAATTAACAAAAATTTTACGAGATAATGGTGCCAATGCTGTAATCACAATGACTATTGGTGGCAAAAAAATCAATACATTGCTATTTAAAGCGCAATTGGACACTTTCACAAATCAAATGAAACATGTCGAATTTCTAGCTGTAAACATGAAAGAAACAACTGAAGTAGAAGCTGAAATCGTTCTTGTTGGCGAATCCGCTGGTGTGAAATCTGGTGGTGAATTAACACAAAACTTATATAATGTTTTAGTTTCAGCAACTCCAGACAAATTACCAGAACGTGTAGAAGTCGATATTACTAAACTAGCGATTGGCGATGCAATTACTGTCGCTGATTTACCAAAAAGCAAAGATTACGATATCATTACTGATGGCGAAGAGCAAATCGTGGCCGTTACAGAAGCCAAAGCTGCAACTGAAGAAGAAAGTTCTGAAGAAGCCGCTGAACCTACAGTAATTGGTGAAAAATCAGAATAAATGGTTGCTTACAAATAAATTTAGGGAGATGAGGTCTTTTGACCTTGTCTCTTTTTTATTGCAAAGAATCGCAAGCTTTCTACTTGCTTTTTTTATGAAACATGACAGAAGCGCGTTTTTACTAAATAAGGTATACTGTTATTATTAGATAGATAAAGGAGGTCATATAAATGGTTGAAAGTTTTGATAGTGAACGTAGTCGGTACGCTTCTTTAGGAGTGGTTGAAAGTCTACCTAGCGCTTTGATCGACAGTATCTGGCTGATTATTGATTTGGATTTAAAAGGTGTTATTCCACTCACAAATATGTTATATTTTGATTTGATCGATAATGGCGGGAAAGTAACCGTTCATTTCTCACAAGAAATAAGCGACGTTCAAATGGCCGTTGACTTGCCTTTCCCCTATTCTGAAGAATACCCATCTCAAGTTTTCGCTTTTGATGATGGGAATAAAGAAACGATTTTACTGCCGGCAGAAATGTTGGAATAGAAAAAAACAGTTCAGTCATCAAATAAAAAAAGTTCCGATAAGTTATAACAACCTTATCAGAACTTTTTTTTATTTATGCCATTCGTTTCGCAATAAACGAATAAATCGCAATACAAATCACTGCACCGATCAGTGCGGAAATAATTGGGAAACCACCGATAATCGGGCCGAAGTTTCCTAAAAGCATCGTACCTACCCAGCTACCAATAAATCCAACGATAATATTACCAATTACACCACCTGGTACATCTCTACCTAAAATTGCTCCAGCAATGGCTCCAAGTACGCCACCGACAATCAATGACCAAATAAAACTAAACATATTAAATGTCCTCCTCTAATTGAAATACACCAAAACATTATTGTAATGTACGCGTATTGTTTTCTTGTTTTTTATCATTTTCATTATCATCTTTTTTCTTGTTTTCGAATTTTTCTTCATACTGTTCTTTTGACATGACATCATCTACGTTCATGTTAAATTCAATAACATCCAAACCAGTCATGTTTTTTACTTCATCGGCAACTTTTTTAGTTGCTGTATCAAATACTTGAGCAATATTTTTTCCATATTCCCCAATTACATCTAAATCGATCGCTACTTGTTTTGTTCCAACTTCTGCACTGATTCCTTTAGTTGGGTTGTTTCCATTCGTAAATTTGTCGGTCAAGTTTGTAATTGCATTTCCGCTCAATCCTAAAATACCAGGGATTTCTGATACGGCGATACCAGCAATTTTTTTCACGACTTGGTCGTCAAATGTTAATTTTGTTTTGATTCCATTTACGTTTGTTCCCTCAGTTGTGTTTCCATTTGCTTTGTTATCCATTTTCTTCTCAACCTTTCTGATTTTGATTCAATTTATTTTTACCTTTCAAAAAAAGCTTGTATAGAAGCTAAAATTGAAGAGATAGAGCGTTTTTCATCTTGCGTTTTGCCAATAAAATAGCCGATTCCTGTTAAAGCGACAAGCAAAACTGTTTTCCAAAATCCAATTGTCATCAAAAGAATAGCAATTAAAACAGCTAAAACCGTGAATACAATTTGATTGCGGTAAGGAGCTATTATCATTCGTTTTTTCACTATGCTTCCTCCTTTAAACCACACGTGACTCTTTTTTTCCGCTTGGCAACAAGGACGATTCTACTTTTTTCTTTTTGAAAATAACGTTTATTTTATTCGTCTCAATCATTGCCATATTTTGTAAAGCTTGTGGGATCAATTCTTGAATTTGTTTCCCTCTACTTAAAAACTGCTGTTGTTTCTCATCTGCTATCGTGACTTCTACATCTGCTGTTTGTTTCTTGGTCAATCTCACTTTCACCTGTGCATCATTGACATTTACAATTCCATGTAGTGAAGACCTAGCAATTGATTCCAGTGTATTCAAAGGCAAGTTGACCTGTCCTGTATCTTTTTTTATGTGGATTTGCTTTTTGGTAATTGGTTTGAATAAAACCATCAAAAAAGTCAGCAACAAGACTGCTAATAAAACAAACAGAACAACTTGATAAAAATAAAACAACCAATCATATTGAAATAGCAAATTATTGAAAAACGTCGTTACAACGCCTAAATCCACCATTTGAGAATATAAACCGGCGATCCCAAAAATACCAGCTATTAACAATAACGAAATAATTCCTTTGATCACTCGCATAGATTTTCTCCCTCCAACATTGTTTGTTCTTTTGTAAAAGTTTTTTTCCTGTCTATACATTTTATGTTAAACGCATTATCCGACAATTACAAAAGATACGCATGCTCTTGGTTGGATTTTTCTATTATTACTTTACATTTCATACGCTATAAATACTGGTATCAACGTATTCATCGATCCCTTATAAATAATAATAAAAAAAGTGGATTTTTAAGATAAATATCTTAAAAATCCACTTACTTCTTCATTTTTTATCTGTTATTCAACATAAGCCAAACGATAAGATACCGTTCTTCCAAAAGGAAAAACTTGTAGTTCTTTTAATTGATCCGCTTTTAGATAACCGATTGCTCCTTGGTAAAGTGGCAAAACAGCCGCATCTTTTTCAATCAGCGTTTCTTCTAATTCTTTCAATTTATCCCAACGTTTTTCTGGATCATTTGCTAATGTGATTCTAGCATCATTCAAACCTTTATCATATTCAGGATTATTGTAGCCCGCCGTATTCAAGCCGCTCTTAGAATCATAGAATTCTAAAAAGTTGATTGGATCAGCATAATCAGGTGTCCATGTCCCAAAAACTAAGTCAAACTCACCAGCAGTTTGTAAATCCAAGCGATTTTGTAATGGAACTGATTTTAACTTAATTTTTAAACCAGGTAAATTTTGTTGCAACTGTCCTTGAACATACTCGATCGTCTTTTTCGCAAGTGCTGAATCAGCTGAAAGTAATTCTAATTCGATTTCATCTTTGCCTAACTCTTTCTTAGCTGTTTCCCAGCTCTTTTGTGCTGCTTTTAAATTAAACGGAAGGAAATCGCCATTTTCTTTACGGAAGTCCTCACCTGTTTCAGGATCTTTTGCAAAGTCTTTTGGTACAAAACCATTGATTGCTGTTGACCCATCCCCTAAAATATCTTTAGCAAATGTCTCTTTATCGATAGCTTGTAAAATCGCTTTACGAACATTTACATTGCCCGTTACTTCTCGTTTATGGTTAGGACTTAAATAACCAACCATTGCTTTGGGTATAAAATGTGCTTGAGGTGAATCTTTATATTGGAGCGCATAGGTATCTGCTAAAACAGTGTAATCTAAATCACCAGCATCAAACAGATTCGTTCCTGTCCCGATTTCTTTGACTACTTGAACATCGATCGTATCTAATTTGACATTTTTTTGATCCCAATAGTCTTTGTTTTTCGTTAATTTCCAATTTTCTGTGTTACCATCCCAACCTGAGATCACGAATGGACCATTTCCAACAAAGTTATCCGTTGAAGTGCCATATGCTTCGCCCTTTTCTTTGACGAATTTTTCGTTTTTAGGCATAAAGGGTGTTCCTACTAAGACTTGAGCTAAATAAGGAATTGGATATTCCAACGTCATTTCTAAGGTTTGATCATCAATTGCTTTTACACCAAGTTCATCCAATTTAGCTTGTCCTTCACGGATTTTTCGACCATTTTTGAAAATATCCATTTGGTTGCTACTACTTGAGCCAAAACTTGGATCAACAACATTTCTAAATGAAGAAACAAAATCACCCGCTATAACTGGATCACCATTGCTCCATTTGGTTTCTTTTAATTTGAATGTGTAAACTAATCCATCATCACTGACAGTCGGTTCACTCGCTGCAACAGCCAACTCAGGATCATGATTTTTATCCATTCGATAAAGACCTTCAACAACTTGGCCGATCATATCTGAACTGTAAACATCCGTATAATGAGCGCTATCTAATGTTGATAATTCTCCCCCAGAAGCAACTTTGATCACTTGTGTCTGAGCTGTTTTTCCATCATCCGTTTTTTCACCAGATGAACTTGTCCCTTTGCCCCCACTACAAGCTGTCAATAATAAACTCGCTGCCAATACAAAAACACCAAACTTTTTCTTCATTACCTAATTCCTCCTCTTTTTAAACGCTAGATTCTCTATAATTCTTCAACGACATAACGAAAAATAGCCATTTCTTGCTCTAAATGATCATAAGCAAAATCAGGATGCCACTGCACTCCTAAAAATGCTAGATTTGAATTGTTACTTTCCACCCCTTCAATGATACCATCTTCACTAAGTGCTGTAACCTTTAGCTTTTTTGCTAATTTTTTTACTGCTTGAAAATGAAATGAATTAACAGTCGTTTTTTCACCATAGATTTTACGTAAAATACATGTGTCTTCTGTGTGGATCTGATGTGTAGGAATTTCTCTAGATACCGGTACTTGCATATGGGCGATTTTCGTATCATTCAAATGACTGAGATCTTGATATAAACTACCACCCAAAGCTACATTAACCAGCTGTAGTCCACGACAAATTGCAAAAATCGGTTTCTTTTGTGCAATGGCTTCTTCAATCAATGCTAACTCAAATTGATCTCTTTCTTCAGATAATGAAGCTTCTTCAACTTGAATTGATTCACCATATAAAGCTGGTGAAACATTCTGTCCGCCAGCTAAAATCAACTTATCGATTTGTGTGATATAATCCTTAGCCAAATCAGGAGACCCAATTGGCAAAACCATAGGTAAGCCGCCAGCATTTTGAACTGCTTTAACATAACCGCAAGGCGTGTAACTAATCGGTAAATGATACAACCGCGCTCCTGCATCTTCAATTTCATTTGCTGCAATTCCAATAATCGGCCGCTTCAATCAACACCACTCCTTTTTACTTTCCGACAATAATTGTACATAGTTTATCAGATATATATATGAAAGGATAGTATAAATAGAAACAGTGCGATAGTTTTTCTCTATCGCCATTTACTTACTTTTTAATAGGAAATAACTATTTCTATTTTACCTCAACTTCACTTAATCGGTTACTTTTATGCTTAAAACATCCTATTTTCTGAATTTTCTAAACAAAGAGTTATTGACAAGGAGAAAAACTGGTGGTAAAGTAATAAAAAACAAAGAACAGAAGAGTACCTTTATTTTTTATTGAAGAGAGTCTTTGGCTGGTGGAAAAAGACTAAAAGATAAAGCGAACCACATCTGGGAGTTAACTTTTTGAACCTATTAGTAGGAAAGTTCGGGAATGCCCGTTATAGCATTAGAAGTCTATGACTTCATGAGGTTATCGTTGTGAAGCGATAATAAAAAAAGGTGGAACCACGAATTTTACGTCCTTTGGCTTAATTGCCAGAGGACTTTTTGTTTACTCATGAATTTCAATAGTTACCTTAATACAAAATAACATTCATTTCCCACACATTTTGATCAATAAAATCAAAAACGTATAAACAGAACAAGTAATCACAGATCATTTCCTGACAGAGACTTTTTTATTCGCTGAGAAAAAAAGCTGGAAACCTTCGATGAACACATCTGTTTCAGTCATCTTCTGAATCAAGTAAGAAGCTGCGGCATTCTCCGTTATCAGAAAAGAATCTTTAGCTTAGTAAAGATTCCATGAGGTTAATGCTGCGAGGTATTAACAAATTGAGGTGGAACCACGATTATTTCGTCCTCTTGGCAATATGGCCAAGGGGATTTTTTGTTTACTCTTAGAAAAAAGAAAATTAAAAAAATGGAGGAAAAATTATGAACTACGTTTTAGAAATCATGCCGGCTTTACTAGACGGCGCACTCATGACATTGAAAGTATTTATTTTTACGCTGTTAGGCTCGATTCCACTAGGGATTTTAGTTGCGTTTGCCTTACAGACAAATTTTAAACCCTTGAATTTTCTGATCAATATTTATATTTGGCTGATGCGTGGAACGCCATTATTATTGCAACTTATTTTTGTTTTTTACGGATTACCATTGATTGGGATCGTCTTTGAGCGATACGATGCAGCTTTATTCGCTTTTATTTTAAATTATGCAGCTTATTTTGCAGAAATTTTCCGTGGTGGGATTCAATCTATTCCTGAAGGGCAATATGAAGCAGCTAAAGTTTTACGTTTAACACGATTTCAAACAGTTTCAAGGATTATTTTACCTCAGGTGATCAAAGTCGTATTACCTTCTATTGGTAATGAAGTGATTAATTTGGTTAAGGATACTTCTTTGATTTATGTACTTGGTTTAGGGGATTTATTACGAGCAGGGAAAATTGCGATGAGTCGGGATGTTAGTTTATTACCATTAGTTTTAGTTGGTGTTATTTATCTATTATTGACAGCTGTGCTGACTCTGGCTTCGAAAAAATTAGAAAAACACTATCAGTATTATAAATAAGCGGAACGTTGTTACCAGATATCATACCTAGCTTCGCAGGCTAGCTCTTCGGGAAAAAGATAAATTATGATTGAGGCAAAAAGCACCTCATTCATGATTTCCTATTTTCCTGTCAGAGTTGAACGAGCCTGTTACGCTTTTAATCATATCTAGCTACGCGGGCTAGCTCTTCGGGAAAAAGATAAATTATGATTGAGGCAAAAAGCACCTCATTCATGATTTCCTATTTTCCTGTCAGAGCTGAACGAGCCCGCTACGCTTTTAAATTTAGGAGGAAAATCATGTTACGAATAAAAAATTTAACCAAAAGCTTCGATGGTCGCCGTATCATCGATCAATTGAATTTAGAAATCAAAGATGGAGAAATCTTAACAATCGTAGGACCTTCCGGCGGTGGGAAAACAACTTTGCTGCGTTGCTTAGCCGGTCTAGAAACGATCGATTCTGGCGAACTAACGATGGATGGTGTACCTTTTAATCCTGTGGAAATGGATAATGCAGACCAAGTCGTAGGGATCGTTTTTCAAGATTTTCAATTATTCCCCCACCTTTCAGTTCTAGACAATATAACTTTAGCACCGATTCTTTCATTAAAACAAACAAAAGAAGCTAGTGAATCTGAAGCAATGGAATTACTGACAAAATTCGGACTTAGTGGAAAAGAGCGCTTGTATCCTTATCAATTATCCGGTGGTCAAAAACAACGAGTAGCTCTCGCCCGTGCTCTTTCTATGAAACCTAAGGTATTAGGTTATGACGAGCCAACCAGTGCGCTTGATCCTGAACTTCGTCAGCAAGTCGAAGAAGTAATTTTGACGCTAAAAGCGCAAGGCATGACGCAAATCGTCGTCACTCATGATATGAATTTTGCTGAAAATATTGCAGATAACTTACTAACAGTAACACCTGTTCAGTAGAAAGGACGCTTCATATGACGAAAAAAAACTATCTGATCCTTACCATAACTGCTTTATTTGCTGTCTTATCAATAGCGGGTTGTGGCAGAAAAAAAACAGACACAGATCAATGGTCACGGATCAATTCTGAAAAACGGGTGATTGTCGGTTTAGATGATTCCTTTGTCCCCATGGGCTTTCAAAATAAATCTGGCGAGATCATCGGTTTTGATGTTGATTTAGCTCGAGCAGTATTTGATTTATACGGAATCACTGTGGACTTTCAACCAATTGATTGGTCGATGAAAGAAAATGAATTACAGAATCAGACGATCGACTTGATTTGGAATGGTTATTCTAAAAGTGCTGAACGTGAAGAAAAGGTTTTATTTAGTGATGAATACATGAAAAACGAGCAAGTTGTAGTGTCTTTGAAAAAAAATAATATCAATAAATTTGCGGATATGAAAGGAAAAATTCTAGGCGCTCAAAATGGTTCTTCTGGCTACAATAGCTTCGAAGAACAACCTGAAATTCTGAAAAATTTTGTTAAAGACCAGAACGCTATTTTATATGACGGCTTTAATGAAGCCTTTATGGATTTAAAATCTGGACGCATCGATGGCTTATTGATTGATCGTGTTTATGCAAATTATTATCTTTCTCATGAAGATAACTTAGCAAATTATTCGATTATCAGTGGTGATTTTGAAAGTGAAGCTTTTGCGGTGGGCTTACGAAAGTCTGATACAAAACTAGCTGAAAAAATCAACAACGGTTTTGAAAAACTAAGAAAATCAGGAAAACTGGCCGAAATTTCTAAGGAATGGTTTGGAGAAGATGTGACCAAGTAAAATCTTATTAGTCTATATAGCCAATGAAAAACCCCAAGGGAACTAAGTTCTCTTGGGGTTTAACGTTTCCATGCTCATACTATTAAGCTAAATATTTACTAGTTACATCAACCAAACGTTTTGTTTGATCTTGAATCGCTGCTTTCACTTCATCAGCTTTCAGCATATTTCCTTCTCCGTCAATTGAAGCACTTGTTCCATAAGGGTTACCGCCAGCTGCAAAAGTCGATGGATTTACGTAGCCTGCTGGTACTATGATCGCACCCCAGTGTTGCATTACTGTATAAATACCTTGGATTACTTGCTCTTGTCCACCATTTGGATTTTGTGCAGAAGAAAAGGCTGTTACAAACTTATTCGCTAATTTTCCTTGTGCCCAAAGTCCGCCTTGCAAATCAAAAAATTGTTTTAATTGGCTAGCCATTACGCCAAAACGTGAAGGTGAAGAGAAGATGTATGCATCTGCCCATAATAAATCATCACTTGTCACTTCTGGGATCTCTTTACTTGCGTCAACATTCTTACGCCAAGCTGGATTTGAATCGATTGCCACATCGGGAGCTAATTCATGGACTTTTCTCAAACGAACTTCTGCACCATTTGCTTCAGCTGCTTCTTTGGCCCATTTCACCATTTGTGTACCTGTTCCTGTTGAACTATAATAAGCAATTAATAATTTTGTTGTCATGATTTTTTTCCTCCAATAACTGTTGTTTTCTTATCTACATTCACATACTAACAAAAAGTAAGTGAACTTGCAAGAGATTTTGCTTACTAAAAATAAGTTAATTTCAAAATCCAACTCTTATCGGCGTTTGCTGAACAAAAAAGAGGCTGAGTCATAACTCTACGAGTCACATCTCAGCCTCAAGGAATCCAAATAAACGGTGGGAGCAAAAGCAACTCCTTCGGAAATAAGCTGAAATTTACAAAAATTTTTTAAAGCAATTTTCGTAAATTCCTTCTTATTCTCAGAGTTAAACACTTCTGTCCCAACCTCTTTTTTTATCGATAACTCTTTTCTTTTCCATCCCAAACTGACATACCTTCTGAAACAGAAACGACATTGTACCCATAATTTTCAAGAAAAGAGCACGCATGCTCTGAACGCACACCATGCTGACAAATAACATAATGGGGCTGTTCACGATTTATCTCTGTCATTGTTTCGGGTAATGTGGACAAAGGATAGTTTTTTGCATTGACGATATGACCTGCAGCAAACTCATCCACATCCCGAACATCAATGATCGAAACTGGTTCATTGACTGTTAATTCGATTAATTTTTTTAATTCTTTGATTGACACTCTTTTCATATTATTACAATTCCTCCTGCGGCTTTTTCAAATATAAGCCTACTCTTATCACACAATTCTGTATTCAGCAAATTCGCCTCATTAGCAGTATACCACTGTTGATTTTTACTACAACATTTTACGCCCTTTTTTTGAAAATTTATTAAAAAAGCTTACTTCAAAATTCTTTTGAAGTAAGCCTTACATTTATTCTTGTATGCCATTAGCTGTAATCAATTTTTTATACCAATAAAAAGATTTTTTCCTTGATCGCTCAAGTGTCCCATTTCCTTCGTCATCCATATCAACATAAATAAATCCATATCGTTTTTTCATTTCACCAGTTCCAGCGGAAACTAAATCAATACATCCCCATGGCGTATAACCAATCAAATCAACACCGTCTAACTCAATAGCATCTTTCATTGCAGCCACATGCTTACTGAAATAATCAATACGGTAATCATCTTGGATCGTACCGTCTGCTTCGATTTTATCCACCGCACCAAAGCCATTTTCTACGACAAATAATGGTACGTTGTAACGATCATACAATTTACACAAAGAAATACGTAACCCTAAAGGATCTACAGCCCAGCCCCAATCTGATTCTTGCAAATACGGGTTTTTGACCGCCGGCATTTGATTTCCCCCTACATATTTCACTTCATCTGGATTAGCCGCAGAAACGGTCGACATATAATAACTAAAGCCGATATAATCAACAGTTCCTTCTTTAATAATCTCATCATCGCCCGCTTCTTTTTTGATCACGACATTTTCTCGCTCAAATTCTTTTATTTTGTGGGCTGGATAATACCCTTTGACTTGGACATCAATATAAAATTCTTGCTCACGATTAAACTTGATTGCTTCCATTACATCTTCTGGATTGCAACTCATTGGGTAGCTTGGAATATAAGCCACCATCATTCCTATATTGAAATCAGGATTGATCTCATGGCCTAATTTAACCGCCTTAGCACTAGCAACAAATAAATGATGCGCTGCTTGATATTTCGCTTGTGGATCATTTTTATGAATACCGATTTGTGTCCAGCTACGTAAAAAATTGATTTCATTAAACGTCATCCAGTATTTGACTTTATCTTTGTAACGCTTAAATAATGTTTCACAGAAAAATAAGAAGTAATCGATCACTTTTCTACTTGACCAACCGTCTAATTCATCTGCTAAATACATTGGAATATCAAAGTGATTAATCGTAACAATTGGTTCTATTCCATAACTTAATAATTCATCAAAAACGCTATCGTAAAAAGCCAAGCCTTCTTCATTGATTTCCGTTGTTCCTTTTGGACAAATTCTAGACCAGGCAATTGAAAGTCTAAAACATTTGAAGCCCATTTCTGCAAATAAAGCAATATCTTCCTTATAATGATTGTAAAAATCTGTTGCCACATGGCTTGGATAATACTTGTCAGGATCAACATAGCCAACCGCCCCTTCAGGTAAAGCTCCTCCTCTGGTAGAAGTTTCGACTTTACCTTCTTTGGTTTTGTACGTGATCATTCTTGGTGTTGTGTGACTGCCTCCTGTAATAGCGTCTAAAGTACTTAGTTCTTTGCCGCCTGAAAGATATCCTCCTTCATATTGATTAGCTGCTGTTGCGCCACCCCATAAAAAATTTTTTGGAAATACTGATTTGCTCATAAGTCATTTCTCCTTACTATTTTTTTAAACGAACTGATTACTAGCACTCTATCTCTTTATTTTCCACTTAAAATGATAAAAACCATAATATAGTAAATACAACAAATGGCTTGTCGTCTTTACTATATTATGGTTATGCCTGAAAATCAGTTACATTCCGTTATCTACAATTATAGCATAGAAGAAAACGCTGTCAACATTACTAAGTATCACGACTATTATTTAAAAACCGAACAATGTAATTTTCAACATTGCTCGGTTTCCTATTAAGTAAATGTCGGGAAAACAATTTAGTCATCCCGCACGTTTATTTCTATGTGCTTTCCATGTATAAAGTAACAGATAAATGAATAGCAACATTAACCCGATTGGGGTTAGTTTTTCAATGACACTACCTGCTTTTGGAAGTTTTTTTAGTTCTATGTGATTTTGTTTTGGTTGCGCTAATTTTGTTTCCGAATCAGTTTCTGGTTTGTTTGGCGACTGTGGAATCGTTTCATTTCTACCGATTTGCCCGTGAATCTCTATATCAGTAGCAGCATAAGTAAAATCTTGAAACAAACTGATACCACTCGCCAAAAGAATGATCGTAATGATGTGACAACTAAATTGCTTCATTGTTTATCACAGCCTTTATTTAATTATGGGGTTACACCAAGTGTTGTACCATCTTTTTGGATCGATGTAAATTTCAATGTTAATGTGTAGTTTTCTGTTGCTGCATTTTCATTGACATCAGTTGGTAAACTAGCAGTTGTCGTACCAGTATAATTGAATTTTGCAGAATTTGCATAAGCAGAAGCAGCGTCTGTAGCGATATTCAAACGTCCATCTTTATTTGCTAAACGCATCCAGACAAGTGCACTTGTCAAATCAGCTAAAGCATTGTTTTCAACCAATTTAGTCGCAGTAGGTGTTGCAACTAAACCATTCCCTTTTGCATTGATTGTTAAAGTATCAACATACTTGGGTGTTCCCTCCATTTTATTCAATGTCACAGCAACACCACGCCCTGAATTATTCACGATGCTATAATCAGCAGACTCAATATTTTTGTGGGCACTTGCTGTCGTTGTATGGAATGCTGTCGCGGTATCAACAGTCACGTTGATCCATTCATCAGATCCTTCTGGGATATTCGTATCTGGATCTGTATTATCTAGTTTACCGATTGTTCCGTTGATAATAACATCTGCTGAATTTTCTCCATCGATGGTTTCAGCTGAAGCTAATTGTGTTAGTCCGGATATGCTTAGACCTAGCATCATTGTAGCGAGTAAAAAGTTTGTTTTTTTCATATTGTTTCTCCTTCTATGTGTAAGATGATTTATTTTTAACAGAAAATCTGCTAAATAACGATATTAGTTGTTGATACGAATTGTAATTCCAGCTTGAACTTGTCCACGTTTTTTGTTTGTTTTTGAATCATAAATATCAAATGTGGCTGTCGCTGGATGATCTCCTTGAGCAAGTTTTTTCTCTAGTTTTGCTCCATTTATTTCATATCCCGGCTGAATTGCACCAGAGGAATAAACCTGTTCATTGTTGCTGTCTAAACGAATCACCACATTGATGGGATAACCGTTTTCGACTGGATTTTGAATATACAGACTGCCTTCACTGTCGCCATTTTCAAATACGGCTTCTGATTTAATGACCATATTGAACTTACTTGCATCCACAGCTTTTTGCTCAGCTGCTTTCACTTCTTTATCACTCATTTTTTTAGCGCTTTTTGCATCTGGTAAATAATCACCTGAAACAACTTGCACAGGTTCCGTTTTAGTTGAAAAATAATAATATAAGCCGCCTGCTGATACAGCCAACAAGAATAGCAATAATAAAATCAGCAGTCGTTTCTTTTTCTTCTTCTCTTCGTTTGTTTGATTATTTTTATCCATAGAATTCCTCTCATTCTTCATTTTTTTCAACTTTGAATGTCACTTTGTAGGTTGGAAAAATTGCTTGCTTTGTTGGATTAAAGTACTTGCCTTTAAGACTCAAGCTTTTTTCTTCATTCACGTTTAAAATGCCGATCGATAAAGGATTCTTTGACAATTCACTCGTTAAAAATAGTGGTGCTTCCTGTTTATCGTCTACTAGCATTTGCAACGCTAGTTCATCCTGTCCTAAATTTCCTGAAAGACTATCTAACAATTGTAATTGATTTGCCGCTGTGTTTTCCTTTGTTAAATTTGTTATCGATAGTTTGGTTGGGGTATTCCCTTTATTTATGACTTGATATTCACTAGAAGACACTTCACCTTCTTTTGAGGTACCCAGGTCCTTGTTTTGGGTCTGAAAAGCCATTTCGATAGGAACTTCTACCTTGATGATCTCTGTTACTGTTTGAAATTCTGTTAAAGGATTCATTGCTAAAACAACTTCTTCTCCAGATGCTCCAGTAACTCTCACACGCACGTAATACGTAACATCTCCATCAAGACTTTTTAATTTCGTTGAAAATTTTTGATTTTTATCACCTGAAAGAGTTGCTAGTTGTGATTTTGTTGCATCAACTGGAAAGTCTTTATTCTTGCTGTATTCCACTTTGACTTGCTGATAATTACCACCATAATAAGCCGTTTGATCAGGAATTGCTGCTGCTTCTCCATTTGTAAAATCTGTCCATTTACCTGTATCACTTGCTAACTCACCACTGATGATTGCCGAAGTTGTTGTGACATTTGCTGTGATACTTTTTAGCTGAGGTTTTGTAGTAAAACTAGTTGCACCAGAAAACTCACTCTCTCCTGCTTGATTGATGACAACCATTTGCGCCCAATAAGTTGTATTAGGGTTTAACTCATTTACCTTTACTTTGTATGTTGAATCAAGTGCAGTATTTTCTTGATCGTCAAAATTGTTCAGTGTCACAATATGCTTGGCTTTTCTTAAATCGCTAGTATCATCTTCATTGGTAAACAAGAAAAATTTCACTTCTGATGCTGGACTTCCATTGTTGACTGATGAACCATTTAAAAGGACGGATGTATCTGTTTCATCAGCCGCAATTAATCCTAACTGGTTCGGAACTTCCATAAATTCACTAAACACGATTTTCTGTGAATTTTTTAAAGCTGAAATTTCTTGTATTGAAAAAGGATTTGGTGTCCCAACAATATTAGTAAAATTTGTTCCTTGAACGCTTAAATCGGACGCTTCTTTAAATATTTCTTGTGTCGGCGTACTGTTTGTTTTGCTTGAAAATGTTTCGATTTTTTGTAAATAATTGCTTGTAAAAGACAAGTTCTTTGCACCATTGGCACCATTTAAACCAATTGTCCCACTATCTGTACCAGAAAATGAGGCTCGCTTTGCTTTGTTCATACTGATTGAGAATGAGCTGGAAGCAGCTGTCGTGAAGATTGCGCCACTCGCAACATCGATTGAAACATCAGCGTTTTCAGCAATCGTCAGTCCACCTTTAGCTGTGTAAAGATTGATCGGTAAAGGTAGTTTGAAATCGACTTGAGCATTTTCTTGAAAATCAAATAGTACTGGTTGGGTTTGAGAAGAAGCAAAAAATTGATTTCTTGCACCACCTGTAGCAAGACTTACTTTATCCAAATTAAAAACAGCATTCCTTTCAACGATATAACTTGGTGCTAAAGTACCATATGTCATATTGCTGTTCGTTTGGATATCAAGTTGCGCATTTTCTCTAACTACGATTTGGGATTTTCCTGAATAAGGATTGGCTGAAGAGGTGCTAGTTGACCAAATAAACGCGCTGGTTTGATTGGAAGAATGTTTGATTGACGTATGACCACTTTGAACTTCTACGTAATTGATTTCTGCCCATTCTTGGGAATATGTACTCGTACCTCTTTGATCGATTGTATTTTGCCCTCGCATAATGACCGACCCATTTATGTTATAAATCATTTGACCATTTGTAGAATAGTAATCGACGCCATCAAAGATAAACGTCATGTTGGCAGCCGAACCGCCAGATAAAAAGCCATAATATCCTACTGCACCAGATCCATCGCTGTTACCAAACTGAGTATTACGAATCTCGATTACAGCATTTGCCTGATTAGCATAAAAACCTCTCGTAGCCGAGCCGCCTTTATCATATGTAATAATATGATTTGCACCATCGATGATCATGCTATCTTTAAGTTGATAACCAGTAGTTCCCAGGTCAATGTTATTGGTTAAACGAAATTTCAGCTTTTGACTATCCTTTAAGTATTCTGTCAAAGTAGCAGCAGAATCGACTAACCAGAAACCATCCGCATCTTGTGAAGCATCCGCTCTTAACATTCTTTCACTATTTATTTCAGAATTATTTTGATTTTCTGAATTATTTATCTCATTATTACTCGTTATTTTTTCACTTGTTATCGGTTCTTCTTCCTCCGTCGATTCTTGACTAGATGAAGAATCGCTGACAGTTGTTTCTACTGAATTTGACGGTTCATTTTCTCCGGTTGACTCAGATTTTACTACAGGTTGATCAATAGATTGTTCCATTTCTATAGCATAGGACCAATCAATCGGAAAAATCATTAAAATGATAAAGCTAATGAAAATCAAATGAATATTTTTTTTCATGACAGTCCTCCCCTACTATTTTATATAAATTATAACAATAATATATCTTGCATCTATTATTGTATTGCAGTTCACTAGGAATATCAATTTAATAACGCTAGTTTTTTAAAATTTATATAATTATTTTATTGTTAACAGATAATTTTTTTAAACTTTATATATTTTTGTCGCTATTCAAGCCTTTTGTTCACAAATATTAAGTTTTTTCTAAGCTCTTAATTTTTTTTGCTTTCTAGTGATTTTATGGTTCAAATTTATTTTTATGTTAATGAAACTAAAATAAAAAAGACAAACGGTATAAAAACAAGGTAACGTTTTATCCGTTCATCTTTTTATGAGTTTCATTTACTTATAAGTAAGTACCTCTACGTAAGTTCCTATTTCTTTTTTGATTTTCTGTTGATCAACAATTAAAAAAGTATCAAACATTTTTTGTAAAAAGAAACGATCATGTGAAACAACTAGCATCGTTCCTTTAAAGTCTTCCAATATTTCTTCTATCTCTTCTCTCGTTTCAATATCTAAATGATTTGTTGGTTCATCCAGCACTAAAAAATTAACCTCATTGTGCATCAGTTTAGCTAATTCCAAACGAATTTTTTCACCGCCACTTAAAAATCGAACTTGCTTCATCACATCATCACTATAAAAAGAGTACTTAGCTAATGCGCGACGGCTTTCTTGTTCAACTAGAGAACAGGCTTCACTGAAGGATTGTAACAATGTTTGTTTTGGATTTTTATATCGAATAGCTTGAGGCAAATAGCCAACTTGAAGATTCGTTCCTTGCTTGATTTCACCGCTGTCGAATTCCTCCAACCCTAGGGCAAGTTTTAGCAAGGTGCTTTTACCTACACCATTTTCTCCGATGATCGCCGAACGTTCTTTCCAAAATAGTGAAAATTCGACTTTATCAAACAACATTCGGCCAGCATAACTTTTGCTGACCTCTTTAAATTGAAGAACTTCTTTACCAGAGCGATTCGTTTCTTTGAATTTCTGGCTTATTTTTTCTGTTTCATCTTTAGGTTTAGGAATTCTCTGAATCTTTTCTAATCGTTTTTCAAGTTGCTTAGCTTTTTTGAAAAATTTTTCATTATCTCCTTCGTGTCCCCATTGTCGAAAACGACGAATTGCTAGTTTTAATTTCTGAATTTCTTTTTGCTGCTCTGCAAAATCTTTTCTAAGCTTTTCAAGTTGTTCTTCCTTTTGCCGTTTATAAGCAGAATAATTTCCTTTGTATTCCTGTAGATGACCATCTTCTAATTCTACAATTTTTTCTACCGTATGGTCTAAAAACAACCGATCATGAGAAACAATCAAATATGCTGTTTTCTCATGGGTCAAATAGCCTTCAAGCCAAGTAATTCTTTTAGCGTCCAGATGATTGGTTGGTTCATCTAGCAATACAAGGTCATTTTCTTGTAATAGAATTCTCGCCAATGCTACGATCGTCTGTTCACCGCCACTTAATTCTGACATTTTTTTTTGCAACAAATAATTGATCATTAGACCATTAGCAATCATCTCAAGTTTATTTTCCATCTCGTACCCACCAGCTTGTTGAAATTCTTCTTGCTTTTGACCGTAACGAGCTAATATTTTATCTAAATCGCATTCTGAATTCGTCATTTGCTCTTCTAGTTGCGTTAATTGATATTGGATCGAATTCAGTAATGTGAACGTTTCTAATAAGTAATCTTTGACCTTCTGTTCGCAAACGTCTGGCATTTGAGCTAAATAGCCAATACGTGCATTTTTCTTGCAACTAACCGTTCCTGAATCAACAGTCTCGATTCCTGTGATGATTTTTAAAATGGTCGATTTTCCTGAGCCATTTGTCCCGATTAATCCTATTTTTTCACCTTTGTTTATTTGTAAATTTAATTCTTCAAAAAGTGGTTCCATTCCATAATTTTTGGTGATTCTTTGTAATTGTACTAACATCTTTTCCTCTTTCTGCCATTCAGACAGATCAACAAGAATAAACTTTATCGTCTTTATACTTTTTTAGCGTACGCAAAAAAGCTGAACAATGTTCTCCGTTCAACCTCCATTATTTACTATTAGCTAGCGATTCCCTGTATCTCTTCTGACAAAGATGAGTAAAATGAAAGCACTATGCAATGTTATTTTATGACTGATTCGCTTTAAGTAAATAAGTCTGAATGGTCTGTTTTATTTAATTTTTTATCCCTTTTTAGACACACTTGTCCCTTGAGATAAAAAATTGGAAATAATAACATGACAAAAAGCTAGGTACGCTATTATATAAGAAAAACCTGTTGTTATTTTTGGCATGTTGACCATTGTACTTATTCACCACCTTCGTCATTTCTTAGGTCTATTGTAGCATGATGTTTTCATTTGTGCAAAATGAGTTTATTCGTTCCTTTGTTGATAGCATTTTAATCGTTCTTCTAGAGTTCCTGTGTGCAGTTCGAATAGATGATTATCAAAATCATAGAAATAAAGTGAGTTTGCTTCACCTTCTACTCGATGACGTCCATTTTTTATTTCTAATCCTAATGAATTGATTTTCTTTAAGTAATTGTCATACTCACTTTCCTCTATCTTAAAAGCAATGTGATTATATGTCTTGGTTGGTAAAGAGTCGCCTTGCATGATGGCTATCCACAGGTTATCAATCAGAAAAAACTTTTCTTGCGCTACTGAAAATGTATCTGCTCCACTTGAATAAACCTCTTTTGCGGCAAATATTGTTTCGAAAAAGAGGGTAGCCTTTTCTAAATCTTGAACGATAAATGTCATATGACTGATCATTTTTTTCTCACATCCTACGATATAGTGAAACAGAGATACTGATTTTATTCAGCACCTCTGTTTCTAATTTCTTTAATTCGCTACAATATTCACCAATTTATCTGGAACGACAATAACTTTGCGTACCGTTTTTCCATCAATAAAGGATTGGATTTCTTCTGCTGCTAGAGCTTTTTCCTCTAGCTCTTCTTTGCTTAAACCTCGAGCGATATTCAATTTTGCACGAACTTTTCCGTTAACTTGGAAAACGACTTCGACCTCATCTTCGATCAATGCAGATTCATCATACGTCGGCCAAGGAGCATTGGTTAAACTTTCTTCATTTCCAAGAATTGCCCATAGCTCTTCACCAATGTGTGGTGCGATTGGTGCTAGTAATTGAACGAATCCTTCAATGTATTCATATGGTAAAACATCGACTTTATTCGCTTCATTCACAAAGACCATCAATTGAGAAATTGCCGTATTGAAGTGCAGATTTTCCATATCTTCTGTCACTTTTTTTACTGTCTGATGATAAACTTTCGTTAAACGCCCATCGTTTATCGTCGTGATACGGTCACGCATCTTGTCATTTTCATCTACGATCAAGCGCCATACACGATCCAAGAATTTGCGACTGCCTTCAAGCCCGTTTTCACTCCACGCAATCGATGCATCAAGGGGTCCCATGAACATTTCATACATTCTTAGTGTGTCCGCACCATATTTTTCCACAACATCATCTGGATTTACAACGTTTTTCAATGATTTACTCATTTTAGCTGGTGCTTCTTCCAGCTCTTCACCCGTTTCACTATTTAACCAAACGCCGTCACGTTTCTCTACCATATTCGTAGGGACTAGTACGCCGCGGCTGTCACGGAAACTTTGACCCAGAATCATTCCTTGATTATAGAGTTTTTGATACGGTTCTTTTGTTGGTACAACACCGATATCATACAAGAATTTATGCCAGAAACGTGCATATAATAAATGAAGTACTGCATGTTCTGCTCCGCCAATATAAATATCGACAGGTAACCAACGTTCTAATTTTTCATAATTGGCAATTTCATTTTTGTTATGAGGATCGATATAGCGTAAATGGTACCATGAGCTTCCTGCCCATTGCGGCATTGTATTTGTTTCACGTTTGCCTTTCTTGCCAGTTTCAGGATCGACTACATTGATCCACTCAGTAATATTGGCAAGCGGTGATTCGCCTGTTCCACTTGGTTTGATATCATCCGTTTTCGGTAATTTCAATGGTAATTCAGATTCTGGAACCGTCGTTGTTGTACCATCTTCCCAATGGATCACAGGGATTGGTTCACCCCAGTAACGTTGACGAGAAAATAGCCAATCACGCAAACGATAGGTGACTTCTTTTTTACCACAGCCGTTATCTTCTAGCCATTGATACATTTTTTCATTGGCTTCATCTTTTGTTAGACCATCTAAGAAAGCAGAATTGATATGAAGACCATCTCCAGTGTATGCTTCTTTCGTGATATCTCCGCCTTCAATGACTTGAATCATCTCGATACCAAACTTATCAGCAAACGCGTAGTCTCTTTCATCGTGAGCTGGTACAGCCATGACAGCACCTGTTCCATAGCTTCCTAGAACGTAATCTGCGATCCAGATTGGGATTTCTTTGCCGTTTACCGGATTGATCGCATATGCTCCTGTAAAAGCCCCTGTTTTTATTTTAGATAAATCTGTACGATCTAAATCAGATTTTTTACTTACTTCTTCTTGATATGCTGTTACTGCTGTTTTTTGCTCAGGTGTTGTAATCTCATCAACTATTTTTAACTCCGGCGCAACGACTAAATAACTAGCACCAAATAAAGTATCTGCACGCGTTGTGAAAACGGTGATTGTATCATTACTTCCCTTGACTTTGAAATCAACATTCGCCCCTTCAGAACGTCCGATCCAGTTACGTTGCATATCCTTGATACTTTCAGGCCAATCGACTAAATCTAAATCATCCAGTAAACGGTCTGCGTAAGCAGTGATTTTAAGCATCCATTGACGCATTGGTTTTCTAACAACATCATAACCGCCGCGCTCACTTTTCCCATCGATGACTTCTTCATTTGAGATCACAGTTCCAAGTTCCGGCACCCAATTTACTGCTACTTCTGCTTCATAAGCCAAACCATGTTCATATAGTTTTGTGAAAATCCATTGCGTCCATTTATAATATTCTGGATCTGTCGTATTGATCTCACGATTCCAATCATAACTGAAACCTAATGAATTGATTTGACGTTTGAATGTTTCAATATTTTTTTTCGTAAACTCTGCTGGGTCATTACCAGTATCTAACGCATACTGTTCGGCAGGTAACCCAAATGCATCCCATCCCATTGGATGTAAAACGCTATACCCCTGACTTCTTTTCATTCGAGATAGGATATCTGTCGCTGTATAACCTTCAGGATGTCCAACATGAAGACCTTGCCCTGATGGATATGGAAACATGTCTAAGGCATAAAATTTTTCTTTATTTGGGTCGTCATGAGTAGTAAAGCTGTTATGCTTAGCCCAATATTTTTGCCATTTTTTTTCGATTTTTTTGTGATCGTAACTCACGTTTTTTCCTCCTATTTATGTAGCTTTTTATTGATAGTGATTGTTTTCTTTTTTAGGTTTGTTTTCTGTACCCGATTAAAGTGTTTACTTGGTGTTGTTTCACTAGTAAGGTAACTTCTCTCCCTTTGCACGCCTTGTATTGTTCAGCATCTGCTCTGGCTAGCCAGTTATACTCCTTCGATTCTTAGAAAACTTTAGCCCTTAGGAATCGTTAAGCTCAAAATACAGTGGCGTGATTCACTAGTATGGTAACTTCTCTCCCTTTGCACGCCTTGTATTGTTCAGCATCTGCTCTGGCTAGCCAGTTATACTCCTTCGATTCTTAGAAAACTTTAGCCCTTAAAAATCGTTAAGCTCAAAATGCAGTGGCGTGATTCACTAGTATGGTAACTTCTCTCCCTTTGGTCGCCAAGTATTGTTCAGCATCTGCTCTGGCTAGCCAGTCGCAGTGATTCACAACAAAAAGTCCTACAGGAAAAATTTCCTATAGGACGTGTGATTGACAACGTGGTACCACCTAAATTTACTTGTATAAATACAAGCCTCAACGCTGTAACGACCGTCGCCGATTTTACTTACTAAAGTTCAGATGATCGCCGAATTATTACTCGTCACTCATCTACATCGAAAAAAGCTCAAATAGCATTTCTTCACTCATTCAGTAAAATAACTCAAAGGCGAGTTCGAAAGCTTCTGTGCGTATTTTCACCAACCATACGCTCTCTTAAACATGGTTCTTTCTACTATTCCTTTTCACTGTTTATATATATCTGTCATGTGCTATCATACTACCAAAGATCTCAGCCAATTTCAATTGTTTTATTTAACTTTCAATGTTTGACCAATATAAATTGTATCGTTAGATAGGCCGTTCAATTGTTTGATTCTTTGGACGCTTGTTCCATATTTTTGAGAAAGCCCCCATAAGGTATCTCCACTTTTTACAGTATGTGCCCCTGCTGTTTGACTACTACCTTGATTCCCAGATGAACTAGTTGATCCACCTTGGCCTTTTTTCACAACTAAACGTTGACCTGGGTAAATAATATCTCCACTTAAATTGTTCCATTGGCGTAGATTAGCAATACTTATGCCATTTGCATTGGCGATTGCCCATAACGAGTCTCCTGATTTTACCGTGTAGTAGCCAGTGGCTGTACCAGCATTATTTGAGCCGCCTGCGTTTCCAGTTGAGCCGCTATTGCCTCCACTTGTGTTGCCTCCGCCTGCGTTGCCAGAACCTTTTTTCACGATCAGTTTTTGACCTGGGTAAATGATATCTCCACTTAAATTATTCCATTGACGTAGGTTAGCGATACTTATGCCATTTGCATTGGCAATTGCCCATAACGAGTCTCCTGATTTTACTGTGTAGTATGAGTTTGAGGTTCCTGTATTTCCTGAACCGCCAGTATTACCAGTTGAGCCGCCAGTGTTTCCTCCTGTGCTACCGCCACCAGTATTTCCCGAACCTTTTTTCACGATCAATTTTTGACCTGGGTAAATGATATCTCCACTTAAATTATTCCATTGACGTAGGTTAGCGATACTTATGCCATTTGCATTAGCGATTGCCCATAACGAATCACCTGATTTTACTGTATAGTATGTGTTTGAAGTTCCAGTATTTCCTGAACCACCGGTGTTGCCAGTTGAGCCGCCAGTATTTCCACCGGTATTGCCGCCACCCGTGTTACCAGAACCTTTTTTCACGATCAGTTTTTGACCCACGTAAATCACATCACTAGAAAGTTTATTCCAGCTTTTGATATTAGCGATTGATGTGCCATATTTAGCAGATAATGCCCATAAGCTATCTCCGGCTTTTACAGTATGTGTCACATCTTGACTACTCGTTCCACCACCAGTGTTACCGCCAGTATTTCCACCAGTATTACCTCCTGTGTTACCATTACCAGTATCGCCACCAGTATTTCCACCGCCTGATGAAGGAGTGTCATATTGAGTTAGATTGTATGTTGTAATAATATTATTGAGTTTTGTATTATAGCTAGGATCTGTTGCATAACGTCCTGTCAGCCAAGCCGTTGCATCTCTGTATGAACTCGTATTGCTCTTCCATGCGCCTGAATAATAATAAACACCAGCTTGAAATGATGTATTTCTCAAAACATATGCATTGTCACTAAATGATTCTGAGTAAGAAGGGTATTTTCTAAAAGCTGCATTTACCTGAACCCACTGCCCATTGATCACTTCCCAAGTTTTCATCGTAACAGATTGTCCTTGATAACTTCCTTTGATCCCAAATAGATTGTGGTTTGGTGCTGTAGATAATGTACTTCTCCCCCAGTCACTTTCAAGAATCGCTTGAGCCATCATTACAGAAGCATATAAATCATTTGCTGCTGCAACTGAGCGGGCATGTCCGGAGATTTCAGCAATGAAAGCACTTGGACTGATATTACTAAGTTGAGGAGCTGCTGCTCGCATCATTAGCTCTGGTGTCTTCGGCTCTTCCTTTTCAGCTGTTGAAGAATCTGTTGTTGCAGTTGATTCTTTTGTTGATTCAGTTGTCTCAGTACTTTGTGTTGTTTCTGATGTATTTAATTCTGATGATTCTTGTGTTTCAGACGTTTCTTCACTTGAAGATGTTTCAGGTGCTGTAGTCTGAGTGTCTTGTGTCATCGAATCGTTAGAGTCAGTTGTCGTTTTTTGCGTTTGAACGGCTTCTGTATGTGTATTTGTATCTGAGTAACTTACTTGTTCACTTGGTATCTTATCTTCTGATGCTTCTGCAATTTTTGGCGCGGCAATCGGTGCAGCAATTGAGGAAACAACAATTGCAGAGCTAAGCACAGTGGTTCCTTTTTTAAACTGATCGTAAGCAAGCTTGTTCTGTTCGGCTTTCCTCCGCTCTTTTCTTGATAATTTGTACTTCTCCATAATATATCCTCCGAATTTTCTAAAGAAAGTATTCTTTAATTTATAGTATACCCTTTTTTCAAAGAAAATAGAAATATTTTTTATTTTTTCTTCCCCAAAATGCAAAAAAAAATGTAAAAAATTTCTTTCTAATTTGATTTTTTCCCCACTGACCATTTCGGATTAATTTTTCAATACAACTAGGTCTCAAGTCTGATTCCTCTCTTTACCTTAGGCTGATTTTTTGATTAAAGACTTGTTATTACTTCTAAAAAAAATTATAGTGGAGAAGAAGTAACAAGACTGTAAAAAGAAACGGGGGAACAAAATGAACAAAGAGCACTTTTTAATCGAATTGAAAATCTACTTAAAACCTCTGACCAATCAACAGCAATCTTTTATCTTGAATAAATATGAAACAATTTTTGATGAACGCATAGCTGCTGGAGAAACAGAAGAACAGATTGCAAAAAGTCTAGGAAAACCAAGGGCAATCGCTGAAGAAATTTTACAGGAGTTTGATATCACCGTTCCTGAAAAGAAACTTGAACGAGATGGCTGGCAAGAAATCCAGCCTGTTGTGAATAATGACTATCGTTATGATGAAATACCTGAGCATCCTTATGATGATACTTACCGTTCCTATGAGCGTCCTCATCGTAGTGGTTTTACTCGATTCTGCCAGGTTGCTGGAGTCCTTTCATTTAACTTTCTTTTTATGTTTTGGATGATTTTTGCATTTATTATGGTCGTATTTTCTTGTTGGTTAGTCGCTATTGTTTTCTTATTTTCACCAATTCTTGGAGGCGTTTCAGTATTTTCCGGATTTAATGATGGTGCGATATTCCAATTGTCTGTTAGTATTTTCCTTTTTGGTGCCGGGATTATCGGATTATTGATCTTGACGCCCTTAACAAAATTCTTTGGAAAAGTTTTGAAACGATATCTGCAATGGAATATTCGCGTTTTAAGAGGAGAGGTTTAATATGAAAAAGACAACTGCTTTTTTTCTGACCATTGGTGTTTTATCCATGATCATCGGTGGAATGGGAAGTGCCGTTTACTTCAGACGCGCTGAAAATTCTATGACAGATACAAAAGAACAAACATATGAGATAAAAAATAAACAAAGTACAAAAGAAATCCATCTTAAGCTTTCTGGTAATGCTGAGTTTCATATTCTTACTGAAAATTCGAATAAGATCGTAATGAATACTCGAAGTTCTATGCCCATTTCAATTAACAGCTCTTTAGAGGTTAAGGAAACAGACAACCAACTGACGGTTTCAGCAAACAGTAATAAGAATAAACAAGAACTAAACGGAATAAAATTTGGGATTTTCAATCGAGGGTCAGCAGTAACATTAACGATCCCTGACGATACTGAACGCTTAATAATCGATGGCAATGCTGACGATACTATCAATCTTTCGGGTGTCACAACAAAAGATTTATCTATTAAAATGACCAATGCGGACATTAACGTTCTTAATACCAATACAGAAAAATTGACGCTTGAAACTAGCAATGGTCATCTTAACGTTCAGAATGATGTTCAAGCAGAAGAAGCGACATTCAAAACCACTAATGGCGATATTCAAATAGGTAATTTTGTTGCATCTAATTGGTCTGCTGCTAGTACATCTGGCGATATTTCCTTGAATTCAGTCAGAGGGAGCTCTAAAATAGAAACCACTAATGGAGAAATCCAAGCAACTAATTTAAAAGGCGAAGCTATCATCAAGAGTATCAACGGCGATTTTTCATTATATGGAACAGAAACTCCTAAAAAATTACTGGTTGAAACCCAACGAGGAAGTATTGATTTGCACACAGAAGAAATTTTGTACGATGTAACAATCAAAACAAAAACAAAATTGGGTGATAGTACGATATTTGGAAAAGAACGAACATCTTACAAAAAAGGTAAAGGAACAAAATCATTCACGTTACAAACGAGTTCTGGGGATATTTCAGTTGAAGGTCCTTCAGATTATGAAGATGGAGAAGATGACTAATTTTCTTTTACATTCAGAGAGATCGGAGCAAAAGTGTTTACTTTTATTCCAACTGTTCATTCGCATTTAGGGTGTGAGACAAAAGTGGATTTGACTTTTGTCTCACACCCTCTTTTTTGATGATTCTCAGATGTGTTCTTAATTATTTGATGTTATAATAAACTTTATCTAATCTGGAAAGGATCTTTCATGAAAAATAAATTATACTATCAATTTGCAGGCAGCTGTTTTTTAGTTGTCTTTATGTTTTTAGGCTACGTAGTGCGTTTTTACCCTGGTTGGTTAAAAGGGTTTGACCAAACGATCACGACGATCGTGCGGACGCCTTATCCTTCAGCTAATCAATTTTTCATTTGGTATACAAAGTTCGCTGATCCATTGACGGTAGGAATTTTGACTTTAGCAATTGCTTTTATATTTTTTAGAGGAAAATATTATGCGGAAATGCTTTGGCTTTTGATCAATACTGGATTGATTGCAGGTGTTGCTAACCCATTGATCAAGTTATTATTTATGCGCCCTCGTCCAACCTTAAATCATTTAGTAACAGAGCATAGTTACAGTTTTCCAAGTGGTCATTCTACTGGAAGCGTATTGTTGTATGGAACGATTATTTTATTATTACCGCAATTTATTAAGCAAAAAAATCTTTGTTTATTTTTACAAATCCTCTTAGGATTAGGTGTTTTTCTGATTGGTATCAGCCGAATCTATGCTGGTGTTCATTTCCCTAGTGACGTTTTAGGTGGATTCTGTTTTGGTTTAGCTTGGCTATTGATGACCTATCCAATTTATTTAGAAAAACGCTTTGTCTGGCGCTTTAAAAGTAAACAACAATAGAAAGAAGAAGAATTATGTCTGAATTTATCTATACGGAAGATCCAAATAAACGATATCATACATGGAATTACGCATTACGTCAGCAGTTTGGCGGGAAAATATTTAAGGTCCCTTTAGATGGCGGGTTTGATTGTCCTAATCGAGATGGAACTGTCGCAAAAGGCGGTTGTACTTTTTGCAGCGTTTCAGGATCAGGTGATATGATCGTTGCCCCTCAAGATCCTTTGCCGATTCAATTTCAAAAAGAAGTTCATATGATGCATAAAAAGTGGCCGAATGTTGACCAATATATCGTCTATTTTCAAAACTTCACAAATACGCATGCGCCTGTTGAAGTGATTCGGCATCGTTTTGAACAAGTGGTCAACGAAAAAGGTGTTGTCGGTATTTCGATTGGGACTCGTCCAGATTGTCTACCTGATGAGGTTGTCGAATATTTAGCTGAACTGAATCAGCGGTATTATTTGTGGGTGGAATTGGGATTACAGACGACCTATGAAAACACAAGCAGTACGATCAACCGAGCCCATGATTATCAAACGTATTTAGACGGCGTAGCAAAATTACGGAAACATGATATTCGAGTTTGTACTCATCTAATCAATGGTTTGCCTGGAGAAAATCTAGATATGATGAGAGAAAATGTTCGTCGAACGATTCTTGATTCAGATATTCAAGGGATCAAATTACACCTATTGCACCTTATGACCAATACACGTATGCTAAGAGATTATCATGAGGGACGTTTGCAGTTAATGACCCGAACTGATTACGTAAATGTTATTTGTGATCAGCTAGAAATGATTCCACCTGAAATCGTGATCCATCGTTTAACGGGGGACGCACCTACTGATTCTTTAGTTGGTCCGATGTGGAGTTTGAAAAAATGGGAAGTCTTGAATGCCATTGATGATGAGATGAAACGTCGTGAAAGTGTTCAAGGTATCTATAATGTACGCAAAACTACGGAGGTATTTAGCTAATGTTACAAACAGCTCTCCATTTTAGTCATACACTTTTAAAAGAAGTGATTCAAGTTGGCGATATAGTCGTTGATGCTACGATGGGTAATGGGAACGATACAGCTTTTCTAGCAGAACTCGTTGGTTCAACTGGTTTAGTCTACGCATTTGATGTCCAAGAAAAAGCCCTGATAAATACAGAAAAGAAGCTCACTGAATTAGGTTTAAAAGATCAGACTACATTATTGCATCAAGGTCATGAAACCCTTGGAGAAGCCATTCCAGAAGAAACTCAACTGACAGCAGCTATTTTTAATTTGGGCTATCTCCCTAAAAGTGATAAACAAGTCATTACCAAACCTGATACAACAAAAAAAGCTCTAGATGCATTGCTTGCTAGGCTAAAGCCTAAAGGACGAATCATTTTAGTCGTTTATTATGGACATACTGGCGGCGAAGCTGAATTAGCATTGGTCCAAGAGTATTCTCAAAAATTACCTCAAGAAGAGTATAGTGTACTGACATATCAGTTTATCAATCAGAAGAATAATCCACCGATTTTATTTTGTTTTGAAAAAAAATAAGATACTATTAACAAACTGAGTATATAGATAAAAAAATAACTTGAGTCTCGTACTACACAAGACTCAAGTTATTTTAATACGCTATTTTAGACGTCTATTCAAATACAAATTGATTGTGATACAATTCTGAATAAAAACCTTCTTGTTTCAACAATTCATGATGGCTTCCTTCTTCGATCACTTCACCGTTTCTTAAAACAACAATACGATCTGCATTCAAAATTGTTTTCAAGCGGTGAGCAATGACAAAGCTGGTTCTGCCTTTGATTGCTTCATCCATTGCTTTTTGAATTTTTGCTTCTGTTACAGTATCTACGTTACTTGTAGCTTCATCTAAAATCAATAATGATGGATTTGTGATGATTGTACGTGCAATACTAATCAGTTGTTTTTGACCTGTACTAAAAATATTGTTTTCCTCAGTAATTTCAGTGTCATAGCCATTTTCTTGTTCCATGATGAACTCGTGAATATTTGCTTGTTTAGCAGCCCCTATAATCTCTTCTTCAGTAGCATCGGGTTTACCAAAAGCGATATTTGCTCGAATTGTTCCAGAGAATAAAACTGAATCTTGTAAAACGATTCCGACATGACTTCTTAAACTACTTAATTCGATTTCACGAATATCTGTACCATCAAATGTAACCGAACCGCTATTCACATCATAAAAACGATTCAATAAATTCATGATCGTCGTTTTACCTGAACCCGTTGGGCCAACTAAAGCGACCATTTCACCCTTGCTTACATTAATTGAAACGTCTTTTAAAATTTGTACCTCTGGATCATAACCAAATTCAACATGATTCAACGAGACAGATTCATTGATACCATCGATTTCTTTACCATCTTTTGGATTAATTTCATCTGGCTCATCAAACATTTCATTCAAACGACGAGCTCCTGTAATCGCCAATTGGATCATACTGTATCCAGAAGAAATCTGCATCAATGGTTGGTAATATTGTTGTGAATATTGAACAAATGTTACGACTAAACCTAAAGCAACTGTTTTTTCCAAATCGCCATTTAATGCTAACCAACCACCAAAGAAAATCACAATAGCGGTATTTACAAGGGACATTCCCTGCATCATTGGAAATAGCAGTCCAGAATAAACTTGCCCTTTAAACGTTGCTTTACGTACGGTTTCATTACGTTCCAAGAAGCCATCGATCGTTTCTTCTTGTAAACCATTTGTAATGATCACACGTTGCCCACTGATTTTTTCATCCATATAACCATTTAGTTTTCCAACTTCATCTTGTTGGATATCAACATATTTTCTTGCCTTGCTAATAACAACTACAGCAATTAAAATTGCTACAGGCGTAGAAGCAATCGTCGCCCATGCCAATTGAACATTTTGACGGAACATCATGATCAAGATTCCAACAAATAATGCCGCATTCGTCAACACTTGAAGTAAGGCTTGATTCAAACTATTTTGGATATTATCCAAATCACTGGTAAAACGACTTAAAATTTCTCCATCTTGATGTGAATCAAAGAAACGAATCGTTAATTTTTCTAATTTATTGAATAAGCCGATACGCATCCGGTTTGTTGATTTTCCAACAACTTGGGTAAATAGTATGCTGTAAATAAAGTTTGCTGCACTTGTTAGTACATAAAAAATCAATAACTTCCAGATAATATCGATGAATTTGCTTTTATCATCAGTTCCTTGCGCTAAAGCGCCAACGTAATTTGCCAGTTCTTGAATTGCTTCACCTACAAATTGAGGTGCTTTAACTTGTAAATACGTAGCAATAACAATTGTCACAAAGATAAACAAGAAGGAAAGTTTATAACGTTTTAAATAATGAAAAAAGAATTTACTTGCTCTTATTAAATCAGTCATTATTTTCATCCTTTCCTTTTTGCGTTTCGTAGATTTCTTGATAGATTGGGTTTGTTTTTGCTAATTCTTCATGCGTTCCCTCACCCACTAATTGGCCTTTATCTAAAACTAAAATCCGATCTGCATGTACTACAGAAGAAATTTTCTGTGCGATTACAATCGTTGTTGTATCTTTTAAATCTCTATCCAACGCTTCTCTTACTAAACGCTCTGAACGGGCATCTAAGGCACTTGTACTGTCATCTAATATCAAAATCTTAGGATCACCGATCACCCCTCGTGAAATAGATAAGCGTTGTTTTTGTCCACCTGAGAAGTTGTTGCTTCGTTCAGCAACTGGAGCTTCATATTGTAATGATAATTTCTCAATAAATTCTTTTGCTTGCGCAATTTCAGTTGCCCGAGACATATCGGCTTCACTAGCATCTCGTTTTCCCTGACGTAAATTTTGTGAAATCGTACCAGAGAAAAGAATCGCTTTTTGTAATACGAAAGACACAGCTTTACGCAAACTATGTTCATTGACATCCTTCAAGTCAATTCCGCCAACTTCCACTTTCCCCTCAGACGGATCAAATAATCGTGGAATCAATTGTGCCAAAGTTGACTTACCAGCACCAGTTGCGCCTACGATCCCGACCATTTCACCTGGTTTGATAGAAAACGATACATCTTTCAACGTATCTGTATCATCTCCTGGATAACGGAAACTAACATGATCAAAAACCACACTACCATTTAATTTTTGTTCTGGTACATCTTTATATGTTAGTGCTGGAACTGTGTCCATGACTTCCTTGATCCGCTTGATTGAAACAGCAGCACGAGAAGTCATCATCATCATCATTCCGCCAATAATGATCGCCATCATGATTTGCATTAAATAGCTCATGAATGAGGCAATACCACCGATAACAGTTGGATCATCTTTTACAAGATTACCTACAAGAAAAATAGACCCTACAACAGCTAAATTAGCTGCCAACATAAACGATGGGATCATTACAGAAAACAGTGTTCCAACAATCAAGTTGTGTTTCGTCAATTCTTCACTGACTTTGGTGAAACGGTTTAATTCATTCTTTTCCTGAACAAAGGATTTAACGACACGAATACCTAAAAGATTTTCTTTAGCTAAACCATTTACTTTATCGATCAATGTTTGGATGATCATAAAGTGTTTGCCCATCTGTGAAAACGATAGTGCTGTGATAATGAATACAGCGATGACCAATAAAACGATCACCCACCACAGCTGCGGCAATGTCATCATTGCTAGAATAAAACTACCGATAAACAGAATCGGGATTCTAAATAATGACTGTAACGCAATCATGATCACATTTTGAATTTGAGTCACATCATTAGTTAAACGAACCACTAAATTCCCCGCTGAAAATTCTTCGATATTTCCAAATGAAAATGTTTGGATCTTACGAAAAGTTGCTTCACGAATATCTGCACTCACACCTTGTGCGACTTTCGCAGAATATATCGTGTTGAAAACACCAGCAATCAAGCCGAGGCCTGCAATCCCAATCAAATACAAGCCAAGTTCTTTCATTTGACTCTTATCCTCTTTAATAATTGCTTCTAACACTTTTTGTAATAGTTTAGGTTGCCATAATGCCGACATGACCATGACAACAACGGTAATCAAGGCTATGGAAACTTCCAGCTTGTACTTTTTGATATGTTCCATAATAATACTCACTTATATCCCAACTTTCTTTGTAAAACTAGCCTTATCCAGTTCGTTGTGCAACTTTCAACAATCATTTAGTGTTATTATATAGTCATAGACAATGTGCGAGACACGTTCACTTTCATTGACTTCACAAACTTAACACTGTAAAGTTAGGCCGTATAACAATTTACCATTTTTAGAAACGAAATTCAAGAACTTAGCTTACATTTTTAGATAAAAGGATGAGAAAATTTGGAATCAAAATTATCAAAAGAAAAAATCGTTCAAGCTGCATTTCAGTTATTAACAGAAAATCCTGAATTAGAAAAATTATCCATGCGTAAAGTCGCTCAAAAACTTAATGTAAAAGCCCCTGCGATTTATTGGCATGTGGAAAATAAACAAGCCTTACTTCAAAGTATGGCTGAGGAAATAGAAAATCATTTTATTCCACCAAAACCTCAAGAAACTTGGAAAGAAACAATTTATGCGTATATGGAAAACTATTATGAATTGTATCAGCAATATCCTTGTGCTATAGAAATCGAAATTCAAACGATTCCTTCTTACCCTTCTCGTTTAAGAAATCTCGACGCAATATTGTCTATTCTGAATAAAGCCGGATTTTCCATCGAATTAAGTTATATGACGATCACCTCTTTACAGCATTTACTATTCGGCATGCTGTTGGATTCTGCCGAAGAGAAGAAATTGTATAATAAAGTGATGTCTGGCGACGATTATTTGAAAAAGCAAATTATCTTGATGAAACAATACGTTCAGGATCATAAGCTGAATAATATCAGTGAAAGCATTCAATATCGGCAAAAAGAAAAACAAAAAGATTTTTTTATGAAGACATTGCGAGTGTTTTTGAATGGGTTAGATACCTTCGTCTAATAGTAAATACGCAAAAAGCTTAGACATTTTTTATTTGTCCAAGCTTTTTTTCTTTATTTATCTAGCGGCAACCATTCTAATACTCGTTGAATCCACTTATCCCAAAAGACCCAATCATGGTTACCCGGGCCTGTTTCAAATGTATGTTCAATATTATAAGCTGTAAGTTTTGTCGCCATTGTTTTATTTCCATGTAAAAGAAAATCCTCTTCGCCACAACAAAGAAAAATATTTGGTACATCATCTCCACTTGCAACTAGCTGATCAAGTAAAAATATGGGATCATTGATCGATCCTTGAATATTTTCCAACGGACCAAAAATACCTTCCCAAAAGCCTCTTCCTTTGATCGCTAATAGATCTTCTATTCTGTCAGCAAGATTCACTGCACCTGATAAGGAAGCTACCGCTCTAAAGCTTTCAGGTTTTGTTAGTCCAAGTTTTAAAGCACCATATCCACCCATTGACAGTCCTACCGCAAATGTTTTTTCTCTTTTTATCGTTAACTGTGGAAATAATTCATGACAGATCTTCGGTAGCTCCTCAGAAATAAACGTCCAGTAATTCATTTCATAAGTTGTATCTGTATACCACCCGAGTTCTGTAGATGGCATGATCACAGCCATTCCCAAATTTGCAACATAACGTTCTATCGATGTTCGGCGTTCCCATACGCTATGATTTCCACCCATCCCGTGAAGTAAATACATAACAGGTACATCTGTAAGATTTCCTTTTGTCGCTGTACCAATTTTTTTCTCCGTTTTTTGAGGTAAAATAACATTTACTGATACTTCCATTTCTAATACGTTAGAATAAATATTCGTTTGTAAAAAAGCCATCCAACATCCCTCATTTTCTGTTTTCTACTATTGTAGCATTAAATCGATTATTTTTTGATATATATAAAACAAAAAACTCGTTCTTCTTAGAAGAACGAGCAGAGGAGGAGTTAAAATGAAAATATGTTTAATTAAGTTGTTTTCTATTGGTATGCTTATATAATACAAAGCAAATATGAACTTTCCATGTCAAAACTTCGTATTCTATAGTCCTTTTTTATACAGAAATAGAAATTCCTTTACTTAGCCACTTTCTTTTTAACGCTCACATTTAAAATGATCGCAACGATAATCAAACCGATTCCGACTAAATACACATTATGAAGACCAGCATATAGCATGCCGCGTAAAGGTTTCAGTAAGTCTGCCGGTATCGTATTGGCCGTATGCGGATTAACAAGTTGATTCATCACATCAGAATCCACTTGTAATGTACTTTTCGCTAATTCAGAAGTTGTTACTGCATTGATGATCACACCAAAAATCGACACCATCAATGTTTGCCCAATCGTTCTAGCTAATGTATTGAATGACGTTGCAACCCCCATTTCAGATGGATCTACACTGCTTTGAGCAGTCACAGTTGTTGTTGTGATCGTAATCCCAAAACCAATTCCCAAAACAGAAGAAATCGCGAAGAACCAGATAAATGAAATCGTTGCTGGAACCAACACTAAGAAAATACCGCCTAGCAATGTAATACTCAAGCCAATTGTCAGTACTCTTTTTGTTGTATGCTTCTCCATTAAATTACTAGCAATGAACGAACCTACCATCCATAAAATCGACATTGGTGCTAATACTAATCCACCGATTCCAGCGCTTTTACCCAATACGCCTTGCATCCACATTGGAATGTACACTTCTACACCCATCAAAAATCCGCTAATTAAAGCTGCTACAATATTGACGATCACAAATGTGGAATTTTTAAACAGCATCAAATCGATAACAGGATCTTTGGCTCTTTTTTCCACAAAAACAAAGCCAATAAAGAATAAAACAGAAGCCCCCAAACATAAGAACACTTTTAAACTAAAACCGCCATCACCAATTAATTGAAATCCTAATAATAACGTTAATAAAACGAACATCAGCTGAACGCTACCTAAGATATCCATTGGTACTTTAGATTTCTCTCTTTTTGGTTCCACTAAAAAGTAAGCGATCAAGCCCATCAAGACAAGTCCAATTGGTACGTTAATGAAGAAAATCCAGTGCCAACCCACAGTATCTACAATAAAACCGCCTGCAAGTGGACCAAAAATACTGGCAATTCCCCAAGCTGCACTATTTAGACCTAACATTTTGGCACGTTTATCAATTGAATAGATATCCGCTAAAATTGTCAATGCAACTGGCATAATGGCCCCTGCTCCGATTCCTTGAATTGCGCGAGCAATAATCAAGGTGATCATATTTTGCGCTAAGCCACAAAGTGACGAACCGATAATAAAAATAATAATTCCAATCATGAATATCGGTTTACGCCCGATTTTGTCTGCTAGCTTTCCGTAAATCGGTGTTAGCATTGCATTTGTTAATAAGTAAATAGAAAAAACCCAGTTCATAATTTCCATGCCGTGCAGTGATCCTACGATCGTTGGCATCGCTGTTGAAACGATTGTTCCTTCGATTGCTGTCATAAATGTTGCAACGAAAACACTGATTGTTACAAGTTTGACGTTTGTTTTTCTTTCCATGTATCTCCATCCTTTTTAATTTTTTTGCTTTAATAAAGTTACTTATAAATTCATTTACAGAGGTTTGGTGGTACTTTTGTGAGATTTTACATTACTATCAGATTTTTAGGTTTGCTGTAATCTACTCATGATTAATTTTGTGGATTGCTGGATTTTATTTGTTGTTTGGTTTATGGCGGTTGGTGGTTGCACTCTCTTGGGCTGCTGACTTCTATTTGTTATTAGCATTATAGCGTTTGGCGTTTCACTAGTAAGGTAACTTCTCTCCCTTTGGTCGCCAAGTACTGTTCAACATCTGCTCTGCGTAGCAGTCGCAGTGTTTCACAGCAAAACGGCGCCACTAATTTTCATTAGTAGCGCCGCCTCGTTTACTCCATCAAGCTTTTCTTGATTGCATCGACTTTATCTGTCTGCTCCCAAGGTAGTTCAATGTCTGTACGACCAAAATGACCATATGCTGCCGTCTGTTTGTAGATTGGACGACGCAAGTCAAGCATTTCAATAATTCCTGCTGGACGCAGGTCAAAGTTTTCCCGAACGGCTGCAATCAATTTGCTTTCAGGGACTTCACTTGTCCCAAAAGTATTGATTGAAATCGATACAGGTTGTGCTACACCAATTGCGTAAGCTAACTGAACTTCAACTTTTTCAGCTAATCCTGCTGCAACGATATTTTTTGCAATATATCGTGCTGCGTAACTTGCAGAACGATCGACCTTAGTCGCGTCTTTTCCTGAAAAGGCACCGCCACCATGACGAGCGTAACCGCCATAGGTATCTACGATGATCTTACGACCAGTCAAGCCGGCATCTCCTTGAGGTCCACCGATAACAAAGCGACCTGTCGGATTAATAAAGTATTTTGTTTCTTCATCTAGTAATTCTGCTGGGATAACTTCTTCAATAACGAGTGCTTTCACGTCTTTTTGAATTTGCTCCAGCGTAGCTTCTTCATCATGTTGTGTGCTGATCACGACTGTATCTACACGTTGTGGTTTGCCGTTTTCATCATATTCTACTGTCACTTGTGATTTTGCATCTGGACGTAGATAAGGTAGTTTTTCCTCTTTACGTAATTCTGCTAAACGACGAACAAGTTTATGACTTAAAGAGATCGGTAACGGCATTAGTTCTGGGGTTTCATCCACTGCAAAACCAAACATCAAGCCTTGGTCTCCAGCACCAATATCATCTTTGGTATCTTTTTCACCACGTGTTTCTAATGCGTCATCCACACCTTGTGCAATATCCGGTGATTGCTCATCGATTGCAACAAGAACTGCAACGGTATCGCCATCAAATCCATATTTAGCTCGTGTATAGCCAATATCTTTCAATGTTTGTCGAACAACTTTTTGGATATCTACATAAGCAGTTGTAGAAATCTCTCCAAAAACTAAAACCAAGCCAGTTGTAACGCTTGTTTCGCATGCCACACGGGCCAACGGATCTTGTTCCAAAATCGCATCTAGTATTGCGTCACTCACTTGATCGGCAACTTTATCTGGATGTCCTTCAGAAACGGATTCTGATGTAAATAAATGTCTCTCTGTCATAATGTATTCCCCCTAAATTTAGTCGGTTACAAGGCATCTTTGTACAAAATGTAGCACAGCTCGCATCATATCCAAAAAGAATATTTCATCGAAAAGTCTACTATCTTACAACAAATCCTTTCGGGAACTTGTAACGCTTATTAGTATAACAGATTATTGAAGAAAAGACTTCCTATTTGCAAAAAAACACCTTTTGAAATAAAAAAATAAGACAAAGCAGCTCTGCTCGTCTTATCAATTGTATAAATGAAATACCGCCCTAACTTGAAACAAACTAGAAACTTTGCAATAGATGAAGCGGCAAGATTCTCATTTCCACCACACCGATAATATCTTTTTGATCTATCAGTCCATACTGACGACTATCCACCGAATAAGGGCGGTTGTCCCCTAAAACTAGATATTTTCCTTCTGGTATTTCTGATGATCCAGTTAGAGTAAAAATCGAAAAATCATCTGTATAAAGGCGACCGTTTTCTTGAGAGGTTTGCTTTTCATCAAAGATAAATTTTTCTTCTCTATCTTGTCCATCTATTTGCAGCTGATCATTTTTATAGGTTACTTTTTGGCCTGGCATCCCGATGATTCGCCGAACTTCTTTTTCCTTTGTCCCCGGTATCTGAACATATACTAACTCAAAAGTTTTGAGTTTCCCAATTTTATTTACGTAAACCCGATCCCCATCTCTCAATGTGGAAACCATCGAATAACCTTCAACTTTAGGAAGAGAAAATAGAAATACAGACATTAGTAAAACAAGAATACTAGTAATTGCGATTGCACCTAAAAATTCAAATAAAAGATATTTACGCTTTTGTTTTTTCCTTCTCTTTTGAGCTTCAATCAGTGCTTTTTTCGATTTTCCTTTACGTCGTCTTTTTCTTTTTTGTTGACTCTTTTTTGATTGTTCTTGTTTTTGCGGCTTCTTTTTTTGGTTTGGACTTGGATTAGCATGATGCTTTTTCTTTTTGACTGTACGCTTTCGTGATTCCATGATAAATCACCTCAATTGTTTACTTTTTTTGATCCAAAGCAGCTTCATTGATATTGTACAGCTTAAATACTTTTTGCTCGTACTCTTTAACTTTTTTTACATCTTCCTGATACTCTTTTGCCAGATCAGGATTATTATAAATTTGAGTGTAATTTCTCATTACGTTTGTGCCCAGCTCTTTCATTGCATTATAATAACGATTTAATGTCAATTGCCCTTCTTGCGTATTAACAGTACTCGCTTTTTTCGTTCCATAACTCGCAATACTATTGGCAAGATAACGCAAATTGGTTTCTGTTTTATCCTGAGCTTCTGATGCACTGCCTGCTTTTGACAATTCTCCATTAAAATCACTTAAAAGATAATACCCCTTAGAAATTGAATCTGAGTCATCTGTGGTTAAGTTCATTGCCTGATAATAAGCAGAGTAAAAAGCTCCAGCGCCTAGCAATAAACTTGCAACTAATGAAATAATCGCTGCGACCCGCTGATTCTTCTTTTGTTGAATTAATTTCTTCTTTGCAATACGAAGTCTTTTCTTCTTTTTCTTTGTTTTTGGTTTTCTTTTACTTAAACTTTTTACCTTTGCTCCTGTTCTGATTGTTAAAAATAGGAAAAGGATGAAAAATAGGATGGCAAGGACTGCCAACACTAATCCTATAATAAAAAACCAATCTAAGGTTGTCA
>NZ_MIJZ01000014.1 GCF_001730285.1 Enterococcus ureasiticus
ATTGCTTCGCTTTTGTTAAAAATTGTTGTTTGTTTTTACCGTTGTAAAAACAACCTACACATTTGGTTCGTCTTACTTTGTTCAGTTTTCAAAGGTCTACTGTGTTACCTCGCAGCAACTTTTACATCATATCAAATCTTCGATTTGATGTCAACACTTTTTTGAAAAAGTTTCAAAGTTTTTTTCTGCTTGATGTTATCGAATGTTCCGCGACAACTTCATTAGTTTATCAGGTTGTTTGTTATTTGTCAACAACTTTTTTCCTGATTTCCTAAGTTCTTTTGGTTGTTTTAAATTAACAACTTTGTTATTCTATCATGATTATATTCCTTTCGTCAAGTAGAAAAATATATAATTTTTCTCTTTCACTTAAGCAATGTTTAATCATCAGAACATGTATAAATATAACAATACTTATCATAAAATGCAACTAGAAAATGTCTATTTTTGATTCTTTTTTCTCTTAGCGAACAAATCACCTCAACTTCATTTTGAGCATTCGCTTTTTCTGTAGCATTCCGTACCAAACAGAATAGATTATTCGGTTAAGCGATAAGAAAAGAGTAGGAGCTTTTACTCCTACTCTACTATTTCACCTTTATCTACTATTGGAATGTAGATTCTAAATATTGTTCCTTGATGAACAACACTTTCCGCATCTATTCTTCCTTTATAATTCTCCACTAGCTGTTTGGCAATCGATAGGCCTAGTCCATTCCCACCCTTATTACGAGCCCGTGCTTTATCTACACGATAAAAACGATTGAAAATTTTAGCTAAATCATCTTCTGGAATTCCTTCACCAAAATCTTGAATTGCAATTTCAAATTCACTCAATGTTTTTGAAATAGAAATATGAACTTCTTTACGCGTTGTTGAATACTTCACAGCATTGTCCAAAATAATAATCAGAAGCTGTTCAAAGTGATTACGGTAAATCCCTAATGTTACTTCGTTTAATAAGTCATCATCTAAAGTAATAACAAAATCTGGATATAAAATTTTAAAATTGTTAAACACTTGATAAACAACCTGTTTGGCATTTGATGTATGATTAGAATATTGAACATCTACTTGTTCTGCACGAGATAGATCCAACATTTCTTGAACTAGACTCTTCATTCGCACAATTTCTTGTAGACTCGCTTCTAAAGATTCATCCAACACTTCCGGATCTTCTTTCCCCCAGCGATTCAATAAATTCAAATGACCTTCAATAATTGCAACCGGTGTACGCAACTCATGGGAAACATCTTCAACAAATTGCTCTTGCTGCTCGATATATCGTCTCATACGATCCAACATTTCATTAAAAATTTCCGCAAGGTCTGCTAACTCATCATTTGAATGAATGTCTGGCATATGGATATCCGATTGCGGGTCTTTTCTGATTGTATCCATTGTATCTCGTAAAACTTTTACTGGTTTTAAAAAATACGAAGACAAAATAAAACCTAGTATGCTACTTAAAATGAATGAAATGATTTCTAAAACGATTAATGTCAGTAATAAACGATTCCGAATATCATAAAAAGAAGACAATTCATAAAAAGCCTGAATATAACCGATCTTTTCTCTATTCTCTTTTGAATAAACTGGTTGAATAACTAAAAATCCTGTTTTATCATCTAATGTTTTAATCTCAGCCTCTTGTTTCTCTTTTTTCTGCAGCTGACTTTGAATTTTTTGCGTCTCAAATACTAACGTTCCATTTGTATCATAAACAGATAAAAACAACGCTGGTTGCCCCAACTCAGAAAGCATGGTATCCATCTCCATCAAAGATCCCTCTACGGAGATTTTTTTGTTGTCTAAAGCATTTTCATCAACACTAGGTGTCTTTAATTTCTCATAGACATCTGATACGGTTAATTTTCCATCAGCGTTTGCCAAACGATTGCCCACTTCTCCAACCGTTCTTTCTACATTTTCTCGTTCTTTTTCAACAATAAGGTTAACAGATGATTTATAAGTAATTACTGCAAATATCGTAAATACAACAAATATGAAGAAAGAACTTGCAGAAGCCCACTTTATTGTCAAAGAAGGCCCCTTCAGTTCTTTTTTTGCTGCTTTTTTCATTTTCATTGTTTTCACGAGCGCATCACATAACCTGTTCCACGAACAGTTTGAATGTAGCTCTCCTCGCCTGGAACATCAATTTTATTACGTAGATAACGAATATACACATCGACAACATTTGTTTCGACTTCTGTTTCGTAGCCCCATACTTTATTTAACAGTACATCACGAGCTAATACAACATTTACATTTTCCATTAAAGTTAATAGTAATTCGTATTCACGTTTCGTTAATTCAATCATTTCAGAATTACGGCGAACAACGCGATTCTCTTTTTCGATCGTTAGATCACGATACGTGATTGTTGTTTGTTTTGCTACGTTTTTGTCACCCTCAATATCGATACGGCGAAGCAATGCGCGCAAACGAGCTAGTAACTCTTCAATAGCAAATGGTTTTACAATGTAATCATCCGCTCCATGATCCAAACCAGATACACGATCTATCACAGAATCTCTTGCCGTCATCATGATGATTGGCGTATTTTTCACTTGGCGTACACGTCGACAAACTTCAAGCCCGTTCAATTCAGGCAACATCAAATCTAAAAGGATAGCATCCCAATCATTATTTAAAGCCGCTTCTAAACCAGTACGTCCATTGTAGTGAACCTCCGTAGTGTAACCTTCATGTTTCAGCTCCAATTCTACAAAACGCGCTAAGTTTTTTTCATCTTCAATAATTAGAATATTACTCATTGGTTATTTGTCCTTTCTCTTTAAAAGCTATCTTAAAGCCTACCCATTATACCCACTTTTACCTCAAAAAGCTAGTAACAACCTATTTCCCTCATATCTAACAGAGAGAAAACCATGAGAAATCTTTGAATCCCATGGTTTTCCAACATATTATTGTTCGTTATACCAACTATAGTGGTACGTACCTTCTTTATCAACACGTTGATACGTATGTGCGCCAAAGTAGTCTCTTTGCGCTTGGATCAGATTTGCTGGTAAGCGTTCTGAACGATAAGAGTCATAATAAGCAATAGCTGAAGCAAATGTTGGAACTGGAACGCCTGCTTGAACAGCAATTGATACAACATCACGAAGAGATTGTTGATATTTTTTTGTAATATCAATAAAGTACTCATCCAATAGTAAGTTTTCAATTGTTGGATTTTTATCGTACGCATCTGTAATTTTTTGTAAAAATTGAGCACGGATGATACAACCTGCACGCCAGATTTTAGCGATTTCACCAAATGGTAAGTCCCACTCATAATCTTCTGAAGCGACACGTAATTGAGCAAATCCTTGTGCATAGCTCATGATTTTACTAAAGTAAAGTGCTTCACGAATTTTTTCGATCAACTCTTTTTTATCACCTTGATAAGCAGGAGCTTCAGGCTTAGCTAAAACTTTACTTGCTTTCACACGTTCATCTTTATAAGCGGAAATGAAACGGGCAAAAACAGATTCAGTAATCAATGGTAGTGGAACACCTAAATCTAACGCACTTTGGCTTGTCCATTTACCTGTTCCTTTATTACCGGCAGCATCCATAATGACATCAACGATTGGTTTACCAGTTCCTTCATCGTCTTTGCGTGTTAAGATATCTGCTGTGATTTCTACAAGATAACTATCTAATTCTCCTTGATTCCATTCTTTGAAAATCTCAGCCATCTCATCTACAGATACACCAAGAATATTTTTCATTAAATCATAAGACTCAGCAATCAATTGCATATCCCCGTATTCGATTCCGTTATGCACCATTTTAACATAATGACCTGCACCATTTGGGCCAATGTATGTTACACATGGTTCGCCATCTTCTGCTTTTGCTGAAATTTTTTCTAAAATCGGAGCTACTAATTCATAGGCTTCTTTTTGACCGCCAGGCATGATTGAAGGGCCTTTTAACGCACCTTCTTCACCACCGGAAACACCAGTCCCGATAAAGTTGATCCCTGAATTAGCCAATTCTTCATTTCTACGAATCGTATCTTTAAAGAATGTATTTCCACCGTCAATCAAAATATCGCCTTTGTCTAGATGTGGTAATAACTCTTGAATCGTCGCATCGGTTGCAAAACCTGCTTGAACCATCAACATAATACGACGTGGTTTTTCAATAGACTCTACAAACTCTTCAATTGTATAAGTCGCTTTAAAATTTTTATCAGGATGCTCTTCAACGACATCCGTTGTTTTTGAACCTGTACGATTAAATAGAGCTACTGAGTATCCTCTACTTTCAATGTTTAAGGCTAAATTTTTTCCCATTACGGCCATTCCGACTACGCCAAATTGTTGTTTTGTCATCTTGTATCCTCCCACTATCTTTGAAAAAAAATTCATTAGAATTTTCTTATAATCTACATCATTATAACGTAGAATGCTTGATATGAAAACAAAATAGTTCGATTAATTTAATTTATTCTTGTTTATTTTTTTAAATTTGGACAATTACATAGGATTGTCCAGTAAATCATTTCTTCTTAATAAAAATAAATCCCTTAGGCTCCATGGTTAGCCTAAGGGATTTTAACATTTTCAAAAAAATGTTTTATGCTTCTTTAGAGATTACGTCTTTACCATCGTAATGACCACATGCTGGACATACGTGATGGCTTTTTCTCATTTCACCACAGTTTGAACATGCATTCAAACCTTTGATTGTTAATTTGTAATGAGTACGGCGTTTGCCCTTTTTAGCTTTTGAAGTTCTTCTAGCTGGTACTGCCATTGGTGTTCCACCTCCTTGTAAAGATGTGTGCATAAAATGCACGATATATTCCAATCCTACTGCTTATCGTCCTCGTCAGATGTTTCACTGAACAATTCGGATAATTTAGCAAGACGAGGATCCATTGTTTGTTGTGCTTCTTCTTGTCTTTTCTGTTCATAGTCTTCTTCCGACAGAACTTCCCAGTCATTGCCTTTAGGCATATCTTGACTTGTTTGCTCTTCTTCTGATAATACTTGAATTGGAATAGACAAAAGAATGTTATCTTCGACTGACTCATCTAAATCGATCGTTGGTTTTTCCAACAAAATGATTTCTTCATCTGCCAAACGTTCATCTCTTTGCTGATACTGTTCAGGAGTCATAAATACCTCATCAACATCAATTACAAGTGTAAGAGGAACAGGTGTTAAAGAACGTGAAGATGGAACTGTTACAATAACATCGATTTTATAGTGAAGCAAGTACTCTTCTTTCCCTACAGCTAGTATCCCGGTTGCTTTGACGGGACTAACATCTAGAATCAGATTATCTCTTTTCATCAAAGATGCTTTTAAATCAAGTGTCTCTGAAAATTCACAGGGTTCGTCTTTGTATTTGTTTAGTTCTAATAAAGACCATTTCATATTCATCACCTCATAACGCAACAAAAGCAATTATACAAGGGTTTGAAAGCTTTGTCAATGAAATTTTCTTGACAGTGTTTTCTTCTTTCAATTTTTTTCAACTACTACTATTCTATTCTCTATTCTTAGTGGTAAAATAAGACAAAGGAGGAGTTAGTATGAAAGCTTTTGAATTTACAGACGTCTCATTTATTCGGGATAAAAAGATGTTGTTAAATAACGTAAATTGGTCAGTTGAAACAGCCGAGAATTGGGCTATCCTTGGATTGAACGGCGCTGGTAAAACACTGCTTTTGCAATTGATCTGCGGGTATTTATGGCCAAGCAAAGGACGCTTGGTGGTTTTAGATCAAGTGTTTGGTCAGGCCTCGATCCCCGCATTACAGCGAAGAATTGGTTGGGTCAGCACTGCCTTGCAGTATCGGATGAAGAACTGGGAGACAGCCGAAAAAATTGTTCTATCTGGAAAATTCGCCAGTATCGGTATTTATCAGAATTACACTTTTGAAGAACTGGAGCAAGCAAAAACGATTTTAAGAAATGCTGGTGGTGAATCGCTTATCGGGAAAAAATACGAAGTTTTATCTCAGGGAGAACGACAACTGGTATTAATTTCAAGAGCTTTAATGACTAACCCAGAATTATTGATTCTAGATGAACCTTGTAATGGCTTAGATTTATTTGCTAGAGAAAAACTCTTATCTCAAATCCAGAAGATTGCTGAACAAGAAAATCACCCTACACTACTTTATGTTACACACCATACCGAGGAAATTCTGCCGTGTTTTAATCATTTGATGCTGTTAAAAGATGGCGAAATCTTTGCCAAGGGAACACAATCTGAACTATTTAATGAAGAAAAGTTCGCAGATTTTTACGCTGAACCGATTCAAATCATCCCATTAAAAGATGAACGTTTTGCTGTTTATCCTAAATAACAATGTTGATCAAAAAAAGTTAGAGTCCTGCTCTAACTTTTTTGTCACTCTATTCTAAGTACCTGCTTCTACTGAGTGCTGACATCTTTTTCTTCAGTCTGTTTAAATGTTTGGATTGCTGTTAAGAATTTTTCTCCGTATTTATCCAATTTATTCTGCCCTACACCTTTTACTTGCAGTAATTGAATTGAGTTTTTAGGGAGTTTTTCACACATTTCTTTCAATGTACTATCTGAGAAAATTAGGTATGGCGGCACACCCGCATCTTGCGCTAAATCCATCCGTAATTCCCTTAACATTTCAAAGAGCCCATCATTCACAACAACTTTGCGAACACGTTGATCTTCTTTTCTAAACACTGTCTGTTGGCCTAATAATACTTTAACCCCAGTTGGCGAAACAGATAACAATGGATATTGCCCATCTGAAGGATTTAAATATCTTTCTGCTGTTAGATAATCGATCAATTGATTTACTTCTTTTTGTGTTCTATCCTTCATCAAACCATACGTAGGCAAACGATGAAAATGCCACTGATCGATTTTTTGATCCTTAGAACCAGTCAGTACTTTTCCAACTAACCCCTTACCAAACTTTTCGCCCATTCGTTTCACACAAGAAAGAACTTTTTGAACATCAACTGTGATATCTACCAATTCACGCTCGTCTAAACAATTAGAACAGCGGCCACAGTCAGAGCCTTTCTCTCCAAAATAACGTAAAATAAATTTCTGTAGACACATTTGAGCATTGGCATATTGAGACATTTCTCTTAATTTCATGTATTCCTTTTGTTTATAATCGATCGTCATTTCTGATTGATCGATAAAGAATTGCTGAATTTGAAGATCTTGTGGTGCATAAAGTAATACAGCATCACTTGGAAGACCATCACGTCCGGCACGCCCAGCTTCTTGATAATAAGACTCAATATTCCCAGGTATTTGCGCATGAATCACGAATCGGACATTACTCTTATTGATTCCCATACCAAACGCATTCGTCGCAACCATTACTTGAAGTTTATCGAATAAAAATTCTTCTTGGTTGTGATTTCGCTCCTTTTCATTCATTCCACCGTGATACATGCCCACAGCAATTTTTTTACTTTGAAGTAAATGATAGATTCGTTCAACTTCTTTCCGAGTACTTGCATAAACAATACCTGATTGTCCTTTATTCAACTTTAAATATTCTAAAAGAAACACATCTCGATTTTGATCTTTAACAACTTGAAAGGATAGATTTTCTCGAGCAAAACCAGTCTGTATCTGATTATCTTTTGGAATGTGTAATTGTTCAAGAATATCTTCTGCTACTTGGGGTGTCGCAGTGGCCGTAAGTGCAATGACTGAAGGCTGCTGTTGGAACTGCTCAATAATCTCAGCTAAGCGTAAATAACTCGGACGAAAGTCGTGTCCCCATTGAGAAATACAATGCGCTTCATCCACTGCTAATAAATCGATTGGTACATGTAATAATAATTGCTGAAAATCAAATGACTCTAGTCTTTCAGGTGCTATATACAATAGTTTCACCTCACGATTAACAGCCATTTGAACTCGTTTATTCATTTCCTGCTGTGAAATCGTGCTGTTAATGAATGTAGCTGGAATTCCCATCATATTCAATGCATCAACCTGATCTTTCATTAAAGAAATCAAAGGTGAAATCACTAATGTTAGATTTTCTAATACGAGTGCTGGTAATTGGTAACAAATCGACTTACCACCACCTGTCGGCATAATACCTAAAACATTTTCTTTATGTAAAACATGATTGATGATGTCTTCTTGTCCTTGACGAAATTCGTCGTATCCAAATTTTTCCTTTAGTAAGTCTTTGATGTCAATCATGAAATTCTCTCCGTTCTTTGTGTCTGGTTGTTATTTTAGCATGCACTATAGGGCAATTCAAGGAAGGATTTTCCCGTTCGTGAAACAATTTGCGCCATGTGAAACACAGTATCTTTTTTATTAAAAATCAAAACCTTGGTTTATCAAGGTTCCTACTAATAGGATACGCATTTTTTATAATGATTTATCAAAAGTTATCCACAAAAAATAGGACAAAACTTATTAAGTTCTGTCCCATCTTTTTAAACTCGATTATATCATCGTAGTTCATTCGACTATTTTTTCTTTTTACTTGCTTTTTCACGTTCGTTTTTGTTAAGAATTTGTTTTCTCAAACGAATGCTTTCTGGTGTTACTTCACAGTATTCATCTTCATTCAAGAATTCTAAAGATTCTTCTAATGTAAGGATTTTTGCTTTTTTGATGACAGATGTTTGGTCTTTGTTAGCAGAACGAACGTTAGTCATTTGTTTTGCTCTTGTGATATTTACGGTCAAGTCATTGTCACGGTTATTTTCACCAATGATCATTCCTTCGTAAACGTCAGTTGTAGGTTCTACAAAGACAGTTCCACGTTCTTCAATACTCATAATACTATAAGTTGTTGCTTTACCTGTATCGATTGAAACAAGTGCACCTTGACGGCGTCCGCCAATTGTTCCTTGAATCATTGGTAGATATTGATCAAATGTGTGGTGCATGATACCGTATCCGCGAGTCATTGATAGGAATTCAGTTGTATAACCGATTAGACCACGAGCTGGTGCTAAGAAGATCAAACGAATTTGACCATTACCAGTATGGATCATATCTTGCATTTCACCTTTACGTAAGCTTAATGATTCAATAACACTACCCATGTATTCTTCAGGAGTATCAATTTGAACACGCTCAAACGGTTCGCATTTTACGCCTTCAATTTCACGTTCGATAACTTCAGGACGAGAAACTTGTAATTCATAGCCTTCACGACGCATATTTTCAATCAGAATTGATAAATGCAATTCGCCACGACCAGATACGGTCCAAGAATCTGGTCCAATTGGTTCTACAAGTAATGATACGTCTGTTTGTAATTCTGCCATTAAACGTTCTTCAATTTTACGAGAAGTTACGTATTTACCTTCACGACCAGCAAATGGAGAGTTATTTACTAAGAATGTCATTTGTAATGTTGGTTCATCAATGTGTAGGATTGGTAGAGCTTCTTGGTGTGCTACGTCAGCAACAGTTTCACCAACAAAGATATCTTCCATACCAGAAACGGCAATTAAATCGCCAGCTTTTGCTTCATTGATTTCAACACGTTGTAATCCAAAGAAACCAAAGATTTTAGTAACACGGAAGTTCTTCACGCTACCATCTAATTTCATTAAGGCAACTTGATCGCCCACTTTCATTGTTCCACGGAACACACGGCCGATACCGATACGTCCAACGTAATCATTGTAGTCTAATAATGATACTTGGAATTGTAATGGTTCATCTGAATTATCAACTGGTGCTGGTACGTGTTCAATGATTTGGTCAAAAATTGGTGCCATTGTTGGTTCTTGGTCTTCTGGGTTGTCAGAATTGCTTGAAGTCCCGTTCAAAGCTGATGCATATATAACTGGGAAATCCAATTGATCATCATCCGCACCTAATTCGATAAATAATTCTAAGACTTCATCAACAACGTGTTCTGGACGTGCTGAAGGTTTATCAATTTTATTTACAACAACGATTGGTGTTACTTTTTGTTCTAATGCTTTTTTCAATACGAAACGAGTTTGAGGCATTGTTCCTTCATAGGCATCAACAACTAAAACTACGCCATCCACCATTTTCATGATACGCTCAACTTCACCACCGAAGTCCGCGTGTCCAGGTGTATCTAAAATGTTGATACGAGTACCTTTGTAATCAACTGCAGTATTTTTAGCTAAAATCGTAATTCCACGTTCGCTTTCAATCGCATTTGAATCCATCGCGCGTTCTTGTAATTGTGTGTGTCCATCTAAAGTATCTGATTGTTTTAAAAGTTCATCTACTAATGTTGTTTTACCATGATCGACGTGGGCGATGATTGCCACGTTTCTAATATCTTCTCTGTATTTCAATGTAATTGCTCCTTATCCTTTTGCCTTACGTCACTTGTTCATTAAATCCGACTTTTTATTATACCAAATTTTTTTCATGAAATATAGTCTAAAGCTTTCAAAAGTTGTGAAAACTTCATATTTTATTGCCTTTTTTTGAAAAAATAACACATTTACTGAAAAAAAGCAATGTTTTCTGTCGGAATATCAGCTTTTTTATTTGACATGCTGAAGAAGTAGTTTCTATTATTGAATAAATTTTTCTTGAATTTGAGTATACGCTGCAGGAGTTGCTGCTAAAAAATATTCACGCTTGTCAAATGCTAAGGGTTTTCCTTCTATATTAGAGTACTTAAATCCAAACTCGTTTATCAATACCAATCCTGCCGCATAATCCCATGGACTCAAGTTAGAAATATACCCAATATGATTGCCTTTAAGCATAGCAATAAGCTCAACTCCCGCACATCCACTGACTCTGATACCCATACTTGCATGACCGATTTCTCCAGCAGAGTAGATATTTTTACGATACATATAGGCATTCATTCCAATTAAGCCTTCTGACAAAGTGACATCTTTAGGCTGTGGCAATTTCCGCTCATTCAGGAAAACGCCGTAATTTTTTCCACCCCAATACAATTCTTCTTTCATCACATCATAAATAAACCCCAATTGCCCTACGCCTTCTTCATAAACAGCGATCATGATACAAAAATTTTCTTGCTCCATCACAAAGTTCATCGTACCATCGATTGGATCGATGATCCAAACCCGACCAGCAAAAGAATCAATCGTATTAAACCCTTTTTCTTCAGCTAATATTCGATCATTAGGATAGTGCTGATTGATTTTCTTAATAAAAAATGATTGGATCTCTTCATCGATATTGGTGACCAAATCCGTTCTACCCGACTTTTGCGAAACGGTAAGTTGATTCGTCAGGCTCACACGAATATAACCTGCTGCTTCTGCTAACCATTCTTTGATTTCAATAATCATTTTTTCTGAAGTCAATTTAATCAGCTCCTAATTTTAATCTACCTACATTTTGCTTTTTAGCTTGTTGGAGTGTTCGATAAAGGGAGTAACCAGATGCCTTTTGAAACTCATTGCCTAAACGCTTTTCTTCTCCGATACTTTTAACGACTGTTTTAAATTCTTTATACGTATTCAAAAAAGTTTGGGTATCGATTCCTGTTTCGTTTGCTTGTTCTACCGCTGACCACAGATTGGTAACGATCACCATTTCATCGGTTGTCCAATCTAAATCTAAAGGATACTGATAGTCTTTCATGCTTTCACCTCATCATCTAGTTTATCATAGGCTAATAATATTATTCTATAGTCTATCATTTTCTTTTTCTATTTTGCCAATTCGTCAAGATGGGTAAAAACAAAACACCCTTTTCGACTTCCACTTTTTGAGCAGAATAAATTCCAGCGTTTCCTGAACACATATAGCTGATCAAACAGATCATAAAGAAAAACAGTGCCGCCTCGCTACCGAACAACTCGATTCCCATAATAAAACAAGCAATCGGCGTATTTGTTGCGCCGGAAAAAACACCGATAAAGCCCAATCCAGCTAAAAACGGAATCGATAAGTGTAAAATCACTGCTAAACTACTTCCTAATGTTGCGCCAATTTCAAACAATGGTGTTACTTCTCCACCTTGATAGCCAGCACCCAATGATAACACTGTAAAAAAAAGCTTCCCAATAAAATCAAACCAGTGACTCTCACCATTAAACGCATCTTTTAACAATGGCAGGCTTAATCCAAGGTAACGCTGCGTCTGTAAAATAAAAACAGCCGCTACCACAATGATTCCTCCGAAGAAATTTCGTAAAACAACATTCCCAAACCAGTTTGCATAGATTTTTTTAACTCGTACGATCGAACGACTAAATAGCCACCCAACTAAACCAAAACAAATGCCGGCAACCATTATTTTGATAAACAACATCAAAGACCAGTCTGGTATTTGCCCCATGCCATAATGTGTATGCGTTACGCCAAATGATTCCGTCACAAAATTTGCAAAGAAAGCGGCAAAAAAACTTGGGAAAAGCCCGTCTGATCTTAAGCGACCGATCATTAAAACTTCTAATCCAAAAATCGTCCCTGCTAAAGGGGTTCCAAAAACAGAGCTGAAACCTGCACTGATGCCACTGATAATCACGATTTCTCGTTCAAGTTTATCTAGTCTAAAAAGTCGTCCGACCGCATCAGCCACCGTTCCGCCCATCTGCACAGCTGTTCCTTCACGTCCCACCGAACCACCGAATAAATGGGTTGTGATCGTGCCAAACAACGTTAGTGGAATGAGGCGTAACGGAATGTTTTCTTGTTCACCATTGGCTTGATCAATTACAAGATTATTTCCTCTTACTGCATTTCCTCCAAATTTTTTATAAAGAAAGGCAAAAATAGCCCCACTGATTGGCAGTAGCAATAAAAGCCACGAATTATCCAGCCTGATTTGCGTCACAACATCCAAACTCTTCAGAAAAAAAGCAGATAAGGTACCCATCATTAGTCCGATTAACGAAGCAATCGTTAGCCATTTAACCATGTAAATGCTGATTTTTATTGGTATATTTAATTCACTTTTCACTCGATCACTCCTTAAAAACATGTCAATTGCTTCATAATTATCACTACTTAGAGCCGTGCTGGTCAATTATAACAATTTTTACGAAAAGAAACGAGAAAAAAATAAATTTTTGCTCTGTATAAAAGCGAAACAGACTCTTTTAAACTAAATATTGAAATCCCTTAATAAAGCACTTGCAAAACCTTAATATTATGCTACTATAAATAGGAAATTTTCAATATTTCCACTTTATTTACTTCATTATTTTAGCTGTTGTTTTTGTAAAAAATTGTAGAGAAAATCTACCAAAGGATTGTTCTCTCAAAATGAAAGGATGTTTTCATTGAAGGAATTAACACATGGCAATCCTGCAAAATTGATTTTTTTCTTTACGATTCCATTATTGATCGGCAACATTTTCCAACAGTTTTATAATATGGCTGATATGATCATCGTTGGCCAAACATTAGGAAAAGATGCTCTAGCGGCCGTTGGATCGACTGGGAGTATTACTTTTTTGATTATTGGTTTTGCACAAGGTTTAACTGCTGGACTTTCCATTTTAACGTCACAACGTTTTGGCGGACAAGATTTTCGTGGGGTAAAAAAGAGCTTTGCTACTGGAATCATCATTAGTGGGGTCGTAACAATTGTTTTGACCATCTTAAGTTTGGTCTTTGTTCGCCCGATGCTACACCTTATGCAAACACCTCTAGAAATTATTGATGATGCTCAGACCTTTATATCCATTATTTTCATCGGAATTTTTGCTGCAATGGCATTTAATCTATTATCCAATGTGATTCGGGCCTTGGGAGATAGTCGAACACCTCTTTTATTTTTAATCATTGCAAGTATTATTAATGTTGTACTTGATTTGATTTTGATTCTTAATTTTCATATGGGTGTTGCGGGTGCTGGTATTGCAACTGTTACAGCTCAAATCGTGTCCAGTGTCTTATGTATAATCTATATCCGGTGGAAAATCCCAAATCTTCAATTACGAAAGAAAGATTTTTCTATTGATAAACATGAATTTCGAGCTCATTTAAATATTGCTTTACCTATGGCTTTTCAATCATCGATCATTGCAATTGGTGCGATTATTCTACAAGCCGCTTTAAATAGTTTAGGTACTGATGTGGTGGCTGCTCAAGCGGCTTCGGGCAAAATCGAACAATTTGCTACCCAACCAATGATGTCATTCGGTATCGCTATGGCCACTTTTACTGCCCAAAATTATGGCGCCAAAAAGTATAAACGGATTTTACAAGGCGTCAATCAATGTCTTGTGATGAGTATTGGCTTTAGTATTCTGGCCGGCGGAATCGTGATTCTATTTGGTCAAAATTTGATGACCCTTTTCGTCAGTGCAAAAGAAACAGAAGTGCTCAATCTTTCTCAGATTTATTTTAATGTCAACGGCAGTATGTACTGGTTGTTAGCGATCTTGTTTATCATTCGTTATACGTTACAAGGTCTTGGACAAAGTGTGATTCCTACAATAGCTGGAATCATGGAATTAATTATGCGTTCATTTGCTGCGATTATTTTAACTGCTTCGTTAGGATTTGTCGGTGCCGCTTTAGCATCACCACTTGCTTGGGCTGGTTCTGTGCTTGTGTTGCTTGCTTCTTATTTTAAGGCAATCAAGCGGTTGAAGAAATTAGAACATCAACAAATAATTGAAACACAACAGCTTTCGCATTAACTGAAATACGAAAAAAGTCGACCGATTCTCAAAAAGAAAATCGATCGACTTTTTTATTATACGGATTGTTTTCTAGGAAAGTATTGACGCCATTTCGCTTTCACTGAGTTCGTCATCGGCTCAGATGCTTCTTTGACCGCACAATATTTATCAACCATCGTAACAATATAGCTTTCTTTATATTTAGGCGGAGCAATCGTTGCCCCCCACATATGTTTGATAATAATATCACGTTCTAAGTCTGAAAGCTCTGTCAGTTTCTCAGCATTTTTCACTGCAATTCTTGGATGCATGTAAGCATGAGATCCTTCGTCGAACTTTGTTGTACGCCAATCGTAATAGAACAAATCATGTAACAGTCCCGCTCGAGCCGTTGCTCTAGCATCACCATTCCATTTTTTAGCTAGTTTATAACTATAATAAGAAACGCTGATTGAATGATCTAAACGAGTTGAGTGAACATGCTGCGTGTAATTTCCTAAACGCTGTACTTCTTCCGTTTCCAACAAATCTTCCACATAAGACATATATTCTTGATCTTCACGCCATTTTTCAGTCATTAATTCTGGTTCCACCTTTTTAGAGACTTAAAGTTTCTATTTTTTTAACTTGATGAAAGTATAACACCGTGATTTTGCAAATACTAGGATTTTTGAATTACGTAACTAAACTTTAATATTTCCTTTATAAATGGACAATTCTATTTTTCATTCTGATGTTTTGCAAATTCAGCTTTGATTTCTATAAAAGATTGAAATACCTGTAAAAATTGAAACAGCTGAGCACGATTTTCAAATTCTTCTCTTGTTTTCGGTAACTCCTTTTTTCGATAAGCTTCATAAACTTGAGCAATTCTATCCAAGATATCTTGTCCATCATTATTTTCAGCAAAAGTTTCAGCAGTATATTGCAATAATTCTTGAATGTTTCCTACTTGCTCAGGTTCAACTGTGATCTTTTCCAAAGTCCGCAGCATGTCTTTCAAACTATTACTTTGTAAGCGTCGCATCGTAAAGTATTCGATATAATAATGATTCGAAGAAATCAGCTGATTTTCTGCATGATTTTTCGCCCAATTTTCTCCTGTTCGGATAAATGCTTTTAAGTCATTGCATTTTTCAAATAAGTTTCTTTCTTTAGTATGCTCGTTCAGATAGGCTGCCATATTATTCAAAATTTTGCGAAACATCGTTTCAATCACTTCTTGATCTTCCTTCAAACGTTTTTCGGTATCCGGCATATATAGATTCATGAGTAAGGCAAATCCAACACCTATCGTCATCAATAAAAACTCGTTTCCGATGATCGACCAAGATAGGTCTTGTTCTACTAAGTATTGCGTCACTAGCACAGAACTTACTACGATCCCGTCTGACAGTTTAAAATACACTGCTCCTGGAATAAATAAAAGCAAATAAACCCCAAAAGCCAACGCGTTGAATCCTAGAATAGAAAAGCAAAAATAGGCAATCGCTGTAGCTAAAGCCAAAGAAAGTAGTCGATAAATCCCCGTTAACAAAGATGTTTTCTTTGTATTTGTGACACTCAATACAGAAATGATCCCAGCAGATGCTGGATATAAAAGACCTAGGCTTCCTGCAACGATCATTGATAAGGTCGCACTCACTGCGGTTTTAATAGTTCGTAATCCAATTTTCATTTGACTGCTCCTGACAAAATGATTAATCTTTTGTTTTAATACTAGTAATTTTACCTCTATTTCGGTTATCATTAAATAGAAAACTGATTAAATGTTGATTATAGGAGAGAAAGCTCATGGAAGTCGGTCCTTTTCGTCTAGGTTTGCGCACATTGAAAACGGCTTTAGCTGTTATGCTATGTATTATTTTATTTAAAGTATTTGATCGGGGAGCACCAATGATTGCAGCTCTAGCTGCGGTTTTTTCATTGCGGCAAGATTTAACGACCAGTCTCACTTTTGGAAAATCAAGGATTCTTGGTAATACTTTAGGTGGCGGTTTAGCGATCGTATATTTTTTGGTGAAGGATCTTTTTTCAAATGATTTTTTAGTTGAGTTGTTTTTACTGCCTTTTTTAGTGATTGTAGTGATTGTGGTTTCAGATGGCATGAACAATAATTCAGGCATTATCTCAGCAATAGCAACTTTACTTTTGATTTCTTTGAGTATTCCTCAAGGTGAATCCTTTTATTTCGCTTTATCAAGGGTGATCGATACATTTATTGGAACGTTTATCGGGATCGGGTTAAATTTCTTTTTTAAGCCTAAACCAATTGAAGAAGAACATGAAATCGATGAAGACTTAGCAGAATTAGCGAAGAAAGAACAGGAATTGGAAGAACTTAGAAAAAAAGTCCAGGAACGAGTCGAATCAGAGAAAAGTAAAAATGATGAAATGAAAAAATAGCTTTATAAAAAAATGCCAAAATCACTTCTGATTTTGGCATTTTTTAAATTTGTTATTCCTTGTCGCCAGATGCCTCTTCACCATAGAAATTCACATTACTGTTCGTTCCTTTTTTAGAGAAGTTTTCGATCAATTCTTTGACATCTAAACCTGTTGTTTCTTTTAACGTTTCTTGTGTTCCTGCTAACAAATTCGTTGCATAATTGGTGATACGGTTAGCACCAGCATTTTCACCGCCGCCTCCGGTATCAACAACCGAAATTTTATCGATATTGCTAAGTGGTTGCGCTGCTTCTTTCATTAATTGTGGTAACATTTCCATTACCATACTTAGGACAGCAGCTTCGCCATATTCCTTGAAGGCATCCGCAATTTTTTGTTTTGCTTCGGCTTCAGCAGCACCACGAGCTAGAATAGATTCAGCTTCAGCTTGACCTGCTAGTCGAGTTTGATTGGCTTCAGCTTCCGCTAATGATTCCACACGGAAACGTTCTGCTTCGGCTTCTGCAACTTCACGAGCTTTTTGAGCTAATGCTTCTTGCTCTTTCGCATAGCGATCAGCATCCGCTTTTTTCTTCACTTCTGAATCATATTGCTTTTCACGACGAACGATTTCTTTTTCTTCCAACTCGATTTGTTTTTGACGCTCGATGACTTTTACTTCCATCTCTTGGGCAATAACTTCTTGTTGGGCTTTGGCTGTTTCCAAATTGTAGGCTTGGTCAGCTTTGGCTTTTGCGATATCTTGTGCTTCTTTATATGTTGCTAGTTTTAATTCTTTTTCTTTTGACGCTTCCGCGATTTCTGTTTGACGTTGCAGTTCTGCTTGTTGTGATTCTTTTTCTGCTTCGGCTTTTTTGATACGAGTTTCTTTCCAAGCTTCAGCCTCAGCAATATCTGCATCACGTTTGACTTGGGCAATTCTTGGTTTACCTAGAGAATCCAAGTAGCCATTTTTGTCGCGCACTTCTTTGATGGTAAATGATACGATGATCAAACCCATTTTTGCTAAATCCACACTGGCAACTTCTTGCACACTTTGACTGAATTTATCACGGTTTTGATAAATTTCTTCTACTGTCATTGAGCCTAAGATCGAACGTAAGTGTCCTTCTAACACTTCACGTGCTTCATTTTCAAGCTCTTCACGTGTTTTTCCTAAAAATTGTTCTGCTGCTGTAGCAATTTCTTCAACTGATGAACCGATTTTAATGATCGATGTTCCATCACACATCACTGGAACCCCTTGTTCTGTGTATACTTCTGGCGTCGATACATCTAACTTACTTGATAATAAACTGATTCTGTTTGATCGTTGAAAGACTGGCAGTACAAAAGCTCCTCCACCACGTACGATTTTTATTTTATTACCGCTTTCATCAGCATGTACATTTTTACTACCTAAATAGCTCCCACTAATAATCAATGCTTCATCTGGTTTTGCTGTTTGATATTTTGAAATAAAAACGATCAACAACATCAATAAAATAAAGACAACCAGAGCAATTGGTCCTAAAATCCCTAATTCCATTTTCTTCTACCCCTTCTTTTTATAATTGTAAGCTTCCTTCATACGGAACTACGTAGCATACGCGTTCTCTGATTTCAATGATCAGCACTTGCGCTCCTCGTTCGATTGGTTGATCTTGCGGAGCATAAAAAGCGGCTGGTCGGCTGATTGATCCAGTGACACTTTTTAATTGGATTTCGCCCATTCCACCAACTGGTATCGGAGTAACAACGGTTGCCATATTACCTTCCATGTCCTTTTCCGAAATTGAAAGGGTCGATTCTGCATTTTTCATTGGCATCAGGACATAAAAATTCAAGAAAAATACTAGAATTGAAGCCAATACCCCACTAACAAGAAACAACATCAGATGGTTCAACTCAAGCAATCGCTCTCCTAGATAACCAAATAATGAAGTAAATGCCAACCATGGAATCGCCAGCATTGGATCGATTGGTCCATCAAAATCGAAGACATCTCCAAATATCACCAATAATACCGCAATTCCTGCACAAACGATCAACGTATATAGATAAATTGTCTCAATCGGAATTCCTTGTATCACATCCCCACTCCTTTCTCCTTTTTAACAACCTTTCCCATTCTCTCCGACGTTCTCATGAAGATACTTATATTTTACCAATACTTTGCTCAAAATGACAGCTAATCTTGTAAAATCATACGAAGGGTGTATTTACCTTAACAAAAAGAAATGAAACGAATAAATCTTAGTTACAAGACTTATTCGTTCCATTTTTTAAGCTATTTTATTCATTTGATTTCAAGGCTTCGATCATATCGACTTTTTTCAGTTTTCTATGCATGAAGAACATGACCAACAATGTAAAGAGCAGTGTAATCAGTGCCGAATATAGATAGCTGAGCCAATGAATCGTTGGCGAGAACATTAGCATATCAACTTCTACTGTTGTCAATACATAACTGTGAACAAGTTTTCCAAAGAAACAGCCGAAGAAAATACCGATCAACGTTAAAATAATATTTTCACGGTATACATACATCGTGACTTCTTTATCATAAAAGCCCAATACCTTGATCGTTGAAAGTTCTCGAATTCGTTCTGAAATATTGATATTCGTCAAATTATATAAAACGATGAATGCCAATAAACCGGAAACTGTAATCAAGACCCAAACTACGATATTCAAACTGTGGATCGTATCATCTAAAGCATCACTTGAAATTGATAAAAAAGACACATTCAAAACATTCTGATTTTCCATCAATTCTTTACTGATACTGCCTTCAACTTTCTCACTAGGGGTTTTATCAAAGAGTAAGAATTCTGTGTTATAGCTAGGTTTCATTTTAAATATTTTTTCATAATAGTCTGGAGACATATAGGCAAAGTGACCTGTATAATTTTCAGCGATCGCATTGATTTTAAGTTTGTACTCTTGATTATCACTATTTTTCAAAACAAATGTGTCCCCGGTTTTATAGTGGAATAGCTTTGCCAGTTTTTCATTGATGATCACACCATCATCTGTCAGCTGGTACTTCTCACCTGATTGTCGATCATTGAATAAAATAAATTGGTCGATTTCTTTTGGTTTTTCAGGAACATAGATGGAGACATCTTGTTTGGCATTGGAATCTTTAGTTGTTTTTAAAGATTCAACATATAACGGCATCGTCCCTTTCAAGTCATCGACTTTATCCAAGACAGCTTGATATTTTTGCTCCTCTTTTTCTGAGCGATCATCTTTGAACGTCACGATTGCCTGATAATGCCAGATCTTATTAAATTGAACGTCCACGATATCTGAAATAGAATCTTTCAGTCCAAATCCAGTAATGATCAACGCCATACAACCAGCAATACCTAAAACCGTCATCAGCATTCTCTGTTTGTATCGAAATAAATTCCGAGCCGTAACTTTCTGAATAAAGCTTAATCGATTCCAAATCGGCTTCATCCGTTCCAACCAGATTCTTTGCCCTGCTTTAGGTGCTTTTGGACGCAATAAGCTCGACGGTGTACTGAATAAATCGATTCGCAAAACAACCATTGCGGCCCCTGCCGTACATATTACAGCAACGAATATTCCAATCAAACTATAACTTAAATACCATGGTGTAACAAAATCGGGAATATTATATAACTGTCCATACGCATCAAAGATGATTGTTGGGAATAAATAATACCCCACGAACAATCCTAAAATAGCACCACAGAGGCTGGCAATCGCTGCATATACTAAAAATTTAAAGGCAATCTCACCATTTCGATACCCTAATGCTTTCAGACTACCAATTTCCATCCGCTTTTCTTCAACCATTCGCGTCATCGTCGTTAAACTGACTAATGCCGCAATCAAGAAAAAGAAAATTGGAAAAACTGTTGATAAAGAAGAAATACGATTGGCGTTATCTTCGTATTCAGAATAGCCAGGATTATCATCTCTTGTAAAATAATAATAATCGGCTGCTTTTAAATCTGCTAATTCTTTTTGTTTCTTTTCCAATTGTTTCTTAGCATCATTTAGTTTTGTTGAAGATTCCGTCTTTTTCTTTTGAAACTCTGCTAAGCCTTGATCATAGGCTTTTTGACCTTCATCAATTTTTGCTTGCGCTTCGTTTAATTTGGTTTGACCATCAATTTTAGACTGTTCTAATTGCGCTTGACCTGCTGCCAGCTGTTCTTTACCAGCGGCTAACTGAGCTTCCGCTTGAGTGATTTGAGTCTCAGCCGCTGCAAGTTGTTGTTGACCATTTGCATATTGCGTGATTGACTGATTGATGGTATTGATTGTTTGGTCGATTGTTTGTAGACCTTCGGCAGCTTGAGCTTGTTGCGTTGACAAATTGCCTAAAGCGCCATTGATTGTCTCCATAACAAAAGCAATATTTCCTCTTTCCGGTTGAGTGATTAATTGATTGATTGCAGTAGAAATTGCTGCTGGTGCACCTAATGCTTGAACTGCCGCCTGTAACTGCGGCGCAGCGTCTGCAATACTTTCAGCTAATGCATCATCTGGCACACGATCTAAAATAGCTACTGATGATGCTAAACTCTGATAACCATTAACCAATTGATTTAATGATTCGCTCGACGATGCTAACTCGTTACGTTGTTGCTGTAAACCAGGCAAGGCATTTTGACCTTGTTCAACTTGAGCTTGGGCTTGCGCTAATTCATTTTTCTTTGTTTCTAGTACACTTTTTTGTGAGGCAAGTTCATTTTCACCATTTGTGATCGTTGCTTGGGTTGTTGCGAGTTCATTTTCTGCAGCTGTGATTTGTTCCGTGTAGGTCTCTTGAGCTTGTACTAGCTCTTGTTTTCCTGATGCTAGTTCCTGTTCACTTGTCTGCAGTTTGTTTTCAGCATCTTTTAACGCATTTTCGCCATCCGTAATCTCTTTTTGTGCTTTTTCAAATGAAGCTTTTGATTCTTCACGAATTTCTTCTACACGTTGCTCTGGACGTTTTTTTAGCGCTTGTTTGACTGATGCAACTGCTTTTTCTCGTTTGTCTTTATACTCTTGTGAATAGCTGTCTATACTGTTAAGGCCTTTAAACGATAACAGAATTTCTGTATAAGAGGATAGGTCCATATCTTCTTTTGGAACTACTGCAAAAAAATCTAATGATCCTTTTCCAATCGTCGTATTTCCTCTAGAAGTATTCTCAATATATTCAGGTGATTGGACAAATCCGACGATTTTAAATTGCTCATTTTTTAAAGATTTATCTTTATTGTCTTCTTTTGAAAGAGTTAAAGTTTCTCCTAATTTATAGTGTCCTCGTAGTTGTGCAAGATCATCTAATACGATTTCTCCACTTTTTTCAGGCATACGGCCTTTAACCACTCGATAATCGATCAACGGCTGCTTTTCTTTTAGGTCATAACTGACAAATTTCACCGCTACATTTCGCTCACTGATTGCAATATCCGTTGTGTATCTAGGAAAAACTGTTTGAACGTCTTTGACTTGTTTCGCTTCTTCAACATCTTTTTCAGTTAAACCAAGTGTAGAAACGATCCGAGCATCTGGTAATTTTTGGTTGTGATAATAATTTGAAGCAGTTTGGGTCATGTCAGGCCCTGTGGCTTTTAGACCAACAAAAACCATTACACCAAGAAAAATAATTCCCATAATGGATATAAATCGGGTTTTTGATTGTTTGATCTCACGAAAACTTGTTTTAAGTAACGCAGTTTTTTTCAACACTGTCACCTACCATTCTATCTCAGATACGGGTTTTGGTTCTTCATTGATCGTCACATTTCGAACCTTTGCATCATTGATACGGATCACACGGTCAGCCATTGGTGCGATTGCTGAATTATGTGTGATGATGATTACAGTAGTCCCTGTGTTACGGGCTGTTTCTTGTAAAATCGTTAGAATTTGTTTGCCTGTTTCATAATCCAATGCTCCAGTAGGTTCGTCACACAACAATAATTTTGGTCTTTTGGCAATTGCTCTAGCAATCGTTACACGTTGTTGTTCGCCCCCTGATAATTGTGCTGGAAAGTTATCTAACCGAGCGCCTAATCCAACTGATTTCAGTACTTCTTCAGGATCCAATGCATCTGAAACGATTTGAGATGCTAATTCAACATTTTCTTTTGTCGTTAAGTTGGGTACTAGATTGTAAAATTGAAAAACAAAACCAACATCATTTCTACGGTATGTAGTCAGTTGTTTTTCATTGAATTTTGCAATATCGGTTCCATCGATTACGATCTGCCCTTCGTCGCAAGTGTCCATTCCGCCTAATATATTTAGCACGGTCGATTTACCTGCACCACTTGGCCCTAGAATAACAGCAACTTCGCCTTTTTCTACTGAAAAAGTGATCCCGTCATTTGCAGCGATCGTTGTATCTCCCATATGATATCTTTTATATTCATTCATTACGTCGATATAAGCCATTAATTTCAATCCCCTCTCAAAAGAATTTTATCATAAGAAGGCAAACAAGTCCTCTGACAGGTCAAAAGCTTTTTGATTTTTTGATTTTTTTTCGTATAATAGATGGATGAGATTAAATCGGAAAAACGGTGAGTCTGAAAATTCTATTTAGTAAATGAGCTTTCTTTCTCAATCTCTGATAGTAGTTAGGAGAAAAAATATGGCCAGAAAAAAACAAAAACCGCCATTTAGTCCAGCAATTATGCTTGTGGCGGTTTTAATTATTTTAGTTTTGGGTGTATTTGGGGTTCAAGTTCCAGATAACATTCAAGAAATGTTCGGCATTCACACGCAAGAAAAAGCAAAACCTAGTACAACAAAACCTGTAAGTTCTACAAACCCAGGTCCTAAAGAATTAGGTCCTGCGTCTTTTTCAGCAGCTGAACTAACCGATAGTAAAAAAGGCTGGATTGATTACCACGCTTTAGATTCACTTGGACGTGCGACTGGCGCCGATGCCTTATTGAAACCTGCAATGGTCAATACAGGGACATCAGCCAATAAAGATATTCGTCCGCCCGGCTTCGTTTCGGGTTTAGAACCGACGACTCATTCTAGAGGGCATTTGATTGGTCGTCAGCTTGGCGGTTCAGGTGATGATGCAAGAAATCTCACTACATTGTATCAAACACCTGTAAACACACCTTTCATGACTAAATATGAAAATCAGGTTCGTCAAGCATTAGACAAAGGTGAAACCATTCGTTATCGTGTCACACCTATTTATGAAGGAACAGAATTGTTATGTAAGCAAATTGAATTAGAAGCTAAAGGGTTAAACAAAAATACAACGGTTGATTTTCGTGTTACGATATTGAATGAACGCTAGCTTATCAAATTAAACAGGCTAGTCTCTCGGGAAAAAGATAACATCTGATTGTGGCAAAAATCGCCGCACTATGACTTTCTTATTTTTCATTTGAGCTGAACGAGCCTGTTCAGCTTTTAAATCAGGAGGTACCTAATGAATTTTGAAAAAATCAAAAGACAACTAACTGAAACAGATCCACAAAGTTTTTTAACTGCAGTTTTAGAAAATGTACAAGATAAAGATAGTACGGTTATTTTCAGCCAAACCGTAGAAGAACAGTTTGAGCAAAACGTTCAGTACCTCGCCTCTGACGAAACAATTTCTTTAGATGATCTTTCCATTTGGAAGGAACACGGATTTCTAGTCGTAGCTCAAACAATTGATGGCGATTATATTGCTGGCACAATGGAGCAAACTTTTGTGATTCCTGTTTCACTTTATAAATCGGATATTGAATCATATGACCTATTTTTATCAGATTTTTTTATCGCGTATACAAACAGAACGATACACTCTCAAATTTTACCTGCAATGAATACGTAATTAAAAATAGACTGATGAATAACTGTAGTGCCCCCATAAAAAGTCTAACTTTTTATGGGGGCACTACAGTTTTGGTCTAATTTTTTCAGGTCGGTACACCTATATTAGACCTTTTTCTATTCAGCTTCTTGAATTTCTTTGTCTAATTCAGCATAATCAATTGCGGTATGAATAAACGTTTCGTCATTTTTGGGGAAATGTTGTAATAAAGAATCCATCGGTTCGATCTCGATTGTTCCTGTATCCAACTCAAAATCCATTAAATGTCCGCCAAAGGTTTGCTCATCGTCTATAAAATGCAAATGGAAATCTGCTGCTGCAACTCCTTGAAATAGTTCAGGTGTAAAGAAGCCCACTACGGTACCAGCCATATTTCCTTTTACAAACTCAGGTTGTTCTTTCGATACTTCAACTAAACGTTTATATGGTTTTTGTTGTTTGGGCATTACTCGAATATGGACTTCTTTGAAGTTTCCACGAATTTTAATTGCATGAAAAAGATTCTCACTTTTTAAATGTTCACGGATCAATGTGTTGATTTTTAAATTATCTACTGGTCCGTTCACCGGAAAAGTGATTGTTGGATTAAATGTAGTCACTGCGGCATACGGTGTTTCTTGTTCATCGTTTACTGCAATCAAGGCGCCATCTTCTCTTCCTTGAAAAGCTTTTCCATCTAAAATAATCAATTCTCCATCTAATCCTGATAAGGTACCGATCCCAAAATCGCCTTTTTTTAAAATATTAGCAATTGTTTCAGTCCCATCCATCAAGCCTGCCATTAAAGCACCTAACGTTCCGTGCTGATATAAGACTGTTTCTTTTGTCATTGTTATCACCTTTCTAATAAAACTGATCTGGTAAAATCGTTTCGCCAAGTTTTTCGTTGTCTTGGTAGTCAATTGGAATATCGATTACGACAGGGCCTTCTGTTTCTATTCCTGTCATAATTGCTGCGTTTAATTCTTGAGCATTTTCTGCCCGTAATCCTTTTGCGCCAAAAGCTTCGGCATATTTCACAAAATCAACAGGGCCAAAGTCCACACCTGAAATCCGATGATATTTTAGCTGCTCTTGAAATTCGACCATATTATAACGTCCATCGTTCCAGATCAAATGAATGATATTCAGTTTTTTACGGACTGCCGTTTCAAGATCCTGAGCAGAAAACAAGAATCCACCATCCCCTGAAACGGATATTATTTGCGTGTTTGGTCGAACTAATGCTGCCGAAATCGCCCAAGGGAGTGCCACACCTAATGTCTGCATGCCATTACTAAAAAGTAAATGCCTTGGTTCATAGCTTCTAAAATGACGAGCCATCCAGATGTAATGACTACCTACATCAACTGTTACTGTCATCTCGTCTGTTACGATACTTTGCAGTGTCTCAATAACTTCTAGAGGATGGATCAAGCCTTTATCCACTCGCTCTTTAACATCGTCCCGTTTTACTAGTTTTTCATGCAATTGATTTAAATAGGCTATCGCTTTTTCAGATAACACTTTTGCCTCAATACTTGGTAAAAGAACCGTTAATGTCTCTGCAATATCCCCAATCAATTCTCGTTCCGGTTGAAAATATTGGTCGATTTCAGCTGGCGTATCATCAATCACGATAATCTTGGAATCTCCTTCAGCATTCCAATTTCTCGCCTCATATTCAATTGGATCATAGCCAACAGCAATAACTAAATCACTACGTTTTAACAACATATCACCCGGTTGGTTGCGGAACAGACCAATTCGTCCAAAGAAATGGTCTTCCAATTTTCTAGAAATCACACCAGCGGCTTGGAACGTTTCAACGACTGGAATTCTTGTTTTCTCAACAATTTCACGAATTGCGTTTGCTTCTTTTTCAGTAGAAGCTCGCATCCCCACCAATAAAACAGGTAACTCCGCGGCTTGAATTTGTTTTGAAAGGTACTCGATATCTTCTGACGAAGCAGAACCAATTTTTGGATCACTTAGCGGTCTTATACCGATAGATTCTACTGGAGCATCAACAACATCTTGAGGAATACTGATGAAACTGGCCCCTTTTTTAGATGACTTTGCTAATCGATAAGCATTTGCTAAAACTTCAGAAATGGTCTCTGGATCTTGAATTTCTGCACTGTATTTGGTGATAGGTTCAAATAAGGCAGCATTGTTCATGCTTTGATGTGTTAATTTTAGTAAATCTCGTCGTTTCACTTGGCCGCCGATTGCCAGTACAGGATCTCCTTCTGCTGTTGCTGTCACCAAACCTGTTGCTAGATTGCTTGCACCTGGACCACTTGTCGCAACCACTACACCTGGATTTCCAGTCAAACGTCCAACAGCAGCTGCCATAAATGCTGCATTTTGTTCATGGCGCGTTACGATCAACTCTGGACCGTCATCGACTAGCGCATTGAACAAACCATCGATCTTCGCACCTGGAATCCCAAAGACATAATCAACTTGATGGTTCTTCAAACTTTCTACAATCACTTCAGCACCATTTCTGCTTTTATCCATCTTGTGTTACACTCCTTTTATCATCATGTTTCATTTATAAATTACCCTTAAATATGAAAGAAAATAACCAATAAATATATTAAAAAAACAATTATTATGATACAGTTAATAAACCTGTACTATTTTACGATTATAGCACGCAAACTATTTTTTGTTTAATCATTTGTTTCTCCAAAAAATACAGACAAAAATAAATACTCTTATTTCTGGTAAATTCTTCTGATTAAAAAGCCCAGGATTCTTTAATCCTATATTTAAGAAAAAGTAAAGAAAATAGCAAGCTGTACTTTTTTAATAATTTGTATTCGAAGGCTAGAATCCTCTACCAAACAGAATTATCCATTTTAAATAACAAATTTATTAGATTTACCATCATCGTATTATGAAAAAATTAATATTTAATTCATTGACTTTAGCTGAGATATTCACTATATTTAGGGCGATCTGAATAACTTGTTAGGTGAGGCTCCTATGGAAACACAGGCTACTGCTCAAAAATGTCGAAAGACAGTAATGGGTAGGACAGGAATTGTCGAATTAAGGCTTTTCACAAAGTAGCTAAAAGCTCTGCTTTTTACGTTTCATAGTGCTAAAACTCAACGATGAGAATGATGAAAAGCTCTTTTTGTGCTGAAATCAATTCCCCTTCGCTGAGTTATTCTAAGCGAAGGTTTTTTGTTTTGATAAATAATGTCGACAGAATTCTTAATTTTGGAGGTGGATATACAAATCGAAGAAGAAAATGTCTCTTCAACAAGACTGTGATTCATTATTTTTAGTAAAAAGATCTTTTTATCCCCCATCTAAATCAATTCCTAAAGCCAAACTTTATTTGATGATCAATTAAAAATGATTAGCGAGGAATAAAAAATGAAAACAGGAATGAAATTTTTAATTTGTATGATCCTTTTCGTTCTCTTGATTTTTATAGGAATCGGGAGTTACACGGCAATCAATTTTCATAATGGGAAAAAATCAGCTCAATCTCAAGTGAACAAGAGCAAAAACACTAATTTTTCTGGTGATCAACAGACAAATATGAAAGAAATCACGATTATGTTAATTGGTGATGATGGTCGTGAAGATGATGAAGATGGCGGGCGCGCAGATACTTTAATGGTCGCCCACTATAATAGTGAAACTAAACAACCAAAATTAATCTCGATCATGAGAGATTCTTATGTATCAATACCTGGACATGGATTAGAAAAAATCAATGCAGCTTATGCATATGGTGGGGCAGAATTAACTAGAAAAGTCCTTAAAGACTCTTTTGACTTACCAATCAATTATTATATTTCAGCTGATTTTAATAATTTTATTCGATTAATCAATGAGCTTTATCCAAAAGGGATTGAGATCGATGCGGAAAAAGATATCAATTTAGACAATGTCGACATCAAAAAAGGTAAACAAATCATGGATGGCAATACATTGTTACAGTATGCTCGTTTTAGAATGGACGAAGAAGGCGACTTTGGTCGTGTAAGAAGACAACAACAGGTCATGGACGCCTTAGCAAAACAATCTAAAGACGCCGTTTCCTTCTTGCAACTTCCAAAAATTGCTGGTGAAGCTGTCGGTTACTTAGATACTAATATTCCTACCGACCTCCTTATAGACTTGGCAAAAGATTTTCTAACAGGAAATGTAAAAAGTCTTGAAACGTTATCTGTACCAGTTAAAGGGAGCTGGTCATTTAACGATTACACTGATGCTGGCAGTGTATTAGAAATAGACGAGAAACAAAACCAAGAAGCCATTCATACCTTCTTAAGTGATGGAGCTGCAAAATGAAACAAATGAAGAGATTCTCAAAGATGCATTATTTAGACTTTTATATTTTGATCCCTTATTTTATCTTATGCGTCATTGGCATTCTAATGGTTTACAGTTCAAGTTCTTATCAATTATTAGATAGTGATCTTGGAACTTCTAGTAAAGCAATTAAGCAAACCGTGTATTTTCTTTTTAGTATCATTTGTATGAGTTTTGTTTATCGAATTAACTTGACGGTTCTTCGTAAACCTAAAATGATGTATTTTATTTTAACCATGACCTTCCTATCCATTATCGCTTTACCGTTTATAGGGACCAGTGTCGGCGGTGCCAAGCGTTGGATAAACTTGGGGGTGCTTTTGTTTCAACCATCGGAGTTAGTTCCTTTAGTAATCGTCCTTTATTTGGCTTCCAATTTAGCTAAAACGGACACACTTGTTCCATTTAGATTCAAGGATCATAAACGCTCACTGCTAGTTGCTATTTTCTTTATGTTTTTTGTAGCTTTGCAGCCGAATATCGCTGGAGCCTCAATGATTTTCATTCTTGTTTTAGTCTTGTTTTTATCTAGTGGACTTTCTCCTTGGTTTATGTCAATGGCTTTAATTGGTTTCGTTGCGATAAAACGGTTGGGAACAGTTCTTTTATTGTCGATTCCAACAAATTGGATGCCACAAAAATTCGGGTATTTAGTGACACGTTTTGAAGTGATGCAAAACCCTTTCATCGATCCAACTGGTAAAGGATTTCAAACGTCAAATGCATACTACGCTATGCACAATGGCGGTTTTTGGGGATTAGGATTAGGCAATAGTATTCAGAAAAAAGGCTTTCTTCCAGCTCCTGATACAGATTTTATTTTTGCTATCTGTATCGAAGAGTTGGGCTTGATTTTTTCTTTAGGGATTTTATTTTTAGTGTTCTTTATGGTCGCTCACTTATTCTTACTTGCGATAAGATCAAAAAATCTTTATTACTCTTATCTTTATATTGGTTGCGGTATGTTGCTTTTACTTCAAGTCTCTGTAAATGTAGGTAGTTTGTTAGGTTTTATTCCAATGACCGGACTGACCTTCCCGTTCATCAGTTATGGCGGATCTAGCTTACTGATACTGAGTATTACGCTTGGCATCGCTTTGAATGCTCGCGCTACGGAGATTAGAGAAACATCTAGGCAAGAAGGAGGTATTGCATGAGAAAAATGTTAAATACCAAAAGTGAACCAGTGAATTATGCCCTTCTGTTGCCTGTCTTTCTTTTGATATTAGTCGGTTTCATTGCTCAGTATGGTGCATTTCATGCGGATCCTTCTGTTGAATCAGTTGCACCTTTGTTGAGGAAACAGTTTTTATGGACTATTTTAGGTATTGTCACAATGTTTGTTACAATGTTCATTCCAATTAAATATTTATGGAAATTTACTCCTGCTCTTTACGGTTTATCGTTATTTCTAATGAGTTTACTTATAAAATTTCATGACCCAATAATGGCAGCCGCAACAGGTACCAAACGTTGGATTCGTATAGGGCCAATTTCCTTCCAGCCATCAGAATTCATGAAGCTAGGCTATATTTTGATGTTGGCCTATATTGTTACGAGAAGAAGACAAAAATCGTCGAATCCATCGACTTTAAAAGAAGATTTTCGTTTATTGGGTGAATTATCACTTGTCAGCCTCCCTGTTTTTGCTTTGATGTTTTATCAAAAAGATTTTGGAACAAGTTTAGTTTTTATTTCTATTTTTCTTGGTATGGTACTTGTTTCCGGTTGCTCTTGGAAGATTTTAACGGTCGGCTTTGGGATTTTAGGTGTAATTGGTGTCAGTGGTATTTTATTAGTTTTAACTGAACAAGGGCAAAAAATCCTTTCCTATCTTCATTTTCAGCCATATCAGTTTAATCGGATCCATGCTTGGCTCAATCCTTTTGAATATGCGGATTCAATTTCATTTCAGCAAGCTCGTGGTCTGACTGCTATTGGGTCTGGAGAGATGTTGGGGAAAGGTCTGTCGAATTTACAAATCTACGTCCCCGTTAGAGAATCTGATATGATTTTCACTGTAATTGGTGAGGCTTATGGTTTTGTAGGTACTTGTGCGTTGATTCTGTTATTCTTTTATCTAATTTATCAAATGCTGATCTGTACGCTAAATGCAAAACGTGAATTTTATGCGTATATTACGACGGGTGTGATTATGTATTTCTTGTTTCATATTCTTGAAAATATCGGGTCTAATATTGGTTTGTTGCCTTTGACGGGGATTCCTTTGCCTTTTATTAGTCAGGGCGGTACAGCTTATTTGGCTAATTTTATTGGGGTTGGGTTGATTCTTTCGATGTATTATCAGAAGGAGAAAGTGTAGCAAAAACTGTCTAGTGGTTTGAATTTAAAATAGAACTATGAAGTGAGTTTTTATAAAATTGCTTTATAGTTCTATTTTTTATTTTGTCTTAATATAGGCAATGTACTAATCGATTCTTTCTTAGCTATTGGTATTCGTAAATTTAAAAAAAGCCGAACCCTTATATTGCAAGGATTCAACTCTCTTTTAATTTCTATTCTTCTTCTTCCACCATGAATGATGAAAGTATTTCATAACGTTTTATCTATCGTCATTTAGTGACTTTTAAGAAGAAAACATGCATAGCCAATCACCGAATATCATTAACTATTTTGCTAATGGCATTCATTTTGGCATTCACTAAAATTCTCATTAGCATGGGGCGCATTTATTTTTCTATAATTGGTTTAATGGTAGAATTACTAGGTTTAATCCATAAATTGATTAAAAACTTCTTCAATCATATCCCATTCAGCATCAGTTTTAATTGAAGTCAAATCCCCTCCTGTACCTTCTTCATTCTCAACATAACTATAAGCCTCTAGTTCTATATCTTCATGGTCACTATTAGAAGGATAAATTAACATGTAATTCTTTCCAAATTCTTTTTTTCTGTCGATTGCTAGTAAAACTTCATATGATACTTCTTTTCCAGATTTATCTAATAAAATTGTTTCATCATTATCCTCATGATAATCATTATATGTAATAGTCGATATGTCCGTATTTTTTTTTGAAATACTTCTTAAATCTTCAACCTTTGAAAAGGATTGTTCAATTGGCAAATCACTCTTTTGTTTAGGTGAACAACCACATATAGATAAGCACAGAACCGTAATCAAAACACTAATCAAAAATTTGTTCATATTTAGCTCCTTTATTAAAATTTGATTCAGTCTTATCTACACATACAGACAAATATAAAGACAAAACCACCATGCTAGTAGATTTTTTTCGTTAAAATTCTCATTTACTCGAGAGATCATTTTTTCCTAATTTCTTACCTTTTAGGTACTGTCTTAAGACAAATAAATATATACTAATGAAAATTGAAAGCATCACAATCGTGTAAAATCCTTTTTTTTCTTGCGCCCACCATCCAAGCACTAAAACTATTGATAATAACATGAAAAGTATTATAGTTATAACTTTCTCTGACGTTGTGTATTTTTTCAAATTTATTAGTCTTTTCAATGTTTTATAATAATATTTATATCTTGCTTTTTTACGTTCTTCAATCGTTTCCAATTTAAAGTTTTTATTATTCAATTTAGAGAACTCTATAATCTTAAATGTTTTTATTTCGTCAGTAAACAATACTCTATCTTTTGTAATTCGCTTTAACACATAGAATTTCCTATTATTAAACTTTAAATAGACCCGTCTTCTATAATTACCATACCAAAACGAACGAATATATCCGTGACATACACCAATAATTAGAACAAATGAAAATACTAGTATAATTGATTGTATCTTTGTATTTCTATTTTCATTTGTTAAATACTCCTTATATTCTTTTTCGCCAAAGGAATAGTGTCCACTTGTTAATACATCATATTGAACTGACTTGTTTAACTCGTATGAAGAGTATATCAAGAAAATGATAATAGAAATATAAATTATAGTAATGCAGAGATTAAAAAATTCTCTAAACGCTCTATTGTAGTTCGTTTCAATACTAAATTCTATTTGTGTAGACCATAATCGATCAATGAAAAATTTTATTAAAACTCCCATTATTCCTAATGATCCTATTAATTTTAATATGTCAAGAAGTTGATCCATAGTATACCCTCCTTGCCTAATCATACCAATAGTAAGAATAAATATCTACAAAATATTAAAAAAAGTCAGCTAGTCCATTGTCCTACCTTGCTATCTCTTATCAAATTTACTACAAGACGGGTTACTATAAATAACTTGCCGAAAATATCAGTGTAGTCCTAAAGTAACGAATCGGGAATTTTGACAAGTCCTCTTTTCATGCCCTAGTGTTTCGTTAGGCCGTCGTTTTCAAAGCAACTAGGTAGATTTTGATACTTTGCTAGATAGCGGTGTAGTTATGCCCTAGCCGTCTACGAGGTCATGCTAACATAGTGAATATTGTTCACGCTGTTCTTAGAACAGAAATAGCTTATTTTTAATAACTCATCCTGTGTCAAACCCTATTATATCAATGTTTATAGACCAAAAAAGTTGAAAAGCGGCAATTTTGAGAAGAAAGGACTACACCGTTCTATTTTTTATGAAGGCTTGTAATTTTAGATACAGGGGGGTACAAAAAGTGTGCTACATTTTCAGAGTCGACCCCATCCACCGGTTCCCACGTTACATATTTTAATCTGAAATAATTAGACTGGGGGGGTTAATCTTTAAAAGATTGTATTCATCATTTCCTTTGTAATTGCTTAAACAAAAATACCCACCTGATTAATGTCGATAGCATTTCATAACATTTTATCTATCGTCATTTAGTGACTTTTAAGAAGAAACCATTCATAGTCAATCACCGAATATCTTTAACCATTTTGCTAATGGCATTCACTATAAGTCTCACTAGCGTAGGGTGCTATAGTAAAAAATATTATTATAATCAATTTATTACTATTTTTTGAATCGTTCAGCTCTTTAACTTCCGTCTAACTACATGTTCAAAAAGTGCGATACTGCTAAACTTCCATTCAGCACCTACTTTTACTGCCGGTATATTTCCGCTTATAGCTTCTTTTTTGCAAGTACTAATACTAATTCTCAAGAAATCAGCAACTTGTTTCGTCCCCCACACTTCGTTAGGAATTGCTTGTTCTGACATCAGAACTTTTAGATCATCTAAATTTACTAGTGCTAGATTTGTCATTTTAACTTTCCACTTTTAATTTGGCATTTCAGATGTGTTCTTTACTCTTTTCTCTTGTATCATACTACTACGCCCATCTATAATAAAAAAAGGAGATGATAGTTATGGAAAAATCTAATATAGGGAATATATTTTCTAACTGCTTTGAGAATCTGTTACTTAATTTATTAGAAAAGTATTTCGATAAGTTCGCAGAACTTGCTGAAGCTAGAGTAAATAAACCAGTATTCATTAAACAAAAAAACGCGCTCAAATATTATGATGGTATCGACGCAGCAACTTAAAAAAGTATGAAGATTTAGGTTTGAAACGTTGCAAACCTATTGAAGGTGGCGTCGTATTTTATCAAACATCTGAATTAGATCGATTTGTGTTGAGTAATCAAAATTAAAACAAAAAAGGCGTTGCAGGATGTGAAAAGTTGCTGATAACCAATAGCTTTTTTATTATTTACAAGTCTATTCGTTTTTTAACAATCAGTCATAGCGTTTCAACTAGAATACAATTTTATCTACTACTTTTCAACTATTAAAATAATTCCCTTCCCTCCTTGAGTATATTATCGTAGGGAGGTTTTTATATGGATCAGATAATTATAATTAGATGGTAATGTTGTAGGATTGATTAGCGATAGCAGATCGGCTTGTTAGGAATTTGAGAGTATAGAGGATGCTGCAGAGTTTATAGGTTGTTGGTATTGAGTGCTGATATTGAATTTAAAATTGCTAGACTGTGCGAAAAAAGTGTACAAAAATAAGCCTACCTCAAACTAAGAGATAGGCTTTTAGCCAATAACAGCTATTTTATTATGACTTTATTCATATCAAGCTTATTTCCATGCCCTTCAATACGTGCTTGAATTTCGGGGGCACTTAACATAGTATCTCCTATTTTATCAAATGTCTCTTTCTCATTTTCTACTTGTTTTTCAATTTCCTCTACTTTAGTCGAAGAATCAACGATATCCTCTACAACACTCCTAGTTTGCTTATCTAAGTTCATAGGCGCATTTTCCAACGGAAAATTACTAGGTGCTTCCCCTCCAGGTAGAATAGCTAATTCTCCATCTAGAACAAAAGTTAGAAAAACATAGGTTTTGCCCACCTCAGGTATAATATCATTCTCTATTAGGGTTAAGAACTTCCCTTTTTCTTGCCCATCGCCGTTTCCGAAATAGTCTCTTGAGGCTTGAATTGTTTCACCTGTCGGAAGGTCACCCCTTAAGTTATCTATCACATTCAATTTAAAATTGGTTTTTGGTGTATTGCTAATCAATTTTCCGTTCTCGTCGTATACTGGATTGGGATATGTTGTTTCCATTTCTTCCAAAGTCGCAACAAAAATATTATCCGCTTCCAGTGTTTTTCCTTCAAGTGTGGACGCTCCCATATAAGAACTTTCTAAAACAAGGATAGAGAGTGGCGTTTCCCACGTGTCTACATCATTTTGATTTTCTAATCCTAATGATGCTAGAATATCTTTCGTTTGTGAAATTGATGTACTTGTACTTTCCTTTTGTTCACTTTTCTCATTTTTACATGCCATAAGTGAAATAAGAGTTACACTTAAAAGCATTACTAATCCAAATCTGGTTATTTTCATTTTTTATCTCCTTCTACCATCTTCTTTTTGATGCAAGTAATCCAGCTCTGTCGTCTGCTGTAGGAAGATTATTTACAACACCCGGACCAAAGCTAGCATACATCACATTCTTAGAACCTGGAGAATGCCATAATCCTAAAGCATGTCCAAATTCATGTGTCGCAATCATAAAACCAAATTCTTCTTTATATGGGTGGTTACTCCGAATCATGTAGTAATCATTAAACTCTATTGTTCTATTACCTGAAGATGTGACTCCACCCACTTTATTTGCACCTTTATTGACATCATATAACCTTACATTAGCAGCTCTATCCATCCGTTGAATAGTACCTGGCGATTGTTTGTTCCAATGAATATCTGCGTGCGCTACTTGCAAGCTATGTTTCGTCCCTGGTTGATTGTACCTTAGAATCTTATTAGAGCCACCCAACCAATAATTCCAAAGTGCATATGCATCTGCTTTTTCCGGTTTCATAAAAACACAAAAAAACATGACCATGATTACTCCTACCAACACCTTTTTTTGTTTTATCTTATTCCCCATTCTTCCCAATTCACTCCTTCTCCCTAAATGTTAATTATATCTTCCTTATAATGAACAGTAAATCTCTTTTTGTAAACAGAAATAAAGGTCAATATTTTATGTAATCCTCCAATCAAGGAGGACTATTTAAACACAAAAAAATCCCATCTCAAAAGAGATGGGAAAGGAGAAGAACGAAAAAAGTGTTAGTTGTTAATTGGGTTACTTAAACCTACTATGTCTTATAAATTTTTGCAAATATTATACTTATTGATTTATCCATACATAAGTTGCTGCTTGCTACCTCTTACTAACCAAACCTCGCCTGTAGGTTGAGTAAAGTTAAACTTACGATAGTTGTGTCCATGATCGTTTACGGCTTGACCTGTGTCAGAAACCCTAGCCTCATTAAAAGCAAAATACATACCAGGCCTAATCATTTCTTGATCTGCTAACATTGCACCATTGCCTGGATCAATCATATCCACATCTGTAGCGTTTATACCGTTATCGGTCCAATCAAAACCAACTGGAGCCAATGAGTTACGACGGATTTTCCACATGTCGTTGATAAATTGTACATCATCCACCCTGTAACCATACCGTCTTTTTGTTGGAACAGGTTTGGGCTTTGGGGCAGGGGTGACAAGCTTGCTGTCTGATCCAGTATAACGATAAATCGTGATTGCCGGTTGTCCGTTGTAACCCCAGATTGTATCATGATTATTAACAGTAATACCATTATAACCATAGTTACAATGGATAATATTGTTATTATCATCTACAAAAATGCCCGTGTAACCTGCAGCTCATAACGTGTGGCCACGAGTACCCCAGATGAAAACATCCCCTCTTTTAGCTGGATAGTTGCCGTTTACTGGTTGGACATGTTGCCATCCGTTATGCTCTAAATCATTAAGCAACGTTTCTTTATTGCCCATCGATCCAGCTTTTAAAAATCCGCCAGTAATCAATGCATTATAAACAGCAACTTATTTTCAGTAATCTTCAAAATGATTATTTGCAGCCGACTATTACCAGAAAATATATAAAACAAGTTTGCGAAAAATATGAACTGAAAGAAATAACTACTCATGGCTTTCGACATACTCATTGTAGTCTATTTTTTGAATCCGGTGCAACAATTAAAGAAGTTCAGGAACGGTTAAGACATTCAGACGTTCAAACTACCGTGAACATCTATGCTCATGTAACACAAGACAATAAAGAAAAGACTGCTAAATTATTTGCTAATCATGTTGGAATCTAGTTCAATCGTATTCAATAAAAAAATAGACAGTACAACCGCTGTACAAACCTCTGTAAATCAATGTTTCTACTGTCTGTCTCCATAAAAGTTGTGGTGACGGCGGGAGTACAAAGACTAATGCTAACTAGTGCTAATATACACTAACATATAATTTTTTACTCTTTTTTATTTTTATCAATGTGAACCAATATGAATAAATTAAAACGAAATGGCATTCACTAAAACAAAAGAAAAAGCTGAATCCCTATATATCGAGGATTCAACTCTCTTTTAATTTCTATTCTTCTTCTTCCGCCATGAATGTATTGAAAACTTCTTCAATCATATCCCATTCAGCATCTGTTTCGATTTGTTGTAATTCGCCTTCTGTTCCTTCGTTGTTTTCGATGTAAGCGTAAGCTTGCAATTCAACATCATCTTCTTCTGGAACACCAGCTGGATAAAGAAGTACGTAATTTTTACCGAATTCTTCTTGTCCGTCAACTGTTAAAAGAATTTCGTATAACGTTTCGTTCCCTTGTTCATCAACTAAAGTGATGTGTTCATGTCCTTCATGATCGTGATCATGGTTATGCTCTTCTGCCATTGTTTTGCTCTCCTTTTATCTTACACTTGTTTTTTTACAAGTCGATTAAATTTTATTGCTAGCGCCATCTAAATAATTTTGCAAAATCATGACAGCAGCTACCTTATCGATTACTTTTTTTCTTTTCGCTCTGGATGTGTTTGCTTGTTCGACTAACATCCGTTCTGCTTGAACCGTGGTCAGACGTTCATCTTGATAGGTAACAGGAATTTGGAACATCTTTTCGATTTTCTTTCCATACGCCATTGACGCTTCGGCTCTAGGTCCGATCGAATTGTTCATATTTTTTGGTAAGCCCACAACAAAGCGAGTTACTTCATATTCTTTGACTAATTCCGCTAAACGTTCAAAACCAAATTCTTCCTGCGCTTCATTGATCCGAATGATTTCCACACCTTGAGCTGTCCAACCAAATGGATCACTGACAGCAATTCCTACTGTCTTAGAGCCAACATCAAGTCCCATTACTCTCATCGAATAGTGATTCCATGATCAGATAAGTAATATTTAACCAGCTCTTCCATGATTTCATCTCGTTCGTGACGACGAATCAAATTTCGAGCGTCTTGGTAACGAGGAATGTAGGCCGGGTCTCCAGAAAGCAAATAGCCCACAATCTGATTGATCGGATTATATCCTTTTTCCTCTAAAGCCTTGTATACAGTAGCCAGAGTCTCACTTACTTCCTTCTTACGGCTGTCATCAAAATCAAAACGTACAGTTTCATCTGTAAAACCCATTTATCTACACCTCACTTTTATTCTATTCATACAGTTTCATTCTACTAAAAACAAACCGAAACTACAAACAAAACTTCATATTTTCTGATATATATTAAAGATTTTCTTTAAATTTAAGGAAATTGGATGATTATCGGGGAAATAAAGGAATTTTAGCATCAATTTTGACAGGAGATGGTCAAGTTTTTTTCTAGCCATTGTTTTTTTATTGTATACTATTTTCAAGAGTTCAATATAAAATAAAGGAGTTTTTTTATGTTAATTGGGATTATTGCTGTGTTTCTTGTGTTATTGGTCTATTTATTCCAAATTTTATTAAAACAGTCAAAAAGACCTACTGGAATTATTGGTACGTGTATGATGTATCTTTGGAATAGTATTTACCTCCCTTTGGTCAAATGGGCGATGAGCAATATTACGGTAAATGACGGAATCACAATTTTAGATATTGGTGTCGGCAATGGTGCTTCAAGCGATTATCTCTTGCAGCAAACAAATCTGTCCGCTGTCACTGGTATTGACATTTCTGATGACGCGATGGCACAAGCCAAAAAGAAATATTTAAACCAACGGATTGATTTTAAAATAATGGATGTTCATGATCTTATATTTGATTCTGAAACTTTCGATCTCGTAACTGCTTTCCAAACACATTTTCATTGGGATGATCTAGGCCTGGCCTTACGTGAAATCCATCGTGTTCTCAAGCCAAATGGTATCGTAGTTTTTGCTTGTGAGACTGCAAAAATCAATTACTTTTTGGCTCAATTAAAAAATTCAGCTGATTTTCAAGTTTATACGTCTGAAATTGGATTCATATTTATCGATCAACACGTAACAAGTCAATGGACAATGTATACGTTTCGAAAATAAAAAATGACACAAAACGAAAAATCGTCTAGTATCATTTCTTTTCTATAGATTTGCCATGAGTTTGACCATCAAAGCCTTTTGAGCATGGAGACGATTGGCTGCCTCTTCATAAATCGCAGAGTGTGTTCCATCAATAATATCAACTGATACTTCTTCTCCTCTATGAGCGGGTAAGCAATGTAGGAACAAATAATCCTTTTTAGCTTGAACAGAAAGTCGATTATTGATCTGGAATTCCTTAAAGATTACTTCCCGTTCTTTTTGTTCACTTTCATCGCCCATACTTGCCCAGACATCTGTCACTAAAACATCAGCATTTTTGGCTGCTTGATCTGGATCATTCACAATTTCGATTATACTACCACTTACTTTTGCATTCTTTTTAGCAAGCTCAACAAATTCCGCTTTTGGTTCATAGCCTTTGGGCGTTGCGATACTGATATCCATCCCCACCAAACTTCCACCGATCAAAAATGAATGCGCCATATTATTTCCATCGCCAATATACGTTAATTTGATTCCTTCTAGCTTCCCCTTTTGTTCATAAATCGTTTGAAAATCAGCTAGTATTTGACAAGGATGATGATCGTCTGTTAGTCCATTGATAACAGGAATTGACGCTTCCTTTGCAAGTTCAGCAACGATTTGATCTGAATAGGTACGGATCATGATCCCATCCACATAACTGGACATCACTTTAGCAGTATCTTTGACTGGTTCCCCCCGACCCATCTGCGTACTTTTTGAATCTAAAACTATCGCTTGACCGCCAAGTTGAATGATCCCCGCTTCAAATGAAACACGCGTTCGAGTGCTATTTTTTTCAAAAATCATAGCTAATATTTTCCCAGCTAAAACGCCTCTATACGCTTCAGGATCAGCTTTTATCGCTACAGCTAGTTCAATGATCGATAGAAATTCTTCTTTCGTTAACTCTGTTAAATTTAAAATACTTTTGCCATACATGGAATTCATCATTTATCAATCTCCTTTTTCTGAAAAGCCTGTCTGTTTAGCTAGATTATGTAAGACTTTTTCAATGATCATTAGTCCTTGATCAATTTCATTTTCTGTGATTGTTAATGGTGGTAAAAGACGTAAAACGTTTTGACCAGCCTTTAATGTGAGTAAACCTTCGATTTCTAATTGATCCAATACAATCTTTAATATATCTTGATTTGCTAACTCGATACCAATTATTAATCCTTTACCACGAATCGCTTTGATCATTGAAGTTTTTTCTGCTAGTTGGTTTAGTCCTGTAAAAAGCTGTTGACTTTTTTTCTGAACATCCTGCAAAAATTTTGGTTGATTGATGCGCTCAACAACCTTGTAAGCAACACTCATCGCTAACTTATTTCCTCCAAAAGTAGAACCATGACTGCCAGGACCAAAAAATTCTGCCAAACTAGTTTTACCAACCATTGCTCCTACAGGAATTCCATTGCCTAAGCCTTTCGCCAATGTAAAAATATCCGGTTCGATCTGGTACTGTTCATAAGCATAGAAAGTGCCTGTCCGGCCGATTCCGGTTTGAATTTCATCGATGATCAACAAGGCTCCATACTCTTTGCAAAGGGACTGTACAGCTTGAATCCATGACTCTTCAGCTGGTAATACACCGCCTTCGCCTTGAATCAATTCCAACATGACAGCTGCAGTTTGCTGGTCGATTTCCGCTTTTAATAGCTCAATATCATTAAAAGGTACATAAATAAAATCAGGAACTAATGGCTCAAAACCAGCATGAATAATCTCTTGACCTGTCGCACTCATCGCACCATATGTTCGACCATGAAACGAATTTGTAAAGGTAATGATTTTGCTTTTACCAGTTGCTTTACGAGCTAATTTAATTGCAGCTTCATTCGCTTCCGCTCCACTGTTACAAAAATAACTGACATATTCTTTACCATTTGCTAATTTCTCAGCCACTTGTTCTTGTAAATGATTTTCATATAAATTCGGTGTATGCCATAAAAGATTAGCTTGTTCCAATAGTACTTGATTTAGTTCAGGATCATTATACCCTAAATTCATTACGCCGATTCCACTAGTAAAATCAAGATAGCTTTTCCCAGTTTGATCCGTCAGTGTACATTTAGAACCTTTGATCAATTCCAGCTCTTTTCTTTGGTAGTTTGGAAATAAGTAACTCATGCAAAAACCTCCTTTGATTTGATAATAGTTCCGTCGTATTGGATTTGATTTGTGATATGAACTTCTTTCACGCCACCTTTGATTGCTGTTACAGCACTTTCTAATTTTGGCAGCATTCCGCCTTTGATGATTTTGGCTGTTTTAAGTTGGGGAATTTCATTGGTGGACAGTTCTTTTAGCCATTGATTTTCCTTTTTCACACCTGGAACATCCGTTAACAGGTACAATTTTTCAGCCTGCAATTCCTCCGCTACTTTACAGGCTACATGATCCGCGTTGATATTCAACCACTCACCTGTTTTCGTTAAGCCTAAGGGGGCAATGATTGGAATATGCTTAGTTTCAAGTAGATGTTCTAACAATTCTGTATCCACCTGCTTGACTTCGCCAACTGAGCCTAATGTATTTTTATCAAGAAACGTTCCTGTAATGATTTGACCGCAAGAGGCATTTAAGCCCACGACTGAAAACCCTTCTTGTTGAAAATGAGTGGTAATCATCGGTTGTACTTGACCAATCAACACCATTTGGGTGATTTTTAACGTCTCTTCTGTCGTTACCCGCAGACCATCTTTGACTACTACGGGTACATTTAAACGCTGCATCATTTCAGAAATATAATGGCCGCCACCGTGAACGATCACAACTTTTTTCCCCTCTTTTTGCCATTGATCGACCTGTTCAAAAAATGATTTTGTTAAGTTATCGCTGGCTACTCCACCCATCTTTATAACAATGACTTTCTTCATAATTGCCGCTCCCTCTAAGTTTTGAACCTTCATTTTAGTTCATAATCAATTTTTATGGATAAATCGGTATATGATCCAGACCGCACCGTTCATCAAAACCTGCAAAAATATTCAAGTTTTGAATCGCTTGCCCAGCCGCACCTTTGCCTAAATTATCGATGACTGTTACGATCGTAATCATGTTCATTTTTGGATTATAGGCTAATCCAATATCACAGTAATTCGAACCAATCACCTGCTTAAGTACAGGATAATGACCGACTTCTTGGACCCGAATAAAAGGACTCTTTTCAAAATGTGCTTGATATAGCTGAACTAATTTCTCGTCAGAAATCGGCTCTTTTAGTTTAGCGTAAGCGGTTAAGAAAATGCCTCTAGTCACTGGAATCAAAGAGGTTGAAAACTGGATTGCTGAAAGCCGTGGTTCCCATTTTTTTAACTGTTGGATGATTTCTGGGATATGCTGATGGCTGTTCATTTTGTACAACGTCATATTATCATGTGTTTCGGTGTAGTGAGTCATTTGCGATAATCCTTTGCCTGCACCTGAAATACCTGATTTCGCATCAATAACGATGGAATCTAAAGCTAATTTATCACTTTTCAATAATGGAGCTAAAGATAACTCTGCCGCCGTCGCGTAACAACCAGGATTCGCGATCCACTTTGATAGAGGTTTGTCTCGATACTCAGCTAAACCATAATCAAATTTTTGAAGTATATCTATTGAAGCACCAGTTGTACCGTACCAGTTTTCGTATTCCCCAACTTCTTTTAAACGAAAGTCTCCCGATAAATCGATCACAGGAAAATCAGCTTCAATAAAAGGCAGTGCCAACTCTTTTGAAATACCTGAAGGTGTTGCTAAAAAGACCAGATCACTTTTTTTCATAATTTCATCAGGATCGATTTTTTCTAAGGGTAAAGAAATAAGTTGTTTTAAATGAGGGGTAACATCCTCTAATGATTTTTTATTCATTGAATGACTATGGATCGAAACAACTTCAACAAATGGATGTTGTCTAAGATAACGTAAAAGTTCCAGCCCACTGTACCCAGTCACACCAACAATTGAGACTTTCATTTACTTCACTTCTTTTCTTTTTATTTTTATCAAACGAGTGTTGTTTTTTATATTATAAGTTTTCTCATTATACAAGTCAATGGTTTTTTATTAATTTATTATTCATAATTAAATAAATATGCATTTATGAACATTAGCATTCATTTTACTTTAAATAAAAATAAGTCTGGATAAAAGCTCAATTGGCTTTTATCCAGACCTTAAATAATTTTATACATTTATACAGAAAGATAAATTACGATTGTCCCATCTGCTTTATAATGTTCAACATCGGTCAAATAGGTACGTTTTTTTTCTAACGCTCCGTCTTCCCAAATTTTCTGCCAAGTTTCCCCTACACTTTTTGGGCTTGCCTCTGCTACTGGAATTTCTACATACTCACCAGCATGAATGACTGAAATCTCAGGAAAATCAGCTTGTTCACTCCCCACCAATAAATCATAATCCCCTTTGAAATTGCTCTCATAGTTTGAATATACCGCGAAAAACTCCCCATCTAGATGCATGTCAGGCACCTTGTTCCACAAAGCGATAATTTCATCCAAGCGATGATTATTTGTGCGGATTTTCTTGCCTTTGATTGTTTTTTCTGTTAATTGAATGGTCATTTCCTTCACTCCTTTTCATTTATAAACTGAGCTTAACACAAAAATGATGACAACTGTCTGTCAGCATTTCATTCAATTTCCATTTTTTTACGTTGATCACAGATAAAATTTCACTGTGATTATTCCGATCAAGATAAGAATTGCTGGCAAATAGTTGGATACTCTAATTTTAGTGATGTCCATAATATTCAATCCAATTGCAAAAATCATCAAACCACCGATCGCACTGATTTCCCCCATTAGTAAATCCAGCAGCTCTTTAGGAATATAACGCATCAAGACACTAGCAAAGACCGCAATAGTTCCTTGATAAAGAAAAACTGGTACAGCTGAAAAAAGAACCCCTACACCTAATGTTGCTGTCAACATGATCGACATAAAGCCATCCATTACAGCTTTTGTAAACAACGTTTGATGATTATTCGCCACACCACTTTCGATTGCACCAATAATTCCCATCGATCCAATCAGAAAAATCAACGATGCGGTCACAAATCCATCGGCAAAATTACTGCCTGGTTTTGCATAACGTTTTTCTAGCTTCAAGCCAAATCCATTCATCTTGTCTTCAATGCCTATTGCTTCTCCCAACATTGCCCCCAAACATAAACTGATTAGGATCACAATAAAAGACGAGGTTTTAAAAGCCATTTGAATACCTAATACTAAAACGCCTAGGCCAATGCCTTTTGTTACAGTATCTTTCATTTTTTCTGAAATATTGCGTAAAATAGCCCCCAGTAAACTTCCAAAAATAATCGCTAACCCATTAACCAAAGATCCTAATAAAATCATTTTTTCCATCCCAATCATTCTGTATTTCTTTCCTTTTTCCTATTATACGATAAGAAGTGTTACAGGGATATTCTAATGTCTAAATATTCTTATAATTAAGATGATTTTTTTGTTTGTGCAAATTGCTTGATAGAGTATTATCTTTTTATTGTTCCGTGCTATTTTTTCAGGCTATAATAAACTATACTAATCATAGATGAGATGATAGAACTTAAAAGTGAGGAAAATAAATGGCAACGATAGATATAGAAAAAGTCTTAGAAACTTGTTTGCTAGCTGGGAAAATCATGCTGGAAAGTGATGCTGAAATGTATCGGGTAGAAGATACGATGAGTCGGATTGCCTTGGCATCAGGAAATTATCGCCTTGTGAGCTACGTTACCCAAACGGGGCTTTTCGTGGGACTAGATGGCACATCAACCATTCGGATGGTCCAAATTTTAAACCGTTCGATTAATTTAGAAAAAGTATCCACAATCAATCAGCTTTCTAGAGAGTATGTCACTGGACTTTACACACTAGATGAGCTTTTAGAAAAGCTAAAAAGCTTAGAACAAGAACGAAAGTTTTTCCCTTTGTGGATGAGGTTTGTCAGTGCTGCGGTTGTCAGTGGAACGATCATGATTTTGTTTGGCGGTGTCTGGTCTGATTTACTTTTGACTTGTTTAATCGGCGGTTTGGGTTATATGCTTTATTACAGCAGTTTGAAAGTGTTACGTATTAAGTTTCTTTCGGAGTTTTTGGCTGCCTTCTTTATTGGTTGTGCAGCACTTTTAAGCAGTAAAATTGGGTTAGGCGTTAATCAAGATATGATCATTATTGGCTGTGTGATGCCGCTTGTCCCAGGTGTTCAGATCACGAATGCCTTACGAGATTTACTGGCAGGCCATTACCTTTCAGGTGTTTCTAGAGGAACGGAAGCAATGATGACGTCCTCCATGATCGGTTTTGCCATTGCGTTTGTTTTTCAATTGTTTTATTAGGAAAAACCTTCGCCAATTTAAGTCGCTCATTTATAAGAATCTGGAGGGTTTCGAATGATCAATTTACTGGTTCAGTTTTCATTTAGTTTTTTAGCTTCATCGGCCTATGCTATTATCACAAATGTGCCTAGACGTTCACTAGTTGCGTGTGGTTTATCTGGTGCTTCCGGCTGGATGTTTTATTGGTTTTCGATTCAATTAGGTGCTAATGCTGCTTTAGGCTCTTTATTAGGTGCTTTGAGTGTTGCCGCGGTTAGTTTTTTTTGCTCACGAAAACTAAAATTACCTGTTACTATTTTCAATATTCCAGGAATGGTTCCTTTAGTGCCCGGTGGACTTGCTTATCAAGCCGTACGAAATTTAGTTATAGGAAACTACGAAACTGCTATTTATTCAAGTGTACAAGCCATCATGATCGCAGGTGCAATTGCCTTAGGTTTAGTTTTGTCTGAAGTTTTGAATCATAATATTCGCAACTTTAGAGAAAAGCGGGAAATAGTCGGATTGATTAGAAACAAAAAAGAAAAGAAACGCTAGTTTTAGCTACCACATTAAAGAGGTGAATTGATGAGTGCTATCTGTATTCTTTCATAAATAACTATTAGGAGGAATAGAAAAATGATCAAAAAAATCAATACACTAACGCCTTTTGAATTAGAAGAGATAATGAAGATTTGGCTAACAGCTAATTGCGAAGCACATCCCTTTATTCCAGAATCTTACTGGAAAGATAATCTCGCTTTCGTAAGGGAACAACTACCTCAAGCTGATCTTTATACTTATAGTGAAAACAATAAAATCATTGCGTTTCTAGGCATGAATGAGAATTATATTGCTGGGATTTTCGTACTGAGTAACTATCGTAGTAAAGGAATCGGTCAAAAGTTACTAAACGAAGCGAAACGTACTCATGATACATTAAGTCTTTCAGTCTATGTGAGAAATCAAAATGCTGTGAAATTTTATAAAAAACAAGGATTTAAACAAATAAATCAACAAGTAGATAGTACTGGCGAATTGGAATATCAGCTTGCCTGGGAAAAATAAAAAAAAACAGCCGATTTTTGGCTGTTTTTTTCTAGAACGAACGATAAACATATTGGTTTTTTGGTTCTTCAACTTGTTTTACCTTCGTAACATCCACCATTGGAATCTCTCGTTTAAATGGTGCATAATAACCAGAATGGATTGTTCCGGTTACTTCTACCCAGTCATTATTTTTAAATGTCTGTCCTTCTGGCATATGTGTCAATAATCCAAATACTCCTGAATCTGCCACACAATGAATGATACCAAAACGAAAAACAAACATATTTGCTTCCTCATTTTGTGAAGAATTAAATGCAAAACCTTTATAAGAAATTGTCTTTCCAATAAATTCACTCGGATAATTATAGATCAGTTCCATCACTTCTAAGTAATTTTCTTCAGTAACAGTTACTTTATCATCTTCGATATAACTCGTTAACGCTTGTTTCATCTGTTTATCATAATCTGTTTTATCAAAATAAATGCTAGTATCCGGTTTTAGATACTGCGTTTGTACATCCGGATCACCAACAGATTCTTTACTTAAGGGAAAATTGAACCCCTTCGCTTCAACGATCGACGTATCCAAACTAACGGTTGGAAACATAAAACCGACAACCAAAGGCAATGCCAGTAATACATAAGCAATTCCTCTTTGGTAAGGCTTATTCAATCCATGATCATGCTCCTCTTCGTGATGATGATGATGTTCTGTTGTCTTTTTATCGTCCTCTTTATTCCATAGAATCAACTGAACCATCGCTAAGACGAAAGAAAGTAGCATCGATAAAATAGCTAAGTAGCGGTAATGAACATTTATATATTGATTCAACCTGCCCGATACTTGTAAAAACATCATCAACGTCGTATAGCCAATTAAAATCAAAAATCGAATCATCTTTTCTTCCCTCCTTAGATTGCTAATGCATAAAGACTAACAACAACCGTTACAATACCGACAAATTTTAACATAAAGGATGTCTTAAAATAACGTTTCATCATTAATAAATTTTTGATATCTACCATTGGTCCAAAAACGAGAAACCCAACGACTGGGCCATTACCAAATAAACTCAATAACGAAGAACCAATAAAAGCATCGGCCTCAGAACATAATGACAAAGTTGCGGCTAAAACAAGCATGACTAGAATTGCTAAAAGTTTTGTATACCCTAGCTGTAACATCGCACCTGTCGGTAAATAGGTCTGCATGGCAGCCGCTAATAGTGAACCAAAAATCAAATAACGTCCTGTATCAAAAAACTCATCGATTCCATGTGTGAGGACAGACCAGCATTTATGCCAAAACGTTTCTTTTTCATGTTGATGCTCTTCATCCTCTATAGCACAAGTGCTATCAAAAGCAGAATCCTGTAAAATCGGTTCTTTATTGATGTACGCCAACCAAACACCCACAACTAGCGCCACTAACATACTGCCAAGCACACGCCAAATAACAAATTTCACAGAATTTCCAAAAGCAATATAGGTTGAAAAAAGAACAATTGGATTAATGATCGGTGCCGTTATCATAAAAGCAAAAGCCGTATAGGTCGGCACATCTTTTTTAACAAATTGATGCACGATTGGCACAATTCCACATTCACAAGAGGGAAAAAAGAATCCTAAAAAACTTCCCACAATGATCGATAAAAATTTATTTTTAGGGAGTAATCGTTTCACTCGTTCCGGCGTTAAAAAAACATGTAATGCCCCTGATATCACGCAACCAAGCATAACGAACGGCAACGCTTCGATTACGATCGATAAAAAAATAGTGCCCATTTGCAAAACTGAATGAGGTAAAAACTGAAACATCTAATTCCTCCTACTGCTAAAAATAACACCAGCAATTCTATTCTTAGCATCTGTTTTTTTAACATTCCAAAATATAATTAACTATACTGCTACTGCCATAAAAATTCAAGGCAAGATATATTTAATTAAAACTTATATAACAATTTCATTGCATAACAAAAAAAGGTAGGATCTTTGGAGTCCTACAAATCACAATAATTACCTTTTGTGATTTGTGGGAACCCTTCAACCCTAACCGACTGTGTCTTGAGCTCTGTTTCTACCCATCAAATTGCAAATAACTCTGATGCTGATTCTGGATCTGTATCATAAACATTAAAGTCAAAGTTCACACCTAGACCCTTTTCAGCTAAAATCGACTCCATCGCCATCCTAGCATGCTCTTTGGTATTATTCTCTTTACTCAAATGCCCCAAATAAATTCTTTTTGTGTGATCCCCGATCACATCAGCCATTGTTAATGCACCATCATCATTAGACAAATGTCCTTTATCGCCCAAAATTCGTTGTTTTAAACTCCAAGGATATGGCCCCATTCGTAAAATTTCTAATTCGTGATTGCTTTCGATGAGGTAAGCATCCGCATCTTTGATCGTTCCACGAACATGATCACTGCAATAACCTGTATCTGTCAGCATCACAAACGAACGGTTATCTTTAAAGAAACGATAAAACTGCGGAGCCGCTGCATCATGAGAAACACCAAAACTCTCGATATCCATATCACCGAAGGTCAAAACTTTGCCCATATCAAAGATATGTTTTTGCTCAACAGCAACATTTCCAATCAAAGGATCCATCGCTGCCCATGTTTTTTCATTCGCATAGACATCTAATTTATATTTTCTAGCCAAAACACCGACACCATGAATATGATCACGATGCTCATGTGTTACTAAAATAGCATCCAAATCTTCTGGTTTACGGTCGACCTCAGCTAGTAAGGATGTAATTTTTTTTCCACTTAGCCCTGCATCTATAAGCAGCTTTTTCTTCTCTGTTTCAATAAAAAGGGAATTACCTGTACTGCCGCTAGCAAGAATGCTGATATTAAAAGCTTTTTCTTGACTCATTTTTCTTCTCGCTTCCCTTCTTTGGTCTACAGCTACTTATTATACATCCATCACTACTGATTTTCCACCTTTGGCACACTATTATTTGTAATAATCGTATTGCTCATAGCATTCACCTGTTCGATCTGTAAGTTATTACCGCTGGATTTGATGCCGACAAACCACACAGGAACATATACATTTTTCTCACGAATTTTATAAATTCTCGTATAAGCTAGCTTTCTAAAGGTGATTTTAGCGTTACTTGGAATCTTATTATTGATGTACAAGGTTTCGATTGCATCCCGTTCAGAAGATAAATCCATCTTATCACGTAGTTCTTCAATTCCTTGAATATGAGTTTGCGTATACTTATAAATTTTGTGTAAACCATCAGACTCATCTGATTTCTCTAATTTTAGTGAAATTTGAGCCGTATCATCTTTAAATGAGATACTCTTATAGCTTTGAGAAACGATAATTTCTGGAAACTCTCCATCTAAAATGGAAAAATCTGGTAAATAACGATATTGACTCCCAAACAGAACACTATCTCTATCATTTAAGAACGCTTCTAATGATTTTTCAACATTTTTTTCATCAATAAAGTAGCTTGTTTGAGCATAATTCATCTGAGGATAAACGGTTAATGAATTATCGACTACTTCGATTCCGTTTTTAAAGAAATTACGGTCTCTAGTTTCTCGTTCAGCCTGAATTGCATCATAAAAATTCGTCTGTTCACCGCTCAAATAGTATCCTTCTTTTTTTTCTCCGGAAAGCGTTCCTTTGTATGAAATCCCATCTTTACTTAATCGTTTTTCAATGCTATCGGTCTGATCAGAATAAGAAACATTGTTTTCTTCTTTTAACCCTTCTTGATAAATACCGAAAAGGAACATATTTAAGCCCAAAAAAGCAAGGAAAAAAATCCACTCAATTCGTTTGAAGTCCATTATTCCACCTCCAAATTCGCTAATTTTTCCAGTAATTCACGTTCTGGATACCATTTATTGTCATAGCGAATGTACCATTCTGGAGTGAGATCAACAACTTGCGTTATTTCCTCAATTTTATGCCAAGTATAACCGATCATCATTGAATTAATTTTTTCCGAATTCGCTCCATTTGCTATCAATTGTTCTAATAAGCTTTCAGTACTTTTCAAAACAACTTCTTCTTCTGAAGGAATCGGTACTTGAATCGTATCAACACTTGTTTCGATTACCACAGTTGATTTTTCAGCTTTGTCGTTTCCAATCGTGATTCGAACTTGTCCTTTATCATTTTCACTAAAGACTGGAAACCCTTCTACAAACGTACGATAATTGATCTCAGTATCTGTCCGATCAAAGTAGCGAATATTCCCCATGTTCGTTCCTAATTTTTTTATATAATTAAAACTATCAGAATAAATATTATCTTTCGCTGTCCTAGCTTCTATATTACCGTTGAAATGGATCGTCCCAAGTTTTTCGTCTACAGTCAGCCGTTCACTACCGCTTGTATAGGATAGATCCTTACTGTCTTCATTCGTTTGAATGTTATCGGTGTTAGAGAAAAAGGCATTTCTAAATTTTGTTACAGGTTGAGAGGCTAAAATATAACTATATTTTTTCATTTTTTGGTCTTCTGACAAATAGTAATGTTTCCCTGCAACAGCTTGTTGATCTGAAATTTGGTTATATTGCACGCCGACTTTGTTCATTAAATTTAAAACTTTTTCGTTATCCATTGAAATCGATGCTTCATAGACATCTTTACGGTTAAAATCCAAGAAACGAATTTTATTTTGAGCCAAATCCACTTGAATACACGTAAAGAAAATTTGATCAGCACTGAGATCCGTTAACTGAAGATTTAAATTATATACAGAAATATATTCACTTAATAAAAACGGTCCCTCATAAAGTAATTCAACCCCTAGTTCCATTGATAAGTATTTTTCAAATTGCTCTGAATTACCTACAACTGTTTGAGTCAATTTACCAAATGAACTATGTTTTATTTCGTTTTGAATATTCGTGATTAGATTTTCACTCGTATTCATTTCTGATTTTCCATTTTGCATACGAACCAAATGTAATGGTAAAAATACATCTGTGTCTAATCGTTCATTCACAACAGTAGTCGCAAGTTGTGAATCATTCTTGATTGGTTGTTCTTTCTTTGAAGAACTGATCCAAATGCTAACCGAAAAGTACAAACTGAGTAGCACTAGGAAAATCAAACCGAATCTTACAATTTTTTCTGTTATTTTCATTCCCACCAATCCTCCTCATAAGGTTCATAAGGCAAGGAAATATAAAAGGTAGAGCCTTGGCCTTCTTGACTTTCCACCCAGATTGTACCATTGTGAGCTTTTACTACTTCTCTTGAGATGGCGAGACCGAGTCCTGTTCCACCTTGTTCTCTCGCACGTGCTTTATCCACACGATAGAAACGCTCGAAGACCTTGCTGATATCTTTTTTAGGGATACCTAATCCTTGGTCGGTTACACTGAATACAACGTTATTGTGGGTTTCAAGTAGACGGCACGTAATTTCTCCACCATCTGGTGAGTATTTGATTGCATTATTTAAAATGTTATCCAAAACTTGAATCACTTTATCTGTATCTAATTCCACCCACAAATCACGTTTGGTGAACTCACGATGGATCGTATAATTTTTATCATTTGCTTCAACCATCATATCAAAACGGTCCAAAACAAAATTGATCAATTCATTGAAATTGACATATTCTAACTGTAATTCACCGTTACCAGAATCCATTCTTGAAAGATTCAATAAATCATTGATCATCCGAATCATTCGATCCGTTTCTTCCAAGGTGACTTTTAAGAAATTAGGTGCGATCTCAGGATTTTCCCAAGCCCCTTCACTCAGCGCTTCAATATAGCTCCGCATACTTGTTAAAGGCGTCCGTAACTCGTGTGAAACATTTGAAACGAATTCACGACGTTCACGCTCATTCTTCTCTTGTTCCGTTACATCATGAAGCACACAAACAAGTCCCGTTATAAAGCCAGATTCTCGGCGGATCATTGCAAAATCAACACGAATGATCATTTGGTCTTCTTCCATAGATGACAAAGAACGATCAATCAAAATCTCTTCTGGCTCTTCCAATAATTTCCGCAGTGTGTAATCCGTTTCGATATCTAATAATTCCAGCAAAGAAGAGCCAATCACATCTTCGTCTTTCACATTTAATAAAGAAAGGGCCATTTCATTGATTGTAATAACTTTACCTCGCCTATCTGTCGCAATTACCCCATCTGTCATGTGGGCCAGTACGCTATCTAAACGATTCCGTTCAGCTTCCATCGTTTCTTGTGCTTCTTCGATCCGTTCAGAAAGCTGATTGAAGGTTTCTGCCAGTTGGCCTAACTCATCTTTACCATAGACTTTGACTTTACCAGTATAATCTCCCTTGGCAATTCGTAACGCTTGTTCTCGCATTTCGCCAATTGGTTGAGTAATCGATCTTGCAATCAAAATCGTAACAATAATCGAGATCGCACCAGCTATTAGTGAAGCCGTAAAGAAAATTCGAGCCGTGTCAGTAATCTCTTGATATTTGTTTTCTGTATTACTCTTAACATAAAGAACCCCGATGACTGTGTCGCCAGTCGGGGATTGGATAGGCTGAACATTGATATATACACGTTTATCATTATCAATAGCTGAATATTTTTTTGTACTAAAGTCATTCAAGTCACGATAATCATTTTTCTTACCAACGATGCCTTGCCGATTTAAATCGCTTGTTGCTCTTACAATTCCTTTATCATCAACTACACGAGCTTCAATCGTTTCAGAAGCTGAAAAATCACTTAATGTTTTTTTCAAATTGGCATCGATCTCTGTTCGATCACGGTCTTTTTCACCTAGCTTTTGACTGAGCGTGCTGGCTAGTTGGAAGACCTGTCGATCAACATTTTGTTTGTAGTCATTAATTGTTGTCGATTCCAGTTCACGGATGAAGTATCCACCGATAATTTGGATCGCAATCAATAATAACAAAATAAATGACAATGCAATCTTAAAATTTACTGATTGAAAAAAGTGAACTTTTTTCTTCATAATTCACTACTCCTGTTCAGGGTTTCGAAGATAGTAACCGACACCTCGACGTGTGACTAAATAGGTCGGATGACTTGGACTGTCCTCAATCTTCTCTCTTAAACGGCGTACAGTAACATCCACTGTACGAACATCACCAAAATAATCATAACCCCAAACCGTTTGAAGTAAATGCTCACGAGTCATCACTTGACCGATATGTTTAGCTAAATAATAAAGCAATTCAAACTCACGATGCGTCAACTCGATCTTGCCGCCACGTTTTGATACCATATAAGCATCTGGATGGATCGTCAAATCTCCGATCGTAAGTTCCGATTGTGTCGTTGATTCTGCTTCTTTAGCATTTGTAGCACCACGGCGTAGATTTGCTTTTACCCGGGCTACGAGTTCACGATTAGAGAATGGTTTAGTCACATAATCATCTGCACCTAATTCTAATCCTAAAACTTTATCGATTTCAGAATCTTTAGCTGTCACCATAATGATTGGCATATCATAGGTTTTACGCACTTCTCTTGCTACTTCTAGTCCATCCATTTTTGGTAACATCAAATCAAGGATTATCAAATCCGGTTCTACTTCTTTTACTTTTTCAACAGCTTCTTCACCATCATAAGCTGTGAAGACTTCATATCCTTCTTTAGTAAGGTTGTATTTTACAATATCCGAAATCGGCTTTTCATCATCTACAACTAATATTTTCTTCATATAAGAGGCACCTCTTTTTTCTTTTGTCTTTTCGTAGTCTAACCATATTCTCTCTCATTATACCTTATTTTGTCCACTGTTTCATCTTTGAGAAAAAATCCTTACCCTTTCTTATCTATATCTTGCAAAAACAAAGGCTTTCTGACTATAATTAGGAATAAGTTTTTTTAGAAGGAAGCGATAAAATGAAAGCACCACGATTACAAGCAGGTGATGAAATTCGAGTCATTGCACCATCTAGCAGTTTTTCGCGTTTAACGGACCTGGGTATTAAATCCGCTGAGGAAAAATTGACAGCTTTAGGGTTTAACGTCACCTTTGCTGAACATACGAATGAATATGATATCCTTGGCTCTTCTTCGATCATGAGCCGAGTTAAAGATCTGCATGCAGCTTTTTCTGATGATCATGTCAAAGGAATTTTAACAGCGATTGGCGGTTTCAATAGTAATGAATTACTGCCTTACCTTGATTTTGAACTAATTAAACGACATCCAAAAGTTTTTTGCGGTTATAGCGACATCACAGCATTGTGTAATGCGATTACGGCTAAGACAAAATTACTTACGTATGTAGGCCCACATTTTTCTAGTTTTCAAATGGATGAACTGCAAGATTATCAAACTGAAACTTTTTTGCATGCAACCACTGATGAAAAAGCGTTTGATGTATCTGCCTCTGAATCATGGAGCCAAGATGAATGGTATTTACCCGACCCAAAACGTACATTATTAGCCAATGATTGGAAAGTCTACAGCCACTCGGCCCCTGTGACTGGAACTTGTTACGGCGGCAATTTAGGTACTTTTCAATTGCTTTTTGGTACTCGTTTTTTACCAAATCTCGAATGTGCTATTTTATTTGTTGAAACTGCTGAAGAAGATGATTATCATGATTTCGCTCGCGGATTAGCCGCCTTGCTCCAAGTAGTGAAGCATCCTAAAGCCTTACTGATTGGACGGTTTCCTAAAGAAACCGAAATGACCGAAGAACGGCTTTTAGCAATTCTATCTAAATATCCTTTATTACGAGAGATTCCTGTGATTTATGATATGAACTTTGGTCATACACAACCGATTTTTACAATCCCGATCGGAGATCAAGCGACAGTCGATACAACAACAAAAATGATTACTTTTTTTTAAATAAAAACCATATACTGTTTGCTTTTTTCAACAATCAAACAGTATACGGTTTATTTTTTATACTTTTTTTCCATCTGTTCATATAACGTAATTTTATTATCCAGTAAGTCAAGATGACTTTTCGCTCTTTCATATTCGGTTAGGATTTTTATCCGATGGTTTAATAATAAGTTTTTGCGTTCTGTGATCGTTGAATCTCCGAGATTTCTTAACTGAGTATATTTTTTTATTTCCTTTAGCGAAATACCTGTGTTTTTTAGCTTGATCACAAAATTCGCCCACTCCACTTCTTCTTCACCAAAAACACGATAATTGTGTTCATCTCTAGCTGGTTCAATCAATCCTTCTTTTTCATAATACCGTAACGTGTGCTCACTGATGCCAATTTTTTTTGCAAATTCACTGATTGTATACATATTTTCCACCTTCTTTTATTTTTCTCTTGCTTTAGAGTCGTCTCTAACCCTTATACTTCGATTGTACCACTCAGTTTACGTTTTAGCATCATCTTGTTTCACGGGCTAGCACTACGCTCTGCTTCGATCTCATCAATTCCTAAAATCTGTCAGAGTTGAATGAGCCCACTACACTTTTAAATTAGGAGGAATTTTTATGAAGTACACAGTAATCACAGGCGCAAGTTCTGGAATTGGGTTGGAAGCCGCCAAAGCATTTGCCAAACTAGAGAAAAATCTTATCTTAATTGCTCGAAGGACTGATCTACTTGATCATTTGAAAGAGGAAATTTTATTAGAACATCCTACTCTTGAGATCGTGAATAAAACCGTCGACTTATCTCAAAAAGAAAACGTACTTGATTTGTACCAGGATTTAAAAATTTATGACATTGAAACATGGATCAATAATGCTGGTTTTGGCTATTACCATTCAGTCGCTGACCAAGATTTAGAAAAGGTCAGTCAAATGTTGCATTTGAATATCGAAGCCCTAACGTTACTATCCTCTCTTTATGTCACAGATTATGAAAACAAAGAGAATACACAATTGATTAACGTTTCTTCTTCTGGTGGATACAAAAATGTTCCAAATGCTGCTACGTATTGTGCAACAAAATTTTATGTAAGTGCATTTACTGAAGCGATTGCTTTGGAGTTACAAACCAAAGGATCTCCCCTTAAAGCAAAAGTCTTAGCACCAGCCGCTACTGAAACAGAATTTGCTCAAGTTGCCAATGGCTCAAAATCTTATGACTACATTAAAGGTTTTGGAACATTTCACACTGCAAAAGAGATGGCTCAATTTCTCATAGAACTTTATCAAAGCCAAGAAGTCGTCGGACTTGTTGATCGTAATACGTTTAAGTTTGATTTGTCTGGTCCAATTTTTGCTCATTACCAAACTGGAATAAAAAATATGTAATGGTCTTACACAAAAAAAGTGCTTGATAGAATGATTCTATCAAACACTTTTTTTTGCTTTTACTCTTCAGTATCAAGTAAGTATTTGCCAACTAAAGCAGCAAGTACACCACCAATCAGTGGTGCTACGATAAATAGCCAAACTTGAGATAATGCTTCTCCTCCTGCAAAAATTGCTGGACCTAAGCTTCTAGCCGGGTTGACAGATGTACCAGTTAGCGGAATTCCCACTAAGTGAATCATTGTTAATGTCAAACCAATCACGATTCCTGCAAGTTTCGCATTGCCTTTTTTGGTACTTGTGACAGTCATGATAACCAAAACAAAAATAAATGTTAAAATAATTTCCACGGTTAAAGCACCAACTGCGCTAAAGTCACCAAAACCATTTTGACCTAAGTTTGTTGTTTCTCTTCCTGATGCATTCAAAATTGATAGCAAAGCAAAAGAAGCAATCAAACCACCAATGATTTGACCAACGATATAATAAACTAAATCCATTGTTGAGATTCGTTTATTGACCCACATCCCCAATGAAACTGCTGGATTTAAATGAGCCCCAGAGATTGTACCAATGCTGTAAGCTGCTGCAATGATCGTCAAACCAAAAGCTAAAGCGATCCCAGTTGTACCAATACCTTCAATCCCGCCTCCTAAAACAGCTGTTGCTGTACCAAAGAAAACCAAGATAAATGTTCCAAGACATTCTGCAATTGCTTTTTTCATATATTCCCCTCCCTTCACTTTTATTCTTAAATAGATTATCACATTCATGAAAGTTTTCGTGATAGTTTCAACTAAAATTGAGAGAAAGTTCAATGAGTAATATCTCAATATGATTGATACATATAATCATAAGAGGAAAATAAAAAGAATACCAACAAAAAGCATCTAATAAATGCTCTTTTGTCGGTATTTAAATTTAGTCTAACAATTGGATTCCAATCCCTAAAAGTCCTGGTCCTGTGTGAACAACTAAAGCTGGACTGATCGTACCAAAATAAATCTTTTCTGCTTGAGGAAACTGTTCCTTCAACTTTTCGTAAAAGCTTTCCGCTTCTTCTACTGCTTGTCCTTGGGCAACTGCTAACACGAATTTCTTATGATCTCCAATGAAATCTTTTACTAATTCGAACGTTTTATCCAAGCTTTTCTTTCTACCACGTGCTTTAGCTACAGTATGATAAACACCTTCACCGTTACAAGAAATAATTGGATTTAATTTTAACGCCGTTCCTAAAATCGACGCAACCAAACCGATCCGTCCACCTTTTTGCAAATATTCAAGCGTCGCAACATTGAAAAAGACTTTGGCTTTCGCTACATTATTCGTTAATTTTGTTTTAATTTCATTCCACGGAAGGCCTGCTTCGACCAATTTAGCTGCTTCAATCGCTTGAAGACCACTACCTATTCCGATATTTTTTGTATCCAAAACGAATGTTTCTAATCCTTCAAATTCTTCTGCAATCAAACGAACCACATTAAATGTTCCGCTCAATCCGCTGGAAATTGTCACAGCCAATACTTTTTCATAACCGTCTGCTTTGATTTTTTCAAAAATTTTCGTGATTGTTTCACCATCTGGCAATGATGTACTTGGAATCTCTACAGCTAAACGCTCGTAAACTTCTTCTGGTGTGATATCTACTTTATCTGTATAAATGCGGTCTTTATATATAATTTGCAACGGAATCATGTACATCCCATATTGTTCAACTAACTCCCTAGGCACATCTGTCCCCGAATCTACTAGTAATGCAATTTTCTCTTTATTCATCCACTTTTTCTCCATCTTCTTCTAATTTTTTTTGTGCTAATTCAATGACCTTCTCAGTAAATAATTTGGTGGCAAATGATAAAGTTGCACCTTTTACAATTAAAAATTCTACTGGTATAGGTTGATTAAAAGCTGCGACTGGTTCATTTCCTAAGGCTTGAGCAACAACTACTGCCAAAGCTGCTTCTTGTTCGTCACAAAAAAGATTATATGCTTCACGAATACCAACTGCTGCACCTTGATAAAGAATGCCTTGTTTGATTTCCGGTATAGTTAGAACTTGCTTTAATAACGTAATGGCTATTAAAAAAGCCAAATGCTTTTGATTGTAACGTTTTTTATTTGGGGCTGGTATCAGTCCTAATTTCACATAATTATTGACCATCGACGAAGTCAGCAAGGTATGCTTTTCCTTTAAAATAACTGGTGACAAGTACCGTTCAACTAGTGTGATGACTTGATCCATATATAATTCTAATTCGGGCAATTCATGCCATCGTGGCAAGTGGACATCCACCAATTCTTTTCCCCAAATTTCTAAAGAGGATTTTATTTCATTCACAAGATCCCTCCTTCTATTTACTAAAACAGTTTAACATTCTTTCCAAAAACATTCAATCTAGTTGTTGAAACTAGATTGAAAATAGTAATAAAAAAACAAGCTTTCTCATTAAAGAAAGCTTGTTTCACTATATCCAATCAACATTTATTAAAAATCATTAAACCCATCATCGTCTTCTGTATTTCGTTTGAACGAATCAAAACCGAATTTTCCTCTTTTTGGAAAATCAGGTGATCCAAACATATCACGAGGATCAAATCCTGGCTCCATTTTACCAGGACCTCCACCAAAACCACGACCGTGTCTGCCACGCATATGAGGACCTCTAAAGTCACGCTCTTCTTCAGGGATTTCTGCTTCTAGTGCTTCGAGCAATTTACTCATAATGATTTTGAATGATTCTTGTTCAGATTCTGATAATACATCAAAAATCGTTTCTTCTTCTTGCTTACTATTATCAGCAGCTGCCATTCCGGCTTCCGTTAAACGGATCACCATCACTCGACGATCGCTTTCCAATGGTTCACGACTTATATAACCATTTTTCTCTAATTTACCTAAGAGCTCACCTAAAGATTGCGGACGCATATCTAACAAGTAAGACAGCTCTTTTTGCGTTGTTTCTGGTTTAAGTTTTAACAGATTTAAAACTCTCCCTTGCCCTCTATGCGGATTCCCGAAAGGTCCATGTTCTCTGCGACGTTTCATAAAATATCTTTGCATCATTGCTTGTAAGCTTAGAAACTGTTCCATCAATGTTTGTTCTTCCATAATAGATTCCTCCATAAAATATAATATAAATCAGGTACCTGTTTTATATTATAAAGGCACCTGTTTAAAATGTCAACAATTAATGGATATGAATAAATTGGTGTTATCACTTCCTTTTACGAAGCTACCTGTGTAATAAAAAAACTCCAGAAGCAACTCATTGAGTCTGATTCTAGAGATGTAAAATTCTATCTATAATTTTTTTAATTCCCTTTTTCCTAAAACGATTCCGATAAAGAAGAACAGTTCCAGCAAAACAAAAAACAAAATAAAACTATGCATAAAATATTGTTCTGGTAAAACATTGATGATCGGGTCAGTAGCCGGATCAAATAACCAGTCATCGTTATTAAAAAATACGCCATGGAATGCCACAAAAAATTGATCGAATCCAATAGCCATTAAAACACCAAAAAATACTGGAATGATCATTCCCCATTGAAACGGACGAATCAAACGCCATACTCGTTTTGACTTGATCAAACGAAAAACAAAGATGCCGCTTGGAATCACTGTCACGAGTAGTACACCATAGCAGAGTAAAAAAAGACGTTTTACTTCGTAAAAATGGAATGCTCCACTTTTTGATGATGGAAAATCAGATAATTTCAATGTATGATTAAACGGATTATTTAAATAGGCCATCAACTGATCAAAGTTTTTTAGTAATGTTGGCTTGTCCATATCTACATAATCTAATATCTTTAATGAATCGATATCAAAAACATATAACAGACGAAAATTGATAGTGATCGCAATGCTTAAAGAAATGATCGTCAAAATCAAACATACGATTCCAGCTCGCTCTCGCCAAATCCAACCTTTTTCTTTCATATCAAAAAGTCCACTCATCCAAAGAATCCACTACATAGGTGGGTTGTTCAGGTAAACTTGGAACTGCTGATTTCGCCGTAAATCCAGACAAAACAAGTAAACTATCGATTCCATTTTGAAGTCCTGACTGAATATCTGTTTCATAGTTATCGCCAACCATAATAACATCTTCTTTATTCATTTTCATGACTTTTAGCGCTTCATTCATAATAATCGCATTTGGTTTTCCGATCATGATTGGATCTGTCTGTGTTGCGGTTTGGATTAAAGAAATAAATGAACCCGCTCCAGGTAATAAACCACGTTCTGTCGGGATACTCTTATCTGGATTGGTGCCAATAAAAGTTGCACCATTTCGTATGCACAGAGCAGCCGTAGCGAATTTTTCATAATTAATATTAGTATCTAGCCCCACAATAACATAATCTGGTTCTTCTTCATCCCATTCAAAACCTGCAGATAAAATCAAATCAACAAGACCAGATTCTCCGATTACATAAACTCGGTTTCCTTTACCTTGTTCTTTCATATAATCGATTGTCGCAAGGCTTGCTGTATAGACAGTCTTAGCTGATACCTGAATATCAAACTCCTGTGCTAATCGATCAGCGACTGCCTCAGGTGTTTTTGTTGTATTATTGGTCACAAAAAGAAAAGGCAATTTCAGTTCTTGGAGGCGTTCAACAAATCGTTTCCCTGCTGGAATGACTTCTTTGCCTAAATAAATCGTGCCGTCTAAATCAATTAAATATCCATTATATTGCTTCTTCACGAATGATTACTCCTCACGTTGACGAATAGTAAATGAACGACCTTTATTCGTATCGTTCTCTTTCTTACCAATGACAGCTTTTTTCGGTTCATTTTCTTTACGGTTCTTGATCACTGGTTTCGTTTTATTAGTCACTGGTACACGTTTTTCTTCCGTGTGTGCTTGCGTTTGATTCACTGGTTTTTTATTTGGTTTCTTGCGCCGTGTTTGTTGTTTTTCACGTTTCCCACCAACTCGTTCGATCACAAAATAAGCACAGCCAAAATTGCAATATTCATATAAATAATCTTCTAGTGTATCGATTCTCTGTTCAGGAGCTGCTTTACGATTGGATTCATTGAAAAAACCTTTCAAACGAAGTTGATCGTAGCCCCAATCACCAACAATATAATCATATCTTGAAAGAACATCACTAAAACGTTCTCCTAATCTTTCTGCATCAAAGGCTTCCCGATGATTTTTTACTAAAAGATACTCGCGAGCACCGATCGTTACGTGAACATCATCAATGAGTGTTACGATTTCGCCTTTTTTCTTTTCTTTGACAGGTTCTTCTTTTATCTCTTCAAGGACAGCTGTGATTTCATCTGTTAAGGTCGCTGCTGGTTCTTCTTTATGTTTAACTGGTTTAGTTGATTTGTATGGTTTTTTTACTTTTTCTGTCATTTTTTCACCGCCTAGATTTTATTATACCTTGTTTTTATAGGATTGGGTAGTGCTCGTTCAAGTAGTTAGCTAAAACGGTTCGGATAAATTCCGGAAAGATAAAGTCAACTTCTCCCGCAAGCTCGATTGTTGGGAAAAAAGGAATAAACATGAAATGGTCAACAGTGGTAAACGTATACTTCCGTTCTAAATCAATCGGCTGATTTTGCCATAGGACTTGTCTTTTCTGTTTATCATACTTTAGTCCATCATAATATAGTTCACCAAATACTTTACCGCGAAAGCCCATGCCTGTAATTGGAAACTTACGCAAGTAATGTCGGTTTTTTTCCATTTCTTTGACCATTCGAATCAGTTCAGCACCAGACAAAGTCACACGAATCAAATGCATTGGATGAGGCAGTGTTTCATGCAGTTGATCTGCATCAACGATTCCTTTTGGTATGTCTGATAAAAATAAGCCATTGTTTAAAATCGCAACATCCGTCTGCCCTTTTTCTTTCAAAGCTTTTAAAGTGGTTACGATCAAGGGATGTTCAGCATTTAAATCAACCAATAAAGAATGGGGAATTGCTGCGATTTTTTTTGCTTTTAATAACTGATGACCTACTCCCGTATAGTCCTCTATTTCACTTTGATCTGTAGATAATGTAGGCAGTTCCGCTGTTGATACTGCTTTGGCTTCACTACGAACAATTTTGCCATTATCGATTGTTAGATGAACTTCCCCAATATAATAGCCAAATTTCCCAGCAGCTGAAAGCTGTGTGCCGTTGATTTTTTCACCATGTTTAAATAAATGATGGGTGTGGGAACCTAGCAATACATTGATTTCTGGAAATTCATTGGCGATTTTAATATCTTCATCGATACCCAAATGGCTCATTAAGACTAAAATGTCACATTGCGGCTGGATTTCTCTGATCAATTGCGGCAGCATCTCTTTCGTTGAACGAATATCCCAACCATTTGGATTATAAGTCAAAGGAAAAGGTGCAGTTAGCGCAATCAAACCAATTTTTGTTTTTTCTGTTGTTTCGATAATTTTATATGCTCTTACCCAATCAGGTGCTTGTCCATTTTCTAGATCAAATAAATTTCCTAATAAAACATCAAAATTCCGATGATCATATAAATGATTCAACTGCTCTTTAGAATTTCCAACACCTTCATTATTTCCAATTGTTGCTGCATCATAGCCAATCTCATTCATCAGCTCAATATTCGCTTGACCATCGGTTGCTTCAGTCAATGGATGCCAACGATCAACAAAATCTCCTAAGTCGACGGCCAAAACTGTTTTACCTAATTTCTTATATTCTTCTTTTTGACCTATCAAATATCTTCTGATCTTGGGCCAATTTTCTAAATGTGAATGTAGATCATTTGTATGAAAGATGACGATTTCTTCCATTGTATCGCCCCCGATTTCAGTTTATAAAAGTATAGTACCATACTTCTCGATAGAGTATAATAAAGTAACCACACAAACAAAGGAGAAAAAAATGAAAATTAACGTTCCGTTCGGCTCGATTTGGTTGGATGCTGATGATGAAGGTCTAAGTGCTCTTTCTTTTTTCGAGATCGCTCATCATAAAACGAATCATTTTACAGAACTCGCTGCCAAAGAACTCACAGAATATTTTGCTGGTAAACGTACACATTTTACTGTCCCTTTATCCATTCACAGCGGTACTGAATTTCAAAGAAAAGTCTGGCACGCGCTTTCTCAAATTCCTTTTGGTGAAACTCGCAGTTATTTAGATATTGCCCAAACAGTTGATTCACCCAAAGCTGTTCGAGCAATTGGTCAGGCAAATAGTAAAAATCCCATCCCAATTATTGTCCCCTGTCATCGAGTGATTGGCAAAAATGGAAAATTGACAGGTTACTTAGGTAGTTCTGAGCATGATGGGCTTAGTATCAAAACGTTTTTACTGCAGGTGGAACATGTGCCCCTCGATAAAAATTAACTTTCTATAACAACAAAAATAATGAGAAACAAAACGGTCTTCGTTCTGCTTCCCATTATTTTTGTTGTTGTCTAAATAGAATGAAAAATATATCTACTACCTATTAGCTGTTGCCCTTATTGTCATCGCTATCTTTCCCACGATATTTTTCTAAATATTGTTCTTTCGTCATAACATCATCTACGCTCATATTAAATTCAACTAGCTCTAAACCGGTCATATAAGCAATTGCTTCTTTTACTTTTTCAACGGTTTGATCAAAAACATTTGAAATATTGACATCGTATTTGCAAATCACTGATACATCAACAGCCACTTGTTTTGTGCCAACTTCTACTCCCACGCCTTTAGTAACGTCTCCATTGTCTCTAAAACGGTCTGCGAAATCTGTGAAAAGGTTGCCACTCAGCCCTAAAATTCCATCGACATCTGAAATAACCACACCTACGATTTTTTTGATTACGACATCACTGAATGTTAATTTCGCTTTTAATCCACCTGTGTTGTTTTCTACTGCTTCTGCCACTTGCATTCACTCCTTCAAAATAATTTTAAATTCCTATCATAGATCGAATTGACTCTATCAAGGAATAAATATCCAAATCTTCATCTCGCATTTTTCCGATAACATATCCTACTACTGCAAAAATCAGTAAGACCAATGTTTTGCCAAAACCGATCAGTAATAGAAGGAGCGCTAATAGGAAAAATAGGGTGGTCCAAATAATTCTAAAGCGATAAGGTTTAAGCTGTTTAATCCAGCGTTCTTTCTTCTCTTGATCCATGGCGTCTCCCTCCTATACCACTCGTGATTGTTTTTTACCAAAGGTAGTGGATTCTGTTGGTTCTTTTTCTCTTAATTGAACTGTTACACGGCTATCAATTGATTCCAGGGCCGTATTTAATGCGCTTTGTATTGTTTCTTTTATCTCTTCTCCTAAAGGTTGAAAGCGATCTTTACTTCGAACATCGACTCTTAATTTAACCGCCACTTTTTCTTTCCCTTTGATTTTAATGGTCATTTTCGTTTTATCCGGATGAATAATTGTGCTGTAAGCCTCTTTCACAATTTGTTCAACCGTACTTTTAGGAATCTCTATCCGATTCTTGCCAGCTTTTACGATCAGACGTTTTCTACGCCCGGAAACTGAAAGTACAACAATCAAGCTGAGAAATAAAAGACCTCCAAGAATAAGTAACAGCCATTCAAAGAACGTGAATAACCAAGGATAACTGTAAAGAAGCCCATCTACTTCGTAAGATAACCGAGGAATGTCGATCAACTGACTAAGTAAGCCCAATGTTCCGACAAACAATAGGAGTATGATTAATGCAAAAATAATTTTCAGCAATCGTTTCATATACTTCCCTCCTTTGAGACTAATTGTTTTGCTGTTAATTAAATTGTAACGCCTAAAAAAAAGTATTACAAAAGATATGAATTTCTTTTTTGCGCTGGATAAGATTTATACTTGCAGAAATTATATAAAAAAGAACGATTGAACCACGGTCTGCCTGCAAATAATCTACTAGGCCCTTAGGTTTAATCGTTTCTTTATTTATTCATCTAAATATTCTTCTTTAGAAAATTCAGTATCTTCATACTCACCACTATCTCCATAAAATTGGTTGTAGCGCTGTTTAAATTTACGGAAAATATAGGTAACTAAGACTTTAGCAATCGCATAAATCGGAATTCCGAAGATCAATCCGAACATACCTAATAAGTCACCCATTACCAATAATACGATCACGATTGTCAGTGGATGCACAACGAGTCGTTTACCCATCACTTGTGGTGCTATCAAATGACCATTTAACATTTGGACTAGCATCCAAACTAAGCTCATTTTAATAAACATGCCAAATGACACCATCAATGCCACGATTGCAGCTGGAACAAAGGCAATCACAGGTCCAATGTATGGAATAACCGCTGTGATCCCAACAATGATCGATAAAGTTCCAGAATAAGGTACTTTGACCAGCCAAAAACCGATAAACGTCAAAATACCGATCGCAATTGAGACTAAAATTTGTCCTTTTAAATACGCACCTACTTGACTGCTCATTGTTGCACCGATTTCTTTAGCATCACTTCTAAAACGCGGGGGTATAATCTTTAAAACAAACGAAAAGAACTTCTGATCGTCTTTTAATAGGAAAAAAGTAATGATCGGAGCCGTTACCATCACCAACGCAAAACCAGTTAAGGTAGAGAAAACCGTAGAAGCTCCTTCCACAGCTTTGCTAAAATAACTGCCAATTCCATCTGAGACATTATCAAACCATCGTTGAATGCCATCTAAAGCATTTGCTAAAGGTTTCTCCAAGGCAGAATTATGGAATAAATCAGTGACCATTTTGTTTAAATCCTCCATATACTGCGGAAAACTTTGGATCAAGCCGTCTACTTGTTTTTGCAAAATCGGAACAACTAAAATAATGCCGACAACAATCAATGCAACCAACACAATAAAAATTGCTGAAACGCCATAGACCCGTTTCACTTTGTGTTTTTCTAACCAATTGACAACTGGATTGAATAAATAATATAAAATCAATGCTAAAATTGTTGGTCCGATAATTGTTTTAAAAACAACGCCGATTGGTCCAAAAATAAAGCCTACTTGATGAAAAAGAAAAATCACAGCTCCTAGCAACAATAAAGCAACTAGCGTGAATAATAGATTTTTACCACCTAGAAATTTGATCCAGCGTGTTTCTTGTTTCTTTTCCATTTTCTTCCCTCCTTAAATTAAAAGTGTCATGAGCTCGTCTAGACTCGTAGAAAAACAGGAAAAATCAGAAAGTAGTGCCTTTTGCCACATTTTGATTTTATCTTTTCTCTGATAAGCTAGCCCATGAAACTAGATAATATCACTTCTTTATTGTAGCGAAAAAAACATTATCTGTAAAAAATAGTCCCTTCATCGTTTAAACAGAAAATCACTCAGTCATTAAACAACTGACTGAGTGATTTTATTTATTAATTCGCTGCTTTGCGCCCTTTGCGTTGTGTTGCTTCCATAATAACAGGAAGAATCACTGGACGGCGTTTTGTTTGTTCAAACAAGTAACGACTCAACTGTTCACGAATATCTTGTTTTAATTTGCTCCACTCAAAATCGCTACTTTCAAGATGTTTTTCAACGATCTCAGTTACGATATTGCTGCTTTCTTTCATCAAGTCTTTGCTTGTTTTGACATAAACAAAACCTCTTGATGTGATTTTAGCAGGCGAAACGATCCGTTTTTCACGACGATTGATTGTCACAACCGCTACGAAAATACCATCTTCAGATAAAATTCTACGATCGCGAAGCACGATATTTCCGATATCGCCAACACCAATTCCATCGATCATAATATTATCAGCCGTCGTACTACCAGCAACGTTCATTTTCTGTTTATTGTATTCAAGGATATCTCCTCGACCAGTAATGAAAATATTTTTGTAAGGAATACCCAATTCATGTGCTAAATCAGCATGTGCTGCTAATTGACGATACTCACCTTGAATTGGAATAAAGTGTTTTGGTTTCATTAAGTTTAACATCAACTGTAAATCGTTTGGAGTAGCATGACCAGAAACACGCATATTATCAGAGATTTGTTTTACTAAACCGCCAGCGCGGTATACGATATCTTCTGTCTTGGCTACGGCTGTCTCCATCGCAGTAGTTGGCGTTGTTGTGATATACACCAAGTCGCCTTCTTTGATTTTGATGACACGATGTGTCCCATTGGCCATTTTTTGTAATGACTTGATTGGCTCACCCATTGTTCCTGTTTCTAAAATCACTAATTGATCTGCTTGATATTTTTTCATATCTTTCACACTAACGATCAAATCTTCACTAGGTAATTTTAGTTTGTCTAGTTTGATAGCTGTATTGATGATTCTTTGGAAATCTTGACCAGTTAAAACAACTTTTCGGTCAGATCGATGTGCTGCATCTAAAATTTGTTGTACGCGTTGTAAGTTACTTGCGACGCAAGCCACAATGATTCGGCCTTCCCAGTAACGGATCGTATCGAAGACTTCATCAGCAATCTGCAGCTCAGAAACAACCTGAGTAGGATTTTCTGCATTAGAAGAATCACTCAATAATGCTAAGACTCCTTCGTTACCAATTTCAGCTAAACGACCAAAATCTGTTTGATACATCGGGATCGCACTTTGGTCAAACTTGAAATCTCCTGTGTAAACGATATTGCCTTCTTTGGTTTTCAAATTGATTCCGATAGAATCTGGAATCGTATGTGTGGTACGGAAAAAACTAATTGTAGCATGTGCAAAATCGATTTCTGTATGAGCATCGACCACATGGAAATCATTAAAATCTTTTGAATCTGCATGATCTCCTACGTTTAATTTTGCTAACTCGATTGTTAATTCAGTACCGAATACTGGTACATGAACTTTAGATAAAAGGTATGGTAATGCTCCGATTGCATCGGCATGACCATGTGTTAAGAAAATTCCTGCAACACGGTCGATATTTTCCACCAAATACGTAAAATCGGGGATCACCACATCAATTCCTAATAGCTCATTTTCTGGATATTTTAATCCACAATCCAGTACAAAAATTTCATCTTCCACTTCTGCGATGTACATATTTTTACCATTTTCACGAACGCCGCCTAAGGGAACGATTTTTATTGTACTCACTCATTTCACCTCTCTATATTCTCATACCGAATCAAAGATCCAGTATGCTTAAAATTTTCGCTTTTTCTTCAGATGTACATGATACAAGAGGTAAACGCAAATCACCAACGGAAATGCCCATTTGATTCAACACAGCTTTTACTGGAGCCGGAGAGGGTACTGAGAATAATGCATTCATCTTCGGTAACAACTGACGTTGAATGCCAGCAGCTTTTTTGATTTCTCCATTATCCAGTGCTTGGAACATTTCGTACATTTCAGTACCAAACACATGGCTGGCAACTGAAATTACCCCTTGTCCGCCTATCGCTTTTATTGAAAAAGCTAAGGAGTCTTCTCCAGTATACACTAAAAAGTCTTTTGGCGCCTTCTCTACTAACTCGGTCAACGCATCTAAACCAAAACATTCTTTGATCGCAATGATATTTTCCAATTCAGCTAAGCGTAAAGTTGTTGCTACATCAAGGCTTGCCACTGTTCTTCCCGGAACATTATATAAAATAATCGGCAAATCACTCGCCTCAGCAATTGCTTTAAAATGTTGATACAATCCTTCTTGATTCGGTTTATTATAATAAGGCACGACTGCCAAACCTGCATCGATTCCTCGAATAGCTGAAAGTTCTTTTACAAACTCGACTGAATCACGTGTATCATTGGTTCCCACACCGCAAATGATTGGCACTCTTCTATCAACTAAGCGGATCACTTCATTAAACAAATCGATTTCTTCATCATGTGTCAACGTTGGTGATTCCCCTGTTGTTCCAGCTAAAATAATTCCTTCTGTATGATGATCAAGCAAATGTTCAACTAACTGAGGCAGCTTATCAAAATCGATTGCGCCACTTTCATCAAAAGGTGTGACCATTGCTGTAATTATCGTTGCATTTTCTAAATTCATACTTACTACCTCCTAATTTAAAAGCGTAGCGGGCTCGTCCAGTCTCGACTGAAAAATAGGAAAATATGCTTGTGACGCTTTTTGTCACAGGCATATTTTATCTTTTTTCCGAGAGACTAGCCCGCGAAGCTAGATAACACATGGTGACAACATTCCACTCCGCTATACCTTATACTTTTCAACATCAGTTCACTTCATCACTGCGTTTCAAATCAAAAGCGAAATGGGTTCATTCAGCCTCGACCGAAAAAAAGTCTAGATACTATTTAAACCCTCACCAAATCCATCTCATGTAGTGTTTCTGCAATTTGAACGGAATTCCATGCAGCACCTTTTAATAAATTATCAGAAACGACCCACATATGGTATCCCTTGTCAATATCGATATCTTGACGAATTCTTCCTACAAACGTTTCTTTGCGATCAATACTCGCTAAAGCTTGCGGATAAATTTGCTGACTTGGATCATCTTGTAAAATAGCTCCTGGAGCTTTTGCAATCAAGTCTTTAATCTTACTAACGTCAGAGCCCTCTTCTTTAACCTCAATGTAAATCGATTCAGAGTGACCAGATAATACAGGAATACGGACACACGTCGCAACGACTTTGATACTGTCATCTTCCATGATTTTCTTTGTCTCATTAATCATTTTCCATTCTTCATACGTATAATCAGCCTCCGCAAAGACGTCAATCTGAGGTAATGCGTTGAACGCGATTGGATAGTGTTTTTTGTCACCACCAGATGGCAAAATATTGGCTTCTAATTTGTCTGCAGGTGTACCATTGATATACGCCAACGCTTGTGTTTTCAGTTCTTCCATCGCATTGATCCCTGCTCCGCTGACAGCTTGATAAGTAGAAACAATCAAACGGTCCAAACCATAAGCTTGTCTGATTGGCTCAAGTGCCACCATCATTTGGATCGTCGAACAATTTGGATTGGCAATGATTCCTTTATGGCGTTTCAGTGCTTCTGGATTGACTTCTGGCACCACTAAAGGGACTTCTGGATCCATTCTGAAATGACTTGTATTATCGACAACAACTGCTCCGCGTTTAACTGCTTCTGGGGCGTATTGTTTTGAAATATTTCCACCAGCGCTGAATAAAGCGATATCTATACCTGTAAATGACTCAGGTACTAACTCTTCAACTACAAGGGTTTGCCCCTTAAACGTTACTTCTTTTCCCGCAGAACGTTTTGAAGCTAAAAGTTTTACCTGATTCATTGGTAATGATGTTTCTTCCAACATTTCAATCATTTTAGTGCCAACCGCACCGGTTGCGCCTACCACGGCAACATTATATTTTTTTTTCATACTTATTGATCTCCTCTCAAATTCCTGAAGAAAGTTGCTTTTACTATTTTACCATAATATTGCCTTTTACTACATAGGAAGTAAAATGATTTTGCTTTAATTTTGTCAAAAAAGAAAAAGAAAATTTAGAATCATAACATTTCAAATTGATTTTTAATAGCGTTCTTATGATTCGAGCATCATAGTCGACTATTTTTTTTTGCAGTTTTATACTTGCTCTGCAACTTATTTTTGTTGGCTTCATACTTGTATTGTCTTTGACGGGAAATGTTTTATCTTTTCCTGTCAGAGCTGGACGAGCCCGCAACGCTTTTAATTTAGGAGGATGTTCAATGTACACCATATCAGATTATTTACTAGATCGTTTAAAAGAATTAGGAATTGATGAAGTATTCGGCGTTCCTGGAGATTATAATTTACAATTTTTAGACCATATCACAGCTAGAGAAGACCTTGAATGGGTCGGTAATGCGAATGAGTTGAACGCTGCTTATATGGCTGACGGTTATGCGCGTACTAAAGGAATTTCTGCTTTTGTAACAACATTTGGCGTAGGAGAATTAAGTGCGGTCAATGGCTTAGCAGGCAGCTATGCGGAAAATGTCCCTGTTATTGAAATTATCGGTTCACCAACAACAACTATTCAAAAAAATAAAAAACTGGTTCATCATACGTTAGGCGATGGTGATTTCCTCCGCTTTGAAAAAATGCATGAAGAAGTAACCGCAGCAATTGCTCATTTGACGGCTGGAAATGCCACATCTGAAATTGACCGTGTACTGAATGTTGCCATGACTGAAAAACGTCCAGTTTATATTAACTTACCAATCGACATCGCTGAAATAGAAATAACCAAACCCAATAAACCTTTAAGACAAACGACAGAAAATTTAACAGATGTTGAAGCGACTATTTTAACTAAAGTTGAACAAGCATTACAACAAGCTGAAAGCCCAGTTATCATTGCTGGACATGAAATCTTAAGTTATCATATAGAACACGAATTAAACGAGTTCATCCAAAAATTTAATTTGCCAATCACTACTTTACCATTAGGAAAAGGCGCTTTTAATGAAGAAGATTCACATTATCTAGGGACATACACAGGCTCACCAACTGAAGAACCGATGAAAAGCCGTGTTGATAATGCTGATTTAGTTTTACTTTTAGGAGCAAAATTGACAGATTCAGCAACATCTGGCTTTAGTTTTGGCTTTACAGACAAACAAATGATCTCTATTGGATCCACAGAGGTTAAATTTTATGGAAAAAAATATGAAACAATTCAGCTGGATCGTTTTGTTTCTGCACTGTCAACTCTCACTTTTTCTAGATTTACAGGTGAAATAACTCCCGTAAAACGTAGGTCAAACACAGAAATAAAAGATGAAAAACTAATCCAAAAACGTTTCTGGGAAATGGTGGAAGCTTTTCTGTTACCAGGAGATACTATCGTTGGCGAACAAGGAACCTCTTTCTTCGGACTGACGAATGTTCCACTAAAAAAAGACATGCATTTTATCGGCCAGCCCTTATGGGGATCGATCGGTTATACTTTCCCTTCTACTTTGGGTAGCCAAATCGCGAATAAAGGCAGCCGTCATCTGTTGTTTATAGGAGATGGTTCATTGCAACTGACTGTTCAAGAATTAGGAACTGCTATCAGAGAAAAACTTACGCCGATTGTTTTTGTCATCAACAATAACGGTTATACTGTTGAACGGGAAATTCATGGAGCTACAGAGCAATACAATGATATTCCTATGTGGGATTATCAAAAACTACCACTAGTTTTTGGCGGAACGAGCCAAACTGTTGCAACTTACAAAGTCACTACAGAAGTTGAATTAAATGATGCGATGACGTCTGCTAGAAAAGATACTGAACGATTACAATGGATCGAAGTGGTGATGGATCAAGAGGATGCGCCAGAGTTATTGAAAAAATTAGCAAAGATTTTTGCAAAACAAAATTCATAAAAGAGTTACTGTTACAACGCAATCTATTGACTTTCCAATGTATTTTGTTATAGTTAAAAGCGACATTTACTTAATCTGAAGGAGTGAATAATATGGCACGCGTTGAAAGTTTTGAATTAGACCACAATACAGTTAAAGCCCCTTATATTCGTTTAGCGGGTACTGAAAAAAATGGTGAAGCATTGATCGAAAAATATGATCTTCGTTTCTTACAACCAAATGAAGATGAATTACCAACAGCTGCAGTTCATACATTAGAACATTTATTAGCAGTGAACTTACGCGATCATTTGGAAGGAATCATCGATATTTCTCCTATGGGTTGCCGTACTGGCTTTTACATGATCATGTGGAATGAACATTCTCCAAAAGAAATCCGAGATGCTTTAGTGAAAGTCTTGAACTTTATTGCTGAAACTGATTTTGTTCCTGCTGTTTCTGCTAAAGAATGTGGAAATTATAAAGATCATTCTTTATTTTCTGCGCAAGAATATGCGAAGATCGTCTTAGAAAAAGGAATCAGTTTAGATCCTTTTGAGCGAGTTTTATAATAAAAAGAAACCAAGTCTGGGTATTCAGACTTGGTCCTTTTTTATTTATCCTAAAGCAACATCCAAAATCATCATAATAATAAAACCAAGCATCACGCCGAAAACGGCAAAATGTCGTTTACTCGTCACTGTTTGCTGTGCTTCTGGAATCAATTCTTCGACAACCACATAAATCATCGCACCTGCAGCAAAAGCCAAAGCATACGGCAATAGCATTGTAACTTTGGTCACTAAGACTGCTCCAATGATCCCAGCAATTGGTTCGACAATTCCTGAAGCTTGCCCATAAAGAAAGGCTTTTTTGCGGCTTAAATTTTCTTGTCTAAGTGGAATCGACACTGCAGCACCTTCTGGAAAATTCTGTATCCCTATCCCTAACGCTACAGAAATTGCTGCTAATACCGCTTTTTGCGGATCATCTGCTGAATTTGCTGCGCCAAACGCGACTCCTACTGCTAAACCTTCTGGAATATTATGTAAGGTAATAGAAAAAACTAATAAAATCGTCCGTTTTAAGTGACTTGGCAAGCCTTCTTTTTCATGATTTGGTCCAAAATGCATGTGAGGCAAGGTTTTATCCGCAACATACAAAAATAACCCACCTAGGCCAAAACCAAAACTAACGACAAGCCAAGCAATACTCCCATTTTCTTCTGCCTGTTTGATTGCTGGATCTAGCAAAGACCAAAAACTTGCGGCAATCATCACACCTGATGCAAAACCAAGCATCATATTTAGAACATCCTTTTTTATTTCCTTGAAAAAGAAAACTAATCCAGCCCCCAAAGCTGTCATAAAATAAGTGAAACCCGTCCCTACTAATGCTTGCTGCCAAGCTTCTAACGATAACAACCAATTAGTAATTGCAAACACCCCATCTTTCCAAAATACTTTTCATGACTTAACTTTATCATACTGATGATTTTATGACCACGCCTAAAGTCAAAAATGCTTTCAGTTGGTACAAATATTTAGAAAGAGTATACTCAATGTAGAAGTAATTATAGAAATGGAGTGAGGTAAATGACGGAAACAATCAATGCCGCTGTCGCAATGATCAAAGTATTGGAAAGTTGGGATATCGACCATATTTATGGAATTCCCGGCGGATCTTTCAACTCCACCATGGATGCCTTATACAAAGAAAGAGAAAACATCAATTACATTCAAGTTCGTCATGAAGAGGTAGGTGCTTTAGCTGCAGCCGCAGATGCTAAATTGACTGGAAAAATTGGGGTAGCTTTCGGCTCGGCCGGCCCTGGTGCTACTCATTTGATCAATGGATTGTATGATGCTCAAATGGATCATGTTCCTGTCTTGGCTCTCTTAGGTCAAGTTGCTACAAATTCGATGAACTACAACTCCTTCCAAGAATTAAACGAAAACCCAATGTTCGCTGATGTCAGTGTCTACAACCGAACAGTTATGACGCCCGAAAGTCTCCCCCATGTCGTGGATGAAGCAATCAAAGCAGCTTATAAAAACAAAGGTGTTGCAGTCGTAACGATTCCAGTCGATTTCGGAACAAAAGAGATTCCTGCAAAAGAGTTTTCAACCGCGAAGAATCATCGAAAAGGGGTAATCATGCCGAATTACAATGATCTTAAAAAAGCGATTCCTCTAATCGAAACAGCCGAAAAACCCACTCTTTATATTGGGCAAGGCACGCGCAATGCTTGGTCTGAAATCAGAGCATTCTCAGAGCACTTTTCAATGCCTATTATTTCAGCTGTCTTAGGAAAAGGAATTGTTCCTGACGCTTATGAAAATTTCCTTGGTTTTGCCGCTCGCGTCGCAACAAAACCGGCCAATGAAGCTTTAGCAGAAACTGATTTGATCATATTTGTTGGTAGCGATTTTCCTTTTGCAGCTTATTTTTTTAATCCTGATGCTAAATTTATTCAAATTGATATTGATTCAACAAAATTAGGTCGCCGACACAAAACAGATGTCGCAATCTTAGGGGATGCCAAAGAAGCCTTAAAACGTCTGGTTGAATTGGGAGAATATCGTCCGGTCGATAGATGGTTAAAAGCGAATCAAAAAAATAAAGAAAACTGGATCGCATGGTTAAGAAGCTTCGATGATAAAGCGGATAAACCACTGCGCGTAGAACCTGTCTTCAAAGAAATTCGTAGAATAGCAGATAAGGAAGCAATTTTTGTAACAGATGTTGGGAATACGACAGTTCATGCCATTCGTCTTTTAGACATGAACGGCAACCAGAAATTTACAACTTCTGGTTGGTTTGCTACGATGGGCAATGGTGTTCCAGGCGGAATCGCTGCCCAACTTAGTTATCCTTATCGTCAAGTATTCACCTTAAGTGGCGATGGGGCATTTGCCATGGTCATGCAGGATATCATTACCCAAGTAAAATATAAGCTACCTATTATCAATGTTGTGTTTTCAAATGACTCTTTTGGTTTTATTGAAGCAGAACAAGAAGATAGTGAGCAAAAGAAATTTGGGGTCCATTTAGAAGGAGCCGATTTCGGTAAAGCTAGTGAAGCGCTTGGCGCCCAAGGATTTACTATTACAGAATACAGCCAATTAGAGCCAGCTTTTGAAGCCGCTAAACTTAGTGAGCGCCCTGTTGTGATCGATGTGAAAATTAGAAATACTCGACCATTGCCTGTTGAGGAACTGGTTTTAGATCCTGAAAAATTTAGTGCAGACGAAATCAATGCCTTTAAAGAAAAATATGAAGTTCATGATATGCCTGTTTTGAAAGAGCTGTTGAAACATTAAAAAAACAGCAGGTGCGTTTTTTACGCATCTGCTGTTTTCATATTTTATTTATCGTCATGTTTATGGAATTTTTCTTTGATATCTTCAAAACCTTCTTTGATTTTATCGCCTAATTTTTCAGCGCCATCTTTGATATCATCACCGGCATCACGAGCTTTGTCTTTTACATCGCCAAAAGCTGATTGCGCTTTACCTTCAAGTTCTTTACCTTTATCATCTGTTACTTTACCTTGAACTTCTTTAGCTGTTCCTTCAACTTTGTCTTTTGCATCATTTACGCGTCCATTTAAATCTGCCATGTGAAAATCCCTCCTAGTTAATTTATATTACATAACTAGGATAGCATCATTTTAAACTTGCTACAAACGATTCGCTTTGTTTTTTATCAACGAATTATTTAGCGCCCACTCAACCATTGTTTTGCTTGATTGATTTCGTCCATAGTTATTTGATGACCTGAATTTGTCTTCGTAATTGTAACTGCTGCTTGGCGATTTTTTAATTGTTGAACCAGCTGATTTGAAGCTTCCTTTGAAACAATAGGGTCATTTTCACTCACAGACAACCACAGCTCCTTATCAGCAAGTGGAAAATCTTGGGTATCGACACCTAAAGACATTGGGTGAAACAAAATAGCATACTTGATAGCGGTCGTACGTTCCAACAACATGTGTGCCGCAATATTAGCACCGTTCGAATAACCAACAATAACCCATTCTTCTAAAGGTATACCTTTTTCTTCACTAACTGATGTGATAGATTGGATCAGGCGGTCACTTTCTTCTTCTAGACTAACTAGGTCAAATTGATTCAACCCGTTTCGCTTAAAAAAGCGATTCATCCCTGATTCTTGAATTGTTCCGCGAAATGAAAGTAACGTAGCCTCTTCATCCAAGAAACGAGCAATGTCGAGCAATGATGTTTCGTCTCCTCCAGTACCATGAAGTAATAGTAATTTTTTGCCGTTGGGCGCACCTTTTTCAAATAGATAATGCATTTTTTTCCTCCCTTTTCTATTGTTTTTAGGACGAAAAATGATCCATCCAAAACGCTTACTTTTTGTAAGTTAAATTCATTTTAACACCTTTTATGTTATTTGTCACTTTTACAAAATGCTATAACTGACCCCAGTAATCAGCAAAGGATGCCGCTTTTTTTGACAGACTTGCTTTTAATTGAGTCGGCTCTATTTGTATAATTGATTTTCCAAACCGAAGCAAGTAATTCGTAATAAATTCTTCCTCGGTTATATGGTAGTACCCGCTAATCAAATAATTTTCTTCAGATACTTGGATTGACATTGAAGGGTAGTTTTCCTTAGAAAAAATATCTTTGCCCTTTTCATCAACTTTGATTGAAAATGACGTTAGTTGTTCCTTTTGATAAAACGTTTCAGCTTTTTCTAATAGCATTTCAAGTGGTAGTGAATCTTGACGGTTTTCTTCTTCTAGTGACTCAATTTTATCGCAACGAATGACACGAATTTGTTGGGTTTCAATCGTCCAAATTCTAGCATACCATTGGCCAAACTTAGAAGAAAGCTGAATAAATTGAGCCTTGATGGACACTTTTTCTTGCTTTTTTGCATACCGAATGTTAAAGATCTTTTCATGAAGGATTCCTTCAACGATTTCTTTTAAATACTGACTGACATTGCTGTGATTGACTTGCTCAAGTGTAATGATTTTACGCATTAATAAAAGTTTTTGCTGTAACTTCTCTGGCAGAACCTGACTATATTTTAATTCAAGTGTACTGCTTTCCATGTTGAATGGTGTAGAGCGATAACCTTTTAACGTTAACAAAGCAAAATAAAGAGCATAAATCTCACCTTCTGTAAATAAACCTGGAGCCACTATCCGAGTATCCAACAGTTGATATTTACCATATCTTCCAAGTTCAGAGTAAATCGGTAGACCAATTTCTTCAAGTGACTGTATATCTCTCAGCGCTGTACTTTTTGAAATGTTATATCGATCGATCAATTCTTTTAAATTAAAACTATTTTTATTGGCTAAAAAAAGAATCATATCATTGATGCGTTCTGCTTTTTTCATAACTCCTCCTAAAAAGTATCATGTTTTGACACCTTTGATCAGTATACTAAAGGTGGAAAGAAAATAAAAGAAATGAGGAATTCATATGACTTTAGAAATTGCAGTATTTTTATCCATGAATGGACGTGCTGAAGAGGCTTTGGCGTTTTATAAAAAACATTTAGGAGCTAAAGAGCTACTCGTTGTGACCTATGAAGACATGGCCAAAAGAGATGACAGTTTCCTAGTGACAGAAGAAAATAAACAATTCATTTCCCATTCAGTTTTACAAATTGGTCAAACGAAACTAATGATTGCAGAAGATTCAATGGATCCAACCCAATCATTTAAAATAGGTAATAACTTTTCTTTGTGTATTCAAAGTGCTGATTTAGTCGAAATTGAAACTTTTTATTCCAATCTAACATCAGATGATCGTGTCAAAATCATTGTACCGTTGAATCAAAATGTTTTCAGTGGTGCTTACGGGATTGTAGAGGATCCTTTTGGGGTGCAAATTCAGTTAATGCATGATGAACGCTTAAAATAAACAAAAGCCAAACAATTATGATGAGAAGTCCATCATAATTGTTTGGCTTACTTTTTGCTTAAAACTATTTAATCAGTACAAAATCCAAATCAACCATTTTCGCCCAAGCTACGATTTGCTTGGAAGAAAGGTTTAAGGAAACAACGGTATGATGCCCCCCACCGCTTTGGATCCAAGAATGAACGCCTGATTTAAAATCAGGTTTTACTTTCCAAAGAATTCTGGCAACAGGTAAATGAGGTGCTGGTTCAGTTGGTTCAAATGCATCCACTTCATTGATCAATAAACGATAATTCGTGCCAAAATCGGCCATAGAAACAACCACTCCTGACCCGGCTTTGCCGTCAAAAACTAGACGAGCTGGATCTTCACGATTGCCCATACTCAATGGCGAAACCACGATTTTTGGCTTATTGACTGCTAGTGTCGGATCCACTTCCATCATATGAGATTGCAAAATCGCTTCTTTTCCTGGTGTTAGTTCATACGTATAATCTTCCATAAAACCAGTATTTTCATTGTGAGCCATAATTTTCATCATACGATCGATCGCAGCTGTTTTCCAATCTCCTTCACCTGCAAAACCATAGCCTTCCGCCATTAAACGCTGAACAGCTAAGCCTGGCAATTGTTTCATACCATATAAGTCCTCAAAATTACTTGTAAAAGCTGAATAGTTGCCCTCTTCTAAGAAACGGCGCAATCCGATTTCGATCCGAGCTTGTTCTTTAACATGTTTAGTCCAAACTTCTTCTGCATATTCTCCAAGTTCAAAATCATACAATTTTTTATATTCGGCAAACAATGCATCGATTTCGGCATCTGTTACTTGATCGATTACGGCAACCAAATCGCCGATACCATAATAATCAACCACCCAGCCAAACTTGATTTGCGCTTCAACTTTATCCCCTTCTGTCACAGCAACGTTCCGCATATTATCACCAAAACGAGCAACTTTGATAGCAAAACTTTCCGCATAAGCAGCTGCTACATCCATCCACTCAGAAATTTGTTTTTGAACAGATTCATGCTGCCAATACCCAACGACTATTTCATTATTGATCTTTAAACGAGCATTGATAAACCCATATTCCCGATCCCCATGAGCTGCTTGATTTAAATTCATAAAATCCATATCAATCGTGCTCCATGGGATACTTTCGTTATATTGCGTGGCTAAATGCAACAACGGTTTTTGTAGTAATTGCGTGCCTCTGATCCACATTTTTGCAGGAGAAAATGTATGCATCCATGTAATTACGCCAGCAACTTCATCATTGTAGTTTGCTTCTTTCATAATCCTTGTAATGACATCCGCTGAAACTGCTAATTCATCTTTCAAAACGATTGGATATGGTAATTTTCCACTTTCATTTAATCCAGTTGCAATTTCCTGTGCATGCTTTTTTACTTCTAATAATGTTTCTTCTCCGTATAAATGTTGCGAACCTACGATAAACCAAAATTCTTTTTTACCTGTCTTTAACATATTTGTTTCGCTCCTTCAAAGAATTCTTTTATTTTTGACCATAATAAGCATCGGTCCCGTGCTTGCGTAAATAATGTTTATCTAAAATACGTTGCGGTAAGGTTTCAGCAAAATGATTGAGCTCTCTAGCAAATAAGTTCATTTTACACACTTCGTCCAAAACAACCGCATTCATTACTGCACTTTTTGCATCCTTCCCCCACGTGAAAGGACCATGACCATGAAGTAAAATACCTGGAACTTCCATAGGATCGATGTTTCGCCTTTCAAATGTTTCTATGATCACATTACCTGTTTCTGTTTCATATCCTTGATTGATTTCAGCCTGATTTAAAAAACGTGCACAAGGAATTGATCCATAAAAAGTATCCGCATGAGTTGTGCCCATCGCTGGTACATCTAATCCAGCTTGAGCCCAAATCGTCGCCCAAGTTGAATGGGTATGCACAATTCCTCCAACCTTAGGAAATTTTTGGTATAACACCGCATGCGTAGGTGTATCTGAAGATGGGTTTAGTTTTCCTTCAATTACTTGTCCATTTAAATCACAAACGACCATGTCTTCAGCAGTCAATGTTTCATAATCAACGCCACTAGGTTTAATCACAAAAAGTCCTTTATCACGATCGATCGCACTGACATTTCCCCAGGTATATTTGATCAGTCCTTGTTTAGGCAATTCAAGATTTGCTTGAAAAACTTCTTCTTTCAGCTGTTCTAACATCATTGATTCCTCTCTTTCTACTGCAGGTAGTCAACGGCTGCTTGCTCGATTGGCAGTCCTTTTTTATAACAATCAATAAAAAGCTCAAAGCCAGCTTTTTCTTCTTGATTTGGACCCACAGTGTTTTTTTCAGCGTTAATGAATATCGTTTGAGTAAGGTAATTCGCTAAAGTCAATTCCGCTGTCTTTTCGCGCATAAAAGCGGCTAATAAAGCAATCCCCCAAGCACCGCCTTCTCCAGCATTTTCCATCACAGAAACTGGCGAGTCCATCACTGATGCCACAACTTTTTGACAAACTTCTTTCGTTTTGAACAAACCGCCATGTCCGACAACACTATCGATCCGTACCGCTTCCTCTTTTAATAGAATATCCATACCGATCTTTAATGCGCCAAAAGCCGAGTATAAATGAACTTGCATAAAATTAGCCAAATTAAACTTACTCTCAGGTGTGCGAACAAACAAAGGGCGCCCCGCTTTGATTCCCGTAATATTTTCGCCTGAATAATACCCGTAAGAAAGCAAACCACCACAATCTTTGTCCCCTTCGAGTGTTTTTAAAAATAAGGTTTCAAATAATTCTGTTGTTTGGATGGGTACACCGATCATTTCAGCAAATTCTTTAAATAGTTGTACCCAAGCATTGATCTCTGACGAGCAGTTATTCGCATGAACCATCGCCACTAAACTACCAGATGGTGTTGTGACAATATCAATTTTCGGGTAAACTTTTTTCAACGGTTTGTCTAAAACAATCATAGCAAACACAGAGGTTCCAGCTGAGATATTTCCTGTATGCTCTGCCACACTATTCGTTGCAACCATTCCAGTTCCAGCATCTCCTTCTGGCGGGCACATCGGAATTCCACTTTGAAGAGTTCCGCTTATGTCTAACAGTTTTGCTCCGCTTTCAGTTAATTGACCAGCTTTTTCACCCGCTATGCGGATTTCAGGTAAGATCTGAGTTAATGTCCATGGATATCTTTGTTCACGAATCAAATCGTCAAATTGTCTTACCATGCCAACATCATAGTTTTTTGTGGCGGCATCAATTGGGAACATGCCAGAAGCATCTCCGATTCCTATGACTTTTTTACCAGTTAATTGCCAATGAATATAGCCAGAAAGGGTTGTAATATAATCAATCTCCTGTACATGTTTTTCATCATTCAAAATAGCTTGATATAAGTGTGCAATGCTCCATCTTTGAGGAATATTATGCTCAAATAATGCGGTCAGTTCTTTTTCAGCTTGTTCAGTTGAAGCGTTTCTCCATGTCCGAAAAGGAACGAGTAACTCTCCATTTTTATCAAATGCTAAATAGCCATGCATCATACCGCTAAAGCCGATTGAACCAATAGTTGTAAGTACTTCACCATATTTTTCTGTGACTTCTTTTGCCATAGTTTGATAACTGTCTTTTAGTCCTTGCCAAATATCGTTAAGCGCATATGTCCAATTTCCATCTTCTAAACGATTTTCCCATTCATGACTGCCTGAAGCAATCGGGGTATAATCTGAGCCAATCAATACAGCTTTGATGCGCGTCGAACCAAATTCAATGCCTAACGAGGTACGACCATTTACAATATCTGCCTTGATGCTATTGTTTTTATCATCCACAGTTAGCCCTCCAATACTAATTGTTTTATCTCTGATTCAACGAACTGGTTCTCCAAAAACTGGAAATCCCTTCTCATCCCATTCGAAAATTTGTGCTCTTGCATGACGATTTGGATTGTTTAAAGGATCACCTACCTTGTTTGGTTCTGGTCTAGCATGATAAACGATTACATCACGTTTGCCATCTTCACTGACTGTAAATGAATTATGTCCTGGACCAAATTGTTGATTTTCGGGAGAACTTTTAAAAACAGGTTCAACCGTTTTATTCCAAGAGAATCCATTCAGTAAATCACTCTTTTCATCTGCCCATAATAAACCCATAGCATAATTTTCGTCTGTCGCACTACCTGAATACGTGATAAACACTTTACCGTTTCTGATGATTGCTGCGGCGCCCTCGTTCACAGAAAATCCAATTTTTTCCCAAGGATATTCGGGCACTGATAATAGCGTTTGTTTCCCTTTTAGAGTCCAAGGATTTTCCATCTCTGAAATGTATAAATTAGAATTACCCGGAATGACCGGATCTTGCTGCGCCCATACGTAATAAAGACGTGCTTGATGTTCAAACATCGTACCATCCAAGCTAAAACTTTCAAATTGGGTCTTGATTTGCCCTTTTTCTACCCAATTTGTATTCATAGGATCTTCCTCAGCATTTTCAATGACAAACATGCGGTGATGATGGTTTTCATTGCGAATTTCCTCGTTGTCACTTGCGGCAAAATAGATATACCATTTCCCTCGTACAAAGTGGATTTCAGGTGCCCAGATCAAACAACTCATTGGTCCTGTTTCTGGCGCCTTCCAAACTGTTATTCGTTCTCCATTTTCTAAATCATTTAACGATCTAGCCCGACGAAGTTCAACCGATTTATAACCTGGCACTGAACCAGTAAAATAATAATAACCATCACTATGTTTATAGACCCAAGGATCAGCTCTTTCTAAAACAATTGGGTTTGTATAAATTTTTTGCGGATTTTCCCCTGACATAGACATTGACTCCCTTATTTTCCAACTCTTATCACATTCCAAGAATAAGGTGCGGCAGTGATGTTGATTTGATTGTTCGTAAGACTGACGCGCCCTTTTACCTCTTTTGGTTGAACATTAGTTGGATTTTCTCTTGTATTTGTATCTTCTAAATTTTTACTAGATAATTCTGAGTGACTAATTTCTCCTGAGAAATCAATCGTTGTGTTTACAACAATCTTTTCTTCCTCCGCGGAACGATTGACGATAAAACAAATCAATTCTGTTTCTGAATCCACAACCACTGAATCGATATATGGCACCTCTTGATAGATATCGGTATGATAAAGAGTCCCTGATGAAACACTTTGTAAGACAGTCCCTTTCGCTAGATTACTCAAATCTTTCATAACAAAATACGTTGGATTACACCACGATTGTCCCATGGCATCCGTCAATATCAAGGGAATCGTATTCACTAACAAAGACTGACAAGTAATTTTGATACGATCAGCCCGTCTTAAAATCGATAAACCCATTGAAGCAAATAACAACGTGTCTTCCATCGAAAAGTGACACCAATCAATTGGACTACCTAATTCAAAGTTGCGATGTTCTTTTTCTGGAAAGTTGTGAACATTCCATTCATCAAAAGCCAAATACATTGTTTTGTCACTGCGGACTAATGCTTTTACGTAATCACATGTGGCAATCACCGCCTCGATCTGCTTATCAAATTCAATGGAACGAGCTAAGTAAGTTGGTGTATCGTCTGGCTCGCGCGGCGCCTTTTTGCTTAAATCCTCATCTTGACAACGATCGATATAATTATGCAATGCCAAATAATCAACTGTTTCATATGCTTGTTCTAAACTAACGCGATCCCATTCAGGGTAAGAATCCAATTTGGGAGTGGAACTTCCGACTAGAACTGTTTCGATCGTGTCATCAACCAATTTCATCGCTTTTGATGCTTCATTTGCTAAACGTCCGTATTCATACGCTGTTTTTCTACCTATTTGCCAAGGTCCATCCAGCTCATTCCCTAAACACCACACTTTAACATCGTGTGGTTTCTTAATCCCATGAGATTTTCGCAAATCACTCCAGTAAGTTCCTTCAGGAAAATTGCAATATTCAACAAGATTACGTGCATCATCGATCCCTTTTGTTCCAAGGTTGACCGTCATCATAGGTTCAGAGCCAACTAATTTGAGCCAATCAAAAAATTCGTTCAATCCAAAAGTATTTGGTTCAATCCCACGCCACGCAAGCTCCAGTTTTGTTTTTCGATTTTCTATCGGTCCAATCGTATCTGTCCAGTCATAACCTGAAGTGAAATTTCCACCAGGATAACGGATAATCCCTAAATTTAATGCTTTAATTTTATTTAACACATCTAAACGAAAACCATGTTCATCGGCATCCGGATGTTCTGGCTCGTAAATCCCTGTATAAACCACGCTGCCCATCTGTTCGATAAAAGAACCAAACAATCGCGGACTGATTTTGCCCACTTTAAATTCCTTATTTATTTCTATCGTTGTCGGCATACTTTACCTCCTTCAATTTCGCCTTATGTGAATGAACATTTTCTTTTTGCAACTTATTTTATAGATTCCTATTGCCGAGATGATCGGTGTAAAAAAAACAGTGACTGGCAATAGAAACACTAGAAAACCATTGATTAAAACTAGTACTAGAATGAGCATATCTAAAAGAAAATTTGTACATAAACTGAGCACTGTTGCTTTGAATAACTCAACGAAGTTTAATCCCTTTGTTATACCATCGATAAAAGTCATATTTATAAAAAGTAACCCCACTATCAAACTAGTTACAATCAACCCAACAACGATTGGTTTATCATCCGAAAATAGAGTAGATAATAGTGAAAAATCAAAATAGATCACACTGAAACTAAGCAAAAACAAGCCGGAAATAAGGATTCTGCGAATGAACTTTTCTTTGAATTTAGTAAAAAACAGATGCAGGATAATACCAGTTTCCCCTTTATGCCATTGATCCACCACATAAATCATTGAAACAGATGCCCCGTAAATAGTAATCAACGGAAATGAACAAATCAGCCACAATAACCCTAACAATAGGTAATCCGTAATCACCATCATTGCGCCATAAAATCGACTATTGATCAGTTTCATTTTCTTCCCCCTATTCTTTCATTCCAGACATCGCCGTGCTTTGAACAAAGTACTTTTGAGCAAACATGTAAATGATCAGCAGCGGCAACATCGAAATAACTGTTCCCGCCATAACTGGGCCATAAAAGGAAATATTTTGTCCAGTAAATAAGGCCAAACCAGCTGGTAGCGTTCTCATCTTAGAGCTGCTTGTTAAAATAAGTGGATACAATAAATCATTCCAACTATTCATCAAGGTAAAAATCGCCAGGGACAACATTGTTGGTTTGCTTAACGGCAACATTATCTTTAAAAATATTTTAAATTCATTGAGTCCATCCACCCGAGCGGCTTCTTCTAGATCCTTTGGTAATGTTACAAAAAATGATCGCATCATGAATATTCCAAATGCACTCGTCATTTTTGGAATGATCAACCCAGCGTACGTATCAAGCAGGCCTAATTTATTGATTTCAATAAACAACGGAATCATAAAGACTTGAAAAGGGATCATCATTGTTAGTAACACAAAATAGAAGAAAACTGATTTTCCTTTGAAATTCATTCTGGCAAATGCATAGCCAGCTAGTGAGTCAAAGAAAACTGACGTCAACACAACTCCGCCTGAAAATATAACGGTATTTTTGATATAGTCTAGTAAAGGAATCGTTGACCACACTTTAATATAGTTTTCAAAGGTATACTTATCCGCAAGAATTTTAGGTGGAAAAGAGATAATATCTTTTTCATATTTAAATGATGAAATAACTAACCAAATAAAAGGAAAGGCAATAATCACTAAAATGATCGTCATTGCGATTTTAGTAAAAATAGAGGTTTTATCCTTTTTCTTCAGCGACCTTTTGTCTTTATTTGCAGGACTTCTATCAAGTGTTGCTGAATGCTCTACAAGTTCTGTCATTTTTTTCATCTCCTATTTCATTTGGCGTTCTTTTCTTGTCATGTAAACATTAGCTGTAATAGCAATAACTGCCACTAATACAAACAACACGGAAGATAATGAGGAAGCATAACCTAACTCATACGGTGCAGAAAATCCTCGGCTGTAGATATATTGTACGGCTGTTTCTGTTTTAAACTGTGGACCACCGCCTGTTGCTACATAAACTTGGTCAAAGACTTGCATTGAACCAATCAAATTAGTCAAAATACAAAAGCCTAATGAAGGCACGATTTGCGGCAACGTAATATTAAAAAATTGCTCTTTTTTAGTTGCCCCATCCATTTCAGCCGATTCATATAATGAAGGTGAAATCCCTTGAATGCTTGTTAAGAGAATCGTCATAGTCACTCCAAAGTTTTTCCAAACCGTCATAAAAGCGACTGTAGGCATTGCAAGCGTTGGATCTCTAAAAAATTGAGGGATCGGCATGCCTAGTTGAGAAAGTACGTAAGGAATCGCACCAATATTTGGATCTAACAGCATTGAAAAAATAATGGCAATCGATGTCAACGAACAAATAACGGGAATATAAAAAGTTGATCGACAAAAACGATTAAATCTTGTGTTTTTAGATAATAAAACTGCAAATAGCAAGCCTACAATAATCTGAGCCGGTGTTTCTAGTAACGTAAAATACAATGTATGGATCAACGATCGAACCGCTCGTTCATCTTGAAATACCCGGAGAAAATTGTCAAAACCAGTAAACGTAGTATTCGTAAAGAATATATTGATTTTAAAGAAACTGAGTGCAAATGTCCCAATCAACGGAATCACTGTAAAAAACAGCAAAACCAAAATTGATGGTGCGAGAAAAAGATACCCCGCTCGACTTGGTTTATTCCAATAAGTTGAAAGTGATGTCCTATAGTTCTTCATCTGTTTTCCATCCCCTTTTTTGCGAGTATGTAGTGAAACAATCAAGCGAAAACACACTCATTTTTTACTCTTTAATGAGTGTGTTTTCATCCGTCTTACTTATTTGTTAGTTAACATGTCATTGATTGCTTTGTCAGCGTCTTTCATTAGTTTTTCAGGATCATCACCAGCTAATAATTTTTCGATCAATGGATTCATAATATCGTTGTTGATCGAAGGTAGTTGATCGAATCCCGGTAAGAATGGTTTAGCAAATTCTATTTGTTTCCCTAGTTCTGAGACAATTGGATCTGCTTTGACTTCAGCGTCTTCACTAACGGATTTCAAGTATGGCGGAAAGCCATTTTCAATACTCCATTTCTTACCAATTTCTGTTGTATTCCAATATTTAATAAATTCATAGATAGCTTCTTTTTTCGAATCATCTGTGCTGGCTGGAATACCAAATCCTACACCATCTAAAATTGCATGTTCATTTTTTCCAGCAATAAGTTGTGGAATCGTTGTGACACCATAATTGATTTCATTTTTCTTCAAGCCATTGTTTAACCATGGACCATTTAACTCGATTGCTAATTGCCCAGCGTTCATCAAATTATCCATTTCAGCACCAGAAATGGATTCTGGACCAGTTTTATCCGTATGAATCATTGTTTGGATTTTTTTCAGTACTTCTAACGTTTCAGGTGAGGCAAATTCCGACTTTGTATAATCATCGTTCACTAATTTCCCACCATTCGCTAAAACCCAGTTATACAATGGTGCGGTACCATCTTTGTTAAAAACAAACCCAGAAACATTTTTAGACGCATCTGTTAATTTTGGTGCCATTTCAGTTAGCTCATCCCAAGTTTTCGGTGGTTTATTTTCATCTAAGCCAGCAGCTTTAAATAAATCTTTGTTCCAATAGGTATACATCCCTTGAACTTGCATTGGAATATAATATTGTTGTTCATCCACTGTTCCTAATTCCAAAGCAGTTTTTGTGAAATCAGATTTGTCGACTCCTTTGTAGTCCCAAAAATCATCTAATGGTTGAACGGCACCATTCTTAACATATTGAGCAAAGTCTCCATAATTCAGCAACATAAAATCAGGGCCTGTCTTAGAAGAAATCGCAGGTGGAAGCTTTTCATTTAAGTTCGCCCAAGTCATGACATCCATTTCAATTGTGATACCTTTATCATTTTTCTTATTGAAATCGTTAACAATACTTTGTAGTATCTCTCCATCAGATGCTGTAAAACCATTCCAAAAGGTCAATTTTGTTTTGCCGTCAGCTGACTCAGAAGCTTTTTTTTCATTGCCTCCTCCGCAAGCACTTAACAATAATAGACTGCAACCTAACACAAGTGACGCTCCTAAAATTTTCTTCCATGCTTTCATCTTTTTTCTCTCCCTAGTTAATTTAGTAGTAAAATCTTAGCCAAAATCATTAACCAAAACCTGATTAAACCTCCTTCATTTCATTTACAACTAAATAATATACCTAATTGCAAACGCTGTCAATAACAATTATACGAATTATATTATAAATTAAAACCATCGATTAACATTTATATTAAACGTTTACAAAATATACCTCAGATGATACGATGGACGTAAATAAAACTATGAATAGGTGGGAGCATATGCAACTAGATATTTCAGATCAATCTTTATTAACCTATGAAGCTTTAGCAAGTTCAGTAAGACTACATATCATTCGGCTACTATCGGAGAAAAAAATGAACAACAAGGAATTAGCTAAAGAACTGAACTTAAGCAGCGCTATCGTGACAATGCACATCAATAAGCTTGAAGAAGCCCATTTGATCAGAACAGAACGAGTTGGTCAGCAAAAAATTTCTAGTTTAAAAGTCGACACTATCGAAATCAGTTTTCCAGAAAAAATCTTTCATGCATTTGATACCTATGAAACGTCGATTCCTGTTGGTTTATATACAAACTACCAAGTCAAACCAACATGTGGCTTAGCTACAGAAACGCACCGTATTGGTATTTTTGATGAGCCAAAATATTTTATGGCCCCAGAAAGAATGAACGCTAAAATATTATGGTTTACCGAAGGCTTTGTTGAATATCAGATTACTAATTTTCTGCAAGCTGAAGACACGCTAGAAATGTTGGAAATTTCTTTTGAGATTTCTTCTGAATTTCCTTTTGCAAATAATGAATGGCCGTCTGATATCACGTTCACTTTAAATGATATTGAATTAGGCACTTGGACTAGTCCAGGGGATTTCTACGATGCTAGAGGGAAATTAACACCTGATTGGTGGGAAGATCATCTCAATCAATATGGTTTACTTAAAACGATCCGAATTACGCATCACGGAACAAATGTGGACAGCAATATTTTATCAGACGTTACGATAGCCGATATTAAAAGTGAAATGGATACGTGGAAATTGAAAATCGAAGTGAAAGAGGATGCAGATAATATGGGCGGCTGCACATTATTTGGCCGTGAGTTTGGTAATCACGATCAAGATATCAAAGTAAAAATGTATTACCGCTAAACACTAAACAAGCTGAAAAATGATGTCTCAATCATTTTTCAGCTTGTTCCTTTTAGTCAATCGATTCGTCTTCTGTCACCAATGACCAACTGGACATTTTTTAACTGCTAAACTAGCTCGAAATTCAAAAAAACAACCGCATTTGGAACAAGTGTGAGCAACTCTAAAAGGACATGTCTCACACAACTTTATTCGTTTTATTTTGACTTGTTCTTTGACGACATTTGTTTCAAGAAGTAACTGTTCCTCAATCAACTGTTGTACATCTAAATTAGTGGTAGATTCTTTGATTTCACAACCAATACAACTCATCAGCTACTCAACTACAATCGAAACAACAGACATCGGCGGAATTATCACGTTAAGCGTTCCATTGAGTATAGAAAGTTCCTTGAATGGCTTAATCGAAATCGTTTCTGGGTGAGTGAAATCATTGTGCGCATCCATTGATTCTGCTGTAATATAGTTTGCATCAACCAGTGTTAAATCATTATCTCCATCAAAAGAAAGTTCTTTCGATGCTGTTAATGAAAAATGACAGATAGAAATCGTCACTTTCTCCTCTTTTTTAGAAATTGTATAAGAGATTGTATCATTTTCATCTCCATAACTATCGATCAATTCCCCATCTTGATGATTTTTATACAAATCAAACACATGATAAGTAGGTGTCTTGACCATTTGCTCTCCGTCTGTTAATAACATTGCTTGGAGCACATTGACAGTTTGTGCGATATTAGCCATGTGCACTCGGTCAGCATGTTTATGGAAAATATTCAATGTTACTGCTGCAACCATTGCATCTCTGATAGTATTTTGCTGATAAAGAAATCCGGGATTGGTCCCTGGCTCTACCGACAACCACGAACCCCATTCGTCAACGATCAAACCAATTCGTTTGTCAGGATCATATTTATCCATAATCGTGCTATGTTTAGTGATCAATTCATCCATCTTTTGCGCACTAGCAATCAACGACCACCATTGTTCTTCTGGAAAATTCAGTGCTGGACCTTTGTCTTCCCAAGCCCCTGTTAAAGCATAATGATGCAAACTGATTCCGTCCATAAACGGTGCAGCACTATTCATTACCTGCTCCATCCAATTGTAATCATCAATATTAGGACCACAAGCAATTTTATAGATTTTGTCTTTGCCATATTGTCTGACGTAGGTTTGATAGCGACGATACAAATCAGCATAATATTCAGGACGCATATTTCCACCACAGCCCCAGCTTTCATTTCCTACACCGAAAAATGCTACTTTCCACGGATCTACCTTATGGTTTTCTTTTCTTAAATTGGCCATAGGTGATTCACCATTCATCGTCATGTATTCGACCCATTCCTGCATTTCTTGAACCGTGCCACTTCCCACATTGCCATTAATATATGCTTCACAGCCTAATTGTGAGACCAACTCAAAAAATTCATGTGTGCCAAAATGATTGTTTTCAGTCAAACCGCCCCAATGTGTATTGACCATTTTTTTTCTTTTTTCTTTGGGACCAATTCCATCTTTCCAGTGATATTCATCAGCAAAGCACCCACCCGGCCAACGTAAAACGGGTACACAAATATTTTTTAAGGCATCAACGACATCCGTCCTGATACCGTTCTTATTTGGAATAGGCGAATTTTCTCCTACCCAAATTCCCTCATAAATACAGCGTCCTAAATGCTCTGCAAAATGACCATAAATATATTTACTGATTTTAGTGCCTGATTTATTGGGTGTCATAATAATTTTCATCTATCTCATCCTTTGTATTTTACTCATTTTTTGCTACCCCAAATCGTTTCATTGTTATTGCCAATTGCTGAAAAAGTCACAACGATCTCAGCATTTGCTGCTTCATTATTTTGTTTGGTCAAAATACCTGTATAGGTTACTCCATTAATGACGAAATCAATACCAGATCTTGCTGTAGTTTGCTTCCAAGTTCCGTTAACAGCACCTTTTATTTTTCCATCAACAGTTAATTGAATCGTCTTTGTTGGTAAAGTAGTCGTACCGTTATCTGTTCCATGTTGAATAAACTGATAAGTTCCAGTAATTTCAGACGAAGCAACCGTTCTAGATTCACCTTTACGATATTCGTAAGGTGTAGCAACTGGCCAACCAGCTTCATTCATATACATCGTATGAATCCTCACTTCATGATTTTCCATTCCTGTATTGAATCTAGTATGAAACGCTAAATACCATTGACCATTTTGACTGATGATCGCTGAATTATGCCCTTGAGCTTTATAGGCAGTCTGCATTTGTTCAAACTGATAATTCCCCATCACTTTTACACCATAATCACTATTGATCGAGTCTTTATCAAATAGTGGCGTATTTCCCTTTACATCAACATATGGACCATCAGGATTTTTAGAACGGAACAAGCGCATATTGTAGCCGCCGTCGGCAAATAACCCGCCGTAGGTTTCAAACAAATAATAATACCCCACTGAACGATCATATACGATGAAAGGACCTTCACCAGATTGATGGTACCCACCTGCTAATTTCACGCCAAAATAACGATCGATCGGTTGACCAGATGTTTTAACAGAATCTTTGCCAGGGTAAATCGGGTTGCCTGTTTTTTGATCGATCTCTAACAGAAATATACCACCTGACCAAGAGCCATATGTCATCCATAATTTACCGCTTTGATCATGAAAAAGAGCTGGATCGATCGCATTTGGCGCATAGTTAGTATTATAAGTTAGGCCATTATCTTTGCGCCAATTTTGACTAAATCCAGAGACTTTACCGTTTTTAATTAACTGGCTGACGTTGGTATTTTGATAATTGGTATTTCGAGTACTGCCATCGGTGGAATCTTTTTCAGTAAACCCGGAATAAACAATCGTATTGCCATAAGAGTATGGTCCTTCAATTGTTTTAGAAACAGCATATCCTATACACGAACGACGCCATGTTGAAGACGTCGAATAATAGTACATATAAGCACCTTTTTCACCATTCGACCATTCATATTTCTCGTTCCAAATCACATCCGGTGCCCAAATTGCATAACCGCCTTTTGAATTTCCATCGTCATAACCAGCCCAATTGAATGACTCTTTCAAATTTTCTTTTAAATTTCCTAACATTAGATTATTGCTAGGATTTTCATACTCAGTTGTAAAAGGAACGTTCCAAGTTTGAAAATCAGTTGTTTTTGCTTGAGCTAAATGACTACCAAAAATATAAAATGTTTCCTTACCATCTTTGATAACAGAAGTAATTGATGGATCGTGGACAGATACTCTATTAGCTGTATGCGTTTGCCACTCTTGTGCTTTTGCTTCACTCACGTTCCAACCTCCTAAAACAAACCCGCTCAATACAGAAAAAAGAACACCGATCATCCATTTTTTCATTTCATTTCCTTCTTTCATTTTTAGTCAATACCTGGTTTTTCACTATTATTCGCTTACTCGTATAAAATTCGTGTCTGTTTGTTGCATTATCATACGAATTGCTTTGTTTTTTGAACAATACAAAACACTTGCAACTAAATAGAAAACAAGTCCAATCAAGTCAAACGATAACAATTGAATCCCTGTCACGAACCATAACCAAATCATCACCTTTCTATCAATCTGATTCGCTTTTAAGCTTTTAGCCACGAAAAGATTAATGATCCCCACTCCTAACGTAAATAGCCCAAAGATCATTATGACTTTGGTAATAGAATCTACCATCGTACTATTTACATAGTTCAACTGACGATTTTTTTCTAAAGCTTCAATTCCTGTTTTTTTAAACCAAGAAGAATAACCAAGAATCGTGAAACTAGCTGTAACAATATTCCAAATTCCACCACAGTACAATAAGATTTTCTCTGTATTTCTTTTCATTCAAGCTGTCACCTAGCCCTTCACACCTGCATTTAAATTCATAGACTGTACAAAATACTTTTGAGCAAATAAAAACAGTAGCATCGTCGGAATAATCGCTAAAAATGCTGAACCCATCAGTTGCCCGATCATGCGATAATTCCCATAAATATCCTGTAATAGCAGTAATCCTGCGGTAATCGGCATTTTTTCAACATCACTATAAACAATTACCGGCCATAAAAAATCATTCCAAGAACCCGTGAAAGAAAAGAGCCCTGTCACAATCAATACAGGTTTGATCATCGGCAAAATGATACGAGAATAAATCGTAAATTCACCTGCTCCATCGACCCGTGCAGACTCATCAAATTCTTTTGGAATCCCTTTCATGAATTGTCGAACTAAAAAAATATTTCCCATTCCAGCAAGACCAGGAATAATCATCGCTAAAGGCGAATTGACCCAACCAAACGTCTCGATGATTTTATAAGAAGGAATCAGATTCACAACCCCTGGAAACATTGAGATTCCTAGTAGCAAAAAAAATAGCTGATCTCGATATTTAAATCGCAGTCTAGAATATCCGTAAGCAGTCAAAGAAACAACCATCACCACTAAAATCGTATGGCTGACAGCAATAAAAAGTGAATTGACTAACCATTGTAGAATCGGTGCGGTGGATGTATTTTCTAAAATCGCTATGTAGTTATCAACGATCCAATCCACTGGCAATAAACGAAAACCAGAAGAAACTACCTCGCTTTGAGAACGAAACGACGTCATCAACCCAAAAATGATCGGTACGATCCAGATCACACAAAGAACGCTTAAAAATATATAGGCAAGCCATTTGCTAATTGCTCCATTTTTTTTCATTCCTTGTTCCTCCTAATCCGTATTTTTGTTCATGACATAATATTGGAAACCAGAAATAACTAAAATAATCAGTCCTAAAAGTACAGCCATCGCAGAAGCCATACCAGCAATCGATTCCCCATGTCCAAATGCAAGCGTTCGAATATACATCATCAAGACATGCGTGCTTTGTTTCGGACCTCCTTTTGTCATCATCAACGGTTGCGCAAATACATTAAAACAGCCAGCTGTCGTCATCACTAACGTATAAATCAACGGAAATTTGATCGAAGGCAAGGTAATATTCAAAAATTTTCGAAAAGAACTAGCACCATCGATCTCAGCAGATTCATACAAATCTGGAGAAATCCCGGCAATTGCCGCTCGATAAATAATCATATTTCCCCCAATCCCGCCCCATAAACTAACAATAATAACCAAAAACCACGCAAAAGGTTGCTGAGATGCCCACGAAATATTCAAACCAAATAAATTATTCGCAATTCCCAACTTAGAATGAAACATCAACGACCAAATCAACGCTGCAGCTGAAATCGAAACAAGTCCAGGGATATACAGAATCCCTTGAAACACGCTTTTAAATCGAATTTTTTTATTTTCTAAAGCAACAGAAATCAGTAAAGGAATGACAATTAACAAGGGGACCATCAAAACAACATACAGCAACGTATTTTTCAGTCCATTTGTAAATTGAAAATGGAAGGTCGATGAACGATCGAATAAAAGTGTTTTGTAGTTATCTAACCCAACCCACTGCGGTTCACCAATCAAATTCCATTTTGTAAATGATGCATAAATACCGTAAACTGTTGGCAGACAAATAAAAACAATGAATAATAACAAATGTGGCCCTATATATAAGATTGGCTTTAGATTTGCCTTTTTCTTCATAGTAAAAATACTCCTTTCTTGGAGAAAAGATCAAAAAGCAACTCTTAAAAAATATTAATCTATCAAGAGCTGCTTTTTTCTACATAGTTTGGCACAAGTTTTTAATCAGTCTATTTATTGTTTACTTTTATCCGCCGTTGTCTCCTTCTGCGATTTTATCTTCTACAAATTTCTGCATAGTCGCCAAGCCTTCTTCAATACTAGTATCGCCATAAATAATATCCAACCCATACGTATCAAGCGCCTCTTGGATATAAGGATAATACTCATAAGTGAAAATATGCAGCGAATCTAATTCTTTTTCATTTGAAGTAAAGTAAGACTGTTTATAATCCTTAAACTCTGGGCTCTCAACTACTTCTTTACTCGCTACGATTTGTCCCGCTTTAGCCCATTCAATCGAATTCTCACGAACATATTCTAAAAATTCTGCGACGCCTTTTTCTTTTTCATCTGTTCTCGCTTCATTTTTAAGCATAGAAAACATATGAGAGGATGCCCGATTTGTAAATTTGTCAGGTGAATAGGCATAGATATTGGTTACACCATAATTTAAACCATCCACTTCATCATGGGCCGTCGATGTCCAAGTCCCATCAGTTGAAAACAATACATTCCCTGATTGAAACATTAAGTATCCATCTTCTCCGTTCGGTGTCATAAGTCCAGCTTCTACAATTTTTTTGATTGATTCAAGTGCTTGTTTCATTTCAGGAGTATTCACTGCTGGTTGGCCATCTTTTTGAATATCACCATTTAAATTAATCACTTCGGCTAAAATTACCCAAGAAAGCAAGGCATTATTTACTAGATAGTCCCCTTCGTCTAGCTTGCCTTTTAAGGACATCATTTCATCAAAGGTTACGACATCGTCATCTAAAAAATGTTCGACACCATATTTTTTTAATAGATCTTTGTTATAATACATCGCACTCGAGTGGATATCTAAAGGCACAGTGTATTGAACATTTTCTACTTCTCCAGCAGACCAAGCTTGAGGTAGGTAGTTAGACTCTTTGATTTCCTTTTTGTCTTTTAGGACTTTAGTCATTGGCTCTAACATATCCGCTTTAACAAAACCAGGTACACGATCTGCGTGAATCAATGTTAAATCTGGAACATCTTTTTTTGAATTCAATACGGTATAAATTTTTGTATACATATCCGATGTGACCACTGACTTCACAGGAAATTCTGGCTCTGTTTTATTATAAGCTTTGACCATATTATCCATATAAGCCCCGTCGTCCCCTGTTAAAGGGTTCCAAAAAACGATTGTATTCGGGTCTTCTTTTTTTCCGCAACCAGCTAGCAATAAGCTAGCTGATAACGTGATAATGCTTAAACGAATCCATTTCTTTAAATTCATCTTAATGCCTCCCTTTTATAATTCACAACGAATCATATTCCATGAAAGTGGCGCAAGTTCGATCGATAGACCTCCATCGGTTACTTCATAACGGTCAGAGTATTTTGGTTTGACCCGTTCTTTGTCAGCTGTATTGGTTTCTTTGATGTCAAAATCTGTCATCTCTGTAAACTCAATGATTTTCTTAATCGCAAAATCTGTTGTTTCAACGGAGAATTTCATCGTTTCTTTGCCTCTGTTTACAGCAAAGATAATGACTTCATTTTTTTCTTTATTTAAAACTGCAATCGTTTCTAAATATGGTACAGCATCAAAGTCTTTCGTTTTATATGTTGGTGCATCAATAATTGGAGTCAAAACAGTTCCGCGTCCATAATTCGATACATGCATAAATGGATAAAAAATGGTTTGTCGCCATGCTTTTCCTTCAGCTTCTGTCATGATTGGTGCAATAACATTGACTAATTGAGCAAGACAGGCAATTTTTACTCGATCAGAATGCTTTAACAATGTAATAAGTAAACAACCTAATAATAACGCATCTTCAAAATTATAATGATCTTCTAATAAGGGCGGCGCTACTTGCCAAGGTTTTACTTGTTCATCGTGCTCATTCGAGTGATACCAAATGTTCCACTCGTCAAACGATAGATTAATTTGCTTTTTGCTATGCTTTTTCGCTTTTACTGAATCACATATGGCAACAACACCTTGAATAAATTCCTCCATATCCAGTGAACGAGCAAGATAATTTTCCAAATCATCATCTGGATTACCGTAATATTGGTGGAGTGACAAGTAGTCGATTTGGTCATATGCATGATCCAAAACAGTTAATTCCCAGTCACCAAAAGTCGGCATGTGACTACTGGAACTGCCACACAAAACAAGCTCGATCGAGTCGTCTACCAATTTCATTGCTTTTCCAGCTTCTTCAGCCAAACGTCCATACTCATCAGCAGTTTTGTGCCCAATTTGCCATGGTCCATCCATTTCATTACCTAAGCACCACGTTTTGATTCCAAAAGGTTTCTCTTGTCCATGTTGTTTACGCTGTTCACTCCAATAGGTACCGCCTTCAAAATTACAATATTCTACAAGATTTCTTGCCTCATCGATCCCTCTTGTTCCCAGATTAACAGCCATATTGATTTGGGAATCAATTAATTCAATCCAGTTAGCAAATTCATGCATCCCTACTTCATTTGTTTCTAAAGAACGCCAAGCTAAATCAAGTCTTTTAGGCCGCTGTTCTTTCGGTCCAACACCATCTTCCCAGTTATAACCAGAAAGAAAGTTTCCTCCTGGATAACGAATCAAAGGAATATTCAACTCTTTCACTAATTCGATGACATCCTGACGAAATCCCTGTTCATTTGCACTGGGATGTCCGGGCTGATAGATTCCTTCATAAACTGCCCTTCCCATATGTTCAATAAAAGAACCATAGATACGTGGATCAATTTCAGAAATCTCAAATCTCTTCGAAATTATTAATTTGCTTTCCATTTAATCACCTCACTATTTATTTACAAACAAATAATAATTCATTTTGAAATCGCTGTCAACAATATTATTGTTAATTATAACTATAAATAACACTTAATAACTTAATAAATATGTTAATAATAAGTAATGATAAGTTTACCTGTTTACACGTATTAGCGTATATGTTAATATATATATAAATATATAATGGTGGTGGTTACTATGCAACTGGAGATTTCTGAAGAAGCATTACCCGTTTATGAAGCACTGGCTAGTTCTGTCCGTATCAGGATCATCAAACTACTCGCCAAACAAAAAATGAATATCAAAGAAATTGCACACGAGCTCGGATTAAGTAGTGCAATCGTCACTATGCATATAAAAAAACTAGAAGATGCGAATATCATCAAAACTGAAAAAATAGGCCAACAAAAGATTTCAAGCCTACGCGTCGATAATATTGAAATTCACTTTCCTGAAAAAATCTTTAATGCATTTGATACATTAGAAACAACGATTCCTGTTGGTCATTATACGAATTACTCGGTTGAACCAACTTGTGGGCTAGCAACGGGGACTCATTTTATTGGAAAAGTGGACGAACCTAAATATTTTATGGATCCTAGCCGAATGGAAGCTCAAATTTTGTGGTTTACTAAAGGCTATTTAGAATATCAAACACCTAATTTTTTGACTTCAGATCAAAAATTAGAAATGATCGAACTTTCTATGGAGATTTCTTCTGAGTTTCCTTTTTCTAATGACAATTGGCCTTCTGATATCACTTTTTCTTTGAATGGTATTGAGCTCGGAACATGGACAAGTCCAGGTGACTTTGCGGACATACGGGGCAAGTATACTCCAGATTGGTATCCTGATAATCTTAATCAATATGGCTTGCTAAAAACGATTCGCATCATGAATCATGGTACCTATATGGAAGGTGAGCCGCTTTCCGCTGTGAAATTATCTGATATTGATGAACGAACAGATACTTGGCAATTACGCATTGAGGTCAAAAACGATGCTGAAAATATCGGAGGTTGCACATTATTTGGTAAGGATTTTGGAAATTATAATCAAGATATCAAAGTAAAAATGTACTATAGTTAAGCATAAAAATCAGTCGATAAAAAAGCAATCAGGACTTGGAAACGATCCTGATTGCTTTTTTTATGAATTTTCCAGTTCTTTTTTAGCTAATGCTAAACACCCAATCGTTCCTGGATCATCCTCTAACTTAGGTGTCACAAGATAATCTTTTAATGGTGGTGTTTTCACGTAACCGTTGATCAGCTTTTCAAATTCACGATGGACTTTAACTAACATGTGGCGTTGCTTCATTACTCCCCCACCAAAAATTATTACATCTGGCGCAAGCATTAACGTGGTATTATAAGCTGCTTGTGCAATATAATATGCTTCGATATCCCAAATTAAATCTTCTTCTGATAGATCCTGCCCTTTTTTTCCAGCTCTTTTTTCAATCGCAGGACCTGCTGCCATACCTTCTAAGCAATCGCTATGAAATGGACAACTCCCTTTAAATTTGTCATTTGAATGTCTTTTTACGATCATATGACCCATTTCTGGATGACTGAACCCTTCAACAAAATGACCATCTTGGATAGCACCAGCGCCAACACCTGTGCCAATCGTATAATAAACACAGCTGGAAGAACCCTTGCCATTTCCAGAAACATATTCTCCGTAAGCTGCAGCATTTACATCTGTTGTAAATGCGATAGGAAGATCAAATTCTTTTTTCATCGCCCCAACAAAATCATAATCCTGCCAAGCTAATTTAGGTGTCGAGGTAATATGTCCATAAGTTGGTGAATCTTTATGGATATCAATTGGTCCAAAAGAGCCAATGCCAATCGCTTTTAAGTTGTATTTTTTGAAAAAACCAATCACTAGAGCCATTGTTTCTTCTGGTGTAGTAGTGGGAAAACTAACTCTTTCAATAATTTTTAACTCGTCATTTCCGACGCCACACACAAATTTTGTACCGCCAGCTTCAATGCTACCTAATAATTTTTCCGTCATTCATACCACTCCCGCATGATTATTTTTGATCAATTGATTTTGTAAATTGTTCGACTTTGATAAATTGTCTCTGGATATAAAATAATATCGCCAAATCCATCGAATTCAACAGCTCCTGGACTGACTTGCGTTTCTAATGTTAGTCCACCATGATTGACTAATTTCTCCCCTCGAACCTCTGGACCCATTTCTCCAAATTGTGCTGTGAAAATAACCACTGCCGGTCGATCAGTATACATCTCAACAGAAAGATCTTTTTTGGGTGCAGTAATAATTGCTTGGGGCTGATCAAAACCCGTACGATTTAATATAAATGGATGATCCAAACCATCGACCAAGTTATTTTGCTCATAACGTGTCTCAAATACTTGATTCATACTCTTTGATTCTCTAAAATCAAAAGGTGTCTCATCAACTGAGCGTAATTCACCTGTAACAGTTGTATCACTGTCGACTACTGCAAATCGGTCAGCATCTACAAATAATTCATGCTCACCAACTGATTGTGTGACATCCCCTGTCAAATTAAAATAAACATGATTTGTTGGGTTATATAACGTTGGTTGATCTGTTTCAGCTTGATAGTCAATAATCCATTCATTTGCGTTTGTTAAGGAGTAGATTACACGAGCTTTTAATTCTCCTGGAAAACCATGTTCTCCATCAGGACTCATATAAGAAAATATAACAGAAACTTGATTACTTTTTTCTTCTATTTCCGCTTCCCAGATTTTTGCCTCAAAACTTTCCGGCCCTCCATGCAGGGTATGACCATTTTCAGGAGATACTGGTAATTGGTACTTGTGATTATCAATTGAAAATGAACCATCTTTGATTCTTCCAGCAACACGACCAATCGTTGCGCCAAAATACATGTCTTTAGACAGATATTCCTCTGCAGTGTCAAATCCCAATATAATATTCCGCTTTTCTCCGTTAACTGGCACGATCAAATCAACGATTCTAGCTCCTAGGTTCGTGACATTCATTGTCAACCCATTGTCGTTCGTAAGCGAATACAAAATAGCATTTTCTCCAAATTTTTGATTACTGATTTTCAATACTTTCATCTCTCTTCCGTTTGAAATCGATTGTTCAATTGAATAAGCTAACACTATTTTATCATTTTTTGCAGCATTTTTTTCTCTAAACTTCAATTTAGGCTACTTTTGTTTATATTTACAATTTTTTTGTCAAGTTGCACTTAACAAAAACGAGGTATTCCGTTTTTTCTAAACAGAATACCTCCATAATTTTTTTAATTTTTTTTCAGGTTTCGAGTAATTAGTTTTTCAAGTTCTACGACTACAAATACAACAAGCCCTGAAAGTAATGCTAATTTGATATATGGCCAACCTATAGCTGCTGTCCCTAGTGCTAGATGCATGATTGGCGTGTAAATCAACAATGCTTGTAAAATAATTAAAACGAGCAGAGATAACCATAATACTTTATTTGAGAGGATACTTTTATTGATCGAAAACTTATAAATTTCCCGACAATTGATCATATAAAAAACTTGACCAAACACGATGGTTGTTATCAATGTCGTTTGCATAACAGCTTCAGAAGCATTGCGCCCTTCTAAAAATCCATTAACTAAAAAACCTAAGGCTGCTAATAAGAGTGACACATAGACGATACGGAAAACAGCATATCGATCTAAAATATTTTCCTTAGGATTACGAGGTGGTTTATCCATTCCATTTTTTGCTAACGGTTCAAACCCTAAAGCAAATGACAATGTAATTGTCGTCACCATATTCAGCCACAAAATTTGTACAGAAGTTAAAGGTAACGGTCTATCTAACAATAAGGAAACTACCACTAATAACCCTTGTGCAAATGCCGTTGGTAAAGAAAAATAAATTGTTTTTTTCAAGTTTTCGTAAACTCGTCTACCTTCTTTGATCGCTAAGGTGATAGTCGCAAAATTATCATCTGCCAAAACCATATCCGCTGCGTCTTTAGTCACTTCAGTTCCTTTGATTCCCATAGCAATACCAATATCCGCTTGTTTAAGAGCTGGTGCATCATTGACACCATCCCCAGTCATTCCGACGATTTGCCCATTTTTTTGGATTGCATGAACTAAGCGCAGTTTATGCTCTGGTGTCGTTCTAGCATAAACATCATTTGTTAAGACCACTTTCGCCAATTCATCATCACTTAGTTGTTCAATATCTTTTCCTACCAATGCATTTTCATAATTCTCAAGCCCAATTTCTTTGGCAATTGCTACCGCAGTATCCTTATGATCCCCAGTAATCATTTTTACTGAAACACCTGCTTTGCGACTGATACGAACTGCTTCAATTGCTTCTTTTTTTGGCGGATCGATAATTCCAAATAAACCTGCAAGTACCATCCCATTTTGCAAATCTTCATGCGCAAGTGTTGTCTGTTCTTTCGTTACTTCTTTAAATGCAGCAGCTAAAATCCTTTGACCTTTAGTTGCTTGTTGGCTGATTTTTTGTTGCCAATAAGGTTCATTAAACCTTTCCGATTTTTCATCTGAAAGTTGATATTCAACCATATTTAATAAAACATCTGGTGCTCCTTTTAAATAAACATAACGCTTATCTTGAATTTCGACTAATGTCGCCATGTATTTATAAGATGAATCAAAAGGAATCTTGCTGATATCATGTTCTTCTTCCACAAGAGCTGTATGATTTGCCCAATCAAGTAACGCACCTTCTGTAGGATTCCCGATCACTTCTCGTACACCATTTTTATATGTGATTTTTGTATCATTACAATACAAAGCAATTTCCGCCATTTTTCTTAAATTTTCATCTATTTCGACTTGGCGAATAGAATCTGATTCTGCATCATTTGTTGTTGTATCGATTGTTTCTTTTGACGTGACTAGTGCTACAACTTCCATCTCATTTTTTGTTAGAGTTCCTGTTTTATCCGAGCAAATCACGCCCATACTCCCCAACGTTTCAACAGCTGGCATTTTCTTGATAATAGCATGCTGACGTGCCATTCGTGTTACCCCGACGGACAAAATAATGGACAAAACAGCTGGCAATCCTTCTGGAACAGCCGAAACAGCTAAAGCAATCATAGAAGATAGTAATTCACTTGCCGATAATTCTCGGAAAAACAAACTAAACAAAACTAGAAAAATGATCAAGCCCATTAAAAACAGAAAAATCTGTTTATTTAATTGTTTCATTTTTTTGATCAAAGGTGTTTCATTACTTCCCACACTTTTCAAATGCTGATTGATCTTACCAATCTCGGTTTGATCCCCGATTTGTACAACGATCCCAATACCTGCGCCACTATTGACCAATGTACCAGAATACGCCATATTTGTATGATCGCCCAGATCCGCTTCTTCATCAAGTGTAAGCGTACTTTTCTCAACAGGCGTTGATTCACCAGTTAAAATGGCTTCATCGATTACTAAATTGTATGCTTCGAGCACTCTAAGGTCTGCTGGAACAATATCTCCTGGATTTAAATAGACAATATCTCCAGGTACTAAAGATTCAGCTTTAACAGTTTCTTTTTCACCATCTACTAAAACGACTGCATCTGAGCTCATCATTGATGAAAGACTTTCCAAAGAATCTGTCGCTTTTGCTTCTTGAACATAACCAATAACTGCATTGATGATCACCACAAACAATATAATTGCCATATCAATAAAATCACCACTGATGCCTTTTAATACAGCCGATACAAGCAGCACATAAATCAATAAATCGTGAAAATGATGAAAAAACTTTTGTAATTTACTTACTTCTTTTTCTTTTGAAAGAATGTTACTACCTTCTTCTTGCTTCTCTTTTCTTTGCGTTCTATCGAGCCCATTTGAACCAGAATGTAATGCTGTTAGCACTTGTTCTGGTGTCATTTTATACCATATCATAACGACTCCTCCTCAATAGTTCCTCAATACTTTATTAAAGTGTACAAAATTAGAGACGTAATTCATAACAAAAAGCCTTTGAGAAGAACAAAAATTACTTTTTCTTTAATTCTTAATTTCCCAATTTTCAATCTAGACAAAAAATAAGACCGAACTCATAAATGAGTTCGGTCTTATAAACATTGCTGTTTGAATTAAGCTTCTGGATTGGCGTTGGTATCTTTGATACCATACTTTTTGTTGAAACGGTCCACACGTCCGTCTGCTTGTGTGAATTTTTGACGTCCAGTGTAAAATGGATGAGAGTCAGATGTAACTTCGACACGGATTACTGGGTAAGTATTTCCGTCTTCCCACTCAGCTGTTTCATCAGAGTGCTTAGTAGAACCTGATAAAAATTTAAAGCCTGTAGTTGAGTCCATAAAAATAACTGGATGATATTCTGGATGGATATCTTGTTTCATAGTCTTTTCGCTCCTTTGCCCTGATCCATTTGCTGCATCAGAGTTTATTTGTCGATATACAACAGTACTATAATAGCATGATTCGTTTATCGATGCAATTATCTTTTAATATTTTTTTTCGCTTGTCTACCAAAAGAAACATCGTGAAAATCTTCAAAGAATTTTTGATTGTTTTTTGTTTTACGTAAAAATTTAACGAATTGCTCCGTATATTCTAAAGAATCGCCAGTCATATGATTGCGCAATTTCCACGTCTCTTCTAATTGTTCAGATGACATTAGCAAATCTTCTTTACGCGTACCTGATTTTTTGATGTCGATTGCAGGGAAAATACGGCGATCGGCTAAATCACGCGACAAGTGCAGCTCCATATTTCCTGTTCCTTTGAATTCTTCAAAGATAACGTCGTCCATTCGACTTCCAGTATCCACTAACGCTGTAGCAAGAATCGTTAAACTCCCACCTTCTTCAATATTTCTAGCTGCACCAAAGAAACGTTTTGGTTTGTAGAACGCCGCAGGATCGATCCCACCGCTCAACGTACGTCCACTTGCTGGTATCACCAAGTTATACGCACGTGCTAAACGAGTGATACTATCCATCAAAATCACGACATCACGTTTATCTTCAACTAAGCGCATCGCACGCTCTAAGACTAATTCAGAAACACGTGTATGGTTTTGAGGTTGTTGATCAAAGGTTGAAGAAACAACGTCGCCTTTAACGCTACGTTCTAAATCGGTAACCTCTTCTGGTCGCTCATCGATCAATAGTAAAATTAATTCTACGTCTGGATAATTTTCTGAGATACCATTTGCAATTTCTTTTAATACGCTTGTCTTCCCAGCTTTAGGAGGTGCCACAATTAGACCACGCTGACCAAAACCAACAGGAGAAAAAATATCGATCATTCGCGTTGACAATCTACCTGAAGTTGTTTCTAATTTGATTTGTTTGTCGGGGTAAAGTGGTGTTAATGCTGGGAAATGTGGACGTTCTTTTGCTTCTTCTGGATCTTTCCCATTGACACTTTCAACATGCATTAAACCATAATAACGTTCTGATTCTTTTGGAGGGCGTGCTTTTCCAGCAACTTTATCACCATTTCGTAAACCAAATCGGCGAATTTGAGAAGAGGATATATAGATATCTTCTGCACTAGGTCCATAATTGATTGGTCGCAAAAAACCATAGCCGTCCTGAGAAACAATATCCAAAATTCCTTCCATGAAGAAAAAACCTTGTTTCTCAGCTTGTGCTCTGATAACAGCTAAAGATAACTCTTTTTTATTCATTTGACTATAATAAGGGATCTTGAACTCTTTAGCATAAGAATAAATATCCTTTAATGTACTATTTTCAAGCTCCGCCATCGTTAAATAGTCACTCATTTAGCCACCTCGATTTCTTCTTCAGTTTCAATCATTTGGATATCAGCACCAAGTGCAGTTAATTTTTCAATGATGTGGTCATAGCCACGTAAAATGTATTCCACATTATAAATCGTTGTTGTGCCAGTCGCCATCAATCCCGCTATTACTAAGCAAGCACCGGCTCTAAGATCTGAAGCTACAACTTCTGCACCATGTAATTGTGTAGGACCATTAATAATGATCATGTTGCCTTCGATCGAAGCATCCGCACCCATTCGCACGAGCTCTGGGATATGCTTAGTCCGTTGTGCATAGATACTATCAATAACCTCACCTGTCCCTTTAGCTTTTAACATCAAAGGAGTGATCGGTTGTTGCAAATCTGTCGCAAAACCTGGATAAGGATAGGTTTTTACTGTAGTCATTTTCAAATCATGAGACGGATGTACTTCGATCATATCTTCTTCGATTGTCATCTTTACGCCCATTTCTTGTAATTTGGCAATAAAACTTTCTAGATGTTCATAAATCACATTACGAACTTTTACCCCTTCACCCATTGCTGCAGCTAAAGCTAAATACGTTCCAGCTTCAATTCGGTCAGGAATGATCGAATGACGGCAACCATGTAATTTTTCAACGCCTTCGATTCTAATAATATCTGTTCCAGCACCTCGAATGTTTGCACCCATATTATTCAATAACGTTGCAACATCAATAATTTCTGGTTCACGAGCCGCATTTTCGATAATTGTTTTACCTTCTGCTTTAACAGCAGCTAACATTACGTTGATCGTAGCGCCAATCGAAACCATATCCATAAAGATTCTAGTTCCATGAAGTCCGTCTTTCGTTCTTAAATACATTGCACCATGCTCATTTGTTACATCGGCGCCTAGCGCTTCAAATCCTTTGATATGAAGATCGATTGGACGAGGGCCCAAATAACAGCCACCAGGAAGTCCAACAACACCTTCACCAAATTTACCAAGTAATGAGCCCATAAAGTAATAAGATGCACGAAGACTATTGATTTTACCTTTAGGCATTGGAACAGAAACGATTTCTGTTGGATCAATGACTAGTGTATTGTCAGTAAAGGTTGTTTTAGCACCCATAATTTCTAAAATTTCTATTAATGAATGAACATCTTGAATATCAGGCACACCATCTAATGTCACTGGTGAATCAGCTAAGATAGCCGCTGGAATCAATGCTACTGCACTGTTTTTTGCACCGCTGATACATACTTCTCCTGTTAATGGACGATTGCCATTGATTACAATTTTTTTCATTTAATATTCTCACCTATCTATAGTAAAACAAATAGTTTTATTTTTTTGTAATATACCCAAACTATTCTAACACATTAAGGAACAATAAAAAAGCCAACAGCCATTTGCATTTGGTTATTTTTCTCCAATTACTTGATTTCTAATTAGTTTTTGAACATTTTGAACGAAAATCGATAGGTTAACATTCTTTTAAAAAAAAAAACTGAAACAACAGCGAACCTGTTGTTTCAGTTTAAATTACTTGTAGAAATTAATTATGCTTTATTAGCAGAACCGAACCATTCGATGCGTTGTTCTACTAATTCAGTAACAGCTTTTGTTCCTGGTGCTAATAATTTACGAGGGTCAAAACCTTTACCTTCAAGATCTTTGCCTTCTTCGATGTATTTACGTGTTGCAGCTGCAAATACTTCTTGACACTCAGTGTTCACGTTGATTTTAGAAACGCCCATTGAGATTGCTTTTTGAACTTGTTCTAAAGGAATACCTGACCCACCGTGCAATACTAATGGAATGTCACCAACAGCGTCAGCGATTTCTTGTAAGTGGTCAAATGCTAATCCAGTCCAGTTGTCTGGATATGAACCGTGGATGTTACCGATTCCGCAAGCTAGGTAATCAATACCAGTTGCAACCATTTGTACACATTCTTGAACATCAGCTAATTCGCCAGAACCAATGATTCCGTCTTCTTCGCCGCCGATTGAACCAACTTCACATTCTACAGAAACACCTTTAGCGTGTGCTTTAGCAACAACGTCTTTTGCTTTTTCGATGTTTTCTTCGAATGGTAAGTGAGATCCATCAAACATAACTGAAGTGTAGCCAATTTCGATACATTCTAATGCATCTTCATATTCACCATGATCTAAGTGAAGAGCTACAGGTACAGTAATACCCATTGAATCGATCAAGTCTTTCACTAAGTCATAACATACTTGGTATCCGCCCATGTATTTAGCAGCACCCATAGAAGTTTGGATCAATACTGGTGCTTGTTTCGCTTCAGCACCTGCAAGGATCGCTTTTGTCCATTCTAGGTTGTTTGTGTTGAATCCGCCAACACCGTAACCGTTTTTACGAGCTGCTTTAAGAAATTCTGTTCCTGATACTAATGGCATAATAAAATTCCTCCTAAGTTTTAAAAAAACTTTATTTGTTAAGGATATCCTTAACCAACAGTTATATTTTAGCAGACTTTTTAGTACTTTTCTACTAAAATTGACTTTTTCAGAAAACTTTTGTCCAGAGTTTCACAAAAGTGTAGACACTTACTGCTTTTTGTCCAAAAAAAGAGTGAGACAACAGATTATTTGCGCCCACACTCTTCATAATATTATAACGATGATCGAACCCAAAGAATTAAAATAGTTAGTAAACCGACAAACCCCATTAAACCATAAACCGTCCATTGCACTTGTTTTGGCAATACAACTACTTCTTTGGCATCTAATAAACTTCGATAAAATAGTAAACATATAATGAATCCAGGGATGTTAACTGACAATAATTGCTGAACCATATTGAATTTTAAATAAAACCCTAATAAAGAATGCCGACAATCACTTGAATTATTCATAATATACAGACCAAATAGTTGAAAAAACAGTAACAAAACAACAATACTTGTTAAGGTCAAACTAGGGATGCTCGTAAAAACAGTCCCAACTGAAACTTGTTTAACTGTTGCCAAAGTCAAAATATATACACCAAACAACAGAGGAACCATCAGCCAATAACCAAATAATACCCGCTTTATTTTAGTTGGATGCAACAATAAAGTCATCAAATCCCCTCCTCAAATTCTTTATTTAAATAAGTAACATATTTTCGATAAACCAAGTCCATCAATACACTTAACCCTACCAAAGACTGGGCTATATGCTCTTTCCCAGAAACCGTAAATGGTGTTGAATAATAAAAATAGGCATATTGCGCATGTTCTGCAAAAAAATTATGGGAGAAAGTAGTGAGCGCAACCACTGGGATCTTTCGAGCATTCAAGGATAAAATATTTTCCTTGATCTCATCCGTTTCGCCACTTAAAGAGACAAATAAAACGATATCTTCTTTAGTGATCATTGACATGCTGATATCAAGTTCTGTTTTAACTGGGATTATAATAGAACGTTTATCGCAAATCATCAACATCTTGGAAAATTCTTCGATCACTTTTCTTTGTGAGTAACCTGTCGCGTAACAATAAACGGTATTGGCTTTTTGAATTGCTTTATTCAATGCAGTGAAATCCGTTTGTTGCGCCAATTTGACTGTATTTTCAATGTCTTTTGTTTGTAACTCGATTAAATCTGTCCCTGTCGTACCAATATTATTTTGCTTAGACTGCCGCATAAAATACTTAAACTCTGAATAGCCAGAAAAACCCAACTTTTTTGCCAAACGTAAAATCGATGATTTGGAACTATGAACCTTTTCACCTAATTCAACAATGCTTAGACGCATAATATCTTGTTCATTTTCTAAAATATAGCCTAAAATAGCCCAATCCATTTCACTTAATTGTTTTTGGTGTTTTTGCATCAATGTTTCTAAATTCATAACTGATCCCTCTTCCCCTTAGTGTTCTTCCCTTAGTATAAAGGATGAAAAAACAAAACGATACTAAGGGAATTTACTAAGGAAAACTACCTTGAAACAGGACTATGACAATTTAGGCCAAAATTCTTTATTCGCTTCCACTAGATCATCTAAAATCTCTTGGGCAACTCGAGCATTTGGTACAATTCTAGACAACATTAGTGCTTGCCATAATTTTTGGTAAGAGCCTTCTGCCCATGCCTCGACAACTAATTTTTCGACTGCTACTTGTTGCTCCATCAAGCCCTTTTGAAAGCGAGGGATTTTTCCTTGAACGATTGGCTCTGGCCCATTACTTCCAACAATACAGGGAACCTCAACCATCGCGGTTTCATCGAAATTAACAACAGCTCCTTGATTTTCAATGATCAACAACATTCTTTCATGAGTGTTATAGGCAATTGCTCTTGCTAGATCTACAATATATGATGCGTGTTCATCAACTTCCAGAGTTGTTCCTTTAGCCGTTCCAGCTTGGGTAATTCGATTACATTCACCAAAAACATGTTTCTCACGTCCAGCCATTACTTCATTTGCTCTTGTATATTCTGGATTCGCATGTGCTACTTCATCTTGCGGGTAGAAATAATATTTCAAATACGTATTCGGTAAGGTAGTGGGATCAACTGCAAATACTTCTTTGGCTTTGGCAAACGTATGCATCCAGCTAGCATCTGTATGTTGAGATTCCTCGATTTCTTCTTTCAGTGAATAACCATATTCCTTCACATGCTCTTTGATTTTCGGCATCAGATCATTGCCTTCTTTATCTCTGATATCCGTCCACCAGCCGAAGTGATTCAAGCCATAATACCGAACCACCATTTCTTTTCTAGAACTTAAACCAACTGCTTTCGCCATTCTTTCTTCGATACCGACTGGCATATCACAAATATTGATAATTTTTGTATTGGGACGTAATTTTCGAGTAGCCTCAGCCACGATAGCTGCCGGATTTGAGTAGTTCAGCATCCACGCATCAGGTGAGTATTTTTCCATATAATCGATCAATTCTAGCACGCCTCCAATCGAGCGCATCCCATAAGCAATACCTCCTGGTCCACATGTTTCCTGTCCGATTACCCCATATTTTAAAGGGATCTTCTCGTCTTTTTCCCGCATAGCATATAGACCGACACGAATATGAGCCATCACAAAGTTAACATCGGTAAAGGCTGTCTTAGGATCTGTGGTTGCTAAAAATTCAATTTCTGGTGCTTGTTCTTTGATGATGATCTCGCAAGCATCCGCAATTTGTTTTTGTCTTTCTGGATTATTGTCATAAAATTTGATTTGTCTGATAGGAAATTTTTCTAAGTTATCCAATAACATTAAAACGATTCCGGGAGTAAATGTACTTCCCCCACCTGCAATTACGATTGAAAATTTCTTCATTTTTTTCCAGCTCCTTCATTTTTATTCATTTATTTGATTTTCATTTCCTAATGCTAATAAGTTCTCGAATTGCTCTCTTACTTGAGGGACATCTAAACCAACGATCACTTGAAATGCGCTACCACTTCTAACAACGCCATGAGCCCCACCTTCTTTAAATGCACTATCAGGTAAAACAATTCCTTCATCTTTCACTGTAATTCTTAAACGAGTCGCACAATTATTGACCTTTTCGATATTATCACTACCGCCAAACGCTTCTAAATAAACGGCTGCTTGTTCTGTATATTGATTTGCACCGGCCATAGCAACCTCGCCCAAAGTTCCAGCTTTTTTCGCTTCTTTATATTCTTTTTTACTATACAATTTAACTTCTTGGTCTTCTTCTTCTCTTCCAGGTGTCGCGAAATTAAATTTCAAAATCAACGCTCGAAAAACGACAAAATAGATCAAAGTGAAGGATAAACCAATAATCAATTGCGTGAAAATCATCCCTTTATGATTTGCAAATAGCGGAATCCAGTTTTTTGCCAATAAATCAATAAAGCCACCACCCATATCTCCTACAACACCGAAGAAATACATTGTCGCAGCCATTGTTGCAGCTAATACAGCATGTAAAACAAATAATGGCGGTGCAACAAATAGGAACGTAAATTCCAATGGTTCTGTAATACCAGCTAAAACGGCAGTCAAAGTTACAGGAATCAAAATAGCTAACACTTTTTTCCGCTTATCAGGTTTTGCGGTAAAGTAAAATGCTGCTGCGATCCCAGGTGAAGCAAAAATTTTCGAGTTTCCATGTAAAGCAAAACCACCTTGTGGGAATAATTGTTTAAGTGGTGTTGTTGTTTGCGCATATTCATTTAAGTGAGCCATCCAATATTTAGTAATGCCATTTTCAACAACTGCTGGTCCAAAAACAAACGGTGTATAAATGAAATGATGCAATCCTGTAGGAATTAAAATTCTTTCCAAAAACGTATACAACCAAACCCCAAAGGTTCCTGCACTCGCTAAGAATGTCTGCATTGAACTGATACCCATTTGAATTTTCGGCCAAATCAAACAAATCAGAAAAGCAATCGGCAACATAGCGAAAAATCCTAAAATTACTACTAACGATGACCCTTGAAAAATACCTAAAAAGTCTGGTAACTTAGTATCAAAGTAACGATTATGCAGCCAAACCACGATTGCTGAAATAAAAATAGCACCAATAATCCCTGTATCTAATGTTTTGATACCTGCAATCAGTTTCATCCCACTATCGCCACCAACTTCTTGGGAAAAATCAACCCCAAAGAACGGACCGAAATATTCTAGCATGCTACTGATAAAATAATTACAGGTCAGATAAATTACAAAAGCTTCCATCGCTGCCCGAGCGTTAGCTTTTTTAGCTAATCCAATCGGTAATCCAATCACAAATAGCAACTCCATTTGATTAAAAACAGTCCAAGCTCCACTTTCCAAAACAGACCAGACACCATACCAAACGGTACCTTCATTGGCAATATTTCCAACGATCATTGGATTTTTAAATATAATCGCAAGCGCTACCATAATTCCCGAAAATGAAAATAATAAGACCGGAGTAAACATTGCTCCTCCAAACCGCTGCACTTTCTCCATCACTAACGAAACACCTTCCTTCTTTTTATTTGTTTTACATGTTAGTTATAGCATTGCATGAATGCGCTATCAATACTTCTAAGAATTTCTGGGAAGCCAGTTATCTGATAGAGAAAAAGTGTCAACGTCTGGGAAATTTATCAGGTAAATTATCAACAAGCTTAAATCAAAAAAATTCATCAAAAATCTGATTGAAATCAGAATTTTTGATGAATTCGAAAAGACGCTTTTATTTTTGTTTTGACTTATATTTCTTCATCTCTGGGAAACTCCCTGTACTTTTAAAAATACGTTGCTCATCTTCATTTGCAAATCTTCCTAACACAGAATGCGTAGGAATAATATTCATAAAGGCATTTTCATCAACTTCATAAACGATTTGTTCTAAATCATACAACTCATAACGCGTGATCACCATCATGATCATACGTCCTTCAACACCAGAATAACCACCCATCGATGGCAACAAAGTCATCCCACGAATCATTTGTTTTGAAATTGCCTGTGTCACAACTTCAGGCTGAACCGTTACAATCATAGCTGTGACTTTTTGATGACTTGTATGGATCGTATCGACCACCTGAGTCATACAATAAATCGAAATAATCGTATATAGCGCACTTTCCCAATCAAAAACAAAACCAGCTAAAGCCACAATGATTCCATTCAGCATGAACATATAATTACCAACTGTTTTACCTGTTGTTTTCGATAGAACCAATGAAATAACATCCATTCCGCCAGTTGTAAAACCCATTTTAAGCGATAGACCTGCACCAATCCCGATTAGAACTCCGCCAACAATCGCGTTCATCAATGGATTCGTCGTGATCACTTCGATTGGAATCAAAATTGTTGTCAGTGACACCCATGCTACATTTAAAAAACTGTAAATCGTTGATTCTTTCCCAAGTTTCATAAATCCTAAAACAAAAATCGGAATATTTAATAACAAAATAAAAAGACCTGTATCGATTGTAATCCCAAGATGTGTATATAATAACGTTGCAATGATTTGTGCAACTCCATTCATTCCAGCAGAAAAAACCTTAGCTGGTATCAAAAAAAAGTTCAAGCTGATTGCTACTAAAATCCCAGTAACAAAAATAACAGCAATCTTCTTCAATGTCTCACTTTGTTTGTACGAAATAACCCACTTACTCATCCAAAACTTCCCCCTCACATGAATTGCCTCAATACTCTTTCGAGCTTCAATATTTGCTTCTTTAGATAAAATCCCTCGAATTAGGATAACAGTTTGCTAAAAAAAAGAAAAGAAAAAAAGAGGAAAATGAGGATTATTTTAGTCTTACTCATTGCCCTTTCTATCGTTCCCCTTCTCTTGAACTGATCTTTATCCTAAAAATATTTTATACTTGTTTCTTCCCTAATTAATGGTACTATAAAAGTAAGAAATAATGAGAGGAGCTTATCCAATGGCAGCAAAAGAAGCAAGTTTTGATGTAACATCCGAAATGAATATGGAAGAAGTCAAAAACTCTATCCAAATCGCACTGAAAGAAATCAAAAACCGTTTTGACTTCAAAGGATCAATCGCAGATATCAAATTAGAAAATAATAAATTAGTCGTGGTCGCAGAAGATGACTATAAAATCGAGCAAGTAAAAGATGTCTTGTTCAGTAAGTTAGTTAAACGTGAGGTCCCTATTAAAAATATCCACTTCTCAACAAGTGAAAAAGCACTTGGCGGTTCTGCCCGTCAATATGGTGATTTGATTAGCGGAATTGATCGTGATAATGCTAAAAAAATCAACGTTGCTATCAAAAATTCCGGCATTAAAGTTAAATCTCAGATTCAAGAAGATCAAATCAGAGTAACTGGGAAAAGCCGTGATGATTTACAGAAAGTGATTACGTTGCTTAGAAATTTAGATTTACCAGTGGAATTACAATTTACGAATTTCCGTTAATATAAAAGCATAACTAGCTGAAACAATTTGTTTCTAAGCCCGTTATGCTTTTTCATTTATTCACTCAAGAAATCAGATAATGCCTGTGGATCTTTCCCACTGTTTAAGCCGACGATCAATCGGATTCGAGCTTTCGGTCCGTTTAAACCTCTAGAAAAAATAATGCCCATTTTCTTTAAATTAACGCCGCCACCTTCATAATCATAAATATCCTCAGCGATTCCATTTGAACAGCGGGATACTAAAACGATTGGGATATTTCTAGCTAAGAGACGTTCTAATGATGGTAAAGTCTCTGGTGGAAGATTACCAGCACCTAATGCTTCTATCACAATACCATCTGTCTGATCATTATCCACTAAATCGAACAAACTGCCATCCATTCCAGCATAAGCTTTAATCACATAAACTTCACCTGATACATTTTGGATATCACAAACTTCTTGCGGACGCACTTCACTAGCAAAAAAAGTACGTTCCTTGGCAATCATACCAATCGGACCAAATGTTGGGGTCCGAAATGTTGCAACATTTGTGGTATGAGTTTTCGTCACATAACGAGCTGTATGAATTTCATCATTCATCACAACCAACACCCCTTTGCCAACAGATTCATCTGAGCAAGCCGTCCAGACTGCACTAATAAAATTATATAATCCGTCTGTCCCAATTTCATTACTAGAACGCATAGCCCCTGTTAGTACAACTGGAATTTTATTTTCTAGTGTAATATCTAGAAAATAAGCTGTTTCTTCTAACGTGTCTGTTCCATGAGTGATCACTACTCCATCAACATTTTCAGTATACGCTTTTTGAATACGTTCCTTTAATTCCAACATCCGTTCTAAGGTCATGTGAGGAGAAGGAATATTGAAAATCGGTTCTACAATCAAATTTACTTTCCCTGCTAGTAGTTCTTCTTGGTTGAGCAGTGGATTCATGTTGTTTGTCGTGACATTTCCATCTGCCTCTTTTGACATCGAAATCGTACCGCCTGTATGTAATACTAAGATTGTTTTCATATTTTAGTCTCCCAACAATAATTTTATTTAAATAAACTGGTAAATTTTTGCTCAAAAAAGAGCCGATAATCAGACCTTCGGCTTTTTTATAGTCATTGTACATCATTAAAAATAAAGAGTAGCTTCTACAAATCAGTTCCTGTTTTAGTATACCAGTAAGACGCGTTTTTTCCTATTATCATTTGCTTAATCCAATTGCCAAAACTGTTGTATAAGCGCCTTTGTCTGTTCATGGGAATAAGAAGTTTGAACCTGATTCCAATGAGGCGGAAAAAAACGTTGAACAGCAGCTGTTGAAAATCGCTGATCCAACAGCAAAACGATCCCTCTATCCTCTATATCTCTAATCACTCGACCTGCCGCCTGCAAGACTTTATTCATCCCAGGAATTTGATACGCAAATTGAAATCCTTGATTTTTTTGTTGATCATAATAACCTTTGATCAATTCTTGCTCATGATTGATTTGCGGTAATCCAACTCCAACAATTGCAGTACCGATCAAGCGACTGCCTTTTAAATCGATCCCTTCTGAAAAAATCCCTCCTAAGACACAAAAACCAATTAATGTTTCTGTCGGTTCTAAAACAAAATCAGCCAAAAAAGCTTCACGTTCTGCTTCATTCATCATGCTAGCTTGTATTTTTGTTTTGACGTGGGGATTTTTTTCTCGGAACATTTCATAAATAATATCCATGTACGAATAGGACGGAAAGAAAACAAAATAATTTCCCTGCTTTTGCTGAATCATATTCGTTAAACTTTCAATGATTTTTTCATAGCTATTAACACGTTCTTTATAGGTCGTTTGAATATATTTTTCGATCACCAATAATTGGTTTTCTTTTGGAAACGGACTGGGAATTCGATAACGTAAACTTTCCTCTCCACCACCTAAAATTTCCTGATAATAATCTAACGGCGTTAAACTTGCTGAAAATAAAATACTGGCTTTTCCTTTGTCTAGTTTTTGCTGTAAAAGATAGTTTGGGTCAATACAAAATTGCTTGACGATGATGTCATAATTTTGACAATTCACATACGTGCAGTAATGGTCATCATACCCTTCGCTGATTTTAGTATAATTCAGCAACTCAAAATAAACAGACAAGATTTGATTCAACTCAGCATGATCTTGATTTTCTGGGAGCCACTCTTTGATTTTTTCAGCTAGCGAATACGCCGCTTTAACAAGAGAATCGATTGGCGCATGTTGATGTAAAAATTCTTTTTCTTCTTCATCACAAACTTGTTTGATTCTTTCAAATTCTTTTTCGATTTTGTTAAGCGCTCGGATCAGCTTGGTCTGATTCTTATCCAGTACTTGTTTCAGTGCTGAAAACTTACTTTTAGACAATTCTGCCGAATACATTTCTCTAGAGCGATTGACTAAATTATGAACCTCATCTACTAAAAATATATTTTCTTTGACTTCTGTCTGCTCCTCAAAAAAACGTCTTAAATAAACAACAGGATCAAATAAATAATTATAATCGCAAATCACTAAATCACACCACAAACTAACATCTAAAGAAAGTTCAAACGGGCATAAGGTATGTTTACGAGCATAGAGTTCAATGATTTCACGAGTAAATTGATTTTCATTGTTTAACAGATCCCATAATCCTTCATTCAAACGATCATAATAGCCATTAGCAAAAGGACAAGCTTCCGGCGTGCAGTTTCGTTCCGTTAAGAAACATATTTTATCTTTTGCTGTTAAGGTAACACTTTTTAGCTGCATATCCTTTTGTTTCATCGCTTCTACAGCATCTTCTGCTACTTGGCGAGTGATTGTTTTAGCGGTTAAATAGAACGCTCTTTCTGCTTGTTCTTCACCAATTGCTTTTAGTGTTGGAAATAAAGTCGAAATAGTTTTTCCCGTTCCAGTTGGCGCTTCAACAAATAATTTTTGATCACTTAAAATTGTTTTATAGACAGCCACAGCTAATTCCCTTTGGCCAGCCCGATAATCGCCATATGGAAAAGGTAATTTTTGTAATGAGCGGTTCCGAATTTTACGCCAATTGGCTTTGAAAATCAGCCATTGTTCATATTTTTGAGTCAGATCGTCAAAGAATTCTTTTAACTGTTCTTTGGTAAATTCCTTTTCTTGTCGAGTAATTTCTTCGGTTGTTGTTTGATAATAGGTCAATTGCAACGTGATTTCATCTAAGTCTTCCTGCTGGCAATAAATATGTCCATAACACATCACTTGATACCAATACATGTCGATTTGTTCTTCTAACAATTCTGAAAATGCAGGTTCTGATGTTTTGATTTCATCAATCACAGTTCGTTTTGTATCATCAATAAAAATGCCGTCTGCACGACCTTCAATTATGTAGGTTTGCTGGTTTAATTCTATGTTAATAGCGAGTTTGATTTCTTTTTGATAATTCTCACCGGCTGTTTTCTGAAGTTTTCGATGGATCTTTGCGCCTTCTAACGCGGTATGTTCGCTAGTATGTCTAGCGTCGATACTCCCTCTGCGCAAAATAAACTCCACTAATCTGCGGACTGCGATTCTTTGCGTATTCTGCATATTCGATCCCACCTATTCTGTCCTTATTATAGAACATACATTCGTAAAATAAAAGAGAAGAAAGTAAAACTTTTAAATTTAGAATCAAGGTGGGGCCGACTAGCTAATTGTATGCTTTTTCTAAGAGTCCAACCAGCAATGATAGATACTCAAGTCGAGTAATCACTATTTATTTTGACATACTCATAACTTAAATCACAACCGATCACTTCAAAACTTTCTGTGCCTTGATGTAGATCGACCGTTAAATAAATGTCCTCATTTTGTTCAATGTATTCAGCGATTTTGTTGATGTTTTGTTTTTCTTCATTATTAGTTGAAAAAATTGGATACTGTCCATAATAGATTTCTACTTTATTTTGATCAAAAATCAACCCTTCTGTTTTACCAAGAGCCATTGCTATACGCCCCCAATTAGGATCATGTCCAAATAAAGCAGTCTTTACTAAAGGTGAGTTGATGATCGATTTCCCGGCATTTTTTGCTTGTTCTTTGCTTTCAGCATTTTTGACTGTCACAAACATCGTCTTTGTAGCGCCTTCAGCATCTTTTACTACATCTAATGCTAATCCTTTACAGATTTGATTCAACGCTTCTTGCAATTCTGTTTTTTTGACTTCATGGTGCCCACTGGCTAAAAATGCGACTGTGTCACTAGTACTTGTATCCGTATCGATACTGATTGTATTGAAAGATTGATCGACTGCTATTTTCAACATAGGATAAATCTCTTGTTTTTCCACTTTTGCATCAGTCAAAATGTAGGACAACATCGTCGCCATATTTGGTTCGATCATTCCTGAACCTTTGACGATTCCTAAAATCGTAGCCTCTCCAACTTTCAAGCTACGAACCTTGATTCGGTTATCTGTTGTTAAAATAGCTTGTGCAAAATCTTCATAATTCTCTTTTAAAACGATCGGCTCTGCATCTAAAAAATTTTCAATGCGCTCAATCGGTAGCTGCGGACCTATTACCCCCGTAGAGGAAGGGAGGATATTTTCCTTTTCGATCGTTAGTTTATTCGCTAATTTTTCTAAAATTTTATACTCATTTTCTCTACCAATTTTACCAGTTGCAACATTAGCAATACCGCTCGTCACCACTACAGCCTGCAATTCAGTATTTTTCACGTGGTCTTTCCCGATAGGAATACATTCTCCGCAAAATGTATTTTTTGTAAAAACTGCCGCAGCATGACAAACTTTATCTGCTACGATCAGCCCAAAATCTTTTCTTTTTTTCTTTATCCCAACATGCGTCCCGTAAAACTGAAATCCCTTTGGCACTTTTTCATACACTTCCATCATTTACACCATCCCATACATTGATAATCATCTGTATTTCTCTGATTTTATAAAAGTATAAATCAAAGCACCAGGTTAGTCAATGCATTTTATATCACATTTTTACTAAATAAAGAATTTTAATTCATTATAATTTTCATTTTGTGTATAAATATCTATATAAACAAAAAAACAGTATCTAGATTTCTCTAGATACTGTTGATTTAGTTTCATTGGATTAATTGTTTTTACCAAAAATTCGTAAGAAAGCTAAGAATAAGTTGATAAAATCAAGGTATAATTGTAACGCGAAGAATACTGCGATACCAGTTCCTGCTTGTCCACCTGATTCGTTATAAACTTGGCGAATTCTTTGATTATCATAAGCTGTGATTCCAGCAAAGATCAGTACCATCAAAATAGAGATGAAGAATGATACTGCGCTACTGCGTAAGAAAAAGAAATTAATCACCATCGCAATGATAATTCCGATCAACGCACTGTAAGCAGCGTGGCCCATTGCAGATAAATCTTTTTTTGTAAACATTCCTACTAATGACATTGCGCCAAAAGTTGCTGCTGCACTTACAAAGGCACTAACCACAGTTGCTTGTGCGTATAATAGTAGTGTCGCAGATATTGTCACACCATTTAAAATGGAATAAACCAAAAAGCCACTAATCGCTAAAGTAGGATTCTTTTGTGCTTTAACACCTAGAAATATGACTAGTCCAATTTGGGCGATCCATAAACCAAAAAACAAAGCTGTTGAATGCAACAATGTTACTAAAACGATTGGGTAAACATTTAAAATCAGATAGGATACCAGCGCACTAACTCCGATTCCCATCGCTAAAAATGCATAAATCTTTGAATAAAACTTGTTTATTCCGGCATTTACTACTGCTCCATTATTCATCTATTTCTCCTTCTTTCTCTTCTAAATCTGTTATTGTAACTTGAGGGGGCTGCACCATTACGACCGCATCAAGTACTCGATCTTCTTCCTCATTTACGACTTCAATCGAAATTGTCACAACATCTTTCATTTTATCTACCTTGATCACTTCAAACTGAAACGTCAATGTTTCGTAATGAAAAACGGGTTCCACAAAGTTCACAGAAAAATTCACCACATGAGATCCTGGTCCTGGTAAATGCTTTGAAATTGCACTCGTGATGATTCCCATCAGCATGATCGATGGTACGATTGGTTTGCCATATTCTGTTTTTTGGGCATAATCATGTTGGATATATAAGGGATTGGCATCGTTTGTTAAGCCCAAATAAAGGAGCAACTCTTTATCTTCGATCGATTCGGTTAAAGACAGCGAATCGCCTTCCTCAATATCTTCGATGGTTTTGCCTAATTTTCTCGGTTTTCCGATATTCAAATTAGTACACCTCCACTAATGATAAGATAATTGTACCAAAATGACGATAAAAGGCAAGTTAAAAAGAAGAGGCAGGTAAAAAAGCGTTTAGCTCCGAGAAATAAGAAGGAATTCACGAAAATTGTTCTTCAAATTTTTGTGAATTTCAGCTTATTTCCGAAGGAGTTGCTTTTTTCCCGCCGTTTATTCTGATTAAGAAATAAATTTAGCTATATAATTATAAAACACTTCTAGTCGTATTACTTAATAGCGTTTCATATGCTTGTTCAAATTTCTGAACATCGCCTGCACCCATGAAGACCATTACAGCATTCTCATGATCTAAAAGCGGAGATACGTTATCTTCTTTGATGACTTGTCCACCTTTTTGGATTTTATTCCCTAAATCTTCGATTTTTACATCGCCTTTTTGTTCTCTAGCAGATCCAAAAATATCACAAAGATATACAGCATCCGCTAAATCCAAGGCTTCAGCAAAATCATCCATCAAGGCAATCGTACGTGTGAAGGTGTGCGGTTGAAACACAGCAATGATTTCTTTATCTGGGTATTTTTGACGAGCGCCATCGATTGTTGCTATGATTTCTGTTGGATGGTGAGCATAATCATCCACAATGATCATGTCTGAAACTTTTTTCTCTGTAAAACGACGTTTTACACCTTCAAAAGTCAGCATCTCTTGTGCTACTTTATCCATATCCAAATCTTCAAAATAAGCTACAGCAATCACGCCTAATGCGTTCATGATATTGTGTTGACCAAATGCTGGTAATACAAAGTGCCCAACAAATTCTTCATTGTGATAAACATCGAAAGAGGAACCTTGTGTTGTCCGTTTAATATTTTTAGCTTGAATATCATCATCATCTGCTAGTCCATAATAGTATACTGGAACATCAGCTTTTAATTGACGTAGATACTTATCATCACCATAAGCAAAAATCCCTTTTTTCACTTGTTTCGCCATTGTTTGAAAAGCAGAAAATACATCTTCGATACTCTTAAAATAATCAGGATGGTCAAAATCAATATTTGTCATAATCGCATAATCTGGAGAATAGGCTAGGAAATGACGGCGATACTCACACGCTTCAAATGCGAAAAATTCAGCATTGGGATCACCATGACCTGTCCCGTCTCCAATCAGATAGCTTGTTGGTGCGATTCCAGTCAATACATGAGACAATAAGCCTGTTGTGCTCGTTTTCCCATGTGAGCCCGTCACAGCTACACTTGTAAACGGCTGAATGAAACGTCCAATAAAATCATGATAACGAATGATTTCCGCTCCTAATTCTTTTGCACGAACTAATTCTTCATGTGTATCAGGGAATGCATTCCCTGCTATCACGATCATGTCTTTTGTGATGTTTTCTTTATCGAAAGGTAAAATAGTAATACCAGATTTTTCTAAATCACGTTGTGTAAAGAAATACTCTTCTACATCAGAACCTTGTACACTTAACCCTTTTTCAAATAATACAAGTGCTAATGAACTCATACCTGATCCCTTGATTCCAACAAAATGATACAATACGTTTTCTTTTTTATCCATGATAATCCTCTTCTCTTACTCGCTATATATAAAAATTAATGTCATCGTTTTTATAAAATTGTACGTTCCCCATTATCGTACAAATCCCCAAAATAATCAACCCAAAACAGCCAGATAATTACTAAGAAAGATGAAAACACTTATCTAGCTCGATGATGCTGTTTTGCTAATTATGTCTCCATACAACGAAATAACTCTGACACAAAAGCTTTGGTGAATACTAGCTGATTTCTTTAAGCTATGCACTATTGTCTCATCTCATTGATTGATGCATTTAGGACCTAGCTCTATTGTCCACAAAATTTGAGCACTGTATATTTTATCTTTCATCAAGCTTCCAGGCATCATCTTCAATAAAAATTGCTGATCACTCTCTTTACCAAAGTCAAATTCTTGCAAACGATGGTCAGATTGACCTTTTTGTCGATAAATTTCAATTTCTTTTTCTTCCGTCATGTACTTCATGTCTTCTTTATCTTGAAAAACTATATCTGATGCTTTTTTTTCGCCTTATCTATTTTAAGTTGTGTAGTACTAAGCTTAATTGCTGTATGACTACTATCTGTAAATAAATACTCTATTAGTATCTTAGACTCTTCAATAGCATGAGCAAAATCAGCCAAAGTTACACTCGTAATACCACCAGTATTCCAATTCCTAGACTTATTATTATAATATGATGCATACTTTGACTAAATGCACGGTCCTCTTCCACTTCGTAATAATAAAATGAATTTAATTTGGGTCTACCTATTCCCAGAAAAACTGACAAATCGTATTTACTATTGCGGTTTCCTGCAGCTCCACTAGTCATAATAAAAGTGTATGCCCTTGCCGAAATTTGATAGATTTTTCCAAGTTTTGTATCAACGACTTACTTTACAGTCGCTTTTGCAGAACGAGAAGGTATGACAATTATGGTAGTTGTAAGATTATTCTCTTTTTTCATTGTAAACTTAGTTGGAGTATCATCTTGCCAATATCCAGGAAGAAGTGTAGGTTTTTGAGGAAGCGATTTATCATTTACAAGTGGAATTCATCCCTCATATTTCAACAAATCAGTCTTTGATAAACCTGCATCATTCGTAATTGGTGGGGGAAACACGTACTCTGCCTTTATTCTTGTAACAGTACGCTTTGAGATATTTATGTAAATTAACGAGCAAAAATTAAGTGTAACTATGGATAGGTAGACTATTTTTCTTTTCATATTATTTCTCCCCCATCCTATAGCTCAATCTATAACTCAGTTATTCAACACTCCAATTGTGAACATTTTTCTATTCAAAATAAGATAATATATTTGAGACGGAAATGGGTTATTTTACTTTGGTAATCATTTTCTACTTGAAAAATTGGATCTGTTGTTTTTAAATACAATACGTTATTAGTCTATAAAAAAAGATTAGTATGATTTCCGGTACAATACCGAAGCCATACTAACCAACTAGTTAGGTAATCTATTTATAATTTTTGAGTCCATATCAAAGGAGACAAAACAATTGATAGACTTTAGAAATAAGCTAGTATAGATTTTAAACGAAGCATTTCTATTTAAAATATTTGCTGTTTTCTAACTCCATACTTGAGTCTTCAATAATACCACTTAAGGACTTATCCAAGATGCCACGTTTTTTATCCTGTTCTGCTTCAGCTACTTTTTGACCGTATGCTGTTTGGCTTTTGGCATTTTCTTTCGCTGTTTTCAGTTCTTTTCGAGAGCGCGGTAATGTATGGCTAATATCTTCTTCTTTACCAAATCGTTCCATATCAGGTTTGATTTGTTGATATTGACGTCTTGTTACCGGAATTTCAGGCGAACCTTTAGGAATGTTGAATTTTTGAACTGTAGGGTCTTCATTCCCTTTCACTTGAAAGGCTGCTGGTTCATCGTCAAAAAGTAAATAAGAATTTTGATCCTTTTTCATAGCATCTGCTAATTCTTGTTCAGTCAAAGTGGGTTTTTTTTCTTCTGGAATGACAGAAGCTGGAATATATTTCGGTACAAAATAGGAACGGGTATCATAAGTAAAATCCTTTGAAAACGCCGCTTTATTTTTATTTGGAGATTGCTGAGAACCGAAACCATACGAACTTCTTTTAGGCATGTTGCCAAATAGATTACTTTTTTGTTTTGGTGACGTCGTTTTATTATGAGTCATCATATAATTAGGCAAATTAGATTTATGACGGGCTAATTCTGCTACTTGTTCTTGGCTGTGGGAAACATGTTGATTATTTGTCTGTGTCGATTGTTTTTGTAGCATTGGTTGAACACTTATCGGATCTATTACAGGGGAACTTTGCTGTTTTACTGTTTGTTTCGGTGTTTGCGTCCCCATATTAGTGAGCATTGGTTCTTCTTGAAACAATGTTCGTTTATTTTCAGAAACTAATTTCACGCCTAAGTCATCGTCATAAGCTGGAAAACGAAAATGTTTTCTTTTAATTTGAGTTGGGTTTTCCATTCGAGTCATTCCTTTATTCTACTTTCTGTCAATTCTACCATAAAAAAGCGGAATTCTAAACAATTTGCCTTATATTTTCTTTTTTCTTGCTGCAATTTTAACTGGGCGTTTGTATTTCTATAAAAATTAGTCGCCAAAACAAAGCACGATGCTTCTTTCAACGACTAACTTCACTTTTATATTTCTATGGGTAAATACGGTTTAATAAACGTGGGAATGGGCTTGCTTCACGAACATGCTCGATTCCTGCTAACCAAGTAACTGTACGTTCTAAACCTAGACCAAAGCCTGAATGCGGAACAGAACCGTAACGACGCAAATCTAAATACCAAGAATATTCTTTTTCATCTAGATTGTGGTTACGAATTTGCTCTAATAAGTAATCATGGTCGATTGCTCTTTCAGAACCACCAATGATTTCGCCATACCCTTCTGGTGCGATCATATCTGCACAAATCACGACATCATCACGAGTAGGATGTGGTTTCATATAAAATGCTTTGATTGCTTTTGGATAGTTTAAAATGAAGACTGGACGGTCAAATGAGTTGGCAATAAATGTTTCATGCGGTGAGCCAAAATCATCGCCCCACTCAATATCGTCAAACCCATTTTTCTTCAATAACTCAACTGCTTCATCATATGAAATACGTGGAAATGGTAATTGAGTATATTTTTTCAAGACTTCTCTATCACGTTCTAAAACGTCTAAAGCATGATCACAATTGTCTAATACACTTTGAACTAGAAACGCTACGTATTGCTCTTGTACTTCTAAACTTTCTTCTTGATGCATAAACGCCATTTCTGGTTCGATCATCCAAAATTCGATCAAGTGACGACGCGTTTTTGATTTTTCTGCTCTAAAAGTTGGGCCAAATGAGAAAACTTTACCGAAAGCTAAAGCGGCTGCTTCCATGTATAACTGTCCACTTTGAGATAGATACGCTTTTTGATCAAAATAGTTTGTTTCAAATAAATCAGTCGTACCTTCTGCTGTGCTGGCAGTTAGAATCGGCGGATCGATTTTCACAAAGTTGTTGTTATTGAAAAATTCATATGTCGCACGGATAATTTCGTTACGGATTTGCATGATAGCATGCTGACGTGACGAACGTAGCCATAAGTGACGGTGGTCCATCAAAAAGTCTGTTCCGTGTTCTTTTGGCGTGATTGGATAATCATGACTTTCACCGATGACTTCGATCCCTGTTACACCAATTTCATAACCAAATTTTGAACGGCTATCTTCTCTGATTTCACCAGTGATCCATACAGAGGTTTCTTGTGTTAGGCTTTTTGCTAACTGAAAGACTTCTTCTGGAACTTCACTTTTTACCACAATTCCTTGAAAATATGCTGTTCCATCACGTAATTGTAGAAAGGCAATTTTTCCACTTGAACGTTTGTTGGCAATCCAAGCACCTATTTTTACGGTTTCCCCTACATGATTTTTTGAATCAATAATTTGAATTTGTTCCACGATCGTCTCTCCATTCATTTATTCTTTTACCTATCCCGAATTAAGTATTTTATTTAATTGATTTTTTCTCAATAAACGCTTTGATCCGTTTGACTGCTTCTTTTAATGTCTCCAAATCTGTAGCATAACTGATCCGAACATTTTCTGGTGCGCCAAATCCTGCACCTGTAACAAGAGCTACTTGCGCTTCAGATAGTAGATCGTCTACCCATTTGGTCACATCTGTGTAGCCACACATCCTTAATGTTTCTTTGATGTTTGGAAATAGGTAAAATGCACCATGCGGTTTCTCTAGTTTGAATCCAGGTAATGCTGCAAACAGCGGGTAAATCTCATTTAAACGTGCTTCAAATGCTTGTCTCATGATTTCGACGGTATCTTGTTCTCCAATCAATGCTTCGATTGCTGCATATTGGCTGACAGCCGTGGGATTACTGGTCGATTGTGATGCAATATCATTCATTGCTGAGATAATCGTTTCATCCCCTACCGCATACCCAATGCGCCAGCCTGTCATCGCATAGCTTTTAGAAACACCATTGATAATGATCGTTTGTTTTCTGATTGCTTCAGATAAAGTAGCTATGGGTGTAAACGTGGCTCCATTATAAACCAGTCTGCCGTAGATATCATCTGATACGATCAAAATATCATTTTGTACAGCCCACTCACCGATTTCACGTAATTCTGCTTCGGAATAAATCATTCCCGTTGGATTAGAAGGTGAATTTAAAATCAATAATTTCGTTTTATCTGTTCTGGCTTCTTCTAGTTGTTCCACGGTTACTTTAAATTCTTTTTCCTGAGCACATGAGATAAAGACTGGTACGCCCTCAGCTAATTTAACTTGTTCTCCGTAACTTACCCAATACGGCACTGGGATAATCACTTCATCATTGGGATTCAATACCGCTTGAAAAAGGAGATACAAAGCAAATTTTGCACCATCTGTTACAATCACATTTTTTGCCTGATAACTCAGATGATAATACGTTTCAATATATTTTACAACCGCTTCTCGCAATTCCTTGATACCGGCAGAAGGCGTATAGTAGCTTGCTTTTCCGCTTTCGATAGCTTGAATTGCTGCTTGTTGAATATTTTTAGGTGTAGTAAAATCTGGTTCACCCACAGTTAAACTTAGAACGTCTTTGCCTTCCGCTTTTAATGCATTGGCTTTAGCAGAAGCCGCTAGCGTAACAGAGGGTTCTAATTTTTGTGCACGTCTTGATATATCCATATTATCGCTCCATTCATTTTTTAGTGGCTAATACGAAAGTGTTCAACGCTAACAAACAAGCTACTTTCCTATCCCCATTTTTCTTGGATTTTACAAATTTCCTCATAAAACTGTCTCGTCAGACATTTTTGATGATCATGATCTCTTCCGCTTTTTCAAATGATAACAGATAATAACTCAATGACCCGTCATCATTTTTTGTAACGACTTCCCAAGTAGGTTTTTCGTTATATAAGCCCAAGCTGATTTTTTGGATATTCTTTTCTTTATAGTCTGTTTCAATAATCTGGCGGATATGCCCTTCTTCCACACCATCTTTTTGATTTAAAACAGTTACTTTGTCTCCCTTTTTCGGGATAATCACAGCCAATTCTTCGCCTTTATCATCTTTACCCGTCACACTAAAGTAGGTATCTTTTCGGGTAAACCAATAAAAGTTATCGACTGTTTCCAAATGTGCATATTCTTTTGCAATTTCTGTCGCTTCTTTTTTCGCTTGTGTTCTTGGATGTGTTGAGCGAATATAGAAAATAGTGATCATGACAATAATCACTAATAACACCGCAATTACACTTACTAGGATCTTGGTTTTTCTTGCTTCATTGTGATCTTCTTGTTCTTGCAATCTTATCGCCCTTTCCAAACTTACTGGCTACCATTATAGCAGAAAATCAGTTTGATTTAATAGATAGTAGTTAAATTTATTTATTTAAAAATCCCTTTAGCTCTGACACTATTTTTGCTAAAGGTTCTTCTTTCACTGATAAATCTTTCGGTAAGGCTTTTAACATACGCTTCCCATACTTTGCTGTCACTAATCGTCTATCCAAAACGAGTAAAGCTCCTTTATCACCATCAGAACGAATCAAACGTCCTAATGCTTGTCGTAAACGTAAAGCGGCTTTAGGCAAAGCCTCATGCGTAAAGGGATTAATTCCTTTTTCTTCAAGATAATCATACCGTGCTTTGACAAAAGGTCGTTTGGGATTTTCAAATGGTAAGCGTGTCACGATCAACAGTGACAACGTCTCTCCGGGTAAATCAACGCCTTCCCAAAAACTATCCGCACCAAGTAAAACACTATTTTTTGAATGAGCAAAACGTTTAAGAATTTTTTCCCGACTACCACTGATTCCCTGAGCTAAAAGCTCTCTTCCCCCATTTAGAAATTGAGGATGTAAACGATAATAAACACTGGATAAAATCTCATGTGACGTAAATAAGACCAGCATGGAACGATCCTGTTCCTGTGTCAATTCTTGGATTACAGATGCGATATACGCTGAAAATTCTGCAGCGTTCGCTTGACTGATCGCTATGGCTTCAGTTGGAATATACAAGCGAGCATTTTGTGCATAATCATAAGGGTCAGGTAACGTTTTAAACAAAACATCCGTCAAGCCTAATTTAGTAGGCAAATACTTCTTATCATTCCCAAATTTCAGTGTGCCACCTGTGTATAAAATCCGTTGATAGCGTCCATACCAAGTCGTTTCCGGCAAAATACTCGCCTCTAAATCGTTGATTGCAAGTAATCCGTATCCTTGAGGCGTGGTATTGTATTCTTTGATCCAACGTGGATGCCATTCATTGACATAAATATCAAAACATTTATAAAGAAATTCGATCCGCTCAAAGAATTGCAGTAAGCTAACGAATATAATCCGCTCAGATGCTGTATACTTTTCCAACTCATCAACAATCGACTGCTGCAATCTCTTTTGAATTTCTTGCATTTCAGTTAAGAGAATCTCAATCTTTTGAATCGAAGTCTCTCCATTCAATGATAAGTGATCGAATATTGGCTTAGTCAACAGTGTCGCTTCCAAATTCGGCTGCTTATCGTTTTTAAACAACTGATTTATTTCGTAAAATAAATCACTAAACTCTTCCACTAAGTCATTCAGGGCTTTAGAATAAATTCGCAATAATCGCTGTTCTTGTGTTTCTGATTTGAAAATTTGATTCACTTGATCAAACAGCTGATCTTCTTCTAGATAAAGAGTTGCTTGTTTTTTAAAGGAAACATAGTTAAATTGACGATTCGCAATCTTCCCAGCAATATCTGGCAGATGATGCGCTTCATCGATAATCAGATAGGAACTTTTAGGCAGAAGTGGAACTTCTCTAAGCGTTTCCTGTGCTAAAAATGCATGATTAACGATCAATACATTACTTTGTCTGACTTTTTTATAAAGAAAACGAACAAAATCTTCTTGATATAACGAATCTTGATCCGATAAAAAATCAATCCCACGATGGGCAACATCGCGCCAAAAAATATGGTTAAAGTTCGTTAATTGAAGTTCATCAAGATCCCCTGTCTCTGTTTCCACCAGCCAAACCAAAACACCCATTTGATATAATGCGTATTGTTTTTGCTGTATCGGATTTTTCAACGTAGCTTGAAACCGTTGCAAATCAATATAGTGACGATGACTCTTAATGATCACAGCTTGAATTGGTTTTGGACAAATTTGATTTGCTAACGGAATATCTTTCTCTGTTAATTGATTTTGCAACACGATTGAAACAGTGCTAATAATAACAGGGTTATCTGGTGTTGCTAAGTAGCTTAATGGGAATAAATAACCTAGCGTTTTTCCTGTTCCTGTCGCTGCTTCAATAAATAAATTTTTATTCTCGTCATTCGTAAAATGGTCATAAACTAAATTCATCATCCGGCTTTGTTCTGAACGATAGCCGATCGTATCTGCGAAAACTTTTTCTTTCGCTTTTTTCTTTTTGGGGAAACTCGGTTTTCCGTACAACTTTTCTTCATATAACGGAACTTCTTTTCTCCTCAGAGCAATTCCAGACACAACATGCTGTTCTTTAGATAGCGGTTGAATATCCTGTTTCATTTCTTCATATATATGATGGATATAAGAACTTGTATCCATTCCTGTTTGCTGACTCAAACGATCGATTGCTTCCATCGTAATCAATGGCAAGCGACGCATTTTCGCTTCGATCAATAATAAAAGTTCGGCAGTTACCTGTGCATCGCTATCTGCTTGGTGAGGATTATCATGAATCAGACCTAAACTTTCAGATAAATCGCCTAAACGAAAACTTTTTTCTGTTGGTAAAAATATCTGAGCTAGCTCAACTGTATCAATTCCGGGAATCTTTAATTTAGGTGTACCGCAACGAAGCAATTCCTGTGTGAGAAAGGAATAATCGAAATAGATATTATGCGCAACAAATACGGTATCCGCTAATAAATTATAAATCGTTAAGGCCACATCTTCAAAATAAGGCGCTTTTTGTACACGAGAATTACTAATACCAGTAAGCTGCTGAATCTGCTTAGAGATGGCCTGATTAGGATTAATGTCAGTCGCAAAACGGGAAATGATTTTTCCTTCTTGGATCAGTACACAGCCGAATTGAATAATCCGGTCAACCAATGGATCGGTCCCAGTTGTTTCTAAATCAACTACTGCATATGTCTGATTATTTTTCATAGACTTCCCCGCCTTTCCTCTATCCCTGAAAATTATACTACAAAACGAACTTTTTTTTTAGTGTTAGTTTGTAAGGATTTTTTTTGAGGGGGATTTAGATGTTTTTTGGAGTTAAATTAGTAGAATGATTACTTTGATTTTCTATGATTTATCATTTTGGGAACTAAATTTCTGACCAGTAGAAATTCCCCCAAGAAAAGTTTTCGTTTCTTTATCACCATGACTAATTTCAATAAGCGTATCAGTTTGTTTAATTCATTTTTCTTAAATTTTAGTTACTTGTCTTGATAGCTGCATACTTTTCACGAGCCCCTATTAAATCTTGCATAATAGTTGGATATGTTTTTTTATATCGTTAGCAGTAATAAAAAATAGAATCAATAAATTTTCTATATAAAATACATATAATTAAACATTGGGTACTCTGAAATTGTATGCCCAGTTATCTGTGGGTCCATAATGAATTTTCTTCTAATTCTACAAGTTTTTTTCTCATACTGTTTGTTCAAATATAAATAATTCCTCTTATAATTCTAAAATGCGCGTTATCGTTTATGAGGTCAATAGACAAGCACGCTATTTTTGTCTTTTTAAACAAAAAAATGGTAATTATTTCACTTTGCTTTTAACTTGCTCCATTTCAATTATTTATTTGTTTACTGACCCTTTTTAGTAATTTATCACGATACTATTGTTTATAATAATACACATCGGAAGGGTAGTTACCACCTTGCTGTGTAATCAATAATCTGGGTATTGTACTATCCGAATTATCACCATCTGGATTTTCAACCCCTATTCCATACAATGCCAGAGCTGCCCCTCCAAGTCCCTCCGTACCTAACCTCGCAAATGGAATTTTGCTTTTTTTGTCTGATTCCGGAACTCCATATACTACAAACTCCTTATTTGTAGTACCGTCAGCATTTATAATTAAAACATCACCTTTTCCATTTTTCCATGTTCCTGCTAATGAAGTGAAATCGCTATTGTTTATTGCTTCAATGTTTAAATCATTATCGGAAACGTTATTTTGGTTTTTTAATAATTCTAAAGCAATATCATCATAATCAGTCTTTAAGTATGTCTTAGCTGGTGACATTGTCGGATCTGGCGGATATTTTCTCATACCATAATGTTCTATGAATCCTTCTCCTAAAGGCAAATAATAGATATATCTATCCTCAGTACCAATTTCTTTAATGTGTATATTTTTATACTTATCTGATACTGATGTGTCAAATGCCACTTGATTACTTATCACTCTTTCAAGAGTGTATCCTATTTTATTTTCAACCCCTAAATTAGCGATCACTCGAGCATATTCTATTTGTATGTCATCATAGTTAAATTCTAGTTCTATAGTTGCCTCACTTTTAATGGTTGTTTCTTGATCCGAATTACTAGCTAGTATTGAATTCACTGAAGAACTATTGGTTGTAGCATTTTCATTCGTATCAGTATTAATATCATTTATTACGGTCTCATTTTTACTGTTTGCACATCCAGTTACAACAAGTAACAACAAAATAAAAATCAGAATTTTACATTTTTTCATATTCCCAACTCCTTTTTACATATCAATGAATTAATTTTGAATTGTTAATATTTATCCTCTTTGGGAGTGCCTTCAGTATTCCATTGATAGCTATCAACAAGATAATGTTTAAGTCCTGCAAATGTTACACCATTAAATGATTTGTTAGGCAAATCCCCCCATACCAAAGATTTGTCAATGATTAAATTTCCTTCTATTTTACTTAATTCAAAATCTGGACAAACCGTTAGCCATTCTGTAATTTCCATTTCATTATTCATCGCTTAGTTACCTTTCTGATTTTTATTCGTACTTATGCTGCTATTCATCCTTTTTGAGAATACCCAAAAATTACTTTCATATAAACTTAACCTTAAACAGAATGATTTTAAATTGAAACTTCCAGACAAAAAACAAGTTCATTTTCTTGTATCTCTCCAGTTTTAAAAAAGTTGAACGATTCATATAAGGATACAGCCTTTTTATTTTCAGATCCAGTACTGAGAAAAATCTTTTGACAATTAAAGCAATCAACCATTTCAGATATAATAAGAGGAATGACTTTCTTACCGATTCCTTTCCCTTGATAGCGATAATCAACCATAAGACGACAGAGTTCATAGCGTTCATTTTCTTTATCGAACCCATACATCGCAAAACCAACAGATTCTCCATCATACATAATACCTTTAGTAATCCAACTTTCTTCAAAATAAGACTGTACGAGAGAATATGCGTTGGATGATACAAAGTTTGCTCCTTCATCTCCAGGGTACATGGAACAAAATATATCCCAATTTTTTTTATCAATAGTTACTAATTTTAATGTAGACAAATTTGACACATCCTTTTTGAGAATCTATTTAATACTATAGAATGGAAGTTTAAGTACTAATTTCTTTGAACGCGCTATCTTTTGGCATAAACATATGCGTAAACAACATTGTCGAGTAGCTCTTCTCTTTCTAATCCAACAGATTTCAAATGCATTTTAAGACTCCTTTCATCCTTACTGATCTTTTTTAGCAATCATAGAATTTCGGTTTACTAGGAATCTTTATTTACAATCCAATTAAAATTTTCATATTTTTCCATTTCGTTCTCTTGTGCTACCTCTTCTTTTATCTTTAATATTAGTGGTGAAGAATTATCCTCATTCAAATCTTCCAACTTTTTCCATATAACTCCATCTGAATCATTAAGCCCATCTGGCAGTACTTTAGGCAATGATTTTCTGCGAGTGGTATCAACCACAACATCATAAAATACCATGATATGATGAACAGTATGGGTAGAATTTATTTCTTTAATAAAAGCATCATATACTCTGGGATTTGAATATGCGTTTATACTATAACCAGTTTCTTCTAAAAATTCTCTACACAGTGTTTCCGTTAAACCTTCAAAATCTTCTTGACTTCCTCCTGGAATATCGAATCTGTTTTTATATGGTCCTGCATTTTTCTTTATACACATTAGATAATTTTTTTTCTTACTAACGCCATAAACCCCAAAATGAGCACTAACACTACCACTATTTTTCATAGTTATCACCTATATTTCTAAATATATTTTCTTTTCCCACTTTACTGATCCTTTTTGAGAGTTAATCTTTAGCTTATTAATCCTTTTTTCTGAGTTCAAAAATAAAATCTTTTTCACGATATTGCAGTTTCTTCTTGATTCTCAGTGCATAATGAATATTATGATCAGATATTCCTGTATAGGCGCTTGCATCGAGAGTGCTGGAAGCCTCATAAATAATCTTACCTTCACCATTCATAACAGTTATTTCGTTTCTAATTCCTTTGGGCATATTTTTTCCCTCCTTTAGTTATTGATCCTTTTTAAGAATCCTGCTATCTTTTAAATTTAAATTTTTTATTTGTCATTCATTTTGTGCTCTTTCCTGTTTCAATTCTTCTATCATTTGCTTCACTTCTTTAATCGAAGTTGCTTTTGGATTTTTAGTTAAATTATATTTTTCTGTGTCTTCTTTGTTTTCAGTGTACGCAACAGGTTCCCCATTAGCAGGACCACTAATAAAGCTGTATGATCCTTCTTCATAAGTCGGCTCTGCTAAAATTTTATAATCATCTGGCGTATCGTAAAGACCAATTATCATAGTGTCCAAATCGGCACTATTTTCTGCCATTTTTCTTATTGCTTGTAATGTATAATTTGGTTCATGGCTATCAGTAGACACTTTTGTCGTTTCATCCGTTACATTTTCTGTTATTATAGTTGTAGTTGAATTTTCTGATTCTAGATTTTTAACCTTTGAAGTAACTACTTCTTCTGATTGCTTACTAGTACAACCTACTAGTGCTGCGCTTAAAAATAAAATTAAAAGAATTGTCTTTTTCATTATTATTCCCTTCTTTTATATAATCCTTTTTAGGAATCACTTTTTTCTTTTTGCCAACAATGATAATGTTGTTACACCCACTGAAAATGTTCCTAACAGGGCATACACAACATAATAGAACCAACTCACAGATAACAGTTTAATAAATACAAAAATCAATGCAAATACTACTATCCACGGTACAGCCTTACTTAATCCTTTCATTCAATTATCCTTTCTGATCTTTTTTGACAGACCTATTTTAAATATTTTTTTATTTTACTTCTTGAAATAGAAAATCGTTTTGTTGTTTTATCAAATTCGCTACTTATGCCTAGTTGGTAAGCTGTCCACGGTGGAGAATCCATCCAAGTCCCGATACCTCCAAGTATCTCAGTTTTTACTAATAATCGTTTTGCCTTCTCTTGATCATGTAAGTTTGATTCTAGAATTTCCAAAGATTCTTCGAATCTTTTAGTAAATTCCGAATAGTTCAATCTTTCAGATAAAAGCTTAATTTTTATTAGTGGCGTTCTAAATTCAAATAAAGCTTTTCTCAATTGGGTATTTTCTTTAACCTTTTTATTTTTTCGGCACATGAGGAATCCCAAAAAATCACTCCTTCAGTTTTAATCTTTTTTGACATTCTATTTTTAGCTACTAATAATGAAATAAATCAAAATTGGTAGTATTAAAGTGACAATAATAATAATGCTCACAATAAACAAAATTTCCCAAAAATATTAAGCATTTTTTTCAATAGCTTCTATTTTAAGATTTCTATAACTAATAAAAGGTAATATCACAACAAAAACTAAGGAAAGAAATTTCACCATATTATTTATCACAGTTTATAAATCTCCTTTCTTTACAGATCTTTTTTGGTAAATCTAAAGTTACGATCATTAATAAAAGTAGTTATCGGAGCTGGTGCAGGCGCAAACATATAATCTATATATTCGGTCACTAAAACAGTATCATCTGAAACAGCTATTGTCACCGTATTATAGTGTGCCCAGTAACCTCTTTCAAAAAATTCGATATCTACTTTATCCCTATCATTAAGTGGTTCACCGTATCGATCTCTATATCCACTAAATATATTTCCCATAACATTCTCCTTCAGTTATTTATCCTTTTTGGGTACTACGAAAAAATCACTTAAACATAAAACTTACGATTTATGTTTACATACCATCGTATAGACTCAAACTTCTGTATATTGTGTAACTCTAGTATTTTTCTGTAAAATGGTCCTTTAAAATTCATACGATTTACTTCACTTGGAACTTTAGCAAACACTACTTTTTTTCCTTTATCATCTCAGAAGTCTTGATCAATACTTGGCCATACAAAACCTTCCAACTTACAACGCCTGAATTCCTTTTCTAACACTTCAGAATCGATATAACTATCCTTTAAGTTTACTAGTCCTTTTTCTGTCACATCACCATAGAAAGTTAATCCTAGTATATTTTTCTTCTGGAAATCTTTAAACTCCATTTATTCCACTCCTTTACCGATCCTTTTTGAGAGAACTTATAGCACTATTCTCAATTTTTTCTAGTTCTAAATTATAGTAGCTCAAATTAACAAACACCAATCCAACTGTGATAGGTGCAAAGTAATACTCCATTAGTTTATTAATAATTTGATAAAGACTTGGAAGCTTCTCATTGATCCAAAGTTCATTGACAACTACAAAAAATTCTACTAATATTATTAAACTGAATACCATCAACAATTACTGATTTATATTGGTTTTTCTTTTCATCTTATACTCTTTTATATCCTTTTTTATCTCAAATATACAGCTATCAATTGTTTCCGTATTCTCATAATTATTCTAATTCGGGACGGACTTATATTAACAAAAATGATTTTTATTTCCTTGCTGATGGTTTTTGACAACATGATTATTCATGAAAATACATCTAAAACGTTCCACATTCGGATATTTTTCACCTAAACTATTAATCTCAAATCCATATTTTTGATAAAATCCCACAGCCTCGCTATCTGTCTCAGCAATTATTCTTGATGGTTTATATATTTCATTAACAAAGTTTATCATTTCACTAGCATTACCTTGTCCCTGATAAATCTTCTTAACAGCTATGTGACAAATAACAAGCAATTCCTCTTCAGAATTATCTACACCTACACAACCTTTTATAACATTATTGCTTTGTTTTACATATAAATCTTTATTAGGAGACCTTAAATATTCTTCTAATACTGGTTCAACCTTGCTCTCAGCTGTTACAAGTGAAAGTAGTTTTACAATATCCATATCTCTACTATTAACTTTATTAATCATTTATCTTCATCCTTTTTGATAAAAATTATTTATTTTACTGTTTCAGCTATTCTGGTTGATTCATCAACTACGCTATCATTTTTTAGTGATTATTCAGCATTCTCAACAATTGTACCTTTTTCAAGAAATGAATTATTTTTATATTCAGATTATTCATTACACTTTTTTATTTCAATAAAATCTGCAAAATAAAATGGTACACCTTTTTCTTTAAGAAAATCGGCACCATCCATTGCTTGAATATGAAGTTGAGTAGAATTTCCAGAATTACCACATTTCCCTAAAAGCTCTCCTTCTTTTATAAATTGACCTACTTAAACTTTAATAAATTGGTATTTTAAGTGAACTATCCCTACAAACATATCTGTTTTTCATCTCGAATAACGATATAATTTCCAGCAATTCCCACTGGAGCATTTGAGATTCTTTCCTTCTGAGCAAGCATGCATGGTATCCCCTTAACTAGAGACCTTCTTACATCATGATCTAGTTCAGAAATACGTTCAACTATCAAATTCTGCAAAAGCTCGAAAGACGGATAGCATTACCTTCCCCTGTGATGTGAACGTACCGAATTTTTCTTTGTCACTAATCACTTGTACATTCTCGCTAGAAAAGAAATCAACTAATTCCAAAAGGTCTTTGGTACTACGTCCGAGTCTACTCCAATTTTCCACAACTACAGTACTTTATGCCATCACTACCACTATAATTATACCTTAACCGAAGTTATCTATACATTGATTTTGTTGTAAATTTTGGGAATAAAGGGTTTAAAAAATGGGAATTATTCGTCTCGTTCTAAAAGCAATTGTTTTTTTGAAACTGATAAAAAACATTTATTGTCTATACTCAAAAATCTTTAGTTTAAATAAATGACTTCTATTAGCCTATTTGTAAATAGACCACTTGTACTTTACAAATAAAGCCCACCAGACAACAGAATGGCGGGCTGCTTGAGTTAATTAGAACTTATGGTAACCACAGGATCAATAATTTTTTTATAGCTCATCTAAAAAAAGTTGAATCTGTTTTTTATTTTTTAAAACTATTACTTTCTTAGTTTTTGGTATGTTTTTTAACATTCTAAGAATATCAATTCTTTGTTTGTTAGGAAAATTCCATACCCATTTTATAAAGCTAAAATCAAATTTCTCTGGGCAATTATTTTGCATATCAGGTCTAGTTATACCGTTATACTTTTTTACTCTTTTTAAAATCTGATAAATACAAACGAATCTATTTCGATCTAAAAATATTATAGTATCTGCCGATTTCATTCTAATATCCAGCGTTCCACCATAGTTTCCGTCAATAATCCATGAAGGCTTCATGATTAAATTATTTTGTATTTCATTTTGGTATTCTCTATCTGTCATTTCCCAGTTGGGCTTCCAAAGTAGTTTATCTAAATGAAAAACTTCAATATCTAATTTTTCACCTATTTTAAGTGACAATGTCGACTTACCAGCTCCACTTGAACCAATTAATATAATTTTTTTCATGAATATTCCCTCCAATATATTTTTTTCGGAAATTTCATTATATCATTAATAAATCAACTTGGTATAGCCTTGTTAAAGTTTAGTTGGCTTTACTAAAAATTAACAAGGCTTGCACTAAAGAAAATCAAAATTAGGTATACTTAAACGTTACGATTCTAACTCTCACTGATTAATCTTTTGGTTAAATCAAGACACCTAGGACTTTGTTTTTTATAAATATTATTAAATTTATAGGTTGCTAGAACGTAGTAATCTGAATCTATAGCCTAGTTGATAATTACGGATAAAAAGCGCATTAATTTCCTTTCTATTTTCTCCAATTTCTTGAATCAATACGCATTCTAACTATCCACTACTGGCAATTTAATCAGAAAATCATATTCGTTCACTCATCGGATGTTGCTCATCAAACTGAACCAAATCCCATAAATTACCATACAAGTCTTTAAAAACTGCCACCACGCCATAATCAGCTTCTTTAGGCTCCCTCACAAATTCAATTCCGTTTGCGATCATGTTATTGTAATCTCTATAAAAATCATCCGTACCTAAAAATAAAAATACTCGTCCACCTGCTTGATTTCCAATAAAATCACGTTGAATCGGTTTCGAAGCTTTTGCTAGTAAAATCGTTGTTCCTTTTGAATTTGGCGGCGATACCACAACCCATCTTTTATCTTGAACTGGTTGATAAGTATCCTCTATCAATGTAAAACTCAGTTTTTGTGTATAAAATGCGATTGCTTCGTCGTAATCATCAACAACCAATGCTATATGGACTATAGATTGTTTCATAAAAAAGCTCCTTTTTAATTTTAAAGTTTCTGACACACTATTTGAATTCAGTCATTTTTCTGACCATCGGCTCTGTAGTTCGTATCATTCCTAATTTTCCACAAGCTCTATTTTGATTTTTTATTAGAATTTTGAACTACATTAAATAGCTTTTGAAATTGCCCTTGAAACGTCATTGTTTGCTCAAAAATATCTTCTCCATCATTTAACATTTTGACCGTCACCCAACCAAGTGTTTCTGTGATCGTGCTCGCAACAGTCGCATTTATCGCAGCGCCAGCAACAGTCCCGACACCGGGAATAAATTTTATTATATTGCCCACTGCACTTTTGCCTAGTCCAACGACCACAATTTCTTTTCCTAGGCTTTTCCCCATACTTTCAGACCATGACTGCCCAAATATTTTATGCAAACGAGCCATCATCGTTAACTGAATCGGAACAAGTAGAAGTGCATCCGAAAAAGGAATTGGTGAACAACCTACGATTGCAGCAGTTAAGGACGCTGCATGAACGGTTTTATGACATTTTTTACGTGTATCCTCATCTACACCTTCTAAAAATTCATCGAAAATACTATCAAATTGTATTTTACTTTTGGCTAGAATTTTTTCTGCGCGCTCTTTTGATTTTCCGTAGCTATTAAGGATAACGGATGATGTTTTACCAGGAAATTTTTTTATTACTTCAGAGAAAAACGATTCAAATTCTTTTTCATCTGCTTCATTATCTATAATTACAATTTCTTTTTCTTTTAGTTGGTTACTTTTTTTAGTTGTTTTTAAGCGTGATTTTTTTTCGTCTGCAGTTTTTTTCTTAAATATTTTCTTCATGTTCAATACCTCCACTATGTATATATTTCAAATAATACTAGTAACGCTTTGCTAATTATAATCATACATTAGAAATCTTATTTAACCAATCCACAACACTTTAGTCTCGAAAAAACTAAAAAATAGGCTACGACAAAACTTTTACAGTTCTGCCTTAGCCTATTAAATTTCAATTCACTTTTTTTCTATTCTGCCAACTATTTTTCAACCGGCATCAAACTTAGATTTTGCATATATTGATCCATTAAAATATAGCCTTCCAAGCGACGCAATAAATCAACTGAACAGCGGACTTTTTTACCAAACAATGAACGACTATAAGCAATTTCCCGCATTTCTTGTAGAAAACCATCTAGAGAAGAAACTAAACCACCACAGCTTAAGCGACCACAAATCAAGACATCTTCTTTTCGTTGTCTTAGTACTTGGCCCCATGAATAATTTAAATATTCTGCTTGACTGATTTGAGCTAGTAACTCTGAACGTAAGATGCTTTTTTTCTGCGTGTGACTTTTCTTTGTCCCTAATCGCATACGTTTATTCATAAAACACAAATAGATTTCATCTTCTAGGTTTTCCATCTCGCTCTTAGAGAAATTTGGGATTTTTGCTGGTGCCTCAATGCGTTTACAAGCTTTCAATTGCTTGGAAAAACGTGGCCAGTTGCTTGGCGTAGCCTTTTTCGTTTTTCCTTTTTTGAATACTAGCAATGTGAGATCTAACGGTTCATAAGCTACAATTTCCTGCTTTGTTTCTTTTTTCAGTTCAGGATCAATTATTTCTTTTGCTTTGTCTGTCTCCATTTGTTTACGTTTCAATTTGATTGAAGTACGTTCTTTTTGTGGTTCTTCATTATTTTCTATTTTTGGGATTGGCGAAATTGTAGGCTCTTCTTCTGCTTGGAAATCTTCTTGAATTGGTTTTTCCGCCAATTCGTTCTCCGACTTTTTTTCTGTTTCCGCTCCTACTTCCTCCGTTGGTTCTGCTGATTGCTCAACAAGTTCAGGTTTTACAGCTTCTTCAACCGTAGCTTCATCAACAAGCTCAACTTCTACATCGACACTTTCATCTATATCAGGATTTTCTGCTGTTGCTTTTTCAGCTTTACTCTCTTCAATCACTAAAGGTTGAGCTCTTTTAAGATGGATGGTCTGAATACTTCTAGAAATGATTGGATTACTTTTAGGTGTATGCATTTCGATTTTCTCTTGATTGATCGTTTCTGTTAAGTCACTGATCATTTTACGTAGGCGGAAAATCTCATTTGATGTTTCAAGCATTTGCTTCATCATTCCCTGCATTTCTCCAGAGTTCAATGTGGCTTCTCCTCGAGAAACAAGCGAGCGCTCCTCTTTTTCAAGCGTAATTTCTTCAAACCATTGTTTCAAGTTCATGCGAAGTTCTCTTCTAGTTGGCTCAAAACTTCCCATCAGTAATGTGTAATACATGATTTCAGTTTCAACATACATATAAATCTTTTTAACGACTAATTCTTCAAATTCTTCCGTTGCATCCCAGCTATCACAGATTGCATCAAAAAAAGCTTCACCTTCAGCTAAATTTTGATAATCTTTTGCTAGATTCAACTTCCGAACTAAATAAAATGAATAAGGTGTATCTACATTATCGGCATAAATCTCACGGCCAAGATAATCGGGATCAACTTCTTTACAAAGATAGGTTGATCTTTCTTCTTTTTCTGGTTGACGTTGTCGTTTACTAATCGTTCTCACTTCCTCAATTTTTTTCCTGTATAAATCGTATCATTTTTTTAGAAAAAAGAACAGACTTCCCTTCTATTATACCGATAAAAAGGAAGAAATGTTCTCATTTTTTTTCAAATATATGAAATTAAAAGAAAAACACGATGTTTAATTACTGTTTTACTCAATAAATAGAGTAGAGAAAATAATGAATTTACCGACAATTTATATTTTCTTCAAAATACTAGTAAGAAAAACAATGAATAAAGACAGTATCAAAACAAACCATAAAGATGCATTTTCAACTGCAAAACATTCGCTAACTACACCCATTAAGATTGGAATGCATCCACCTATCATATAACCAAATGATTGAACCATGCCAGTCCATGCACTCGTTTCTTCAGGTGAATGCGTTAATTTTAGTGGCAACAACAAGCCAATTGGAAACAGTCCGCCTAATCCTGCCGCAATCAAAAAAGTTGCACAAATGAAAAACCAAAATGGTCCTTTGATCATTAATCCCACTATACCAAGTACAACCATAAGGCTGCTGAAAAACGCCCAACTCTTTATTTTCCCACGATAATCCATCAACATTGGAATCACAAAACTAAAAAACATCTGGCTCAATGTGTAAAAGGTCAAAACATAACTGGCAACCGCTATACTTACACCTCTTGAAAATGCAATTGTGCTGATCCAGGTTGTCACTCCGTAAAAAATACCAGATTGAGTACCAAAAAAGAATGTAATCTTCCAGGCTTGTCTATTTTTTAAAGGCAAAGAAACCTTTTGTTTGATTCCTTTATTTTCACCGTCTACTGTTGCACCTTTACCCCAGCAAAAGAAACCAATCAGAGCAAAAATACCGAAAATCGCTAAAGCAAAGGTCCAACGTCCATTGAAGTAACTCGTTAAACTCGTAATGCTACCGGAACTAATAGAAGCCCCTAATCCCATACTTAGTGAATAAATACCGATCAATAAACCTGAGTTATTTGGAAACTCGCTTTTGATATAACCTGATAAAAGTGGTCCAATAATTGCCGTTGCAACCCCAATCAAAAAAGCGGTGCTGATAAGGCCTACATAATTACTTGTAAGTGCTCTTAAAAAGATCGCTAAACTTAAAACCAAAAGAAAAACGAGAATTCCTTTTTTTCGCCCAAGTTTTTGTTGAACAAAAGGGACAGACAAAGCAAAAATCCCCATACAGATCACTGGAATACTCGTTAACAAACTTGCTGCTACATCAGAGATCATCAGTTGTTTTTGAAGCATTGGCAACAATGGTGGAATCGTGGAAATACCCACTCGCAAACTAAACGCAACTAAAAATACCAACCCAACTTTTTTTCTATCTTCTTTTTTCATCTTATTTACTCCTGTTGTTCTCTAAAATCGCTTCAATGACAAGGGATGGATCTTTATCTAGGATGCCTTGAAACATTTTTTGGTGCTGCTTTGTATTATCAAGATACTCTTTTGACTCGATCACTAATCCACTTAGCATTATTTTTAACTCTTCAAAAATCTCTTGGTACCAATGGATAAGAAAATTATTTTTACTACTCTTAACGATCAAAAGATGAAACTCCAAATCTGCTTGTATATACTCCCTAAATTTGCCTTGTTCCAATAAGCGATTCCGTTTAAATAAAGTTTGATTCAATGAAACTAAATCTTCTTCTGTACGATTTTGACAAGCTAATTTTCCAGCAGTCGTTTCGATCATTTCTCTTGCTTCAGTCAATTCTTTAGCCAAATCGCTGTTTTCTTTCACTGCTTTTATAAAAGTACCTGCTCCTTGTCTCACTTCCAATAGATTACTATATTCTAAAATTTTAACCGCTTCTCTTAAAGTAGAACGACCGACACCAAACTTTTCTGCCAGTTGCTTTTCTATTGGTAATTTTGCTCCGACTGCTAATTTCTCAGTAAGAATATATTGTTTTAACTGCTCGATTGTTTCTTGTACAAGGTTCTTATTTTTCATTTTTCTCTGCACCCCAAATCATCATATGAATTATAAATTCATCATATCATTTTTTGAGATAATTAAAAAGAGAGAAAAATACTCTCACAGAGTATTTCCCTCTCTTTCTGTTAATTGATTTGTGCTTTCTTTTTATCACGACGAGCTAAAGCTGGTAAAATCATACCTAATAAAATCAACACAACTGGTGTGATGATATTAGATGCTAATTGGAAGAACCATGCTTTAGGGTCTGCTGCAAAGTCAATTTTTGGCACCATTCCTAAAATACAAGCGAATGCTGTAAATAAGAAACACCATAGTCCAAAGCCAAAAGCAATTTTAGGATTTTTTATAAACTTATATTCAGACGAATAATTTTTATAGGCTTTATTTAACATCATATAAGCAAAGAATACCCATAGATAACGCATTGGCATCACAACAGAATTCAAATTGGTCAACCATTTCACTAATTCTTTGATATTCTCGATACCAAACATCGGTAATACGATGATGATACTTACTAAAATTCCTGTTAATAAATAACCATTAATCAATGTTCCTTTTTTACTTCTTTTACGTAAAGCAGCTGGAACGTAATCTGGATCTGCATCAGCTAAAAGAATTTGTAACGGTGCATCGATTGAAAAGGCTAAAGCTGATATTTGTCCGATACCATTTGTAATCGCATAAATGATCATCAGTAAGTTACCAACGCCATAATACTCACCTAACAATTGGAAGGCAGTATATGCACCGTTAGCCATTAAATCTTCTGGAATATTATTACTTGCAAACAACATCCCCATTGCAAATGAACCCAATACCGCAGAAACACCAACCATTGCAGCCAAGAAAATCATTCCTTTAGGAAATTCTTTGGCTGGATTTCTCATTGAGTTTACATATGGTGAAATCTTTTCAGCGCCGCCAACAGCAAACACGAGCATGGAAACTGTCGTAAAGTAACTAAAATCAAATTTAGGAATATACGTACTGATTTTATCCATATGCGGTGTAGCAAATTCAACAGATGAATTCATCATTGGCGCACCAATTGCTAATAAGATAAACAGCATAGACATTACAAAAATTGCGGTTCCGGCCATTCCACCAATGACTTTTAAGGTCATCAAACCTTTAGTAGAGAGTAATAAGAAAATTAAGAAAATAGCTAAAGAAATCAACGTGATGCCTACAACTGAGAAATTATTCACAATATCTCCATTGCCTTGGATCGCCCAACCGAAAGCGATCAGAACTAATTGCGGTTTTTGAGCTAAATAAGGGATATGTACAACCCAATACGTCCAGGCAGCATAATAAGCCAAACGCTTCGTACTCGTATTTTGAACCCATGAACTAACTCCGCCACTACTGTCTTTGAATGTTGAACCAAGTTGTCCGACAATCAAAGCATAGGGAATAAAATATAAGACCAAAATCAAAATCCAGGATGTCACAACAGAAATCCCTTGTTGTGCATAGTTATTCACGACATTACCTAAGCCCCAAACCATGTTAAAGGCTATCAAACCAACGGTAAACCATCGCATTTGCTTTTGTTCCATCAAAACACTCCTAATCATAATTAAGTATAAAATATCTTTTTAATCATAATCATTTTTAAGAGTTTAAACAAGCTTTCACATGCATAAATATTAATTTTATCAGCAATTTATTAGATAAAAAACAAAAATATCCATTCTCTCTAATAAAACTTTTTTTCTCTTGAAATTAAAAAGACCAAAACCTTGATAATTCAAAGTTTCAGTCTTAATCGCTATTTTATAGAACATTTATTTTTTCTCATTAACATTAGAATATAGCAAAATTGGATTAAATCAATCAAAAATCACCAGTTTTACTCATCCGTGACTCCTTTTTTCTCTTCCCTAACAGCATGAAGTCCTAATTTTATCTCTCGTCTTTTTTGAATCAAGACATAAACAAACCCAATCAAAAATGGTAAAACAAAGCTGCCAAAGCGATACAATAATAAAGATGATACTGCATCAACAGTCCCCACTAAAGGTTTAAAGAGTAATAAATAAACAAATTCAAACGGACCAATTCCTGCTGGTGTTGGAAATACACCAGACAAGATAACTGAAAAACTGGTAAAGGAAAGAACTAAAAGAAAATCAATATTCGGATGATTCACAACCAATACAACATATGGAATCACATACCAAAAAAGTAACTTCGCTACATTCCAGCCAAAAATCCGAATCATGGCTGAACGGTCTTTGGTAACAGTTTGAACCGTTTCTCTTAAAGAATAGATTTGCAGATTGCATTTATCTACCCAATCCCGTAATTTTTTTCGCTTAAAGTGCTTATTTGTCCAGCTTATTAATATCACTTGAAGATTGATACTGCTTGAAAGAATCAGTAGTGAAAAAATAATCACAAAGGTCAATCCGACGCCCATTAAAATAAAAGGAATCATTTTTGGTGCACGTTCATAAAATAAAGAAAATTGGAAAATCAATCCAAGTACTGACAAAAAAATGACGGCGACTTTATACATGATCATATGTAACGCTGTCACGCCTACACCTTGAGAAACCGCTAGTCCTTTTTTCTTATAAAAATAAATTTCAGAAAGCAATGTTCCAGTTCCAAATGAAATCACACGATAAAATGCGACATAACAAGAAGTAAAAAAACCATCTTTCGTTGTGAAATCTTTTTGAAAATAAGAAGCAATCTCTTTGATGGAACGGCCTTCGACGATTTGATATATGACTCCCAACAAAATAACTAGGGCAACAACGATCCAGCTTGTTTCCATTAATTGAGCAAATATATCACTTAGAGAATTATCCATCACATAAATAAGCACTCCGATAAAAATGGCTAACAGACCGATATTCAGGAAAACTTTTGTTTTAGAATTGCTTTTCATAGTTTCTCCCCACTAAATTTGTATTCACGATTATCTTTTATAACTAAAACAAATAATTGCAATAGCCACAAGTGTACCAAAAATAAAGAAAAAATAAAAGCGTAATTTTCTCGTTTTATGATGAAAAAGTTGTTGAGCGAATAAACCACCGATTCCTCCTCCAATCAAGCCTATAAATAAAAGATCAAATTCAGGAATCCGCCATTTTTTTCTTTTAGCTCGCTGTTTATCAAGATACATCACAAATAATTCAACCAAATTTACGATGAGCAAATACACCCAAGGTAAATGTTTCAACAAACCTGTCATTCATTTTCCTCCAACCATCATTCTCTTAATAGAATACCTTGAAAAACCAAGAGTTGTAAAGTTAATCAAACACTTACACAAAAAGTCAAGCCTAAGAACCAGGGACAAAAACAGTCAAACCATGCTTAGCCACTTTCATTTGAATTGGTAAATCTTCACTTGGATCACCATCCACACGTGTTCCAACTTTTTTTTCGTTTTGACTTTTAATGTTTATTTCAGCCGCTGTCATGTATTTGATATCAGGAAGCTCATAAATTTTTCCTGCAATAATTTTGGGTAAATAAAAAGCCAATTTGAAAAAGTTTAATTTCGGTAGAATAGTTAAATGAAACAGCCCATCATCTGGTGATGCCGAATCATCAAAATTTGTATAACCACCAACAGAATTTGTCATCGTCACAGTAACCAGCTGTGTCTTTCCTTGCCACTGCTCTTTTTCTGTTTTGATTTCTAAGCGATAACGTTTTTTCTTTGCGAGCAATTTGAAAAAGTTCTTAACAAAAATAAGCTTGCCGTATTTTTGTTTGTCTTCTTGACTGATCCGAGCCGCTGTATCTGCTAAAATACCAATCGTCATTGTGCTAACAATCACTTTTTCGTTAATCATACCATAATCGATTTTTCTAGTGACTCCACCCAAAATCACATCAGCAGCTGCTTCAAATTTCATCGGTATGCCTAAAACTCTAGCCATGTTATTCACCGTTCCACCTGGCAATAACCCAACGTTTAGGTGCGGCAACTCTTCTTTGAAATCCTCCACATTATGATTGATCGTGCCATCTCCACCAATGAAAATAAGCGTATCAATATTTTCAGTCTTAGCTTTTTCGACTGTTTTTTTGCTATCACAATCTGGGCCAACTTGTTCTAATAGAAAATGCGTGTTTGTTTGTCCGTGATTTTTTGCATACTCTACAAACTGTTCTGCTAATTCTCTGCCTTTATCTTTACCAGATGTTTCATTAAAAAGTATCATTACATTTTCCACTTGAGTTCCTCCTCATACTAAAAATGGTGACAACGTCCCACTATGTTTCAAAGCAAAGGCGCAGCAGGTTCTTCTAACCTTGACAGAAAAACAGGAAGTAAGTCACTACCTGTAACGTTACTCCCTCTTTTCAAATTTTACTACTATAATCAATTGACACTAACTTTATTTAGCGTTAGATTCTGCAATTTTCACAATGACATCCGTCGCTTTTTCCATGGCTTGCAATGAAACAAACTCAAAGCGGCCATGCATATTTTCGCCACCAGCAAAAATATTTGGCGTTGGAATACCTAGATAAGAAATTTTAGAACCATCTGTTCCGCCTCGGACAGGTTCGATCAAAGGCTCGATATCAAGTTCGATCATCGCATTTTTTGCCAATTCAATAATGCTCATATCTTTTTCGATTACTTCACCCATGTTGTAATATTGATCAAATAAATCGATTTGAACGCGTTCTTGATCAAACGGCTGATTGATAATTTCTTGAACTTTAAGAATCAACGCTTTGCGCGCTTCAAATTTTTCACGATCATGATCACGGATGATATAAGTCATTTGTGCTTCTTCTGGAGTACCACTCATTTGAGCTAAATGGAAAAATCCTTCGTAACCGTCTGTTTTTTCAGGCACTTCATTTTGCGGTAATTGGTTCTGGAAATCGATTGCCAACTGCAATGCATTGATCATCGTATCTTTTGCTGTTCCAGGATGCACATTTTTCCCTTGAATGGTGACTTCTGCTTGTGCTGCGTTGAATGTTTCGTATTGCAATTCACCCACTGGACCGCCATCCATTGTATAAGCGAAATCAACGTTAAATTGTTCTACGTCAAATTTATCCGCACCAACACCAATTTCTTCATCCGGACCAAAAGCCACTCGGATTGTACCATGTTTGATTGAAGGGTTTTTGATCAAAATTTCCATAGCAGTCATGATTTCAGCGATCCCAGACTTGTCATCTGCACCTAAAAGTGTTGTACCATCTGTTGTGATCAACGTTTGATTTGCATAGTTTTTTAGATTAGGAAAATCAGTTGTATTTAATGTGAACTTTCCTTCTTTATCTAATTTGATCGTTGATTCACCATCATAGTTTTCAACAATTTGTGGATTGACGTTCACTGCATTGAAATCTGCTGTATCCATATGCGCGATAAATCCGATTGAGCGAACCTCTTTGTCTATGTTACTTGGCAAAGTAGCAATCACAAAACCATTTGTTTCACTATATATCACATCACTCATGCCGATCTCTTCCAACTCTTTTTTTAAGGTTTGCGCAAAAGCTACCTGTGTTTGTGTTGAAGGAGTCGTTTCACTTTTTGGATTTGAGCGTGTTTCTGTTTTTACATAGCGTAAAAAACGTGGCAATAAATTTTCATACATCGTTAAGTTCCTTCTTTCTACTTTATCTAAATTTAAACGGATTTGTATTTACCTCAGATTCGATAAATTCTATAGTCCAATTATAATCTTTTTTCCACTGATTGAATAGTTCGACCAACTTTGGTTTACATAATTGTTCGATATAATGCCCTGGATCGATCACGGGTAAGCCTTCTGTCAGCATATCATGCCCTGTATGATAATAAACATCACCAGTGATATAAACATCTGCCTGCTTTTTAATCGCATCACGGAAAAATTTTTCGCCACTACCGCCACAGATTGCAACACGCTGAATCAGTTTGGACTCATCTTCTGCTACGATTCGCAATCCCTCTAAATCAAATGTCTCTTTGATAGTAGACACGAAATCGTTTAAAGAGACTGCTTTTTCTAAATGACCCACTCGTCCCAAACCGAATTCTTTAGTCATATTTTCAATTTGATACACATCATAAGCTGGTTCTTCATAAGGATGTGCTTCTAACATTGCTTGAATAACTTTTGTCTCGATTGTTTCTGGAAAGATCACTTCGATTTTAGCCTCTTGAACCGTCTCTTCTTTATCAACCGTCCCAAGGGTTGGATTAGCGCCAGTCTTTGGTGTAAATCTGCCTGTTCCGATCAATGAGTAGCTCGTATTTGTATAGTCACCTTGTTGGCCTGCGCCTGCTTGTCCAAGTACTTTACGCATGTTTACTGCATCCTCCACAGGGACAAAGACAGCTAATTTCTTATAAGCGATCGTATGTGTTTTCGTTAAATAGGTCGTATCTTGTATCCCTAGCAATTCGCAAAACCAGTCATTTAGTCCATTATCGATGATATCCATATTGGTATGGGCCGCAAAAACAGCAATGTCATGTTTCAATAAATCAGCATACATTTTTGTTTGTAAATCATCAGTATCTAAACGTTTTACCGGTCTAAAAATAGGTGGATGTTTGGCAATGATCAAGTCAACGTGCTTTTCGATTGCTTCGGCAACAACTTCTGGACGGACATCTAATGTTACTAAAACTCGATTTAGCTTTTTATTCAATGTACCGATGTGTAAACCTACAGGATCGCCTGCTTCAGCTAACCACTGAGGACAATACGTTTCAAAGCGTTCAATAAATACGTTACCATCAAGACTCATTTGACAAAACCTCCTCGATTTCAGTGATTTCTTTTTCTATTTGTTGGATTCTGGCTTGTTGATCGCCAGCGGCTTTGGCTAATTGAGCTAAAATCGTTTCACGTTGTTTTAATTCACCTTGCCATTTTTTTTGAAAAATAGGCGATTGTTTTTTTAGTAAAATAGGACCGAAAAGGCGTTCTTTCTCTGAGTAAGCGACTCTTAGCTCTTGTCTGGAAGCAACAATGATTTCATAGATTTTATTATTTTCTTCTAAGATATCTTCTTCGATAATTGTATAGCCATGGACTGTCAACCAATCGCGTAAGGGCTTTTCGCCAATATTGGGTTGTAAAACTAAGCGTTCGTTTCCTTGAAGACGTTGCTTATTCCAGCCAGCATCTAAAATATCACGAATTAGAACACCACCCATACCACAAATCGTGACAGCCGTGATCTTGTCTGTTTCTTTTACAGCATCTAAGCCATCAGCCAAACGAACGATGATTTGTTCTGTTAAACCATTTTTTCTAACTTGTTTTTTGGCTGCTTCATATGGACCTGTTACGACTTCTCCAGCCACCACAAAATCAAGTTTCTTTTGTAAAACTAATGCTACAGGTAAATACGCATGATCAGAACCGATATCTGCTAAACGGCTTTGTTCAGGGACTAATTCTCCCACACGTGCTAAACGTTTTGATAATTGATTTTCATTCATTCGACATATTCCTCCGTGGTTATTATACCATTGAAAAATCGGGTTGAAAACTTTGAAAGATGGAATTTATTTACAATCGTTTTTTTCAGCTAATTCCGATGAGTAGGTTCATAAAAAAGCAGAACAATCATCAGATTTTTTTCTAAAAATTGTTCCGCATTCTTCTTGGATTTTATATATAAGTAAGTCTATCTAATCATTATTTTTTGCTTGCCTCTCCTGCATTTCTTTTCTTAATTTTTTGTGTGCTTTTTTTGAACCCCTTTCAAGATCGCGATTTCTCTTACGGTCATGATAATTTTCAAATAAGGAATCTAGATCATAGTTTGGTGGATATAGCTCTTTTGCGCTGCGGTCTAGTTTTAATTGGCGTTTATGAACGGTTATTTTTTCATTTTCCACGTAAATCACTACATCATCCGACATTTCTATTGGTTCAAATACTAAACCAATTTTCTTTTTCTCCGTCCAAAATACTCGATCCCCTTTTTCGTATGTTTGAAAGATCGTTTGCTCTTTTTGTTTTTTGACTTTTTGAAGAGACGCTTCTTTTTTCGTTGAATAGTTGCGATCATGTAAATAATTTTGGGCAAGTTTAACGACTTGTTTGTCCAAGTTCATCTTATTTGCGATCCAAAAAGCGTTGCTTTCACCAGTTTCTCCTAAAATTAATTGGTATTTAGGCATTAAGTTTTCTGAATCAAACGCCATTGCAGCAGTCAGAAAATCTTCATGTTGCTCAGAAAAACGTTTAATTTCTCCATAGTGCGTCGTTGTAATAATGATACTGCCTTTTTTGTAGAAAGCCTCCATGATCGCGATTGCTAGTGCTGCACCTTCATTTGGTTCGGTTCCACTACCGATTTCATCGAGTAAAATCAAGCTGTTTTGTTTCGTCTTAGCAAGAATTTCAGAGATATTATGCATATGTCCTGAGAAAGTGCTCAGCGCATTCTCGATACTTTGCTGATCTCCGATATCAACAAAGATCTGATCAAAAATGGCAATATTCGTGCCGTGATCAGCAATAATTTGCACACCAATCATTGTTTGCAACGAAATCAGGCCAACGGTTTTTAGCACAACCGTTTTTCCTCCTGCATTCGGTCCAGTGATCGTCAGGCCGCGATAGTCTTTGCCTAGTGATAGATTCAATGGTACAGCCGTATCTCCTAACAAAGTGTGTTTCACATTGACAAATTCGATGATTCCTTCTTGATTGATTTTAGGTTCAATGCCGTTGATTTCTCTGCTGTATTTCGCTTTAGCAAAAATCATGTCATATTGTGCAACCACTTCTAAATTTGAGTGGATCGAGCTCATTTGTTCTGCAATCAAACCAGTCAGAGTTGATAAAATTTGATACACTTCTGTTGCTTCTTCCATCTTTAGCTGATATAACTTATCATTCAGTTTTGCTACGGTTGCCGGCTCAACAAAAACAGTCGTCCCTTTCGAAGAAGCATCTATAATGGTTCCTGAGATTTGGTTTTTATAAGTAGCTTTGATCGGTACTGTATATCGGTCGTTTTTCTTAACCACGATTGCTTCTTGAATTTTCGGTTTATTTTGCGCATTTCTAAGAAATGAATTTAGTTTCAGTTCAATTTCTTTTTCACACTCTTGAACAGCTCGACGGATTTTACGAAGCTCACGACTGGCATCATTTTCCACTTGATTGTTGCGAATAACCTGATAAATTTCATCTTCGATATCAGAAAAGAGCTGTAACGATTCGCTATATCTAGCTAAAAGTGGTGCGATAAACTGATTTTTTTGCATGAATGATTGGATCAAACGACTACTCCTAAGAAAATCTGCGTAGCTGACTAACTCATTAGGCTCTAAAATAAACCCTTTTTCAACTTGATTGGTTAGATGTTCAATGTTGTTTAAGCCCATAAATGGAACATGTAGATTTGCCAGCAACAAAGCTTTTGCTTCTGAGGTTTCTTGTAAACGTTTTTTGACCACATCTAAGTGACTACTTGGCTGTAATGCGTTGATTCGCTCTTTTCCGTAGTAACTAATTGCATAGGTCATTAGTTTTTCTTTGATTGTATTAAATTGCGTTTTATTATATGTTTCTTGATTCATTGGTATCTCCTTCTCTTTTAAGAGATACCTATCTTGTTTTGAATAAGCCAAAGAAATTCCTTTTAGCTGCGTATAAGTTTTATCGATCAATCGGGTATACAAAAAGGGATGAAGTCTCCCTTCATCCCTCACTAATCAATAAATATAGATAGATATACTACAGTCTATCAGGTGATTTTTTATGAGTTAAGATAGGTATCAACATAGGTATGCTAAAGAAGCCATCTAAAAATGGTTGTTTATTCTTCAGCTATTCATTTCCTCTAGTTAGATACTTACACTCACAAAAACACCTCTATGGCTTTCTTTGGCTATTCATTTCTCGCTAAAAGTATACCTCAGTTATTTTTATTGGTCAACAAAATTTTTTAGAATCCCACCATCTGTTCATATAGATCCAAGTATAATCGGCTTGATTTTTCCCAGCTAAAATCCTTCGCCATTGCTGTTTCCATCAATTGTATCCACGTTTTCTGATCATTCCAATACAAATCAATCGCCATATTTGTGCTATATAATAAGTAATAGGAACTAAAATCAGAGAAACCAAAGCCTGTTCCTGTTTTTGACACTGGATTAAAGGGAATCACGGTATCTTTCAAGCCGCCAATTTCGTGAACGATCGGTAAAGTACCGTAACGCATTGCGATCATTTGTGATAATCCGCAAGGTTCTGTTGCAGATGGCATCATAAATAGATCAGAACCCGCATAAATCAATTGCGCCAAGTCAACATCAAACGTAATCTTCGCTTTAAATTTAGTTGGATAATGCTCAGAAAAATAATTAAACGAATGTTCAATTCCCGGATCGCCCGTTCCAAGAAGTACCAGTTGAACATCTTTTTCCAAAAGTTTCGCTAACTCATCTAAAATCAGCTGAAATCCTTTTTGAAACGTTAAACGACTGACGATACCAATCAACGGTACATCATCCCGAATGGGCAGTTCCATTTTCATTTGCAACGCTTCTTTGTTTTTCTTTTTACCTGATAGGTCGTTTATCGAAAAATTTGCTGGGATCGATTTGTCTGTCTCTGGATCATTCATTTCATAGTCGATTCCATTTAAAATGCCGGTTAATTTTTCTTGTTCTAACCGTAGAACACCATCTAAGCCAAAACCAAATTCAGGTGTTTTTATTTCTTCTGCGTAAGATGGACTTACTGTGTTCACTCGATCAGCGTATAAGATCCCCGTTTTTAAATAATTGACGCCATCACCAAAGCGGGCAGCACCATCATAATAACGATCTAGTCCCATTCCAAAAAAGTCTGGCAACAAATCTTGGCTATACGCTCCTTGAAATTCAATATTATGAATCGTTAACACCGTCTTGATTGAACGATAGGCTTCGATCCATTGGTATTTTTCCTTTAATAAAAAAGGAATCATTGCTGTGTGAAAATCATTTACATGGATAATATCAGGTAACAAATCGATTTTCTCCAACATTTCAATGATTGCCAAAGAAAAGTAGGCAAAACGTTCTCCGTCGTCCTCGTAGCCATAAAGATTTTCACGATCAAAATAATACGCGTTCTCAATAAAGTAATAGGTAACATCATTCAGAACTAAACGTTTAATCCCGCAATATTGATGCCGCCAACCTACATCAACATAAAAGTTGGTTAGGTCCTCACATTGTTCTTTAAAGGATTCAGGGATCTTTGTAAAATAGGGCAAAACAACAGAAAGTTTTGCCCCTTTTTTAGCTAGTTCTTTAGGCAATGCACCTATTACATCACCTAATCCCCCCGTTTTAAAAAAGGGTGCGCATTCTGCGGCTGCAAATAATACCTTCATCATTCACGTCCCCCAATAACATCTGCTTCAACCACTTGATTTTTATGGATCACGACAGGATTATGTGCTGTACCAGAAATTTTTACCCCGGCCTTGACTGTGACATTTTTATCTAATATAGCATATTCAATCACTGCATCTTCTTCAATTTGAGCGTTCGACATCACGATCGTTCGTTTCACTTTAGCTCCTTTTTTAATCATCGTTCTTCTTGAAATCAAACTATTTTCCAAATGTCCCTCAATGACACAGCCCGTTGCACACTGACTATTTTTTACACTGGAGTTCTCTGAATAATAAGTTGGTACTTCATTCTTACGTTTCGTGTAAATTTTTTGTTTTGTGTACATCAATGCATTGAATTTTTTTACATCTAACATATCCATATTAGCCTGATAGTATGAAGCAACATCATCGATATTACTTAAATATCCAGTATATTCGTATGCTGTCGTCTGAATATCCGCTATTTTTTCTCCTAAAAATTCAATCAAACTTATCGAACTGTTGTTGGCTTGACCGATTATTAATTGTTCTATCAGCCACTTGGTTTGAACGATAAAGATGTCCATAGAAAGACTCAATTGTTTTTCTTTTTCTAAATCTTGCTCAAAGGCCTGAACACTTGCGACATTTCCAGTTTTGTCGACTTGAATGATTCGATTATTTGCTGATAGTTTTTCTGCTTCCATCCGTTTATAAACAACCGTCATCTTATTGTTTTGTTTTTGATGAGTTTTCAAAACAGCCCGCAGGTCAATCGCACAAAGCATGTTACTTCCCATAAAAACAGTATACTCAGATTCTGATTTTTCAAGATAATCGATGACCGCAGAATAATATGGCAGTCCTTGTGCTTTTTGCTTTAAAAAATCCTGATAGAAATAAACAAAATAGCTATTTTGTAGAGAATCTAAATTCCATTCTTTACCACCACCGATATGATCAAAAACGGAACGTGTTTCCCCTTCATTGAATATCATAAAAATCGAGTTGATGTTTGCATTAGCAATGCTTGAAAGAGGAAAATCGATCAACCGATATTTGCAATCAAAAGGCAATGTATCTAATGGTCGTTCTTCAGTTAATGGTAATAGGCCTTGAAACGCTGATACATTTCCTAAAATCGCACACATTTTTTTAGTCTTCATCGCTTTGCACCCCAATCACTTCAGAATAGCCGATCACTTCAATGTCATCTTCTTTATAAATCACTGCATTGTCGCCAATAATCGCATTTTCACCGATAATCGCATTTTTGATTTTAACATTTTTTCCGATTGTTGCACCCGGCATGATCACACTACTTTCAATCGTTGAGCCAACCTTTACTTGCACATTAGTTGAAAGAATACTATCTTTGACCGTTCCTGCCACATAACAGCCATCAACTACTAATGAATTGCTAACTGAGGCTGTTTCAGTAATAAAATGTGGAGGAGAAATAGTGTTTTTTGAGAACATACGCCAACTTTTATCTCGCATGTGTAACTCATTTTCCAAACTTATAAATTCCATATTTGCTTCCCATAAAGACTCGATCGTTCCGACATCTTTCCAATAACCATCAAAACGATAAGCATAAACATTTTCACCAGCATCCAAGTAGGATGGAATGACGTGTTTCCCGAAATCAAGCATTTGACCATCTTTTGAATAGTTATTTAGTAAGACATTTCGTAGTCGTCCCCAATTAAAAATATAAATGCCCATTGAAGCCAAGTTACTCTTAGGTTCTTCTGGTTTCTCGTCAAACTCGATGATCCGATTATTTTCATCCGTATTCATGATACCAAAGCGTGATGCTTCTTTAAGAGGCACTTCAATAACAGCCACGCTCAATGAGGCATTATTCGCAATATGTTCTTCTAACATCTCTTCATAATTCATTTTATAAATATGGTCCCCAGATAAAACCAATACATATTGCGGATCCATTTGATCAATATAGGAAATATTTTGATAAATTGCGTGGGCAGTCCCTTCAAACCATTTTTCACCATCGGAACTAGAATAGGGTTGTAAAATCGTCACACCAGAATCAATTCCATCTAAGCCCCAGCTTGCGCCATTTCCAATATGGTTATTTAATGCAAGCGGCTGATATTGTGTGACGACTCCAACATTTTTGATGCCTGAATTGATGCAATTACTTAATGTAAAATCAATAATTCGATATCTGCCGCCAAAAGGCACAGCAGGTTTAGCGATATTTTTCGTTAACTTTCCTAGGCGTGTTCCTTGCCCACCAGCTAAAATCATGGCCAACATTTCTGTTTTCATCTACTTCGGGTGAAATTCCACCCTGCCCCCTTTCAAAAATCCCTGTTCTTTTATCTGAAATTAAGAATTCACTAATTAATTGTCGTTCTTTTTATTCTTGTGTTGATTACTTTTGGCTTTAAAATGATTGCTCCAAGAGAAGGAACAATGGTCTGAATTCGATAATCAAATTGTTTAAAAGAGTCTTTACTTGTTTCACTTATTTGATTTGGTTCGGTCCATGTCCCACCGAAATCTTTCATCTCAGTATTCAGTACTTCCTCATAGGTCCCAGGAAACGGCACACCAATCGTAAAATTTTGTCTTTCTACCGGTGAAAAATTCAAGATAACGATCAAAAAGTCTTTTTTGCTCTTCCCTTTCCTGATAAAACTCAATACTGTTTCTTCGCTGTTATCAGCGTCGATTACTTCAATCGTTTCAGAAACATGATCTAATTCCCACAATGCCTTTTCATTTTTATAAAATTGATTAAGTGTCTTTGTAAAATACTGCATGCTATGATTCATTTCATCCTCAAGATCGATCCATTCCAGACTTTTATCTGACTTCCATTCTAAAAACTGGCCCCATTCACTTCCCATAAACAGAAGCTTTTTACCAGGATGAGCCATCAAATAGACGTATAAATTACGAAGTTGAGCAAATTGCTTATATCGATCGCCCCACATTTTATGCATCAAACTTCTCTTTCCATGAACGACCTCGTCATGAGATATGGGTAAAATGTATTTTTCATTCATCATATACATAAACGAAAAAGTCAGTAGACGAAAATTATATTTTCGAAACACTGCATCCATTTCATAAAAACGCAGCGTATCATTCATCCAGCCCAAATTCCATTTGTAGTCAAAACCTAAAGCTCCGCTTTCAACAGTTCCTGTTATTTTAGTCTCTGAGGAACTTTCTTCGGCAATCATGATTACCTCTGGATGAGTCTGTTTGATGACAGCATTTAGTTTTTGTAAAAAGTAAAAACCGGCCCAATTACGATTGCCTCCTTCTTGATCAAGAAACGTAGGTCCTTCATCATAATCAAGATAAAGCATATTAGAAACAGCATCCACACGTATCCCATCAACATGAAATACCTCGATCCAATATAAAGCGCTGGAAATCAAAAAACTCTGTACTTGTGGTTTGCTTAAATCAAAATTAAGCGATCCCCAACGAATATTCTCCGCCAGAACTGGATCGTCATACTCAAATTGCGGCGTTCCGTCATAATAAGCCAACGCATCATCATTAATACAAAAATGCCCAGGTACCCAATCAATGAAAACACCGATACCATTCACATGACAGGCTTCCACAAACTCTTGAAACTCAACTGGTGTACCATAATACGAACTTAGTGCAAAATAGCCAATCAACTGATAGCCCCATGACTCACCTAATGGATGCTCCATCAAAGGCATAAACTCAATATGAGAAAAGCCCATTTCTTTTACATAAGGAATCAGTGTGTCTTTTAACTGTTTAAATGTATAGGGCGTTCCATCCTCTTCACATTGCCAAGAACTTGCATGAACTTCATAAATATTTAATGGCTGCTTAAAATGATCCTGCTGTTTTTTTTCTTGATGCCAAAGCCCATCACGCCAATTTTTCTCAGCTATTGTGTTGACCATTGAAGCATTATTGGGTCGTTTTTCGAAAAAAGTAGCAAAAGGATCGATTTTATAAACTTCTCTGCCATCTGCTTGTTTCACTAAATATTTATAGAAATCACCTTCTTTTGCACTTGGGGTGAAAATTTTCCAGCTACCAAACTCTTCCTCTTTTGCCATAGGTAACGAACGATCCCAGTTATTAAAATCACCCACTAACCAAACAGCTTGCGCATTTGGTGCCCACAATCGAAAAACAAATCCTTTTTGATCCTCATAAACTGCTTGGTGAGAACCAAAATAACGTTGACTATAGAAATTTTCGCCTGTTTGAAACTGTTCGATCTGGCTTTTTTCATTAGACATTTATTTCTCCCCACTCTCCTAAAAAGCATTTACATTATTTTCTACTTACATATGAATCAAAAAATCATGATTTTATTTCATGATAGACAAAAAAGTTACAGAAAATATTTTTCTTTCTGACTTTTACAAAAGAAAAGACACTAAACTTTCTGAAACTATCACTGATTTTAACCGTTCAATAGAATAAAAAAATCACAGATTACTTCTATGCAATAAGGATTTTTTCACTTTATTTTTTTGTACGTATATAAACTATTCATCCCATCATTATTAAATGAATATGAGTAATACTATCTTAAATCTAACAACAAAATGAAAAAAATGAAAGAAATAGCCCTCTGAATTGAAAAATAAAAAAGCAGACAAAACCATGTCACTCGGTTTTGTCTGCTTTTAGTATTAATTTGCTAACCAGTTGGCTACTTCATTCAACGCATCACTGATCCCCGCTGGATTTTTACCGCCAGCTTGGGCCATATCTGGACGGCCACCACCGCCACCGCCTACTTTTGGTGCGATTGTTTTGATTAAATCACCAGCTTTTAGGCCTTTTTCGTTTGCTGCTTTAGACATAGCTGCTAACAAGCTGACTTTGTCCTCTTGCGCTGTAGCTAAAACTAAAACATCTGACAATTCTTTTTGTTTCCATTGATCTGCTAATTGACGTAATTGATTCATATCTTTTACGTTTACTTGTGCCGCAATGTATGTTGTCCCATTGATTTCTTTAACGTCTTTGAAAATGTCTCCAGCTTGTTGATTTGCTAATTTTCCAGCAAGTTGTTCATTTTCTTTTTGTAAATCGCGTAATTGTTGTTGTAATTGTTCAGTTTTTGTCACAACTTCTTTCAATTGAGGTGATTTAACAATCCCAGCAATTGTTTTTAATTGTTTTTCTTCTTCATTCATAAGCTCATATGCTTCTTTACTTGTAACAGCCTCGATCCGGCGTACGCCCGCACCGATTCCTGATTCAGAAACAATTTTGAAAATACCGATATCTTCTGTATTTGTTACATGTGTTCCACCACAAAGTTCGATCGAGTAGCCACCGATATTGACAACACGGACTTCTTTCCCATATTTCTCACCGAATAAAGCCATAGCGCCCATATTTTTAGCTGTATCGATATCTGTTTCGACCGTTTCAACTGGAATGGCTTCCCAGATTTTTTCATTGACGATGGCTTCCATTTGAACTAACTCTTCTGGAGTAACTTGTCCAAAATGAGTGAAGTCAAAACGTAAGTGCCCTGGAGCAACCAATGAACCCGCTTGATTCGCGTGATCGCCTAAAATGTCTTTCAACGCACGGTGTAGTAAGTGCGTCGCCGTATGATTTTTCAAGATGCGATTGCGCATTTTTTCATCTACATGTAGTTCGTATGTTGCGCCTTCAACTAATTTACCAGTCACTTGAACTGTGTGTAAAAATTGACCATTTGGTGCTTTTAAGACATTTTCTACGTGGGCTACGATCGTACCATTTTGATCTTTGATCGTTCCGTGATCGGCAACTTGTCCACCCATTTCTGCATAGAAAGGAGTTTCAGCAAAAATCAACTGTGCTGTACCTTCTGACAGTTCGCTAAGAATTTCTTCGTCTTTTAGAATGATCAAAAGCTTGCTTGTCGCTTCTAAGTTACTATAACCGACAAATTTACTTTCGACTTTAATATCCGTCAAAACAGCCGATTGAACACCCATTGAAGTTGCTTTACTTCTAGCAGAACGAGCACGATCTCTTTGGGCTTCCATTTCTTTTTCAAAGCCTGCATGGTCAACTTTTAAACCAGAATCTTCTGCGACTTCTTCTGTTAATTCAACAGGGAAACCATACGTATCGTATAATTTAAAGATCTCTTTCCCATTCAAAGTCGCTTCGTTTGCCGCTTTCACTTTTGTGATCAAGTCATTTAAAATCTCTAGACCTTCATTGATTGTTTCGTGGAAACGTTCTTCTTCTGTACGCACTACTTTTTCGATAAATTCTTTTTGTTGCAGTACTTCTGGATAATAACTTACCATCACTTCTCCAACGACTGGAACTAGTTTGTATAAGAAAGCTTCGTTGATTCCTAATTTTTTCCCATGCATAACCGCACGGCGTAATAAGCGGCGCAATACATAGCCACGGCCTTCATTTGAAGGTAACGCACCGTCACCGATTGCAAATGATAATGCACGGATATGATCTGCAATGACTTTAAAGGAAATATCAGTTTGCGGTGATTGACCATATGTTACTTGTCCGCTCAATTTTTCTACCGCATGAATGATCGGCATAAATAAATCTGTTTCAAAGTTAGTTGGTGCATTTTGAACGATGGAAACCATTCGCTCTAAGCCCATGCCCGTATCAATATTTTTATGCGGTAATGGCTCATAAGTATCATCCGCTTGGTGATTAAACTCAGAGAATACTAAGTTCCAAATTTCTAAATAACGTTCATTTTCGCCACCAGGATAATTTTCTGGATCATCTTCTGCGACATCGTTGAAAGACTCACCACGATCATAGAAAATTTCTGAATCTGGACCACAAGGACCTGCACCGATATCCCAGAAGTTATCTTCGATATCAATGATATGATCCATCGATAAACCAACTTCTTCATGCCAAATACGTTTTGCTTCTGTATCTTTTGGATAAACTGTGACATATAATTTTTCAGGATCAAATGCCATCCATTCAGGAGACGTTAAAAATTCCCACGCCCAATGGATCGCTTCATTTTTAAAATAATCGCCGATTGAAAAGTTTCCTAACATTTCAAACATTGTATGGTGACGAGCAGTTTTCCCAACATTTTCGATATCATTGGTACGAATCGATTTTTGAGCATTCGTGATTCTTGGATTTTCAGGTACAACAGAACCATCAAAATATTTCTTCAATGTCGCAACACCTGAGTTGATCCATAATAATGTTGGATCATTGACAGGAACTAAAGAAGCACTTGGCTCCACAGAGTGTCCTTTTGATTTGAAAAAGTCTAAATACATTTGACGAACTTGACTACTTGATAATTGTTTCATTGTTCGATTCCTACTTTCTAAAATAAGTGATTGGTGTTGGTTTTTGTGCAACAAAAAAGCGGCTTTCACTGCAATACAAGGACGACAAATCGCGGTACCACCTTGTTTGCAATGAAGTCGCTTGACATACATTCATTACCTCTTAAACTCGTTAACGCTGAGTAACGTTGGTATTTCTACCAAAATTTAGTAAAGGGAGCAATTACGTTTTTGCGTTATTCTTCTTTCAGCACCGAAGAACTTTCTGTAAACACTAAAAAAACGAATCATATCCTTTAGATTCCCTACAAATTATAAGGAAAGAATGAAAAAAAGTCAATGTTTTCTGTTTAATTTTCAATTAGAATTGCTTTTCGGTATAAATAATCGGTTGGGCTTAATTTTTGTTCAGGTAAAAGAACATGGTCGGAACGAAAATAAGTGGATAACGGCAACATCTCTTCAATCAAGCTACTACGATTGGATTCATTTTGAGTTAATTTTATTGCGGTCGGATCAGTCGTCAATTCATAACGATCTTTTTGCGTATCGATCACTAACCCAAACATGTTAGCCCCGTCCATTTTACTTTTGATTTGGCGTCCAGATTCATTTTCCTGAATCAGTAGTTCATTGCCCCAACGGAATAACCGTCTTGTTCCTCCACCTACAGCAAATTCCCATTGATCTTCAGATAATAAACTAAAGCCCTCTCGTTTAAGTGATAACTTTAGTTCGTCATGGGTACAATCTGAATGGCTATAGACAAAATAGTAATCAGATTCAGGTAAAAATTCTAGATAAAATTTATCTTTCTCCAACAGTGTTTTCGGAAATGACCAACTAAGACTTTCAGCAGCTGTTAATAGTGGAAATAATTTTTCACAAATCTGTCTTTCATGGGGAAAGAATTGTTGGATTTCTCCTTCAAATGTTCCTGTGACTGTATCAAAAATTCCTAAAAATTCTGTCCCAGCCGGTAATGCATATTTTTGAACAAACATTGCAGGAATTTTAACTTTTCTTAATTCTGTCGTATGTTCATTTATGTATTCTGAAATTCCTTCTAACGAGGTTAAATCATAGCTTATTTCTTCTTCATTCCACTCATCGGCAGAATCGATTGCTTCATTGGTCAAGGTGGTCTTAAATGTATTCTTTGCCAAATGCTCAGTATCAAATCCCAACAGTTCATGCGCTCGTAAACCCTCTGCACCTAAATCCCAACCAAGGATCGCTTCATTATTTCCTGGGATAAAAACAAACAATTCACCATCTAATTCTAATTCGAAGGTGCGGCACTTAATGCCATACAATTCAAAATTCACTAATTCAATTGTATTCACTTCTATTGTTGGCGGAACAAAATACATCAATAGTTGCTGTAAAAGAGCTTCTTTTTCAACATCTTTTAAGTTTTTCCAATTTGACCACTCAATTTGTTCAAATAGGTCCAAGTTAAACCCTCCTCGTATTTTAAAAACGACGCTCGTAAGTATTGCTAGATGACATCAAAAATATCTGCTATGATTAATTATACCATTGAATGAATCTTTCACTAAGAAAATTATCTGGAGGGCTTATATGCACACTCACTTTGGCTGCGAGCGCTGGCATCAAGCAGCGGCTTTTGCCTTACGTTATGATGTTTTTGTTTTAGAGCAAGGCATTTCACTGCAGGATGAATTTGATGAACTAGACACATTAGAACGTAATTATTTTGTTGTTTATGAGCAATCACTTGCTGTTGCAACGATTCGCTATCAGAAAAAAAACGATGACACCGTTCAGCCAGATCGCTTTTGTGTAAGAAAAGAGCATCGCAATCAAGGAATTGGTCGAACATTGCTTCTACTTTTAGAAGATAAGGCGACAAAAGAAGGCTTTAAATTCAGTATTTTATCCGCAGAAAAAACTGCATTGTCTTTTTACCAAGCATTGGATTACTCAGTAAACTCTGAAGAGTATTTAGAAGACGGCATTATTTGCGTAGAAATGATCAAAAAATTAAGCAGCTAAGATGACTTGACCATCTTGCTGCTTTGTTTTATTTATAACTATTTTTTTTAGATTTTTTCGCTGTCCGAGTTTGCTGACGACGTTCAACTTTACGTTTTTGCTTATTGCTAGCTGAAATTGCCCATTCGATTTTCTTTTTATAACCTGGTTTGATTTTTTTCTTTTTCTTTTTCACCAAGCCAATCAAGGTTGGGTCTTCTAACGCATCTTTTGACTTCTCACGTTTTGTACGGCGGTTACGATCATAGGTATCGATCAGCTCACCATTTTTGATTTCTTTTGGCTGAAACTTAATACCTAATTCCTCAACCTCAGAAATTGCTTCTTCATCCGCAGGTGAATAAAGTGTGATTGCTGTTCCATCCAGACCATTTCTTCCAGTTCTACCGACACGGTGAATAAAGAAATCTAAATCACTTGGAACTTCCGCATTGATCACATGAGAAACACCTTCAATATCGATTCCTCGTGCAGCTAAATCAGTTGCCACCACATATTGAAATTCAAGATCTTGCACTTGGCGCATGACACGTTTACGTTCTCTAGGAGAAATATCCCCATGGATTTTCGCAACTTTCAAGCCTTGATCTTTTAAATAATCAGTGATTTCATCCACTCGTTGTTTCGTATTCGCAAATATGATCACTAGATAAGGATGCCCAATCGTCAATAATTGGTAAATCAAACGATTTTTGTCTTTCCCTTTTGTAGAAATCAGCCAATTATCAATGGTTTCAGAGATAATATTTTTTGGTTGAATATGTTCTATAACTGGATTTTCCATGTATTTCTTCAAGAAAGGTTTTAATTTTTCTGGAATGGTCGCAGAGAAAACCAACATTTGTAGTTTATTTGGCAAACGTCCAGCAATTTGATCGACTTCTTCTAAAAAGCCCATGTCCAGTGTCATATCAGCTTCATCGACTACAAAAGCAAAAGCTGTATGTGCTTTTAGTGCTTGCTCGTTCATCAAATCTAAAATTCGACCTGGTGTTCCAATAACCACATGGGGTTGTTGATGTTTCAACTTGGCGATTTGACGTTGCTTATCCGTTCCACCGACAAAATTCGTCACACGAATTTCAGGTTGACTGAATTTAGCGATTTGGATCGCTTCTTGATAAATTTGATTCGCTAATTCACGACTAGGTGCCGTGATTAAAATCTGTACTTCATCCAATTGAGGATTTACTTTATTCATCAATGGTAATAAAAATGTATGGGTCTTTCCACTTCCGGTTTGAGATTGTCCAATTACACTTTTGCCTTTTTTAATGACAGGAATCAATTTTTCTTGTACTTCTGTTGGTTGTTCAAACCCTTTATCCGCTAATGCTTCCATGATAAAATCGTTGAACTGAAATTGTTTAAATGAACTCATTTACCTCACCTCTTTCAAACTTGTTGTGTAAGTCCTCATGCATTATACCACAAAAACCGCAAATCCTTATTGATTTTCTGTATTTTTCTTCTCTTTTATCGTACTGATCGTATAGGTATGACTTGCTTTTTCGTAAAACAGCCGCCGTTTTTTTCTGATTAGCACATAGAAAACATTGATGAAAAACAAGAGTAGTAAAAATGAACAAAATAGAAACAGTATAAAACTCACAAGCTGCAACATCCGATTATTCGAATTCAACAAATCAGATGCACTTGTCATGTATGAACTGATTAGGCCATAAACAAAGTACAAATACCCGTATCGAATAAATAGAGCCCTAAAACGAATTTTTTCACGTCCTTCTTCCACTACTTGAATCCGTACGACTTTCTTGCCGATCGTTTCCCCATTCGTAAGTTTCGGTAATAGCATAAACACTAAAAATACCATAACAAAAAACCAAAGTCGTCCTTCTAACGCAGGATATCCTGCAAACCACTGTTTATACTGAGGAATTAGATTTAGAAGAAGCATTGCAATTGTTTGAACGATGGAAATCACAAACCAATCAATCAAAAAAGCGACAAAGCGCCTGAATAAGCTAACGAACTGTCCTTTTTCATATGCCGCCTCATCCAATTCATCTCTTGTTGGAAATAAAAAGGTCAACATCGGTGTAATCGCATACCCGACAATTCCACCAAACGTATTATTGATCAGATCATTTACATCAGCTAAACGATACGGTCTAGGATAAATAAAGTACAACCCGCTCAACTGTGTCAGCTCAAAAAATAACGACAAGAGAAAACTGGCTAAAACAACTTTTTTAAATGAAAGTTTATAATAATAACGCAAGTACACCCCAAATGGCACTAACAACAAGACATTGAACACAGGTTCCAACACGACTCCTTGCCTTAAAGAAGGAATAAACGTACTCGGATCATGAATATTTAATACCGTATCCTGTAAAAATCGACTGACAAAATAAAATGGCCGCAATTCCAAATACTGACTCGTATATTGTGCCACTTCCGCTCGAGGTGGCAAGGGTAAAATAATTAAAAAATATGCACATAATAAATAGAAAACAAATGAATAAAGAATAAGCGCTCGCCTAAATAAAAACGTGCCATATTTGCGGTATTCACGAATAACAAGCACAAACGATATCGCAAAAGCTAAAAAAGGAAAAACAATGATCGCTGTTTTAATTGGTTCGGCATATGCTGACATCTGGAAAATCACTCCTTCCTCTTTAGTGTAGTGGAAAATAAAAACTTTGTCATTTCTAAAAACGCTAACTTTAACAAAAAATATATTTTGCAAATTGAAAAAATTGCAGTATGATTAAGTTATAGAGCAATAAACATCAGTACTTCTAATAAATTATAGTAGTCAATTTTTACATACGGAGGCTTTTCTATGTTAAATCCATACTTTGCATTTGGCGTTCCTATCTTTTTACTCTTTCTATATGTTGTGTTTGCTATTATCAGAAAAAAAAGTAAGCTGCATTATATTGGTTTTGTCCTTTTATTGATTGCCACGTTTATGATGGCGTTTAGTTTTCAGGTGTTGCAAGGGCTGTGGACTTTGGAGGATACTCAGGCTTCGAAGCAGTTAAGTAATTTAAAATACTCCCCAGAATTATTGTGGATTCCCCTTATTTTAGGTGGTGTTTTGGCTATTGTTAATCTTTGGCGTGGTGTGAAGAGAGTGCAATCGTTTCGGGAAGATTCGGATTAATAACAAAATTAGAAAATAAAATGATAGTTCGAAGACTTGTCTTCATTCTATCGTTTTTTGGTTCTAAACCATAGCTGTTCTTTGAGATGTAACCTTGTTATAATGAGTCCTATCAATAATTGAATGGAGTGAAATGATGGATATCTGGGAAACGTTGTATGAAAAAGCAAAAAAAGAGTATTATCCCACAGAAGTTACACCTTTTATTTATACTCATCATGTTGTTTGCGCATTAGAAAGTGAAAACGGTAAAATTTATACTGGCTTTTGCATTGAAAGTTGTTGTGGTGTTATGGATTTATGTGCTGAACGGACTGCCGCATTAAATATGTATATGAATAGTGGTCAAACAGTCATTAAACGCAGCATTACATTCCGTAGTGAGGCACCAGAAGGTTTGGGCGGAATGCCTTGCGGTGGTTGTAGGGAACTATTACTACAGTTTTCTCCTAAAAATAAAGATACCGAGATCATGGTCGATTATCAGAAACGAGAAACGGTTAGACTGGAAGAGTTAGTTCCAAATTGGTGGGGTTGGCCAAGGTATGAAAATCAATAGATCTTAACACTTGCGAAAAGGGGTAAAAAGACAACAAACAATACGCGCTCACTTTCTCCTATTTGTTACCTATTAATTACGCACTATTTAGGATTTTTCATGAAAATAAAGTTTAAAAAATTTCTTCTGTTCCCGTTGAGCCGACGTATTCAATTCGGTATACTTAAGTTGTAGAATAGAAATGAAACGAAGGTAACTTTTCCTAGTTTAAACGATAATTAAATAATCATTGGCACTTTTTCAATGGACCGCCAATCCAATGAAAAAGAACATTGTAATGACAGCACACACTGCCGGAACAAATTGCCAATAGTGCGAGAAACAAACTCGCTTGTTTTGTTGTATCTAACTTTTTTTAGATACGAAAGACAGGTTTATTTGTTGGACTATTGTCAACGGTATTGGTGAAAACTGATACCGTTTTTTCTATTCTGCTACTCTTACATGGGAGGTGAATAGTTTATACGTTGTACAAGCATAAAACAGAAAAAATAGGCACTTTATCAATTGGCGCCAACCGACTGATAAAGCCCTGCATAGACAGCACACACTATCTATACAAGTTGCCCATTGCTAGTTCCGAAGTTCTAGCTTCTTTATTGTACCGAACTTTTGTCTGAATTTCTAGACATGATTGTTATTTTTCGGTCGTTTAGCTAAACTTCTCTCGCATTGGAAACGATATTGGTAGTTGTGCACTGCTTGTATCGTTTTTTTTGTATCATTTCACACATTATTTTAAACGAAAGAAAGGAAGATTTTTATGGAAAAATCAATAAAATGTGTTAAAGCAATTCCTTATCAAGATATTTTAGATTTAAAAGAGGTCTTAGAAAGAATGCAATCCTGGGAAAAACCGTTGTTATTATTGAATGATTTTTTCAGTGACCAAAATATACCTGTGAACAAAAAGAAAATCATTCGCGAATATTATGCTTGCAGAAAAATTTATCACAGCTATTTTAAAGAAGTGGAAAGCATGCTGCAAATTTTAGATAAGCAGATTTGTGTCCTTACTGAGAAACAGTCGATTCCTATATAATATATAAGCGACAAAAAGAATAAAATAAACATACGTTCTTGATGTTTATTATGATACAATAAAAAAACAGAGAAGTTATGACGGTGGCTACTTCTGAAAGGTGGTGGTGCTTATGAAAGTAAGTACTGAAATCTTTAGAGAGGAGAATGCCTTTTGTCCGCATTGGAAGCAATTCAGCTGATTTTAAGCTTTGGTATGTTTACCATCGCCTTGATCAAACTGATTGTGGAATTGCTTAAAGACAAAAAATAACCGTCAGCTTTGACTGGCAACGGTTATTCTTAAAAAATAATTTAGTCTAGTTACCGTCTTAAACGGCTCTGTCGAAGAGGGTATGTTAGCGCATATCCTCTTTACGATTTTTATTATAGCATAGAAATGAATAAGTTTATAGTTAGATTATCTTTATTTTTATAATGATGTAAAATCAATCATAGGAAGAAAATTAATGAAAATACTTTAATTAGATTAAATCAAAAAATATTTTACACTCTCTTTTTTTAAATATGCAAAAAAACCGAGTATTAGATTTTACATCTAATACTCGGTAAAAATCAATAACATAAAACAAATTTTTTTATCCTTTAATTCTTCTTTACAAACTCAGATTTCAATTTCATCGGACCAAAGCCTTCTACTTTACAATCGATATTATGACCATCTGCTGCATCAACCACTAAACGAATACCTTTAACTTTCGTTCCTTGTTTGATTGCACCACTTGCCCCTTTGACTTTTAAATCTTTGATAACTGTCACATTATCACCATCAGCTAACACATTGCCATTTGAATCTTTGATGACAGACGCTGTATCTTCTGCCGCATCTGTTGGTGACCATTCATGTCCGCATTCAGGACAAATCATCATGCCACGATCCTCGTAAGTGTATGTTGAGCCACATTCAGGGCAACTTGGTAAATTTTCCATTTAGCTTAAACTCTCCTTCATTGTATCGTTCTCTTTTAAAGTGTTATCACTTCATTCTATCGCACTTCTAAACGAAAGAAAAGAATTATTATATTTACAATTAGTGAAGTAAATCTATTTATTTTCTTTTCCTTTCTCTACATAAGAAAGGTCATTCACACTATCGATTGTATATTTCCCATCTTTATACGTTACTTTTGACACACTAGCATTTTTCAATCCGCCATCTGGTAAATCTGCATTTGCATCTAATTCACCTAACAAAGTAATAATACTCATTCCGTGAGAAACAAGCAACACATTATTCGCACCTTCTTTTTGCGCATCCTTCACAATATCATCCAAACCTGCAGTTAAACGAGTCACGATCGTTTTGCTATCTTCGGCAGGCCAGTTCACACCTTTTTCAACATTTTTCTTATCCAAATCTGATAAAATATCGGCAAATTCGATGATTCCTTTATAGAAACCAACTTCTTTCATCCAATCATTATATTCCTCATATGTTTGTCCTTTTTCTTTAGCAACAGCCGTTAGCATTTCTTCATTCATCAAGCCTTCATACGTACCAAAATTATATTCTCTTAAACGTTTATCCTTCGTCATTTCTTTGGTTAATTTTTCTTGACCGTTATTTTGCAAGACTAGTTCAGCCGTTTCGATTGCACGTCCACTGTCACTAGTCACAACCTTATCAAATTTGACATCAGATAATCCTTTACCCAATTGCTCTGCTACTTCAACGCCTGCTGGGGTCAATGGTGCATCGATCCAACCTTGTGAACGGTCCACCGTATTCAACATCGTTTTACCATGACGCGCAAGGTAAATCACTACTTCTGAATTATCTTTCTCTTTTGTATCAGCTTTCTTTTCTTCTTTAGCCGTTCCATTACTACATCCTACTAAAACCATTGACAATAATACCACACCAACAAACATCTTTTTCAATTTCATCATTTTTTCTCCTCCATGCTATTCCTTATTTTTAGTTAAATGATGCTTGGATACTTTTGTCTATTAGAAAAAAGAAAAGACCCAACTACACCAAATAAAGTTATTTGGTACAATCAGGTTTAGCTTGTTATAAACAATCACTATCCGCTATTTAACTAGCTTTAGTATAACGGATGCCGCACTAAATGTAAATGTTTTCATTCTCTATTTTTTATATTCTTTGCACAACTGCTTAATTTCAGAGTAGATTTCATTGATCTCTTCTGGATTTTTAGCATTCGCTCCACTAGCCAGAGGATGTCCACCACCATGATGCTTCTTAGCCAGCTCATTGATCACAGGTCCTTTTGAGCGTAAACGTACTCGGTAATAGCCTTCAGGTTGTTCTACAAAAATTCCCCATGCTAAAACTTCGTCAATCACACCTGGTAAAGATACAATCGAAGCCGTCTCTGAATCCACAATCCCATATTCATCAAGTAATGTCTGAGGCAGTATAACTTTTGCTGCACCATGTCCGTCTACTTCAATATTTTGATACACATATCCTGCTAATTTTGCGACACTCATCGGAATTTGCTCTAATTCACGATTTAATTCAGCCGCATTAAAGTCATACGCCATCAGTTCAGCGGCAACTTCTAAAGTATGCGGTGTTGTTGATGGATATAAAAATCTACCTGTATCCCCAATAATTCCAGCATAAAGCAGACGAGCCGCATTGTTATTCATGATCAATTCCTCTTGATTTAAATGATAGAAATCAGCGATGATCTCGCTACAGCTGCTCGCTTTTGGATTGACCCAGACTAAGTCCCCATAAGGATCATCGTTAGGATGATGATCGATTTTGATCAATTCAGCACCTAAATTGTAACGATCATCACTGATTCTAGGAGAATTAGCCGTATCTGTCACGATAACTAAAGCATTTTGATACGCTTCATCAGACACTTCATCCATTTCCGCTAAAAATTCTAACCCTTCAACGGGACCACCTGCTTGATAAATTTTTTTCTCTGGAAAACTCTCTCTCAAAATCTCTGCTAAACCAACTTGTGAACCGATCGCATCTGGATCAGGTCGTTGATGACGATGAATAATGATCGTTTGATACGCTTTGATTTTTGTTAAAATTTCTGTTACAACATCCATATTTTTACTTCCTCCTAAGTCCGCTCCATCACTTGGCAAACAACGATTGCTTTAGCCACTAGAGCATTCTCTAAATAAACTTCGATATCCAATTTAGCTGAACGACGGCCGATTTCTAAGACTCTTGGACGAATATCCAGTTCACTTTCTAATTGAATCAGGCGCAGATAATGTAAACTCATTTGTTCGATCAGCACATTTCTTCTTTGATTGGTGATCATCGTGCGCTGTGTCACATTTGAGATGATTTCACTTAACACCCCAAAAGATATCGTCCCTACACTGTTGACCATTTGAGGTGTGACAGAGAATTTAAACTGCGGTTCACCTGCTTTACTCACCTCTTCGACAGGCATTACTTCACCAGAAATTTGGTCTGAAATCGTATCCGCAATTTGTGGCTGCCGCTGAACTAGCTGCATCGCCTTCATTACATCCTGTCTGGAAACAAAACCAACTAAAGATAAATCATCTTCAACAACTGGCATTACTTCCAGCCCATCCCAAATCATTTGATGGCTAACACTGGCTACACTCATCATTTTTTTCACAACGATTGGATCTTTTGTCATGACCTTATCCATCGTCAAGGTTTCCGTTTTGCCTAAAACATCTTTAGCTGTAACAATTCCCACTAAACGCAGGCTTTTATTCACTACAGGAAAACGAGAATGATGTGTTTTTTCAGAAAGTTTTTGATAGTCTGCAATTGTATTAGTTGAGAATAGATAATTCGTTTTTTCTAAAGTTGTGTAAATATCGCTGACAAGCATGATATCTTTTTTGATTAATTGATCGCTTAACGCTCGATTGATCATTGTGGCTACTGTAAATGTATCATATGTTGTTCTTAATACCGGCATGTCTAATTCATCTGCCAGCTCAGCGATTTCGACTTCTGTATCAAATCCACCAGTAATCAAAACAGCAGCCCCATTTTCTAAGGCTAATTTCTGAACACCTTGCCGATTCCCAACAATCATCAATGATCCTGGCGTGATGTAGCGCGTCATTGCTTTTTCAGTCATCGCACCGATTACAAACTTATTTAAGACCTTATCTAAACCGGCTGACCCACCTAAAACATCCCCTTCAATGATCCGAACCACTTCACCAAAAGTCAATTTTTCAATATGTTTTTTTAATTTCCGTTCGATCCGAATAGTTCCCACACGCTGAATCGTTGAAACCAGTCCAATATTTTCAGCATCTTTGATCGCTCGATAAGCAGTCCCTTCGCTGACACCAAGATTTTTGGCAATACTTCTAACAGAGATACGATCCCCAATTGGCAATCCTTCAATATACTTTAATATTTGATCATGTTTCGTAGCCATAATATCCTCCTTATTTTAAAAGCTGAACGAGCTCGTTCTGTCTCGACTGGAAAATAGGGAAAAATGACTGAGATGCTTTTTGTCTCATTCAGTTTTTATCTTTTTCCTGAGAGACTAGCTCGTGAAGCTAGATAGTTTTAAAAGCTGATCTAGCTCGTTCTGTCTTTTCCCCGAAAGGCTCATTTCTTAAGCCAGATTAAAAATCTATGTTCATAAGTGTCTATACATCTGTTCTACTTTCATTCATGATTAAACAAGTGTAATTTTTATAAAAATCAGTAGCTTTGTTTTTTTAGTAAGTAATCTGTTTTAATTCACTCTGAGTCGACTTTGAAACAGATACAACTTCCTTATTTATTGACTTCTTTTAAAAAGTATAACAAAAAATTCTATATTTTAGTACAGTTTTTCTTCTTTTATTGTAACAGAAGTTAAAAATAAACAAACATAATTTTCTTTCTCTTTGTGATCACTCTCATAAAATTTCGTAAATTCATTCATCATCTAATTTTTTGAGGGAAAAATAAGTTCTTTCCAATTATTTTCATTATTTTTTCACTGACATTTTTTCAAAAAAAGGAGTATGATAAGAACGGATTGTTTACAATTTTTAAGGAGATGACTAGATGGAATCAGTGAATAATTTTCAAGAAAACCCTATTGTACAAAAAAATCGCTGGTGGATTTTGGTTTCAGTGGCAATGTTTACCTTTATGTCCACTTTAGATGCCAGTATCGTCAATATAGCGTTGCCGACAATTTCCAAAGATATGAATGTACCGATGAATCAATCAGAATGGATCGTTTCAATTTATTTGATGATTGTCTGTGCTTGTTTGTTACTTTTTGGGAAAATCGGGGATAGCTTTGGCAAAATCAAAGTATATCGGATCGGAACCGTAGTCTTTACGTTAGGCTCATTATTGTGTGGATTTAATCATTCGTTAGGCTTTCTTTTGTTTGCGCGGATCGTTCAAGGAATTGGTTCAAGTATGACGATGGCTGCAAATTCTGGGATCATTACAGAAGTTTTTCCGTTTAAAGAACGCGGTCGAGCATTAGGTTCGATCGGAGCTTTCGTTTCTCTAGGGTCAATTGCAGGACCCGGAATCGGTGGCTTGATTCTTTCTCAATTTTCATGGCCTTATATTTTCTGGATCAATGTTCCAGTTGGGATCATCACGATTTTGATTGGCGAGAAATTCTTACCAAAAGATATTACCAAAAGTGGCAAAAAAGTTGATATACTTGGATTTATTTTGTTTGCTGTTTTTATTATGACGTTCTTTGGCGGTATCTTTATTGGTCAGGAAATCGGCTTTAATGCTGCTTTATCAGTGGTATTATTTGTTCTTGCAGTCCTTTCATTCATCATTTTCATTAGAGTAGAAAAACGTGTCAGTCAACCTTTGATCGCCTTTTCGATTTTTAAAAACAAAGTCTTTACGATGAGCTTGATCACAGCTGTGTTGATTTTTTCATCTAATTTCTTTGTCAATGTTGTGATACCATTTTATTTGCAAAATGCACGTGGTTTACCCGCAAGTAAAGCAGGATTGTTAATGATGGTCTTTCCTTTATTGATGGTAGTTGGTGCTCCTATCAGCGGTTTTTTAACGGATAAGATCGGTACAAAGCTTTTAACTTTTTCTGGATTGATTTTATTATCGATCACGTCTTTAATGTATATGTTTTTAAATCAAGGTACTCCGCTTTGGTACTATATCTTGGCGACTGGCATTATGGGATTAGGCAATGCACTTTTCCAATCGCCTAATAACACGACTGTTATGAGTAGTGTTTCAAAAGAGGATCTAGGTGTTGCTGGAAGCATGAACTCGTTTGCACGTAACTTAGGCATGGTTTTAGGAATTGCGTTAGCTACAACAATTTTGTATAACGCAATGAGCGCCGTTTATGGTCAACGTGTGACGACGTTTATCAGTGAACGTCCTGATATCTTTATCTTTGGGATGAGAATCACTTTCTTAGGTTCCTTTATTTTATGTTTAACGGCATTAGGTTTAACTTTATTCCGTTCATTAAAAGCTGGAAAAAGATAGGCAGACTAAAAAAATGAAACTGGTCAGGTAAATCTGATTTCAGTTTCATTTTTTTCAATAGATATAAAATCGCTTGGAACTACTCATCTTCTTTTCCGTTTTTGATACTCTTGATAAAATCCTCAAATAGTTCGGTTCCGATTCCCATTTTTTTATAATTTTCAAGAATCGACTTTAACTCCATTAGCAGATAGCCAACGTATAAAACATAAATCAACCCAACCCCTGCTCCACCTGGAATCAATGGTGCTAAAGGAATAAAAAACATCAACAGCACCATACTTGCTACTTTTCTCAAAATTCCATTGATACCTACTTTACTTAAAAAGTTAATTTTTGGATTGATTTTTGCAGCCAAACTACCGCTTAAAAAATCGATGATCATTGCGACACAAATCAATGTTAAAACGTAAATTGCTTTGTGATCTGCATCTACTAAAAAACGATCTAAATACTCAAACATCTTCATAATTACCACCTTTTTTTCATTATTTACTTCAATTTATCGTTGCTTTTTAAAGAGATCCGATAGTTCAAACTAAATGACTTTTCTCGTTATTTGACCATTGTTTAACTAGCGGTATACCAATAGTTTACTCGATTTCTCTCTACTTAAACTGGCATATTTCTCCCATAATAATGTCATTTTTCTATCAATAGTTTCCCACTCTCATAAGACTCTGCAAATCGTATCATTGCCTTATCTAGCTCTCGATAAAACTTACTTTCACTCATATGATGTTTCATATAAATCGCGATATTTGTTGTAAAATTGCGGTCCATATACTTATCGTATAACAGCTGTCTATCATACTCATCCAATTGATTCATGGCTTCTGTAATCTTGGATAGCTCAACTTCAGCAAGATATTTACGCTCAATTACTTTATCAGCTTTACGAGAAAATTCCCCATTAGTGCTTTTCATTTCAAATGTATACGCAGCCGTTACGTTAGGTGAATGTTTCTCTCCAGCGATTCTTACTAAAGAACGATACGTATTTAATAAATCATGAACCTTTTTTTTCGTTTTCTTTCGATCAATTTCAGGGAATAATAACATCTTTTATCCTCTCCTTTATCTATTAGTCTGGCTTTCAATATTTAACGATTGTTACGATTGAAGTGTTAATACAATTTCCTTGTCTTTGCAGCAAAGCAATAGCTCAGCAAAATAATGGCTCTTGATTTTTAAATAGTAGTGATTTTTTTAATTCCTTTCTCTTTATTACTTCTCGTTTAGTGAATTAGCTAATATATAATAAAATCATTGACTTGAATTAGCATTTACGCTATTATATAAGTATAGTTAAATAAGCTCTATTCTACTTCCGTCGCTTTCTCATTTAAGAGATTAACTGCTAGAATGGCTTTGCCTAACTATTTACTGATAAATTAGCTTATAAGAACATTTTAATAGTTTAAAAGCTAATTGTCAATAAAAAATAGCTTAAAAGCTAATGTTTTTTTCATTAAGCTTATGAAAGGTTGAAAAACATGAGTTTAACTTACAGAATTAAAGAGCTGGCTGACAAGAAAAAAGTTACTTTTGCTGAAATCGAACGCAATACAGGTATTTCTAATGGACAAATTCGGCGTTGGGATACTTCTTCTCCCAAAATAGAAAATATCCAAAAAGTAGCTGATTACTTTGACGTTTCTACCGATTACTTATTAGGAAGATCAGCTGTACCTTCCATTAAAGAAACGGCTCAAGAAGAAAATCTTTCATCTCAAATTATGTTTCGGATGAACACAGAAGGCTTATCTGAAAATGAAGTAGACGAATTGAAAGATGAAGTGGATCGTTTTCTTCGTTTTAGGAGATCTGAAATTGAACGTGAACGAGAATTAAAACAAGACGACAAGGCGTGATTGGATGACAGAGCAAATTGATGAATATCTTAGTTTTTCGGATAAAATAAACGATTATATCTCAGCGTTGATGGTCGCAAATAATATCGGTTATGAAAATTACGACTGTTCCTATCTTTGGGATTTCGTAAAATCTAAGGGAGTTTCAATGCGCAGTTTTCCTTTCGATGGCGTGGCAAGAGATCGTATTTCTGGTATGATCGTTAAAGACTCTTTAGAGACAACGATTGGTTATAATCAAAACATGAGTGAAAAAAGAAAGAATTTTACGATCAGTCATGAGATCACTCACTATTTGTTTCATATGACTGAAAATGATACGATTTTTACTGATACAGATTGCAGTCTGCGATATTCATATAATGAAGTCCTTCATGAATTTCAGGCGAATATTGGTGCTTCTGCGATTCTTGTGCCGGATGTCGTTTTCTTTCGCTTTTTGAAAGAAGGATGGAATTTATCCCAATTGTCGAACCATTTTGGGATATCAGAAAGTGCCCTTTATGTCCGTTTGATTCATACGATGCAGGCTAATTTTGGTGTTTCTTATATCGCAGCTAAAACGAATGCAGATGCTATTCGGTATAAATTTAGCGGTAAAGGGCATCATGCGGCTGTTGAGCTTGGAACTAATTTAGAGGCACGGTTGTTTCGAACGAATCGGTTTATCGAAGCGTTGTGATAGAAATATAGAAAGTGAAACTAAAATCAGGTATTTACTGACGATAGTTTCACTCTCTTTTTTATTTAATTAGCGATTTTTGCACAAAAAACCACCACGACCGTCGTCTATGGTGGAAATGAAGGTTGTTATTTACTCTTGGTAGGAGTAAGTATGAAAAACCAATTCGGGATAATTGGCATGAAGACATATTAGCATCTCTATTTAAAATAAAAATGAACCCCTATTTTGTATTTCATAAAAAAACTATGAGGAATTACTCATAGAGCAACTTTTTACATTTTCCTATTGTTTATCTCCTTTTGGACCATATTAGTTCCAACATTTTTATGCCTGTGCTACACTTTTATTAGTACCAAGAAATGTTACCGATATATTATTTAGCTGTACAAATCAATCCTTAGAAAAATAGACAAACTGGCAATGAAACAAAAAATGTTTCACACCAATTTCCTAATTTGCTATAGGATCAACTGATTTGTTCTGCTTTTAATTATATCTAGCTTCGCGAGCTAGCGCTTCGGAAAAAAGATAAAATATGCCTGTGGCCAAAAGCGCCACAAACACATTTTCCTATTTTTCTGTCAGAGCTAAACGAGCCCGCTACGCTTTAAAATTTAGGAGGAATGTATTATGTTAGATCAAGAAAAAGACAATTTATCTGTTCTATTCTCTGACGAAGTTCAAGGTCCCTTTGTAACATTTATTCTGAATACTCATGTCGCTCACCAAGATGTCGAAAAAGATTCTTTAGCCTTCAAAAATTTTGCTAAAGCTGCAAAAATCCGCTTCGAAAAAAAATATACTGATTTATCTTGGGCACCATTCCAAGAAAAAATCGATGCTTTACTGGCTGATGCATCCTTTTGGCGTAATGCGACAAAAAGTGTATCAATTATTATTAGTGAAAAAGACATCTTTATCAATCGATTAAATGTTCCTGTCGACGATCAATATTACGTTGACGATCGACCTTATCTCCTAGGAATCATCAAAAATAATCAATTTAACTATCGTTATTATTTAATGGCTTTAAATCGTGATTCTATGCAACTTTATTTAGTAGAAAACAATCAAGTGAAAACAGTTGATTTACCGGCTGACGCACCAACTGATCTTGTTGGTACTTTAGGTGATGAGTTGACTGGTGGCAGTATGAACTACTCCATTCAAGGCGGAACCGGATATAATGGCTCTTCCAAAGAAGGCGTTGCCTATCACGGTGTGAATACTAAAGATGAAGAAGTAAAAATCGACTGGACTAACTACTATCAAGCCATCGATAATTACTTAAAAGACACATTTGTAAACTCTGATAATTTACCAATTCGTTTGTATGCTTTACCAGAAAACCAAACACTATTTAAAAAAATCGCGAAAAATCCTTATTTAGTAACGGATGCTTCTGTTTCTCTCTCTCCTGCACAAGTTTCGTTTCAGGATATTGAAAAAGGCGCATATAAAATAAATCAAGCACTAGAAACAATCGAAACAACAGCTTATAATCAGTTATTAGACAAAAAATTTGTCGATCAGCTTGTTGATATCGTCCCTGCATCTGATGAAGGAAAAGTATCTCATTTCTTCATTTCTACTGCCAATTTTGTTAATGAGACAACGGACATGTCGACAGAAGAATTTGACCGCCGTAAAGTTTTGAATAAAGTCACAGACAATGTGCTTAGAACTGGTGGAAAAGTCTTTGTTTTAGATCAAAAAGCTTCACCTGATGAAAAAACCTTATTGGCTGTTCTACGCTACTAAACGCTGAAATGGACAAGAGCCACTCAACAAATACGTTGAGTGGCTCTTTAATTAAGTTGATTAAATATTTTTTTAGCTATAAAACCATGTAAAAACTATCTATTAGTAAGGATAACCTTATTCTCATCTAAACAATCTGAACCCTTCCTACTTTCAAATCTATGCAGCTCCAAGGCTGCGCCTTCGGAATAGATTTCTACGATATAACTCTATCATTACTTTCATATTTAACGCTCAATACTCCTATACTATAACAGAAATACATTTATTTTGACAATTAATCCTTATTTCTTAACAAATTTTTATTTTTCAGAGAGATATTACTGGTCAACTAGTGTAAAATATGCTATATTAAGAGAGTAGTTTTTGTTCGGTAATATATGTGTAGCTGTTTCAAATAAACATCTTCCACATTTTCACCTTTCAAGTAATTGCAAAATATGTGTATATCACAAGGAGGATTTTTATTATGGAAACAGGTACAGTAAAATGGTTTAACTCAGACAAAGGTTTTGGATTTATCACTGCAGAAAACGGTAACGATGTATTCGTACATTTCTCAGCTATCCAAGGCGACGGATTCAAAACTTTAGAAGAAGGTCAAGCAGTGACTTTCGACGTTGAAGAAGGCCAACGTGGTCCTCAAGCTACTAACGTTAACAAAGCGTAATTAACTTAACTTTAGTAAATTCAAAACCTGACGAATATTCGTCAGGTTTTTTTATGTCTCAAAAAAACGATGTTCAGAATAGTACTATTCTGAACATCGTTCTTAGTTATCATTAATCAACCGTACTAACTCTTCTCCAAACTCAGAACAACTCAATAAGGTTGCGCCTTCCATTTGGTCTGCAAAATCTTTTGTTACTGTTTTGTTCACCAACGCTTCTTCAATACTTCTTGTAATTAACTCACTAACCTCGCTCCAACCTAAATAATCAAACATTAATACACCAGATAAGAGTAAGGAGGATGGATTCAATTGATTTAATCCAGCAAATTCTGGTGCTGTTCCATGGGTTGCTTCGAAGATTCCATGTCCCGTTTCCAAGTTCAAATTAGCGCCTGGTGCAATTCCAATGCCACCAACTTGAGCAGCTAATGCATCAGAAATATAATCACCATTCAAATTCAGCGTTGCAATCACATCATAATTTTCAGGATGCAGTAAAATATCCTGCAAGAAAATATCAGCGATACGATCCTTTATAATTAGTTTCCCAGCTTTTTCCGCTTCTTCTAGCTGTTGATCTGCTGCAGACTTTCCTGTAGTACTCTTGATTTCTAAGTAGCTTTCCCACGTAAAAACCTTGTCTCCAAATTCTCTTTCAGCTAAAGCATAGCCCCAGTTTTTAAAACCACCTTCTGTAAACTTCATGATATTTCCTTTGTGAACCAATGTTACTGATTTACGATTATTTTTTAAAGCATATTCAATCGCTCCACGAACCAATCGCTCTGTCCCTTCTTTAGAAACAGGTTTGATTCCGATAGCAGACGTGTTTGGGAAGCGAATCTTATTGACACCAAACTCTGTTTGTAAATAACGAATCAATTTTTCTGCTTCTGGACTTTCAGCTGGAAATTCGATCCCTGCATAAATATCTTCAGTATTCTCTCTAAAAATCATCATATCTGTTTTTTCTGGGTGTTTTAATGGTGAAGGCACACCTTCAAAATAGCGAACTGGTCGATAACAAATATATAAATCTAATTCTTGCCTCAATGCCACATTCAACGAGCGGAAACCTCCGCCAATCGGTGTAGTCAACGGACCTTTAATAGCTATACGATGGGATTTGATTATTTCCAATGTTTCATTTGGCAGCCAGTTTCCTGTTTCATTGAAGGCTTTTTCTCCTGCCAAAACTTCTTGCCAAACAATTTTACGTGCCCCTACATAAGCCTTGTCTACTGCTGCTTCAAATACTTTTTTGGCCGCTGACCAAATTTCTGGTCCAATTCCGTCTCCTTCTATAAAAGGAATGATTGGATTATTCGGCACAACCAATTTTCCAGTTTCAAATCCAATTTTTTCCCCACTTATCATGCTTCCATTCCTCCAGAATGTAATTTGCTGTTCAACTCACTATACCTTAACTGTTTAGGTCCAATATAATGTGATCGCGGTCGAATCAAACAATCATCTTTTTTCTGCTCATAAATGTGACCTAACCAACCAGAAACTCGACTCATAGCAAAAATCAAAGTGAACAAATCACTATCAATATCCATACAATGATAGACTGTAGCTGAATAAAAATCGACATTAGGAATCAAGCCTTTTGTCTCTTTTAAATAGCGCTCAACTTGACACGATAAAAAATACCACTGTTCTTTTTGTGTAATTGCAGTCAACTCTTTTGCTAGTTTTTTCAGATGTTTCTTTCTGGGATCTTCTGTTTTGTAAACGCGATGACCAAAACCCATAACTTTTTCTTTGCGATCTAATTTTTGATTTAGATATTCTTCTACATTTAGATTTTCAGAATCGATTTCCTTTAACATATCAAATACTTTTTCGTTTGCGCCGCCGTGAAGCGGCCCTTTTAGAGAACCAATCGCAGCCGTAATACATGAATAAACGTCTGACAATGTAGAGGCACAGACCCTTGCCGTAAATGTACTTGCATTTAAATCATGATCCGCATGTAGGACTAATGCCTGATTCATCGCTGACACCTGTACTTCTTCAGCTTCTGTTCCCGTCAGCATATAAAGAAAATTGGCTGCAATCGATAAATCACTCCTAGGAGAAATTGGGTCTAAGCCTTTTCTTAGCCGAGCATAGGCCGCGATGATCGTCGGCATTTTTGCTTGTAGTGCAATACTTTGCTGATACGTCGAATGCTCATCTATCGCTTCAGCATTTGGGTCAAACACACCCAAAAGTGAAACCGTTGACCGCAAAACACTCATAGGATGAAGGTTCTGGCGTGTTTGGATTTTCAAGCAAGTGATGATCGTATCAGAGATCGGCATTTGCACAGATAGCTCTTGTTTAAATTTCTTCAACTCTCGATTTGTTGGTATTTTTAAATACCATAATAGATAGATCACTTCTTCAAACTGAACATTCTCATCTACTAAATCATCAATATTAAACCCTGCAAATAATAGCTGATTTTCCACGATCGAGCTGATTTTTGTTTCAGAAACAACGACACCTTCTAAGCCTTTGTGAATCTCCATCCAAGTACCTCTCTTTCGTATATAAATAACAACGTTCAAAATCATCCCAATTTATGCTTAAAGTTTTTTACGGATAACCATTGGTAAAATTCCACCATGCTGATAATACGTGATATCAACGGCTGAATCAAAACGAAGAATCGTCTCAAATTGAATCGTTTCTCCATTTGGCTTACTTGCAGCAACGTTTACAGTGTCCAAGATTCCTTTTGTTTCATCGATATCAATGTCAAATAACTCAGTTCCTGTTAATCCTAAGCTATCAGCATCCTCACCTGGTTTGAATTGTAATGGCAAAACACCCATCATCACTAAATTAGAACGATGAATCCGCTCATAACTTTTGGCAATTACAGCTTCCACACCAAGTAACTGCACGCCTTTTGCTGCCCAGTCTCTTGATGAACCCATGCCATAGTCATCCCCTGCCAAAATTACTAGTTTTGTTCCTTGTTTCTGATAGTTCATTGCGGCATCATAAATAGCCATTTTTTCTTGTTTTGGCGCAAAAATCGTATAACCGCCCTCGATATCTGGAACTAATTGATTGCGAATACGAATATTGGCTAATGTCCCTCTCATCATTACTTCATGGTGACCACGTCTGGCTCCATAAGAGTTAAATTCACGGACCCCAACACCTCTATTAATCAAATACTGACCTGCTGGACTATTTTTTTGAATGCTTCCAGCTGGCGAAATATGGTCAGTTGTAACTGAATCGCCAAACTTAGCTAAAACAGCTAGTTTTCTTAATGGCTTTCGTGGTTCTCTTTCTTTTGTCATTCCTGTAAAATAGGGTGGATTCGCAATATACGTTGATTCTTCTTCCCAGCCGTATAATGGTTCATCGTTTGTTTCAATCTCATTCCATTCCTCGTTATCACTAAACACCCGTGCATATTCTTCCTGGTAAAGTTCTGGTGTAACACATTCATCGATCAATGCCTGAATTTCATCTCTAGAAGGCCACAAATCATTAAAATAAATTGGAATATCATTTTCGCCAATTCCAATAGGTTCATTGAATACATCGATATCCACCGTTCCAGCTAATGCATATAAAACAACAAGTGGCGGTGAAGCGAGGTAATTTGCTTTAACTAACGGATGAATACGCCCTTCAAAGTTACGATTTCCACTTAAAACACCTGCGGTTAGTAAATCATTTTCTTTGATTACTTCTTCGACTTCTGGCTTCAATGCCCCTGAATTACCAATACAAGTAGTACAACCATACCCAACGAGATGAAAGCCTAACTGTTCTAAATAAGGCAGTAACCCAGCTTTTTTCAGATAAGCTGTCACAACTTTTGAACCTGGTGCTAATGAGGTTTTTACATAGTTTGGTACATTTAATCCAAGTAATGCCGCTTTTTTAGCCACTAATCCTGCACTTAACATAACGAATGGATTCGATGTGTTTGTACATGAGGTGATTGCTGCAATTGCTACTGCCCCTGGTTTTAATTGATGCTGTATACCTTCCAACTCTAACTTCACACTTTCTGTCTGCTGTTTCTCAGAAAGTCCGAAACCTTGCAAGCCAGCTGGTGCTTTCACAGCGTGCTCAAATGCTGTTTTCATTTCTGATAAAGGAACCAGATCCTGTGGTCGTTTTGGTCCTGCAAGATTGGCTTGTATTTCACTTAAATCGATTTCGATCACTTTTGTATAACTCGGTTCTTGATCATTTACTGGATCATAGAATAATTGATTTTCTTTTAAATAACGCTTAGCTATTGCTACCGTTTTATCTTCCCTTCCTGTTAGTCGCAGATAACGAATCGTTTCATCATCTACAGGGAAGAAGCCGCAGGTCGCGCCATATTCTGGGGCCATATTTGCCACGGTCGCTCGATCAGCTAAGCTTAAACTAACTAAACCTGCACCGAAGAATTCTACAAATTTACCCACAACTTTTTGTTCTCTTAACACCTGTGTTACTTTTAACGCTAAATCTGTCGCTGTTGCACCTTGGGATAATTCATTCACAAAACGGACACCTACAACATCTGGAATAGGAAAATAAGAGGGCTCACCAAGCATACTCGCCTCTGCTTCGATTCCACCGACACCCCAGCCTAAAACTCCTAATGCATTGACCATTGTCGTATGAGAATCTGTCCCAACTAGTGTATCAGGATAAAGTAAAATTGTGCCATCTTCTTGTTTTTTTTGCGTCACAACCGTTGCCAGATATTCAATATTGACTTGATGAACGATTCCTGTTGCAGGTGGTACAACCCGATAATTATCAAAGACTTTTTGCGCCCAACTTAAAAAGCGGTAACGTTCTTGATTACGTTGAAACTCCATTTTCATATTTAACTGCAGCGCTTGTTTTACTCCAGCTACATCAACTTGAACTGAGTGATCGACAACTAAATCAACTGGAACTTCGGGATTGATTGTAGTTGGATCACCACCGAAGTCGGCAATTGTTTTTCGTAAAGATGCTAGATCAACGATCGCTGGGACACCTGTAAAATCTTGAAGAATCACTCGAGCTGGCTTGAAGGGAACTTCGCCTTTGTTGTTGTGTTCTGAAGACCATTCAGCCAAATCCTTGATATGCTCTTGTGTGATCCCAGTTCCATTTTCTTGCCGCAGCAAAGATTCCAACAAAACACGAATACTAAATGGCAACGTTGAAATAAATTGAGGTTGCTCCGTTTCTAGTGAAGCTAATGAATAATAGTGATACTTCTGATCTTTCATTTCAAAAAAAGTTTTCGATGCTTGTTTATTCGTAATCAAAAACATCCCTCCTAAATTTAAGCGCTGAGCCAGTTCTGATTTAACCTTGGCTGAAAAATAAAAAACTGTGAGAACAGCGCTCACTACCATACTCATAATTTATGTATGTTTCAAACAGCTCCCCCACATAACTAACTTAATTCATTTCTATGTACAGGATCAAAATAAAAAATGATATAGCTATCCTATTCTATACATGACTTGATTTCAGCTATTATAACGGCATTATAAACAAATGTAAACCTTTAGAACAATGAGAAAAGTCATATTAATTAACTCGATCATGTTACATTTATGTCACATATAAAATAACCGATATATAACGACTATATCAAGGTTAAAAAGGTTCCACCCTATCTAAAAATTAGCTTTTATGCATTATTTTCACATTTTTTTTTAATCTAAAATGCATAATAAAAGAACTAAAATATACTCCATATCTGCTAACATTTGCTAAGTCATATTTCTTCTATTTTAAGCTATTTTTACCGTTTTCATGTCAGACAAAAATTATTTCATTTCCTTAAAAAAATCCTTATAACAAATAAAAAGAGTTGCAAAATCTGCTGATTTTGCAACTCTTTTCTTTAAATATCTAACGTAACATTTACTTCCTGCATCGGAACATCATAAAATCGATCTTCTCTTCTCCCTAAAAAGTCTTTCCCTTGTTGCGGGAACAACGCATACATCAACACATCTTCGGTTGATTTTGCATATTCTGCGATCTCTTTTTCATATTGCGGAAGCTCTGGCGTCAATAAATCAGCGGGTCTAATCGTAATCACTTCTTCTTCCCCAATGATCAATTTCGTCATTTCTTCTGAGATTGCAACAGGTGGTTTCCCATATAAGCCTTTGACATAGTCTTTGATTTCTTTTGGTACCATTTTATAACGTTCTCCACTGATCACATTCATAACGGCTTGGGTTCCTACCATTTGAGAGAGCGGTGTTACAAGTGGTGGATAACCTAAATCTACGCGAACTTTGGGTACTTCTTTTAAAACTTCTTCGTATTTATCTGCTAGTCCTTGCTCTGTTAATTGACTCAACAAATTCGATAGCATGCCACCAGGTACTTTATATATCAGCGTTTTCGGTTCTGTATCTTTTACTTTAGGATTCAACAAGCCTTCTTCTCTAAACTTATCACGAATTGGATTAAAATAATCAGCTGCTTCCGCTACTTTCTTCATATCTAAATGTGTATTGTACCCTAAATTCTCTAATGCCAACGCCATTGATTCTGTCGCTGGTTGACTCGTTCCACCAGAAAATGAAGAAATGGCTGTATCAATAATATCTGCGCCTGCTTCAACGGCTTTTAGATAGGTCATTTCAGAAATCCCACTAGTTGCATGCGTATGAACTTCTAGCGGTACTTGGATTTTATTCTTGATTTCTGTAACCAAACGATATGCGTCATCCGGTGTCAAAATTCCCGCCATATCTTTAATGCAGATGGAATCGGCACCCATTTTTTCTAATTCTGTAGTTAATCCGACAAAGTAATCAATCGTATGAAAATCACTCGTCGTATACGAAATAGCAGGTTGACAATGACCGCCGAATTTTTTTGTTGCTTCGATTGAGGTTTGCAAGTTTCTTGTATCGTTAAGCGCATCAAAAACGCGGATAATATCAATCCCATTTTCAATTGATTTTTGTACAAAGGCTTCTACAACATCATCGGCATAATTTTTATAACCAAGTAGATTTTGTCCGCGTAAAAGCATTTGTAATTTGGTATGTTTAACGGCTTTTCGAATCGTTCTTAGACGCTCCCAAGGATCTTCATTCAAAAAACGAATACAGGCATCAAATGTTGCACCGCCCCACATTTCTAAGGCATGATAGCCTGCTTCATCCAAGGTTTGAATGATTGGCAACATATCACTTGTTGGCATTCTTGTGGCAATTTGGCTTTGTTGACCATCCCGCAGCACAGTTTCTGTAAAAAGGATTTTTTTTGTCATTTCATCCTTCCTTTCTTAATAAGTTACTGATTGTTTCTTGCATTTCTTCTACGCTATGGTGTCTTTGTCTACCGCAGACTTTTGCTTCTTCGTCACAAATAAAACAAGTTCTTGGTTTGTGATTTAGTTCTGTACGGCTGATTGAATGTCGTGTATGATTGCTTAAATAGATTACATCTAGATCCATCAAACGGCCGAAACGATGTGTTTCTTCAACTTCAATTAGTTTTCTTTTCAGCTCTTTAGGTGTTTCATTAAGGACTAGATAATATTCAGGACCTGTTTTTAACTCTCGGTGTTTACGAGCTGCTATTTTTTCAGGAGGAAAAAGAGAATTGATCTCTTTAATGACAGTTAAAAAGGCTTGTCTTAGCTGCTCATTTGTTTTTATAGGTCCTGGAATATTCATCGTAGCGCTTAATAAGGAACATCTTGGATGTTTTTGTAAAAGTTCTTGCTGGATAGTTACTCGTTTTTCTCTGGCATCTAGCATTTCTACCAAAGTGACCGTCTCTCCCCGTAGATAGGTTTTAGACATTTCTGACCACATCGATAATTGAACCATCACGGTATTCAATCAATGCAACCACTTTATCTCCGTACTCGATCGCATCTGGTCTATCCACGATACTATAGGCTTTTTCTTGTAGTTCTTTCATCGTTAATTGCGGAACATCTAATGCTTTAAAATGTTCGATCAAATCTTGGCGTTCTGGATTGATGGCTATGCCGACTTCGGTTACCACAACATCAATACTGTTACCTGGTGTCACAACCGTATTGACTTCTTCAACAATCGTTGGAATTCGACCTCTGATCAATGGTGCGATCACCAAACTCATCTTACAAGCGGCACTAGTATCCGAATGTCCGCCAGATGCCCCTCGAATGACGCCATCTGATCCCGTAATAACATTCACGTTGAAATTTGTATCGATTTCAAGTGCTGAAAGGATCGCTGTATCCAATTGGTTGATTACGGAACCTTTACTTAATGGTGAAGCATACATATTGGCATCGATTTCGTAGTGATTATCATTTTTACCTAATGAAACAGCAGATGGATGGTCAAAATCTTGGACATCGATGATTTTTTCGACTAGTCCTTCTTCCAATAATTCAACCATTGCGTTCGTAATACCACCTAAAGCAAAACTTGCTGTGATACCATCTTTGATCATTGCCTCTTTCAAAAATCTGGAAACAGCTAATGCTGCGCCACCTGTTCCTGTTTGGAAAGAGAAGCCATTTTTATAATAAGGCGAATGTGTGATTACTTTCGCTGCATATTCTGCAATCAATAGCTCTTTTGGATTTTTTGTAAAACGAGTTGCGCCTTTAGCTATTCCATTTGGATCACCGATTGCATCCACTTCTACTACAAAATCAACATCGGTTTGTGGAATACTGATTGGTGTATTTGGATAAGGCATCAAACTATCCGTGATGATCACTACTTGATCTGCATATTTCGCATCAATCATAGCATAACCTAATGAACCGCAAGTCGCTTTGCCTTTAGTTCCATTTACATTGCCATATGCATCCGAACTTGGTGCTCCAAGAAACGCCACATCGATATGGATATCTCCGGCAGCAATCGCTCTAGCGCGACCGCCATGGGAGCGAATCACAACTGGATTTTCCATGATTCCTTCAGAAATGGCAGCCCCGACTTTATCACGTAAACCGCTAGAAGTAATATTAGTCACCACGCCATTTTTGATATGGTCGATCAATGGTTCATGAACATTTGCGATTGAGCTAGGTGCAATTGATAAATTCTTGATCCCCATCGCGGCAATTTCTTTTAAAACCATATTCATGACAAAATCGCCTTCTCTAAAATGATGATGGAATGAAATCGTCATACCGTCTTTTAATCCCGTTTTTTCAATCGCTTCTCTTAAACTACCCAATAACTTTGTATCTCTTGGTCTGACTGGATTGATTGTACGGCTGGCTTCTTTATATTCATGAATATTTGCTAGTTCACCTTTAAATAAACCATATTGTTCAGCATAATTATCTGGAATTTCTTTGCCTACGTTGTTTTTCATTTTAGACTTCCTCCTCAGAAATTAATTTTGCTGCAATGGCTAAAGCAATCACTCGCTCTGCCCGTTCTACGATTGGTTTATCCACCATTTTTCCATTGACTGAAATCACGCCAGAACCTTTTGCTTCCGCTTCACGAATGCCCCAGATCACTTCCTTGGCGTTTTGGATTTCTTTTTCAGTCGGTTCATAGACACTATTTACTAATGGAATTTGCCGTGGATTAATGACTGATTTACCATCAAAACCTAATTGCTTGATCAACTCAACTTCTGTAAGAAATCCTTCCGTATTCTCTACATCTGAATACACTGTATCGATTGCCGCAATTCCAGCTGCTCTAGCTGAATGCAGAATAAAACTACGGGCAAAAAATAATTCTTGTCCATTTGCATAGCGATGTGTTTTCATATTTGTTACATAATCTTCAGCACCAAGAGCAATTCCAATTAGTCGATCACTCGCTAATGCGATTTCGCGAGCATTTAAAACACCTTCAGCTGATTCGATTGCGGCCATCATTTTAGTCGTGCCAATAGTGATTCCATACTTTGTTTCCATTTCGGTGATTACCGCAGCCACATCAACAATATCTTGAGCTGTTTCTGTTTTGGGTAAACGAATCACATTCACTCCTGCTAAAACCATCGCTTCAACATCCTGACGACCGACTGTATCTAATCCATTGATTCGAACTACCGTTTCTACCGCGGCATAATCAAAGGTTCGCAAGGCATTAAAAACAAGTAAACGAGCGCTATCTTTTTCTTTTAGAGAAACAGCATCTTCTAAGTCAAACATCAACGAATCCGCACCATATAAAGTTGCATCTCTAAGCATTGATGCATTGGCTCCTGGCACAAACATCATCGTTCTTCTTAAGCGTTCCATGACTGAATCACCTGCCAATCAATGTTTTCTTCACCAGCTGCACGATAAACTGCTGCAATAGTCCGCGCTTCAATCGTACAATCTAACGCCCCTTTATCTACTGCATTGACTTTCACATTCGTTACCTCTAATTTTTCCAATATTTCTTGTATTTTAGCTCTAATCTGACGACCAAATTGTTTTTCAACACTACTATCTAAATCGATTTGAATACCGTTAGCATCATTTTGAGCGAGTGTGATCAAAATGTCACTTGATTCAGTTGTACCAGCGGATGCGTTTTGTTTAATTTCCAAACTAGACACCTCTTATTCTTTTTTTTGATTCATTATTTCTTTAAATGTACTATCGGGAACAAGTAATTTTATTTCTTCATAAGCTTGTTTTTTCATTAAAGAACGGACTCTTGAAGCACTAATCACTTCATCATTCGCTTTTTTTCTAGGCAAAATAATCAGATTCAAAGAGGAAGAAAATACCTTTTTCATTGCTTGATTATAAATATTTGTCACAGGCGACAGCGGCTCTTCCCCGACAAACCTTGTCATGATATTTAAAGTTGGAGCAATCCTCTCTTTAAAAAGTAATGCATCCAATTCTGCTTGAACTTTTGCAACATTGTCTTTTGCTTGGTTTTTTAAAAAATAGGAAGGAAATGTTGCACTTGAAACGATATATTCTCTTGTTGGTAAAACCACTACATTTGATAAATGACTGATTCCTTCTTTTACCAGTTCAAAACGTGTCTTTGCATCAAACAGTGATCCTTCCTCAGACAAAACAAAGAGATAAACTGTTTCAGCACATTTAGCTGCTTCTGTAACTAAATATAAATGTCCATTCGTAAATGGGTTTGCATTCATTACAACTGCTGCATTTTGCTTAGTCATTCGTTGATGCTTTTTGAGTTCCATTAAATAGTCTTCAAAATCAGGAAAACCCTGCTCCATAAAAACCAGTTCAGTCGTTGCCGCAATTTCAGTAAATCCTAAAGAGCGAAATAACTTACTGGTTTCTGGTTTTGTATACAAAAAATAATGCTGATAACCTATTTCTTGTAGCCTTTCCCGTAAAGTTTGAACAATTTTAGAAAGCAGGTTTTCGTTTTGATAAGAAAGGTCAATTGCAACACATTTTAAAATATTCCTAAAAGTCGACCCTGTTCCAACAAGCTGGTCCTTATCGTAGATGCCGATCGTATAGTCTAACTGATCATCAGGTATTAAATCAGCGGCAGTCAGAAAATCTGCCCATTGCTTTTTCCCACCCTGATCGCGATCAAGCCAAATTCTTCTGATATTCATTACTATCACTTCCTACTTCTTCGGTGGAAATAATTTATTTAACATAAAAGACGCAAAGTAAATCACGAAAATGACAACAAATACGCCACCCCACCCAAAAATCAATAGCTCCAATGATTTTAGTAAATCAGCTGACATAAGCCAAACTCCTTTCCATTTCTTCTAATCAAAATTCTACGCAAGCAACGCCAATAATAAGCCGCCCGCAATAACAGATGCGATCTGTCCAGATACATTTGCACCTGCTGCATGCATTAAAATAAAATTCTGTGGATCTTCATCCGTTGCCATTTTTTGAATCACCCGACTGGACATTGGAAACGCTGAAATCCCTGCCGCACCAATCATCGGATTGATTTTTTCTTTTCTAAACAGATTCAATAATTTTGCAAACAAGACACCACCAACTGAATCCATTACAAAAGCAACTAACCCTAGGCCAATGACCATTAAAGTATCCACTTGTAGGAATTCTTCGTACTGCATTTTCACTGAAATGGCTAATCCTAGCACAATACTGATTATGTTTACCAACTCATTTTGCGCTGTCACAGATAAACGATCCAAGACGCCACATTCACGTAGTAAGTTCCCAAACATTAAGAATCCAACTAGCGGAAGAGAAACCGGTGCTACCAATCCAGCAACAACTGTAATCACGATAGGGAATAAAATCTTCGCTGTTTGTGATACTTCACCCGCTCGATAGTTCATACGGATTTGGCGTTCTTTTTTCGTTGTAACAGCTTTGATTGCCACTGGTTGAATAATAGGAACTAAAGCCATATAAGAATACGCTGCCACCATGATCGCACCCATGTATTTCGAATTCAATGTATTCGCAACAAAGATTGACGTTGGACCATCAGCTGCTCCGATAATCCCGATAGAAGCCGCATCATTTAAATCAAAACCTAATAAAACGGCCGCAATAATCGTAAAGAAAATCCCAAATTGCGCGGCTGCTCCGAACAATAATAAAAATGGATTTTGTAATAATGGCCCGAAATCGATCATAGCACCAATTCCGATAAATAATAACAATGGAAATAACTCTGTCGAAATTCCTATATCAAACAACACTTGAAACGGACCAGCTTCTCCACCGGCACTTAGTACACCTGAATTGGGAAAATTGACTAAAATAGTTCCTAATCCCATTGGAACGAGTAAGGTAGGTTCATACTCTTTTTTGATCCCCAAGTACATCAGGATGCCTCCGATCACCATCATTACAATGCGACCAGGCTCCTGTCCCATTCCCACTACGCCTTCAATTAATGTCTCCACAAACGTCACTTCCTCTTTTTAAATTAAACTACTTTTTTCTATTTAACCGATTGTAATTAATGGCTCTCCTGGATTGACCATATCACCTTGTTGAACATGAATACCTGTAACGGTGCCAGCTTTGCCAGCTACGATTTCATTTTCCATTTTCATAGCTTCAAGAATGATTAACGGCTGATTTTCCTGTACAGTATCACCAATATTTACCAAGAGTTTCAAGATAGTTCCAGGCATAGGTGACAACATCGCATCATTTCCAGCTGGAGTGCTTGCTACAGATGGTACTTCCTCAACAGGTGCAGGTGTTGGTGCTGCTTGTGCTGCAACTGCTGTTTGTGTTGTAATTGGTGCTTGCGGTACTCCCCCAATTTCTTCCATTTCTACTAAATACTCTTTTCCATCAATTGAGATTTTGAACTTACGTAACATTTTTCTTCCTCCTAAAATTAAAAGTGTAATGGGGCTCGTTCAAGCTCGACGAAAAATAGGAAATGATGACTGAGGTGCTTTTTGCCTCATTCAATTTTTATCTTTTTTCCGAAGAACTAACCATCCCCTCAAGTAATCAAAAAAACTAATTTGCTCTTTTTTCCTTGATTGAACGAATGACAAACTGACTCTCTGCATGATCAGCCGATGCAATACTAGTGGCGATCACAGAAACCAGTTGTGCTTCTGGATTTCTTTTTGAAATGCGTTTAATAACAAACTCGCTTTCTGGTTGATCTCCGGCAGCAATTGCGGTTGCAATTAACGAAACAAATTGATGTTCTGTACTTTCTACTGGGGTGTATCCAGCAATTTCTTGCCACTCATCTTCTTCCTCTACAATAGAAGAAAGTAGTTGCTTATCCGTTTTCATTTCTGTTTTTTCTTTATTAAACAGCCGTTCAAATAGACCCATGAACTCACATCCTTTCTGTTTATGAATTCATTATAGGTAAAAACGATTACAAAAAAATGAAATCATCAACCTCAAATTGTTCTTTCACTGTTCCTCTTCATGGAAAAACTTCTAAAACACATACAAACACTGATATATCAACGTTTTTACCCATTTAAGGTTTTATTAACATCTTATTAACATCTCTTTAAGAAACCGCTCTCATTCGTGTTTTTTTGGTGTTCTTTTTCCTCTTCTCGTCTATTTATCTAAACTTGCTTAGATTAAACTTAGCATTGTTAACGAAACAAGAAAGGGCTTTCTAAATCTACCTTACTGTTATTTTTCTATAGACCCAACACCACAAAGAGACGCCCGATTGTTTCGGAAAACGAATTTAGTGTTGAAGGAGAGAAAAAAATGTTATTAACTGTTTTGTCCTATGTGATGATCATCGTCTTTATGTTTGTCATCATGAAAAAGAAAATGTCACCGTTTACAGCTTTGGTTTTGATTCCACTGATTTTTGCCCTGATCGCAATGTTTGCGGGTGTTTCTAAGAAAGGCTCTATTGGAGACTTTGTTATGGAGGGAATCAAAACAACATCCACCACGGGTATCATGTTATTGTTTGCCATTCTTTATTTTTCAATCATGTTGGATGCTGGGTTATTTGACCCAATCACAAAAAAGATGATCCACATTGCAAAAGGTGATCCGATGAAAGTACTAATCGCTACAGCTGTTGTTGCAGCGGCCGTTTCTCTTAATGGAGATGGTACGACGACTACGTTGATTTGCTGTTCTGCTTTTATTCCTATTTATAAAAAACTGGATATGAAGCTGATGAACTTAGCGGTCATTGTTATTTTGCAAAACACGATCATGAACTTACTGCCTTGGGGCGGTCCAACAGCTCGTGCGATGAGCGTATTGAATGTTGGTGCTGAAATTCTAGCTTACCTAATTCCAGGAATGATCATTGCGTTACTTTATGTGATTTTCATCGTTGCGCCTTCTATGGGTAGAAAAGAACGTGCCCGTCTTGGGATCAAACAACTGACAGATGAAGAAATCGATGTAATGACCACTGTAACAGATGAAGAAACATTGGCGATCCGTCGACCAAAAATTTGGTTGTTCAATGCAATTTTGACTATTTTATTGATTGTTTTATTAGTAACTGATTCATTTGTTGGTCTTGGTTTGCCGCCATTGTTCTTATTCCTTACAGGTACAGTGATTGCATTGATGGTAAACTACCCTGTCTTAAAAGATCAGTCTTCTCGTATTGGCGCAAACGGTGGTGACGCTGTTCAAGTCGTTATTTTAGTCTTTGCAGCCGGCGTCTTCATGGGACTTTTCCAAGGAACTGGTATGGCAGAAGCATTAGCTCAAAGTTTCACAAAAATAATTCCAAATCAATTAGCCGGTTTCTGGGGATTAGTGATTGCGCTGATTTCGGCTCCAGGTACCTTCTTTATTTCAAATGATGGTTTCTACTTTGGCGTTTTGCCTGTTTTAGCAGAAGCTGGGCGTGCATATGGCTTTACCGATATGCAAATGGCATTGGCTTCATTGATGGGACAAGCATTCCACTTGTTAAGTCCCCTAGTTGCCTTCATCTATCTATTACTTCGCTTAACTGGTTTAGATATGGGGCAATGGCAAAAAGAATCAGCAAAATGGGCATTGGGAATCTTCGTTATCTTTGTTGTAACGATCATCTTAACTGGTCATATGCCACTATACATTCCACAATAAAAAACTTAATCCTTGAAAATCGCATAATCTGTAAAATAGGTTGTGCGATTTTCTGTTAAAAAGAAGATTTTCTTATATTTTTTATCTTATTCTTAGCGATACCAAATAGGAATATTTAGTTATTTCTTTACTATTAATCTCCAAAGGAGTAATCAGATGAGTACAATATCAGAAGCAGTTGGGAAAAATTTGGATTTAAGCATCAATGAACCGCTGAAAGAACTTGTTTATAAAGCCTTCCGAAAAACAATCATTTTGGGTGAGATTTCGGCTGGACAACGAATAAACGAAAAAGAGTTTTCCGAAGTGATGAATATCAGCCGTACACCAATCCGCTATGCTTTGCAAAAATTAGTTGAAGAAGGATTAGTTGATCATGTTCGCGGTGTGGGAATCATCGTTCGAGGAATTTCACTCAATGATGCTAACGAGATTTACGCTATTAGAAAGTCATTGGATGTTTTAGCCACGATCACGGCCATGAAAGAAATGACAGTTGAAGATTTTGATGAACTGAAAACATTACTGGAAGAAACAGAGCGTTTAAATGAAACAAATGAAATCGATCAGGTTCTACAAAAATTTTCTGATTTTAATGAATTGATTTATGAAAAAAGCAAGATGCTACGGTTAAAATCGATCGTCATGAAATTACGTGAATACCTAGTCTATTTTCGAGATATCTCGATTCGTTCTAAAGATCGTCGAGACAAAGCATTGAATGAACATTGGCTGATTTATAAATGTATGATAAATCAGGAAGAAGAACAATTGGCATTATTGATTACAGAGCATTTAGATTATTCTCAAACATTTATTCTTAAAGAAATGGAAAAACATTTAAATGAAACAACAACATAAAGAAGCAAGTTCTCAAGTGATTGGTGAATTTGCTTTGCAGGCTTTGTTATATGAAGCCGCCCTTTATCCTAAGCCAGGTCTAGTCGATCCTAAAAGTTGCGGTGCACATGCAGACATGAATTATTTTACTTTTATTGATAGCAGCACAGCTCTTGCTCCATTTCTCATTGAGTATGTTCATTTAGGCTTGATTCATAACGGAACCCCTTTAGATTTATTTGAAAAAGTTCGGGCACTCGGACAGCAAGCTGAAATTGCAATGCTGAACCAAACAGAAGGTGTCAATACTCATAAAGGAGCAAACTTTTCTTTTGCCTTACTTTTGAGTGCCGTAGGAAAAATAATGAGTGAGCAACAACTCAAAATTCCCTTTTCAGAGCAAAATACAACAGCTGTTTTCAACTATGTAAAGCAAATGACACAAGGATTACTTTCAAAAGACTTTGCCAGTTTAGCTCAAAAAAAACAATTGAGTTACGGAGAAAAGCTTTATTTAGAACACGGGATCGTTGGAATTAGAGGTGAAGCAGAATTAGGCTATCCTGTACTTAAAACTATCGCATTGCCTTTTTTAAGACAGCACCGAAAAAGTGAGCAAAGAATCCTATTTTTACTATTACTACTGCATTTAATGGCTACGACTGAAGATTCCAATGTAATCAATCGTGGTGGAATCGTGGCTTGGCGAAACGTCAAAAAACAAGCTTCTGATTTGTTGCAAACTTTTTCCATTGGCAGCTTAGAAAAGGATCTAGAAGATGCTTTGATTCGTTTTGATCAACAGCTAATCAAAGAGAATCTTAGCCCAGGGGGATCAGCTGATTTATTAGCGTTAAGTTTCTTTTTTGGTCGGTTAGAAGGTCTATTTTAAGTTTTACATAGTAGGCAATTCACAAACAGCTGATGACCATTATTGATCATCAGCTGTTTTACAACTATAAATTTCTAAGGTTAAATATTTGCTCCAGCCTCTTTGCCTTCTGGATTAAAAAGATAACCAATGCCCCAAACGGTTTGTAAATATTTTGGCTTTTTAGGATCATCTTCGATTTTATTTCTGAGGTAATTCATATACACCGTGATCAGATTTTTATCCATGTCTCCATCACTCCAGACACTCGCATAAATCTGTTCTTTACTGAATACTTGATAAGGGTTTTCCATGAAAAACAAGATCATCATGATTTCTTTCGAGGTCATATTGATAATTTCACCATTTTTACTAAACTGATACTGATTTTTATCAAAAGAAAATATACCTTCTCGCAACATTGTTTCTTCATGCTGCTGGCTAAGTGTCAGTAATTGCTCTGTTCGATTTAATGTGCTGATGACTTGTGCTCTTAAAACATCTGGTGCAAATGGTTTGGAAAGATAAACATCTCCTCCAGACTCTAGACCACTGATAATATCTTGCTCGCTTTTTTTTCCACTAACAAATATAATCGGTGTCAAAGGTTGACGTTCCCGAATCAATTGAGCCAAATGATACCCATCATTTTCATGCTCTAAACTTACATCTAATAAAAATAATTGAAACTCCACTCGATTCATGATATCTAATGTTTTTTCAATCGTATCACTTTGGTATACCAATAATCCCGTTGACTGAAGCGACTTCCAAATCAATCGGCGAATTGCAGGGTCATCATCTACCACTAAAATTTTTTCGTTACGCAACATGCACACCTCATTATTCTTTTTACATTATCTATACAATAGCGGAATTATCTTTAAATTTCAACATGAACTTGTTATGATATGAACAAACTTTAAAAAGGAGCTAGACCAATGAAACGAACAAATAGAATTGTAAACATCATGATTGCAGCAATGATCGTCTTTATTGTTGTATCCGTTTTCTTTGCAATTCGCGGGTTTTCTGTTATTCGCAAAACAACGACCGCCAGTGGACAAGATTTTTTGCTGCAGTCGACAGAATATGTTGGAAAAGTGATCCAGCTCTCTATGAAAAATCGACACCAAGCACTCAATTATCTGGCGATCGATGGAAATTTAAAAAATAGTGATGATCCAGCAACCTACTTAAAAAACAGCTCGTCTTCGCTGAATACATTTTTTGAATCACTAAATAATGAAGCAGACGCACTTTTTTACATGGAACCAGATGGAACACCTTTATATGCTTTTCACTGGGATTCTAAGAAAAAACAAGTATCGATCGCTGATATTCAAACTATTCGCCCATTTATTAGTCACGACTTATCCTTGAACCAGCTGTTGGCTAAACCGACTGCTCAAAATGGCGATTCGTATTTTATCGATAAAAAGGCCTATGTCAATTTTTACCAAGAAATCAAAACTTCTTCTGGTGCTATCGATGGTTATCTTATTTTACCGCTAAATTTAGAAGCCTTTTATAAAAATTTTCTACAAGATTTTGAAGTAGACTATAAGGGCTATCCAATGATCAAGGATCGGTCAATGACCGTTGTCATGCATCCTGTAAAGCAACAAGTCGGTTTAGATATTATCAACGACCGAGAAAAACTTTACCCTGACTTTGATTATTCTGATCTAAAACGCTTGGAAAAATATCAGCTAAACCATTCTTCTGGAAAATTAACCTACAAATCTTATTGGTGGGATGAAGACACGCCAACAGAAGTCTTAAAAATCAGTGCATTTGAATGGATCGATGTTGGGCTCGCACATTGGGTTGTTGCAATCAATGCAGATTATAATGAACGAAATGATGATATCATAAATTTTGTAATCGTCTTATCTTTTCTTTTAGTCCTATTATTACTATTGATCATCATCTGCTCGCTCTTTATTCATAATTTTAGAAAAAAAGAAACCATCGAAGCTGAAAATCGCCAATTGATCGAAAAACAAAAACAACAAAAAATTCAGCATCAACTTGAACTAGAGCTCTATCAGCGAAATAAAATGGAAACGGTCGGCTTATTAACTACCTCGATCGTTCATGATATGAACAATTTTTTAACACCAATTATCGGCAATACACAATTGTTATTAGAGGAACATGGAGAAGATCCCGTATTGGAAGCAGATCTAGAAGAAATTTTGCACTCTGCTCAAAAAGGCAAACAACTTTCTTCAAATGTATTGCGCTTTTCTAAACCTCAAAAAAGCGTTCAGGAATGGATGGATATCTCTGCTGCTATCGGTGTAGCTACTCATTTGATTGGAGAAATCATCCCTAAAAAAGTTCAACTGACTCTATCTATCCAAGAAAATTTAGGAACTACTAAATTAGAAGAAATAGATTTACAGAATTTGATCTATAACTTGATCACCAACGCCTATCAAGCAACAAAAGATAACAGAAACAAACCACAAAAGATTCAAGTAACAGTTGCTCCTGCTACAAAAGAGATAGCTGATTTACTGAAAACTGACAATCACCGAATGAATCATGTTGACAATTTTGTCACATTGGAAATCTCTGACAACGGTCCTGGAATTCCGTCAGCGTTAAAAGAAAAAATATTTGAACCCTTCTTCACAACGAAATCTGCTGACGAAGGGACTGGACTTGGCTTGTTTGCAGTGACCTCGATCGTCAATAAATACGAATGGCATCTTTCACTAGATTCAAAAGAAGGTTCAGGAACCAGCTTCTTTATCACGTTTCCAGTTCGTTCATGTAAATAATTAGACTAAAAACCGCACAATGCTGGAGATGCATTATGCGGTTTTTAAAGATCAAGTAGTTGTTTTATTCCATCAAAAAGAATAAAACAACTGATTTTTTCATTTCGCTTATTCCGGTTTTAGATAGCATTGAACTAACGCAAAGAGTTTTGTTTCAGTCATCTGTTTTATTAATTTGAAGCTATTTATTTTTATCCAATCATTTCTAAGTATTATAAAACAAACGTTGTAGTATTTTTTTCTCTCATTTTTCGTTATACTAATATGGAAATCATTCATTGAAGGAGTTCTATTATGGTCAATTATTTTATTATTATCATTGGTATCATTTACCTTATTGGTGTATTCACAATCCCAAAATGGCGACAAAAAAAGGTGAATCAAGATTGGAAATTTTATGAATTACTTTGGTTTTCCACTTGCTTTATTATCTATGTCATTTATTTGGAAACACAGCTTCACACTTATTATTTTTTGATCCCCTCAAGCTTTTTACTCCTTTTTCTTTTTAGTTATTTTAAGGAGAAACGTAGATTGGTAAACGGGCTATTATTTAACTTGTTTCTAGTCGTTGGTATGACATATCTAGGCTCCTTGCTTGTTAGGACCTACAATCCACTATTGATTGTTTTAGCAGGAATCACACTGATTGTCTTATTTCTGCTTATATTGATTGGACTTTATGCTTTACTTGTTTTCTTGTATTGGAATGCGATTGTTGTGATGCGTAAAGAAGGTCATTCCTTAGCAAACTTATTGACATTGCTTTTAGCGATCGGTTTGACAGCTTTTCTGATTTTCAATCATTATTCAACACGAATTTTGCCAGAGTGGGCTTCTTTATTATTCGGAATTTTACCGTTATCTATGCTTTATTTTTCCATTGTTTTTTATAATTTTTTAACGATTTCAGTCATTTATCAATTCAATCAGCCTAAATATAATCAAGACTTTATCATCGTTTTAGGTTCAGGCTTAATTGATGGAAAAACAGTGCCACCACTTTTAGGAAAACGGATCGAAAAAGCGATTCAATTTTACAAAGCTCAATCCCATGCTACTTTAAATCCACCTAAAATTCTTATGTCTGGCGGTAAGGGTGATGATGAGCATATCGCTGAAAGTCTTGCGATGAAAAATTACGCTCTTGAAAAAGGGATTCCAGAAGAAGACATTTTAGTTGAAACAAATTCAACAAACACGTTAGAAAACATGGAATTTTCTAAAGAAATCATGGAAACAACTTTTGGTGGAACTGATTTTCATGCGATCTTCACTACCAATAATTTTCATCTGTTTCGCGCAGGTCTTTTTGCAAAAACGGTCAATTTGAAAGCAGACGGAATTGGAGCGAAAACAGCGTTTTACTTTCTGCCAAATGCTTTTTTAAGAGAGTTCATTGCAATCGTAATGATGCACAAACGTCGCCACTTAATTATATGTGGTCTAATCGCTTTGATGATGATCTTCTTAGCATTAATTCAATTCTTTTTAGTCTCTCGCCAATAAAATAAAAGCAACATCTAACATTAGAGTCTTCTTTAACGTTAGATGTTGCTTTTTTTAACGAAACTGGACATGGCGGATTTCGTCATAGCCAATCTTATGTCCCTCGACATAAATCCCTAACTCATCATGACCTTGAATCATCCCTATAATATCCGCTCCATAATTCCCTTCACAATCTAATTCTTCTTTTTGGATCATCACTTCAACTTGATTTTGAAAAGCTTGAGCTAAAATTTCATCGATTTCCATCCAACTCATTTGGATTTTCTTTTCAGCAGGCTGTCTTTTTTTCTCTTGTTCAATGATTGCAGTATGTTCGGATAAATAAAAACCTGCCCATTTTTTCATTTTTCGATCTTGATATTGTTCAAAATAATAGTCTCGTTCCTTGCTCATTGCAATCCCTCCATTCCCCCAGCATGTCCACCTACTAATGATGCTCTTGAAATTGCTGTACCACCAGACGACACTGAACTTGCATGAACTAGAGAAACATAGCCAAAACGTTGACGGATCTCATCAATCAGCTGATCTAATTTTAGTTCTTTCATCTGCTCATCCGGTTCATGAAACAAATCTAGCTGTACATAAGTATTATAATTCAGTTTGGAATAGGTAATTCCAATATGTCGTACTTCTTCTCCATGCCAATGCTGTCTAAAAATCATTAGACAATAATCAATCAACATCTTGCTACTATTCGTTAGCGGCACCTTCATTTGCCTTGAAAATCCTGATCCACCTGACTTACCAGCTCTTGAAAAACCGATGTATAGATGGACACATTCCGTCTGGCAATGAGCTTTTCTAAGTCTAGCTGCCACTTGTTCTGCCATTTCCCGAATCACAACTTCGATTTCGTCCTGTCTTAAATAATCCCGCATCAAAATTTGAGAATTATTATAAGAGCGTTCTTCTGGTATGTATTTTTCAGATAAACGGCTGCGGTCGATGCCATGTGCATGGGCATAAAGCTGTTCGCCGATAATCCCTAAATTTCGTTTCAAACTATTCAAATCCGCATGAGCCAAATCATAAACAGAACGAATCCCTAAATTGTTTAATCGTTTCGCTAATCGACGCCCGATTCCCCACATATCAGTCATCGGTTCAATTGCCCAAACTTTTTCAGATACATCCTCATAATGCCATTCAGCTAAGCGTTCATTATTATGCTTGGCTTCAATATCCATCGCTAATTTTGCTAATAAGGGATTGTCCCCAATACCGACCGTAATCGCTAATCCTGTCTCTTTTTTGATTCTTTGCTGGATGATCTGTGCTAATTCTATCGGCGTTTGTCCAAATAATTTCCAGCTGGCTGTCACATCTAAAAATGATTCATCGATCGAATAGATATGTAAGTCTTCTTCTGCTACATATTCCTTATAGATATCGTTGATTTTCATGTTCTCCTTGATATATTCGTTCATTCGCGGCGGAACGATCACTAGCTCTGGGTGATTTGGTACATCATATTTGCGTGTTACATTAGTGATACCAAGAACTTCCTTTGCTTTTGGAGAAGAAGCTAGAACGAGACCGCCGCTATTTTCCGCATGGCTCATCACGACCAGCATTTTTTCAAGTGGATCAAAATCTCTAGCGACACATTCGACTGAAGCGTAAAAAGATTTTACATCTATACAAAAAATAACTCTTCTGGGCTCTTTTTCATAATCAAAAAACATAGCGTTCCTCTCCTTGTTTTATTTCATAACCAATTATACGAACATACGTTCTTTTTGTAAAGGGGAACACCTTTTTAAATTTAGTTAGAAGAAAAAAATTTCGAATTATTGATTAAACTGCTATCTTAAAATGTGAAAAAGCATTATAGTTATCTTATATGTAATAAAGTTAATAATTAAAAGGAGTGACATTTGTGTCGATTTATGAAAAATTTATTCAAAACGAGCGTTTAAGACGTTTTTTTGTTTTAGCTGTAGTTATCTTCATTTTATTTTTAGCGAGAAGCATGATCACAATGATTTTATTAACATTCATTTTTACGTTTTTGGCGCTTCATTTCGTGAAATTTGTTCAGCATTTTTTTAAAATCCCATCGCTCATACTCGTTTTAGCAACCTATTCTTTGATCGTTTTCTTGATCTATTTAGCTATTACAAAGTATGCACCCGTTCTTATTCACCAAACCGTTCAAATGTATAATTCAGTTGTTCATTTTTATCAAAACCCAGGAGACAATCATAATCAGTTATTGATGATCATCGATGATTATCTGGAGAAATCTAATTTAATGTCTCAAATCCAAAATGGTGCTAGTACGATCTTGCGTTATATTCAAGATATTGGTTCTATCGGACTTGCCTTTGTCCTTTCGTTCATCCTAAGTTTCTTTTTTATGATCGAGAAAAAACAAATGGCAGAATTTTCTAAGTTATTTTTAAAGAGCGATTTTGATTGGTTTTTTCAAGATATTTATTTCTTTGCCGATAAGTTTGTAAATACCTTTGGCGTCGTAATGGAAGCTCAATTTTTTATTGCTGTTGTCAACACGAGTATCACAACGATTTGTTTGGCTTTGATCGGCTTTCATCAATTACCAAGTTTAGCGATCATGGTTTTTATTTTGAGTTTGATTCCCGTTGCTGGTGTGATCATCTCTTGCATTCCATTAAGTTTTATCGCTTATTCAGAGGGTGGAATCAATGATGTCATTTACATTTTAGTTGTGATCATCGTGGTTCATTTATTTGAATCTTACGTATTGAACCCTAAATTTATGTCTAGCAAAACAGATTTACCGATTTTTTATACGTTCGTTATTTTACTGATCAGTGAACGATTATTTGGAGTGTGGGGACTGATTGTCGGTATCCCGATTTTTACTTTCTTTTTAGATATTTTAAAGGTCAAACCTATTCATTCTGTTACTGAAAAAATCCCTAACGATACGGAAAAGCTCTAATAAAAAAAAGAAAGTGAACGTTTGGATTTACTCCAAGCATTCACTTTCCTTGTGGTTTTGGCAGTTTTTGTATTTGGAAAATCAGTCAGGCAGCAAAGACTAATTGATTTCGGACCAAATAACTATCTCTTAACAGCTACCTGATCGATACCCCAATACACGGCCATATATAAGGAAAATCCATTTTCCTTTGCTCCTTTTGAAGCTAAAAACTAGCTCTTCTTTAATCCAAGAAAAAACTAGCTGAACCACCGTTTACAACCCTTTTTTCATTAAACTCTTTACTGTAAGACAAACTCTTTCGTCAATTTCACTTTATCACTGAATAGTTTCGTTGCCTCAACAGATACTGGCGTTGACATATCTGCCAATTTGTAAGGCACTTTTAAATTCAAAGTAGCATTTGGCTGAATTTCAGTCATTGAATCTACATAGCCTTCTTCGCCCATTATCGCTGAATCTAAAGCAATCCCATTTTGAAAGGCTTTTGTTGAAATCGATGTTAAAAACATCGCATTTTTGTCGCTGTTGTTCGTAAATTCATAATCGATCACAGCTACATCTTCTCCTTTGTAGTCTTTGGCAAAGGTCAACTCCTTGATCACAACATGATAATCACCTAAATCACCAGCATCGGTCGCAGTTGGTTCTGCTTCTGATTCTTGACTCTTTACAACCGTCCCTGTCGTTGGCTCTTTTTTGTTTTTTTCTTCTTTAGAATCAGACCCCATATTTACTAGAACACCGCCTACTACTAAAACACCGATCACAATCAAAACAATTTTTTTCACGTTCATTTTTTTGTCTCCTTTGTTATTTAGTCCGTTGGTACACCTTGATATTACTCAATAAACAAAGAATAATCTTATGCATTTTGCATAGTCTGATAACAAAAAAGCTTATTCTGTTATACGAAGCGTAGCGATTCGTGACAGAATAAGCTTTTTTATTAGTTGAAACGTCTGTATATAAACGAATTCAGCTCTAAACCACCTTTTGTGATCAAAAGCCAAAATAAAAACAATAGTCCATAACCAATAGAACGGTAAATTTTATTTTCAGAAGAGAGCAAAGGTAATTTTCTTTGATAATCTAAAAAATTAGTAAATAAAACAACTGGTAAACCAAAAATCAAAAGATAGTCAACAAACTCTCTGATTTTCAAACTTTCTGTTGGCTGATCCACTATATTTGCTGTTATCCCGACAAAGAAAATGGAATACCAAACCAGTGCAGCAGCTCGCTTCCACAATGTTTCCGTTCGAAAACCTGGGACATACTTTCTGAAGAAACTCACAACCACTTCTATCAAACGACTACCTAGAATAACAAACTGCCTCACATATTTGTTTGTGTCCCATATAGTTGTAATAGGTCTAGTATCTGCATACGTTCTGATTGGTCTTTTTTCCAAATTCGCAGCATGAGCCTTCGCTTGTTTAATGGCAGCTATTTGCTTCGATTTTTGCTGTCTAAGTGCCAGATGCATTTCCAAAGCCGTTTGGTAACGTTCGCCCGGCTCTAATTTTGTTGCCTTTCGAATGATCCCTCTTAATACACGATCTTCCGTCAAACGTTTTTTGGGATACTCTTTTACCGAGCAAATATTCATCACAATCCCTAGTGAATACAGGTCACTCCGCTCATCTGATTCCGCAAATCCAAACTGTTCTGGTGAAGCGAATCCCATTGTTCCTAACTGAACAGTATCACTTTCTTTCTCCCCATCAACAGCCCGAACTGCATCAAAATCAATCAGCTTGACCGTCCCCTCATTCGTCATCATAATATTTCCAGGTTTTACATCTCGATGCACTAAGCCTTTCTTGTGCAAGGCACCTAATGCCTCTAAAACAGACATTGCTATCGTTAAAATTTGTTCTGTTTCTAAAATTCCAGATGACTGAATCACTTCCGTCAATGTTTTGCCTTGAATAAATTCTTCGTACAGCCACAGTTTTCCGTCTTGAACAACAAGCTCTTGAATTTTAGGTAAATGGGCCTGTTTGATATTTCGAAGTGCGGCTAAATGCTCTTCTAAATATAATGGGTAGCATTTTTTTACAAAAAATTCTTTGGTATCCATTTTTCGAACAAGAATTGGTCCATTTGTTTTATCCGTTAGAGGTTTGATTTCTTTATAAAAAAATGCTGTCTCATTATTGATCTTTTCCATGATTACACTCCATTGATTTGATTTACTTTTTAATTATAGCAAAGAAATAGTTGTAATAGGATCTATCTTTGTTAAAATCGATGTATAATGGATACAATATAATTTAGATTCACTAATAGGGGATAATGAACATGCACGAGAAAGATACAGACAAACTAGTACACTCACTAAAACAAGCCGAAGATTTTCAAACAATTTTTTCTGAGACTCGTCAATATGTCATTGACCAAACACTGAAAAACTATTTAGCTTATTGGTTGAGTGATAAACAGCTCTCTAAAAGCGCTGTGTTAAAAAAAGCTGGTATTGCAGAAGCGACTGGCTATCAATACTTTGATGGTAAACGAAATCCTTCCAGAGAAAAAGTCATTGCCTTGACGATTGGCTTAGAACTAACCTTGGAAGAAACCAATGAACTAATGAAAAAAACAGGCTATGCTCAACTTTATCCGAAACATCCTTGGGACGCCGTAGTTATTTATGGCATCTCACATGGATTGCCTATTCCAGAAATCGATGATTATTTGTATAACGAAAATCTTAAAACATTTGGTGAATAACCGAATGTTATGCTCATAAAAAAAACAACCTATTCTAAAATAAAGAATAGTGTTGTTTATTTTATTTTATTATTTTTTAGCTTCTTTTTTACCAATAATCGTGACTAAAAATGACAATAACGGTAAAATATAGCAAAATACTGCATACGGCAAATAATTTACTGTTGCAATCCCTAACGTTGCCGAAATAAAGACACCGCTCACTCCCCAAGGAATCAGAGGATTCACGACTGAACCTGCATCATTCAATCCTCTAGACAACAAGGTCAATGGAACATTTTTTTCTTTAAATTTATTGATAAATGATTTTCCTGGTAAAATGATCGACAGATACTGTTCGCCAATCAGCACATTGATACCTATCGAACTCATCATCGTAATAAAAATCAGCTTTTGACGAGAATTGATCACTGTTTCAAACCGATGAAGCAAACATTCAATAATTTCCATTTTTACTAATAGTCCACCCAAAGCCAATGCTAAAATAATCAACGATACCGACCACATCATGCTTTGAATTCCACCTCTGGAAAGCAGTTCATCCACTTGTGGGTTACCAGTCTGAGAAACAAAACCATTTTGGATCATATCGGCTGTATCCACAAATGAAAAATGGGTATTCATCACGAACATCAAAACCAATGATGTACAAATACTCAACAGCAATGTGGGAATTGCAGGAATCTTCTTCCAGGCACAAACGAATAAAATCGCCAATGGAATCAGCTCAACAAAAGATATCGTAAAATGGTCACTTAGCGTATTCACAATGTCGTGTACACTTGTACTGTCCAAAGCGCCATCATAGTGCAATCCCATGACTAAAAAATAACCGAATGAAAGCACAGCTGCTGGAATCGCAGTTTTATATGTATTTTTCAAATGTTCAAATAAATCGACTTCTGAAATTGCCGCAGCTAAGTTCACTGTATCTGAAAGTGGCGAAATCGAATTTCCCAAAAATGCACCTGACACAATTGCACCTGTTGTTAATGCTGGATCAACCCCAATCAAGCTACCCATTCCTAAAAAGGCAATCCCGATCGTTGAAATCGTGGTAAAAGAGCTACCAACCGCTCCCCCTACAATACCGCAAACAATAAAAACAGTCGGAATAAAATATTTCACAGACAAAAAAGAAAAACCTAAAACCATGATCGTCGGAATCGTTCCCGCCGCAATCCAAACACTGATCAAAGCACCAATCAAAATGAAAATCAACATCGGGATAATACCAGAAGAAACCCCATCGATCAATGCATCATGAATAAAATCCCAAGAAAATTTCTTATATACCGCAAATAAAAGCAAATAACCAATCGCAATCAAAATAGCAACATGAGCAGGAATACCGAAACCAATAATACTGGTACCAATCATCAACAGTAATGTTATTAATAAGAAAACTGCTTCGTTAAAATTCACTTGATATGTTTTCATACATTGTTCCCCACATTTTTTTAGAAAGTCGATGAATACTCTTATTCATTTTCTCTCATTATTTTTTATAGAAAAGCTGCAGCTATGGCAAAGCTGATTTAGCGCTTTGCCACACCCACAGTATTTCAACTTACAATCATTTATTCAGCGTAAATTGCTTCTAATTTTTCTTGGATTGCTTGTTTAATTTTTTTAGCGTATTCATCAAAAACTTCTTTATCATTCATATACGGAGACATACCTGCAGCACGTAAAATCGTTACTTTATCTGCACGTTCCCATTCAGCGCGGGAGAACCCTAAGCTGTTTACAAATTCAAATGGGCTGTGACCATATTCTTCGATGGCAAAATCAGTATGTGAAGTAATGAATTCATTGTTATATAATCCACCTTTTGCATAAGATGCATAGTCGTAGAAATCATGGTTTAATTTATTCATTTTCACAAGATCTGTATTGCCTTTTTCATTAAATACATAATCAACCATATTAAAATCAGGTTTTGTTAACGCATGGATTTCAATCGTTTTATCGCCAACTTTAAATTCCAAACCATCGATAAAGTGATAGAAATGATAAGCCCCTTCAATACTTGCACCCATTAATTTACCGTAACCTGTTACGTTAAGTGGTAATACTTTGTGAGCCGTCCAAACAGCGGCAGCCGTTGCACCAGCTTTAGATCCTTCAAGAATGTAAGCTCCTAATAAGGCTGGAATATCTGCCCCTTTTTCAAATACATACGTTGCAAAGTAAGAAATCACGTCACGCATACGGATATCTTTGATGACAACACCACCAGCAGAATATGGAATGTAGCCCATTTTATGTGGATCGATTGTTACAGATTCAGCTTGTTCGATTGCTTTGAATGATTCATAAACTTCTCTTGTCAACCAATCATTTTTTTCTTGGAAGATATTATGTTTGGCATAGGTTTCTTCAATTTTATCCCATTCGATAAATTGATCATTTTCATCTAAGAAAATTGACCGTCCATAACCGCCGTAAGCTGCATCGACATGTACATAGAAGTAGATGCCTTCTTTTGCTAATTTATCACGTAAAGCGATGATTTGATCGATACGATCGACTTGACCTTCTTCTGTCGAACCAACCACACCAACAACTCCAAGAGTCGGAATACCTTGTGCTGCTAAATCACGAATTTGCGCTTCTAATTTATCAATATCCATACGGTATTCACTATTTACTTCACCAGCGATCACTTGGTCTAAACCAATCCCGATAATGTCAGCCGCTTTTAACCATGAATAATGTTTTGTTTGTGGCACGATCCATTTACCTAATTTATCTAAGTTTTTACCACTACGAGCTGATTGCGCTTTGATCTCGTCAAAGTTATCTTGCACTTGATCCAAAATATCTAAAACTTCTGTTGTAGACATGTTCAACAATTCCCAGTCCGTTTTACCTGCAACCATTTCTGGCACAACAGCTTGAATAGCAAACGGTAATGATTTCATATTGCGGGCATACCATAAACCTTCTAAGTTAGCAATCGAACCATCAGCTGCGATGTGACCCCAACCATCTTCATACCCCATCAATGTAGCAAATTCCATTCCAACTTCTTCTTCCATTTGTGAAGTTGCTGGTGATGACTCATAAGCCACGTTATTGCCGTTCCAAAGCATTGCAGTTGTATAGGCAATAATTGATGGCATTAATGTTTCGGCGTTCATATGACCCCAAAAACGGCCTGCTGAGTGCCAAGGAAGTGATTCAGTGCGTAAACGTGAAGATAAAACATTGAAAACACTTCTCATATTGTCCGCTGTTTCTTGGAAACTTTTAGAACTTCTATCTTGTGGTGAAATCACTGGTAAATCTTGCGGCATGTAATTTTGTCTCCAGCCAACGTGCTCATCGATCATTTTGTTTAACAGTTCTTTGAATAAATCAACGTTTTCACCTTTATCACCTATAAATAATGCTTTTAAATTTGTATCGTCAGTATTGAAATTTTTCATGATATTTTCCTCCAATAGTTTCATAATTGATCATGCTGAAAACTCTATTTTTTATCGTTATTTCTTATTTATCTGTTTTCTTCCATTCTGGTTTCTTTTTCTTATAAATGATCAATGCAATACCGATCATAATAACAGTTGCTGCCACTTGGAAAATAATATATGCTACATGTCCACTTTGCGGAACAGAAGTTGGTGGAATCAAGCTGACTAGAATTGTAACAACCACACTAACGATCGCTAAAACAGAGACAAACCACATCAAGCCATTGCCTTTACTTCCTAATCTAAATGGACGTTTCACATTCGGCATACTGTAACGCAACTTAATCGCTGAAAGTGAAATCAATAGATACACTACACAATAAAGAATCGTCGTTGTAATCGTGATGATCAAAAATGCTGCACTGATATCTGGCACAACAACATATAGGAATGAAACAAGTGAAATAACAATCGCTTGGATCATAACAAAAACAATTGGAATTCCTTTTGCGTTACGTTTTTGGAAGAATGGTGGTAAGTTCCCTTCTTCTGCTACTTTGATCATTGATTTACTTGGTCCTAAAACCCAAGCACTCAATTGAACTAAGACACCGATTAAAATCATCAAGGAAATAATATTATTGAAAATTGCTGGAATTCCTAAATCTTGTGTCATGATCACAAATGGTTGTGTGATATTAGCTAGTTCCATTTTTCCAGCTGGTACACTATCTGCCACACTTAAACCAGCTACTAAGTTGAATACAACTAATAGTAAAACAGAAGCAATCACAGCAATTGGATAATTACGTTTTGGGTTATCGATATTGTTTGCATGAACAGATGAAATTTCTACTCCAGCAAAAATGAAGATAATTCCTGTTAATGTCGGTAAGCTACCTAAATCACTAAAATCAGGTAATAACTTGCTCGCTTCAAAATGACCTAAATAACTATCTTGGTTGATTCCATGTTTTGCCATGTACATCATTCCTAAAATAACTAATGCCACAAAAGGAATATAAACACCGATCACAGCGCCCCAGTCACCTGCAATTTTTACCATGTCAAATTTCAAATTCAGCAATGTAATGCCCCAATAAGAAACCAATATCATGATAAAAATGAATAAATTATTGTGTCCTAAATCTGGACGGTCAATGACATACCCTAATAACACTCCGACAGTTGAAGCAACCATCACCATTCCGAAAAACATTTGTACCCATAATAACCATGAAGTAACAAAACCCCATTTTTCTCCAAAAGCATTACGTACCCAAACTTGAGGGCCGCCTTCTTCTGGCCAGCCAGTTGATAACTCAGCTGAAATCAAAGCAATTGGTAAAGCAAAGCAGCATGCTGCGATTAACATATAAAAGATTTGTGCCCATCCTGTTGATGCTAATGTTGGAACACTACGAACCGTTCCAAAAAAGGCCATGGTAATTCCAATTAATCCAAATAATGATAATTTCTTATTCATGTTTCTATTTGACCTCCTGATTAAATTTATTTTTTGTTTCCCACATGTGAAATCACTCCCAAAGTATAGGTAGCTTTAAGCCTCAAGTCAAAAAGAGCAGAATTAAAAAAAAAGGCCGTTATTTAACATTCATCTACTCTATACAGCGCGTCAGCGCTCCACTGCACTAAAGCTTTTGTGTGAAAAAAATAACGTAAAAGATCTAATTGTAAAAAGGTCGTTCGCAATTGTTAGAAATTATATTTGTCTTTATATACTTTCAAAAAACCTAGATTAAACCAAAATCGACTTATATGAGAAATACCTCATTTAAAAATAATAAAAGTAAAAAAGAAGTATTTGACAAGTTGGCTTATTTGTCGTAGAATTGCTACAAAATAACATATCAAACTTTAATAAAGCGAAGTAGCAAGAATGTCCCTATTTCAGAGAGTCAACATTTAGTGAGAGTTGGCATATACATTTTTTGTGAATTACACTTTTAGTTTCCTACCGTAAGTAGGCGTCTATCTACGATACAGATTTGAGAGGTATATGGTTTTTCATATACAATTTGGGTGGTAACACGGCGGAGTTCGTCCCATAGGCTAATAGCCTATGGGGCGTTTTTTATTTTATTTAGGAAAGGAAGAAGAAACATGACAAACATTATTGATGAATTAGAATGGCGCGGCGCCATCAACCAACAAACAGATAGCGAAGGTTTACGTGAATACGTTGAAACCGAGAGCATTTCACTATATTGCGGTGTTGACCCTACAGGAGATAGCATGCATATCGGGCACTTGATTCCTTTTATGATGCTAAAAAGATTCCAAGCCTTTGGACATCATCCATTTATTTTGATCGGTGGTGCAACTGGAACGATTGGAGATCCAAGTGGACGCACGACAGAACGTCAATTACAAACAATGGAAACTGTTCAACACAATGTTGATTCTTTAACAAGACAAATGGAAAAACTATTTGCTGTAGATACTGACAACACATTAACACTCGTAAATAACTACGACTGGACACACAACCTTACTCTTTTAGATTTTTTAAGAGATTACGGTAAATTCTTCAACATCAATACCATGCTTGCCAAAGATATCGTAGCAAGCCGTTTAGAAACAGGGATTTCGTTTACAGAATTTACGTACCAAATCCTACAATCAATGGACTTTTTACACTTATTCCAAAACAATAACGTTCGCATGCAAATTGGTGGAGCTGATCAATGGGGCAATATTACAGCAGGGCTAGACTTGATTCGTAAAAAAGAAGGCGCTGATGCAAAAGCCTTTGGTTTAACAATTCCATTGATGCTAAAAGCGGACGGAACAAAATTTGGTAAAACAGCCGGTGGCGCCGTTTGGCTTGATCCAGAAAAAACAACACCTTACGAGTTCTACCAATTCTGGGTAAACCAAGACGACCGTGACGTAATCAAATACTTGAAATTCTTTACTTTCTTAACAAAAGAAGAAATCGATGCCTTAGAAGTCAAAGTCCAAACAGAACCACATTTACGTGAAGCGCAACGCGTATTAGCTGCCGAAATGACAAAATTTGTTCATAGTGAAGCTGATTTAAATGATGCACTAGCCATTTCAGAAGCATTATTCTCAGGTAATGTAAAAAATCTAACTTCTAAACAAATTGAAGAAGGCTTTAAAAACATGCCTACTATTGAAACAGAAACACTTGATCAAACTCTTGTAGACTGGTTGATCGAACTTGGAATCGAACCTTCTAAACGCCAAGCGAGAGAAGATATCACAAATGGCGCAATTTCAATCAATGGTGATCGTATTAAAGAGTTGGACTTTGTCGTTACAGCAGAGCATAGCTTTGACGGAAAATTCATTATTGTGAGAAAAGGTAAAAAACAATACACTTTAGTGAAATTAATTTCTAATTAAACAAGAATGACGCTATTTTTAAAAGGTGAAGCAAAACTAATTTAGTTTTGCTTCACCTTTCTTTGTTTGATTTTTTACACGTATCCATTCAATTTACTGGACAAAATACAAAAAAGTTTTATAATAAAAAATGCTTGCTAAGAAGTATATAGTGAGTAAAAGAAACATTATTGCTATGTATTATCTAGCTTCGCGGGCTAGCTCTTCGGAAAAAAGATAAAATCTGATTGTGCCAAAAAACGCCACTCTCAATTTTTCCTATTCTTCAGTCAAAGTTAAACGAGTCCGCTACGCTTTTAAATTAGGAGGAACTTATGAAAATCGATAAGATACAAGACGGTCACGGTGATGAGTTTTTCCGTTCTCTGTTAGCTCTGGAAACATTGGAAGATTGTTATAATTATTTTGATGACTTGATGACACTAAAAGAACTAGATTCAATGATCCAACGATTTGAGGTTGCAAAGTTGTTAGTCCTAAATAAAACCTATACTGATATTGCTGAAGCTACTGGCAGCAGCACTACAACGATTTCTAGAGTTAAAAGAATTATAGATGAGGGAAACGGCGGATTGCTTGAAATGGTTCATAGAATCGAGGAACAAGATGATAGAGATCTCCATCGATGAAAAGAGTTATTTTTTGAGTTTTTAAATAAAACAAAAGACCGAGCTTGGCTAGCTCGGTCTTTCTTTGTGTGACAAATATGCTATTTAAATATGAATTGGCAAACCTAAAGCCAACTCAGAAGCATCCATAGTAATTTCCCCTAAAGATGGGTGTGGATGGATCGTTAATGCGATATCTTCAGCATTCATGCCAGATTCAACCGCTAATGATAATTCAGAAATCATATCACTTGCGCCAACTCCGCCGATTTGTGCTCCGATAATTACATTGTCTTCGTTTGTTGTTACCAAACGTACGAATCCTTCAGTTTTACCTAAAGAAATAGCACGGCCGTTACCAGCGAATGGGAATTTGTAAGCAGTTGCTTCTAATCCCGCTTCTTTGGCTTCAGCAATTGTCATACCAACACTTGCTAATTCTGGATCAGTAAAAGCTACAGCAGGCATTGCTTTGTAGTCTACTTCAACTTTTTTACCAGAAATTGCTTCTGCTGCAATTTTAGCTTCGTAGCTTGCTTTATGAGCAAGAGCAGCACCTGGTACGATATCACCAATAGCGAAGATATTTGATACGTTTGTTCTACCTTGTTTGTCCACTTTAACTAAACCACGTTCGCCAACTTCAACACTGGCTTGTTCTAAACCAAGATCATCCGTGTTTGGACGACGTCCAACTGTTACCATTACATAGTCAGCAGTGACTGATTCTTCTTTGCCGTCTACTTCATATTTTACAGTTACGCTGTCGCCATTGTCGATTGCTTCTTTAGCCATCGCTTTGGTTACAACTGTTACATTTTTCTTCTTGAAGTCATCTGTAACTAGTTTAACCATGTCTTTTTCATAAGTTGGTAAGATTGAAGGGCTACCTTCTAAAATCGTTACTTCAGAACCAAGGTTTGCATATGCTCCGCCTAATTCTGCACCGATAACACCGCCACCGATGATAACAAATTTCTTAGGTACTTCTTTCAAGTTCAAACCACCTGTTGAATCTAAAACACGTCCGCCAAATTTAAATCCAGGGATTTCGATTGGACGAGAACCTGTTGCTACGATTGCATTATTGAATGAGTAAGTTTGAGCTGAATCCGGATGAATGACACGTAATGTGTTTTCATCAACGAAGAAAGCTTCTCCTTCAATAATTTCGATTTTATGTTTTTTAAGAAGGAAACCAACACCACTTGTCAAAGTGTTAACAACTTTGTTGTCTTTCCATTCTTGTGTTTTTGTAAAGTCTAACTCAACATCTTTAGCTGTTACACCAAACATAGTTGAATCTAGTGATTCTTGATAGTGATGTCCAGCTGCGATCAATGCTTTAGAAGGAATACATCCAACGTTCAAACATACACCGCCGATAAACTCACGTTCAATGATCGCAACTTTTTGACCCATTTCAGCAGCACGAATTGCTGCAACGTATCCTCCAGGGCCTGAACCAATTACGACTGTATCTAATTCAATGGCGAAATCTCCTACTACCATGTGATAATCATCCTTCCATTAATAATAATTCTGGATCAGCTAATAAACGCTTGATGTTGTTCATTGCTTTTTGAGCAGTCGCGCCATCAACGATACGGTGGTCAAAACTCATTGAAAGTTTCATGACACGTCCAACAACGATTTCACCGTCTGCATTTACAACTGGTTGTGTAGCGATTGTACCAACACCTAAAATTGCAACTTCAGGGTAGTTGATAACTGGTGTAAACCAGCCGCCGCCAACTGAACCAATATTACTGATTGTGATAGAGCCATCACGCATATCCGCACCAGTTAATTTGCCTTCAATTGCAAGAGCTGCTTTTTCGTTGATTTCATCAGCGATAGCAAACATACTCTTAGTGTTCGCATTTTTAACGTTTGGTACATATAAACCATGATCAGTATCTGTTGCGATACCAATGTTATAGTAGTTTTTATATACGATTTCTTGTGCTGCGTCATCAATTGATGCATTCAAGATTGGGAATTTTTGAACTGTTGCAGTTAACGCTTTAACAACATATGGTAAGAATGTTAATTTTGTGCCGTTTGCAGCAGCAACATCTTTAAATTTCTTACGGTGATCCCATAATTTAGATACTTCAACTTCGTCATGCAATGTAACGTGAGGTGCAGTGTGTTTACTGTTAACCATCGCTTTAGCAATTGCTTTACGAGTTGGTGTCATTTTCTCACGAGTTTCCGCTTCACCTAAATCAGAAACAAATGGTTTAGCAGGTGCTTTTGGTGCTGCTGTTTCAGTTGTAGCTGTTGCTTGTGGAGTTGCTGCAGTTTGTTCAGCTTGTGCTGGTGCTGCTGCTTGTCCGCCACCTGAGATAAAGCTTTCGATATCTGATTTTGTGACACGTCCGCCTTTTCCAGTTGGTGCAACTTGTGTAATATCAACATCTTTTTCACGAGCAAATTGACGTACTGATGGCATAGCCAGAACACGTTTATTTGGATCAGCAGCTGCTACTACACCTGTTGATGCTGCAGGTGCTGGTGCTGCTTGTTCTGTTTGAGCAGGAGCACTTGCTACTGGAGCTGAACTTGGTGCAGCGTTATGTCCTGGTGCATCGATTTCAATCAATACATCCCCAACATTTGCTACTGTACCTTCTGGAACAACGATGTTTTTAACTGTACCTGTAACTGGTGAAGGAATTTCTTCAACAGATTTGTCGTTTTGAACTTCCAATAAAGTATCATCTTCATTGATTGTATCGCCTGATTTAACGAACCATTTTACGATTTCACCTTCTGCAATACCTTCACCGATATCTGGTAATTTAAATTGGAAAACGCCGCCGCCATTGTCTGCTGCTGGTGCTTCTGGAACTGCTGCTGGTTGTGCAGGTGTTTGTTCTTGAGCTGGAGCGGCTGTAGGTGCTGCATCATTTTCAGGATGTCCTGGTGCATCGATTTCGATCAATACATCCCCAACATTTGCTACTGTGCCTTCAGGTACTACGATTGATTTAACTGTTCCTGTAACTGGAGATGGAATCTCTTCTACAGATTTATCGTTTTGAACTTCTAATAGTGTATCGTCTTCATTGATGGTGTCTCCTGCTTTAACGAACCATTTTACGATTTCGCCTTCTGCAATACCTTCACCAATATCTGGTAATTTAAACTGATAAGCCATTTTTTAGTCTTCCCTTTCTTTTACGTCTAACTTCACAAGATAACCTTGGCAACAATAAGTCCAAACTTTCTCATGATAAAAAATCAGTGAAAGTTCAGTCTTATTGCTCAAGGTTCAGTTATTCTGCTCGACTATTTAATTAAAATTCTGCGATTTCTCTAGCTTTCGCTTCGATATCTTTAGCATTTGGCAACCAAATGTTTTCTGCTTGTCCAAATGGGAAGATTGTATCTGGAGCAGATACACGGCCAATTGGCGCTTCTAATGATAATACTGCACGTTCAGAAATTTCAGAAACAACCATAGCACCAACGCCTGCTTGTTTTTGAGCTTCTTGAACAACGACTACGCGGCCAGTTTTTTCAACTGATTTAATGATTGTTTCAACATCTAAAGGAGCGACAGTACGTAAGTCAATGATTTCAACAGAAATATTGTCTTTCGCTAAGTTGTCAGCAGCTTTGATTGCTTCGCGAACCATTGCACCGTAAGTGATGATAGAAACATCTGTACCCTCACGAGTAACAGCTGCTTTATCTAAAGGCACTTCATAAGACTCATCCGGCACTTCCTCACGGAATGAACGGTATAGTTTCATGTGCTCTAGGTAAACAACAGGGTCATTGCTTCTGATTGCAGAAATCAATAGTCCTTTTGCATCATATGGATTTGATGGGATAACAACACGGATACCAGGGGATTGAGCAATCAAACCTTCTAAGTTATCTGAGTGAAGTTCTGGTGTATGCACACCACCACCAAAAGGCGCACGAACAGTAATAGGCATGTTACGTGTTCCACCCATACGGTAACGAGTACGAGCCATTTGACCTACGATTTCGTCAAACACTTCAAATACGAATCCAAAGAATTGGATTTCAGGAACTGGACGGTAACCTTCTAATGCTAAACCGAAAGCTAAACCACCGATTCCAGATTCTGCTAAAGGAGTATCGAAGACACGGTCTTCACCAAATTTTTCTTGTAAGCCTTCAGTTGCACGGAAAACTCCGCCGTTTTTACCAACGTCTTCACCGAATACTAATACATTTTCGTCTTTCTCTATTTCAAGAGCTAAGGCATCTGTAATTGCTTGGATCATTGTTTTTTGTGCCATGATTATTTCGACTCCTTCGCTTCGTAGAATGCAATTTGTTCTTTAATGTTTTGAGGTTGAACTTCAAACATATTTTTCAAGAAATCAGAAACTTTTTGTTTTGGAACTTTATCTGCTTCTGCAATTGCTACTTTGATTTCTTCTTTTGTTTTTTCGATTACTTCGTTTTCTTTTTCTTCAGACCATAAGCCTTTGTCTTCTAGATATTTACGGAAACGAACTAATGGATCTTTTTGTACCCATTCGTCATCCATGTCTTTTGAACGGTAACGAGTTGGATCGTCACCTGATAATGTATGTGGACCATAACGGTAAGTTAACGTTTCGATCAATACAGGGCCGTTTCCGTTTGCAGACCATTCGCGTGCTTCTTTTGCAATTGCATACACTGCTAATGGGTCCATTCCGTCAACGACGATTCCTGGAATTCCTGCCGCTACAGCTTTTTGTGCTAACGTTTTAGCTGCTGTTTGTTTTTCACGTGGTGTTGAAATCGCAAAACCATTGTTTTGGATGATAAACACGCCGTTTGCATGATAAGCACCTGCAAAGTTGATTGCTTCATAGAAATCACCTTGTGAAGAACCGCCATCACCTGTATAAGTGAAGACAACGTTTTTCTTGCCGCGTTTTTTCATTCCTAAAGCAACACCAGCTGCTTGAATGTATTGCGCACCAATGATGATTTGTGGTGGTAAAGCATTTAATTCTGGTGCGTAGTGGTTACCTGCTACATGTCCACGAGACCAAAGAAAAGCTTCTGTTAATGGTAAGCCGTGTTGAACTAATTGAGGTACATCACGGTAACCTGGTAATAGGTAATCTTCTTTTTCCATAGCAAATTGACTTGCTAATTGGCTTGCTTCTTGTCCAGCTGTTGGTGCGAAGAAGCCTAGACGACCTTGACGGTTCAAAGCAGTTGAGCGTTGGTCTAATACACGTGACCAAACCATACGAGTCATTAATTCTACTAATTCGTCATCTGATAAATCCGGTACAGCATCTTCATTTACGATTTTCCCATCTTTATCTAAAATTTGAAATGTTGGGAAATCAGCGTCGACTTTTTCCATAAGTGCTTTAAAGTCAATAGGTTTTTGTTTCTTTGCCTTTGCCATTTTGTCACACAATCCTCTCTGTTACGTTTCTTTTTTTCGTAAAAAATAAAACAGTGTTAAAAACTGTATTACTTTTTATCGACTACACTTACAAATTATCACTAAACAGATAAAAGAGCAAGTAAAAAGTTAGCATTTCTTTAAATTTGATTAAAATACCCGAAACCTTTCGTACCAAAGGTTAGTGATTAAAATCACAAACAAGAAACCGTTTTACAAAAAGCCTCCACAATCGTATCTTTTGACACTCATCTGTTATAGTCCCTTTGATCATTGTTATGCTACAGAAGATTTACAGGTTAGAAATTCTTTGCTAAAAATTGAACAGACTTTTTTCGAACACAAGAAAAAGAACAAAGACAAAAATTTATGCATTTTGCCTTTGTTCTCTAAAAAACGAATATTAATAATCAAAAAATAATTTTTCGTCACTCTTTCCGAATAACAGATTCAACCACAAAGAAATTTTTCGTCATTTCTTCTAAATGATAGTTTTTGAAAAAATGGACTAACCATTTAATTTCACCAAATCGTCTACCGAATAAAAATTCGAAATCTTCTTTTTCTAAATCAAATCCACTCTTTTGTGATATGAATATAAAGTCGTTTCGCAACTTCTACTGTAATTAAATATAGTACAATGATCAAAATGAACCAGCCCCAATAATTAGCTGGAAGTTTCACAAAGTCGAAAACCTCCCGAATTGGTGTCAAGACAATCAATAATCCTAAAGCGACTGCTCCTAAACTGGAAAGAATTACAGCTGGTGATGCAATACTTTGAATAAATGGTATTTTTCTAGTCCGAACCATTTGAACAACTAAGGTTTGACTAACTAAGCCAACTACAAACCAACCTGTTTGGAACAAATGTTGACTGCCGATCGTGTTAGCGCTGAAGACAAACCACATCACGAGATAGGTCATAATATCAAAGATACTACTTACCGGTCCAATGCATAAGGTAAATTTCATCAGGCCATTTGTTTCCCAACGAACAGGTTTTAATAAATCTTCTTCATCCACATTATCCCAAGGAATGGCCAATTGCGCGATATCATAAATTAAGTTTTGGATCAATAATTGAATCGAAAGCATTGGTAGAAATGGTAAAAAAGCACTTGCGATCAGTATTGAGAAAACATTCCCAAAGTTAGAACTGATCGTGATTTTAATGTACTTCATCATATTACTAAAAACTTTTCGACCTTCGATCACACCATCTTCTAGAACATTCAAGCTTTTTTCTAGTAAAATGATTGAGCTGGCATCTTTTGTAATATCGGCCGCTGTATCAACGGAAATTCCAACATCTGCTTTACGAAGTGCTGGTGCATCATTGATTCCATCTCCCATGAAACCAACTGTGTGACCATTACCTTGCAGTGTTTCAATGATTCGAGACTTTTGCATCGGATTCAATTTAGCAAATAAATTGGTTTTTTCGACTTCTTCTTTCATTTGTTCATCAGACATATTATCGATATCAGATCCAAGTACAACATGTGACACTTCTATTCCTACATCACTACAAACTTTTTTAGCAACAATATCATTATCACCTGTTAAAACTTTTACATTAACACCATGTTGATGTAACGACTTGATTGCAGTAATTGCTGATTTTTTTGCTGGATCCAAAAAGCCCATAAAACCGATCAGTGTCATTCCTTGTTCATCTTCTACACTATAAATGGCTTCGCTGTGAACATCTTTTTTAACGGCAACTGCTAAAGCTCGCATACCTTGTTCATTCATCCGAATATTGACTTCGCGCATTCTTTTTTGCAACTCGGGTGTTAACGGTACGATTTCGCCATTGATTTCAGCATGTGTACAAACAGCTTCCATCTCTTCAACAGCACCTTTAGTGATCATAAATTGATGACCATCTGCATTGACGACCACAGTTAAACGACGACGGGAAAAGTCAAACGGAATTTCATCTAATTTTGTCACCGAATGATATGGACTTTGATTGTTATTTTCTTCATAAAAATTGATTACCGCTATATCCATCAGATTTTTCCAGCCGGTTTGATAATGAGAATTCAAAAAAGCCATATCTAGAACTTGATTATTGACTTCACCTAATGGATCCAGATGTTGTACTAAAACGACTCTATCTTCTGTAATCGTTCCTGTTTTATCTGTACACAGAATATCCATACTACCTAAATTCTGAATAGAAGGTAATTCTTTTACGATCACCTTATGTTTGGATAAACTTAACGCACCTTTTGCTAAGTTACTGGTTACGATCATCGGAAGCATTTCAGGCGTTAAACCAACTGCCACAGCAATCGCAAAGAAAAACGCTTCGCCCCATTCACCTTTCGTGATACCATTGATCAAAAATACGATTGGAAACAAAATCATAACCATTCTTAGTAGAAATTTACTGACTTTCGTCAAACCAATATCAAAAGAGGTTTTTCCACGTTGGGTTGTCGCATTTTTGGCAATATCCCCGAAGAACGTATTTTGTCCAGTCTTCAAGATAATCGCTTTTCCTTGCCCACTCAATACGTCGGTTCCCATAAAAATCAAATCCTGCATATCTAAAGCAGAAACAGATTCAGAATTTTTATCAATTCCTGCTTCAACAAATTTTTCTACCGGCATTGATTCACCCGTCAAAGAAGATTGATTGATAAATAGATCCTTTGTCCAAATCAGCACGGCATCTGCTGGAATCATATCTCCTGTCGCAAGTGTTACAATGTCTCCTGGGACAACTTCGTCCATTGGAATTTCTTTCGTTTGGCCGGAACGCGTTACAGCTGTTGTATTTTCGATGAGTTCTTTTAGATTTAAACTTGCTTTTTGGGAACGATACTCTTGAATAAAGGCAATAATAACACTAGCTAAAATCATGATTCCCATTACAAGTGCTGCTTCAAAATCTTTTGTTGCAGCTGAAACGACCATCAATAAAGCCAATACATAAACAAATGGATCTTTAAATGCTTCTAAAAACATAATAATTGCTGGTGTTGGTTTTTGTGCGGACACTTCATTTGGTCCATACTCTTCTAAACGATTTTTGGCATCTTCTTCGGATAGCCCCTTTTCTGAGGTACGAAGTTCCATCATCAATTCACGTTCAGATAGCATTGCTAATTTTCTTAATTCTTGGTCTTTTGTTGTTTTCTTGATATCTGCTATTTTTTTGTTCATCATTATCTTTTCCTCCTTTTTCTTCATCCAATATAGAAGAGGAAAGAATTATTATTTCAATTCCATCGTTTCTAAGATGAAGGGGACATTTAGTTTATTGCTCGACTGACTGGGGTCTTCCATGTAGCTCTTCCTCTCTTTTGATCATTTTGGAACGATGGATTTTTTTAATTGTTTGGTTAGCATTTTGCTATCTGGATTTTATTTTCTTCCTGGCTGTTTGTTTTTTTTTGCGGAACTTCGCTCCCTTTGGTCGCCAAGTACTGTTCATCATCAGCTCTGGCAAAGACAGTTGTTTCTTCATGTCTTAGAGATCTTGATATCTGGCGTTTATTTTCTTCCTGGCTGTTTGTTTTTTTTGCGGAACTTCGCTCCCTTTGGTCGCCAAGTACTGTTCATCATCAGCTCTGGCGAAGCCAGTTGTTTCTTCATGTTTTAGAGCTCTTGATATCTGGCGTTTATTTTCTTCCTGGCTGTTTGTTTTTTTTGCGGAACTTCGCTCCCTTTGGTCGCCAAGTACTGTTCATCATCAGCTCTGGCGAAGCCAGTTGTTTCTTCATGTTTTAGAGCTCTTGATATCTGGCGTTTATTTTCTTCCTGGCTGTTTGTTTTTTTTGCGGAACTTCGCTCCCTTTGGTCGCCAAGTACTGTTCATCATCAGCTCTGGCGAAGCCAGTCGCTGTGATTCACAGCAAAAACGCACACTCAACAATAGAGTGTGCGTGAAATAGCAACTTAAATAAAAGTTTCTCTATCGTTGAGCTTTAGCACTATAGGGCGTAGATAATTTCTTATCAGCTACGTTATGAATGACCTTAACGATCATTCCTGTTCAACCAACTAAGAGTCTCTCGATTCTTTCGCGGCAGCAGCATGTGTCCAAATAGGAGCCTCACCTAACAATTATTCAGTTCTTAATCCATAATCATCATAATTCATATTTTTACAATTGTCAAAAGATAAAGAAATAAACAAAAAATAATCATTTTTAGTTACACTGATTGACCTAAATCGGCTATTCCTTGATGAATTTCTGCTCTTGAAAAGTTTGCCTCTTTTAATTCTTCGTCCGATAAATTGTTCACCCTATCATAAAACCAATTACCCAAGTCGAAAAACTGTTCGTCTGTCATTTTTTTAGATTCTGAAAATAGTATATTTTCAGCCTGATTTACTTTCAATGTCAAAATCAGTTCTGAAAGATAGCTTTGGATTGGAACAGAATAGTTTTCTCCAGTCCCTTCATCTGTCACCTGAATCATTGGCATGACTTGGACTTCTGACGCTTTTTTAAAAGGGTTAAACACAGCGGCTTTCACTTGCCTCATAAACCAATCTTTTTCATATTCCATCATTGTTATTCCACTCCTTTTTTAATAGTGCTTAAATAACTAAACAGACTTTTACTCATCGTTTTCTAATCTTCTATTTAAGTTTACCATTAAAAATAGGAATTGCTAGGGGAAATTTCAATAATAAATAAAAACTGAAACACACATTTTGCGGTTTCAGTTTCTTGATAGATCTATGAAATTACCTTCACGACAAATATTTAGATAGTTTAAATTAAACTTCTGGAATTGGTTCACTTAACAGAATTTCTCCACTTTGCCCAAAATAATCCACCTGCATAGCCAATAAATCTGTCCGCCAATAGGCTACTCCTGCAGCTCCAGCAAGCTCTGTGAATTCTTCAAAAGTAATGTCACCCGCTTGCGCTTTTAAAACTGCTTTTTTTATTGCTGTCGAAGATTCTTTCATATCAACATTTTTAGGTGTGCCATTCAGTCGGATTTCAATGTATGATGCTTCATCATAGTAGCGATACATACCTGCACCTACTAAATAATCATATTTTTTAACGCCAATCTTTTTAAAATCGCGGATCAACTCGGAAAATTCGCCTGCATTTTTTTCATTATTCACAATTTCTTCAATTGCTTTTAAATTGAGACTCATTAGTTTCACTCCCCTTAATCGTATAAAAATAGATCTAAGTCAAAACTTATCAAGCTTTGACCCAGATCTTGGTCAGTCAAAATTATAGTGATATTTCAACAAAATGATTGATTATTTAACTTCTTCAGCTTCTGCCATATCTTCAATATATTTGTAGACTTGTTGTCCAGCAATTCCGCCCTCGCCAACAGCTGTTGTGATTTGACGTAATGTTTTTTCACGAACATCCCCAATTGCAAACACACCGGGCATACTTGTTTTCATATCTTGATCCGTTTCGATCCAGCCTTCAGCATTCGTCAAGCCAGCTTTTTTGAACGGTTCTGTTAGCGGATCAAGTCCAACGTAGATAAAGACACCATCAGCTGGAATCTCTTTCACTTCATCAGTCAAGATATTTCTTAATTGCCCACCAGTTACAACCTTATCATTTCCAACGATTTCTTCTAAGACAGTATTCCACTCAAAAGAAATTTTTTCATTGGCAAACGCACGATCTTGAATGATTTTTTGCGCACGTAACTCATCACGACGATGCACGATCACAACTTCTGAAGCAAATTGTGTTAGGTAAATCGCTTCTTCAACGGCTGAATCGCCGCCACCAATCACTAAAAGTTTTTTGTTACGGAAAAAGGCACCATCACAAACTGCACAATAAGACACACCACGGCCTGCAAATTCTTCTTCCCCTTTCACACCTAATTTACGGTGTTCACAACCTGTTGCTATGATCACTGTTTTGGCTTGATAGGTTTTATCATCACAAATGACCTCTTTATAAGCACCTTGATCTTTGATATCCATCACAATACCATAGGCATTTTCAGTACCAAATTTTTCAACGTTTTCGTACATTTTATAAGCTAACTCAGGTCCCATGATCGAATCAAAACCTGGATAGTTTTCTACTTCAGCTGTATTATTCATTTGTCCGCCTGGCGCACCGCGTTCGATCATCAATACTGAAAGATTAGAACGTGACGCATATAGCGCTGCAGTCATTCCAGCAGGCCCTGCTCCAATAATAATTACATCATACATAAGTTTTTCACCCTCCGAATTTTTCAAGTACATTTACTTTACAACTTAACGAATTGATTGTCTATCTTTCTGCCCAGTGATAGTATCTGCTCAAAACAAATTTATTTTGAGTCATTTATTTCCGTTTCCCATTATATCATGCTTTTTTCTCGATAGCATCTCTTTTATACTTACTTTTAATAAGAAAAAAACGTGGAGCAAAACTAATTATAGTTTTGCTCCACGCTATGAATCTGAATAAATATCGAGAAAAAAGTAGCTCCTGCCTCAGTCTCTCCTTTTACCCTTCACTATTTTGCAGTTTATACATATCTGCATACAAACCCTTTTGAGCTAATAAATGGTCATGATTGCCTCGTTCAACGATTCGGCCTTTATCCAATACTAAAATCAGATCCGCATCACGAATGGTAGATAGACGGTGAGCAATCGCAATGGTTGTTCTACCTTGACGCATATTTGCTAAACCTTCTTGAATCAAGCCTTCTGTTTCCGTATCGATATTCGCTGTTGCTTCATCCAGCACAAGGATTTTTGGATCCGTTACAATCGTTCTAGCAAATGAAATCAGCTGACGCTGGCCGCTTGAATAACTGGCTCCTCGTTCGATGACTTTTGCATGGTATTTTTTTGGCAAGGTTTCTATAAATTTATCAGCCTGAACAAATTCCGCTGCGGCTTTGATTTGCTCATCTGTGATTTCTGGATTCAACATCCGAATATTCCCAGCAATATCACCATAAAACATAAACGCATCTTGTAAAACTAACCCTAATTTTTTCCTTAATTCTGGCAATGGATACTCACGAATATCACGATCATCGATCAAAATTTCACCTTCATAAAATTCGTAAAAACGCATCAAGACATTAATGATCGAGCTCTTACCACTACCAGTATGCCCAATCAATGCGACAGTTTCACCAGGATTGGCAATAAAGCTGATATTATTCAAGACATTATTCTCTCCATCATAAGAAAAACTAACATTACGAAATTCAATTTTCCCACGAATAATTTCTGCATTGGCTCCAACTTTTTGCTGCGGTGTCAATTCTTCGTTATCAAAGATTTTCAAAATGCGGCTACCAGCAACCATGCCATCTGTAAAGACGCTTAGAAAGTCCATCATTTGCGTCATTGGATTAAAAAACGCCTGGACATACGTCACAAAAGCATAAATCATTCCAGCTTCAACAGGAGAATGTAAAGCATCATACCCAAATAAAGCCAAGGTCAAGCCAATCGCTAGTGTATAAAGGAAATTAATGATTGGTCCTAATAACAATGAATTGGTCTTAATCATTAAAAAACGTGTCCGTAAATAGTCATTATTCGTTTCTTCAAATTCTTTTTCTAAACGATGTTCTTGCCTAAACTGCTGAATGATTTGCATACCTGAAATGTATTCATTTAGCTTTGTGTTCAGCTGACTTAGTTTTTCACGCATACTTCTATAGATTCTAGAACTGAATTTTTGATAGTACCAAATCACGATCAGCAAAATAGGTAAGAAAATCAAATTATACAACGCAATTTTCCCACTGATTTGAAACATCGCAATAAAGGAAGAAACCACGGCAAAAATACCTGTTAAAACCATCAAAAAGACATACCAGAATTCAAATAAGGTTTCCGTATCGTTTGTTACACGAGAAACGATCGAGCCGGCTGGTGTTTGATCAAAATAACGCATACCTAATGTTTGCAGTTTTTCAAACAACTTCACGCGAATATATTGATAGGTTTTCAGTGAAGCAGTCGAATATAAAAACCATTGGAAAAACCAGACGACACTTTTAACGATCACGCCGAAGAGATACAACCCAGCAAAAAAGAGAATGACTTGATTGGTAGCCGTTTTCGTTGTTAAATAATCATCCATAAAGGTTTGAATGATCCTTGGTAAAAGAATATTGATAATTGACAGGATCAGAGCGAACAAAATTGCTGTTAAAAAAGTACGGCGAAATGGTCGTGCAAATTTCAGCAATCGTTTAACGATCGAAACTTGTTCTTTTAACGGAACTGATTTTGTCCATTCTGATTCATATTTTTCTTCCATTATGCTTCACTCCCTTCAATCTTAGCTTCTAATTGTTGTTTATCCCACATACGCTTATACCATCCAGCAAGCCTTAACAGCTCTTGATGTGTTCCACGTTCAACGATTTTTCCTTCATCTAAAACAATGATTTCTTTTGCATGCATCACACTACTTAATCGATGAGCTGCAATGATTGTTGTTTTTTCTTTTCTTGCTTCTTTTAAATTAGAAAGAATTGCTTCTTCCGTTTTCGCATCGACTGCTGATAAAGCGTCGTCTAAAATCAGTAATTCAGGATCGACGATCAACGCTCTAGCAATTGAAATCCGTTGTTTTTGACCACCTGATAAAGAAACGCCGCGTTCGCCAACCAACGTCTCATAGCCTTTAGGAAACGCTTTGATTTCATTATTGATAAACGCCATTTCAGCTGCTTGTTCTACTTCTGCTTCGGTAAAATCAGGATTAGCAAAACGAATATTATCCCGTACTGTCATTGAAAATAGAAAATGATCTTGAGGTACATAGCCCATCGAATTCATCAACGCATCCAATGAATAGTCTTTGATATCATGACCACCAAACGTTACGCGGCCTTGATAATGATCATATTCACGCATCAATAATTTTAAAATCGTCGTTTTCCCAGCTCCAGTTTTCCCAACGATTCCTAGCGTTTCTCCTACACCAACTGTAAATTTGATTTGTTCCAAGGTTGCATTATCATCTTTTGGATAGGTGAACTGAGCAATTTCCATCGATAACCGACCTTTAGCAGGTGTTTGGATTGCATCTTTTTTCTCAATAATATGTGTCTTTTCATGGAGCAACTCATTCACACGATCATAACTTGCATTGCCTCGCTCCAGTACATTAAACAAACGACCAATTGCAAACATCGGCCAAACAAGCATCCCTATATAACTTATAAATGAAATCAATTGCCCAATCGTGATCGTGCCTTCCATAATAAAGCGTCCACCCACGATGATGGTCAGAACATAAGAAATCCCAATAATCAACGTAATAAATGGATCAAATAAAGCATCTAGAAAGTTTACTCGTTTATTTTTAACAATCGCATCATCAATTTTCTCTGTAAAATCCTGAATATCTTCTTTTTCCTGACCAAATGTTTTGATTACTTTTATACCTGTGATGCTCTCTTGCGTTTTATCATTGATCGTAGAAAACGCTGCTTGTGAGTCTCGAAAAGCATCATGCAATTTTGATCCTAGAACTCTTGAGGTCACAGCTAGTAATGGCAAGGGAATCAGCGCGATCAAGGTCAAACGCAAATCTACAAACAAAATCATAGCAACAATCGTAGCGCCCCCTGTGATCAATGAATCCGCAAAAGTTAAAATACCCGCTCCTGCAACGTTTTGAATCGCATTCAAATCATTTGTTGCATGTGCCATCAAATCTCCTGTTCGATATTTCTGATAAAAATCATTATCCATTTTTGTGAAATGATGGAATAATTGCCGTCTTAAATCCTTTTCTAGTCTTGCTGCACTTCCCCATATATGCGTCCGCCAAATGTAGCGAAAAATATATTGTGCTAAAGCTGCTGCTAAAAGAATACTGACCCAAAACAAAATAGGTTTGATCGTCAAATTTTTTGCAGCGATTTTGTCAACAACAATCCCAATAACTTTTGGCGGAACTAATTGTACCAGCGCCACCATAACCAATGAAAATACCCCAATGATATAACTTTTTTTCTCTTGTTTGAAAAACCACCCTAATTTTTTAAATATAGACATGTACATTCTCCTCTTCTAATTAACTACTGTGCGCTCACATCTTTCACTTGTTGTTTGCCCATTTCAATACAACTCCTTTCATTTATTAAAAAATAAGTGCAAAAAAAACGGGCCAAAAAATCGGCCCGTTGTGCTCTTGAATTCTGAATAGCAGTGAAAAAACCTTATTTGTCTCCTTGGTTCTTCATTTGCTGCATCATTTGACGAATCTTCTTCTCAGAAGGTTTTTGTCCCATAGACATCATCATCATTCGTAACATTTCCTCATTAACGGGAGGATTCTTTTTAAAATAATCTTGCATATATTTGCGCGCAAGGAAAAATCCACCTGCTGCACCTGCTAATAAAGCGATAATCGCGATCAATACTACTAAACCTGTTGACATATAAATCTCTCCTTTCTATTAGAAAAGCTGGACAAGAACTTCTGCGGGTCTGTTATGCAGTCACTATTCTTATCTAACCTACCGTTTCTCATTTTTAATAGGATTATTTATCCCTATTTTGTAAATTGCTCTCAAGAAACCATTTTACTAGAAACAGACCAAAAAGAAAAGGTCTTTTGTCATATTCTTCACAAGAAATTTACGAAAGACCATTTCATTTCTGTTCTTATTGTTGCGCTTCGATTTTTTCCAATAAATCTGGATCGAATTTTTGTGATTTTAGCATGGCAATTTCATAGCCATAAGGCGCTTTGCTTGTCTTTTTATCGGCACCCACATAAGGTGTTTCTAAAATTTTAGGTAGTTCCTTCAATTTTTCATGATGAACCACTTTATTTAAAGCGTCAAAACCAATCGTTCCAAAACCAATATTAGCATGGCGATCTTTATGAGAACCCATTGGATTTTTAGAATCATTGACATGAACGACTTTCAGACGATCTAACCCAATGATTTTATCAAATTCTTCTAAAACACCGTCAAAATCATCTTTTACATTATAACCAGCATCATTGATATGACAGGTGTCCATTGTAACAGACAATTTTTCATTTAACTTAACGCCTTCGATGATCGTGGCTAACTCTTCAAATGTACGACCTAATTCAGTCCCTTTACCTGCCATTGTTTCAAGTGCAATTTGTGGAACTTGCTCTTTCCATAAAACTTCATCAAGACCTTTGATGATTTGTTTCAAGCCTGCATCCACGCCAGCTCCTACGTGAGCACCTGGATGAAGTGTGATTTGTGTTGCACCTAATGCATGAGCACGCTCAATTTCTTGGCGTAAAAAAGAAGTAGCAAATCCAAAATTCTCCAATTTAATCGTGTTACCTAAATTAATAATATAAGGAGCATGTACAACGATATTGCTTAAATTATGCTCAGTCATATACTTTTGACCTGCATCGATATTCATCTCTTCAATCGGTTTACGACGTGTATTTTGCGGCGCCCCAGTATAGATCATAAACGTCGTCGCATCATAACTCGCAGCCTCTTCCGCTGAACCTAATAACATTTTTTTACCACTCATACTAACATGTGAACCTAATAACATAATGATCCTCCTAATTTTAAAAGCGTAGCGGACTCACTCAGTCTCTACTGGAAAACTAATCCACTTTTGAGATAACTATATACTCACAAAACCTCTGCTAAATTCAACATCCTTTAAAAGAGTACGTGAAACAATCAGAAAAAACAATTTTTTTGCTTCTAAAAAAACTGTATCTACTTCTTATTTTTTTCTTCAAAATGAGTATAACTATCGACCCATTCCTCCATTGAAATTTTACCAACTAATTCCCCAATTAATTCATAAGGAATATTTTTTGGATTACTGAATCGAATACAACTTTTCCCCATATTCAACTTCGTTGGAACTGCCTTTTGATATTCTTCTTGAAACCAAGTCAACAATTCTTTATTCCCCATGATTCCCATATGATACAAGGATAAATGCTTTTTCTGAGCTGCTAAACTAATAAACGGTAATGGTTCATCTTTTCTACCCAGATAGCCATCGGCAAACACGCTTAAAGGAACAACATAAGTTGGCATCCCGTATTGCATGCGCAAGACAAATCCTTCAGGTATATTTTCAGCAATGACTTTCGCTAATCGTTGATAAGAATCCTGCCATTTTTCATCGATGTTCTCTACATATTCTTGAACCTGATTCATAAATATCCTCCATATCTTAACCACTCTTTTTTTAGTCCCATGTTAATTTATCTAATAAAGCTCTTATTTCTCCGTAATTTCAGACTTCTATTTTGCTCTGCAATATACTGATAGTGTACCATAGAACTATTACTACTTTCACTCTCTATGTTTTTTTAATTAAAATAAATCCAGCTCTCTTTACACCATGGTATACTAAATATATTATTCGATAAGAAAGTAGGTAGAAACTATGACCATCATTGAAAAATACATCTCAAACACGCCAGAAGATCGCCACGCTAAACTACAACAGCTCTATACAATAATCAAACAACTTATCCCTGAAGCAACGGAAAAAATGTCCTATGGAATGCCGACCTTTTATTTAAATGGAAACTTAGTTCACTTTGCTAATGCTAAAAATCATATTGGGTTTTATCCAGCTCCATCAGCTATTGAAGCCTTTAAACTTGAGCTTGCAGAATTTAAAACAAGTAAAGGAGCCATTCAATTTCCTCTTGATCAAGAGTTACCAGTAGATTTAATCAAAAAAATCGTATTATTTCGATTAGAAGAAAATGCTAAAAAATAAAAATGCTTATAAGATCAATCTTCGTTTTCATATGAATCAATCAAAAATACAGATAGACTTTTTCCCCTTTTATATTAAGTTTTTTTTGATTAAGTACCCAGAAATACCTGAACAACTGTTCATTATAGATTTTTTTTGCTATAATATCACGGAATGTATCATTATATTGAGGTGAAGCTTTTGGACAATCAGAATAATTCCCGTAAAACGGAACAACATTCTAATAACGGACCAGAAAAGAAAAAGATTTTTTTGATTATAAATGTAGTGATTCGTGTACTGCAATCATTATTTGTCTTTGCAGTTGTTATTCTACTATTAGGTGGTGCTTTAGGTCTTGGGATCGGTATGGGGTATTTTGCTTTTCTAGTTGAAGATACACAACCACCGACAAAAGAAGAGCTCCAAACAGAAATCAGTGATATCACTGAAGTTTCTCGAATGACTTACGCTGATGGCACAAATATCGCAATGATCAAATCTGATTTGGTCAGAACAAGAGTTGACAGTGAACACATCTCTCCTCTCTTGAAAAAAGCGATTATTTCTACCGAGGATGAATACTTTGAGGAACACAAAGGTGTTGTTCCAAAAGCAGTCATCCGGGCACTTGTTTCAGATGCAACAGGGATGGGTGGTTCATCTGGAGGCTCGACACTAACACAACAGTTAGTGAAGCAACAAATCTTGACAGATGAAACAACATTCAAGCGAAAAGCCAATGAAATTTTGCTGGCTTATCGTATTGAGAAGTACTTTTCAAAAGATGAGATTGTGACGACTTATCTAAATGTTTCACCTTTTGGCCGTAATAACAAAGGTGAAAATATTGCCGGTGTTGAAGAAGCAGCCAAAGGACTATTCGGCAAAAGTGCCAATGACTTAACTCTTCCACAAGCAGCCTTTATCGCTGGACTTCCACAGAGTCCAATCATTTACACCCCTTATAGCAATACAGGGGCCTTGAAAGCTGATGAAAATTTAGCTTACGGAATGAAGCGAAAAGATTTTGTTTTATTCAGTATGTATCGTGAAAAAGCCATCACGAAAGAAGAATATGAAGCAGCTAAAAGTTATGATTTAAAACAAGATTTCCAACCGCAACAAGAATCAAATCAAAACACCGAAAGCTATCTCTACAATGCTGTATTAGAACAAGCAACCAATGCAGTGATGGATATTAATATAGAAAAATCTGGTGTCAAAAAAGAAACACTGGATGATCTAGGACTTTCTCAGTACAAAGATCAAGCACGAAAAGAAATCCAAAATCGCGGTTATACGATTCAATCAACAATCGATCAAACAGTTTATGATACCATGCAAAATGCTGTCGCAAACTTTGGATACATGCTAGATGATGGCTATGGTGCTGGACTTGTTGAAACTGGAAATGTTTTGATGGACAATAAAACGGGTAGGATTATCGGCTTTGTCGCAGGTCGTGACTTTAATGTCAGTCAAAGCAATCATGCATTAGATACAATCCGCCAAGTTGGTTCTACGATCAAACCAATTTCAGTTTATGGGCCTGCTATCGACCAAGGAATGATTGGTTCAGAAAGTCGTTTGGCTAACTATCCTACCTCTTACAGCCTTAGTGGCGAGGAATTAACGAATGCAACAAATTCTGGAACGAACACATTTGACACTGTCCGTCATTCATTAGAATGGTCATATAATATCCCAGTTTATCATCTAAATGAAGCTATGAAAGCAAAGATGGGGGATGATAATTTCTCTTACAATAATTATTTAAGTAAGATGAATTACCCTGCCAGCGAAGCTTGGGCTTATCAATCTGCCCCTTTAGGGTCTGTAGAAGCAACTGTTCTAACTCAAACGAATGGTTTTCAGACACTGGCAAATAAAGGACAATATCAAAAAGGCTATATGATCGATAAGATCACAGACAATAGTGGAAAAGTTATTTACGAACATAAAGAAGCACCTGTTCAAGTATACTCTGAAGCAACCGCTTCGATCATGAATGATATGATGCGTTCTGTCTTAGATTCAAAAATAACGACTCCGTTCAAAAACATGATAAATGGACTAAATCCAGCCTTTGGAAATGTCGATTGGATCGGTAAAACAGGAACAACAGATTCCTACAAAGATGCTTGGTTAGTCGTTTCGACACCAACTATTACATTGGGTTCATGGACAGGTTATGATAATCCAACAGCAATGAGTCCAAATAGCGGGGATCAAAATAGTACCTACTTAGCAAATCTGGCAAATGCAATCTATTCAGTCAGACCTGATCTATTCGGTGCTGGTGAAAAATTCACCCTTTCTAAAGACGTGATCAAATCAAATGTCTCAAGCTTTACAGGAGAAAAACCGGGTACTTTCACCTATAACGGTGGAACTTACACGGCTCCAGGACCAAATGTCGAATCGTTCTATGCAAAAGATGGCGCTCCAAAAAGCCAATATAAATTTGGATACGGTGGATCAGATGCTAACTACAGTGCTTATTGGGGCCGTTATGCAACGTCTTCCCCTTCAAATTCTGGTTCAACAACTCCCTCTTCTTCTGAGAAAAAAGAAGAAAAGAAAAAAGAGGATGATAAGAAAGAAAATACTACACCGACGTCAAGTAGAAGTAATAACTAAACATCAAAACCTTTCTTTAATTTTAAAGTGCCACCCAAAATTACAATTTTGAGGTGGCACTTTGTTTTATAGTACAGCTTAGTTTTGAATCAAAAACTTTTTATCAATCGCTCTTCAGTTACAATATACATCGTTTAATCGATAAACTTCTACTAAATCTTCTTTCAAAAAAGGCTGATCTTTATAGTAAAATTGACGATCTTCTTCACTGATTTCACGTATCACTTTACAAGGATTCCCCACAGCAACGGAATTTTTTGGAATATCTTTTGTCACTATACTACCCGCACCAATCACACTATTTTTACCGATCGTTACACCTGGACAAATTGTTGTATTCGCTCCAATCCAACAATTTTCTTCAATCGTTACTGGATTTCCATACATCAACCGTCGATAGTCAGGATGAATAGGATGACCTACAGTTGCAATAGTGACTTCTGGGCCAAAAGCAACCTTATTTCCAATGCTGATTTTAGCATCGTCAATGAAGGTACAGCCCATGTTTAGGTAACATTCTTCACCAAGCTGAATATTATACCCATAGCAAAAATAAAAAGGTGGTTCGATCCATGCGTTTACTTTCGATCCAAAAATTTCGTCTAAAAGCTGAAATCTTTCTTCTAATTCATCTGGTAACGTTTGATTAAACGCTATCATTCTTTTTTTTGCCTGTATTCGCTCCTCAGGAAATCCTTCACAACCATCTAAAAATAGCTTACCGGCAATTATTCGTTCTCTCATATTCATTTGCCATACTCCTTTTTCAATTATATGATACAATCCAATCGTGATTTTTAGTCTAAAAATACTCCCTATAGAATAAATACTAGTTTTATCTAGTCTCTATTCTATAGGGAGTATCTTTGATAAGCAATCAATACTTTCAGTTATTTATTTAGTTGAACCTTTTTGATCTATACCATACGGCAAGATAACTGTCTTATCTTCAATTTCTTCTTTGTTCATTAATTTTGTCAATAAACGCATTGCTACAGCACCAATGTCATATAACGGTTGTGTTACACTTGATAGACGCGGACGAGAAACTTCTGTTAGTAATGAGTTATTACTTGTAATGATTTCGAATTCTTCAGGTACTTTCACACCAGCATCGATCATGCCATCCAACAAACCAATTGCTAGTTCATCATCTGTCACATAAGCTGCTGTGGCACCACTATTACGAATACGATCAGCTAAAGAGATACCAGCTTTAAACTTATACTCAGACTCAAAAATCAAGCCTTCATTATAAGATAAGCCATTATCAGCTAACGCTTCTTTATAACCCTTGATGCGGTTTTGACCATTGATAGGATCAATTAGTGCACCACTGACAAAGGCAATTTTTTTATTGCCATTTTTAGCTAATAAATTTGTTGCATCTTTTGTTGCTTCTTTATAATCAATGTTTACACTACCTACTTGTTCATCAGGATCGATCGAACCAGCTAAAACAACAGGTGTTTTAGAACGAGAAAACTCGCCACGAATCTCATCTGTGATATGGTGACCCATAAAGATGATTCCATCGACTTGTTTTGCCAAAAGATTGTTTAATACATTGACTTCTTTTTGATCGTTGCTGTCAGAATTCGCTAAAATAATGTTGTATTTGTACATTGTTGCAACATCATCGATTCCTCGAGCTAAAGAGGCAAAAAAGATATTACTAACATCAGGGATAATAACCCCTACAGTCGTTGTTTTTTTGCTTGCTAAGCCACGAGCTACAGCATTAGGGCGATAATCTAAGCGGTCAATTACTTCTAACACTTTTTTCCGTGTAGCAGGCTTCACATTCGGATTGCCATTGACTACGCGAGATACAGTCGCCATGGATACATTTGCTTCACGCGCAACATCATAAATAGTAATTGTTTGTTTTTCCATGTTAATTCTCCTAAATATTTATATTTGTTTTCATTTTCTGAAAACGCTGTTTACATTTCTCACTAAGAATAGCAGAGTTTTTTTATTATTGCAACCGTTTTATCCTATTTTCATGAAAATTTACTCCATATTTCAAAAAGCGCTTTACGTCATTTCGTGGTATGATAAAGATAAGTTTTACAGTAACCAGCTCTAAAAGAAAGAAGGATATTTATGAATCAAGAAAAAATGAATGAACTAAAAAAATGGATGGAAAGCGAAAATATCGATCTCACTTATATTAGTGATCCCGAGCATATTGCCTATTTTTCTGGCTACAAAAGCGATCCTCACGAACGGGTTTTAGCTTTATTTATCTCATTAAATCATGACCCTTTTTTATTTACCCCAGCTTTAGAAGTTGAAGATGCTGAAAAAAGTTCATGGGCATATCCTGTCTATGGCTATCTTGATAGCGAAAATCCTTGGGAAAAGATCGCCCAACTTATCAAAAAAAATAGTATTCCAAGTAAGATTGCTACTGAAAAAGACTCCTTAACGGTTGCTCGTTTTGATATTTTAAATAATTATTTTCCAAATAGCGATTTTTCGGCCAATGTCACCCCAGTCATTGAAAAATTGCAATTGCTAAAGACACCATCTGAAGTGGCTAAATTGATGGAAGCTGGAGATTGGGCGGATGTTGCTTTAGAGATTGGTTTCAAAGCGATTACTGAAGGTGCTAAAGAGCAAGAAATACTGGCCGAAATCGAGTATCAACTAAAACGTCAAGGCATTCGTTCGATGAGCTTCGATACTTTAGTTCTAACTGGAAAAAATGCCGCAAGTCCGCACGGCAATCCCGGGAATACGGCTGTTGCAAAGCAAGACTTAGTTTTATTTGACTTAGGCGTTGTTTACAATGGCTATTGCAGCGACGTTACACGAACTGTCGCTTATAAAGAGCCAACAGATTTTCAAAAAGAAATCTATTCAATCGTTTTAGAAGCACAATTAAAAGCGATGGATGCGGTAAAACCAGGTGTTACTGCTGGAGAATTAGATGAAATTGCTCGCGGTGTTATCAGCAGTTACGGCTATGGTGAATACTTTAATCACCGTCTAGGTCATGGTATCGGGACTACCGTTCATGAATATCCTTCCCTAGTGACTGGAAATGATCTGGTTATTGAAGAAGGTATGTGCTTCTCTATCGAGCCGGGTATCTATATTCCAGAAAAAGTAGGTGTGCGTATCGAAGATTGTTTACATGTGACGAAAACAGGTTGTGAAGCTTTTACAAAAACACCAAAAGAATTAAAGATTATTGATTAAAAAAACAAAGCCAGCATTCTTCTTAGAATGTTGGCTTTGTTTTTTTCATTGCTTTTATTATTTACCTTTAACATCTTCTACTGTTTCTTTAACAGCTTTCTTTGTATCCTTTTTTGCTTCTTCAGCTTTTTCTGGTACGTCTTTTGTTACTTCTTTTGCTTCAGCAACGCCTTCAGAAACTGTTGCTTTCGCTTTTTTCGCTGATTCTTTGACATCTATAAAAATATCATCGGAAGCATCTTCTGCGATGTCGCCTAATTCGTCAACTTGATCATTTACATCTTGAGCTGTCTTTTTAAATCGATCAGATAAATCGTCTGTTTGTTTCTTGAATGATTCTAGAACTGTATCAGACACGCCTTGTGCTTTGTCTAATGAATCTTTCGTTTTATCTTTAACATTTCCAGCTAAATCACCTGCTTGTTCACCTAACACACTTGCTTTTTCTTTAGCAATCGATGACAATTCAGACCCTTTTTGCACAGCATAATCTGTATAATCCGTTGCTTTATCTTTAAAATCATCTGCTTGATTTGCTAAGTCTTCACGTAATTCTTTACCTGATTTTGGTGCTAATAAAAGTGCTGCCACTGCCGCTGCTGTTCCGCCAATAATTGCTCCTAAAAAAAATCCGCCTTTTTTCGCCATGTTGATTCCTCCATTATCTTTTATTATTTAGTTGTTCCACTTGTTTTTGGTGATTTTTTTGGACGAAATGCTCTAAAAGCCGCTCCGCCAACTTTACTAACAACGCCTGCTTTAGCTGTTGTCTTTCCAACTGCTCCAACTTTCCCAAGTAAATTTCTGCTAGAATAATTCAACTCAGAAACACTTTCACTTAATTCTGCAACTGCTTCAAATAACGGATCGATCGTTGCTACTTTTTTATTGACATCATCTAGCAACTCGTTACTTTTTACTAAAAGTCCCTCTACTTGTCTAGATAAAATATCGACATCTTTTGTTACGACCTCAATCGTTTTATTTGCTTCATCTACTGTGGTAGTCACTTTATCTACTGTTTTACTGATTTTCATCAATACTAAAACAATAAATACTACTAATACAGCAAACGCCACTGCAGCAATAATCGCTGCAACCTCTCCACCTGTCATCTTCTTGCTCCTTCCATCAATTATTCCATATTCTTAGAATAACACCAACTGGTATTTTTCACAAATTATTCAGTTAGCTTTGTTATCTTAATTATAGCAATTTATCCCCTGAGTCTCTAGGTATTATAGAAAAAAGACAGAACAAATTTTGTTCTGTCTTCAAGTGAAATAATCCTATAAAACGTGTAGTTTATTTCTTTTTAGGTGTATCTTCTTTAGCAAGCTCAGCGCCCAATTCAATAATATACTCCCGTAAGTTTTCCTTTACTTCTGGGTGAACTAAGCCGTATTCAATGCTTGTTTTCATAAAGCCAAACTTATCGCCTACATCATAACGTTTACCAGTAAATTCTCTGGCAAATACGCGTTGTGTTTTGTTCAATGTATCGATGGCATCTGTTAATTGGATTTCACCACCAGCTCCTGGTTCTTGTGATTCCAATACATGGAAAATTTCTGGTGTTAGCAGGTAGCGACCGATAATCGCTAGATCACTCGGTGCTTCTTCTGGTGTTGGTTTTTCAACAAAACTATTTACGTTATACAACCCTTTAGCAACTTCAGCCTCCGGATTTATGATTCCGTATTTCGAGGTTTCTTCATGAGGAACCTTCATTACTGCAATCGTTGACGCATGTGTTTCATCATAATCATTCATCAATTGTTTTGACAATGGAATCTTATCTTCCATAATATCATCGCCTAGCATGACAACAAACGGTTCATTGCCAACAAATGCTTTTGCTTGTAACACAGCATGACCTAATCCTTTTGGATGAGATTGACGAATAAAGTGAAGATTGACATCAGTTGTTTCTTCTACTAATTTTAATAAATCCGTTTTGTTTTTCTCGCGAAGATTACTTTCTAATTCAAAGTTCGCATCAAAATGGTCTTCGATAGGACGTTTTGCTTTTCCTGTAACAATCAAAATATCTTCAATTCCTGATGCTAATGCTTCTTCAACGATAAATTGAATTGTTGGTTTATCGACGATAGGTAGCATTTCTTTTGCCATTGCTTTTGTTGCGGGTAAGAATCTTGTTCCCAGTCCAGCTGCTGGAATAACTGCTTTTTTTACTTTCATGCCAATTGGCCTCCTAAAATTATATAGAAAATTCGTTTTCTGTTTTACCATCACGCAGCATAATTTCTTTTGCCGCTTGTTTTACATCTTGACCTTCATACAACACCTTGTATATTGCTTCTGTAATTGGCATGTCAACATCTAACTGTTGAGATAGCTCGTATGCTGCTTTTGTTGTTGAAACACCTTCAACGATCATCCCCATATTTTCAAGAACTTCGTCTAAGCTATGTCCTTTTCCTAAGAGATTTCCGGCTCGCCAGTTACGTGAGTGAACACTGGTACATGTAACGATTAAATCACCAACTCCGCTCAAACCGATAAAGGTTAAAGGATTTGCGCCCATCGCCACACCTAAACGGCTAATTTCAGCTAAGCCACGCGTCATGATTGCAGCTTTCGCATCATCACCAAAACCTAAACCATGAATTGCACCTGCTCCTAAAGCAATGATATTTTTCAAAGCAGCACCCGTTTCGACACCAATTACATCATCATTTGTATAAATTCTAAAATAATCATTCATAAATAGCGTTTGAACATATGTCGAAGCAGCTATTGTTTCACTAGCTGCAGTAATTGTTGTAATATCATGAACCGCCACTTCTTCAGCATGACTCGGACCAGATAAAACAACCACACCACGTCTTTTTTCTACTGGAATTTCTTCCATCAAAACTTCAGATATTCGTTTATGGCTGCCTTGCTCCAACCCTTTACTTGCATGAATGATCAATGGCTGATTCGTACATTTCGCTGTAAATTCTTTTGCAACCGCTCGAATCGCTTTTGTTGGAACAACAAACAAGACCGCATCCGCATCTTGAATACATTCCTCTAATGACATCATTCCTTGAATTGATTCTGGAATAACCAGATCAGGTAGATAATGACGATTCGTGTGGTGCATATTGATTTCATCAATTTGTGCTTTATTATGTCCCCATATACGAACCTCATGACCATTTTCTGCTAAAACCTGTGCCAATGCAGTTCCCCATGAACCCGGACCTAAAACAGCAACTTTTTGTTTCATTGGTGAAAATCTCCTTTCAAAATAAGAAAAGCTGAACGAATCGTTTAGCACTATTGAAAATTTAGAATCTGAATATAGAACTCTTTTTGTTCCATGTAAAGATTGTCTTTTTTCTTAGAGCTGATTTGGTGAAGCTAGATGATTGAGTCACTCTTTGACCCCTTCAATTTTTATCTTCTTTTCGAAGAGCTCGTTTGGTAAGCTAGATCAAACTACTTCTATAAATCTTTCTACTATTCATCTTCTTATTTCTTTAAATAACCAAATTAAATGTCTAATTTTATAACTTTTATACCCACCTAACATTTTACCATAGCTTAGCTAAAATGGGCAGTTCTATATGGCCTTTTTGAGAGTTCCTTTGTCGCGGTCATAAAATTTTACTGTTCCTTTTTTACGACGAATAATCACAAGCACGATTGCCCCGAAAAATAACACAAGAGAAACGAGTTGTGACACTCGAATGCTTCCAAACGCATATAAACTGTCTGTTCTCATACCTTCAATAAAGAAGCGCCCGAAAGAATACCAGATGATATAGCCTAAAAAGACTTCGCCTTCTTTTAAGAAGTTTTTCTTTTTCCTTAAAATGATCAATACAATAAATCCCAAGACATTCCAAATAGATTCATATAAGAAAGTTGGTTGATGATACGTTCCATCAATATTCATATTGTCGATAATAAATTTGGGTAAATGTAATCCTTCTAAAAATGTCCGTGTTGTTGCCGGACCATATGCTTCATGATTCATAAAATTACCCCAACGTCCAATTGCTTGTGCTAAAATAACACTCGGCGCTGCGATATCTAAAAAGGTCCAAGTCGAAATAAAACGATGTCGTGTGAAGAAAAACAATGCAAGTCCTCCACCAATCAGACCACCATAAATCGCCAGACCACCATTTCTAGTTAAAATAATTTCGATTGGATTATCAACATAATCTTGCCATTGAAAAATCACATAGTACAAGCGTGCTCCAATAATAGCACTTGGTAGTCCCCATAACATAAAGTCGATCACATCATCTTCTTTCAAACCGACTCGAACTGCTTCTCTGCTACTTAGCCAAACAGCTAGCACGATTCCTGAAACGATTATAACTGCATACCAGTATACGGATATTCCAAAAAGATTAAACGCTACTGGGTTTACTTGTCCTAACATTTGGCTTCCTCCTAATTTAAAAGCTGAATGAGCTCGTTTGTCTCGACTGAAAAATAGGAAATTATGACTGAGGTGTTCTTTACCTCTTTCATAATTTATCTTTTTTCCGAGAGACTAGCTCTTGCAGCTAGATAACATTAAAAGCTGAATGAGCTCGTTTTGTCTCGACTGAAAAACAGGAAATTATGACTGAGGTGTTCTTTACCTCTTTCATAATTTATCTTTTTTCCGAGAGACTAGCTCTTGCAGCTAGATAACATTAAAAGCTGAATGAGCTCGTTTTGTCTCGACTGAAAAACAGGAAATTATGACTGAGGTGTTCTTTACCTCTTTCATAATTTATCTTTTTTCCGAGAGACTAGCTCTTGCAGCTAGATAACCCCTGAATTTTCCTCAATTAATCGAGTCAAACGTTCTTCAAAGGACTTCGTTGCATCATATCCCATAGTCTTCGCACGGAAATTCATTGCAGCAACTTCAATAATAATCGCCACGTTGCGCCCAGTTTTGACAGGAATACGAATTTGCGGAACATCAACATTAGCAATTTCAACCATTGCATCATCTGATCCTAAACGATCATATTTCTTATCTTTTTCCCAAGCTTCTAAATAAACAACCAGTTGGACTTGCATGAAACCACGAACTGCACTTGCGCCAAATAGATTCATTACATCAATGATCCCAATCCCACGGATCTCGATCAAATGCTGTAAAATTTTAGGTGGTTCACCAACAACTGTCAATTCATCTTGCTGATAAACGTCTACTCGGTCATCTGCGATCAATCGGTGACCACGCTTGATCAACTCTAACGCTGTCTCACTTTTACCGATACCGCTATCACCTTGAATCAAGACACCAAGTCCATAAACATCAACTAAAACACCATGTACACTAGTTCTTGCTGCTAAACGACTATCCAAATAGCTTGATAGCTCTCCTAATAATCTTGATGTGGAAATCGGTGAACGTAAAACAGCTAAACCTTTTTCTTTCGCTGCCTGGACCATTTCCTCAGGCGCTTCCAGCCCTCTAGAGATAATAAAAGCTGGTGTATCCTTCTCGCATAAACGACGCATCACCATCAAACGTTCTTCTGGTATCATCCGTTCAGAAAATGTAATCTCCTTACTACCGAATAACTGTAAGCGATTGTGAGGATAATAATTAAAATACCCAGTCAATTCCAGTCCAGGACGAGAAATATCTCCTGTTGTGATTTCTCTATTTAAACTTTCTTCATCGCCATAAACGACTTCTAAAGAAAGCTTCTCTACCAGTTGATGAATTTTTACAACTTCTTCCATATTTATCATTCATTCCTTTCCAGTTCTCTACTCGTTCCATTTTATCATTTCAGGTGGGAAGTTTCTAGCTATTAGTAAGATTGTTCTTGTTTTGTTTGTGTTCTCAATGATTAATTTTTCTCATTATCCTCCTTTTATTCAAAAATAGGTTTCCACCTACTGATGACCAGTTAAACATTGACTATCCTAAATTAATTTGTATACTTAATTTGTATCACTGTATCCAGTCAAAAACAATCAATTGGATGTGTTTCTCATGAAAAATAATTTAAAAGAACAGGCAAGAAAACTGCCTTTAAGTCCAGGTGTTTATTTAATGAAAGATAAACACGGAACAATCATTTATGTAGGTAAAGCAAAAAAACTACGGGAACGTGTCAGTAGCTACTTTGTTAAAAACAAACAACATTCAAATAAAACCATTCGAATGATTCAACAACTAACTGATTTTGACGTTATTGAAGTAGATTCTGAACTTGATGCCTTTTTACTAGAATGTCAATTAATCCAAGAATATCGTCCAATCTATAACCGGCAGATGAACTCTTTTGAAAAGTATAAATATATTGAAATCAATACCGAAAAAGAAGAACTTTCGATTAATATACGCACTGTTCCAACGAAAAAAAATTGTTTTGGTCCTTTTTCTATCAATAGAAAACTTTTAGAACTAAAACGGATTTTAGAAAACCTATATGGATTAAATCAAAAAAATTATTGGCAACAATCTTTCTCTGAAAGTGCCACGCCTCCATTAGATCGCGAAACTGCTGTTACAGAATTACTTGGTGCGTTTACTCTGAACAATCAACTCCCTCAAAATCGTTTAGAGACAAAAATGGTTTTAGCTTCAGAAAATCAATTATTCGAAAAAGCAGCAACGTTACGCGAAGATTGGCAATTTCTGACACGCTTTTTCAATCAAAATAAAAAATTGATTCTAGCATCTCAAACCAATTGGCAATTTTTATCTATTCCGATTGAATCAAAAATAAAATATTATCTGATTTATCAAGGTCTTGTTATAAATAGCCGAATACTGACGAAACGGACCTTTACTAACTATACACCTAGTGAACTCGCACAAAAGATTCTTCCTAAAAATAAACCTGAAAATAGTCAGCAATTTTCCAAAGACCAAGTCGATTTTATCAATATTTTATATAGTTATATTAATCGACACAAAGAATGCCAACTAGTCGAGCTTACTGACCCATTTGCATAAAAAAGGATAAAACCCAACTCAATGTTCGGGTTTTATCCTTTTTCACTATATTTATCTAAATTACGCTCACTAACGATCATATTTACTAAAGACATGATCACTGCCATTAAAATCGCTGCTCCAAAACTGGAAAAACCAAAATTCATCTCTCCAACAAAAGAAGAAGTCATTTTTAAAATCGCAGCATTCACAATGAAGCTAAACAAACCAAACGTAAGTAACGTAAAGGGAAGCGACAAAATCGTCAACACAGGTTTTACTAGCATATTCAATATGGAAAGCACAAATGCTGCAATGACCGCCATCCAGATACTTCTCACATAAATCATATTCGGAAAAATCACTGAGAGTGAAACAAAGGTCAACGTATTAACGATCAGACGTTGAAAGTATGTCATTAGAAGTCACTCCAGTCATCATCGTTGACTTTCTCAGCTTGTTTTCTTTGTTTGTGTTCATTTGCGTATGGATTTGGATTACGTGTATTTCTATTATACGGATTTTTATTTCCATAATTATCGTTATTTCTATTTCTACCAGAAGGAAGCAATACAGCTAACGCAATGTAGAGTAAGAAACCTGGGAATCCTGCAGAGAAAATAGCAAGAATAACATAGATCACTCGTACTATGGTAGGATCGACACCGATCCACTCAGCAATACCTGCTAAGCTTCCTGTTAATACCACATTATTAGGAGATTTTGTTAATTGTTTTTTCATCTCTTTTCACCTCTCATCTTTAAAATTATACACTAAAATGGATACTGAGACAAAAGTTTTTTCTTTAAAAAAAACTGAATTGTTGCCTTTTTGACCATTCTTTTTTTAATTTCCCCTGATCAAAAGCTAAGAGTTTTTCTCTTAACTTTTGTTCGAGGAATAGACCTGTTTTATAGGTTCATTGTTCTACACATTTATTTATCTGTGTCTTTTAAATAAATGTTTCCTGTTGTTGTAGAAGCATTGATTTGCGCCATATCATCATTATTTAATCGTCTAAATTGTAGTAATTGGTTGGTTCTTTCTTTCTTTTCACGAATAACTTCATAATCACTTAAGCGACTATTGATACTACCTAAGCTTGTTTTTACTGTTCCTTCGACACCTAGTTCGTTTGGTAATGCAATTTTGACATTGCCATTTACAGAACTTGCTTCTACTTTACGTAGTGTTTTTTCTTTCGCAGTGATACGAACATTACCATTGATCAATGAAACACCAATTGTTTGAGGCGTTGCAGTAATCGTTACTGTTCCATTAACAGTTTCGATGATATTATCTAGAATTTCACCATCCAAGACTTTAATATCACCATTTACACCTTCGATTTCAAGCATTGTTGCATCGATTTTATTAAATGTGATTGAGCCATTTGTGGATTTAGTATACACATCTTTTGCTTTCAATGATTCGACTGTGACATTTCCGTTTAATAATTTGATTGATACGTGATCAAATGTACGTTCAGGTAAGTAGAAAATCAAGTCTGCGCGAACTCGTTTATTTGGAATTTGGAAGGAAATCACTTCATCATCTACATCGATCTGACTTCTTTCTAAGAAGGCTTCAAGAGGTGTTTCAGCGTCCATTTTACCATAAAGTTTGATTTTTCCTTCTACTTTCACATCTGGTTGATCCCATGTTTTGAATACAATATTTCCGTTTGCAACTTTAACATCGATCAAACTTGCAAGAGGTGCTGGATAGTTAAATTCATGTTCAAATTTTGTTGTGGCAACACCAGGAACTTTGAAACTAACATCTTTCCATTCCATATTGTCATTCATTGTTTCTGAGAATGCGCCAAATGTCTTTTTAAGGAATGAACCTAATTGAGAACCGGCTTCACTCATTTTTTCTCCGACTTGATTGATTGTATCTGTTGCTTGATCTTTCCAATCATCAGGAATATCAAATTTTGAAGCGACACGATCTTTCGTATCAGACCATTGTTCTTTACGAATATTTTTCAATTCAGCTTCAAGAGCAATTTTCTCTTGAATTTGTTCATCTAATGAATCTTCTAATGATTTGATCTCAGCTTCTAGAGATGCTCTTAACTCTAAATCTTCTTCTGTTAATTCGCTTAATTCTTCTTTGGTGTTTAATTCCATCAATTTTTCTTGTGCTTCTTTGATTTCTTCTTTAACACCAGCAATTTCAGCGTTGGTTTCGTCTAATTCAACAGAGGCACGATTCGCTTCTGTTGCTAGATTATCTAGAATTTTTTCTAAACGTTCGTGATCTTCCGCTTCTTTTGCTTTAACATCTTCATCAGAAATTTCAGGTTCGACTATGTCTTCTTCCTTTTGATTTTCTAACTTATTTAATAAATCTACGACTTTGTCATTCTCTTTTGTGTCAACAGTTGGATTTGTTACATTTACTTGGTCAGCAGCTTTTTTGATTTGTTTTTCATCTTTTTCTGTCGCCATGTTTTCTAATAATACTAAAGCTTCCTCTGAAGATAGGATACCTTTTTTAACTAAGTCTAATACTCTTTCTCTTTCTTTCATGGAAATTGCCTCCTTAGCAAATTTTTCACCCGAGGGTGTTTTCCTTATGTACCTATTATGCATTCTTTTTGGTTGTTTGTCATAGGACTTAAGAATGAATTTTGACCTGTACTTCCGTACGGTATCAAAAAATAATTATATAAAAGTCAAAAAAGGAAGAAGATCGCTCACTTTGAGTGTTATCCTCTTCCTTTAAATGTACTACACTAAACAGTCAATTATTCTGAAAGCTTCTATAGTAATAGTAAATAATCGATTATTTTTAAGAAATTTGTTTGTAAATTAATTTAGGCGCATTTACTTTGCCGCCAATTTGGATATTTTCTTTGATCATCGCTTCTACTTCTGCAACATCTTTTTTGTTTGCATGGATTGTGACAAGAGAATCGCCAACTTTAACATTATCACCAATTTTTTTGTTCAATACTAGACCAACAGCCAAATCAATTTCATCTTCTTTGGTTGCTCTACCGGCACCTAGTTTCATCGCTGCAACACCAATAGCATCCGCAACGATCTCAGATACAACACCCTCTTTATCTGCCGTTACTTCAAATGTATATTCAGCTTGAGGAAGTAAATCAGGATTTTTCACCCATTCTGGGTTCCCACCTTGATTTTTAACGAATACTGCAAATTTATCTAGAGCTGAACCATCTTCGATCACGCCTAACAACATCTTACGTGCTTCGTCTAAAGAATCTGTTTTTTCTGCTAAAACAACCATTTGACTACCTAAAGTTAGGACTAGTTCAGTTAGATCTTCCGGTCCATTTCCTTTTAGCGTATCGATTGCCTCTTTAATTTCTAAAGAATTACCAATTGCCGCACCTAAAGGTTGAGACATATCAGAGATGATTGCCATTGTTTTTCTGCCAACAAGATTTCCGATACGAACCATTGCCTCAGCTAATTTTTCAGCATCTTCTTCTGTTTTCATAAATGCTCCAGCACCTGTTTTCACATCTAAAACAATTGCATCTGCACCTGCTGCAATCTTCTTACTCATAATAGATCCAGCAATTAAAGGAATAGAACTTACAGTTCCTGTCACATCGCGTAATGCATAGATTTTTTTATCTGCCGGTGTTAAATTTCCAGATTGTCCGATAACAGCGATTTTATCTTTATTGACAATATTAATGAATTCTTCATCGCTGATCTCAATATGGAACCCGTCAAATGATTCTAATTTGTCTAACGTTCCACCTGTATGACCTAAGCCACGACCTGACATTTTCGCAAAAGGAATATCTAATGCTGCAATGAGTGGAGCCAAAACTAATGTTGTTGTATCGCCAACACCGCCCGTAGAATGTTTATCCACTTTTACGCCTTCAATCCCTGATAAATCAATCACATCACCTGAATCAACCATCGCTAAAGTTAAGTTGGCACGCTCTTCATCTGTCATATCTTGGAAATAAATAGCCATTAATAATGCACTTGCTTGATAATCTGGAATTGTTCCTGCAGTGTAACCATCAATAAAAAATTTAATTTCGTCTTTTGTTAATTCAAATCCATTTTGTTTCTTTTCAATAACGTCGACCATTCTCATTCTCTTCACCATTCCTTTTTTTTATTTTAAATCTCCTAAGAAGCTAGTACCATATTCTGGCATGCCTACCTTGAAATTATCCGCAACTGTTGCACCAATATCAGAAAATGTTTTTCTTATACTTAATTCACTTCCATGTGCGAAACGCTTAGAATAGACTAATAATGGTACAAACTCCCTAGTATGATCTGTTCCTTTGTACGTAGGATCATTTCCATGATCTGCTGTAATAATTAATAAATCATCCTCTTTTAACTTAGCAAACACCTCCGGCAAACGTTGATCAAATTCCTGCAATGCTTGTCCATAGCCTAAAGGATCTCTGCGATGCCCAAACACTGCGTCGAAATCGACTAGGTTTAAAAAACTCATGCCATGGAATTCTTTATCCAGTAATTCGATAAATTTATCCATGCCATCCATATTTGAAACTGTACGAATACTTTGAGTAACCCCTTCACCATCAAAAATGTCGGATATTTTTCCTAGAGCGATTGAATCTAAGCCACTCTCTTTTAGTGTATCCATCACAGTTTTATCAAAAGGCTTCAAGGCATAATCATGGCGGTTAGCCGTACGTTTAAACGTTTCTTTAGATGTGCCTACAAAAGGTCTAGCAATAATACGACCAAGCATATATGGCTCGTCTCTCGTAATTTCCCGAGCGTATTCACAAATGCGGTACAATTCTTCCAGCGGAATAATTTCTTCATTTGCTGTAATTTGTAAAACAGAATCTGCAGAAGTATAAACAATCAACGCACCTGTCTTAAGTTGTTCTTCGCCTAGTTCTTCAAGGATTTCTGTCCCACTTGCGGCTTTGTTACCGATAATGTCTCTTTTAGAGAACGTTTTAATCTTTTCAAGAAGCTCATCTGGAAATCCATCTGGAAAAACTCTAAAGGGCTTATCAATATACAATCCCATAATTTCCCAGTGACCAGTCATTGTGTCTTTTCCAGCAGACGTTTCTTGCATTTTCGTATGATAGCCCATAGGCACTTCTACTTTTTCTACACCAGCAATCTCTTTAATGTTAGACAAACCTAAAGCTTCCATGTTTGGCAAGTTCAGCCCATTCATTTCTCTAGCAATATGGCCTAGCGTATCTACATCAAAATCATCAAAGTCATTTGCATCAGGTGCTTCACCTATTCCTACTGAGTCCATTACAACAACATGTATCCTTTTAAATTCTTTCATTTCTTTTCACCTCATCAGTTAAACTTAAAAAATTAATAAAGTAATCCGACGATCGTCGCTGTTAAACAACTCACTAACGTTGCGCCGAATAATAATTTTATACCAAAACGTGCGACAACATTTCCTTGTTCTTCGTTCAGGCTTTTTACAGCGCCTGATATGATACCGATTGAAGAAAAGTTTGCAAAAGAAACCAAGAAAACGGAAATAATTGCGGTTGTTCTACCAGTGAATTCTATCGAACTTGATGTTAAGTTCGTCATTGCGACAAACTCATTTGAAACTAGTTTAGTCGCCATAATACTTCCAGCATCTACGATCTCATTTGCTGGTACACCCATTAAGAATGCAAATGGCGCCACTAAATAGCCGATAATATCTTGGAATGAAATTCCAAAAATTCCTTTAAAAATTGCGTTGATCATCGTAATAACTGCCACAAATCCAATCAACATCGCAGCAACTGTAATCGCTACGTGGAATCCATCCATGATGTATTCACCTAACATTTCAAAAAAGGATTGTTCTTTTTCATCTTTTACTTCTAAAACATCTTCTTCTTCTGTTACTTCATACGGATTGATCACAGATGTGATGATAAATCCTCCGAATAGATTTAAAACGATAGCTGTTACGACGTATTGTGGTTTTAATAGAAACATATATGAACCGATAATCGCCATAGATACAGTTGACATCGCTGATGCGCATAAAGTATATAATCGATGTTTTGGTAACAGACCTAATTGTTTTTTCACAGAAATAAATACTTCTGATTGACCTAAAATGGCTGAGGCAACCGCATTATATGATTCTAATTTCCCCATGCCGTTTACCTTACTTAAAGCAAGACCGATGTACTTCACAATAAACGGAAGAATTTTAAAGTATTGTAAAATTCCAATCAATGCAGAAATGAAAACGATCGGTAATAAAACACCAATAAAAAATGAAGTTTCATCTGGATTAATCAAACCTCCAAAAACAAAATTCACACCTTCAGCAGCGTATTGTAGTAAATTATCAAATCCTTTGGCAATTCCTTCTATAACGAAATTACCAACACTTGTATTTAACAATACAAACCCTAAAATAAATTGCAAAGCCAACATAATGATAATCGGTCTAAACTTAACCTTCTTGCGATCATTACTCGTTAACCATGCCAACCCAATAAAAAACAACAAACCTAGACAACCAATTAAATATTTCATCCTTATCCTCCAATTGAACTCGTTTACATTAACTTGTAAAAGTAAGCATATTGCTTACTTTATTTACTTTTAGTAGCCGTTACCTTGATCTGATGTGTCGCCAGAAACGATTGAAACACCTGCGCTTGCACCAATTCTTGATGCACCTGCTTCGATCATTGCTAATACTTCTTCTTTTGTACGAACGCCACCAGAAGCTTTAACACCAACATCAGGTCCTACTGTTTTTCTCATTAAGGTAATATCTTCTGTTGTTGCGCCACCAGTTGAAAAACCAGTTGATGTTTTAACGAAATCTGCGCCTGCTTTGACTGACAATTCAGAAACTGTTACGATTTCTTCTTTTGTAAGCAAACATGTTTCTAGAATCACTTTTACAAGAACATTTCCTGATGCTTCTACAACTGCGCGGATATCTGCTTCCACTGTCTCTAAATCACCAGATTTCAAGGCACCTACATTGATTACCATGTCAACTTCTGTAGCACCATTAGCAATAGCATTTTTTGTTTCAAAAGCCTTAGTTTCAGAAGTATTTGCTCCTAAAGGAAATCCAATCACGGTACAAACATCGACGCCAGATCCTTTTAATTCAGTACTAGATAATTTAACCCAATACGGATTCACACAAACGGAAGCAAATTGATATTCTTTTGCTTCTTGACAAAGTTTTACAATCATATCCTTTGTCGTTTCAGGTTTTAATGCTGTATGGTCAATCATTTTTGCAATAGTCATTATAACTCTCCTTTAGTTTTGATAAATATATTATACACTCGACAAGAACATTTGTAAACACCATCATGAAATTATGTTCATAGTTGAATAAAAAAGATGAGGACAGGACATAACTCTACGAGTCACATCCCAGCCTCATCTTTTTTCATTACTTTTTATAGTTTCAATAATCCTTCAGCAGCAGTTTGATCAATAATTAATACATTGGCATACTTTCCTGCCAAAGCGCCATCAATCGCTTCGATTTTTCGAGAACCACCAGCAACTAAAATCGCTTTTTCTTTTTCTCTTAGATCAGATAATTCGATGCCTATCGTCCGTTCATTGATCTTCTGACTGCAAATTTCACCATTACTGTCAAAAAAGCGAGAACAAATGTCACCAACTGCTTGTTCTTTAAGAAGCTCTTCTTCCTCATCACTAAAATAACCTAAACGAAATAACAACGCTTCATCTCTAACAGTTCCCACTGTAAATAGCGCAATATTGGCTTGTTTCCCTTTTGTGATGATTTTTTGGATATGGCGATCTTGTTCCACCATTTTTTTTACTTCTGCATTGTCAAAAATAACTGGTAACGGTAGTTGCACGGCAACAGTTTGAAAAGCTTTTTCAAATAACGTCAACGTTTCATTGGCGTAGGTATTCACATTAGAGTGGCTGATTCCACCTTTCAGTTGAACAATTTCTACGCCAACTCTTTCCTGAGTGTTAAGTTTTCTTGCCACTTCATACATCGTCGTTCCCCAACTAACGCCCAAAATATCACCATTTTTAATCGTTTCTTCCAAATACTCAGCTGCATAAGACGTCAGATACTCTGTGATTACCTGGTAATTTGTTTCAGGTGAAAATACAACATGTACTTCTAACAAGTCATATTTTTCTTTGAGTCGTTTTTCAAGCTCAAACAAATCGGAAAAAGGATCTGAGATCGTAATCTGGACGAAGCCCTTTTCCTTAGCATAATTCAGCAATCTAGAAATCGTTGGACGGGAAAGCTCTAATTTTTTTGCAATTTCCTGCTGACCTAGACCAGATTGGTAATACAATCTAGCCGCTTCAATACTAAGTTGTTGTTTTTGTTTATCCATATTTATAGTCCGTTCTTTTCATTTTCTTCAATTATAGCAAGAAAAAATTAGGAAAACAAACCACACTACGTTAGTTAGTTAATTAAATAAATACGTCTAAATTCTTCAACTTTTTCTTTGTCAAAGTTTAAACATTCCGCTGCATACTTTTCTGCGGTACCAAAATGTTTCTCAATTAAATGGAATGCATGATCCAAATAATCTTCTTTCACATAAAGCGCTGTTGCTAAAGATTCCAACTGTTCTTCACTAAAGCCTTGCTCTCTATAGTTCTGAAGCAGTTCACCATTCGCTTTTTTTCTTTCTGTATTTGTTACTAGGAAATCTTTATAGATCTCTTCTTTTTCTACATTTAGCAATGATAATAATAAAGCTGAAGTGTAGCCTGTACGGTCTTTCCCAGCAAAACAGTGGAAAATCGTTGATCCGTTTTTATTCGCTAAGATATAGTCCATAAATTCTGTAAAGCCTTCTTGTGCGCCTGGATTTAAAATTAAATCTTCATAAACGCCTAGCATATGCTTATCAACAGCTTCAATCGACTTTAACTTAGCAAAATCAGCTAAACTCGAATTTTTAGCGTTCATTTTCCCAAGCAAATCTAAATTGATATATTCCACATCCTCGATTGGTGTATCTGGTGACTCACTGATTTCAAACTCACGTCTAAAATCGATGATTCTTGTTAAATTAAATGTATCGGTCAACGTTGTTTGTGTTTTTTTGTCTAAATTGACTAAATGACCTGAACGTAGTAATCTTTTTGGTTTAACTATTTTTCCTTCTTTATTTTTAACGCCGCCTAAATCTCTAAAATTCGTAATTTGTGTATTCATATAGTTACTCCACCTTTATGCGTTTACTTTTTTCTTCTGCTAATGCTACACTTCCCAAAAGAACTACAATAATTACAATTGAAATATAGAAAATAATAAATGTATCGTTCCAACCATGCAGCACGTGACCAAAGAAATTCACACCATTTTTAGACGGATCAGAAATTTTAGCTAATAATATTTTAGCCATTGAATCACCGAACAAATAGGCGAAGGCGCCCAACAAGCCTCCTGAAACAACCGTTGCTTTTTTCGGCACAAATCCTAACATAGATAAATTGATCAATAGTTGTGGACCAAAAACCATCATACCTAACATAAATAACGAAACATTGATCACAAGTTCTGTCGTACCAAGCTGGTAACCAATAATACCAATTGGCAATAAAATAGTGCTGATTGTAGCGACCAAAGCTGGACGTCCTTTAAGTAGATCAGAGATATACCCCCAAGCTAAACAACCAACTAAAGCACCCATTTCAAAATAGAAAATCGTTTGAGCTGCTGCTTCTTGTGAAAAGTTAAGATGTTCTGTCACGTATAATGGTGCCCAATTATCGATCCCAATGCGAACAATATAGACAAAAACGTTTGCTACACATAAAATCCAAATATACGGATTCGTTAATAAATACTTTTTAAAAATTTCCCATTTCGTTAAATTTTCAGCATCCACATTTGCTTCTTCAATCGGTTCACCAAAAATCTCTTCACTTGAATTCCAGCCCAGATCTTCTGGTCTGTTTTTACCGATAAAAAATGTCACTACAGCAACGATTGCTGCGACGATTGCTGGAATAATAAACATTCCTGCTACTTGTCCTTTGAAGAATGTCGTTGCACACCAAACTGCAAAAATCCCTGCAAAACCACCACCGATATTGTGAGAAGCATTCCATAAACCAATATATCTCCCACGATTATTTCTTGTTGTCCATTGTGTGATAACAGAAGCACTACTTGGTCCGCCTACACATTGAAATAATCCATTTAACGACCATAAAACAATGATCCACCCCATTGGCACATTATTCATCGTAAATAATAATCCCAAACATAAAACAGTGATCGAAGATAATAACAATAAGATGGACAAGATTTTCTTTGTATTTTTACCATCTACAATGTAACCAACAATAAATTTACCAAATCCATAAACAATCGAAAATACAAAACCAATGTACCCTAGATCTGTTGTCGTAAGACCTAGTTGACTTTTCAATAATGGCTGAGCTGCTTTAAAGTTATTTCGTATCATATACATCGTGATGTAGATAACTACTACAACTAAGAACGGTTTCATAAATTCTTTAAACCATCTTTTTCTTTGTTCAGCGATCGTTAGCTGATTTGTATTACCGACTTGACTATTTATTTCTTCCAAATTTTTCACCTCAAACAAAATAATTATAATGGTTAGCGCTTTCCAATATAATTGTATGATACATCTTGTATGAAATAATGTAAATACATTAATGAAATTTTGTTCAAAATGCTGATTTTTGTTTTCCAATTTTTTTTCAAAAAAATACCCTCGACAATTTATCGAAGGTACTTTTTTACTGCTTATTCATCGTGATTACTGTTTAATTCTGTGATTTTACCTGTTGCAAGATAGACAATCCATTCACAGATATTTGTCACATAATCCCCAATACGTTCTAAATATGTTGCCACATGAAGATAATCCGTTCCGCTAACCACAGTTTCTGGATTTGACTGCATTGCCTTGATTGAGTGGCTATAAATACTGTCAAAGTACTCATTCACGCGAGTATCCATTTTAGCGATCATTCTAGCATCTTTTTGATCCGTTTTTACGTATGCAATCAGCACATTATCAACCATTTTCTTCACGTAGTCAGACATGTCAGAAATTTCTTTTTCAATTTCAGGAATTCTTGTCTCACCTTTTAGTCGAATCGTTGATTTTGCGATCGATACAGCATGATCTGCCATTCTTTCTAAATCAGAACTCGCTTTCATAACGGTGATAATCATTCTTAGATCAGTCGTTACCGGCTGTTGTAAAGCGATCATTTCAAAGCTTTTCTTTTCCAGTTTGACTTCCATATCATTGATTTCTACATCGTAATCAATAACTTCTTGAGCTATTTTTTTATCGTGGTTGATATAAGCGCGTACAGATTTATGTACCACATTACTTACCATCATGCCCATTTCATAAAATTGATTATGAAGATTTAATAGTTCTTCTTCAAATTGACTGCGCAACATGTGTGTTCCTCCTTTTTTTTAACCAAATTTTCCAGAAATATAATCTTCTGTTTGTTTTTCTTTAGGATTCAGGAATATCTTCTTCGTATCATTAAATTCTATCAATTCGCCTTGCAAAAAGAAAGCTGTTTTATCAGAAATCCGTGAAGCTTGAGACATATTGTGGGTCACCATGATCATCGTATACTTTTCTTTCAGTGTTAAAAGCATATTCTCGATTTTACCACTTGAAACTGGATCAAGTGCACTTGTAGGTTCATCCAATAAAATAATTTCAGGATCAACCGCCAAAACACGAGCGATACAGACACGTTGTTGTTGTCCGCCTGATAAAGACAAGGCACTTTTATGCAGTTTATCTTTCACATCTTCCCAAACAGACGCTGCTTTTAAACTATTTTCTACCGCTTCATCTAGAACTTGTTTATCCTTCTCACCTTTTAAACGTAAGCCATAAATCACATTTTCATAGATTGAAAATGGGAAAGGATTTGGTTGTTGAAATACCATACCGATTTCTTTACGTAAATCTACGATATCCGTTTTCGGACCATAAATATCTTTGCCTTTGTATACCACGCTTCCTGTGATTGTCACGCCTGGAATCAAATCATTCATTCGATTCAAGGAACGTAGATAAGTCGATTTCCCACAACCAGATGGTCCGATCATAGCAGTGATCTCCCCTTGATTGATGCTCAAGTCGATCCCCTTTAAGGCTTCTTTTTTACCGTAATATAAATGCAAATCTTTTGATGAAATAATTTCTTTTGTCATCTTGCTCCTCCTAACCAAAATGTCCAGAAACGTAGTCTTCTGTCGCTTGAATTTTTGGTCGTGTAAAGATTTTTCTTGTTTCATCGTATTCGATCACTTTACCTAAGTAGAAAAAGGCTGTGTAATCACTGATACGGGCAGCTTGCTGCATATTATGGGTTACGATAATGATCGTATAATCATCTTTCAAATTCACTAATGTTTCTTCGACTTTCCCAGTTGAAATTGGATCTAAAGCACTAGCTGGTTCATCTAAAAGTAAAATATCCGGCTTCATGGCGATAGCTCTGGCAATGCATAAACGTTGCTGTTGACCACCAGACAATGCTAATGCACTTTTGTCTAAATTATCTTTGACTTGTTCCCAAAGCGCAGCTTGTTTTAAACTCGTTTCAACAATTTCATCTAGCTTTTTCTTATCTTTTTCACCATGTTGTTTTAAAGCAAATGTGATATTCTCATAGATCGATTTACTGAATGGATTAGGACGTTGAAATACCATACCGATTCGTTTACGCATTTCATAAACATCGACTTCTTTGGTATTCACATTTACATCCTTATACATGATATTCCCAGTTACTTTGGTATTAGCGATCCCATCGTTCATCCGATTCAATGAACGTAAATACGTCGATTTGCCGCAACCAGATGGTCCGATCAAGGCAGTGATTTTATTTTTCTCAAACTCTAGATCCACGCCTTTGATGGCTTCATTATCACCATACCAAACATGTAGATCATCGGTATGCAAAGCAATCGGTTCTGGTAATTTTATAATATTTGTGTCGTTTAAATTATATTCTTTCATTCTGATTCCCCTAACATTAGGCTGATGTCATTCTTTTATATAATCTGTTTCCGATAAAACGTGCGCCGAAATTAAAGAGTAAAACGACTAAAATCAGAACAGCAGAAGCACCAGCAGAAACAGCTGCACCATCTGGCATTGTGCCTTCTGTATTGATTTTCCAAATATGAACGGCTAACGTTTCAGCTTGACGGAAAATACTGATTGGACTTGATACACTTAACGGATTCCAATTACTGAAATCTAATGCTGGTGCACTTTGTCCTGCAGTATAAATCAAAGCAGCCGCTTCACCGAAAATTCTTCCTGAACTCAAGATCACTCCTGTTAAAATACCTGGTAAAGCTTCTGGAACAACCACTTTTAATACCGTTTCCCAACGAGATAAGCCTAAAGACAAGCCCGCTTCTCGTTGTGTATAATGAACGGCTTTTAACGATTCTTCAACATTTCTTGTCAATAAAGGCAGATTGAAAAATGTTAATGCCAGTGCTCCTGAAATAATTGAAAAACCATAACCAAGCTGCACTACAAAGATCAAGAAACCAAACAAACCAACGACTACTGAAGGAAGTGAGCTTAAAATTTCGATGGAAGTGCGGATTACATCTGTTAGCCAGTTTTTCTTCGCATACTCAGATAAATAAATACCTGCACCTAAAGAAATAGGAAAACTAATCAGCATCGTGATCAACAATAAGTATAGCGAGTTAAATAATTGAATGCCAATACCGCCGCCTGCTTGGTAGGCTTTGGAAGGTTTTGTTAAAAAGTCCCAAGAAATATGGGGAATACCACGAATTAAAATATAAAGGAGCAATGCTGCCAAAATCAAAACAATCACGCCTGAAATAGCATATAAGACGCCTGTTGCAAATTTATCTGCTTTTTTTGCATTCATTATTTCAAGGCCCCTTTCCTACCAATGATCCGAATAATAATATTAAAGAATAATGACATCAACAATAGGATCAACGCCAGTGACCACAGCACATTGTTTTCGACTGTTCCCATAATTGTATTTCCGATCCCCATCGTTAAAATACTTGTTAACGTTGATGCTGGAGTCGTTAAACTTGATGGCATGATTGCTGCATTTCCGATAACCATTTGAATTGCTAAAGCTTCACCGAAGGCACGTGCCATTCCAAAAACGACCGCTGTTAAAATCCCAGGCACCGCAGCTCGTAAAACAACTTTGTAAATTGTTTGCCAGCGAGTCGCGCCTAGTGCTAACGATGCTTCACGATAATGACGAGGAACTGACTTTAACGCATCCACTGTCATCGTTGTAACGGTTGGTAAAATCATGACAAACAGGACAAATGTCCCCGCCAAAATCCCAAAACCTGTACCACCAAAAATCGAACGAATAAAAGGTACGATCACAGATAATCCAATAAAACCATAAACAACAGAAGGAATCCCAACTAATAGTTCAATAACTGGTTGTAAGATTTTTGAGCCTTTTTTAGGTGAAATCTCTGTCATAAACACAGCTGCACCAATCGCAAAAGGTGTTGCGATGATTGCAGATAAGAATGTTACGATAAAAGAGCCCGCAATCATTGGCAAAGCGCCTACCATTGGTTTACCATCTGTTCCTGTTTCACCAGGATTCCAGTTTGTCCCGAATAAAAAGTCGGATACTTTAATTTTATTTGTAAAAAAAGTCGCTAAACCTTTACTTGCCACAAAATAAAAAATCGATAAAACAACCAAAACAATCAAAGCGATACAAAGAAAACTAATAAATTTCCCTCGTTGTTCCATTTTTGCGCGCTTTGATTTTGTTAACAATTTCTTCTGCACATCTTCCAAGAAAATTCCTCCTTATTTTAAAAGCGTAACGGGCTCGCTTAGCTCTGACAGAAAAATAGAAAAAATTGACTGTGACGCTTTTTGTCACATTCTATTTTTATCTTTTTTCCGAAGAGCTAGCCCGTGAAGCTAGATAGCGTTAAAAACGTAGCAGGCTCGTTCTGCTCTGACAGGAAAATAGGAAAAAATGATTGAGGTGCTTTTTACCTCACTCAGTTTTTATCTTTTTCCCGAAGAGCTAGCCCGTGAAGCTAGACAGCATCATGTTCACTTAGCTCTGCTAGGAAAATACGAGGATGGCAATTATCACCAAATTCATATTCTATCTTCCCCAAATAAATCCGCAACATGCTGAGCACTTTCCATAATAAAATCAGTGTAACTTTTTAACATAAATTTGCGTTTAATAACATGTAAATCTTATGTTAACTTTGTAAATTTTGTGTAAAGGTGATTATTTAATAAGATTTCCCTGCCAATCCCGTTCTACTTCCATTTTAGAAACAGGAATATACCCTAATTGAGCGATGATTTTTTCCTGAACATCATCTGATAACATAAATTCCAAAAATTCATCCGTCAATTGCTTTGGTTTTCCTAATGTATACATATGTTCATAAGACCAAATTGTCCATTTATTCGTTATAACATTGTCGTCAGTCGGCTTTACACCATCAATACTTAATGTATTAACTTCGTCATTAACATAAGAAAAAGCAGTATAACTGATTGCTCCTGGCGTATCAGCAACAATGGAGCGTACCATTCCACTTGAATCTTGCTCTTGAGCTTGGATCGCTGTTTTACCATCTAATACCCAACGTTCGAAAGTGACACGTGTACCACTTCCTGCAGCACGATTCAGCATAACGATAGGAACATCTTTTCCACCGATTTCTTTCCAGTTGGTTATTTCACCTAGAAAGATTTTCCTGAGGTTTTCTAATGAAATATCTGATACGCCAACATTCTTGTTAACGATTGGTGTAATTCCTACTACAGCAACCTTGTGATCTGTCAATTTAGATGCGTCAATTCCTTTTTTCTCTTCAGCAAACAAATCCGAGTTTCCAATATCCACTGCACCAGACTGAACTTGGCTTAATCCTGTACCGCTTCCGCCTCCTTGAACATTAACAAAACGTCCTGGATTTTGATTTTGAAACTCCTCAGCCGCAGTTTCAACTAAAGGTTGTAATGCTGATGAGCCAACTGCTGTGATCGATTCACCTCGATCGATCCACTTAGCGCAACCTGATAAAGTTAGTACTCCAATTAGACTAAAAAATAATAGCATTTTCTTTTTCATTTATCTCATAATCCTCCAAACTCAATTCAATCAATTCATTTTAACATTAACTGTTTCAGTTGAAAATTATAAGTTTCTGCAATCAGTATTTTTTTAGAATAAAATAACGGATTAGACTCTTACAAAGTCCAAAAAAACAACGCAAAAAGTACAACTGATTCTCCATATTGCACTTTTTGCACTAATTTATAATAATGGTGAAATTAGACGAGCTAAGCCTTCTTTCAATTTGATGAGTACACCGCGATTGCGGTATTTTTCTTCTGTTAACAGCTCAGATACTTTAGAATCCTCGTAAAAAGCACTTCGTACTTCTTTTGAAAATTCTTGATCATAAATGATTGTATTGACTTCAAAATCAAGTCGAAACGAACGAACATCAATATTCGCTGACCCGACAGACACAATTCCACCATCTATAATCATTGTTTTAGCATGAATAAATCCATGTTCATAGGTTTCGATAATCGCGCCATACTCTAATAGTTCCGCTGAAAATGAGTATGTCGCCCAATAGACTAGCATGTGATCTGGTTTATTTGGTATTTGCATTCGCACTTTCACACCTGATAATAAAGCTAATTTTAACGCTTCATGAATTGAGGCATCTGGTATATAATATGGCGTTTGGATCAATATCTCTTTTTTGGCGATTGAAATCATTTTTAAATACGTCATCTTGATTTGTTCATGCTCTGAATCTGGACCGCTAGTCACCACTTGAACTGCTTTTTTTCCATCAGAATAAATGGGTGGAAAATAAGTAGCATCGTAGCTTAACTCTTTTCGATGTTGCGAATTCCAATCCATCAAAAAACGATTTTGTAGACTATAAACAGCCTCACCATGAATCCGTATATGATTGTCTCGCCAGTAACCAAATTTTTCAACTTGACCAAGGTATTCATTTCCAACATTAAATCCACCTGTATAACCAATTTTTCCATCAATCACCACAATTTTTCGGTGATTTCGATAATTGATTCTTGGATTTAAATAGGGAACAAATAACGGAAAGAAAAACGCAATTTCTCCACCAACTTTTTTTAGTTCTTCAAAAAATTTCATATTTACTTGTGTCGAACCCCAAGCATCTAAAAGCAAGCGAACTTTTACGCCCCTTTTCACGGCATCGATCAATTCTTGTCGAATTTCTTTTCCTAAAGTATCGCCACGATAAATGTAATATTCCATATGGACATGATCTTTAGCTTGTCGAATATCTTCGATTAAGCCGTCAAATTTCTCCCGTCCATCTGTATATAAACGGACCTCATTATTTGTTGTATATAATGAGCTTTCAAAAACGGTCAACATATAAATCAACTGCTTTGAGTCCACTTCTCCTGTTGGTGGATGAGGAAATAACCCTCTTAATAATGATTGTTTCTCAAATTCTATTTCAGCATTCATCCCGATTTTAGCCTGCATTTTCATATCAAATATCTTATCTTTTGAGATACCTCGACCTAAGAAAATATAAAGGATAAAGCCCAAAACAGGAATAAACATCAATACCAAAAGCCAAGACCATGTCTGGGCTGTTTGTTTCCGTTCTCGAAAAACAATAACTAACGATAATAGCATATTAGCAATAAAAATAATAACAAATAAATTATCATATAAAAATTTCATTTACGCACCCCAATCACTTCACTCATACATCCCCAATAAAGCATAACCAACTTATGAAAATAAGTAAAGAAAAAGCAGACAAAAATGTCTGCTTTGGCTTTACTAAATTTTTAAGAAACGACGCATCGAGATGATTGATCCAAGTGATCCTATTGTCATTCCAATAACGATCATTAGTAAATCAATTTGCCAAACAAATGATTCAGGTTTTAATAGTGAATAATTTGAACTTAGCAACTGCGGGTTGAACAAGGTATAGAATTTTTGATAACCAAACGTTAACACTAAAATTGGAATAATTGATCCTATTAAACCAATCCAAGCACCTTCTATAAAGAATGGCCAACGAATATATCCATTTTTTGCTCCTACCAAACGCATGATTTGAATTTCTCTTTGGCGAGAAAGAATCGTAATACGAATCGTGTTAGAAATCAAGAAAACTGCGACAAACAGTAGTAAAATTGCGGCACCCAATCCCCATGTTCTAACTTTACCTGCAATACTGAAAATCTTATCTGAAGAAACACCACCATAATCTGCTTTAAATACATTCGGCAGTTTTGCGGCTTTCGCTGAGATTTCCTTTGTATCTGATGGTTCTTTTGCACTTACATAATACACATCGTACAATGGATTACTGTCACCTTCAAATAAGTTCCAAGCTTCACCCATTTGTTTTTGGATTTTCTTTAATTGCTTATCTTTGTTTGAATATGAAATTGTTTCAACATTGTCTATTTTGTTTAATTCTTTTTCTAGTTTTTGCATTTCATCTGGTGTTGTACCGATGTCAACGAAAACAGAAACTGTTACGTTTTCTTCAATATCTTTTGCTAATTTTGTTGCATTAAAAATCACTGCCATAAAAATCCCAACAAGGACTAAAGTAATCGTAACAGCACTGGCTGAAGCAATTGTCATCCACCCATTACGTTTTAAACTTTTGATACTTTCTAGGACATGAGAAAAGAACGTTCTAATCATCGTAGCCATATTCTCCTTCCGCTTGGTCTCGAATAATTCGGCCATTTTCGATGGCGATTACGCGATGACGGATCGTGTTTACAATCGTGCTGTTATGTGTTGCCATAACAACGGTTGTTCCTTGTGCATTGATCCGGTCTAAAAGTTTCATGATTTCCCATGAGTTTTCTGGATCAAGGTTTCCTGTTGGTTCATCAGCGATTAGAACTTTAGGTGTATTTACGATTGCACGAGCAATTGAAACACGTTGTTGTTCCCCACCAGATAGTTCACTTGGAAACACTCGAACTTTATGTTTTAAACCAACAAGATCAAGAACTTCCATTACTCTTTTCTTGATATCTCTTGGCTTACGTCCAACAACTTGCATAGCATAAGCAACATTTTCATATACAGTCTTCTTCGTTAATAATTTATAATCTTGAAAGACAATACCGATTTCTCTTCTAAGATAAGGAACTTCTGCATTTTTTATTTTCATTAAATCATGACTTGCAACTTTTAAACGTCCCTTAGTTGCTTTTTCTTCACGGTACATCAATTTAATGAATGTTGATTTTCCGGCTCCGGAAGGTCCAACAACATAAACGAATTCACCTTGTTTTATTTCTACTGAAATATTTCGGATAGCAGTTGTACCATTCGAATATTTCTTCATTACATCTTTCATTTCAATCATGGCGTATTCTCTCCATCTCTGTTTTCTAGACTATCAATCATTATAACATGACTTTGTTTCAAGGCTCTTTCAACAGTTTACAATTTTGTTTCATTTCTGTGAATAGATCAATTTAATTTTTGTTTCAAGTAAGCATCAATGAAGCCATCTAAGTCTCCATCCATTACTGCCTGTACATTTCCTGTTTCGTAATTGGTCCGATGGTCTTTGACCATTGAATAAGGGTGGAAAACATACGAACGAATTTGCGAACCCCAGCCGATCTCTAGCTGTTCACCGCGTAAAGCTGCTGCCTCCTGCGCTTTTTTATCCATTTCTAATTGATAAAGTTTTGCTTTAAGCATTCCCATCGCTTGCTCTCGGTTTTTTAATTGTGAACGTTGCGCTTGACTGGCAACAACCGTTCCAGTAGGTATGTGCGTGATTCGAACAGCTGATTCTGTCTTATTAATATGTTGTCCCCCAGCGCCACTGGCACGATAGGTATCAACTTTTAAATCATCTGTATTGATATCGATCTCAACATTTCCATCCAATTCAGGCATGATATCAACTGAACAAAAAGAAGTGTGACGACGTTTGGCTGAATCAAATGGTGAAATTCGTACTAAACGATGAACACCTTTTTCAGATTTTAAATACCCATACGCATTATATCCTTTAATTAAAAGCGTAACACTTTTAATGCCTGCTTCGTCTCCTGATTGGTAATCTAATGTTTCTACTTGAAACCCGTGACTTTCAGCCCAGCGCGTATACATTCGAAGCAACATACTGCCCCAATCTTGTGATTCAGTACCCCCAGCTCCTGGATGAAGTTCCATGATAACATTATTTTTGTCATAAGGCTCGTTTAACAATAAGGAAAGTTCATAAATGCTTAGCTTTTCTTTTAAAGCTAATAAACGTTCTTCCAATTCTACTTGTGTATCTGAATCATATTCTTCTTGCTGCATCTCACTCATGATTTCCAATTCTTCTAGCTCATCCGCAAATTGATGAAATTGCTGATATTTTTCTTTATAGGAATTGGTTTCGTTGATCAATTGTTGTGCCGTTTCTGAATTATCCCAAAAGCCAGGCTCTGCCATTCTGTTTTCAGCTTCTGCAATGTCTTCTTCTAACTGATCTAAGTCAAAGAGACCCCCTGAAGCTCGTGATCGATTGATTCATTTCATCTAAAATAGTTCGGATTTCAGCATTTTCCATGATATTTTCTTCCTTCCATTTTCAATACTTTGTAACACAACAAATGAAGGCGAGGCGAATGCCTCACCTTCATCAATTTTTAAAGACCTTTACCGTGACAATTTTTGTATTTCTTACCACTGCCGCATGGACAAGGATCATTACGACCTATTTTTTCATCAACATGAACTGGTTGCTTTTTAGCACTTGTATTGCTTTGAGGTTCTTCTTCATCTGATGGATGAACGGCTTCCCCTTGCGCTACTTGTTCACGTTGAACATTTTGACGAATTTCTGATTTCATGAATAGACGAGTTACTTCGTATTCGATTGCTCCGATCATTTCTTCAAACATGTTGTAGCCCTCTGTTTGATATTCAACTAATGGATTATTTTGTCCGTAAGCACGTAAGCCCACTGATTGACGTAATTGATCCATTGCATCAATATGATCCGTCCATTTTGTATCTACTACACGTAGAATAACAACTTTTTGGAATTCCAAAATTTGTTCTGGCCCATTTAATTGTTCTACTTTGACATCATAGACTTCTTGCGCACGTTTTACTAAATAATCTTTGATTTCTTCTGGTGATTTGCCATCTAAATCTGCTTTAGAAATAGAGTCTTCATGAACTAATGTTGAAGAAGCGAAATCAACGATACCATCAAGATTCCAATTTTCTTTTTCTAATTGAGTATGGCTATCAACAACGCGAGTGATTGTACGTTTTACCATATTTAGTAATGTTTCAGTCAACTCTGTATCTTCCATAATGACTTCTTGGCGTTGTGCATAGATAACTTCACGTTGCTCACGCATTACATCATCATATTGCAAGACATTCTTACGTGTATCATAGTTATTTCCTTCAACACGTTTTTGAGCTGATTCTACTTGTTTACTTAACATTTTGCTTTGGATCACAGCATCTGATTCTTCAATATTCATACGATCCAAGAATGCTTTAATTCGTTCTGAACCAAAACGTTTCATCAAGTCATCTTCAAGTGATAGATAGAATTGAGAAACCCCAGGATCTCCCTGACGACCTGCACGTCCACGCAATTGATTATCGATACGGCGTGATTCATGACGCTCAGTACCGATTACGGCTAAACCACCTAGTTCGACAACACCAAGACCAAGCTTGATATCTGTACCACGACCAGCCATATTGGTAGCAATCGTAACCGCACCTTTTTGACCAGCATTCATAATGATTTCAGCTTCTTTAAAGTGATTTTTCGCATTCAATACTTCGTGCGGCACTTTTTCTTTGTTTAATAACTCTGACAATAATTCAGACGTTTCAACAGCAACTGTACCAACTAAGACTGGTTGACCGTTATGGTAACGTTCTTTGATATCTTGGACCACTGCTTTGAATTTACTTTGTAGTGTTGGGTAAAGTAAGTCGGCACGGTCATCACGAATGATTGGACGGTTTGTTGGAATTTGGAAAACTTGAATATTGTAGATTTCACGGAATTCTTCTTCTTCCGTTTTAGCAGTACCAGTCATCCCAGCTAATTTCTTATACATACGGAAATAGTTCTGGAATGTAATTGTTGCCATTGTTTTTGTTTCGTCTTCGATCTCTACGCCCTCTTTGGCTTCGATCGCTTGGTGTAAACCATCTGAGTAACGGCGACCATCCATGATACGACCAGTAAATTGGTCAACAATCAATACTTTACCTTCTTGAACAACGTAATCAATATCTCTAAGCATGATAAAGTTCGCACGTAAGGCTTGATCCATATGGTGAGTCAACGCTGTATTTTCAATATCATAAAGATTTTCTAAACCAAAGTTTTCTTCTGCTTTTTCGATACCCGCTTCTGTTAAACTAATTGTTTTAGATTGAACATCGATTTTGTAATCTTCTTCTTCTTTTAAACGTTTAACAAAATTATCTGTACGTGTATAAAGCGCAGTTGACTTTTCTGCTTGTCCAGAAATAATCAACGGTGTACGTGCTTCATCGATTAAGATTGAATCGACCTCATCCACAATCGCATAATTCAATGGACGTTGTACCATTTGGTTACGGTAAACAACCATGTTATCACGTAAATAATCAAATCCTAATTCGTTATTTGTACTATAGGTAATATCACAATTATAGGCATCACGTTTTTCTTCTGACGTTTTTGAGTTGATATTCAGACCTACTGTTAAGCCTAAGAAATTATACAATTCACCCATCTCATCAGAGTCACGAGTTGCTAAATATTCATTGACTGTTACAACATGAACCCCTTCGCCAGTCAATGCATTCAAATAAACCGGCATCGTAGCAGTCAAAGTTTTACCTTCACCAGTTCTCATTTCAGGGATATTCCCATCATGTAAGACAATACCACCCATTAACTGAACGCGGTACGGGTATAATCCTAAGACACGTTTCGCCGCTTCACGGACAACCGCAAAAGCTTCTGGTAATAATTGATCTAGCGTTTCACCTTTTTGGTAGCGAGCCTTAAACTCATCTGTCTTTGCCTTTAATTCTTCATCGTTCAATGCTGCAATAGCTGAAGCGTGAGATTCCACTTGTCCAGCAATACCATCCAAGCGTTTTAGTTCCTTTTTATCATTTTCAATCATCTTTTTTAAAAAATTAGCCATGTTTTTAAGTGTTCCTTTCAATAAACTCTATTTATTTTTTGCACTAAATGCACAATCATCCTTTCTATTTTATCACTAGTTGCTAAGAAAGGAAATAACTTCTCTTAATATTAATAATATATTATATCATTTTTTATGTACATATGCTTAAAATAAGCAAAAGAGACTTCGGCAAAACGTATGCCGTCCTGCTTCAGTCTCTTAAAAATCGACTATTCGAAAGTAACTGACCTTTGATAACAATTCTGTTAAAAATCTCTATTGCCATAAAGCAACTAGAGATTTTTAGCTATTCTTCGTTAAATAAAGGACAATTTACTCAGTCATTTAACTTAGTCTGTTTCGATTAAACCATATTTGCCATCTTTACGACGGTAAACAATGCTGGTTCCGTTTGTTTCTGAATCTTCAAAGATAAAGAAGTTATGTCCTAACATGTTCATTTGTAAAACAGCTTCTTCACTATCCATTGGTTTTAATGAAAGACGTTTTGTACGAACAATGTCTAATTCTGGCGTTTCATCAGGTGTTTCTTCACCATTTAAGAAAATAGCTGCTTTAGCAGTATTCATCCCAGTTTCACGAGATTTACGGTTAATTTTTGTTTTAAATTTACGAATTTGTCGTTCTAATTTATCTACAACTAGATCAACACTTGCATATAAATCAGGTGATGTTTCTTCAGCACGTAAAACTAAATAAGGTAGAGGAATAGTAACCTCGACTTTTGCTGTTTTTTCAGTGTAGACTTTTAAGTTTACATGAACAGTCGCTTCAGGTGAATCACTGAAATAACGTTCTAGTTTACCAACTTTTTTCTCTACATAGTCTCGGATTGCTTCAGTAACTTCGATGTTTTCTCCACGCACATTATATCTAAACATAACGATTACCCCTTTCATCTGCCACTAAAGAAGGAATAAAAGGACCACTCTGTTATCCTTCTTCTTAATTCTATTATAACGAATTATATTACTTTTGCCAACAGAATTGCGGTCGATTTTTTATTTTAATTATTCTTTTATCTCGCGACAGAAAACGTATACAGTTTTGAAGGTTCATTTTCCAAAATAACTTGGGCTGCATGGAAAATCGTTCGACCTGTTGTATAGATATCATCAACTAAAAGAATGTCCTTATTTAAGATAGCTTTTTGCCCTTCTAATGTTAATTTGAAAGGTTGCTTCAATTTCATTCGGTCTTTTCTTGTTTTTTGTACTTGAGATACGCCATCTGCAAAACGCACAAGATAGGGCTGATATGGAATGTTTGCAGCAGCCAACAATCCTTCAACTTGATTAAAACCTCTAACCTTCATTCGTTCAGTTGAAATCGGCATTGGAATCACCAAAAAGTTCTTTTTCAGCTTAAAGTAAGCCTGCAAATAATCCACAAAACTATGTCTAAGTCTATAATTCCCTTTGAATTTATATTCTTCAAACCATTCTTGCATCGCTTGATTGTAGGCAAAAAGAGCTTCATGATGAAAATCATAATTTGGATAAAGTTGTTGCCATTTCACACAGTCTCCACAATACAGACTATTTGATGGACGCTGACAACCATAACAGCACTCTTTTCTTTCCAGTAATAGAAATTCTTTGGCACACTTGGAACATAATTGTTCAGATACTATTTTTTTAGGCAAAAAAATTTCCTTAATTGTTAAATTTCTACTGATCGTTTGACTACAATAATTACATCTCATCTATCAATCCCCGTTCTATGCCTAAAGTATTCATTTTTTTGATCTGCTTGATTGCTTCTTTCATGGCCTTCGTACAACCATCATGCAAAAACCAGACTTCTCCTGCAGTAAACTCTTTTCTTCGGTCAACTCTACCAGCAATTTGAACAAGAGCTGAGGTTGCAAAGACATCATGATTTGCTCCTAAAACGATCACTGAAACACCATCAAATGTCACACCTCGTTCTAGTATGGTCGACGTCATAAGAATTCGATACTCCTTATTTCTCATCTTCAAGACCTTTTCTAACCGCTCTGGATCCTGAGAATGAACGCAGGCTAAAGGTACTTCTGGAAATTTTTTTTCAACTGCTTCCTTTAGCTTTTCCATCAAAGAAATGCTGGGGCAAAAAATCAAAACATCATTTTTATTCACTAGTGTACGAATTTTAGTTACTAACGTTTTAGGGCTGTTGCCCTTTTTGATTTTTTCATGCCATCGAGAACACCATTTCATCTTAGGAACAGGGAGAATTCTTCTATGGTAACGCGCTGGTAAAATGCTAGTTTTCAACTGATTTTGAGTTGTTTTTTTAGTTAATTCTTTAGTTGGTGTTGCAGTGAGATAAACAAGTGAACTATTTGTCTTGATTGCCTGATTTACACCATACTGCAAAAGGGGGTTATCGACAAAAGGAAAAGCATCTACTTCATCGATAATCAATACATCAAATGCTTGAAAAAAGCGTAATAACTGGTGGGTTGTACATACTAAAAGTTTAGTATAACGATAGCGTTCTTCCATCTTACCATGAAGAAGAATCGCTGGTTCATCCGGAAAAACGGCTTGTATTCTAGGGTACAGTTCCAGGCAAACATCAACTCTAGGTGAAGCAATAGCCACTCGATAGCCAGATTCTAAAGAATGATGAATCGTTTTAAACAGCATTTCTGTCTTACCCGCACCCGTAACCGCCCAAATCATTCTAGATTCGCCTTTCTTGACTGAAGCTACTAAATCATTTGATACTGCCTGTTGCCCATCAGTAAGTTGCCCTTTCCAAGCAAAATTGACTATTCTTTTGACAGGATTTGGTTCAGGTAAATGGTAAAAATCCTGACTGGTATCCACTCTGCCTAATTGAATACACTCTGGACAAAAAAAATGACCATTGAACAATTGAACGATACTCTTACTCTGAACCTGACCACAGCGTAAACATTGAATTGTTTTTTCATTCACTTCCTGCATCGTCAATAGCTTTTGACTCTGTTCTTCTGCTGCTTCAATATTCTCAATTTCTTTTTTTAAGACTTTTCTTCCCCATAATTCTTGCATTTGTCCCCTCCATAATTAAACTACGCAATTTCTATTCACTATTTTTTCTTAATTTTTCTATCGTTGTCTAGGACATCATAAAAAGCTCGACTTATTTACCGTTTCAGCAAATTTGTCGAGCTTTCAATTAGGAACCATAGATTCTAAAATCTGTCTTCATTTTCAAGAGAACAAAAAAAGTGAGTCAAAACTTACATCATGTTTTGACTCACTTATTGTATTAGTTATTTCCAATCAAATTCAATGCTTGTTGTAGCACTTTTTCCCCATTCATCATGCCATAATCAGCCATATTGATTACTTCTAAAGGAATTCCTTTAGGTTCTAAACGTTTTTCAAAATCGCTTTTCATAAATCGAACTTGAGGACCCAATAATAACACGTCTACAGGTTTACTCTCTAAATTGTTATCTGCATCTGAAGCTGATACTGCAAAAATATCCGTATCCAAGCCTTGTGCATCAGCAGCTTTTTGCATTTTTGTTACAAGCAAACTTGTACTCATCCCAGCAGAACATACAAGCATAATTGTTTTTTTAGCCATGGTAGCCATCTCCTTTTTTCTAACTAATAACATAACACATTTTATATTCTCTTTAACTTTAGTATAGTAAAAAACTGACTTTTGTCAACGCTTCCTGCTTGCGAGCTATCTTAATTTAGTTGTTTAAAAAAGCCACTTAGATTTAAGCAGTTTATTAAAAACCACATATTCCTTTTCAATATTGACTTGTACAACTTGATAACTAGCATTGAGCCAACCATATGCGCCTTTTTCAGGATGCTTAAGATCGTTTGCCCACCAATCGATATCTGTGCGTGCCGTTTTAGGAAGTCCTGAATGTGGAAAAAGTAACTCGTCAAATTGAGTAAACGTTAAAGTTACTTGTGAACCACCATTGGTCGTTAAATAATGGGTAACGCTATCATATTTCTTTTGACGCTCTTTTGCCAAATCATTCACTCCCTTATTTTTATTATCGCTTTGCTTATAATGAACTACTTTTTAAAAATCATTCTTCCTTTTAATGATTATCTCATAAAAAGTTAAAGAAGCAAATGAAGGTCTCTTATCTATTTTAAAGAGAATAGTTGCTTCTCACCTTTATTTTTTTTATACTTAAAGTATTATGTAGTAAAGGACTGAGCAAATGCTTGATCATTATTTTACCATTCGCTCTGATGGAGAAAGTGAAATCGAGATCAAAAAATCCCGTTTTATCTGTTCTCTAAAACGAGTCTATTCAGAAAATGAAGCAAAAGAATTTATTGCTCAAAAGAAAAAAGAGCATTGGAAAGCCAATCATAATTGCAGTGCTTTTGTGATCGGTGAAAAAAGTGATATTCAGCGCAGCAGCGATGATGGAGAACCAAGTGGAACAGCTGGCGTCCCTATGCTGGAGGTTTTGAAAAAACAAGAATTGATCAATGTGGCAGCTGTTGTTACTCGCTATTTTGGCGGAACTAAACTTGGCGCTGGCGGCTTGATTCGAGCATATAGCCATGCTGTTTCTCATGCATTAAGTGACATCGGATTGGTCGAAGGAAAATTACAACAGGAAATTCGTTTAACGATCAGTTATCCTAATTTAGGAAACGTTCAAAATTTCCTGGAAAACAAATGCTACACATTAAAAGACACGATTTATGGAGAGCATGTTGACGTTATTTGCCTTGTAGATGAAGCGAAATCCGAGCAATTTATGGCAGAAATCGTTGAACTACTAAATGGACAAGTTACATTTGAAGAAGGTGAATGTTCTTATCATGAACTGCCAATCAAAAAAAAGGAGCAAGAAGATGACATTTGAAGAAATATTACCTCACATAAAAAAAGGGGCAAAAGCTGTAAGAGAAGGTTGGGGTGGTTTTGAATTGTACATTGAACTCAGAGATGAAATCGGCACATCCGATGGGACTTTCCTCCAAGTTACGCCCTACTTTTTGATCAAGACTTCTGATGAAGGATATAGTATGTTTTCACCAACACCGTGTGATGTTTTGGCAGAAGATTGGAAAATCGTAACTACAGATTAAGATTCTATACAAAGCTAGAACACTTAAAACAAGTCGCTCTAGCTTTTTTTATAAGATCAAGAAAAGAGGAACACGTATGCATTTCGATGAATACAAAGGAAAAACGATTTTTATAACCGGAGCAGCTTCTGGTATAGGACAGGCACAAGCAATCGCTTTTGCAAAACAAGGTGCCCATGTATTTGGATTGGATCTTGATGAAAGAGGATTGGCTGCAACGATTGAAAAAACAAAAAATTCTGCTGGAAAATTTTCTTCTTATATTGGTGACGTTACAAAAAAAAGTGTTATCACCACAGCAGTTGAACAAGCAAACAACTTATTTGGCCCGATCCATATTTTATTGAACACAGCTGGCATTTTGGATGATTATACACCGACATTAGAAACAACTGAAGCAATGTGGGATCGCGTTTTATCCGTTAATCTAAAAGGAACTTTTTTAGTAACCAATCAAATTCTACCGCAAATGTTAGCACAAAAACATGGTGTAATTGTCAATATGGCTTCAATTGCAGGTATGGTTGCAGGCGGAGGCGGCGCGGCTTATACAGCATCAAAACATGCTATTATCGGTTATACCAAACAGTTAGATCATGATTATATCAAACAAGGTATACGAGCAAATGCGATTGCTCCTGGCGCAATTCAAACACCTATGAATGCTGCTGACTTTGCTGGTGATGGCAAAATGGCTGAGTGGGTCGCTAACGAGACCCCTGCTGGACGCTGGGCCAAACCAGAAGAAGTTGCTTCGTTGACTCTTTTTATGGCAAGTGAGCAGGCAGATTATATTCATGGAACGGTAATGACGATCGATGGTGGCTGGTTGGAAAAATAATATTGTATTGAAATGTCACAGCCTACTTTACAAATGCCATAATTTTCGATACCATAAAAAACAGTGAAGCAATTCACACTATGACACTTCAGCTGGCAGAATTTTCCTGTCACTTCCTTTGGTCATAGTTATTACTAAAACAGAAAATCTGTTTTACAAAGGAGAACACAAATGAATAACCCAAACTCACAGACTAAAGCCTGGTCGGTCATTGCTTTGACGAAAATGGCTTTGATCACGGCACTCTATGTCGTTGTCACTATTTTTTTGGTACCTTTTAGTTTTGGTGCAGTTCAACTCAGGTTTTCAGAGTTATTTAACTATTTGCCACTCTTTAACAAACGCTACATTCTAGCTGTGACTTTAGGAGTAGCCATCTCAAATTTGGCTTCACCATTAGGTCTTGTTGATGTCGTTATCGGCAGCTTATCGACGTTTGTCGTTTTACTTTTATCTTATTATGTAACAAAACGACTAAAAAGCCCAATCAAAAAAATGATTCTAACAGCAATTATTTGTTCACTTTCAATGTTTACAGTGGCTGGACAATTGACTTATTTTTACCATCTGCCGTTTTTCTATACGTGGTTGACAGTTGCTATTGGTGAACTGTTATCTATGACTGTTGGCGGTATTTTAATTTACTGGATCAACGAAAAAATCGATTTAACGAAATAAAAAATGGAAATGAAATCAGACAGCTCTTCATTGCAGAAGAGCCGAAAGCTTTCATTTCCTTTTTCGTTTATTTTTCTAAATAAAATTCAAAACGGTTTCCTACATATTGTGTTCTTACATATTCAAAGGGGGTGCCATTTTCAAAATAGGAGATCTGGCGTAAACGAAGAATAGCATCTCCACGTTTGATTTTTAGATAATCTGCAATTTGTTCTGAGGCTTGCATAGCTGAAATCGTTTGATTCGCATGGCCAATTTTGTTGCCGCCTTTTTCTTCTAATGTTTTATAGAAAGAATTCGTGATTTCCGTTTTGCTATATTGATCAACTAATGAATACGGAACACTTGCAACTTCAAAACAAATTGGTAAATCATCTGCAAACCTGACACGCTCCATGCGTACGATTTGTTCATTTTCTTTCAAATTTAACTTTTCCATCTCACTGGAACTTGGTTTGGCTACATAATAGGAAACAGTACGGCTGGAAGGTACTCGATTTTGGGAAAGCATGATATCTGTGAAGCTAGTTGTTCCCGTCATTTTTTCTTGCACTTTTTTGCGGGCAACATAAGTTCCTGAACCGATTTTTCGTTCCAAAATCCCCTCATCAGCAAGTGTTTGGATCGCCTGTCTCAACGTCATTCGGCTAACACTGAACTGGATCGCCAGCTCACGTTCTGACGGAAGTCGATCTCCAATCTTCCAAACGCCATGTTCAATGTCATCTTTAATTTTATCGTGGATTTGAATATAAACTGGTAAGCTTGATACCATCTTATTTCCTCCTTTTTATTCCCTTTCATTATAACTGGTATATACCTCATAAACAACCAAAAGTTCCAAAATATAGGTACGGAAACGTTTATTGAAATAATTTGGTATGCTTCAGGTAAAAATCAAAGCTATTTTAGATAAGAAAATATTTTTAGTTATTATGTTTATTGTATAACGAAGTACGGACAAAAAGAAAGAAGAATTAAAACTTTCTTTGTTTGTGGCTTTGCTTAAATAAAAATAGAGTGTGAAACAAAACTAAAAATAAGTTTCGTTTCACACTCAAAATCCAAGTAAATAGCGAAAAAATTGGCTCCTTTGATCACATCAACCTACGAACGGACTTTTTCTTCATCCATCATTTTATGTGCTGTTGCCATCATCAAGCGAATCCGATTCAGTTGATTCACCAATGACACACCTGGATCGTAATCGATTGGGGCAATATTGGCTTTAGGATATTGGCGACGCAACTCTTTCGTTACACCTTTACCCACAACATGGTTTGGTAGACATCCGAAAGGCTGCATACACACGATATTATTCACATCTGATTTCAACAATTCGATCATTTCCCCTGTTAAAAACCAGCCTTCGCCAGTATGATTTCCAATTGAAAGAATTTTCCCTGCATCTTCTGCTAATTCATGAATAGAGCTCAGGCCTTCAAAACGTTTAGAATTTCTCAAGGCCTTGTCCATTGGTTTTTCTACATATTCAATAATCCGGATCGCAAATTGAGCTAAGGTTTTACTTTGTTTAGACATCCCCATATTATCGTATTTCCAAATTTGATTGTACAAAGAGTAATTCATAAATCCAACAATATCCGGCACAACAGCTTCTGCCCCTTCCGCTTCAAGCAAACGAACGATATCATTATTGGCAGTTGGTGAGTATTTCACCAAGATTTCGCCAACGATCCCAACTTTCGGTTTCTTGACTTCATTCAATGGGATTTCATCAAATTCTTTGATGATTTTTTTCATATTTCGATTGAATAAGGTCAATGAACCATTGCGGACATTTTTCTCGATTTGTTTTAGCCATTTAGCATGAAGTGCATCAATCATGCCGACTTTGGTTTCATAAGGACGAGTGCGATAAACAACTCGTTCGAATAAATCTCCATATAAAAAGGCTACAGCGACACGTTTCAACATCGGTAATGTAAATTTAAAGCCTGGATTAGACTCAACCCCTTTATTTCCCATCGAAACTGAAACCACAGGAACTTGTGGGAATCCAGCATCGTTCAAGGCTTTTCTAAGCAATGGGATATAATTTGTTGCACGACAACCGCCGCCTGTTTGCGTCATCATCACACTGACATGATCTAAATCGTATTCTCCACTTTCCAGTGCTTCAACTAATTGACCGATTGAAATAATCGCTGGATAACACGCATCGTTATTCACATATTTCAGACCGACATTTACAGCTTCTCGATCGTCTGCTGGTAAACAAACCACATTATAGCCGGAAGCTTTTAAAGCAACATCTACTAAACCAGATTGATGAATGGGGCTAAGCATTGGTAATAATAAGGTATGTGTCTTTTTCATTTCTTTGGTAAAGATGATTTTCTCTGGCTCTTCATGCTGCAGTTTTGGCTCAAAATTCATTTTTTCTCGCTCACCAACGGCTGCTTTCAAGGAACGTAAACGAATACGGATCGCACCTAAATTCGAACCTTCATCGATTTTCAAGACAGTATAAATTTTTCCATATTGATCCATGATTTCTTCCACTTGATCCGTCGTAACAGCATCTAAACCGCAACCAAATGAATTCAGCTGAACTAATTCAAGATTTTTTGATTTTGCTACAACACGCGCCGCTGCATATAAACGCGAATGATAAACCCATTGGTTAACAACACGTAAATTTCCGACATCACTTAAATGAGAAACACAATCTTCGGTCAATACATGGAAGCCTTCTTGTGTTATAACATCAGCAATACCATGATTGATTTCTGGATCTAAATGATAAGGACGACCGGATAAAACGATTCCCTTTTCCCCTTTTTGATTCAGCATTACCAGTGTTTCTTCCCCTTTGTTACGGACATCCTCTTTGAATGCATCTAATTCTTCATATCCATGGCGCAATGCTTGAGTGACTTGCTCTGGCGAGATTCCTAGATCCGCAAATGTTTCGCTTAAAACTTTGGCAACTGATGCTTCATTGGCTAAATTAATATACGGGTTACGGTAATCAACTTTACCATCACGAATGTCATCTACATTATTACGAATAACATCAGGATAACTTTGCACGATTGGACAATTAAAATGATTATCTGCTTCTGCCGATTCTTGACGTTCAAAAACCACACCAGGGTAAAAAATCATCGGCACTTGTGAATCGATCAATGCTTGAATATGGCCATGAGAAATTTTTGCTGGATAACAAGCTGTATCACTGGGAATCGTTTCCATCCCTTGTTCGTACAACTCTTTATTTGACCGTGGTGATAACTCAACTCTAAAACCTAGATCAGTGAAGAACGTATGCCACAGTGGATAGTTTTCATACATATTCAAAACACGAGGAATCCCGATTCTGCCATGGACTGCATCTTTTTCTTTCAGTGGACGATATTTAAACAATTTTCGGTATTTATAGTCAACTAAATTGACTCTGCGGTCTTCTTTTTTTACTTTGATTCTGGCACCGCGCTCACAACGATTTCCCGTAACAAATTGCCGTCCGTCAGAAAAAATCGTAACGGTCATCATACAATTATTTTCACATAAACCACAATGAGTAAACTCTTTATCTGCTGTAAAAGTATCTAGCTCTCCAAGACCGAGGATCGTTGTTTCTTGTCCTAGTTCATAATTTTCTAACGCAATCAAGGCAGCGCCATATGCGCCCATCAACCCTGCAATAGAAGGACGGACAACTTCTCGTTCACTGATCATTTCAAACGCACGCAAAACAGCTTCATTATAAAAAGTTCCGCCTTGGCAAACGATTTTTTTTCCTAATTCTTCGGGACGTCGAACTTTGATTACTTTGTAAATCGCATTTTTAATTACAGAGTAAGATAATCCCGCGGAAATATCCCCAACTGATGCGCCTTCTTTTTGAACTTGTTTGACTTTTGAATTCATGAATACGGTACAACGAGAGCCCAAATCAACAGGTGCTTTAGAACTTAGCGCTTCGAGTGCAAAGTTTTTTACATCAAAATTCAATGATTTGGCAAATGTTTCGATAAACGAACCGCACCCTGAGGAACAGGCTTCATTCAATTGGATCGAAGACAATACGCCATCTTTGATGGTCATCGCTTTCATATCTTGACCACCGATATCTAAAATAAAATCAACACCTGGCTGAAAATGATCTGCGGCTTTGTAATGAGCCATTGTTTCGACTTCTCCAATATCGACCTTCAATGCATTTTTGATTAAATGTTCTCCATATCCTGTAACGGCGGATTTTCCGATAAATACATCTTTTGGTAATTGTTGATATAAATCTTTTAAAACATGCATCGTGGTTTCCAAGGGCTGCCCTTGATTGTTTCCATAAAATGAAAATAATAGATTACCTTCTTCATCGATCAAGGTAACTTTTGTGGTCGTAGATCCTGCATCGATCCCTAAAAAGGCTACACCATGATGATCAGCTAACGCTTTTTCTTGTGCTTGGGCTTTTGCGTGACGCGCTCTAAATTCTTTTAAATCAGCTTCATCTTGAAATAATGGTTCTAATGTATCTGTTGGCTTTAATTGTTCTTGATCTCCTTTTGTCAAACGGTGAATCAAATTTACTAAGGTTGTTGGATTAGCTCCTTCCGAATAAATTGCAGCTCCCATTGCTACAAATAATTGCGGATTTTCTGGAAAAATCACATCTTCTGGTTTCACATCTAAGGTTTCAATGAATCGTTTTCTAAGTTCTGACATAAAGAAAAGTGGTCCGCCTAAAAAGGCGATTTTACCTTTTATTTTCCGACCTGCGGCAAGTCCTGCAATAGTTTGGTTAACTACTGCCTGAAAAATACTCGCTGAAATATCCTCTTTTGCAGCGCCTTCGTTGATCAAAGGCTGAACATCAGTCTTAGCGAAAACACCACATCTTGAAGCAATTGGATAAATTGTTTGGTAATTTTTAGCCAGTTCATTGACCCCGTTGGCATCTGTTTTTAACAAAACTGCCATTTGATCGATAAAAGCGCCAGTTCCTCCAGCACAGCTCCCATTCATTCGCTGTTCTAATGCACCTTCAAAAAAGGTGATCTTTGCATCTTCACCGCCCAGTTCAATCGCTACATCTGTTTCTGGAATGATTTCTTCTACTGTTTTTGTACAGGCGATCACTTCTTGAACAAAAGAAATATTCAAGACATCTGCCAGCCCCATGCCGCCAGAACCTGTAATCGTCATTGTGATTGGTGTTTCTTCACCTAAATCAAGCATTGCTTCATTCAAAACTTTTTCGGTTGCGGCTTTTACATCTGAGTAATGTCGTTCGTATTTCGCAAATTTCGTATGATTTTCTTCATCAATAATTACTAATTTCACAGTTGTCGAACCGACGTCTATTCCTGCTCTTAATGTCATAGTTTTTATCTCCTTAAATTCCATACCCTTTTATTTCACAACACTTTGTTGATTATCCTACAAGGTGTCTGATATAATACTTATGTATATTTTAGAAAGATTCTAATTTAATTGCAACAGGCAAAACACCCAAATTTGTGAGATAAGCAACAAACTTTTGAAAACTGTTGATTATTTCGAAAGGAATTTTTTATGTCAAAGAAAACCGACCTTCGGGTAATGCGGACCCACAAAATGATTATTGAAGCTTTCTTTCACTTAGTAGATGAAAAAGGATATGATTGTATAACGATCCAAGACATTGCAGATGAAGCAATGATCAATCGTGCAACATTCTACGCTCATTTCAAAGACAAACAAGACCTTTATGAACAAATTTTCGATTTTGCGATCAATGCCTTTACATCTGTTATCGATACTGAACAGATTATTGTCAGCAATCGGATCAAGGTAAAACAGATTGAATTTCTACTGACAAATATTTACATTAATATTCAAAAAAACAAAAATTTTTTTCTAACGATCATGGATGGTAGTTCAAATGAACTGTTGCGGAAGAAGTTAGCGGATATTATCTATGAAAAATATGCAGATATCTTTTCTAAGCTAAAAATCACGGAGAATGATATTGAAGTGCCGATTGATTTTATTATTGAGTATATGACTTCTATATTTATTGGAACACTTCATTGGTGGATCACAAGTGACACAGACATGTCTCCTAATCATTTAGCCAGACTGGTTATTAAACTCGTTGGAAATGGTCATCTGACAGTTTTAGGGCTTGAAATCGATAAATAAGACTTGCCTAAAGTAAAATAGCTTACAACAACATATAAACGATGTTGTTGTAAGCTATTTTAAAATGATTTAGCGATTCTTCGCACGCCATTTTTTTGTATGAGCAGTGTCTCTAACAGACACAATTTGAATGCTCCTTGCTCTGTCTTTATTCTTCTCTTTAGAAAAAAGATTTACTTTAACATCATATTTACCTTCACGCGCTAAGTCGTAAACTTTTTCAGCTGTTTCAGTTATTTTCTCTTTGATATTCATCTGGCTCACTCCTCCTACTTTTCCCTTCACTTTATCACATAATTTGAAAAAAGAGAACAAAAGTCACTATCTATTTTTTTAGTCAAAAAAAGAACAACTCCATCTGAGTTGTTCTAATAAAAAACTGGGGTAGCTGGATTCGAACCAACGCATGACAGGATCAAAACCTGTTGCCTTACCGCTTGGCTATACCCCAAAGGTTAAAATGGAGGAAAGTGGATTCGAACCACTGAACCCTAAGGAACGGATTTACAGTCCGTCGCGTTTAGCCACTTCGCTATTCCTCCAAAAGGTTTTAGTAAAAAACCTGACTTAGTTATAATACAAAACTTTTGAATAAAATGCAAGCCTTTTTCGAAAAAAAGTTGTTATTTATTTTAGTCGTTTAAATTCCACTGGCGAATAATGTATTCGATCGCTTCATCTAGCGTTTTTACAGTCGCTTCATTACGGCCATCAATTACGACAGCAAATTTTTTGGTGTCTTGTGCTAAGACTTGACCAATTTCTTTTTTGCCAATCGTTAAGGTGCTTACAGTGATTGTTTCACCATTAACTTTTTTTTCTGCTTCTTCTATTTTTACTTCTATATCTTTATTTTTCTTTGACATCTTCATCCCTCCAAACATCTATGTTATCACGTTACACGAAAAAAAGAAAGTGGGGCAAAACCTGACAAGTTTTGCTCCACTTTAGCTTCTTTTCAAAGGAACATCACGCACTTTTATCCTAAGTTCATAAAATTCCTTCTATTCTACTTACGCACTAAATAATTGTTTCCTCTTGACCTCACTAAATATTCCGCAAATAATGCCTGCCACAATAGAAATCATGCCTATAATAATAAACAACCATAAAAAACTTGATAAATAAGTTTGAATAAAATCATACATTGCTTTTGATTGAATACCTAGCTTCTTTAAAAAGCCTTGCATTAAAATGATTGCAGGAACGACTACCATCATCAAGCCACTGCCCACCCAAATATAGGACCAGTATCTCAATAAACGATGAAAATAGCCTCTTAATGAAGAATAGAGAGAGAAACTTAATAAGGCCCATAAAACACCGCAAACAACCATAAAAATGACCAATTTTGATTTATAATTCATAACTTTCCGTCCATAAGAAACTAGAAAAGGCAACTCGATATAACCTTTATAGATTTTTACAGCATTGTCAGAAAGTTTTGTTACAGCCAGCTCTGATTCTGATGTTGTCTGGATATTCTTTTCTTTCATATAATCTGTGATTGCTTTAGAAACAGCATCATGGATTTCTTTTTCATTAGAAATAGAATATTTCGTCCCTGTATTGTACATTGCTTTAAAATATGCATTTACATCCGTCTTCACTAACTCTTTTTTGATTGATTGATTCAAAACACCTTCTGGAATGTTACTCCCCAAAGCACTATTTTCAACTTGACGATTGATTTCTTCAGTTAATTCTGAATAATAATCTGCTTTAGCTGCTTGTTTTGCAATATAATTCTCACTAAACAGAGTAAGTCTTAATGTCAATAGAATCAAAAATGCGAATAAAAATACAGAGGATAAAAAAGCAATAAAAAAGCGAGAGATTACTTTCATTAAACGACCATAATTTTTCACCTGACTAATTCTCCTCCTTTATGACTTTTCATCGATGATTGGTCCAGATACATAATCTGCTGAAACAAAAACACGTTCTGGTGTTAAACCAATCGCATCTAATGGGTAACACGTATAAAGGATCAGTGATCTTTTCGAGCGGTCGCCTAATTTTGTATTCACTGCTGAATCTTTGTAATCAGCAACTTTTACTTCTGTTACTTGATACGTATAGTCACCATAATGAGTATGAATATCAATTTTGTCTCCAGGTTCTAAGTAATAAATTTTTCCAAAAGAAGGAAGATTATGCCCACCGATCAATGTTGTTCCAAGATCACCTGGAATCATACTGCCGATGTATTGGCCTGCGCCTAAACGCAAAATTTCTTCGCTATCTCCGTAATATAATGGTTCATTAATTCCAACTTTATCGATCACTACCTCACCAAACTGATCTCCTCCTACTGGATAGACCATATTTGAAGAAGATAACTCTCCTTTTTCAGACACTTCCATCCCAGCGGCAACTGCTTCAGTCGACTTTTTGTCCGATGCATTAGTTGGCGCTTTGGCGATTTTATCTGTGGTCTTTTCTGATGAGGCTTGCTCTTTTTTATCATTTCTTTTTTCAAAAAGGTTCGTCCCTTTTTGATCAAAAGATGGAGCATCATTCAATGAGATCAATTCAACTGCAGAAGAAGCGAAGTTAATGACAGGTGCACCAATTATGTAAATAATGAGATAGCCAAAAAACATAAAGAGAAGAGGCACGTAAATAAATGCCCCTACTCTTTTTAATTGTTTCATATTATGCTAATTTGTTCTTTCTGCTCACAAATACTGCACCTGCTGCAGCTACGATCAATGAGCCAAAAGTAATTCCGCTTAACGCGTAATTTGATCCTGTATTTTTAACTGGAGTTCCAGTTTTATATACAGGCGCACCTGTAGTATCAGTGATTGTCACTGCAGAGTAAGTTCCGCCAGCTCCAAAAGTGATTTTCACACCTACTGCATTTCCAGCAGCAACAACGTAATTTTGTAATTGAGAAATTACGTTAGCTGGTAATAGTCTAAGTGCATCTCCAAGTGAATTAACACCTGATGTATTAACAGATACCCCTTCAACTAAAGAACGTGCTGCTTGAATGTTTTTAACTGCTTCGTCCGCTTGAGCTTGTGTTAAATCAACACGTTTCAAGTGGTTAGAAGCTGCATTCGTTTCAGCTGGACCAAAATTGAATTTTTTACCGCCAATTGTTACACCAGCGTTTAATTCGTTAAGGACAGTCTGTTCAGTTGCTGAGATAGCTCCGTCTGCTGAAGCAGAAGTTGCAAAACTCACCACTGCTATAGCAGCAATAATAAATCCGATAACTTTTTTCATTTTCATTCCTCCTATCTTAAATATTTATAATTAATTACAAAAGGTCTGTAAAAATTATACCAACAACAACCTCTATAATTTAGAGGACATAACGAAAGAATATTAAAGGAGTATGACACTTTAATATTCCAACTTGGTTCAGAAGACTCATACTTCACTATATAAAACTATCATATGCTCTTATAATAGTCAAATTCTTTTTGAGTAAAAAAATCGGTCTATCTCTTGTTATTATTCACTTTTTAGATTTTTTTTAGATATAAATGTCGCTTCAAAAACATCATAATTTGCTTCTTTTAAAATTTTCTCAATTTGTTGCGTTTCGCGACTTTCGATTTGGAGCTCAATAATTGTTTCCAGCTCTTTACGATTTACGACAACCGTTAAAATACTAAAATCATTATCAGCCAATAATTTAGTGATATCTGCTAGAATCCCTTTATGATCTTCTGGAATACGAAGTTGAACTCTGGATCCGCCGTCATTGTAGCCAGTAATTTTTAGAAAAGCATCAAAAATATCATTATTTGTTATAATTCCTACAAGTGTTTTATTTGCATCAACAACAGGTAAAACCCCAATATTATTTTGGCGCATTTTGAAAATACCATCTTCTAAAGAAGCTTCTGGCTTAATTGTTTGAACATCTTTTACCATTATATCTGCTACAGTCGTCTTGTTTAATAAATAATTTACCTCATAAACACTTAAACTTGTCGCTTTTGACGGCATCGCTGATTGGATCGTTCCTTCTGTAATCAAGCCAATCACTTGTTCACCTTTGACTACAGGTAAACGATGGATATTATTTTTTTTCATCAAATCTACTGCGTCAAAAATTTTCATTTCTGGTTGAGCAACGACTAAATTTTTTGTCATAAAATCACTTACACTCATGCTATTAACCTCCTAGATATGCTTTTTTCACTTCTTCGCTTTCTAATAATTCCTTGCCTGGACCGCTTAAAACAACTTCACCTGTTTCCAAAACATAGCCACGATCAGCAATCGACAAAGCCATTTTGGCATTTTGCTCGATCAGTAACACGGTTGTCCCTTGTTTGTTGATTTCTTGAATGATATTGAAGATTTCTCGAATAAAAATTGGCGCTAGTCCCATAGAGGGCTCATCTAATAATAGCAATTTTGGTTTAGACATAAGGGCTCTACCCATCGCCAACATTTGTTGTTCCCCACCAGATAAGGTTGAAGCATCTTGATTTTTCCGTTCTTTTAAAATTGGGAACCGGTCAAAAATCATATCATAATCTTTTTTTAAATCGCCATCTTTGCGTAAAAATGCACCCATTTCTAAGTTTTCCTGAACAGTTAAACCTGCAAAAACATGGCGGCCTTCTGGTACCTGGCAAAGTCCTGATGCTACGATTTTTTGTGGAACCATTTTCTGGATTTGTTGTCCTTCAAACGTGATAGTACCATTCGATGGACGATTCAATCCAGATATCGTTCTTAGGATCGTGGTTTTACCAGCACCGTTCGCTCCGATCAGGGATACGATTTCCCCCTGTTCCACATTAAAACTTACATCGCGCACTGCTTGGATCACACCATAATGAACGGATAAATTTTCAATTGTTAGCATTATAGTTCACCTCCAAGATAAGCTTCGATCACACGAGGATCGTTCTTGATTGCTTCTGGCTTGCCTTCAGCAATAATTCTGCCATACTCTAAAACATAAATTCTTTGACAAACCTCCATGACCAAACTCATATCATGTTCGATCAACACAATCGTGATTTGAAATTCTTTTTGAATTTTTCTAATCAGCTCAGTTAAATCTGCTGTTTCCTGTGGATTCATACCTGCCGCCGGTTCATCTAAAAATAATACTTTTGGTTGAGTCGCTAAAGCACGCACAATTTCCAAACGTCTTTGTTCCCCATAAGGAAGGTTTTTCGCTAATGTCTGAACTTTCTCCTCTAAGCCGAAAATCGCAAGTAGTTCGAATACTTTCTTTTCCATCTCAGCTTCTTTTTTGTAAAAAGTCGGTAAGCGTAAAATACTAGAAAGGATCCCTTCTTTATTTTTACTATTCATTGCAATCAGAACATTGTCCATCACGGTTAAATCTTTGAACAAACGAATGTTTTGGAAGGTTCTACTTAAACCCATGTCTGCAATTTTGTATGGTTTCATGCCATTCAAGACATGTTCTTTGCCTAGAATATCTAATGTAACCTTGCCCTCACTTGGTTCATAAACACCTGTTAAAAGGTTAAATAAGGTTGTTTTACCAGCGCCATTAGGACCAATCAGGCCAATCAACTCATTTGTTTCTAAAGATAGATTGACATTGGAAACGGCAGCAAGTCCACCGAAGTTCTTCGTTAAATTACTAACGTTCAATAGAGGCATTTGATTTGTCCTCCTTTTTATTGAATAATTTTTTTACAGAAAATTCCCATGTTCCAAGCAGTCCACCTGGTTTGAAAATCATGATAATGATCAATGCTAATGCATAAATGATCATTCTAAGCGCACCAGCATCTTGCAAGAACATATTCAAAATTCCCAACACGATCGCAGAAATAAAGGTTCCCGTAACACTACCGATCCCGCCAAATACGACGATGATCAAAATATCGATCGATTTCATAAAGCCAAAATCTTTTGGAGCAATCGTTTGAACATAACTTGAATAAATCGCACCTGCCACACTTGCAGTAACAGCACCGATGATAAACGCAATGACTTTATATTTGGTCGTATTAACACCCATTGATTCGGCTGCAATCTCATCTTCTCGAATCGCCATTGTCGCACGCCCTGGTCCGCTATGAATAAAATTAACAATAATCAGAGTCACAATAACTACAAAGCCAAATACCATCGACCAGTTGACCATTGGCGGAATACCAAAAATTCCAGCTGGACCATTTGTTATCTCTTTCATATTGATGATAATGATCCGAATGATCTCTGAAATCCCCAGCGTTGCAATCGCCAAGTAATCCCCCGTTAATCTCAAGGTTGGAATGCCAACTAATAATGCTACGATTCCTGACAACACGATCCCAAGTAAAATTCCACTTAAAAAACCGCCCATTGTAGGATACTTAACAGACATAATTGCCGCACTATATGCACCGATTGCCATAAATCCAGCATGTCCCAAAGAAAACTGACCTGAAAAACCAATAATCAAATTCAACCCCAGCGCCAACATAATATTGATGCCAATCGTAATCAGGGTATATTCAGTAAACGGTGTGATCACACCTGTTACATATAATACGTAAATAAAAGCATAAGCTAAAGCGGCAATTAGAAGCCAAACAGCGTTATATTTTAAATTTTTTTTCATATTTGCCACCTACACTTTCTCTTTGATGTTCTTGCCGAGAATTCCAGCAGGACGAATCAATAAAATAATAATCAGCAATGCGTAAACCACCGCATCTTTATAATCTGAAAAACCAAGTGCAATCGTGATTGTTTCTAATAAGCCGATGACAAAACCGCCAAGGGCCGCTCCTGGTATGATTCCAATTCCACCTAAGACTGCCGCAACGAATGATTTAAGCCCTGGAACAACCCCCATCATTGGATCGATGGAATTATAATACAATCCAATCAGCATACCTGCTGCTGCTGCTAAGGCAGAACCTAAAGCAAACGTAAATGAAATTGTACGATTGACATTGATCCCCATCAATTGTGCTGCATCAGCATCAACAGAAACGGCTCGCATCGCTTTTCCCATTTTTGTCTTTTTAACGATCAATTGTAATGCAATCATCAACACTAATGAAATAACTAAAATAAGTACTTGGATATTTGAGATCTGAATAAAACCTAATTGATAATTTTTAAATTCAATTGCTTGTGGAAATGATTTTTTTTCTGGTCCTAACCAATAAATCATCCCGTTTTGCAGTAAAAACGAAACACCGATTGCTGTAATCAAAGCGGCGATCCTTGTAGATTTCCTTAGCGGTCGATAAGCTAAAAACTCAATAATTACGCCGATCACAGCAGCGCCTGCCATAGATAAAATCAAAGCAGGGAAAAACCCTAAACTTAATTTGTTGATAAAGAAATAACCCATAAATCCGCCCAACATATAGATTTCTCCATGGGCAAAGTTGATCAATTTAATAATGCCATAAACCATTGTATAACCTAATGCTAAAAGCGCATAAATACTACCTAGAAAAAGCCCATTTACTAGTTGCTGGATCACTACTTCCATGATTATCACTTCCAATATTTTAGAATAATTGCTATTTGATTAAAGAAAAAAGAGGATGGACAAAACGTGGAACCTTGTCTCACCCTCTTTAAATTACGTATACATAATGGTTATTTTAAGGATTGACAGCGTCCGCAGACGTTTCTTTTCCTTCAGTTAAGCCTAATACTACAGCCGATTTTTCAGGATTATGGTCTTTGTCCATCGTCATTTTCCCTGTAACACCGACAAAGTCTTTCAATGAAGCTAATCCTTCTGTGATGTCTTTTGAATCAGCTGAATCTTTGTCTTCCATCGCTTGTTTCAACATATAAACTGAATCATAACCTAATGCATTGAATGCAGACGGTTGTTTATTATATTTTTTCTTGAATGCTTCTACAAATGGTTTTACTTTATCTGTAGCTGGTGCTTTTTCTGAGAAGTGTCCTGTGTAATAAACCTCAGAAACATTTTTTGCTCCTGCAATTTCAACTAATTTTTCATCGCCGAATCCGTCAGCGCCAAGAATTGGTTTGTCGATACCCATTTCACGTGCTTGTTTGATGATCAATCCTGCTTCTGCATAGTAACCTGGAATATAGATGGCATCATAATCAAGATCTTTGATTTTCGTTAGGATTGCTTGGAAATCTTTGTCTCCAGCTGTAAATGTTTCTTCTTTGGCGATTTTGCCTTTAAATGTGTCTTTAAATGATTTAGTCAAACCAATCGCGTAATCACTTGAATTATCACCGATGATTACAACATTTTTAGCTTTTAAGTTGTCTTGTGCAAAATTCGCTAAGATAACTCCTTGGAAAGTATCTTGGAAACAGGCTCTGAAAATATATTCTTGCACTTTATCATTTACAACCGTAATGCTGTCGTCGGTGCCTGAAGGTGTGATCACAGGAACCGCTGCTTTTGTCATATTTGGAATTGTCGCTTTCGTTGCACCAGATGTTGCTGGACCCACGACTGCAACCACTTTGTCTTTTGCTGTTAGATTGGCCGCAACAGAAGTTGCTTCACCGTTTTCTGATTTGTTGTCTTTTTCGATCAATTCTAATTTCTTGCCAAGAACGCCACCGGCTTCGTTGATTTCTTCAACAGCTAAGGTAATTCCTTCTTTTTCAGCATTCCCGTACGCTGAAACATCTCCAGAAAGTTCCATATTCATGCCAATTTTGATCGTGTCACCTTCAACCTTATTTCCACCGCCGCTTGCGCCTCCGCCAGCTGCTGGACCACATGCTGCTAATAAGAATAGACTAGCAAATAAAAAACTGAATTTTTTCATTTTGTTTCCTCCTTGATTTTAAAGCTTGTTGTGCGGGTCAGCTCTGACTGGAAAATAGGAAAAACAGAATGTGGTGCTTTTTACCACAATCAGTTTTTATCTTTTTCCTGAAGAGCTAGCACAAAAGCTAGATGATTTTAAAGCTGAACGAATTCGTAAAGCCAGATAATTTTCTTCGCGTATATAATTATTAAAGAAGTATGTATACAAATATAATCAAAAATAGATGAAATGTCAATGAATTTTCAGAAAATTTCTATAATTCAAATTATTAAAAATCGTTCGTTACTTATATAGGTGGATTATTCGGTTTCTTTACGTAAAAAAAACGCCTCCTTGCATGCTGCAATTGACGTTTTCATTTAGTGCTTATTTTTAATTTTGGCTTGCTAAAAAATTAGCAGCCGCTCCAATCAAATTGGCATCATTCTTAAACTCACATGTCACGATTTGCGGAATAAAATCATGTAATTCAAAATGATCTAATTTTACTTTCATACGTTGGTTGATTTCATCGAGTAGCCCTTTTTTTGCAGAAACACCGCCACCTAAAACGATCATCTCTGGATCAAGTGAAAATTGAATACTAAACAGTCCTTGTGTCAGATACTCGTAAAAATTATTGACCTCTTCTATAGCCAATTCATCACCAGATTCAGCAAACGTAAATACGTCTTCCCCAGAAAAAGTCTCTTTCTCTACCCCTTTTCGTTCACAATAACGCCAAGCCATTTGGACTGCTGTTCCAAGTTTGCTAAACGTTTCACCTTCACTTAGATACATCAAGCCAAATTCACCGCCATAAAGGTGAGCTCCTTTAGTAATTTGCCCATTATGGAAAATCGCACCACCGATTCCAGTACCCACAACAACGAACGCCACTTCTTTTTTGCCCTTAGCAGCACCTTCGTAAATTTCCGCTATTCCTGCACAATTCGCATCATTTTCGATTGCGACAGGAAGATTAAATAGCTCTTCTAATTCTTTAAATATATTGAATTTATGGATATAAGGAATCGCTGAAATTCCGTTGATCATTTGTTTTTGAACGTCTACTACGCCTGGTGCGCTAAACGCTACACCTTCTACATTTTGACTGATTCCTTCATATACGGAGAATAACGACGCTTTCATTTCGTCCCATGTTTTCGGTGTTGTAAATTTTCCTTTGTCGGTTATTTCTTGACCGTTCCAAATCCCATATTTTACTGCTGAACCCCCAAAATCAAATGCTAAAATCGCCATCCCTTAAGCCCACCTTCATCTATTTATTATGCTTGTTTCTTCTATAATTATAGGGACCATGATATTCCTGATCCGGATTTCTTTTTAAACTAAACTTCAGCGGCACATAATCAATCCCGCCTTTTGTTAGTGGATGACACCGTAAAAACCTCGCCGTTCCCATTGTTATTCCTTTGATGCTGCCATGTGTCTGGATGGCATCGATCATATATTGTGAACACGTTGGGTGATAGCGACAACTAGCTGGAAGGCCTGGTGAAATGAAACGCTGATACCCACGAACCATTCCGATAAAAATATTTCCTGCCATTTCGTCCCTCTTTTCTCTATCCGAAAAAACTATACCTTGTTTTGTAATCGAATGCAAGCTTACAAATTGAAAGTAAAACTATTTTTATAAAAATTAGTAACAGTTGAAAAAGAAAACTATTCAAATTTCTAAAAGGGTGCTAAACTAGAGAAAAGAGGTTGTACAACACGACTTCTACTCAATCTAAAACGAAATGGAGCATGTAAACGATGGGCTTAAAATTTGAAAGTACAAATGACTTAGATAAATTATTCGATTCTTTTGCGTTAGATCCTAAAAAAGTAGAAATGCCAAAAGAAGAACTAGAAAAACAGGCAGAAAAAGCGCAACAAAAAGAAAAGAAGAAAAAAGAAAAATAAAAAAATAGCTTTGACACTTCTAGAAAGGTGTCAAAGCTATTTTTTTATTATAAATACTTCTCAATGGCTTGCCATGCTTCTTCTTTTCCTTCTTTTGTTTGTGAAGAAAAAAGAAGGAAGTCGTCTGATTTATCAAAATTCAGCGCTTTTTTGATGATACTTTCATGTTTGTTCCATTTACCACGAGGGATTTTATCTTTTTTGGTTGCAACAACAATTACTGGAATTTCATAGTATTTTAAAAACTCATACATTTGAATATCTTCTTGTGTCGGTGCGTGACGTAAATCTACCAACGAAACGACAGCTTTTAATTGTTCCCTTGTCGTCATATAGGTTTCAATCATCTCGCCCCATTTAGCCCGTTCCGTTTTTGAAACTTTTGCATATCCATATCCAGGAACATCGACAAAATGCAACGCATCTTCAATCAGGTAAAAATTCAGAGTTTGCGTCTTTCCAGGTTTGCCAGACGTTCTAGCCAGATTTTTACGATTAATCAATGTATTGATAAATGATGATTTACCAACGTTTGAACGACCTGCTAAAGCAATTTCAGGAAGCTCGGTCTCAGGATATTGTTTTGGTGAAACAGCACTAATAATAATTTCTGCGTTATGAACATTCATTTTACTAACCTCCTAAGTTTAACAGCTGAACAAGCTCATTCAGCCACAACAGGAAAACGTGACTGAGACCTTCAATCCTTAGAGCTTTAGCTCTTAGGAATTGATGCGATCGAAGCCGAGCCTAGTGGCTAGCCCGAACAACTAGATACCTTTATTTCATAAAATCAGTAAAAAAGTAGAGACGCATCTCTACTTTTTAGTCTTTTAAAATTAACCAGCTTTTTTGTCTTTTTTATTATAAACGATTGCTGGTTTGCCAGTTCCTTCAACAGCCATTTCTGTAATGATGACTTTTTCGATCGTGTTATCTGATGGCACATCAAACATAACATCCATCATGATTTCTTCAATGATCGAACGTAACCCACGAGCTCCAGTATTACGCTCGATTGCTTTATTGGCGATTGCACGCAATGCTTCTGGCTCAAATTCTAATTCTGTATCATCTAAAGATAATAGTTTTTGGTATTGTTTCACTAATGCATTTTTTGGTTCAGTCAAGATACGAACCAAATCATCTGTCGTCAACTTCTCTAAAGCCGCTGTGACTGGTAAGCGCCCAATAAACTCAGGAATCAAACCGAATTTCAATAAATCTTCCGGAATAATTTGCTGCATAACGCTTTCGTCTTCATTCAGCTTGCTATTTTTCGTACCGAAACCGATTGTTTTTTCGCCTAAGCGATTTTTGACAATATTCTCGATACCATCGAAAGCTCCGCCGACAATAAATAAGACATTGGTTGTGTCGATTTGGATAAATTCTTGATGAGGATGTTTGCGTCCGCCCTGCGGTGGCACGCTGGCAACTGTTCCTTCCAAGATTTTAAGCAAGGCTTGTTGAACCCCTTCACCAGACACATCTCTTGTGATCGATACATTTTCGCTCTTGCGGGCGATTTTGTCGATCTCATCGATGTAGATGATCCCTTTTTCTGCACGTTCTACGTTAAAATCAGCAGATTGTAATAGCTTCAATAGAATATTCTCTACATCTTCTCCCACATATCCTGCTTCTGTTAAACTCGTCGCATCTGCAATCGCAAATGGTACATTCAATGTTTTAGCTAATGTTTGAGCTAAAAATGTTTTCCCAGAACCCGTTGATCCAATTAAACAAATATTGCTCTTTTGTAGTTCCACTTCTTCAGAGCTTGAATTTTCTGATTGATTTACACGTTTATAGTGATTATAGACCGCAACTGCTAATGAGCGCTTAGCCTGATCTTGTCCAATTACATATTCGTTTAAGGCTTCCAAAATTTCTTGGGGTTTTGGGACATCCGTTAGTTCACGTACGGCTTCGTCGTAAAATTCTTCATCAATAATCTCTTTACATAAGTCGATACATTCATTACAAATATAGACACCCGGTCCAGCAACGATTTTTTTCACTTCTTCTTGTGTTTTACCACAGAATGAACAGCGAACTGCACCATTGTTGCTATTTGTGTTATCGTACATGCGTGTCACCCCTCTAAAATTAAAAATGACTGTCGTTACAGTCTTAAGATATGATAGCATAAATCAAGTGAAAATGCGAACATTGGATTTGAAAAGATTTGATAATTAAATGAATTCTTATGGTATACTAAAAGATGAAAATCAATTGCTGCTTCTTTGAAATCAGCAGTAAAAAATGGAGGGAATTTCATGCTGGAACAAATTTTATTAGGGACTTATACACGTAGAGAAAGTAAAGGAATTTATCAGATTACACTAGATACTGAGAAAGAAACACTTTCAGATGCAACTTTATTAGTAGAAGAAACTAGCCCGACATACTTAGCAATCGATCAAAAAGGTGACTTATTCAACGTTACCTCTGTTGATGGTGAAGGTGGCATGGCTGCTTACAAAAACAACGACGGACACTTTGATTTGATCAATAAAGTAACCGAAGCTGGCGCTCCTCCATGTTATGTAGCGATTGACGAAGAAAAACAACTGGTTTTTGGTGCGAATTATCATCAAGGAATCGTTCATGTTTATCGAATTTTAGCTGATGGACATTTAGAAGATACAGATAAGATCGTACATGATGAAGCAACTGGTCCTCATGAAAATCAAGACAACGCGCATGTTCATTACACAGATTTAACTCCAGATCGCCGTTTAGCGGTTTGTGATCTTGGGACGGATCGAGTTTATACGTATGATGTTAGCAGAGATGGTAAATTATCTGAGGTTGCTCAATATGTTGCAGAACCAGGAACTGGTCCTCGTCATTTAGTTTTCCATCCCAATAATCAATTTGCTTATCTGTTTGGTGAATTAGACAGTACAGTGACGGTTTTAGCTTATAATGCAGCCGACGGTTCATTTGAACAAGTTCAAAAAGTATCGACTTTACCTGATGGATTTAATGAATTCAACGGTGGTGCCGCAATTCGAATTTCAGCTGATGGTCGTTTTGTCTACGCATCAAACCGTGGTCATGATTCGATTGCTGTTTTTGCGACAGCGGATGATGGCAGTAAAGTAGAACGTGTGCAATTGATTTCTACAGAAGGTGAAATCCCAAGAGATTTTGATTTGGATCCAACTGGGAAATTTGTAGTTGCAGCGAATCAAAATACAGATAACCTCACTCTTTATCGTCGTAATGAAGAAACTGGACTTTTAGAAATGATCCAAAAAGATGTTTATGCGCCAGAGTGTGTATGTGTTTATTTTAAATAAGGTTAATAGAGCTTCAAATAAGTAAAAAATACTATGATTAACAGCTGGAATTTTGTAAAATTCTTTCTGATAGTCATAGTATTTTTCTTTAAATAAATGGGGACCTAATTTTCATATTTCTTAACTTCATCCTTAGACTCTTGAATTATCTCAAAAGTTCGATCAAAATTCCTAGAAGCATACGCATAAAACAATACATCCACGACAATAAATTGATCATGTAATGACGTAGTTGCTGCACTTCTAAGCACAGCCTCATTGGAACGTACGGTCTGAAGCGAGTATTCAGCTTGATTCGTCAATGTGTTATTCCCAAACTGAGACAACCCAATCGTTTTTAATTGATGTTTTTTGGCTACATCAAGCAAGCGCAGCACTTCCTTTGTCTCTCCTGAATGGGAAACACAGAAAAACACTGCATCTTTGGGCGCTGAGACTAAGATTGTTACCAAAACATGAGAGTCTTGTACACAAACGACTGTTTTACCGATTCGATTCCATTTTTGAGCAATATTTTCTGCTACTAAATACGATGCCCCAATCCCAAACACATAAATGATCGGCGCTTTGACTAATAAATCAACGATTGTTTCTACTCGTTGCTCATTTAATAAAGCCACTGTTTCCTGCATGGATTGGTAAGCATTACCTAATAGCTTTGACTTGATTTCATTTACTGATTCATTGGCGGTAATATCTGAATAGCCTTCATAAACTGGCATTTCAATTTCCGCCGACAAACGAATTTTTAATTGAGTAAAACTGGGAACATCAATCTTTTTGCAAAAACGAATCACTGATGCTGGACTGGTTCCAGCCTCTGCTGACAATTCAGATGCTGTCATTTCGATTACCTTTGATGGGTTATCCAGAATCGCTTTACCGATTTTCCGTTCAGAATTCGGCATTACGTCCAACATACTGATGATTCTTCCCTGAATATTTTCACCGCTCATTTGTTCCAGCTCCTCTTTTTCACTTCAATCTTCATTGCTAATATGTAAGACAAGAGCGCAAAAAATTCACGCGCCCTCATCAGATGACTACTATTAATAATAAGTAATACTACCTAAAGGTACTGCTCTTTTAGCCCCAGTGGCACTTGGGACATTGCCATTGCTATGTTGTAACGTTTGATTAGCTAAAACAGCCATAGCGATTGCTTCTTTTGCTTCTGATGAAAAGCCGATCTCTTCTTGGATCAATACCTCTACTTCTGGTAATGCTTGTTTGATCATTGAGACAAGCGTTGGATTATAGCTGCCGCCACCACCAATAATCAATTCTGTCTTTCCTTGAATAAAAGGTTGAACAGATAATGCGATCGATTTAGCTGTAAACATCGTTGCTGTTGCAATCATATCAGCTGGAGCCAATGGCCAGTTTTGAATCAATTGTTGGGTAAATTGTTTGCCAAAATCTTCTCTTCCAGTTGTTTTTGGATAAGGCTTTTTGATGTATGGATGAGCCATCAATTCTTGAAGCAACTCCGGATTCACTGTTCCTTGTTTCCCATATACTCCATTTTTATCATACTCTATATCAAAAAAATGTAAACACAACTCATTCATAATAACATTTCCAGGACCTGTGTCAAATGCTATCAAATCTTCTTGTTGAGCCGCTTTAGGAATCACGGTCAAATTACCGATTCCACCAATATTTTGTAAAATACGAGTAGCCTCATCACTTCTGTATAACACATATTCCGAATAAGGAACGATCGGTGCCCCCTGACCACCAACAGCCATATCGCGTTCTCTAAAGTTTGATACAACTGTCGTTTGAGTCCGTTCACAAATAATTGCCGGGTCTCCTATTTGGAATGTTGATGCACGTAATTGTTCACGTGCAAACGGAATATGAAATAGTGTTTGTCCATGGCTACCGATAAATGCTAGTTGTTCTAGAGAAATATCAGCTTGCTCACACACAGCTAAAACGGCTTGTGCAAATTGTTCTCCTAGTTCAAAATTCAACGAACAAATTTTCTCCACATTCGATTCTTCAAGTGAAAGCGCATCTCTAATATGACTTAAAAGGTCTGCTGCAAATGGTAACGTTAAAAATTCAATTAATTTTACCGACGTTTGTTCTTCTTTACCAGAAATTTCGACTAAGGCGGCATCAATTCCATCCAAAGAAGTTCCAGACATTAGTCCCACTGCGTATACCATGTTTTTTTCCCACACTTTCCTTTAAATACTCTAAACTAGCTCATTTGTCCTTATTTTACTTCATTAAATGCAAACTTTTGCCATGGTCTTAGATATGGCAATAAAATTTGATCAGCTTCAGAAATTTTTCCAACTACATTTGATTTTCCAGAGTTTTCCATTGGCAATAAAGCTACTTGTAACTCACCTGCATAGTGCGCATATAAAGAAGTCTCAACGATAATATCACCTGTCGCCATATCAACTGTATTAAATGGTTCAAACTTATGTCCTTTGTATTTTACACGACTTTGTGTTGAACGAACCACGTAATCGGAAATATCACCACGATTAAAATGGAATTCCTCTAAAATGATTTTACGCTCTAGCTCAGGTGTTTTATCTTCAATCACACAATCAAATGTCAATTTGTAAGGATCGATCTCACTCAACGCTTTTAACTCTGCTTCTGATGCAAATGCATTGGCGATGATTACATCATCCACTAAATCAGTTGCCCATAAGTGTTTTGCTTGGGTCGTAATTGGCCATTCGCGATGCATTTCTAAAGTACACAACCCTTCTTCAACTGGCCATGGGCCAATTGTCGCAGATGGTGAATTCACAAATGCCGCTGTATGTATCCCATTTTCTTTATAAACTTTTGTTGTTTCAATAAAATGGTCATAGCTCAAGCCTGTATAACGATGAGGGTAAAAATTATGACAGCCTAATAGTTGATCGGCATTGGCTTGATAGCTTAAAATATTTTCCAAATAACGTGTACCAGAGCTGATATTCAATTCAATCATTAACCCCTGTGGATTAAATGTCATAATAGATTCTTCGTTACCAGTGAATCCCAAATCTAAACGAATCCCATCAGCGCCAATTTCTTTGAAAAATGATAAATCATTGTAACTGATTTCTAACTCACCAAAAACTTTTGGACTAACATCAGCGATAACTTCCATCCCTAAAGATGTCGCATAATGAATCGTCTCGGTAAAATCTTTCACGATTTTATCTTTGCCTTCTTCTACTGACAACAAACAAGTAAACACCCGTTTGAAATTATATTTTGCTGCTAAGTCCATATATTCTTTGATTTCAGCCACACTACTGTGATTTGGATAAACAGAAATACCTAATCTTCTCATTTTTCTTCCGCTCCATTCTTTTGATAAAAATAATATGCGCCTTTTGCGCTAGAACTTTCCTTTTGGACATATTCAGGTTCAAATGAACAGTTCTTTAAATATGCAAAAAAGGCCTGACGTACAAGTTCATTGTTTTCAACGACACTACCGTTCAACCCAATTTTTACTAGCTGATTCTCTAATTTCATTTTGGTAATAAGTTTTTCTACTTCCTCACCGAGTTTCATTCCTGCTTTAGTTAAAATAGCCGCAGCTGTGGGGTCTTTGTGCGCTAGTTCAGCTACTTCTTTCGCAAGTGCTGCGATTTGGTCTTTGGTCAATTGATAGGCCTTTTTTACTAACTCTAAAGTGGTCGTTAGATTAAAATAGCTGAATAACCTTTCTGTTAATAGACTGTATTTACTCTGTGTATCATACTCGGCTAATGCTTGTTGAATCGCTAGTTTCCCAATATAATAACCGCTACCTTCATCGCCAAATAAATGTCCCCAGCCACCTACTCGATACCACTCATTTTGCTTCATCCCTAAACAAATCGAACCCGTTCCTGCTATCACCAAAACACCCGCTTCGCCTTGAAGTAATGCGTAATGAGCCAATTGCCCATCATTCAATAAAACAAGCGGCACTTGAAAATAAGCAAGTTCCTTCATTAAAACTTCTTTTAGCCCACCACTATCAATACCAGCTAACCCTAAAACTAATAGCTGGCAATCTGCAACTTGTCGGTCAGTCAAAACCATTTGAATCGCTGCTTTGATATTTGCTAAACCTTGATCGTAATCTACTAGCATATTCCCAAACCCAGTAACGACACGTTGTTGTTCTTTACCGGATAAATCATAGACGATCGCTTCTGTTTTTGTACCTCCGCTATCAATGCCAATCATATACTTCATTATTTACTCCGCTACTTTCTTTTGGTTTGAGTTTTAACGATTCCTTTGTATTCGTTGCGTTCCAGTAAACCACGTGTTGTTTCAAAAAAGACGACAGCAAGAATCCCACTTAAGAAATAAAGGACGAATTTTATTTCATTGGGCAATTGTGGAAAGACCATACTTGGCACTAAAATGATTAGAAAAACGAGTAGTCCAGTAATCCAACGATTTGGTAACCAATTGTTCTTTTCTAATAAATGAGTGATGCCTACACCCAGCAGAACGAATCCAATGATTCCTGCAATTAAAATTAGTTTTAACATGAGTTTCTCCTTTCATTATCTAAAAATGAATGAAGCTGGAACAAACAGTTAATACCTGTATTGTTCCAACTATTTTTTTACTATTTAAGCTGTTTGAGTATTTTGTGCCGCTTCTGATGCTTCATTTTCTTTTTCTTCAGCTAACATTTGTTTATCATACATTTGAACGAATGGTAAGTAAATAGCCATCGCAACTAAGATATTGACTACAACTAAAACAACCATACGCCAGTCATTTCCTGAAGATAAATACGCTCCAACTGGTGCTGGCAACGTCCATGCTTGATTACTTATAAATCCGTTAACTATACCATATTTCAGAGCAAAATAACTGATTGTTGTTGTTACTAATGGTGCCACGATAAATGGTAAAGCTAAGATTGGGTTCATAATGATCGGAACCCCAAAAATCAACATTTCATTGATATTGAAGAATCCAGGAATTAGTGAGAAACGACCCACTTGTTTCAAGAATTTTGAGCGACAGAATAATAACAAGATACATAGTGAAATAGAAACACCAGCCCCACCGATCGTTACAGTCCATTGATAGAACTGTTCAGGCGCGATATATGGTAATTCTGTAATTGGTGTTCCAGAAGCAAAGGCATCCGCATTTCCATCTAACATGACTAACCATAATGGACGAACAAGTGAACCGATGATACTCATACCGTGAACACCAGCTGCCCATAATAAATGGATAAAGAACATTGGTAGTAATACACCCAACAAGTTGTTCCCCATAATATCAACTAGCGGTGCAAATAAATCCATCAAGAATTTATTAACATCAAAACCAACTAATACACGAAGAATCCAAACAAGTGTAATAATCACAAATCCTGGGATCAACGCTTCAAAACTTCTTGCCACTGCAGGAGGTACTTGTTCCGGCATGCGGATCGTGATGTTGTGTTTTGTAAAAAGACGATATAATTCACTGGCAAAAATTGCAGCAATAATAGCAGAGAACATACCTGATCCACCAAGATAATCCATTGGCATTACCCAAGCCAAACCTACCCCTTGACCTTCTGGTAGTAAAGCATCAACATTTTGGGGAATGGTCAGCATCAAAAATGTTGCTAATGATAGCATCCCACCAGTAATTCCATCTAATTTATACGACTTAGTTAAGTTATAACCAATACTGAATGAGCCATAAATCCCCAATAGACCCATTGTAATTCTAAATGGAATCACTAAATCTGCTTTATAAGGCATGATAAACTCTTCAAATCCCGGTATCGGTAAATTAGAAATCGTTAAAAATAATGTTCCAATCATGATTAGTGATAGTGTAGAAATAACCCCGTTACGAATTGCTTTCATGTGACGTTGTTCTGCAAATTTTGCCATTGGCGGCATTAATTTTTCTTCGATCCAATTTAGTACTTTTTGCATTGATTTTCATCCCCTTAAATGTTTGTTCATTCCCAACTTACTTACCACTTGCTTTTACTGCACTCCCCACAAACCCTTTGTGTTTTTGCAATAATTGTTCTGCAACATCCTTACTTTCACCAGAAAGGATCCGAACAATTGCTAGTTTAGGATTTTGATTTGAATCCTCTAGGTAAAATGCAGCCTCTTCCATCGAACAATCTGTCGCATCAACAATAATTCTTTTAGCACGTTCTACCAATTTTTCATTGGTTGGCTGAACATCCACCATCAAGTTTTGATAGGCTTTCCCTTGGCGAATCAAACTTGCCGTTGAAATCATGTTCAGTACTAATTTTTGTGCCGTTCCAGCTTTCAAACGAGTGGAACCAGTCAAAACTTCTGGACCCACTTCTACCTCAATAACATAATCAGCATAATTAGAAATAATAGCATTTTTATTGCAAGAAAGCGCTCCAGTTTTTGCACCGATTTCTCGTGCATATTCTAGTCCCCCAATAACGTAGGGTGTTCGCCCACTTGCAGCAATTCCCAAAACAAAATCTTCTTTCTTTAAATGACGGGCCTTCAAATCTTCTTTTGCCAGCGTCAATGAATCTTCAGCACCTTCAACTGCTATTGTCATCGCTTTCATTCCTCCAGCAATTAACCCTTGAACAGTTTCTGGCTTCGTGTTGAATGTTGGAATACATTCAGCCGCGTCAAGAACACCTAAACGACCACTTGTTCCAGCACCAATATAGAAAAGGCTTCCACCATTCTCCATACAAGTAACGACCGCTTCAATCAAGTCTGTAATTGAAGATGTTTCGTTTTGTACAGCGTCGGCTACTTTTTTGTCCTCTTCATTCATTGCTTCAACTATTTCTCTTACTGAAAAACTATCTAAAGCTAAGGTAGCTTTATTTCTACTTTCTGTTGCTAAAGAATCAAGCATTTATTTCCTCCTTCTTTTTTTATTAAATCGGTTCCAATAGAATATACCTAATTCGAACGTAAATTTCAATAGTTTTTTATAAAAAATGAAATAAAATTTCTTAAAAGAAACAAAAAAACTTAAAAATAAACATTATGTTGAAATTTTATTTCAAAAATGATATATTATCGGTGAACTATTTTGTTAGCGTTATCAAAAAAATCGAAGGAGTGTCAATTCATTTGAAAAAAAAACTATTCTCTTTATTACTAGCTTGCATGATTATACTTTTACTACCAGCACATGCAAACGCGGAATCTGAAACTTTACACAAATTTGTCCGTAAAGCAGATAATTCTCTTGGCTATGATTCCACAATTTCTGTTCCATTTTATAATGGTTCCAGTGAAATGGTGACCGTCCCAACAGAATACAAACAACCCAAAAGTCAATTTCAAAGTGCTTGGGTTGCAACAATCAGTAACTTGAATATGGCGAAACCAGCATCAGAAACTGAATTTAAGGAAAATTATTTAAAAACACTCAAAACATTTGAAGAATGGAATATGAATGCTATGATTTTTCAAGTTCGACCATTGTTAGATGCTTGGTATCCCTCTGAATTAAATCCATGGTCAGAATTTCTAAGTGGAACTCAAGGCAAAGACCCAGGTTATGATCCTTTAGCTTGGATGGTGGATGTCACACATCAAGCTGGTATGGAATATCATGCGTGGTTTAATCCTTATCGTGTATCAAACACAAAATATTCTGCCCAAAGTGTCTTAGATAAGACCAAACTTTCCAAAGAACAAATGCTAAACTTGTCGATTCCAGAACAAATCAAGGCTTTTTCTGATGCTGGAATTTTAGACTCAACTAATTACGCTGTGAAACATCCTGAACATGTGTTAATGTTTGATGAAAAATTCTTTTTAAATCCAGGAATTCCTGAAGTTCAAGCGTACGTTATTGCTTCTATGAAAGAAGTTGTAGAAAAGTATGATATTGATGCGATTCACTTTGATGACTATTTTTATCCTTATCGTCTATCTGATACCAACTATTTTGGTATGAATAACGAAGATGAAGCGACGTTTAAAACGTATGGCTCTGGCTATACTGATATTGAAGAGTGGCGTCGAGATAACATTACTAATTTAGTTAGTGGGATAAAAACAATGCTCGGCACGCACAATAAAGAACATCAAAAAGCCGTTCAATTTGGAATCAGTCCTTTCGGTATTTGGGAACATAAGGCGATTGATTCTCGTGGCTCTAATACACCATTAGGTTCTTCAAAATCTTATTCTAACAGTATTTTTGCTGATACTTATAAGTGGATGAAAGAGGGATTGATCGATTATGTTACGCCTCAAATTTATTGGAGTTTTGATCAGGCAGCTGCGCCTTATGGTGAATTGACACGTTGGTGGGATAATGTAGCTGAAGGAACAAATACGCATGTCTATATTGGTCATGCAAACTATAAACATGTGAGTAACGGCGGCTGGGATGCTTCTTGGCTAAATCCTGAAGAAGTTCCGAATCAAATGAAATTTAACCAACAATATTCAAACATCAAAGGAAGCACTTTATTTAGTTATAATGATATTCTTCCTTCTGATATCAATAGTCTAGATCCTACTTTAAAAGAACGACATCAAGCTAAAAATGACGCAATTGAATTGCTGAAGTCTGAGTATTTTAACACGCCAACTTTGATTCCAGAAAAACCATGGCTAAGTCAGCAACCAATTAATTCCCCGGTCTCATTAAGCCAGGTTTCTGAACATTCTGGTACAACTCTTTCTTGGCAAGATGCACAAGAAAATAGTACTCGTTATTTCATTTTGTACAAAGGAAATGGTACAAAAAAAGAAATCATCGAGGACCCGAATAACATCGTCAAACGAATCTGGAAAGACCAGGAAAAAACAACTTTTTCATATACTGATTCGCAGACCACAAGAAATAAATCTGCTGAAATGAAGTATGTTGTAACGGCTATTGATGCTGCTGGAGTCGAATCTGAAGCAACACAAGTAGAAGATGCTACTCCTGAAACACAAGGTAAACCTGTTACTGTTATCTATCAAACAAATGACCAGCAGCCACTAAGTGAGAATGTTATACTCGAAGGCAAAATTGGAGAAGCCTATACAACAGAAGAAAAAGAATTTGACGGGTTTAAATTAGTTGCTCGACCTGCAAATGTTACGGGGTCTTTTACGGATCAACCACAAACCGTGACATACATTTATGAATCCAGCACGTCTACGACTACTAGCGAAAGCGAAACAAACACTTCTTCTTCCGACTCTTCACAAGACAGTTCATCAGAATCAAGTAGTACGACACAAGAGGCAAACTCGACTGATTCAACAGTCAAACCTGTTGGAAAAAGTAATCTCCCTTCAGCAGGAGAATTTGTTTCCTATACCATCAGTATACTCGGTGTCTTACTTTTAGTTATGATTGGAAGATATGTATTTTTACGTTCTCGTTAATAAAGTATAAAAAAGAGAGTTCAGCTTGATGTATCTCACGTTTGGAGATTGATAATCTAAAGCAGAGTAAACTCTTTTCGTATTGTAATAATTTCGATATACTTGATTATTTCCAATTGAGCTAGATCAATTGATGCGGCATTCGCATCATTGATTAGCTCTTTTTTTTGTAGTTTTATAAAAAGATTTTTCAAAGAAACATAGCTACTAACAAGTCATCCAATTTTATGTTACCGCTAAATACTAACTATCTAACTTTTTCCCCGTCTGTTCTTCATAGATCCGTTCCATATTTGGAAATCCTTGTACCAAAAATTCTTTAACTTCTATAACATTATCTATAATCATATTCAAATCTGAATACAATCCTACAAAACTAGAAACTAGTTCTTCAGTATCTTTTGATTTCATAACGTTTAAGGTATTAATTGTACTTTGTAAATTGGACAGTTCCGTTTGCATCCCCTTAGTATTTTCTTTAAGTTCCAGAATTTCATTAGCATCAAAAATCTTACTTCCATATAATCTATTGACCTTCACTAGTAGCTCTATTATTTTTTTAATCATCGGTTAGCATTATGGAATTCTCCTTCCTTGACTAACAGCTACAACTCTTTTTTGCGTTCATTGATCCATCTAAGTAGAATTGATCACCTTTTCGAATATATTCTGAAACTTTTTTATCTACTTTATAGACAGATCATCAAAATTTTTCTTTGTTTTGGATACCTTACTTTTAATCGTAGAGCCAAATTCCGTTTCAAAGAAGTCTTTCATGCTCTCTATCTTAAGTACGTTCCTCTGATATTTTCCATCTTTCAAACTACCAAAAGCACTAAGGAATGTTTCAACACATGACCAGAAATAGCAAGAACACTAGCATTTATCACTGGAATTGCAACGACAGATGTTCCACCTCGATTTACACCAGTTCCTTTCCCTCATTTCTATTCATGATTTTTTCAAATGAATATCTTCAATCATGTCACGGAAAGCTAAATCAAAGTACGTTACAACCGGACCAAATAAAGTAACATCCTCTGAGAAAACTAAATCGGAAACCTCTCTAAAATTATCCATTAAATATAATCTATCCAAATCTTTCAATGCTGAAAAAATAGCTTCTTCCAAATTTACTTGTGAGAAACAGAATCCATCTTCCGCATCAACAAGAAACTTAGAATCCATTCGTTCAGGATCTCTATTAGGAATCTCAGCATAATGTATCAAAGAACAAATATTTTCTAATTTTGATAATTCAAATTTTGTACTATACGTTACTGAAAAGTTTTCTTCAACATATTGGCTGAATTTAAAATACCATGTCATTGAAGGTTCATTTTCTGGTGAAAAAGGTTGAATTTCAATATTATTCTCTTTACAGAACTGCTTAATTTCTTTTGGGAGTTCAATTACTTTTCCACATTTTTCCTTATAGTCATTCAAATTTTTTTCTATATAATATTTTTGTTTAATATTTTCTATCTTATTACTTAACACGAATATGATGCCCCCCTGATTTATCTGCCGGTTTCGTATGATCTAAATCTATATTTTCTTCTCCTTGATGTTTTCCACGTTTATTACACTTTTCAAAGCGTCCATGTTGTGTATCCAAGGAATGGTGCTCTCCATTTTCATCTGTATAAATTCTTCTACCAGGATTTAATTTTTCCAACTCTCTGTTTCTATTCCAACCATTTTCTTCTGCAATTTCATCAGCTTTTTCCCTAACTTTCGCAACTCGTTCGTTAGGAGATAAGTTAACTATTTCTTTTTCAAAATCATTGGCTTTCTTTTCTTCTTTTTGTTCACTCGCCTGCAAAGAAGGTGCATTCTTTATCTGATCTAAAATCCCTTTTCCAACGACAATCGTTGCTGCTGCGCCTGCAGTTACCTTTGCAGCATTAAGTAAATTTTCTAGAACAGGGCCACCCGGAATCGCTAAGGGCGCAACATTACGAACAATTTTTGGTTGTGTTACCCTATATTGATCACTCTTCAAATAGTCTTTACACTGATTTAGTATACCGTACAATCTAGGTTCATCACCTGGATAAATCCACTTCCCGTTTTTCTTAATATACCAAGATTTAGTTCTACCATTATCAATACAAACTATTTCATAGTCATCTAATTTTCCGATTTCTTTTTGCATCTCTGCATTTCTAATCGTATCTAATTTTTTCTGTCGTTTACCCCATTCTTTACCAATTGATTTCGTCCATGCTAAATTCATCCTAGACACTTCAAACGTTCCAGAAGTCGGATTCCATGCCGCACCTTTTTCGACCTCCGCCAATCCTGCATCCAAATTAGCCAATTGTGCTTCAAAATCCGCAAATAAATTCGGTGAGCTTGCATTAAACTCGTATAATTTCTGTAGCTTTTCTTCATTCTTTTGAATCGAGCTTTGTACGCCCATATAGCGCTGTTCCATACGCTGGTTGGGTTCTTTTTCTTTATCCATCGTGCGTGCCATATTTTGCAGTAAGGCTTGTCCTTGAGCTATCTCTGCTTTTAATTGTTCTTCGATCACATCGCATGTATCTACAGATGATTGAAACTCTTCTGGGAATTTACTATGGGCTTCAATTAAGGCCTCACATGCTAGTATAAACCCACTAGCCAAAGATGGATAGACTGCTGAAAAATAAAGTTTCGCTGAATCGTATGTTTTACTAGAAAGTGGCGCATTCATAAAGAGGTTCACACTATCTTTCAGCGTGCCGCAAAACTGGATATACTCATTTGCCATCTGTTTGGCAGCAGCGCTTTGGGACTTTACTTCTCCTACATAAAAATCAATAGCCATAGCGATCGTCCTCCAGTTTTTTCTTGGCAGAAAACAACTGTGTTCTCTCAGCGTATAATTCCTCTTCTTTATCTCTTAACTGTACTTCCTCACCTACTAGGCGTTCTGCTATGTCTTCTAAACGTTGGCGCTCATATTGATGTAAACGATTGGCTTCGTCATCTAGATCCATGAAATGACTACTATATCGTGACCCTTGATTATTGCCTATCAAGTCCTGATAATAGCGCTGCTCCTGTTGATGAATCGAAAAATAATCCGCTTCCAAATCTTCTAACTCTCGAATCTCACGGCATTTCTCCTCTTGATCAAGATTTACTTGTTGTAGCTGTTGATTGATTTCTAATTCTTTTTCTTCTATATTCATCGACTGTTTCCTCCAAGAGACGGAGAAAATAGTGGCAACTCAAAACCTTTTTTGATTTTCTGATCGGTCAGGCTGAATTCTTTTGCCACTGAATGAATATTATTGCCATCACGAGCAATCGCATTTGAAATACGCTGTCCGAGGCTATGAATACTGGTTAAACTATTTTTTGCATTATTATTTCCACTAACTGTTGTTCGCTCGGCTTTGCTCGTGACTCCATTTACAGAAGAAAATCCACTAGCGGCTTGGCTAAACTGTTCTGAAACGCTTGCTGCCACGGTTAGGCTACTTTTAATTTCTGACATTTAAAAACCCCTTTGCGCTCTATTTACCTTCTCAGATCTCAAAACTCCTTAACTTCCATTTTGCCACATTTACACACCTTATAGTTATCAAATATTTCATTGTGACGTAAAAAAATTGCAAATTTGAAAATTAAAATGAAAGCATTTTTATGAATAGCAAAAAACAGACTTATTACTTGATCAAAGCAATAGGCCCGTTCCATATATATTCTATTTAGAAATTTTCAACTACTCATATGTTTCTTTAATTTCATGCTCATAGTTGAACTACTTTATTAACAAATGAAAGTTTCTCATCAGAATGTGAAACTATCAAAACAGTTTTAGAAAAATAATTTTTTTCTAAGACATCAAATATTAATTGTCTAGTTCTCAGATCAACATTTGATGTTGCCTCATCAAATATTAGTAACTCTTTTTCCCCAATCAAAGCTCTCAAAAAAGCTATTACTTGTGCCTGACCGCCTGATACACCATTTCCTAAATCAGATAACTCTGTATTTAATTTTTCCGGAAAATTTTCAAAATAGTTCTTTAGATTGCATTTTTCTATTATAGTAAAAACATTCTCTTCAGAAGATGTTTCACAGCCGTATAAAATGTTGTCCAAAATAGTCCCTTTGTATAGCTCAATGTTCTGTGAAACCATTCCTATCTTAGATCTGAGATTTATTTTATCAAGTTCCGTACTTAACATCCCATTGATTTTTATTTCTCCACCAGTAACGTTATAAATTCCTAATATTAATTTCAATATTGTAGATTTACCTGCTCCGTTTTTCCCTCTGATTAAAACTTTATCACCTGATTGAATACTTAAATTTAATCTATTTAAAAACAATTGACTCTGATCTGAGTATTTAAAAGATACATTAGAAAAACAAATAGTATCTATAGTTTCAATTTTTTTCATTCCTATATTTTCGTTTGGTAATGAAAATAATTCTAAAACTCTATCAATTATTACTATTGTCGGTTTTAAAGTAATGCTTATATTTGATAATCCTTGTATAGCTGGTAACATCTGGCTTAAATATAGTGAAAATGTTGTGTACCCACCAATAGTCATCTCATTTCTTATAATAAAAACACCAGATACTCCTAAGATAAGAACTGTTATGAAGCTATTTGTTAGAGAAAATAATTGTAAATAGCTAATTAAATATCGTGTCTGACGAATTGTTTTTTTTAATAACTTGTCCATTTTATTCATTATATTACTTACCCTAGTATTTTGTATATTTAATATTTTTATATTTTCAATTCGATTAAAATCTTCAAATATGTTTCCGCTTACTTTCCCACTTGCTTCTTGTATTTCTGTTGCACCAGATTGAATCTTATTTGTACTCTTCACGGATATAACAAAGCAAATTGGAACAATCAACATACTCATAAGAGCAAGTTTTGAATTAACGGTGAACATTATGATAAATGAAAAAAATATATTAAAGATTCCAATCACACTACTTAGATTTACAGGATTTAATAATGAACTTATCTGTTGCGATTCATCAATTCTAGAAACTAGGTAGCCTTTGTCAAATTTTTCTAAAATACTCATCGGAGCATTAAATACGATCTCAAGTAAATCTACTTTTAGTTCTTTATTTATTCTCTGTTGAGCTTTTGAAAAACATATTTGATATATATACGATAATAGAATGCTGATTACATGAATAGATAATATAACTAAAATAAATTGAAGTAATTGTACATAGCTTCTATTTGTTGACGATAACATATCAACTGTACGACCAATGATCCAAGATAACGGAGAGGTTATCAACGAAAATAGTATCATGGACAATAAACCAATAACTATATTTTTCTTATTTCTCACCATATACTTTTTCAAAAAATTTATTCTTTCACTTTTTATCATCAGAATCGCTTCCTCATTTTAAGCTATATCAATTGGATATTGTTTCTTTATTACAGGACTAACGACGTCCTTATACCAGAAACATTTATCGCCAATTTCTTTTGCTTTTAGAATTCCTCTTAAAATACAACCACCACAAAATCTAATGTGCTCACATTGTTTGCATTCTTTGATGGATGGATTAGGAGATTTTAATTGAGCAAATGCTTCCAAAAACTCTACGTTACTATCATATATTCCTTTTACAGCTGTTTTATATACATTTCCCAACGGCTTTCCAAAATATTCACCTGTATCCATCGTACACATTTTCAGGTTACCTTTACTATCAATGACCGCTTGATTAACAATAGCCCCACAATTTTTAACTTCTCCCTCATGTTCTTTTGTAGAATTAAAACGAATATCATTTTTGTATTTTCTGTACAGTTTCTCTAAAATTTCTTCCAGTTTAACTTGATCATTCAAAGTCAATATTAACTCATCATTCTTGAACTGAGCTCTTCCTAATGAGATAACTGGACTGATTCCCCAGTTTCGAATTTCATACTCATACAACCATTCTCCGATTTTTGGCAATTCAGAATAATTATTTCTAGTTATAATTGTTGCAACTCTTAACACGATTCCAGCAGTCTTTACCTTAATTATATTTTCTTTGATTTTTTCTGTTGTATTAGGACGTTTGGTAAACCAAGTAACATAGTCATCGTCTAAACTATGTAAATCTATTTGAATCGATGTAGAACTTCTATTTTTCTTCATTAATTCAATTTGGGCGTCATTTAAATTTATTCCATTTGTCAAAATACAAACGGAAGCAAAATTCAACTTATACGCATGTCTTAAAATTTCCGTAAAGTCTGGATGTGTCGTACATTCACCTCCAGTGATTTCTATACCATTTACTCCCAGAGCTTTTAACTCATCAAACAATGACTTTATTTGATCCAAAGTTGGCATCTCTTTTTTTAGTGCTCCATAATTTCCGTAACAATGAAGACATTTTATATTGCATGTATTAGTGATTTCGATTGAGACAATTTTCGGATACCTGATATTTTCTTCTCGTATAAAGACATTTATTTTCTCACAGATTTCTCTTCCAAAAATTTTCACGTCCATTTCATTAACGAATTTCTCTAAAAACCTAGAAACAATGTCGTCAACATTTCCAACCGAATCATTGTATTTACATGACAATTCACTAATAAGCTCTTCCTTCGTTCTAGTTCCATCTATCTTACTTATGATTTCAAATCCTACGAAGTCTAAAGAACAACTCTTATTATCTTTTGTATATACATAGTCTTCATCAAAAATAGTTAAATCAACTTTATTATTTTTTTGGACTACAAATTCTAAAATTTTATTCCAATATAAATAGTTACTCATTTTGGACTCCTTTCTGTACACAATTGTTTAAACTTGAAATAAGGTATATCCTACTTTATTTAGTTGATTAAAAATTTAACCCACAACGATAATTACCACCATTTTCCATCTTTACCACTCACAATTGACAATCCTGTTCCTAGTGTAAGTGATAGCCCACATAATCCGCAGAAAGAGCATCCAACACATTCAACAAACGATCTTGTATCCATATTTGGTTCTTGCATAGTATCACCTCCATTCTTGCGTAAGCTATATTGTCTTATTTCAAGCTTAAAAAATTGAATAGCTCTCATTTATTTTATCCTCCAACAAACCAAATAATATATACCATGATTGAACACCTCCTTTGCTTTATGATAATATAATAACAACTATTATTTTATTTTTTCAAAATGTAAACTTTTTTCACATCCCATAAAAATACATTTTTCTTTCATCGTAATAACGCTTTTATTGTGAAAAAAATCACATAAAATTCAGTACATAGCTATATTTGGAATAGCTTTAAATAAAGTCTAAAACTTACACTATTTCTAAAGGAGGATTAAGAAAATGTTTAACTACGGAAACACATATAAAACAGTCAGAAAGGCAAAATGTATCTCTCAAAAAGAAGTTTGTGGCAATCATATTTCGAGAACAACTTTATCTAAATTTGAAAACGGACATTCAGATATTACTTTGTCTAATTTCATTTACTTGTTAGAAAAACTAGATTTGACCTTCGAAGAATTTTTATACTTGATGGATGATAATCATGGAGTAGACATGACTAAAGGGAACATCTTAAAAAAATTTATCGCAATCAAATCGAATCTTGAACAAGACAAAATTGAACAATTGGTTATAACTTGTAACGACTATTTAGATCAAGAATATAATTGGTATGTCCATTCGATTTTAGAAGTACTAACTGTGTTACAGAATATGCAGCAAAATCCCCTTGATAAAATTCCTTGCATAGATAAAATTATTGTTTCGAGAATCTGGCATTATCTAGAGACCACCGATGAATGGTTTCTTTTAGATATATATTTGATTAACAGTATTTTATTTTATTTCTCAATGGACTCACTAGTATTCATTGGAAATAATCTTTTAAAGAAAACTGAAAAATATAATCATTTTACCAATATTCATCCCTTAGTTATATCAATATATTTAAATCTCATTTTCCTACTGATGCAAAATAATCTTTTTGATCTTGCTTTATATTTTTGTGATCTTATAGAGGAAAAAGTGTCTGATTCAAAACGATATGACTTCATTTCAGTACTAAACGTCAGAAAAGGAATTTGCAATCAAGAAGAGTCTAGAGTAGAATTAGGCTTACAAACAGTTTGCTTATTCAATGATTATTTACTAAAAGAAGATTTATTAAAGGAGATCCATCAATTCCGTCATTGATAATTGCTCACATGGAAATTCGATTTTTAATTTTTGAATAAGTATTAGTTAAAGTTAATAAAAAAGGAAGGGGAAATTTAAATGAAACATTCAACTACTGAAGAAACAACTGGTATTATTGAAGAGGTCTTTCTTGTGGCTCCCGAAGTCATGAAGATTTATAACTCTAAATGGGCAATCGTTTCTTTTACCGCTGACGGGGAAAAATATGTCTCTGAAAACAGAATTCAAGTACCTATGAGTTGTGAAGTTGGAAGTACAATTAAAATTAAATACGATATTGACCATCCAACAAAAGTTTGGAACAAATCTATTTTTAAGTTTTAAGAAAAAACTATCCTCATCATTGTGAAAAAAAGCACAATGTTATTTCTTCAATTTAAACTAAAAAAACCTGTCGTCTTTCTCGGCAGGTTTTACTTTTCGTTTTCTATGATTTTACATACGTCACTTTATTCTCCAATTCGCTTGCTGCAAACTGGTTTGCTTCAAAAAATAATTTGATCAGTTTTTCATTCTTTAGTCGAATGACGATATGCGGTGACTTATGAAATGAGATATAGCTTGTACTGATAATCGTAAAATAACGAATATCTTCATACATCAGGACTTTTTTTCGATTATAATGAACTAGTTCCAAGCCGTTTTCATATAAATACAACCCATCTTTTCTAAAAACAAATTCAAAACTCGCTACTATCATATTAAACGTTACACCGATCAATCCCAGCTGCATGCCCAGTCGATCAACATCCGCAAATATAATCAATCCAAAACACAGTGCTACTGGAAATAAAAAGAACACGCCCAACATGATTCCTCTGCGATACGCATCGGAATATAACCTTCCCAACTCCATTTATTTTCTCCTTTTTTCTTTATTTGTACCTCTTTTATCGTATCATTTTTGGTTGGGTAGAAAAAGAATGAATTTTTTGACATTTCGTGGAGTGGATCAAAAAAAAAATTGTTATTTTATCTTATATATAAGGGAGCTGTTTTTGGTGTTATATAATGGGTGGAAATGCCGAATTTCGTTGCGGTGGGTGGTGTCTTTCTGTATAATAAATGGTGTAGGATAGAAATTAGGATCGAGATTGGGATAAACGGTGGTACAAAAACAGCTCCTTCGGAAATAAGCTTAAATTCACAAAAAATTGAAGAACATTTTCCGTGAATTCCCTCTTATTTCTCGGAGCTAGACGTTTTCTCCCCAACCTCTGTTCAAAAATGATAAATAAAAATTGGCACTTCAATCGTTCGGCGGCAACCTTACGATCGAAGCCTTGTTAAGACAACACATCTGTCCAAACAAGTTGCCAATAGCGCTAGCAACATGTACTAGCTTCTTTATTGTAACTAAAATAGGTTGGGATTTCTAGGGAATCTTTGCTTTTTTCGGTGATGATTGGTTGTTGTGTATATGGGATTAGACTATTGTCGACGGTATTGGGCATCTGCTCAATGCCGTTTTTTTCTGTCTTATGAGTACTTTTGAAGGGAGGAACGTTTTAAGAATCGATGAAAAACTGGATAAAACAAAAAGGCACTTCATCGTTTGGCGGCAACCACACGATGAAGCCTTGCATAGACATTCACAACCTATCTATACAAGTTGCCAATTTGCTAGCACCGAAGCACTAGCTTCTTTATTGTACCTAATTTTCTTTTGAAATTCTAGTTGGTTTTGAGAATTTCTTGGGATTGATGGTTGTTTAGGAGTGAATTGTGGGTTGAGTTTGGCTGATTGATGACGGTATTGACAGGTTCGGTATCGTTTTTTGTTTTACTCTGGGAGAAGGCGTTATGGATACAGCAAGGCTTTGAAAGTCGTTTGTAGCGCTGGGTTATGGGTTTGCCTCGTCAATGCGTATATAGAGAAAGAGTCGCTGAAGCACGAAATTCAGTGGAAAAACTGGTGGGAGAAGTTGGGTTTGGGCTTGGGGTTCGTTTGGCGCTTATCGGCTTTTCTCCGCCTTATTTGAAGGAGATCAGGAGAATGGATAAACAAGGACAGAATTTAAAGGCAGTTACGTATCAGGATATTGTTGAGTTGCGGGATTTTATGGAGAAGATGGCTTCTTGGCAGGAGCCTTTGGCGATTTTGGATCATTTTTTTCAGTTTCGGTCTGGGCCGATTAATAAGAAGCGGATCGTGAAGGAGTATTATGCACGGGCGCAGATGTTTCATGCTTTTTATGAGGATTATAATCGGTTGATTGGGTTGGGGGATGAATTGGTGATGGAGATGGTTAGGGCTGAGAAGGTTGGGACTGGATTTGAGGTTAGGAAAATGGATTTGGAATAGATTGCGTATGTTATAAAAGAGGATGGAGATAATCCATCCTCTTTTATAACTATTTCTTTTTAGTAAATACTTTATACTAATCTTCACTTAGAATGATTTTTGCTACTGTTCTATCTGTTTTTAAGAATAATCTTTCGACTCCGATTTTTGAGTAGAATGAGTTAAATTCACTAACAATTTGTTTGTAATAATCATCAATAATTTTATATGGTCTAATCGCTTTAAACCAAGAGTCATCTATTTGTTTTAGATCTAAACTCACAGTATCATGTAAATGCCATTTCACAATTATTATTTTATTACTATTTTCTGGATCTGGCAACAAACTTACATGATCAGAATCTCTTAAAAATTTTTCTACTGGGTATTTATCACAACAAACCCCTCTTACGAATTGAATCACATGATCTACTTTTTTTGGCCTTAACATATGACAACTAGGAGTCATACATAACAAGACTTCTTTTTTATCATCTACTTCTTTAAAAAAAACATCTCCTGAAAATAGCTTATTTATTACTTCAGATTCATGCTCTTTCTTCAGTAAGTAACTTTCATCAAAACAACCATTGAATATATCCGAAAATTTATGAGATTTTTCTTCATATCTATTTATCTTGAGCGTAGTTAGCAGGTTAGCAATCTTTGAATCCTCCCCTAAATTTTTTCTTTTATTCACAAACATCGTTAGAAAAATAGGTATTATATTTCTTAAACTACTTATCTCAGATTCCCTAACAGATTTAGCATCCTTAAAAAAAGAGTCTGGAAGATCTTTATACTGAGGTTCGCTATTTTTTAAAGCTTCAATTCTTTTATCCACATATATCTTTGTTAATTCTTTACTTACATTACCAATAGTTTTACTCATATCTTCTTTAGATTCAACAACTTTTTTCATCAATTCTTTATAAGTATCAATCTCAATATCTTTCTTAAAGACATTTGATATTTTATTATTGCATCCAGATTTCCTTAAAATATCATCCAAAGTATTTTTTAGTATAATTTCAAAATTATCTTTATCTAAACTCTTACTAATTTCATTAAGTTCTTCTTCATAAATATTTTTTAAAATATTGGTATTCAATTCGATGTCTTGACGAATATTATTAATCAACATGTTTTTTAAACTATCACCAACATCCTCAAGAGGTAATCCTTCTGCTTGCGTTTGTAAAAACATAAGTGAATCAAAGGGTTTAGAAAATTTAAATAAATACTTTGAATTTTTTTGTTCAATTGTATTTATCATATCGATAAAGCCAATTGGAAAGTAACCATAAAATTTCAAGAAGAGTTCTGTGTAAGCATTTACTATATCGTTGAAATTAAATTCTCTTTTTTCACAAATCATTAATGAAAAATCATCCGTAATTGTATAATTGTATGTAACTTCCTGCCCCTGAGCATTTTTAAATACTTGCTCTCTTAATTCATAGTTTTTTTCATTAAATTTTCCTATCGTTTCTATTTTTTGTGCAGTATATACTACAACTAATTTTAATTCTTCGCTATTTTTCAGTTTTTCGACAACATCAATAGCATGATAATTTTCTGATAAGTTTCCATCTATCACTATAAGTTTAGCAGTCTTCAGTTTTTCATTTAATTCTAGTCGTTTATCTTCATCTTGATCATATTTTTTATCATAAATCAACGGAGTTATTGTTAAATTTGAAAAGTCAGTTTGGGCTGCTAAACAAAAATTATATAGTTCTTTCCCGTCAAATTTCCCATCTTTTTTCACCTGTGAAGTATCTGTCTTATTAGCTTCTGTTTTATTATTACTAGCCCTTATTCTAGCTGGTTTCTTCTGTGGAGTTTCACTAATTGTAGTTCCACCCGTTCGCTCCCAAAAAATTTTAAATTGATCATCTAAGTAAATAATATGACTCAAATAATTATTTAATACTAATTTTAAACTCGTAGCGTTCAACCTAAACTCTCCTCATTAAATTTAATTTTAAAACATGCACCAACTAATATTTTATCCTTTTGATCTAAAACAACTTCTAAAGAATATCCTTGTTCTTCTAGAACTTTTTTACTAATTGTTAAACCCAGACCTCTTCCTGTACTACTTGTTGAAAAAAAAGGCTCAAAAATTTTGTCTTTAATTCTAGGTGTTATACCTGGGCCAGAATCCTCAATATATAGAGCGTTTTCATCTCTATCATAATGTACTAATATTTTTTTTTCATCTCTATCAGTTACCCAATAAATACCATTATAAATTATGTTTGATAATACAGGATAAACCTTAGAAAGAGAGATTTTCAACTCAACATCTTCAGAAACTTTATTGATAAAATCAATACCATTATGCTCAAGTCTATTTACAAAGAAAAAGCTTAAATCATCTATCATTTTTCTAATATTAATTTTTTTCTTATAAGTATTCTTCGTGCGCAAACCTGGAGATAACTGACTTTGTCGAGAGGATATTGCACGAAAACCAGCATCAATTTGATTTAAATAATATTCAGCGTATTCGTCATCAATTCCTAATTTGGCTTGATTGATAGCATCAAATACATTAACAAAAAGTTGATTCATTTCATGATCTACAATCTCTGCATTTAATCCTAAAGAAGCTAAATCCGAATAAATTTCTAATTCATTTTTTAAATGATAATTGTCTCTAGATAAATCATTAACTATAAAATTTTCTTCACTATTGAATTTACTTTCCAAGATTTTAAATTGTGATTCTCTACTTTCCCTTTCCTCATCTATAATCTTTACACTCTTCTCAAAATTATCCTTCCATGACGATTCTAACTCAAGGATTTCTTTAGTTAGTACTTGCATTTTTTGATCAAGTTCAATATCTTCTTTATCGGATACATCAATTCTTTTTAATTTTTCTTCAAAACTCTCTAAACTTCCATAATAATTTTTCGATAAATCTTGAACCTCAGCAATAATTTCTTCTGAAAACTTTGTTTGCTGTTTTAAGAGTTGATCAAGTTCACTTGATCTTTTACTAAATATAGTCTCACAATTTTTAATCATTTCTTCAATAGTACTTTGGTTACTTTTCACTACTTTTTTGATTTCTTCATGTTTTTCCATTAAATTTCGAACTATTTTTTCTTTATTTACAAATCGATCCTTTTGGCGTTTAATTTCTTCAGAAAGTTCGATTGAAAGTTCTTGAATAATTCCTTCTATATATTCAACATGTTTACTTACCATTCTAGTTATCTCGTGATTGTGGCCTTCTATTTCATCTAAAAAATCAACTGAATATCTGTGTTCAAATTTTTCAGAAGTTTCAATTAATGCTTCATCTTCGTTCATTTTCAATTCATTTTGGAGTTTTCTCCTCAAATGATCTAATTCTGAAGATTTACTAAGTAGCTCTTTGTAAGTAATATCCTGAATACCATTCATTTCATTAATAAGTTGATCTATGAATTTTACTTGATTATTAATAAAAGAATTTATTTTCTTTTTTTCAAGTTTGAGCCTTTGCTCTGCTCTCCTTTTTTCTGCGTTATAAGCTGTATCTAACTCTTTTTCATAAGCTGAAATACGTTTTTTCTTTTCATAATTTTTTTCATTTTTTTTCACATATGAATCTCTAAGTTTTAATGAGCTTACTCTAGCATCTGTCAACAATTCACGAGCTAACCTAATCAATAAATTTTCAATAGTCTTTATAAAGTAATAAAATTCTTCATTCTCTAGTAAACCTTCTCTACTAGATTTATCCTCTAACATAGGATTTTCCGCAGAAGTAATATCTATCCTTCCGTAAGTATTTCTATGACTGAACATGTAATTCCCAGCATGTTTAGTCCTTCTTTGCTCAATACCTAAAAAGTCATTCTCCAATTCACCATAAGGTAATACCCTAACATTATCTCTATAGATCGAAATACCACCTACTATGTCATTTCTTTCTTCAACAATTTTGCGTTCATCATCTGTTAAAGATGATTTCCCTTTTTCACTCTCTACATGACAAAATTTAATCGCAAAAGGACCACAATCATATTTTTCCCAATTCAAAATTCCAGCAGTAACATTGAATCCTGATGACAAAATTTTATTAGCTTCATACAATAGATTAGCATCAACATTTTTAGCATCTATTTCACCAAAGAATAACCCTTTTTCAATTCTTCCTTCTATTTTTACATCATAAATACTAAAGTCATTATTATTGAATTCAGCATCGAACTTTTTCACTTCACCATCCAAAAATATTTCAGTTTTAAAATCATCGTCTGCATTATTTAAGTCATTTATAAATGCATGCAATCTTTTTTTATTTTTAGTAGCTACTAAATCTTCCTTAGTTGTTATTTCAGCGCTCAAATAACGATACCAGTCGTCATTTAAACAATTTGAATAAATTATCGTTCCTTGATTACCTTCTAGTTCAATTTGTTCACACAATTCATTAATCAATTTCAAGTCTGGTTGGTTACGTTCAATTTGTTCAATCCAGTGTTGTTTTGTTTTAATATGTTTTTCTGTATTCCATATACTCACTTCAAGATTCTTAAGCTGCAACTCTTTCAAATGCTTGAAACATCTCTCAAAATTTAAAAAAGAAACATTATATTCTGCTGGGATTTGTACATCATCAAGAAAAAGGTCAGGGTTTTCAAAAAGATTCCAATTCAAAAATAGGATGTTCCAGCCTGAATCTTTTTTCTTAGATATAAGCCACATTTGTTGTCCTAATCTGGCAACTGCAAGCCTGCCAATTCCTTTTTCTCCCATCAAGCGTCTATTTTTTTCTGTGGTTCTTTTTTCCCTCGACTTTTTTGATTTAGTTCCTAACACTAGCCATTTATTTTTTATGTCCTCTTCATCCATACCCACGCCATTATCACATAAAGATATAGACTTGTTTTCACTTGTAACAAAATCCACTTGTAAAAATTCAGCATCTGCATCGTATGAATTTTTCATTAACTCCGCAAGGGCCGTTATACTATCTCTAATTTGTTTTCTACCAAGGAGTTCAACTGCTCTTGCACTCGTTTTAAATGATCCCATCAAAACACCCTCTACTTTTCATTTAACTTTCTATTTAACCATTGAAAGTATTCCCCACTAGCTTTTGCTAATTTTACAGGCACAGCATTTCCTATTTGTAATGCAATTTCTCCATTAGTTCCCTCAAAAATAAACTCATCCTCAAAAGATTGAATTCTGGCAGCCTCTCTTGCACTAATTGCTCGATCCTCTACAGGATGCCCAAATCTACCTTTTGTATAACTCATACATCCTCCAGTCATGGTTGGTGCTGGTCTATTTACATCGATAATCCCGTACACATCTCCGTGACCTTGCTTACCTCTATGACAGTTTAAAACTAGTCTATCAGGTAAACAATCTCTACTACCACCATTTCTTCTTATATGACGAATTCGCTCTTTATTTATATCAGATAATCCATTAGCATAATGATTGAAAACAGTTTCTGATTGATGCTTCTCTCCAGCAGATAATCTAGGTAAGTTGAATACGGAACCTGCCGTCTCCCAAACTGGTAGCTCTTCAGGGTTTTCCTTGGAGGATGGATTTATATTAGTTGGTTTGGGTAATTCTAAATTCATATCTTTAGCAACCATTTTTTCATATATATCTCTTCTCACACCATGAAGAACTAACCTTTTTCTCATTTGAGGAACTCCAAAATCTGCCGAATTTAGAATATCAGAGTTAATTTCATAATTAAGCAAATCAAATTTTTTTAAAACATCTTTAAAAATTTTTTTTCCTTTTCCTTTTGACATACCAGAAACATTCTCCATCAAAACATAAGCTGGTCTCAATTCATTCACTAGTCTTACAAATTGATAGACCAATTGATTCCTCTCATCGTCTTCTGTCCCATTTCCGATTGAAGAAAAACCTTGACAGGGTGGACATGCTACTAACAATAATTCCTCATTTCGCTTAAGTTTTATTTTATCTAAAAGTTCACTTCCAGACACATTGACAATATCCTCTTCAATGACATGCGCACTTATATTTTTAGTATATGTTTTTGTTGCAACTTTATTTATTTCAACTGCAGCTCTTACATCTATGCCAGCTTTGATCAATCCAGAGCTGGTTCCACCGCAACCACTGAACAAATCTATAGCAACTATCTTTTTTTTCCCCATAAGTAAATTCACCATCCAAAAAATATGTATAAATACTCAATGTAATAATAACATAGTAAAGTATTGATATCAAATTATCCAAGAAACAATTCTATTTTATAAAAATGATAATTATTCTGCTATAAAGTACATTTTTTTTAGTTTATCCAATGATATATTAATACCTTTATTTATTAATCCTTCATTACGCATCTGCCAAAGATCGTTTAGTAGAGTTGAAACTTCGAACTCCTTCCCGCCATGAATCATCCGATGACAATTTGGACAAAGAGCAATAATATTTTCTTCTACATCGATGTTTACTTCCAAATAATTTTTCTGTTGGTTCATAGGAATTAAATGGTGAGCTTCCACAAAATTCTCGCCAGTTTTTCTAGATATAAAAGTTTTATGTTCACTTGATATTTCACAATTAAAATTCGCTAGTATTAATGCATTTGCTGCCTTTATTGGGTTTCTTTTATAATAATTTGTCTTAGTAACAAACATTTCAGTTGGAGTTGAAATTTTGCTCATCTTTAAAGTTGTTTTCCTGAGCTCATTATTCATCAATATATCTTCAACTTCTCTGTTAAGTTGATCATCCAAGCTTTCTTCATTTATTTCTTTTAAGTAATACAGAAACTTAATATAGTGATTCAAAGGAACAGTATACATCCGATTGCCTCGCTTATCAATTTCCTGAACTTCTTTATTATTCTTAAAACTCTTAATCAATTCTGGATCACTGATCTCGAATATTTTAGTTGTAAGATGCTCGTTATTATTAAGAATATTTTCAACAGTTCTTATCGCACCTAAATATTTTTTTATCGTTACTTCTTTAATTCCTCTATTAAGTAGCAACCATTTTGCAAAATCAGCCTCAATATCAGCATTTTTTAAATTTTCTATTTTCTTCATAATTACACCTTTATTTCACTTATATGATATAAATTCAATCAAAATAAATTATATCACGATCCGAAGGTATAATATATATAATATTAAAACTCATTTATTTATAAATACAACATATGTGTATTTCGTAAAGTGGAAAAAAATGAAACTCTATATTTCCTGTAAATTTTTAATTTTGAGTACTGGAGACATAAAAAAATTTACTTGTTTCACTAGAAATCAATATTTTCTGTGCTTAGATCCCAGTAATTTCTATTTTCCCCCCATCTTTCATATTCTTATAAATCAAAAGTATATGATAGAAACGTTTAAAACTGTTTTTCCTATGCTATTTCTAGCTTTTATTGCGCGCGCTATACTCCACCAGAATGAATTTAGTTTTTCTTATTGAAAATTAAAAAAGCTACACAGAAATATTTATCGATGAAGCAATTTTATACTTTATTATTAATTGACTAAGAAATTGTCTTCATACTCCCCTAGCGTTCAATCCAACGTAACATATTCAATTGATTACTACTAACCAGTATTGTTTATAACAAATATCGCAGAAGCTCTTATTTTTAAGATATGTTTATCTTGTGTCACTTTCAAATCTAACGAAAGTCATCTTAACTATTATTCTCCGTATCATTCTTCTTTATAATACCCATACATTTCTCTAAACTCTTTTGAATATTTTGTTACTAGTTTATTTTGAATTCTTAAATCAGCTTTGAAGCTGATATAAGTAGGTATCAAAGAAATAATTATCATAAAAACTGCCCCTGCAATTACGATTAACGTCGTACTTAAACCTAAACCATTTATTGAATCATTGATACTGTCTTTATCTATCCAACTTTTATTTATTCTATATAACTGAACAATTACTATTCCTAAAATCATTATTATTCCAGCCATTTTTATCAAGAGAGAAAGAATCTTATTCGTTTTATACTCTTTTTCAAATGTTACATTAACGTATTCGATTAACATATTATTTTCCACTGTGTAATATAGATATAAACAAGTAGGCACATAGATAATTATAGTAATCAAATTAATAATATAATTAGAATCTACAGTTCCTATGGAACCACAAATGTAAGATAAAAATAAAATTTTCAAACTAGAATATATAAACTCTTTATACCCATAGTTTTGAATAAAGTGTCTACTCTTAAAATATGAAAATAATGATATTAAAATAAAACTTGTAGCTGTTGCTATCGCTATATTTCTAGAAAATACAGTTGTTACTATGTTATCTTTAGCACTTGTATAGGACAGTATCATCATAATTGGCATAAATAAACTTATTGCTAAAAAACCTAGCTTTTTTAAGCTAATTGGAAATTTTGCATCTGGATCGCCTTTAATTAAATAGTCAATTTTATTTCGATTTATTTTGACATACGCCTCTTCAAAACTGATGTTGTTAACATAGTCCTCTATTTTTTTCATAAATCCGCCTACTTCATTGTACTTTACCACTTAAATAATCTTGTATTAAACTCTACTGTTTTGTTAAAAAATCGGCTATTTTCCTAGCTTTTTAAACTTATTGAATCCTATTTTTGTTTCTGCGATAAGAGCTACTCCTTCTGTCGATTTGAAAAATACATTAGTCACGTGACCGATAGGTGCCCATACATCCTAACTATTTAATAAGGTTTCTGTTTTTCTTGTTTTGGTGAATCTATTTTTCAATTAAGTGGGGAGTTTGTTATTAATTAATCTCTTTTTGACCGCGTATAAGGATACGAACTGAAAAAGTTAATTATCTCCGTACCACTCTTTTTTTGAATAGTCATATCTTTCTCTAAATTCCTCAGCATACTTTTCAATTAACTTATATTTAACTATACTTTCTGGTTTTATCAATAAAGTAGGTAGAAGTGTTAGTCCTACTAGAAGCAAAATTAACCCTCCGCCCCACAATATATATTCTGCAATGCTTACACTCTCAAATGTTATATCTACATTTAGTAGCCACCATCTATTAATACGGTAAATTATTGCCCCTAAGACTATTAGAATTACAAAAATTTGTAAGAGTTTTGATGTTTTTGTTGCAAAAAACTCACTTTTTTTACTCCATTTACCATGTTCTAATTTATATTTAGCTCTTAATAGATTCGATGTTTTAAAGTACACAATAAAAAGAGAGATCATGTAGCTAATTATTATATAGATTACTGGTGCTATATGGTACGAGTCCTTTTTTATATATAAAAAAACCGTAAGGAAAAAAATCATACCCGTTTGTAATATCATGTATAGATAAATATTGTAGTTAACTACTTTTTGAAAGTTGTTTAAAGTAAGATATTTTACTAAAAGAAAAAAAAGTATGCTTAAAGAAACTAGAGATATACCCCAGTAATAATTTATTGATGGAAGGCTTATCAAAGCTGAAAAAAGAGAAGATAATATAATTTTATTGGTATACGAAGAACTGTTAGATGACATAGAAACAATTGTTTCTATGTCATCTAAATATATGTCTTTTTCTGCTTCTGAAAATTCTATTTTATGCATATTTACCACCTCGGTAATCCTGTATTAAAATCTCCTGTATCAACACGGCCATTTTGTTTTCCAAACCAATCTTCTTTTATTGCTCCAACGTCTCCACTTTCTAAATTTTCATGTCTTCTATCATAAATTTCATATTGTTTTTCTATCCATCTATCAATATCTTCTTTTGTTCCAAATCCTGCTATTCCGTCCCATCCGATTTTTCCATCATCACCAAGCTGTTTAAAAGGAGTCTGTATTTCTATTCCTTGTACAGCTGTGTTTACTGTACCAGCAATAGCTCCTGGAATGAATCCGTATTGTGCCCCTTCTAAAGGACCAATTGATGCAAAAAATTTATTTTGACCACCATACAACGCTTTACTAATATCTCCGTAAGCTGGACTATCAGGATTGATATATTCATTGTATGCTAAGCTGCCTATACTAAAGCCATCTCCTGCTACCCCTACAACTTCTCCAACTGCTTTGTATTTCTTTAAAAAGTCGGCTACTTTTCCTAGCTTTTTAAACTTATTGAATCCTATTTTTGTTCCTGCAATAAGGGCTTCTCCCGCTGACGATTTGGATAATAGATTGGTCATATGACCGATAGGTGCTAATACCTCCCAACCCTTATCACTCAAATTTATCAACACTCCATATACTTTAGCTTGCACATCTATGGATTGATCAATCAAATATAGACCAAATTTTGGATTATTTAAAATTTTTGTTGCCAAATCTTTAGGTAACTTATTCCAACTTTCTTGCGCTATGAAGATATCCAGTACAGCATCCTGTATACCTTTAGGTAATTTTTCCGAATCTAAGAATGTAATAAGGTACTCAAATAGACGTTTATTATTCTTTACTTTCTCAATTGCTGCCATTGGATTTTTAGAATACAGATCATTGATTTCTTTCATTGCCTTTTCTAAAGCCGTTTTTTCCATTTTATCTATATCATTAGAATTTTTTAAAGAATTAAACCAACTAAGATCAACACCTTTAGGTAATTGATAGGTCCCATCACTATTGACTATCGTATTATTCAATACTGTTACACCCTGCATAGCAATTTTCATATCATTCAAGCTATTGCTAAAAAGTCCATTTGTTTGTGAAGAAAATTGTTGTAGTTTCTCTAGCTTCTTTTCTAATTCTCGAATATCCTCTTCAAAATCATTAGACATACGAGTCAAGCTTGACTGAACATTTAATAACGCATCTAAGACTTTAGCGACTGGATTATTTCTAGATAATGCTCTTGCTACTGCTGCAGAAGCATCCACAGAAGCTTTCATTGCTTTTTTAGTTGCAATTTGTTGGTTTAATTTGTCCTCATCTAGCGTTCCTTCTGATGAAACTAAAAGATCTGCTGATACGTAAGTTTGCAATTCGCTTTCAATAGTATCGATGGCAGAGGTTACTTTACTAATAGTTGGTAAAATTAACTCGCTAAATAATCCTTTTCCAGATGTATAAGATGCACCAGAAAGTGTTTTACCATCTACAGCAGAAATTACTTTTTGACTTCCTGCTTTTAACTGTTCAGAGGCTTCTTTTCCGCTTTGTAGATTTTGCTTTAGTGCAGACATTAATTGCGACGAATCGGAACTTGAATAAATTAATCCCAAGGAATTTCACCTCTCTTTTTATAAAGATCCTCAGTTTCTTTATCGAGTGTTTTTCGTTGTTCTGCATAATGATCAGATAACGTTTCTTCTGCCTCTTGTAATTGGCGTCCAAAATATCGCTCTTGTTCTTCATTTTTCCGTTGCACCCGAATACCTTCATGGTTCTCACTATGTACTGCTTCTTCGTTTATCATTGCTAAGGTACGATAGCCTCGCTGTAAATCTTCTTGTAAGTTTCGTAAACTGTCTTCTATTTTTCGTTGTTCTTGTTTCAATTCATCATTGATGTTTTCTTTTTCTGTAATCAAACGGCTGTATTTTACTCGCTCTTGATCATTTTTATTCTCCACAACATTCTCCTTAGAATTTAATTTTGCTATCCTCTATAGCGATTATTTCAGCGATTTTAGGGAATTTTTGACTTTGCTCCTTCACGCATTCAATCAATTGTGATAGATCTGAAAGTAACTGATTATTTACTTCTGAACCTTGTTTCATACTACTAACATTGCTTTTTCCTAAAGAAACTTGTGTCCCTTTATTGACAGATACAGCATTTATACCTGAAACTGCCCCAGTCGCAACCCCAATATCTGAAGCTATATTTACCATTGTAACACTCCTTTACTTAACTTTTAGTCATGTATAATTTTATCATAGACTGAAATTCTAAGATACTCTTTTTTATTCCCTGGTAAACATAAATAATCTTTATTTTTTGAAATCAAAATATTCTAAGAAAAGAGCTTGGAGACGTTATTACGACCGCATTCATTGCGTAAAAAGAGCGTGAATTTTTAGTCTACTAGAATTCATAGTGCCTATCGATCAAATAAAAAAGTCAAGAATCCCTTCGGAAAAAGACTAACATTTTTGTCTGGCACTGATTAGGGTCATTTTGTTATTCTCAAGCTAAAGATTGTTTCTCTTAAGTCATTTCAGAACCAATTTACAATTGAGCTTTGAGCGTTACTGGGACTTTATCTACAATTTCACAGCATTTATCCTCAATCTCCGATAATCGGCTTCCCAATGGTCCTCTTTCCACAATTTCGGCTTCAAATCTCGCTCCATATTCGCCAGTAGCTTCTCTTTCTGATCATCTGTCAATTCCCCCAACTCAGCAGCATAAAACTGTTCCATCCACGCTCTCAAACCAGATTCGCCACCTTTAAGCGGTGTCGGCCGTTCATATTCTAAAATCTCCACTACCTCAAAATGATTCTTTTCAAGCAAGACACGATAGTCCTCAACTGACGTAAAACAAAACGGCTCTTCAAAAGATACGCCCAACATACGCAATTCACGCCCAAAAGCTTCTCTAATTGCCTGAACATTTCCAACAGCACCAAACTCACAAATCAACTGTCCATTGGGATTAAGATGTTCACTGATATTCTTCAATAATAACTCTTGATCCGATATCCAATGAAAAACTGCATTTGAAAAAGCAATATCATACAATCCAATTTGATCAGAGAGGTTTAAGATATCCTCCTGTAAAAATGTCAAATCAGGATAGCTTTCTTTTGCTTGATTGATCATATTGACCGATTGATCGATTCCCGTCACTACATGCCCAAGCTCCGCCATTTGATTCGTCAATTCGCCTGTCCCACAACCAATATCCAACACTTTTTTCGGTTCTTTCGGCAATAATTCTAACAAACCAGCCCCATATTTAAAAATAAAATCATGTGTTGTATTGTATTTTTTTGCATCCCATTCCATTGATTTCACGCTCCTAATGATGTAATGAAAAGAAGCTACATCGAAAATAGTCATCGATGTAGCACACTTACTATTTCTTATTGCCAATAAGCCGGAATATTCGCTTCATAAGCCGCAATCTCAGCATCATGTGTCAAACTGATTGCAATATCATCCAACCCATTCACTAATTTATGCTTCCAAGTGCTATCGATTTCAAAAGAATATGTCCCATTCGGCGTGATGACTTGTTGTGCTGGCAAATCGATCGTGATCGTCTCATCCACTCCAAGTCCTGCCAATACATCCAATTCTTCATGCTTCAACACGATTGGCAGTAACCCGTTTTTTGTGGCATTCATATAAAAAATATCACTAAAACTTCCTGCTATAACTGCTCTAAACCCATAATCGTCCAACGCCCAAGCCGCATGCTCTCTCGATGAGCCAGAACCAAAGTTATCACCCGAAATCAAAATGGTCGCCTCTTTGTATTGTGGTTCGTTCAACGTAAAATCAGGATTTGGTGTACGGTCTGGCAAGTAACGCCATTCATCGAATAGAAACTCACCAAAACCTGTTTTTTCGATTCGTTTTAGAAATGATTTTGGAATGATTTGATCGGTATCAATATTGTCGTTCATTAGTGGAACCGTGGTTCCTGTATGTTGTGTAAATGCCTCCATTATGCACCAAGCTCCTCTCTAATGTCTCTAAATGTTCCAACGATCGCAGCCGTTGCCGCCATCGCTGGGCTGCAAAGGTGCGTTCTGGCCCCTTTGCCTTGGCGCCCCTCAAAGTTTCGGTTAGATGTTGAGGCACAGTGAACACCGGCTGGTACTTGGTCTGGGTTCATACCTAAACACATGGAACACCCTGGTTCACGCCATTCAAAGCCTGCTTCGGTGAAGATTTTATCCAACCCGATTTTCTCGGCTGCTTTTCGAACTGGTCTTGAACCTGGTACTACGATTGCGGTAATGCCTGCTTTGACTTTTTTTCCTTTTACGATGCGCGCCGCTTCTTCCAAATCGGATAGTCGACCATTTGTACATGAGCCAATAAAAACGTAGCCGATTTCGATATCTGAAGGACGTTGACCTGGTTTTAGATCCATGTAATTATAGGCACGTTCGTCATTCATATCTTTGATTTCCGGGAATGTGCCTGTGATCGGGATGCCCATTTCCGGATTTGTGCCCCATGTGATGAAGGGAACCAATTCTTCCGCATTCAATTCTAGATCCACGTCATAAGTCGCATCAGGATCGCTTGGTAGTTTTTTCCAATCAGCGATTGCCGCTTCCATATCTTTTGGTGCGTATTCTCTGCCACGTACATATTCAAAGGTTTTTTCATCTGGCGCCATCATCCCCATTTTTGCGCCCCCTTCGATGGCCATGTTACAGATCGTCATACGTTCTTCCATCGTTAGATTTTCGATCGTTTCCCCATAAAATTCGACCGCATGTCCCACACCAAAATCAACACCATATTTTGCGATCAAGGCTAGAATAATATCTTTGGCATATACGCCTTTTGCTAGTTTTCCAGTGATTTTAACACCCATTGATTTTGGTTTATTTTGCCAAATACATTGTGTCGCAAAAACATGCTCTACTTCACTTGTCCCAATACCAAATGCCAACGCTCCGAATGCGCCATGTGTCGCTGTATGAGAATCCCCACAAACAATGATTTTTCCCGGTTGTGTCAAACCAGTTTCTGGTCCGACCATATGCACGATTCCTTGACGGTCACTGCCGTTATCGCAAAGGGTTACGCCGAACTCGTCACAGTTTTTCTGCAAAGCTTCGATTTGTTTTTTTGCCACCAAGTCTGTGATGTTAAAGATATCTTGTGTAGGGACGTTATGATCCATCGTGCCAAATGTTCTGTCTGGACGGCGGACTTTTCGGCCTGCTTCTCTTAATCCTTCAAATGCTTGTGGTGACGTTACTTCATGGATTAGATGAAGGTTGACGTAAAGCAGTTGCGGTTCTCCAGCAGCGCCTGATACCACATGTTGTTCCCAAAGTTTATCAAATAGTGTTTTTCCCATATTAAGCACCTCTCAATTCTGATATTACGGCTTCGGTAAAGTCTGTTGTTGTCGCTTTACCCCCTAAGTCTGTTGTTAGGATGCCTTGATTCATGACACGATCACAAGCAGTTTCGATTTTCTGCGCTGAGTTTTCTAAGCCAAACGATTGACGTAACATCATCGCAACCGATAAAATCATCGACATTGGATTGGCGATATTTTGATTGGCGATATCTGGTGCTGAACCGTGAATTGGTTCGTATAATGACGGACCTGACTCGCTATGACTGGCGCTTGGCATCATTCCTAGTGAGCCTGGTATTACCGATGCTTCGTCACTTAAGATATCACCGAATAGATTTTCTGTGACGATCACGTCAAAGGCCTTTGGTTTTTGGATCATGACCATTGCCGCTGAATCGACTAATTGGTGTTCTAATGTACAATCTGGAAATTCTTGTGCCACTTCTTCTGCTGTTTGACGCCATAATTTGCTTGTCGCTAGTACGTTGGCTTTATCGACAGATGTGACTTTTTTATTTCTAGTTTGAGCGATTTCAAAGGCTTTTCTGATAATGCGTTGGATTTCAGCTTTTGAATACGTACATAGATCTGAAGCTTTAGTTTCGCCTAATTGTTTTTCGCCAAAGTAAATGCCGCCTGTTAGTTCACGAACGACTACAAAATCAACACCTCGAACGTTTTCTTCTTTTAATGGAGATAAATGAACGACTGCATCTGGCACAGAAATTGGACGGATATTTGCAAAAAGTCCCAGAGCTTTTCTTAAACCAAGTAAGCCTTGTTCAGGACGTTTGGGCGCATTGTCCCATTTTGGACCGCCGATCGCTCCTAGCAAGATCGCATCGGCTTTTTCGCAGGCTTTTAAGGTTTCTTCTGGTAAGGGATCTCCTTGTTCATCGATACCAGCTCCACCAAATGCAAACCGTTCAATATCAAAATCCAGATTATCTTGAACCATGATTTCGGCTAAGATTTGTAGTGCGCTATCCATGATTTCTGCTCCGATGCCATCACCTGGCAATGCTACGATTCGTTTACTCATTAGGCTTTCCTCACTTCTTTTTGAAATTGTTCACTGGCTTTGACGTAAGCTTTCGCTGAAGCTTGCAAGACATCAAAATCGATGCCGATGCCGTTGAATTTTTTGTTATTTTCAGTGTCTGCTAGGGTTACATGTACTTCTGCTTGTGCATCTTCTCCGCCTGTGATGGCTTTGATGTAATACTCTTGTAGCGCTGGTTTTTGGACGAATATTTTATCGATTGAGTTATAGATTGCTTGGATACTACCAGAGCCGATCGCTGATTCTGTTTTGCTTTCGTCTGCTCCTGTGTTAATAGAAACGATGGCTCCTTGGCTGCCGTCAGAAACGTATTGTAGTTGGACACGTTCTAAGCGGTAATCTTCACTGCTTTCTTGCGTTTGTCCAACCATTAGCGCGATCAGATCATCTTCTGTGACTTGTTTCTTTTTATCTGCTAACGATTTGAATCGCTTGAAGGCATCTTTTAGTTCGTCTTCTGTTAGCTGGTAGCCCAAAGCCTCCATCTTTGTAGCGAAAGCGTGTCGACCTGAAAGTTTTCCTAATGGTAATGAATTTTCGTTTACCCCAACAAGTGACGGGGTGATAATTTCGTAAGTATCTGGATTTTTCAATACACCGTCTTGATGGATGCCTGATTCATGCGCATAGGCATTTGCTCCGATGATCGCTTTATTTCTTGGTACAGCTACACCAGATAGTCGACTGACGAGATCGCTGGTTCTTTTAGTTTCGTTTAATGTGATATTGCTTTTAGCTTCGTAGAAATCTTTTCTGATATATAGCGCCAAAGCGACTTCTTCAAGCGCGGTATTGCCAGCTCGTTCGCCGATACCGTTAATTGTTCCTTCAACTCGAAGTGCGCCATTTTCGATAGCTGCTAAGGCATTGGCCGTCGCCATTCCTAAGTCATCGTGACAATGAGAAGAGAAAATAATTTCTTGGTCACTTTGGATATTTTCAATTAAAAATTTAAAGAGTGCACCGTATTCCGTTGGGTTAGAATAACCAACTGTGTCTGGGACATTGATGATCGTAGCACCAGCATCAATGGCAGTTTGAACGGCTTTTAGTAGAAATTGTTTATCGGTTCGCGTTGCATCTTCTGGCGAAAATTGGACTTTCTCGAATTTGGATCTAGCATAGCTAACGTGTTCTTTAATAGAAGCAATCACTTCATCTGGTGTCATTTTTAGTTTGAATTCCATGTGAACTGGGCTTGTTGCTAGGAATACATGGATTTGTGGATGTTTGGCATTTTGCAAGGCTTCATGAGCACGATCAATGTCGGCTTTTTGGCATCGAGCAAGACCCGCGACAGTCATTTTTTCTGCATTTTCAGCAATCGCTTTGACTGCTTCAAAATCACCCACTGATGCGATCGGAAATCCCGCTTCGATCGTATCAATGCCCCATTTTTCTAGTTGTTTGGCGATTTGGACTTTTTCTTTGGTATTGAAATTTACGCCAGGGGTTTGTTCTCCATCTCTTAGAGTGGTATCAAAGAATTGGATATTTTTCATTTTTCATACTTCCCTTCTGAATTGAGTTAATAGTGTTCTTCATTTTTTTGGGTTAGGTACTTCTCTCTCTTCGTTCGCCAAGTATTGCGCAACATCAGCTCTGCAAGCAGTCGCTGTGTTTTGCAATAAAAAAACATCCCACGAATATGGGATGTTCTATCATCCCGTTCATGCAATGCGAAAACAGGACTCTCAACGTCTGATAAGAAAAAGCTGTATTGCAGCTGGTTTCTAGAAATCAGTGTGATGAGTCCTTCAGTAATAATAAGAATGTAATTGTCGTTGTCTGCTTGTTCATACTCTTCAACATCCTTTATTGTCAGAATTTTTGAATAATTCAAACTATAGTGTTAAAGATACAGAACTTTTTAATTAAAGTCAATAGTTTTATGAGAATTTTTTTAAGAAAAGCTGAGAAAAAGTCTCTTCTCAGCTTTCTTTTCCTATTATAGTTTAGCTAATGCCTGTTCTAAATCAGCTAAAATATCCTCTATATTTTCGATCCCAATTGATAATCGAATCAATTCTGGCGCTGTACCTGAGGCTTTCAGTTCCTCTTCACTCAATTGTGAATGCGTCGTGGATGCCGGATGAATGATCAATGATTTTGCATCTCCAACATTTGCTAATAGTGAAAATAATTCGACATGATCAATCAAATTTTTTCCTGCTTCAGCTCCACCTTTTACGCCAAAAGTAAAGACTGAACCAGCTCCTTTAGGTAAGTATTTTTCTGCTAAGTCATGGTACTTGTTATCAGGTAAACCTGGATAATTGACCCATTCAACTTTCGGATGTTTATTTAAAAATTCCGCTACAGTCTGCGCATTTTCTACATGTCGTTCCAGGCGTAAAGATAATGTTTCTAGGCCTAAAATCAATAAGAAGCTATTAAATGGTGAAATTGCTGCACCTGTGTCTCTTAGTAAAGAAACCCGTAAGCGCGTGATATAAGCGGCTGCGCCAACATCATTTGTATAAGATAATCCATGATAACTTGGGTCTGGATCAACTAATTTAGGGAATTTGCCATTGGCCCAGTTAAACTTGCCTGAATCGATAATGATCCCACCTAAAGCAACACCGTGCCCTCCAATAAATTTTGTTGCGGAATAAACGACGATATCGGCACCATAGTCAAACGGACGATTTAAATAGGCAGTTGCAAACGTATTATCAACAATCAACGGAAGTTCATGTTTATGAGCAATTTCTGTAATCGCTTCTAAATCTGCGACATTCGTGATTGGATTGCCAATTGTTTCTACAAAGATTGCTTTGGTATTTTCCTTGATTGCTTCTTCAAAATTCGCTAATCGATCTGGGTCAACAAAGGTTGTTGTGATCCCAAACTCTGGTAATGTATGGGCAAATAAATTAAATGTGCCGCCATATAAGGTTGAAGCTGAAACAATATGATCACCAGTGCTAGCAAGATTTTGAATGGCATAAGTAACTGCCGCCGTTCCTGAAGCGACTGCAACTGCACCAACGCCGCCTTCTAATTCATTCAAGCGATCTTCCAGCACTGCGGTCGTTGGGTTTGTGATACGAGTGTAGATATTTCCTACTTTGGACAATGCAAATTTTTCGGCTGCATCTTGTGTATCGTCGAAAGTGTAGGATGTTGTTTGGTAAATAGGGACTGCTCTAGAATTAGTGTCTTTGTCTGGCGTATGCCCACCGTGGATTTGGATCGTTTCGAATTGATAGTTAGAGTTTGTCATTATGCTTCATTCCTTTTCTTTTATTGGTTTGGTTTATTCGTTTTGTTCTGTTAAGACACATGTCACCTTCTTGCACAATGATCCCCTCTTTCTATTTTTATTCTCATTAGGGTTTCCCACGAATAATACAAAAAAGCCCTCTACCAGCCTATGCTAGTAAAGGGCGACTATCGCGGTACCACCTTTATTGGAAACAACTTCCATCTCGACCCAAACGCAGAATTTCTTCTTGATTTGGTGCCTTGTTAACGGTAGCTCCCGTAAAAATCAAGCTGATTTTTCCTCTCCAAGATCATTTTCGACAAGTGTTCATTGCTTTCTTTCACCAAACGAAAGCTCTCTTGTTCTAGCTAAAACTAAAATAATCAGCTAGATTTCAATGTCTGCTTGTGTACTCTTCTTTTCAATGAGTTTTATTATCGAAATCAATATTAGAGCATACTCATTTTTTTGCCAACGTTTTTTTCTTTTATTTTCATTTTTTGTAAATATTTCTTTACAGTTGAGTGTCCTATTTCTCTTTCTCACTGTTTTTTATTATAATTAGGGAAATTGGAGGTCGATTTAATGTCAGCAAGTAATGAAAAAGTGGAACTACTCTTATCTTATCTCTCGGAAATTCATACCAAAAGTTTAACGCTCTATGATTTAGTCACTAGCCGTCCACGTCCTGAGGATACTCGTATTCTGTTGAATATCAATGAAGTATTCACTTATTATCATAGTGTGCGTGTTTTTTACTACAGTAACAGTGAGCTTACGGCATCAGAGGTTCACCCTTTTTTTAAAGCATTTGAAGATTTTTATTTTGAATTAAAACAAGTCTTTTTACTTGAAGATGATGATAGCATCTTACTTTATAATAAGTTAACAGCTATGAAAGATTCCTTTGAGCAGTTGACGAATGATTTTAATGTTTTATAATAGAGTAGACAACAGGTAAAGAAGGTGCCCAAATGGATCAAAGCGAAGTTTTAGATCGCTTGCGCGAAGAGTTGGAGATTCCATTTTTTAATGGAACGATCGAAGAACGTGAATACACAGAAGCGGAATATCAGAAGATCAAATCTGATCTTGTTCAGTATTTTGATGATTATGTTCGTAATGTAGAAAATTGATACAAATAATTGCAAGAAGATCTTGAAGGTCTAAAGCAGAACTTAAACGTTTTGCTTTAGACCTTTTTCTATCTGTTTGATCCGTCCGACTTTTTATCATTTATAAAATAATCCACCAAACAAAAACATGCTTAAATAAATAAAATAACTAACAAAATATAAACACGTGAATAATAAACATATATTACTAAAATCATAAAAATTCACGGAAAATAAATAAAAAAAAACCATCGGCTGAAAAGGCCGATGGAAAAGGAGTATTACTCAATAAGAGTAAAATGAAAAATAAAAAGGTTGTTGTTGGTATGAATACATAATACAACACATTTTTTTATTTGTCTACTAAAAATAACATTAAAAACAAATGTATTCCATCTTTTTTTGGTCAGATTTCTGATTATTTTTTCATTTTTTCAATAAAAGGTTACTCATTCGTGTAATTGCGAATGAAATATCATCTGTTGCTTTATCTTGTTTTTCTTCTGAGTTATTGAACAGATCAACATCTATACCTTTTTCAGGATCTAAAGATAAGATCATTTCATTGCATCCAGCTAAATATTCGATGTATGAACGTTCGAATTTTTTGTGGATTCCCATAACGCGTGCTGGTGGACGTAATTGAGTGACTTTTTCCAGCATGAGTGTATATTCTTTGGTTCCATCTTCAAAGACACGCTTGATTTCAGCAATTCTTTCTGACGCCAATTCAGTCACTTTGCCTTCATCGATCGCTTTACGAACTTCTTCGTAATAGTCATTCATTTTTTCGCCGACTTCTTCTGTTTCTTTTACAATATCATTGATGTTTTGAACATAATAGCCTAAATTTGGTTTCACTATCTTTCCTACTTTCTTTTAGTAATCACTCAATTTTACACTTTTTCATAGGTGGATGACAAGTGGAATTTGTAAAAGTATATTTTTCTACTAATTTTTAAGACAAAAAAACTGCAAACATTTTGTTGTCTGCAGTTTTTAGAGTTTTAATTAATTTCATCACTTGTTTTGATGATTTTAGAAATCATGCCATAATCTTTGGCTTCATCAGCTGACATCCAGAAATTACGATCTGTATCTTTTGCGATTTTTTCGTAAGTTTGACCTGTCGCTTCAGCAATCAAACGGTTCACACGCTCACGCATACGGATGATTTCTTTGGCTTCGATCTGAATCTCTGTGCTTTGTCCTTGAACGCCGCCAGCAGGTTGATGGATCATATAACGAGTATTTGGTAAGCTGTATCGATTTTTCGCTTCAGCAGCTAAATAAATCGTAATTCCAGCGCTTGCGACCCAACCAGTTCCGATCACGATGACTTCTGGTTTCACAAATTTGATCATGTCATGGATCGTATCGCCTGCTTCAACGTGTCCACCTTGGCTATTAATGAAAATCTTGATTGGCTCATCACCCATCGCTGCAAGTAAAAGCAATTGAGACGTTACTTCTCGTGCCAAATCTTGATTGATTTCACCGTAGATCAAAATTGTTCGTTCTTCAAATAATTTTTTCATAAACGCATTTGGTTGTTGTTTTTCTTCTGTTTCTTCGTTTTCATCTAAATAGTTCATAACTAATAACCTCCATATTTTAAAGCAAAATGTCTATATTAATAATACCGCAATCTGAAAATTTGTCCACTTTTTTGACTTGTTTTGACCTTAAAAACTACTTTTCAAAGATTAAGGATTAATAAATACTTAAAATAGGGTAAACAATTTAACGGTTGTCCTATCGTTTATTTTTCTTTGAAACAGATTTAGTTAGTTTGCTAAATCTTCCTCTCACCGAAAGTACTTCTATTGATAATTCATCTAGCGTTTTAGATGATTCCTAACTTTCTTGCTGTTCATTAATTACTATGACTAAGTTAATTTTTAGTAATATTCATGACAATCAACTTTCTAAAAATACAAAAACAAGAGTGTCGGACATAACGATAAGAGACACATTCCAAACTCCAGGAATCCTAATAAACAGTCAAAATAGAAGTAACTCTGCTGGAATTGCAGTGGAACCCGGTGTAGTACAAGTTGATGTTACACAGGCACAGATATACTTTATTTTCTGAGTTAAACACTTCTGTCATAAACGATACAAAACTTATGCTACACCTTTTGCCTTACAATTCTTCGTCTTTTTACCAACTAATAAGTAAAAATGTATTATCACTTTATCCCATTAATATAGGAAGTATTATGAACTTCCATAAAGTGTTGATAAGGCTTCATACACACTAACAAGAAAGAATGATCTAATAACATATCTACAGAGATTGGAATGATATGTGGATGATCTTCTAACACTGATGGAATCAAGGCCTCTTCACAAAAGATATATTCATCACGAATCGATTGGTCATATCCTTCAACTTCGTATATGGAACGGTAAAATTTATTCTCTACCACTATATCAAAAACATTAAATTCAGAGAATTTACTTTGATACAGTAAAAATTTTGAATCAGAATCGGTCACGATTTTCAAACGGAAGAGCAGTTTTTCTTGCTTTAAAATAGGACCCGCTTCTTCAATAAAACGATAGATTAAATTTGTATCAATCACAAGAAGATTTTTAATTCCTTCTCCCCATTTAAATAAGACTTTGACGATTCGTTGAAACAGCTCTTCATTTTTTGGATGCAGCGTATAAAAAGAACCGTGGACTAAAACTTGATGATTATACCAAGCATTTCTTGTTAGACGGATAATGCCTTCTTCAAAACTAAAATCCCCCAATAAAATTTGATCAAATTCTTCTTCAAAATACTGAATTAACCGAATAACATCTGGGCGGCCAACTAAAAATGTACTGCGTAATTTTTCATGATCTTCAAATAAATTTTCTAATTGACTAAAAGAATACTCACAAGAATTGAAGAGAGATACGACATAAACAATTTCATGTTCTGGTAAAAAGCGCCCCATATTCAAACTTTCCCATGCTTGTTCGACTAGCTTGAAAATTGGTCGTTTTTTTAAATCAACTTTAACCTTTTCTTCTAATTTAAGTTTTTCTTTTTCTTGACGTGAATAGGCAATATTCATTCCTTGTAAAATAAAATAACGACTTTCTTCCGTATAAACTCTGGTTGAAAATTCGTGTTCAATCAAATCGAGCATGCCTTCGCAAACTTCTTCAAATTCAATAGTCTGCGTTGTTTCATAATTGATTTCAATTTTTGTTAGATAGTATAAATATAAGAACCTTGTTTCAAATTCTGAAATATTCAAACGTTCATTTTCATAATCCAGATGACAAGCAGAAAAAAAAGCTTCTGCTTTTTTCTTCAAATTATAGGCTTTACTAACTGAAATAAATTCTTCTTCTACTAAATCCAAGTAATTAAACTGTTGCTCCAAAAATTTTGTACATGTCTTTAGAAATAATGATTGCTGATATATTATTTTGCGAATTTCAAATAATGGAATATCTTTATTAAATTCCACATAAAAGTATTTCTTTTGTTTCTCATAACTCACTATGTATATATCTAGCGTCTGAACTAAATCTTCTAAATCATTTTGTACTGTTGTTGGAAATGCTTCGAATATTTCTATGTAATGCGTAATATCAATTTTCTCATATTTGTATAGTGCTTCAAGAAGAACAATTTTTCTATAAATATTTTTTTCTAAATACTTTTCTAACATCTATTCCCACTCTTTGCATAGTTGATTTCTCAATTATTTTTATCAGTAACTGAGTTTAAAAATATATGCGATGACTTAATCTACTAAACTTTCTTTATTAAGTAGTCTATCATTATAGGTGTTTCATAAAAATAGCTAGCTTAATTATTGCCAAGTAGAAATCATCGCACTATCAATAAATATACTTTATTTCCAATTTTTAATATACACCCAAAGAAGTAGATAGAAAAGTAATAAGTATTTCTAAAAAAAAATTAATTTTTTCACTTGATATCTATTTAACCGGTAATTCATTTTAAAAAAAGTGGGGATTATCACTTCCTTATAAACATCTATACATAATTTAAATGATTACTCTTTCTTTTATCTCATTTTAGTATTCGGTCCTTTTTTACGAAAAATAATTAAGGAACTAATTAAAGCGACGATACAAAAAACAAAAGCCATCGCAAACGCATGACGATAATCTACAACCTCCAATGATTCTTTTATAGCAAGTGTGGAGCATCCAATTGCCAATGATTGTTTAGGCGTAGTTTGGGCATGACTAGATAGAAACGTAACTAATACAGCCGTTCCAAAAGAGCTAGCAATTTGCCTTAATGTATTATTCGCTGCGGTACCATTACTGATCATGTCATTGGGTAAAGCATTCATTCCTGTTGTTGTGACTGGCATCAAGACCATTGATATCCCCAATAAACGGATAGCATAGAAAATAGCTATGAAAAGAATTGGCGTCGTCTCAGTGATAAATAGAAATGGAAATGTCCCTAAAGACAATAACGTCAAACCAATCGGGATTAAAAACCGTCCACCAAATCGATCAAATAATTTTCCTGTAACTGGATTCATTAATCCCATCACGATACTTCCAGGCAATAAAATCAACCCCGAATCAATTGGACTTTCTAAATGAACCTTTTGAATATAGTCTGGTAAAATAGATTCAAATCCAAGCAAGGCTATATAAGAAATTGCACTTAGAAACACAGAAACTGAAAAAATTGAGTAGCTAAACACGTTTAAATTCAACAGTGGATTTGAAATTTTCAACTCTCGCACAATGAAAGAAATAATCACAGTACATCCTATAAACAAAAAAATAAGTACTTCTTTAGAAAACCAGCCTTTAGTACTCACTAAACTAATACTGTATAACAAACTACCAAATCCAATGATCGATAAAAAAACAGAAGGAATGTCTAACTTACTCTGTTTTAAGGGTATGCTGACTTTAAAAAACAGTAAAGCCCCTATTTCGGATAGAAGAATCAACGGTATTGTAATAAGAAATAATGTTTTCCAGTTAAAATAAGTAATAATATATCCAGATAGCGTTGGCCCAATCGCAGGAGCTAACGCAACTACTAAACCAACAAACCCCATAGCGGTTCCACGTTCGCTTTTTTTGAACAGCGTTAATACAATAGTCTGAATCAAAGGAAGCATAATTCCAGAAGCAATTCCCTGTAATAATCGTCCAAAAAGCAAATAATTGAATGATGGACCAAAATAACAAATAAGCACGCCCATTAAAAATAAATTCAAGGCCGTTAAAAATAAATATTTGGACTTGATTTGTTTCATTAAATAAGCAGACAAAGGAATAGTAATACCTGATACTAAAAGAAACAACGTTGTTAACCATTGAACGTTGCTTAAACTTATATTCAAGTCTTTCATAATCGTTGGGTAAGCTGTGATCAACAGCGTTTGATTCATAATAATACAAAATGCTCCCAGTAGAATAACAATCATAAGAGCGCTTCGATTATAGCTTACCCCGTCATAGGTTTCTTTGTTTTTATTCATCCATTCACGTCCTTAAATAATTACACCGATTTTCCCATTTATCAATCCTTGAATGACGCAGAAAAGAAACACTCATTGAGCTATTTCGTTTTCTGCGCGACTAAATCTTCCTCTACAGTTCGTTACTGCCAGTCTTTGAAAACTTATTCAAGTTCACTATTTATTTACTACTAAACAGGATCAACTTTAATTGCTTTTTCCTCTACTTTGATCATTTTTGAATAGAAGGCAATTCCCACTAAAACAATTGCTGTAAACCATAAAGATTTTTCACCATAAGCTTTTGTTAAAACAGTCCCAATTAATCCGCCACCTGCAAAACCAATTAATACAGAAAAATATAACCAACTATTTTTCCATGCATCTTTTGCTCCGGTAAAAGCTTGAATAATATAATTAAAAGCTAATTGCACCACTAATGTAACAGCAACATTTCCATAAAGCATGCCATCTATTTTATGAAATGCATTTCCTTGCATTCCAGCTAGAAAAGAAACAAGCATACATATCTGTAGGATACTAAATACACTATTAATCGATGAAAAACCTAAGCCAACTAAAACGACTGCTTCTATAAGTAAAATTTCAAACGCCCAGATTTTTTTCATTTTAATGCCCAATACTTCAATAATTCCTGTCGTCATCGCACCTAATCCAAAACATAAGATGGTTAGTGCCACTGTAGCTAAATGCTGCCAGTCTTTTGTTGCAATTGTTTGCCCTAATAAAATGATATTTCCTGATTGTACTGTACTAAATGCTTTTCCTACAAAGTAGGTATAACCGTCCATTGAACCAGCCGCAATCGCAAGAAAAAAAGCAATCCAAGGTAGTTCCATTACAGGGTAAGTAGGTACTTTACGATTATTCACTCTCTATTCCTCCAATTTTTGATAGTAAAAAGCCTAGAAAATTTTCCTATTTATTTTCTAGGCATCGAAACAAAAACTATTCTGGTTTTTTAAACCAAACAACAGGTTGTGGCTTCTCTGGATTTGGTAGTGACTCCGCAAATTGTTTCGTAACGTTTAAATGATCCGCTACCATTTGCGATGGGGAAGAGCCTAACCATTTATTTAATGAAATATCAGAATACTCACTATGTTTGAAGACTTCTACAAAAATCAAGGGTTCATCACCGATATTTTGTACGTAATGTCCAGCTACAATTGGAACGACACCTACGTCTCCTGCTTGGAAATCAAACGTCCTAGAAACGCCAGCAGAGTTAAAAACTGTCATGCGAGCTTTCCCTTGAATGTAGTATTGCCATTCTGCAGCTTTAGGATGCCAGTGAAGTTCACGCATTCCGCCTGGTTCTACTTCTACAAAAGCAGCCGAAATTGTTTTCGCCACAGGAAAAACGTTCTGATCGACGATTCGCACACGGCCAGCTTCTGATTCAATAGGTTTGATTGTATCCATATGAAACGTAAATGGAGATGGTACTTTCCCATTCACATTCGGACGTTCAACTTCTTCAATAGAACCAGGGATATTTGCTTTAAAAATATATTTTTCTTTAGTAGGGAAACTTTCAATTTCTTCTGTTGATTTTTTAAAGTTTGCAGCAACCACTTCAGCAGGTGTATGTGCCAACCAATCAGATAATAAGAATGTGTTGTTTTCAGAAAAATCAGCTTCACTGAAAACTAATAAAAATTCACAGCCTTCGTCTAAAGCCTGAATAGAGTGAGGAACCCCTGCTTCAAAGTTCCATAAATCTCCGGCTTTAATGTCATCAATGAAGGAGCGTCCAAATTCATCTATACCAGTCACACGAGCATTTCCATAGAGCATCAATCCCCATTCAGCTTCCTTATGCCAATGCATTTCTCGATAAGCACCGGGTTCTAAACTCATGTCTACACCAGCAACATCTTGTGAAATTGGAAAATCACGGTTTGTGATTTCTCTTGTCCAACCACCTTCTTCTAAACGTTGATGCGAATCAGAATAACTAAATCTTAAATTTGCCATCGTTCCATGGTCAGTAGCAGGCGGAACTAGAATATCTGGATTTTCTTCATCACGACTAGTATTTCGAGGTCCATGATCAATCCATCCTTTCCCATCGGTGTGTCTGTAAGGTTCAAGTTTTTTTTCTTCTGACATATCAATCACTCCTTAAGTTTAATATGTATTGATTGTCTAAAAATCGATTTTTAGACAATCATATACTTATGATTGCGTTTGGAACTCTATCGATTTCCGTGCCTTTAAAAGCTAATTTACCAATTCTTTATATGATCATAATTCTTTTCCTCCTTTCTTATCTCATCGAGTAATAAGTATTCATCAAAGTTTCCTGTTTGCTCTTTGATAGTAAATAATATACTGCAAAAAAAGATTCACTTTTTTTATATTATTCAAAAATAAGATCTGTTTTTTTTTGAAAAAAAAATAAAAGACTCTTAAACCCGCTTGATTACTATTTCTCATTAAAGTAAAATTGAATCGAGATAATTTGAGAGTATCCTCACATTGATTTTAAATAAAAAAGTAAAAAGACCAAAAATCTTTTTCATGATTTTTGGTCTTTTTACTTTTTTGACTTTAAACTTATCTATAAGTCTATTCGTTTTTTCGATTTACTATTAACTTTTTCCCATTCTACGTTGAACAAATTTTACGATCTCAACGATTGGTATAATCGCAAATGATGTTCCGGCAACGATTGCCCATTGGTAACCGTCTAAAGAAGTTACGCTGAACAAGTCATTGAATCCTGGAATTAGAATCGTTGCTGCTAGTAATAAGAACGATACTAAAATTGCCCAGTTGAATGATTTGTTTCTGAACAAGCCAACTTTAAAGATTGATTGGTAAATAGATTTTACGTTAAATGCATGGAACAATTGGATCAAACCTAATGTTGCAAAAGCCATTGTCAACGCATCGCCATGTTGTAAGTCGTACAAGGCTGTTGCAGATAAGTTTGGCATATTTGCCGCCGTATGTGCAGGGAATTCAATCGCCATTTTATAGACAATCAGAGTCAAGGCACCTTGTGTGATCCCTTGATAAATGACACTGCTCAAGACACCGCCAGAGAAGAAGTTTGATTTCTTTCCACGAGGAGCATGGCTCATTACGTCACGTTCAGCAGGTTCTACACCCAACGCAATTGCTGGGAAGGTATCCGTTACTAAATTGATCCACAATAAGTGAACAGGCAGTAAGGTATCCCAAGCTAACATTGTTGCGATAAATAGTGTTAATACTTCCCCAAGGTTGGCAGAAAGTAGGTATTGAATCGTTTTTTGGATATTTGAGAAGACTTTACGTCCTTCTTCAACAGCTACAATAATTGTCGAGAAGTTATCATCCGCTAAGACCATATCAGAGGCACCTTTTGATACTTCTGTACCAGTGATCCCCATCCCAATACCGATGTCGGCTGCTTTCAAAGCTGGAGCATCGTTCACACCGTCACCTGTCATGGCTACAACTTTACCTTCTTGCTGCCATGCTTTAACGATACGAACTTTATGTTCAGGTGAAACACGAGCATAAACGGAATAATGTTCAACCATTTTGGCAAATGCTTCATCCGTTAATTCGTTTAGTTCAGCACCTGTAATAACAGCATCGTCGTCGCCTTCTTTGATGATACCTAGACGAGCAGCGATTGCTTCTGCTGTATCTTTGTGGTCACCTGTGATCATAATTGGACGAATACCTGCTTCTTTAGCAACTTTAACAGCTTCTGCGGCTTCTTTACGCTCTGGATCGATCATACCCACAAGACCTGCAAATACTAAGTCCTTTTCAACTAAATCAGAATCCATTTCAGCAGGAACTGCATCAACGATTTTGTATGCCATTCCTAAGACACGTAGTGCTTGTTTGGCTAATTTTGTGTTGGTTGTCAAAATTTCTTGACGTTGTTTGTCATCCATTGCTGGTGTTTGTCCATTTAATAAGGCTTGGTTACAACGTTTTAATAATTCATCTGGTGCACCTTTGACAGCAACTAGGAATTTACCATCTGCTAATTGGTGAACAGTTGTCATTAATTTACGGTCTGAATCAAATGGAATTTCAGCAACACGAGGTTCAGCTGCAACTTTTTCGGTTACGTTGAAATCGTGGTCTAAACCATATTGGACAAGGGCTGTTTCGGTTGGATCACCGATCAACGTACCATCTTGTGCAATTTTTGTATCATTTGTATAGTTCATGATTTTTAATGCCATATTATCCATTGCAACAGCATCTGTCGCAGGTTTTACTTCATTATCTGTGTAAAGAGCTTCAACGGTCATTTGGTTTAATGTTAACGTTCCAGTTTTATCAGAACAGATAATGTCTGTACTACCTAATGTTTCAACTGCAGGCAGTTTGCGGACGATCGCATTTTTCTTCGCCATTTTTTGTGTACCTAATGCTAAAATGATTGTTACGATTGCTGGTAATCCTTCTGGAATTGCTGCAACGGCTAATGAGATAGACGTTAAGAGCATGTCGATCCATGTACGGCCGTTCATCATACCGACAACGAACATCACAGCTGCGATCACTAATATAGCGATCGTCAACATTTTACCTAATTGATTTAAATTTTGTTTTAATGGAGTTTCCGTTTCTTTTTCGTTGGCTAACATGCCGGCGATTTTACCGACTTCTGTATTCATTCCTGTACCAACGACCACGCCGATTCCGCGGCCATAAGTGACATTACTGTTTGAATACGCCATATTGATACGGTCACCAATGCCGATATCATCAGATGTTCCTTCTAAAACGATTGCTTCTTTTTCAACTGGTACAGATTCACCAGTTAGAGCTGCTTCTTCGATTTTTAGACTAGCTGCTTCTAATAAACGTAAATCTGCAGGAACAACATCTCCTGCTTCTAATAAAACGATATCTCCTGGTACTAATTCGTCACTTTTAACCGTGATCACATGACCATCACGACGAATATTCGCATTTGGTGAAGACATTTCTTTTAATGCTTCAATCGCTTGTTCTGCTTTGGCTTCTTGGATTACACCAAAGATTGCGTTTAAGATAACTACGAGTAAAATGATAATCGAATCAACAAAATCTCCTGAAAAGACTGCCGAAATCACAGCCGCAAATAGTAATACAATGATCATAAAATCTTTAAACTGTTCAAAGAATTTTACAACGATCGATTTCTTTTTCCCTTCATCTAAAGCATTAGCCCCATAGCTTTCTAACCTCTTCTTGGCTTCTTGATCTGATAGTCCATCGACTGTCGTATCAAATTTTTGCAAGACCTCTTCATCTGACTGCGTGTAAAATGCTTCAGATAATTGAACCTTTTTCTCTTCTGACATGTTCTTCCTCCTTATAATTTGCAGCTACTTAAATCTATTTTACTTCATAATAGCAAAACGAACACGTTTTTGGACTTATTCGTTCGCAACAAAAACGAAAAAAAATAGACCTCTGTATGCTAAATAGAACATACATAAGTCTCACCGTTTAAGACAACACCAGAAATTTCTTTCGGAGTTGGTGATGTTGCCGCAGCTAGCGCCGCCAGTTACTCCCTCATGAAATAATAACCTGGCGACGGACAAGTCCTTCACCAACTATTATTGATAAAGTAATTATACCTGTTCTTTTAGTGTTTTTCAAATGAAATCGTATTGATTTTCAGAAAAATTTCTGTTTAGTTTGAAAAAGACTTACGTTATTTGATAGACGGCTTTTTTCGCTGCTTCTTTTAAGGAGGTAGTTTTATCAGTTAAACAGTAAAACACCTCGAATGCCCAAATAATACTGAGCAATCGGGGTGTGATGATGTCTACTAGAAAAGTAACCTTCACTCTTGATTCATTGATTTCGTCCAGAAATTGTCAGACAAACCTTGTTCCATACCCAGAATAAATTTTTCTCGGATATCAGGATAGCTTTGTGCCAATCCACTTACCAGATGTTTGATTTCTTCTCGCTTGGTTTTCTTATCAACAGGACAGGGATTGAAAATCACAGGCAATTCTTCTCGTTGAACAAACTGAATAATCTGTTTCTCTTCAAGGTAAAGTAATGGACGGATCAGCGTAATATCTGTTTTTGATAAATAGCTTAGTGGGTCAAAACTAGCCATTTGACCATGGAATAGAAAATTCATAAAATACGTTTCGATCGCATCATCCAAGTGATGGCCTAAAGCAACTTTATTACAACCGACTTCTTTCGCTCGTTTATACAAAATTCCTCTACGTAGCTTGGCACATAACGAACAAGGTGAGCGTTCTTCCCGAATATCAAACACAACTTGCGCAATATTTGTTGGCACAACATCCAATTCATACCCTAAGCCTGTCACAAATTCCTGTAATGGTGTGATATCCATCTCAAATCCCATTGCTAAGGTGATCGGCACGATTTCAAATTCAAAGCCTAACCGCTTTTGTTTGCTGATCATATCTAGAAAATACAATAAACTTGTACTATCTTTCCCACCACTCATTCCGATCGCCACTTTATCACCTGGCTGAATCATTTGATGATTCAAGACTGCACGACGAATCGGGTTATAATAGGTCTGATTGTCTTTCTTTTTAAAACTCATTGTATACTCCTTTTTTGCTCACTGAATTTATTTGAAAAAATTGGTGTTCAAACTATAGCTTTCACCTGAAACAATGTCGTATTGAATCAAACGATAGTCTTCATATAATTCTTTTTGTGATTCATTCAATGATAATGTTTTGCTCCATTGGTTATCTTTATAATAGAAGCCTTTTTCAAATGCAGGAACTTGTTTTTCAAGCTCGGTCAATAATTGGTAGAATCCAGTCATTTGCATACCACTTTGATCAAATAGTGTTGGTGCAAAGTAAAATGGACTGCTAAGTGCATCATGGGTATTTTTTCCACTTAACTTATCTTGATTGTCATACATTAAAAATTCCGTTTCATGCATCCGGACTTCATCGTTTTCTGCTTTGATTTCATCTGAATAGATACTTGGTAAATGATCTCCCCAGAAAACAACCAGCGTTCGCCGTTTTACATCTTTTAAAGCTGTCGTAAATTGTTTCAACGCTTCACTGCTGTACGCAACATCCTGCATATAGCTATCGATTGCTGTTTTATTGCCTAGACTTTGAGAAGAATAATCTGACTTAGTATATTTATCGCTATACGGCATATGCGTTTGCATCGTGACTAAATGGACAAATTGTGGATCATCATCATTTTCTAGCAGATCCAACACTTCTTTGTAGGCGGATTCGTCCGAGATAAAAGGATTTTTTTGTAATTTTTCTTTATAAGTCATTGTGTCTTCGCTGATAAATTGATCAAAACCTACTGTTTTATAGACATCTTTGCGCTTATACATCGAAGTATTATAAGGATGAATAGCGGTTGCTTGATAGTCTTGCCCCTTTAGCAGTGAAACGATCGATGGAATTTCGGTCATTTTTGGAATCAGCATAGTATAAGGCGTTGTCATTTGCGGATTGAACAACTCCATTGAAAAGCTAGTTAGTGCTTCAAATTCAATATTGGCCGTTCCACCACCGTAATTTTGTGATAACATCTTACCGCTATAAGTCGTTTTGGCTATGTCATAATAGTCTTTTAAAGGATCTTTATCAGCTGTTACACCTGTTAAATTCTGCGGATCAGAAAAACTTTCACTCATCACAAAAATAATGTTTGGTTGTTCTTCTTGTGAGCTAGTATTCGTCTCTTTTATCTTGTCAGTGTATTTATTGGTAATTTCTTCGATCGTTTTTTTAGAATAATTCTCTGGTTTATCCATCGCTTCTACCTTTAAATTATATAAAAAACCACCCATAAATCCTGTGTTGTAGTAATTCATTTTTTGGCTGTAAGGAATCCACAGCGCCGTTCGATCATAAGCTTTTCTCAATAGATTATTTTGACTGTTAAAATTACTAACATAAATCAATAAAAGCAGTGTCAAAATGAAACCTGAGATACGAATAATTTGCATTTTTTTCGATAGCAGCCGACTTTTGTAGATTGCTCGCCCAAAGAAGAACAAACCAATGACTGCCACGAGTAGAATAAATAGGAATGGAATCGTTCCGATCATTTCTCTTAGTAAACCAAACTCAGTGATCATTTTTAAATCATCCGGATAAATTGGCTCCGAGCGGTAGAACATCTTTTGATAATCCGCGAACCCCAAAATACCGATCGTAATTGTGTAAAGTAAGCTTCCTAAAACGAGCGATCCTGCTAAACTACATAGAAATAGTAAAAATATCAATAAGACCAAGCTACCTAGAATAAATTTTTCTGTATGCCATGAAAAAGCAAATTTAACTACTAAATCCAGTGATAATTCATTTTGGCACCATTGTAAATATAGATTGCTGATCAAAACTAACAACAGTAATCCTATCACGATCAGTGTATATTTAACTGGTTTTTTCTTGACTATCTGCAATTTTTTCTTCACAACATTCTCCCTTTTCTCTTTCCTTAATACGTCCCTTAATATTTTATGCTTAGACGAAAAAAAAGTAAAGCTCCTGCATTGAGAAGCTTTACGTTGCATTTGATTATCTTTTGGCTGCTTTAAAAATTTCCTCGATCAGAACCATTACTTTACGAACTTCTTCATTTTTGACGACTGGTTCTGCTTGTTCTCGTACAACTTTATAGAAATTCTTATAGAATGTGTCATATTCAGCAGAAGCTTTTGGTAATGGTAAGGTCTCCGTTGCTTCTTCTGAGGGTGGCGCCATTGTTTTGGTTAAGCCGACCCCTGCTTGGATTGGTTTTGGTGCTTGGATATTTTTCTTCCCTGATTCGATGACCATTTCACCTGATAAATCCCAGTCATGAATGACAGCTGTTCCTTGTGTTCCTTTTAGATACCAGCGTGGGAGTTTAGTATAATTCGTTGTTCCAACTTCTATGATTGCGCGGACACCATTTTCAAAAATAATATACGTGATGAAGCCGTCATCTACTTCATCGCCAAGAATGTAGCTTAAATCGGCTGATACTTTTTCAATCCGACTATCAACTAAAAATAATAGCTGATCTAGTAAATGGACACCCCAGTCTAAAAGCATTCCACCGCCATGTTTTAATTCATGGCGCCAATCACCAGGAATTCCGTTAGCGCCTTGTACACGAGTTTCGATTTGGAATAATTCTCCGATTTGTTGATTTTTATAGAGTTCTCGAGTGATTAGAAAATCTGGGTCCCAACGGCGGTTTTGGTGGACCATAAAGGTTTTGCTTGTTTCTTTGGCTACTTTTAATACGTCGTCTAATTCTTCTACATTCATTGTGACTGGTTTTTCGCAGACAACGTGTTTTCCTGCTTTTAATGCTTGGATCGCTAAGTCTTTATGGGAGTCATTGGGTGTAGCGATCAAAACAGCTTCGATGGTATCATCTGTTAGTACGTCTTCAAGTGAAGTGTATATTTTATGATTGTGTTGGCTGGAAATTTGTTGACGCTCGCCTGAAATATCGTAGGTTCCGACAACGTGGATTCGTTCGTTTTCGTTGGGCATAATGTTATGGATATGGTAAGAACCCATACCGCCGTAGCCGATTACGGCAAAGTTGATTGCTGTCATTTTTTGAGTCCTTTCTATTATTGAGGATGATTGATTTTTGGTGGTGAAAGAGTTGGTCAGAAACTGTCGTATTCTTCTCTTTGACATCCAGCTTCACGAACTAGCTCTTTCGGCAAATAGACAAATTTTCTTCAAAGATAAAAAGCATCTTTGAAAAAATTTCCTAATTTGCTCAAGAGCTGAACGAGTTCGTTCAGCTTTTGATTACACCCACCACATTTCCGTAGGTTGTTCTTTGATCATAATACTTTTCAAATTAGTAATCGCTCTGTTCAAACCTTCTTCTGTCGACATGATCGGGTCTTCATGTTCAATACTTAAAACGTAATCGTATCCGTAAATTCTAAGTGCACTAATAATATCTGACCAGACTTTTAAATCATGGCCGCATCCAACTGAACGGAACGTCCATGCGCGGGTTTTAACATTTCCATATGGTTGCATATCCGTCAGTCCGTGCATATTGATGTTGTCTTGATCTAAATACGTATCTTTTGCGTGAAAATGGTGGATCGCACCTGCTTCACCTAAAATTTTAACTGCTGCAACTGGATCAATGCCTTGCCACCATAAATGACTTGGATCTAAATTACAGCCGATTGCGTTGCCCGTTGCTTCACGGAGTTTCAACATTGTATAAGGTGTATGACATAAGAAGCCGCCATGCAGTTCGATCCCGATTTTCACCCCTGCATCTTCTGCGATCGTATTGATATTTTTCCAATAAGGGATCAATTTCTTTTCCCATTGGTAATTGTAGTTATCATCATATTCAGTTGGCCAAGGCAAAACAGGCCAATTGACTTGTGTATCTGTTGGGTTTCCTCCTGAAACACCAGAAAAACCATTGACTACTGATACATTCATTAAAGAAGCTAACTTGATTGTTTTTTGTAATAGTTGGTCTGCTTCTTGGGCGGTTTCTTTTAATGGAGAAATCGGATTATTATGACAGCTCAATGCACTGATCGTTAACCCTTTATCAGCCAGTTTTGCTAAATACTCTTTTCTAGCGTCAGAACTTGCTAATAATTTATCAATATCTAAATGTGCATTTCCAGGAGAACCACCTGTTCCGATTTCAACTGCTTCTAATCCTGCTTTTGAGACTGTATCGATCATTTCTTCAAAACTTAAATTATTGAATAATGGAGTAAATACACCTAATTTCATTGTTTAGTTCCTTTCTCGTTCGTAATAGATTCTAAAGGTTCGTGATGCCCGTAATTTGGATAAGCATTTTGTGTTGGTTGACACCAACAAACGCCGTTTTTAATGACTTTTTGGATCTCTTTATTATAATAAGAAGGATACGTTTCATGTCCTGGTTGAAAATAAAAGATTTTTCCATTGCCACGATGATAGGTACAACCACTACGGAAGACTTCTCCGCCAGGATACCAGCTAATAAAAATCAAGTCATCTGGTGTTGGGATATCAAAATGTTCGCCGTACATTTCTTCTTTTTCTAGTTCAATGTACTCGCCGATTCCTTCGACAATCGGATGACTTGGCGCAACGGTCCATATGCGGCAATGTTCTTCAGCTTCTCGCCATTTTAAATCGCAAGATGTGCCCATTAGTTTCATAAAAATCTTTGACATATGGCCTGAATGAAGTACGACTAATCCCATTCCTTCTAACACACATTGATAGACACGTTGAACGATTTCATCCGATACTTCTTGATGCGCGACATGTCCCCACCAAATCAACACATCGGTATTCGCTAGAACCTCTTCTGTTAAACCATGTTCTGGTTCGTCTAAAGTTGCCGTTCGAACCGAAAAATCATCTTCTTTTAAAAATCGAGCAATTTGTTGATGAATGCCGTCTGGGTATACTTTTTTTACAGCTTCATCTGTTTTCTCATGACGGAATTCATTCCATACTGTGACTTGGATCATTATTTTTCCTCCCTAATTTAAAAGCGTATCGGGCTCGTTTAGTCTCGACTGAAAAATAGGAAATTATGACTGAGGCGCTTTTTGCCTCATTCATAATTTATCTTTTTTCGAGACCTTCAATCCTTAGAGCTTTAGCTCTTAGGAATTGATGTGATCGAAGCAAAGCGTAGTACTAGCCCGTGAAGCTAGATAATTTAAAAGCTGAATGGGCCGTTTAGCATTGACGAAAAATAGGAAAACATGACTGTGACGTTTTTTGTCACATTCAGGTTTTATCTTTTTTCCGAGATGCTGGCTCATGAAGCTAGATAATCTTGATTTAATTGAAAAATACAGGTTGATTCGTTTCAGATGCTTTGTAAATGGCTTCAAGAATTTCTGTTACAACTAAAGCTTGTTCTGGTTTAACAATCGGTTCTGTGTCATTGATGATTGCATCGATCCATGATTGTGCTTCTAAAACTTCCGGTTTGTCGCCAGCGCCATCGTAAAAATCAACACCACCAGGTTCTAATTCGATTTTTTTCTCAAAAAGTGTGTTGTGGTCTTCTCCATTAATGGTTAAGCCATTATTCATATCAGCTCCACCTTTCGTACCGTGAAGAGTCGTTTTGGCTTCTTTTACATCTAAACTATTCAATGCCCAGCTAGATTCTAAAAAAATCGTTGCGCCGTTTTCCATCATGATAAAACCAAATGCTGAATCTTCGACGGTGAACTTTTTGGGGTCCCAAGAGCCCCAAGCATTGGCTGCATTATTAGTCTCAGCTAATTTATGATAGGCTTTTCCTACTACATATTTCGGTTTGTAATTGTCCATCATCCATAACGTCAAATCCAAGGCATGCGTGCCGATATCAATCAATGGTCCACCACCTTGTGCTTCTTCATCGAGAAAAACACCCCAAGTTGGCACTGCACGACGACGAATGGCATGAGCTTTGGCGAAGTAAACTTCACCTAACTCACCTTCTTCACAAACCTCATGTAAATAAGTCGAATCTTTCCGGAAACGATTTTGATAGCCAATCGTTAATTTTTTTCCTGTTTTATTTGCTGCTTCGATCATACTGCGTGCTTCAGCAGATGTTTTTGCCATTGGTTTTTCACACATCACATGACAGTCTGCCTCCATTGCTGCGATCGATAGTTCTGCATGCGAGCTATTTGGTGTACAAACATGAACCACATCCAAGTCCATTTCTTCAAGCATCTCTTGATAATTTGTAAATGTTTTCGCTGTCAACGTTCCATAATGCATTTTTGCTTCTTCTGCTCGTTCACTGATCAAGTCACAAAAAGCAACCATTTCTACTTCTTTTACTTGTGCAAGTGCCGGTAAATGTTTGCCATTAGCAATTCCGCCGCAACCAATAATTCCTACTTTCAACGTCATCAAAAAACCTCCAGTAATCTACTCATATTATTTTGTGGAAAAAATAAAACGGTTCCACTTCTACACTCTTACTATACAAAATTATGAAAGAGCTTTCTTCCTAGATTTCGGTTGGAAAGTTCCCGGATATTGCTGTGAATCACTGCGACTGGCTTCGCCAGAGCAGATGATGAACAGTACTTGGCGACCAGCGGGAGAGAAGTTTCATTACTTGTGAATCACCAAACGCCTTATTCCAAACTGATTTTAAACAGTTCTTAACAACCAGCGGGAGAGAAGTTTCATTACTTGTGAATCACCAAACGCCTTATTCCAAACTGATTTTAAACAGTTCTTAACAACCAGCGGGAGAGAAGTTTCATTACTTGTGAATCACCAAACGCCTTATTCCAAACTGATTTTAAACAGTTCTTAACAACCAGCGGGAGAGAAGTTTCATTACTTGTGAATCACCAAACGCCTTATTCCAAACTGATCTTACACAGTTCTTAACAACCAACGGAAGAGAAGTTTCATTCCTTATGCATCACCAAACGCCTTATTCCAAACTGATTTTAAACAGTTCTTAACAACCAACGGAAGAGAAGTTTCATTCCTTATGCATCACCAAACGCCTTATTCCAAACTGATCTTACACAGTTCTTAACAACCAACGGAAGAGAAGTTTCATTACTTATGCATCACCAAACGCCTTACTCCAAACTAGTCTTAAACAGTTCTTAACAATCACCGGAAAGAAGTTTCGATCATGCCAAATTAATCACACCATAGAAATAGAAACGGAGCAGCATAAATAAAAAAAACTTTACAAGCCTAATAACCTCAACAAAAAAAGCCCTTCCCTTCTATACTAAAAAGGAAGAACTTTATTCTCTACTTTTAAAAATGATACACTCAGCCAACACTACCAGAAGCCATCACTCGATGTCTTTGCTCCCGTTTATATTGTTGAATGATTTTCAATGCTCGTTTTCTTGTTTTTCGATTCGTACACTTTAATCGTCTGCGTGCACTTGAAAGATCTTGTTTCTCCATCAAATCACCTCTTTGCATCTGTTTGTCGGTTACTTATTCTTACTGATTACCAGCTTGCTTTGTGTACACCAGGAATTTGTCCTTGATGTGCTAAAGTTCTAAAATTGATTCGTGACATGCCGAATTTACGTATGTATCCTCTTGGTCGTCCATCGATCAAATCGCGATTTTTTAAGCGATTTGGGTTTGAATCTTTTGGTAATTTTGCTAAAGCTTCATAGTCTTTATTCGCTTTTAACTCAATGCGTTGTTCAGCGTATTTTTCAATTAGCGCTTGTTGATGCTTTGCTTTGGCAATTTTTGATTTTTTAGCCATATTTTTCCACCTCCCACAAAACGTAATGATTACTATTTGACAGATGTAATGCTAACATCAACTAACATAAAATGCAAGTATTCTTCTTTATTTCATATCCGATATATATCCTTTTGAACTGACTGTTTTAATAATTCTTGACTTCATCGAATTTTATTGCGTTAATGGAAAACGACATTAGCTGAAGATATGTATCTATAGTTCAAAAAAATAAAAGCAAGAGAACGATGTTTTATAACACAGTTCCGCTTGCTTTTATTTTTTTGTTAACGCAGAATTTTTTCCATCTAATGCTGGATTATAAAACTATCTATCGTTAAACATGTATCCTTTAGATCGAATCGTTTTAATAAACCTTGGCTTCATTGAATTTTGTTCTATCTTACTCCTTAAGTGGAAAACTGTATTAGCGATGCGATAGTTTTTATCCTCAATATCTGTTTCGTTCCCCCATATTTTTTCCTTAAACTCTTCATACGAAATTGCTCTACCTGGATTGTTACATAAAATTTCCATTGTTTGAAATTCTTTTTTCGTTAAAGGAACTTCCCGCTCTCCATCAATGACAACACTTAAATTGTTTGGCAATAATATGAAAGCATCGGAATTTATCGGATATCCCTGTTCTAACGCATCACTGAAGGGTTGACTATCTGTTAAGAGATTGTTCAAAGTCAATAACAATTCTTCTGGATAGATTTCTGACGAAAAACAAATTTTGATTCCTAATTGTAAATAGACAATATTTGCGTGAAAGTCGCCCTCTTTTGAAAGCAAATAAATTGGTGAATAAGTATTTTTTGTCAGTTCGATCAGCCAATTGCAAGTTGTAGGCATATTGGTTTCTTGGATAATGATTGCATCAGTTTGTATTTTTTCAGTTGGTAACTTATCGTTTGGTATCAGTACAACATTCCAGCCTTTTTCAGTTAAATATTTCATATGAGCACATTTTTCAGGTTTTTCTGACGTTAAAAAGCCAATTGTATGCATCCTCTAGTCCTCCTATTAATTTAATTTGGTTTTACTAGTCCATCATCTAATGGATAAATTAGCTCTTCTTTATATAACTCTCCTTCATGAAAAAATACAGAAGAGACAATTCGATTGATTGAAATAGTTTTATATACAAGTTCTATTATATAAAATGTTTGGCATAAATAAGTATAGTGATCAAGTTTAGTGTAGCCTCAATAAGTGATCAACCTATAAGTTACTTCTGTCATATTTAATATGGCAGGTAATAGCTTGCAGATTGATCACTTTATTTTCACTCTATTTAGTGGCATGTACCGCTATGAGTAATTGTCACGACCTCATTCTCATTTATTTTCCATAGTCCTAATTTAATCATTCATATTTGTTGTATTTATCCTCCTGTCGGAGCATCTACTAATTGCCATTCAAGTTGTCCAGTATATGAACCTTTATAATTACCGATATTTACCTGTTTATAAAATAAGCCTTGTTTGCCATTCCACTCGTTAGATAAATTGATTGTCCCTAAAGTTGGCTCACTCTGTCCAATTTCAATTGTTTTAAAAGTATTCTTCGGAATTTCTTGAGGTATCTTATCTTTTAATTTATAAAAATAACTCCCTAACATAATTCTATTCTTATTTTTCAACTCACTCGCCCTAACTTTTAGTTGCCATCGGGCGTTCAAGCGATTATCAAAAATACTTAAACTATCTTCACTTGAAATTTTCACTGGTTGATAATCTAATTCACCTAATTTTAAATCTAGTGATAAATTTTTAGGTACTTCACTAAATTTATACTCACGAAGTTTAGTTTCAAATTCAGTAATATTGTTTGAATTTTTATCTGCATCATCCATAATGACTTGATAATTCGCATCCGAATCAACTACAATTTCAATTTTTTCATTTGAAGGACCATCATACAGTACTTTACCACTTTTTTTGTTCAAAATTTTGAAAGTGTGTCCTGGATAAAGTTCAATTTTAGATTGATCACTTTTTTGTGCATGAAGATTAAGAAAACCTTCATTGGTCGAATCAAAGGGCCTTATTTTTGTCCCCATATCAGTAATTGGAAGATTCTTAACACTTGTTAGTGATAAACTATTAGCACCTGCTACAAATGTTTGCTGATATTGCGATGAAGTATTAATAAAAAAGGGAGAGATTTTATCATTATAAGTCAATTGAGTTTCACTTATGTCAAAATTCAAAAATGGACCTAAATCAAAGATTGGTATGACTCCAACTAACTTATTCTTATTTAAATAAACTTGCTTTAATTTTGGTAATTTTTCTAACCCGGGCGGAATAATCTCAATTAGTCCATTATTATTAAGGTCCAAATATTCAAGCCCCTTCAAATCAGCTAATGACTTGGGTATACCCCCTGAAAAGCTATTGCCAGATATTGATAATTTGTTTAACTTCGTCAAGTTTCCCAGTTCATCTGGCAACCTTCCATCAAGATTTTTATCTTTCAACTCTAATATTTGTAAATTTTTAAGGCTCTTTATATTTTTAGGAATATACTCGCCTGAAAAACTTGCTCCTTTTTTATTACTGATTGTGGTTATTTCTAATAAGTCATTCATATCAAGATTATCATCTATCCTCTTATTTTTACTAGCAAATTGTTGATTTATTTCATTGATAAGCCATGTTTGATTTTCAAAATACTCTGAAGTAACTATTTGCGCTTTAGTGACGCTTATTGGCACATTAATCAATTTCGTTAATAAAGGTGTTTTTGTGCTTGCTATTTCAACATCAACTGTATAATTTCGAAGCTCATTAAAAATAACTTTATTTTTAAAACCAACAACTTTAACACTATCACCCGGAAAGGCCGAATAAATATTTTCTACTAAATTTTTAGGGTCTAAGTCATCAGTGCTTGATTTAATAGCAACAGAAGTTGGAATAGGTTCGCCATATAAACCAGGAGTTAAAATTGCATTTGCACTATTCACTTCTGATTTTTCTTTTTTATCATCTATAATACGCTCATTGTAAACCGACATGGGAATTTCATATTTATTGCTTTTTTCATTATACTGCTTTTCCAATGTATCTATTTTAAATGACTTAAATGAAATATCTATAGTAATCATATTATTTGCTAGCTTTTTCAGGCAACTATTATTTAATTTCAATTTAATTTTTTTATCACCTACTTTATCCATACTAACATCTATTGTATTAGTAATATCTTTCCCATCTTGATCTTTTATAATAAGTTCATGTTTATCTATGTCTTTGATAATATCTTTAGTATCCTCAATGTATATATTCAGATTATCTGGATATAAGTTATCGTAAGTTAGTGGCAAAGCTTGGTTAATGGTAAATGACGCAACAAACTTTGTATCTGTAGATTCGTGTCCTTTAATAAGCGGAGGACTATATTCAGGATAATAAGGAACTTTAATAAATTTATCGAAAAAATCGTAACCGAAATAACTCCCTAAATAAGAACCTGGACCTTTGACTTGATAAACCCAAAATGGACTTTCATTCGTTGTAATAAGTCTCCCCCTAAACTCTCTTGCACCATCTACTTGTAAGTCTCCTGTATTATTCATTGAGAAACCCGTATATAGATCAGTGTTAACTAACCTTGTTAATCCTTCAGTTCTAATAAGAAAAGAACTTTTTGTATTAGTTATATGAAAATTTAATGGAATATCAAAATAAACATTTTTATCTTTAACAACTTCATATATAGGTGTATCTGTATAAACTACTACTACAGAAAAAACATTACTATTATCATTTTGTTTAGAAGAATTTGCCTTCAAGTAAATTTTTCTAGAATTTGAGTCTAGTTCAAACATAATACTATTGCCAGATTTATCAGCAGCATTCTCCTCAGTATACTGAGTAATAGCAATTCCAATTTCGCGATTCTTGTATTGGGCAAGCTTTGGAATAATAATCCTATCCCCTTTATTGAGAAAATCTTGATAATAATTTCCAGAATTATGATATTTCATCTTTCTAGGAATATTATTATAGCCATAAATAGATATACTCTCAACCAAATCCTGAGAACTAGTTTTTTGATCTAATAGAATATACTTTCGATCATGGGGTAATGGTTTCCCTTTTTGAATCGTTCCGTCCTCATTTAATAATGTAACATAGTCATCGACAGTTGCGGCATTTGTAGTATCCCCAAGAAAAAATACGATGAATAATAATATTAATACGCCTATCTTTTTAATGATAATTCCTCCTCTCCATAAAGATTAGAACCTAATTTTTATTAAATTTTTTTGAATGTTAGGCTATATAAATAGAATTCCATTAAACAAAGAATCACCTTTTTAGGCGATTCAAGGTGATAATAATTCCACCCAAAATAATCAAACTTACAAAAACAATAATAATAATTATTATGAACTTATATTTTGGCTTTTGTTTTGATTCAATTTCAACAGCTTCTTCATTTAATCGAGTTGCTTCTTCATCTGTAATCCTAAAAATCCTTGTAAATGCCCATGTTTCACTTTTCGAACGTGCAGTGATTTCTAATTCATAGCTTCCTTCCACTAATTCTTGGTTTTCTAGCGAAATTGGAAAGTCAAAGTTAGAATTAGGTGCCATTGCTAAATCTGATTTTTCAGCTTCATAAATCACCTTTTTTGATCCATTTTTCCTTACTTTAGACTTTATTGATAGGTCACTGATAAATTCCGGTTTAATATTTTGAATATTAGCCGTAATCGCTGTACGATAATTGAATAGTCCTGCCTTAACCGCATTTAACTTAAGTTCTGGTTTAACTCTGTTCAAGTTCTCCCTCAATTGAATACCGATTACAATTGAGAAAACATTCTTAATTTGAACATCATTTTTCTTTGAAGTTGACTCTATTTGTCTATCATTTTCTTGCTCATAAACATTAAAGCCACCAACTATTTTTCCAATATAATCTTTTTCAGGCATCTTCAAACGGAAAGTAACTCTTTTAGTATCTTTCGGTAAAATTGTTACTTTCTGTTTTCCGGAAACTAATCTTGTAATTGGATAAACTATGCTCGAATCATTTTTCTCTGGCTCTATACTATACTCCAGTTCACCATTTTGATTTGTCGTAGCACTGTAAGGCTCAACAACTAAATTTAATGTCTCAGTACTATTACTTTTAATTTCTAAATCTATATTTTGTATTTGTCCAGCAGTCATTTTCAAATCAAAATAGGTCTTTGTTTTGTCAATTTGATTTTCTGGAATGATCGCTTTTACTGAATACCCCATATCTTCCGCAAAAGCCGTTTCACAAACACTAAATAGTGTCACTAACAAAAGTGTCATCAGACCGTGCTTTATTATTTTAAAAAATGTCATCTACTACTCTCCATCTAATTTTCTGTACTGGGGACATCTGCCAATTTCCAATAAATGGTTGCAGTGTATTCTCTACCTACCTTGGCAGTATTAGGTAAAATGTCCAACGTAATCATTTTATTTACCGCTCGCCCGCTTTTCCATCTTGTTGCCCAGATACCTTGCCCAGAGTCCTTATCCGCTGCCATAACTTTTTGCAAATCTTTGTTCAGTGAAACAGAATAACTTTTAGGAGGGACTGCATATTTAGAATTATATTCCTGAATATCTCCTTTATTTAACGTCAAGCTAGCTCCACTCAACAAATATTTTTTTTGATCATTCGTTGTCGGCTCAGATACAAAATTAGATATCTTTGCATACAGTGTCCAACCACCTAAGCTTCCTCTTAAATCTGACACTTGAATATATGGATTAGAATTGATTGCATATTCTTCTTGATATAATCCGCTTCTAACAACTTTTCCAAAACTAAAATTTGGTACTCGATCAATTTTTAACAAACCAGAACTGTTCGTACCGCTATTTGTTGGATCTTCTGGATCTTGACCAAACAATGGGGGAATGGGATTTTCTTTCCCTTCGATAACGGCTGCGCTAATATCAGACTTTACAGATTCGTCATTTCTTGCTAAACAAGTTCTTGCCACAAAGACTGGTGATACAGTTACTCCTACCAAAGCAAATTTGAAATATTTTGAATTCACTATTATCTATCCTCCCATTTTTTGATTTATCTTTTTCAATCCTTTATCTTAATTTTAATTAGGTGCATTCGTTAATATCCAATTTAATTTCCCAACATAACTTGCTTTGCGTGCTGTATTAGGAATAGATAACTGAACCCCAGTTTTTCTAGTTGACTCTTGTTTATCTGCATATCTTTCAAAAATGTTGGTATAGCGTCCCATTCCTTTTCCAGCATCTGCTTTAAATACTAAGCTGGATAACTGACCCGATATTTTTGCTTCTTTTCCTATCGGTGTATTTTCAGGGCGGATTGATGAACTTTTTGATGTGACTTCAGCTGTCGGTATTGTTAGTTCCCAACCCTTTAAATCTTCTCCGTCATTTTCTCCACCTTTTACCTTAAAAGAATCCATTGCTACTTTTACGTTCCAACCAGTTCCCTCTCCTGTTACATCTACCACTTCAATACCATAAGCTTTATTTTGAGGAATTGTTGCTGATCTCGTTTCTCCTAAAGGAACAGATGGATAATTAAAATCAGAAACTGCTTTGATGATAAATTCTCCATTACGGGCTGGTTTGTCTGATATATCTTCTTCTGTTGGACCTTCTCCAGTTCCAGAATTGACATTCACAGTTACATCAGATTTCAACTCATCTGCTCTGGCTACATTGGGTAATAACGCTATTCCAAATGTCATCGTGGACACTAAACTTGCTACTATTTTCTTATTCATAAATCTTTCCTCCAATATTTTTATTTGCTCAACAGCTTACTACGACAACTTCCCTAAAGATTAAAATATTATTTATTTGTTATATTACTAAATTACATCTTCTAATGACCAACTAACATTACCAGTAAATTCATTACCGCTTGTATTTTTTTGTTGACCAGAGTTTACAGCTAACTGTACATTTTTGATTTCAGCAGCGAAACCTTTAGTGCCAGGTTTTGTACCCGTCATAATTGGTGAACTCCCAGTTGCTCCAGCTTCTAGAGATACTTTTGTTGCACCAGTAACTTTGTCTTCTGTATATTTAGTTAGTTCCGGCAATTTTTCGATTGTTGATGGCAAGTTGCCTGTTTCCTTATCTCTTTGATTATCTAAATCAAACTTAGAGATATTTGCAGAATTTAGTGTCAATGTTGATGCTAATTTCACAGTAGAATCTTTTGTACTAACTAAATCTGACATTTTAGCAGTCAGTTTCCAGTTAGTTTGTTCATTTTCATCACGATCTTCATAAATTGCGATGTATTGTTTCCCACTCACTTTTTGATAATAGACGGAGCTAAGTGCACTTGCTTCATTTTCAGAACCAAATTTGAAAGCAGTTGGTTTGTTAATTAAACTTAGAGCTTTGTCATAAGGTCCAGGAATAATTGTATTAGGGTCGTCACTGCTAAAACCAATACCAACTCCTGTATTCGATTCTCTTTCTGATGCTTGAGTAGCTGTTGGCAACATTACTGCCCCAAAAAATAAACCTAAAACTAATGATCCTAAAACTTTTTTATTCATTTCTTTTCTCCCAACACATTTTATCTCTAAGGAAGTTACCGTAGTAAACTGTTGAAATATTAATATATCTAACTCAGATTAAATATATTAATTTGTTTTTGAATATACATAAATACATAAATTAATAACAGAAAACAGATGATTGACATTGCTAATAACAGCCAGTTCACTAATATTTTAGATTTTTTTAACTTTAATTTTTTTAGTAAAATATTGTCTCGATTCAAGGAGAAGAGAAACAGTCCTAAAGAAATTGCACTACATGCTCCTAATAAATATAGCCAAGTATAGGCTCTCATAAAATTTATTCTCCCTTATTCAAACTTTATATGACACTTTCTCTAATAAATTTATCTGTTAATTACCTCCTACTTTGATTTGTCTGTCTAAAATAATCGAAAAACTAATCACAATCAGGAGCATCCCACTAACTAGGAATGTTAGTGGCTTCAGCATTTCTCCAGTATTTGGTAAACTAACTCGTTTGTTGATTGGTTTACTTTTACCGGTTGATGGTGTGTTCTCACGAGAGGATGATGTAAGCACTTCATCTTGTGTATGTTTAAATGTAATCCCAACATCAGCTGTCCCACCTTCATCAGCAAACACAGTAGGTGTAGGTATTAATAACAATGTTAAACTGAAAAAGAATATTATGATTACTAATCGATTTTTTAATGTTTTACCAAATTTCTGTTTCATGATTTTCACTCCTTCATTCGATTTTTTTATTCTTAGATCGCTTTACATTCTTTCTTTTATTTTTTTTTAGTTTTCTTTTTTTTGAACGTTCACGAACCATTTTTTTCCAACGTTTATTTCTGATACTTAAAGCAACAACTACTAATAAAAGTGAGCCAATAGCTAGAATAACTATATATGGTAACCATTTAGGTGACTCTATTTTGAATACTGTTTCTTCATTCATTTTTTTCGCTTTTTCAGCTGAAACATTGAAATCTTTTTTCCAGTTCCAATCTTCTTGATTATTTTGAGCATGAACATTTAAAGTGTATTCACCTGGATTGATTGCTTCGACTCCCCAATCAACGGAAAATTCATACGTACTATTAGGTGCCATGCGAGCATTTTCAACAGTTTGTTTTTTTAAAATATTTTTTGAACCTTTTTTTGTTACAGTAGCTTCTATTTTTAAATTATCAGCTATTTTTGGTTCTGGATTATGTATAACAGCCGAAACTTGCTTACGACCTAATTTTAAACCAAGTTTAGCTGATGCTAGATTCAGCTTTTTAGCATTCTCATATTCTTCTCCTGTTTCAGTAGTAATTAACCCAATTTTATATTGATATTTACTGGCGATCGTTTGTTGCTTAGTTTTCTCTTCATCTTCAACACTTTGAAAAACAATAGCACCTAATTTGATTCCTTGATAACTATCTTTTGGTGGTGTCATTATCAGTTCAATAATTTTTTCTTCAAAACTTTCCAAAGTAATTTCAGGTTCACTTACTTTAACAATATTTGTCAATGGATCTTTTAAAGTTTCATCAAGTTCTTTGGTTGGTTTATCATACTCAATATTCCCAGTAGAACCCGTTGTACCATTAGTGACAAAAATTTTAACTTTTGTTTTTTTATTTTGAGTTGATTTGACTTTCACTTTCAATATTTGGGTCTCATCAGGTTTGGTTTCAATAAAGAAATAGGATTTGTTTGTTTCAATTTGCGTATCTGGTCTAATTGCTTGAACGACAAAACCTAATGGGTCCGGTTCTTTATCGGCAGCAATTGAATGGTTTGGTAAAATAAATAGTATAACGCCAACCAATAAAACGTATCGACAATAACTTGAGATTTTTTTTAATTGCGCAATCATCTTAACTTCCTTTCTCTGTGTAAAAATAACATCGACTCGCTTTGTTATAACTAAAAATAGACTATACTGATTTTAGTTAGTATTTTTTGAAAAGTATCATCCGTCATTTCCGATAATAAAATATGAACACCCTTTTTCAAGGTCCTTATAATATACAGCATCAAATTAGTTTTTTTTACAGTTTAAGACATCAAAATAAAATGTAGCATTAGCTGACTGCACGAATAAGGTGCTCATATTTGTTTATCAATGAACTCATTCATAGTACAATTACTTAGTAATAAATAAAACAACAAGTAAGCGCTTTCTTATTACATATGAAGTTTTTCCTATTTTTAATCTATTTAAACCTTTCTTTTTCTATCATTATATTCTAAAATATATTAAAATTATTTTTTTTAAATATTTATTTTTCTAGGAGGGAAAATAATGACTATAAATACAACAATTTATGTAGTTGAAGATGATAATCTTTATAGAAAAAGAATTATTCATTATCTTGAAAACTACCACTCAAATTCTTTTCATTATAAAATATCTTCTTTAGACAATCACTTGCTTTTTATGGAAGATATTCCAACATTGGACATTTCTGATAATGATGTCTTTTTTTTAGATATTGATTTGAAAATGCAGTATTCAGGAATTGATTTAGCCAATAAAATCCGAGAAATCAATTCAAAATGCTCAATTATTTTTCTAACTAGTTTTGAAGACAAAGCAATTTCAATTATCAATAGTGAGATTTTTCCGCTTGGTTATCTTGTAAAAAATCCAATTGACTCAGCTGAACTGAAAGCCACAATCGAAAATGTGCTGCTAAAAATTGAAAGTCTCGCTAAAACGGCTTGGCGGCAAGATCAAGACATCACGACGTTTATGAATGGATACGAATCGATTTATCTTAACTGTAAGGAAATTTTATATATTGAATCATTAAAGGGTTTTAAGAGCCGAATTTTAATCAAAACTTTCTCAGAAGAGTTAATCATTGAAGGTAAAATTGGTAAAATCAAAAATAACTTAAAACAATCGTATCTATTTTCATCTCTTCAGTCTTATGTAATTAACCTTGAAAATATTTCAGCAATCAATCGAAAAAACGGTACGATTACTTTTACAGATGACAAAGACCTTTTTGTAGGGACTAGGATCATTGATAAAGTTAAAAAAGGGTTACAGGAGTATCGATATGCTGGATAGACCTTTCTTCATCTCTTTATTATCACTAAATCTTCTACAACTACTTTGGTTATTCGCTTATAAAAAGATATTGCTTTTTCGAGAAACTATGATATTAAGTATTATTTTAATTGTTCAGTTTATCGTAAGTTCGCTGACCAATGATCGCTTAGTTATCCTGCTGTTGATTCCTTTTTTTCTTTTACAATTTTTATTCCCTGTAAAAAGAGTTCAAAACTGGTTAACACCAGCTTTATTTTTAAGCTTTGAAAATGCAATTGTGTTGCTCTCTTGGTTTTTAACTTTAGATTTTTGGGATATTTTATTTATTAATCATTTTATATCATTTGAGACCTACTCTACGTACTTACAATTCTTTATTTTTCTGCAACAATTTGTTTTCTATTTACTTTTGATCTTTGCTAATTATTTAAATAAACGATTTAGCATGACAGTAACTCTTCATCTTTTACCTAAAAAATATCGATTTATATCTGCCTTACTTTTATTTTTCTTGTTTTTTACAATTGGATTGCAACAACTTAGTGTTTTAGAAGGATACTCAGCTCCTTTTTTTTATAGTACATTCATGATTATTTGTTTTACGGCTTTTCTTAGTTGGAATATGTTGCTTGTTGTTAAGCAACAAAACGAACAGCAATATATTAGTATTCTCAAAGAAAAGTATGAGCAAGAACAAGAAAAAATCGAACGTTCAAATGAGTTTCGTCATGACTATAAGCAACTTTTGATGGGACTGACTTCATATCTAGAAACAAACAATACGAAGCAAGCTCTTGAGCTACTTCATTCAATTATTGATTATTCAAACTCATTACTTACTCCTAATCTATATAAAACAATCGCTGTGATTCATAATCCCCCGATTCAAGGTCTTTTAACAAACTTTCTTAAAAAGTGTTCAGAAGGAAATATCCAGCCCAAAATTCAAATAACTGAAAAGCTTACAGATATTGATATGAACATCGTTGATTTTATTCGTTGTTTCTCTATTTTATTAGATAATGCTTATGAAGCAGTTCAAGAAATTAACCTGCAGCTAATTGAGATAAATATCACTGGTAATCCTGAATTTGTAAAAGTAACAGTCAAAAATACTTATAGTGATGATAGTAGCCTCTCTTTTCATTCACTTTTACAAAATAATTTTTCGACTAAAGAAAATCATCAAGGGAAAGGATTATATATCCTTGCAAAATTGATCGATAAGTACAAAAAAGCCAGTTATCAATTAGCTAAAAAAGATAACTACTTTATCGCAAGTTTTTCAATCCCCAAATTAAAAAACAATAATCCATCACTAAAAAATGTAGAACAATGATTAGTACTAATCATTGTTCTACATTTTTACTATCTTTATCATCTAAAAGCATCAGCAAAAAAAATATTTTTTTTATTATACTAGCTATAAATTGTACCTTTTAATACTTTTTGATATGATAATACAAAGCTATTTTTTCTACTTAAAGGAGCATACAAATTTATGGAAACATACTTAGCAACAGAATTATTTGCTATAAATTATCTTCAAATTGTTTGGGCTCTTCTAAATAAAAAATATATTGATAAGAAACAAACGATTCTATTATCTTGCCTATTAATTCTAGTCATCATTATTAGTTTTTTTATTAGAACGCCTTATGTTTTTTTACTATTATTTGCTTTTTTTGCCTCCTCAGCACTCTTTATTGTCCAGCACACTAGCAGTTGGATATTGATGGCTCTCACTCCTTTTTTGATTAATTCATTAGTCATTATTTCTTGGCTATTTACTTATGATTTATTGAATGTTCTATTTCAATTGAATTATATCGATGCAACTCAACGACAATTTTTTGTTCCTTTTTCATTGCTTGCTCAGCAAGTATGCCTTCTTTCACTAATTTTAGTGGTTAAAAAGGTAGATAAAAAATATATGATCTCTGATTCTATTTTACATATTCGTAAAAGTTACAAGCTACAATCAATGATTGCCCTTTTTTTTCTGATTATTTTTTCTTTGCTTAAACAAATCGCCATTACCTTTTTTTACGTACAATCTTTTTTTTACCTAACATTTTTACTACTCACTTTAAACCTAATCGTTTATACTACGGCGTATCTATATAGCACGTATTATCAGGAACAATTAAAAAAAGAGGTTTTATTCGAACAATATAACCAAGAACTGGAAAAAATTACAGTCTCAGATGAATTCAGGCATGATTACCGCAATATCCTTTTGAGTTTAGTAAATTATCTTGAGCAGGGTGAAAATCAACAAGCGCTTAATTACATTGCTTCAATCACTGATTATTCGAAAGATTTTTTGGAAGAAGATTCTTATGATGATCTCAGTAATATCGATAGTCCATCCGTTCAAGGTTTCTTGATTTCTCTGATTGAACTATGCAAAAAAGAACAGGTCAAACTTCACCTTGCTATACCTGACAAGATTCAGGAAAACAACATTTCCTTTCTCTTGATCGATTTTCTTCACTGTCTATCAACCTTGTCTGATTTTGCTGTAAAAGAAACCACGAATAGCAAAGAAAAAAATTTGTATATGATTATAAAAAAAGAAATAAATGGACTATACATTCAATTAACAAATATGCCTCATCCTGAAAATAATTTAGAAAAGATGACTGAACCATTGAAAAATCAAAAAAAATACTATAAAGAAATCGGACTTAAAACAGTGATCAAAACAATTCAGCAGTATGAAAATGCTGATTTTTCCCTTCAATCCAATGAGAAGCATTTTTTAGTCCAATTTACTCTATGACTGAATATATCATCAAACAAAAGAGTTTTATTAAAGTCACTCAAAATATGAATAAACCCTATACCCTATTAATCTTCGGCAATTCCCTAAAAACCGCACAATGCATATAATGCATTGTGCGGTTTTTAGTCCGACTGCTCGAGCCTAAACAGCTTTTATCACAGCCTCTTTCCTATATTTAGACAACAATCAACTTTTGATACTTCAAAGGCGATATCCCCACCTGCTCTTTAAACACATGATGAAACGTCTTCACACTAGCAAAACCTGACTTTTCAGCCACTTCGATCATCGGAACTTTTTCATTAGCTAAAATAAATTTAGCTTGATTGACACGGTATTCCGTTAAGAAACTCATAAAGGTCGTTCCAGTATTTGCCTTAAAAAAGCGCGTAAAATAATACGAACTAAAGCCGCTGTATTTTGCAATTTCTTCCAACGTAATTGACTCTTCATAATGATTTTCCACATAAGTAAAGATTTTATCTAAATGCTCCAAATTTTCTTTATATTTTATTGTAGAGGATTTCGCTCCTTTTTTTACTTCCGTTTGCGTTTGAGGTAGCCTTCTATAAAACGTTGTGACTAGCTGAAACAACAAGCTAAACAATGCATAATTCTTTCCTTGGTTGTTATTTGTGTATTCTTCAAATAATTGCTGCAATACTTTTTTCATGTCCAACACTAAAGACTTCGACCATTTTGAACTATGTTTTTCCCCGGTTTCAAATAATTCGATCAATGAACAATCATCTGCTGATTTTAAGTTCATCTCATCAAATAAGCTCAAATCAAACTGATAAACGATCCGTTCACTATCAGGAGAAGCTAAAAAGTAGTGCGGTTCACCACTAGCGAAAAAATAAATTTCTCCTTCAGCTACATGAACGATTTCATCGCCTACACCGATATTGACTGTTCCTCGTATCGAGTAAATAATTTCGATTTCTTTATGCCAATGAGGATATACGATCGTCATGCCATCATTGATAAATGCTCGAAAAAGAATATTTTCTTCAAATTCTGGTCGTTCTAAATATACACTCATGTTCAGCCTCCTATTGTTTCTCTTACTCTTTACTTTATCAAAATTTTGATTATTTACAACTGATTATGTACAAAAAAGCAATCCCTAATAGTAGCAGATTGTCTTTTATGAAGATTTGTTTTATCTATTCATCCATGGTGTCGCTGTTTCTTTTAAAACCCGATTCAAGGATTCAATATTTTCTTTGCCAGCAGTTCTCATCCAGTGCTCGGCAGCTGCTTTTCCTTCTTTAGCAAAAGGTGCTACCCCTTCTTTCCAAGTTGCTCGACCACATAAAACACCGTTAAATGTCGAACCTGCTTCTTTTGCAAAGTACAATGTTTCTTGGAATAACTGACTACTAACACCAGCACTTAGAAAAATAAATGGAAGCTCAGTTGCTTCACTTTGTTCTTTAAATAATTGTTTCGCCATTTCCTTTGAATAACAAGATTCTTCACCAAATCCTTCTACAAAGGACATATTTACAGGAACTTCCACTTTCAACACATCAACATTGTATCGCGGTTTACTGAATTCTTTCATCATTTCAATGACTTTGTGCGGCTTGATTTTGGCATATTCTTTACTTGCTCCATCCGTGATCTGTGCATCATAAGACACTAATTCTAAGAAAAATGGCAACCCTTCAGCAACACATTCTGAACCGATTCGTTCCATAAAAACGTGTTTTTGTTCATTGATCGCCTTACTTTCGTCCACATCATAATACAGCAAAAATTTTACTGCATCAGCACCGGCTTCTTTTAAACGTTTAACGGACCAATCATTTAAAAGATCAGGCAAACGTCCTGGTTCACTAGCATCATATCCAGTTTTTTCGTACGCTACTAATAATCCTGCCTGTTGATCTCTGACTTTTGCTGCTGGTAATCCGTACTCAGGATCTAAAAGGATCGCTGAAGCATAGGGTGTTAATTCACGAGAGACAATTTCTTTAAAAGTGATGATCATTTCTTCATCTACTTCGTGTCCACAAGATTTTTCAATCATTTTTTTCAATGATCCTCGTTGATCGATCGCAAGTGCGGCAATGATTCCGTCTTTATTACACATTTGATTCATTGCTGTTAATTTAGATTCTGTCATTTTTTTCATCGTTAGTGCTCACTCCTCAATTAATTGTTGATTCACGTATTCAGCGATTTCTGCTGCTGATTCTAATTCTTTCAACTGTGTTTTAAAATCATCTTTCATTAATAGCCGTGCAACTTTGGATAATAATTTTAGATGGGTAGTTCCAGCTTCTTGTTCAGGAATCAATAAAGCGATGATCACTTCGGTTGGTTTGCCATCTAAACTGTCCCATTCAATTGGATTTTTCGTTTTTACAATCAGAATACTTGCTTCATTGATGGCAGAACTCTTTGCATGGGGGATAGCAAAACCATCCATCATCCCTGTACTGCCTTGCATTTCACGATCATTAAAACTTGCTAAAACATCTGCGCCATTGGTCGTAATCTGTAAATTTTGAGCGGTTTGAGCTAAAAATTGAAGGGCCGTTTCCTTTGTTCCAATTGATGTTTCAATAAAAACGTGTTGTGCGTTTAATAAATCCATTTATTTTCAACCTCTTTCTATCACTTAAACTGTTGCTTCTATCTTCTCGATTCGACGTTTTTGAATGATTCCTAGCAAAAATCCACCCACTATCGAGCCAGCTAAAATAGCCAATACCCATAGCAAACCATGTGTCACAACAGGTAATACTAAGAAGCCACCATGCGGCGCTGGCACTTGAACTTTAAACATATACGTTAAAACCGCAGCAATCGAGGAACCTAACATCATCGTTGGCAATACTCGCAAAGGATCTTTAGCCGCAAATGGAATAGCTCCTTCTGTAATATGCGTCGAGCCTAAAATAAAATTGACCAACCCAGCATTTTGTTCACTTGTGTCAAAATATTTGCGGAAAAATAGGACCGCGAACCCTGTAATCAATGGTGGTGCAATACAAGCAGCAGAAACACCTGCCATAAAGCTTGTATTTCCTTGGGCTAAAAGCGCTGTTCCTGTCACATAAGCTGCCTTATTCACTGGACCACCCATATCAAAGGCACACATACATCCAACAATGATGCCTAAAACCAAAGGACTTGAGTTTTCAAACCCAGCTAGAAAATCCATCATGCTTTCATTGATTGCGGACATTGGTCCTGCAATGCCAAACATGATCAATCCTGTGATTGCAACACCTAAAACTGGATATAAGAAAATCGCCTTTAAGCCGTCTAAAGATTTTGGTAAAACTTTAAACACTTTGATCAATCCCAGCACAACATATCCTGCCAAGAAACCAGAAACAATCCCACCTAAAAAGCCAGTCCCGCCATTACTTGCGACTAATCCACCCACAAATCCAACGACTAAACCTGGACGTTTTGCTATTCCTTCTGCAATATAAGCAGATAGAATCGGTACCATCATCCCCATTGCCAAACCGCCAATTTCTTTTAACGTCGCTGCAAATTGATTGAATTGTGTACTTTCAGGATCTGCAGAATAAATCCCCCATAAAAATGAAATAGCAATCAGTACCCCGCCACTTACCACAAAAGGCAACATATGTGAAACACCATTCATCAAGTTCTTATAAATGCTATGACCGATTCCTTTCACTTCATTTTCCTTTTCTTCTAAATCAGCTACATTGATCGGCTTCTCACCGCCAAGAATTTTTCCTTTTCCAGCAAGTGCCTCATCAATTAGCTGACTAGCTTCCTTGATCCCTTTACTAACGGGCACTTCGATGACGCGCTTTCCTGCAAAACGTTCTGCATGAACATCCTTATCCGCCGCTATAATGACTGCATCAGCTGCTTCGATTTCAGCTTTCGTCAATTCATTTTCGACACCGATTTGTCCATGCGTTTCCACTTTGATCGTGATACCTTTTGCTTTCGCTGCTTGTTCCAACGCTTCTTGTGCCATATACGTATGTGCAATTCCTGTGGGACAACCCGTTGCTGCAATCAATTGATACTTTGTCATATTAGATCTTCCCTTCTATTATCTTGATCACAATTTGTTTTTCTAACTCTTCCGTATCACTAAAATCAGTCAAACCTTTTCTAAAAGCTGTTGAACTGCCAGCTGCAATGCTTTGTTTCAACGTTTCATCCAGCGCTTCCCCTTTTAACAACCCACTAATGAAGGTTCCTAATAAGGTATCTCCTGCACAAGCTGTGTTAACGACTTTTCCTTTGGGTGAATTTCCGTAAATAATTCTGTTTTTGTCTGCATAGAAACACCCTTTACTGCCAAATGACAACAGCACTCTTTGAGCCCCATTGTTAATTAACCGTTTTAAATACGTTGGACTTTCCTCTAAAGAAATTTCTTTTTGATCGAACCAACTCGCTAATTCTTCTTCATTTGGTTTGAGTAAATAAGGCTGATAAACTAAGCAATCCATCACACTGTGGTAACTACTATCCAGCACTAAATTAAACTTCTGCTCTTGTGCGATTCGGCTGATTTCCGGCAAAATCGTTTCTGAAATTCCTTGCGGCAAGCTCCCCGACACACAAAGATAAGAACCTGATTCGATCATTGCGATCATTGTTAAAAGTTCATTGATTTTTTCCCTAGGAATCTTAGGTCCTTTATTGACTAATTTGTATTCCGTTTGTTCTTGATTGACTTGAGTGAACACATTAATTCGAGTATTTTCTGGTACATGGATAAATTGTGTGATAATCTCTTTTTCAAGCAGAAACTCTTCAATGTATCGACCTGTAAAACCGCCACTAAAACCAATTGCCGTGCTGTTTATATCTAGTTTTTTGAGTATCAGCGATACATTGACCCCTTTGCCGTTCGCTTGAATATCATCATCGATCGTTCGATTGACTACTTTTGGTTTCATTGTTTCAGTTTCGATAAATAGATCGATCGCTAAATTCATTGTACAGGTATATAGTTGAACCATTTTCCTCCCCCTTTCCTCACACTTGTATTATCGACTACTTTCTTATGTAAATGTTTTCATAATCACGGAAACCGACTGAAAAACGATACAATCTTTATTTCTCTAGGATGAAAATGGTATGATGGACAAAGGAATACATAGTAGAATGGAGGAGTCTTCAGCATGGAAAAAGCCTTAAGTGAATCAGAAAAATATTTATGGGATTTTATTGATCAGCATCTTGTTGAGATCCCTAATTATTCCATCGTCAAACTAAGTGAAAAAGCGAATGTTTCTACCGCAACGATTGTTCGTGCGATGAAAAAGAAAGGCTACGAAGGGTTTACTTCTTTCAAACATCATTTAAAAGACCAATCCAATACAACGATCAACTTTTCTGGTGTTGAAAAAATCGATGCAGAAATCAAACGAGCGATCCTAAAAAATGAACGTGAAGTTATCCGCACGATCAACATGCTTGATAGCGGAAGTATTGAAGATGCGATTCAAAAAATCAAAGCAGCACAAAAAATCGTGATTTTTGCCCGTGGTTTTTCGGAATTGATCGCCCAAGAAATGACGGTAAAATTTCAACTGTCAGGAAAATATTGTGAAATGCATGCAGATCCCAATATCATTACCAGTATGAGTAAAAAAATCACCAGTAACGATATCGTGCTATTAATTTCTTTAAATGGAGAAACGCCTGAATTAGTCACTGCTGTGAAAAATTGTTTAAAAAATGACGTTAGTACGATTACCTTAACCGCAAATTCAGGTAGTTCTTTAGCTCAGCTATCCGAAATCGTCTTCACTGGTTTTAAATCGGAAGGTTCTTATTTTCCAGAATATGAAGTTCGTTCAAGATTGCCTTTATCTATCATGGCGAGAATATTATTAGATTCTTACGCGATCCGAACAAATTGAGCTAAAAAAATAAACGACCTACACGAATAAGTGTACGTCGTTTATTTAAGATTTATTTATTTTGACCTAGTTTCATCTTTATTTCTTCAAGTGAATACGTTTTAAGCAGTCTTTTAACTTCTCCTTCAACGTTAAAAATACCAGCTTTAGTATACCCTAAGTTTTTTAATGCCACAGTTAAATAATCAAGAAACACTTCCTCTTTCATACACTTCATCCCCTTAAAAATAATTAAGCTTCTCTCAAAAAAAACAGAACCAACAAAATTCTAATTTCTATTCCGTTTGGTAAATACCCGCTTACCAAAATTATCTATTAATTGGTTTTATAACACAAGCCTATTAGCAAAAATCAAAAAATTCTGAAAAAAGTAGCGTACAGATAAGGTATACTAGAATATGAACTATCAAAGGAGGTTGTTTTAATGGATTATAAAATGACAGAAAATACCGTTTTTCCATTAGTAGAAGTAGATTTACGTAAAGGTGAAAGCATCCAATTAGAAAGTGGTGCAATGGTTTATCACAATGGTGAGATCAATCTTGAAGGAAAAATGAACAGCAATGGAAAGTCAGGGTTTGGCGGTGCGATTCGAGCATTGGGTCGTTCAATGTCTAGTGGTGAAAGTTTCTTTATCACAAAGGCAACTGGTCTAACAGATACTGCCAAAATGGCTTTAGCTCCCGCAACACCAGGTGCGATCAAAGAACTTCAAGTTGGAGCAGAACATTAGCGCTTAAATACAGGCGCATTTTTAGCTTGTGATGCTAGCGTGTCTTATAATATGAAACGTCAAAAACTTAGCGGCGCTATTTTTGGCGGTACGGGTGGGTTATTCGTAATGGAAACAGCTGGTTCAGGCTCATTGCTGATCAATAGCTATGGAGATATCGTCGAAATTCATTTAGATGGGACGAAACCATTTGTTGTGGATAACCAACACGTTGTCGCTTGGTCTGAATCATTAGATTACACGATCAAAGTGGCTTCTGGACTCTTTGGTTTCACGACTGGTGAAGGTGTGGTCAATGAATTCCACGGTACTGGAACAATCATGATTCAAACAAGAAATATCGAAGGTTTAGCTGGTCTGATCAGCCCTTTTGTTAGCTCTGGTTCATAAAATAAAAAAAGTGTGAAGACCTTTTTATAGGTTTTCACACTTTTTTATTCAATTCAATTAAAAATCAGCAAATCCTGCTTCTTTTTCTTGAGAAAATAAATGATGTTTTTCCGCAATGATTTGATCAAAAAACAGTACTTCTGATACGCCATAATAAGGAATAACATAAACGCTAGCTAAACCAAAACTAAAGAATGTGGCAAACTGCCAAAAGATAAAGGAATAAGAAAAAATCAAATACTCCAACTTGTACCCTTTCATCAGTACTTGGCTAAGTTCCATCGCTTCTTTGGGTGTTAGTTCTGGATCTTTTTTCAATAAATAATTCGTCATACCATATGATAACTGCTTGATAACACCAGGAATAACCAACAACAATGACCATAAAAAGGTGTATAATGCTACTAAGATGTTGGCAATTACCGTTCTTTTACCGTTTTCTCTAATGAATGCGACAAAGACTGTTTTAAGACTAAAAGCACGTCCTTCCACATTATCCACGGCTGCCCACTGAACTAATCCACGATACAAAATCGTAACAAGTAATACAATCATCCCAACTAAAAACCCAATAAAACCGCTAATTCCTGATCCCATAGTTGATGTCTGCGTATAAGTAATTGTCCGCTCCGTATTTTTCAACGATACTGCTGGACTATTTGCCAAAGAATCGAGATTTTTTTCATTATAGTTGTCTTTACCATAAGAATCATCTTCATAAAAACCGTCGTCATAGCCATCTGAATAACCATCATCATAGCCACTTTCATAGTCATTGTTGAAACGGTTAGATTTTTCAGAGTAATCCTCTTGCCAAGATCTATAATCATTTGATTGATCTACAACGCCCGCCGATGATTGAAAAAGCACCATTATAGAAAAAAAATAGATAAATAAAGCCGCACAAGGGATTAGTGCAATCAAACTCCAGCTTCCGTAGTGACCGTGCAGATGAGCCTGAGCTTTCTTTTTTAATTCACTTCGAATCATGTTTTCGCTCCTTTTAACGTCTTTAGACAAATTCTCTAGAGTCGTTGCTATGTATTTTATCGCTTTTTTAATTATACCTCTTAATTCATTAGCAAAACCACTCAATTCCCTTTATTATTACCGAAATTTATGAGAACTAGTGAATCAAATAGAAAAACTCACTAAAAAAATTTCAGTGAGTTTTTCTTACGGTTTTTATTATTTCCAACGAATCGGAATTTGACCATCTCCGGTATAAGAGATATTTCTTCCTTTATCTATGCGCCAGCTAAATTCCAAATATTTTTCATTCCCTGTTAAATTGTTCCATTCTAATGATTCGTTACTTGTACTATCTGAATAATACTTCATTTGGGCACCATCAAATTGTTTTGACGGTACGATTGGATCAAATAATTGATAGGATGTTGTCCCTTTTTTTAAAGTGATCGTTGCCATTCTTCCTCTAGCACTGATCCTTAATTCTTTTAATTTATCCAAGTTAGATAATGCAGAAATATCTGTTGTTAACGCTTGTGTATATACTCCAATTCTACTTTCATCATCATTTTCGAATCCATCAAACCTCAAAATAATTGTTTCCAAGTCAGTTAAATTTTTAAAACTATTTAATGTTAGTTGGTTATTCGCTTCCAACATAACTGTTTTCAATTTTTTTAATTCTCCTAACTCTCTAAAGCTGTTGAAGTTCCCGCCTTCTCCTTGAATTTGTTCTAATGCTGTCATTTGTTCGAATCCGGCAAGAGAAGAATAATCTTCAAAATCTGTGTCGAAATGGGTCATATTTTTCATGTCCACTTTTTTTAGTAATCCATACGTATTAAAAAGTGTTTCCCTTTCAAGTAAATTCTTTTCATTCGCCTCGTCCAGTTGTTCAAATAATTTATCAAATTCATCGTCAGTAATCAAGCCTTTTTCATGATCTTCACGTAGCTTGTCCACCTCAACTTGGTAACGATTGGAATAGATTTCGTTTACACCAGAAAATCCCGCCTGTCTTATTCCATAATCATTAAAATAGGAATAAGGTGACTCATACATCGCTTCTACTTCTTCAGATGTTCCAATTGATAACCCCAAACCTAACGCCAACACAATCATTGATGATTTTACTGATTTTTTCATTATTTAACTCCCCTTTAAATTAAAAACGTAATAAGCTAAATATGCTTATTTTTCAATATTAACTTTTACAAATAAAAATTACATGTATATTCATATTATCTAAAAAATGAAGGTACGTCTATACTTTTTTTACAAATTGATTGTTATATCTGAATGGAATAATTGACTAAATAGAAAATAAGATTATGTCAAGAGTCAATCTATCTAGACAGATAGACTAAAAAAATGACTGGAACTCACGTCCCAGTCATCCCCTATTTTTATTTACCAATCTATATACCTCAAAACAAGTTATTCCGGATATTGTTTTAATAAATTCGCATACTCTGGGTATTCATGTAAATTATTTTAAAGATGTTTTTTATTTTTATTTAAGAAACAATACCGCTTGATCGCAAAATAAATCCAGACGCCAATTCTAGCTAAAACAAGTACGGCAAGAAATGGTCCAGCTTCATCTGCAAGAATATCAAATATAATGAGGACATTTTTTTCAGACTTGGCTCAATGATTAACCCACCACAGTACAACCTTATTCATAAAGCCATTGTTTTATTTCGATTTGAGCTACTCCATTTTCTGCAAATATTTCAATAAAACGGCTGTCTTTTTCCGGAAAAATCCGACTAGAAAATACAGCCTCGCCATCATTAACAAAAATTTCTAACGATGACTGATCTAAAAAAACAGTTAGATGAATGACTGATTGATTATACGCAATTTTTCTAACTGTGCCATAATCAGTCGCCACTGGTTGTCCAGAATGTGTACGATCTAAGCAAAAGTATTCAGCTGCTTTATCCAATAAACAGATTGTTTCTTCTTCTTCACCAACTCTAAACGCAATCCCTGCTCGAGTTGCAGTTTCCAAATTTATTGTAATCTGGTATTCCCCAGGTTCAGAAAAAAGGGTTGTCAATCGTTGTCGGTCATTGGCTATTTCTAGATGCTGGTGATTTTCACTCGTTCGTTTTTGCTTTAATTCACGGATTGGTTTTTGCTGGATTTTTCCGTTTTTTATAGATAGTTCTCTTGGTATCGTCAAACAATTCGCCCAGCTATCCCCATCAGAGGGGTAAGTCGTATCCGGTAAGCCCATCCACCCAATCAGAATTTGCCGACCATCAGGTGCTTGAGTTGTTTGCGGTGCATAAAAATCAAAGCCTTTGTCCAACTCTTGAAAGTCTTGTGTATCAAAAACTCCTTTCTCTTCATTGAATTCACCAATAAAAACCCCTGAATGATAGATATTTTGAAAATCATTACCTTGAGGTTTTAACCCTTGTGGGGAAAGTAACAACACATCTTTTCCTTGAAGTGAAAAGTAATCGGGACATTCCCACATAAAACCAAATGATTCATGATTGGTTTTTAATTCCTGCTTAAATTCCCATTTCTTTAAATCATCTGACATATATAACAATAAGCAACCTTCTAAGGCCTCTCTTTGCGCACCGACTAACATGTAATAATGATCCCCTTTTTTGAAAACTTTAGGATCTCTAAAATTGTGTGTATATTTTTTAGGCGGTTCATTAATGATCGGTTCAGGCATTTTTTCTATTGTACCATCGCTTGAAAGTACCGCTAAGCATTGAGAAGATCGCCGTTCCCAAGCTGAATTCCGATGATTTCCCGTATAAAATAAATATAGCTGATCCTCTTTTACTAAAGTTGTTCCCGAAAAAATTCCATGTGATTCATGTCGATATTCCGGTATCAAGGCAACGCCTTCATCTTTCCACTCGATCAAATCAGTACTCGTTAAATGATACCAATGTTTCATCCCATGAACGGCACCAAATGGGAACCATTGATAAAATAAATGATACTTTCCATGATAATAGCAAAATCCATTTGGATCATTGAGTAATCCGTAATTTGGTTGAATATGGTACTTTTGCCGCCAGGTACTTTTTGCCACTTTCGCTTCTAATTGTGCTAATTCTTCATCTTTAGCATCTGTTATTGGGCGATATCGTTGTTCATTTGTCCAGCTCATTGCTCTTCTCCTAAATACTCATCATCTGACATCATCACTTCTTTTGGTACACCAAACAGATACGTCAAAACAAACGATAAGATGAAAATACAAATGCCAACAATAATATAGGTCACTAATTGATACGAGCTATAAATATACATCAATGGTGACAAAATCACTGCTAAACCGTATGAATTCGCTTGCACATTTAATAAAGACAAAACAGCTCCACCTAATGCAGAACACCCTAACATAATGCCTAACGGTTTTGTGCCATAACGAATCGTTATCCCGAATAAAGCTGGCTCACTTACTCCTAAAAGCTGTGTTACGCCCGCACTGGTTCCGATAACTTTCACATTCTTATCTTTCGCCTTCACACTGATTGCAAAACTCACCGCAGCATTAGCAAATCCATACATCGCACACAATGTAATCAATGGATTGAACCCCGTTGTTGCAAGTAAACTTGTTTCGATCATGATAAATAGATGATGCATTCCGGTCATAACCGCTAGTGGATATAAAAATCCAATCAACAAACCACCAATCCCAAAAGGTAATTTGATCAAGCCAGTAATCAAGTAAACCAAACCATTTTCGACAAAGTGCAAGATTGGGCCTAATACCAATAACCCAGTTAACAGCATAACCAAAATAACCACAAAAGGAGTAAACATCAAATCCAAAGAATTCGGCATTTTTCTACGTAGAATCTTTTCTAATTTTGCGCCTAAAAGACCAATCACTAATGCCGTCAACACACTTCCTTGGTAGCCTACGATTGGAATAAAACCAAATGCCATCAAAGGTTCAACGCCACTATTGATATCCGCCACAGAATAAGCATTCGGCAACATTGGTGACACTAACATCAACCCGATCACAAAACCTATGATCGGTGTTCCACCAAATTTCTTAAATGCCGACCAACAAATCAACGCTGGTAAAAAGGCAAATACCGTATCTGTCAATACACTTAAAAGAACCAAGACAAATTCCGGGATCTTATCTGTTGATGTTCCAAAAAAAGAAAGAACACTTTCGTTTAAAAAGACCCCTTTTAGTCCTAAAAATAACCCCGTTGCAACGATTCCTGGAATAATGGGGACAAAAATATCGGAAAGTGTCCGAATCGCGTACTTAATTGGATTACTTGGTTTTTTCATTTCTTCTAAAGACGTCTGCTTTTCTAATAATTCATTGTTGTTTTGAACCAAAGAATCATAAACTTTATTGACGATTCCCGTACCTAGAATAATCTGATATTGTCCAGCATTGAAAAAGACACCTTTTACTTGATCGATTTTTTCAATTTTTTTATCATCGATTGCTTCACGGTCTTTCACTTCTAAGCGTAAACGTGTCGCACAGTGGGTAATTCCTGTAATGTTCTCTTTCCCGACAACGTTTATGATTTCTTCCCCGATTTGTTGATAATTAATTGCCATTGTCACTCACCTCGTTGATTTTTTTAACCAAAATACTTTGATAAGGATGTAGCGCTAATTCATTTGCTTCACTTGGTAGATCATCATGAGAATTTAAAAGAATCTGAATGTTCTCTCCTTCCAGTGAAATCATTTCTTGCGTCTCACTTAAATTCGTATAACAGTAGACTTCTACTTCATTTAAAGTACGTTTATACGCAATCACATTGTCTGGTACATTTTCTAGGAAAGTAATGGTACCATTCGTTAGAACCTCACTTACTACGCCAAACTGTCTCAGTTCGATCATCTGTTTATAATGATTTAGCACCTGATTTTGCTGTGCATTTCGACTTGGATTTTCTTCTGTCATCTCTAACCATGGCGTTGTCTTTGAAAAACCGCCGTATTGACTGTCATCCCAAGGAAATGGCGTACGTGTATTATCTCGGCTACGCTGATTCACAAATGTCATCGCTTCTTCTGGTGTAAATCCTTCTTGAATCGAACGATAATAATTGTCGATACTTGAAATATCATTGAATTGATCGATCGTTTTGCGCTCAGCATTTTGCATTCCTAATTCTTGTGCTTGATAGATAAATGGCGTTCCTCTTAAAAAGAAATACAGCATCCCTATTGCTTTAGCTGCTTCATCTGTTTGATAATCAGGCTTGATAAATTTAGAGACAGCACGTGGTTGATCGTGGTTTTCAATAAAATTAGCCCCCCAACCATTCTTCTGTAATACTTCTTGCGATCGTTTTAATTTTTCTTTGAATTCCTTCGTCGTCCAATTCGTCCGTTTAAACCAATCTGAACCAGATTCAACATCGATATCAGAATAGTTAAAATCGAAAATCATTGAAAAATAGCCATCATCTCCGATAAAATCTCCGTATTCTTCATAAGGGACACCAGGCGCTTCTCCCACTGTTACACAGTTATATTTTTCAAACGTCTCTTTTTTCAGTTCATTTAAAAATATTTCAATACCTGGACGATTTCGTGTTTTACTTTTACATGAAGCCAAACCATCTACCCCGTCGGCTGGTAAACTAGCAAAGTCTTGGTCTTTTTTGATGAAAGTAATCGAATCGATCCTAAATCCTGCAATGCCTTTTTCTAACCAGCGATTGATCATCCCATACAACTCTTGGCGCAAGGCTTTATTCTCCCAGTTTAGATCAGGTTGTTTCTTATCGAATGCGTGAAAATAATACATATCTTCGTTCGGAAGTTTTTCCCAAACAGAACCGCCAAAAATCGACCGCCAATTATTGGGTTCTGTTTTTCCTTCTTTAAAAATGTAATAAGCTCGATATGGACTTTCTTTGTCTTTTAATGCGGCTTGGAACCACGGATGCTCATCTGAAGTATGATTGATAACTAAATCTAAAATCACTTTTATCCCTACTTGATTAGCCTTTTTTAGCAAATGATCAAAGTCTGCCATTGTGCCAAATTCTGGATTGATTCCTTCAAAATCAGAAATATCATACCCATTATCGACCATCGGTGAAGTAAAAATCGGGCAAATCCAAATCGTTGTGATCCCTAACTCTTTTAAATAAGGTAACTTTTCTTGAATCCCTTGAATATCACCGATTCCATCATTGTTTGAATCCTTAAAACTTTTGGGATAGATCTGATAAATCACTTCTTTTTCCCACCATTTTTTGTCTTTGTTCTCTACACTCACTATTTATTCATCCTTTCATCACTTGTGGTATCGATATCATATCATCGTAAGAATAAATCCACCTACGTGGATTTACGCTCAATTAATGATAAAATAAGTTCTTTTGTATTTACTTCATAGGTTGCGCCTTCGATCAGAGCAACCATTAATTTCGTTGCTTCGATTCCTAATGTCGTTGTTGGCTGATTGATCGTAGTTAGAGGAACGGCAATAATACTCGTACTCGGTTGATTATCGAAACCTAATACCGCCAAATCTTCTGGTACCCTTAATCCTTGCTGAAGCACTTCTTGGATGATCCCAATACCTACCTCATCACTACCACTAAACACAGCATCCGGTCTGTCATTTTTAGGTAAAGCGAGTATTTCTCTCGCTACTTTTCGGCCGTCATCCATGTTATGGACTTGTTTGAAGATCCACTTATTTTTGATCGACAAATCATGTTCAGAAAGTGCCCGTTCAAAGCCTTTGGTTCGTCGCTGCCCATGTCCGCCTATGGTTAAATTCCCGCCAGTACAATAGGCGATTTTACGGTAGCCTTTTTGAACGAGATAATTAGTCGCTTCATAGCTGATCTCTTCTTGATTGGTCGAAATGTTTGGAATCTTTGTTCCTTCAAGTTTTTCATTGCACAATACGATTGGACCATATTTCGAATAGTTTTCAATCACTTGTGAATCGCTTTCAATGGATGTCATAATCACACCAGCGACAACTTGTTGTTTTAGATACTCTAGCATTTTCAGCTCTGCTTTTGGATCATCATATGTTTGCATGATCAACAACTGATAGCCCTGTTCTTTAGCTTGCTTTTCGATTGCATCGACTAAATAAGAAAAAAATGGATTGGTGATTCTTGAAATCAACACACCGATCGTCGTACATTTTTTTGAGCGAAGTTGTGTCGCTATCGCACTCGGTGCATAGTTTAGTTCATCCATTGCTTTTTGGATTCGTTCTTTTTTATCATCAGAAATATATGGATGATGGTTTAAAAAACGAGAAACTGTCGAAACCGATAAACCAGCTTTTTTTGCAACATCTTTGATTGTGGCCATCTTTTTCTCCTTCTTATGATATCGATATCATAAATATAAAATACATTCTTATTTTTGTCAATGCTAAAATGAAAGACGAACAGATCAGCATCAATAACTTCTTACTTTAACAGCTTTTCAAAAAATCCATTTCGCCATAAAAGAAAAACAAAACAGCCAAGTGTCATCACAATAAGAACAATTTGACCCATCGTTGAAAAATGAATGCCAAAAAAGATACAAGTAAGAATTGAACCAAGGATCATAGCGGATAGTTGTTCTGATAGAAAGCCATATACCCGAATTTTCTGCTCATATGTATCTTTTTTTAGTTTATCAACCATTCTGTAATCCTCTTTAATTAATTCATCCAAAGAAACACCATAAAAATCACTTAGATTCAATAATTTTTCTATATCTGGATACGTTTTTCCCATTTCCCAATTAGAGACCGTTTGTCTAGATACATATAATTTTTGAGCAACTTCTTTTTGAGTATAACCAAGCTGTTCTCTCTTTTCTTTTAAAATTTCACCGATTGTCATTTCGATCACCTCACATTTATTATCACTTAAAAAGAGTAGAAAATCACGCAAAAAAAGCTTGCATTGTAGCAAGCAAAATAAATTAGCACCCTTAAATAGAGTATTTGAGCATTTTCAAAAATACAAAAACTACTTTCCTAAAACAATCAAATCCGATAATTTATGAAAACCATTTTTACGATAAAAATCTGCTGAAGAAAAACTGGCTTCGGTATTTAATATCAACCCATTCATTCCTAATAAAGAAATTTCATTTTCTATTTTTGCTAAGAATTCACTTCCAATTCCAGTCCCTTGTCGTTCACTTTTTATACAGAATTCGTCAATGTAATATTCGATCCCTTTTATCCAAGGCTTTTTTAAACCTAAACATAGCCCAACCAATTCACCCTCTTCTTCTGCAATGAAATTGATATAGGTGTCACTCGCCATAAAGTTTTGGATGAATTTTTCTACCTCTTCAATTGACTCATATTCATCATTCCATGGTTCTTGTGAAAATACAGAAATATAAAGTTCTGTCACTTTTTTCACATCCATGTTCTCCAAGTATCTCACTATCATTTTTATGTCCTCTTTTCTGATTTTTCTCAATCTAAAAATAAATCCCAATTTCCTTCAACAAAAATAAAATAGGAAATAACGTAAAAAATAGAGCAAATACAGAAAAGAAAAAAATCATAAAGTTTTTTCCAAATTGATTATCCACTGCTGAAAATATTTGATTGATATTAGTAGGATTATAGCGTAATTCAACCTTAGAATTAACGGGTAATCCCCTCTTTTGACCAATTGGTACTCTATGAAAATAAATTAATTGATTGATTTGAAATTCTTTTTTGTACTGTTTACCGTTGATTGTATATTCAACCAATGACACTCTACCGTAACTTGCTCCATCAGAACTTCCCACCATGTAAGTTCTATTACTAAGTACAATCCCCACAACTTTTTCTGTCGCTTTTTTATCCACACTTTTTTTTCTAAGATAAATAAGCAAAACAATCACCCATAAAACAACTGCAGGAATTGCAAAAATCAATACATCCTTCATATTTAACTCCTTAAAATCTTTATCTACGCTTTTTTAAATACTAAAATATCTCTTAACGCTTTTTCTCCATTCATATTACCAAATGTTTTCATATCAATATCTGAACAAGGAATGTCGATTGGTGTTAGAAGCTTCTGTAAACCAACTGTTTTATAGCGGACTTACGAGCAAACCATCACACAATCATATTCTTCCTACTCTCAAACATTATTGAATCATTATTTAGTATTCTCTTTAAATTCTTGCTCTGCTTGCTTTAATAATGGACGAACATACTCTTCGACTTTTGGCTCTGTGTTCATGCGCATCATAAACTGACTTGGCGTTTCAATAAATCCATTCATAAGGCTATCTTTATATTCCGTTACTAAAAATTGACTTGTCTCTTTTATTTCTTTCATATCCATTATTATTCCTACTTTCTATTTTTAATTATTCTATACATTAATTATACTCGTTTCTTGAGAATAAAAGAATAATAATTCACCTTATTTTTGTATACTCTAAAAACAATAAAACTGTCTAAGCAGCTATCTTTTACTCAGCTACTTACACAGTTTTATATTACGTTCTTATCTTTGATTTAAACTTATAACGATTGATATAATGTCTTTCCAACCAACCTTGCCCATAACCAATCGCCACACAAAGCAGCCAATACATCACGGCCACCAAAATATACATCGACATATAATCAAAGGTTCTGCCACCAACAATTTTTGCTTTTTGAAAAATATCAGGAATCGTGATCATCGCAGCCAATGAAGTGCCTTTTAACAAATCCATCGCAACATTTCCTAAAGCCGGAATCGAAATCCGAAATGCTTGCGGTAAAATAATTTTTCGCATCACTTTTCCAAACGGCAAACCTAACGCATATGCCGCATCCCATTGCCCTGCTTCCACTCCTGCGATCGATCCTCGATAGATTTCGGCGATAAACGCACTACTCGTCAAACTAAAACAAATACACGCTGCAGTTAATGCGCTTAATTGATAAGGCAAACCAAAATACAAAAGAAATAACAACACCAGTCCTGGAACACCCCGTAAAAAAGAAATATAAAACCGCACAAACCCTTTGATCAATTTCGATGGCAACATTCCTAATATAGTCAAAACAATCCCCAATACATTTCCCATCAAAAACGTCACTACGCTGATCCCAATTGTATAAGGCAACCCTGTCAGAAGAAACGGAATAGAGTCAATCATTAACTGAAAATTGATTTTCGGTATATACATCTATTCTACTGAAACACTTTCTGTCACTTTTTCTTTTGGTTCAACAGAAACATCTGTTTGAAAATACTTCTCAGAGATTTTTTTCATGGTTCCATCATCTTGCATTTCTTTTAATGCACCATCAATTTTTTTACTTAATGCAATACTATCTTTTTTCATTAAGAATCCAGTATAGTTTGCGTTAAAGTAAACGCCTTCTAAAATTTTTACTGGAATATCAGGTAACGCACCTACAGACATTTTTTGTAGATAGTAGTCGTTCAAAATAACATCTGTCCGACCATTGGCAACATCCGTCAAGTATTGATCATTTGTCGCATTGTCGTATGTTACCAATTTTGCACCATATTTTTCGGCTATTTTCATGTAATTTGTATTTGGCTCTCCTGCTGCTTTCTTGCCTTTTAAATCTTCAAGAGAAGCAATCCCAGAATCGTCACTTTTTCGAACGATCATACTGTCAAATGAATACTTGATTGGCGACGACAAGATAAATTTTTTCCCTCTGTCACCCGATAAACCGAAATCATTCGCCGCTAGATCTGATTCACCTTTATCTACTGAAGTGATTTGGCCATCGACATTGTATTCTTTAAACTCAACATCAAGATCTAAACGCTTGGCAACTTCTGTGATCACGTCTACATCATACCCCGTTAATTTATTTTCATCATTATAATAAGAAGAGGGGAATAGCGTTCCTGATGTCGCAACGGTTAACTTCTTTGAATCTTCTACTTTTTTCCAGCTGTCATCTTTTCCACCCGTCTTGTCCTTTGTTCCACCACACGCAACTAACATTAAACTTAATGCAACAATACTAAAACTAGCAAATACTTTCTTCATTTGAACCTCCTAAGATTTACGATAATATTTTGGTAATACGAATTTTTCCTCTTGCTCAAATAACTTACCAACTTGGAAAAGGAGATCTTCTCTCCCTTTTGACGCCATAAATTGAATCCCTAGCGGTAAACCAGATTCTGTTACATGTGTTGGTAAACTAATCGCTGGTTGTCCCGTTAAATTTGCAAGTTGAGTAAACGGTGTGATCGCCAAGCTCTTTTCAAACATGTTATACACTAAATCTTGTAGCTGTAAAACAGATAAAGATTCTGCTTGTGCTAAGTCTTTGCGAATTTGGTCACTTTGCAATTCAGCTTCAATTTTAGGGGCGCTATCTGCTGTGGTTGGCGTTAATAACAAATCATAGCTTTCAAATAATTGTTCCATCTTATACGCTGCTTGATCCCACAGTTGAAGCGATCGTGTATACTGACTCGCTGGTAATCGTAAGCCATATTGGTAAATTCCCCAAGTCATTAATTCCATATCTGACTTAATAAGCGTTCTCTTAAATCCTTGTTGAATCTCTTCGAACATGGCGGCCGTTTCTGCACCGTTCATCAGATAATAGCTCTCGATCAACTGACGTCGATTTACAGGATAAGGAATTTCTGTTACTTCATGTCCTTGTTGCTCTAAAAATGTTGTTGCATCCCGAATCGCTTTTACCGCTTCAGCTGAAACCGTTGTCCCGACTGGTGATTCTGTTAGAAAAGCAATTTTCAATATTTTTTTCTTTGCTGCGGATCGGTGAGCCCACTCTACTTTTGGTGCTTGATACGGCGCTGCTTGTTCCGTTCCACGTAAATGATAAAACAGTGTCTCCGTGTCTCGCATAGAAATAGTTAAAGCAAAATTGATCGAAGCTCCTTGCCAACCACGCCAGCCATTAGGTCCCACTGGCATACTGCCACGTGTTGGCTTTAGACCAATCAAACCGCTAAAAGAAGCCGGAATCCGAATCGAACCACCACCATCACTTGCACCAGCAATTGGAAACAAACCGCTAGCAACGGCTGCTGCCGCACCACCACTAGAACCACCAGGTGAATAATCCAGATTCCACGGATTTCTAGCAGGTCCATAAATAGTCGGATCTGAAATATTTTTAAAACCAAACTCAGGGGCGTTGGTTTTTCCTAAAGGTATGAAACCTAATCTTTCTAAGCCTTTCACAAAGTTATCCGTAGAAGTGGCACGGTTTTCTTTAAATAAACGAGAACCTGATGTTGACTTCATTCCTGCTTTGTCTTGTCCTAGCATTTTTAAAGGAATAGGCAAGCCAAAGAAAGGACCATTTTCTGCTCCTTTAGCTTCGTATTCTTTTTTTGCTGCTTCAGCGTCCCAATCGACAAATGCATTCAATTCAGGATTCAGTTTTTTTACTTGTTGCGTTTGAGCATCTATCCATTCTGTAACACTTAATTTTTTCTCTCGAAATTGTGTTGCATAGTACAAGCCATCTCTCATAATCATCCCCCTTATATCCCGATAATAGTATTATACAGGTTTACATAGAAATGTTAGTTGATTTTGCTTAGAGCTATTTTCCACGATAAATTAAACGTCTTTTAGTAAATCATTTTTACTATTACAGATTAAAAGAGTTCCTTTTTCATAATTAAATCGATTTGTTCATCCTCGCCCATGTAAAAAGAGTGATTTCCTATCTGAGTAAAGCCCATCTTTTGATAAAATTTCATTGCAGAGAAATTATACTCCCAGACACCTAGCCATATAGAAGTCTTGTTTAGCTCTTTTGCTCGTTCTATCGCTTTACTATACAACATCTTTCCAAGCCCTAGTCTCTTAAAATTCAAATCAATATAAATACGTTCTATTTCTAAAGCATCTTCACCAATAGATTCAGTTTGTGCATCATCGATATTTATTTTTAAGTATCCAGCAAGTTCTTCATTGGAATAGATAAAATAGAATTCTGACTGTTTGTTTCGAAGCTCACTTGTTAGTTTTTCATCCGTATACGCTTGGTCAAGATAATTTTTTAAATCCTCCGGTGTATTCTCTTGCGCAAAGGTATCTGTAAAGGTTTTGATACTTAACGCTTTCAATGCGGCTAGGTCATCTATACTGATTTTTTTGATTTCTATCATCTTTTTTCCTTCTTTCTCATCTATTTTAGAACGGAATTAATCAAGCCAAATAAGGAATAAACAAACGGCTAATCCAAGAGCAACAATAGTAAAATTAAGCAGCTGCTGCTTGGTTCCGCCGATTAAATCTGGCTGCTCATTCTTATAGCTTGGATTGACTGATTTAATGTTGTAATCTAGTGTACTGCTGAAAAAAACATCTGACGGAATCATGAAAACAAGCACCTATATAATGATTCATAATTTTACACTCCTTGTACTATTAAATTTAGGCGAAGCCTTTTGACAAGTCTAACGAACAAAATTTTAAATTTATTTGAACATATGGTCGATTCCCAATATCTTTTGTAATTCGTCACACGCCATAAAACCATATCTTATGTATATCAGTTCTGCTAATTGTCTTATCTGCTTTTTTGTATAAGGACGAACATTCCAAGCTATAATGGTTTGATCTTTAAAATAAAATTGAATTTCTTGGGAAATATAAGTCCCTTTCGCTCCATGGATTGTCGGCTCTTGAATTGTTGATCCTAACTCTTTCGGTAAACCGAACTTCATTAATTTTTTCATATCCAATTTATCAACCTTTCTATCAAAGGTATTTGAATTTTTTCTTGCATAATAGCGACTTATGATAAGGTCATCATTTTTCACTATATAGTATGTATTAAGATAACGCCATGGCATTAATATGCATAATATAAGATAAATGGGATTTTGTGGTCTGATTTTTTTCATTATTTTTCCTTTTCACTGAACCAAAATTGCGTAATTTTCTGTTTTTAGCGCTATTCAATTGGACTATTTTGAGCTGATAATTCATCGATCTTTTGTTTGTGTAATAGAATTAAGTCTTTCAGCTCTTTAACCGTTATACTATTTTTATCCGTATTAGAATCAACTTTCGTACCGTTCTCATCTATACCTATTTGCCCTGCTACTATCGTCCCATCTTTAGATACTAAAATTCGATCTGAATCATCATGATCCATTTCTACCAGACTGATAATTTCATCTGAATTTGGTCCGTTAAATGTTTTATATATCGTTTCAGCGTCAGCATTTTTAAGGTCAATTGAAAAGGCTTCTGTATTTTTCGCACTTATTTTTTTCTTGAATTGTTCAATCGATTCTTTGTCTAGTTTTTGGTTTTTGAGTGTTGTTTCTTCGATATGTTGAGACTGTGCTTTTGTTTTGTTATAGACCGTAAATGTTACAAAACTGATTAGTAAAAGTAATGAAAAACTGACTAAATAGACCTTCTTTTTCATGTTGCTCTCATCCCTTCTTTGTAAAACCTAAAATACTTATTAGACTCTCTGTTGCAATCCTTACTTTAATTCTACAGGTTTGAGATCTCTTTGTGTACTCTTAAATTGAAAAAAGTGAGACAATAATCAGTTTTTCTCGATTATTGTCTCACTTTTTTTCGTCTTAATTTTTATCATTTTAACTGTCTGTTTCACTCTGCTTATGCATCAATTGCTTAATCTTATTAGTTCCACTCCCGCTTTATCCCATAAATCATTCATCATATCATAATACTCATCATCCATCACAACATCCACAAGCATTTTCGTTTGATTGCCCACAGGCTCAAATAGGTAGTGCTCAAGCATCTCTGCAAATTCAGGAACTTCTACATACTTACCATCTGTAATTTCTCCTAAGAATGCGAATTTGATTTCTTTTTCTGGTTCAAAAACGACCACTTTAGAAACCAAGCCATTCCCTTTCTCATCAACAAATGAAATCGTTTCGTTCAATTTCATCTCACCAGAATAGGTTGATCCTGCTTGAAAAGCAGCCGCCCACCGTTCATATTTGCTACGATCTACGACAAGCTGCCAAGCTTTTGCGGGAGCACAATTAAGTAGGAATTCTTTTTTGATATGTTTCATTGTAAATCCTCCTTTTGCATCTTTTTGTTGAGATTTTTTAATAATTTAGTCTGTATATAGTATACCATGTAAGCGGACTCAACACAGTGTTGTACGTACTACTATCTTCTCTGTTTCATTTTTTTTACTTCGATTTAGTTTAAAACCAGAAAGCTATCGTTTTATATCTGACAGTACTTAACCAAAGAGAATCGTTCTTTAGTAAATGTATATCTTAAGGTAATATTTGACCACACCAGTCATTTATATTTTAAGGAATTATGCTGTTTGATCTTTTTGAGCGCATTTCTATAGATATGGTAAAAAAATTTGTTGTATGCTATAATTACAGGTGATAAGAGAGATATGCGCTAACATACCTCTCCTATGCAGAGCCGTTTAAGACGGTAGCAAGTATTTTATATCATTATGAAATGATCGTTTAACTGGCTAAAGTTAATGAACGGTCATTTCTTTTTGTCGTTTTTAAGCAATTCTACAACTAAACGAATTAAAGCGATGGTAAACATACCAAAGCTTAGGATCAGTTTAATTGTATCCAATGCTGACAAAAGGCTTTCTCCTTCCATAGATTTCAGTACTTATCTCCATAAGCACCACCACCTTTCAGAAGTCGCCACCGTCATAACTTCTCTGCAATGAAAAGTATATCATACTAATTAAACTTTTTAAACGAACGATTTCACTTTTATATAGCTGTCATTTGAGGCTAAAAATAGCCTTTTGAAAAAAATTTTTTGTTATTTTTTCTTATATATAAGAGAGCGATTTTTAGTGTTATTTAATGCTCTTAGTAAGAAAAAACATGTTGCGTGTTCGTATTCTTTTCGGATATACTTAAGAGGTAGAATAGAACGAGGGAAACTTATCTCTCTTCGGTCGCCAAGTATTGCGCATCGTCAGCTCTTCATTTAATTGCTGTGATGTGCAATAAAAAACAGCTCATATTGGTATGAACTGTTCAAATCTGAATATAAAAATAAATTGGCACTTCAAAGCCTGGCAGCAACCAAGCATTTGAAGCCTTGTAAAGACAGAGCAAACTGCCCAAACAAGTTGCCAATAGTGCTAGCAACATGTACTAGCTTCTTCATTGTACCTAAAGTTTGCCTATTTTTCTATAGGTTTCTTGGATTCTCTTTGGGTTATGCTGAAAAAGTGGTAGATGATTCTTTGGGACTATTGTGAACGATATTGGGTGAGGTTACCTGGTATCGTTTTTTTCTATTCTACAAATTTAATGAAAGGAGGTTTCGTTCAAACGCAAAACAACCAATTAAATAGAAAAAGGCACTTCATCATCTGACAGCAATCACATGATGAAGCCTTGCATAGACAGAGCAAACTATCTATACAAGTTGCCAATTGCTAGCACATAAGCACTAGCTCTTTTTATTGTACCTAATTTTACTGGAATTTTCTAGTCTGTCTGGAAACTTTTAGTTTGGGTTTTGTATTTTATGGAGAGATTGAGCTTTATCTAGAGGATTGATGACGGTATTGGGTTGCGCTAATAGCGTTTTTTGTTTTGCTTTGAGAAGAAAGTGATGGGAACATCAGCAAGGCTTGGAAAAATTAAACATAAGTCGTTTTTATCACTGGTTCGTTTAAATAGTTGCCTAAGTTAATGTGCAGATAGATGTTTTAAGCGTATGAAGCCGTTGGATGCTATTGTTCAGCGCTTCGAATTAATGGTTTTATGAATACTTTTAAAATGGGAGGAAATGGGTTATGAAAAAAGAAGGTCAGAGTTTAAAGGTGATTCCTTATCAGGATATTACGGATTTGCAGCATACGTTGGATCGTTTGCAGTCTTGGGAGGAGCCGCTTGCTGTGTTGGATCATTTTTTTCAGTTTCGGAAAGGGCCGATTAATAAGAAAAAGGTCGTGAAGGAGTATTATGCTTGTGGGCATTTGTTTCATGCTTTTTTTGAGGAGTTTTTGAGGTTGATGGAGATTGAGGAGGAGAAGGTTAGGAAGTTGGATGGGGAGAGGAAGATTAAGGTTAATTTATGATGGAAAATGTGATTCTATTTTTTGAGATTAAGAGATACTTAATAAAATTTAAATTGATAGAATGGTAATTATTCAAAATAATTGACGCTTGGGAACAGCGTAAGTTGGGAGAGCTAGCTGATATTGTACGCGGAGCTTCACCAAGACCTATCCAAGATCCAAAATGGTTTGACAATACTTCTGAAGTAGGATGGTTAAGAATTTCCGATGTAACTGCGCAAAATGGTCGAATTAGATATTTAGAACAAAGAATTTCTGAAGTTGGACAAGAAAAAACTAGAGTATTAAAAGAACCTCATCTTCTTTTAAGCATAGCTGCAACAGTTGGAAAACCAGTCATAAATTATGTTAAAACTGGGGTACATGATGGATTTCTAATTTTTTTAAATATAAAATTTGAACAAGAATTTCTATTTCAATGGTTAGAAATGTTTAGACCATCATGGAAAAAGTATGGACAACCAGGAAGTCAGGTCAACCTAAATTCAGAATTAGTACGAAATCAAGATATTTTAATGCCATCAATGAAGGAACAATTAAAAATTTCCAGCTTTTTCAGATATCTAGACAATACTATCGCTCTTCATCAACGTAAGTTAGATACTCTAAAACAGATGAAAAAAGGATTTTTACAGCAGATATTTCCTAAAAATGGTGATAAAGTGCCTGT
>NZ_MIJZ01000015.1 GCF_001730285.1 Enterococcus ureasiticus
ATTTATCTGCCTCCTGCTCTTTTTTACGTTTCTTAAAGAAAAGAAACAGTGCAATAGCTACTAGCACAATTCCGCCAATCCCAATTGAGCCTTTGATAATTTCACCCGTGGATGGATATCTTCCAACAGGTTTTGTGACCTTAGGTTCTGATGGGCTAGACGGCGTTGGTTTTGACGGCTCTGTTGTCGATGCAGTCGTTGGTTCTGTTGTCGGCTCAGTCGAGTCTTCGTAAAACGTAATGATTCCTTCAGTTGTTACTTGTCCTCCATTTTGGTTTTCAGTTGCATTCACAGTTTCTGAAAATTGTGTGGCTACCATCAGACCCATAATAGAAGATAGCAAGATAGATAATACTTTTTTAGTCATACTTTTCTCCTCTACTTTTATGGATTTGCTGATGGTGGTCCTGCGACTAATTCCCAAACAATCGTTGCTTCATATTTTCCAGCATCTACCGATTGACCAGAGTCTACTTTTAATTTGAAGCCATCGCCTTCTGGTGACCAAGTACCGCTGATGTTATAAGAATCACTGTTCGCATTTTTACGTGAGATGATTGGTTGCGATGCACCCATTAACGTGATTTCGTCATTTTGATGTACATAACGAATCGCTCTTGGGATAAAGATGTTCGGATCATCAACTTTGGCTAACTCTTTTTCTAAACGAGCATTCAAAGTCCATGTTTCTTGCACTGCACGGCTATCTTTCACGACTAAATCGCCACCTTCATAAGAAGGATTATTGATTTTTGTTCCTTTTGGACTAAAGATAGTTGTTCCAAAATTAATATTTTTGGGCGCTGAAACAAGTTCCAGAATACCGAAAACACTTCCTCCTGGATTATCAACTTTTGCATCTTTAGAAAATACATCATGTGCTCGGTTAGGATCATCGGGTCCTTCTATAAATTCCCCAGATTCTCTTGGTGAAAAGCCTGTTGCTGTCCCGATGTTAGTAATTACTTTTCCAACTCCAGATTGCTGAACTTCTGTTTTAAAGGTTACAATCGCAGAAGCTCCCGCCTTCAAATTCCCGACATTCACTGTCAATAAACGAGAATCGACATCATAGGTAAAGTCCGTCTCAGATGCCGTTTTACCATTAATCGTCACGTTTGCTGTTGCTGGATCAAATTTTAATCCGTCTGGAATCGTATCTTTTATAGTAACTTTATTCCAAACAGCATCTAGACTAGCGTTTTTTCCATTAGTAGCGGTCAGTGTATAGGTTAGTATATCGCCGACTTGCGTTGTTTTATCACCAGAAGAAATAACGGTTTTTTCCATTAATGGATTGTCCGGAAGCCCATCTTCAACAATGAGTCTTTTAGCTGGATCAAAGCGATTATCATCCGTTCCACTTTTTACTGCATCATGGTAACCAGGATAACCTCCTGCTCCATCATAGCCATCCACTTTTACATTGATATTTCCAAATACCCCATCTGGTTCTTGTGTGTAGGTATCTGGCAATGTATACGTCGGCATAGGACTGATAACTGTTTTATCTTTTAAATAAACATCTACTTTATCAGTCTTTTCTAAATATCTAGATAAATCAAGTGTCCATTTCCCTGCAGCAACAGTTGTAAATACTGCTTTACCATCTGCACCTTTTAGCCACTCACCATTTACTTTGACAAAAACTTTTGCACCGTTTTCGTCACTTGTTCCAGATAATTGTTTGGTGGCATTATTTAATTTGTTTGCCTCCCCTGTTTGGGTGGGCGGAGTGACATCGATAACCGTTTGAACGCCTGTTTGAATATCTTCTGGTAAACTTTCGTGCATTTTTCCAGATTGACTATTCGCACCTCTACGTCTGGCACCGGTCACTTCTATCGTTTGACCTGTTTCAAGAAATTTACCGTTTGGAAGGTTGATTTTAAACAACCCATTTTTAGCAGTTTCTCCCCACAGAGCAAGACCTGGCGAACCAATTGTATCGTCAGTTAAAGTGTATGCAACAGAGCCATCTGCATTTTTTACAGTTACATCAACCTCGACTTCATCTGTCCAAGCATCACGAATACCTTCGACCCCTTCCGGAACTGAAACGTGTCCATAAATTGCTTTATCTGCATTCGTCGGTATTCTTAAGTCATCCACGATCGGTCTAGCATTATTCCCACTCATTCGGGCATAATTATTTGGTTGCCCAAATAGTGATTTAAAACCAGTATCACTAGTACTTGCAATTGTCGCTAAGTTAGAACCAGTTAATGTAAAATCAATCAAGGTCCAATCGTATAACGGATCATCTACGTAAACATTTTTCCCTTTTTGCCAAACACTGACATCGGTATTATTTGCTACAAATTTTCCGCCAGCACCACTCAAACTAAAGATGTTGGCTCCGCCTGAACGTGTATTGGCAAAATCATAATAAATCGGATTATCGATCAGAACACTGGCATTAGCTCCCATATTGAATACACCATAGGCTTCACCGCTAGTATTTCCTCTAGCGATAAACTCTGTATCTGGTCCTGCATCGATTGTGGATGTATTTGAATTTCCATATACAGCCGGTCCGTAATTAGCAATCATGTTCACTTGACTATCCTTATCACGAATCGTGAAAGTATTATTACTCCCAGGTAAGTTCAAGGCTTCATTCGAATTATTACTTGCACTGCCTGATCCTTTATTGTAGAGATTCAATTTTGATTTTCCAGATACATTCGTAATAAAACCATCTCCATTTAAACGTAAAGCTGGAGCTTCACCGGCTAAATGTTGAATGTCGATCTCTGAGTTATCTGAAATATTAAACTCATTATTTGGATTATTCGTTGAAAAACGTACAGTCGCTGCATCGCCACCTGTTGTATCAGTAATCGCTGTTAATTTTGAGTGATTGGTCACATTAAATTTATTACCTCCATAACGTAAGCGAATAGCAGAAGAACCAGTGGAATGTGCTACTAAGGTGGCATTATCTAAATTAATCGTTCCGCCACCACGATTTCCATCATTTATACCCACTGCCCAAACCGTTAGAGTGTTGCTTGATTGGTTCGTCGTGATCTTACTTTTAGCACCATCACTTGAATAAACATGTAAAATCGTGACCGTATTATTTGTAGCGTAAAAGTTATTTTCACCAGCTAATCTTAACGTGCTATTCGTGGCCTCGATTACACCTGGAACATTATTTTCTGGTGTACTAACATTATTGAATGTCACATCCCAAATAGCGGAAGCTGAGGACGAATAAAAAATCGAAGTTGCTCCTTGTTTAGTTATCGTTGCATCATTCACCACTAATTTATTTACGGAAGTGGCACCTAAAGTTACGTTACCATTATTGGCACCAAAATCGATTTTATGATTGTTCCCATTGATCGTTAAATCTCTGGACAATGTTCCAGGAGCAGAAGCTGCATTTGTAGCTGTCCTTGTAATATCAGCATCAACATTGATCACATCAACTGCAGTATTCGCTAAAGCCGCTTTAAATGTATCCCAATTATTAACAGATACTGCACTTCTAAACCCTCTCGCCTGCTCTTTCACGTCACCTTTGACCATAACTGGTGTTTCAATCACTTCTTTTTGATAGTTCAAATCAAAACTAGCTTTAGAAACTACTTTTTCTTCACTTATTACTTTAAGCGTATTGGATATTGTTTTATTATATTCCGATGCTTTAAACATTATTGGTAATGTATAGCTACCAAGTGTTTCTTTAAAAGTAATTGTGACCTGATTTTCCGTATCATCTGTGATCTCCAATTTGTTTGCGACCTCTTCTGGAAGATGATCGAGAATGTTTTCCGCATATAAAATACGTTGGTCAGAGTTATCTAAAGATAATATGATCGTGCTCTTTTGGGGATCTTTCACTTTTAAATCAAACTCAACTTGATTTTTAGTTTCTGACTTCTTTTCTAAAACATATGAACTGCCATCTTTGTCAGAAGCTTTTATTTTCGTTTGATTATTTAAAACTAAAAAGCTCATTACACTGAATAGAGTTATTAAAACAGCAACGAAAGAACTTTTTTTCAAAACTTTCAATATTTTTCCTCCTTTCCTCAAAAATCGGTGTGCCGTATGTTTAGACACATCTATTTCAAGTTTCTCTGCTCTACGCGATTCATTAATTGGATAAACGATTACAGAGAAAAAATGAAAACAGTTATCAGTATTTTCGTGTAGCACATTCTTATTAATTATTCAGCATATAACCTTTCGAACGAACTGTTTTGATGTACTCTCTCGTTGTGTTGCCTCCATCAAGTTTTCTGCGTAAATGATAAATAATATTTGCCACTCGATATTGCTTATCTTCGTCTTCACCACTCCAGACATTCTTATAAATTTCTTCATATGCTAAAGCCTCTCCTGCATGCTGACTTAACAATTCGATTGTTCTAAATTCAAGCTTAGTTAAGCTCACTTCCCGATTACCGTTTAGCAAGACACTGAAATTAGATGGGATAAGCTTAATCTTATTTTTAGCCAAAACAGGTTCTTGAAGTGCTGGATGTTCGTGAGATTTGAGTGTATTTTGTTGTTTTTCAGAATAACGCTTCAAATTCCCTTGTATAAACAAGGAAAGTTCATCTGAATCAATCGATGCATTGATAATTCCATCCGCACCTAATTTCATATAGACAATTCTTGTAGATTTATCTGTATCTTTAGACAACACCCACAATAATGCAGAGCTTTGTTCGCGGATTTTTATTATAGATTCACAAATTATACTCATCTGATTTTCTTCGTCTTCAATGATCAATGCATCCAATCCATCTTCAGTGATGTTCCATGTCTGTTGATCCTTCAGATGATGGACAATACACTTTGTTTCTTTTAATGCTTCTATGTATGTGTTATCAGCCAATTCTCTATTTGAAGAAATAACCCCAATATTGTACATATCCTTTCTCTCCTCCATATTCTATGTTTCATTAATTTTTTCTAATTTAGTCAATATATTTGCAGTATTTTAGAATAGTTTTTATACTGTTTAAAACTGTGTATAGTCCGCTAAAATACATCTTGTTTTTCGATAAAACAAGAAAAAGGGATAATTTTTCTTTATTTGTAAGGTTTTAAAATTTCTGTTGACGGCGAATTTGACGGCGGATAAAAAATAAAAAAAGCTCTTTTTGCTTTTAAAGGGCTTATATTTAAAAACATAGAAAATATAAAATCTGAAAATAACAGATGTTATAAAATTAACAAGAAAAAGAAAGCGATTTTCTTAGCATTTTTTTTGAAAGTCATTATATAAATGCTAATTTATCAATCGCTACTCTTTGTTCGTCTAAGAACGAATTCGTATACGTATCTAAAGTCAGTTTGATAGAAGAATGCCCTAATAAAGAACTGATTGCAGCAATGTTAACGCCTAATTCCACACAACGAGTTGCAAATGTATGGCGCAAGGCATGAAAAGACACATTGATCAATCCCAATTTTTTCTTGACACGTTCAAATCGATAGCTGATTGTACGAGGTTCAATCGAATGTCCTTCACTCGTTACAACATAAGTAGAGATAGCTTGTTTTTTCCAATGTAGTAGAGCTGTTTTAATTTTTTTGGTAAGCGGAATAATCCGGTTCGCATTGACAGTCTTCGGTGGCGTTTCAATAATTTTTGTTCGTTGACCTGAAGAACTTGGTAAAGCGATTCGTTGTTTTGTTCGTTGGACTGTTAACACAGAGGACTCAAAATCAATATCCTCCCATTTTAATGCACAGATTTCTCCAATACGCATACCTGTCTCTAACGCTAATAAAATAGGCAATCCTTTGATACTTTTCAGACTTTCAGCTTCTACTGCTTTTTGCTGCGTGCGTGTCAATGCTTGAACTTTTTGTTTATTTATTTTGGGCAAAGCTGTACGTTCACAGGGATTTAAATAGATATAACCTCGCTCTTTGGCAGCTTCAAAACAATTTTTTGTGATACGAAAAACAATATGAACAGAACTAGCAGATAATGTTTGGGCTAAACCTTTAACTAGTTTATCCATATCAGAAGCTGTGATTTTTTTTAGAGGACGCTTCTCTAAACTTGGTAAAACATATAATTGAAGCTTATGACTATAACTGGCATACGTGCTTTCTTTCAAATTCGGAGCCATAATCTCTGTTAGCCAAAGATTAGCCCACTCCCCAAATGTTCCGTGAAATTCTTTGACAGCTCCAGTGTAAACAAGTGTTTTCTGAACTTTTTTATCAAGTAACTGCTCTTTCACTGCACGATATGAACGAGCATAAATGTACCCATAATGAATGCTTCCATCTATTTTTCTTGCTTTTGGGTATCGACCTTCCCAGCGTCCATCTTTGCGTTTATAAATATTTTCACCTTTAGCCAAAAAAATCAATTCCTTCCTATATTATTGACGGCGAATCTGACGGCGATTAAAAATAACCGCAGATCCACTTTTCATTAAATTTATTTCAAACAAGTAAAGTATTTCTTCGAAATTCTCATTTTTTTCTGTTTTTCTATTAAAAATTGAAAAAAATATATTGCTTTTTTCTTGATTTCACTATTGATTTATCATTAACAAACCAATAGAATAGATTTAGATATCAAATTAATTTAAAAACATTCACAAACATATCTTGTTTTATCGAAAAACAAGATATGTTTTTTTTAGTCTAGAATTATCAAAAACTAGCTATATGTAGTCTTGAAACAGCCTTTTGTATTATTTTATAAAATAAATTATTCTAACAAAAATAATTATGCAACAATTCATATGAATTTTATTATTACTTTCCACAAATTTCTTTATACAATAATGATAATAAAGTATTTAAATATAAAAATTATATAAAAAAGCATTAGAAAAAGGCTCTACAGTTATTAGAAATCGATTCCTAAAAACTGTAGAGCCTACTTTTTATTCCTTACATTTACTCCTAGTATTTCTTATCGCTTCCTTACTTAATTTCAGCTCAGTATCTCGATTTTTGCATATAGAATACAGCTTACATTTAAAGCAAGGAAATAGGTAAGTGAAATCCCTCTTCTTTAATATGTTTCGTTTAATTTGATTATTTCTTGTTTATGTCGCTCTTTCAATTTTTCTGGTGCTATCACTTTTACACCATTACCAAACATCAACAAAAAGGGAATGATCGTTTTTTGCTGATTTGCATAAACTCTTACATCTACATGATTCTCTCCTACTTCAATTTCATCTTCCGTGTAATAATCATATAGTTTTCCTAAATCTTCTTTTTTAAAACGTAATTGGATCACGTCTTCATCAGGTTCAATGAGTCTTGCATTAGAGTATTCAACAGGTTCAAATGTCATCTCCTGAATCATAAGTTGACAAATGCGCGTGACTTTAAAATATCTAAAGGCATCTCGTTCCTCACAATAAGAATAGATATACCAACTGCCATTCATCAACATTAATTCATATGGATGGATCGTTCTTTGAGTATGATCACCTTTATTGTCTACATAATCAATTATTACTTTTCGATTTTGTTTCAGAGAAAGATTGATGTAATTGATTTTTCTTTTCGTTTCAACTTCAATTTCTAGCCGATGCATGGTCGGTGACTCAAATGAAAATTGTTTTTTCAGTTGGCCTTTTTGATTGTTTTTCTGTTGTATCAATGTAATTTTCTCTTTGATTGTGTTTTGCTGATCCGAAATTCCGAATAAACCTTCTTTGATATTTAACGCATTAAGGATATCTTGCTTTTCTTCTCCACTATAAGTATATGTTCGCAATTTAAAAGAATCCACTAGTGAGAAACCACCCTTCCGACCAGGATGAGAAATAATCGGAAAACCAGCTAATTCAATCGTTTCGATATCTCTAAAAATGGTTCTTTTGGTCACTTCAAAACGTTGAGCCAATTGAGCAGTTGAAACAATCTCATTTTCTAAAAGTAGCACGATGATTGCCAGTATTCGTTCGATTTTCTTCAAGTTGCTTCCTCCCTTAGTCAGAAAAAGGACAAAACTAGTCTGATTTAGCCTAGTTTCATCCTGATAGTAAATTGTATTTTTACTTCATTACTTGATTCATTGTTCCCGATACTTGATTGCTAAACCCTTCAGGAAATTTCTTGCATAGCGGTCACCACATTCCATGTAATTTCGGTGTCCTTCTTTTCTTAAGATTGCACTTAGTTCACTCTCCGAAGCATAAACGCCCGCCAGTCTCAAAACATCGAGCATATCGTCACTTGTCAGAGTTAACGCAATCTTTACTTTCTTAAGCAAAACATTATTGACAGTGCTTTGATTCGAGATCAAGAATGTTGGCTTAGGTGCTACACCATTTTTCACAGGTGCTTTGCCTCTTTTATACGTGATCAAGCCGTTCAAGAAGGCCTCTAAGGTACGATTATCACAAACGGCATCACGTGGAAGTTCATCTTCTTCATTTTGCTTTGTTAGTAAAACTCGTAGCTCTTCCCTTGTGACCTCTAAATCACCCAGTTTAAAAATCTTGATCATATCTGTATCTTTAATATCTAATGCGTAACGTAAACGGATCAGTATATCGTTATTATTCATCTTTCTCCTCCAGAAAATATATCATTATTTCTTAGTATAAAGCTTTCTTTCAGAGAATGCATCAATTTGTTGTGATTTATTTTAACTACGCACCATGATAGACTGCTTCAATATTATAGCCATCTGGATCAAGAATAAATGCCGCATAGTAGTGAGCACCATAATCTGGCCTGATTCCAGGTTTACCATTATCGGTTCCACCAGCTTTTAGTCCAGCATTATAGAATGCTTCAACCTCTTCTTTTGAGGCAGCACTAAACGCAAAATGAATGAGTTTTGGCTCACCTTCTGTTATCCAAAAACTACCCGCAGGATCTCCGCTGATAATCTCTTTCTCGCCAAAACTAACGCTCTTACCAAAATCCAACTTCATTTCGTTTCCTAATGGTGCTAAGACCTCTTTGTAAAATCGTTTACTTTTGTCGATATCGCTTACATTTATTGAAAAATGATCTATCATATTTATTCACCTGTCCTTTTTTATTTCTAAAACCAATATACAAACATACGTTCTTTTTTTGTCAACTAGAGTTGTCTAATTAAGTGCAACGTTATTAAAAAGCACTAATGATTATATGTTATACTAAGACTAAAATTCTTCAGATTAATTGGAATATGGGAGGTACACATGAAAGAATTAGAAGTAGTAAATGGACAACACAAAATAAGATATCATGATTTTCCGGGAGAAAAAACTCCAATCCTTTTTATCCATGGACTAGGTTGTGCTGGATCATTAGATTATCCAGAAGTTGCGGCACAGCCTGAACTATGTGGTCATAGACGAATTATAATTGACTTGCTTGGTGCAGGATTTAGTGATAAACCGAACAAATTTGATTACACAATTGAAAACCATGCTCTTTATTTGATAGAGTTTATTAAAGTATTGAGATTAGAAAAAATCATTCTTTTTGGTCATAGTATAGGTGGTGCTGTCGCACTAACAGTAGCTTCACTATATAAAGGGGAGATAGAAAATATAATTTTAACAGAAGCAAACCTTGATAGTGGAGGTGGTTTTGTTACAAAAAAAATAGCTTCAATGACTTTAAATGAGTTTGTCAATACAGGTTTTAAAAATATTATTATGGAAAACCTTCAAAGCTCTAACGAAATATGGGTTTCAAGTTTTTCTTTATGGCTGCCACAAGCAGCATATCAAATTTCAAAATCAGTAGTTTCAGGTCAATTTCCTTCTTGGAGAACTATTCTGTACTCACTTGATTGTCCTAAAACATATATATTTGGGGAATATAATTTAGATGATCCCGACATCGATATATTAAAAAATAATAATGTTAGAATCGATACTGTTAGTAAAGCAGGTCATTCAATGTCCTGGGAAAATCCTAAAGGTTTAGCCAACGCAATTAGGAAAGCTTTATAGAAATATTTCTTCACAAATGAATGTTATAAATTATTGTCAGATAAAAGTAGCATCTATTAGAGGATATGCACATAACAATGTTCTCTTTTTCTTCATAATCTTTAAGTCAAACTTGAAGTTTTTTCATAAAAGGTTTCATAAGGGGTTTTCCAACTTAGACATTTTCTAGGACGATTATTTAGTTTATCAATGACTGATTCAATATATTCTTCTGAGACGGGTGTCATATCTGTACGCTTTGGTAAGTATTCACGTATCAATCCATTTGTATTTTCATTTGTTCCACGTTGCCATGGAGACCAAGGATCTGCAAAATAGCAATCAATACCGCACAATCTACTGAAATACTTGTACTTTGCAAATTCTGGTCCTCTATCTGGTGTAATCGTTTTACGTTGTTTCTTGCTTAGGGGAGATAATAATTTTACAATCCTATCTCTTACGCAGATGGAATCATTTTTAGGAATCCTACCAGCTAGTAAAAATCGAGATTTCCGATCAACTAGTGTTACTAAGCAGGACTTTCCACTGTGCCCCAACCCAGTGCTGCTTCCCAGTGTCCAAGTTCTTCTCTAGTTTCGGCTTTTGAAGGACGTTCGTGAATTGTTTTTACATCAGTAAAGCGCCCACGACGATCACCGATTCTTTTATTCCCTGATTTTCTTCCTCTTCGTCTTAACATTTTTCGAGCTCCAGGGCACCCCTGATCAAATAGACCATCGTAAATAGAGCGATAAATAGTAGGATAACTGATAATAGATTCTTTATTCTCTAAGTTAATTCTATTCGCTATCTGTTCTGGAGACCATTGGTGTTCAAAAAGTAATTTACGAATGATTTCTCTGTAAGGTGACTGATCCAAGATTCTCTTTCTACCACATTTCTGCTTGTTCTTATGATACGATTTTTGTGCTAGAGAAGGAGAATATACTCTAAACTTTGCAGTATTCTTTTAAGTTCCCTAATAACAGTTGACGAGCTTCTTTTGATTAAGCGCCCAATTCTATGAATAGTAAATCCAAAACCATGATAGAGAAAGATCATTTCCCGCTCACGTATAGTAAGGTGTGTGTATGAAGTCATAGCTGAATACCTCCTAGTCGATATAATTCGTCAACACCATTTATAACAGGTTTTTTTCCCCTTAAATTTTTAGTGTTGCACTTAAATTATACATTCTAGAATACGAACAGAAAAAAATGTTGAAAAGCAGCCTTACACTGACTTTTCAACATTTTATCAATTCTTTATTTTAAAGATACATTCTTATAATAAGGAGCACCAATTGCACGATAAACCAACCCTTCGACACGATCATTTACCAAGAAGGCTTCTGATGCTTGGTAAAGTGGTGTCACTGGTGAGTTGTCCATCAATACTTTTTGAGCATCCAACAAGGTATTCCAACGTTTTTCATTTTCAGTGGCATAGGTTGTTGCTGATTCTGTTAGTAATTTATCGTATTCTTCATTGCTGAATTTACCATAGTTTTGTTCTCCACCTGTTCTAAACAATTGTAGGAAGTCATATGGATCAGCATATGTTGCTGCCCAACCAGCTAAAACAACATCAAAATCGCCTTTACTCATTTGGTCTAAACGGTTTTTAAACGGTACGCTTGAGATTGTTACTTTTAATCCTTTTAGGTTTTCTGTTAATAATCCTTGAATGTACTCCGCCATTTTTTTAGCTGTATCGATATCTGACGTTAACAATGTTACTTCGGCTGAGTCAACACCTAATTCCTTCTTAGCATCTTCCCATAATTTTTTACCGCCTTCAACATCGGTCTTCATTAATTGGCCTGCTTCTTCAGCGAAATCTTTCCCAGTTTCTTGGTTAGCGATTCCTTTTGGTACAAACGTTTCAATTGCCATTGAACCATCTTTTAGAATATTTTTAGCGATTTGATCTGAGTTGATTAGTTTTGTAATCGCATTTCTAGCATTTTTATTCGCAAATACTTTGTTTTCAGTATTGTATTGCAAGTATGAAGTGGATGGATAAATACGTTTTACTAATTCTGGATTATCTAGTTCTTGATCAACATATTCACCTTTAATTGGTGCAATATCCGTATCGCCTGCTTTAAACAAGTTCACATTTGTGCCGATTTCTTTACTTACTTGAACATCGACTTCATCTAATTTCACTTTGTCTGCTGCTCTGAATTGATCATTTTTCAGATATTTCCAGGTAATGCTTGTACCATCCCAGTCAGAAAGAGTAAAAGCGCCGTTGTAGATCATGTTATCGCTGTTTGTTCCATATTCTTTCCCTTTTTCTTCAACAAATTTTTCATTCAATGGATAGAATGTTGGTTTTGCTAAAAGAGAAGATAAGTATGGAATTGGGTATTCTAAGTTAATTTCCAATGTGTGATCATCAACTGCCTTAACACCTAAATCAGCTGCTGGTTTTTCACCTTTAGAAATTGCTTTGTAGTTTTCAAAGCCATCAAATAAATACGCATATTCTGAACCTGTTTTCGGGTCAACCGTACGTTTCCATGAATAGACAAAATCATTTGCTGTGACTGGATCGCCATTGCTCCATTTTGCGTCCTCACGTAAGTTGATTGTGTATGTTTTCCCATCATTTGTAGGTGTAACAACTTCTTTTGCAATCGCTGGTGCTGAAGTGCTATCATCAGCAAATTCATATAAGCCTTCCATTACTTGACTGATTGCTGAAAAACTAACAACATCTGTCGCTTGAGATATATCCATTGTTGGCAGTTCAGCATTTTCAATAACGGTCAATACTTGTTTTTTATCCCCAGTTGATTCGTCTTTCTTACTTCCTGACCCGCATGCAGCAAGTGATACTACTAGTAATCCTGCGGCTACTGTCGTTAATGCCCATTTTTTCATGTTCATTTTTTAATTCCCCCCTATTTTCTTTTCTATCATTAAAAGCTGTCGATTTTGGCTTTCGTTAAGTCGTTTACGATAGCGACGGCCAGTTGATGTGCTGCTTGGTAATCTTCGTATGCAACATAGCCATAATGGGTATGTGCATAACGGACTGGCACGCCAATTACAATGGCCGGTACACCTTTGTTCGTCAAATTGATGATAGCGCCATTAGTACCTCCGCCTTTTCTAACTGAACTTTGCATTGGTAAACCATATTTTTCGGCTGTTTCTTTGGCAAACCGCTGGAAACGCGGATTAGTAATCATCGAAACATCAAAGTTTCTAAGCATCGGACCACGTTTTAAGCCAGATTGAATCATGTATTCTTCTGAAAATGTATCATCTGCCGGACAGCCTTCAAACACGATAGCTAAATCTGGTTTGATATTATTCATCGCTACTGTCGCACCACGTTCACCGACTTCTTCTTGTGCTGTCATCGTACCAATCAGATTGAATTCCGATTCCTTTTCAGACAATTCTTTCAGTGTTTCAAGTAAACACGCACAACCAATACGACAATCAAACGCTTTGCCCAGCATCACGTCAGTCGCTTCAAGGTATTCAAAGGTCACATCTGGAATCACTGGATCACCGATTGCAATGTTTAGTTTCTCTACAACCTCTTCGACGCTGGTACAGCCTACATCAATCACCATATCATCGATTGTTTGGACTTCTTTGCGTTCAGCATCCGTCATAAAGTGCGGTGGTTTGCTAGCAATAATGCCAGGAATTTCATTACCGTTGGCTGTTTTGATTCGTACGCGATGTGCTGGTACTGTATTTGGCACCCAACCGCCTAAAGGCAGAAAGCGCAATGTACCATTTGGTTTTATAGCTTGAACGATAAAACCCACTTCATCACTATGAGCATCAAACACGATTGTTGGTTTATCCGCTTTGTGTTTCCCAACTTTCATGTAAACATTTCGAATATGATCTTCACTAACTTCAGCAAAAGGTGCTGAGAATTCTTTAGCGATTGCTACTACATCATCTTCAAATCCAGAAACACCAGATGCGTTCGATAGACGTTCAATTAAATGTAACGATTCTTTTTTTGTCATTGGGATGCGTCCCCTCCTAATAAATTCAACTAGTTATAAAACAGATGATACTGAAGAATATGGCAAATTCAAATCAGTCGCAACAGCATGATTGGTCATTGCACCATTCAATGTATTAATGCCTGAAAGTAACGCCGGATTTTGTTCTACAGCACGTTCAAATCCTTTGTTCGCTAATTCTAATACATATTGTAAAGTCGCATTAGCTAAGGCAAATGTGGCCGTTTGCGGAACGGCTCCTGGCATATTGGCAACCGCGTAATGGATCACACCAAGTTTAACGTAAGTTGGATGTTCGTGTGTCGTCACTTCATCGATTGTTTCAAAAATCCCGCCTTGATCGATAGCAATATCAATGATTACGGAATGTTCCGGCATAGACACGACCATTTCTTTTGTGACTAATACTGGTGCTTTGCGTCCTGGAATCAAGACTGCTCCGATGACTAGATCCGCATCTTTCACTGCTTCTTGAATATTGAAATGATTAGAGACAAGCGTTTTGATTGCTCCATTAAACTGATTATCGATCTCTTGGAGTTTTTTGATATTGACATCTAAAATCGTAACATCTGCACCAAGCCCTAGCGCAATCTTCGCCGCATTACAGCCAGAAATCCCACCGCCGATGATCGTTACTTTGCCTTTTTTAACCCCTGGAACGCCGCCTAATAGAATCCCTTTTCCCTCTGGAACTTTTTCTAAAAATTGAGCGCCGATCTGAGCTGCCAAACGTCCAGCAATTTCACTCATTGGTGCTAACAATGGTAATTCCCCATTGGCTAATTGAACGCTTTCGTAAGCAATTGTTTTCGTTTTTTTCTTCATTAATTCTTCAGTTAACGGTTTATTGGCTGCTAAATGAAGATATGTGAATAGTGTCAAATCTTCTCTTAAGTATTGATACTCTTCTTTTAATGGTTCTTTTACTTTTAAAACTAATTCTTGTCCCCACGCTTCTTTAGCTGATGCTACAATTGTTGCGCCAACAGCAACATATTCTTCATCATGAATCGAAGCACCTAATCCAGCATTGGTTTCAACAAAGACTTCGTGACCGTGCTTAATAAGATCTAAAACCCCAGAAGCCGGTAAAGCTACACGATTTTCGCCATTTTTTATTTCTTTTGGAATACCTATTTTCATCGTTCAGGATCCTCTCTAACTCATTGCTTATCTATTTTGACGATAAGCCACTTACTAGATTATAGTTTAATGAAAGTTTATCCGCAATACATAGAAAAAAATTTTATTTTCTCTTTCTTTTTTAATCCTTTCTTTACTAAAAAACCTGAAATAAATCAGGAATCGATTTATTTCAGGTATTTTTTATCCAACCTCAACCTTTGAGCGCCAAGATGTTCCACAACGATCAACGATTTCATTCAATGTTTCAATATTCTCTTTTCCTTGTGTGGCAAACCAATCACGACCAGCGGCTTCACCTTTTGCTGAAAATGGTTTGACTCCTTCACGCCAAGTTGCACGTCCACATAAGACACCGCTAAACTTAGAGCCAGCTTCTTTTGCAAATTCCAATGTTTCTTGGAATAATTTTGTTGAAACACCTGCACTTAGGAAGATAAAGGGTAGTTCAGTCAATTCGCTTTGCTTTTTAAAATAGCCTAAAGCTTCTTTTTTACTATAAACGATTTCATTTTCAGCAAAACCTTCCACATAATTCATATTGACGGGTACTTCCATTTTTAAAACATCGATATGATAGTGCGGCTTAGAAAATTCGATCATTGATTCCAAAACTTTGTGTGGTTTAACTCTGGCAAACGCCGCAGAGCTCGCATCCGTAATCTCAGAATCATACGTCACGATCTCAACAAAGAGCGGAATATCCTCTCCTAAACATTCACTGCCTAAACGCTCGACAAAAACATGCTTTAACTTATTGATTGCCACAGGTTCATCTGGATCATAATATAGTAGGAACTTGATTGCATCGGCTCCAGCTTCTTTCAAACGTGATACTGACCATTCTTCTAATAAATCTGGCATTCTACCTGGTGTTGAAGCATCGTACCCAGTTTTTTCATAAGCTAATAATAATCCGCAATTCTTATCCCGTACCTTGGTTGCTGGTAAACCATATTCTGGATCAAGTAAAATCGCTGAAGCATAGGGAGTTAACTCTTTAGAGGCTACTTTTTTAAAGTCGACAATTTCTTCTCCTGTAGCCATCGTACTGGCATCTGCAATCATTTTTTTTAAAGAACCTCGCTGATCGATTGCCAACGCTTCGATCAACCCTTTTTCATTAGATAAACGATTCAGGGCATCCATTTTTGCTTGACTGATTTTGATCATGATAATAGCTCCTTTACTCTTTTTTGAGGGAAAACCTCTCTTACTTTCGAGTATACTCGCTGGTATTTAGAAAGACAAAAGCCACGCCTTAAAGGGTCACAATATTTAAAAATCCCCACAATTGAATAACAGAATATATGGTATAACCACTTAAGCAAATTAGCGTAAACAGATAACTGTAAATGTTGATTTTGTTTAAAGAAGATTTTTTCAATTGAAATAAAATAACAAACATACAAATAACTTGGGCATATAATAAAAAATCTTTCAGAAAATGGTATTTAAAGCCTAGAATAAAACTGGTCATATCCAAAGAAATTACAAGTACTATTGATAAACCAAATAAGTGAAACGTTTTCTTGGCACTTGGTGTCAGCTGACTCGGACTTAAAGATCCGTAAAGAACAACCATTGAAATATAAGCAATGTAAAATAAATTATTAAAAATAAAATCCATTTTTCTACTCCCCCTATCTTTGATCAGTTCAAACTTAGTTTACCACATTCAGTAACGAGGAAGGAGTGTTTTATACTCACATAAAAATCAACTTGAGCGTCGTATAGGTATTTTTCTAATAATGAATCGTAATAAAAAAGAGCTTAGTCACGATACGTTTCACCGTTTGTTAACTAAACTCTTAATTTATCAAAATCTGCTTAGATTATTTGACTGTTACAGTAAAATTATCAATCACTAGATCGTAAGCACCACCCGTTGTGTAAATACCAAACGTAGTATTCCCAGAAGTGTCACCAACAATTTCTGCTTGATATTTTTTGGTTTTCCCATCTGCCGATGTTGGTAAAATTTCGCCAACTTTTTTCAGATCTTGGAGTGTTTTATATTCACCCGTCACAGATCCCGCAGAGAAGATATCTTTTCCATCTGTTTGGTAATCAAAGCTGATTGTATATTTTTTCCCTGCTTCAAATTTTATATTTTGCGGCGTTGTTTGAAGCATTAAGCCTGCGCCTTGTTTGTGCGCTTTTAAAGACCAATTGCCTGATAACACATCGGATATTTTATTGCTATTCCAACCATATTGCGTATAAGGTTCGTTTTTCTCCGATAAGTGTATTCGTGGATCTTCAACACCGCCAGCTTGTCCTTTGACAAACGGGAATAGGCCAATAGCTTGAGTATCTTCAAAGTCTTGTTTGATAATGGTTTCACTTGTTGTATTCATTACATCTGTTTGCCGCTCAACAATTCGAATATCATCAAATTTTGTTTTATTGGTCCCTGCTTCTGCAGCTAAAGTAAGTGTGACTTTTTTCGCATTCTCTGGAACAACAAAATCGACTCTAGCATTTTGCATATACTGAGGATATTTGCTGCTAGTATGATTGGTATCTGCTTGAATATAGTTTTGAACGACAGAATTGGTGTATTCTTTTGTATATTTTTTCCCATCGATTTCTATCGTTATGCTGGCTTTTCGATTATGTGTTTCAGTATTGACGTAGGCGCTGTATTTCCCAGCTTTTAATACTGTTAAATCTTGCTTGATCGTCATAGCTTCTTTTCCAGCATTCAAAACATAGTCGCCGTTTGGATCTTTAATAACTGCGGCATCTCCTTGAATGACTTGCCAGTTTTTAGCCAACGTATCTTGTTCATTGAATCCAGGGTCTTTCACTGGTGTTCCTGTACCAAATTTTACTGGTTCAGTTGTCTCTGGTTCCGCAATCACATACGGTGTTTTCGCTTCTGCTTGAATCGTTACTTGGTTTCCTGTAATAGCAGCAGCCCCTTTATCTTTTCTGCCTTGATCTGTTAATTCATATACATGTAAATTGTTTTTTCCTTGTAATTTGTCTGGAATCGTCCAAGTTGTAGAGCCGCCAGTTTCATTCCAGTGGTATAACTTCAGTTGATCCTTGTTGGTCCATGGTAATAAATAGGTATTCCCTTTTAGTACGTCAACATTATTTAATGTTATGCGTTTTTGATCATTCGCGTCTTTTTGCGTCACAACTACCTTGTCACTAGCGTTTGCCAATTTGATTGTGCCATAGATTTGACCATCGGCTGCGGTCGTTGTCTCCCAATTTGTGATTTGGTAATGCTGTAAAAATTTTGTGGGGATATTGATTGCAAAAGTTTTATCTTTATACGTATTGAAATTTGTTTTTCCAACCCAGCCTTCATATGCCTCAAATTCTGTTCCGCCTAATAACGGATTATCAGAAATGATCCATGTGTCTTTTTGATGATTACGGATAAAGCGCACAATATTGCTATTAAAGCCTTTCGTTGCTGTTCCACCGTAGGCTTTTTCAGCAGACCAATGATTCCAGATCGAATCATATTCTAGTGCATTCGGGAATTCATTAGCCGTGATCCAGCCTAGTCCATTGATTTCTTTACTCAATTGGCGACTTAACCAACCAGCTTCACCTTGATTGCCCCAGACATCTACATAGATATAATCTAAATTCGGCACATTTTGCTTCAACTCTTTAAAGCGGTTCAAACGATTACCACTGATCGTATCTGGTCGTTGTTTGATGAAATATGATGGATCTAGCCAATCCCAGCCTCGTTTTGTTGGATCGATCAAGTCTTCATTGAATGATTTTGCTTCGGGATATGACTCTGTATCGTTGACATGTACACCAAAGATAGCGTTCAGTTTGTGTCCTTCATCGATTAATTTATTTAGATCGTTTTGACCCCCTTGACGTTTACCAACATCACCATAATCTGGATGGGCTGAATCGTGGCCTTCATTTTGATAGCCTTTCAACAAGTTCATTTGTCCTAAACCATCGGTCAGATTATACACTCGTTTTGATTCATCCAGTGTTACTGAAAATGGATTTGTCGCCTGACTAGCAAAGTTGAAAGGAATCCGTTGATTAACTAATTCAGGGACTTTTTCCGCGCCAACTGGATTATTCATGATTGCGCGATAGTTGATTGCCGCATCTTGCCAGTCGACTTTACCGTCACCATTTAAATCTTTTGCAAATTTGATTTTTACTTCGGGTATGTCCCCCGTCAAATAAGCATCTGGCGCATCAAATGGTCGATAGGTCCAAGAACCACTCCATAAAGACGTCACATAGCCTGCTTTCGTTTCTTTGGTTTGTTTATAAATTCGGTTGTTATCGCTGTTGTCTACAGTGCCATCCCCATAAGCATTGGTCCAAAAACTTGCAGCATAGGCATCCGTATTTAAAAATCCGTACATATATTGCTTGGTTCCCACTTCATTTGATGTCATTAAGTTCTGGAAGGTATCGCCATTTTTATTGCCATTATTAGCATTCGTTCCAGTGTTCATGACTACACCTGAAAATGCCGCGCCAGCATCGGTACTGTTCACGGAAACTAAGCCTTGATTCGCAATGGCCAGCGTATGGATTTTTGTTGTTCCTTCTTTGATATCTGTTATTTTCATAGAAACTTCTTGCCCATCAGAAACAATGAAACTAACTTTAAAACTCAATCCTAATGCAGGAACCGTTACTTGATAAACTGCCTTATTTTTAGTCGTAGACTCTTTGACAGCTGTTGCTTCATATGGTTTTCCATCAATCAGAACTTGGCTGATTTTTTCTTGCTGTCCTTTAAAAATGATTTTGTTATCACTCGGATTTTCGTAGCGAATCACTCGTGGAAAAGTAGGATCTAAAACTGCTGTAATATCAGCAGATGAGATTTTGTCCCCTACTTCGATGCTACCCTCATCTGTGACGGTGATTGTTGCTTTGGCTTTTAATGCTGTTCCGGTAACTGTTCCCAATACGTCAAAGCTACCAACTTTTTGATAAGATTCTGGTGGGATATTGTCCCAATTCACATTTTCTTCTTTTTGATTGCCGGTATTGTAAATTGCTTTGACTGTGGTCGGTAGCGTTGGTGCTATACCGATTTTCGTAAAGATTTTAACGGGTGTTAACTCAGTAATTTCTGGTACTAATTCAGGAAGACTACCGCTGTCTCCATTTTTGAAATATTGATAGCTGACTGTTTTTTGATCATACCAAGTTCTGACACCGATTCGACCTGTGGCTGTTGGAATTTTGCTCCCGTTAGCTAAGACTGGTTCTCCATCATAAAATTGGGTGCCATTTAGCCAAATCGTGAGTTTAGTTCCAACGTAACGAACTTTTAAAACGTAAGTCGTATCGGCCGCTAATGTTGGTCCAGAAATACTATCATTCCAAGATGTTGGACTTTCAACAAGCCATTTTCCGTTTACATTATAGCCAACAAAAACCCAGCTATCTTTTGAAGCGCCTCTGACAATAACACCCGTTCGGCCTTCTCCTGTGCTAAATTTAAATGACGTTTCTACTTCTCCGTCTGCTTTTTGGGGTGAATCTAAATTGATCGATACTGCATTGTTTCCAGCCTCTGCTTTACGAGAAATCTCTAGTGCCTTGTTATTGATACTTCTATTTGTTCCACCAACTAAATCCTGCCAATTGCCTAACACACCATTTTGAAAATTCGTCTGCCAATAATTCGCCACAACTGCTGGATCTGTCGCGATCTGGGATTGCGCCTGATCACTGTTCTCACTTTCATCAGCCAGAACACTCATTGGTGCCAATACAGCAGTACATGCCATTAAAGCTACTATACTGATCGATGTAGTCCACTTTTTCTTCATTCCGTTGTCACTCTCCTTCTTCCGTTGAATACGCTATCATTTTATAAAAAACGAAACTTCACCTAAAGACCTTTATCTATCAAAAACTAGAGTGAGGTCATCAGCTTTTTATCCTCATTCTAGTTTTCAAAGATTAGACACTTTCTTTTTCTACAAATCGTTCACTGCTTAATAAAGTACTTCTACTTTATCATGCCAAGAACTTGCCGTTCGTTCTACTACTTCGTTTAGTTGTTGAATATGTTCTTTTCCTACTGTGCTTAGCCATTGACAACCAGCCTGCTCACCCTTCTCAATGAAAGGGGCTACACCCTCTTTCCAAGTTGCCCGTCCACATAACACGCCATTAAATGTAGAGCCCGCTTCCTTAGCGAATTCTAAGGTATCTTGGAACATTTTGGCTGTAACCCCAGCACTTAGAAAAATAAATGGTAACAGCGTTGCTTCACTTTGCTGCTTAAAATAAGATAGTGCTTGCGCCCGAGAATAGACAGATTTTTCAGTGCCGATTCCTTCAACATAGTTCATATTTACAGGGACTTCTACTTTTAACACATCGACGTTATAGCGTGGTTTTGAAAATTCTTTCATCATTTTGATGACTTTTTCAGGTTTGATTTTCGCATATTCACTAGAAGTAGCATCCGTGATGTTTGCATCATACGAAACCAATTCCAAATAAAAGGGAATATCCTCACCTACACATTCACTACCCAGTCGCTCGATAAAAACGTGTTTTAGATGATTAATTTCTTGTGGCTCGTCCGCATCATAATATAGTAAAAATTTAACTGCATCTGCCCCTTTTTCACGTAACCGTAGTGCAGACCAATCTTCTAAAAGATCTGGTAGTCGTCCTGGGGTTGTCGCATCATAACCGGTTTTTTCGTAAGCTAGCAGCAACCCTGCTTCTTGATCTCTTGCTTCAGCTGCCACGATACCATACTCTGGATCTAATAAAATCGCAGAAGCAAATGGTGTTAACTCTTTCGAAACCATCGTTTTAAAATCAATGATGTGCTGTTCAGTAGGTTCTTTCCCCAACGCTTTGATCATTTTTTTCAATGCACCTCGTTGATCGATCGCTAAGGCCTCAATGATTCCGTTTTTTGTTGATAAACGATCCATCGCTGCTTTTTTATTCGCTGTTATTTTTAGCATTTGTTTCTCCTCGATTTTTTTATTTTAGTCTTGATACTCGTAGATTTTGACTCCTTTTACTACGCGATTGACCGTCCCTGTAGCAGAAGGTGTATCTGGTGTATTGTCGACATTTAACGAGCTATGGATCGCGATCGTTTGCGCAAATAAGACGTATGGCAAGACCAAGTAGGCTTCAGGTAATTCTGTGCCTTTTGAATAGGTAAAACGTTGACCAGAGAAGTTCTCCTTACTATCCACATCAAGTGTTACGATCCTTGTCGCAATGTTATCAGCTTTGATTTCTTCTGCGATATCCAAATCGTATTTTCTCGTATACGGGTCATTTGTGACAAAGACAAAAACAAGTGTTTTTTCGTTAATGAATGATTTTGGACCATGTCTAAACCCAACAGATGAATCAAAAATCGTTGCGATTTTCCCAGCAGTCAGCTCAAGAACTTTTAATTGTGCTTCTCTTGTTAAACCAGCTAAACTACCTGAACCAAGATAGGCTATTCGGTCAACTGAGCCTTCTAATAATGCTTCGATTTCAGGCTCTCTTGTGATAACGTCTTCTCCCATTTGGATCGCATTTTGAACAAACAAAGCCTTTTCTTCCATGCTGCTCGTATCAAAAATCAAGAGAGCACTAAGTAACATACAAGTGAAGCTACCTGTCATCGCAAATCCTAAATCATTGGATTTTTCAGGCATCAATAATAGTAAATTACTTGCATCGCCTGCCGCTTCTTGAGCAAGCTGACCGTCTTTTGCACATGTAATCGTGAGTTGATATAGATTTTCAACTAGCTGTTTGGCCAATTTCACGGTTGCAACTGATTCTGGTGAGTTACCGCTACGAGCAAAAGATACTAAAATCGTTGGTACCTCTTTTTGTAAGTAATCATAGGGATTAGAAACAATATTTGTGGTTGCTACACTTTCGAAAATAAAATCCGCTTGATTTCCTTTATGATTTAAATAAGGTGTAATTGAATCACCTACATAAGCAGATGTACCTGCTCCTGTAAAAATCACCCGGATTTTTTTGCCTTTTTCGGCTTCTATAATCGCAGCAATAAATTGTTCTATTTTTTGACGTTGATCCTTATAATTATCAAACGCTTCTTGCCATAGTATCGGTTGTTGTTTTATTTCTTGTGTCGTGATCACAGCACCTATTTTTTCAAGTGCTTCTGAGGTTTCTTTAAATAATTCCATCTTGTTTGATACTCCTATCTATTCATCTTCTTCATCAAATGCATCTGCCGTTAATAATTCGTTGACTTTGACCGTATTTTCCTTTGCCTCTGCCACAAAATCACTTTCACTCCCTAACATGCTTGCATTAACAAAACTGATGACCATTGGTAGATTCATTCCTGCATATAATTCAAATGAAGCACCGTTCATTATTTTTTTCGATAATATATTGCACGGCGTTCCACCTAATAAATCTGAAAAAACAATAAAATCATCTAATGATTGTGTGCTTGCTTCAAATTTTGCTAAAAACTCTTTTTCGCCTTCTTCTGCTAGTAAAGGAATGGTATAAATTTTTTTTTGTTCGCCCATGATCATCTCCGCACTGGCTTTTAACTCTGTACAAAAGTTCCCATGACTGACTAATACTAAATTATTCAAACTTAGCGCCTCCAACCTATTTTGAAATAACACCTAAAGCAGATAACGCAACTGAAATGATCAGCACGATAAAGATTGCTCTAGTTGACGTGATATTTTTCTTGCCGAGTAACCAATACACACCACCAACGATCGCAGCTGGTAACAAGCGCGGCATGATCATATCCACATTATTTTGAACATTGATCGTTAAATCCCCAATCGAAGGAGCCCAAGCAAAATGTACATTGATCATCGTTGCGACCAAAGCCCCGACCATAAAAACACCCATCAAGGTTGCTGCATTTGTCATCGCTGTCAGCCTACTTTGCATTGTTGTGACTAAAGAAATTCCTTCTTTATAGGCAAACGCCAATTGTTTCCAACGAAATACCATAATTGCAATTTGTGCCGCCATCCAAATAAATGCACCGATTGGATTACCATTGACCGCCATGTTCGCAGCTAGCGCTCCAAAGATAGTTGGGACTAACGCCCCAAAAATCGAATCACCAATCGCAGCAAATGGTCCCATCAACCCAACTTTGATACCCGCAACAGACTCTTTTGCAGAGTATCCTTCTTTTTCTTCAATAGCTAAATCGATCCCTGTAATGATCGTATTCAAAAAATTACTTGTATTAAAAAATTGTGCGTGGGTACGCATCATTTCTTTCAACTCAGGTGTATCGTCACCGTACATTTTTCTTAATTGGGGTAAAATCGTATATAAATAGCCTGAACCTTGCATTCTTTCGTAGTTCCAGCCTAATTGGAAAGTGAATAAACTTCTTTTATTGATTTGATTAAAGTCTTTTTTTGTTAATTTATAGTTAGATTTCGTCATCTTCGATCTCTCCTTCATTTGTTTCTTGTGAATGACCTTTTACCGCAACAGGCTGTGCGATTGATTTTTTGTATTCATTTAACGCTAACGCAAAACCGATCAACGCAATCGCAAGCATCGGTAAATTAGTAAACATTGGCGCAAAATCTTTTGCTACACCTGCAACTGCTCCACCTAATAATTGGATATTGCCAAATACGGTGGTTAAAAGAGCTGTAAGTACAAATCCTAAAATCAAATAAGATAAATGCTTTTTGACTGGTAAGTATCTTAATAAAATTGCAAAACCGACAGCAGGTAAAACAGCTCCAGCAACTGATAAACCATCACCTAGCCATTTTAGATCCGTGTTCAAATACCCTACAACATTATCGACAAAACCACCGCCGAAGCTCAGAGCAAAAAATACTGGCAAGGCTCTTGAAAGCGCCCAAGGTAAAGCCCCTAATAAGAAATTACGTTCAATCCCTTTATAATTCATCGCTTCAATATTGCTGTCTATTCTATGAGCAAAAAATGTATTCGTAAAACGACCAAGAATATCCATTTGAATCATCAAACTAGCTACCGGTACCGCAATCGCAGCAATCGCTTGTTCTGGATTCATACCTAACCCGATTGAAAAAGCCGTTGCCAAAACGGTCCCCGAATTCGCATCAATTCTGGAAGCGCCACCAAATGTTCCTACACCTAAAATCGTCAACTGCATACTTCCACCAATAATCAAACCTGCCGTTACATCCCCCATAATAAAACCTGCCACCAAACCTGCAAAAACAGGTTGGCTAAATGCTGAATAAATCTGTAGCTCGTCTAAAATTTGATACCCTGCATAAAGCGTTAATAATAAAATTTGCCACCATTGAATTGCCATTGATATTCCTCCTAATTTAAAAGTGTAGTGGGCTCGTTTAGTCTCGACTGGAAATCGGATGAGGTGTTTTCTGCCTCATTCTATTTTTATCTTTCCAAAAAGAAACGGTCCCCACAAAACTCAAACACTATTTCAATAAACTCATAAAATCTTCTGATCTATCACTCGGGACCATCTGAGAAACTAGTTTTACACCTGCAGCATCTAATTTTTTAAAGTCTTCAATATCTTTTTCCAATACGTTGATCGACTTAGTAATTGCTTTAGAATACTCACTTTGCGACATATTCCCTACATTTATTTCTTTGATTGGAACGCCTAATTCCACTAATTTTAATAACCGATCTGGTTTTCTAGCAATGATCAACAATCTTTGCGAATCATATTTTCCAGCCAAAATATTGGTAGCCGCTTTTGCTATTGGCAAAACACTTAGTTTCACACCAGCTGGCGTTGCTAATTTCAGCCCACTCTTTTCAATCGCATTTTCTGATACCTCATCATCTACAACCATGATGCGACTAATATCTAGCTTTGTTGTCCACAAATTAGCCACCTGCCCATGGATCAATCTCCCGTCAATCCTTACTGCAATAATACTCATATTCTTCACTACCCTTCCTGTATTTCTTTGTATTTTGGTTGCTTATCAAAATTAAGTTCTGATCCCCACTCTCCTTCTGTTTCAAAGATAACGATTTCATTTACTCCTTTTCGTAAAACAGATGCTGGAACATACAAAGAAAGTGTCGGTCCTATGTTCCAAAATCTACCTAAGTTGAACCCATTGATGATCACCACTCCTTTACCAAATTCGTGTAAATCAATAAATGTATCAGCAGGCGTTTCAACAGCTAATTCATAGCGGTAAAATGCTGGCGTTCCTTCGATCCACGGCTGCTTGTAATCGATATGATCAAGCGTTGAAAAATCAATACTATATTGATCCCATTCACAAATAAAGTGCAAGTCTGACATGACACCACTACGAATACCTTTTCTCTGTGTATCAGCCAATAATTTATGCCCATAATTCACGCGTCCCATGTTTTCAACTAAAATATCCAGCTGATTTTGTTCTTCATTCGGTTTACAAATAATCTTTTCCCCAATTTCATCTCGATATTGGGTAGCGATTTTAGTTTGATTCAAGAAGAAATGAACACGATCACTTGCATCGATCACACGATAAAATTCTTCACCCGATCGTTTAGGCTCTTTTGTTCGATACAGTATATACCCATAATTCTGTTTTAATTTTTCCATACTTTCAGGATATTTGCTATGTTGATACTGTGAGATCGATGCTGCAATAGAAAACAGACTAACTTTTTCCTTTAACAGCGCTTTAGCAGGCTCTAGTGATGTTTTCGTAAGTGGTTCTGATTGTTTTATATCTGGAAACAGCTCATGGATTTTTCGTTGGACTGAGAAAAATTTTTCAGTTGGATTCCCTTGTTCATCTAAAAGTGCATCATAGTCATACGACGTTACCTGAGGTAAATCCTTCCGTCCTCTTGCAGAACAACCATTCATAAATCCAAAATTAGTACCGCCATGAAACATATATAAGTTGATGCTGCCTAATTTTAAAACTTCTCCAACAGCTTCCGCTAATTCTTCTGGATCCCTTCTAATGATTTCTTCTCCCCATCGATTGAACCAACCATCCCAAAATTCCATACACATTAGCGGCCATTTTTTCCCATGACGTTGATGAAGACCTCTTAGCTCAGTGAAATTCTCTTGGGCTTTTGAGCCGAAATTACCAGTACTTAAGATATCTTTTTCCAAGAGCATTCCAGCTGTCTGTGCTTCTTCCCATGCACCATCTGAGGTAAATAACGGAACCGTTACTTTATTTTTTATCATTAAATCGTAAAGCGCCAACAAATATTCTTTATCCTCACCATACGATCCATACTCATTTTCAAGTTGCATCATAATAACAGGACCGCCGTGCTCGATTTGCAGTGGCGTGATTTGTAGAAATAGTTCTTCATAATAACGGGCTACTTTTTCAATAAATGTTGGGTCAGATGACCGAATCCGCATCTCTCGCTCATTCAACAACCAGGCTGGTAAACCGCCAAACTCCCATTCTGCACATATATAGGGTGACGGACGTAAAATAACAAACAAGCCTATGCTTTCTGCTAAACGTACAAATTTTTGGATATCTAATTGATTCTCAAAGTCAAATGTTCCTTCTTGCGGTTCATGCAAATTCCACGGAATATACGTTTCTACCGTATTAAACCCTAACGCTTTCAAATTATATAGCGAGTGATACCACTCTTGTGGTCTAATTCTAAAATAATGTATAGCCCCTGACATGATCTTAAACGGTTTCCCATCCAGTAAAAAATCCTCTTTCACTTCAAATGTATGCATTCCGACCTCTCCTTTAAAACGCTTCCAGTTAATATATTAACATATTAACTTCTTTGTGTAGTATTTGTCAATAAATATATTTTTTATTTTCTATCATGAAAAATCATGGCTATTTTTCATCATTTAACTTATTATATTAAGTAAGAGAAAAAGGAGGTGCACTATGAAAATTCCAAAGTATCAACAAATCAAAAATGACTTATTAAACAAAATAAAATCTGGCGAATTTGAGCATGGCGATCGTTTTTATAGTGAGAACGAGTTGATCAAGCTATATAATGCTAGCTCGATCACCGTGATCAGAGCGATTCAAGAATTAGCGTCAGAAGGCTATCTGGTCCGTTATCAGGGCAAAGGAACTTACGTTTCACGTTCTAGAAAAAGAAAACTGGTTGAATTTACAGATATCGAAATTTTTGCAGGTAAAACAGAAACTGTTGAAGTTATCAGTATTGTAGAAGAATCTGATCCAAAAATACTTAAAGAGCTAAGCTTGCAACCTGACCAAACATACCGCCGAATCACACGTGTTCGTAAAGTCGATGATGTAGCTTTTATTTTGCATTTTACCTATATGCCGAATCAATTTATCAATCCTGAGGTGCAAGAATTAAGTTATTATGACTCGATCTATGAACGCTTTAAAACGGAATTCGGGATTCACATGTACGATGAGCACGCAACTGAAACAAACGAAATTTTATTTCCCACACCAAAAAAAGTAGCAAACCTTTTAGCTATTTCAGAAAATGAACCTGTCGTTTTCCAGAAAAAAAAGACGACCTTGCAAGATGGAACCGTAGCAGAATATGTTGAAAGTTATAAAAAATGGGACTACTATAAAATCGAATTTTCGACATACAAAATGTGATGACCAGCACATGCAAGAAATGCGCATAGAATACACCCTTCGTTTCTTTTATGTGTCATTTCCAAGCTTAAATATGAAACCGCTTAACTTTTTTTCAATAGTTTAATACGTCAATAAGATGTCAGGAGTTGTTCCAAATGATTCATTTGATTTGCTCAAACCCAGCAATCGATTGAACACTTTTAGTAGAAAATTTTACCGCTGAACGACCAAATCGTCCTTATGAAGTAAAAGAATTTGCTGGTGGAAAAAGCTTCAACGTTGCTTATGCAATGGACTTTGAAGGTGCATCCGTTCCTTATTGTATCCATACGATTTTAGGTGGACGAAATGGAGAATACTTAAAAGAACTTGCCTCAACGAGAGATATTCAACTGGACATAACTGAGGTAGAGGTCAATACACGATTTTGCAACATCATTGTAGATACAAAAGCCAGTAAAATTTATCCAATTTATGAAAATAGTTTCGTGTTAGATACACTTTTATTAGACAAATTCACCAAGCAATTACTGAATGCCATCAATCCTCAGGATACTGTTGTTTTTTCAGGTTCTTTGATGAAAGGAATGCCTGATAATTATATTGCTCAGATCCAAGAACAATTAAAAGGGCAAAACATTCGCTTTTTCGTTGATACCAGTGGATCAGCTTTAATTGAAGCCTATAAAGGAAGTCCCGAAGTGATCAAAATCAATGATGAAGAATTAGGTGAGTTAGTTCCTGATCACGCTTTTAATGAGTTAGAGGATTACGCTCAGTTTCTAAAATCAGAAACAGCCGCACCTATTTCCTATTTCATTGTCACACTTGGTGCAAAAGGCGTTATCGCAAAATTAAATCAACAGGTCTATCACCTTTTCGTTCCACCTGTACAAGCGAAAAACCCAATTGCCTGTGGTGATTTTTTTCTGGGCGGATTGGTCAAATACCTAACGTTGGGACGCTTAGAAGATATCGACGTCTTAAAAAAAGCAGTCAGCTATTCAACTGCCAATGTGCTTAACTGGTTCCCTGAAATGAAACAAGTCGATATCGATCGGATCGAACAAGAAATCATCATCAAACAGTTATAACAAAATAAATTAGACAATTCCTCTTGACCTGATACGCGTTTCATACTTTATAGTTGAAAAAAAGACAGGAGGAATCGATTTATGATGAATGGCATGCTTGAATTAACGGATTGTTTAGGTCTCGATTATTACTTCGTTTCTTTATCAACTGAACATGGAGTACTTGTGATCCGTAGTTTGAATAACTATTGCAAACCGATCGATAAAGCAGTAAAATTGGCTGAAATAGAAGGTCTAACGTTTGAAGAAGAAGGCGAGCTTGATTTTATTTGCTTTGACTATGAGGATGAACACTATCACTTTATTGATTATGGGAATCACTTAATGCCTTTTTTAAGTCGAATTTTGCGTCCCGTAAGCGTTAGTTACTAGGCTTGAAAGGAGTCACTTATGGCAAATATTCGTGATATTGCCAAGTTATCTGGTTATTCAGTCGCTACCGTTTCTCGTGTTTTGAATAATCATCCTTATGTATCTGAGGAAAAACGAGCAAAGATCTTGAACATCATGCATGAGCTTGATTATATACCCAATGCTAAAGCACGTGATTTAAGTAGTGGAAAATCAAAACATATTGCGGTCATGATCCCTTATGCCAACCATCCTTATTCAGATAAAATCGTCAGCGGTATCTTGAATGCTGCTTTTGAGGATGGCTATAAAGTAACCCTGCTTCCAACTAATTATGATCCTAAAATCGAAAAACACTATTTGGATGAATTAGCCGCAAAAGCGTGGGACGGCATGATCATTACCTCAAAAAAAGTTTCTTTTGAAACCATTGCACGTTATCTAAAATATGCGCCCATCGTTTGTTGTGAGGATACGGGTGATTTCCCCATTTCCTGTGTTTCGATCAAGCGTGAAACATCCTATGTCGATCTTTTTACTAGTTTGAAAAAACAAGGGCATCATAAAATCGGTTTAACAGTCGGACGTACTGAAAAAGAAAGTGCTAGTACTGGACTGGTTTTGCAAGCATATAGCAATATTATCGGCTATTCGGATGAGTCAATGATCGTTAGAAACTGCCGTACATACGAAGATGGCATCCAGGCTGGGAAGCATTTTGCAAAGTTAAAGGAACTTGAAGTGATCGTCACCAATGGAGATGATGTGGCTGCTGGTATTTTGCAACATGTTTCTCTAGACCAAGTGACTGTGATCGGCGAGGAAAATTTACTTTCTAGCAGACTACTCAATTTTTCTACAATCGATCATCATATCGATCAGTGCGGGGAAGCAGCTTTTCATCTTTTGTGGGAAGAAAAAAGTAGAACAGTGTCAATTCCTTATACATTTATTAAACGAGGGTAGGAGATGAAACACTTACTCCATGATTTGCCAACTAAAAAGGGACTATAAAATACAGCGCGTCGTCTGCTGTATTTTATAGTCCCTTTTAGTTTATCTCTTATGGTAAGTCAATGCTTGTTCAATACAAAAAGTCAGTTCATTGACTGGCAGTTCTTTTTCAGGATCAAGTACAATTGCTCGATTCTTAGAAAAATCAAACACATCAATAAACAACGCTCTAAATTCCTCTACTAATGTTGTTTGACAGTGAAAGAAAATCGCGATTTTTTCAGCACCAAAACGATCGATGCGGATTGGGCTACCTGACTTGCTTACTTTCGTTGCATAAGAAGGTTGATTCCATTTTAAACTTTCTTCCAACTCACCAACAACCGTTAAACGCGCTGCCGTATTAAAAATCAGTTCACGAAGTGCCAGTAAAGGTTTTCGATACTCTTCAGGATAATGTTCAAAGACAGTTGCTACACCTACATCTGTGATTCCTTTCATTTTATCCCTCTTTTACTATTTTATAGGAATCCATAATTCACACTGATAATCTGCCGCTTCCATGTCTCCAAGCGGATAAAATTCAATTCTTGGAATCTCAGTATTCTCCAAAACCGGCTCATCTGTCCATGGTGCTTGCATATTTTGTTTTAGTTGCATCAAATTGTTACGCTCAAAAGGTTGGTTTTCAGCGATTGCTTTAACTCCTGCTGAAATTGCGCCAATACACTCAAATACTGCCCAAGCTGATGCTGGAAAATACCGATCATTTAAATCGTTTTTAGCAAATCCCTCGTGATTTACACTCGTTCCAATCGTATAGTTAAATTGTTCTTGTTGGCTCTCGTTACTATCTGAAACACCTAATAACCCCTGAACGATGCCATCTGAAACAGACAACAACTGATTGATTTTCGCTTCAGTCAAATTTGACCAGAAGTGTGATATTTCATAAAAATTTTCATTACTTTTGATCTTAACCATTTCTTTTGTGTACCCTCTAACAGTAAATGCGGCTTTTTGCTCAACTCTATAATTCATAGTATCATCCCCTTTTATATGATGACTATAAATTAACATGGAAATGCTGACAACTTCATGTCATCATTTCAACTATTTCTAAAGAATCACATATCAGCTGAGGTAAAAACTTCAGATACATCATCGTCTTCTTCTAGTTTATCAATCAACATTTGCAGTTGTTCTTGTTGATCCTCTTCCAATTCTACTAAAGTTTGCGGCACCATCGTCAATTCAGCTTGCGCCAACGTATAGCCATCTTTCTCTAAAGTATCTCTGACTGTAGTAAAATCTTCTGGTGCCGTATAAATTTCAAACACGTCTTCTGATGTTTCTAAATCCTCTGCGCCTGCTTCCAGCACATTTTCAAACATCGTATCTTCATCAACAGAAAGACCTGAGCGCTCAATTGCGATATACCCTTTACGATCAAACATATAGCTAACAGAACCTGTTTCGCCTAAAGAACCGCCATTTCTAGTAAATGCAACCCGGACATTCGTTGCTGTGCGGTTACGATTATCTGTCAAAGCATAAACTAAAATCGCAACACCTGCTGGTCCATAGCCTTCATAAGTAATCTCATCATAATGCTCATTTTCTCCTGCACTACTGGCTTTTTTGATTGCGCGGTCAATATTATCATTTGGCATATTAGCAGCTTTGGCTTTATCCATAACCAGTCTTAACGCTGCATTAGTTGCAGGATCAGCTCCTCCGGCTTTGGCTGCCATATAAATTTCTCTTGATAACTTTTGAAATATCTTCCCACGCTTTGCATCTTGTGCATTTTTTCTACCTTGAATATTTTTCCACTTACTGTGACCTGCCATTTTTTTTCCTCCTCGTATAAAAGTGTAGTGGGCTCGTTCAGCTCTGACAGAAAACTCTAAAAGCTGAAAGAGCTCGCTCAGCTTTTTCCCGAAAGGCTAGCTCTTGAAACTAGCTAACGTTCAACAGCTCTATAACGCTTACTTATCTTCTATTTTACTATGCTTCTAAATAGTTGCAACCTTTACTCTTATTTGAAACAGATTGCAGTAAAAAAAGGTCAGTCAACCTATCTTAATAGTTGTCTCACCTTCCATTTTTTTAATCAATAACCTCTAGACATAGATTTACATCACGCAATTTGAACATTACTCCATCTTTAAACGAAATCGTACATTCTTCTTGTGCACCACTTAACAGTTGAATATTGATACATTCTGTATCTGGAAAAATGCGGTAGGCCAACATCCCTAATGTGGGAATCGTCATAGTATCTCTTGTTTGCCTTTTATTAATAGTCATAATTTCCATGATTTATCACTTCTTACTCTTATTATAAAAGGGTTTGTTTTAAATTTGAGTATCTTTTACATAAGAGTTCTTTCATTTAGCTACAATAACGACATTACTTTTTCTGGCAAGGCTTGCTTATCGATTTCTTCCCAAAATATCACATTCTGACCTTTAACAGTGAGTTTAAGAAATTTATCTGGCGTTAACTTTTTTCCAAACGAAATATATTCTACTTTTCGCTTTTCGCCCTTATTCGTGTAACAAGTTTGAACGTACGCAAAATTTTCTATTTTGGTGACTGCATCTGGGTATGTGTAATTGTATTTTTCAGTTGTTTTAGTATAAAGAGTTGCCGTTTTGACAAATGGATTAAAGTAATCAATCATCGTTGCAGCAGTTGAGGTATTATTATATGTAAAAATTCTAAGTCCGATAATACTGATTACTACGATGGCGATTAGCATCAGAAATGTTTTACAAAAATGTTTCATCAGATGCTGCTCACTCCTCTTCGACTGATTTCATATACTCTACTCATAATAGCGTTTTTTTATTCTATATACATCCAGCTAGAGACTGATTTTTCGAATTAAATTATAAAAACAAATGAAGCAAGGCTCTGAATATCAAAGTCTTGCTCCATTTATTTTTTTATTTGAAAAAAAATTTAATTACTGTACCATATGTTTAGGACTGTTCAATTTATTTTTTTCTCAGTTTTTTGATACCTATCACAAGCAAACAAAGAACAACTGCTGTAAGTGCTCCGATAGAATCTAACATCACATCCTGAAATAGTGGCGATCGCCCGCCTGTCAACATTTGATGGTATTCATCCAAACCAGCGTAACCAGTTGCTGTCAGCCAGGCAACAACGCCGATCAACAGTGGTTGTTTGATTTTCATGTTTAATCCGATAAACCAACTTCCACCTAATAAAAAGTATGTACCAAAATGAGCTCCTTTACGAATAAAGAACTCCACAAATTTTGTATATCCTCGTGCTTGAATACTTACTTCACTTCCAGCATAACTAAATGAAATTCCTTTTAATTGATCTTTAAATGGATGATTACTCAATAACTTGTCCAGCAATCCAACTTGAGATTGTTGTTCATAGGTTTGAGAGGAGCTGTAAAATAAAACAGCCATGATCAAAAAGGCCAGAAATATATAAAAATTACTATTTTTCAACTGTTTTTTCAATTTGTCACCTCGTTTCAGTTACTATTATAGTAGTTTTTCTAAATAAAATAAACAATCGCTCAATCTTTTTTTCTTGTGATATACTAGAAGAAATAGAATTAAGAAAGAAGGAATCAGATATGACTTATTCGCTCGTTTGGGATTTAGATAGCATTTTCCCAGGAGGTAGCCACTCGGTACAATTGGAACAACGCTTAACAGAATTGAAAGAGCAAAGCCAAACTTATCACCAGTTGATTGAACAATGGACACCAGAAAATGATGCTGATTATCAGGAATTACAACAAATTTTAACTTTACAAGGAAAAATTTCTGATGGTTTTTCACAGTGCAGCAGCTTTATCACGGCTTTATCATCTGCTGACACAAAAGATAAAAAAGCCAAGATCTTATCTGGTGATCTCTTTTCGTTATTACCTGCGATTCAGTTAGCAGAAACTATTTTTACTAAAAAATTGACAGAAATTTCTGATGAACATTGGCAAACATTAACAGCTTTACCTGCCTTTGAATCGATTGCGTTTCGTTTAAATGAAATTCGTCGTGATGGTATGCAGCTACTATCTGAGCAAGAAGAAAATATTATCAATACATTGTCTTTAGACGGGCTTAACGCTTGGAGTAGCCATTATGATACGATTGTGGCAAGTATTTCGATTCCATTTACAGAAGATGGGCAAACGTTATCTCTTTCGGCTGGTCAAGCATTTAATCGGATGATGAGTGACCCTAACGCAGAGGTTCGTGCACAACTATTCAACGAATGGGAAAAGGCATGGAGCGAGAGATCGCCATTACTAGCAGATACCTTAAATCATTTGGATGGCTTCCGTTTAAGTGAATACAAACTACATGGTGTCTCTGATTTCTTAGAAAAACCATTAAACTATAACCGTATGCAAAAAGAAACGTTGGATGTTATGTGGGTAACCATTCAAAAGAATAAACAGCCTTTTGTCGATTTCTTGACGCGTAAAGCACAATTATTTGGAAAAGAAAAAATGGACTGGCAAGACCAAGATGCTCCTATCATTTTAGGTGATTTAAAAGAAAAAACATATAGTTTTGATGAAGCCGCAGAATTTATTTTAGAAAACTTTGAAAAATTCAGTCCAAAAATGGCGACATTTGCTAAAGATGCTTTTGAAAAAAGCTGGATCGAAGCAGAAGATCGTCCAGATAAACGCCCAGGCGGCTATTGTACTGAACTTCCTGAAACCAAAGAATCTAGAATTTTTATGACATTTGGAAACTCGATCAATGAAGTCGCAACATTAGCTCACGAATTGGGCCATGCATTCCATAGCAGCGTGATGTGGGATCTTCCAGCACTTGATCGGGAATACGCGATGAACGTCGCAGAAACGGCTAGCACGTTCGCAGAATTGATTGTTGCAGATGCAACGCTTAAGGAAGCCGCAACCCCAGAAGAAAAAATCAATTTATTAGACACAAAGATGCAAAATGCAATTGCCATGTTTATGAATATCCATTCTCGCTTCATTTTTGAAAACAGCTTTTATGAAGCTCGTCAAAAAGGATTGCTTAGTGAAGATGAAATAACTGAGTTGATGCTTGACGCTCAAAAAGAAAGTTATCAAGATAGTTTAGGGACTTATCATCCTCATTTTTGGGCAAGTAAACTGCATTTCTTTATTGATGATGTACCTTTTTATAATTTCCCTTACACATTCGGCTACTTGTTCAGTATGGGGATTTATGCCTATGCGAATAAACAAGGCAGTGATTTTGAAGATCAATACATTGCCTTACTTCGTGACACTGCATCAATGACTTCAGAAGACTTAGCTAAGAAACATCTTGGTGTTGATTTAACCAAACCTGATTTCTGGCAAGCAGGGATCGACCAAGTCATCAAAGATGTGAATGAGTTTATGGCATTAACAGAAGAATATATTAAATAGTATTGAGAAGCTTCAACGTTTTTTCGTTGAAGTTTCTTTTTAATTTGTATACAAAAAAAGAACCAGACAATTGTCTGGTTCTGAAATTATTAAGTTAAACTTGATTACATACGTACAGCGAAGCTTGGTGTAAATGAACCAACGTTACTGTATTGAACACCTGTACTTGGATCACCAGCGTGGATATAACCGCCACCACCTGTAGCAATCGCTACGTGGTAAGAAGCACCCGGGCTACCCCAGAAGTATAAATCTCCAGCTTGAGCTTCACCTACAGAAATACGTGTACCAGCACTTTCTTGTGCAGTAGTAACTCGACCTAATTGACGCCCAGTAGCTGCGAATGCGTAATAAACTAATCCAGAGCAGTCAAAACTATCTGGTCCTTGAGCACCCCAAACGTATGGTTTACCAACTTGTGCTGCTGCTACAGAGATTGCAGAACCGCCAGTTGATGGTGGTAAAACTGGTTTTTCTGGTTCTGGCGTTGGTATTACTGGATCTGGAGTCGGTGTAACCGCTCCGCCGCCTCCACCATTATTAACAGGAGGTGTTACAACACCTGAATTATTATTTTCTGTTGAACTACCTGTTGTTGATTCTTCAGTAGTTGAAGATGAAGCAGTTGTTGTGCTTGGCGTTGTTGCTTTAGCTTCTTCGGCTGCTTTTTTAGCATTAGCTGCTACTGCTTTTTCTTGTTCAGCAATACGTGCTTGTTCTGCGATTGCTGCTTCTTTTTCTTTCACTAATCCAGCTTTTTGATCTTCAGCAGTTGCTCTTTCAGCAGCTAATGTTGTTTGTAATACATTCAAATCAGCTTCTGCTTTAATAAGATCGCCTTTTTGTGCTTCAAGTTCTACTTGGTTATCTTGAAGTTCTTGTAATTTTTCTTCGTTTTCAGCTTTTTTAGATTCAACTGATTTTTTATCTTCTTGTTGTTGTTTTACTAAATCGTTGTTTGCATTAACAATTGTAGACATAGCAGTTACACGAGTAATAGCATCAGAAACTGATTTTGCATTCAATAATGCATCCATGTAGCTTGTGCTGTTACCGTTAACTTGTACGTCACGTGCTTGGTTTTGAATAGCCACTTCACGTTTTTCGATACGTTTAGTTAATTGAGAGATTTCTTTTTCTAAGTTAGTAGATGTTGTTCTTAATTTGCCTTGTTCAGCTAATAGTGTTTCTGCTTTTTCGTTAATAGACGCTACTTGATTTTGTACTGCAGCCACTTGGCTTTGAGCGTCAGCTTCTTGAGATTTCAATCCTGAAATTGTTTGATCTTTTTGTTGAATTTTAGAGTCCACTTCATCTGCTGATGAAACTAACGGTAATGCTACAGATGTAAGGGTTAATGAGCAAATCATTAGTAATGGTAATATACTTTTTTTCAAAATTCATTCCTCCGACTTTTTACTTATAATAAATTCGTTCATCGTTTGAGTAATTTTCATTCTTATTATTGACAACGAAATCATTGTATCATAATCACATGTCATACATATAAAATTAATGTTACAGGAGTATTTCATTTTTGATAGTTCAAAATGACAGTCAACGTAATGGGTTTTAAGCAGGCTAAGAACGTATGAAACACAGCATTTAGAAGTATTTCATAGGATAAAATATTTTAGGATCGAATGATAAACTACCAAAACGTAATACTGATTCTTTTACCATACTTCATCCAACACTATATTACAAATAATCCCCATCCACAAAACCAATAGATTTTGCGAATGGGGATTTACTTTATCAGTTTAACTTATCCTGGAAAACGCCATACAACAGCTCTAAAGTTTGCTGCATATGGACTTGGTGTCCAACCTGTTGTTGTTGAGACATACCCAGAACCTGCTGGATTATTTGATTCCACGATTTGAACAGAACTACCGTTGACTCCAACGACTAAGACTGTGTGAACGCCATCCAACCAAGCATCAGGGCTAAGAGAGTTTTCGTATTGAACAACATCTCCGACTTGAACATCAGACCAAGAGACTTGAACGGCTCCTGATTGCGTGTATCCACTATGTGGACCACCTGGTGAGAATCTAACACCTGCTGCATTTAGCCAATTTTGTACGGCTACAATACACTCACCGCTTTGGCCCCAACCAGTTGGGTTTGTCTGACCAACAGCATTTAAAGCGATTTGCGCTGCTTTTTTCTTCGCCTCTGACACGCCGCCAGTACCGATACTGCTACCACCGCCAGTATTACCACTAGGTTTTTCCGCTGGTTTTGGTGCTTCTTGAGTTGTATTTGTTGTACCATTTTCTTCTACAAGATTGGTTTGGACAAGACCAGGATTTGCAGCTTGTGCTTCTGCAAGTTTCTTAGCTGCTTCTGCATCTGCTTTTCTTTGTGCTTCTGCTTGTTTGACTTGCTTTGCTTGTTCTTCTTCTAATTTCTTTTGTGCCGCTGCTTTTTGTTCAACGTATTCAGATTTTTTACTTTCTTCTGTTGAGCGTTGTGCTTCTAAATCATTTTTAGCAATTTCTTGTTCAATCTTCAATGTATTTAAAGAAGCTTGTTTTTCATTTAATTCTTTTGCAGACGTTTCTAACACTGAGATTTGTGATTCTACAGTCTTTGTCTTTTTTTCTACATCTTTTTTATCAGAAGTTTGTTGTTCTAATAGATCATTATTCGCATTAACCAATGTTGTAATTCCTTGAACTCGGCTAATTGCATCAGAGATAGACTCAGAATTGATGATCACATCTAAATAGCTAGTACTTGTTCCACTTACTTGAACGTCACGAGCTTGATTACGCATTTGAACTTCTCTTTTTTGAATGCGGACATTCAAATCAGAAATCTCGCTGTATAATTTTGTGATTTCTGCTTTAAGTGTTTTTTCCTTTGCAGTTAATTCATCAATCTTAGTCGCAGTCGTTAACATATCGGATTCGATCGCGGCTACCTTAGTCGCGGCTTCTGACTCTTTTGTTTTTAATCCGTTGATGATTTCATCTTGTTGTCCAATCTTTGTATCATAGTCATCTGCAACTGCAGCCATAGGCAAAACAGCTGAGGTAAGCGTGATTGAACAAACCATCAATGCTGATAATATACTTTTTTTCACTCTTTATTCCTCCGGTATTTACTTTATGTATTTATAATTTATGAGTATTTTTTCGGTCATATTTAATTCAGTAACGACGTAATTGTAACATATCAGTATGACATACAGATAAACAGGATATTACAAAATTGTTTCATGCAACATAATTAAATAACGTTTGAATTTTATAAAAAGATCAAGCGGATACGTTTTTAAATACTATCACTATACTGTTTCAATTGCCTTACCAATAAAAAAGAGACTATTCATTAGCGAACAATCTCTTTAGTGGATAAGAAAAAACAACAAAGATCAACATATTAAAAAGCAATGTTGGGCCTAAAACTTTCGTGATAAATAATAATGGCGCTACATTTGATATATGGAAAACAATTTGAAGTCCTACTGCAATCAATTCATACGTAGTTACAAAAATAATCATTCCAAAAAATGCTGTCAGCAGATTCGTATGGACCACTCGTTGGAATCGGTACATCATCATAACTGTCGCTGTTAATGCAACTGTATAAATGCCAATAATCCCAATATAATAACTATCACAAATCATGCCCAAAACCACAGCTGTAATCACCAAATAGCGTTTAGATAAATTAGGTACCGCCATCAAAAATGCCAGCAACATAAAATGGGCATTTGCAAAATAGACGTTATCTGTTATATTCCGTGCAGCTTGAGTCAATTGACCGTCGAGCAGCATCAGTAAAAAGAAAACTACTGGCGCATAGTATTTAACATTTTCTTTTCGGATTAGTTGCATCTTACTCCCCCGCTCCAGCTAGTCTCTTGATGATCGTTACAACGGGTATATTATACATTTCAGCATAAGGCTTAACATAAACTTCTCGATCTAAACCATAACTATCTGGTTTAACTTTTTGAACCACACCAACAGGTAAATTCGCTGGAGAGTTTTGCCCTAATCCAGATGTTTGAACAATATCGCCTTCTTTGATATCCATATCACCCACTAGTTGGCTAACGATCAATGTATTTTCTTTATCATCATATTTTTTTAACAAACCATATGAATCGCCTTTTTCCGAATTGATTTGGACAGGAAAATGATTTGAATTTTGATTTTTAGATGTCAATAATTCAACTTTAGATGATGTCGCGTTCACTTCAACCACACGACCGATCAACCCTTTTTGAGCTAAAACTGCCATATTTGGTTCGATGCCGTCATTTGAACCTCGATCAACGACCAATAAATCTTGCCACATGTCAGGAGAACGAGTAACAACTGTTGCTGTTACTTTCTCATAATTACCTAGTGTCTCATTCAAAGATAATTCTTTTTTCAATGCTTCGTTTTCTTTTTTTAAGTTGTCATTTTGGATAGAGAGTTCACCATATCCATCAATTCTTTCTTTCAAGCGTTCATTTTCATCGTAAGTGTTAAAAAGTGTACTGATTGACGATACACCATTGCTGATTGCTTTACCTGGAAATGAGATAACTTTGTCAACAAAGCCTACGCTATCGTTGACTGCTGATTGACCAAGATTCGTCTTCCCGCTATTTGCTCTATGCGCTGCGGTCAAACTAATGATCGTCACCACAATGATCACTATGATCAGTGTGATAATTATATTTTTATTTGGATTAAATTTTTTCACATCGACACCCCGACTAATCTTTAGACTGATAGCAATAATTTTACCACTAATTAGAGGCAAACAAAAGAGCTGTGGTGCGTCTTTACCTATTTTTATTAAATAAAGTCGTTTTCACAAAAAAGCAGAGTAGGCTAAACACCATACTCTGCTTTAATCAAATGTAAATCAAAAGCAAATTTCTATTGCTTATTTTTCTTTATTTTCTTCAGTCAATAACGCTTTACGTGAAACATTCACGCGACCTTGTTTGTCGATTTCAGTAACTTTCACAAGAACTTCATCGCCAAGTTTTACAATATCTTCAACGTTATTGACACGTTCATTCGCTAATTGAGAAATATGAACTAATCCGTCTTTCCCTTTGATCAAGTTAACGAATGCGCCGAATTTTTCGATACGCACAACTTTACCAAGGTAAACTTGTCCAACTTCTACTTCTTTTGTCAACTCTTCAATGATCTTGATCGCTTTTTTGATCATATCAGCATCAGCAGAGGCAATACTTACATTACCTTCTTGATCGATATCGATCTTCACGCCAGTTTCATCAATGATTCCGTTGATTGTTTCTCCGCCTTTACCAATAACGTCTTTGATTTTGGCTGGAGCGATTTGGATCATTTCGATTTTCGGTGCGTATTTGCTTAACTCTGGACGAGGTTCAGCCAATGTTGATGTCAATTCAGCAAGAATTTCCATACGGGCTTTTTTCGCTTGAGTCAATGCTTCTGTCAAGATTTGTTCAGTGATCCCTTGGATTTTGATATCCATTTGTAGTGCTGTGATTCCACCTTTTGTTCCAGCAACTTTGAAGTCCATGTCGCCTAGGTGATCTTCTAAGCCTTGGATATCTGTTAAAATCGTATAGTTTTCGCCATCGCTGACAAGACCCATCGCAATTCCGGCAACTGGCGCTTTGATTGGTACACCAGCATCCATCAAGGCTAAGATTCCTGCACAGATACTTGCTTGTGAAGAAGAACCATTTGATTCTAAAACTTCTGATACAACACGGATCATGTATGGGAAGTCTGCTTCGTCCGGAATAATTTGCGCCATCGCACGTTCACCTAAAGCACCGTGACCGATTTCACGACGGCCAGGAGATCCCGCACGACCTGTTGAGCCCACAGAGAATTGTGGAAAATTATAATGATGAATGAAACGTTTGCTGTCTTCAACACCTAGACCATCGATGATTTGATGTTCACCAAGCGGTGCTAACGTTACTACAGACAACGCTTGTGTTTGTCCACGAGTGAATAATCCTGAACCATGAACACGCGGTAAAATACCAACTTCTGAAGCCAATGGACGGATTTCGTCTAATTTACGGCCATCAGGACGGATTTTATCGATCGTGATCAATTCACGAACTACATCTTTTTCTAGGTCTTCAGCGATTTGTTTTACTTCTTTAGCCACTTGCGCTTCTTCTTCGTGACCAGCAAATTTTTCAGCATATGCTTCTTTTAATTGATCTTTGATTGCATCGATATTGACTTCACGAGCTAGTTTTTCTTCTGTCATAACGGCTTCTTTCATTGAAGCGTAATATGCATCGAAGATTTCTTTTTTCAAGTCAGCATCAACTTGTAATAATTTGATTTCCATTTTTTCTTTACCGACAGCGGCAACGATTTCTTCTTGGAAAGCCACTAATTCTTTGATTGCATCGAAACCGAAAAGTAACGCACCTAGCATATCTTCTTCAGATACTTCTTTAGCACCACTTTCAACCATGTTGATTGCTTTTTTCGTTCCAGCAACGGTTAATTCGATATCTGTTTTTTCAGTTTGTTCAACGGTTGGGTTCAATACGTACTCACCATCAACACGACCAACATCAACACCTGCGATTGGTCCGTCAAATGGAATATCTGAAATCGCTAAAGCTAAAGACGAACCAAACATTGCAGCCATCTCTGGTGTGCAATCTTGTTCCACGCTCATTACAGTATTTGTGATTTGAACTTCATTACGGAATCCTTCCGCAAACATCGGACGGATCGGACGGTCAATTAAACGAGCCGTTAATGTTGCGCGTTCACTTGGACGACCTTCACGTTTGATAAATCCGCCTGGAATTTTACCCACGGAGTACATTTTTTCTTCGTAATTTACTGTTAATGGAAAGAAATCAAAGTCTCTCGCATCTTTTGAAGCTACTGCTGCACTTAGTACTACTGTATCTCCATAACGAACTAATACTGCGCCGTTTGCTTGTTTGGCTAATTGGCCAACTTCAACTTGTAAAGGACGTCCGCCCCAAGTTGTTTTGAACACTTGTTTTTCTGACATGTATCTCTTCTCCTTTGATTCTTCGGAAAAGTTAGACTACTACTAAACAAATGAAAAGATTCAAAAAAATTGAGTCCTTTTATTTGGTTAGTAGATTCATTCGAACTTTCCAAAGATGATGATTTTTTAGTATTTTAAGGACACTCAACCTTTGCTTTTAAATAAGCTAAAAAGCGAGGTTCGTTACGAATCTCGCTTCTCTAGTGTTTGATTAACGACGTAATCCTAAACGTTCGATCAATACGCGGTAACGTTGGATGTCAGTCTTACGTAAGTAAGCTAACAAGTTACGACGGTGACCAATTTTTTTCATTAGTCCACGGTAAGAATGATGATCTTTTTTGTGAACGCGAGCGTGTTCATTCAAGTGATTGATATCAGCAGTTAATACAGCAATCTGTACTTCTGGTGAACCAGTATCTCCTTCATGACGAGCGTATTCGCTAATGATTTCGTTTTTCTTTTCTTTTGACATTGCCATGTTTTTCACCTCTTCTTTAATAGTCATCTTCTTACTGAGTAATGCGTTGGTGATTCGCACAACCAAGTAAAAGACGGTACGTTTCCATACAGGTATACTTTACAGGAAAATTTTTTAAAATGCAAGACCAAGCTCAATTCATCCACTGTTTTTTGAACAATTTATCCCCATTTTGAATGGTTTTGTGATAAACTGTATAGGCGAATAAATACATTAATGGAAAGATTTAATTTCTGACTGAGACTGACCTAGACTTTTAAATATAAAGGAGGAATTATTCCATGATCACCATGGAGGATATTATCCGTGAAGGAAACCCAACTCTTAGAGAAGTGGCAAAAGAAGTAGCGGTGCCGCTATCTGATGAAGATATCAAATTAGGCGAAGAAATGATGGAGTTCTTGCATAACAGCCAAGATCCTATCAAAGCAGAAGAATTAGGTTTACGAGGCGGTGTTGGTTTAGCTGCACCTCAATTAGACATTTCTAAACGAATCATTGCGGTCCATGTGCCAAGTGGTGATTTGGAAAATCCAGAACCAACATTAAGTGCCGTGATGTATAATCCTAAGATTTTAAGTCATTCCGTCCAAGATGCTTGTCTTGCTGAGGGGGAAGGCTGTTTATCTGTTGATCGTGAAGTGCCAGGCTATGTGGTACGTCATAATAAGATCACACTTTCCTATGTAGACGCTGACGGCGTTAAGCAAAAAATCCGTTTAAAAAATTATGAAGCAATCGTCGTTCAACATGAAATCGATCATTTGAATGGTGTGATGTTTTATGATCATATCAATTCTGAAAATCCATATGCGTTGAAAGATGGCGTTTTGGTGATTGAATAACTAAAAAGTGATTTGTACAAACTAAAATAGTTTTGTACAAATCACTTTTTTCATCCTTAAATCGCCTTTAATTCTTTCAACGCTTTCCAAATACCATCATTATCATTTGTATCCGTCACAATTTTTGCTTCTTTTTGGATGTGCGGCAAAGCATTACCCATCGCCACTCCAATTCCAGCCTCACGCAACATTTCACGGTCGTTTTCACCATCGCCAAATGTGATGATATCTTCACGAGCAATTCCAACTCGGTCTGCCAAATTCAGTAAAGTCGCTGCTTTAGAGCCATTATTTGGTACGATATCTACACTTTCAGAATGCCAACGAATAAAACGGAATTTAGAAAATTCACGGTCAAACATGCCATCTGCTGACTCATCATAAAAGGCCAATGCTTGATAAACATCATTTTCTTTTTGAAAGTTCACATCATATTCTGGCGCTTCAAAGTCGATAGAACCCATCGCTTCTGCCATTTGTGCACGACGATGATGATTATTTTTCTTCACATCATCTAGTCCAACATAAGCCAAACCAATTTCTCTTTTCTCTACCTCTGAAGCAAAACGATGCAATTCATCTTGATCCAGTAAATTTTGAAAATATTGTTCGTGATCTAAAAATGCTGCTGCTCCATTACAAAGCACATAATTGGAAAAATCTAAGTCTAAAATAATATCTTGCGCCATAAATCGGCTACGACCTGTTGCAATTGTTACAAGATGTCCTTGTTTTCTTAACATCCTTAATGCTTCTCGTGTGCTTTCCAACGGTTGTCTGTCGGTTCCAAGCAGTGTTCCATCAATATCAAATGCAAAAAGTTTTCTTCTCATGGCGTAATAACTCGCTCGCTTTCTATGGTTTTGGCAAATATTTACTGCCTTCTCTAACAGCTAATCGGCTTAATTCGGTTGTCTCAATCAAGGTTTTGACCCATAAAGGATCCGTTTTGCTATATTGACGCAAGGACCAGCCAATTGCTTTTTGAATAAAGAACTCATCTGTAGTTTTATCATAAATAATGGCTTTTTTCAATAACACAGTGTTTGTTTTTTCTTTATATAACAGTTGCAGATTGATTGCAATTCGCCTATGCCAAAAATCTGTTTCACCAAAAAAGGCTTCAAACAGCTGAGGCATTTCCTCTAAATGATAAAATCCCCAAAGTCCAAAAAACTTACGCCAAGAATCAACACTATCCCACCAGGCTTTATCGATCACAAAAGGCTTAAAACATAAAACTTCTTCAAAAGAGAAGCGTTTTACATTAACTGTTGCTAAATCAATCGCTAAATACTGGTATTCCCGTTCAGATTTATCATAGTAAAAATTGATTAAATCAAACAACTCCATAAACGGTAGTTTCTTGCTAGCTTTCAAAAGTTCTTTCTCTAACACCGCGCGCTCTGGTGCCGTAACACCTGCAAAAGGAAATAAATTTTTCATATAGGCTGCCATTTGTTCAGCTTTTTCTTTATTTTCTGGAAAAACGACTTTATTCATTTCATTGCCCCTTTTTCTTCTTTCCTCTATTTTACTTCAAATAGCTTCTCACATCAAAAAAAGCTGAAACGAAAATAATTTCCGTTTCAGCCCTATAAACAGTGAAACAGAAATAACTCCGTTTCAACCTCTAATCTAAATAGGTTGTATCTGCATTATTCAACCATGCATAACCCAAGCCCATCACTAAGCCACCACCGATAAAGTTACCGATCAAAGCAAAGAATAGATTGTGTGCTACGCTACCAACTGTCATTGCCGCCATTGTTCCGTGAGAAGCGAAATACGCTAAACTAAATGCTGGGAAGTTGGCGATAACGTGTTCGTAACCTAAGAAAGCAAAAATAAAGATGATGAAAATGATTGCGGCAACTTTACCAGCATCATCTTTCATACGCATGCTCACTAATACAGCTGTATTGACCACAATATTCGCAAAAATACCTTCTACTAAAATCTGTGTTGTCGTTTTATCTAATTTTCCAGCAATCGAAGTAAAGAAGAAGCTATCTGATGCTAGATCTTGATAAGGAACTGTCAATGAAATCAAGTAACCAAAGAAAACACCACCGACTAAGTTAAATAAAATACAGGTAACTAAAATTTTTGCTGCAAACGAGAAGTTGATTTTTTTACGATAAACACCAACTGTCATATACAGCATATTTGATGTTCCAAGTTCCGCATTCATATAAAGAATCATAACAAGTGACCAGCTAAACATAAAGGCATATAAAATTTTTCCTAAGCCATGTGCCATGTCTTCACCTTTCATTGCAATTCCAAAAGCGACTGCCGTTCCTAAAGTTAAAAACATACAAGCTAATATTGCACGGAAAGCGTAACGCATAAAACTACTTTGAAATAAGTTCATTTTTTTACTAATTGATTTGTCGATCTGCTCAAATAATGGCGATACAGGTTTCATTGTGTTTCTCCTTTTCAATTTGTTTTCATCTCATATTTTCAAAAAACATCCTTTACCATTCTAAAGACCAGCACAGGTTTTGTCTAGTGCTTTTTCATACAAAGTATCACTTTTTTTCATAGGATAACAAATTAAGCTGAAAATTCCAACTAAATCTTTTAAAAAGACAATGAAAATGCATCTTAAGTAGGATGATTTTATTTTATCTGATGGTAAAATAGTAGTATTAACACTCGATGATTCCAAGGAAGGAGTATTATGTGAATGAAAGTGAAAACAGTTTTGTTGGTGGTAAATAGTAATGTAAAAGAAAGCTTGGTATTTTCTTTGGGTAAGGGGGCAGGTTATTATGTATCGATCCGTTCAAAATAATCAACCGCAACAGTTAAATCAAAAAATTATTTCGCATTATCGCTCTTTAAAAAGAAGAAACGAGATTTTTACGGTCATTTTATTGTGGATCTTTCTATCTTGTGGTTTCTTTTTTAGTTTATTCTTTATAACAGATAAGCATTATCCTGAAAAAATGGCCTCTTATGATCAACAATTAGTCTCTCTTAAACAAGAACGAGCAGACATTGAGACGGGAAAAGTAACAGAAACGAAAAAATCATTTGATACAGTTTTACAAGAAAATTTGGATAATTTAAAAGAATATCCTGAACAGGAAAACAATTACTCTGTCGTTATCGATGGAACAGATAGTAATCTAGTGATCAACAAAAATAATATATTTGTCTCAGATAACGCAAATATGTTAGATGCGACAGTAAAGAAAAAAATCTATGATTTAAATAAACAATTGGCTGCTAGTACCAATGGCGCTCAGCTAGAAGTCGTAACAGTACGTAATCTGCCTAGGGGTGAAGACATTGAATCTTATGCCAATAAAATTTTTAACCAGTTGGGGATCGGTAACAAAGATGAAAACAATGGTGTCTTATATTTGGTTGCTTTGACTGACCGAAAATTCCGTTTAGAAGTTGGGTATGGATTAGAAGGGTTGATTCCTGATGGCGTTGCTGAAAATATTATCAATGACGATGCGGTTGTCGATGAATTCAAAGAAGAAAACTACGATACTGCTGTAAATCAAGTAGTGGATCAGGTTTTTGCATTAATGAATACAAAAACGGCTTTGGTAGATTCTAAAATCAATCAAGTTGAAGCACAAAAAAACTCAGCTAGGTTTGCTCACGGGAGTCTATTCATCTTGTTGGTAATCATAATAATAGTTAGTTCATTCTCTATTGTAAGACTAATACGTGCAAGAAAGGTTTTAAAATCAAACTACAATGAATACCAAGAACAAATGACCACTTACTCTAATGAAATTGATCAAAATGATACTCAATTACTGCTTGAAAAAATAAAACAAACCAATCTTTACTATATTATGCTAAGTGGAACATCCTTAATTTCATCAAGAAGAAGTCTACGTCGTGCCATTACAAGAGGAAGACTATTAAAAAATCCAGCTGCTCAACAAAAAGCATTTGGCCGGATTTTAATTGGTGATACTCTTTATTCAGGTAATGGAGACATTTTAACTACAGCTTATCTAGCCTCCAACTACAATTCTAGTAATTGGTCAGACAATGATTCTTCTGGCAATGGAAGTGGCGGATCTTCTTGGGGTTCTTTTGGCGGAGGGTCTTCCGGTGGCGGCGGCGCATCTGGTGGCTGGTAGTTTATTAGGGATAACTCAATAAAAAGCTTGAGTTATCCCCTCTTTTGCGCTATACTATGCTTTGTGTAAAATAATGCAGCAGAAAAATAATAGGCTCGTCAACATTTCATTGCCTTGATTGCTTCGGCTTTCAGGTTCAACTGCGTAACCCACGGCTGCAAAGGGCGAAGGTTGAAGAATGAACTGAACGAATATGAATTTTTCAGAAGATTATTTTACTCCAAAAAACTTATTTTATTGGAGGAATTTTTAATGTCACGTTATACAGGACCATCATGGAAAATCTCTCGTCGTCTAGGTATCTCTCTATCAGGAACTGGTAAAGAACTAGCACGTCGCCCATACAAACCAGGACAGCACGGACCAAACAGCCGTGGTAAAGTTTCTGAATACGGTATGCAATTAACTGAAAAACAAAAATTACGTCATATGTACGGTATGAACGAACGTCAATTCGTTAACTTGTTTATTAAAGCAAGCAAGATCAAAGAAGGTAAACACGGTGTTAACTTCATGATCTTACTAGAACAACGTTTAGATAACGTCGTTTACCGTTTAGGTCTTGCTACTACTCGTCGTCAAGCACGTCAATTAGTAAATCACGGTCACGTAACTGTAGATGGCAAACGCGTAGATATCCCTTCATACCACGTTGAAGTTGGTCAAGTGATTTCTGTTCGTGAAAAATCTCAAAACATCGTAACTCTAAAAGAAGCGGTTGAATCAACTGTTGGACGTCCAGCATTTGTAAGCTTTGACACTGAAAAATTAGAAGGAAGCTTCACTCGTTTACCAGAACGTGATGAATTATATCCTGATATCGACGAAGCTCTTGTCGTTGAATACTACAACCAAAAACTTTAAGATTCTCTTGCTTTTATCGCATTATGGATCTTTCGAAAAAAACCTTGTACAGCTCTGCTGTACAAGGTTTTTTTATATAAAAAGTAGAGTGAAGCTAGATTTCAGCTTCACTCTACTTTTTTAAGTTCATTGTTTTTCCAGCACTCCATCTTTCATCACAAATACTTCATCACAAAAATCGATCAAACGCTGATCATGCGTCACCATGATCGTTGCTTTATTTTTTTCTTTCGTTTCTCGCGCTAAAATCTTTACAACCTCAAAAGCTCTATCCGAATCCAAACTTGCTGTCGGTTCGTCTGCTAAGATGATGGATGGATCATTATACAAGGCCCTTGCAATTGCAACTCGCTGACGCTCTCCACCAGAAATTTCATCTGGGTATTTTTTCTTTAACTTTTCAATTCCAAGCTCTGTTAATAACTTGTTGACTTTATCCACATCAGTCTTTTCTTTTTTAACTTTATCCACCAAACGTAATTGCTTTTCCACTGTGAGAAACGGAACTAAATTCGATGCTTGTAAAATAAACCCAATTTCAGAGAAACGAATTTTGGACCGTGTTTTTTCATTTTCTTTACTAAATGCTTCATTATTTATTTTAACTTCGCCGCTAGTCGGTGTTTGTAAGCCACCTGCAAGTGTTAAAAAAGTACTTTTCCCAGAGCCACTTGGGCCGATCACTGCAACGAACTGACCTTTTTCCACAGAAAAATCTGTGGATTTTAATGCTTCAATTGTTGTATCACCATCTAAAAACTGTTTATCCACAGATAAAAATTCGATTGCCTTCATTTTAAATTAGCCCCTTTCTATCCAATTGCCTTCAGCGGATCGATTTTAACAATCGTCCTAACCGAAAACAGCGCACCTAATACCGCAATCACTAACATTATCCCGCCAATTGATAAGAAGAATAACCAATTCGTTTGAAATGGAACCGCTGTTGGTAAAACGAGAGAAGTTCCCACCGTACCAAGTAAACCAAAAGTTATCCCCAAAACGGCCAAGACAAACGTTTGAACGATTACAGAGACTGCGATATAAAAACCAGAAATCCCCTGTGCTTTCATGATCCCGAAAATCGTTGCTTTTTGCATGGTCAAGACATAAATGAAAATACCAATAACAATCGCGGCAATCACAATCAAAAAGCCGATCATAAAGCCAAATGTCAGCACTTGAGCGTTATATCCTGGTAATTTATTAATGAATGTTGCGATACTATAACGAGCCAAGCCGTCCTCTTTCAAGTGAACATTTTTTAAGTTTCCGTCTTTTGCACGAAAAACAATCGCATTCACACGAGCATTTTCAGTGGTATCAGATTTTTCAAAGCGAATTTGCTGAAAAGCAGCTGTAGATACGTATAATACAGGTGCAACATTAAATTTAGCATTGTCCGTAAAACCTACCACTTTAAGTTTTTTATCACTACCAGCTAGTTTTATGGTATCTCCAAGTTTGAGGTCATTTTCTTTTTTCAAACTGTTATCCACAACTGTCTCATTTTCATTCGTAAATGATTTTCCTTCAATAACATTCGGCATTAAAAATTCATCTTTATTAATACCAAAAAAACTAGCATTGATTTTTTCAGTATTCTTTTTGTCTAATTGGATCACAGCTGCCGTTTGTCCTAATGATGCCTTTTCTTTTGCTTCAACTTCATCCATGGACTTAATCGGAATCATCGACATATTGATATTGGTATTCGATTCATCAGACAATACGATCCCATCCGCCTGCCATTTATCCACAGCCGTTCGATTATCTTCAGCCAAACCATACGCTAAACCTGTTAAAAAGAAAACTAAATAAGAAATCAAAAACATCACACTAATAATCAGTGCATAGCGTAATTTTGAGCGGGTTATTTCATTCCAAGCTAAAAACATAGTTCTTCCTCCTCCTTATCAATCGATAAGTTCTATAAAAAGTATAGCAAAATTTAGAAATGACGACAAAATATCTGCTTTAGCAATTTTCTTAAACATTAAATAATCCATAAAATTGTCTAATTTTCTTCTTATTTGCTCGATTTATTCTGGTATACTAGTAAGAAATAATAAGTAAAAAGGAGTTTATTTATGAAAAAGAAACACGGTAAGCTTTATTTAGTGATGCAGTTTGCTATGATTTTGCTATTTGCGCTTTTCTTGAGGAAGTTTGTTTTGACACCTGTGGAAGTTGTGGGCAGTTCGATGGAGCCAACTTATCATGAGTCAGACCGTTTGTGGCAAACCTCTTTGATCAAACCAAAACGATTTGATACCGCAACATTTCCTAGTCCACGAGATGGGAAACGAATCGTGAAGCGTATTGTTGGAATGCCTGGTGATACCATTCGAATGGAAAATGATCAATTATATATCAATGATAAAAAATATGCTGAACCTTATTTAGATGAATTTAAAGCGGCATTGGAAGATGATATGCCTTTGACTACTGATTTTACTCTAGCGAATAGTGCGGCAGGACCTGCCACTGTTGTTCCTGATGGGAAATATTTTGTATTGGGAGATAATCGTCGGAAAGCAGATGATAGCCGTTATTTTGGTTTTGTAGATGAAGAAAATATTATAGGTGTTGTTTATTTCCGATACTATCCATTGAATAAGATTGGTGTGCAATAAACGTATTATCCCCGTATCACAAGCTGACTTTTGGAGTCATTTTATTAAAGGCTGTATAATGTACAAAATGCATTATATAGCTTTTTTTGTGTATTAATAATGAAAGATAGTTACTAATTTTCGAGAGTAAATCAACTATAGAAAGGATTGTAAAAAATGGAAAACTTACCTGAACGATTAGAGGGCCGCTGGATAATACGAGGGACTAATTTTCCTCTTTGGCTATCGAAAAAGCGTAGTGATCCTACTATACAATATGAAAAATTGAAAAATCATCCCCTCGAATTTTTGGATATTGTTACTTATAAAAATAATAATGGGCAACAAAAAAAGATTATCGGAATAGATACATATAAACAAAATCACTTTGTTTGGCGAGGGAAAGGGCTTTTAACTATTTTAAGTAGTAAATGGTCCATCTTGACTATTACAGAGACGATTTTAGTTATCAAATTCGAGCGCTCCTTTTTAACACCTGCCGGAATTGACATTTTGATTCGAGAAGGCATCGATATCGATGATCCAAAACAATTTATTTTAGATTCCTTTGAAGACTATTCTCTTACCTCCAATGAATTGGATAGTTTAGTTTGGCTTTAGTCACTTAAAATCGCACAAAAAAGAGCAGAACAACAGTCTACACAGTGACCTTTGTTCTGCTCTAGTCTTTAGGCTTGCTCCTGTAACCCGATCGCTAACCTGTACAACGGTAATAATTCCTCATACGTCTTCAGCATATACTCACGGGCTTTTTCGGGATCATTCAACAGATCATCTGTCTTTCTAATGACTCGTCCAATTTGAAATTCTCCTTTTTTCACATCTCGAAAACGGATTAAATGTTTCTCCAAATCCGCTTCATTCAACCGTTCGATCTCAGGTTGAGTATGATCGGTCGACAGATAAAAATCATCATCCAACTGCTCAAATAATGCTTGATTGTCTAAAAAAACTTGGGCAATTTCCTTTTCTTTTTTAGGATTATCAATCAATGATAACCACATGAAAAGATAGTCTGGCCAAATGCCTAACTGAAAATGAGCTTCCATTTTATAGCCGCGTTTTTTCTGGCTTAGTGCAGACCACGTATTTTCTGGTGGGTAAACTGTTCTACGGCGGTGTTGGGCGATATGAACAAAAAATTCTGTTTCTAGTGTTTCGCCTAATTTTTCAGCAAAATAATCATCTAATTCTTGAAATTTTGGTTGGATTGTCGAACGAATGCCAGCCATTCTTGGGTCTAAGCCTTCCATCGTAAAAATATCAAAATCTTTTTCAGTAAACATTAACATGTAGTCATTTCTCCTCTGAGCTATTCTGTAGTTTAGCTATGCAGTTTTCGCCATTCTTCTAACGTGATACCGCGTATAATATCCGTAACAACTTTCCCTTTCCACATCCGGGCATTCGGGATATTGCCTTCTACTTTCATGCCAATTTTTTCCATTACGCGGCCAGACTTGGGATTATCGATATCATGCGTCGCAAAAATACGCATCAGTTTTAACTCTTCAAAACCTAAACTAAGTAATTCATGCGCCGCTTCTGGCACATAGCCTTGTCCCCAAAATGCCTTGTTTAAAGAATAACCGATTTCTGCAATATTATGCTGATCTACCACACGTAAATCGATCGTTCCGATAAACTTGCCAGTTGCTTTTAACTCGATACCATATTTTCCAAGCGGCGCTGCCATGAAATAATTTGCAATGCTTTCTTTGGTGTCCTTAAAAGACTGATGAATTGGGAAAACATAGGTGACCGTTTCTTCATCGGATGCATATTCGTGCATATCATTAGCGTCACTTAATGTTACTGGACGTAACTTCAAACGTTCGGTTTCCAAATATTGGTTTTCTGCAAAAATCAAATTACGATTGATAACAATTTCCATGATTCCACCTACTTTTCATACTACTTTACAGAAAGAAATGCTCAGAGGCAAGAGGAAAATAAAAAAATAAGAAATCTAAAATTAGTTACTTACTACTTCTTTGATAAAGGCACTGACTTCCGTTTGTTTTCCTTCACTAAGTAGCTGAACGATTTTGCTGCCTACGATCACGCCTGCACAACTTTTCCTAAAACGTTCCACATGTTCTTTAGATGATATGCCAAATCCTGCTAAAACTGGTTTATCACTGACTTTTTGAATATAGGCTAAATGCTCGTCTAATGTTTCTTGATAATTTCGTCCAGTTCCTGTTACACCATTGACAGCTACTGCATAAATAAATCCTTCTCCCGATTCTACTAATTCCGGGATTCGCTCTTTGGGTGTTGTTAAGGCAACCAATGGAATCAATGAAATATCACTATCATTTAATAATGGTGTTAGCAATTCTTGGTGCTCATAAGGTAAATCTGGAATAATCAGTCCTTTGACATCTGTTTTGACCAAATCGTGAATGAATGTTTCTAAACCATAACTAAAAATCGGATTGAAATACGTCATGATCACCAAAGGCGTTTTGGTTTTTATTTGTTTTAGCTGCTGGATTATTTTTTTCAGTGTTACTTTATTTTCTAATGCTCTTAGACCAGCAGCTTGGATTACAGGACCGTCTGCAACTGGATCTGAAAACGGAATGCCTAATTCGATTGCACTTGCTCCAGCTTCTGTCAGTAACTGAATTTCATCAGCTAGTTGGTTTAGCCCTTGAGCCCCCGCCATAATGTATGGAACAAAGATCGTTTCATTTGCTTGTTGTTTGGCCTTTAGTTGCTTCGTTAATGATTTCATTGGTATGCCTCCTGTTCAAATAATTCTTTGATTTGCTGTACATCTTTATCCCCACGGCCTGAAAGACAAACAATAATTTGTTTATCTGGTCCAAGTTCTTTTGCAACTTTGAGCGCATGACTAACGGCATGAGAACTTTCTAAAGCTGGGATGATCCCTTCTGTTTGGCATAAAACTTTAAAGGCATCTAGCGCTTCTTGATCAGTTACTGATTCATAACTTGCTCTTTGTGTTTCGTTTAAATGACAATGCTCTGGTCCAAGCCCTGGATAATCTAAGCCAGCTGAAATCGAGAAGGCTTCTAAAATTTGGCCATCATCATCTTGTAATAGTTTCATCATTGCCCCATGAAGTACGCCTGTTTTCCCTTTGGTGATCGATGCTGCATGTGAGGTTGTATCTAATCCTAAGCCAGCTGCTTCAACACCGATCAACGCAACCTCATCATTGATAAAGGGATAAAAAATCCCCATCGCATTACTACCACCGCCCACACAAGCAACGACGGCATCAGGTAATTTGTTTTCTACCTCTAAAAATTGTCGTCTTGCTTCAATTCCGATAATGCTTTGATAATCTCGCACGATTTCTGGAAATGGATGAGGCCCTAAAACCGATCCCATCACATAATGAGTGTCTTCAACATTGGCAACCCAAAAACGTAACGCTTCGTTCACCGCATCTTTCAAGGTTTGACTGCCTGACGTCACACTTTCAACTTTAGCACCTAATAATTCCATCCGGAAAACATTCAGTGATTGACGCGCCACATCGACTGCTCCCATAAAAATCGTACATTCCATTCCAAACAAAGCCGCCACTGTAGCTGTTGCTACACCATGTTGCCCTGCTCCTGTTTCCGCAACGACTTTTTTCTTACCCATTTTTTTCGCTAATAAAATTTGGCCGATCGTATTGTTGATTTTGTGGGCACCAGTATGATTCAAGTCTTCTCTTTTTAGGTAGATCTTTGCGCCACCAGCAAAATCTGTTAAACGTTCTGCAAAGTACAATGGATTTTCCCGTCCAACATACTGCTTTAAGTAATAATTCAACTCCTTTTGAAATGCCTCATCCATTTTTGACGCTTCATAAACTTCCTCTAATTCCTTGACGGCATACATCAATGTTTCCGGGACGAATTGCCCTCCAAAATCTCCGTAAAATCCTTGGTTTGGTTGATTATACATAATTTTCCTCCTTGTAATTAAAGCTGAACGGGCTCGTTTAGGCTCGACAAGAAAATAGGAAAAATTGACTGTGACGCTTTTTGTCACTTTCCATTTTTATCTTTTTCTCGAGAACCTAGCCTGTGAAGCTAGATAACATTAAAGCTGAATGAGCCGCTTAACATCGATGAAAAATAGGAAAACATGAGGGTGGCGTTTTTTGCCACATTCAGGTTTTACCTTTTTTCCGAAAGGCTAGCCCATAACTAGGTCGCTTTCTTTAGAAAAGCAATGATTTTTTTTGGATCTTTTACTCCATTTGTTTCAACTCCGCTGGATACATCAACTGCATATGGGTTGAATCTTTGTTTAGCTTGTTGTACATTTTCTGGGGTTAGACCGCCAGCGATAATGATTTTTTTATTTTTGATAGAGCTTGTATCTAATTGCTGCCAATCGAATACTTCACCATTACCTCCGACAAATTTTTTGGGTGGGGCATCGAAGAGCAGAAATTCTGCGCTTGTTTCTTTAATGTATTTTTCTTGATCCACTCCGTTAACTGGAATTGCTCTAATTAGCGGAACAGTATAGTTTTCTGTTGTCAAATCGCCATGGATCTGCACCATATCTAGTCCAGCTTGTTGGATGATTGCTTCCACTTCTGATTGGATCGGCGAAACAAAGACTCCCACTTTTTTAACTTCTTTTGGTACATTCTTCGTGATTTCTTTGACTTCTTCAGGAGTAATCTGACGTATACTTTTTGCAAAGACAAAACCAAGATAATCTGCACCATGCGCTACTGCTACGTCTACCTGCTCTTTAGTTTTCAACCCACAAATTTTCACTTTCATCGCAAGACCTGCAATGCTTTGACTTTCGCTTTCGGATCAGTTTCCCGCATCAATCCTTCTCCTACTAAAACCGCTCGATAGTTCTCTTTCACAAGAGCAACTTGTTCACTCGTTGAAAAACCGGATTCACTGATATATACAGCATCTGTTTTTTGTTTTTCCCCCAACGTTTGGCTCACTCCGATCGAAACGTCAAACGTTTTTAAATTTCGATTATTTACACCAATCAATTGTGCCGATAACGCTTCAGCAATCCGCAGTTCCTCTTTATCATGAACTTCTACTAAAACTTCCAGACCCAATGCCGTTGCTTTTTTATATAGTTCTTCCAATTTTTGTTTGGACAAAGCCGATACGATCAGTAAAATAATCGTTGCTCCAGCATTTCTTGCACGGATCAGTTGTTTTTCATCAATGATAAAATCTTTGCATAATACAGGAATGGTCACTTCTGATGTTACTTGCCTCAAATCTTCGATCGACCCTTTAAAGAAAACTTCATCTGTCAATACAGAAATTGCTGTGACGCCTGCTTGTTCATAAGCTTTTGCTTGTTCGATCACGTTGACGGATAAATTGATTGCGCCTTTAGACGGAGACGCTCGTTTGACTTCTCCGATGATATGCATTTTTTCAGGATGATCTTTGACTTGCTGATAAAATGAGTATGTTTCTCTCAGTGGCTGAACCGTTTCTAACGGCATTAGGTTCACTTCTTGTTTTTTTTCATTGATAATTTTTTCTAAAAAATCCATTTAGGCGACCTCCTTTTGTACTTGGATCAACTGTTGTAGTTTATCAAAAGCCGCACCGCTCGCCACACAATCTTTCGCCAATACAATTCCTTCTTGCACAGTTGATACTTTTCCATTGCTGAAAAAACCTAGCCCTGCATTCAATAAAACAGTATCTAAATAGGGACTTCCCTGATTTTTCAAAATCGACAACAGAATCTCAGTGTTTTGCTCAGCATTACCACCACGAATTGCTTCTATCGGAAGTTGAGCAAAACCAAACTCTTCGGGTTCGATCGTATGCATCGTGATCAACCCTTTTTCCAACAAAGCAAAATGTGTCGTTCCAGCAAGAGAGGCTTCATCCAATCCGCCTGAACCATTGACCACTACCGCCCGAGTACGTCCTAATTCGCCTAATGTTTTCGCGGTTTCTTCCAGCAAGTCTCGTCGATAGGTTCCCATTAATTGTGAATCCAAAAGCACTGGATTCGTTAACGGACCAATTAAATTTAAGATTGTCGGTGTCCCTAATTCTTTGCGTACTTTCATGACGTATTTCATTTTTGGGTGCATATGAGGTGCAAAGAGAAAGGCCAATCCAACTTCATTCAATACCGTACTTAATTTATCTGGAGAGAGAGCAATATCTACACCTAAACATTCAAATATATCCGCACTGCCTGATTTACTGGAGATACTGCGATTACCATGTTTAGCAACAGTTACGCCCCCCGCTGCCAAAACGAATGCTGCGGTTGTACTAATATTAAAGCTGTTTGATTGATCGCCGCCGGTGCCGCAATTATCCATGACGTTTTCTTTTTGACAATCAATGGTTACTGCTTTTCGCTGGATCGTTTCAGCTATTCCCGCCATTTCTTCAGCCGTTTCTCCATTACATTTTAGTGCTGTTAAAAAAGCTGCGATTTGACTATCGGTTAGTTGGCCTTCAAAGATTTTTTCTGCCACTTGTTGCGCTTCTATACGCGACAAATGTTCATTTCTAAAAACTTTTTCAAATAGATTTTTCATATCGTTGTTCCTCCATTAGTTGGATAAAATTTTTAATGATTGCCTTACCGATTGGTGTACCGATCGATTCCGGATGAAATTGAAGACCAAAAACGGGATAAGTTTGGTGTTCGATCGCCATGATTTCCTGATCGTCTGTAGCTGTTGCCGTAACGATGAATTCTTCTGGTAGTGTTTTTCGATCAATTACTAATGAATGATAACGCATAACTGAACCTTCATCGGCGCTTCCTTTAAAAAGTCGACTGACTTTCTCTGTTGTAATAGTGGATTGTTTGCCGTGACGGATTTCTTTAGCCGTTATCACTTTAGCACCAAATACCTCACCGATCGTTTGATGCCCTAAGCAAATACCTAATAATGGTTTCTGTTGGTAAAATTGCTGGATCACTTCTTTTACATAGCCTGTTTCTACTGGCGTTCCAGGCCCCGGTGAAATCACGATTGCATCCGCTTGTTCGGCTAAATGAAACATATCATCTGAATCATTTCGAACGATTACTACATCGTGACCTGTCCCAATCATTTGAGCTAGATTATATGTAAATGAATCATAATTATCGATCAGTAAAATCATTTTCCCACCTCCAAAAGTGCTTTGGCTTTTTGTAGTGTTTCTTCATATTCTTTCGTAGGATCAGAATCATAAACAATACCCGCTCCTGCTTGTACATACGCTTTATTTTTATGGATGACCATTGTTCTTATCGCAATGGCAAAATCTGCTTGATCATTTTTAGATAGATAACCGACCGCTCCTGCGTAGATACTTCGTTTAACTGGTTCAATTTCGTAAATACGTTGCATCGCTCGGATTTTTGGCGCACCGCTGACTGTTCCAGCAGGTAGTGTTGCCTGTAAAGCATCCATCGCGGTCAATCCTTTTTTTAGTTTTCCTGTCACAACTGAAACTAAATGCATTACAAAGCGATACTTCTCAATAATCATATAAACAGGGACTTCAACTGAGCCCACTTCACTAACTTTTCCTACATCGTTTCGACCTAAATCAATCAACATTAAATGCTCTGCACGTTCTTTTTCATCGGTTAGTAATTCTTGTTCTAAAGTCAAATCCTCTTCCACCGTTTGCCCTCTTTTGCGTGTTCCCACAATTGGATTTGTTGTTACGATTCGGTTTTTGACACTGACGAGACTTTCTGGTGATGATCCAATCACGTATGTTTCGCCAAAATCTAGAAAATACAGATAAGTTGATGGATTAGTGACCCGTAATCTGCGGTAATAATCGAAAGGTTCTTCTTCAAAATCAGCTGTTAAGCGTTGTGAAGGTACCATTTGGAACATGTCTCCTTGCTTGATATAGTCTTTCACTTTGGTAACTACTTGTTCAAAGCTTTCTTTGGTAAAGTTGCTTTGGTAATTTAATTTTTTTAAATGGATTTCCTTTTGCTCTTCTTCGTTTGGCGTTTGTAATTCATTTATTTTCTGCTTGATTGCTTTATTTAAAGCTTCTTCGCTTCGTTTTGAGTAAGTGTCCGCCTCAACCAAAAAGATTTTTTCACCGACATGATCGAAAATCAAATAAGAATCGAATAGATAAAAGTGGATATCAGGAACATTTAATTCATCAAATGGCAGCTTGCCTAAATCTTCATAGCAGGCAATCACATCATAGCCGACATAACCGATTGCACCGCCTTGGAAAGGAAGTTCTTTTACGAGTTCTTCTCTCTTCAATACCTGTTTTTCGATTTCTTTTAATGGATCTTTTACCGTATTCGTTTGCCCATTGATCGTGAGTTTTTGACCCAAACAAGTAATTTCAGAAACAGCATCCCAGGCAATGATTGAATAACGTCCTTTGCTTTTGTCTCTAGGAATGCTTTCTAAAAGGCATTTGTTTGTTCCTTGAATTCTCAAAAATGCGGATATCGCCGTTAGATAATCTGCTTGGATTTCTTTGATTAATTGCATGTTAGTTCCTCTTTTCTAGTTTTTTTTAGAGTTTGATAGAATATGTGATTATCTAGTAATGAAACTTCTCTCGCTTTGCTCGCCAAGTACTGTTCATCATCTACTCTGGCGAAGCCAGTCGTAGTGATTCCTAGTACGGTTACTTCTCTCGCTTTGCTCGCCAAGTACTGTTCATCATCTACTCTGGCGAAGCCAGTCGTAGTGATTCACAGCAAAAAGCCCTCACAAAACAGACCTCGATCTGTTTTGTGAGGGCGAATAATAGTATCCACGGTACCACCTCAATGAAAAAAATTCTTTATAGTAACCTTGGAATCGCTGTTCACTATTGATCATTTGGGATCAGAGTGTTTGGTGATTCCTAGTAAGGTTACTTTTCTCTCCTTAACACACCTTTTATTGTAAACCACTTTTTTCACGCTTTACAATAAAATAAGCCCCCAAACCACACAAAATCTGTGGTTTGAGGGCGAAAAATTCACGGTGCCACCTCAAGTTTGAAAGAAAGTCTTTCCTCTTATCAGTCGTCTATCAACGACCTTACTCTATAACGGGAGTTCCCGAAAATGCCTACTGAGATTCAACATTTCGCTCGAAAGTCCATTCACAACCCATCCCTTACTGATTCGCAGTCCCATCAGCTCTCTGAAAAGTTCCAGTGTTGTTACTCCTCTTTCTCAAAGCTTTGCTATTGAGGATAATCATATTAGAAAACTCTAATATTGTCAACTATTTTTTATATAAAAATTGATTTTTTTCTTAAACTTTTGATTTAATCGTATTTTCTTTAATGATTTCTATGATTGTTTTTGCAGCTAGTTCCATTGACTCTAATGTAATAAACTCATATTGCCCATGGAAATTTTCACCGCCTGTAAATAAATTAGGGGTCGGAATCCCCATGAACGAGATTTTCGATCCATCTGTTCCGCCACGAAAGGGTTGGATATCCGGTTTGATTCCTAGATTTTCCATTGCTTTAACAGCTAGTTCTACAGATGTCATATCTTTTTCGATGATCTCTTTCATGTTGTAATACTGATCTAGAAAGTCAATCCTGATCCGTTCTTTGTCGAATGATTTATTTAATTCACCGACAATATCCGTAAGTTGTTGTTTTCTTTTTTGGAAAAGGTTCTTGTCATGATCCCGAATGATATACGTCAACTCGGCATGGTCTAAGCTTCCAACAAATTTTGTCAGTAAATAAAATCCTTCATGTCCACGTGTTTTTTCCGGAACTTCCGCTTGAGGTAATTGAGCATCTATCTTCTCCCCCAATTTGATTGCATTGAACATCGTTCCATAGGCCGTTCCTGGATGGACACTTGTCCCTTCGATCGTGATCACAGCTTGTGCCGCGTTGAACGTTTCATATTCAAAGCAACCGACTCTGCCACTATCTATTGTATAAGCAAATGCTGCTGGAAAATTCGCCGCATCAAAACGATCTGCACCACGTCCAATTTCTTCATCTGGTCCAAAAGCAAGTAATACTTCTCCATGAGGAATTTCAGGATGGGCCAATAGATACTCAACTGCATCTAAAATTTCTACGATTCCAGCTTTATCGTCTGCTCCTAAAAGGGTCGTTCCATCGGTTGTGATCAAGGTTTGACCGATATACTCTTTCAGATTGGGAAACTCTTCGGTTGCCATGATGATTCCAAGTTTTTCATTCAGTACAACATCTTGACCATCGTAATTGGGAAAAATGTTGGGCTGAATATTCTCAGCGTTATAATCAGCTGTATCCAAATGCGCAATAAACCCAATCGTCGGTATCTTCTCATTTGTGGTTGCAGGTAAAGCAGCCGTTAAGAAACCATTTTTTTCATTGTAGTGAATATCAGAAAGTCCAATTTCTACTAATTCTTTTTCGATGATTCTTGCAAAGTCCACTTGCCCTGGTGTTGTCGGAACTGTCTGACTCGCGGCATCTGAGCGAGTGTTGACTTTAACATATCGGATAAATCGTTCTAATAATTCAGTCATCGTATACCTCTTTCATTTCAAATTTTTAACTCATATAGTGTTTTTTATTCTTCTAAATAAGCCGTTCTCAGGTTGAAATAGTCGCCGTATAAGTGATAGCTGATCCCTTTGATTTTTGGATTGATCAAATAATTAGACGCACTTTGATAAAGTGGTACTTGAGCAGCATCTTGATCCAATAAAATATCTTCTGCTTCTTTGTAGTTATCAAATTGCTCACTAGGTTTATTTGCATTCACTGTACGTGCATCCGTGATCAATTTATCATAGTCAGTATTTTTATATGATCCATAATTATAAGCAGATTCTCCAGCATATAAATTAAAGTAAGAATCTAAATCACTGCTCCCTGCGATCCAGCCAGATAATGATAGTTCGTAGTCTTTATCTTTACGCGTTTGTAAAACATTATTTTTTGGTTGTGCATTGATTGTAATTTCGATACCTTTTAAGTTTTCTTGCAATTGACTTTGGACATATTCAGAGATTTTTTTCCCATTATCATCATCAGAAACTAAAAGTGATAACTTAATTTTATCACCTAAATCAGCTTTGGCTTTTTCCCACTCTGCTTGCGCTTTTTTCACATCATGAACTAAATGGTCACCACTAAACTTTCTAAAGTCTTCAGAAGTTTCAGGATTTTTGTACAGGTTACTTGGGATCAAGCCATTTAATGGTTTTGATCCATCGTTTAGCACATTTTTTGTTAAGGCATCTTTGTCGATTGCTTGGGCAATTGCTTTTCTAAGATGGATATTTGCTGGCGCTGTTCCTTCTTTTTTATTGAAATCTAAATAATAATTGGCGACATCTGAATGTGTGACATAGCCCTCATCATCGCTATATTGTTGAACATATTGACCACTGATCCGAACTAAATCCAACTCATTTGACTGGTATAAATTAATCCCAGTATTCTCTTCTTTAATTGTATTCACTTTAACTTCTTCTAATTTCACTTTATCAGCATCATAATATTCAGGATTTTGCTTTAATGTCCATGTATCAGATGAAGCATCCCAATCCGTTAAGATAAAGGGTCCGCTGTATATTAAATGGTCACTATCAGCTGCATACTCTTTTCCTTGTTTCTCAACATAAGCCTGATTTTGCGGTGCTAACCAACCAATCGATACGACTGTTAAAAATGATGGTTGCGCCTGTTCTAATGTGACTTCAAATTCTTTATCACTTGGTGCTGAAAGACCGATCTCGTCAATAGATTTCTCCCCATTGCGGATTGCTTTGCTGTTTTTCACGTTGTCTAGTAAATAAGCATTTGGACCTATCGTTGCCGGTGTTACTAGTTTTTTCCATGAATAAAGAAAATCTTGTGCCGTGATCGGCTCACCATTACTCCATTTTATATCGTCTTTGAGTGTAAATTTATACGTTAAGCCATCTTCGCTGATCTCGACTTTTTCTGCCAATCCTGGAATCGGTGTACTATCATCATCAAAACGATACAGCCCTTCAAAAAGATGTTGAACGATCGTAAAGGTGTTTTTATCCATTGTTTGTGTTGTATCTAATGTTGAAAGTGGTGCTGGTGAACTGATTTCGATTTTTTGACTTGTTGCGATTGTCCCGTCTTCGCTTTTAGCCGTTTCTTTTTTGTCGTTGCCCCCGCATGCTGTTAGTAATAATCCCGTTAACACTGCGCTTACGACTAATAACTTTTTCTTCATTTTTGTTTCCCCCTTCAGTGTCTATATACATTAACTACTCCTACCTTTTTGTGTAGATGTCAGAAAAGCTGAATATTGTTCATCATCGAATCACTTTGTTCTTCGTGTTTTACAACAATGAGTTGGAAGCTGTGTACCGTGATTCACTAGTATGGTAACTTCTCTCCCTTTGGTCGCCAAGTATTGTTCATCATCTACTCTGGCGGAGCCAGTCGTAGTGATTCACAACAAAAAACTCTCATCCTAATAAAAGGACGAGAGTTTCAACTTTCGCGATACCACCTTCAATTGACTTACATAATAAGCCCACTCTTTCAGTACGAACATACTGAGGCGCTATAACAGGCGCACCTGAATTGATCTTAACGTGTTCAATCAATTTGTTCAAAGGCCATTTTCTTTTCCATATTCACTGTCTCTTCCCACCAAACGAGACTCTCTTTGAGTTATCTGAAAAATACTTTCCTTATCTTCACATTTAATTTTAATAGATAATGTATTATATGGATTGTAGCATAAAATTTTAGTGAGAGTCAACAAAGATTTTTATCCATGTATTTAAATTACCATATCCATATAGCCTTCGATAAAGACTTGTAAACGCTCTATTTCTATCACTCTCCTGTGTCAAAAAAAATTGACACTTGAATTACAATCTATTACTTTGTTCTCTATTTCTTATAAAATAATGTCTTTTTTTGATAAAAAGCTCATACTTGATAATGGTATACTTTAATTGGTATCAAAATGATTTGATACTATCTAGGAGGAGAAGGGAAAATGAAAAAAAACAAAAGATTTGCTAGTTTAGCATTGGTTACTTTACTAGCGCCTACATTATTGAATGCACAATGTGCACTTGCTGAAGAAACACCATCAGCTCCATCAGAGCAACAACAAGAGATCGTTCCTGAAAAAGAACAGCCTGAAGCTGAAAAAGAGGTTGAACCTGAGAAACAAACAGAATCAGAAACTAAACCTGAAACACCGGTAGAAGAATCTAAGCCTGAAAACAAACCAGAAAAAGATCCTACAAAAGAAGAAGCTAAAACTGAAACTGAAAAAGAATCAGAAAAAAAAGAACAACCTAAAAAAGAAAAAGCTGCTACGAATGTAACAGTGACTGTTAGTCTTATAGATCAGACAACGGGCATTATTCAAAATCTTCCTATTACTGGCGAAGTAGGCACAACAACAAATCTTGAATTGCCTCTTACAGCTGGAAAGTATGAATTTGTTTCTACTTCCGATGCACTGGCAATCCCAATTGCAGACGCTACTGGTCATTTAGGCTTACAACTAACATTCCCAAGTTCTGCTACAGGTAGTTATGCTATTTCTGTTACTGTTAGACAACTTGCTGGAATCGTCGGCGGAAATGTCTTTGTTCTTCACCTGGATGACTTAGGTAACGAACTTACACAAGCAGTGACTGTTTTAGGAGGATTTGTTGGTGAAACTTATACGACTGAACCAAAAAATATTCCAGGTTACACGTTAGTCGAAACACCTCTTAACTATACAGGTACATTTACAGAAACTGAGCAATCTGTGACATATCGTTATGATCGCGTACAAACAACAGTTAGTGTAGTTTGTGTCGATGAAAACGGTGTACCATTAGGAGATGTTGTTTCCCAAGCTGGTAAATTTAACGATACATTCACTATTACTGCACCTGAAGTGGCTGGTTATGAATATTTAGGAATTTCTCAAGCAACTTATTCAAATCCTTCCACAACATTCAGTGGAACATATGGTTTAGAAGATCAAAACTTTGTTGCTACGTATAGAAAAATAGTTGAAGTACCTGCTACACCTGCTGACCCAACACCAAATATTCAAACAGCAGCAATACCTAACCTATTAAATCAACTACCTGTTAAAACAGAAACTCCTAAAAAAGAGCATAAAAAATTACCTGAAACAGGTGAAACTGAAACTAGCTCATTCGTAGTCTCTATGGGTGTAACTTTAATTGCAGCCGTTTATTTCACTAAGAAAAAAAGAGAAGATCAATTTAGCTTATAATCAGTTTTTGATACTCTATTAAAAATCGGGACATAGGTCATTATCCGACCTATGTCCCGATTTTTTATTTAGTAAAGATTACTTCAACGCCTTTTTTACATCTTCAATCATCAAGTGCGTAGACTCTAATCCACCACCACTTAGGTACCAAACATCAGGTTGTAAAGAAATAACTTTACCATTTTTGCCAGCGTTCGTTTGTTTTACCAATTCATTATTTTCTACATTATCATTCGTATCATCGCCACCGATTGCTTTCGTACGGTCAACAACAAACAAGATATCTGGATTTTTTTCTAAAACATATTCATAAGAAACGCTTTGGCCATGAGTTGATGCTTCGATGGCATCATCTGCTTGTTTAAAGCCGAATGTATCATGAACAATTCCGAAACGAGAACCTGTACCATACGCTGAAAGTTGTCCTTCATTTACCAAGACAACCAACGCTTTTTCATCACTAGCTTCAGCTTTTTCTTTAACATCTGCAATTTCTTTTTCTAAATCAGTGATTTTTGTCTTCGCTTCATCTTTTTTATCGAAGATTTCAGCTAACGTTTCGATGTTTTTCTTCGTAGAATTCCATGTGTCTTTAGCATCGACTGATAGATAAATTGTTGGTGCGATTTTGCTTAATTTATCTTGGAAATCTCGTTGGCGTCCAGAAATAATGATCATATCAGGTTTCATTTGGTTGATTTTCTCTAAATCAGGCTCTTTGATTCCACCAGCTGATTCTACTTTTTTGTAGTCAGCTAAATACTCTGGTAAATTCTTTGTTGGAGCACCAACAACTGTATCACCAACCCCCAATGCGTCCATTGTATCCAATGAGCCATTATCAAAAACAACGACTTTTTTAGGATTTTTAGGTACTTCTATTGAACCATTTGAATCGTTTACTGTGATTGTTTTTGCTGTATCTGAACTTGATTCTTTCGAAGCTGAACCATCTGTCGCTTTTTTCCCGTTGTTACCACACGCACCTAAAGTAAGCAGTGCGATCATTGATACCGTTGCAATTGCTAAAAATTTCTTTTTCATTTTATTTCCCCCAGTTTAATTAATGTTTTTAAATTTTTTTCTACAATAGATTAAAGTGTTTTTTCTGCTTTTCTTGTGATCTAGCTTCGAGCGTTAGCTCTCAGCTTTTCTAGTTAAAATACATACAAAATCTTTTTCCTTCAATTTCACAAATTCGGATGTTCATATCATAAAGTTTATTCAAAACTTCGGATTGAATAATGTCATCTGTACTACCATGAGTAAATAACCGACCATCTTTCATTGCTACGATCTCATCTGCATAACTAGCTGCAAAATTGATATCATGTAACACAATTACCACTGTTTTGCCAAATTCATCGACTAAGCGACGCAGCGTCTGCATCATTTGAACCGCAAAGTTCATATCTAAATTGTTTAAAGGCTCATCCAATAAAATATAATCCGTATCCTGAGCTAAGACCATGGCAATATACACACGCTGTAGTTGCCCACCTGACAAAGTATCAATTAAATCATCGGCCATATCCAACAGTCCTAGATTTTCCATTGCTTCTTCAACTTTTTCATGATCTTCTTTTTTCAAACGCCCTTTACTATAAGGGAAACGTCCAAAATTAACTAACTCTCGAACCGTGATTTTAAGATTGATACCATTTGTTTGTTTTAAAATCGATAACTTTTTAGACAGTTCGCTTTGTTTCCACGTCTTTACTTCATTGTGATCTAAATAAATCTCACCAGTATCTTTTGGAATCAAGCGGCTCATCATTGAAAGCAGCGTACTTTTCCCTGCCCCATTTGGACCGATAAAAGCGGTCAATTTTTGTTCTGTGATCGGCAATTGAACCTCTGAAACTACAATCTTTTCACCATATCTTTTTGAAACATTTTTGATTTCGATCATCTACGCTGCTTCCTTTCACTAATAATCTTTCCGACAAAATATACACCGCCGCCAAATTCGATCACAATACTTAACGTCGTATTCAGCTGAAACACTTGCTCTACAAGAAACTGTCCAAATACTAACAAAAGGATGGACAATAAACTACCGCCTAAAAATAACTCACGATGTCTATATGTACCCATTAACTGATAGCTCATATTGGCAACAATAAATCCGAGAAAGGTCACAGGCCCCACCAAAGCCGTCGATAATCCTATCAAACCACTGATCACAGTCAATAACACAAACTGAAATCTCGGAACATTGATCCCTAAACTAGTTGCTTGCTCATTACCTAAATGCAAAACATCTAACGCATGACTTTTGAACCATAAAAATCCCACTAATAACGTGATCAAAATCCCGGCAATCAACAGATGCTGACTATTCACATTCCCAAAACTAGCAAATAATTTACCTTGCAGCAAATCATATTCATTCGGGTCCATCACAACTTGCAGGAACGTACTGATACTATTGAAAAAGGTCCCTAAAATAATCCCGATCATTAATAATAAAAACAGATCGTTACCACCTTTTTCCAACAAGAAACGAGACAACATAATACTCGCACTCACCATCAATAAAACGTTCAAAAGAAATGTAGTGATTGTTTCATTACCTAAAAGCTGCTGTCCACCTAAAAAGAAAAACAACAAGGTCTGAATAAAAACATATAATGAATCCAAACCCAAAATATTCGGCGTTAAAAAATGGTTCTGCGTCATCGTCTGAAAACTGATCGTTGAAAATGTTGCAGCGATCCCCACAAAAATAAAAGCCAGTAATTTTTTTCCTCTAAGCTCTAAAGCAAAGGCCCAATTTCCATAGGTTTTATACGATAAATACAAGGCGCAAACCACAATCACCGCAATCAACAATAAACTAATTTTTACCGCTGCTGACTGGAAGAATTTTTTCATGCTGTTTTCCTCCTCATCAATAATGCGATAAAGATAAAGCTTCCAAGTACGCCAACAACCACGCTGACCGGCACTTCATATGGTGCAATCACGACACGCGCTAAAACATCACACGCTAATAAAAAGATACTTCCGCCGACCGCTGTGATCGCCAGTGTATTTTTCATATGATCGCCATATCGCATCGACACTAGATTAGGAACGATTACACCTAAAAATGGAATATTTCCTACCATAATCAAGACAACCGCACTAGATAACGCAACAATCCCTAAACCGAATAATTGGATACGCTGATAATTCAACCCCAGATTCGTTGCCATATCTTCACCCATACCGACGACTGTAAAGCGATACGCAAAAAGATACGTGATGATCAATAACGGAATCGTCAGATAAAGTAGTTCATAATTCCCTTTCATCACGGTAGAAAAGTTCCCTTGTAACCAAGAAGACATATTTTGAACCAGTTGGAATTGATAGGCAAAAAATGTCGCCACCGAACCTATAATATTCCCAAACATCACACCGATCAGCGGAATCATTACTTGATTTTTTGCTGGCAAAAACCGTGTTAAATAAATAAAAATCAATGTACCGCCAAAAGCAAACAAGAATGCGATAAAGGATCGAAATAATAACGGCGCACTGGGGAAAAAAATCATCACGACTAAAATTCCTAAACGTGCACTATCCATCGTACCTGCTGTACTTGGCGAAACAAATTTATTCTGTGTTAAATGCTGCATGATCAACCCAGAGATACTAATTGTACTCCCGGCAATCACCAAACTAATCGTTCGGGGCAGCCGCGTTGTTAACAATACTAATTGTTGCTGTGAATCCCATTGAAATAATTGTGTCAGAGAAATATCTTTCACCCCGACAAAAATCGATAATACAATCAAAAGGAGTAAGAGAACAAATAGGCCTATTTTTTTCATATACTTGCTCCGTTTTTCTACTTGCTGGAATGAAAGCTTCTAAAGAACTAAGCGAGCTTGCTCAACTTTTCTCTTTGTCTAGCTTTACAGACTAGCTCCTCGGAAAAAAGATAAAACCTGCTCGTGCCCAAAAGCGGCACAATCATGTTTTCCTATTTTTCTGTCGGTGCTGAACGAGTCTGTTCAACTTTTCTCTTTGTCTAGCTTTACAAACTAGTTCTTCGGAAAAAAGATAAAACCTGCTCGTGCCCAAAAACAGCACAATCATGTTTTCCTATTTTTCTGTCAGAACTGAGCGAGCTTGCTCAGCTTTTCTAATTGAGAATGATTTTCATTCTTACTTATTAGTCTATGCGAAATTACTAATAAAAGCAATACCTTTTTAGCTTTTGTTCATTCTCAATTAGCGAGTAAATTCAGTTCTTTCAGGTGTTTCCTGTTTGTTCTATGCTATAATTTGAAGTAAGACTATATGGAAGCAGGTTAGATAATTAATGGCACAAGATGACTTACAGAAACATTTAGACAATGCAATGTATGGCACCCCGCTACTGAAACCAGAAGAACAGCGCAAATACATGGGAACTTTCCGTGAAAGATGTTACTTGACGATGAAGATTACACAGATGAAAAATACTGAAGATAAAGCAAATTTCTTAAAAGAACTGACACAGCATCCTGATGCTGCTGTCCTATTGAACGGCGCAATGGCTATTGATCTGCAATCGGCTTATATCAAGTTGATCAATGAGCGGAAAGTAAAATTCACCGTGGTCAATGACTTTGTTGAGAATACGCCAGATGCTTTAGGTTTAGTTTTAACTGCAAAAGAGGCAGTAAATGAAGAAGTTATCGATATTGAAGAAAAATATCCGAAACAAGCTGCTTCAGCTGTTCAAACAGAGCAACCTAAAAAAAGTTTTTGGCATAAATTATTTCATTAAATAGGAGGAATTATCATGGTAGAACCACATTTATTGAAACAAGATTTAGCTGATGCATTGAATGTCCATATCAAATTATTACGCGAAGTAGAACAAATCGAAGCGGATCACATGGATGCTTTTACGTTTATGATGCGTAGCTTTGGTTTTATGCTGGATCGATCCCCGAAAGTGCTTTTGGGATCTGATGATGAAGAGTTGAATTATATGATGTTTCAATATTATAGTTTGTTGACTGAACTTAAATATAATTTGATTTTGAATTATCCTTATGCTCATTTGCAAGGTAAGACAATGAGCGATGTGGTCGCTGTGTTTCCAACAACTTATGAACGTGAGCTGAAACAATGGTGGGAAGAGAAGACTGGATTGGAAGTAGAAGAGACGAAACAAACAATTGCGATTAAAGAATTAGAATATTAAGAACGCCATTTTATGATAACGAAATAGAAGCTTGAAATCTCATGGATTTCAAGCTTCTAATTTTGTTATTTCTCCAACAGCTCTGGATACAACATGTTCAATACATCCATAGTTAGCTGACGTCCTTTACCCGAATGCGGATATGCATGCATATGCATCGCTGGGTTAAAGTTTGCTTCTATAATCCCATATGTTCGGCTATTCTTCATTCCTTTGACCGATTTATCAGGAATGATCAAGTCAATTCCGCAGATTTTTGCACCTAAAGCTTGAACTGCTTCAACAGCAATTTGTTTGTAGCTTTCGTCAAAATTGTCCGTTACGTCGATTGAATCGCCACCAGTACTAACATTGGAGTTTTCACGTAGATAGACGATCTGATCTTTTTCTGGAACAGAGGTCGTCAATAGATTCTGCTCTTTTAACATCAAACGCTCGACATCCCCCAACTGAATCACCTCTAATGGCGAACGGTGATTCGTTCCTCTTAATGGATCAAGATTCTTTTCTGCGACTAACGCTTCAACCGAACGAATCCCATCACCGACAACATTAGCTGGCACACGCAACATGATTGCCCGCACTTGATCATCTAAAACGAAGAAACGGTATTCTGTTCCTGGCATAAATTCTTCGATCAAAACAGCTGAATCTTCTTTAAAAGCTAATTTCAAGGCTTCTGTATAATCAGCTAAAGATGCTCCTTCTTTAAAAATAGTGATTCCAAGACCATAATTGGTTGTCTTAGGTTTGATGACAAACGCTTTTTCTGAATATTTTACATACGCTTGTTCTGCTTGCTCTATTGCATCAAACTCATCTCCACCTGGTACGGTAAAGCCAGCTTCTGCCAAAACTTTTTTAGTGACGGTCTTATTCTCCATAATCAAAGGAACAATGTAGCTATCTTTACTCGTCATATTCGCATTTTTAACGTATTCGATATGATCATTGTGTTTGAGTTTTAAAAATTGTTCTGCTTCATCTAATATCTCAACTTCCACACCTTTTTGAATGACGTCAAACAAAAACAACTGCGTAGAGAGCTCCATATTTCTAAAACCAGCTAATTGATAAGGATGTTCAAACGCCATCCCTTGGTATTCTTTTCCAAAAATGATCCCTAATTCTTGATTAGAATTGCTTTCAATGATTGTCCACATCTTTCCGGCAATCGTTAAATCTGGTGTTCTTAGCTGAGCTCGATGGACTTCTAATGATTTTTTCGCTCTAAACAGCCCTAAAGCTTCGATCATTTCATCCATTTCAGCAAAAATACGATCCCCTTCTGCCAAAAGTTTTACCTGAGCAAACGGATGTCCCAATGCGACTTGTTCATTTAAGAAGTCTCCTGTCGCTACCCAATCATTCGGCGCTTCTTTTTCGTCCGTCCATAATAAATACAACATAAACAAATGAATAAACTCAAGGGCCTCTTCATCCACACCAAGTGGCGCAAATGGATTTAAATCCAGATTTCTAAGTTCGATGTAACGAACACCAGTCTTAGGCAAATCAGCCATTTGTTTACCGCCACGTAATCGAACAGCCGAATAAAATTCTTTTTCTTCTGATAATATGCCATTTTCAACCATCCGATGAATATCTGTGATGTACTGTTGCAAAGATTCATAGGATACTTTGACATTTTCATTGTTTTTGTAGCCAAATGCACTGTTTCGCAGACTTCTGACGGGCTCCTTCGGTCGTTCCTCACGCTCAGTAAAGTAACCCGACTCACTGACAGGAGAAGCACCAAATAAATACGTAATCAGCCAACGGTAACGCAAATAGTTACGTGAGACTTTCATATATAAAATATTTTTGAATTCTTCAATCGTTTCGTACTCTGTTTGCGCTGAGAAAAGCTGTTGGACCAACTCGATATCGTATTCAAAATTAAAATGAATACCGCTGACCATTTGTTTACGTTTGCCATATTCTCTTGCTAAGTAGCGACGATATAAAATCCCATCATACTGTTCTAGTTTGGCAATTTTTATATCTTCATCTTTTAGCGGTAATTTTGGCGGCATGCTTAGCGGCCAAAGCATCTCATGTTTATTCATCGAACGCAATGCTACATCATGAATGGCTGCCAGATAACGCATCATCTCATTGATAGAATTCGCCACAGGTGTGATTAATTCCATTTGCGTTTCGCTAAAATCAGTTTGAATATACGGATGATATGTTCGATTCCCCAAAACTTCCGGATGATCTGTCTTTGCTAGCTGACCATCAAATGTCGTGCGCTGACTTTCTTTTTCTAATCCAAATCGTGCAGCCATAACATACGGACGTGCATTTTTTTGCTGTAACAACTCTTTAAATTTCATACTGTCGCCTTTCTTCCCTGTTATTATTCCATTACTCATCATTATATAGAAAAAGAGAAGCAAAAAGAATATTTTAGCTTAAATTTTGTCAAAAAGAAAAAAAACTTCCTTAATTGGTAAAAAAATAGGTCTTTTAGATTTTTTATTCACTAAAGTATATCCTTTCAAGTCATTTGACTTCATTGTATACTAAAAAGAAAAATAATTAAAAGCCGAGGAGCAAATAATGAAGAATAAAGCCTTGATAGTGATCGATCTCCAAAAGGGTCTAGAAAATTTTGGTTCTGGATTATTTCGTCTTACGGATATACTAGAAGGTGTAAACCAACGTATTACAGATTATCGAAATAACCATCTACCCATTATATTTATCCAGCATGAAGATTGCGATCTTGTTGTCGATAGTCCCAACTGGCAATTATTTGATGAACTTGATGCTAGAACTGAAGACTTCTACATCGGAAAAACGCATGCCAATTCTTTTTTTCAAACAAAACTAAAAGAACTGTTAGATGAACTTTCAGTCACTGAACTTGAATTTTGCGGCGCTCAAACAGAATATTGTGTTGATACAACCATCCGCATGGCTCACGGTTTAGGCTATACTTGTTTTATGAAGCGTGGACTGAGTACAACGTTAAACAACGATTTGTTAGGCGCCCAAACGATTATCCAGCATCATGAAAATCTATGGGATGATCGTTTTTTAACTTTTATTTGAGGAAATAGAGACTGTTTTTCAATTCTCTCTAATTTTACCATATTCATCGGCTAAAAAATTAAAATTATCTCATGATATCTTCAAGTCATTCGTGATAGTATAACTAGGGGATATTTGTTGAACTTTTTTATTTTGCTCTTATTTTCTGTTCAAAGTGGAAATACCCCATATTCTATGAAAATGGAGGAACATTTTATATGAAATTTACGAAAAGACAAATCCAAGATACATTATACGTAACAATTGGTTCTTTTATTTTAGCCGTATCGATCAATTCGATTTTATTGCCAAATAAAATCGTGGCTGGTGGTGCCAACGGAATTAGTGTGGTAATCAATTATCTATTTGGGATCAATCCGGCTTTAGTTTTATATGCGATCAACTTACCTTTATTACTTCTTTGCTTTTTGCTACTTGGAAAAGAAGTTGGGATCAAAACAATTTACGGTAGTTTGATTTATCCTTTTTTTGTGGGAATCACAACGCATTTACCTGTGCTCACCCATAATATTTTTCTCGCAACGATCTTTGGTGGTCTTTTGACTGGGATTGGATTAGGGTTAGAATTCAGAGGGAATGCTTCAACGGGGGGAACAGCGATCCTCTCTCAAATCGTTAATAAATATTTTAAAATTTCACTAGGTGTGTCTATTTTGTTTGTGGATGGCATCGTGATTTTATCAGCGCTATTTGTTTTTAATACTGATACCGTACTATTCTCTCTGATTTGTTTATATCTTATCGGACGTGTGGTGGATATGGTCCAAGTCGGTTTCGTTCGTTCTAAGAATGTTCTGATCATTTCTCCAAAATATGCGGAAATCAAAGAAAAAATCTTAGTTGATATGGATAAGGGATTAACAATGATTCCGATCGAAGGTGGTTATCAAAAAAATCCAAGTATGTTGATGATGACTGTTATCAGTGAAAAGGATTTTGCTAAGATCAAAGAGAACGTCATGGCAATTGATGAGGAAGCGTTTATTGTTTCAATGAATGCGAGTGAAGTTTTTGGTCGAGGGTTTAGTTTGAAAAAAATTGCGGAAGATTATGGGATTGAAGCGAATAATTTGTAATCAGAAAAGCGGAATGCGACAGTTTGCTGTTTAGCAATCTAATAAAAATAAATTTTTCATTCTATTATGCACAAAATTCGTTCTCGATGATATAATTAGTTCCCAAAAAGACATGAGGTACACTAACTCCCTGAAGAGTTAGGATCTTCTGGGGGGTTTTCGTGGGCTAAGGCCGCCATATTTTGTTTCACTTCTTCTTTTTGGTATTTAGCCAATACTCAAATAAAGAGATTAATACTCCTACAAGAAGTGGGCAAAAAAATGCTAACAGCTTGGTACACCTCCATTCAGTCGCAAGACTGGCGGATAGGCGACATAGTAAAATACGCTGTTTTGTTTCAATCGCATTATTCTCATTATTGGTGGAGATATTGCGAGTCAATCCTATTTTTATACTATAAAAATTAAGCATACTAAGATCATTGTGTTCATCCAATAATCTTAGTATGCTTATTTACTATTCAATTGTTGGTTTATCTCTTTTGGTCATCACAATTTAAACTAATTGCTTCACCACTATCAATCAAATGCTCCGCATGTGTCTCTCCCCAAGAACAAAGTAAATCGAGAATTTCCCCTAATGATTCGCCATATTCACTTAAGCTATATTCAACTTTTGGAGGAATTTGGTTATAGGACTTTCGATCAACAATATTATCTTGCTCCAATTCCCGTAACTGTTGCGTCAACATTTTTTGCGAGATATTCGGTATCGCTCTAAGTAATTCACTTGTGCGCATGACTTGATGCCTCAAATTGCAAAGAATAATCGGTTTCCATTTACCGCCAATCACATCCATTGTGACTTCTACCCCTATATTATATTTTTTTTCGACTGTTGTTTGGACTGTTTCCATACATGCACATCCCTTCATGAGTTATTTAACCAAATAAACGCATAAAAATCAATTAATTACTTTTAGGTATGTATAGAACTTTAAAGTACGTACTATTCATTTGAACTAGTAGCTGTTACGATAGATTTACTTTAAAAGCGAAAGGAAGATGAGCATTGATCCATTCATTAACAGACACAATTCTATTAAACAATAAGGTAAAAATGCCAGGATTTGGTCTAGGCGTATTTCAAGTAAGTAATGAAGAGACTGTTTTATCTGTGCAAAAAGCAATCGAAGCGGGTTATGTAAGTATTGATACTGCACAAATTTATGGCAATGAAGCAGGTGTCGGCGAAGGTATCAAGCATGGTCTAGCTTCAACTGGGAAAAAACGTAACGAGTTGTTTGTCACAAGTAAAATTTGGAATCATGGGTTAAACTATGATCAAACGATTGCAGCCTTTAACGACAGTTTAGCCTCATTAGGATTGGATTATTTAGATCTTTATTTGATTCATTGGCCTGGAGACAACGAATTTTTAGAACCTTGGTCAGCGTTGGAAGATTTATATCTTAGTGGGAAAATCAAAGCGATTGGCGTTAGTAACTTTGAAATCCACCATCTAAAAACACTCCTTGAAAAATCGAGAATCACACCGACAGTCAATCAAGTCGAACTTCATCCCAGAATGGCCCAAAAAGAAGTTCGAGCATTTGCAAAAGAAAAAGGAATCCAGACTGAGGCTTGGTCCCCTTTGATGCAAGGCCAACTATTAGAGGATGAAACAATTTTAAAACTTGCAGAAAAATATCAGAAATCAGCAGCTCAAATTATTTTAAGATGGCATGTCCAAAACGATATTATCGTTATTCCAAAATCGGTCCAAGAAGCGCGTATCAAAAGTAATGCAGCGATTTTTGACTTTGAACTAGCAACAGAAGATTTAGCTATGATCGATCAATTAGACAATGGAACCCGAGTCGGTCCTAATCCAGATACATTCTTTTTTGAATAACGTTTAGTGAGGAGATAGGCATCATGGAAATGAATATCAAAGGAAAAACAGCATTAGTCACAGGTTCTACTAAAGGAATCGGTAAAGCCATTGCGATTGAATTGGCTAAAGAAGGTGCAAATGTCTTGATCAATGGTCGTAATGAACAAGAAGTCACAGCTCTCGTTAAAGAACTAAAAGAACATTTTCCAGAAACCACACCTCGATCCGCTGTTGGCGATATTGTCTCACCAGAAAATTGCCAATTATTATTCGATACATTTCCTCACTTAGATATTCTTGTTAACAACATGGGGATTTTCCAACCAATGGCATATGAAGATATTGAGGATGAAACTTGGGAAAAATTCTTTCGGACAAATGTACTCGCTGCTAACTCACTCGTCAAATTCTATCTACCAAAAATGTTAAGTGCAAACTTCGGTAGAATCATTTTTATTGCTAGTGAAGAAGCAGTCATGCCTTCTGGAGAAATGCCACAATACAGTATGACAAAAACCATGCAGCTTTCTTTAGCCAAGAGTTTGTCTACGTTAACAAAAGGAACGCAGGTAACGGTCAATACGATCATGCCTGGTTCTACAATGACAGAAGGCGTACGTGATATGATCGAAAAAATGTATCCTGATCCAGCAATTACCTTAGAAGAAAAAGAAAAATTATTTATGGCAAACAACCGACCGCTCTCTCAAATTCAACGCTTGATCGATCCAAGTGAAATCGGACGTTTAACTGCATTCATCAGCAGTCCTTATGCCACAGCTTTCAGCGGCGCAGCGATTCGAATGGATGGCGGTATGGTCCCAACAATATTTTAACGAATTAAAAAACCTTTTGGAAGTCTACTCATAAGTAGTCACTCAAAAGGTTTTTGTTGTTTCTTTAATCTTCGACTTTTAGTAAGCCTTTAAACAATCCAATTGCAAAATCATTTGCATCAAACGGTTCTAAATCATTGATTCCTTCACCTAATCCAACTAATTTCACTGGTAAATGCAGCTCATTGCGAATCGCTAAGACGATCCCACCTTTAGCTGTACCATCCAATTTAGTTAAAACTAAACCAGTGACATCTGTCGTTTCTTTAAATTGTTTCGCTTGTGACATCGCGTTTTGCCCAGTTGTTGCATCGACTACAAGTAATACTTCATGCGGTGCATCTGGCAATTCACGTTGAATCACACGCTTGATTTTTTCTAATTCGTTCATCAAATTGACTTTATTTTGCAAGCGTCCTGCTGTATCCACAAGCAAGATATCCGCATTCTCTGTCTTCGCTCGTTCCACTGCATCAAAAACAACCGCTGCTGGATCTCCACCCGCATTGCCTCGAACAACTTCGACACCAGCACGTTCGCCCCAGACCACTAACTGATCGATGGCACCGGCTCTAAAGGTATCTGCTGCTGCTAACAAGACTTTTTTTCCGTCTTGCTTGAACTCGTGCGCTAGTTTACCAATACTGGTTGTTTTCCCTACTCCATTAACACCAACAAAAAGCATCACTGTTAGTCCATTTACTTGAATATTCAAAGCATTATTTTCTTCGATGCCTTCTGCTTCGTACAAATCAACCATTTTTTCAATAATTGTATTTTGAACTGCTGCAGGTTTTTTCACATTACGAAGTTTTACTTCTTGACGTAAGGATTCTGTGATTTTTATTGCTGTATCAAAACCAACATCGGCACCAATCAAGGTTTCCTCTAGTTCTTCAAAGAAATCTTCATCAACTGAACGGAAATTAGCGAATAACTCATTCAAACGTGCGCCAAATGTTTTTCGCGTTTTTTCTAACCCTTTTTCATACTTTTCTTGTACAATGATTTCTTCTTGTTCTTCAATCACTTCAGGCTCAACGAGTTCTTCTGTTTGAACAACTGGCGTTGCCGTAGTCAAAGGGGCAATTTCCGGTTCTGTTTCTGGTTCTTCCGTTGGTGCTTGTGTTGATTCTTCAGGAAACTCTTCTTGTACTTGTTCCATCGGTTCTTGTTTTTCTTCTGAAACTTCGTCTCTTTCCACAGGTTCTTCTAGTGTTTGATCGGTTTCAATTTCAGCAGGTTGCGCTTCTTTTTCGTTCATAAAGGCTTTTTTTATTTTATCGAAAAATCCCATTTAATTCCCTCCTCTCAATGGTTCTAAGACAAATTTTTCAACGGCTTGTGCAACACCGTCATTGTCGTTTGTATCTGTGATCACGTCTGCCAAACTTTTCACTCTAGGAACAGCATTTTCCATCGCTACACCAAGTCCCGCATATTCGATCATCGGTAAATCATTTTCTTCATCGCCGATCGTCATGATTTCTTCTTGCTTGATTCCCAAATCTCTGGCTAGTAATGAAATCCCATATGCTTTCGTAATTCCTTTAGGCATAAATTCTAGTAAATTACTTCTAGTTTTGATGATTTCATAACGATCGTAAAACGGGCTAGGTATTTTTTTGATTTGCTCGTCTAAATAAGTTTGATCAACTGCAATAACGGCTTTATTGTAGATTCTATCCGTAGTCAATTGCGCTAATTCGTAAGATTCATAGGTCAGTAATTTATTTAACTGGCTATATAACGATTCATGATCCTGTGTTGTTGGTAGCTGCAACACAAGTCCATCAGATAAAATATCTAAAGGTACGTTCAATGATGTAGCTAATTCAAACAAATCATGGACATTTTCTAAAGGCATAGAGGCTTTTTCAATGATTTCACCTGTATCATTTTTTTGAACCAAACCACCATTGAAGGTGATGCTGTAATCGCCATTGTCCCGCAAATTCAACGCATCTAAATAAATACCGATTGCGGCTAACGGTCGTCCTGTACAAATGACGATTTTAACACCTGCAGCTTTTGCTTGTGCCAGTGCTTCTTTGTTTCTGGCAGATATTTCCTTTTTACTATCTAAAAGTGTGCCATCTAAATCGATAGCGACTAATTTAATCAATCTATCTTATCCCCCAATCCTATACAACTAAGCTTCAGCGACGATGGCGCCGCCTTCTTTGACTTCTTCTAAACGAACAGAAACAATTTTCGACACACCTGACTCCTGCATTGTAACACCATACAATACATCGGCAGCTTCCATCGTTCCCTTACGGTGCGTTACCACGATAAACTGTGTATCGTCTTCAAATTCACTTAAATAATGACCGAAACGCGAAACGTTCGCATCATCTAAAGCGGCTTCGACTTCATCCAAGACACAGAATGGAACGGGTCTAACACGAATGATCGAGAACAAGAGCGCAATCGCTGTTAACGCACGTTCCCCACCGGAAAGTAGGCTCAGATTTTGTAATTTTTTACCTGGAGGTTGCGCTTCGATCTCTACCCCAGTATTCAATAAATCTTCTGGATTCGTCAAAATCAGCTCTGCTCGACCACCACCAAACATATTCGGGAACACCACTTTAAATTGTGCACGAATCGCTTCAAAGACTTCACTAAAACGAGCTTTGACTTCTTCATCCATCTCACCCATTGTTTCGAACAACTGCTCTTTGGCATCTAACAAGTCATCACGTTGAGACACTAAAAACTCATGACGTTCATTGACTTGCTCGTATTGTTCAATCGCATTGAGATTGACTGGTCCTAGGCGTTCGATATCACGTTTCAAGCGTTTGACTTCGATTTTGGCCTGCTCTTTATCGATTGTTAGTTCATAATCTTCATTCGCACGTTCAAAGGTCAAACTGTATTCTTCTTGTAAGTATTGCAAAGAGTTATCTAGTTTGATTTCTGAACGGTTTTTTTCGACTTCGATCTTAGTTTGTTCCGTCAATAAATGTTGTTGCTGTTTATTTTCTTCTGCTAGACCAGTGTCGATTTGATCAACTTGGTCTTGTAATTGTTGACGAGCGGTTTTGGCTTCTTGAATGCTTGTTTGCAGCTGGTCTTTTTTCTCGGCTAGTTGTTCTAGTTGAACCGCTAAGCTTTCTTCTGTGACCAGATGATCCGTTGAATGATCATTTAATTGTTGTAATTGTTGACGTAAAGCTGTTTCTCTTGCTAAGAATTCATCTAACTGGGTTTGTTTTTCTGCTACTTGTTCCGTTAGATGAGCCAATTGTTCCGTTACAACAGCTTGGTCTGCTTGGACTTGATTGAAACGTTCAAATGCTTCTGCTCGCAATGTTTCCATTTGGCTAGCTTCTTGGTCGACTTGTTTCATTTCTTGGTCTAAACGCTCTTTGGTTGCATTCAGTGCTTGTTGTTGTTCTGTTAATTCTTCTTTTCTTGTTTGATACTCGGTTAAGAATTGATGCAATTCACGGGCTTCAAATTCGAAAAGACGTTGTTCTTTCGTTAAACGAGTGATCGTTTCTTCTTGATTTGCCAATTTATTTTGTAATTCCTGCTGTTTCAGGCGGCTTGTTTCCCCAGTTGAACGCAATTGTTCTAATTTTTCATTTAGTTCTTTAACTTCTTCGGTCAACTGTTGCACTTCTTTTTCGTTGACTGTTAATTGTTTTTCAACACGTTCCATTTGTTCAGTCAGCGTTTGAAGTTCTTGGGTTTGAGAGAATAGACTGCCTTGATTGCCTCGCTTATTGGCACCACCTGTCATTGAACCTCCAGAGTTCATGACATCGCCATCTAAAGAAACAACACGATATTGGTAGTTTACAGCTTTTGCTAATTGATTGGCGCTTTCTAACGTTTCTGCTAATAAGGTCACACCTAAAAGATTTTGGATTACATTGCTGACATCCTCTGAAAAGTGGACTAATTCGCTGGCAATTCCTAGAAATCCTTGAACATTGCTAACTCGATCACGAACTGCACTAGAAACGGTTCTTGGTTTAATTGTCGTCAGTGGTAAGAATGTTGCTCGACCGCTATGTTGTTGCTTTAGGAATGTAATTCCTGCACGACCATCTTTTTCCGTTTCTACGACCACATGTTGAGCGGCTCCACCTAAGGCTGTTTCGATTGCCAAAGTATATTCTTTCGGTACATCGATCAATTCGGCTACTGCACCGACGATTCCGGTTAATTGGTCTTTGTGTTTTAAAACTGCTCGAACACCTTGATAAAATCCTGAATAATTCTCTTGGATTTCTTGTAGGCTTTTTTGGCGAGCTTTAGCTTGTTGGACTTGGTTCATAGCTTGGTACATATTTTTTTGTTTAATAGCCAATTGTCCTTGTTTTTGATCCAATTGTTGCTTCAATTGCGTGTATTGCTCTCTTTGGTTTGTTAAAGATTGATCTGATTCAGATAAGGCGGCTTCCAGATTTTCTTTATCAGCCAAGGCTTCTGTCATTTGTTTTTCCAGCGCTTCATGCTTTTGAATAGATTGTTGATTTTTAGCTGTTTCTTGTTGATACTGACGTTCTAAATATTTTAGATCGTTGGTCGTATTGGCTTGTTCTTGCATGACTTCAACGTATTGGCTACGCAATTCTTCTAGTAATTCTTTTGACGATTTGCTGTATTTTTCGACTTCTAGCTCTGATGCTTTGATTGCTTCAACTAATGATTCACGTTGGGCTTTTTTCTCAGTGACTTTCGCTTGTAAGTCTTGGACTTCTTCACGATAGCGAGTGATTTTCTCCGCATTTTCTTCTAAAGATTGCTGATATTCACTGGTTGTTTGCATCGTATGTTTTGAGCGTTCGACTAGGACGTTTTTTTGTCCTTCGGTTTGTTTCAACGCTTCTGTAATTTGTAGAAGCTGTTGTTGTTCCGTTTCGATTTGCTCATCCAATTTGTTGCGTTTGCCGCGTAGTTGGAATAGCTCATCTTCTGAATCACGGATTTTTTTGCTGGCAATCTGTAACTTTCCCTCGATTAATGCAAGTTCTGCTGTTTTGATTTCCCAGACTTCTTTTGCTGCTTCGATTTCTGTTACGGTTAAGCTAACATCAATTTCAGTTAGGCTCTCTTTAAGCTTCAAAAACTCCTTGGCCGCTTCGCTTTGTGCAGCTAGAGGAGTCAGTTGATCTTCTAATTCATAGATGATATCTTGCACACGACTTAAGTTATCTTCTGTTTCAAACAGTTTTTGTTCTGCTTTTTTCTTACGTTGTTTGTATTTCAAAACACCCGCTGCTTCTTCAAAAATACCACGTCGGTCTTCAGGTTTACTATTAAAAATTGCTTCGACTTTCCCTTGTGAAATAATCGAAAATGATTCTTTTCCTAAACCTGAATCCATAAATAAATCGTGAATATCTTTCAATCGGCAGGCTTGTTTATTGATATAAAAATCACTTTCACCTGTTCTGCGATAGCGACGCGTCACACTGATTTCCGTAAAATCTAAAGGTAAAAAGTGATCACTATTATCTAAGACAACCGTTACTTCTGCAATATTTAATGCTTTACGGCCTTCAGAACCTGCAAAAATAATATCCGGCATCTTACCGCCGCGAAGGCTTTTAGCAGACTGCTCACCCAAGACCCAGCGAATCGCTTCGGTGATATTACTTTTTCCACTGCCGTTAGGTCCAACGACAGCTGTAACACCATTTTCAAACTCTATAACGGTTCGATCCGCAAAGGATTTAAATCCTGCGATCTCAATTCGTTTTAAATACACGAATAAAACGGCTCCTTCCAAGCTTACTCAGGATTTTGTTTCAGCGCTTTTTCAGCGGCATCCTGTTCTGCTAATTTCTTCGACTTCCCAAAACCCGTTCCAATCATTTTATCGTTGACGTAGACTTCTACAAAAAAGATTCGATCATGGGCTGGTCCTTCTTCATTGACTAAGCGGTATTCAATGGTAACATCACCTTGACGTTGTAGGACTTCTTGTAAATGTGTTTTGTGATCCATCTCATGTGAAAAAGCACCGGCATCGATTTTTGGAAAAATGACTTCTGCAATAAATTTCTTGACCGCATCAACTTTTTGATCTAAGAACAAAGCACCTAAAAAGGCTTCGAATAAATCACAAAGTAATGCTGGACGTGTCCGTCCGCCAGAATTTTCTTCTCCTTTGCCTAGAAGAATATATTGGTCAAAATGACATTCTTTCGCAAATTTGGATAAACTATCTTCACGAACGATTGCTGCTCGCATTTTCGTTAATTTTCCTTCTGGCATCTCTGGAAATTGTTTATACAAATATTGAGAAACCAATAATTCTAAAACGGCATCTCCTAAAAATTCTAATCGTTCATTGTCAGATAGTTTTAAGTATCGATGCTCATTCACATAGGATGAATGGGTAAAAGCTTGTTCTAATAGGTTGACATCATGGAAAACAATGCCGTAACGTTCTTTTAATTCTGTAGTTAACTGATTGTCCATTTGCTACATTCCTTTAAGTTTATTTACAACCTTCTCTATTATACTTTTTTTTGCGGGATTTTTAAATGGTTAGGGAGGAATTGCGCTAAAAACAGTACTGAATTCATGGTATTTGGAGAATTTCCTAATGATTTTAGTGTATTTTTATCATAAATCATGATTTTCCTAGCATTTATTCAATTTAAAAAGACAAAAAGCGTTCAAGACCGTCACAAAATCTTGATACGCTTTTAATTTAATTGGCTTCTTTAAAGAATCGTTTGATCTCAACTTCTGCCGCTTCTGGTGAATCTGATGCATGGATGATATTTTCGTAGCTATTGGCGCCATAATCGCCTCGGATCGTTCCAGGTTCAGCTTCTAAACAATTCGTTGCTCCAATCATTTTCCGAACTGTCTTAATGACGCTGGTTCCTTCTAAAACGAGATAAACAACTTCTGACGACGTCATATAGGTGATCATATCTTCGAAGAAATCGAACTTTTTGATATGTGCATAATGTTCTTCTGCTACTTTTTGGGACATTGTTGCTACTTTTAATTGACTAAGCTTTAATTGCTTTTTCTCAAATCGCTGTATGATTTCTCCAACTAATTTACGTGAAACGCCATCTGGCTTGATGATAACGAGTGTTTTCTCCATTTTATCCCTCTCCTTATTAGGTTTCTTACGTCACAATATTGAAAGCGCTTAACAAAAAGATTATCATGCTTCAAAATCTCTGTCTAGTATAGAAGTGACAAAAAATGTTTGTTCTTTGTGATTGTTAGATAGTATTGTGAAATAGTAGTTATTATTAAGTCACTCGTTTTTCTTATATCTACGCATAAATAAAAACAAGTAGCTATGAATTTATCTTCATAACTACTTGCTCTCAAAGGTAATAGACTAACGTTTTTCTGATGTTAATTCAATACCATAGAAGTCTTTTGTTTCTTCGTAATTCCAAGTAAATGATTTCACTCGGTCACTAACTGGCATGATTTCATTACGATACAATGTTGGAATAACTGGAGCTTGTTCAAACATATATTCTTGCCACGCATCATATGCTTCTTTACGTTTTTTATCGTCAAATGACGCTTTTGAATCGATTGCATTCAACAATTTGTCGTTTTCTTCTGAAGCAAAACGTGAGTAGTTGAATGCTGCGTTACGGCTATATAATCCTGCTGGAGATGGCGCACTGTTGACACCCCAAGCAGCTTGGAATACATCGATTTCTGGATCATCATTTTTGATTTTATCGTAAAATGCTTGGAAATCAATTAAACGGCCTGTTGCTAATTTCACATCTAAACCAATTTCTTTCCATTGTTGTAGATAGTAATCGGCTAAAGGTTGAGCTGTTTCGCCACCTGCCATTGAAGCAAAGTTGATGGTTAATTTTTCACCTTTAGGGTTTTCTCTTAGTCCATCGCCATCTGTATCTTTATAACCAGCGTCATCTAAAATTTTCTTTGCTTTATCTAAATCATATTGGTAACCTTTTACCTCTGAGTCATGTAACGTTTTAAAGATTGGTGGAATTAGTGTAGTTGCTCCAGTACGTAAACCATTGTAGAACTTTTGACCAATCGCATCGTTATCCATCGCATAGCCCATTGCTTGACGTAATTTTACATCCGCCATTTTTGCATCTGGGTTCATAATAACTTCGCCTTTTTCTTTGTCAAACGTTCCTAATTTAAAGCCAACGTATGTGTATGCTAATTCTTCACGGCCTAACATTTGATAACCTTCTGAATCTTTATATGTTGGGAAATTATCTGTCGGCATTGAGTAAACCATGTCATATTTTTTCGCTTTCACAGCTTCAACGATTGAAGCTGAAGGTACGTTAGTAAACACAACTTTATCTAGTTTAGGTTTGCCTTTATAATAATGTTCATTTGGTAAATATTCTACAGACTCACCTGTTACAATTTTACTCATGTAGTAAGGTCCAAATGTAACTGGATTTTTGCGGACTGCATCACTTTTTTCTTGATCTTTGATCGGAATATCTTTAAAGATATGTTTTGGCATTGCACTTGTGTAGACACCACCGTCTAATTGTAGCATGCCTGGATTCATTTCTTTATACGTTATTTCGATTGTTTGGTCATCTACTTTTTTGATACCAGATATAGTATCAGCTTTTCCATCATGGTATTCATCCATTCCAATGATGTTCGTAAAGTTGTCATCATAACGAATTCCTGTGTATTCTTTATCGCCGATTACTTCATAAGGATAGATTAAATCATCAGCAGTTACAGGTTCACCATCTGACCATTTAATATTTTCTTTAAGTGTAATCGTTGCTTTTTTATTATCAACATCTAAATCTAACTTAGCAGCACCATCATCTGTAATCACAAAGTCTTCATCATAACCAAATAATGGTTCATCAGAAGGTCTCATATAATGGTAATCATAGGCATCTTGATAGTATATTTTAGAAAATAGTCCTTTAAACTGAGTATCAGAAGCCACTGCAACATCCAAAGTCCCGCCTTTGATTGCTTCTTTGTCATTTTTGACCGTCATTGTAAATTTACTGATATCTTCTGTTTCTACGCTCTTGTTATCAGAACCTGACTTCTTACCCCCACCACATGCAGCTAATGTTACAGCCACCACTGCTGTCAATGTAATTAAACCCAAAAGTTTTTTGCTTTTCACACTACTTCCTCCTCTTCTTAACCTAAACGTTGTCTAGCATCTGCAGAACGTTTAAACGCTTGGCCAATATAATTTATACATAACATCATTACTAAAATTAGTACTGATGCAGGTACCCAGATCCATGTTTTGTTTGCTAAAACGTCGCCATTGCTGGCATATCCGATCAATGTTCCAAGACTCGGTACATTTGTCGGCAAACCAAAACCTAAGAACGTTAGTGTTGTTTCGATCCCGATATTTGCCGCAAAGTTGATTGTTAAGTTCGTGATGATCAATGAACTTAAATTTGGCATAATTTCTCGAAACATGATTTTAAAATCACTTGTTCCTAACGTTTTTGAAGCACTCACATAATCTCTTCGAACTTCCGATAGTGTTTTACTTCTGAATAGCCGCGCCTTTGCGACCCAGTAAAACGAGCTCATGATCCAAACAAAAGACCAAACATTATAATTGGGAATAATCGTAACAAATACAATGATGATCATCATAATCGGCAAGATCATGATAAAATCAACAACACGCATCACCGCATTATCAAACATTCCACCATAATAACCTGAAACAATACCGATACCTACACCCATGATCGATGTCAGGATCGTAATTGCAAAACCGATCACAACAGAATTACGGGCACCAATGATCAATTGTCCGAGAATATCACGGCCGCCTTCATCTGCTCCTAGTATGAAGTTTCCACCAGGTTCGGCATATTTATCTAAAATACTGACTGTCATTACTTTGTCTTGATCGGTCAATAAAGCACCGATAAAAACAACCAATAAAATGGCTACTAACAGTACAAGTGAGAAAATCGCTAATTTATCTTTTTTGAATTCTCTTGCGATCATTCGAAACCCCATTGGTGGGATCGTTTCTGGTACAGCAACTGCTGCAGTTTCTTTATTTTTATCCATCTCGTCTCTTCCTCTCCTTAAAATTGATTTTCTATTGAACACGAATCCGCGGATCTACAAGACTCATAACGATATCTGAAATCAGATTTCCGACGAGCGTTGCAACTCCTAAAATCAATACTAAGGCCGTGATTACTGCATAATCACGCTGTCCGATCGAGTCGATAAATAATTTCCCAATCCCTGGATAACCAAAGATTTTTTCGATAACTACCGATCCACTGATTAAAGCTGTGATTTCGTAGCTAAGTTGAGAAACGATTGGTAAAGATGCATTTCTGAAAATATGTCTTGTATAGACTTTATTGGTCGGTACCCCTTTTGAACGAGCAGTCCGAACATAGTCTAACGATTGAGAATCAATGACTTCATTACGCAAATACTGGATCGTGATCGCCGTTCCAAGTAACGCTTGAGCAAGCGCTGGTAAAATCAAATGATAGAATCGATCCCAGATATAGGCACCTGTTCCTGGCTCAACACCACTGGAGATTGAACCTGTCGTTGGAAACCAATCTAAACGATACCCGAAAATAAATAGCATAACCAATGCAAAAATGAATGGCGGTACCGCAAAACTAATAAAGTTATACACAACTACAAATTTATCTAAAATAGAGTTTTGATAACGCCCAGACAAAACACCTAGTGGTAAAGCAATTGCATACATAATCACAACAGTTAATAACGACAGTAAAATAGTGTTCACCGCACGTCCACCAATCAAAGTTGAAACTGGCAACTTGAAAATAAAACTCTCGCCAAAATCGCCATGAAAAACATTAACAATCCAACGCACATACTGCGTTGTCCACGGATCATTCAACCCAGCTGATTCACGCATCTTTTCAATCACGGCTGGATCTGTATTTGGATTGATCAGCCCAGTAAATGGATCACCCGGCATCATTTTAGCCAGTATGAAAATCAATATGCTTAAAATCAAGATTTGAGGAATCATAAAGAGTACACGCCGTAAAATCGTCTTCCACATTAGATTGCACCTCCATCTTTTAATGCTACTTGGTGTGTATCACTGATTGCACGTAAATCATACACACGGCCATTTTGATCGTAATAATCTTTTTGATGCTCAATATATTCTTTTTCTACTTGACGACGTTGTGCTTTGTGTTCTTCACGATGCACAACATCGATTTTAGGGATTGCTGATAATAAGCGTTTAGTGTAAATATGCTTCGGATTTGTATAGATATCTTGACGAGTTCCGATTTCTACAAAACGTCCTTTATACATAATCGCAATATTATCACACATATGTTTTACAACACCTAGATCATGTGAAATAAACAAATAACTCAAGCCATACTCTTCTTGAATATTTTTCATAAAATTCAGCACTTGGGCTTGAACCGATAAATCCAAAGCAGAAACAGGTTCATCTGCAATAATCAGTTTAGGATTCGTTGCAACTGCTCTGGCCACACCTAAACGCTGACGCTGCCCACCAGAGAATTCATGAGGATATTTATACAACGCATCTTCTGGCATCCCAACAATATCTAAGAGCCCTTTGACTTTTTTCTTTTCTTCTTGATCACTCAATCGTTCAAAATTACGGATCGGTTCTGCAATAATATCTAGCACCCGTTTTTTAGGATTTAAACTAGACATTGAATCTTGAAAAATCATTTGAACGTCTTTATTGTATTTCATGGCTTTACGATTATGTGCTTTCGTCACATCTTGATCCTCATATAAAATACTGCCGCTCGTTACCTTTTCTAAGCCAATAATCGCTTTTCCTGTGGTAGATTTTCCAGAGCCTGATTCACCAACTAAACCATAAGTCTTCCCTTTTTCGATAATAAAATCAACACCATCAACTGCCAGCACATGATCAGTCACTCTGTTAAAGAAACCACTACGGATAGGATAATGAACTTTCAAGTCTTTGATTTGAATGATTTCTGCCATTATACTTCCTCCTGATCGTCTCTAAAATGGAAATGCTGATAACACGTACAACGAACAAAATGTCCTTCTGACACCTCATGCAGCGTTGGTTCTGCTTCATGAGCATCCTCTGGAATCCAAGGAATTCTCGGCGCAAAACGACACCCTTCTCTCGGTAACTTGCTTAATGAAGGAACCACACCTTCTATCACGTGCAATTGACTGTCATCTGAGTTTTCTTGTGGGATCGACTGCAGTAAAGAACGAGTGTATGGATGTTTTGGATTATTAAACAACTCTTCAGCAGTTGCAACTTCAACGAATTGCCCTGCATACATTACAGCCACCTTATCCGCCATTTCAGCTACCACACCTAAATCATGGGTGATCAAAATAATTCCCGAGCCAGTTTCCTCTTGTAAATCCTTGAGTAAATCTAAAATTTGCGCTTGAATCGTCACGTCCAATGCCGTTGTCGGTTCATCTGCAATAATAATTGCTGGTTTACATGCAATAGCGATCGCAATGATCACACGTTGACGCATTCCTCCAGATAATTCATGTGGATATTGCTTTCCAACACGTTCTGGATTTGGAATACCCACTTGTATCAATAACTCGATTACTCGTGCTTGTTTTTGCTCTGCATTCATATCTGTATGATACGTTAAACTTTCCTTGATCTGATCTTCTATGCGCATCAAAGGATTCAGGGCTGACAAAGGATCTTGGAAGATCATCCCAATATCATTACCTCGAATTTTATTATAAAGTTGCTCGTTAAATGTAGTTAAGTTTAAATCCTTATAAAGAATTTCTCCAGTTACACGAGTATTATTTGCATCGTGTAGGCCGATAATTGTCGTAGCCAACGTACTTTTACCACAACCGGATTCACCAACAATCGCTAAAATTTCATTTTTTCCTAATTCAAATGACACATCATCAACAGCATCATAGTATTGATCTTTAATACGAAACCCGGTATGTAAATGCTGAACGTCTAACAATGGCTTACCATCACTCACTTTAATACACTCCTTCATGCTCAGTTAAATAACTCATTACAACAAAAAAACTTATTAAAACAAACTCTTTTTTTAATAATTATTCTTCGTTTCCTAATTGTAATCGTTTTTACGCAATTCATATTCTCATTGTAATCATATTTAGGCAATTGTATATAAAATTTGTAAAAATTGCAACATTTTGGTAATGTAAATTTGCCCAAACAAACAAAAAGCGGAACAAAACAGGATTTGTTTTGTTCCACTTTTTTCAGTTCAAATTATAAGTTATTCATAATATAATCAACAGCGGCACCAACTGTTTCAATTTGCTCTGCGTCTTCATCAGAAATTTCTGTACCAAACTCATCTTCCAGCTCTAAAACAAATTCCATTACACTAATTGAATCTGCATTCAAGTCATCTTTAATGTTTAATTGATCTGTCACTTTCTCAGCTTCAATATCAAAGTGGTTTGAGATAATCTTCGCTACTTTTTCAAGTACTTCTTCACGAGTCAACTGTATTCACCTCCACTGCTTTTGAAAAGCGTTCCTCACCATTGAGTTAAACGCTATGATACATTGTACTCACAATTGATCGATTTGTCCATCTTTTTTTGCAAAACTATTACAACAGGGTTGCAAACAGGTTGCGGACAGATTTATTCTTTTGTTTCATAATAGCTAACAAGCTGAGGTACAACTTCGGTCTTCAGCATTGCATGGATTTGACGAATCGTATAGCGGACAGCCTCTGGACCTGTTGATCCATGTGTTTTAATGACTGGTGCTTTTAGGCCAAAGAGAACCGCTCCGCCATGTTTAGAGTAATCCATTTCGTCTTTCATGCCACGCAACGCATTCTTTAAAAGTAATGCGCCCATCTTGCCTTTGAACCCTTCTGCCAGAATCGATGATTTTAAAAGTCCCATCATATTTAAAGCTGTTCCTTCAATTGACTTCAATACAGCATTTCCTGTAAAGCCATCTGTCACAACAACATCCGCTGCTCCGCTTAATAAATCACGCGCTTCTACATTCCCGATAAAATGTATTCCCTCTTCTTCTGAAAGCAATTCAAACGCTTTTTTAGTCAGCTCACTGCCCTTGGTTTCTTCCGCACCATTATTTAAAAGAGCAACACGAGGTTTCGTGATATTTCTAACTTTTTCAGCATAAAAAGAACCTAACACAGCATATTGAACAAGATGCTCTGGTTTATTATCCGCATTTGCACCTAAATCTAACATATCAAATCCGACATCTGATTGGCCGATCACTGGTAAAGTCGACATCAAACCCGGGCGTTCAACATTTTTGATTCGTCCCACAATAAATAACCCAGCAGCTAATAACGCACCCGTGTTACCTGCAGAAAAAATCGCATCTGCTTCACCATTTTTTACGGCTTGTGCAGCTAACACCATCGAAGCTGTTTTCTTACGACGAATCGCTTTTACTGGTTCATCGTCACTATTGATTTTTTCATCAGTATGGATAATCGTAATATTCGTTTCATCTGTTACATATTTTTTAATTTCATCTTCTTTTCCATAAAGTAAAAACTCAAGTTCTGGAAAATCCTGTTTGGCTAACATCACGCCTTCAACAATTGCTTGGGGCGCATGATCGCCACCCATTGCATCAACTGCAATCTTCATAACATAGTCCCTCCTAGGTAAATTACAATAAATAGTATAACATATCGAAAAGCGGAACAAAGCGTTTAACTCTCATGAAAATTAGGAATCTGACTAGGAAACGCTTTTAGTTTCATAGGCAGATTATCTATTTTCCTTGGGAGTTGCTTTGTGCAGCTAGATCAGGAAAAGCGGAACATATTTCTCAATCATTTTTCAATCAAAAAACTGCTGCTCATCATCATTTGGCTTAATTTTATCAGCAACACCGCGATATTCCGGTAAAACCCACCATTGCTCTTTTTTCCAAATAATACTAGCTTCTTGCCGTGCCACTTCAAGGATGTTGAAATCGGTCACGATATCGCCAACGGCAAATTGCGGAACACCTGATTGTCTAGCGCCGAACACTTCACCCGGTCCTCGCAATTCCAAATCCTTTTCACTCAGCACAAAACCATTATTCGTTTCTGTCATGATTTTCATTCGCTCAACACCCATCTCATTTTTTGGGTTAGCAACTAAAATACAATAAGAAGCTTCTGAACCTCGGCCAACACGACCGCGAAGTTGGTGTAATTGTGCTAGTCCAAAACGATCAGCATCCATAATCAGCATGACCGTCGCATTCGGAACATTGACCCCGACTTCGATCACTGTAGTAGAAACTAGCAACTGTAAGTTATTTTCTTTGAACTCCTGCATAATCTCTTCTTTTTCCTGATTTTTCATTTTCCCATGAAGCAAACCGACCTGATAAGTTGGATTAAAAAAAGCCGACATATGTTCAAATATCTCTGTAGCATTTTTAACATCCAACGCTTCAGATTCTTCGATCAGCGGACAAATCACATATGCCTGATGCCCACGCGCTAATTCTTTTTCCATCCACTCTAAAACAGTATCTAATTGAGGTGGACGAATCCAACGGGTTTCTATCGGAATACGTCCAGCTGGCATTTCATCAATGATCGAGACATCCATTTCACCAAAAGCCGTGATTGCTAGGGTTCTTGGAATTGGTGTCGCAGTCATGAACAATACATCAGGTTTCAGGCCTTTTTCTCTTAATATTCGGCGTTGATTCACACCAAATCGATGTTGTTCATCCGTTATCACTAAACCTAATCGATGAAATAAGACATCCTCTTGAATCAAGGCGTGCGTACCAATAATGATATCTATTTCACTGTTCGCTAGTTGTTCAAGAATCACTCGACGTTCTTTTGTTTTAGTCGATCCAGTTAATAGTGCTGTGCGAACTTCTAAGGGATCATATAATTGCTGAAGACTTTCCATATGCTGTTGGGCCAAAATCTCTGTCGGTACCATTAAAGCGCCCTGAAAGCCAGCTGTCATCGTTGCGTAAAGAGCAATTGCCGCAACAACTGTTTTTCCACTCCCAACATCGCCCTGTAATAAGCGCTGCATATGATTCGAGCTCATTAAATCCCTACAAATTTCGTTCGTTACTTTTTTTTGAGCTGCAGTCAGTTCAAAAGGTAATTTCTGGGTAAATGATTTTAAACGCTCCACATCATACTGAATGCTCAATCCATTTTTTTCTGCTTTTTCTTGTCGCTTCAACCCTTGCATTTTCAATTGAAATAAAAAGAACTCTTCAAATACGACCCGTCGCTTTGCTTGATGACTTTCTTCTGGATTACTCGGAAAATGCATCGCAAACATCGCTTCTTTTCTTGGCATCAAACGATATTTCTCTAGTAGCTCTCCTGGTAAAATCTCTGAAATCAACTCACCATATTTTTCAAATCCAGTGCGAATGAGCTGGATCAAGCTACTTTGCCGAACTTTTTTATTTACATGATAAATCGGAGCGAAATCTTCTCCGTCGTTTTTTGCCGCTAAGATTTTCATCCCATTCAATGACTTTCGTTTAGCATCCCATTTTCCATAAACTGCGATTTCTTCGGACATAATGATTTTGTCTTTTAAATAAGGCTGATTAAAGAAGGAAACATTGATTACAGCATGGTCTTGCATCATCCGAAACATCATTCGGCTTTTCTTATAGCCATAACGGCTCACAACTGGTTCCGATACAACCAGCCCTTTTAAGGTAACTTTTTCTTGATCTTGGATTTCATTTAATTCCTTTTCTTGGATATCATCATATCGAAAAGGGTAATAGGATAACAAATCTTCGATCGTTTGAATGCCTAATTCTTTTAAATTCTCTGCACGTTTTGGACCAACGCCAGGCAAGACACCGATATCATCCGATATGTTCACTCATTTTCCTCCTTTCACCATAAAATACGAAATTACTCTCTCTTTTCCTTAGATAGATTCAATAGATCTCTTTTTCTATAGAAAAAGCCAAACAACAAGTGTCTGGCTTCGATAAGTCATTTATTATTCAGCTGAAAATAAATATGGATAAACCGGTTGTCCACCTTCATGAAGTTCTGTTTCTAGATCTTCGTATTCAGCAGTCAATGCTTCTACAAATTTTTCAGCTTCTTTCATTGTACCACCCTCACCGACAATGATCGTTACGATTTCTGTATCTTCATCGATCATGCGTTTTAGTGTATCCAATGATGCTTTAAACATATCTGGTTCAGAAACTACGATTTTACCGTCGATCATTCCTAGATAGTCATCTTTTTTGATTTCGACATTATCGATCGTTGTGTCACGTACAGCTGTTGTTACCTGTCCACTGACTACACTTTCGATCATTTCTGTCATGGTTGTTTTATTTTCTTCAAGCGTTTGTTGATCATTGAATGCTAGCATTGCTGTCATCCCTTGAGAGATTGTTTTTGTAGGAACAACCGCTACCGGAATATCAGCCACTTCTGCTGCTTGATCAGCTGCCATGAAGATGTTTTTGTTGTTAGGTAAGATAATAACTTGGTCAGCGTTAACTTCTTTAACAGCTTTCAATATGTCTTCAGTACTAGGGTTCATTGTTTGACCGCCGCTAATGATATAACTTGCACCAAGGCTGCGGAATAATTCTTGAACGCCTTCTCCTGCCGCAATTGCAATAACTGCATAAGGAACACGTGCTTTTTGAGCAACTGCTGCTTGAGCGTCATGTTCAACCAACGTTTCATGTTGTAAGCGCATGTTATCTACTTTGATTTTCACTAATGAACCGAATTTTTGACCATAATTCATCACTTCACCAGGATGTTCTGTATGCACATGTACTTTGATGATTTCATCGTCATTTACAACAAGTAATGAATCACCTAATTCATTTAAGTAGTTTCTAAATGTTTCATAATCGAAATCACTGTCCACAGTTGGACCTTCACCGATTTGAACCATAATTTCTGTACAGTAACCGAATTTGATATCTTCAGTCGCCACGTGACCGCTGACACCACGATGATGTTCAGCATTGACCATTTCATCCATCTCACCTGGGCTTGGCTCATAGAGTTCCGTTGCTAAAAATTCTCCAGATAAAGCTTCCAAAAAGCCTTCATAGATAAATAACAAGCCTTGACCACCACTGTCGACTACGCCAACTTCTTTTAATACAGGTAAAAGGTCAGGAGTTTTAGCTAAAGCACGTTTCGCACCTTTAACGACCGCTTCCATCACTTCGATACAGTCATCCGTTTCTTTTGCTTTACGTTCACCAGAACGCGCAGCTTCACGGGAAACAGTCAGAATCGTACCTTCTACGGGCTTCATTACTGCCTTATAAGCAGTCTCTACACCATGAGTAAACGCTGCTGCTAAATCTTTTGCATTCAACGTCTCAACATCTGGAATTTGCTTAGAAAAACCACGGAATAATTGCGATAAGATAACACCAGAGTTTCCTCTAGCGCCCATCAATAATCCTTTTGAAAGAATCGTTGTGAGTTCTCCGACTTTTTCAGAACGAGAATCGGCTACAGCCTTCGCTCCACTTGTCATAGATAAGTTCATATTTGTTCCTGTATCACCATCTGGTACAGGGAAAACATTCAATGAGTTGACGTATTCTGCATTCACATGCAGACGACTCGCACCAGCCTGAACCATCTCTTGGAACTGACTTGCACTGATTTCTGTTACATTCACCTAAAAAATCCTCCTTTGAGATTCCTGCAAATAGATGATAGTTCATCTATTTGGCAGCTGGCTACCTAGTCAGGCAACACACGAACACCTTGCACAAATACGTTGACTGAATTAGCTGTCACACCTAATAGTGTTTCAAGGTTATATTTTACTTTTTCTTGTACATTACGAGAAACTTCTGAAATTTTTGTTCCATAACTTACGATTGTATATACGTCGACCGCAACGCCATTTTCTTCTTGTCGCACGACCACGCCTTTAGAATAATTTTCTTTGCGTAAAATGCCATTTAAATTATCTTTGATTTGGTTTTTACTAGCCATACCGACGATTCCGTAGATATCTGTCGCAGCACCGCCAACTACAGTGGCAATAACCTCATTGGTAATCTCAATGGTGCCTGCTGGTGTTTTGATTTTTACAGCCATTGATGAAAGCCTCCTTAAAGAGCACAATTGCCCTATTTTCTTCTATAATATTTTAACATAGCCGTACCTCAATGAAAAGGAACTTATCCAGATAATTATAGAGAGTCTCATCGAATTTACCAATAATTGTATAATTTACATCGTTTGAGGGGAAATGTCAAACTGATTTGAAAATCCTCTTGCAAAAAACTGCTTTCTATGATAAATTAATTTAGTATGAGCTGAAAATCATCGCTCCGAGATCAAAGCAAAGGAGGAAACTAAAAATGGCAAAAGTATGTTACTTTACTGGTCGTAAGACAAGCAGCGGCAATAACCGCTCACATGCAATGAACGCTACTAAACGTACTGTTAAACCTAACTTGCAAAAAGTTCGTGTATTAATAGACGGTAAACCTAAAAAAGTTTGGGTGTCAACTCGTGCTTTGAAATCTGGTAAAATCGAGCGTGTTTAATAGAACGTAATCAAAAAGCTGAACGGCATGCCGCTCAGCTTTTTTTATTTATCATCTCGACTTTGGATCACAGCGATCATTCCTGTATCAAATGAAAACCCAGCCGTTTCTCCTACAAATTCATTACTTGCATAAGAAGTAGGAATCGCAACATCCACGTGATCTAACGTATATTTACTTTCGGTTAACGTCAGATTTTTAACTGGTGTTAAACAGCAGTAAGCTAAATAGTTCATCCTTGTTTCTTTTCTTATCACATAGTCTCCCGGGAGATAATAGGCAATACTATTTTGATGATCTTTTATTTTTATTTGACGGGCAAACGCTTGAAAACGTGGTTCCAACGGCAACCACAAATTTGCTAAAAAGTGATCCAAGCGACCGCCTGTTGCACCTATGATCATGATTTCTGCTGCTGGAAACTTTTGAATTGCGAGTGCCAAAGCTAGTTGGGTATCAGTATCATCTTTTTCTGCTTGTGCCTGAATTAGTTCTTTTGCTTGTTTTTGAACCGTCTGTTGTTCATCATTCGTCAAAGAATCAAAATCTCCCACCGCCAAATCCAATGACCAACCATGGTCCAAAATATATAAGCTCCCTCGATCGATTCCTAGATTGTAATCAAAACCCTCCGAGTTAAACTGCGGCCACTCATTAGGCGAACCGCCTGCCACAAGAAGAATCTTCATTAATCTAACACAGCTCTAAGTGCATCGATACGATCTTTAGGACTTTCCGAATCATAGATATAAGAACCTGCAACAAAAACATTTGCTCCCGCTTCTTTACAGCGTTTCGCTGTTTCTGGAACAATGCCACCGTCCACTTCGATATCGTACGTATAGCCTTTTGTTTCTTTCCACTCTTTTAATTGAGCGATTTTGTCCAAAGAACTTTCAATGAAAGATTGACCGCCAAATCCAGGATTCACTGTCATGATCAACACTTGATCCACTAAATCCAATACATATTCGATTACAGATAAAGGAGTCCCTGGATTGATCACCACACCTGATTTAACACCTGACGCTTTGATCATTTGGACGGCGCGATGGATATGCGTCGTTGACTCTGCATGAACTGTAATAATGTCCGCTCCCGCTTTAGCAAATGCTTCAATGTAGTTTTCTGGCTGAACAATCATCAAATGAACATCCAGCGGTAATTTAGTAACGGGTCGAATCGCAGATACTACGTTAGGTCCTAAGGTAATATTAGGAACAAATTGACCATCCATCACATCCACATGAATGTAGTCTGCTCCTAATTTTTCGACTAATTGAATATCTCTTTCTAAATTGGCAAAATCGGCACTTAAAATCGATGGTGCTAGTTTCATTAAAGCCACTCCCTTTATTTTTTCTTATAAATTGGTCTGCGGTTTTCTATTTCTAGTAAAAATTGTAAATAATCATCATAACGTGTTTGAGCAATCGTTCCTTCTTCCACACGTTTTTTCACTTCACAACCTGGTTCTTTGCGGTGCATGCATTCACGGAACTTACATGCAGATGAGGCATCTACAAATTCTGGAAATTGTTTTGGCAACTCCGTTGTTTCCATTTCTAAAAAGTCGATCGAGCTGAATCCAGGCGTATCTGCAACTAAACCATCATACAACGGTAGTAATTCCACATGTCGTGTAGTATGCTTTCCTCGGCCTAATGATTCAGAAATTTCATCAGTCGCTAATTGTAAGTCAGGAGAAATTTTGTTTAACAAGGTTGATTTTCCAGCACCTGATTGACCCATAAAAACAGTCAAACGTTCTGGAAAATACTGCTCCAAAGTCCGAACTGCTCCTTCATCATTGGCTTTCGTTGCAGCAATTACAGGATACCCGATTTCTTCATAAACCTTTTTGACATCTGCCACACTAACTGATTCTGTTCCTGTCAATAGATCGACTTTCGTCAAATAAATGATTGGGGAAATTCCTTTATCTTCTAATGTGACTAAAAAGCGATCCATTAAATTGTATGAAAAATTAGGTTCAACCATACTCATGACGATCACACCTTGGTCGACATTTGCCACTGGCGGACGCACCAGCTCATTGTATCTAGGATAAACTTCAAGCAAATAACCATCAGTTGGATTATCACTTTCAAACATGACTTCATCGCCAACTAATGGAGTGATGTTTCGATTACGAAAATTCCCGCGGGCTCTCGTTTGAAATGTTGCACCATCTGCATAAATGTAGTAAAAACCACTTAATGCTTTTCTGATTTGACCTTTCAGAAATGCCACCTCCTCGTTTCTATTGGTTCCATTTTACCATAGGTTGAAGAAAAGCTAAACGTAGGGTTAGAGAAATCGCTTTTCCACGTAAAAAAGTGACTAAGACAGTATTCATCTTAATCACTTTATGGTACTTATTTAATTATTTCCATCGTTTGTTGGGTCCGTTGCATTTGAGAAATTTACTGTAATAGACGTCCCTTTCGCAACACTATCACCAACACTTGGTGAGATACTTGTTACTTTCCCTTTTGAAGCATCTCCAGATCCTTCTACATACTTCAAGCCACTACCTTCTAATTGAGATTTGGCCTCTGCTGAAGAAAGTCCTATTAGATTAGGAACACTAACATTACTTGGTCCTGTGCTAACTTTTAACGTAATTTTACCATTTTTAAGATCAAACGTTGCTCCTGCCCCTGGATCCTGTGAAATAACAGTATCTTTAGGCAAATCACTAGCTTCATCAACTCTCGATATTTGATTTTCTTTAATACCTAAATTAGTCAATGCATTTACCGCATTTTGATACGTGTAATTTTCTGCATAGCTACCTAAAACAACTGTATTTGATTCAGAACTAGCCGTCGTTTTATCTGGTCCAGAACTTACCGTTAATGTAATCTTACCTTTTTTAGGATTAAACGGATTACCTGCAGCTGGATTTTGAGCAATTACTAAATCTTTAGCTACCGTATCACTTGGTTTATCCACGCGAGTAATCTGACTTTCTTTAATTCCATAACTCAATAACTCAGTCACCGCATTATTATAACTGTAGCCCAAACTTGCGTAATCAGCTAAATAGATATCATCTGGTCCTTCACTAACAACCAAAGTAATCTCGTCCGCTTTAGGATCGACTTCCTCACCTTTTTCAGGTGTTTGACTAATAACTTTGTTCTCATCTACTTTAGAATCTGTTTCTTTCGTGATTTTGATTTGACTCTCTTTGAAGCCTAATTTACCTAACGCTTCAATAGCATCTTTATAATCTTCTCCAGTATAATCATCAAGTTTGATTTTCTTGTTTCCAGAACTTATATAGAGTTCGACTTCACGATTTTTTTTCACTGTAGAATCTATGGCTGGGTCTGTTTTAACTACTTTTCCTTCATCAATCGACTCATCTGGTATTTCTTTCGTCTCATCTTTGACTTTCAATCCAGCATCTTCCAGTATTTTTCGTGCTTCAGCTTCCGTTTTGTCTTTTACATTAGGAATCTTGACTTCACTACTGCCTTGTCCTGCAAGATAGAGCCCTCCACCGATGAGCAAAGCTAGTACTAACAAAATGATAAAAATGATCAATGGTTTCTTTTTCTTTTTTTTCTTCTTTGCTGCTTCTTGCTGCTCGATTTCTTCATGTTCATTTCGGTCTTCTGAAGGTGTTTCCATCGAATTAAACGAAGAGGGCATTGCCATTTCATCTGTAATCGGTGTTAAAATTTTCGTTTCACCCATTAAGCCTGTCGGTTGCCATTTTGGTTCATTTAAACGGTTCGCAGCCAAAACAGTATATAGATCACGAGACATTTCTTCAGCCGTTTTATAGCGATCTGCTGGGTCTTTCGCTGTTGCATGTAAGACCACATTTTCCAATGATTGAGGAATATTAGGGTCAAACGTTTTAACTGAAGGCATCTCTTCTTGGAAATGCTTCAACGCAATCGTGACAGCAGATTCACCGTCAAATGGTACATTACCTGTCAGCATTTCATATAAAATGATCCCAACTGCATAAACATCTGACTGATTAGTGGCCATACTGCCACGGGCTTGTTCTGGAGATAGATAGTGAACAGAACCTAGCATCGTATTGGTTTGCGTAATCGAGGTTTCTGTTAAGGCAATCGCGATCCCGAAATCGGTGATTTTCACAACGCCGCTTTCATCCATCAAAATATTTTGCGGCTTTAAATCTCTATGAATGATTCTATGTTCGTGCGCTAGCGAAACTGCTGATAAAATTTGTTCCATGATATCAACAATTTTTGCATACGGAATTGGATACTGTGTCTGGATAAATCGTTTTAGATCCATCCCTTTCACATATTCCATGACTAAGTATTGCATGCCGTCTTCTTCGCCTACATCATAGACACTGACGATATTTGGATGAACCAATTCAGTAGCGGCTAAAGCTTCTCTTTGAAAACGACGGATGGCTGCTTGATCGTTTTGAAAGTCAAAACGAAGCACTTTGACAGCTACATCACGATCCAAAATCAAGTCATGCGCCAAAAAGACGTTTGCCATACCACCGCTACCGATATTGCCAATAATATGATATCGACCATTCAATTTTCTGCCGATTTCGATCATTGGTTCTCCTCCTTATGTTCGTCAAAATGAATGACTAAAACAGTAATATTATCCGCGCCACCCGCTTCATTTGCTGTCGTGATCAATGTTTCAACTTTTTCATTTAATGGTGTATCTGAAAGTAAAATGGCCAAAATATCCTCTTCTGAAACCATATTTGTCAACCCGTCTGAGCATAGCAAAATATAATCGTCTGGTACCCAAAGATGATTTGCTACATCAACTTCTACCATTCTAGGCATCCCTAATGAGCGCGTCAAAACATTTTTTCTTGGATGATTCGCAGCCATTTCACGTGTGATTTCCCCAGATTTTACTAATTCATTAACCAAAGAATGATCTTCTGTCAGCTGGCGTAATTGATTATTGCGGACTAAATAAGCTCGGCTATCACCAATATTGGCCAATACGAATGATTGGTCCAATAGCACCGCACTAACAATTGTAGTCCCCATCCCTAAATATTCAGGACGAGACTGGCCTTTTTCATAGATCATTGTGTTTTCGTCTTGGATTTCTTTGATTAGCCATTGCGCTGCCTTTTCCGATGTATCAATAAGACTTTCTTGCCAACGCTCCCCAAGATTATTGACGGCCATCTGGCTTGCCACATCTCCTGCCTGATGGCCGCCCATCCCATCCGCTAAGATAGCTAAAGAAACTCCTGACTGATTCTCAAATAGACCAGCATAATCCTGGTTGGTGTTCCGTTTCCGTCCGACATCTGTTTGAAAATTGATTTCCACTATGCTTCACCTCGTTTAACAAACTTTCTGCATACAGCAAATAAAAAATCCATCTGTCCCTAATTGATGCGGGTATAATGTAAGCATCTGATCCTGCACAGAAGGCTGAACCGCCTCACTGACACTCACATCGATTTTTTTGAATTCTGGATGCTTCTCTAAAAATGCTGCAACTACTTCCTGATTCTCTTCTTCTGCAATCGTGCATGTGCTATAGACCATTATACCGCATTGTTTCAATGTTTGGGCAACACTTTCTAGAATTTCTAGTTGAATTTTAGGTAATTGCTCAAAATCTTGCGCTGATTTATTGTATTTAACATCCGGTTTACGACGCATCAAACCTAGTCCTGAACAAGGTGCATCCACTAAGATTCGATCAAAATATTCAGCAGGAAACTCTTCCCCTACTTTACGTGCATCTAATTTTTCAGTATCGACAACCTCTTTCACGTGAAGACGTTCTGCATTTTGTTTGATCAATTTTATTTTATGATCATGAATATCTAAAGACTTAACACGACCACCTTGTGCAGCATCAAGAAAAGTTGCAATATGAGTGGTTTTCCCACCAGGAGCAGCACAGGCATCTAAAACAACGTGATTTTTTTCGATTTGCATTGCTGGTGCCACTAACATAGAGCTCTCATCTTGGATCGTTAGTTTGCCTGCTGCAAATAAATAATGACCCGCCAAAAAGCCTTTATCTGCCACTACACCATAAGGCGAAACTTGGCTGGCAGATGCTTCAATATGATCTTTTTGTAATTCTTCCAGCGCATCTGAAATACTGATTTCTCGTGTATCGACACGTCCGCTAACATGACTTTTTTCAAAAAGAGATAAGCCTAATTTTCTTGTTTCATCCATGCCCATTTGTTTGATTAACTTTTCCGTCAACCACTTAGGCATACTGATTTCTACCGAGAGACGCTCAACAGGATCTTTAATATCCTCTAAACTTGGTGCCCCTTCACGCTGAAATGCACGAAGTACGCCGTTAACAAACTTACCGATCCCCACATTCCCTCTGTGCTTTCCAATTTCTACCGCTTCATTAATGATCGCATGATCCGGAATTTTATCTAAAAACACTAATTGGTAAATCGACAAGCTAAGTAAGTTTTTCACCCAGCTGTCTACTTTTTTAGGATTTGTAATAAACGGTGTCAAATAATACTCCAGTAACAACTTACGGCTGATGGTACCATAGACAAGTTCTGTGAATAAACGGCTGTCTTTTTCTCCTAAAGCAGACTTATTGATCATTTCATTTAATAATAAATTTGAATAAGCGCCGCCATTGTCCACACGTTCAATGGTTCTTAGTGCCACATAGCGAACAGAACTCTTTACTCTTGCTGGTATTTTTTTCCCCATATTGATTAGCCCACCTTATCTGATTCTGCAACTGTTTTACCGACGCCATTTAAGAAATCTTGAATAAATAATTTTCCTTTACCGGATGGCTGAATCGTGTTTATAGAAAGAACCGTTCCTTCTCCACAAGCGATCCATAACTCTTTTTTACCGCGCTTGATAATTGTTCCAGGAGCGGCCTCTGTTGTTTCTTCTAAAGGCGTGACTTCCCATAATTTCCAATTGACCTCATTGTATGTTGTGAACGCTATTGGCCATGGACGCATACCACGGACTTGATTGTCGATTTGTTCCGCTGTTTTATTCCAATCGATACGTTCTTGTTCTCTCGTAATGTTCGGAGAAAAGGTTACTTGACTCTCATCTTGTGGAATCGGCGTGATTTCATTCGCTAATAATTTAGGTAAAGTATCAAGCAGTAACTCTTTTCCAACGACACTTAGGCGGTCAAACATCGTCCCTACATCATCGGCTTTAGTGATCGGAATTGCTTTTTGCGATAGAATATCACCCGCGTCCATTTTCTTCACCATTTCCATGATTGTAACACCTGTTTCTTTTTCGCCTTCGATGATCGAGTAATGAACAGGGGCGCCACCACGATATTTCGGCAGTAACGATGCATGAACATTAACTGCGCCAAATTTAGGTGCAGTTAAAATCTTTTCTGGTAAAAATTGACCGAAAGCAGCTGTCACAATAAGATCAGGCCCAAGTTCGATGATTTTTTCCATTTCAGGTGAGCCAGAGATTTTTTCCGGTTGTAAAACAAGTAAACCATGCTTTACTGCAGCTTCTTTCACAGGCGTTGGTGTTATTACTTTTTTTCGTCCAACTGGGCGATCTGGCTGAGTGACTACGGCTAGGATTTCATAGCCATTTTCAATCAGACCTTCTAAAATAGGCACTGAAAATGCCGGTGTTCCCATAAAAATTAGTTTAGTCATCTAAATGTTCCTCCATATATGCATCTAAATCTTCTGGTTTAATTGAGTCGATGATTTTATCAATAAATAATTCGCCATTTAGATGATCGATTTCATGTTGAAAAGCTCTGGCGAGATAACCATAAGCTGTTACTTCGATTTCGTCACCTTCACGATCAAAATAACGAACCGTCACTTCATCTGCTCGTTCGACTGTGCCGTACGTTTCTGGGATACTTAAACAGCCTTCTACATCAATGTCGCTACCTTTACGCTCGATGATTTCAGGATTGATCAATTCAAATAAACCTGTTTCTTCATCCACTTCAATCACTGCAAGCTGAAAATTTTTACCGATTTGAGGTGCAGCCAAACCGATACCGTCATGAGCGATCATCGTTTCATACATATCTTCTAAAAGAGTGATCGTTTCATCAGTGATCATTGTTACTGGTTTTGCTTTTTGTTTCAGACGTTCATTAGGGTGTATTACTATAGGATAGCGCATAGAAATTCCTTTCTTTTATAAAGGTGAACAGATCATATAAAATTCATCGGCTCAGCATCGATCGATAATTTTAAACCATGTGCTGTTGCTCTTTGGGTGTCAGTCAGTATTTTTTTTAAGATAGTTTGTAAATTGGGTTCGTTTTTATATTTAATGATTACTTGATAAAAGTAACGATTGTTGACCCGCATAATTGCATTTGGTGTTGGGCCAAGTAAAATACTCTGGTCAGATAATCCTTCTTTTAGCTCTTTGACTATTTCAAACATCTGCTTAGCTGCTTGATTTTCTTCTGGGTGGCTAGCTGTGATTTGTACTGTAAAGTAAAACGGCGGATAATCTCCACGATGACGGACGTACATTTCTTTTTGATAAAAGTCTTCATAATCTTGTGCTTTGGCTAATTGGATTGCGTAATGTTCAGGATTAAAAGATTGAATGATTACTTCTCCAGGCTTTTCTGCGCGTCCTGCCCGTCCACTGACTTGAGTCAATAACTGAAATGTCCGCTCACTGGAACGAAAATCAGGTAGATTCAGTGCAGTATCAGCATTTAATACTCCGACTAATGTTACATTAGGAAAATCTAGTCCCTTAGCAATCATTTGTGTCCCTAACAAAATATCCGCTTCATGATTACCAAATGCCGTCAGAATCTTCTCGTGGGCACCTTTTCGTCTCGTCGTATCCACATCCATCCGTAAAACACGACTTTCAGGGAAAAGAGCTTTTAATTCTTCTTCCACTTTTTGAGTTCCAGTTCCATAATAACGGATCTTATCCCCGCCGCAGTGGGGGCAATGATACGGGATTCGTTCTTCATGACCACAATAATGGCATTTCATCGTTTTCGTATCCATATGTAATGTTAACGAAATATCGCAGTTGGGACAAGGTAAAACATAGCCACAATCCCGGCACATTACAAAAGAAGAATACCCTCGACGGTTTAATAAAAGAACACTTTGTTCTTTTTTAGCCAAACGATCTTGGATTTTTTCTTGAAGTGCTAACGAAAAAGAAGAGGTATTTTTATTTTGAATTTCTTCACGCATATCTACTACATCAATTGTTGGTAATGTAGCCGTCTGATTGGCTCTTTTCGATAATACTAATCGTTCGTAAACATTTTTTTGCGCTCGTGCCCGCGTTTCCAATGAAGGTGTTGCACTTCCTAAAACCACTGGACAATGATGATAGGCCCCCCGCCAAATAGCTAAATCCCGTGCATGATAGCGTGGTGTTTCTTCTTGCTTATAACTTGCTTCGTGTTCCTCATCGATAATCACGACACCGAGATTTTCCAAAGGAGCAAAGATAGCAGAACGTACCCCAACCACGACCTGTGCTTCGCCACGTTCGATTTTACGCCACTCATCGTACTTCTCACCTTGAGACAATGCGCTGTGCATTACGGCTACCTGTTCCCCAAATCGGCTCTTAAAACGCTGAACCATTTGCGGTGTCAGTGAGATTTCTGGTACGAGCATCATAGCTGTTTTCTCTTGATTCAACACTTCTGCGATCACTTGCAGATATACTTCAGTTTTTCCACTACCGGTAATGCCTTCCAACAAATAAGTTTCGCTTGTAGCTTGGTTTACTGAGTTTAGAATTTTATCTACTGCGATTTGCTGTTCGTCATTCAAAGCAAGTGCTGTGGTTTTTTCAAACGTATGATCAGCAAATGGATCACGATAGGCTTCCGCTTCGATAAAAGTCAGCCATTGTCTATTGGCTCCGTCATTTAAAACGGCTGTACTAAATCCTAGTTCTTTCATCTCTTTGACCGTAGTCATTTTTTCTAAGCCTAGTTGCTGTAAATAATTGATCAACTGCTCTTTTTTTTGTGAGCCTTTTCTAAGCTCTGTTCGTGCTTCTTCCAATTGTTCAAAGTCTTTCAACGCTTGGATATAACGGATTGTTTTCACTCGATTTCGCGTATTCACTTCGTAACGGATGTCGACTTTTTGCTGTTTTCTAAGCTGCATCAACTGCGGTAAAATATTACGAGCCAAAGCGTCTTCCCAAGCGATTTCTTCTAATCCGTAAAATAACTCATCTTGCAACTCTTCATCTAATTCATCTGTTAAATATATGTATTTGCTATAATCTGCACGCATCACACTTGGCAGCATAGTTTGTAAACAAGTAATTTTAAAGGCAAATGTTTTTTCCTTCATATAGTCAGCCAGCTCCAATAGTTCAGTATTGAGTACTGGTTTTAAGTCTAGAACTGAAAGAATTTCCTTCCATTCAAACTGTTGCGCTGCTATCACGTCATCCGTTACTTCATCTACTGCTAAAACAAACCCTTGCAGATGCCGATTTCCATTGCCGAAAGGAACTTCAACCCGCATGCCGACTGTTAATTGTTGTTCTAAATTAAAAGGAATCAAATAAGTAAACGGTTGATCTGTCTGCATCGTTGGGACATCAACAATGACTTGTGCCGCTTTTCTCATAAACATTCCTCCATTCTATAATGATTGATTTTCCATTAGTGCCAAACGATTCGTTCAGCTTTTCTTTGATCTAGATTCTCGAACCAGCTCTTCGGAAAAAAGATGAAAGTTGCTAGTGCGAAATTACGGCACAATCTTCTTTCCCTATTTTTCTGTCAGAGCTAAACGGGTTCGTTCAGCTTTTCTTTGCCTATTGTACTAAAGAATCAAGCATTTGTCTTGTTCCTCTGATTTCTATTACCAAAAATTAAAGCAGCCGTTCGTTGTTTATTTTCTAAACATATAAAAACTGAGATGAAAACTCTTCATAGTTTCATCCCAGTTTTTATATGTTATAGACTTTTTTCTTCGCGGATGCGATTTTCAAGTTCTTTTTGTTCTTGTTCATGTCTCATTTTTTGTTCTTCTTTTGCCATACGCATTCTTTCGCGTTTCTCTTCTGGGCGAGGATCGTTGATCACTGTTGCAGCGTCGATTTCTTCTAATGCTTGGCCTACGCTTTTTACAGATTCAAAACTTTCTAGTGTTGGTTGTGCACCTTCGTCTAATTCATGCGCACGTTTACTTGCTAGAATCACAAGTGAATATTTTGATGGTACTTCTTTTAATAATGAGTCAATAGATGGTTTTAGCATCATAAGGCTACATCTCCTTCAACATTTTAATATATTTACCAATTACTCGATCAACGCGAAAATGTTCACTCGCGATAATTTCTTTGATTCGTTTCACTGCCAATGGCACTTTATCGTTCACAACAGCATAATCATATAATGCCATCATTTCGATTTCTTCGCGAGCCACACGCATTCTTTCTTCAATCACATCATGATCATCGGTACCGCGACCAACGATTCGTGATTTTAGCTCGGATAAATCAGGCGGCGTTAGAAAAATAAATACGCCGTCTGGCACTTTTTCTTTCACTTGTTCGGCACCTTGGACTTCGATTTCTAAAAAGACATCTTTTCCCTTATCAAGCGTTTGGTTAACATAAGAAAGAGGCGTTCCGTAATAATTCCCTACGTACTGCGCATATTCCAACATTTCACCAGCTTCGATCATTGCTTCAAATTCTTCTTTTGTGCGGAAGTAGTAATCTACTCCTTCTACTTCTCCTTCCCGCATTTTACGGGTAGTCATAGAAATTGAGTACTGAAAATCATTCTCTTCACTATCAAAAATTGCTTTTCGTACTGTTCCTTTACCAACTCCAGAAGGACCCGATAGTACAATTAATAATCCACGCTCTGACATGACGACTTCCTTTCAAAATATGTCTTTTAAGTATTACTTCTATAATGCACTTTTTTTCAGTAATTTTCAAGGCTTTATTGCTTAATATTTTCAAAAAAAGAATATACTCTTCTATCTATCAAAATTGTCACCTCTATTACAAAAATATTTGCAAAAAAAGTATACACTTTATCTACTTTTCAAGTAGAATGAAGTTATTACGCACTTTTATACTCTGACAACTGACCAACTCACAGAAATTGATGTATAAAAAACGAAGGGATTTAAATTTATGTTCATTAAAAAAAGATTTTGGAAAGCCACAACGGCCTTCTTACTTGCTGCTTGTATTTTACTTGGAGGTTTTGCGCAAACAAGTTATGCAGAAGAAGACCTAATGGAATTTGCAAAAAAATCAGGATACCCTATAAAAGACGGCTATCGACCAAAAGCCTCGATTGTGATCGATGCTGATTCTGGTCATATTTTGTGGGAAAAACAACCTGATCTATCTTGGAGTCCGGCAAGTATCGCTAAAGTCATGACTATGTATTTAGCCTTGGAAGCGATGGAGCAAGGTAAATTCAATTTAGACACGACTGTCACTGCAACTGAAAAATATGTAAATATCTCTCAAATTTACGCCTTAAGCAATAATAAAATTGCCTTAGGCGTAGATTATCCTGTTCGAGACTTGTTCTCGATGGTAGCCGTTCCCTCCTCAAATGTTGCCACACTGATGCTAGCAAATCTAGTTTCTGATAATGACGAAGCTGGTTTCATTCGCAAAATGAACGAAAAAGCAGCAGAATTAGGCATGAAAAATACAACCTACTTTAACTGTAGCGGCGCCCAAATCAGTGCTTTTGAAGGATTATATCAAGCGCCAGGCATCGATCCAGAGGGCGATAATAAATCAACTGCTAGAGACTTGGCTATTTTAACCTATAATTTAATCAAAAAATACCCTGATATTTTACAATTCACCAACAAGCCAGTTGTTACGACTATGGAAAATACACCTTATGCTGAAACCTTTGAAACTTATAATTACTCATTACCTGGCGCAAAATACGGTTATGAGGGAGTCGATGGATTAAAAACTGGCTCAAGCCCAACTGGCGGTTTTAACTATATCGCAACAGCTAAAAAAGGCGATATGCGATTAATTGAAGTTGTTCTAGGTGTAGGTGATTGGTCAGATCAAGAGGGCGAATATGAGCGTCATCTTGCTGGAAATGCGATTTTAGATCATGCTTTTTCTACTTATGAACATAAAAAACTACTTTCTAAAGGATCAAATAAGATCAATGGAAAAGAAATTACCCTAGAACAAGATTTTTACGGATTTGCTAAAAAGGATACTGAACCTAGTTTCACATTAGCAGATGGAAAATTATCTTTAAAGAATGAATACGGTCAAGTTTCTCCAAAAATCCCTGCTCAAAGTGTTCAGTACCAAGAAACCAACTCAAAAGCAACGGATGATCCGTCTACCAAAACAGAAAAAAAGAAGACTGTTCCGTCTTCTTCTACAAAAAAAGAAGGACATAATTATCTGGTCACCGGCATCCTAGCTGTCTTAGGTTTGTTGCTACTGGTTCTTTCAAAAGTATTTAGGAAACGGATCGCTGGCGTCAGACGAGGTAGCCGAAAAATAGCAACTCCCGCGACTCGCTTGTTATTTGCTTTAGGAATTATTTTCATTCTTTCAGCAGTTAGTGTATTTATCTTTTTATAAAAAAATAAAGAGGATGAGACAAAACTAAAAATGGTTTTGTCTCATCCTCTAAACTGAATAAACGGTGATGCAAAAGCAACTCCTTCGGAAATAAGCCGAAATTCACCAAAAATTTGAAGAACCATTTTCCGCAAATTCCTTCTTATTTCTCGGAGTTAAACGCTTTTGTCTCATCCTCTTTAAATTATTGATTCTCTTAAAACCCCATATTCGATAAAGTATTCACAACACCCATAATTTCATCATGGCGTTTGATTTTTTTATCCACAGGTCCATCCACTTCTTCGACATCCACACGGACAACGAAACGACGGTTCAATGATACAAATGTATCTTCATTCACACGAATATTGAAAACATCCTCTGTAAATGACACACAAGCATCTTCCCAAACATCAAATGGTTCTTTATCCGAAATGATTTCTCTTTTTACCACAGTTTTCCCGCTTAATTCATGGAACGTTACATCATAATACTTTGACATAATTCTTCACCTCTTTGCTTTCTTCTCTTTAATTATAGCTTTAAAAATCGGAATCACAAACTATTTTCTATTATTCGACATTTTGGATCTGTTCACGAATTTTTTCAAGCATCGTTTTCATCTGAACCACGATGTTTTTGATCTCGATTGGACTGGATTTAGACCCAATCGTATTGACTTCACGATTCATCTCCTGAATCAGAAAATCTAATTCTCGGCCAACAGGTTCTGGCTGTATCAATAATTCCTGCAACTTATCCACATGAATTGCTAAACGATCCAACTCTTCATGTATATCCCCTTTTTCAAGTAAAATCGCAAGTTCCGTCAACAAGCGTGCTTCATCAACTTGACTACCAAGCCAATCATTCAATTTCGTTTCAAATTTTTCACGATAATCCTTTTCATAGGTACCCACAAAGCCTTCCAACTCACTCACCAAAGCAATGAAATCTTGGCAATAAGCGGACAGTACTTGCTGAATTTTTTGACCTTCCTGTAAGCGGCTGGCATCGATTCGTTCGACTGCTTTTTTCACACAATCTAGAATCAGCACGCCAAATGTTTCATCTGCTTCCTGCTTTTCTGTTACCTCAACATAATCAGAATTGTTCAGCAGTTGATTGATGTTTTGCGCAGGATCAAATTCAGCTTTGGGATAATTAGCGGCTAATTCTTGTTGGACTTCTCCTAACAATTGATGGATGAGATTCCAATGAACTAATACTTCTTTATTACCACTACCCGTCTGCTTGATGTTAATGTAGGCTTCGATCCGCCCACGTTGCAACGTCTCTTTCATTAATTGGCGAATAGCCATCTCATGAGGATTGACCTCTTTGGGCATTCGTAATTGAATATCTAGAAAGCGTTGATTGACACTCTTGATTTCAACATCGATTTGATATGTGTCATTTAAAAATGTTTCTTTTCCAAAACCAGTCATGCTTTTCATCGACAGGGTGTCCTTTCTACATAGATTTTATTGCTTTAGATAAGATATCAAACTCTTCATTCGTTAACGTGATTCCTTTACCCATTTTTTCATGATCTGCAGACCAGTCTCTTAAATCAAATTTTGGCGGACGACCATTCCAACTGACCAAATTGAATTCCTTGCGCCAACCTTGGGTATTTTCTGATAATATTGCGATTTCTTCTACGATTTCATATGAAAATTCTTGTTTCATTATTCATCCACTCCTTGTAATATAAATTCTTTCATTAAAATTTGTAACGTTTGTGTTGGTAATTTATCTAGTAAAAAAGCCAAGCGTTGTGGTTTTTCTTTCTCATCTGCATCAAGCAAATTATTCATTAATGATAGCTGTTGTTTGTCAGAAAGTAAAAAGTAATCTTCATAGTATTTTTTCAACCATTCTTGGATAGAAATCATTCCTATTGTCTCCACCAAATCAACCTTCATCTGTCCACTTTTCTGCAAAATTTCGACTAATTCTTCGATCTTATATAGCTTAGAAGCTGAAATTTCTTGACTCTTTGCTAATAATTCGACTAAAACCAAACCGATATTTTCAGTATACACCCTGTCTTTATAAACTTTACGCAATTTCTTACAGATTTTATTTTGTTGTTCAGTAGAATCACATAAGTTTATTTGATAGGCGTTTTTAATGTAGACAAAAAAGTCTTGTTGGAATTTCTCAACATTTTTCAGCGTCTCATCAAACGTATACCAATGACCTAAATATTTCCGACCAATAACTTTCATAGTTTCTAAATAACCTAGCTTGATATTTTGGGTCGAACGAGCCCCATCAAATAAAAGAACCGCTCCCATAGACCACGATGTCTGTAAGTTCAGCATAGTTGCCGTTGCTGATATTTTGATTGGCTTTGTAATCCCAGGACCTTTAACATCGACCACAATACATTCTGTCGCCCCATTTTTTAACGCAATATCGACTGGAATATTATTCCGATAACCGCCATCTACATAATATTTCCCATCGATCTGAGTGGCTGCCATAGCTGGGAAAAAAGAAGCAGACGCCAACAGCCAACTCTGCCATCGATCACTTTTACATGTATTGAAGTGTATATCTTTTTCTTGTAAGTTAGGCAATTCAGTCGTTACTAAATAAAAATCTGATGTCACCTGTCGCATTTTTTCCTGCGAGAAAGTATCATTGATCAACTTACGTAATGGTAATGTTGAAACGCCGTTTGATTGGATCGCATTTACAGTAAATGAGCCGATTTGGCTGACCATACCGCTTAATGTATCAGCTGATGCTGCTGTTACTGGAAATGATAAAATTTTTTGAGTATCGATTTTTTCCCACATATTTTTAGCAGCTTCAAAATCATCTTGTAAAATCAATGCACCATTCAACGCACCTACCGATGTGCCTGTAATGATCTTCAATGAGATACCTAATTCCTCCAACGCTTGCCAAACACCGATTTGATAAGCACCACGGGCTCCGCCACCACCTAATACTAACGCGGTATTATAGCTTAAATCTTTCGTACTTATTCGCCCTTCATGAACCATATATCCTTGTTTCAAGAAAACTTCTTGTAAATGTAAGGTCAGCGATTGAGAAAAATCAAATGTGATCGTTGGTTGAAACGATTGTTTAAAAAGTTTCTCAATCATTAGAAATATTGCTGTCCAGCTAATTTTTAATGATTCTCGTATCAAAACATTGGTGACGACTCCTTCTTCAACGGTCAAAAACATATACGGAGTCTTTCCCCTATAGATAACATACGCAATTCCTGAATTTTCTCGTGTTTTTTTATTAAATACTTGTCTAGCCAAAGTATGAGTACTATAAAAAGGCAGTAATAATATGCTTTTAGAAATCTGTTCAGAAAAGTAGTCCAATTGTGAAGCAACCATCTGTTCAATCTTCATTTCAAATCCACCTCCGTCTTTTTAAGTATACCAAAACTACTAACAAATTACTTTTTATTTAAAGTGTATGAAAAAGAAACAATTTTATTTGTTTTTCACGTAGAATAGAAGCGTTACACTTTTGCTTTAACATTGACTTTGCTAAAAAACGATAGTTTAATAGAAGATGGTGTTTTTATTTCGTCAGTCAAAATTTCGAATCACTTGACCCACTTAGTTAATTAAATACAGATTGCCGACATTTTACGTTTACAATTAGCAACTAAAACGTCAACTTTCCAGTTTATTTATAGAAAAGAATAACAAATTACAAAGGATGTTTATATGAAGAAAAGAACCATTTTACTAAAAATTTGCTCACTAATATTAGTTCTAGGCTATTTTTCAGGTCTCTTCACAGCTGCCAGTGCCTACGCTCAAGAAGATATTCTGACAATCACTCAAAATGCAGGTTATCAAACGAATGAATTTTATAAGCCGAAAGCCTCGATCGTAATTGACGCTCAAACAGGGCAAGTTCTTTGGGAAGACAATCCTGATTTAAAATGGAACCCAGCCAGTATTGCCAAATTAATGTCTGTTTATCTGGTATTTGAAGCAATGGAAAAGGGACAATTCACTTTAGATACAACAGTTAAGGCGACAGACAACGACCAAGCTATTTCACAAATCTATGAATTAAGTAACAATTCGATCGTTTCTGGTGTAAACTATCCAGTTCGTGATCTGCTGTATGCAACGCTCGTACAATCATCAAATGTCGCAACAGTGATGCTGGCAAACCTTGTAACAGCTAATGATGAAGCAAAATTTATCCATATGATGAATGATAAAGCCAAAGAACTCGGTATGACAAATTCGACATTTTACAATTGCAGTGGTGCTGAAACAGGTTCATTCAACGGTTACTATAAACCTGAAGGGATCGACCAAAACGCGGATAACGTCACGACAGCAAGAGATTTAGCGATTCTATCTTATCACTTACTGAAAAATTATCCAGATACGGTGACATACACAAGTCCAACTCAAATCACGATCATGGAAAATACGCCTTACGCTGAAGTTTTAGAAAATCATAACTATTCATTACCTGGCCTCGCTTATGGCTATGAGGGGGCAGATGGCTTAAAAACAGGTTCTAGCCCAACAGGTGGCTTTAACTATGCAGCAACTGCTAAACGGGAAAATACGCGTCTGATCGAAATCGTATTAGGCGTGGGAGATTGGGAAGATCAAGAAGGAGAGTTACAGCGTCATGCTTTTGGTAACGCGATTTTCGACCAAGCTTTCGCGACATATGAATACAAACAATTACTTACTAAAGGGAACAATACCATAAATAAAGAAGAAATAATTTTAGATCAAGATTTTTATGGTCTTATTCAAAAAAATACCGAACCGACTTTTACTTTATCCGCTGACAAAGTAACAATCGATAACGGGCTTGCACAAGTTTCGCCTACAATCAAGGCTCCAAGCGCTACTTTTAAATATGAGAAAAAATTAAAGGCATTACAAAATTCTGTGCTTAAGAAAACAGGTAAGAAAAAAAATGCCTCATCTACTTTTTTTGTTAATGGCTTGCTAATTATTTTAGGACTCTTATTTGCAGCTTTATCAAAATTGTTTAAAAAGGGACCTAACCAGTCTAAAAAATTCAACCTTCTATCCACTTTAAGTGTTCTGTTTATTCTTGCAGGAATTATTTTGAGCATCTATACAGTGGTCGTTGGCCCTTTTATTTAACTAAAAAGAATGCAGCTCCTTTATTAGGCAGCTGCATTCTTTTTAGTCCTTCGCCAACATGACTTGACGAAAAATATAGTTTTATAATATTCACACAAATTTGGGTAAGAAAATTGAGAATTAGTCGTTAGTTATTAGGGAATTATTTATTTTTTTTAAGTTGCTTAATTTCTTTTTCGATTTGATCGATTTGTTTACCTAAAGCTTTTTGCTCGTTTTTATCACGTGATACTTTTTTCTTGTTGATCAATTCTTGTTTCTCTTGGATCAATGCATTGATTTTAGCTGTATTGTCTTCTACAGGTGCTGATGGTGTTGTATTGCCAGTTGATCCACCTGTTGTATTACCATTTTTTAATGCTTGGATTTCGCGTTCGATTTCGCCAATACGGATACCTAAAGCTTTTTGTTCTTGTGGGTCACGGCTAACTTTTTTCTTGTTGATTGCTTCTTGTTTTTCTTGGATCAATGCGTTGATTTTTGATGCTGTGTCTTCACCTGGTGTTGTTGGTGTTGTTGTGTTTCCAGTTGATCCACCTGTTGTGCCGCCTTTTTTCAATGCTTGGATTTCGCGTTCGATTTCGCCAATGCGGATGCCCAATGCTTTTTGTTCTTGCGAATTACGGCTAACTTTTTTCTTGTTGATCACTTCTTGTTTTTCTTGGATCAATGCATTGATTTTTGCAGTGTTATCTACAAGTTGAGCTGAGTTTGCATGTGCTTGAGTAGCGGTCGCAACAACCCCTGTTCCTCCGATTGATAAAGCTAAACCAGCAACTACTGCACCTTTTACAAATTTGTTCATTCTAAATTCCTCCAATTTTTTTTATTCGAACACTACTGTTCATATGATAGTAGTTTCGATACACAAATTATACCCACAGTTTCAAAAAAAGTAAACTATTATTTTATAAACAGTAGTATCAGAAATTTTTATAAGTACCAAAAAAAATGATAAAGACTGATTAAACAAGGTTTTTCATCTTCATTTTTGCAAAAAATAACTTTGGAAAATAAAAAAATCTAACCTTTTTACTCGAAATCAAGTAGAAAAGTTAGATTTTTACTAGTAATTTTTTAATACTCGTTACATTGATCCTTTAAAGACGTTTGCATTTTTCACAAAATAATCGACTCCAGAATAAATTGTAAATAGCAGACAAACGTACAACATAATTTGATCTAATGGAAACCCAATTGCTGCAAATGGGATATTATTGATAAATAATAATATAATCGCAACCATCTGTGTTGCTGTTTTTACTTTACCAGGCCAAGCAGCAGCCATCACTTCGCCGCCTTCAACTAATAGCAAACGTAATCCAGTAACCGCTAACTCTCTACAAACAATGATCGCTACTACCCAAGTTGGTGCTTTTTGTTGCCCCACTAAAACGATAAAAGCCGTCATCACAAGCATCTTATCTGCTAATGGATCGGCAAACTTGCCAAAGTTGGTAACTAAGCCTCGTGCTCGAGCAATCTTTCCATCTAACCAATCGGTAATACTTGCGACTGCAAAAATAATCGCCCCAACTAACTGAGTAATTGCTAAAGATGTTCCCGCTATTGTAATCGTACCCCAATCCATCGGTATGCTAACGACAGCAATAAAAATTGGAATCATAAATATTCTAATAACTGTTAATTTATTTGGTAAATTCAATGCCTGTTGCCCCTCTCTTCTCTTCCTTATTTTACGTTATCTTGTAGAAGGTGTCACGAAAAAAGACACATTTTTATTTTAAAGAAAACCCTGTTAGGTATATTTGATCACAATCTCAATAAATGAGCGAGAAAAATACTTACAACAGCTTGTCATCTATCGTAAATTTTTCTCGCTCATCACCTATGAACAAATAAAATCATATATTTTCTTTATTGTGGTTGAGACTGCTCTGATTGTTCAGTTTGTGCATACGCTAATGTCAAATTAATATTTCTCGGCCCAATTCCAGCACTATTCGGATTGAAATCAGCTTTTTGACCGTCTAATTTGAACTCCATATACTCTGAAGCACCTAAACTAATAACCACTTGCGCCGTTCCAGCTGGGATCTCAACAGATTTTGGCTGCCCAGGTTGAATGGTTTCTTGGTAAAAGTAGCCATTATCATTGTTAGCCGCTGTAGCGATATAAATACCGACCCAACAAGGTCCGGTCACAGCGCTAAATTCAAGTTTTCCTGGATTTGCCACATTAACTGCACTCATATTGACTGTTACACCAGATTCATTTTCAAATTTCACTTCTGTTAGTGCCTTTGGCTCCGAAGAAGAGCTTGAACTTGATGCCTCTGTACTACTTGAAGTAGGGGCTTGGCTCGATTCAGAACTTACTTGGGAAGAAGAATCTCTGATGATTTCAGAGGCTGGCGGTTGGATCATTGGTGCCGCCTGCCGATCTTGCCATGTAATGTAAAAAACAACGATTGCTATTGCTAATCCTATCAACGAAAAAATAACTGCAGGTAAACTGCGCATAAAGCGTTTGGTTTGGCTGTTTTCATCATACATTTGTGTACGTGACTCATCCAATGTTTCATATTGAATCGCTGTCTCTATGTCTTCTGGTTCATCTATTCCATCATAAATCTCGACTAATTCATTACCGTCTAACCCGACCGCACTTGCGTACTGACGAATAAATGCACGTACGTAAAAAGTCCCTGGCATAGAATCAAAATCATTTTCTTCGATTGCTATTAAATAGCGTTTTTGTGTTTTAGTAATTTGCTGCAGTTCATCTAATGACATATTCTGCTGCAGTCGTGCATCTCTTAATTTTTTTCCTATATTTACGCTGGCCACTCGTCCATCTTCTCCAGTCTTTCTAATTTATCAGTTTCACCTAAATCGATCAGGCGATTTTTAATCTGCAGCTTATTGTTAAATAAGATACGGTACTTCTGAATAGCTCCCTATCTAACTGCTCTTTTGTAAGTTTGTAATTGTCTTATGTAAAACGTTTGAGTAAAAATAGCTCAGTTCACTTTAATTACTGAATAAAATAGTTGGAAGCATCAATTCATCCAACTCTTCTAAGGATAACATAAAAAAATACTGATGAGGATAACATTTTTGAAAGTTTTTGTCTAAATATCGGACTTTTTTTATTTCGCATACCTGTCACTTCAAATACTTGCATTTCAACTTTAACATCTGATGATTTTTCTCATTCGTAAGAAAAATCATCAGTGTCAAAAAAATACATTATTACCGCACTATCCGTTTCTAATAAACACTTATTATTTTTTAGGATACATGTAAAAACGGCTCAATCCATCTTTGTTGATAAATGCTTGTGCTACTGCTTTCACGTCAGCTAATTGAATACTTTCAATCACTTCGGGTGTATCAAACAACGTCGTTTCACCATAAAGTGATTGTGAAAATTGGTTTGCGATATATTCTAGTGAGTTTAACGATTGGAAGTATTTCCCAATCATTTTCTTCTTCAACAATGATAAGTTCTCATCTGTTAATTCAGGACTTTTGTCAACAGACAGAAGGATCTCTTCAATTCGTTCAGCTAATTGTTCCGGATGGTCACTGTCTCCTCCAAAATCAGCAAAGTGGAAGCTACGGTCTAAATTAAATTCATAGCCAAAACTATCATCTAGTAAACCTTCGTTATACATATTCAAATAATTTTGCGACGTATTACCAAATAACAATTGGAACAGCAAATTCGCTGTGGTTTTGTATTTAAGCAATTCTTTGCCATCCGTTGGAACTTCATCTAATCCTTTTAAGCCAACAATAACTTTTGAACGGCTGATAGCCATGGAAAGAGAACTTTCTTTAATGATGTCTGTCGCTGTTTCTTTTGGAAAATGACGTTTGATCGGTTCAGCTTTAGCAAATGTTTTTGCTGACTGATTTTTGCGGATAAAGGCCATCATTTCTTCTGGATCCATTTTCCCAACAACAAATAATGTCATATTACTTGGGTGATAAAATGTATTGTAACAAGTATATAAGTCTTCTGCTGTGATTTCGCTAATACTTTCCACAGTTCCTGCAATATCAATATGCAGAGGGTGTTTTGGATAAAGATTGCCTAATGTGCCGAAAAATAAGCGCCAGTTAGAATCATCTAGATACATTTGGATTTCTTGCCCAATGATTCCTTTTTCTTTATCGACTGTTTCTTTTGTAAAGTAAGGTTCCTGAACAAAATCGATTAAGGTTTCTAAGTTTTTCTCTACTTGATCCGTTGTTGAAAACAGGTAGCTTGTTTTTGTGAAACTTGTAAATGCATTGGCAGAAGCCCCTTGACGACCAAATTGTTGGAACACATCTCCATCTTCTTTTTCAAACATTTTATGTTCTAGAAAATGAGCAATCCCATCTGGTACTTTTATAAACTCTGTTTTGCCGATCGGCACAAATTCATTATCGATCGAACCATAATTTGTCGTAAACAAGCCATATGTTTTGTTGTACTCTTTTTTAGGTAATAAATAAACAGTTAATCCATTTTCAAGGACTTCTGTATAGAGAACTTCGTTGATTTGAGGATATTCTTTTTTATTCATCGACTTTTTCTCCTTCCAAAAAGAAAATGGCTTGTAGTTGCACTAATTTTGCAACACGCTGAACATCAGCTAATGTGACAGCTTCCATTCGGCGGATCCACTCGTCATCTTTTAAACGAAGGTGAGGAATCAAGTCATTCAAATATTCATTTTCTAAAACCGCACCTGCATTGTCTAAAGAAAGTAAATATTGATTTTTCAACATTGCTTTGGTTTGTTCAATTTCTAAGTCTGTCACATTACCTTGCCGAATATTATCTAATTCTACTGAAATCAAGCGCAAAACTTGATTACGATTCTTGCCATCGATCCCTGTCTGAACACTTAAAAATCCACGGAATGTATCGACACTGCTAGATGCATAATAAGCTAGATTTTCTTTTTCACGTACATTCATGAATAATTTAGAATGTGGAAATCCGCCAAATACACCATTGAAAATTTGTAGCGCAAAATAGTTTTCGTCGCCATAATAGACATCCGTATGATAGCCCAAATTTAATTTTGATTGTGCCAATATTTCTTGTTCAGAACGTTCTTCGATCACATTTCTAGACGGTTGTGCATAAAAAATATCTGCAATTCCAGATGCGCGATCTTCAAATGGTAATTTATTAAATAGTGCTGTTACTTCAGCTTCATCCACATCTCCAAGAACAAAAATATCCACTTGGTCCTCTCGGATCATTTGTTGATGATATGCCGCAATACTTTCAGCGGTTTCTTTTTCTAAATCAGCGATAGTACCGAAACTTGGAATTTTTTGGTCTTCAGATTGGCTGAAATATAAATTTTGTAAAGCTAAAGAAGAATAGACTTGTTTGTCTTCTGAAATACTTTCATAATAAGCTTTTAAATTCTCTTTTTCGCGTTGGAAAGTCTCTGCTTCAAACTGTCCATCAATAACGTTTGGATAAAATAAAATTTCTTTCACAAAATCAGCCGCATCTGCTAAGACATGGCTATTTTCCAAGTATTTATCATTAACTAAGTTCATGGAAAGGTTCAACCAATGCAAGTTACCTTTCTTGTTCACATTGATCCCAAAACTAGCACCGTATAACTCTGCTAATTTTTCACTTAATTTTACTTGGTCTGGATAATTCAAACTATTGGTTTCCATCAAGCTAGATAGAAGAGTCCGTTTCGTAATCGTTTCTTTATTCAAACACGTATTAAAACGAACCAAAATACGCACTGTTTTATATTTTTCTGTTGGAACAACATGTAAGTTGACCCCTTTTGCTAATGTGATCGGCATCTTGTCAGCTCCTCTTTGTTTTCATCATAATAAAGCCCAGTCTGAAATACAATCATCTGGCCGTTTTTAAATGTTTTTTTAAGATTTTCTACATCCATTTAATTATAGCACAGCTCAACTGTCTTTCCTTGATGTAAGAGTCTTTCATTTCAGTTTTTTTCATTTTTTCTGTATACTGGATTTGAGAAAGGGAGGTTAAACTTATGATCAAAGAATTTAAAGAATTTATTATGCGTGGAAATGTCCTTGATTTAGCTGTTGGGGTCGTTATTGGTTCAGCTTTCACTGCAATTGTTACACAAATCGTTAACGGATTGATTACGCCGTTAATTAGTTTGATATTCGTATTTACTACTGGAGAAAAAAGTGCAGATGATGCGCTAGGCGCCCTTGTTTTTAACGTCAAAGGTGTAGCATTCAACATTGGTGATGTGATTAGTGCCCTTATTACATTTTTAATTACTGCCTTTGTTTTATTCCTAATCGTAAAAGCTGTTAATAAGATGAAGAAAACACCACAACCAGAGGAAGAAGAAGTTACTGGTCCTACAACGGATGATCTATTAGAACAGATCCGTGATTTGTTGGCAGCTCAAAATGCCGCGAAAACAACGACTGTTTTGAATGATAATGCTGAAGAGATTAAAAAGTAGCTTTCAACGATTAACACTAGTTCAATTTTGTAAATTAGCTTCCCCAACAAATGCATCTGCATTTATTGGGGAAGCTTTTGTTTATATTGATGTACCAACAAAGATTGATGTATACTAAATTGATACCTTACATCAAGGAGGAAAAAATAGTATGAAAAAAAGTTGGATTACATCTAAATCTCTTGTCTACATACTTATTCTGGGGTTTGTCGGAGAAATCATTTTGAAAGATAGCTATCCACGGTTAGGAACACTTATTTTCAATTGCGTACTAGGTATCGCTCTCATAGTTGGTGGCTGGCAATTGAAATTAAAGTCAAATTTGTTAGCTCGAATTGTATTTGTATTAGGTGTATTATGGTTAGGATATTTATTTTTATATTATGTAATTGGCTTTAATAATCCGCAATTTTAATTTCTAGTATCGACAAAAAAATTGACACACATTTTTTCATGCGTGCCATTTTTTTTATTTAGTTTCTCCTCATATGGATATGAGGAATATCATCTTCCAAATACACATCAGAAATAGCTTCAAACCCAAAAGTTCCATAAAAATTTGTTAGATGCGCTTGCGCACCAATAATAATGGGACGATTTGGATATTTCTCTTCGACAACTTTCAACGTTTCTTCTAAAAGTTTATTTCCTAATTTTTTCCCACGATAATCAGGATTCACTATTACTCTACCAAAAGTTACCGTATCACCTTTATCAATGATTCGGGTATAGCCTACAATATCTGATCCTTCTTGCAACCAAGTATGCCAAGCAAACTCGTCAGCGTCATCCACCTCTTGATAAGGACAGTTTTGTTCAACCACAAATACAGCGATTCTAAGCTTTACGATTTCTAGAAATTCTTTAGTCGTCAATTTTGTAAATTCTTTTACATGATACTCCATTGCATTGACCTCCTCAATACGTCAAATAGTGTAAAATAATCGTTTTTAATAATCAAATGAACAACTGTACACCATTCCATAAATTTAATAGCAATACCAAAATAATGACAAGTTGAAACACTTGAGTCACTCGTTTAGAGGAAATTTTCCCACTGATCAACGCTCCCACAAAACCACCCAAAACAGCAGCTGGAATCACGTAAAATAAGATAGAGAGATCGAAGCGCCCAAAACCCGTTGTTTGAGCAATCGTAAATAATTTTGCTGCCTGCGAAAAGAAAATCGTAATAATCGAATAGACCGTTGCTTCTTTGATTGGAAGTCCAAAACACAACATCAATAATGCTACATTGATCGGTCCGCCCCCAATTCCTAATAAAGTAGAAATAAACCCTAAAAATAAGCCGACAATCACATACCAGATAGGATGAGATAAATCAAAGGAGCGCTCATTACCAATTTTTGTATAGAAATAAGCAAACAACAACGTTATGATCGTCAGAATGATTTGAATCAATTGAACATATTTTTCATCAGAAAATAATCGCAACAAGGATTCGAACAACGAATTTCCAGAAATCCCACCTATTATAGAACCTAAAGATACTAATACCGCAATTGGAATTTGCAGCCTTAATCCATTTTTCATCTGCCTAAGCGTAGAAACGATCGACATAGTGAACACTGCTACGCTAGAATAAAATGAAATTGCTGCTACTGGATGGAAGTCCAGCGTATCTAGTACGGGTTTGATGATCACACCACCACCCATACCTGAAATTGCACCAACTGTATTCGCTAAAATAATGACAATAAAATAAATGATCCCTATATGCACAATTTTTTTCCTCTCCTAAAAGTAATCAACATTTCCTTACGCTTTTCTTCGTCTGGCAAAATCGACGAATTTGAATTTATCTAATCTATGCCTAGATTCTGTGTATTCAAAACAACGTGTGTCTTCTAAACTTACTACACTACGGACAACGACCACATGAGTATCTTCTTGAATATCCATTAATTTGCGATCATCTTCTGTTACTGCTTCCACTGTAATCTCTTTTTGAGCGTAACTAATTGCCAGTCCTAAATCATTTTCAAAATAATCATAGATAGAATCTGCCGCTCGATCTTCGGGCAACTCCTTAACGATTTCTTTAAATAAATAATCGATATCCACGATCACCACTTCCCCGTCAATCTCCCTTTGTCGAACTAAACGCCAAACCGCAGCATCTTTCTTCCATCCCGTCAAACGAGCCAAAGATTCACTAACAGTCTCTTCTTTTAATTCCACAACTTTAGTGACACTATGTATTTGTTGCGCACTTTGCAGCTCTTTATAACTGATAACACCAGAAATCGGCAAATCGAATTTTCTTACATTTAAGACGATTGATCCTTTCCCCTGCTGCTTTTGGATATACCCTGCATTGATCAGCAAATTCAACGCTTTACGAATCGTTTCTCTTGAAACGGAATACTGTTCAACTAATTGATTCTCGCTTGGCAGCAATGTTCCAGGCTGATAATCTCCATCTAAAATCCCTTTTTCAAGCTCTAAAAATATATCATGAAATTTATTCATGTCCATCCCTCCACCCTAGGATACTCAAAGAAAATGATAGCACATTCTTCCTTAAAAAAATAGCATTCTCAAAAAGTATGCTTTTAATATGAAACAATTCTTTTAGATTATTCGACTTGTATTTACAAGCGTTTCATACTATAATGAAAACGAAAACATCAACATGTCTATACAAGTTTAAATAAATCTTAGTCAGGAGCCCTTTATAATGAACTTTCTTTTACTTACACTTACACAAAATAGCTTACATATCCAAGAAAAAGCACAGAACACCTTAATCTCAGAGCACACGTTTCCTTTTTCTGATTTTGAATTTCCTAAAACAGCAGAACTTTTAGCCGCACAAATCAAAGAACTATTCCCAACCGCTACAGGTGCTGTTTTTAGTGAGATAGTCCCTGAATTTTATAGCGAAAACACAAACGTAACAGCTTTAAATGCAAGCATAGAAAATCTGATCAAGCATTTTTCAGAATTATTGAATTTACCAATTCTTACCGTTTCTGAACTAGAAGCGGCTACAGATTTAGCTACAGCATTTAAAGAAAAATCAGAGTATTTAACCTGGAACTTGGATTATTTTGGCTATACTCCGGGCAAAGAAGAGTATTCAGTTGAATCACTATTAACGATTGGTAATGGCTTTATGGGCTTGCGGGGTACTGTGCCAGAAATGACACTTTCAAAAGAGCACTATCCTGCAACTTACATTGCGGGACTTTATAATGAAGAAAAATCAGAAGTCGCTGGTCAAATCGTTGAAAATGAAGATTTTGTCAATACACCAAATAACCAATATATCAGCATCAAAGTAGATGGAACAGACGAATGGCTAACTCTTGAAAAAGCCACGTTGCATTATTTGCACAGAAATCTAGACTTAAAAACTGGCTTGTTTTCTTCTCATATGATTGTTGAAGATAGCCACCAGCATCAATTAAAAATAACAGCTAAAAAAATAGTCAATATGGCTAAAAAGAATAATTACAGTATTCAGTACTTGATCAAGCCATTGAATTTTTCAAAAGACATTACAGTTAAAACAACAACTGATGGCGCAGTCTACAATTTCAATGTCGAGCGATACCGTAATCTAACTGCTAAGCATTTCCACATAACCCAATTGCTTGCAGAAAAAAACAAAGCAATGATTGAGGTCCAAACCAATCAATCGAAAATAAATGTCCAACAAGTAGCAACGATTACGGGTGATTTTTTTGGCGCTGATACTGTCAAAACCTCTATTGGTCAAGAAATCATTGAACAAGAAATTACTTTTTATGCGGAAAAAAATACCACGTATACTTTCGAAAAGCAGGTTCAAGTTAAAGCATCTATAGCCAAAGAAAATTGGGAAACACCTTTACTTCCAGCAACTTCTTTTGATTCAGAATTTGCTGAGAGCAAACATGCTTGGGAAACCCTATGGAAAAAATCAGATATTCGCGTTACAGGCGATCTGATGTCCCAAAAATTATTAAGAATCCATACGTATCACTTATTAGTTTCTGCTTCCCCATTTAATAATAATGATCTAGACGTTTCTGTCACTGCCCGCGGCTTGCATGGTGAAGCCTATCGTGGTCATATTTTCTGGGATGAGATTTTTATCCTGCCATTTTATGTTCTGCATTTCCCTGAAACCGCGAAACAGCTGTTGATGTATCGTTATAATCGCTTAGGTAAAGCAAAGGAAAATGCTCGTGAAAGCAACTACGCTGGTGCAATGTATCCTTGGCAATCAGGCCTTGATGGTAGTGAAGATACACAAAAGCTTCACTTGAATCCGTTGAATGGGCAATGGGGTGAAGACCACAGTATCCTTCAACGTCATGTTTCATTAGCGATTGCGTACAATGTCTGGATGTATTGGAACAACTCGGGAGATGATCAGTTCATCAAAGAATATGGCGCTGAAATGTTACTAGAAATCGCTAATTTCTGGCGCAGTGCTGCGACTTTTGATGAAATGACCAATCGCTATTATATCGATAAAGTCATGGGACCTGATGAATTTCATGAAGCTTATCCTGACAGTACCGAAAGCGGCTTAAAAAACAATGCCTACACAAACTTAATGGTAGTCTGGTTATTTGAAGAGTTAGAAAATATCCTTTCACTATTAGATACGCAAGAACAAACAGAATTGTTTAATAAAACAGGCATCACGCAAGAGCATCTGAAAAAAATGGAAGACATTCGTAAACGTTTATCGATCGAAGTCAATGAAGACGGGATCATCGCTCAATATGAAGGCTATTTTGATTTAAAAGAAATCGATTGGGAAAAAGCCAAAGAGAAATACGGCAATATTTATCGGATGGATCGTATTTTGAAAGCAGAAGGTCAGTCACCTGATGATTATAAAGTGTCAAAACAAGCTGATACCTTGATGTTATTCTACAATTTAAATAAAGAAAAAATTGATGAAATCTTAGCAGAACTTGGTTATGATTTACCTGAAGATTATCTTGAAAAAAATCTTTTATACTATTTAAACAGAACATCACATGGCTCAACTTTATCAAGAATCGTTCATGCGCAATTAGCGGAAGAAGTAGCCTTTCATGATTTGTCTTGGAAGTTATATCAAGAAGCTTTATACTCTGATTATCAGGATATTCAAGGCGGAACGACAGCGGAAGGAATCCACACAGGTGTGATGGCTGCAACGATTTATGTTACTTTGACAACCTATGCTGGAATTGATATCAAAAAGAACTATCTAACGATCCAACCTAATTTACCGCAAAATTGGACTGAGATGATCTTTAATATTGATCATAAAGGGATTCACTATGATTTGATTGTTTCAAAAGATTCTGTTCAAGTTTGTCCATCACAAGACACAACGGTAATCGTCCAAAATCACCCTTACCAATTACTTGCCAATAACGTCACAACGATCAACTATTAAATATCAGACAGGAGAATACACATGAAAAAAGGTTTTGTTTTTGATTTAGATGGCGTGATTACTGATACGGCCAAATTCCATTATATTGCTTGGAAAGATTTAGCAGCCAATTTAGGGATAACAATCGACGAAACATTCAATGAAACATTAAAAGGGATCAGCCGCATGGATTCCTTGGATAAAATTTTAGCTTATGGACACAGAGAAAATGATTTTACTACAGCAGAAAAAGAAGCGTTAGCCAAAAAGAAAAATGATGAATATGTTAAACTCTTAGCTGATCTTTCTGAAGCTGACTTGCTACCTGGTGTTCACGACTTTTTAGTCCAAGCAAAAAAACGTAATATCCCTTGCTCGATTGCTTCAGCTTCGAAAAATGCACCGATGATTTTAGAGAAATTGGGTGTTCTTGAGTTCTTCGGACACATCGTTGATCCAGAAACTCTGAAAAAAGGAAAACCTGACCCAGAAATTTTCGTAAAGGCAGCGGAAAGTATCGGCGTTGCACCAAACGACGCAGTAGGTTTCGAGGATGCACAAGCTGGAATAGAAGGAATCAAAGCAGCAGGAATGTATGCTGTGGGTATTTCCGCAACAGAAGTCTTAGCAGGAGCAGATTTACAGGTTGCTTCAATGACTGAATTAGATATTGAGCAACTAATCAACCAATAAAACCAAAAGAAGAGGTAGCGATAATCTTAACCGCTACTTCTTCTTTTTATTTCTTCATGACGTTAACACAAGTTTCTTCCATTTACGGATTTTAGTTCGGAAATTGGTAAATGGCGCTACAGTGTTGATATGTACCCATTTGTATAAGGGCCACATCGCTTTAGTTGTGGCATAATTTCTCTGACCTGCTTCAAACAGCTCCTCATCAGACAAGGTTTCCAGCCAGATACATACCTGATTGACAGCCTCTCTCAACATTTTCCTTTGTTCCGCGATACTGTGTTCACCGTATTTTTTATAAAATGACTGATATAAACCGCCTAAATTATTCCATTTATATCCTGGCGCAGGAGTTTGTACTACTTTTCCTGCCTGCTCGTCTTGCTCCCACTGAAGAATCAAGTTCACCCAACCAAGCTGATAAGACAAATTTTCAGAAGGCGTTTTATCTACCTCTTTGATTCGTTCATTCTTTAACGCTTCCGGTACTTGTTCAAACTCTTCATCATATTTCTCGTATCTCTTTTTGATTTCATCGATCAATTCCTGTTTATTTTCGTATGTACGCATAAGTAGACTCCTTTCGTGTTGCTATTTGCTTCTATTTTAAACCTTGTCATACTGTCAAAGTCAAGTATACTAATAAAAAATGACTATCTATTTTAAGGAGCAAAAGAATGTTTAAAATCAGCGAATTTTCCAAACTTACAACAATCAGTCCGCGTATGCTACGACACTATGACAAGTTAAATTTATTAAAACCTGAGATCATTCAAAAAGAAAATGGCTATCGCTATTACACTCCTGAACAAATCAATCAAGCAAACCAGCTTCTTTCACTAAAAAACGTTGGGATTCCGTTAAAAGAGATCAGAGCCCTTTTAGATCATAGTATCGATCAAGAAAACTATTTAGCAAAACATCGAAATTTATTAGAAACTGAATTAGCCGAAAAAAAATTGCAACTGGCTTTTTTAGATCGGTTAGAAGAAAAAAATACCACTTCAAACTTCAACGAAATAAATTATCCCATAGAAATAAAAACGATGACTGATCATTTGGTCCTTTCCTATCGTCAAAAAGTGGATTCTTATTATGATGAAAAACAACTTTGGCAGAAATTATTTTCTAAAGTAAGAGCCCAAGACATCGTGAAATTGGCTCAATCTATTGCCGTTTTCCATACTGGTAACACTGAAATTATCGATATCGAAGTGATGATCAGTATTCCTGAAAAACTCAGTCCATTTTATCCAGAAGCAAAAATATTCTCCTCAGGTTCTACCGCATCTATCGTTACGACTGGCGCTTATTCGATTATGCCAAAAGTCCATGCAGATATGGTTGAATGGCTTGGATTGAATAATTACATACTTGCTGGAAATATGTTTAATATTTATCATTCTAGTCCTGCAACAGAAGAAAGAGAAGAATTATATATTACTGAGGTTTGCTACCCGATAAAATAGTAGCAAGTCACTGTTTTATCGGGTAATTCACAAAGAATAAACTGGCAGAATATTTTTGATCCTGCCAGTTTTTTTAGTTCAATTGTCCTTTTATGATTTTCTCTATCACACAAAATTCCTTATCCAAAAGAATCAAGTCAGCGTCATATCCCACAGCAATCTTGCCTAATTTCTTTTCTCCCAAAATAGTAGCTGGGGTAGTTGAGCTCATTTTGATTGCATCCTCTAGCGGAATTCCCATCTCCACGCTCAGTCTAAGGGCTTCGTTCATCGTGACTGTGCTAGACGCCAATGTGCCATCATTTAAGCGGGCAACACCATTTTCAACAGTGACATGATGGCCGCCAAATTCATAAGCGCCATCTCCCACACCCATAGCTTGTAATGCATCTGTGATCAAAACCATCCCATCTGCTCCTTTTACTTTGTGCAATAGGCGGACGATTCCCGGATGTAAATGAATTCCATCAACAATCGCCTGAACACTGACTGTATCATTTTCAAGAGCTGCAGTAACCAAGCCTGGTGCTCGATGATGAATCGGCGGCATTGCGTTGAAACAGTGAGTAATATGCGAAGCACCTTGTTGAAAAGCCGCTTGTGCCTCTTCATAAGTTGCATCAGAATGTGCAATTGCCACGACTACGTTTTTTCGTTTTAAATAGGTGATCAATTCCAAGCAGCCTGGTAATTCTGGTGCTACGGTAACCATTTTGATCAAATCACCTGCTCGTTCAAAAATCATGTCCATTTCTTTTAAATCTGGGTTTCTAAGATAATTAGGATCTTGCATGCCCTTTCGTTTAACATTTAGATAAGGCCCTTCTAAATGGATACCTAAAATCTTTGCTCCAATTTCATGCCCTACCACTTCTTTGGTTCTGTCGATCATCGTCAATAATGCTTCTAACGACGAAGTGACCGATGTTACTAAAAATCCTGTACAGCCAGTTTCTAAACATTTTTTAGACACTTCTTGAATACTTTTTGTCGTACCATCCATCATATCAAAGTTATTGGCTCCGTGAATGTGGACATCGATCATTCCAGGTATCAACAGCTGGCTTTGACCATCGATTCGATGATCCATGCCCTCGTTAGAAAAAGCGTTAGTTTCTGATGCTTCTATCTTTAAAATAGTTTCGTTTTCTAGCAAGATATCGACTAATTCTAGGCCATCCTCTTGACTTATCATTACGTTTTGAATAAGTGTTTTCATTTTTTTCCACCTTCAACAAGAATAATTTTGACTTCGTTTTTTCGCAATTGTTTGGTGATTGTATCTGATAGCGGCTTATCTGTGATCAATAGATCGATTTTTGCAAAATCTAGTTTAAAATTGGTCGTATTTCTAGCTTTAGAGCTATCAAGCACAACACACGTTCTTTTCGCATTTTTGATAATGGTGTGTTTTAATTCAATGTCTTCTAATTCAGAGTAAAACAAACCTGTATCACTAATTCCTGACGCACCGATAAATGCGATATCAAAATAAAAATTAGCTAGTTGAGCAATCACTGCTGCACCATGTAATAAATGAGAGTTAGAATTGAAGTACCCTCCTAGCAGATAGACTTCCTGCTTATTATTGACTTCTGTCGCTGATATGGCATTGTCGATCGAATTGGTGACAATCAAGACATTTTCTTGCGTGAGTTCTTTTGCGATAAACTGAACAGTTGTTGAAACATCTAGCCAAATCGTTTGATTCGCTGAGATTTCTTTGACTGCTTTATGAGCAATTCGAATTTTTTCTTGGCTGTTTACAACTAAACGTTTGGAATAATCTTCAATTTTTGTCTTGATGATTGGTAGAGCAATTCCTCCACGATATCTTTCAGCTAAACCGTCATTGACGATCAACAAGATATCGCGGCGGATGCTGTCTTTAGATATTTGGAAATAATCGGCTAATTCGGTTGCATCTAGCTTTTCCTTCTCTTGGAGTAACTCTAAAATTTTTGCGATTCGTTCTTTTTGATTCATACGTTCCCTCCTGATTTATTTTGAGTATAACAAATAAATCATCATTTGCATATTATTAAGTTTTTCAATTAAATTTTTAAGTTTTATTAAGCGGAATATTCCTGTGAAAAAAATTCTAATTAAAAAACTATACAAAAAAGCTGAACACCCTTTTACTTTTGGTGTGTTCAGCCGTAATTTTTCTCTATTTAAATGATTCTTTTTTATACCATCCTATTGCTGTTAAAGAAATAAGTAACAGTCCTGTAATCCAAGTCCCGTTCGTACTTGAATCATTTGTTGCAGGTAATTGTTTCCCAGCTGGTTTTGTTGTTCCGACAGGCTTTGTCGAACCTGTAGTGTTTTCAGTGATTTTGACCTCAACCACTTGCGCCCCTTCTTCTACGTAAAACTCGTACCCTGGGTATTTTTCAGCCAGCTTTTTCATTGTCTCATCAGACCAGTTATACGTATACATGAAAGAGGTAGTACCCGTTTTTAAGGCTTTCCAGTTACCTGCTGAATCAATTTCAATGATTGAAGGGTCCTTGATAATTGGAGCGAATGAACCTGTAGTATCGTTAATTCCTTCGATCGGTTTTACTTTGATTTGTCCAGTATCACCGACTTTTCCATCGATAGAAGTGATATCGATCCTTGGCGTGATATTTAATGTTCCTGCTGGCTTCACTTCTACTTTAACTTGAGTGGCAATATCCCTTGTTGTCAACGTGCTACCTGGATTTTTATCTTGAATCTCTTTACTCGATTCATCTGAAAGTTGGAAATCTAACACAAATTCCACTGTTCCAGTTTTTAAAGCTGTCCATTTTCCATCTGCCTCTACTGATATTATTCCTTTAGAATTATCTGGAATATAGGCTAGATAGGTTCCTTTTGGATTTGCTACTCCACCCATTGGAGCCACTTTAAATTGCCCTGTTTCACCTATTTTTGCGTTGATTGTTCCAACATTGAAGTTAGGAGTGATGTCGACACTCTTTTCTTTTGCTGCTGTCACTTCAACAGGAACATCCTGAGCGATGTCTTTTTTGACTAGTTGGTGATCAGGATATTTTTCTTGAATTTTTTGCAGTGATTCTTCATCCCATTCAAAGTCCAATGTTACCGTGGTTTTACCCAATTTCATCCCTTGCCATTGACCCCGATCATTGATTGAGAGGATACTTTGATCTGCTACAGTCGTTTTGAACGTACCTTTTAGATTTTTCATTCCTTCGATTTGTTCAACTTCTACGGTACCTTTCCCGCCGACATCTGTTTTAATCTCTTTAGTTTTAAATTTTGGTGTAATATCGATTTCCTTTTTTCCTTCAGTGACTTTTGTTTTTATTTCAGATATTTTAGTCACTTCTACTTCAGCTTCAGAGCTGTTCTCTGTAGCAAATGAAGTTGACGAAAATGACAAACATACTGAACTAAACAAGATTCCCAACATCAAGCTTTTTACTATTTTCATTGATACTCCCCCTATTTTCATTATAATTGATACACTTTCATCTTATCAAATTCTAATCTTATGAGCAACAACTGTTTTGCAATAAAAAACTGGTCCAAGCTTTTACTTAAACCAGTCGTACATCATTATTTAGGCATTACCTCTGCCGGAATTGCCGATTGATACTTCTTCCCACCAACTGTAGCTTGGTGTTCTGCTTTCGCTTGTGCAACTAATTCAGGATTGATCAATAAATCATAAGCTGTTGTTGCGATTGTTTTACCTGCCGCTAGTAATCCTTTGTGGGCCACGGATGATTTCCCGTTTGCTACCCATTGCCATGAATGTGGTGGCGTTCCTTGAGGTTCACAGCCAACCAACACTTGAGCAGTTGGGCAAACCCAGCTAACATCACCCACATCCGTTGAACCAGACGTTGCTTCTGAGAAAACCAAGGGGCTGATTTGATCTAAGACTGGCATCGTTCCAAGTCGTTCTATTTCTTCTTCACTAGCTGTTGGATTGCTTTGTCTTGCTCTAGTTATTAAGTTTGCTTTTGTCGCTTTATTTAAACTGTCATAATATCTTTGGCTATATTCTTGATCTTCTTTTGTTAAATTCAAGTTGCCGAATTCTTTAAAATTTTCATACATGGCTGTAGTAACCGCTTGGTTTGGCAAGTAGTTAGCACAGGCTGAGTCAAAGACGATTTCAAGTTCTGTTTCAGTCATTAACGCCGCACCTTCTGCGATTTTGTTGACACGTTTGTAGATTTCTTCTGCTTGTTCTAGTTTTGGTGCGCGGATAAAGTAATATAAGCTCGCTGTTGGTTGAACCACATTCGCAGATTCCCCGCCAGCATCCATAAAGGCATAGTGAACACGGCCTTCATCAATGATATGTTCGCGTAAAAATTGAACCCCAATATTCATTAATTCTGCTGCATCAAGCGCACTGCGTCCTTGTTCAGGAGCTGCTGCTGCATGAGCCGAAATACCCTTGAAGTTATAATAAATTTGATAAACAGCTAAACTGCTCAAGCCCCAAGCCATATTTGTGTCCATTGGGTGCCATGAAAGAGCAACATCAAGACAATCAAACACGCCGTCCCTTGCCATGAATGCTTTACCATAACCACTTTCTTCAGCTGGACAACCAAATAATTTAATCGTCCCCGTTAATTTTTCTTGTTCCATCAAATCTTTAACGCCAATAGCACCTGCTAATGCACCCGTTCCAAGTAAATTATGGCCACAGCCATGTCCATTCCCGCCTTCGATTTCTGCTTTTTGTTCCCCTAAATCAGCGACTTGGCTTAAATTACCTAAAGCATCGTATTCAGCTAAGATGCCAATAACAGGATTTCCGCTACCATATGTTGCAACAAATGAATGTTCCATGTTAGCAACTCCCTTTTCAATTGAAAAGCCCTCTTTTTCTAAAATTTCTAGAAAAGGTTTTACAGATTCTGTAGTAGCAAATCTCGTTTCCGGTGTTCCCCAAATCTGATCTGCCGCTGCGATAAATTGGTCTTTTTTTGCATCGATCAATGCTGAAATTTGTTGTTTTGCATTCATTCTTAGTTCTTCCTTTCTTGACTATAATCGATAGGTTATTTAGTTAAATCATATATATTTTAATTTATCGATCGATCCCAAATAATTCTTTGGCGATTCGTTTTCCAGTTTTTGTTCCAGCTAATCCGCCGATCCCAGTCTCACGAATATCGGCCGGCATACTCCGCCCAACACGATACATTGTTTCGACTACTTCATCTGCTGGAATCTCGCTTTCAATTCCTGCTAAAGCCATTTCTGCTGCACTGATGGCATTTGACGTTCCTCCTGCGTTCCGTTTAATACAAGGAATTTCTACTAGCCCTGCAACAGGATCACAAGCTAAACCAATCAAGTTATTCAACGCAATTGCAAAGGCGTGACTGGCTTGTTCTGGTGTGCCGCCCACCATCTCGACTAATGCCGCTGCTGCCATTCCAGATGCCGAACCGATTTCGGCCTGACAACCGCCTTCTGCACCTGAAATCATAGCATTATTCGCTGTGACAAATCCAAAAGCCGCTGCTGTAAATAAAAAGTGCAACATTTCCTCTCGCGTTGAGGTGAATTTTTCACTAAAGGCTAACAAAACGCCTGGAACAACGCCTGCCGAACCTGCTGTTGGCGTGGCACAAATCATACCCATTGCCGCGTTGACTTCGTTAGTTGCGACCGCATAACATAAAGCTTTAACAAAAGTATTATCTGTCAGAACACTTTTATTATCTAAATAAGCTTGTAATTTTTTCGCATCATACCCAGTTAAACCAGAATGCGAGCGCACACCTTGCACACCTTTGGCAGCGGCCGTCTCCATCGTTTCTAAGTTTAGCATCATTTGGTTCATGATTTCGGTTCTACTGCGTCCGGATGTTTCTATTTCTTGTGCGATCATGACCTCGGATATTTTACATTGGTTCTCTTTTGCTCGTTGTACGAGTTCTTCAATTGATTCAAACAAAAAATTCACGTCCTCTAATTTAGCCGGTCGTAGGCAAAACTGCTGTTATTCCCGGTATTTCTCTGATTTTTGCTACTAATTTTTGACTGATGTCACTGACCGTTTCCACAAAGAAAACCGTTTCTTGATTTAACTTCTGAACCTCTATAAAAGCTGGACTTTCCAATGCATTTTCCACACTGGGAAGAGCCGATTTTAGATCTGCGGTAAAAACTAACCCATTGCCCTGGTCTTGATTCAATAAAGTGGAGTGATGGTTGAGCTCAATCAGTTGAATACTACCGCCACCAATAGAAATAGCCGTTAAATTCAATTTTTCTTGTTCATCGATCAACTCTAAATTGACTGTATTCGCGTGTTCTGTTTCCTTTGCACTAACTAGAAATTCTATGCTGACTCCTTGTTTTTCCGCAATTTCAATGGCGTCTGGAATACGTTCATCATGTGTTTCGAAACCTAAGACGCCTGCAACAATCGCGACCGCTGTGCCGTGTCCTTTATAGGTTTCAGCAAATGAGCCAAAAAATGTCACGACTAATTTTTTAGGTGTATGTTTATAAAGTTCTCTTGCCATATTACCGATCCTAACCGCTCCAGCTGTATGAGAGCTGGAGGGACCGACCATGATTGGACCGATGATATCAAAGGCACTTTTGTATTTAAATTTTTTGTCTGACATTACGCTTCTTTTTTCACTCCTAATACACAAAGTCCGCAAAGTAGGCTTGCTACTGCCATAAAACCGAATGCCAACGTAAATGAACCGCCAGCGGCTTTGATCAATTGTCCTAAGATCATCGGTGCTAAGAATCCACCTAATGTTCCACCAGTGTTGATGATTCCGATTGAAGAACCGATAATTGATGGATCCATGATTTTATGCGGCCATGTGAAAATTGCGGTGAAAGCACTAACTGAAACCATACTGACTGCAATCAAACAAATCATTGACAATACTAAATTATTTGATGTCACAAAAGCGGCTACTAAAATTGCAGCTAAAACTGTCGCGCTAAGGATAAACATGCGTTCTTTCCCTAAAAATAGCTTCGATAATAATGCGCCGGCAAACATTGTTGCAACTGTTTGAAAAACGGCATTGACTGCTAACAAATAACCAATTGTTTTAATATCGATCGCAAATTTTTGAGCTAAGAAACTTGGCAACCAAGACATATTTCCATAAAGTAAAAAGTTCAATAATAACATTGCGACAAATAAGACCAATACATTACGGTTTGTGATTACTTGGCTAAACTTAATCGCTGGCTTATTACTTGTACCTGTTTTTGCACTCGCTGCTTGCTTAGGAACAAATACTCCCACCAGAACCAATGCAATTGCAAACATTGTTCCTAATGCTAAGTAGCCATAACGCCAGTTAGCATTGATCAGGTTCGTCCCAAGTGTAAAAGCCAAAATCCCACCAATACCTGATGTTGATAGAATCAACGATTGAATAAACGTTCTACGCTCTTGTGGAAAATTATCAGCAATCGATTTTGAGCAACTTGGCGGATATCCTCCGTGACCAAGCCCTGCAAAAAAGCGGATGACCATAAATAACATCAAACTGCTGACTGCTCCAAATGCAAATGAAAAAATTGAAATAATTGCCAGTGACAACATCAACACTTTTTTTGCTCCGATTTTATCTGCTAACCATCCTCCAGGAATTTGCATCAATGAATAGCCTAGGAAAAAGAAGGACATAATCATCCCAGTTTGACCTGCATCTAAATTAAATTCTTTCGCTATTGGTAAAACTGCTGTAGAAATCATGCTCTTGTCCATATAAATCATCGAATATCCTGCCATTAAGGCAAAAATCAACCCAGCACTGCTTTTGTTCGCTATTGTTTTTTCAACTTGTGTCTCCATTTTTTTCCTCCATAGCTCAATTATAAGAAAACGTTTTCTATTCATTTATTATATTAAACAACCTACAAATAAAAATTACTTTAATTGCTTGATATGGTCTTAATATTTTGAATATGGCAAAAAATAAAAAGAAAAAGCAAAAAAAGAGTAGTCTTTTTTGCTTTTTCTTATACTAATTTAAGTTATTCATTTCCTTTTAACCTCACCTGAGCGACGTTCATTCATTTCATGTTCTTCAGAGACGTTTTTTTGTTGTTGGGCAACATCATAAACTCTTGTAGTAGGATCTTTAATAATACCACCTGTTCCTGTATTTACCATTGTTCCCCAACCTTTTTTAACAGGCGTTTTCCCTTTTGCTCGTAGCATATCATTTTTTTCTCTAATTCGCTTATGCTTTGCTCGTCGTCGGTCATCAAAAAAATCTGAAATTTTATCCATTATCTCCAATCCGATCACTCCTTAGCGGTCCTATTCTAAAATTCTATTATTAAATCAACACTGAAAATCGAAGCCTATTTCGTATTTTTTCATATTACTCTTCACATCAATACAAAGGCTGAAACAAATACAACTGACACGCATTCAACGTCAATGTTGCTTCCAACTCATAACCAAATGAATCAATCTGCTCTTTTTTCAATTCAAACTTAGGAATGATTTTCTGCTCCAAGTATTTCTGTAACTCATGATCTAACTCCGCTTGACCGCCAACTCTGATCCAATCATTATAAATCCCGCCATGATCTTTATCCAAGACATATTCCCGAATCAAATAATTCCCTACAGGCAACTCGCTTAAATGAATCCTGACTTTTTTTGTCTGATACTGAACTTGAAATGTATCGACTGAATAAAGCGGATCTAAATAGCTTGAATTGTAAAGTAAAAGCTGATACTGCCCTTGGTTTCGTGTCAAAATATAGCCGTCTCCACTAGCAAGCAGTTCTCCTTTTAAATGGTTCAAAAAGCGCAATGAAAAGAATAGTGGGCGCCGTAATTCCTCATAAAGAAAAACAGATAAACTACTGTCTTCTCTTGTATGAGTTTGTCGTTCTTTTACCTTGATATTCAACCAAAAAGCAATTCCCGTCACTTCTTTTGACAATTCAACGATTGATTCTAAGATCAACGCTGAACGGAAAAACGTACCCGAAAAAGTATTGCCTTCGCCTACTAATGTATTCCAATCTGTTAAAAACAACTCGGGGGTCCAATCTGAAAAAATGGAATTAGCTTCTGATTGATGTGCGGTAATGACCGACTTTACTCTACTTAAAATAGCTTGTTGGTACTTTTTAAAATGCAACGCATGTTCCTCTTTGATCAGCGCTGTTGCATATGGATCTGCATGGAAGCTAATAAATTCTGGGAGACAATTCTGGATTCCTTGCTCATCAATAAAAGCTTGATATTGCTCGTATTCTGTTTCATCTAACGAACGTAATGACATCAATCCTAATTTACAGCAAGGAGCTAACTGTTTCAACTTACGATAAAAATAATGATAGCCCCAACGACTGCCGTCATTCCAGGTCCCGCTTACTTTAGGCAATGACCATTGAAGATACCACTGATTTACTTCCTCTCGGCCATAGCGATTCACGAAATGACGAATGATCTTCAACTGCTTATCACACCATAACTGAACCTCTTCTTTTTCAATATACTCCTCAGGTAAATAAAGCTGAATCATCGGTTTCAGCTGGATCTTCACTAAAAAATCGAACCATTGGTTGTTTAAAATATACTCTGATACCATCAAAATATCATTTTCAAAATTCGTTTCTTCGCAAAAACCTTCAAATTGAACTAAATCAAAGGTCAAATCCTGTTGTAAAATGCACAATTCACGCTGTACACCATTTGCTAAACCTTCTCCAGCAGGACCGATTTTGATGATTTTTTTACTACTGTGATAATTTGGTTGAGGCTCCGAGGGTAACACTAACTGCATACGTTGCTCGATCGCAGCATTTTCATCAACGATATCTTTTTCTACTAAATACTTTGCCAGCTCTTGTAACGCTGCTGCTCCAGTTATTTCTTGATAATCTGCATTTCCTGCCGTCTGCTTTATCTGATTGCTTGTCAAAGAAAATTTTTTACGAAAACTTGCAGGCGTTATCCCATACTGTTTCTTAAATACGTGGTGAAAAGTTTTTGCATTTGAAAAGCCACTATTCAACGCTACTTTGATCACCGATTGTGACGTTAAAATCAAACTTTCCGCCGCGTGCATCAGGCGAATTTGATTTAAATACTCAGTGAAATTGACCCCAATCTGCTTTTTAAAAGAACGAGACAAATGATAATAAGATAGCCCACTTTTTTCGGCTAATGACTCCAATGAAATCGGTTGATCGTAATTCTTTTGAATTTCTTCTAGTAATTGATTCATTCGATCATCGGCTAAATCAGTTGCAACTTCTGGACGCGTGACGACTTCTTTTTTAAACTCTTTGACTAATTGTTTCAACACAGTAAATAAATGCTGATAAATTTCCAATTCAGCCTCTTCGTTTTGTTTAAAATAGGCAGCCATTAAATGGACTAAAGCCTCACGCAATCGCTGGAATTTTTCTGCATCAGCGGATTTCGCATCTGTTGAGGCACAATCGATGTATGGTAGCCAATTTTCTTTAAAGTGAGCGATCAATGGGGTTTTCGAAATGCGTAATGACAACAATAGATTTTTATCCGAGCTCTTTACTTGATACTGTTGATGCGGATTAATGACCAATATATCATCTGCATTTAGCTGATAGTCCTTTTCCCCTATCGTTACGATCATACTGCCGCTAAGCATGAGAAAAAGTGTTAAATACTCACTGATTTGCGGCGGTGCGTAACTAACTTTCATCAACGACAGATGAAATGGAAATTGCTTGGTCTCTACCATAAACAGCCCCTCCTTACTACTGTGTGTTTTCTTTAACAAAATATAGCATCAAATTCTCGTTGAAACAAGCTGTCTTTTTGGTGGAAAATTGTCTATACTATGGATAATTTAAAAATGATAACGTTCCAAGATGGGAGAAAAAAATGAAAATCAGTCAGGGCGATGTCTTTAGAAGAAGGGAAAATTTAATTAGACGATTAAGAGAAAGTGACAGTTTGACTGTTAAAGAACTCGCAAAATTTTTTAACGTTTCAGCCGTAACTATTAGGCGGGATTTACTATTTTTAGAAAAGAAAAAGATGATTGAACGTTTTTACGGCGGAGTGAAATTGATTCCGACTCATGAGTTGAAACAACCAGTCCAACTAGAAAAAACAACCTTTCCCGTTGTGATTTTTGTCGAGGAAATCAAACCCTTATTAGTGAATGGTACACAGCTTTTTATCGGTGCAGGCCTTTTTTCTACTGAACTAATTTATGCACTCTCTTTTTTTGACATCGTCATTTTAACTAATGATGCTGCTGCCTTTTCTATTGATCATTCTGAGAAAAAAGCCTTAATTTCAATCAGCGGCGGTGAATTGGAGAAAAACACGAATGCCCTTGTTGGTGATTTTGCTACCCATTCCTTTAATAAGGTTGCAGCAGATCTTTGTATTATTGAAGCAGCAGGCTTTAACACACATGAAGTAACGACCAAAACATTGAACGAATCTTTTGTTTATCGGACCATGATCCAGCATACCAAAGGTCTAAAAATCGTTTATACTCCTTCCGCTAACTTAGAAACCGTCAGCTCATTCATGATCGATCGAACGTTTTTATTTGATAGGTTATATACAGATACGTCGATTCCACCTTCCATTTTAACAAGCTATCAAGCACAAGAAATCCCCGTTAAAGTGTTATTTGAATAAAAAAGGTATACTGGATGGGTTAGCTTTTTCTTAGGTAATCGGTAAAATGAACGCAGACTCTCCTCTTGAACTGTTCATAAAAATTCTTTCATGAACAGTTCTTTTGATTGTATTGAATTTACTCAAACAATCACTTATTCTAGAGCCAAAGAAAACGCTTTATAAAAAAGACAGAATGGAGAAACCAATGACACATACATTTCCTGAAAATTTCCTATGGGGCGCATCGATTTCCGCCCATCAAACAGAAGGTGCCTATACTATTGACGGCAAAGGCTTGAGTGTACAAGACACACGCCAAAGAGATAATCATGATATCGCAGATTTTACAGTCGCTGTCGATCATTATCATCATTATAAAGAGGATATTGGTTTATTAGCTGAGATGGGCATCAAGGTTTTCCGTTTCTCGATTGCCTGGACACGAATTTTCCCAAATGGACGAGGAGACATCAATCAAAAAGGATTACAACATTATAGCGATGTCATTGATGAATTACTAAAATACGATATTCAACCATATATCACATTGAATCATTTTGATCTCCCTCAAGCTTTTGAAGACGAAGGTGGTTGGAGCGTTCGCAGTACAGTAGATGCCTTTAAAATTTATGCTGAAACCTTGTTTGATGCTTATGGCGATCGCGTAAAACATTGGTTAACGATCAACGAGCCAAACATCATGCTATTAGTCGATAAAAAAATTCTAGGAAAAGAAATTCCACTTCAAGAAAAATACCAACAATTTCATCATCTAATGATTGCTGAAAAATATGCATTCAAACGATGCCACGAATTAGTTATTGGCGGACAAATCGGGCCTGTTCCAAATATTTCCTTAGTTTATCCAGCCACTAGCAAACCAATGGACAATCAAGCCGCACTTTATTTTAATAGTGTTCGAAACTGGGCCTATCTGGACTTTTCTTGTTTCGGCCGCTATAACGCTGTCTTCAAAGATTACCTGAACCGTAATAACATAACGATCGACTTTGCCCCAGAAGATAAAGAGTTGATGGAAAATAATTTCCCAGATTTTGTTGCAATGAATTTTTACACAACGGTTACAGTTGAAAAACCAACAGAAAAAGAGGGTATGGCAAACGGGATCAGTGATCAGCAAAGTGAAGATATTATGGAATGGGGCTTTTATAAAGGCTTTACCAATCCTTATTTGAAGAAAAATGAATTCAATTGGACGATCGATCCTGATGGGTTGAAAACAACACTTCAAACACTTTACGATCGTTATCATTTACCGATCATTATTACCGAAAATGGTTTAGGGGCAAAAGATGAACTGACAAGTGATGGCAAAATCCATGATAGTTACCGTATCAATTATTTAGAACAACACATCGATCAATGTTTACAAGCAATCGAAGCTGGCGTTGACTTGATTGGTTATAGCCCGTGGTCCGCAATCGACTTGATCAGCGTTCATGAAGGGATTAGTAAACGTTATGGCTTTATTTATGTAGATCGCACAGAACATGATGAAAAAGAACTCACTCGCTACAAAAAAGATAGTTTTTACTGGTATCAAACCTTGATCGAAACGAATCAATTGCCCTCATAAGGAAAGGAGAAAAAAATGAATAAAGTATTTACATTTTTGGAAACAAAGTTGATGCCGCCTTTGAATAAAGTTGCGAACTTGCGCTTTATTCGGGCTATTATGCAGGCTGGGATCATTACGGTGCCATTTACGATCGTCGGATCGATTTTCCTGATTATTAATAATTTACCGCAAATCATTCCGCCATTGGCACCATTTTTTGAGAATACAATCTTGAAATTCGCACCGATCTATAGCGTGGCTACTACTATGTCGATTGGATCGATCGCAATTTTTTATTGTTTGGCAACGGCTTATTATTTAACGGATATTTATCGGAAAGAAGAAAGCGATGAGCTGAGTAGTTTTGTTGGGGCTATTTTAGGATTGTTTGCCTTTTTGATGACGATTATCCAAACTGATATCGTTGATAGTGGTGCCCAGTTGATTCAATCAGAAAATGAAACGTCAATTGTTTATAATGGGGTCGCACTTGGTGGTTGGGTCACTCGTTTTAGTGGTATTGGGATTTTTATTGGGATCATCACGGCTGTGATTTCAACTCAAATTTATCGTTGGTGTGTGAAAAAAAACATTACCATTCGGATGCCTGAAGGAGTTCCTGATGGCGTAAGTAAAGCTTTTGCTTCATTGATTCCTGCGATTTTTATTGCGTTCGTGATGATATTTATTAATACGATTTTAGCGATATTCCATACTGATTTACACGGTTTATTATCAAAACCGTTTGAGTTTGTTAAAGATTTGACCGGTTCTTGGTTGGGTATCATTGTTATTATGTTGTTGATTCATCTGCTTTGGGCCGTTGGGGTTCATGGGACTGCCGTGATTAAAAATAGTTTTATCAATCCGATTTTACTCGTGGCATTGACTGAGAATGTGAATGGCGGAACCAATATTTTTGCTGGGGATTTCATTAATATGTATATCTTCATCGGTGGTGCTGGTAGTACACTTGGCTTGGTTTTACTGATGATTTTTGTGGCAAAGTCAGACCAGCTTAAGGTACTTGGTAAAGCGGCGGTGCTTCCTGGTTTGTTTAATATCAATGAACCTGTGATTTTTGGGGCACCGATTGTTTATAACCCTTATTTGATCATTCCGTTTATTGTGACACCTTTGATCAATGTGACGATTGCTTATTTTGCTTCTTCTGTTGGGTTCGTGAATAAAGTGATTACTGGAATACCTTGGATTTCTCCTGTGGGAATCGGGGCATTTCTGGGAACTGGTGGAGATTTTAGAGCAGTGTTGCTTGCGTTGATTAATTTGGCGGTTTCGATTGTTTGTTATTATCCGTTTTTCAAGATGTATGATGGGAAGTTGTATGGAGAACAGATGGCAGCTGTGAAGAATGATTAAGCTGAATTGAATAAAGATAAAAAAGATAGCAGCTCTATTGCAGAAACTGTTATCTTTTTTGTTATTATCATTTGTTCTCTATCGAAAACAAACTGCCTTATCCTTCTCCATAAATCTTAGACGCCGTATATCTATTAATCAACGGCGTCAACAAATTCATCACCAAAATCGCCACACCGATCCCACCAGGTAAATCAATACAAATTCTCAACACTGCTGCCAAAACACCACAGCCTATCGCAAAAATATACTTACCCTTATCCGTCAACGGCGAAGTCGTATAATCTGTCACCATAAAGACCGCAGCAAAAATCAACGCGCCGCTCAACAAATGAGCATTCGCAAAGTCAAAATTAAATGAACTATACAGCAAGATTGCCCCATAAAATGATCCTAACGTGAGAACTGGTACCAACGGATTAATGATTTTACGTGCAATCAAATAAACAGCTGATAAAAGCAAAGCAAACTTACACGTCTCTCCAATCGGTCCACCTAAACCAAATCCCATAAATAAATCAACTAAATCAGGCGTTGATGGAGAAACCTCTCTAGCAAAGTGTCCTAAGTCAACCAATGGCGTCGATGTTGCCACAACATCTGATCGTGGCGTAACCCAGTTCGTAATCCACGGTGAGAATAATAATTTCAATAACACACGGGCAGCAACCGCTGGATTGAGCCAATTTCTACCAATACCGCCAGTCAATTGTTTTACTACAATAATTGCAATAAAATCTCCAATAAGAAGTGTCCATAGAGGAGCTGTAACTGGCAACGTCAATGCCAAAAGCCACCCTGTTATCACTGCACTGTAATCCGTTATCGTCACTTTCTTCCAAACGACTTTCTGAAAAGCAAGCTCAAATCCTACACATGCAACAATACTCACAACCACCATCACTAAAGACCATAATCCAAAAAAGTAAGTTGCAGCAATTGTCGGAAACATCAAAGCAATCAATACTTGCTGCATGATCCACTGTGATGTCCATTTTTCTCTAATATGAGGTCCCATAAACGGTCCTGTACTTGTATATTTTGTATTTATCATTATCTGCTCCCCAACACTTTCTGTTTTGCTGCTCGGATATCTCCTAAAATATCAATTTTTGATGGACAAATATAAGAACAGGCCCCACAATCGATACAATTCAACACACCTAAGCGCTCTGCTTCTTCAATATCACCTGCTCGATACGCATTACTAATCGAAATCGGCTGTAAATTGACGGGGCAAGCATTCACACATTCTGAACAGCGGATACAATTTTGCTCTTTAGGAATATTTGCTTCTTCTCGAGTCAAGGCAAGGATCAGGGACGTTGTTTTAGTTACTGGTTCATCCAAACTTTGGATCACTTTCCCCATCATTGGGCCGCCATTGATCAGCTTCATTGGGCTGTCAATAAAACCACCACAGGCTTCAATGACATGTTCAATCGGCGTGCCGATTCTTACACGTAAGTTTTGAGGATGTTTGATTGGTGTACCAGAAACCGTCAAAACGCGATCAATCAACGGGCGACTTTCTTTCACTGCATGAAATGTGGCTAATACGGTAGACACATTCATGATTCCAACATTTAAATCGATTGGTAATTTCCCAACCGGTAGTTCTTTTCCAAGGACAGCTTTGATCACGATTTTTTCAGCCCCTTGAGGATAATGATTCGGTAAAATTTTTAGTTTGATCCGCTCATTGTCGATTTTAGCCTCCAAGTCACGGATTGCCTCTTGTGATGAACTTTCTATTGCGATCACACATTGCTTGATCGACAGCATTTCTTGAAGCAGACTGATTCCTTCGATAAAATCATTCATTTGTTCAATAATGATTCTTCTATCAGCTGTTACAAAAGGTTCACATTCGACTGCATTTACAATCAATGTTTCCATTTGCTGATGCTCTTTTAAAAGGAATTTTACATCTGTTGGAAAACCAGCTCCACCCATTCCAACAATTCCGTTATTTTTGATTGTTTCCACGAGGTTTTCACTACCTGATTGCGGCATTTCATATGTATCTTTAAAATCATTTTTGATGACCACAACGGATACTTCATTTACTCCAATGACTCTCTGCTCAACTTTCTCAACGATTCCTGAAATCGAACTATGTATATTGGCTGAAATCAAGCCATCTTTTTCTCCGATCAGTGTTCCTATTTTCACTTTTTGCCCAATAGAAACGATGATTCTTGCTGGTTTACCGATGTGCATATTCATTGGTAAAATAATCTGCTTAGGTGCGCTTAAGTCATTGATGGATTCTAACTTTGTTAACCATTTATTTTTCGGAACCTTGACACCGCCGAGTTTTCTTTTTATTCTAAAAAGCATTGATTTATCTTCCTCCCCATTCATTTTTGTCTATCTGTAAATAAAAAAGTAATAGACTAACGCGATCGCCACAACAACTAATTGCGTGGTCAAACCCCAAATTTCATATTTTTCTCTTTTCATGATTACTCCTTTTGCATTTCTATTTTTTACTATGTATAAGACTATTTTTTTCGTTAAATTTAGCATAGCATCAAATCATATAATCCATAGTTAATTTTTTCCACTTGTTTCCGAAAAATGAACTTGCGATTCTTCTATAAATCAATTTTTTATAAATAAAAATGAATAAACCGTTTTCCTTCTAACATAGCGGAATAATTTAATTGAATTTATTACAATAAAATGATGAATAATCAATATTTTCCTGTTACAAAACTAAATCTGACAATTTTGCTAAAAAAAAGGAAACCAAGTATCATTTCCTGCATTTTTACATACAGAAAATAACGCTTGGCTACCGCTTATTATCTAAAGAATATTTACTGGAAAAATGCTTAATCAGCAAAAACAGAAACGCCCCCTTCTTATTTCCAAGAAGTAAACGCTTCTGTCCTATACTCATCTATTTTTATCAATATTGTCAGTGTATATTTTCAACATAAATCAGTTTGTCACATGTATGTCTCTACGATTGAGCATACCACCTATTAATTTTACAAAACCGAATAACAAGAAGTAAATACTAATTAGCACCGGAGCAGTTACAATTGTCGTATCTCCCGCTACCAATAACATTAATCCAATAACACTCCCTATTAAATAAATGACCAATGAAATATAGTAATAACTCTCAGATATTTTTTTAGCCAAATCCAGCAAGAAAAATGAAATAACCGCATCCCCTATAAACCAGATACCAAATAACATAGATAACTCAACCAAATTTAAAGAGGTATTTACGATCATTATAATACCAACAAGGATGTCAACAACACCTAGTAGCAAAGAAGAATACTGATTATGATGGGTTCTTTTTTTGATATTTGCTCTATTCAATATCTCAAAAACACCTTTAATCAACGAGAATACACCAAAAATCCGGATTGACTCTATTAGCGAGTTTGGTGTGTATCTCAACGCTAGAACCGCCATAAAAATGTACATGGTGCCTGTAACTATTTGCAAAAATCGATACGACTTTATAAAACTAGTTGCACTGTTCATTTGATTCACGCTCCCTTATTTCATTTTATATCTATATATTAGGACGATAACAGTTTTTTTTCAAAAATTAGTGATTATTAACGTAATAAATTTCCAATCTCTTTTACTAAAATGCACTTGATCTTTCCAGTACTATTTAAAATCACTTTTTTCACAACAAAAAAAGCCATTATTTCCAGTATATTCATACACAGGAAATAATAGGCCTATTTTTTATTTACGTTTCGTCTCAAACAATGGACTAACTGGTTTATTTTCGTGGATACGTTTGATGGCATCACCAATTAATTCACCCACACTGATTTCATCGATTTTATCGATTTTACGATTATCAGAAAGGTAGATAGAATCAGTTACAACTAAACGTTTGATTGCAGAATCTTCAATGCGCTGTAAAGCTGGTCCTGATAAGACTGGGTGTGTACATGAAGCATACACTTCTTTTGCGCCAGCTTCTTGTAATGCGTTGGCAGCTAATGAAATTGTCCCAGCTGTGTCGATCATGTCATCGATCAAGACACATATTTTGCCTTCTACATGTCCAATAATGTTCATCACTTCAGCAACATTCGCTTTTGGACGGCGTTTGTCGATGATTGCAATCGGTGCTTTCAAGTATTCCGCAAGTTTGCGAGCACGTGTCACACCACCATGGTCAGGAGAAACAACGACAACGTCATCCCCTTGAATGCCATGTTCCATAAAGTAATCTGCAATTAATGGAGCGCCCATCAAATGATCCACTGGAATATCAAAGAATCCTTGGATTTGAACGGCATGTAGATCTAATGTCAACATTCTAGTTGCTCCTGCTTTTTCAAGCATATTTGCAACAAGTTTCGCTGTGATTGGTTCACGGGCACGGGCTTTACGATCTTGACGTGCATAACCATAGTAAGGCATCACAACGTTGATTGTTTTTGCACTGGCACGTTTTAAGGCATCGATCATGATCAACAATTCCATCAAATTATCATTGACAGGACTACTTGTTGATTGGATGATATAAACGTGAGAGCCACGAATACTTTCTTCAATATTTACTTGAATTTCACCATCACTGAATTGAGTGACAGAAGATTTTCCTAATTCTACACCGACCGCTGCAGCGATTTTTTCCGCTAATGGACGATTCGAGTTAAGAGAAAAGATTTTCAATCTAGGATCAAAATAATGTTTTGACATGAGGACCTCCACTTTCTTTTACTGAACAATAGTTTCCTTATAAATAGTAGTCACTTTTTCAAAATAAATCAAGTGATTTTGAAGCATTCCTCTAAATTAATTCGATTTTCTAATAAAAATCAGCAAGTCTTCACGTGAAAAAAATGAACTCAGTTAAAATATGTGGATTTTGTCATTTACTTTTGAAAAATTAGAGCATTTTCTAATGACAACACACAAGAAATATATTACTATTTAGTTGGACCTAAAAAATGAAAGCGCATTACTTTTTTGTAACGAATCTTGGTTAACGTGCTTCGTATTATCTAGTTTTACGAGCTCGTTCAACTTTTACTGTGAACCATAAGCAACGATTGTTTCATAGTAAAAGAGTTTCATAGAAACTGTTGATCAATACTTATTATTAAGAGGAGGATTTTTGTGAAAAAGTCAGTTTTGAAAAAAGTACAACTTGGTTTACAGGTATTAATGGTTTCCACTTTACTCGCAGGTACTGGTGCAACGACCGTCTTGGCTATTGAGACTGTATCAAGCACTGAAACCCAAGCAACAAAAGGAACTACTACAGAAAGCTCTACTGTTTCAAGTACAATGCAAGAGGAACAAGAAATTACTCAACAAGTAGCCGCAGATTCAAAAATTAATGCTCAAAAATTGACAATTTTAGGAACCTCAGATGTCCACGGCCAGCTCTGGGACTGGTCATATGAAGATGACAAACAAACACCCGTAGGTCTCTCTCAAGTTAGTTCTGTCGTAAAAAATATTCGTTCAGAAAATCCTAATGGTACTATTCTAATTGACAACGGAGATATGAATCAAGGAACGATTTTAACAGATGATTTGTATAATAAAGCCCCTTTAATCGATAAACCAAATCCAATGATCAAAGCGATGAATTACATGAAATATGATGCCATGGTTTTGGGGAACCATGAATTTAATTTTGGCTTGGACTTGATCAAAAAACTTAATACTGAGGCAGAGTTTCCTATCTTATCTGCGAACACCTATGTAAAAGACTCAAACAGCCGCTTTGTCGGTGGTACGATGAAAAAAGACATTGACCTAGATGGAGATGGACACAAGGATTTGACTGTCGGCATCATTGGCCTGACAACACCACAAATTCCATTATGGGATGGAGCTAAAGTAGACAGCCTGTATTTTAATCCGTTAAAAGAAGAAGCCGAAAAAGCCGTAGCTGAATTAAAAGACGACACGGATATCATTGTCGCTTCGATCCACGCCGGACGTCAAAACTCTGATCCTTCCGCAAGTGCCGATCAAGTCATTAATAATGTTGCCGGCATCGACGCTTATATTTTGGGACATGATCACCGCTCTTTCGCAGAAAAACTTCAAGGACCAAATGGACCTGTTCCTGTTGCTGGACCAAAAGATACTGGAACTGAAATGATCAAAATCGACCTTGATATCGAAAAAATTAATGACCAATGGCAGGTTAAAAACAGCGATGCTGCTATCATAAGTACAAAAACTGTTCCAGCAGATGAAGCATTAAAAAACGAAACACAAGAATACCATGATAAAACAAGAGAATTCATCTCAGAAAAAATTGGAACAGCGACTGGCGATTTTTTACCACCAGAAGAAGTAAAAGGAATTCCTGAAGCGCAACTTCGACCTACTGCAATGATTTCACTGATCAATAATGTACAACGAAAAGCAACTGGCGCACAACTAGCTGCCTCTGCGCTCTTTAAAGCAGACAGTAAATTAAATGCAGGAGATATTTCTTATTCTAATATTTTTGATATTTATAAATATCCTAATACACTAGTTAGTGTCAATATTACTGGAGAAAATCTACTAGAATACATGGAAAATCAGGCGGATTACTACAATACACCTGGTCCTGACGATTTAACAATCAGTTTTAATGAAAAAATTCGTGTGTATAACTATGATGTTTTTTCTGGCATTTCTTATAAAATCGATATTTCCAAACCGCATGGACAACGTATCATCAATCCCACGATCGACGGAAAACCAGTTGACCTTGAGGCAAACTATACGATTGCTATGAATAATTACCGCTATGAAGGTTTATTGACACAAGGTCTTGTCAAGGGTGACCCAATCAAATCCACTGATCCTGAAACCTTACGTGGGTTGATTGCAGATTACATTCGTGAAAAACAAACCCTTGATCCAGAAAAAGAAATCGAACATAACTGGGAAGTGATCGGCTATCATTTTAATAACAACTGGCGTAAATTAGCTGTTCAATTAGTCAATGACGGGACATTGCAGACAGAGCCAGCAGCAGATGGCAGAACGCCTAATGTTAAACCCATCACGAAACAAGATGTGAAAAATGCAGGTTATCAACCAGATTCAGAAGCAATCACGATCATGCATACCAATGATGTTCATGGACGGCTAGAAGGTAATGGAAAAGATGTCTTAGGTATGCCACGTTTGAAGACGTATAAAAATAGGATCAATCCAGATCTCTTGATCGACGCAGGTGATGCATTCCAGGGCTTACCGATTTCTAATTTCTCTAAAGGAAAAGACATGGTCAACGTGATGAATGAAGTGGGCTACGATGCCATGGCTGTTGGAAATCATGAATTTGATTTTGGCTTGGAAACAGCACTAGAGTATAAAGACGAATTGAATTTCCCAATCTTATCAAATAATACTTTTAAAGATGGACAATTAGTCTTTGAACCTTCTACAATCGTTGAAAAAGGTGGCAATAAATACGCCATTATCGGCGTAACCACACCTGAAACAGCGACAAAAACACATCCAAACAATGTAGTAGGTGTGACTTTTGCTGATCCAATCGCTGAAACAAAAAAAGCCATCCAAACATTCAAAGATTCAGGGGAAACAATCACTGCCTATGTCGTTACTGGACACTTAGGTATCGACGAAACGACTCCACATGAATGGCGTGGTGATACTTTGGCAGAGACATTAAGCAAAGAATTTCCCGATTTGAATATTACTGTTTTAGATGGGCATTCTCATACAGCCGTTGATGGCGGAAAACAATTTGGAAATGTGATGTACACCCAAACAGGGAATTATTTGAATAATGTCGGTTTAGTAAATGTGGATTTGACAGACCTTACCAAAAAAACAGCTTCATTAACTCCTGCAGAAACCTTAGCAGATTTAGAAGAAGATCCTGCCGTTAAAGCCTTAGTTGACCAGGCCAGAGCGAATTTTGAAGCATGGGGTTCAGAAGTTGTCATTGAAAATAACCCTTACCAGTTTAATGGTGAACGCGACAATGTACGAACAAGAGAAACAAATTTAGGGAATCTGATTGGCGATGCCATGTTAGCTTACGGACAGCACGGCTTTAAAAATCAAGCTGATTTTGCAGTAACAAATGGTGGCGGTATTCGAGCAAATATCGAACCTGGAAAAGTGACACTAGGAGATATTATAGCTGTAATGCCTTTCGGTAACAGCATCTCCCAAATCAAAGTGACAGGGGCAGAGGTCAAAGAAATGTTTGAGCTTTCACTTCGTTCAATGGCACGAAAAGACGAAAACGGTGCAATCATTTTAGACGACTTTAATCAACCAAAACTTGGGGCAAATGGTGGCTTCCTACATGTCTCCAGCACCATCCGAGTCCACTATGATTCAACGAAAAAGGGCTCATTACTACCTGCAGATGAAGGCAACGGAACGGACAAAACGATTGTTGGAGAACGGGTTCTGCAAGTAGAAATCCAGGATCGTACAACTGGAAAATTTGCACCGATCGATGAAAAAGCAACCTATCATATGGCAACGAATGACTTCTTAGCAGCTGGCGGTGACGGCTACGATATGTTAGGCGGCGAGCGTGAAGAAGGACCTTCTTTAGATACTGTCTTGATCAATCATCTAAAACAAGGAACAAACCTTCGTCTATATGATGCCGCAACAAATATTGATCTTGCACAATACAAAGAAGCCTTTCCAGGCGAGCGAATCATTTCTATTTCAGAAGCTGAGTTTAATAAGAAAAACAAACCCGAACCTGTACCAAATCCAGATCCAAAAGAGCCAACGAAACCAGATGAGATCAAAACAGCTAAACCTGTCGGAAAAACAGCAGATTACCCGAAAATGGGTGAAACAATTGTTGCTTATGGCAGTTTAGGATTACTTATTATTGGACTTTCTGGTTACGGCTTTTATGAATATAATCGTAAACGGAAAATAGGATAGCTAAAAAGATGACTCCCAATAAATGGCAGTCATCTTTTTTTATTTCTCGTTATTCATATAAGGCATGTTTTTCCCATACCCTTCTTTATTCACTTGCCTTGCCCGAGCAATCGCCAAGTCAAATTCTGCCACATCATCAGTGATCGTAGAACCTGCAGCGATTACTGAGTTCGCTGCGACATTCACAGGTGCGATCAAACTTGTTGATGATCCGATGAAGGCATGATCTCCAACCGTTGTGCGATGTTTATCTTTTCCATCATAGTTAACGAAAACCACACCGCAGCCAACGTTAATATCTTTACCTAAATCTGCATCACCAACATACGTTAAATGTCCGACTTTAGTATCTTCTGCTACGGTCGCATTTTTGATTTCTACAAAGTTTCCAACATGAACACGCTCACCGATTTCAGCTTTTGGACGGATATGAGCAAATGGACCGACATCCGCATTTTTGCGAATAATGCTTTCTTCAATCACAGATTGTGCGATCTTTACATTGTCCTCGATCACGCTATCCACAATTTCAGAATGCGCACCGATAAAACAATCTTCACCAATCACTGTTTTCCCTTTTAAATGTACACCGGCTTCAATCACAGTATCTGAACCGATCACAACACCTTCATCAATGTACGTTGAATCAGAATCAACGAATGATACACCATTTCTCATATGCATCGTATTCAAACGGCGGTACATGATTTTGTTCGCCTCAGCTAAAGCCACACGATCATTGATCCCCATCGCTTCTTCAAAGTTAGCCATTTGATATGCCGCAACGCTCTTACCTTCTTTTTTAAGGATCTCAATAATATCTGTTAAATAGTATTCCCCTTGTGCATTGTCGGTATTGATTTTAGATAAAGCATTAAACAAGGCTTCATTATCAAAACAGAACGTTCCAGTATTGATTTCCTGTACACGAGCTTCTTGTTCGGAAGCATCTTTTTGCTCCACGATTTTTTCAACGATGCCTACATGATCACGAATGATACGACCGTATCCAGTTGGATCTTCCGCATGAGCTGTTAAAATCGTCGCACTTGCGTTTTTACCTTGATGATAATCAAAAAGGTTCGCTAATGTTTCGGAAGTCAAAAGCGGTGTATCTCCTGTAATAACAAGAGTCGTTCCTTTTTTGCCTGCTAAATGCGATTCTGCTTGCAACACCGCATGTCCCGTTCCTAATTGTTCTGCTTGTAAAGCATATTGGCTACGTTCACCTAGATGGCTTTTGATTGCCTCCGCACCATGACCTACAATCGTCACAACTTCATTTGGATTCGTTTTTTCTACTTGATCCATGATGTGTTCCACCATTGGTTTGCCAGCGACAGGGTGCAACACTTTATAAAGTTTTGATTTCATGCGTGTTCCTTTACCAGCAGCTAGGATGATGACATATCTGTTTTCCAATTGCTTCACTCCTAAGATTTGTTTTATTTTTCAATCGTTTATTTTCAATTTAAAATAGCGCCATGTTTTAGTTTAGCCTACTCTTTGCGGTTTTTCAACTGAACCAATTGCATTTTTGCTATACCAATTTATAATTTTGCGTGTTTGCGTTATAATAAAGGAAATTATGTTAGTACAATTAACAGCCAGTAACTTATAGAGCCAATCTTTCTGTCAGAGTGCGTTGTGCCATGTGCTATCTAGCTACGCGGGCTAGTCACTACGCTCTGCTTCGATCTCAACAACTCCTAAGAGCTAAAGCCCTAAGGATTGAAGGTCTCGGAAAAAAGATAAAAATGGCATGTGACAAAAAGCGTCCCATACAATTTTTCCTATTTTTCTGTCGAGACTGAACGAGCCCACTGCGCTTTTAATTTTATCACTTGAATGATAGAGAGGAAATCCATTATGAATAAACAAATACAACCATATCAATTTAATTTTATTAGAAAACAAGCCAATATTTTGCTACAAGCTCATTTGTCTGTAAATGATAAAAGTACAATCAAAACACTGCAAGCGATCGTTCTTGATAAAATCAATGATCAGTTTGGTGCAGATAAAGATGCGTTACAACCATTATTGGAAGGTTTCTTAGAAGCAGCAACTTCTAAACCTAGACTTGAACAATATTTAGAAGGGGTGAAAGAAGCGGTTATTCCGTTTGATCCACCTTCAAAACAACAACTATCAAAACTCTTTAAAAAGACCAAGAAGTTGAAAATCCCAGAATGGGAAACAATGGATTTGAGAGACTATACCTTTTACAGTTGGAATGATAGTGGGAAACAGCAAAAATTTATTGTCGCTTCAATGGACGGACAGCTAGTCGGTGTCTCAGGAACGATTTCTCCTACGACTCAAAAAGGCATCTGCCCGATTTGTCATGAAACGTCAGAAGTTTCAATGTTTCTGTCTAAAGTGAAAGAATCTGGTGATGGGATGTATACCAAGCGTGGGAATTATATTTGCTACGATAGTGAGAAATGCAACTATAATATCGAGCGTAGAGAAGAGTTAGAAGCGTTCGTTCAGAATGTGAAGTTTATGAAATAAAAATAATGTTAAAAGACACTGCGGATCTCAACCACAGTGTCTTTTAACATTGTTACAAATTTTATCTCACTTAATTTATTAAAATCTTTATTGATTTTATGCTCGGCTTACGACTCATCACGCATTTTATCTTGTTTACTTTTCTTTCCTTGAACAGCTTTCTTTTTCTTACGTTTTTTTTGGGCTTCTTGTTCCTTTTCTTCTTTCCTTTTGCGTCTATACGTGATCACACCATAAATACCACTTGCAATAACAAGTACACCAACTACGCTTATTGCGATCAAGACCCAATTCTTTCCTTTTTCTGGTACCAAACTAACATCTTGTTCATTGAATTTATCCGCATCTTCTCGAGTAATCTCAAATTCTTCCGTCCATTCCCACCGCTGATCTCCAGAAGTAACCAAGGTAGTTGCTACATATGTACCTGATACCATTCGTTCTCCATTCATACTAATCGGAAATTGAATAAATGAATTGGGTGCCATCCGCATTTCTGTTTGTTTGCGTTCAAACAAGACAGTTTCTCGCCCTTTAGCCGTGATTTGTGTTTCTACTGTCATATCATTAAGAAATGCAGGAACAACATTAGAAAAATCAATAAAAATAGTATTTCGATAACTATTTTGACCAGCAAATACTTGATTAAACTTTAAATCAGGCAACTGTTCTTCTTCTGACTCTTGTAACAATAAACCAATCACATACGCATATTGATTAATAATATGCGACCCTCCTTGATTGGAGACATTTTCATCTTGATTTGCCTTCATCAGTTGGATACCTCCAGCGACCACACCATCAATGCCAGTTTCTGGAATTTGAAGCTTTAACTCAATCTTCTTCGTTTCGCCTGCTCCCAACTCCACTTTTTCTGGTCCAGTTACCAAATCGACAAAATCATATTTTAGTGAGTCGTCATTGTCGATAGTTGAGTCACCATATTCAATCACACCGTTTTGATTTGTTTTCGCACCATTTAAACTAACATCGATCGTTACTTTTTCAGCACTAGGATTACTCACAGTTACAGCAAGTGTTTGTTTTTGACCTGGAGTCACCTTCAGTTTGTAGTAACCAATATTATCTTCCATTTGATTTTCTGGAAACGTTAAACTGTAGGTAAAGCCTGTAGCACCAGCAAGGTCTTCTCCTGATTCTGCATAAGCCGATATGGTAGGAACTACAATCGATAATGTTAAGAATGCGCTCCATCCAATAAATAACAATTTTTGTATTTTTTTTAACATTCTTATCCCCTCGTATCTATTTATTTTATATGTATTTTTTATAATAAGAGGGCTGGAACATAACTCTTTGAGTTAGATCACAGCCCCTTAAATTTCAAATAAAAAGTGGTTAAAAACAGCTACTCTGCTTCAGTAAAAAAGAAATTATTGAGCAGCGACAACTTTCCAAGTGACCTTGGCAGTATAATCACCAATCGCCATATTTGAGGCTGTGGCAGCTGGTACTGTTAGTAATATAGACTCATCTTCTGTTGAATCTGCACTGTTACCAAATGCCATAATGTAACGTCCTTTTCCTTCTTGTTCTTCTTGACTAGCAGTTACAATCGCTTGTGCTCCACCATCTTCTGTCAGTTGGAAATTGGAATTAATAGTTGATGGGGTATTATTTGTATTATCACCTTGAGCTGTCATAAATCCATTGCTAAAATCAATAGTTGACCCGTTTAACATGTTTGAACTTTCTCCAGTAAATTGTTGAGTCATTTCCGCAGTCAACGTGTAACCAAATGTACCTCCAGCACGAATATCACGCCATTGAACAAAATTTCCACGCATACCTGCTTCACCATAATTCATTGGAGAGGCAAATGTTTTGACTTCGTTTGCAGATGTTTTAATACTACCAAACTCTAAGCTACTGACACGTTCAATCATCAAAGGACCGATATCTGGATTGACAATTTCATCTGGTCCATCTGGATCTGGTTCTGGCAATGTTTCACCTGGGTTCTCCGGATCCACAGTATCAATTTCCTCGTCAGGATCAGTACCACCTTCTTCTACTGTTACGCTCCCAATAGAATCTAATTCCTCTGGTGCAGCAACTGCTGCTGTTGGTGCTAAAGCACCGATTGTTAGTGCAGCGATGATTGCTGCTGATGATAGTGATGTAAGTTTCATGTTGTATTTCCTCCTATTAGTTGAATGTTTTTATTTATTTGACAATCTGGATGAAACCAGACATATCACATGATTAAGGTAACTCCGCTAAAATCCACGTGAGTTCTGTTGTGTACTGTAGAGGATGAATCGTTGTTGTGCTCGGAACGGTCAAACTGATCGCTGAATTGCGATACGCAGCTTTTCCCGAAAATTCATCCATAATTGCTTGCCCCGAAGAATCTAAGGCCGGAGTTAGAGTATTTTCTATCTGATTGCTGTTCATTTGCGAAGCACCAAAAGCAATTACCCATACACCACGCCCATTTCCTTGCGTTGCCGTTGCTAACTCATAAGCTGTATCCATTGTTTGAAGATTGATTGGCTCTCTGGTTACCGTTGGCGCTTGGCTTGTTCCACTACTGTTGGCCCAGCTTTTATCTAAGGATAATATAGCTCCGTTTAATTCTTGTTCACTTGTTTCTTGAATCATGGCATTTCTAAATTGATAATTTTGTTTCAATTGAAGTGTCCAGCCTGTAGCATGTGTACGCTGATCGGTCACTTGGATAAAACTACCTCTTGGACCCGTATCTCCTAAAAATTGTTGCGCAAATGCAGTATACGTGCGAGCCGAAGCCGTCAGATCTGCTCGGCCAAAATCCAATGTTGAAACAAAATCAATACGCAACGGACCTTCGGTTGAAGGGCTCTCACCTGGATTGACAACTTCTTCGGGATTTTCAGGATCTATAGGAGTAGAAATTGGATTGCCTTCCACTGTCACTGTACCCGGTTGCTCCAACCATCCAGAAGTTGCTTCGGCCTCGCGTGAAAACATACTGACGGCTGACAGCAATAATACGGCACTAGCAGTTGCTTTCAAAAGTTGTTGTTTCATCGCTCTGGTTCCTCCTTGGTCCACTGACGTAGTAAGAATAACAGCAACAGTAATAGGAGTCCTACTCCAACAAAGAGGAATTTCCCAATGATCTCCCCAGTACTCGGCAAGTTACCTACTGGTTTTTTTATCGCATCTGAACCATTTTTTTCTGAGGATTCGGAATTGACGGGCGGATTTGTCTTTTCTTCTTCATAAAATGAAATAGTCCCGTTTGTTCGAACTTGGCCACCAATATTTTCAGAAGCATCCACTGTTACAAAGGTAGCGCCAATACAGACTAGCAGCAAAGAACAGATAACGATGATTTTTGTGTACAGTCTCATTTTTCTCTCTCCTCTACGGCTGACCAGCCATTACTTTCCAGGTAATGACACCTGTATAACTGCCTGTATGAACAATATCAGATGAACCGATTTCTAGTTTCACACCATCCGTCCCATTCTCTGTTCCCCAGCTGTTGCTAATATCAAAACGGCCTGATACTCCTTCTTGATTTAAATAAACCATTTGGGCATTTGTATCCAAGAGTGTTTCTTGCCCTTCATAGACGTAACGCAAAGCACTATGCAATTCTTGTCCGGTTTCATTTTTCATTGGAGAAGATAATGCAGCTGTTAATGTCCAACCATTGCTATTATCCGCTCGAGTATCAGCTACTATCAGTGGCTGGTCAATTTCAGGGTCTTCCACACGTTTTGTTGTTGCATCATACGTAATAGCGCCAAAATCGATTGACTGCGGTGCAGAAACTAGGCTCAGCAACCCTTGAAGCTTATATTGAACGGTCACTTCTGCTGCTTCAATTTTAAATGCCGTTTCATTGTCTGGTCGTTCACTTAGTTCATAACCAGCACTTGCTAGAGTAGCCAATTGCTCAACGACTGCTTGTTCCTTCGTCAAATCGATCTCGTCACCAACTTGTGTCTCTACCCTGACCGTATATCCAGGGAGCAGTTGCTCCAACTCATTAATGAATTGGACTGTTAAGACTGCTTTTTGGAGCACTTCTTTATACACATATGTTACGGTGATCGTCTCTTCAGTGAATGTTCCTATCGAATTTAAAGGTTCTTCTACTAATTCCCAACCTTGGAAATCTCTGCCTTGTGTACTGTATTGTGTTCCAACTTCGCCTGTCATCGTTTCACTTGCTAGTAAAATACCGTCATTTGACTGGTACCGCACTTCGACCGTACCTTCTGCCACAGGTATATCGGAAGATTCAAGAATAAAAACTAAAGAGGCACTAGAACTTTCCGGGGTGAACTCAAAAGATGCTTCATCATATCTACCATTTGTCGCTATAATCTCTTTAACAATGTACTCTGATGTCTCTAACAACCCTTCAGGAACTGCACTTTCAATGACTGTCGGAACATCAATTATCCCTACCAATATTTCTTCTGGAAAAATATTGTTGCCATGTTCATCAACATAAGAAACAGTTATTTCTGCCTGTTCATTTTCATAAATGGTTGTTCCTTTAGCAGATATTCTTTTGTAATTATTAGAAGTCACACTTACGTTAAGCATCATCAACATACTATCCGTTGTAGAGACAACTTGTCCCTGTTGTGAATACCTCACAACATTTTCTCTAGCTATAGAAGGCTCTCTCCAGAAAGGTTCTGAGTTTTGCCAAATACTGATGTTAGCGTCATTGATTGAAAAAGAAGATGTAGAAGATATCGCAAGTAAGTTAGTCTCAACGTTACTTCTAATGTCTAGACTTCTAGGATCATTAATTGCTATACTAGTTCTCGTTCCTGCAAGGTTTATCAATGTAGTTAAGGATACATCTGGTTCATCTTCATCTCCGTCATCACCATCATCTTCCTCATCGTCTCCTCCTTCATCGGGTGAAACTGGGATACCAGGAACAATATTATTATTTTGATTCAATAGTAATACATTCATTTTTCCTCCAGTTTCTGTTACTAAAGAAGTATCACGCCTACGAAAGTGAATCCCCATCTGATTTGACGTATAAATATTCAATTCTCCGCCAGATAAAATAGTATATGCTTGCGGTCGACCATTCGCTGCACTTTGGTCACCTAACGGAGCAACCCCACCATTTTGATTCTGGTAAAAGTAGTTTACTTTGGCTCCTTCTTCAATCGTGTATGCTCGGAAGTGGCGGAAAACGGCCGGCTGTGAAGCATTTTCGTTGTTTTCTCTATAAAAATTAACTCTTGCATCAGTTTTTACACGAAATTCTGAATTTGTACCAGTGACCGCTGCACCACTAACATTTCGTGGGAACCAAACTGCTGCACGATTACTATTAAAAACTATACTCGTATAGTAAGCATTTTCTTCAACAACTAAACTTCCTAAAGCAAAATTAGATCTTCTAGTTCTAATATAAGCATTTCCCTTTAATGTCACTTCAGAACGTCTTGCATCGACCGCTCTTCTTGATCCTGATATTGTTGTATTTTCAAGTAGGATTCTCCATCTTCCGCCAGCTAAAGAATCATTTGCTCGGATAAAATCTGTAGAAGTATTTGAAAAAAGAATTGTTATGTTGTTAAAATGAAAGTTTTTTTCAATACCTGAACTCAAATTCCCAAGCATTAGACTATTACTATTAAGAGATAAGGTAAATCCGTTACCATTGATTTCTAAGTTTTCCGTTCTCGAAGCAAAATTATCTGTCCCTACAGAAGAAATATCCCTCATTAAAATTATTTTAGTAATTGAGTTATTTGCTATTGATTGAACTAACTGATCCCACGTATATACTTGAAAATAGTCATTAAATTCCGTATTGTACAGTTCTTTTTCTGAATCTAAATCCAGATTTTCTTCTTTAATATCCGCTTCAACAGTTTGCATGGTAGTGTTATCTTCTTGCACAGTTGTCTCATCAAATAATGAATTTTCATCAGATTCCAAAGCAATAATCGCTATACTTGCTAATTTTTCTTGCTTGCTATCATCAAATAATTCGAGCGTATACGTTTCACTAGATTTTGCTACTAATGCAACATTTAAAGAGGTTTTAGAAACGGGAAAATGTATCCTCAATTCTCTAGACGTTTCATCCCAATCAAATGCAAATTGTTCACTCGAAAGCTCTTGTTCTTGAATCAATTCCTCTTGAAGACGTGCATCAAACGTTATTCCATCTGGGATAACAAGGTTTAACTTTCTTTTAGCTTCGGATTGCTCAATAGTTATGTTAGAAGATTCTTCAACATCTAGTTCTGCTAAATCCAGTAGCACGTTTTCTCCCTCTTCATCACGCTCGTCTCTGATTTCCAGGTAAAAAGGTTCATCCACTATAATTTCATCTTCTAACACTTCCATAGAAACGTGGGCTTTAGCAAATAAGTTTGTCGCAGAAAAATAAAATTCACTAACTATCGTCAATCCAAGAATCACGAGTATAAAAATATTGATATTGAGTAATTTCTTTTTATTCATTTTTCTTTAATTTCCCTCCTTTCTTGCCACTTTAACTGCTATATTGCATCACCTCCTTAACCAAACTGCTTTCAATATTAGAATCAAGTAAATAGCCAATCGAACGGACCGTTCTAAGTATTTTAGGATTAATGCCATGATGACTTAGTTTATTTCTAATGTGAAAAGCTAAGTTGGATGTTCGGTATTTTCTTATTGAATTATCGCTCTCTCCATCTTCTGACCAAACGCATTTATAAATTTCTTCATATGTAAAAGCTTGATTCATTCTGGATGCTAATAACGACACCATTTTGTATTCTAAACGCGTAAGACATACTTCTGCCTTGTATGGTAGTTTCATGCTACAATTTAAAGAGTTCAATTGTAGTTGGTTTGATGAATTATTGTTACTGATTGACTCGTCAGATATCGGGTTCAATAATTCCAAGGTATTTTCAATCATGGCAAACATTTCTTCATTAGATATCGTTGCATCAAGATTTCCTAGAACACCCAGTTCCAAATTCAGGTTTTTACTCATCGGCTGTTCAGTCTCATTTCTCACCCAAATAGGTAGTGAGCAGTGTCTTTTAATTGTTAAAATCAACTCTAAAACATTATTTTGATGTTCATCGTTTGTCGTATAGATAATCACACCATGAATATTGTCTAAGTGACTTAATAACTGCTCCACATCATTAAAATAGAACTCGGATACTTTGATTGATGTTGCCATACTATAATTCTCAGCATTATAAATTGCTAAATTATACATCGGTTGTTTCCTCCTTCTTGTTTTTTGTCTAACCAAAAGATAATCTATCTATTTTTTTTTCACAAACCTACTTTGTCCCAGGTAGAGACAAATCCAAAAGCCCTATAAATTAAAGAATAAAAAGAGTACATAGTGTTTTTTTCATTTTTATTTTATTTTTTCATAAGAATTACATGTTTTTTACCAATATTTTTATTCTTTTTTTCTCTTAGTAGAGAAAAAAAGAATAAATTTTGTCTGTTATTTTTGCTATGATTTTATAAAGAAATGATTTAGGAGGAATGAAAATGAATAAAATCGGATATAACTTACTAATTGATGCCTCAACAAAACGAAAAATTACTATATTAAACTTATTATTAGAGTCGGATATCCCTTTGTTGATGTCTGAGCTTGCACAAATTTGTGAGGTTTCCCCAAAAACTTTACGGAGAGATGCCCAATCACTAGTAGAATTATTTCCCGAATCGATTGTCTTTGAAAATAGTTCTTTATTTCTAAATACTGCCGTAGATATCAATCCAGTTTTAAGCTACATTGAAGATGAGGTGAAAAATAATATTCTTTTTTCAATCGTTGAAGATACATTTTATGGTAGGAGTGAGACAATTGATTATCTCTCAGAAAAATTTTTTATAGCAGAGTCCACGCTGCGTAAACACCTTTCCATTTTAAAAGAGGTTTTAGATGCGTTTGATTTAACTCTGAGTCTTTCTCCAATTGAAATACTTGGTGATGAAATCAATATCCGCTACTTTTATTTCCACTTTTTTGAACAAGTCGCTGACTTTAATCACAATAGTTATCCAGAACAAAAGCAAGCAGATCTCTATGCACTTTTAAGAAATCTGACCCATACATATGGGTTGATTCTTAATGTTGATTACCACCGTTTGATCCGTTGGCTAGCCGTCAGTGAGCAACGAATCAAGCAAAATAAGCTAGTATATCTAAAACAGGAAATTCACGACAAATATGCTGAAAATGACGTATTTTTAATTTTAAAAAATGCCATAAATCAAACACTCAACGCTAATATTTATAGTCGCATCAACGATGCGGAAATTATTTTTTCTTTTCTTATTTCACTCGATACGATTGTTTACGATGAAAAAAGCTATTTTTTACCAAATAGCTTTTTAAGTGAAATGGAAGCTTTTGAACATTTAGCAACCGAATTTTTTCAATATTCGAATTTAAGCTATTCTTTGAACGTTGAATTAAAAGCTATTATTAAAGCATTTCTAGTGAACGAAAAAGCATTGCAAGAACTTTCCCCACTATTTCAAAAAAATAATTCTGATTTTAAACTACTAATGGAAAAAAAATACCCCAAAACAATCGCTCTCTGGAACGATATTTTGAAGAATCATGATGATTTTTTGTATAAAGAAGATTTAGCTGCAAGTTTGACCTCTCTCACAGAAGCCAAAGTCAATCGCAGGAGCAAAGTGCTTTTTGCCCTAAGTGGTACTTCTGCGGAAACGACTTATTATAAATATCTAGCGCATAAATATGTTCCTAAAACAGCGGAACTGTCTTTTATTTTTAATCAACCAATCGATAATAATTTAATTGAACGGTTAGACATCGATATATGTATCTGTAACTTTCCATTGCCTCCATCTAGTTTGAATTGTACATTTTTCAAATTTTCTAGTGTTCCTTTGGATCGAGAATGGGAAATGTTAGCAAAAAAATTAACTGCTATCTAACTGTGTACTTTTCTTTTTGAATCCTAGCTTTTTTTGCATGTTTCAGTGGCTATGATTGTTCAAAATTAACTCAATGTACTAAAAAACTAGTCTCGAAAGAAGAATGGATTGAGATTTACAATAAAACACAGCTCATTTTTAGAAGCCATAATAGCCGGGGATTCTTGCTCGCTATTTTAGTATGTTATGTGTAAAATTTATTTTTATATTTACTCACCAATGCAAGTAAAACTTAAAAATTTCCACCTCTTTTGTCAAATTTCTCCTTTTTCCTGGACAGTTTTGACTATTTGAATTCTTTCGCGATATTCTATTGACTATTCTAACCCCTTTACGTTAGAATAAATTTACAACATAAAATAAAAAAGGCGCCCTGTCAGAAGACGGACATCTTCCAAACAGAGCCCCGTATTATCAGCGTAAACTAATAATACAAGTTGCCTCGCCAATAATTTCGTATTGACTAATCTTATTGTACTAAAAGTAAGAACGGATTTCCATTCTTTTTTACTGACTCAATAATCTTAGTGGATGGTTATTTAACGAACGCTTCATGGTATTAGTAGCTGACTAATATCATTTTTTTGTGTTGAATTCAGGTAATTAGAGCGAAAAACAAAATAAAAAGGCACTCTGCAAAAGGACGGACATCCTCGTACAGAGCCTCATATTATCAGCGTAAACTAATAATATAAGTTGCCCTAGTCAATATTTGCATACTGACTCTTTCATTTTACTCAATTTTTGTAAGAAATACTAGTGTTTTTTACAAATTTGAGTGGTTTGAAGTAGTTAGTTGGTATTTGTTGCACTTTTGCACGGTATTAGTTGGTTGCTAATGCCGTATTTTTTCGCTCTTTTTATAAATAGCAAGCGCCTCTCTCCTTTTTTAATACGATATTCTCGTATTTACATTCTACCAATTGGTGCTTGCGAGCGGGTTTACTAGAATCAATCACTACCATGCGTTCACCATTCAATCTAAAAAGGCAGCCAAGTCAATGCGTATAAATGGGCTAGAACAATTTCTAAAGTTTACTTGATTGAATGGTACAACGTAACGATTGATTTTTAGTCTATCCGTATTCTTAACAATCCGTCTGGCGGAAGATGGGTTGTTAAGTAAAAAATTCGCAGGCCTGCAGATCCTGCGAATTTCAACTAGCTGCTCATCATTTCAGAAACAATCCAACCATTTTTTATTATCACACGATGAGCAGCTGGCTTGTTTTTACTTGTTTACTAAATCTATTAGTTATTTTTATACTCCATCTGAATATTGTTTAACATTTTAAGAATATCACTATTGGGATTACTCTTCCTATTTTCCCAATTAGAAATACTTTGCCTCGTTACATATAACCTATCTGCTAGTTCTTGTTGTGTTAAATTCAATTGATGTCGTTTCTTTTTCACTTCTGTAATCATGTTCTTCTCCCTACTAGTTATGATATAAACTCATTATAGAACTATTTTTTTATAAAAAACAATATTGATTTTGAATAGTTACAATCACTTTTTCTGATATTTAAATAATCTAATTTTTCCCCCTATCAACTCAATAAAATCAAAAAAATACCTAGAACTGAAACACTCAATTCTAGATACTTTTTCACTTTTATATCTGTCGGTTACGCTAAATAAGTCGTCGCCATTTCTTTATAAATGTCCACCATTTCCAAATAGTTATCCACATCTACATATTCATCCACTTGATGCGGTGTTTCATTACCTGGGCCAAAAATAATGACTGGAAATGTTTGTTTGCCTTTTGTAAATTCAGCGGCATCCGTTGTTCCAGACACACCAACCATTGGAATATCGACATTGACTTGTTTTTTCGCTACTTGTTGGGCGATTTTTGCGATATCAGAATCTTTTTCACTTTTCACTGAAATTTTATTTGCTTCAATACTCAATGTTAAATGATACGTCTCTTTTTGATTCAACTCATCGATTAGTTCGTTCATTTTTTTTATAACAAGATCATTGTCATAATTAGGGATCGTTCTGATATTTCCTTGAAGACTTGCTTCACTTGGAATACTGTTGATTTGTTCCCCACCTGAAATCATCGTTACATTATAGATAAAATCACCTAAGACTTCATCTGTATGGATTTCACTGCGGAATAATTGATTGGCTCTTGAATAAAAATCATTCAAATGATCGATTGCATTTACCCCTAGTTGCGGCATTGAGCTGTGAGCATTCTTACCTTGGGATTCTACTTTAAAATTGATCGATCCTTTATGTGCATAAACGATACCAGCATAGCCAGAAGGTTCACCGATCACCATTGAGGTCACATCATCTACGTAGCCTTCTTTGGTTAATTGTTCTGCTCCTAATTCGCCAACTTCTTCACCAACTGTGGCAATCAAACGAAGACGTCCATTGAATGCGGCCTTTTCTTCTTTTAATTCAATCATTGCGATTGCCATAGCAGCTAAACCACTTTTCATATCACAAGTGCCGCGACCGTACATTTTACCGTCACGAATCTCAGGTTTAAACGGATCAGAAGTCCAGTCAGATTCATTCCCTGCTGAAACGACATCCATATGTCCTGAAAATGCTAAAACTTTTTCACTATTTTTATTACCGATTTCAACAATTAGGTTGTCTCGGTCTTTGTCATATTCTAAAAAGCTTGAGTCGATCCCGTGTTGTTTGAAAAGCTTGCTTAGGTACTCAGCGACTTCTTTTTCGTTGCCGTTGACTGATTTGATTGCGACGATGTCTTTTAAAATTTGAATTTTTTCTTGATTTTCCATTGTGTTGGCCTTCTTTCATTTGATTCATTCAGTTTCTCATCGTGTGTGGGAGATACTGGATAAATTTGCTTACAGGTTAACTATACACCTAATTTGGGATTTCGTTAAATAAAAGTGGTTCTATTTTATCTCTAAAATTAAAACGAGTGAGACAAAACTGAAATCAGTTTTGTCTCACTCGTTTAGTCTTTATTCATCAAAATAATTCCCAGGAACGACATTGATCGTTTTCGTTCTTGTATCCACATCTTCCACATAAAGTAATGACGTGTAATCTTCAATCGCACGTTGCCCTTTAAATTTAGACTCCGCAAACACAGTGATCCCAACAAGTTCCGCCTCAAATTCTTCGATCAGGCTCTTCATTCCGTTAACGGTTCCGCCGCCTTTCATGAAGTCATCCACGACTAACACTCTTGAACCACGTTTTAAACTGCGTTTTGATAATTCCATTTTTTCGATGCGTTCAGATGATCCAGAAACATAATTTACACTGACCGTTGAGCCTTCAGTTATCTTCGAATCACGACGAACGATTACAAACGGAACATTCAAGTAATACGAAACAGCCTGTGCGATTGGCACACCTTTTGTCGCAACAGTCATAACAGCATCGATTTTTTCCCCTAAATATTTAGAAGCAATAATTCTCCCAACTTGGCGCAATAATTCTGGCTGTCCTAACAAATCAGAAAGATACACATATCCTCCTGGCAACAGACGATCTTGTTCTGATAAACGTTCACACAAAGCCATAACCAATTCTTTTGATTCCTCATAAGGAATTTCTGGGATAAACCGAACCCCACCGGCCGCTCCTGGAATTGTTTCAAGAATCCCTGTACCTCTTTGTTTGAATGTTTTTTTGATGATCGCTAAATCCTCACTGATCGATGATTTGGCTGATTTATAGCGCTGTGCAAAATGGGTCAAAGAAACCAATGTATGTGGATGATCCAACAAATACTGTGTCATATCAATCAATCGTTCGCTTCTCCGAATTTTAGAATCTGTCACTTCTTCTCCTCTTTCCTTTAAGGTTTATTATCCACTAGAATAATTACTATCCCTTATTTTTTATAGGTTCGTTATTCATTATTTTTTCAATAGGTAAAATAAATGATACTCCCTTACAATCTATCGTTCCCTATTATAGGGTGTTTTGCAAAAAAAATCGAGCATTTTTTGAAAAAAACGAAAAATAGTTCGCAATTTAAGAAACAAAAAAGAAGATAAAGGACAAAACTTTCGTTTTTCCCTCTATCTTCCACTGCATTCTACCTGTTTATCGCTGACTCATTTTCTTATTTCTCTGCATCGTCACCACTACTTTACGAACAACACTTACAAGAATAAATAAGGCGATAAAAATCAATGTGATGCTGGCACTTGGCGGCGTTTCTAAATAATAAGACCCCGTCAATCCTGTTAGCATGCCTATCAATCCCATGATGACACTAATGATAATCACCGTGTTGAACCCTTTACCGATTCGCATACCAATCGCAGCTGGTAAGACCATGATCGCCGAGATCAATAATGCTCCAGCAATCGGGATCATCACCGCAATCGCCACACCTGTTATCACGTTGAATAACATCGACATCCAGTGAATCGGTAATCCGTCTACATGCGCTGTGTCTTCATCAAAAGTCAACACATACATTGGACGTTTGAATAAAACAAATAAAATCACCAATACTACAAACAGAACCGCCAAAATAACGACCTGCTGCCATGTAATCGTCACGATCGAACCAAACAGATACGACTGAATACTAGCTGCTGAATTCCCTCCGCTGAGATTCATCAGAACCAGAGCTAAAGCAAGTCCACCTGACATCAAAATCGCAATCGAGATTTCTGAGTACGTACTGTAAATCATTCGTAGATATTCTAAAATAATTGCGGCAATGATCACGACAACTAGCGTCATAATATCTGGATTCCAATTTAAGAAAAATCCTAGTGCAACTCCGGCGAGTGATACATGAGAAAGAGTATCCGCCATTAAAGATTGTCTTCGAATCACGAGAAACACACCTAACATCGGCGCAATTACTGAAATAAAGGTTGCCGCTAAAAAGGCTTTTCTCATGAACTCATATGAAAGCATCTCCATTGTGAATCCTCCTTTCGAACCAAACGAATTTGTCGATCGGCATACGATTTGATATCTTCATGATCGTGTGTGATCATCAAAATCGCTTTGCCATGATCATGCGCATTATGCCGTAAAAGGCGGTAAAACTCATTTCTAGACGTTTCATCCATCCCTGTTGTTGGTTCATCTAAAATAAATAAATCAGGGTCTGTCGCAAAAATACGAGCCAAACTGATGCGTTGCTTCTGTCCACCAGAAAGTTCACCGATCCGTTTATGGCGCATATCCCACATCCCAACTGCTTTGAGTGCCTTTTCCACATGTTGATGATCTCTTTTAGTTAAAGGTTTAAACCAACGATTGCGTGGAAAACGTCCTGAACGAACCAATTCGATCACCGTACTTGGAAACCCAGCATTAAATGAGGCAACTTGCTGAGGAATATACCCAATACTCAGTTTTTCGCCCACAGTATTTTCTTTAGCGATCGTAATCGTACCTTTTGTTGGTTTCAATAGGCCTAAGCTACTCTTGATCAATGTCGATTTCGCTGCACCATTTTCACCAGTGAGAATGACAAATTCACCTGGGTCAACATAATATGAAACATCTTCTAAGACTGGCTCATCATCATAATAAAACGTGAGGTCTTTGACTTCTAGATAATGCATGACTCTACTCCTTCTTAAACCTTATAAACTGCTTAAATCGGGAGAAAAAACTGTACGTCTTTTATCCCGATTCTTTTTACTTAATACTTTTCTTCAACGCTTCAAGATTGGCTTTCATCACTGAAATGTAATCTTCCCCTTGATCTTGTTCTTTTTGGGTAATACTTTCTAACGGATTAAGAACCGCTAATTCTACATTTGTTTCACGTGCCAATGTTTCAGCAACTTTTGATGAAGCAGACGTTTCAAAATAGATTACTGAGACATTATGCTCTTTAATGTATTTTTTCAACTCTGCTAAACGACTTGGTGACGGTTCTTGATCGGGCGAAATTCCCGCAATTGATTCTTGTGTCAAACCGTATTGTTTTGCTAAGTAACCGAACGCTGCATGTTGCGTTACAAATGTTTTGTTTTTAGCATTCGTAAATGCTTCTTTATATTCTGTATCTAATTCTTTTAATTTTTCAATATAAGCTGTGGCATTTTTCTCAAATGTCTCTTTTTTATCTGGGTATTTTTTAACTAAGGCATCACGAATTGCTTCAACTTCTTTTTGTGCTAAAACTGGATCTAACCAAACATGAGGATCTAATTCGTGATCATGATCATGCTCGTCATGGTCAGCTTCTTCGCCATCATGATCGTGCTCATGAGCCGCACCTTCCATTAAATCGATCGAACCTGCTGCTTCCACAACAGCAACTTTTTTCTCGTCAACATTTTCCAGAACATCTTTGACCCACGTCTCTAATTCATGGCTGTTATATACAAACACATCTGCATCTGTGATTTTGGCGATATCTTTGGCACTTGGTTCATAATCATGAGGCTCTGTTCCGGCTGGGATCAATAATTGAACATCTCCAGCATCACCTACCACATTTTTAGCGAAATCGTACATTGGGTAAAAAGTTGTCACGACTTTTATTGTATCACTTTTCCCAGATTTATCTTGCTCTTTTGTTTGCCCACAGGCAGTTAGTGTAAACATTACTGCTGTTAAAAGGAATCCTACAATATATTTCCAGCTGTTTTTTCTCATCTCTTTTATCCCCATTTCGATTTGTCTTGTTCAAATCGTAATATTTACGATTTGGTAGCAAGAACTAATTTACCAGAAGGAAAAGAGAACGTCAAGAGAAAACAGAAAAAAAATTAAAATTGGAAATATGCACCATCAAAAGCAAATGCATCTTTCTTTTTTCCCCCTCTTATAACTAACGAAAAACCACTCGATTGAGTGGTTTTTCGTTAGGAACAATATCCAATATTTTCTTTTTCGTTTACTTCAACGTCCGCACAATATACACTTCATCACAAAAGCCTTTTAAACCATTATAAATCCGTTGTGCCCGTGTCTTCTTCTCGCATAGAGCAAAAACAGTTGGACCACTACCGCTCATTAGCGCTGCATCTGCTCCGTATTTCATCATGCGGTCTTTGATTTGCTGAATCACAGGATGACGTTTGATTGTTACACCTTCTAAAGCATTACCGATTTTTTCTGCCATCAACTGATAGTCATCTGTTTCGATGGCCTGCTTTAGACCACAAATATCAGGATGCTCTACGCTGTTGAATGATAGACTACCAAAAATCGTACTCGTAGAGACACTCATTTTTGGCTTCACTAAAACAACCCAACATTGCGGCATCGATGGTAAAAACTCGACCTTTTCACCACGTCCACTGACAAAAGCCGTACCGCCATGAACACAATAAGGAACATCTGAGCCGATCTTACTACCTAGTTCAGCAAGTTCTTCTAATGATAAGCCTAAGTTCCATAAACGATTTAGTCCTCGTAACGCAGCGGCACAATCACTACTGCCGCCAGCTAAACCAGCTGCTACAGGTATTCTTTTTTCTATATAAATTTTAACTCCCTGCGTAAGATTAAACGTGCTCTTCAGCAATTCTGCCGCCTGATATACATGATTTCTTCTATCTACGGGTAAAAAGGAGCTATCTGTTTCGATCACTATTTCATTTTTCGGCAATAACTCAAAGGTCAACCGATCTGCTAAATCTACACTAGCCATGATCATCTCTAACTCGTGATAACCATCATTTCTTTTATAGAGAGCATCCAACCCCAGATTAATTTTTGCGGGCGCTTTTTCTATGATTTCCATTCTTTTTCACCTATCTAATCCCATTACCTGACCAACTTCACAATCTTTTAAATTCTAACATATGTTACTAGATATGTATATAATTGATAAAAACTTGCTTTATTTACCTAACACTTCACAAAAAAAGCACTGTGAAGCACTTCGACATCGAAGAATCCACAGTATAATTATCATACTTTATTTTTTAGGGATCAAGCAATCTCTTTTTATCAAAAAAGCAGAGCTAAAGCGTTTTCGCTTTAGCTCTGCTTTTAAAAATCAATTTTTGTCTTTAGACTGCTTCACTGACAAATTCAATCTCTACTGTGCGTGTTAGCACATCAGAATAACTATAAGAAACTCGTTCAAATGAGTTTTCATCTGGATCTAAATCTACAACGAAGACAGATGGATACGTTTCTGTTAAAATACCGTTACGTTCAGTTTGACGCTTTCTGCCGGTTTGAGCAACTAATGTGATTTTGCTGCCGATACGACATTCTAGATCTTTTTTAATTGACGCTAAAGTTGTTGGCATTGCATTCACCTCAAACTCCATTGTACCACATATTAATAAAAATAACAAGTTTACCATAGCAGAAAATGAATTGCAACTAATTATAATTTATAAATGAATAATTATTTGATGTGAAAAGTTTTAAAGTTCTCATTTAATCATAAATAATCGCTTTCAATTTCTTTTTTGCTCGATCATAGGCACTTCTAACGGTTATTTCACGGTTATCAGTGTCTTTGGCAATCTCTTCCAATTCCTTGCCACTCATATATTCTTCAAAGGTAATTCGTTCAAACGGGGACAATACGGTCGGCAACTGCTCCAGTTTTTCTCGAATGATCATCTGCTCTAATACGTTGGTATCTTCCGTTCCTATGTAATCAAAAAAAGATTCCCCTTGCTTTTCTATTTTTTGATCTAATGAAACAGACTGTGCATCAATCGTCCGTTTAAGCGCACATTGTTTTCTGACCAAACTACGAATATGGTTTTCAAAGTTTGACTTAAAAAATGTCCCTATCGAAACGCTATGCCCTTCTTCATATTTTTCCAAGGAACGATGAAAAATGATTCGGCCTTCCTGTAGCCAGTCTTCTCGATCAAAATCCTTTAGATAATACTTTTTTCGAAACTTATGCACCACTGGATGATATTTTCGATACAAACGGTCAAATGCTAATGGGTCTCCTTTTAAAATCTCTTCATACTTATTCATCAACAACATTCTCCTTCCAAGCATTCTACCAAAATGCTTGAAAAAAGCGTAACACTTTCTTTAAAAAAAGCGGAGAAAAATATATAATTAATCTTTCTTTTTGGATAATTCGTCCAACTTTTCGGACAATTTTGACAATTGCTCTAGATTCCATGGAGAATTTCGTCGGAAATCCTGAAAATGGATATCTGTTGCATGAACTGCAATCGTGCGCTCTGTTTTTTGAACATTTTTATACAGCTCTTTCGCAGACGCTCGCAATGCTCCTTTTGAAAAAACCAGCCATTGTTCTGCCAGATCGCTCGTTGCGACCGTTACTTGAGTCAGGCGATCATTTTTTTCTCCTGCAATCCGCTCAATATAACTATCTGCTGTCTCCTCTTCTTTGGTGAAGACTACCGTTAAATGATACTTTTTATACGTTTGCTGAATTCCTGGAACCAATTGTGCATCAAAAACTACGATCACTTCTAAATCCTCATATTTTGCATAGTTGGATAAACGCTGCAATAAAACTTCTCTGGCGTCTTCAAGTTTATTTTGATTCTTCAGCTGAACCAGCTCTGGCCAAGATCCGATCATATTATAACCATCAACGATCAATAACTGTTTTTTCATTTTGCTTTGTCACCTTCTTTATAATGATGCTGAGATAGAAGCTCACGTTCAAAACCGCTTCTATCTCGCCACTAATTTAAATTTCTAAAGAGGATTTCGTCCACGGTAAGCTTCATACATCAACAAACCAGCTGCAACACCTGCATTCAAACTTTGAACATGTCCGCTCATTGGGATTGTCAATAATTCATCCACTTCTTTGTGTAGTCCTTGACTCATCCCACGACCTTCATTACCAATAATCAAAGCGATCGAGCCTTGAGTATTCCATTTACGGTAATCAGTGCCTTTCATATCCGTTCCGAATATCCAGAAACTATTTTCTTTAAGCGTGGCAATACTTTGCGTTAAATTCGTTACACGAGCAACTGGAATATATTCAACTGCTCCAGTTGAGGCTTTTGTCACGACCGGTGTAATGCCAACTGCACGGTGTTTAGGAATAATGATTCCATCCACGCCTGTTGCATCTGCTGTTCTCAATATCGACCCAAAGTTATGAGGATCTTCTAAGCTATCCAAAATCAAGAAAAATGGTGTCTCTGTCTTTTCTTTCGTCCGATCAAGTAATTCTTCCAACGTTAAGTATTCATACGCTGTAATCGCCAATACGATTCCCTGATGAACACCGTGATTTGTCATTGTATCTAATTTTTGTTTTGGGACCCATTTAACAGGTACAGCATTTTCTTTTGCTAATAATTTTAAGTGTTCAACTTTTTCACTTTTACTATCCTCTTGAAGAAATAATTTATTTCCACGACCTTGCTGAATCGCTTCGATAGTTGCATGATTTCCAAAAACAAAGTTGTCTTCGATCTCTTCTTGTGAAACCTCACGCTCTTTTCTTACTGGCTCTTTTTTAAATGGCTGATTTTTTTGTGGTTTGTTTCCCTTAAAAGGGCGTTTTTTATCATTTCTCATTTTTTTCACCTATTTTCTTTATACACCAATCGATCAGTTCTTCCAAGCGTTCCGTTTGTTTAGTCAAGTGCAGATAGCCCATCAATGCTTCAAATCCAGTTGAAATTCGATACGTTGTGATATCAGCATTTTTAGCAGACGTGTGGCTTTTGGCATTGCGTCCGCGTTTGTACATTAGTTCTTCATTTTCTAAAAGTAATTTTTCTTCCAACATTTCTTGAATCAAAAAAGCTTGGGCTTTAGCTGAAACATAATTCGTCGCCATGCGGTGTAACGTGTTCGGTTTGGTTTGTCCTTGTTCCACTAAGTAATCACGGATATAAATCTCATAGATTGCATCTCCAACATAAGCCAAAGCTAAACCGTTTAATTGAGTATAATCTCTCATTCACTTCTTCTCCATCTTGTTCCTTGGGCTGTGTCTTCCAAGGTTATTCCTTTGTCTTTTAATAAATCACGAATCTCATCGCTACGGGCAAAGTCACGATTTGCACGGGCTTGATTGCGTTCTTCGATCAATTGGTCGATATCATCATCGAGCAACTCTTCTGATAAGAAGAAAATACCGAAAATGCCTAACCATTGTGTGAACTGTTCTAGCGCTTTTTCGATTACCACAACTGATACAGTCTCTTGCTCACTATATTGGTTCAGCCATTTAGCCATTTCGTAAACCACAGTGATTCCATTTGCTGCGTTAAAATCATCATCCATTTCAGTGGTGAAACGTATTTCTAAATCTGCTAATTCCTGCAGCTTTTGATTATCTTCGGTACGTTCTGCTACTGCATCAGATTTTCTAAAGGACACGTTCTCAAAAGCATTTTTTAATTTTTGTAGGTTGACGCCTGCTTCTTTCATCGTTGTTTCACTATAACGAATTGGGCGGCGATATTGTGTGGTTGCCATAAAGAAACGCAAGACTTGTGGATCAACTTGCTTCACTAATTCATGAACTGTTACAAAGTTCCCTAACGATTTGCTCATTTTTTCATCGTCTTCACCAATCGTAACAAAACCGTTGTGCATCCAGTAATTGGCAAATTTTTGACCTGTTTTCGCTTCACTTTGGGCAATTTCATTTTCATGATGGGGAAACTCTAAGTCTTGTCCGCCACCATGGATATCAATTGTATCACCTAAATGTTTGGTTGCCATCACAGAACACTCGATGTGCCAACCTGGGCGTCCCACGCCCCACGGAGAGTCCCAAGAAATTTCGCCTTCTTTGGCTCCTTTCCATAATGCGAAGTCTAACGGATCTTCTTTCAGCTCTTTTTCCATTCCAGTACGTTGACTAGCACCGACTTCTAATTCATCGATCGATTGATGACTAAGCTTGCCATACCCTTCAAATTTACGTGTTCGATAATAGACATCACCTTGTGATTCGTATGCATAACCTTTGTCGATCAATGTTTCGATAAAGGTTAAAATATCCGGCATATGATCCATTACACGAGGGTGTAGCGTTGCTGGTTTAACATTCAAGATATTTGTATCTTCTTCAAATGCATGGATAAAACGATCTGCAACTTCTGGTGCCGTAATCCCTAGATCTTTAGCCGCTCTGATGATTTTATCATCTACATCAGTAAAGTTTGACACATAATTCACTTCATATCCACGATATTCTAAGTAACGTCTGATCGTGTCAAAGGCCATCGAACTACGGGCATTGCCGATATGAATATAATTATAGACAGTCGGTCCGCAGACATACATCCGGACTTTTCCTTCCTCTATTGGTTGAAACACTTCTTTTTCTCTCGTTAATGTATTATAAATTTGAATCATACGCTACCTCCAATTTTTCTCCTTTGATTCTGACGACCTTTGCCGGGATTCCTACGGCTGTTGCATCGTCAGGAATATCTGTTAAAACAACAGCAGCAGCACCAATTTTTGCTCTTTCACCAATCGTAACTGGCCCCAATATTTGAGCATGTGCATGGATCATAGCCCCTTTTTTGACAGTTGGATGACGTTTCCCTGTATCCTTACCTGTTCCTCCTAAGGTCACACCATGAAATAACACGACATCTTCTTCTATTTCTGCTGTTTGACCGATCACCACACCCATTCCGTGATCAATAAAAACGCCAGGTGCGATCGTCGCTCCAGGATGGATCTCAATTCCTGTTAAGAATCGCCAAAACTGCGCATGGATCTTCGCTAATAAAAACAGTCGGTGTCTATATAAAAAATGGGAAAAACGATGCCAAAACAACGCATGTAATCCTGGATATGTAAGCAACGCTTCCAACGTCGAACGTGCTGCTGGATCATTGTTTTTGACTGCCCTAACAGCTCTTTTTAACCAACTCATATTCTTGCTCCTTTCATTTGATTTTAAATTCATGTAGCTCCGACGGAAAAAATAGGTTTATGACACATTTGATACCAGACAAATTTTATCTTTTTTCCGAATATCTAACCTGAAAAGCTAGATATTAAAACAAATAAGCGTCTTTTAAACGAAATAACTCCGTTTAAAAGACGCTTCTGCGTGGTTCCACTTTTTTTCACAGGTTTCCCTGCCTCAAAACAGATAACGGTTGTTGGCCGTTTTCAGCTACGTGTCGCTGAAACTATTCAAAGATGCATTTCAAAAAGGGCTGACAACTGTTTTCACCATCCACAGTCTCTCTAAAGACACGCGCTTTTTTACTTCTTCTTCTCTACATATTTCTATTATAAAACGTTATTTAAATGATCTAAAGCTTTTTCTTTCCCTAGCAGCTCGATCGTATCGCCTAATTCTGGTCCATGCATTTGTCCTGAAACAGCTACACGAATCGGCATAAATAGATTTTTACCTTTAACGCCTGTTTCTTTTTGAACCGCTTTGATTCCAGCTTTGATGCTTGGTACATCTACAACGTCCATCGCTTCTAATTGTGCTTTAAAAGCAGCTAAAACGGTAGGTACAGTTTCTCCAGCTAAGACTTCTTTGGCTGCATCATCTAAGACTGGATGTTCGTTGAAGAATAATTCAGAAACATTGACGATTTCAGCAGCATAGCTCATTTGTGGTTGGTACAAGCTAACAACTTTTTTCAACCATTCCAATTTTTCATCGCTTGGTTGAGCTTCAATTTTGCCTTCTGCTACTAGATAAGGAAGACACATCTCTGTTAAAACATCTAAGTCTAATTGTTTCATGTATTGGTTATTGACCCATTCAAGTTTCTTCCCATCAAACGCCGCTGGTGATTTGCTTAAACGTTCTGGATCAAAGATTTTGATCAATTCATCTTGTGAGAAGATTTCTTCTTCCCCGACTGGTGACCAACCTAATAATGCTGTAAAGTTGAACATTGCTTCTGGTAAATAGCCAAGTTCACGGTATTGTTCGATAAATTGTAAAATCGATTCGTCACGTTTACTTAATTTTTTACCTGTTTCAGAGTTGATGATCAACGTCATATGTCCAAATTCTGGTGCTTTCCAACCAAATGCTTCATAAACCATCAATTGCTTTGGTGTATTGGCAATATGATCGTCTCCACGTAGAACATGAGTGATTTTCATCATGTGATCATCTACTGCTACAGCAAAGTTATACGTTGGCATACCATCACGTTTTTGAATAACAAAGTCGCCGCCGATATTGTCTGATTCAAAAACGATTTCGCCTTTGACCATATCTTCAAATGTAAAAGAAGTGTTTCGTGGTACACGGAAACGAATAACAGGAACAAGTCCTTGTGCTTCTTTTTCTGCTTGCTCAGAAGGTGTCAAATTCGCACATTTACCAGAGTAATGCGGCATTTCGCTACGAGCACGTTGCGCATCTCTTTCAGCTTCTAATTCGTCTTCTGTACAATAACATTTATATGCGCGATTGCTTACCAACAGTTGATCGATCAAAGGTTGATAAATTTCGCCACGTTCTGACTGACGATAAGGACCGTATTCACCTGGTTTTTCAGGAGATTCATCCCAATCCATGCCTAACCATGCTAAGTTTTCCAACTGGCTTTTTTCGCCGTCTTCAATGTTTCTCTTTTGATCAGTATCTTCGATTCGGATAATAAATTCACCATCATTGTGGCGGGCAAATAAATAATTAAATAAAGCAGTTCTCGCATTTCCGATATGCAAGTGTCCAGTTGGACTTGGTGCGTAACGTACACGTACTTTTGTCATTGTGCATTCCTCTTTCTATTTTTCAAGTAAAGCGACCGCAATCGCTCCCATACCTTCTTCTTGACCAATGAAACCCATTTTTTCCATCGTAGTTGCTTTTAAATTGATTTGATTTGTTTCAATTTCACAGGCTTTGGCGATGTTTTCTTTCATTTGCTCTAAATAAGGTTTCATTTTTGGTTGTTCTGCTAAAATTGTACAATCAATGTTGCCAATAGTAAAGCCGCCAGCCAAAATTTTTTGATTTGCTTCATATAATAATTTCATTGAGTCCGCATCTTTAAACTCTGGATCTGTATCAGGAAATAAATGACCGATGTCTCCAAGTCCTGCAGCACCTAGTAGCGCATCCGTAATTGCATGTAGCAACACATCTGCATCAGAGTGCCCTAGCAGACCTTTTTCAAAAGGAAGTTCCACACCACCGATGATCAATTTACGTCCTTCTACCAATTGATGAACATCAAAACCTTGTCCAATTCGTATCATTTTTTCACCTAGCTTCTTTTTCGTTTCACAATCGCTTCACCGATCAGCATATCTTCTGGTGTAGTCAATTTGATATTTTCATAACTTCCCAATACCATTGAGACAGGTAAATTACTGTATTTTTCAATGAGTGATGCATCGTCTGTTCCTAAATAACCTTCTTGTTGGGCACAGACATGAACAGCTAGTAAATCCTCCCCGTAAAAAGCTTGCGGCGTTTGAATTTGCCATAATGTTTCACGTGGAACTGTCTCTTGTACAATACCCTCAATCACTCGTTTGATGGTATCTTTGACTGGAACACCTAAAATAGCCGCTCTCGTTTCTTGTACCTTTTGGTGTAATAATTTCAATTGTGTCAAGTTAACAAATGGTCTTGCGCCATCATGAACCATTACGATATTCTTTTGATTCAGCAACGCTTTTAAGCCATTATAAACACTGTATTGCCGTTCACAACCACCAGAGACGATTGTAATTGGACATTTTTTTTTCTTTGTTTCCTTTTTGACCATTGCCGCTAATAAATCTTGTTCATCTTCTTGCGTGACCAAAACGATGTGTTTACACGCAGGATCATTTAAAAATGTATTTAATGAATAAGAAATAACTGGTTTGCCGATTAAATGCAATAAAATCTTATTTCGGCTGGCGCCCATTCTCTTACCTTGTCCAGCAGCCAATAATATGACTTCATAATCCAGTGCTTTGTTTCTATTTTCAGCTTTTCCCATTGGCTTTATGTTCTTCTTTACTGTCGTCGATCCCACGACCTGAGTGAGCTGGTTTGGCAAAAATCATCCGGCCAGCTGCCGTCTGTAATGCACTTGTTACAACAACTTGAATATGTTCGTTCATGTAATGCTGTCCATCTTCAACTACAACCATTGTGCCATCATCTAAGTAAGCCACACCTTGCTGACGTTCTGTTCCGGCTTTTACAACCATCACATTCATCGTTTCACCTGGAATCACAACAGGTTTTACAGCATTTGCTAAAGCATTGATATTCAAAACAGGAACATTTTGAAACTCAGAGACTTTATTTAAGTTGTAATCATTTGTTACAACCACACCATCCAATAGTTTTGCTAACTTGATCAGTTTACTGTCGACTTCTGAAATATCTTCAAAGTCACCTTCATACATTTCAACCGAAATTCCATCTTCTTTTTGCAATGCATTCAAAATATCCAAACCACGACGTCCACGAACACGTTTTAAGCTATCGCCAGAATCGGCAATATATTGCAGCTCATACAACACAAAGTTAGGAATCAAAATAACCCCTTCTAAAAAACCGGTTTTAGCAATATCATAGATTCTACCGTCGATGATCACACTTGTATCTAAAATTTTGTACTTATGAAAATGATCTTCTACTCTACGATCTAAAACTTCTCCTTCACCTTCAGTTTGAACCTTTTTCTGCTTAGGAGTAAAAATTTTACGCCATTCATCAATTCGAGTCGTACCCATACGAAACCCAAGGTAGCCAAAAATGATCATGACTAGAATCGGTAAAACACTATTAACAAACGGGATATTCAAGTTATACATTGGAATCGAAATGATCACACCAATGACTAGACCAAGAATTGCACCAATACTCCCGAATAATAGATAAGTCAAACTCATTTCGTTTAATGCTGCTTCTACTTTTTTCACAACTGAAACAATATACTTTGCTAACCCTAACGATAAAATAAAGAAAATAAGTGCACCAATCAAACTGTTAGTAAAGTTATTGTTCAGCCATGTATTATCTGCCTGTTTCGCCATGTCCCAAGCCATCGGTAATAATGAGATACCTAAGCTTGCGCCTGCGACGACCATTAGCAGTGTGATAACACGTTTCTGCATAGATTCATCCTCCAATATAGTTATACTTAATTTAAAGATTGAAAGGAAGAGATCGCTCCTAAAATCTTGTGTCGACCTCTTACTCTCACTCTATTTGAATACTTTTCTTAGTGTTTCTCCGATTGTCGCAACACCGACAATCTCGATTCCCTCTGGAGGGGTCCAACCGCCTAAATTGTTTTTTGGTAAATAAATTTTAGTAAAGCCTAGCTTTTGTGCTTCTCGTACTCGTTGTTCAATACTATTCACACGACGAATCTCACCTGTCAGACCAATTTCACCAATAAAACATTCTGTTGGCTTCGTACCATTTTCTTTATAGCTGGAAGCGATACTTACCGCTACTGCCAAATCGATAGCTGGTTCGTTGATTTTCACACCACCAGCAGCCTTTAGATAAGCATCTTGATTTTGTAGTAACAAGCCAGCACGTTTTTCTAAAACTGCCATGATCAAGGAAACTCGATTAAAATCTAGACCCGTCGTCGTCCGCTTGGCATTTCCGAACATCGTTGGAGTGACTAAAGCCTGAACCTCAACCAAAATGGGACGTGTCCCTTCCATTGCGACCACAATCGCTGAACCTGTAGCATCAGCCAATCGTTCTTCTAAAAACACTTGAGAAGGATTCGCGACTTCTTCCAGTCCATGCTCTCTCATTTCAAAAATCCCGATCTCGTTAGTCGAGCCAAAACGATTTTTTACTGCTCTCAAGATTCTGAAGGTATGATGCTTATCTCCTTCAAAATACAAAACAGTATCTACCATATGTTCTAGCATACGTGGTCCTGCAATCGAACCTTCTTTGGTCACATGACCTACGATGAAAATCGCAATACCATTGGTTTTAGCGATTTTTAACAGTTCAGCTGTCGTCTCTCGTACCTGACTAACACTGCCAGCCACGCTGGTAACATCTGGTTGGGTCATCGTTTGAATAGAATCAATGATCACATAATCGGGCTCTAACTTTTCGATTGCACGGCTTATTTCGTTCATATCCGTTTCTGCGTACAAATAAAATTCCGTATCGATCGAACTTAAACGCTCGGCACGCATTTTGATTTGTTCTGCACTTTCTTCTCCAGAAACATAAAGTACTTTGCCGCCGATTTCTGCAAGTTGTTGTGACACCTGTAACAGCAACGTTGATTTACCGATTCCGGGATCCCCACCAATCAAAACCAGTGATCCAGGAACAACACCGCCACCTAACACACGGTTTAGCTCTACCAACTTTGTTTTAACTCTCGGCTCTTTCTTAGGAACCACTTCAGCTAAGCGCTGAGGCTGTGTCTTTTTTCCCGTTAAACTAACTCTAGCACGACGATCTGTCGTATCTTGAATGATTTCTTCGGTCATTGTGTTCCACTGCCCACAGTTCGGACAGCGTCCTAAATATTTAGGGGAAATATACCCGCACGTTTGACACTCAAATTGAACTTTTGCTTTTTTTGCCATATGCTATCCCCTCGTTTTGATGTATTCTTTATTTTACCATAGTATCAGCCACTTAGACTAAGACTTCCCACTGTAAAATACGCATTTTTCCAATGAATTTAACTTAGTTTTTGCCTGAAGATCCAAAACCGCCTGTGCGTTCAGTTTCCACATCATCAACATCTGCTAAAAGAAACGGCTTAAAGATACCTTGTCCGATTCGTTCGCCTTTTTCGATAACCATCTCTTCATACCCAAAATTCAAAAATTGAAACATGATATGGCCTTCATTGCCTTCGTTATTATAATAATCACGATCGATCACACCCACGCCATTTGCTAACATTAAAAAACGTTTCAATGGGTTTGATGAACGACTCACTAATTCTAAATACTCATTTTCAGCCATATATGCTTTGATCCCTGTTTTTACCAAAATGGGTTTTGGCGCTATACCTTGTGCTTGTAATTGCCAAATACTTGGTACAACAACTGTTTCTGCTGCTTCAAAGTCATACCCTGCAGCGCCTTTTGTGGCACGCTCAGGGATTGCGATCCCTTGGTCTTTATAATCAGTAATAATTTCAAATCCTCGTTGTTTCATCATAAATCTCCTCTACTTGTAAACTATTTCTATTTTAACATACTACGCTGATTCCCAGCTTACTTTTACAGTATCTTTAATATTCTCTTGTGTTTTTTTATGTTTTCACATCATTTAGACTCATTTTGTTCATTTTTTACTACTTCGTAAAAAATAAAAGAAAAAAATAACATCAATCCAATAATACTAATTATATGAACATGCTCTACCAATTGAAGAGCCACTGGGTTATGAGTTCGATGCGCCGTAATTTGCAATACTGTTTTGGCTGGTAACTGTGCTTGTTTGGCTAACAACCACAAAGTACTCATCAATAATAACTGATGCATCACACTGCCTTTTGTTTGGGTACTAAACTTGGTAATGATTCGAGTATCTTGTGGCAAATTCTCTTCTTGATAATACTTTTGATTCAGGAAATTACCAGTAGCACTAATAAAACAACTTAGCAGAAAAATCCCAATTGGAAAAAGTGGGCGAAACAATAACAAGAATAACGAGAAGATGAATCCCCCAAGATGGATGATTCTAACATCTACTTTAGGAAACAGTCGATATAAAAATTTAATAACAACTGCTGATCCAATAATCCCTAAAATATACGGAACATATAAATTTGCAGTAAGACGGTCTATTCCTAAACGTAACGACACATAAAATGTGCCAAAAAGAAGTAGAAAGTTCATGCACATTCCATTAGCAAATGTGAGTAAATTCAGCCATAAAGGAAGCTTCCAAACTTTCCTTTGGCGATTCAAATACCAAGCAGTGATCACAAACAACACAGAAAATCCAATAATTCCAATATCCAAAAGCTGCGGATCAAACAACAGTCGAGCCGAACGAATAAATAACAATAGGACAAAGAAAAATAAAAATAAAAAGAACTCTTTGATCGATATTACCTGTTTGTCGACTTCATTAAAATCAATTTCATAGTCAGGATAATGAGTGACGGTATGATAGGCCGCTATATACAACAAGGTATACTCTCCTAAAACCAAAGGAATTCGCAACTCCTTCGTCAGCATCAACGAGGCGATCACCCCACCTAATATCAATAGGATAAACAGATATTTTCTACCTGTCAAAGCGGAATAGCCTTGCTGTTTTTCATGATAATTGACTGTGGTGTTGGCCGATGGAAGCCATGATGCGCTAAGTCCTAGTAAAACAGCCGAAAATAGATATGCTGGAAAGTAAAATTGTCCTAGCATCCCAATCAAACAGCCTGCGCCTCCAATCAGAATAGAAATAATCAGCACATTAAAACTCGTTAAGGCTAATTTGAAACTTTTTAACAAGAATATCCCCGTCATTCGAAACGTATAAAAAAGCACGAAAGGCAAAACTCTTTCTACACTCGCACCATCGCTTAGGTTCAAAAACAAAAAATAAGGGATAAAAATAATTGTATTAGATAAAATAAACGGTGCAACTTGCAGACAATTGCGGGCTAATTCTTTTAGTTTTGACATTGATTGATCTCCTTTGAAACGGTTTGTTATGTAGGTAGTCTACCACGTTCATAGGGAAAGTGGAATTGTTCTTCAATGAAAAAGCGTCTATAACATAAATATATGCAATAGACGGCTTTTTTTATTTAAAGTAATTACTTACTTTTATTGGATTTCGTAAATTTCTGAGAGTGTGTTATCGTATGTTTTGAATTTAGCTACACTATTGTACGCGACATTCGCTTCTTTATTGACCCATGACCTGATCGAAAGTTCACTTCTTTTTTTGAAGCGAAAATTTTCCCAAGCGTTAAACTAGATAATTCATTAACAAACATCCTACTCGTATCTGTCACTTTTGATGTGTTCAAACTATTTAAATCTAACAATATCTGAAGAATTTAAATTTGTAATTGTTTTTACTTTTTTTATACTACGCCATCTTGTTCAACACGCCATTAATTAATTCTTTCTCTAGTATAGATTCCTGGTTTAGTTCCGTTGTATCCTCCTATGAATTGACTGGTACTGCTATGCATAATTGTATTGTCCGGACCCATCCACGCGTCTGAATACGGAAGTTCAGTTTTACTTTCTAACTCAACATTCCAATTTTTTTCATGCAACAGAGATCCTTTGCCTAAAACAAGTGTATCTAAAGAACTACAACCATGAAACATACCACCTATTATAGTATTTCTCATAACAAAATTTGATAAATTTAAAGTTTCTAACGACTGACAATTATAAAACATATCAGCCATATTCTTAGTACGCCTCGTATCAAAACTAGATAAATCCAGCTCTTTCAATTTAGTTGCTCCATAAAACATCTGATGCATATGAGTAACTTTACCAGTAATAAAATTTGATAAATCTAAGCTTGTTAAATTAGGTAGACTATCAAACATACGCGACATATAAACCACATTACTCGTATCTAAATTTGTGACATCTAAATTTGTAATGTTGGTTAACCCTGTAAACATATCTGACATATTTCCAACGTTCCCTGTATCAAAGTTTGACACATCAAGATGCTGTATTTTGGATAAACCATAAAACATCATTTGCATATCCCTTACATTTATTGTATTCCACCCAGACATGTTCAAGGTAGTTAAATCCGAATCGCCATAAAACATCGAACTCATATCAACAACATTACTTGTATCAAAGTTCGATACATTTAATGTTTGTATAGATTTACTTCCGAAAAACATCATCCGCATACTCGTAACACCACGTGTATTAAGTTTCTCTAATCCTTCAATGCTTTCTAAATCATTTAAATTTGCGAATAAACTATTACCAGTAGTCAATTTCACATTGTCCCCAGCAATGACAATCTTCTTAATCTTTTCTCCATTGAATTGTGATTCTATTACATCTCGGATTGTCATAGAATTAGACGTATTCGGAAAAACACCATCTTCAAAGGTTAGTATGTTAGTCATTTTATCAAAGTACCATGCAGAAGTGCCGTACGTTCCTTTAATCGGTTGAGTGTTTTCAAATTTAATTTTCATTATTTCATTTTTTTCATCTTCAACAGATACAGAAAAGTGGGGATATCCCCCTTCCTTTGTAACGCTAGAAGGTACTGTTTTAACTGAAAAAATATTATTGGAGCCTTTTTTAAAGTAACTATTTGAACTATAATCATCGCCTTTCTCTTTACTCAATAAAGGGTATCCATTAATTGATTCATCAGCTTCTTTCAATGTAACCAACTGATCACCATAGTTTGATATGTTAAGGTTATTAGGATAATTTTCATTAACATGATAGAGAGAAATTCCTTCACTCCCATTATAGGCTCTACGACCTTCATCAAAACCAAAAATTTGTCTATTTTCGATTAAATAATATTCTTCTTCACTTCTTTTATTTTCCTTGTATATAGGTAATTTGTATACTTTAAACTCATCATGACTACCATCCATCGCTGTAACTTCTCGCTCATTTTCAACCGTTTCAACTGGAAACCCTAATTTCATTTTTGAATAGGCATCGAAGTGTGCCGGTAATGCACCACTATCATCTGCTGATTTTTTAGAATACCAAATATCGTGCCCTCCCCACATTCCTGAAGACATAACACTGTGATAACCTAAACCTCCCCCTCCATCAACGGTGTTAGGTCCATATAAGTCTGGCAAACCTAAGTCATGTCCAAATTCATGTGCTATGGCACCAATAGATAAAGGGACATCTATAGACGTGGATAATACCATTCCGTCGTTATATTTTTTTTCATAATGAACCATCATTTTTTCTCCAACTACAAAATATCCATTATCAAAATATGAGCCATTCTTTGATGATAGCCCCGCAAAACTTTTATGCGCCCAAACCGCATTTCTAGTAGCACTACTATTCGTCATTTCAAACCCCGCAACAATAAACATCACATGAAGCTCATTAGTCTCTAATTTGCCATCTTTATTTTTGTCATAAGCAGAGAGATCGATATGTTCTTCTGCTTTTTTTAGTGCCCTTTCCATGTATAGAGTATCTGGGTTTTTTTGTGTCCCATCACTATTGGGATGATCTTCATCCAATGACACTTTGATAACGCCTGGTGCAGAAGCAAATTGCGATGTTTGAGCTGGCAAAAGATTGATTCTATCTTGTGTCGCTTCTGTATAATACTCTTTTACCGATTTATTTTCATTTCCCACACCAAATACTTTTTGTTGCCATTGTTCAACACTGCTTTCTTCCCTCATTCCCCAAGAATATGCAGATTTATTAAATTTTTGATTGTTATATTCTACTAAAATCACCAATAAATTTTGATCTCTATTTAATTTATAATCGGCGTTCGAAGCATTCTTAATTTGCTTAGGTATAGGCACTTTCAATGTTGCAACTTCTTTTTCTGATAACGTATCTGCTGGTTTTTCGTCAATTAAATATTTTTTACCACTTGTTTGAATGCCTGTTCTTGCTTTGCCTTTCTGAGCGTAATACCAGAAATTATCTTTTCCTTGAACGACAATATCTGATGTTTTATCAGCTACAACATAGTTTAAGTGCTCATCTCCTTTGCGCTCCCCCTCAAAGGTTTTTCCATCTGGCTGTTCAAAAGTTACTTTTCCCATATTGGGATTGACTGGTGCTGCATGCACCTCTGACTCTCCGCCAAAACAAAAAAGACCGCCTAAAAACAAACTACTAACCATACATAGCATTTTCTTTTTCATATTTTCCTCCTTTGATTTACCCCACAATGACACTTCGTTCATACGAAGATAATTTCCGTATGAACGAAGTTCTGTTAAAATACCGTATTTAGTTTTTGTCTAAGCTAATTGTTTATTCTCGCTCTTTATTGGATTTCATAGGTACCTGGAATACTTCCATCGTACATCATAAATTCATCCACACTATTATACACAACATCTGATTCTTTATTGACCCATGTTGCCGATCGAAGACTCGCTCCTTTTTGGAAGCGGAAATTTTCCCCTAGCGTTAGACTTGATAAATTAGAGGGAAACATTTGAGTCATGTATTCCACTTTTGACGTATCCCAATTGCTTAAGTCTAATGCTCGTAAGCTAGATTTGTGGCCAAGAAACATAGCATTCATTTTTGTTACGTTTGACGTGTTCCATTGATTTATCCTTACTGATTTTAATGAATAAGTAAGGTAAAACATTGATGCCATGGTGGTTACCTTTGATGTGTCCCATCCATTCAAATCTACCTCTTCTAAACTGTCATTAAATGAAAATAACTTACTCATATCTGTTACTTCTGATGTATCTAATTTATTGGCATTCTCTATCGTTTTCAAGTTTCTTAAACTGCTAAACAAAGCAGAAGCATTTGGGCTCAATTTTATCTTCTCAGTAAATACAATTTTTTCGATCTTTTCTCCATTTAATCCATTCTCTAAATTAAATAGATGCGCACCATTTGCGAATGTCCCGCCTTTAAACGTTAGTGTTTTCGTTTCGGTATCCCATGTCCATGGAATCGTTGAGTCCCCAATTTCATAGGTACCTGGAATACTTCCATCGTACGTCATAAATTCATCCACACTATTATACACAACATCTGATTCTTTATTGACCCACGTTGCAGATCGAAGACTCGCTCCTTTTTGGAAGCGGAAATTTTCCCCTAGCGTTAGACTTGATAAATTAGAGGGAAACATTTGAGTCATGTATTCCACTTTTGACGTATCCCAATTGCTTAAGTCTAATGCTCGTAAGCTAGATTTGTGGCCAAGAAACATAGCATTCATTTTTGTTACGTTTGACGTGTTCCATTGATTTATCCTTACTGATTTTAATGAATAAGTAAGGTAAAACATTGATGCCATGGTGGTTACCTTTGATGTGTCCCATCCATTCAAATCTACCTCTTCTAAACTGTCATTAAATGAAAATAACTTACTCATATCTGTTACTTCTGATGTATCTAATTTATTGGCATTCTCTATCGTTTTCAAGTTTCTTAAACTGCTAAACAAAGCAGAAGCATTTGGGCTCAATTTTATCTTCTCAGTAAATACAATTTTTTCGATCTTTTCTCCATTTAATCCATTCTCTAAATTAAATAGATGCGCACCATTTGCGAATGTCCCGCCTTTAAACGTTAGTGTTTTCGTTCCAGTATCCCATGTCCATGGCGCTGTTCCAAATACACCTTTAATTAATAGAGAATCTTTAAAAATAATTTTGATTGCGTTATCCTTGCTCTCCTCAACAAATACTGCTAGATTTGGACTCTTACCATCCTTTGTTTGACTTGTAGGCAACGATTCTCTATTAAATTCAGATAAATTAGTTTCTTTTTTGAAATAACTTTTTGAACTATCACCACTCCCTTTGCTTAGTAAAGGATATCCATGAATGGATTGATCCGCTTCCTTCAATGTAACTAACTGGTCGCCATAATTTGAAATATTAACATTATCCGAATATTTTTCATTAATGTGATATATAGAGATACCCGTGCTATTATTATGATGTCTTCGTCCTACATCAAAACCAAACATTTGTCTATTTTCGATTAAATAATATTCGTCTTCGCTTTTCTTACCATCTTTATATATAGGCAATTTATACAATTTGAACTCACCACTACTTATGTCTTTAGCTAAAACTTCTTGCCCATTTTCAATGGTTTCAACAGGAAAGCCTAATTTCATTTTTGAATAAGCATCGAAATGTGTTGGCAATGCGCCCATATCACGCTCAGGTTTTTCGGGAAAGCCTGTCATAACTCCTCCCCAGCTCCCGGTAGCCATTACACTATGGTAACCCAACCCATATCCTCCTGTAGACGTTTCGGGTCCATATAAATCAGGCAAACCTAAATCATGCCCCATTTCATGAGCGATCACACCGATGGACGATGGGATATCTTTTGTTTTTATTCCATCATCATCGAGAGTATTAGCCAACATCTTTTCTCCAACCGCAAAATAACCATTCAGGAAATATAAATCATTCTTTGTGGCAAGGTGGTCATGTCTTTTATGAGCCCAAATTCCATTTTGCTTACTCCCTCTACTCATTTCAAACCCCGCAACAATAAACATTACATGCAACTCATTTATCTCTAGTTTACCGTCTTTATTTTTGTCATAAGCAGAAAGTTCGATATGTTCTTCCGCTTTCTGTAAAGCTCGTCTCATATATGATGTTTCCGGCATCCGTTGTGTCCCATCACTATTGGGATGATCTTCATCCAATGAGACTTTGATGACGCCTGGTGCAGAAGTAAATTGTGAAGTCTGAGCAGGAACTAGATTAATTCTATCTTGCGTTGCTTCTTTGTAATAATTTTTTACCGACTTATCTTCACTTCCCTCACCAAATATTTTTTGTTGCCACTGCTCAACACTGCTTTCTTCTCTCATTCCCCATGGATAAGCAGAAGTATTAAATTTCTGATTATTATATTCAACTAAAACTACTAATAAATTTTGATCTCTATTTAATTTATAATTTTCTGTTGAAGCTTGTCTACTCTGCTTAGGTACTGGTACTTTAACTGTCGCAGCTTCTTTTTCTGATAATGTATCTGCTGGTTTTTCATCAATCAAATACTTTTTACCACTCGCTTGGATTCCTGTTCTAGCTCTCCCTTTTTGTGCGTAGTACCAATAATTGTCTTTTCCCTGAACAACAATATCTGATGTTTTATCAACAACGACATAGTTTAAGTACTCGTCTCCTTTGAGCTCCCCCTCAAAGGTTTTTCCATCTGGTTGCTCAAATGGTATTTTCCCCATATTCGGATCGGCCGGTGCTGCATGCACCCCTGACCCTCCACCAAAACAAAAAAGACCGCCTAAAAATAAACTACTAATTATACACAACATTTTCTTTTTATTCATTTTTTTCCTCCTTTTATCTAAAATAACCAACTGTTTAAAACATAATGGTTACTTTATTAGTATAACAAGCTCCTATAGTTAACGTCTAACTCAATTTCAACAAATATATTATAAAAAAAAGAAAACAAACAAATAATAAGAAATACGGGCAAGATATATCAAGAATAATCAGCAAATAACTTTTTTTCCCACTCAATATGAAAAACACTGTGAAAAAATTTACGAAACTTACTTTTAATCTTTTTTTAATCTAGCCTTTCTGTTATAATGGTTTTCACATTTACTATACAGATAGTAGATGAATGATCATATCAAAGGAGAGATAGATGTATGAAAACTGTTTACAATTTTTCAGCTGGTCCCGCCGTTTTACCTAAAAGTGTATTGGAAAAAGCACAATCCGAATTGGTGAATTACGAGAACAGCGGCATGTCCGTGATGGAGTTGAGTCATCGTTCCTCCCTTTTTGAAACGATCATTGAAAATGCCGAAACTTTACTCAGAGAATTGATGAATATTCCTGATAACTATAAAGTGCTCTTTTTGCAAGGTGGCGCTAGTATGCAATTTACCATGGTTCCATTGAATTTGGCGCAAAATAAAACAGCCTTATACGTCAACACTGGGTCTTGGGCAAAAAAAGCCATCAGTGAAGCGAAAAAAATTGATAATGTTGATGTTCAAGTGATTGCTTCAAGTGAAGATAAAAATTTCACGTATATTCCCGAAATCAGTAAAGAAGACATCCCGCAAGATGCAGCCTATGTCCATATTACGACCAATAATACGATAGAAGGTACGACAATTTATAACATCCCTGACACAGGTGATGTCCCGCTTGTCGCGGATATGTCTTCTAATATTCTATCGATCGATTATAATGTAGCCGATTTTGGCTTGATTTACGCAGGAGCGCAAAAAAACATTGGCCCAGCAGGACTAACGGTTGTCATCGTTCGTGATGATTTAATCGGTCAAGCGGATGTTCTTAGCGCCATGCTAGATTATGATATCCAAGCGAAAAACGGCTCAATGTACAACACACCGCCGACATACAGCATTTATATGGCAAAACTTGTCTTTGAATGGATCAAAGAACAAGGCGGCGTTAGTCAAATGGAAAAACAAAATAAAGAAAAAGCAGCTATTTTATATGATGAGATCGACTCATCTGACCTATTTTCTTCACCAGTAAATCAAAAAGACCGTTCGATCAACAATATTCCTTTTATTACTAGAAGTGATGAACTAGATAAAAAATTCAATCAAGAAGCTTTAGCTGCAGGCTTTGAGAACTTAAAAGGGCACCGTTCTGTAGGTGGTATGCGTGCAAGTTTGTACAACGCATTCCCAAAATCTGGTGTTGTAGCTTTAGTTGATTTAATGAAAAAATTCGAGGCAGAAAATGGAGGAACAAAATAGATGTATGATATTAAAACATTCAATGCAATTGCACCAGTTGGTTTAGCTCGTTTTAATGAAGAAAATTTTACGCTCAATAAAACTGAGACACCCGCCGGTATCATCTTACGTAGTGAAAAACTCCATGATTATGACTTTCCTGCTTCTGTTTTAGCTGTTGCTCGTGCTGGAGCTGGAACAAATAATGTTCCAGTCAAAAAATGCACTGAAGAGGGGATCGTTGTATTCAATACACCAGGCGCAAATGCGAACGCTGTAAAAGAATTAGTCATTGCTTGTCTACTTTTATCTGTCCGTCCGATTTTAAAAGGCTCTAACTGGGTACAAACTCTGACTGGAACAGACACTGAAGAACAGGCCGAAGCGCAGAAAAAACAATTTGCTGGGACTGAATTAGAAGGTAAAAAGTTGGGCGTGATCGGTCTTGGTGCGATCGGTGCAATGGTTGCCAATGATGCTTATCGTTTAGGGATGGAAGTCACAGGATTTGATCCTTTTGTCTCTGTTGATACCGCTTGGAGTATTTCACGTCGTGTCAAACGTGCGCAAAGCATGGAGGAAGTTTTAAAAACCTGTGATTTTGTCACCGTTCATGTTCCTTTATCTGAAAATACCCATCATTTGATTGGAAAAGAACAACTGGCGCAAATGAAAAACCATGCTGTTTTACTTAACTTTGCTCGTGGTGAGTTAGTCGAAACAGAAGCCGTGATTGAAGCTATAGCTCAAGGTGAAATCAGCAATTTTGTTACTGATTTTGCTGATGAACGCCTCCTGCATAATGAAAAAATCTTAGTTCTTCCTCATTTAGGTGCATCAACAGAGGAAGCAGAAATCAATTGTGCCAAAATGGCTGCTCGTACCCTAAAAAAATTCTTAGAAACTGGGAATATAAAACGTTCTGTTAATTTCCCAACTGTGGAAATGGCCTTCAACTCACCATTCCGTTTCACAATCATACACAGAAATGTGCCAAATATGTTAGGTCAAATCTCAACTGGTATTGCGAATTTAGAGATCAATATCGATACGATGATTAACCGTAGTCGTGAAGATTATGCCTATACGATCGTTGATATTGCAGAAACAGACGAAGTAAAAATCCAAGCAGCAGCGGAAAAAATCCAAGCGGCCGAAAATATCATCCGTGTGAGGACAATCAAAAATACTGAGGTGGTGAGCTACTAATGGTTAAAATTCACCCATTTAAAAGCATTCGACCAGCCGCTGAGTTCAGTGAAAAAATTGCTACATTGCCTTATGATGTTTTAAGTTCTGATGAGGCGCGCGAACTTGGTGAAAATAACTCTTATTCTTACTTGCATATCGACAAAGCTGAAATCGATTTACCTGAAACACTTTCGCCTTATGATGATCAAGTTTACGAAAAAGCGGCTAATAATTTACAAACATTTTTACAAAAACAATGGCTGATTCAAGATGACAAACCACTTTTATACCTTTACGAATTAACGATGAACGGACGAGCTCAAACTGGTCTTGTAACCTGTACTTCAATCTCTGATTACACGGAAGGTAAGATCAAAAAACATGAATTTACCCGTCCAGAAAAAGAAGTCGATCGCATTCGCCATATTGAAGCGTGCGATGCGAATACTAGTCCGATTTTTCTAACTTACCGAAAAAACAAACAGATCCAAACGTTAACGGACGACTGGAAAAAAACTCACGATCCCGTCTATGATTTCACGAGTTTTCATGAAGTCACTCACCGTGTTTGGCTTGTAGATAAACCAGAAGTGATCGAACAACTCGTTACGACTTTTGCTCAAGATGTGCCCGCTTTATATATTGCAGACGGCCATCACCGGACAGAATCAGCGGTCAAAGTTGGACAAAAGAAAAAAGCTGCTCATCCTGACGCTACTGAAACAGCAGAATTCAACTACTTTTTATCCGTGATTTTTCCTAAAGAAGAATTGGAAATTTTAGATTATAATCGTGTTGTGAATGTTCCAATCGAAGCTGATTTCTTCGATCGTTTGGAAAAGAGTTTCACGGTCACAAAAACAAACACAGGAAAACCTGCTCAACCGAAAATGTTTGGTATGTATTTGGATGGTCAGTGGTACGCACTAACTGCTAAAGAGGCAATTCTATCCGACGATCCAGTTGATCGTTTGGATGTTTCTTTACTGCAAAATCATGTATTAGCAGCCATTTTCGATATTCAAGATGTGCGGACAGATAAACGGATCGATTTTGTTGGCGGCATTCGTGGAATGAAAGAATTAGAGCAACTAGTGGATAGCGGACAATGGTCAGCAGCTTTTGCTATTTATCCAACGACGATGGATGATTTATTAAATGTTGCGGATGCGGGTAAAATCATGCCTCCAAAATCAACTTGGTTTGAACCTAAATTATTGAGTGGATTATTTGTTCATGATTTAGAGACAAAAGACCTATAAAGCTGTAAAATAGAAGAATAAAATCTAAGCTTGGACAAAAGCCAAATTTTTGTCCAAGCTTTCTTGCAAATAAACACCTGGAAAGAAACGAGGGCAACCATGCGAAAACAATTAAAAGAAGCACAACGAATCGTCATCAAAGTTGGGACAAGTACATTGATTTACCCCAATGGAAATATCAATTTAAGCGCCATTGACCAATTGGCCTTTACCTTATCCGATTTGCGTAACCAAGATAAAGAGATCATCTTAGTGTCATCTGGTGCGATCGGTGTAGGTTTAAATAAGTTAAACATGGACAAACGACCCCCGACCATTCCAGAACAACAAGCAGTAGCCGCAGTGGGACAAGCGGAGTTGATGAACATTTACAATCAACGCTTTTTGACTTACAGCCAGCAAATCGCCCAATTATTATTGACCAGAGACGTGATCGAATATCCTGAGAGTCGCAAAAACGTAACCAACACAATAGAACAACTCCTGCAAATGGGCATCATTCCTGTTATCAATGAAAATGATACTGTGGCAATCGATGAATTAGATCATCTGACAAAATTCGGTGACAATGATCAATTATCGGCAATCGTAGCCCAACTGATCCAAGCAGATGCGTTGATCATGTTATCCGATATTGATGGATTTTTCTCTGATAATCCGAATACCAATAAAGACGCCACCCTTTTCTCTGAAATCAATGAGATCAATGACGATCTTTTACAATTAGCTGGTGGCAAGGGCAGTCGCTTTGGAACGGGCGGTATGTACAGTAAATTGAAAGCCGCAGAACGCGTACTAGCACATAATGGGGCTATGATTTTAGCAAACGGGCAGCAACCTAAGATTATTTTTGATATTTTAAATGGTGAAATGATTGGTACGTTATTTATTTAGTTCGAAAAAGGAGGAACGCTTCATGACTGATTTAGCACAATTAGGCAAACAAGCGAAAGAAACAGCTTATCAACTAGGTTTGATGGACACAAAAACAAAAAATGATCTGTTACTGCATATGGCGAATGAACTAGAAAAAAATACTGCTAAAATTTTACTCGAAAATCAAAAAGATTTAGCTACAGCCACAGAAAATGGCATTACTGAAACAATGCTAGATCGCTTACGTTTAACTGATGAACGAATTAAAGACATGGCGGATGGTATCCGACAAGTTGCAACTTTACCTGATCCAATCGGTAAAGTCGATAAAATGTGGAAAAATGAAGATGGCTTGATGATCGGCAAACAACGTGTGCCACTCGGTGTGATCGGTATCATCTATGAATCTCGTCCAAATGTAACGACAGATGCGGCAAGTCTTTGTTTTAAAACAGGGAATTCTGTGATTTTACGTGGCGGTAAAGAAGCTTTTCATTCAAATCAAGTCTTGGTAACTGTTTTACAACAAGCGTTAGAACAAAAGGGTGCTTCTCCTTTTGCGATCCAATTTGTTGATGACACCTCTCGGGAAACGGCTCAAAAATTAATGAAATTAAATGACTATTTAGATGTTTTGATCCCTCGTGGCGGCGCTAACTTGATCAAAACAGTCTTAACGACTGCAACTGTTCCAGTAATCGAAACAGGAACCGGCAATTGTCATGTGTATATCGACAAAGACGCTCAATTAGAGATGGCAACCAATATCATCGTCAATGCAAAATGCCAACGCCCTTCTGTCTGTAATTCAGCAGAAACTTTATTGATCCATCAAGAGGTAGCAGCAGATTTCCTACCTGTTATCGAAAAAGCACTGAATGAATATAATGTGGAATTACGAGCTGATGAACGAGCGTTAGCTATTTTTGAACAATCGATCCCAGCCACTGAAGAAGATTGGGAAACAGAGTTTAACGACTTTATTTTAGCCGTTAAAGTTGTGGATTCTTTGGAAGAAGCTATTCAGCATATCAATCGCTACAACACTAAGCATTCAGAAAGTATCATTAGTGATAATTATTTTGCTACACAACAATTTTTAAAACAAGTTGACGCAGCAGCAGTTTATGCTAATGCATCTACACGCTTTACGGATGGTTTTGTTTTTGGCTTTGGTGCTGAGATTGGGATCAGTACGCAAAAGTTACATGCACGTGGACCGATGGGATTAGATGAACTTACTTCTACGAAATATATTGTTTATGGTGATGGACAGTATCGGAAGTAAATATTAACAAATGACCAATACAATTATCTATATAGAATTGTATTGGTCATTGCTTTTATTAATGGTGAGTTGGCTCATCCTCTGCACTCGGAGCTTCTTCATATTCTTTATGCATTATGTCTCTGTACATCCCTGGAATTGAATCCCAAGAAACAAAGGATATGCGCCGTACATATAATCCTTTGTGTTGCACTAAAGCATAATTTTTCCCTTCTGGAGATTGTCCTCCCTTAAAATCTAATCTAGTTCCTTCACCAAATGGATCATCTATAACCCAAATATCCTTGTATGGATCTGGAATTTGCAGCTCTTTACTACTTTCTTCATACTCTTTTCCCCCATTATAAGTAACGTTAGTCGGTAATGTAGCATAGCCTATTTTCATTTCCATAAAGGGGTTGAATCTGTCTATCCACTGATTCTTGTATTGATACGTATTCAAAAAAATGATTGTTCCTAAAAAAATAGTTATAGTCGCAATCAATGCATATCGATAAACTTTTTTTAATTTTAAATCAGCATCGATCCTTTTTATCATTTTAGCATCTCCTCTCATAAATTCATCCAACGTAATATCAAATAATTCACTGAGCGTAATCAACATTGCAACATCAGGATATGTGCGCCCTGTTTCCCAGCTAGAAATTGTTTTATCTGAAACATTGACTTTTTCTGCTAATTCTTTTTGAGTCCATTCATGCTTAATTCGATATTTTTTCAATTGATTTCTTAATTCCATTAACTAAACTCCTTTCTAATTACAATATAAAATGAGAGAGATTCCTATGCTACCTTGTATCTGTAGAATGAGGAATACAAGAAGCTCTATGGTTTGTAGAACACCTATAAATCAACGTTTCTATACTGATTTATTATACCAAAAACGTTCAGTTCAAACATCGCTGTTTTTACTTTGGAAAAAATAAAAATATACAATTAAATCTCCTTTTGCTACACTGTTTATAAATAAATGAACAACTTATACACACAAAAGGGGGAGTTTCATGAAACGCGATGGTCACACCCACACAGAATTTTGTCCACATGGAAAAGTTGAGGATACAGAATTACTGATTCAGCGTGCAATCAGTCTTGGCTTTAAAGAATACAGCATCACAGAACATGCACCTTTACCTGAAGGCATAGAAAAAATTGCAACTGGCGATCTAAACGTATGGACAACTGCATCGATGTCCTTGAATGATGTGGATAACTATTTCAAAAGGATGAATGATCTGCGAAAAAAGTACGCTTCTGACATTATTATTCACGTTGGATTTGAGCTAGATTATTTTTCAGAATTTGAAGGATGGACCCGTGATTTTTTAGCTGAATACGGACCACAAACCGATGACGGGATTTTATCAGTACATTTTCTTAATGGGAAAGGTGGATTACGTGGAATCGACTACTCTTTTGAAGAATATAAGACTGGTGTAGTTGATGATTTAGGTAGTTTTGAAAAAGCCCAAAAACGTTACTACCAAAAGGTTTTAGCCTCTTTAGAAGCTGATTTAGGCCCTTTTAAACCTACACGCTTAGGACATATTTCTTTATGCCAAAAATTCGAACGTTTCTTTGATGAATCGATTGATTATCCTTCTGAAAATGTCGCACTTGTCCACACCCTTTTAACACGTGTGCAGCAGGAAAAATACAGCTTAGATTTAAACACTGCTGGATTGTATAAACAAGGTTATCAACAGACTTATCCACAGGTGTGGATAACTAAAAAAGCTGCTGAATTGGGAATTCCATTGATTTATGGATCAGATACCCATTCATTGGCTGATGTAGGACAAGGATATGAAAAAATCGAGAATTGGCTTTAAAAAATACTAAGATCCGTTGAGGAATTAGCTAACAGATCTTAGTATTTTTTTGTGCTTCTTTTTAATTTAAGTCTTCATATTGCGGTATTTTCACTAACTCATAGATTTTGATCTGATCCTCATTTCCTGCTATTTCATCAAAATGGATCGTTTGAATCGTAAAATTATCATACATTTTAATGTACATCTGTCTCTTACTTAAATCGTAAATAGAAGTATATTGTGTATATTGACGATCTTCCCCTTTGGGTTCGTCTAATTTGACTACGCCTTTGACAATATCAGATGTGGATAAAATGTGGAAAGCTTTATTGATAATGTCTTTTTCCCCAACTGGATCACTAAATTTCAACAAATACGCTGCTCGAACAAAACGCGAAGTCGCTGTGTAATCACCAGGAATACCATGCATGCCAGAACTCTTGCCTGCTGATAAAATTTTATGATCGTGGAATAGCGCATCTTTTGCATTTTCATCAGATAATCCTGTATAGTTTTCTAAATTCGTCAGATGCCAGTCAAACTTAGGACTGTTAGTCATCACACCAACTGGATTTTCATATACAACAAATCCTAATTTTATTGAAGGCTCTACAACGATCGTACGGCCAGTAGCATCTGTAAACATAAAATGCTGCGGTAAACCTGGTGCTTTACCTTTAACAGAAAGATCTACAATCGCTACATCTAAAATTTTTTCTTCAATTTCTTGCGTATTCTTACAATTCGCTAACACCCAAAAGACAAATTGTTCTGCTATCAGAGGTAATTTCCCAGCTTTTTTTATTTCTTCAACGCTCGAATAGTGATTAAATTCCGCAAAATATTGCGTAATCCCACCAAGTCCACATTCATTGACGCCATCAATCACACTCTGAGCGACTTTTTGCTGACTTTCCTTGATTCCTATCCCTAATACAGAATAAATTGTTTCCCACTTTTCAATGCTTTCAGTAATTTCGATTTTTTTAGGAATTTGCACACCAACATAATCAAACTCAACATTGTATTCTTGCGTTCTTCCTAAGTAATGATTTCCTTCTAATGATTTTAAGCTAATTCCTGTACACACTGTCATCCCTTACTTTCTAAAAAGATAGTATTATATTTCCAATTATACTCTAATTATTACAATAACAGCTAATTAAACTATTTTTCCAATTTATTCGCTTATAAACCTTTCGATTTTCTTTAATTTTTTTCATTCTGGCAATCAATTTTCCAATGGATATGCTAAACTATATATATTCTATTTATTACGTTGTGAGGTTGATTATGAAGAAAAAAATACAAGCATTTATTAAAGAAAACTGGCCCTATATGGCCGCTAGTTTTTTCATTCCCTTTTTTGTGATGGTCATTATTTATTTAAGTATCGGCATTTATCCTGGAAGTAGCCGGAGTGTGATGGCAAGTGATTCCTTTTCACAATTTTCCAACTTCCATGCCAGTTTCAATAACGTACTGCACGGTAAACAAAGTATTTTTTACACGTGGAATGCGTCCCTTGGTTTAAATTATCTTTCACTGATTTCTTATTACCTTGGTGGGCTATTTACACCTCTCGTTATCTTTTTTAAAAACCAAAATATTCCTGATGCGCTATATTTGATCACGTTACTGAAAATCGGTTCAGCTGGGTTAGCTTTTTGGGTATTTGCTAAAAATACCTACAAGATACCCAAATGGGGACATGTCATGCTTAGTGTTCCGTATGCTTTGATGTCATTTGCTACAGCTCATTCCGAAATTATTATGTGGTTAGACGCGTTTACTTATCTACCACTCGTGATTCTAGGAATTCATCGTCTGATGGATGAACGAAAACCAACGCTGTTATTTGTTAGTTACCTACTATTATTTATCTCGAATTTTTACATGGGCTTTATGATCGGTGTCTTCTCTTTCCTATACTTTATCGCCCGAATGTTGACGAACTGGAAAGTTTATAAACAGCGTATCCTACCTTACGGAATCACCTCTCTTTTAGCAGGTGGCGCTTCGATGATCTTGGTATTACCAGCTGTCCTAGATTTACGGGCAAATGGGGAGACTTTATCTCAAGTAACTCAGTTTAAAACCGAAGCAACAGCTTTTTGGGATATTGTCATGAAAAATATGATTGGCGTCTACGATACAACAAAATATGGCTCGATTCCGTTTATCTATGTAGGTCTGCTTCCATTGATTTTCTGTATCTTTTATTTTGTAACAAAAGACATACCACGGAAGAACAAACTACTCTTTGGCAGTCTATTCGTTCTTTTGATTGCTAGTTTTTATATCACACCGTTGAATTTATTTTGGCATGGTATGCATGCCCCGAATATGTTCTTGTTCCGCTATAGTTTCTTATTTTCTTTCTTAGTGGTTCTGTTAGCGGGTTATGGCTTTGAGAAATTCAAAACGGATGATTTAGGCTTGCTAGCTGGTTCTACGATTATGCTGATTGCGATTTTTGCTTTAGCTGAAGGAACGAAAAGTGCAACAAGTTATGACTATATCCCGATTACAGCATTCGTTTTGACCGTTTTATTTTTATTACTGTACCTTGCTGGAATCGTTTTTTATCAATTGAAGAAAATACCTATGCATTATCTGATTATCTTGTTGGTATTACTTGTTTCAGCAGAAGCGTTCATCAATACAAACGCAATGGTGAAAGGGATTCTAAAAGATTGGAATTACGCTTCACGTAGTCTTTATTCTGAACCTTATCCATCGATCAAAAAACTAGTGGACAAAACAAAAAAAGAGAATGATGAATTTTATCGTTTAGAAAACCTAAATCCTGTTTCTTCTAATGATAGTATCAATTATGGTTACAGCGGTGTCAGCTTGTTTTCTTCTATCAGAAATCGTCATTCCTCTTCTTATTTAAATGACTTAGGTTTCCGTTCTAGAGGAACTGGCTTGAATATTCGTTATCCAAATAATACGCTGTTAATGGATTCATTCGTTGGAATCAAATACAATATTTCAGAAAGTGATCCATTGAAGTTCGGCTTTTTCCCAAAAGATAAAGCGAGTAAATTTTCACTATACGAAAATAGTAATGCTTTGCCTTTAGGCTTTTTAGCAGACGAAGATATCTATAAAGTCAAACAACCGGCCAATGATAATTTAAGCAGTCAAACCGAATTATTCAATGCATTATCTGGGCAAAAAGAAAATTACTTCAAATTTTATCAACCAACAATCATTGATAAAAAGAATGTCAAAATCGAACAAAATGCAAGTTCGGTAACCTATAAAGAAATCCAAAACAACATCGCAAAAGATATCACCTGGACAGTTGATGTACCTGCAAATACGCAAGCGTATCTTAGCTTGTTCCCGACAGATTTTGGTCAGCTGGAAAGTTCTACTGCTACAATGTCTGTAAATGGGACGAGTCAAAAATCGCAAATCAATATCACAGGTCAATATTATAATATTGGTTACTATGATAAACCAACTAGCGTTACCTTTACTGTCAGCTTCTACGGCACAACAGCGGTCAGCTTTATGGAGCCAAAAGTTGTTGGCTTAGATACCAAAGCCTTTGAAAGTTCTATTAAAGCGATTCAAGATAAAGGCGCTGATTTAACAGCTAAAGGACGGAAAGCGGTTGGAACTGTGAATGCAGAGAAAGATCAAGTACTTTTAACAACGATTCCTTATGATAAGGGTTGGAAAGCCTATGTAGATGGGAAAAAAGTACCAATCAAATCGTTTAAAAAGGCCTTTGTGAGTATTCCAGTAACGCAAGGTGAACATACGATTGAATTTGTTTATCTGCCGGAAGGGTTTGTGCCGGGCGTGATTCTGTTTATTATTTGTATTGGTGGGTTTGTGGTTTATGTCAGAGTGACGAGTAAACCGAAACTGGCTTTAGTGAAACCGAATAAGCGCAAACGTAAAAAACGTTAAATTTTCTGATTGAAAAAATAATTGTTCTCTTTTTTAGTCCTATTCATTATAATTTCATGATTCTTATAAATCCCTAAAAAGTGTTAAACCAACATTTTTAGGGATTTTTTTTGTAATGGCAATCGTAAATTTCTATAAAAAAAATAAAAATAAATTTCGATGAAACCTTTTTGTTAAAATTAGAGTCTAATAGCTATAACTGGGAAGGAGAAGTGTATGGAAAAGAGGGAACAAATAAGTTTGGTGGAAAAAGCGAAAAATGGCGACGCACAATCGTTTATAAAACTTTGTGAAGCCTATCAAGTCGTGCTATACAATTCTGCTTATAAATTACTTTTAAATAATGAAGATGTAGCCGATTGTCTACAAGAAACTGAAATTCGCGCGTGGCAAAAAATTCCTAACATCAAAAATGAAGCAGCGTTTAATTCTTGGATTTTTAGAATTATGATCAATATCGCTAAGGACATCTTGAAAAAAAGAGTTGAAACAGTTGAATTTGAAGAAAGTTACATGAGCACAAAAGAGAACAGCTACAAAAGATTTAACTTAGAAGAAGAATTTAATAAACTGCCAGATAGATATAAAATCCCTATCATTTTACATTATTATGCAGGTTTTAACATAAATGAAATTGCTGAACAACTAAATCTATCTAAAAACACTGTTAAAACAAGGCTTGCACGTGGCAGATTGAAATTGAAACTATTTTTGGAAGGAGAAGAGAATGGATAAAAAAAAGAATGAGATTATCATACAAGAAAAGGAAATCCCAAAAGAAGTAATGGAAAAACTAGTTCAGAATCGCGAGAACCTTTTAAACAATCCTATTAAGCAAGAAAAAAAGAAATTCAAAATGAGATACAAGAAACAAATCATTATCACTTTAGCACTAGCCGCATCCCTAATTTTAATTGCCTTAATCAACCCACAAATAAATACAGCAATTAAAAACGCTTTAGGCATTAGCCAAGATTCAGGTGTTGCGATGGTAGAAAACAACGGCATACAAAGCGAACTCAATTTAACTAGTACACAAAATGGACGCGAGATCACATTGACTAAATTTGTATCAACAAAGAAAAAATTTGCCTTTGATTATCAATTTAAGTTAGATGATGAAAAACTGAAAGAGTTATTGGAAAAACAACGCTCTCCTGATCGGGTATTCACTAAAAATGCGACAGACACTCAACATATTGACCTCGGTCTTTTTGTTAATGACAGTAATGAAGATATATTCGGCGGTGTTTCATCTCAATCTACTTTTCGCATAGAAGGAGATATTTTTTATGGTTCTGTCGTAGCAACTTTTAATCGAGAAAAAATACCTGAGGACGCTAAATTGACCCTTCACATTTATAAACTATCTTGGCAAGATGCTGAAGAACTTGATCAAGCATTTATCGAAGCGTCTAATACAGGGAGTCCTTTCGGTGTATTAGACGCTTTAGAATATGAAGGTGACTGGCGTTTTGACATTGATTACAAACCATTAACTCAAACTGCTGATACACAAATCAGTAACGTAAATAATATCACAGATATCAAAGCAACCAGTGATGCTTTACAAACAACTATTCGATTTATTGCTCCTCTCAAAGAATTTAGTACTCCAGAAAAACCTTGTACCCCAGGAATTACTTTATATAAAGATGGTATAGAAGTTGAAAATCAACTATTTACACAAATATCTAACTTAGAAACTGGAGAGATCGAATTATCGATTAGTCTAAGTTCGTTAGATACAACATCCGTATATAAAATCCAAGTAAACGATGTGGATAATTTTTCTGGTGAAACGATCAAGGAAGTTGGCTTTTTCGAACTACAAAATAAAGAATCAAAGTCCTCTAAATAAAAGAGTGAAGAACAGAACCAAAGACCACTCTGTTCTTCACTCTATTACAATTATCAATCACACTTCTTAATCGCTTCTAAAAACCACTGCCTAAACTGTTCCTCATCAATATCCACACAAACTCGACAATTAGCTGCTTTACCCAAATACCCATCCAAATCAACCAAAGTAGCCCCTGCCGTCAACAGACCTTGTGTTTCAATCCCAACATAAACCTCTTTCACTTCAAACATTTCAGGCTCTAACAAATAAGCAATCGCACACCCATCATACATCTTCAATCCCGTTTCTAAACTACCACCACGATATTGTCTAAACAAATGATCGATCATGTCTCCAGTTTTATTCATTTTCTGAACTTGCTCACGCTCTTTAGGCAAGACCAAGGCTTTTTCCCCAACATCCAATCCGACCATCGTCAGTGAAATATTACTTTCAAAAACGATCTTTGCTGCTTCTGGATCTGCAGTAATATTGAATTCTGACAGCACACCCGCGTTTCCTCTTCCCAAAGAACCACCCATAATCACAAGCTCTTCGATTCTTTCTACACATTCTGGATAGATTCTTAGTAAAAGTGCAATATTCGTCAATGGACCGATCCCAACAATCGTCGTTTTTTCTTTAGAATCCATCAAGACCTTGTACATCTCAATAACGGCATGGTTTTTTGTTAGTAATTCATACTTAGACTCTGGAAATTCATAACCATCCATCCCTGTGCTTCCGTGAATGTCACTTGCATTGATTGCTTCACGTAACAATGGACGGTCAGAACCAATCGCAACGGGTATCCTTTTGTTCCAAAAGGCTAACAGCTTCAGTAGATTTTTTGTAACTTTATCCACACTAACATTGCCTGAAACTGTCGTAAACAGCTTGATGTTCAACCTTTCATCAAATAATGCAGCAGCAATTGCAACCGCGTCATCGATTCCTGGATCTGTATCAATAATGATTTTTCTTGGTTTCTTCACTTTACTATTCCTTCCTTTTAAACTTTAGCTACACAAAACCAGCAATTCTCCCATGCTAATTTTTTCTCACTAAAGCTACCCCTTTTTTATATAAAAAGCGGAAAACAGAAAAGTGCCTGTCTCCCGCCCTCTTCTATTTTTAATAATCCAACTGCTTCAAATGCAGTAGAAATGAGTCTTTCGTTAAACGCTTGATCGTATAAAGACGTTCGATTTGCTTGCAGATCTTTTTATCTTCTTTTGCCTTAGGATCAAAAACATCCATCAACTTACTGATACCATATTCTAAAAGAATACCAGTTCCACCGTTACCAACAGCAAAACCTAGCTCATCTGTATCATTTAATTGACCCTTTTTGATTTCTGAAATGTTACGACTGAAATCGCCTTCAACAATAATTTCATCTGTCTTCTTGTCTAACTCTACCGCTAATTCAGCTTTTGTTTTTACAGTTATTGGTTCAATAGCCATCCCAAAAAACCTCCTTTTATTAATTATTATACGCTATTCCACTATTTTTACTAGTAGGATTTGAGACTTAAAAACAGGTAAGGATAAAACCATTTTGGTTTTACCCTTACCTGTTTTATTTTATATACCAATTATTACTTCTTCGACCAAAGAAACGGCCTTTCCTTTGCCTCGTTCAATCAATAACACTAGTTGAATAAACGCAAACAATACATTACTTTGTTTAGAATACGCAAAATATCTAGATTCCCAGTTTGTTACATACTGTTCTTTCTCTTTTCTTGTATCTTTGAATCCATACATTTGATCGCCATATTTATAAAAAATATTGATAAAACGTTCATTTAAAAACGAATATTTTGTTTCACCTACATTTGCTAACGGAGCCGTACCTAAATCAACGATACGATACCCTCGTTTTTGATACTCAGCGATAAAATGAGTCAATAAATAATCCGTAACGTGCTCCGGTGCTGACTCAGAATAACGCAATAAATCATAGGACATTTCACGATTTTGAACGATGGGTTTAGCCGTGATGAAGCCAATCACTTCATGGCGTTCATTTCGCAAAACACCAATGTCACTTAAAGCTAAATACTCTTTATCAAAATGACCACCCACAAAATTTCGTTCTCGCTGCGAACCTAACCACTCTTCTGACACTCGAGCTAGTTCTTGTAACAGCTCATCTGAAACAGGTTCATGATACATCGTAAAGTTATAGCCTAAATTGCTTAAATGTTGAAGCTCCATACTATTTGTTGCCAGAGAAATTGGGGCTGAATCGAGACAAGAAAAATCAATGATTCCTTCTTCTCCAATTTTCATAAAATTAAACCCTAAATCATGTAATACCATTGTATATTCTTCACTGATCCGATAAAATGCCGCTTGATAACCCAGAAGATCGGCAGCATCCATGAATGCCAACGTGGCTTGTGACCATTTTTCTTTATCACCGATCGGCTCTGCCAAAACAAAACATTTATTCGCCTTGATCTGATAAGCGAACAATACTTGATCTTCGTTATTTTTCTGATAATAATAATAGGAATAATTTTTTAAATACAACAAATGACTGCCTTGTGTTCCCCCATACTTACTGATCAACGCTGTTAAACGTTCTTCTTGATACGGTTCACCCAAATGTTTGGATGTATCTGCCAAATACTGATATAACGTAATCAAGCCGATCATCGAAATGCCAAGCCCAATCAAACCAGAGAACCAGACATCATCCGATGGAAATAATAAAAATGTATGTGGAAGTGGTCCTGTTTTATCTGGATGAGAACTATAATACCCAGCTACGGCATAAATAATAAACAAGAAACTAAACAAAACACCATCAACTGCTAACGCCCCCCAAGAATAAACAAATTTTTCTCGGTAAAACTCTTTTCTTGCCAAAAAAACGGCTGAAAGAATCACTAGATAAACAAGAATCAACTGCCAAGAAGACGTTCTAGAAACCGTATTAACAATGCCAAAAATCAATAACCCAATCGTTGGCCAATATGCTTTTTTTACTTTCATAGAAATCCCTCTAGCTAGCCCTAACAATAAAAAGCCGATCAGCATATTGAATGTTTGATCTAAAAAATCAAAAGAAAATGGCATTAAGAATTTAAATAGCCGACTAACATTCGATAAGTTTGTGATCGTTGAAAGTAAAACCATCATGATTCCAGCAAAATAAAGAGCTGTCACTAAAATAAAATGTGCCACTTTTTGCGAGAATATCCGCGGTAAATTATCAAGAAATCGATTGATTTTGATCCCTGTTTGATGAATAAATAAAATAATTCCAGTAATAAAAGGTAATACATAATAAAACAAACGATAATAAATCAGCCAAACGACTGCAGTTGACTGTCCCACGCCTAACTGAGACAAACCTAAAATCATCAATACATCAAAGGTACCCATCCCCCCAGGCACCATCGTCAACATTCCGATCAAGGTCGCAATCACAAACATCGGATACACTGAGAGTAAAGACACATCGACGTTCATCAAAGCACCTACACTTAAAAAGACAAACATCGCACCTAACCACTGGCCCAGTGACGCCCCGAATAAAAGAAAAATACCTTTCGGGAAAAAATCCTTAAATAAGGTATATTTTTTTAGTTGTGTAAACAATAATAAAGCCGGTGCAATCAAACTGCCTGCAAGCAGCCACACCCAATACTCTCGAAACAAACTATCTGGTCGAATAAAAAAGACATCAATAAATGCACTAAACGATAAAATAGACAAACCAGAAATCATAAACAACGCAACCTTAGAAACCGTTGCTACAACTTTTTTACGTGGTGCATCCTTACCATAAAAATTAGCCCGCAAAGTCGCTCCAACCACACCGCCAAATCCCGCAAGATTATTGATCGTATTCGTGACCCAAGCCGAAACAAACCACTCCCAACGGTTCATTTTTGGCTTACCTTGCTCTTCAAGTACATTCACCACGACTAAATCATATAAAAGCATCGGTAAAACACCAAGCAAACCTGCCACAATCATTCCAATGATCCTAAAGCGGTTTTGTTGCCCCATTGTGTGGAAAACATCCTGCCAAGTCATTCCCTGCACAATATGCGTTACTTGATTGGCTACGAAGATCAAAACGGAGCCCAGAAAGATTAATTTTAATAATAAACTGTGTTCTTTCATCCAGTGAAATAGCTGGTTTATTTTATGTTTCATCTGCTCACCACCTTTGTATATCTTAGAAAGTTTTCCTTTATATGTTAGCTTATAACGAATTATTTTTCCAGTTTCCTTCTTGAAATCCTTGTTTTATGCAAAAAAAACAGTTATTAAGCTTCACTATTCAAGCTTAACAACTGCTTTCAACCAACGACTATCTATTTATGATTCTTATACTCTTTCCCAATCTTATCTGCCACAATAATTGCTGCCTTCACTTGATCCACTGTAATCGGAAATGGCATTGAATGAATCGATTCTTCTGGGATACACGATTTTTCAGCTACTTCAGTCAGTTCAGCATCCGAAATTTCTTTCACACCTAAATCAGCTAAGCAAACCGGTAATCCAATCGATAAAGCAAAGTCCAATACTTCATATAATTCGGCTTTTGGTGCATTTTCTAAAACTAACTGACAAATCGTACTGAATGCTACTTTTTCGCCATGAGTTGCGCCATGAGCATCATGTAAAACAGTCAACCCATCGTGAATCGCATGAATTGCAGCGAGTCCTGCACTTTCAAAACCTAAACCAGAAAGTAAGATGTTTGCTTCAATGATATTTTCCAGTGCAGGTGTTACAACGTTATTATCTGATGCTTCTTTGGCTTTTAAACCATCTTCTAAAATCGTTTCATAGCATAATTTAGCCAGTGCCAACGCTGTATTTGTTCCTTTGGCTGGTGGACAGACACCTTCACGAGCACCACATGGTAAACCAGCATTTACATTCGAATAAGAATTATGCGTCGCTCTTGCTTCAAAATAAGTTGATAACGCATCACCCATACCGGAAACTAAGAAACGTGTTGGGGCATTCGCAATGACGACCGTATCAATCAAGACAACACTTGGACTTTGAACAAAGTACGCATAATCATCAAACTGACCATCTTCTGTATAAAGGACTGCCGAATGACTCGTCGGCGCGTCTGTTGCAACGATTGTTGGTACAATGATCAAGTTATGGCCTTCCGCTACACATTTTGCTGTATCGATCGCTTTACCACCACCAAGACCGATCACACAATCACAATCATTTTCTTTAGCCACTTTTTGCAAACGAGCTACTTCTACTCGTGAAGCCTCTCCATGAAAATTACTTTCTACAAAAGAAATATCAAAAGTTTCAGCTGTTTTATTCAGTTTATCTTTTACTCGATTCACATCGTCTGCATGTGCAATCAGTAAGGCTTTTTTCCCAAATGTTGTGACAAAATAACCTAAATTCAATAACTCGTCTTCACCTTGAACGTATTTCGTTGGACTAATAAACGCTTTTCTCATGTTCTAAACTCCTATCCTACTCTTTATTTTATTTTCAAAGGGGCTAATTGCTCCTTTATGACATCGATCGGTGTATCTACTTGTAATAATGCCGCCGCCGTATAAGCGCTCTCTACTAAAGCCGTATCAAATAATAAGACTTCTTTTTCTGTCATATCGATGGCCATTTCTAAATTCATTTTAGCGCTGCCTAAATCATAAAAAGCTAATAATGTCTGAGCTGAATTTTTTTCAAAGGCATCCATGATTTTTTCAAATGAGGTTCCAACTGCTCCTTGATCCAACCCAGCGGCGACAGTTATCGGCACATCTTTTGCCACTTCTTTGATCAAACGATCGACACCTTCTCCGATTTCTTTAACATGAGACACAATTACTACACCGTTACTCATCAAATACACCTGCTTCCATTAGAGATTGAAAGAAATACATACTAGACATTGCACCAGGATCAATATGACCGATCGATCGTTCACCAACATAAGAGGCACGACCTTTTGTCGCAGCGATCTCTTTTGTCGATTCTACAGCCTCTTCCAGTACTGCATCTGTTAGCTTTCCAGTTTTAATTGCCTTGATTGCTGGAGCCCATTCGTCTAGCATTGTTTTTTCACCAGGTTGGCTGTTTCCACGTTTCTCGATTCCTGCTAAACCAGCTTCTAGAATCGGTAATGCATCAGACGTTGTTGCTGAAGCTTTAGCCATTTCCATCATAGCTGTTCCATATAGTGGACCGGAAGCTCCGCCGACTTTACTGATCAAAGCCATCGCAGTTAGTTTGAAAACATCTTGTATCGTTTCGGGATCTTTACTCTGCAAACTTTCACTCACAGCATCCATGCCACGCGCCATATTATTTCCATGATCCCCATCACCGATCGGCGTATCTAATTCACTTAAATAATCTTTGTTCTTATCGATTTTTTCTTTGAACAATTGTAATGTCTGTTTTAAATTTTCTACAGTAAACATTTAAGTACCCTCCTAATTTAAAAGCTGAGCGAGCTTGTTCAACCTTGGCAGAAAAATAGGGGAAATTAACTGTGATGCTCTTTATCACATTTAATTTTGATCTTTTTTCCGAAAGGCTAGCTCGTAAAGCTAGATAGATTTAAAAGCTGAGCAAGCTTGTGAAGCTAAAACACTTACCAAGCTACTGTATCAACCTCTTCATTCAACGCGTCTACCCAATCATCTTCTACTTTCAGCAACGTTACAGAAATTCCTGCCATTTCCAAAGAAGTCATATAATTACCAACTTTTGAAAATGAAATCTCTACACCAGAAGCATCCAATAAATTCATTGCATCATCATAAAAAATATATTGTTCCATCAACGGTGTTCCACCTAATCCATTGACTAAAATAGCAAAACGATCGCCTTTGCTCCATTGAAATGCCGCCGCTAATTTAGAAATCAATTCTTCTGCCATTTCTTTAGATGGTTTGATTTTTTCCCGTTTGTAGCCAGGTTCACCGTGAATACCAACACCAAATTCAATCTCATCATCTGCTAACACAAATCCAGGCTTCCCAACTTCTGGTACTGTGGCACCTGTTAAAGCAACTCCGATTGTTTTTAGATTTTCTACAACACGTTTCCCTAAAGCAACTAACTCATCTACTGATGCACCATTACGCGCTGCTGCTCCTAAAATTTTATGAACTAAAATCGTTCCCGCTACACCTCGTTTGCCTTGGGTATACGTGCTATCTTCTACCGCTATATCATCATCCACTATGACTGTGCCGACTTTGATATCTTCCATTTCAGCTAAATCTTTCGCCATGTCAAAGTTCATAATATCGCCGGAGTAGTTTTTCACAACCATCACAACACCTTCTCCTTGATCAACTGCTTTGATCCCTTCAAAAATCTGATCTGGTGTTGGAGATGTAAATACTTGTCCGCAAACAGCTGCCTGCAACATGCCTGAGCCAACAAATCCAGCATGAGCCGGTTCGTGGCCACTGCCTCCGCCACTGATCAAGGCAACTTGTTTCCCAATTTCTTTTTGCTTCAACACAAAAGTTTCTGGTACTTGCTCAATTGATTCATGATGAGCACGGACAAATCCTTGGACCATTTCCGGTACTACATTTTGTGCTTGATTGATGATTTTTTTCATGATGTTCCCTCCTAATTTTTATCTCTGCTTTAGTTACTCCAATTTCATCGGAGTTGGACGATCCCGCTGCACTTTTATTTTATCTAGCTCCACGGGCTAACTCCTTGGAAAAAAGATAAAATCTGATTGTGGCAAAAAACGCCACCCTCATATTTTCCTATTTTTCTGTCGGAGTTGGACGATCCCGCTGCACTTTTATTTATTGTATACGTTTACAATACTCGCATATAAAAAAAGTTGCAACGGACAAACAGGTTTATGTGTCCGCTTTCATTTTGTTTTTTTCAAACTATAGTTTTCACTGGAAAGACAGCGTATAATAGAAACAGATATTACGGAAAAGGAGCACGTCTCAATGAAACAATTGATCAATTCCAGTGGACACATTCGCCAGCAACTATTGGCTGGACTTACTTATACATATAATGACAAGCTAGATTGGCAGACAGGAACAGGTATCGTTACTAAAAAATTGATTCCGGAAAATAAAGTTGTCCTAATCAGTGGTGGTGGCTGTGGTCACGAACCAGCTCACGTCGGCTATATCGGTGAAAATATGCTAGACTGTGCAGTCATGGGGGCTATTTTTGAGCCACCTACTAGTATCGAAATTCTTCAAGCGATCGAACAAACCTACAATGGACATGGAACCTTATTGATTATCAAAAATTTTGAAAAAGACTTAGCCAGTTTTCTAGAAGCTGAACGTCTAGCCAAAGCAAAAGGATTATTGGTCTCACACGTGATCGTGGATGATGATTGTTCTATCGAAAGCGGTACGTTTGAGAAAAGACGTCGTGGAGTTGCTGGAACTGTTTTTGTACACAAGATTCTTGGGGCAGCAGCATCTGCTGGTAATTCTCTAGATGAACTACAAGCATTAGGCGAAGCGTTAATTCCTATGATCAAAACACTAGGTGTCGCATTTTCACCCGCATCTCCCATTGGCCTTGTTCCGCAACAATATGAACTAGCAGAAGATGAAATGTATTTTGGTATCGGCATTCACGGAGAACCTGGTTATCGCATTGAAACGATGCAATCTTCTGAACGAATTGCAATCGAATTGGTCAATAAATTAAAACAACAATACACCAGAAAAGAATTAACAAGGGCTGCTATTTTGGTAAACGGTTTAGGTGGAATTCCCTTACTTGAACTTAGTATATTCATGAATGATGTTCAACAATTATTGGATATTGAAGATATTGAAGTAGGGTATAAACGAATGGGGAATTTTTTAACTGCTTATAATACAAACGGACTTTCTTTGACTTTATTAGCAATCAAAGACCATAAATGGTTGGATTATTTAAGTGTTCCGACTGACGCCTTTGGCTGGAGATAAGAAGAAAATGAAACAAAAAGACAATGAACAACAGCGTAACTTCCATGTACACGCCGTTGTTCATTGTCTTTCTTCAAATCCCATTAAAAAAGCAATTTTCATTTGCTCAGCAAAACAATGCGAATCAATCTTACAGCCATCAATGATCCATTTTGTCGTTAGTGAGACAAATGCATTCGCATAAAATTCTTCTAAAAATAAGCGATCTGCTTCGTCAACCCTCTTATCTTTTTGCTTCTTAACAACTAAAACTTGATGAATCAATCCTTTTAAGTGTTGCGTATAATAGTCTTGAAATGAATTTTGCCCCTCAAAAGTTAAAATCCTTCGATAAAAGATCTGGTTTTCCTCAAAATAGATAAACAGATTCTCTACAATAACCTGCCAACCTTCATAAGCAAGATTGTCCTCAATCTTTTCAATTGCCTCTTGTTGGAAAATCCAATCCACCAATTCATATTTATCTTGAAAATAATCATAAAATGTTTGCCGTCGCATGTGACTTTCCTGCATGATTTTTGCAATCGTCACTTTTTCAAAGCCAATTTGTGCAACAAGCTTTTTAAATGTTTTCGCAATTTTCTTTTTCGTGATCAATGATCCTGTCATTTGCCTACACCTTTAATTTCTTTATTGCTTTTATTGTACCAGTTAATCGTCATTTAGAAAATCAATCATTCTATCATCAAATAAAAAAACGATAAAGTCAGGTCATCATGCCCGCTTTATCGTTACATTATATTTATAAATTTTGTTTTTCTAACGTTCTCAATGAAATATAGCCAAAAACGACAATCGAAATAATCGTTAGGAATAGTTGGAAAATATAACTTCCAGTTGAACTAAAATCAAATGAAAATGCTAAAGTTTGTAAAATTCCAGTTACCATACTGCTAAGAATATTAAATCCAATAAACAGTAAAAACGAAAGGTTTTTGCCTTTCATGATAATACAAGCCGTTGCAATCACCATCAGCATATTTAAATAACCAAGCAATCCTGAAAAAATAAATTTCCCAAAGCTTAAATCTGTATAATAAAATACTGAATTAAAACCATCCGCAAAATCATTCCAAGCATCTAATTGTATCAAAAATAAAATTGTAGGAATCAATGCGATCATTAGCATCAATGCAATCGTGCAAATAAAGATTGCACCAATTTTTGCAAAGAATAATTTTCTTCTATTCACACCAGACGCAACCATCATTGCCATAACATTGTTCTTATAATCCATAGAAATCATATGGAAAGGATACACATAAGCAAAAATAATATTTCCAAAAAAGACGATTACACCAACAATTGCGACTGTTCCTATCATCGATGCAGTAGCAGTCGATTCATAATATGAATCCGAAAATGCCGATGCCAGACTTAATGAAAGCAAGGTTAAAACAATATTCAAAATCCCAATAACTCCAGCCGTAATCAAAAAGCTTTTATCTCGTAAAAATTTAAATAACTCCATTTTAAAAATCAGTTTTCCAGTCATTATCGCCCCTCCTAATTCAATTTCTCATCTAAAATTTTTACTTTAGACAACTCTGAAATTTCAATTCTTTCCTCTGTTAAACGTTGTTTGATAAGTACCCAGCGTTCATCAGAGATATCCAATTTAACGCCGCCTTCATCTTCTACTTGATAATAATAATTGACTTCATCCAAAATTTCGATCAGACGAGCATTATTGGTCGTATCAATACGGCGAATTTGTTTTTCTTTTTCAGCATTGATGTCGATCGATTCTGAAATTCGACCGCGGTCGATCACATACACGATGTCACATAATGCTTCTAAATCATTTTGGACATGACTGGAAATCACCAATGTTAATCCTTGTTCTGTCAATTGTTTCAAATATTTTTTAAACCATTTAACCGTGTCGATATCTAAACCACGAAACGGTTCGTCTAAAATCAAGACTTCTGGTGTATGCATTAAAGCGATCAATAAAATCAATTTTTTCTGCATTCCATAAGAGTATGTTTTTACTTTTTGATCCAACACAGCATATAAATCCAGCTCTCTTGCCAAATCTCTGGCTTTTTCTTCGTCAAAGTTACCACGCAGTCCAGAAAAATACTGGATATTGAACCAACCTGAACGATTTGTGTAGACAGACATGCCATCTAAGACAATACCAACATTCAATAATACTTCATTGTGCTGTTTCACAGAAATATCATCGATCAAAATTTCTCCTTGGTAATTGGCGATGATATTCGTCATACATTTAAATAACGTTGTTTTACCCGCACCATTGTGACCAACCAAACCATACGAAGTGCCTTTTTCAAAATCCAACGAAGGAATATTCAAAACTTCAGCACGACCATAGCGCATAACTAGATCCCTTACTTTAATTTCCATAGTAAACTCCTTTAATTTTTTTGTTAGCTTTTCTTTTGATTTAACACTCTAAGTATAAAAAGACTAACAATATTAGTTTATCATGTTTTTTATTGTATATGGGGACAGATTGGAAATAAAAGTTATTTTGCTAGTGTGGTAATGAATTTAAGTATCATAGTATATAAAAATAGAGAAGGTTCATATTTTCTTCTAAAAAAATGTTACTAAACTGTATCGGTCTTGCATGAATAATGTCGATTTAATTCCTAAAATTTCCTTTACCAATTTTAATTAATATACAGATTTAGTTTAATTCAATTATTTATCTTTCAATTCAAAAGTATTATTTCCAATTCATTTAGAATAAATATTTTTTTATTTTTCGTTTTTACCAAAAAAATAAAATTAATATCAAATTATCAAGCCTTTTATTTTTTAATTATATATTAATGATGCTATATTTAAATTGTAAAAAAAAAAATTCAAGTGAAGGACGTGTTTTTTATGTGTACAAGTATTTTTACCGAAACCAAAGATAACAAACATTTACTGGCTAGAACAATGGATTTTTCATTTACGCTTGATCCCAACGTTTTATATCTTCCAAGAGATTATGAGTGGGTATCTGAAGCTGATAAAGAAAAACATCAGTCTAAATATGGACTTTTAGGAGCGGGGCGTTTACTCGGAACTTCTTATTTTGTTGCTGATGGCGTTAATGAGCATGGTTTAGCTATCGCAGAATTATACTTACCACAAAAAGCAGTTTATCAAAAAGAGCTTGAAGATGACAAAATTAATTTAGCACCTCACGAATTTATCACATGGGCTTTAGGTAAATTCAAATCCATCTCAGATTTAAAAAAAGAACTTTCTAAAGTTAATCTTTTTGAAGTTCCTGCACCACTTATAGATACCGTTACCCCTTTACACTGGATTTTAACAGATACGACTGGAAATTGTATGGTGATTGAGCCAACTGGAAAAATGCTTCATCTTAAAGAAAATCCAGTCGGTGTTATGACAAATACCCCCCTTTTAGAATGGCACATTGAAAATTTAAGTAATTATTTGAATGTTCGTCCTAAACAATACGATCCTGTCGAATTTGGAACCTACACTTCTCACGCATTTTCTCAAGGAACAGGAACATTAGGTTTACCTGGTGGCTATACTCCTCCCGAAAGATTTATTCGGGCAGCTTTCTTCAAAGAAAATATTGATCAACCAGCAATTGAAGTTGAAGCAGTAACAAATGCTGTCAAAATTTTAGCAACTGTTCAAATTCCTAAAGGGATTGTTGTTACAACTGACGATAAAGAAGACTATTCTCAATATATTGGCATGATGTGTAATGAAAGTAAAACCTATTATTACACCGATTACAACAATACGCGTATTTCTCAAGTAACGTTAACTAAAGAATTACTAGAAAGAAAAACACCAAAAGTGTTTGTGACTAAAAAGGCAGAGGATATCAGTATTCTTAACAAAGAAAATAGATCACCAGAAGAAACAGTTTCTAATATCGAACAAAAAGAGGAAGCTGGAATAAATACATTAGATATCCTTCGTCAAGAATTAGCATTGGGCTTAAAAGCAGCAAAAGATGGCAGTTTGGATAATGATGCGCATCAAACAATTGATCAAGCGATTGAGCAATTAAAACAATTAAAAAATAATATTTAAACTTATCTGACTGTAAGATTCAAATTTTTTCCCCACAATTCTTAATGGGGTAGTCTGAATAAGGCAGTTATAACTGCCTTATTCAACTTAAAACAAACTAAAAAGCCGAAAAATTCATTTTTTAGCTTTTTTATGGCATCCTAGTACCTATTTATGAATGATTAACTATAGGAAATAGATTAAAATTTTGTATTTAAAAATAAAAAAATGAAAAATTAAACATATTAAATAAGGGGGGGAATGAGAAGTGGATAAAAAGAAAAATATTTCCGCATTTGGTTTTTTCGCGATGACAGCTTCGTTGTTTATTACTGTTTATGAATATCCAACTTTCGCAGATTCAGGTAAAACGTTAATTTTTTTCTTATTAATTTGCGGGGTATTTTGGTTTTTACCTGTTGCGTTAAGCTCAGCTGAACTTGCTACCATAGAAGGATATCAAGAAGGCGGGATTTTTAGTTGGGTTGGTGAACCGTTAGGTGAAAAATTTGGTTTTGCAGCTATCTTTTTTCAATGGTTTCAAATTACAGTTGGCTTTGTAACGATGATTTACTTTATTATCGGAACAGTGTCAGATGTTTTGAATATACCCATTTTAAACAATAATGTCGCTGTAAAATTCCTTTTTGTTATTTCAATATTTTGGTTATTAACCGTTCTTCAATTTAAAGGAACAAAGATAACCGAACGAGTAGCAAAATATGGCTTTTCTATTGGGATTGTCGTTCCAGTATTGCTCATGCTAGTTTTAGCAATCAAATATATTGCCTCTGGAAATCCGATTTCAACAAATTTTACAGATTCCCACTTTTTACCTGATAAAAGTAATATTGCCGCACTCGTTTCATTTGTACTCGCATATATGGGGGTTGAAGCGTCTGCTCCACACATTACTGATTTGGATAACCCTAAGAAAAATTATCCTAAGATTATGTTTGCTTTAGTTATTGTTGGCGTTGTTCTCAGTACAATCGGTGGTAGTGTTGTAGCAATGGTTTTACATGGAAATATTTCAGCTAATACAGGCGTTGTAGATGCACTAAAACAAATGATTTCACCAGGAAAAGAATCTCCCTTAGTCATTATTTTGGGTTTACTAGTCTCATTTGGTGTTATGGCACAGGTAAGTTCTTGGATTGTCAGTCCCACAGAAGGATTGCAATTCGTTGCTTCAAAAGGTTTATTACCAAAAAAATATGAAGAAACAAATGAACATGATGTTCCAGTTCCGCTATTAATGATTCAAGGACTCGTTGTAACTGCTTGGGCGGCTATTTTGACCTTTGGTTCTGGTAGTTCAGGAGGCAATGTTTCATTCCAAACTGCAATTTCATTAACGGTAATCATTTACCTAAGTGCCTATATTTTATTTTTCATCGCTTATCTAGTTGTCGTTTTCAAAAAGAAAGAGTTGAAAAGGGATTACCAAATACCCGGCGGTCAAAAAGTTAAAATTTTTGTTGCCGGTGCGGGTCTATTGGTTTCAATTGCTGCTATTGTCACTGCATTTATAATACCTGATACAATGACCAAGTCAGAAGGTAAAACGTATATAACCACATTAATTTTTAGCTACATCATAACTGTCGTTGCTCCTTTTCTATTTTATCAGTTTTATAGCAAGAAAAACAAACTGAAAGGAGTGGTGCATCATGAAGATGGCCAAACAGGAATGGATTAATTTATTCCGTAATAAAATCTTATTAATCTCAGTCATCGCAATTACATTTATACCGATTTTGTATTCATCTATTTTTGATAAATCGGTTTGGGACCCCTATGGTCGGGCGAAAGATTTACCAGTAGCAGTCGTAAATGAAGATAAACCAACAGAATTATTAGGACAAAAAATGAATGTTGGGCAACAAGTTGTTGATAATTTAAAAAAGGATCATCAGTTAGATTGGCATTTTGTTTCAAAAGAAGAAGCAGAAAAAGGCATGAAGGATTTAAAATACTACATGATTGTTACAATCACTGAAGATTTTTCAAAAAATGCGGCTAGTATCATTAATAAAACGCCAGAAAAAATGGAAATTGTTTATACAACGAATGACTCATTAAATTATATCGCCAATGAAATTTCAACAGTAGGTGCTACTGCTCTGGAAACGCAAGTTAGAGAGCAAGTTGTTACAGCTTATGCAACGGCCGTTGTAGAGGCGGGAGAAAAATTAGTTGGCGCGCTTGGGCAAGCCGCTGATGGTGCAAATCAACTTGCAGGTGGTGGCAGTCAACTTCAAACAGGACTGAAACAATATACTGATGGCGTCTCTCAAGCAGATGATGGTTCCAATCAGTTAGCCGATGGGACTGGTCAATTAGCGAATAGTATCGGGCCGTTAGCTTCAGGAGTATCACAACTAGATTCTGGTGCGAATCAACTAAGTTCTGCTTTAAATCAAGCAAATAGTGCTTTAGCTCCAGTCCAAAATAATATTACAGGTATTGATGCTGGTCTAACTCAATTAGCTGCTGGTACTCAGGATTTAGCTAATGCTTTGACCACATTCGAAAATAATTTAGATCCTAATGTAAAAGTCATTCTAGATAATGATTTACAAAATATTCGTAATGAAATCAACTCAATTATTACAAATAAAGATAAGCTATTAGGAATTTCCGGTGAAGCAACAGCTGTAGCGGATCAAGCAACTGTGGCAAGTAATAGTCTAAGTGGTGCCAATTTGGAGATTCAAAAAATACAAACAGATATTGATTCTTATGTCGCTGGATTACTTGCAAACACAACGATTCCAGAGGATGAAAAAGCCAATATCGTAAGTTCGATCACCAATAAGGTTGATACAATTTTAAATGAACAGATAGCATCCGCAACAGCACAAATCAACACTTCTTTAGTAACAGTTGAATCCGAACTAGCTACTTTAAGTGCTAGAGCTGCAGAGTTATCCGCTTCGGCAAACGATGTTAGCAATATAACAAATGCTATGGCAGCTTCTGCACAACAATTATCTGCTTCTGAAGCAAGTATCCAAGCTGGCGTTAATACGTTTGATTCATTATTAAATCAAGTGCCAGGTTCATCAAATGCCGTAGGATTAACGAATGGTTTATATGCCATCAGCTCTGATTTAAATCTTGTGGCTACTAAGTTACCTACTGCTTTAACTGGAATAAATCAATTAACAACAGGAAGTGAACAACTATCTTCTGGTTTAGATCAATTGCAAAGCCAAATTCCAACACTTTCAAGTGGGGTAAATCAATTAAATACAGGTGCAGATCAACTGCAAGCAGGATTAGCAGAATTAAATGAAAATTCACCTGAATTAATGAGTGGTATTGGTCAGTTAGAAGGTGGCGCAAAAGAATTAGCCTCCGCTTTAGATGAAGGTGTTAATGAAAGTTCAACTCTAAAAATTACAAAGAAAAATATTGATCAATTCGCTGCACCTACTTCGTTGAAAAATGATGAATATAGTAAAGTAGCAAACTACGGTGAAGCGTTAGCTCCTTATATTATGTCACTTGCGCTATTTGTCGGCTCTATGTTGTTTAATTTTATCTATCCAATTAGAAAAATTTCTATAGCAGGACAATCAAGTGGAGCATGGTGGTTGAGTAAAGTCAGCCTAGGTTTTGGTGTTTCAAGTATGATGGCAGTCATTCAAGCAAGTGTAATGTTATTGATTGGATTACACGTTGATAATGTTTTCCAATTTTTCTTAACAGCATTTGTTAGTGCTTGGTCATATATGGCTATTACAATGTTCTTAGCGATGACCTTCGACAACCCAGGACGATTCGTGGCGATGATTCTCTTAGTGTTACAACTAGGCGGTGCAGGTGGAACATTCCCAATTCAATTACAAGCACCATTCTTTAGTATGATCCATCCGTATCTTCCGATGTCTTATTCCGTTTATGCATTCAGAGAAGCTATCTCTGGCGGGATTGGAGCTCCATTATTTACAAAGAGCATCTTAATCCTAGCCGTATTAATGATTGTTTTTGTCGCACTATTACGCTATTCAATGCATATACTACAAAAGAAACACCTGCAAAATGTTTCTGAATTGAATGATAATCAAAAGTTACAAGGTCTAGAAAATTAAATGTATTGAAATCTAAAAAGTAACTAGTTTGTACTGTACAAAGTTTATAAAAATAAACAGAGAATAGGATGAATTATTATGACAAACAAAGATTTTTCTACCCAAAAATTACCTTCAAAAACATTTTTTGAAGATGGCATTGGCTCTGAAATTGCGTATGATGCGATCAAAAGTTACTTAATCGATGAAGGTAATTCAAGACAAAATTTAGCAACCTTTTGCCAAACTTACATGGATGATGAAGCAATCAAGTTAATGTCTGAAACATTAGATAAAAATGCTATCGACAAATCTGAATATCCAAGAACAGCAAAAGTAGAAGCCTCTTGCGTAAATATGTTAGCAAATCTCTGGAATGCACCGAGTGAGAATTTTATTGGTACTTCAACCGTTGGATCAAGTGAAGCATGTATGCTAGGTGGAATGGCTATGAAATTTAGATGGCGTAATCTAGCAGAGAAAAAAGGAATTGACGTGACAAAAAGAAAACCGAACTTAGTTATTTCATCAGGCTTTCAAGTTTGTTGGGAAAAATTCGGTGTTTATTGGGATGTTGAACTTAGAGAAGTTCCTGTCGATCCAGAGCATTTAAGTTTAGATTTAGATCGTGTCTTTGATTATGTTGATGAGTATACGATCGGTATCGTAGGTATTTTAGGGATTACGTATACAGGTAAATTTGATGACATTAAGACACTAGACAAGATGGTCGAAGAATATAATGTAAAAAACAACGTTGACCTCGTTATTCATATTGATGGCGCAAGTGGTGGAATGTTTGTTCCTTTTGTCAATCCAGAATTAGTTTGGGATTTCCGCTTGAAAAACGTCGTTTCAATTAATACCTCTGGCCACAAATATGGATTAGTCTATCCAGGTGTTGGTTGGGTCATTTGGAAAGATCGTGAATATCTTCCAGAAGAACTGATTTTTGATGTTAGCTATTTAGGCGGGCATATGCCAACAATGGCAATCAATTTCTCAAGAAGTGCCAGCCAAATTATTGGACAATATTATATGTTTTTAAAATTAGGTCACAATGGTTATCGTCAAGTTCACACTGAAACTAAAGAAGTCGCTATGTATCTTGCTAAATCCGTTGAAGAAACAGGATTGTTTGAAATTTATAACGACGGTTCAAATATCCCAATTGTTTGTTATACCTTAAAAGAAGACGCTCAAGTGAAATGGACACTGTATGATTTAGCTGATCGTTTACTCATGAAAGGTTGGCAAGTTCCAGCATATCCATTACCAAAAGATATGGACAATGTCATCATCCAACGCTTTGTCTGTCGTGCAGACTTAACTATGCCGATGGCAGAAGAAATGGTTGAAGATTTTAAAGCAGCAATTAAAGAGTTAGCAACTGCGACCGTTCTAGGTCACGATAGCGGTGAAAAAGTTCATGGATTTACCCACTAGTTGTAAAATTTCTAACAGAATTCATTTTCTTTAAACCGTTAATTTACAGGCTTCTTTTAGAAATTTAGATGCCTTTATCAATTAATACTAAGCACCCATTATAGTAGATACAAGAAAAACAAACATTTTTCTAGTCTAGTATAGTGGGTTTTTTTTTTGCATCGTGCGTAAAGTAAGTTTTCATCAGAAAACCATCAAAAAGGTACACGCCTTAATTCACAGGATCAGAGAATTATCATTATGAATAAATCCTATTAAAATACGACAACCTAACGCCAGTAAAAATCTGGGTTATAGTCGTCGTATTTTAATTTTCACTTCATTTACAAAACATAGTTCAACAATCCATTGCTATCCTTCACTTTGTCGTGCAAGATATGTCTCCAGATATTCACTCAATAGTTTATATCCTTCCATCTTTTGTTCCACTTCTTTCGGGCAATAAATCCATTTACCCATGACTTTCCGTTTCTTAGACAATACATCTATCTCTTCTAAAAAATCATTCAAATCGTCGATCAGTTTTTGACTACTCAGCTCATTGCCCAACAAAATATCTTTCTTTTCTCTTTCATATACAGATGCCCATAAGTACGGCAGCACTTCAATTTGGCGGATATTCGCATAAAAATCATCTTTTGGCATCATTCCTTTATGCCCCATCCCGCGTCCTTGTTGGAAGAATGAATGAATATCCCACTCTAATTTTTTCAAACGGCGTAATGATGGCCCTTGTGAATCATGGGAGTTAGCACTATTTTGATTATATCCTTCATCTAATGCCCAAGAGTTTTTGGTTCCTACTGTTTCAGGATGCTTCTCTGAAACACGATCGAGCATTTCTTCGATCGCTAAAGTAACGGTTGGTCTTTCTGTATCGGCTTCTATCACCAATTTAGCTGGTCGGTTTGCTTGTAGAAATGTCTCTTTTGTTGGAAAACTTCTATTCACTTGTGTAGCCGGCTTTTGCTGTGGTGTCTCTGATCGCGTTGGTGGTGGTGCAGGCGGTCCCATCATCGGATTGCTTGCTCTTGTCACAGGTGTCTGCTGAACAGCTGAAACTGGTTCTTTTTTAACGATTGGAGCGACTTTTTCCGCTTGACGCATTTTTTGTTCTAATTCAGCAATTTTTTGATGTGCTTTGATCAATTGAACATCTACTTTACCAACTGTTTGTGTTAATTTTTTGATTTCTGTCGCATTTGATTTTAGTTGTTCTTGATCTTTTTGGTGTTGTTCTGCTAACTTTTTCGATGAATCGCTTTTTGTCAGTTTAGCAGTAGGTACTTTTTTCTTGTTATTTTTGACTGTTGTAAGTTCAGTTTCAACTTTTTGTAGTTTGTTTGTTAATTGATCGATCACTTGGCTCAATTTAAGCGTTTCTGTCGTTTTCTCCTGTAATTGTTCATAATCTTTTTCTAATCTTTCTAATGCTTCTGAATCTGGTTTTGGTTCTAAAACAGTCGATTCTACGGCACTCAATTTACCATTGATCTGCTCTAATTGATGTGCAATCGTCGTAACTTCTTTACTAGTTGTATCTAATTTATCCGCTAATTTAACTTGCTCATTTGCTGATTTTTTAGCAGTTGAAAAATTCACTTTAGGTCTCGATACTTGTTTATTTTTTTCAATTATTTTATTCAATTCAGCAACTTGCTGATCTGACTGGTTCATTTTTTGACTTAGCGAATCAATGCGCTTTAGTGCTTCTTCTAGACGAGATTCTAACGTTGGAGCTGATTCTTCACCCGGACCCAATGTAATTTTGAATTTTGGTGGTATCTTTGATTTCGGTAGATTGGCTAACTTAGCCTCTACATCCCTTTTAAAGGTTGAAAATTCTTCTACTAATTGCTTAATTTTTTCATTGGCTGTTTTTAGTTGTTTCGCATTTTCAGATTCCAATGCTTGTTTAGCCGCGACTTTGCTTTGGATCACTTTAACTACTGGCGGCGTTCTCTTGTCTTTAACAGTTTGGACTTCTTTGTAGATATCATTTAGGTTTTCACTAAACTGATTCATCATCTCTGTTAAAAGCAGGACTTCACTGTTGGTCTCTTGCAACCCTCTTACCATCTCAAGTGGGACTTCTTCTGAAAAATTAGTCACATGCTCCAATGGCAACTCTGGGACTTCTAAACTGCTGATCCATGTGCGTAAATCGCTGATTTGCAATTTACTTAGCGGATGTGCCAACGCCAAAAGTAGTGTAACATAAACAGCTTTTTGCGTTACACGAACGTAAAGGTTTTTTGCGACACAGTCTTCAAACTCATGATTAAATTGTTCTGGAAGATCTGCTAAAAGTGCCTCGAATTGCTCTGGCTGCTCATAGTCTTCTGCTAACTCGAATTTTCTTAGGAGATATACAGAATATTGACTCAGCACATCGTCTGAATAGAGTTCTTCTCCTAATCGATTTGCTTCGATTTCTTTTCTTAAAAAAACTTTTTTGCTTCCTGTTGTATTCTTTGTAAGACTCAACTTCTCCATATGTACTAACGGCCCCTTTTTTACTTGTACCTTACCTTTTTATTTAGAAACACCCTTTTTAAATTCAAAGAGGCTGGAACCAAAATTTTTCTTTGAAAATCAAGACCATCAACTTTTCTAGCTCTTACTTAAAAGTCGATTAGATTGAATGGGTCATTTATTGTCAAAATAACTTTTTAATACCAGTTTATTCGGATTAAGGCAGCATAAAGCGACACCATGCTACTTATATTCCAATTCCCTCTATGACTTTTTATAATTCTATGTTTATTAATCTCTTTTTTAACAATCATTTTTAATTTTACCCTAAAAACTACCCTAGTTGTTTTCATAAAATGTTCTAATATAGTAAAAAAATGAGAATATACAAATTTTATACACGATTCATTTGTTTATTTATATAAAAAAATAAGATAAAACTGAAAAAGTTTTACCTTATCTTCTTTCATTGAATTTATAGAAAAGTATAACCCGGCGTTCACTCTTTATATTGCTTTTCAATTCGACGGTCAGGTATGATCCACATAATCAAAATACCGATATTTACAATCAATACAAAATACGGATGGATCAGTAGACCTAGAATCAGACCTAAAATATTCAAAACTATCGTGACATAAGATTTATTGTATCGCTGAAAAAATTCACTTAATTTTGAATCACTGCCGTTTACCCGTATCAGCTCTCTAGTCAGTATCAAGTAAGCGCTATTTGCTAGAAGGGTTATCAAACCATATGTTAATTGAGGAATTAAACTATCGATAAAATCCCCAATCCAAGCAGTAGCAAATGGAAACAATGTCAATGTAAAGATAAAAAAATTATTGGCCCAAAGTACACGTCCATCGATTTTATGGACTAGTTGAAACATATGATGATGATTATTCCAATAAATTGCCAACAGTACAAAACTTACGATATAAATAAATAATTTCCGTTCAACTCCAGCTAAACCAGCTAAAGTATCTGTTGTCGGTTGATGTAATTCTAACACTAAGATGGTCATTACGATCGCAATAACGGCATCTGTAAAAGCTTCTAACCTTGATTTTGACATATTTTTCATCTCCTTATTTTTATTTTACGTTCTTTTTAGGTAAACGCAATGATTATGCCCCGCCTAAAGATGGAGAGAAAATCAGCCTAAAGGTGGATTCCGTGCCCAAGGATTCTTGCTATACTTTATTCATAGAGAACAAGAGAAAAAATGGAGGTTTTTAAAATGAGACAACGCTCAATGGTAATGAATATATTAATGGTCATCGGATTTTTCTTTGTAGGAAGTATTATTTTAAGTATTGTACTTGGACTTTTAGGTGGTCTATTGTGGTTTGCAATTAAAATCATGATTCCTGTGGCTATTGCGGTCTGGTTAGTTCGTATGATTTCAGGTCCGTCAAATAATCGTCGTCGGTATTATTAAAAAATAGACTAGTATGACTTTTTGCAGCTTCATAAGTACAAAACGATTCAGCTCACTTAAGAGCTGAATCGTTTTTTCGGTTTATTTGTACATATTTCCTCGGAAAGCTTGTTCAAGGCTATCAAAGTAATTGATTGAACCTTTTGTTTGAATTTCCCATTTATCATCTTTTTTCTTCATGATTACTTTATAATCATCATAATCGTCAATGCTTACTGGTTTTGAATTTTTTAAGATTTCAGGCAATTTATCTAACTCTGCCTTTTGAGCCGCTTTACTTCTCTCATCGAACTCTTGATCGCTGTGCGCTTCAGAATATTCCTTATTAGCAGCTTCCATGTCATCCTTCATCTCTTTGAATGACAATCCCTCCACTTTCACTGCTACTTCAGCCACATCAGGAAAATACGAAGCAATCTCATACTCAACAGTTGCAACTTTTGCATTGTCTTCTCTAAATACCTTAGCAAGTGCTAAGCCTTCTTCATCAGTCACTTTATAGTCATAAAATTGTTTTTTGAGTGCTTTAGTGAAGTTTTCATCAAAGTTTTTAACGGCTTCATCACGATCATTCGCAACTAGTTTGTTGTACTCTTTATTTTCAGTAGCTAAAAAGACTTCATCTACAAAAGCTGTTGCTGCCTTAATCGCATCATCACTATGATCTTTATACTCAGAAGCATCTACATCAAGAATGATTGGTTTCGGTTCTTTTTTCCCATCGTAAATTCTTGGTTCAAAGTGTAGTTTATATTCCGCTTCTTTTTCTACAGGAAATACGATGTAACCCGTTTTGCTTTTCTTACCAGAAATTTTTTCATATGCAAGAAGAGGTGTTTTACTGTCATCTAAATAAAGACTCAGTGCCTCAATTTTGCTATCCTCTTTATCGTAAAGCATGATGTCCGTCGCACTCATATCTAAACTTTTATCTGTTTCATTTTTGATTGTTACTTTTAACGCAAGAAAGCCTTCCCCTTCATCAGCATTCTCTTTCTTTGGAACGACATACTCCCCTTCATCGATTGAAATAGATGCAATTTCAGATTTTGATACTTTTTTTGATGTCTTATTGTCATCTCCACTTTTACTAGAAGACCCCGTTCCTCCGCATGCTGCTAATGAAATAATAGCAATTGCTGATAAAAATACTAACCCAAACTTTTTCATTTCCATCTCCCCTTAACTTTTGTTGAATACCATTTTCATTCTACTACAGTGGGAAGACTATTTTATCTCAATTTTATTAGAATTTACACAATTTTTTGAGAATTCAAAATTATTTATTTTTTTCTTCTGTATACATTTTATCTCGATGAAGTAACAATTGCTGTTCTTTAATTTCTTCAATAGCTTTTACGGCATATAAAACACCCATATGATAATCTTTATGGACTTGTTTAGAAACCGTTAAAAGATTGCTTTCATGATCGCTTCCGCCTGCTGATACAAAAACAAGGTGATGGATTTCCACTTGATGGTCACTCGCTGGAATTCTGACGCCAAAACGATTTGTAATCGCCAAATCTTCACCAGTGACTCTGCAGTAAAAGCGATCTCTGCTGGCAATTCTATAAGGCAACGTTGAAATTCCCCGCTTGAAAAAAGTCGCTTTACCATAATTTCGGCTGCAGCGGTCCGAGCAAAATGATCTTCTTCGACCTTCCAAAGGTTGATTACACCATTTACATAATCCGACATTTTCCCTAAAATCGATTGTTTCAAATCCTAATTCTTCGCCAAACGCTTTTTCGTATTCATAAAGACTTAGCCAACGTCTTTTGTATGTATCTGTTTTTTCTTCCAAACGTAATTGACTGCCTTGAGCTTTATAAATGTATTTATTCGGAATTTCTTCAACCGTTTCTTGGATTTCTTTTTTTCTTTTCGTTGAAAAAGCTGAAAAATCATTGGTTGGTAATTCCCCCACACCAAATTGTCCGACTGTTTTACATTTAAAACATATATAAAATTGCGGCAGACCTGAAGAATCTTCTGGAAAAAGTAATTCTACTTTTTTTGAACATTTGGAACAATATGCCTTAGGTAATTTAAAACGATGATAATTCACAGTCTCATTCCTTCGTATTTTTTTCTATTATAACGCATTTTTTAATTTAAAAAATAGAGGACAATCTGAACAAGATCATCCTCTATTTTTTCTTATTTAATTAAGAACAGGTCACTATCCTAATTCTTCTGTTTTTTTAACGATTTTTTTGATTTCATGAATGGCTTTCTTTTGTTCCAAGTAGCTTTTCACTTTATTTTCATCGCCATCGATTTTGCCTAACGTTGTGTCTAGTTTATCGATTTCAGCATTGATTTGACCAACTAATGATTCTTGATCATCGATCCAATTTTCAGCATTTTTAACTGCTTTATCTTGTGCTTTTTGTTCTTCTTTTTCGATCTTATTTTCTTTGCGGATAATTGATTTTACTTCATGCAACGCTTTTTCTTGTTCATAAAAATGTTTGATTTTGCTGTCAGTATCTTCCATTTTTTCAAGAGTCACATCTAACTTATCCATTTCTTTACCGATTTTTTCTACTAATTTTACTTCTTTTTCTGCATAATTTGTCATAACTAATTCCTCCTCGTTTTATCTAAATGCATAAACAATATGTGTGATACCAAAAAGCATAAAATAAAATCCAACTAGAAAGCTTAATGTCAGTGCTGAAGATAAAGGATTCATCAATAACATGATCCCTAAAATGATCCCCAAAACATCCACGACTAATGTAAACCAGAAGTAGCCAGTACTAACTGATTTCGCCAAATCTAAAGCAAATAGTCCAAAAACAGAGTCTAAGATAAACCAGATTGCAAATATAAATGGTAAAGCCGCAACCCCGATATTTAAGTTAAATAAGAAATACACACCGATAATAATATCGATTACACCTAAAACAATTGGTGCATACGCTTTGTATCCTGTTAATTCCTTCATTCTATTACGAGCGAAAATTTCAAAAATTCCTTTTAAAATAGCAAATATAGCGAAAACCATTACGATTGCAATCAAGTTTCCGGCTGGATCTTGAAATGATAATAATGATGTTAGTACAAAAAGAACTCCTAGTACTAAAGATCCCCAATCTACACCCGTTTTTCTTGTTTCATTCATAAATTCCCACTTCTTTCATCAATATTTCTTTCTACACTTTTATGGTACTCCTAAAAATTGGTATAGTCAAAAATAAAGCCCCTGTAAGTCACAGTTTTTATAAAAGATGAGGAATTGTCATTATTTTTCTATTCGCTATATTGTTTTACAAGATAGCAGGTTAGTGGTATATTGTATTATAAGATACATAACGTAAATGTGATGGAGGTACTCTATTGGACGCGACTCAGATGCTAAAAGGCTTGCTAGAAGGCTGTATCTTAAAAATCATTCAAAAAAAGACGGTTTATGGCTATGAAATGACCACCCTCTTATCAGAATATGGTTTGAATATGGTTAGCGAAGGGAGCATTTATCCTATCTTACTCAAACTCCAAAAACAGCAAATGATCACTGGTGAAATGCGCCCCTCTTCTGAAGGACCGAAACGAAAATACTATTCTTTAACATCAACTGGCGAAACCTACTTGCAACAATTTGAAAAACAATGGTCATTGATCTCAACAGGCGTAAATAATATTATGGAAAAAGAAAACGAGGACTGAAAATGAAAACAACAGATATGATCAAACAAAACAACGAACTGAGAAAGCAACTAAATCCAGAAAATAAAAAATACTATGAAGATATTCTCGTTTATATCCGTGTAAATTTGAATAAAGATGAGCATCAAACAGAGGAAACTCTTTTAGAAATTTTGCAGGATATTTTAGATGCACAAAAAAATGGCACTTCTGCACAAGAATTTTTCGGAAAAAATCCGAAAGAAATCAGCGATAGTATTTTAGCAGAACTACCAAATGATTCTGAGAAGTATTGGAGTAAATTTTTATTTGTCTTTTTCTTAATTCTTCTGCAATATAATTTATTTGATTTACTCCTACAGCCAGTTGTTTCCATAAATTGGTTCAACACGGTGCTACCTGTGATTCTTTTAATCACAACCGCAATATTAGGGCTTATTTCGATCAAATACTCCGCCTTTACCAGTGACAGGAAAAAAAGTTACTTTTTCGCTCTCTTGGCGTTGCTTTTCTGGATTGCCAGTATTTTAATGCCTATTATCGATAAGAAGATGAATGGTATTGTCGGCTATGTATTGTTCTCTCATCAGGCATTTGCGGCCATCTTATTTATTCTTTCAATTTGCTTATTGATCGTGCAATTCCGCTTCAAAATGAACAATGCTGCTGGGATCTATATCACAACGTTTTTTGCAGTATTGGAAGGTGCTGTTTTGCTTGGGATAGTCAATCCGATTTTTGTGTCGACAGGCTTAAAGATTATTCTTTGGGTAGTCATCATTCTTGTCAGTATCTTGGGTGTTGCACGTGATAATCAAAAGTTTAGAAAAAACTAGGATAAAAAAAAAGGAAGTGAGCTTCCTTTTTTTTTATCCTTTTTTCTTACCCAATGATCGAAACGCACGTTTGATCACATCAAAAAATCCTAAAGATTGCACCATATGATCTGGCGCTACATATTCTTGTATTTCACGAAGCACTTTTTTGGGCTGTTTAGAAGAGAAAGTAAATGTTCCATTTTTCTTCGTTTGAATCGCGTAACGTGGAATCCATTTGCCTTTAAACATGACAGACGCAATCACATAATCAACTTCTTCCCAAGGAATTTGGACAAATTTTCGGCTATCACGGGAATTGTAAAATTCAAAACCTTTATCGCCGATCATAATTTTTCCGTAATCCGTAAGTCCTGTAAAAGCGGTGGCATCTGTTATGAAATCTACTTGTGTATTCAGTGATTGAACCATTTTATCTGCTCCATTTCTTCCGTGATTTATAGTCTCTATTATATGTGTTTTTAACGCATTAAGCTATGTAAATGAAACTTGGGACAAAACCAACTGGCTTTATCCCAAGCATAAAACTCATAGACAGATTATAATAATCCGATTACGTGGCCAAGTACACCGACTACGAATAAACCAAGAATGATAACGATTGGAGAAACTTTTTTCTTCAATAACCACATACAGAAGAATGTTAATAGTAAAGCGGCTAATCCAGGAATCAATTGATCTAAGTTATCTTGTAAAGTCGTTACTTTCATTGCTGAGAGTGCTTTACCTGAGCCAACTTCTTCAAATGCTTTTTGAATTCCTGAACCATTGATTGGAAGTTTGTCCCATTCAACATAGGCACCTTTATCCAATTTAACGGTAGAAACAATTGGAAGGAACTTGATGGATACCCACCTTTGCACCAGAGCTGCTAATACAAACATCCCTAAAATCGAAGCACCTTTTGTTACATCTTGCAGTAATCCACCTGAAAGGTCTTCTGTGATTTTAGAACCAGCTTTATAACCGAATTCTTGTGTATACCACATAAATGACCAACGAATAATATTCCAAGCTACGAAGAAAATGATTGGACCAAGAATGTTTCCACCGATGGCAAGAGAAGCACCTAAGGCACCTAACATCGGACGGATCGTAAACCAGAATACTGGATCACCAACACCGGCCAAAGGACCCATCATCCCAACTTTAACCCCTTGAATCGCTACGTCATCAACAGGGGCACCATTGGCACGTTCTTCCTCCAACGCTAAAGTTACACCTAGAATCGGTGAAGCAATGTATGGATGCGTGTTAAAGAACTCTAAGTGACGTTTTAATGCTGCTGATTGATCTTCTTTTGTTTTATATAATTTTTTAATTGCTGGGATCATTGAGAAAGCCCAACCGCCATTTTGCATACGTTCATAGTTCCAAGAGCCCTGAATGAATGTAGAGCGCCATGCAACGGCTAAACGATCTTTTTTGGATAATTCAATTTTTTCTGCCATGTCTCTTCTCTCCTCCTTCAGGATTAATAATCATTTAAAATATCGCCAAGTGGATCACCAGTATTGCGTCCACCGCCGCTACCATTTGAAGAACCGCCCATTTTAGAAAGATTCAAGTAGATCAACGCTAGAGCCACACCTAAAGCACCAAGTGCGATCAATGTTAATTGAGAAATTGCTGCAACAACAAAACCGATGATAAAGAACGGCCATACTTCTTTTGTTGCCATCATGTTGATTACTAATGCGTAACCTACCGCTACGACCATACCACCACCGATAGCCATACCTTCAGTTAACCATGCTGGCATTGATTCCAATGCTGTTTGAACAGTTTCAGCTGGAATAAATAAAAGTGCTGCTGCTGGAATCGCAATACGGATCCCTTGCATACATACTGCTAAAACCTGTAACATTTCGATTTTTCTGATATCGCCTTTTTCAGCTGCCGCATCCATCATATGCACGATCGGTACAGCAAGTGTACGAACGATCATTGTTAAGAAAAGACCTGCTACTGCAAGTGGTACAGCAATCGCGATTGCTGATGGAACACCTTTAACGCCTTGTCCGCCTAATACTAAAATAATTGCTGATGCAACAGATGCTAATGCCGCATCCGGTGCTACTGCGGCTCCAATGTTCGCCCAACCAAGAGCGATCATTTGTAATGTTCCGCCAAGAACGATCCCAGCTTCCAAGTTACCAGTTACTAAACCAATCAAGGTACATGCCACTAACGGTTGGTGAAATTGAAATTCATCTAGAATTCCTTCCATACCAGCTAGAAAGGCAACTAAAATTACTAAAATAATTGTTATAATAGACATGATAAGCCTCCTATTTTCATTTGAATTTTTGGATTATTTTGAGTGTGCTTGCGCTAACTCATGTTTTGCTTTTTTAAGGATTTCATCCATGTTCGCACTAGAATCATTTGGAACTTTACGAACGTCAAATTTGATACCTAAGTCTTCTAATTTTTCAAAAGCTTCAACATCTTCTGGTCCCATTGATAATACTTTACTTACGACTACTTTACCGACTGAATGAGCCATAGAACCAACGTTAACTTCTTTGATATCCACGCCCGCTTCAACAACTTTTACCACATCTTCTGGGTTTTCAAATAGTAATAATGCTTTGGTATTACCGAAACGTGGATCTTTTGCAATTTCAATCATTTTACTGATTGGAATAACATTCGCTTTCACCCCTGGGGGAGCCGCTTGTTCGATCAATTTTTTACGAAGGTCATCTTTTGATACCGCATCTGAAACAACAATAATTCGATTTGGTAAAACCGATTTTGTCCAAGCAGTAGCTACTTGACCATGTAATAAACGAGAATCAACACGTGTTAAAACGAACTTGATTTTGCCATCACCGACAACAGTTCCTTCTGGTAATGCTCCTTTTGGCTGAGCATCTTCCGCAACAGCTTTAGGTGCTTCAGCTGGTTCTAACTCTTCTGGTTTGATTCTTACGCCTTCTTTAGCTGTTTCAAGAATGTGCGTTGCGATTTCTTGTGCTGAATTCATTGAGAAGCGTGACGCATATGCTTCGATCAACATTGGTAAGTTCAAGCCGCTAACGATCGCCCATTTGTCTTTATGTTCTTCAAAAAGACTATTAGCTTGGTTAAACGGTGTTCCTCCCCATAGATCGACTAAAAATAATACTTCATCTTCTTCATCAAACGTTGCGATTGCTGCTTTCAATTTTGCTTTTAAATCGTCTGGGCCTTCGCTAGGCATCAATACAACTGCTTGTACTTTTTCCTGTTCACCAAAAATCATGGAACCGGATTGTAAAATGCCTTGAGCAAATTCCCCATGGCTAGCAATAATAATTCCTACCATAATTTGATACCTCCTATATTTTTTTCAACTACTTTGTCATTACCATCATCAACAGAGGAAAACACCAACTAGAAAATATAAAAAAGAAAAAATGCGTTACTTTGTGTGTTCTCAATTACTTCTTGCGATCTGTCAGATGATTTTTGATAACTACCTATTACTCAACGATCACTCCATGCATTGACTTTGATCGATCGAACCACTCCTTCCAATTCTATGCATAAGATACGACAATTAACATTCAGTCAGTCCATCACGCCATTTATATAGAAGCTGAAAAAGAATCAAACTAACTGTTCTTTTTTCAGTAATTCCATCAAATCTACTTTGCTGTCTGCAACCACTTTCCGAATCTCCAACGTAATACCATGCTCATGTAAATACTTGAACGCTGCGATGTCCTCTTTATTAACCGCAACAGCATTTGTGATCATCCGTTTGCCACTGGTAAAACTCATTCCGCCAATATTGACAGAGTTGAATACTACCTTGCCTTCTACCACACGTTTTACGTCTTCTGGATTTGTGAATAACAACATTACTTTTAAGCTGTCAAAACGTTCGTCTGAAAAAATATCAATCATCTTCTCAACCGTGATGACATTTACTTTTACACCCGGTGGTGCTGCTTGTACAAGCAATGCTTTTCTTAGTGTATCGTATGCAACTGCATCACTAATGACTAAGATTCGGTTTACATTTGTGCTTTTGGTCCAGACAGTCGCAACTTGTCCATGGATCAAACGATCATCGATTCGCACTAAACGAATATCCATCATGTGTAATGTTCTCCTTTTTCAGGATGTTTTAATCTGCAAATTTTTAACTCATTATTAATAAAATACTATGCCCAGCCATTTATTGCCAAAATAACGACTAGCAAGATCAGCCAAATCATTACAATGGATTGATTGAACAATAGACAGATTTCATCCACTAACTTATTTAAAGCAATTTTCGTGCCAAAATTAGTGTATTGTCAAAATTAACGAAAAACTAAGGCTTTTTTTAAGAAAATACACAAAGAAGATACACTAAAATAGTGTATCTTCTTTGTGTATTGCCTGTAGTGTATCTTCTGTATTTTGTGCTTGATTCAACTGTGTATTTTTAATCAGCTGAATAATATAATAGATTTCTTCCATCGGCAACTCTATTTTGATTAGTTGTTTTAGATGAGCTGCTGCGCTCGTTACGATCTCGAAACTAGGATCAGTTGAAATCTGACTTAGTTCTTCTTCTGTTAGCGTCAATGTATCGTGCTGTAGTATTCTTTCCATCATACCTGCTAAATGCATGACTAAATTAATATAAAAAGAATAATCCAATCGCAGATCAAGCTTAGTTCTGATAATATCTGCAAATTCCCATAGAGGATCGATCACTTTTTTGGGGTTGATGAAGGTAAAGCTTTCTTCCATATAATCAATACAGATTTTTTTAGCCTTTGGCTCATCCATTTCTTCTGTTTCTACATAGATGTCGCTGTCCATCAATAACTGATCGATCACAGACTCAGCTTCACCAGAGAAAAAGGTTTCCATCGGAATAAACGGTGCGGCAATTTTAGGATCGGTAATACCCGTTGTAGCAATGACACGATACTCTTCTTGAATCGCAATAAGTTGTTCTTTCATATCGATAATAGACAACGGTAATACTTCTAATTCTAAGCCTAATTGCGGTGGAACAGCTGCTTCGATCATTTCTTTCATTCGTTTGGCTGTCCCTTCACCAGAAGCACAGATTGCGATAATCACTCGTTTTTTCCAAGTTTCCAAAGGATCGATTTCTCTTTCTTGATGGATTTCAGCATACCCTTGAAAGTTTTTCAGTGAATCATATAACGTGTCCAACTGCGTATCGATCAACGTCGTTTTTCTGGCTGTTTCTAAAACGATTGGTGTTGTAACCATATCGACCGTTCGAACTTCGATTCCTGTTTGCCGTGTGATTTCATCTGAAAAAGTAGCTAAAGAACCCATATCCACTAAAAGAATTACTCCACTGTCTTCATTGACTTCTTTGACTACATTGACGATTTGACGTAGCGCTTCTTTCGGCTGCATTTCTAACGGCATATCGACCGCTCTTAGATTATCAACATTCAACAATTGAGAGACCACTTGAACCATACTTGTAGCCGTACTTTTTCCGTGAGCAGCAACTACGATTCCAATCCGTCCTGCATCTTTATTTTCCCTTAGTGAAATCAGTAGAACTGCTAGGTAATAGGTTTCAAATTCAGGGATTTTCATTTGATAATTGATTTCGATAATTCGTTTGATTTCTTGTGCTGTCTCAAATTCTATTGGATAATCCAGCACCATGTTTTTGATATTTTCATTTAATTGATGCTGACGATCTTCGCCATTTTGGATTCGTTTTAAAAACGAACTGATGTGTAAACTCATAGCGTAAATAAAATTTGATTGAAAATTATAATTTAGTTTTTGTTTGGCAAAATTATAGATTTCTTTTGTGACGTCGATGATACGTTGATCGACGATTTCTGCTAACTTATTTTCAGTATCAAACGTAAAACCATGGTCTTTATAGAAAGATTTTAAATGAACATTGATATCTGTTGTAATAAAATTGTTGATCACTTCTTGTTCTAGTCCATCAGCTTTTAATAGGGCTGCTTTATCCCCAATAATTTCATATAAATTATATGGTAGCTCATACGAATCTGACTGTATCGTTACTAAAGGTTCATTTGGTGTAACGATCATTTGCGGTTCTAAATATTTAGATAGTTCCGCCAATGCATCACGATTGCTAGCGAGTTGCATCATGCCTTCTTTAATACTATCAGTCAATTCATCGATTGTGATCGTCAGTTCATCTTGGTCGATATGGTTTAAAAAACCTCTGGCTGTCACTAATTGAACATTTGACTTCAACTGACCTACATTTCCATAAGAAACACTCCCAATCAAAGCTTTCACTACATCTTCTGATAAAGAAATTTTCTTCTGAATACGCGAGGCTTCCATCGAGATCATTACTCTAAGCAGATCGATTTTTTCTTTTGCAGGTCGATCAATAAAATTAGGTAACTGAATAATGATCGGAATCCTACGAACAAAGGTATTTAATAAAGAAGAGGTTGGATTTTCAGTTGTGGCACAAATGATCCGCACATCTGCTCGACGGTTTTTAACTGTTTCTCCCAACCTTGAATATGTCCCATGATCCATAAAATAAAAGACCATCTCTTGTCCTTCTGGCGGTAAGCGATGAACCTCATCAAGAAACAAAATACTTCCATCTGCTTCATGAATGATTCCTTCTTTGGCTTTCGTTGCACCAGTAAATGCTCCTTCAGCATAACCAAAGAGGTGAGACATTAATAATTCAGGATTGTGGGCATAATCGGCACAGTTAAAAACAACTAGTTTTTTATCTGGATCGATCACATGATTTAACAATGCAAATTGGAACATAGCATGAGCAAAATACGTTTTTCCAGAGCCTGTTGGTCCTGTGATCAAACAGTTCAATCCTTTTGGTGGGTATAAGATAGCAGCTTTTGCTTGTTCAACAGGCGTTCTCATACTACCAGTAGAGCCAATCATTCCTTTAAAAATGTCTTCTCCAGCAAATTTTTTAGCTGACTTATGTATAGGATTCGCAGATGTTGTGTGCTCTTCAAGGAGGCTGTGCTCACGATAACTTTTTACTGGTTTGGATAAAGGTTGATATTTAAAAATGGTTTTATCAACATACTTAACTGGACGTCCTTCTGTCTTCTCTAACAACCCTTCTCGAACGAGCTGATTTAAGTCTTTACTAGCATTTGTTCTTTGAATACTCAAGGCCTTTGAGACATCTTCAGTCGTCAGACCGCTTCCCAAGGAAACATCACTTGATGTGAGATTCTCGGTCTGTTCTTTTACATAAAGATAAATTCGGTCTATACGCTTCATTCTCGTTACTCCTTTCACCGCTAAATAGTTTAAAAGATACACTAATTTCATGTGTATCATACAGTGTATCGTTTCAAAAGTACACTAATAACCTTTTGTTGAAATGTTTCACATGAAACAAGGATTTTATAAAAAGTGGTCTCATTTTAGTAAAATCCCTAAGGTATTTCTGAAAAAGTCTGAAATTCCTTGAAAAATATGGGTTTCCTCGCTATAATGCAGAGAGGTTTAACTATTCTATATGAAGTGAGGAAAACAATTGATTACTGTAAATGATGTAAGTTTGCTATTTTCAGACCGCAAACTTTTTGATGATGTAAATATTAAATTCACACCCGGTAACTGCTACGGTTTGATTGGTGCTAATGGCGCTGGTAAATCAACGTTCTTAAAGATTTTATCTGGCGATATTCAACCGACGACTGGAAATATTGCTCTAGGTCCTGATGAGCGTTTGGCTATCTTGAAACAAAATCATTTTGATTTTGAAGATAATACTGTTCTAGAAACGGTTATTATGGGTCACAAACGTTTGTATGAAGTAATGAAAGAAAAAGATGCTGTCTACATGAAAGAAGATTTCACGGATGAAGATGGGATCAAAGCAGCTGAACTTGAAGGTGAATTTGCGGAATTAAATGGTTGGGAAGCTGAACCGGAAGCGGCTGTTTTACTCCAAGGTTTAAACATCCCTGAAAATCTGCATGACCAAAAGATGAGTGAACTGACAGCTGGTCAAAAAGTCAAAGTGTTGCTAGCGCAATCACTATTCGGTAAACCTGATGTTTTACTACTAGATGAGCCGACCAATGGTTTGGATACTCGTTCGATCAACTGGTTAGAAGAATTCTTGATCAACTTTGAAAATACTGTTATCGTCGTTTCCCATGACCGTCACTTTTTAAATAAAGTATGTACGCACATGGCCGATCTTGATTTTGGAAAAATCAAATTATATGTTGGTAACTATGATTTCTGGTTAGAATCAAGTCAATTAGCGTCAAGACTACAATCAAACGCTAACGCTAAAAAAGAAGAGCAAATCAAAGAATTACAAGACTTTATCGCTCGTTTCAGTGCCAACGCATCGAAATCAAAACAAGCGACTTCTCGTAAAAAAATGTTGGATAAAATCACTTTAGATGATATCCAACCATCTTCACGCCGCTATCCATTTGTTGGCTTTACTCCAGATAGAGAAATCGGAAATGATTTACTCCATGTGGAAAATGTCTCTGTGACAATTGATGGTAAGAAGATTTTAGACAATATCTCATTCTCTTTAAATAACGTTGATAAAGTAGCATTCATTGCAGACAATGATATCGTTACAACAACTTTGTTCAAAGTGATCATGGGTGAAATCACACCTGACACAGGTAGCGTACGTTGGGGTGTTACAACAACTCAAGCTTATTTACCGAAAGATAATAGCAAAGACTTCGATACTGATTTAACAATTTTAGATTGGTTACGCCAATTTGCAAGTAAAGAAGAAGATGACAATACATTTTTACGTGGTTTCTTGGGAAGAATGTTATTCTCTGGTGAAGACGTACTGAAATCAGTTAACGTGCTTTCAGGGGGCGAAAAAGTTCGTGTGATGTTATCTAAGTTGATGTTATCTAAATCAAATGTACTTGTTTTAGATGATCCTACAAATCATTTAGATTTAGAATCAATCACAGCTTTGAATGATGGACTAATGGCTTTTACTGGCGCAATTTTATTTGCTTCACATGACCACCAGTTTATTCAAACATTAGCAAACCGTATTATCGCTGTATCTGATAAGGGTGTAGTTGACCGTGCGGATACAACTTATGACGAATTCTTGGAAAATAAAGATGTTCAAAAACAGTTGGATGAATTATTTTCTGGTGAATATTAATAACAAAAAAGAAGAAACATCCGTTAATTCAGATGTTTCTTCTTTTTTAGGCTCTATACTTTCTGATGCCGGTGATTTTTCACCAACATCAGAAAGTATAGAACCTGATTCTTCAGAAACTAAGTAGCTGATACTATTAATTTTTTTATATAACCTAGTCTATTTTATATATACAGATTATCTTTTATCTAATTGTTTGATTACCAATCCAGACAATAACCCTATTGTCCTAACATTTTCAAGCACCATATCATCACCATCAAATTCCATATCAAATTTATCTTCAACAATCACTAATAAGTTAATTATCTCTAGTGAATCAAAATTTAGATCATCTACAATATCTGTATCAACATCTAAATTTTTATAATCCTTTAACTCATTTATTATTAATATAAGAATACTCTCAATCTTTTTTTTCTCTTTCATAATTTCACCCTCTCTACAATATTTAAAAATACTTTTCAAGTCTACTTCAAAACTCTTTGTACTATATTTCAACCAACTTCATAATTCCAAACTTTCATCACACAAGAATTTAAAACATACAAAAGGCAATGCCTTACCATTTAGATTTAATCCCATTGTACAAATTTTTAACAAATTAACAAATGTTGGTACCACTTAAACCGTGAATTATCTTCCAGTAATTCACAGTTTAAGCTCTCACTAGTTTTTTTCTATTCAGAACGTACTTCTTCTGAGATAATTTTTTGCACCTTCTCTTTACTAACCACAAACACTGAGCTTAAAAACCAGCTACTCAAAAAAAATTATGAGGCTTCCGAAATTCTCTCCGGAGATGTTCCATTTGATGCCAGTGTTAATAAAGCATTTTCGAAAGCGAAGAAAACAAAAAATCCTATACTTAAGAGATAGTGGAAACAAACAACTATAGTAATAGAAAATATTTTATAAATAATCCCGAAATACCCATTGTGAGAAATCAAGGCAAATAATTCTGGGAAGAACAATTATTGGTATGGACAAAAAGATCATTTTGCTATTTCTTCAAAGTACAATATGTCCTGACAACAGTCTTTTCTTCAGCTTTTCACGGAAGATAAGTCTGTCGCTGTTCCTGTCATGAGAAAAATTTCAATGTTTGGCGTTTGAGAAATCCATGTATTAATAAACAAAGGATATGATGCATTGAAATTTGTACAATCGAAGCGTGATTTTACAAATTGCCCACTCACAGATAAATATGGATTCTGTAAAAGAGGTTGGAAAACCAAACAGTCAACTAACTATCACTTATACAATATGCTAGCCATTCTATCAATATTCTTGGGTATAGTGTGTACATACCCACTATGAAAGGGAATTTCAATGCTTAATCAAAGTCATTATACAGCTGAAAAAAAGCACTCCTAGATTTATTAATACAGCAACTTACTTATAACTTAAACAAATTTGTTATACCTCGACTCAATAGATTTAAAAACAGAAAAGAAATAGTCGCGTAATTCTAAAAAATACCACTTTTGAGTTTGGACGAGTATTCATTTTTTTTAATGCTAATTACAAAATTGGTTCATTTAATCTTATTCTCCTAAATAATATTTTATTAAAATTCTCATAAAAAGTTGGATTGATTAGCTCTATTCTATTCTCGAATTTTTTTCCCATTATATGTCTTTCTCACACTCTTTACTCTGATAAATTTTCTTGGAATTTTATATTTAGAAAGAAATTGATAACAATATTCTCGTAATTTTTGAGAATCGATTTCAGTTACACTACTATACTTAGCAACTGGTACTTCTCCCGCAGATGCATCCTCTTCTCCAATAACTATACAGTCCTTAATTCCAGGAAAAGTAGCAATTACATCTTCAATATCCTCCGGGAAAATGTTGAGACCATTACATATAATAATGTTTTTTATTCTACCTAAAAAAAAGAAGTCTCCTTCTTCAGTCTTATAACCGAGGTCTTCAGTGTGTAGCCAACCATTTCTGATCTTTGCTTTTGTCTTATCTATATCCTTGAAGTAACCTTTCATTACATTTGAACCCCTTGTTACAATTTCGCCAACTTCCCTAGTAGGTAATTCTTTAAAGTCCTTATCTACGACCTTCATTTGAACACCATCTAAAGGTTTCCCAATATTATTTGACATAGGGTTTTCTTTAGAAAAACAATGAGAAGTTAATCTTGGTGATGCTTCAGTTTGTCCATATGTTTGGATAAGCTGTACTCCTTTCAATTTACTCATTAACATGTTTAAATCGTCTTTCCTTAAGGCTGCTCCACCAAAATTCACAAAACGTAATGACTTCAACAAACTAGTTTTCTCAGTATTTAATTCATTGAAAATCTTTACTATTTGTGGAACACAAGTGAAATTCGTTATATTATGTTGATTAATAACATTTATAAGCCTTTTTAAATGTAACAAACCATCGTAATAAACAACTGTCCCTCCAACATAAATTGTAGACAATAGTTGAGCCGTATTCACATACCCAAAGCATGAAGGCAAAATAATTAATGATACATCGGTTTCGCATAAATTAACACTGCTAGTATGCATTATCACATTTGAAATCAAATTTTTGTTAGTCAGCATCACTCTTTTAGGAGAAGAAGTTGTTCCGGAAGTTTGAAGAAGTAAAACCACATCTTCTAACTGTTTTTCAAACTGAATACTATTAACTATGTTGCGAAGTTGAGAATTAAGATTAATAATTTGAGTAGTTTCAATATTTAACAAAGTAACACTATATTGAATATCCTTAAGGATATTCCGCAAAAATTTCTCACTTGAACAATCGCATACAATAAAATTCGATTCACAATAACTTAAGACAGATTCTACCTCAGTTGGAGTAGATTCATAATATATGGGAACAATCACTTTATCTGCATACAAAAGTGAAAAATAACCTAATACATAATTATTTGAATTCTTCACTAACAACAATGCGCTTTTTCCAACATTACAACCATTAATCAGTGTTGCCATTTTTTTTGCAAAATTATGTGCTTCTGCATAAGTGATCATTCCTGATGAATCTTTGGTCAAGATTTTGGTACTATCACATCTTTCTTGTAACATATTTTTTATTTTATCCATACTTTCTCTCTCCTTATACAAAATAATTTTTTTTTTAAAACATCTATCCTTTCCATTCGAAATAGTGTAGAATAATTTTATACTATTATATCACTATGCGTACCATTATGTTTATTTTAATAGCAATTAGTTATATTTAATTTTTCGATGAAAGGATTAGATATCTTGAAAAAAAGTTATGAATGTTTGAATTCCAGCCTAGTTTTTTCTCTAAATAGCCTTGGTATTATCATAAATCCTTCAGATTTATATATTATTGGTGAAGGCTATGATTTTTGCTATAGCTCTAATTACCTTGGTGCCAACCAAAAAAAAAATAGTTATCTCGCACTAAATAGATTAGACATATACTTCAATGAATTCAGAGTTAGCAAGTCTAATTTCAAGAACTTCATTTCTTATATGAGTACTAAGTCTACATATTCCTTAATAATAAAAGTCTCATCTATAATCATCTGTTGCTATTCTAATATAAAAAAAATTTCAGATAATACTCACTATATCAATATAGTTGGAATATCTGAAGATAAAAAAAAAATTTTTATTCATGATGGTTTTATTCCAGATTTACAGCACAGTACATTTGTGGGCTGGATAGACATTGAGGTACTATTTAGTAACTCTTCTGAAATACTCACAGGATTACTTATTTCTAAGCCAAGTCATAAAATTGACGTGAACAAATTGACAGTTGAGATGTTTCCAAAAGTGATATCAAAGTTGGTAAAAAATCCTCTGACGATAAAACATTTAAAGAATTATTTAGAAATTAATAGCTTAACAAATCTGAATTATGATCTTAGATTTTATGGATTTATAGCTTCCAGAAAATTTATAAGAGATTATTATGCCACTCTATATTATAAAGAATTTTATATCGATAAAGCTGATGAAATAATAAAAGCGTGGGATGCCTTTTGCTTATTCATACTAAAAATGTCTATTCGAGATAACAAAAATTTGTCTTTGATTTTATCAAAATATACTCCAGTACTTGAAAAAGAAAGCAAACTTCTCAATAAAATTTATAATATTTCAAAAGGAAGTGAGGGTTAATACTTGTCTGAAATAATTACAGTGAATAATCTATATCGTTCATTTAAAGAAGGAAAAAAAACTATACCTGTTTTAAATAATGTCAATTTTTCAGTATATGAGGGTGAAGTCTTTGGAATTCTTGGACCAAACGGCGCAGGAAAAACTACTTTGATAAAGATACTATCAACAATTCTAAGTCCAACAGAAGGAAATGTGTCTATTCTGAATTACGATGTCGAAAAAGATGCAAAAATTATTCGTGAAAACATCAATTTTGTTTATGGCGGGGAGAAAGGTGTATATGGGCGATTAACAGCAAAGGAATACTTAGTCTATTTTTGCCACTTATATAAAATAGAAAAAAATCGAATTCCTAATTTAGTAAAAAATTTAATGGGGAAAGTGAATATAGATCAATATCAAGATAGAAAAATAAATTCTTTCTCTAAAGGAATGATCGAAAGAGTTCATTTAGCAAGATCATTGATTAATGATCCTAAAATAATATTTCTTGATGAGCCTACCGTAGGGCTTGATCCTGATGGTGCAAGATTGTTAAAGAAAATCATACTAAACATCCAGAGTGAAGGGAAGACTATTATCTTCACTACTCACTACATGCAGGAAGCCGATGATTTATGCAACAGAATAGCATTCTTGGAGAATGGTATTTTTAATAAAATCGCCCACCCAGAAGTTCTTAAAACAGAGGCAGCTAAAAAGACAGGTAAATACTTACTTTATTTCGAAAAAAAGCATCTAAAATGTATTAATGAAGTAGTTAAAAAGAACGAGATTGAAATTGTAAAACAATCAGAAATCGGGAATTTTATTTATCTGACTTTCTTTAATAAGGTATATGAGCTAGATGTTTTGAGCAAAATGAAACATCTAGCCATTACTTGTGAAGAAAAAAATTTGACACTAGAGGATGTATATATGTTAAATTTTTCAAGAAAGCGAGATCGTATATGAGTGACCTAGTATTATTAATTATTGATAACTTAAAATGGTTTATTAATCTAAAAAACAAAATATATCAGTTTATTCTTTTGTTTGAACCTTTATTCAACTTATTAATTTCTTTCTTAATTGCATACACTTCTGACCGACAATTGACAGCCGAATATTTATTATATTCTGGTTTAATGTCATCTTTTACTTTTTGTCTATATAGTTGTAGCTCCTCATTTCTAATTGAAAAATGGAACGGAACTTTAGAGCTAATCTCTAGTACTTCTACACCATTAAAAAACATAATATTGGCAAGGAATATTGCCTATTCATTCGTAGCGCTAATCCCATTAGTTCTTACATTTGTATATGCTTTCATCCTATTTAGAGTAGAAATTACCGTTATAAACTTAATTGGAAGCCTATTCTCTATTTTATTTTGTTTAACACTGTCTATGGCCAGTATTGGTTGCATCTTTTCAATCATTTTAGGCAACAGTAAAAATCCTTTGGAGCTTCAAAATATACTGGTTACACCTTTCATATTATTTTCTGGAGTTTGGCTTAGCAATGATAATTCATCAATTTTATTAAACCTGTTAACTAATTTGACACCTAGTAAATGGGCTATAGCGTCTTTTCGAGAAACAGTTTCTGGAAATTCCTTCTTCAATACAGAGACGTTCATATCAATTATTATTTCCATAACTTTTTTAATAATCTATCATTTTATGATGAATTATTATGAAAAAAAACTAAAGAATACAGGATCTTACAATGAATATTGAACGAGCACTACTAACATTCAAAGCTACTAATAATTTGGATGGTTTGAAAGTAAAAATCCTTCAAATGGTTTTTTATCCCATTTTGGAATACTATCTCTACACTATGATAATTACTACTATTACGGGCAGTGTAAATCTAATAGTGATGATGACAGGTTTAATTCTAAATAAAATGAATACTACTATAAGAATAAACTTGTCTAATTCTGTCAGGTTCAGTAAACAACTAAAAGTAACAGAGTTAGAGATGGCTTCCCCAACTTCATTTTTATTATTGTGTATAGACAAAATGATTTTCTTTTCTATTGAGGCTCTACTTTTCCTTTGCATAAATATGTCTATCCTGATTTTTTTAACCAATACAGCACTCTCAATTCATAACCTTATTAACTTATTTATTTCTTCTATGGTTACGTTGTTGTCTGGAATATCATTATCTTTTTTACTTGTACCCATCGCTCTACCTTTAAAAAATGCAAACTTATTATTAAACTTGACAACCTCATTAATCTTCATTTTTTCAGGTTGCATAGTTAGTACTGACAAATATCCTTCAATACTTCGATTGATTAGTACATACTTTCCCACAAGAAATGGAATTGTGGCTGCCAGAGCAAGTATTTCAGGAGAATTTGACAATTCAATGGTTTTTTCAGAACTTAAAATCGCTATTGTTTGTCTTTTATTAAGCATTGTCCTATATCGTTTTATGGAAAAAACAGCGAAAAAGAATGGAGGTATTATGAGTGACTTCTAGAATATATATAGATCTATTAGAGACACCTTCAATAGATAGTATTACAAAAGAAATTCAAAATTTACCCTTAAACATACCTATAAACGAATTAGGGCTTGATTCACTAGAATTTATAAAATTGTTTGTAGATTTAGAAGATACTTATCATATAGACTTCGATATCGATTTTTTTGATAGCGAAAAACAAATTTCCTTACAAGATATTTTTGATTATATTATTTTCAATTCATTTAGCGTATACTATAATTCAACTTTTACTGTAAGCGATTTAAGTGAGGTTGCGTCAGAATCAGGAATAATACAGAATATTGAGTCTAAAGAAACATACTATTTTGAAGGTGAGTCGTATAGTATAGTGCGTCAAATATCTAACACTCCTATTTCAATTAAAAAATTAGTTTATAATGACCTTTATTCAAAAGATGAGTTGGTATCATTTCTATCCGAAATGTATGAAGAAGACATGATTATTATTGAACTACCGGGGGTTTAAATATGAAAATAGATGATAATTGTATATATAAATGCTTTAGCTCTTACTTCCTTTCAAATGGAATTGATATTCCCCCTAATGAACTATTTTTTTTATATGGCGGTGAAAAACCAGAAATTATAATTAAGAATAATGAGTTTATTTCTGAAGCTTCCATCTCCAATTGTCATTTTGATTATACCTACTTTAAAGAAGTAACTAATCTATATTTTAAACATGAAAAACTAAATTATAGTAGATATCTACAGCTTTTTGAACACTCTGTAAATCATGAAGAGTTCCTCTTTCTCATTGAGTGCTATCTGCTAGAACTAAATACTGATACATTTAGAAAAAAATATGGGAAACATTGGATTTCTGTAAAAAATAAAAGTTCAGATTTATTAACTATCTATGATAGTAAATTTGAAGGAGTTGAAACTAAAGAGAATCTATTTAAGACAAACCTAGAGTCAGATAGAATTGATTACTTTTCTTTAAGAAACCAAAACTTATTTAAATACTCTAAGGCTATATTATATAAGTCTATCACGTCTTCTCTAGAGAATTACTTAGAATTATCCAAAAAATTTTACGAAGATTTATACTCACACATTTTTACTACTTTGTCTATAGAAGATAAATGCATCAGAAATATACAGGCTGTTTCTTTAGTTAGGTCTTTAAGAAGTCCTAATTCGCTACTGTTTTCGAAATTTATTCAAAGTACTTATTTCACAGATATTCCTGATTTTCGTAAAAACTATTTATACTGGGAAAAAATAATTGTATATCTACTAAAGTTATTTAAAGGGAGTATCGATGTAAAATCTTTTTCAAATATTTGGAATTCTCATACAGAAAATGAATTTAATCTATATGAACAATCTTATAAAAAATACGAAAAATTGAGTGGATAATATGTTGAAAACAGTACTAATTATAGGCGCCTCTGGTTCAATAGGTAATAGTCTCTTGCGCGCTTTTATAGATGAAACCAAATATAATCTTGTCCTTACTTACAACACTTCAAAAATAGATTTACCAAAGAAAAAAAATTCAAATAGCCTTAGGAATATTGATTTATTTAAATTAAATGTTGTAAATGAAGACTCATTTTTACACTTAAAATCCATTTTGATCAAAAAGGAAATTAAGTTAGACGTTATTATTTATCTTGCCGGAACTAACAAAGATGATCTAATTAGAAATATGGATACTACTAATTGGGACCACGTACACAATGTAAATTCCCGAGGAGCCATGTTAGTTATAAAACATTTATCCTTATTAATGCCTAAACATAAAAACTCAAAATTGATATTTGTATCTTCGCAATATTCTCATAACTCCAGAATCCATCAAGCAAATTACTGCTCGTCTAAGGCGTCTTTAAATATGCTTTGCAAAGTTGCTAGCTTAGAGCTTGGATGCTATGGTATTTCTGTTAACTTAATTAATCCTGGATTTATACAGTCAGCACTAAATAGGAAGCAAAGTCATAAATTTGTTGAAGCAAATGATAGAAGTATTCTTAAAAAAAATACTCAACAAAGAGACTTGAATAACTTCTTACTCTTTTTTATCTCAGATAAAATTGAAGGAGTCACAGGTCAATCCTTTAATATAGATGATAGAAATTTTTAGATATGTATACTTTTTTCGATAAAAATAAGTAGTCTAACAATAAATTACTTATTTATATAAATATCTTTTAAGGAGGTGAATACTATGCGCAAACAAAAATTAAGTTTCAAAAAAGTAGGTCAAACTAACGCAGCTTCAAAACAACGTTAATTACTTGGATGATAACGATTTAGAATTAGTCGTTATCATAAATTATGTGTGCTTATTTAACACATAATTAGTTTTTGATAGCCCCGAAAGAAGTATGGGATTTATCAACAAGGAGCATCGAAAATACTAAGGGTATTTTTGATGCTCCTTATATTATAATTCTAAATATAATCTTCATAACAAAAGTCTCGTTTTTCAAGATCAGTTTACTTAATTGAATAGTACGTGGAGGAATTACTTATGTTCAGTAAATACGACCGCAAACTTTCCGTAATGGATATGGAGTGCATAGTTCGATTCATTCCATCATTAATTAAAAGATATAATGAATGGGATCAAAAGTCATTGAATAATTGTAACTGTCCATTTTGTGAACGGTGGTTAAATTCAAGTAAATCAATATCACAGTTGTTTCATATTATAAAAAATGATTACCCATTCATGGTTAATCAATTTACTATCTTTGGAAACATACACGAAGAGTTTCTGAATAGTGTTCAAATTAAATCAGCTCTTAAATTAATTAATGATATGCCTAGTTGTCAAAGTGGTGGTGTTCAAATTTTTGGCAGCGGAGCATCTATACCTCAACATGCTCATTTCTCAATATCAAATGAAAAATATCCCATAAGTATTCTTAATCGATCAGTAATTTTAACTACTAAAACCTTTCAAATAAGTCGCATACTAGGCATACCTCATCTTGCGCTTGTTGTTTCAGGACAATTAGAGGATGTAAGTAGTATAACTTATAAAATTTCACAGACTCTTAGGTATAAAAAACTTAGTTACAATTTATTGCTGACGGATAACCATGAAATCATTGTAATACCTAGAATTCGAGAAAACAGTGTATCTTTAGGTCGGAAAGTAGGTGTATCCTTTGTAGGAGGTATTTATCCTTGCTATGTTAAGAATATGCAACCCTATGAGCTTTCTGAGAGTGTATTAAACGAAATGTTTTATCATTGGCAAACAGTGAATTCTTCAATCCTATTACAGGCATTAGTAGATACCACTCTTCCTTCAACATTACAAAAAAATGAAGTATTTGAATTAATCGAATTTGATACAATTCTAAATAGAAACATATTATGAAAGGATTAGTTTATGGGAAAAAAAAAAGTTTTAAATGAATTTTGGCGTATTGAAGATAGTCCATCTCAATACAATTTAGATGGATTCCGATTTCACACTGAAACAGAGAACCCAAAGGGAACTAGATTATTAATTCAAGGGTTGGGTTGTGAATCTAAAGTTATTTGGGAAGATGTTCTAACTGAATTTGAAAAATTAGAATCCCAGCGTGATTTAATTGCTTTTGACGTGAGAGGTATTGGTAAATCGGAAGGTAAGTCCGAATCATTTGATCAGATCATTGAAGATACAATTCAAGTACTTCGTAAAGAGGCACCTCCCATTCAACTGGTTGGTCATAGCTTAGGTGGCTTAGTTGCTCTTCAAGTAGCTAAGAAGATTCCAGAACTAATTGATAGCGTAATCCTTGTATGTTCAAATCCTCGATATAATAAAAAAAGTAAATCGGGATTCATTTGGCGTGCAGAACAAATTCGTCGTCTACAGTCAATATGTTGTATTTTTGATAAAGTAATTCCTCGTAGTTTTGCAACAGATTTTATTAATACTCATCCAACTGTCATTTCAAATTTTACTAATATGTTGAACCGTCAATCTCCTACTAATTATAGTAACCTATGTTTAATTGCATCTGAAGCAGATGCATTGACTGCTTTTGACAGTATTACGGTTCCTCTTTTGATGATTGTAGGGTCCAAAGATCCAAGCATTACTTTAGAAAGATCTTCTCAATTCGCTACTAGAAGAAAGTGTACTGTTGAATCTATTGATGGAGCAGGACATAATATACCACTTGAAAATCCGAGAGAATTAACAAATATCATTCAAAAATTTGATTACACTATGGTTCAAAAAAAAAAAAAGTAATTTCTCCAATCATTATTTTTTACAAAGGTAAGAAGAAACGGCATTGTTTTTAATTTAGACCCCAGGCTTTTATACTAAAAGTGTTAGGTTAGATTAAATACAGACGAACTAATCCTTCCTTGGAAAGGAACAAAATGCTTGATTTACTCGTTCTACTGGCTGGATTAATACTCCTCCTAATTATGATTCTCAAGTTCAACATTAATACTTTTGTATCTTTAATTGTGGTATCTGTACTTATTGGTATAGGACTTAAAATTCCTATCTCTCAAATACCTATCTCCATTACGAATGGTATTGGGAGTTCCCTTAACGAGCTTGCTATTGTATTCGGTTTTGGAGCTATGCTTGGACGCTTAATCACGGACGCGGGTGGTGCTTATCGCATCTCATATACGTTAATTAATTTTTTTGGGGAAAAATATATTCAATTTGCAATAATGATTGCTAGTTTTATTGTAGGAGTTGCCTTGTTTTTCCAAGTTGGAATGGTCTTATTAATTCCAATTATATTTGTTGTTGCTATTGAGGCCAAAATCCCATTGCTTTACTTAGGTATTCCAATGGCAGCTGCATTATCTATAACACATGGTTTATTACCTCCACACCCAGCACCAATGACAATAGCAAGAGGATTTAATGTAAACCCAGGGACTATACTAATTTATGGAATTATTATGGCTATTCCAATGACCATTATTGGGGGTATTTTCTTTACAAAATTTATTCAAAAGTTAATTCCGGAAGCTTTTGTTATAAAACCTAAGCTAAGTACTTTTGGTGAATTTAAAGAATGGCGATTTGAGGAAACTCCTTCTTTTCTTCTCTCGATTCTGACCTCTTTGATGCCTGTGATTTTAATGATAATTTCAACATTTTATGATATAGCAATCAAAAGGACCCATGAGTTGTCTCCAACAATAACTATTGTTGACGGCATAACAAAAACAACCTACCCTACCGGATGGGATGGGATCGCCTTTTTCCTTGGTAGTTCGGTAGGTTCAATGTTTATTTCACTTTTATTTGCTATGTGGTCAATGGGTTGGTTCCAGAAGAGAACAAATAAAGAGATTGCTGAATCTATGGAGAGCTCAATCAAATCTATTGCCATGCTTTTTTTAATTATTGGCGGTGGTGCGGCATTAAAACAGATTTTAATTGATGGAGGAATCTCAGCACAAATCGAAAAATTGTTTAACAATTCTTTAATTTCTCCTTTAGTTTTAGCTTGGCTTATTACTGCTATTCTTCGTTTTGCACTCGGTTCTGGTACTGTTGCGGCATTAACTGCTGCAGGTATAGTTTCAGGAGTTGTAGAAAAAATGTCTCCAGAGATGTCTGCTTTTATGGTTCTCGCTATTGGTGCCGGATCTATTGCAGCTTCTCATGTAAATGATTCTGGTTTTTGGATGTTCAAAGAATGTTTTGATTTGGATATAAAACAAACACTAAAAACATGGACAGTTCTTGAAACACTTATCTCTATCGTAGGACTTGGAATGATTTTGTTAATAAGTAACTGGCTTTGATTTTCTTATAGGCTTCGGTTTTATTCTGTTGCTTTAAGTGTTTGATCTCTCTTGAAACTCTTGAAAATCCTGATTCAAGTGCTTTATCATGTGGAAACGATCAATAATTAATTGACCATTTGGAAAAATATTTTTTAGAAATTGAAAATAAGTAGCGTTCCATTTTTGGCATTTGGCAAGTCTTTCCTAACTCTTTTAAATTACGAATAGCAGTAGTGTTGGAAACATTGGTCATTTTAGAAATGAATGAAAGAGAACCCTTTTCCTTGAGCAATGCGCTGATCTTAGCTGTCATATGATTCGTAAAGGAATGTCTCGGATGAACAAAATAGCTTTGTGCTGTCCAATGAGTCAAACAATTTTTACACGTGTACCGCTGTTTCGCAAACTTCATAATAGTAGGCATATAGTTGTATTGATCAAACCGAACTGTGATTCTTTTTTTCCATTCTGACCCTCCTTCGTTGAACCACAATTTATACAAACATCTTGGTAAGGAGATTGTGTTGCATGGATGACTAAGATATTTTATTTTTGGATTATTTCGTAAGAAACAGCCTCAATTTTTAGATTTTTATCGGTAATTCTTAGAATTTTTTGACATCATTAATCATGAGCATATCATCCTCTCTGTTTAGTGTTTTTTTAATTAATCATACAATAGAACGTTATGTTTTTTAATTCAAAGCCCCTTCAAGGGGCTTCTTAAAAAGACCATCATCCGCTTCTTGCTCTCTAATGTATTTTTCGATTGTCTTTTGATTCAATACAACAGTACTAACACAATATCCTTTTGCTCAAAATGTTCGATTCCCATAATTGTACTTCAAATGCGCATGTCTTTCATGAATGAGAACCGCACTTCTTCCCTTTAAATAGCCCATGAAACTTGAAACACTTAACTTTGGTGGTATTTTTGCTAACATATGAATATGATCTGGCATTGCATATGCTTCTATGATCTCTACTTCTTTTATTTCACATAATTTTCTCAAAATTGTTCCAATATCTTTTCTTAGTTTTCCATAAATAACTTTCCTTCTATATTTCGGTGTGAAAACTATGTGATAAACTTTTATCGTCATTAGACATAAAAATCTCCTTTCACTATACTAATATCTGGTTGGTAACCATTTACTAGTATAACGAAAGGAGATTTTTAACACTAAAGCTTCTGTTTCCTCACACATCGAACGTGTGGTTTGTTTCTGTCGTTAATGAAAATAGGACTAAAGAATCATTTCTGATTCATCAGTCCTTTAAATTATAGAGCCCAAAATATTAGGAAACCCAAGGACAAATCGTTGTCATGGAATACGGACATCCAGGCAAGCTATCAATAAATTGAAATGCTAAACGTCAACGACCTGAATGAGTTTATCAAATCGGGTAGTTAGTGTGTAGTTACCGTTCTATGACACGCTTACATCAAGGTTACAATTCTTCTATCAATATTTTTAATTCATTGGAAATATCAGATAGAACAAAATTACACCCTATCATACGTACACCAATTCTATTTATCTTATCTAGATTTTCAGTAGAAAAATATTTGGTCCAGGCATACGCAGATGGGCCAGTGAGTCGATAAAGCATTTGAACCGCAACATGACTCCAAAGTGAATCGAGCTCTGACTCCAGTTGTTTAGATTTTTTTACATAAGCTACTAAGAATTTTTCGATATATTGGCGGTATGAAATCTTTTCAGGTCGAATAATTGCTGCAATAACAACTTCAGCAACAAAATAGGACAAATCGTATACACACTTTCCCATTCCTGAATGTTCGAAATCGATTATACCTAGCATACCTGACTGATCTATAAGTATATTCTTACCATTGAAATCTCCATGAATAGGAACAAAGCTATCGTCAAAATTAAGTAATTCACTATATAGTTGCTTATAAATTTTTCTGTGCTGATCTGTCAATCCGTCAATCAGATCAGTGCAATATTGAATTCCAATTTTATATAGAAGAAGTTCATTAGTTTCTATGACATCATTTTTAGGTACAGAGCTATTGTGAAATTCAGCAATAGCTTCACCTAAAGCTTTTGGATTATAAATTTTAAGTCCATTATCCAAAAAATACTTTAAATCCAAGCCCTCCTCAATATAATCCATTAAAAAAGAACGTGGAAACTCAACTATGACCTTTGGTATCTCAACACCTATAACATGAACATTATTTCTCGCAAAATTTTGCATAGAAACCGAAGTCTTTAGTCTTTTTTCTGGGGTAATATTTGGTGGATTGTATGCAATCTCAACTGCTGTAAAAGGAAGAAATTCTTTATACAATAAATGACACTTTGGAGCTTCTATTTCAAATAGTATATTACCCCAAACACCAGATTTATGGGGGGATACTTCAATTACACCACTATCAATATGAAGAGCATCAGCTACTTGTTCATTCACCTTTGCCATGTTAGACATTAAGATTCTTTCTCCATTGAAGAAAGTACCTCACTCAGACTAGGGGCTTGCGAGTCTTTTTTAGAAATCTGATCACGATTATTAGGATCAATAGGAATAGGCCAGTTAATACCTAATTCAGTATCCAATGGAGATAATGCCTTCCCTGACATTCCTGGAACCCATTCATTATCAAAAAAGTATAGATACTCTGTATCTACATCAAGTGCTTGAAAGCCATTACATACTCCTTGAGGTACAAACACTTGGATACCCGGTGTTAGGTGAACTGTCACAACTGAACCAATTGTACTGCTTCCTAATCTAGTATCAACATAGACACCGAAGGCTGATCCATAAGCTACAGTAACTAGTTTTGACATAGCTTCCCCGTGTAAACCTCTTACCGCTCCTTTGTTTGTCTTAGTTAAATTTACTTGCTTCCATCCAGATACAGTATCTGGTAGAAATTCAGAATAACTACTTTGACGATAAAGTTCCCTAACGGTTCCTCGATCTTCTGTAGCCATTTTTGAATTAATAATTTGCAAACCTTCAATTTCTGATCCCGATGTAGATAGTTTATCAACATGTAATTTCATTTTCCTTGCTCCTAACATCAAATATTAATTTTTTTTTCAACCTTATTCTAGATTATTCCATCTTATTTATACCTTGTCAATAGAACGAAATTAGAAACGAATTATTTCTTCAATCAAACTTTCAGTATTACTATATTTATAATAAAGCAAATCCATAAAATTATATTGATTGCCAAAAAGTTACAATTAACATTTACACAAAAATAAGTGACCCTTTTCTGTTCTTCTTTTATAAATCATGTTCTCAGATAGAATTTTTATTTCAAAAAGAAAATCCTTATTTAATCGTTCTTTAGTTAAGTTAATAATTTCTTGAACGACCTTATTTACATCTTTAAATTCATTAATTTCTATCAAAAATGAATTTAAAGTTGGTTGTGTAATTTGAATGTACTTAATATTCTTACCCGCAGGTATTTCAAATATAGTTCGTTGTAAGATTTTGTGAAATAACACATTCCCGAAAACCTTATTAGATAGACCTTTAATTAAATTAATCTCTCGTCCTTCTAAAATTTGAATAACAGGACCTTTTTGATTACAACTACACTCTGTATCTACAAATTTTGCAAAATCACCCGTTTGATACCTAATAATGGGAAAAGCTTTATTGATGAGACTAGTTACAAATACTCTCCCAGGCTGATCCAATTGATTTATAATTTTATCATTATCATCTAAAAGTTCTATATGAACAAGAGTCTCATTTACATGTAGATGCCCTTTATTACAAGACATTGCCATTGCCCATGTTTCTATACACCCATATTGATTGACTATTTTTACATTAAAAAAGTTCTCAATCTTTTTCTTTGTCTCATCAGAGTAATGATTACCAGTGAACTCAATGTAATGTAAATCACTTAAACTCAATTTATCTCTATGATTTTTTAATATATCTACATGTTTTTCGATTGTATTTGGTGAAGCATGAAGCCATCTGCTCTTGCTAAACTCTACTTTTTTATATAAATTAATTACATGATCTAGATTAAAATCATTAGGATTAGGATTCTCTCTATTAATCCCTGTATGGTTAAAAGAAAACAAATTTTGGATAGTTAATTGTTTATCAATTTTCCTTCTAGTTTTCCACATTTCTAACGATATTGCTGAACGTTCTGATTTTGTTTTAGCACATCTAAATGGTATACCGCTAGTTCCCGTAGTTTGTTCAATAATAATATTATCAAATTCATAAACCTCATTAAAGGAATCACCTTGTCTGACAGTCGGATTCTCTAACAACTTTACTAGTTTATTTTTTCGAATTCCAAGATCTTCACTGATGAAATTAGAGTACTCACTAAGTATATTTTTTTTGTTGATTAAAGGAAAACTATCCAAACTACTCGAATCACACACCCTATTGTCTCTATAAAAAGGAACACTTTGACGTACATATTCCAATTGACTTCTTAATCTTTCGTTAATTTTCATTTCTTCCACTCCTAAACTCAATTTAATGGGACAAAATACATTAGACTTTTACAAGTAACTACTACCATTAGACAGGGAGACTCATTAACATCTATTACTATGATTTTAATGTAAAAAAAGTTATTTTTAAACCTTAATATTTATGGGCGAATAAATTTTTTTCTGTAAAGTCTCTTAATAACGAATATTGTTAATTTTGGTATGACTTTTGATAACCTATTGAATATCAGAAATCAGATTAATAATATTCGTAATCTCAAAATACATTAGCACGCTGGTAAGGCCATTTACTCCAACCTTTCACTATCAAACGTTCCTTCGCAGAACTCCCTTCTATTTTTCGTTTAATTCATAATAGCTGTCTGTCATTTTTTTACTAATTCATTTTTAGATATTTTGTTTCTTGATTCAGCGTATTGATCTAATAAACACTGCATCTTTTTTCTGTGTCTGATTCTTCGTAGTGCTTTTTTCCGCATAAATAGTCATTGCATAAGCATTCTTGAACTTCATACCTTCAATAGAAGATTTTCTACTTTTTAGTTCTCTTACCGAAGTTTCTCCCATTCAAACTTTTTTAGCAATACTAGTATTTGTCTCCTTATTTTTGAAAAGAAGCCACTCAATTAACAATTTATCTGCATACATAAAGATTCTCCTTTTCAGTATCAAAGTTCTCATTATAGATAAATTTGGTTCTGTTACAAAGTTTTTCCAATAAGATAATTTTAATGTAAAATAGTTAAAAAAGATCGCTTGGAGGAATAAAGATTGATCACTTTCAAGAAAAACAATTTCAGAAAGACGTGATTATTATCGCCGTTTGCTATTATCTTCGTTATAGCCTCAGCTATCGTAAAATCCAAGAAACCCTTTATGACCGTGGGATCCATGTTTGTTACACCACGATTTACCGTTGGGTTCAAGAATAAGGGGAAGTCCTTTATCAAATTTAGAAAAAGAAAAGTCGACAATCTTTCTATTCATAGAAAATGGACGAGACCTATATCAAAATTAAAGGAATTTGGCATTATTTATATCATGCTATTGATGCTGAGGGACTAACCTTGAATATTTGGTTAGGTAAAAAACAGGATACTCAAGCTGATTATGCCTTTTTAAAACGATTAAGGAAGGAATTTGGTGAACCAAAGGTTCTTGTAACTGATAAGGCTCCCTCCGTAAGAAGTGCAGTAAAAAAGCTTCAGAAAAATGGATTATATCAGAAGATGGAATATCGAACGGTCAAATATCTCAATAATTTGATTGAACAAGATTATCGACCTATCAAACGCCTAAAGCCTTCGCACGTTCTCGATCGCTATTAAGGGCATGGAAGCGATTCGACGTATATACAAGAAAAGCCGAAAAGAAGGAAATCTCTTTGGCTTTGCTGTCTACACGGAAATTGAAATATTATTGGGAATAACTGCTTAATCTATAGTCAAAATGGAATCTGTAATATTTATTTTGAAACTTTGCAACAGAACCGCTGTCTGTAATTACATATTCTAATCCATAAACGATCTTCAATACTTACATTACACTCTACATCATTTAATACATATAAAATCAACATTCCATTTTTCTATCCTTGATTGTCTAAACTCTTTTCTTCCCTCTAGAGAATACTGCAATGCAACCATTTCCTGTATGACTAGTAATCGTTGGGCCTAAGGGATGCAAATGAATCTCCTTAACTTGAATCTTTTCTTCGATCATAACTTTGACTTTCTCAGCACTCTCTAGATCCCCAGCATAGGCAATAAATAATGTTTGTTTTAATGGTTCGACCATTCCTTTAACCGTCTCATCTGCCAGCTTTTTCAATGCTTTACTACGACCTCGAACTTTGCCGATATTTTGTAATTTACCTTGCTCATCCACTATAATGATCGGCTTCACATTCATTAGTCCGCCAATTGCCGCAGCAGCTTTAGAAATCCTACCACCACGCTCTAAATGCTTCAAATCATCCACCGTCACCCAAGACTGAACAGTCATCTTATTTTCAGATAACCATAATAAGATATCCGCTAAAGAATGTCCGTCGTCTTTCAATTGAATAACTTCACTGACTAGCAAACCTTCGCCTAAACTAGCAGCTTTCGTATCGATCACATAAATTTCTGCATCATTGTATTCTTCCTTCAATATATCAACAGCCTGCATCGCACTTTGGTAAGAGCCGCTTAAACCAGAAGAAAAGGCTAAATATAATATCGGCATCTTCTTTTCGACAAAGGGTCTAAAAAATTCAATATAGCGTCCCACATTCACTTGAGAAGTAGTCGGCATGCCGCCTGTTTTTATTTCTTGTAAAAACCAATCATAATCAAATGTTTTCCCTAAATCATCGACTAATTCTTTCCCATTCAATTGAATGGTCATACTGATAAAATCAACATTATTGGCTTCTAAATATGTATATGGTAAATCACAACATGAGTCTGTCATTAATTTAAATGTCATTTTTAAATCCTCCCTAACTGTTTTTCTATTTTAACACATAATTGATGGATACTCATGCTTTATTAGATAAGCCAATAACTGTAAAAAAATGTGTCTTAGAAAAAAAGGGTACATAAAATAAGTTCGGTTTTAATACTACTCATCAAAACCGAACTTATTTTTCACAATGGACGATTGTCCCAGAGTTTATTGATTTTTGAGTCTCTTACCTTTACTTCCAAAATCGAGTCATGTCGTTCACTAACGATGGATATGCGTAAATTTGTTTTTTCAAATCATCTTTTGTCCACTCTGCATATAGCGCCATCGTTATATAATTAATAAAGATATCCGCTTCTTGACTCATCACTGTAGCGCCTGCAACACGGTCATCACTCCGTCTTGTAACAATTTTAAGTAGTGCAGGATTCTCGTTTTTTCTTTTTGAATCTAGCCACTTGCTGATATCCATTTCCTCAACCACGTACTCTTCTGGCTCTGCCAACGCTTGTGCAGTTGTCACACCGACTTGAGCAATTCTTGGTTCACTGAAGATCGACGTAGAAGCCATCGGGTAGCGGATAGGCGCTAATTCTTTTTTTAGTAGATAAGAAACAAGATAATCTGCTTGATACGCAGCAAAGGTAGCTAATTTAGGAACGTTAGCATTAGAACAGTCGCCACAAGCAAATATATGTGATTGATTTGTTTGCAAATATTCATTGGTATCAATCCCATGAGCATCATACAAAACTTGTGCATTCTCAAGTTTTAGTGAGTCGATCAGCGGAACTCGTCCAGCAACATTGTATACTTGGTCTACTTCGAACACTTCACCTGATTCTGTCTGCACACGTAACGTATCCTCTTCTGTCTTTTCTATTTTTTTCACGCTCTCATTGAAATGAAAAGAGACACCACGTTTTTTATTGATTTCTATTAATTGACTGACAAATTCTTGATCAAAATTCTTCAATGCTCGTTCATCATGTTGCAACACAATTACGTTACATCCAAAAGTTGCGGCAATCGTGGTAAAGGCAAAAGAAATAATCCCAGCACCAATAAAGATCGCTGTTTTAGGCAACTCCTTTTGTGTTAAAAATACAGCACTATCCGATAAATAATTAATCCCTTCAAAAGAAAATGGACGGTCTGTGCCACCACTTGCTATAACAAACTGTTCTGCCGAATAAACGATACCATCTACCTTCACTTCATTTGGCGAAACAAATGTAGCTGTTCCATATATCGTTGTAATCCCCGCTTCTTTTAATGCCAGTTGATGTTGATTATCTTCGTCTGCTTCAATGCTATCAATCCAGTTCATCGCATCTTGCCAATCTAATTCAACTGGCGTCGTAATACCATGTGCTTCAAAACGTTGATTTTGTAATGCATGCTGTGTAATCGTTACTAATTCTTTTTTTCGAGTACTGCCGACATTATAGACTACACCACCAAAAAAGGTAGATTCAATAACGGCAACTTTCTTACCACCTTTGCTAAGACCAAACGCAGTAGACAAACCAGCGACACCACTGCCAATCACAATAACGTCAAAAACCATGTTTTCTCCCCCTACTAATTTGGATCAATAGTAATTACTTTGTTTTCGACTTTAATCACTTTCGAATAAAATGCGATACAAACTAAAACAACTGCAGTAAACCATAATGATTTTTCTCCATAAGCAGACGTTAGAAGGGTTCCGATCAAGCCTCCGCCAGCAAATCCAATCAATACAGAAAAGTATAACCAGCTATTTTTCCAAGCATCTTTTGTCCCGACGATCGCTTGAATGATATAATTGAAAGCCAATTGCACAACTAGCGTAACGGCGACATTTCCATAAAGCATTCCATCAATTTTATGAAAAGCATTTCCTTGCATACCAGCAAGAAATGAAATCAACATACATAAGTGTAGGGCACTAAAATATCCATTGATTGGGGCAAAACCCAGTGCGATTAAAATCAATGCTTCTACAAGTAAGATTTCAAAAGCCCAGATTTTTTTCTTTTTAATTCCTAACACTTCGATAATTCCTGTAACCAATGCTCCTATACCAAAGCATAAAATAGTCAATGCAATCGTTGCAAAATGGCTCCAATTTTTTGTGGCGATCGTCTGACCTAACAAAATAATATTCCCAGATTGTACCGTGCTAAATGCTTTTCCTATAAAATACGTATACCCATCCATAGAACCTGCTGCAATTGCTAAGAAGAAGGCGATCCATGGCAATTCCATGACGGGATATGTTGGCACTTTTCGATTTTCCATCTGTCATCTCTCCCTTTCATCATCATCATAAAAAAGCCTAGAAAAATTGTTTCTTTTCATTTCTAGGCAATTACTGAATATTATTCAGTTTTTTTATACCAAACAACTGGCTCAGGTTTATCAGGATTTGGTAATGATTCAACAAATTGTTTAGTCACATTCAAATGATCAGCGACCATTTGAGCTGGAGAAGTTCCTAACCATTTATTTAATGAGATGTCTGAATAATCAGCTGTTTTAAACACTTCAACAAAGCGTAATGGTTCGTCTCCAGTATTTTGAACATAGTGCCCTGCTACTATTGGAACAACACCTACATCTCCTGCTTTAAAATCAAAGGTACGAGCTAATCCTGCTGAATTAAAGACCGTCATTTTTGCCTGTCCTTGAATGTAATATTGCCATTCTGAAGCTTTTGGATGCCAATGTAACTCTCTCATCCCACCTGGTTCTACTTCAACAAAGGCTGCTGAAATTGTTTGAGCCACTGGGAAGACACTTTGATCCACAATTTTTACTTTACCTGCTTCTGAAATTATAGGATCTAATGTGTCGATATGGAAAGTAAATGGGGAAGGTACTTCACCATTATTACTTGGGCGATCAACAGCCTCAATTGAATCTGGTACATTTGCTTTAAAAATATATTTTTCAGATTTAGGGAAGCTTTCCAAATCACTTATTTGTTTTTTGAAGTTTGCTGCTACAATGTCTTTTGGTGTATGTGCCAACCAATCGGATAAAAGGAAGGTATTATTTTCAGAAAAATCCGGTTCACTGAATACTAGTAAAAATTCGCAACCTTGATCCAATGCTTGAATAGAATGTGGAATTCCTGATTCAAAGTTCCAAATATCCCCTTCTTTTACATCATCAATAAAACTGCGTCCATGTTCATCAATCGCTGTAACACGCGCATTACCGTAAAGCATTAAGCCCCATTCTGCTTCTTTGTGCCAATGCATTTCACGATAAGCACCGGGTTCTAAACTCATGTTTACCCCTGCGACATCTTCAGAAATTGGTAATTCACGATTTGTGATTTCTCTTGTCCAACCCCCTTCTTCTAGTCGTTGATGGGCATCAGAATAGCTGAAACGTAAGTTATTCACTGTTCCATGATCAGTTGCTGGTGGCACCAAAATATCTGGATTTTCTTGATCTCGAGAAAGATTACGAGGACCATGATCAATCCAACCTTTACCGTCTGATTCTCTGAATGGTTCAACTCTGTTTTCCGTCATAAAAAACTCTCCTCTCGTTATAAGTACACTTTAATAGTAGGATAATGGGCTGTAAAAATCAAAAATTCACGCTTTTTATTTCATTATTTTTTTATTTTTATATCATTTTTCGTAAAAAACCATCTTTTTGAATATCTAGTCATCTTATTTTAAGTTAAAAAGATTTTTTAGCACAAAAAAAGTGTGTGGCACAAAAGTAAAAAAACACTTTTGTTTCACACACTACTTACGAATAAAGGTTGGAATCAGAAGCAACTCCTGTCCCAACCTCTTTCATATTTAAATTTGTGCCCAAACACTTTCTAATACATTCGTTTGATTACGGTCTGGACCTACTGAGAATGTTGAAATACGCACGCCAACTAATTCAGAAATACGGTGTACATAGTTTCTTGCATTCGCTGGAAGATCAGCTAATGTCTTACATCCTGTGATATCTTCTGACCAACCTGGTAACTCTTCGTAGACCGGTTTACAGCGGCTCAACTCTTTCAAGCTAGCTGGATAATGATAGATCAATTCACCATCTAATTCATAGGCTGTACAGATTTTTACTGTGTCTAAACCACTTAAAACATCGATGGAATTCAATGATAAATTCGTAATGCCTGATACACGTTTAGAGTGACGCATTACAACAGTATCAAACCAACCTACACGACGTGGACGACCTGTTGTTGTACCGTATTCTTTCCCCACTTTACGAATCGTTTCTCCTGTTTCATCAAACAATTCTGTAGGGAATGGTCCATCACCAACACGTGATGTGTAAGCTTTACAAACACCAACGACTTTATTGATTTTAGAAGGACCAACGCCACTTCCGATCGTAACGCCTCCAGCAACTGGATTTGATGATGTAACAAATGGATAGGTTCCTTGGTCAATATCCAACATAACGCCTTGTGCGCCTTCAAATAATACACGTTTGCCAGCATCTAATGCGTCATTTAAAATAACAGAAGTATCTGTTACGTATTGCTTGATTTGTTGACCATACTCATAATATTCTTCGAAAATATCTTCAAAAGCAATTGGTTCGCTATCGAACATTTTAACGAATTGACGATTTTTTTCTTCTAAATTGATTTTCAAACGTTCTTCAAAAATTTCTTTATCTAATAAATCTGCTACACGAATCCCTACACGAGCAGCTTTATCCATGTATGCCGGTCCAATCCCTTTAATCGTTGTACCAATTTTATTTTCACCCTTAGCATCTTCTTGCAATTGATCCAATTGGATGTGATAAGGTAAAATCACATGTGCACGATCTGAGATACGTAAATTATCTGTTGTGACATTATTATCTTTTAAATAAGCCAGTTCTTTTACTAAAGATTTTGGATTAACTACGACGCCATTTCCAATCACACTGATCTTGTCTTTGTAAAAGATACCTGAAGGAATCAAATGTAGTTTATAAGTGACACCATCAAATTTAATGGTATGACCTGCATTATCTCCGCCTTGATAACGTGCGATGACCTCAGCATTCTCACTTAAAAAATCTGTGATCTTTCCTTTTCCTTCATCGCCCCACTGCGTTCCGACTACTACAACTGATGACATTCGAACACCTCGTTCTAAATTATTTTGTCCTGATTCATTGTACCAGTAAAGCAGAACGCTTTCAAGGAAAAATCGAATAATATCATTTTTTAAAAATAAAAAAAGGTTAAAACACGAACATTAATTGATATATCAAAAAACATTGAATAAAAAAGCGAATATTGGCTGTCCGTCCTATAAATGAAAAAATAGATGCCTTATCGTTTTTGATGACTGTCATCTAAAAATAACAAATTGCATATTTCTTTTTCTAGGCAACTAACGTAAAATATAATACGCAATTCATTTTAAATAGGAGGGTTTTTATTTTGTTGGGTGTTGTTTTATTATTCGTCGGCATTACATTGATTAGTAACGGTTATTGCGGATTAGCGGGAGTTGATGGGAAATCAACTGCCTTCATAAACTTATTTACAGGAAGTGTAACATTTATAGTCAATACAACTTTTTTATTGCGTGGAGACTATTTTTCCGCTGGTACTGGTTTTTTATTTGCCTGTACAAACCTTTTGATGGGCGTTATTTACTTGTTTGATTTGGATTGGCGGGCGTATGGTATTTTTGGTTTATTTGTCGCTGTAAATGCTATTCCTTGTGCCTACCTTTCATATGCTAGCGGTGACTGGCGTTTTGCCATCATTTGGATATTATGGGGAATTCTTTGGTTTTCTGGATTTTTACAAAATGTTTTGACACTTCCAATTGGAAAATTTGTTTTGTATTTAGCTATTTTTGAAGGAATCATTACTGCTTGGATTCCTGGATTTTTAATGATAACAGAATTATGGTAAGTAAAAAAACAGCTATGACCGGAATAAACACTGGCATATAGCTGTTTTTTTTATTTAATGGTTAAAAATCATCTGGTCTTTGGGATAGCGAAGCAAATTTGTTGAACTCTTTAATAAATAACAGCTCAACCGTTCCTCGGGCACCACTTCTGTTTTTCTCAATAATTACTTCAATAACGTTATCGATTTCAGGCTCTTCACGATTGCCATCTTCTCCTTCTTCACCACGATCATAATAATCATCACGATAAAGAAAAGCCACGATATCCGCATCTTGCTCAATAGATCCAGACTCACGGATATCACTTAGTACAGGACGTTTATCCTGACGCTGTTCTACACCACGGGATAATTGAGACAAGGCAATAACTGGAACTTTTAATTCTTTGGCCAATTTTTTTAATTGACGGGAAATTTCAGATACTTCTTGCTGACGACTCTCGCGGCCAGTACCTTCAATCAGCTGCAGGTAATCGATCAATATCAACCCAAGATTGCCACGTTCTTGTGCTAATTTCCGGCATTTTGCCCGAATTTCTGTGATTTTTATACCTGGTGTATCATCGATATAGATTTGTGCTCTGGACAAACTTCCCATCGCAATAATCAGATTTTGCCACTCTTCTTCTGAGAGCTGACCTGTCCGCAGGTGTCCAGCTTCAATCGAACCCTCCGCACAAAGCATCCGGTTAACTAACGATTCTGCCCCCATTTCCAAACTGAAAATAGCAACAGAACGATCTGTTTTAGTCCCAATATTCTGTGCAATATTTAAAGCAAAAGCAGTTTTCCCTACGGCTGGACGAGCAGCTAAGATAATCAATTCCTCTGCTTGTAGTCCTGCTGTCATTTTATCCAAAGCTGGGTAACCAGTAGGTAACCCAGTGATTTCTTCATCATTTTGATAAAGTTGGTCAATATTTGCAATCGACGTGTTCAATACATCCGCGATCGATAAAAAACCACTTCGATTTCTTTTTTCTGAAACTTCTAAAATACTGCGCTCTGCATCGTCTAATATTGTTTCAACATCTTCGCCTTGCTCAAATCCTTTGGTAACAATTTCTGTAGCGGTTTGAATCAAGTTGCGCAGCAATGATTTTTGCTCAACAATTTTTGCATAATACACAATATTAGCAGCTGTTGGTACCGCTAACGCTAAGTCTGACAGATAGCTTAAACCACCAACGTCTTCTAGTAAATTCTCTTGCTCCAAACGATCTTTGATCGTAATAACATCAATCGCTTCATTTCGATCATTCAAGGTAAGCATAGTCTGAAAAATCAATTGATGATTACGGCGATAAAAATCTTTTGGTTCTATGTATTCTAAAGCATCGATAATAACCTCAGCATCTAAAAAAACCGACCCTAAAACGGCCTGCTCTGCTTCCATACTTTGGGGCGGTACTCGATCTTGCCATACTTCATTCATTTTTTTCTCTCCTATAGCTATAATTACGCTTTTCAGTCTTTCTATTTTAACAATAAACAACCGAAATGTACAATGACAATATCGTGTCTTTTCTTCTTACTGATAAGCAAAAGCAGAGGATAACCTTTGTTCAGACTGTAAACAAAAAGGAGTTGGCAATCAAACCAGCTCCTTCTTACTATCTATTTTGTAAATTTGAAGCAAATGAGACATTTATTATCACCAAAACATTTTCCTCAGCCCACCCTAGAAATAGAAAGTATCCACTTTTCATCCTATTGATTAGATTTTTCAAATTTTCTCTCCTTTTAATTTATTATTAACATTTAATCTAGAATCTCATTATCTGATTGCGATTAATTAATAACATCATATTCAAAAGTATTTTTTACCTCTATTACTATCGCTACTTGTGTACAATTCACTCTATTTTGTAACAAAATTAACCCCTTTTCGACTGTTTTTTGGGAACTGTATATTTAAGAGAATCTGATTCAACGTACTTGTGTCAGATTCTAATTATTTACTTAACTAATGGTCTCTGTAAAACAAAATAGGACATAGAAATCCTCTATCCTAAATTTATGTTTTGAGCAACTCTATTGAACATAAAAAAAATCAAAACAATTCGTTCTGACTTTCTTCATATATTTTTAGTTGGGTACGTTCTCGTTTCTTGTTGTATCTACTCTAATTACCTAAACTATCTAATTTCTTTTCTTGCTTATCAAACGCTTCTTTTACTGAATGCCCAAATTGTCCTTTGATTGACCCTTCTAATGAACTTGTCGTTCTCGAAAGTGAAGTCTTCGCTTCTTCTAGGATAACCTTTCCTTTTTTTTCAGCATTTTTTTGATCGTTTTCACTTTGATTAAATGATCTCATGATTCTGTTTAGTCATTTTTCATATTTTATATATTCTATCAGAAATCAATTTTGTGGAGACATTTTATTGTTTCTTTAATTACACAAGCAAATCTACATCATAATCAAAACCATTCTGATCACTAAGTTGTTTGTAAAACTCGCCGCTTTTTTTAATTTTCCTTTTCTGTGTCGATAAATCAAGAGAAACTAAACCATATCGATTCTTATAGGTATTAATCCATGACCAACAATCAATAAATGTCCATAAATGATAACCTTTTATGTTGCAACCATCATTAATTGCTTTCCAAAGATAAGCTAAATGATCTTGGATGAATTCAATTCGATAATCATCAATTACTTGCCCTGTTTCATCCATAAAACGTTCTTCATTAGCAACACCCATTCCGTTTTCAGAAATAAATGCCTCAATATTGCCATAATTTTCTTTTATATCCATACATAGATCATAAATACCTTTTCCATAAATTTCCCAACCACGGTATTCATTCATACGGCGTCCTGGCATCACATGATTTTCAAAGAACCAATCCGGTAAAAATGGTCCTTCTGGGTTTATAGCCGTTAATCGAGCTTTAACGCGACGCGGTTCATAATAGTTCAAACCTAAAATTTGAGCCGTATTATCTCTGATATATTTTAGATCTTCTTCTGTGTAATCTTCTGGGAGTTGATCATAATCTTTTAAAAGTGTTATTAGTTTTTCTGGATAGACTCCTTTGACCATCGGATCCAAGAAACTACGGACATAAAATAAATCAGCAATTTCTGCCGCCTTTACATCTGCAGAATTTTGACTTCGTGGAAACGTTGGACTTAAATTTAAGATAACGCCGATTTTACTATCTAACTGTCTTTTTTTATGAGCAGCTATCGCTTTAGCATGTGCCAAAACCGTAAAATGTGCTGCCTGGGCACCACGCTTAAAGTCAACAATATTCGGATAATGGAAATCTTCTAAATAAGAACCTAAAATCGGGCCTAAAGGTTCATTAAATGTGAACCAATGATAAACTAAATCTCCAAATTCTTCGAAACAACTGTCCGCAAAATTTACGTATGCATCAACAACTTCACGGGATTCCCAGCCTCCCTTATCCTGTAAAATAGCTGGCATATCAAAATGATAAAGATTGGCAAATACCTTAATTCCATTATTGTTCATTTCAGTAAATAGATTACGATAAAATTCGATTGCTTTTGGATTAACTTTTCCTATCCCATCTTCTGGAAACATCCGCGCCCAAGAAATCGAAACGCGGAAAGAGTTATGTCCCGTTTGTTTCATTAACTGTACATCTTCTTTATACTGATGAATATGATCGGTTGTTGTTTCTGAACTTATTCCTTGATAAAAACGATAAGGTTGCTCTTTATACCAACGCTCCCAAACAGTCTCCGCTTTTCCAGTTTCTCCGCGGCCTTCTGCTTGTTCCGCCGACCAAGCGGAACCCCACCAAAAATCTTTTGGAAATATTAATTGCTTTTTATTCATAGTATCCTCCTCAATTACAACTTTATTGAATGCTACTTCATCATAACATCACTTACAAAAAAATAAAATAGTTTTATAAACAAAAGTATATATCTTTTTATTGTGATTAGTTTTTTAAATAGAAAGTGTTGCTTAAATGCGCTAAAAGTATATAATTAATTATATCTTTAATACCTATTTCAAGGAGGTAAAAATGAGGAAGAATGCGAAATATATGGAAGTTTATCTTGATGTAAAGAAAAAAGTTGAAAATGGTACCTACCCCATTGGTGAAAAGCTACCCACTGGTCCTGAATTGGCTAAACATTATCATACGAGTAAATTGACAGTAAAAAAAGGGTTAGATATGTTGGTTTCTGAAGGTGTTTTACATAGCCGAAGCGGATTTGGTACTGAGGTCATACGTAAGCCAATCAATAATTCTAAAGTATTTGGTCCTAATGAAGGATTCATGAAAGTTATTGGAGAAGATCATGTAGAGTCAGAAATTCATACCTTTTCCATTGAATTACCTTCTAAAAAAATAGCCGAAAAATTACAGATTAACGAGAAAGAGTATATTTATCATATAGTGCGTAGCCGTTTTGTCGATCAAAAGCCTTACTCACTTGAGCAAACATTCATGCCACTTTCGATCATTCCAGGTTTAGAACCAAAACACTTAAAGAATTCTGTTTATTCCTATATTCGTGAAGAACTACATTTAGAGATTAATACCTCTCATGTTTTCTTAAAAGGAGTACTCTCTACGGCATTTGATGCAAAAATACTAGGTATAAGCACAGGTGATTTTTTGATTGAAATTGAAAAAAGCGTCTCCTTATCAAACGGAACACCTTTTGAATACTCTATTACGAAACATCTATATCAAGACTTTATTTTTGAAGCTGTATTCGTAGAAAACTGATAAAAGGGCTGATTTATTCAGTTCTTTTTTTTACGAACTCAAAAAAAGTATATATTTTTAAAAAAAGTTGTTTACTTTATATCGATTTCGTTTTATTATGTAGACAAGGTAAGTGCTTACAAAAATATAAACTAAAAGGAGAATCTATCGTGGAGAAAACGAATAAGAAAGACCAGGTATTTGACCGCTTCGGTCTAATTGCTACAAAATTAGGTAATCAAATCCACATGCGTACCTTACGTGATGCATTTGCAACATTCATGCCTTTTATGATGTTAGCTGGATTTGTAACATTAATTAACTACGTTATCTTAGAACCTACTGGTTTTATGGGAAAAATCGTCAATCCCGTAACATTGATGAAAATTCAAGAAATCGGAATGTCTATTGCCAATGGAACTTTGAGTATTACCACGCTATTAGTTGTCGCTGCAGTTTCTTATCATATGTGTGTCAGCAGAAATTATACCAATCATATTGCAGCTGTTTTAGTTTCAATCTCAACTTTTATGGTATTAACGCCAATGAAAACAATGTTTACACCTGAAAATGTAGAAAAAGCAATCGAAGTTACTGATGTGATTCCAGGCTCCTATGTTGGCGCTTCCGGTATGTTCGTTGGTATCTTTGTTGGACTATTGGCCACTGAATTATTTATCAAATTATCAACAAATGAAAAATTACAAATCAAATTATCTGGAAACATCCCTCCAGCTGTATTGAAATCATTTAATGTTTTGATTCCGATCATGATTACCGTTACAGCGTTTGCAATTCTATCCTTTGCTATAAATCAATTGTTTAATATGGACGTTAATGGATTAATTACAAAAGCGATCATCGGGCCCTTAAGCCATATAACCACAGGTCTTCCCGGTTTTGTACTAATCACTTCTATCGCAAATTTATTTTTTGGATTTGGTATCCATCAAGCAGTCATTTCCGGCTCATTACTTGATCCATTCTTATTACAAAATATGCAGGAAAATATGGCGGCTTATGCAAATCATGAAGAAATCCCGCACATCATCAATATGGCCTTTAAAGATACATTCGCTGTAATGGGTGGCTCTGGAAATACGATTGCTTTATTAATTGCTATTTTTATTTTTAGCCGTCGAAAAGATTACAAGGATTTTGCCAAACTGTCTGTTACACCTGCGCTATTTAATATCAGTGAGCCGATTATCTTCGGATTACCGATCGTATTTAATCTAAGTCTGATCATTCCTTTTGTTCTAGCTCCAATCTTTTCATTAGTAACTGCCTATTTTGCAACATCCGCAGGTTTCATTGACCATGTAGTCGTTCAAATTCCTTGGACTACACCACCAATCATTTCTGGATTTTTGGCAACTGGAGGCGATTGGCGTGCTGCAGTTTTACAAATCATTATCATTGTAGTAAGTGTATTTATTTACCTTCCTTTCCTACGTATTGATGAACATGTGACTGCGAAAATAGCGCAGACTGAAATAGAAGTAACAACTAAGTAATTAATCTATTCATTAAAAAAACAGGATAGAAGACAATTTATGAATAAATTGTCAGACTGTAGATAAACTCCTAAATTTGGAGTGTTGTTTGCAGTTTTTTTTATACTAATTATATAAACTATTTCGGGAGTGATTCTAATGATGAAAAAACAATCTGTTGAAGGTAGAAATCCATTTGCTTATTCTGCACATACTTCCTGGTAATGAGAACGGGTTTATTTTAGCTATACTAGTCACACCAGGAAATGTGCATGACACTCAAGTCGCAATTAATCTGGTTAAACAGTCAAAAAGAGCTTTTCCAATTATAAAGCGTGTTGTCGCTGATGCAGGATATAAAAATTTGAAATTTGTTCATTTTCTGACACACTTGAAACTTTATCCAATTCTTCCATATACTGCACCTCATGGTGTGAAAGGGATGTTTCGTAAAAAATATTTTGTCTATGATGACTATTTTGATTGTTACTTATGCCCCAATAATCAACCGTTGTTATTTTCAACAGTCACTCGTGATGGCTACCGGACATATAAATCAAATCCAAAATTATGTATGAGTTGCCCATTACTTGAAAACTTTACATTGAGCGCAACACATCAAAAAGTTGTAACTCGACATGTTTGGGCTGATCTTATGGACGAGCTTGAGCACCAACGCCATACGGCGCTGAATAGAGAAATCTACAAAAAGAAAAAAACAAACCATTGAACGAATATTTGCGGATGCAAAAGAAAAGCATGGCATGCGTTGGTCGAAATATCGAGGACTTGAAAAAGTCACCACGCACACGATGCTTACGTTTGCTGCCATGAATTTAAAGAAGCTAGCCACATGGCTATGGAAAGCAGAAAAGCCAATGGCTTTTTGTTTCAAATTTACACAAAGGATAGTAAAAAGGAGCTGGCTTGATTGCCAACTCCTTTTTATCTACAGTCTGAACAGAGGGTAACCTCTGTTTTTATTAATTATTCTTCTATTACTTGAACTTTGATAGTTGCCGTTACGTCATGATGTAATTTCACTGGAACTTTTGTAAACCCTAATGAACGAATTGGTTGTGATAGTTCTAGCTTACGCTTGTCTAATTTGACCTTATATTGCTTGTTTAAGGCTTCTGCGATTTGTTTTGAAGGAATAGCTCCAAATAGGCGCCCATCCTCACCAGCCTTCGCTTTAAGCTCTACAACTGTATCTTCTTTTTCTAGGAACTCTTGCATTTTTTTCGCTTCTGCTAAAATTTCGGCTTCATGCTTATCTTGGGCCTTTTTTTGTCCAGCAAGGGCACTGATACTTCCTTTATTTGCTTCTTTAGCATATCCATTTTTGATTAGAAAGTTTTGTCCGTATCCGTTTGGTACTTCTTTTACTTCCCCTTTTTTTCCTTTACCTTTGACGTCTTGTAAAAAAATAACTTTCATGCGTATTACTCCTCCTCGTATAGTAATTAATGATCAGCTCCAACTAAAATATGAAGGCAATACTTTTTGCGACAATCTTAAAAGGTACTAGCCTAGTGAATCTGAATCATACATCACATCTATATTTTGATGGATCACTTTTAGCAGCTGCTCTTTTACCTCAGCTACTGTTACATTAGATAATTGTACCGCAGCATTGGTAAAATGACCACCTCCGCCTAAATTTTCCATGATTAACTGGACATTTATTGACCCGTTACTGCGTGCACTGATACCAATTTGCTTATCGATCCGTTTTGTTATGACAAACGCCGCATTGATTCCGACCATTGATAATAATGTATCCGCTGTTTTAGCAGCTGTTACACTATCATATTCTTTCTCTTCACTGCCAGTCACGATAACCGTATCTGGCGTAACATATTCACTTTGGGCAATCAAGCTGTTCATTTCTAAATAACTAGTTAAATCTGAGCTCAATAAGTATTGTACTAAAGATGAATCTGCACCACAAGTTCTTAAATAGCTAGCCACATCAAACGTGCGTGCCGTAGTCCGAACACTAAAACTTTTTGTATCAACAACGATTCCTGCAAGCAGTAAGGTTGCCTCCAGTTTGTCCAACTGTTTTTGCGCATTACTTTGATACTCAATCAATTCTGTCACCAATTCTGAAGCAGATGAGGCGGATGACTCGATGTATGAAAGTAATGGTTTAACAGGAAACTCATCACCGCGACGATGATGATCAACGATCACGACTTTATCAAATTGTTCATATAATTCTTGTGAAATCGAAAGTGAGGGTTTATGGTAATCTACCATGATCAATAAACTACTATCGGTTTTCTTTTTCATTGCTTCTTTTGGTGTGATGATTTGTTTTGCTAGTTCAGGATATTTTTCCAGCTCAGACATCACTCTTTCAACATCCGGAATACTTTCATTTTTCTCTAACACAACCCAAGCTTCTTTACTATGAAATTTAGCTAACCTTGCCATGCCAAATGCCGAACCTATTGCATCCATATCAGGAAAGCGATGGCCCATGATATAAACATCTGAGGACTCAGAAAAAATACCTTGAATTGCAGTGCTCATTGCACGAGAGCGAACGCGCGTTCTTTTTGCGACAGATGCTGTTCTACCACCATAAAAAATAGGTTTTGCATTATCTTTCGCTTCTTTTACAACGACTTGATCACCGCCTCTAACTAAAGCAGTATCTAAGTTTGTTTGTGCCGTATTACCCGTCTGGCTCAACGTTTCTCCACCATAAGAAATCCCCATACTTAATGTAATCGCTATCTCTCTTGTACTAGATTCTTTTCTGATCTTATCTAAAATTTGAAATTTAGAATCCATCATTTTTTTTACATCTTCTAACTGAGCAATGAAAAAATAACGCTCTGCATTCAATCTTTTATAAAAAACTTGATATTCATCCATCCAATCAGAAACCATTGTGGTGATAAAACTATTTAAGTAAGATATCTCTTTTTCGTCCATACTATCCGTAATATCATCATAATTATCAACGGAAACAATTCCAATAGCTGTCTGCATTTCTAATTTTTCATGATACAGATTGCTTTCTTCCGTAATATCTTTAAAGGTGATTGTATTCTGTTTTGTATCAACATTGAAACGATAAACGTGATCCCCAACTTTAAATATATCTTTATCCTTTTCTGCCAGTGTTACATATGTTTGTATTAATTCTGGACTAATAAGTGTTTGACCATCTTTATGAAAAATTGCTTCTGCGAAAGGATTTAACCACTTAGCTTCTTTTGTATCAGGATCATAATTTATAATCCCAACAGACACTTCATTAAAGGCATAATCCAATGACTTTTCTGCAATCGTACTTGCTTCTCTAATTTTTTCTGTATTAGATATCTCAATTTTTTTGATTAGGTAAACTATTCGATTTATCAATACAATATTGAGTATCAGTAATCCAGCTATAAATATATATTTATTAGATATGAAGAAAAATAGCATTACTTCTAATAAAAAGAGAACGAATACAGAACCCAAAATCCGTTTCATTCCATTTTTTTTCATTATAAAGACTCCTCCATTGTTCTGCAGATAAGGTTATTTTAGCATAAAAAAAGAAATTCTGCGAATCACAAAATGTTTCACGTGAAACATTCAAGAAAGAATTTATGGAATTTCATCACTGACTATAACAAGACACTTCTTCTACTTCTTTTTTATATTATTCAATAATAATTTCGTTTATATATATAAAAAGAGATCAAAGAACTAGTTCTTTGATCTCTAAGTAAATTCTATATTATTGCTCTTCACCAACAAATGGTAATAAGCCCATGATACGTGCGCGTTTGATTGCAATTGTTAATTTGCGTTGATTCTTAGCACCAGTACCTGTTACACGACGTGGCAAAATTTTTCCACGTTCAGAAATGAATTTTTTTAATAATTCGATATCTTTATAATCAATATATTCAATATGGTTAGCAGCGATATAATCGACTTTACGACGTTTACGTCCGCCTCTTCTTTGTTGTGCCATTCTTATTCCCTCCTATCAAATTCGTTTAGAATGGTAAATCATCATCTGAAATGTCAATAGTAGAACCTGTTCCACCAAATGGATCAGAGTCTCTATCAAAATCAGGCATACCGTTATTGTTAGACTGAGAGGATGATTGATTAAAATTGTTTTGTCCAGAGAAATCATTATTTTGTGTTGGTTTTGGTTGGAAGCTTCCACCGCCACTGTTGTTAGCACCAGTATTATATGTTGATCCTGATCCTTCTTGTGTTTGTCTTTGCTCTGAAGCAGAACGAGACTCTAACAATTGGAAATTATCACATACAACTTCTGTAACATAAACACGTTGACCTTGTTGATTTTCATACGATCTCGATTGGATACGTCCAACGACACCTAACAAAGTACCTTTACGTGCATAGTTTGCCATTGTTTCAGCAGGCTTACGCCAAATCACACAATTAATAAAATCTGCTTCACGATTTCCATTTGCATTCGTAAAGTTACGGTTTACTGCTAAAGTAAATGTCGCAACCGCTGAACCACTAGATGTATATCGTAAATCTGGATCTTTTGTTAGTCTTCCAACTAATACAACGTTGTTAATCATTTAAACATCTCCTTTCGTCATTCCAATGTTTCACGTGAAACATTTGGATTATACTTCTTCCTTTATAATCATGTGACGGATAATACTGTCATTGATTTTAGCAAGACGATCAAATTCATTGATTGCACCTGCAGTTGATGGAGAAGATACTTTAACGATATGATAGATGCCTTCACGGAATCCGTTCATTTCATATGCTAAGCGGCGTTTTTCCCAATCTTTTGATTCGATAACTTCTGCTCCGTTATCTTTCAAGATTGTGTCGAAACGTTCCACTAAAGCAGTTTTTGCTTCTTCATCAATGTTCGGACTAATAATGTACATAATTTCGTAATTCGTAGCTTGACTCATTGATTTTCACCTCCCTATGGACTTAGGCTCTTAGATTGCTAAGAGCAAGGAGAGTTATCTAAAAAATATTAGACTACTCACAAGGTTTCATTATACAGCTAAAAGCTGATAAAATCAAGCATTCTTCACAAATTTTGTTCATCTTTTTAATCAATCACTTTTCTCTCTGTCTTACTTTAATATACGTATAAATTTATTCTTTTCATTTTTTTGCTATTTATTTAGGTTATTTATTTTTCATGGTATACTGTCTTTGTTCGATATTACACAAATACTTTAAAGAGTTTGAAAGGATGCTGTTACATTGAATCAATTGTTAGAATACCAACCGCTCAACTTATACACGAATTATCTGGATGCTGCACTTAAGAATCCAGAAACTGCCATCATTCATGATGAGGCTTTACCAGCTTTTCCTGAAATTGGAACTAATTATACCTATCAATTAAGTCATGAAGCGATTTTAAATCGTGCCTATCAATTGGCTAGTTTAGGTGTTAAAGCGGAAGACAAAATCATTATATTCAAAAGCTCAAAATTCGATACGTATTTGTTGGCAGTCGCTGCTTCTTATTTGGGCGCTGTTCCTGCGATGATTTCTTACCATTTTCCTGCTGAAACGATTGAAGTTTTTGTTGATCGTTTGGAAAATCCATTTATCTTATTTGATGATGAAACTGCCGCTAAAGTAGCTAAGGTGAAAAATAGCTCTCCAGAAAAACAAATTTCAATAGCAAAACTTTTACAGGCTCAAGCTAAAGAAGTCCCACAAGTAGAATTACCTAAGGATACTATTGCTTATATGACGCATACCTCTGGCACAACCGGCATTCCCAAATTGATTTGCCACTCTGCTAATTCAATGGGCTGGCGTACAAAATGGCAAAAAACGATTTTTACAAAGATTGCCGAGAAAAAACTTGTTGGATTCCATATTTCACCGGTTCATTCTCGCTTTAATATTGGGATTTCTTCCTTAATGGCGATGGGTTTTCCGATGATGCCATTATCGATTTCAAATAGTGATTCTGTTTCGAAAATGCTTATAAAGTACCAACCGATTGCGCTTGAAACACATCCAAACAATTTTGTTCAATGGACTTCTCTTGCAAAAAGACAGCCTGAGGCTTTCGCTAGCGTACGCTATTACCATTCTACGTTTGACGCGATCAATAATGCGACAATGGGCCGTTTCTTAAAAGCTTCAGAAAAAAATGACCCAATTTTCCTTCAAGTCTACGGTCAAAGTGAATGTGGCCCAATGATCTTAAAAGCTCATACTTTAGAGTCTCTAAAAACATCGGATGCTCGTGATATGGGTGTTGGTTTAGAAGGGTTAACGGAAGCACGAATCGCAGATAAAGATGGCAATGTTTTACCTGCTATGACAGATGGACATATTCAATTTTTATCTAAAGGACGCGCCTTAACATACTATAAAGAAGATGATCGATTCCAAGAAACAGTCTTTGGTCCTTGGTGGGATAGCGGGGATTATGGCTTTATGAATGAAAATGGTCATTTATTCCTGAAAGATCGTCAAGTTGATTTGATTGAAAAAATCGATAGTAATTTGGCAATTGAGGATCATTTATTGGATGCTCTTGATTTTCTTCAAGAAGTAATCATCGTTAGAGCAAAAGATAATTCTCCTCAACCAATTCTTGCAGTTGATCCAAAACAAGGTATGGATTGGGATGCTTGGTGGGAACAAGTAACTGACTTACCTCATCTAAACAAACCGATTATTATGGATTGGGACGAAATTCCTCGTACAGCTACGATGAAAGTGCAACGATTACAAATTGAGAAAACTTTAAAGGAAAAATAACAAGTTATTATAAATAAGAATCACAGGCTAAGATCAGAAATTAGCCTGTGATTCTTTTTATTTAGTAAATATCGTATCATAAATACCATATTTTAATAACGTTTCTATGGATAAAGAAACACCAATTCCCAAGCCATCAGGCACACTGATTTTACCTTTTTGAATTTCAATAGGCTCAGTCAAAATATCTTCATAGTAATAACGATCAGAAGCTGAAATATCTCCAGGAAAAGTAAAGATTTTTTGAGAAGCAAACTGTAAATTCAACGCTCTTCCCACGCCAGATTCAAACATACCACCTAGCCAAACAAGTAACTTTTTTTCATTACAAAAATCGACTATTTTCATAGCTTCTGTAATTCCACCTACTCTAGGAATCTTTAAATTGATACTTCGACAGCTCCCTAAAGAAAATGCCAACTCGCAATCTTTAAGCGTTCTAATATTCTCATCCAAACAAATATCTGTTTTTAATTCTTTTTGCAATTGTGCATGATCCAAAAAATCATTCGCCGCAAAGGGCTGTTCGATCATTGCTAAATTGTAAGTGTCTAATTGTTTTAAGTGCGCTATATCTTTAATGGTATAGGCAGAATTAGCATCTACCATCATTGTAAGATTAGGAAATTTTTTCCGAATCACTTCGATTGGTTTCAAATCATAGCCTGGTCGTATTTTCAATTTAACTCTTTGGTATCCAAGAGCAACATATTCAGTAATTTGATCCGTTAATTTAGTTAAATCAGTCTGAATACCCACACTGACGCCAACTGGAATTTGAGCTCTCGTTCCATTGAAATACGTTTTTAGACTTTCTCCGTTACGTTTAGCATATAAATCCCAGATTGCTGTCTCAAGGCTGGATTTTGCCATTTGGTTGCCTTTAACCTCATTGAAGAGAAGTGATACTTCTTTAGGATGATGAATCTCTACGTCTTTTATTAAAGGAATCAAATGCTTTTCTATAATAATTCGTGCAGTATCAATCGTTTCTTCTATGTAATCTGGCTGTTCAAAAGGGACCAATTCACCTATCCCCTGATTACCTAATTCATCTGTCACTAACAAAAGATCAAATGCTTTCTCTGTTAAGCGACCATAACTTGTTTCAAAAGGAATCCGTAAAGGTAGCCGAACACGATAACGATCAATGCGGTGAATTTTCAATATGGTTTCCTCCTTTTAAAAGTGTAGCGGGCTCGTTCAGCTCTGACAGAAAAATAGGAAGACATAATCGAGGGGCTTTTTGCCTCAATTGTAGTTTATCTTTTTTCCGAGGAGCTAGATAAAAACGTATAGACAACTTCTCCAACTATTTCTGGTTTCTCCAAATGAACACAATGACCAGCATCACTTACGACTTCAATAGACATATCAGGTTGCTTTTCCTTCATACTTTGGGCTATGTGCTGAAATTTAAGGTCTAATTCCCCCACTATCAACAATGTAGGACTTTTTATTTTGTCCAACTCTTGCCAAAAATCAGGCTGAACTCCTGTACCCATATACCATAAACTACAGGCCAACCCAAATGCTTGTTGAGATAATCGTTCTTGACGAAGTGTTTCCTGAATTTTCGAGGATAGTCGTTTTTGGCTATCAAAAAGGGACAGTTTTTCCCATTTATCAACGAAAGCTTCCATAGGGTGACTCATGATAAACCCAGCTAGCTGTTCATCAGAGCGTTTGCGCATCATTCGCTCCGACATCCTCTGTAAACCAGGAGAACCACTCTCTAAGACCAGTTGATGAATCTTTTGAGGAAATAGGCATGTAAATCCTAAAGCTACTCTAGCGCCCATTGAATAGCCTAATAAAGAAAATGAAAGTATCCCTAATTTTTCGGTCAATAACGCAATGTCCTGACACAAGCAATCCATCTGATATCGATAGGGATGAACATAACAATCCGTTTGACCATGACCAATTAAATCAATCACTAAAATATTTCTATCACTTTCTTTTTGAAAAACTGGAGCAAACGTTTGGCTTGTTCCAGTAAAGCCATGAAAACAAACCAATGTTGGTCTATTTGACTCATAGCCAGATAACCATTCATAATAATACATTACACCATTTATATTTGTTTTCATTTATTTTTTCCCTAGCTTTTTTTTCAGTCCATCAATGACTTTTTCATATAACAACACATTTTCCTGACGGTCACCTACAACTTCAATCAGTTGGAACTTAGGTTGCTTTTGTGTGGCTTCCAGCAACAGCTCTAATTGTTCTAAGGTCTCTGCTTTTACGTATTCAGCGCCATATAATTGAGCAACTAAAGAAAAATCTAAATCGATCGGTGTACCAAAAATCGGTTCAAAATCCTCTACTTTCAATTGGCGTTGTGAAAGAAAAGAAAAAATGCCGCCACCATTATTATTTAATAAAACAATCGTTAATGGCAAATTATATCGTTTGGCCAGCAATAAGCCATTCATATCATGATACATAGCCAAATCACCGATTAACAATACATTTTGACGGTCTGGGTTTGTCGCACACATTCCCAAGGCAGTTGAGATAATGCCATCGATTCCATTGATTCCTCGATTACCAAATAAATGATAATGATTGCCTTTAGGCGTTGAAAATCGGTCTAAAAAGCGAATCGCATTGCTGTTTGAAACAAACAATTGACCATTTTTCGTCATTTTTTTATGCACTAGAATACTTGCAGAGGTTTCATTTAGTGTCTTCATTTCGCTAAGTTCAGTTAATTGTTGTTCTGTTTTTTCCTGCCAGTCGATCCATTGATTACGCCATGAATCTGCGGTTCTTGTTTTAATTTTACCAGTAATTTCCTTAGCAAAAGTTTGTTCTTCTGCCTGGATAGCAACCTGTGTTTGTTTTAATTGATCTTGCCACTCACCCGTTTCATCAACGAAGTAGATCGTTGTTGTCTCATTAAGAGATTGTAGCCAGAGCATCGTATTTTTTGAAATTGGCAACATTCCAAATCGTATCACCACTTCTGGATATTGGATCATTTCAACTTCTTGGATAAATAAGTCAGCATAACTCATAATCAAAGGACTCTCTTTACTACCCGAAGTGATATTTGCCAAGGGATCACTAAGAATCGGCCAATTTAACATTTCTGCTAATTCAATAAATATTTTGGCTTCTTCTGGTGTGTGGCTTCCACCAACAACTAAAACACCTTTTTTCCCTTGCCATACATCGACACACTCTGCTAGTTGTTCCTCTGACAACTGCTTTTTACCCGCGAAGATTTCGGTTGTTTTTTCAGTGACCAATGATTGATTTAAATCAGGTAATAACGGCTCTCGCAATGGGAAATTCAAATGAACTGGACCTTTGGGTATTTGGCAAGCGGTATCTGTTGCACGCATTCCTTGCCAATAGGCATAATCCAGCATCACCTTCGTTCCTTCTGGAATCGCCATTTCTATAAATTCCTTTACATGATTTTGGAACAAATGAAACTGATCCATCGCTTGAGGCGCACCAACTTGCCGTAATTCGTGGGGCCGATCCGTTGTCAAAATAATCAATGGAATATGACTAGCGTTAGCTTCACAAATCGCTGGATAGTAATTTGCTGCGGCTGTTCCTGATGTACATAATAAAACAACCGGCTTAGTACTTGCTTTACTCAATCCTAAAGCAAAAAAAGCTGCCGAGCGTTCATCTACTTCAATGAATGTCTCTATTTGTGCTTGTCGATGTAACAATAATGCTAATGGTGTGGAACGAGAACCAGGACTTATCACAGCTTGCTCTACTCCACTGCTGATCATCCCTTCAACAAAGGCTTGTAAATAATTTGTCATTTCACTTTGATTTGTCATGATCGTCCCCACCTACTCCTCTTAACATCGGTTGAAATTTAATTTTTGTCTCAATTCTTTCTTGCTCTGCTTGAGAATTTTTCACAATACCACATCCAGCATATAAGTAGCCGATTTTCTCAGAAAATACAGCCGAACGAATCCCCACCGCAAATTCCCCTACATCTTCTTTGATAGCGACCCAGCCGATTGGCGCGCCATACAATCCTCGATCTAACTGTTCATGCTCTTTAAGCCATGCCAAAGCGAGTTCCTTTGGTTCTCCGCCTAATGCGGGTGTTGGATGTAATTGCTGAATTCCTTTCAAGAATCGATACGCTTTTTGACGTTGGCCTTCAATCGGTAAATGTAAATGCTGAATATCGCGATTCTTTAATAATTCTGGTTTCTGAGTCTCTATGGAAGTTCCTGTCATCTTTTCTAATTCTTTGATGATTCTATCGACAACAATTTTGTGCTCTTGTTTATTCTTCATATCATTTAATAAATAGTTACCCAGCGCATCATCTTCCGTCTCCGTTGTTCCACGTGAAACAGAACCAGCGATGCTTGCCGTTGAAAAAGTCTTTTTAGAAGCTTTTAATAAACGTTCCGGCGTAGCACCGATAAAGACATGTTCATCCGCTTCAAACACAAAAAAGTACGTATTGGTTTGCTGTTGTTGAAGATTCTTTAAAATGATATCTGCTTGAAATGGACGATCGCTTTTCACTTCCATCCGTCTTGCCAACACAACTTTCTCTAAAGGTCCTGCTTCTCGTAGTTTTGCTACAGTTTCGTCAACGACCGTCATCCATTCTGAAACGGCGATTTCTTCCGCTTTTATTTGCACAGTTTCTTTTTTTTCAATCAGCTGAGTAGCCATTACTTTAGCAAATTGTGATGTGAGCTCCAACCACTTTTGCTGTACTATTTCTTTATTTTCTGCACTGAAATTCAGCGTAAGATACTGTTTTCCAGCGGTTTCTGTCAATAAAAAGGTCGGCAAATAAAACAATCCTTGTTCCATAATTCCCCAGTCATTTTGTTCAGAATATTTGCTATCAAAAGCAAATCCTCCAAATAAAATAGCACCTGTTCCAGGAATAGAATGGTTTTGATAAATTTTATCTTTTTCTCCTAAAATAAATGTATCTACTTGTTCAAATGAAGCTTGATCATGCGCTAATTCTTTTTCTTTGCCGAAACCGACTAGCGTAAAATTATTGTCAGGTGTTTGCCAATAAAAACGTTCACCTTTAAAAGCTTTTTGTCCCTTCTCAAAAGAAGTACGCAAAGAATCTGTATTTTCATTTATTTCTTTGACCCAGCTAAATTGACGATAACCATTTTCATAAGCTTGTTCTAATTCTTTAGGAATGCTCATTTGCTTAAAAAAGCCTCCCTTTCTCTTGTTGTTAAGCGATGTTTCGCTAATTTCCCGCTAGCGGTTCTAGGTAGTGAATGGCACAGGTAGATCCGTTTAGGCAGTTTATATTTTGCTAAATAGTTTTTAGCAAAGGTATTTATTGTTTCGGTTGTGATCGTTGATTCTCCGACAATGTAAGCCACAGGAACAGCACCCCATTTTGCGTCGGCTTCACCAACTACAGCAACTTCTTTTACCCCAGGAAACTCTTGGAGTATGTGCTCGATTTCTGTAGGATAAATATTTTCGCCGCCTGAAATGATCAACTCACTTAAACGGCTGACTAAATACAGATATCCTTCATCATCTAGATACCCCATATCACCTGTTTTAAACCAGCCATCTGCTGTCCATTTTACCGTTTGCCATTGTTCGCCATTTAAATATGTACGAACGATATTCTTTCCTTTTAATAGAATCTCTCCAACTTCATTTGGGGGCACTCGTTTTGCTTGTCCATCAACGATTTTGATTGCTATCCCCATCAATGGTTTACCCGCAGAACCAATTTTATTCGCCGCATCTTCAAAGCTTAATGCCACGACTTGAGAGCAGGTTTCGGTCATTCCATATGATTGGATCACAGGAATACCATAGCTTTCACATTTTTCCAACGCTTTAGGAGAAATTGGTCCGCCGCCAAGTAACATCGCTTTGAAATTTGGGCTATAGCCCTTCTTAGGATAGTTTTCCAGTAGTTCTTGCAACATAACAGCCACAACGGATATCACGGTCCCCCGACCTTCAGCTAGATCATTTGTCACTAATTTTGCGTCAAACTTACTATATAAACGGAAACTGCAACCCAACACTAATTGGCGAATGATGATCGACAACCCGCTAATATGAAATAAAGGTACTGGACACAGCCAGCAATCTTCCGCTGTAATCTTCATATTTTCTTGTGTTGCCAAAGCACTAGCCAAATGATTACTGAAACACTGTACGACGCCTTTAGGATTTCCTGTCGTACCTGATGTGTACATAATCGAAGCCATAGCATTAAGTTGATAGATAGAGTCTATTTCAGTTGCTAATGCTACTTTAGTACCTTCTGGCTCTATCATTTCAATTAGGGTTAATTGCTTCAACTCAGTAAAAAATGGCAAACTTTCAGTAGAAACCACCACCAGATTCACCTTTGCATCGGTCAATTGGTAGTGGAGTTCCTGTAAGCTTAAATGTGTATTTAACAAAACTAGCTCTTTACCTAATTCCCACAAAGCTAAAATCGAAAAATACATTTCTTTTGAGTTACGGCTAAATAGAGCAACTCGTTTTTCTTTAGCCGATATCTTTAACGAAAACGATGCTGTCCATTGCTTAACTTCTTTAGCGACCTCTGCAAATGACCATACTTCATCCTGCCAATAAAAAGCAGGATGATCAGGTCTTTCATTTACTTGTTTTTGGAGCCAACTACTCATGTTTTTCACCCTTTTATTTTATGGAAATTTAGGGAATTGGTCGAAATCAGGATCACGTTTTTCTTTAAACGAATCGCGTCCTTCTTTGGCTTCATCCATTGTGTAATAAAGCAACGTTGCGTCTCCCGCTAATTGCTGAATTCCAGCCAATCCATCTGTATCAGCATTTAGAGATGCTTTGATCATACGTAAAGCAAGCGGACTTTTCTTCAACATTTCTTCTGCCCACTCCATTGTAACATCTTCAACATCTGCTAAAGGTACAACTGTGTTGATCCAACCCATATCCAACGCTTCTTCAGCTGAATATTGTTTGCATAAGAACCAAACTTCTTTGGCTTTTTTATGACCGACCACACGAGCTAAGTAGCCAGAACCGTAACCTCCATCAAAACTACCGACATTTGGTCCAGTTTGACCAAATTTAGCGTTATCCGCTGCAATTGTAAGATCACAAACAAGTTGAAGTACATTTCCGCCACCGATCGAATACCCTTTGACCATTGCAATAACAGGTTTTGGAATCACACGAATCAAGCGTTGTAAATCTAGTACATTTAAACGAGGAACACTATCCTCACCTATATATCCGCCATGTCCACGAACTTTTTGGTCTCCGCCTGAACAAAATGCTTTATCTCCTGCACCAGTTAAAATAATTACGCCGACATCTTGTTTATCACGGCTGATGTTAAATGCATCGATCATTTCCATGACAGTTTTTGGTGTAAAGGCATTGTGTACTTGAGGGCGATTGATGGTGATTTTCGCGACTTTGCCTTCTTGTTCAAATAAAATTTCTTCGTATTCTTTGATCGTTGTCCAGTTTCTCATGAGGAAACCTCCTTATAATTTTAAAAGCTGAGCAGGCTCATTCAACCTCGACAGGAAAATAAGAAATATTGACTGAGGTGCTTTTTACCGAAAGGCTAGCCCGTAAAGCTAGATAATTCAAAAGCGGAGCTGATTGTTTTCAATGTTTCTATTATACACAAATATAGAAATTTTAGAATGATAGACGGTTTAGAGAGTGGTGAAATTGAATGGAAATTTACTACAAAAAATAGAAGAGTTACAAAAGAAATTAAAAAATCAAGGCTTTTAAATAGACTGATACGCTGCTCTTTCTTAACGCTTTGCAATTAAATTTAAAACAAAAAATCCCACGAAACCACGTTATGAAATGTTACTCAATGTACTGAAAACACATATATCCATGGTTATAATTAGAAAAAGAACTAAACATACCCCCATCCAAAATCTCAACTAGCCGATTTTGGATGAGGTAAATTTAACTATTTACATCGCTATCAATGCGCTAACATCTCTTGTGCAATATCAAATCCAGTCATACCAACAGGATAGTACGTCGGCCAATTATCCATTTCCTCTAATAATTTTTGCTGACTTTCGTTGCCAAAATAGATATGGAAGTGTGCTGCTTTTGATGGCGCAATTCTATGATCTGAAAATTGAACATACTTATATGGCGTATCTTCCGTTGCTTCAAACAAAAAGCGAACCCCACGATTTCCTGCTTTGTAAGTTAAGATTTCTTTTCCTACATATTTATATTTAGATGAGTATTTTTTATCACCCACTATAAATATCATACTATCCTTACTAATATCGATTCGATCCACATCCGTTTGATAGCCTTTTTGATAATAGTCTTTGTATTCTTCTGCAGTCATTTTTTTCGTTAATTTCTCTTTATAATCAAACACTTGGTCAAACGTGCCCTCTTCCAAATAAGGGAATACTGATTGCCACTCACCTGCATAATCAGAAAGGTCACGATCTTTAACATCCTTATCATCAAAATAGCCATTTGAGATAGTTTTGTTTACTGTCGGCTCAGCTACTTCTTTTTTAGGCGTAACGTCCGTTGATTTTATGAGTGCCTCTAAATTCTCTTTCATTACACTGATATACGTTTTACCGGCTTTCGTATCCTCTTTGGTAAGACCTTCTAATGGATTTAAGACAAGCAATTCAACACCTGCTTCGTTTGCCAAGGTTTTCGCTACTCGGTCATTTGCATTTTCTTCAAAATAGATATAGTTGATTCCTGTTTCTTCAACTAACTTTTTCAGTTCTGCAATTCGTGAAGGTTTTGGTTCTTGATCTGGAGAAATCCCTGCGATCGGTACTTGTTTTAAGTTATAATCTAAAGCCAGATAAGAAAAAGCCGTATGTTGAGTAATAAAATTCTTTTGTTTGGCATTCAGCAACTTTGATTTGTATAACGAATCAAGCTCTGTTAATTGTTTGATGTAAGCCGCCGCATTTTTTGTAAATATCTTTTTTTGTTCTGGAAACTGTTTAATCAATCCATCTCTGATCGTCTCAACTTCTTTGATTGCTCGAAAAGGACTCAACCATAAATGAGGATCATAGTCATGAGAATGCCCGTCGTGATTTTTCTCAGCAGAATGGTCATGATCTTTACCCCCAGGTAAAAGAACCATTCCTTCACTTGCTTTGATACTGGTCACATTCTTTAGTGATTTCTCCATCTTAGGAACCCATGTTTCCATATATTCACTATTGTAAACAAAAGCATCTGCGTCTTGTAAGTTAGCGATATCTTTTGCAGAAGGTTCATAATCATGCGCTTCAGTTCCAGCAGGTACCATTGAAGTGACATCTCCACTATCTCCGACAATATTTCTTGTAAATTCATACATTGGATAAAAAGAAGTGACAATTGTCAGCTTTTTTTTGTCTTTATTCTTTATTTCAGTTTTTGGTTTAGTACAAGCAGTTAAAATAACCGTTAGTAAAAATAAACCTGTAATAATAAGTGTTAACTTCTTTTTCATCCTTAATCTCCCCAATCACTTTATTTATGATCTACTGCAAAAAAATGCATTATTGTGATGAATTTAATCGTTCATCTGACCGCTCCTTTCCGATTCGCATAACCTAAAACGTAATTATTACGTTTTATCCACGTGAAAATATAACAATATTTTTTATCGATGTCAAGAGACAAATAAAAGACCAAAAAAAAACAATTACGTTTTTTTGGTCTTTATATCATTCTATTTTTTTATATTATTCCATATAAGTACTATTTGTAGACACAATCTGTGCACCAAACGGCATCAACGCTAGCTTAGCTAATTTAAATGACTGCATACCAAACGGAATTCCAATGATCGTCACACATAAAAGAATTCCACTGATACAATGTCCTACCGCTAACCAAAATCCGCTGAGAACCAGCCAAAGAATATTCACTAAAAACGAACTCGTACTTGTGCTATAAACAACTCTTTTACCAAACGGCCAAAAACTCAATCCTGCAAGCTTGAAACACTGTAACCCAATTGGGATTCCAACAATCGTAATACACCAAAGAACTCCAGCTAAAAGCCAAGCTAAACCACCAGCGAAACCGCCAAAAATAAACCAAATAATATTTCCAAGACACCCCATAAATGAACCTCTACTTTCTACTTAAATTTATAAAAATAAATTATACTACAAAAGTACAAAACATAAACTCACTCGAAGTACAAATTTACTAAATCATATGAATTTTCTTGTGAACTTTTAAAAACTTAGTTACTATTATTATTAAGAACCTCATGATTAATCACAAAGGAGAGATTTTATGAGCACAGCAATCGTAGTTTATCAAAGTACACCAATGTTTGGAAAAAGTACGTTACCAGACGGAAATATCCTAGGTACGTTTAAACAAAATAAACTAGTAACAAAGTTGAATCAATCGTTGGAAAAAAGAAATAGTCACTGGATCGCTGTTCTAGACGATTCAATAGCAGATATTGACGTGATCGCTCAGGAAGCAGATGCCATTATTTGCGTTCCAGGCTTGCAAAAACAGTTTGAACTAAAAGATTACCCCAAAGAAAAAGTATTCTACTTTGATTCTTTAAGTTATCATGATTTAGCACTGGATAAAGTAATTGATTTTCTAGAATCGATTCAACAATAATTTTCCTAGAAAAATGAGAGGATTGATTTTCGTGCATTTATTAGATTATTTAAAAATCGAAACAACTGAACTATCTAAAGAAAAAGTTATTCTAAAAATGAACATTGAAGATTTTCATAAACAACCTTATGGCGTTTTACATGGAGGAATGAATGGGGTTTTGATTGAAACAGCTTGCAGTTTAGGCGCTAATGAACAACTGGATGAGAATTCTTATGCAGTTGGAGTAGATCTTCAAATCAATCATCTAAAAAGTGTCCCAAATGGAACCTTAACAGTGATTGCGACAGCAAATCGTGTCGGACAAGCAATTCAAGTTTGGGAGGGCAACGTATTTAATGACGCTGGGGAACTAACAGCTGTTGGGCGCTGTACGTTAATGGGTAGAAAATTTGAAAAGTAAAGAGAATCATTGGCGAGACAAAAACAGCTTATTACTTGGAGTTAACGCTTTTGCCTCGACCACTTTCAACTAGATTATTTCACCTGTAATTACTTTCAAATTCATCAGTAAAGAGGTCATTATATCCAATTCTCGTTGATCTACTTCTGAATATTTTTGATTTAAAATTTTTTCTCTTTCTTTTTTTACGAGTAAATACATTAAATTCAATTCCTCTGAAGTTAAATTTGATAAATAAACATGATTCGGTTCAGAGTATGCAAATGCTTCTATTTCGAATGTTTCCGGATTTCTCTTTAGACTCGTTCTGATCTGAAAACCATTTGAGAAAGTGATCATCTCAACATAAAGATACTCTGAAAAAGTAATCGGTCTACGTTCATAAACAGTCGTTTTTCCTCCAAATATTTCCAGTATATTTTCAATAAAGTTAGATAATGCCGTTCCAATATTTAATTGCTTTGAAAAAGTTTTAGATAGTAATAATTTTTCTTGTGTCATCATTTTACCTCTCACTTCTTATTACTCTTATTATAATCATACTTTTTTTCAAAACAAAGCAAAACGATATTATGTTTTTTTTAAATATACAAACTATGCAAAAAAGAACATCTCAGCATTCCGCTGAAATGTTCTTTTTATTTATTCTTCCGTCGTTGTATCTGTTTCAATTGTTTCAGTTTCAACAACTGTTGTTTCTACACCTTCAACTTCTTCAACGATTTCATCTGGCTCCGGCTCTACAACCGCCATCGTCACAACTTTTGCATCCTCTTCCATTCTCATCAAACGAACCCCTAATGTAGCGCGTCCTGTTTGAGAAACTGAATCGACATTGAAACCAGAAAACTTTATATTAAATTACCAATTAAACTCTTTAAGCATTGTAATTCTTACCAAGAGATGTTAAACTTGTATAAAAATCTGAATATTCAGAAAAAAAGAGCGAAGTATTTATGTGTGCTTTAATTATTTTAAATTTTAAAAAATGCAAGGTTAGGCTTACATAAAATAATAGTGGACGGAGCTTTTATTATGAATTCGTCAATAATTGATTTATCTCCTAAGATATTAAAACTTGTGACTTTTTTATTTATTTTCTTAATTGCAGGAAATATTTTGATGGATTTGATTTATAAAAAAGATATTGATACTGGAAATATCTTCTGGATGATTATTTTACTATTTTTCATTAATTAACAACAAATGTAAACTAAAATATTTTAGATATTGGAGGAAAATTTTATGGAGAAGTTCAATTCTTTAAACACATATTGAAGCTAAGTATGACTTACTTGATTCAGATAAAATGTATGATACAAATGGTGCTTAAACTATTGTAATTGCTGGTATTGTCTTTGTTGGTTGGAAAGCAGCCGCTTAGGCTTTTGGAATGGGTATCATGATAATAAAAAATAAGTAGACTGTAGGTGATTAGTATGCTTAAAATATTAAATAAAAATATTAATTTATGGACATTTTCGTACAGTATCGTTTTAATAGTGTCTCTTTTAATTATTGGCTTACAAATAATTTATTATTTTGTTTATGGTAGCAAATTTTTAGATAAATATACTTTAATCGGCTTTGTATTATTAACCTTCTCATACTATAATTTATTTTTAAAATAATTTATGGATCGTTAGGTATCTTAGCAAAGAAAGAATTACAATATATCCATAGAAATTAGAACATTTAGCCTGTACTACACAAAGTTACATGTTCTAATTTTTTCTTGCTAAAAAACCTCGTTTCAGTCTAATGTTGACTGAAACGAGGTTCTTACTTTTTATTCTTCCGTCGTTGTATCTGTTTCAATTGTTTCAGTTTCAACAACTGTTGTTTCTACACCTTCAACTTCTTCAACGATTTCATCTGGCTCCGGCTCTACAACCGCCATCGTCACAACTTTTGCATCCTCTTCCATTCTCATCAAACGAACCCCTAATGTAGCGCGTCCTGTTTGAGAAACTGAATCGACATTGAAACGAATAATGACACCTTTATTGGTAATCACTAGAATATCTTCATCACCGCGAACGGTAGTAAGTCCTGCTAGTGGACCATTCTTCGGTGTGATATTGGCTGTCTTGATCCCTTTACCACCACGGCCCTTCACAGGGTACTCAGAGGCTTTTGTACGCTTACCGTAACCATTTTCCGTCAACACTAGAACTTCCGTGTCAGCGTCGAGTAAAGAGGCTCCTACGACGTAATCTTCTTCTCTTAGACGAATACCACGCACACCTGATGCTGTACGGCCCATATCACGGACTGCTGTTTCAGCAAATGTCACAGAATAACCATTATGCGTTCCGATGATCATGTTTTGTTCGCCATTTGTTAAGACAACATTGACTAGCTCATCCTCTTCTTTTAGACCGATTGCGATCAAACCATTGCTTCTAATATTAGAGAATGCTTTGACTGCTGTACGTTTAACAGTACCTTTACGGGTCGTGAAGAATAGATAATGTCCTTCTTCTGCTTGTCCTTCAACAGCGATGATCGCTTGGATCTTCTCACTAGAATCAATACCTAGCATGTTGATCACAGGGATTCCTTTAGCTGTTCTGCCGTATTCAGGAATTTCATATCCTTTAGCACGGTAGACTTTACCGTTATTCGTAAAGAATAGTAACGTATCATGAGTTGAACAAGAAACTAGGTTTTTCACGAAGTCATCATCATGAACGCCCATTCCCTGAACACCACGACCACCACGGCGTTGTGCTCTAAATTCACTGTTCGCTAAACGCTTGATATAGCCATTGTTTGTTAGTGTAATAACAACTTCAGCTTCTTCGATCAAGTCTTCATCTTCTAAACTTAGGACTTCACCCACTAATAATTCAGTGCGGCGAGCATCGCCATATTTATCATGAATCTCACCTAATTCTGTTTTGATGATCTCAACGACACGTTCTGGTCGAGCTAAGATATCATTCAAATCAGCAATGAATTTCAATAATTCTTGGTACTCATTTTCGATCTTATCGCGTTCCAAACCTGTCAAACGGCGTAAACGCATATCCAAAATCGCTTGTGCTTGACGATCTGAAAATTCAAAACGTTCGATCAAAGAAGCTTTCGCTTCATCATCTGCTTTTGAATTTCGAATAATTGCAATGATCTCATCAATGTGATCTAAAGCAATTCGCAAACCTTCTAAGATATGAGCACGTGATTCTGCCTTTTTCTTATCAAATTCTGTACGGCGTGTAATAACTTCTTTTTGGTGCTCTATATAGTTTTCAAGAATTTCTTTCAGACTTAGAATCTTAGGAATCCCTTTTTCGATTGCTAACATATTAAAACCAAAAGAAGTTTGTAATGCAGTCATTTTATAAAGGTTATTCAAGATAACAGAGGCACTGACATCGCGACGAACGTCAATGACGATACGCATACCTTCACGAGAAGATTCATCACGTAAATCAGTGATTCCTTCAATCCGTTTTTCACGATGTAATTCTGAAATTCGTTCGATCAAACGCGCTTTGTTGACCATATATGGCAACTCAGATACTAAGATACGTTCTTTACCATTCGGCATATCAACGATCTCAACTTTAGCACGAATCGTAATTGATCCTCGACCTGTTTCATAGGCGCGGCGAATTCCTGATTTCCCCATAACTAAACCACCTGTAGGGAAATCTGGTCCAGGCAATACTTCCATTAACTCATTCGTTGTCGCTTCTGGATTTTCCATCAGCAAGCTTGCAGCTTCGATAACTTCAGCTAAATTATGAGGCGGAATATTTGTTGCCATCCCAACAGCGATCCCTGTTGTTCCATTCACTAAAAGGTTAGGGAAACGTGCTGGCAGTACATCTGGTTCTTGTTCTGAGTCATCATAGTTTCCATGGAAATCAACTGTATTTTTATTGATATCACGAAGCATTTCCAACGCAATTTTACTCATTCTAGCTTCAGTGTAACGCATTGCAGCAGCGCCATCACCATCGACAGAACCGAAGTTTCCATGTCCATCAACGAGCATACTGCGGTAACTAAAAGGTTGAGCCATCCGTACCATTGCTTCATAAATGGATGAATCTCCATGTGGATGGTACTTACCCATAACATCCCCAACGATACGAGCTGATTTTTTATGTGGTTTATCAGGTGTTACACCTAACTCATTCATTCCGTATAAAATACGACGGTGAACTGGTTTTAACCCATCACGAACATCTGGTAATGCACGAGCCACAATAACGCTCATCGCATAATCAATGAAGGATTCTTTCATTTCACTGGTCAGATTGACGTCTTGAATGTTCTCTTTCATTTCTTCACTCATGAATTTATCTCCTTCTTAATTAAATATCTAGATTTTTCACGTAATGGGCATTTTCTTCAATAAATGCTCGGCGTGGTTCAACACGGTCTCCCATCAACATTTCAAAAATTTGATCGGCTTCGATCGCATCATCGACACTGACGCGTGACATCAAACGTCTTTCAGGATCCATTGTTGTTTCCCATAATTGATGATCATCCATTTCTCCAAGACCTTTGTAACGTTGAACACTTGGTTTTGGACTAGCTGGTAGGTTCTCTAAAACTTGAGCTAGTTCTTCCTCAGCATTTTTCCCTGGTTGAACATAGGTGATATTTTTCCCTTGTTTTACCCCATATAAAGGTGGTTGAGCGATATATACATATCCCGCTTCAACAACTGGGCGCATGAAACGATAGAACAATGTTAACAATAGTGTACGGATATGTGCACCATCGACATCGGCATCGGTCATGATTACTAATTTGTGGTAACGAGCTTTTGATACATCAAAATCAGCCCCAAAACCTGTTCCCATCGCTGTAAATAATGAACGGATTTCTTCATTCGCTAAAATTTTATCCATGCTGGCTTTTTCAACATTCAAGATTTTCCCACGAATTGGTAAAATCGCTTGGAATTCACGGCTACGGCCTTGTTTCGCTGAACCGCCGGCTGAATCTCCTTCGACGATGAAAATTTCACATTTTTCAGGATCTTTACTTGAACAATCGGCCAATTTACCTGGTAAATTACTGATTTCAAGTGCCCCTTTACGACGCGTCACTTCACGTGCTCTTTTAGCAGCCATACGGGCTTTAGAAGCTAGTAGGCCTTTTTCTACAATTTGTTTCCCAACAGTTGGATTTTCCATCAAGAATTTATTGAAATACTCAGAGAACAAACGGTCCGTAACAGTCCGAACTTCTGAATTTCCTAATTTTGTTTTGGTTTGTCCTTCAAATTGAGGTTCTGGGTGTTTGATAGAAATAACAGCTGTTAATCCTTCACGAACATCTTCCCCTGTTAGGTTTTCATCATTTTCTTTCATGATCTTTTGTTTACGAGCGTAATCATTGATTACACGCGTTAATGACGTTTTAAAACCTGATTCATGTGTTCCGCCTTCATACGTATGGATGTTATTGGCGAAACTTAATAAATTGGTGTGGTAACCATCTGTATATTGCATGGATACTTCAACGATGATGTCTTGTTGTTCCCCTTCAATAAAAACAGGTTCTGGGAATAAAACATCTTTATTCGCATTCAAATGTTCTACGTAGCTCTTGATCCCGCCTTCGTAATGAAATTCTTTCAAGACAGGTTTTTCTTCACGTTTATCTTCAATAGAAATTTTTAGCCCTTTATTCAAGAATGCTAACTCTCTAACACGTGTTGCTAATTTATCAAAATTAAAGACAGTTGTCTCTGTAAAAATTTCTGGATCTGGAACAAAATGGACTGTCGTCCCATGACGCTCTGTGTCACCGATCACTTTTAAGTCATCTTTTACAGCACCTTGATGGAATTCTTGGTAATAAATTTTGCCTTCTTTGTAGACTTTTACGTCTAATGTTGTTGATAAAGCATTAACAACAGAGGAACCTACCCCGTGAAGTCCGCCGGAAACTTTATATCCGCCACCGCCAAATTTTCCTCCTGCATGGAGAACGGTAAAGACTGTTTCTACAGCAGGTCTGCCTGTTTTGGCTTGAATACCGACTGGGATTCCCCGTCCATCATCGACAACAGTAATACTGTTATCTTCTTCAATTATTACTTGGATACTTGATGCGAAGCCTGCCAAAGCCTCATCGATCGAATTATCAACGATCTCCCAAACTAAGTGATGCAAACCTTCCGAACTCGTTGATCCTATGTACATACCAGGACGTTTACGAACCGCTTCAAGACCTTCTAATACCTGAATCTGACTGGCATCATATTCTTGTGCACGTTCTTTCATGTTTTTTTCTTCTTCTGTCATATAGATGCTTCCCTCTCTATCTCTCCCTGATGAACATAAAATATATCTGGTTCAACAGTTAATTTATTGTTTAAATGATCCAAACTTGTAGTTGTTAAAAAAGTCTGAACCTTTCCTTCAATCGTTTCTAGCAGGTGTAATTGTCGTTCATTATCTAACTCACTCATGACATCATCCAATAACAACACAGGATATTCTCCTGTTTCTGAATACATTAAATCAATTTCCGCAAGCTTTACGCTAAGAGCTGTGGTTCTTTGTTGACCTTGTGATCCATATGTTTGGACGTTTTGTCCGTTTACATTAAAAATCAGATCATCTCGATGAGGACCTAAAAAGGTATTTGCCTTAAACAACTCACGTTTTCGGTTATCAAGAAGGCTCTGCAGCAGTTGCTTTTGGATCTCTTCTAGTGAAAAATTTTCTTTATCTAACGGGATACTTGAAAAATAATCGATCGCCAATTCTTCTTTTTCATGGCTAATTTTCTTATGCAGTAAATTCGCCCAGTGCTCTAATTTTTGGATAAATTCTAGACGAGCAAACAAGACTTTTCCGCCAAATTCTGCCAATTGTTCAGTCAAAATATCTAAATAAACAAGATCCGACTGTTTTTTTTCAGCTAACTGCTTTAAATATTGATTACGCTGTTTTAAGACAGACTGATATTGAACCAAATCATACAAATAAATCGGATTGACTTGGCCCAATTCCATATCGATAAACTTACGACGTAATTGCGGTGAGCCTTTGACAAGCGAAAGATCTTCTGGCGCAAATAAAATGACATTCAGCTGACCAATGTATGAACTCAAACGCTTTTGTTCAATATGATTGACCTTTGTCTTGCGGCCTTTGTTAGAAATAATGATCTCAAGCGGCACCGTTCCTGTCTTTTTTTCAATAACTCCGCTGATTCTTGCTGAATCAGAATCCCAATGAACCAATTCTTTCTCGTTACTGGTTCTATGACTACGGGTCATCGCTAAAACATAAATACTTTCTAAGAGATTTGTCTTGCCTTGTGCATTTTCCCCTAGAAAAATATTTAAGGTTTTAGGGAAATCTAAGGTCAGCCCATCATAATTACGATAATGCTGCACCTCGATTTCATTCAGTCTCATCGACTACCTCGCCTTTTTTGACCATAAAAAAAGTACCTTCTTCAGGTATTTCGAGCATCATACCAGCATATAATTTTCTACCGCGGCGATTCTCTAATTCTCCATCTACGAATACACTATTATCAGCTAAGTACCATTTGGCAGCGCCGCCACTACTGATAACGTCGACTTCTTTTAAGACTTGACCGAGTGTCATGTAATCTGTTTCTAAAACAATCGTCTTTTTCAAAATGCATCCCTCTTTTTTGTTTTCACTTTTACTCCAATATTATACTCTTTTTTACATCAAAAAACAAATTTATCCGTCTAATTTTGTTTCTAAGCAATTTTGAAGACAATCGACAAAAAATATTCTAACGATTAAAAAAGGCTTAAAATGCATTTTAGGAATAAATTTATAAGTTTTGCCTTATGTAAATTTTTTTTGAATAAATAATTGACTTATACAGTCAACCGATATACAATTCAATTGTACAGTCAAACTGTATATAATAATTATAAAAAAGGTGTACGATAAATGAATATTAACAAGATTCTACCTCTAACAGAAACAACTTTTTATATTATGATGTCACTAATTGAACCTTCTCATGGATATGCCATCATGCAAAAAGTAGAGGAAATAAGTAATGGTCGAGTACGTATTGCAGCGGGCACAATGTATGGCGCAACAGAAAATTTATTAAAGCAAAAGTTGATCAGTGAGGTTCCAGGAGAAGATAAACGTCGGCGCATATATCAATTAACAAATACTGGTAAAAAAGTTTTAATGCTTGAAGTTGAACGATTAAAAGAATTAGTCAAACTTGCGGATCAGTTATTATAGGAGGGACATATGAAAAAAATAAGAATGTTTGTTGACATGAAAAAAGAAGAGCTATATTTACATGAAATGGCTGAACAAGGTTGGGGACTGATAAAATATAGTACGTGGGGAATCTATACATTTGAAAAAATAATACCAAAAAATTTGAATTACAGAATTGATTATCAGATATTCAAAAAGAAAGCTGATTATCTTGCTTACCTAACTTTGTTTGAAGATAGTGGTTGGCAGCATATCAGTGGGACGAAAAGTAGTGGTTTTCAATTTTTTACTCCGTTAAATAGTAAAAATCAAGATTTAGATATTTTTTCAGATACTTCGTCAAGCAACGAACGCTATAAACGGTTATATGATCAAGCTATTTTATGGGCGACATTAATGTTCCTTTATTTCTTTATGTTGCAACCTTCTTTTGAAAAAATATCTTCATGGTACTTAACCTCAAGTATTTGGGAATATACTGGTCTGCAATTGTTTGGAATGATTGTTATGCAAACATTCTTTTTGATCATCCAGATAATGCCAGTGATGTTTTTTATGTTTGGCGCTGTCTACTTTACGATTATGGGAACCAAAACAAAAAAACTTATCAAGAAGTATGAAGCTGGATAATCATTCCTATTTTAATTTTAGCTACAATAAATATAAAAAGAGTGTGTGAAAAACCAAATTTTAGGTTTTTCATACACTCTTTTATCATAAATTTTCAATACTTTTTGTTTTTTTAATTCGTACGAACTGGCGTAATCAACTGAATAAAGTCTAAATCAGTTTCTGTTGGTTCTAACGTAAATGGGCGAATCGCAGAAATAAATTTAACTGTAATACTCATATCACCAAATGCTCGTAAAGCATCTTTCATATAATCCGGATTGAAAGAAATTTCTAGTGGGTCACCAGTTACTTTTTCATAATTTAACGGTTCTTCTACTTTACCGATTTCTGGCGAGTTTCCGTAAAGAACAACAGAATCAGAAGCAATCGCTAAGCGAACGATATTATTGCGACCTTCATGTGACAATAAAGATGCACGATCGATTGCAGATAATAATTCTGGCACATAAAAATCAATTTCAGTATTAAAACTTGTTGGAATCAAACGATTCGTATCAGGATAATTTCCTTCTAACAAACGAGAATAGAAATACATATTTTGTGTTTTGAACAATACTTGGTTTTCCATGATGCTGATTTCGACCATTTCTTCTTCATTCGTAAATGAACGAGAAAGTTCAGTCAAACTTTTTCCTGGAATGACAATATTGAAATTTTCAGCTGCTTGTTCGATTGGAATGATTCGTTGGCTCAAACGATGTGAATCTGTTGCAACAGCTAATAATTTTTGATTTTCTAAAATAAAATGAACACCAGTTAAAATCGGACGACTTTCATGGAGAGAAACAGCAAATCCTGTTTCATTGATAATTTTTGTCAACAGGTGAACGGGTAATTGAATTTGATTTTTAGCATCGATAACGGGCAGGTGTGGATAATTATCTGCATCTAGTCCATTAACCGTAAAGTCAGCTTTTCCTGAAGTAATCGCGACTTGATTATTTTCCAATACTTCTAAGGTGAACATATCTTCAGGTAATTTACGAATGATTTCACCAAAGAAACGTGCTTGTAAAACAATACTACCTGTAGATTCAATTGTCATCTGAGCTTTTTCGTCTTCTTTACTTAGAAAACTTTCAATAGAAATATCTGCATTACTACCTGTTAATGATAACCCTTCGTCAGTTAAAACGATTTTTACACCTGTTAAAATAGGGATAGTTGTTTTAGAAGAAATAGCTCGTTGAACGGTTTGTAATTCTTGTAAGAAGGTATTTCTTTTCACGGTTAATTTCATAATGATTGAACTCCTTTTTTAATTGATTTTAAAAGTATAAATTTTGCTAAGACAGTTTTGTATTTATATATAAATAAATAATAAAAGTAGTAGGTCCTGTTAATTCTGTGGAAAAGTCAGGAAACGAAATAAAAGATAAGTTTTCCACCTGTGCATAACTTGTGGAAAACTTTTTACTATTTCACTTTTTTATCCACAGGCTACGAATTAAGCAAGTTTTTGATTTCGCCAACTTCTTTTTGAATTGTCGGATCTTTTTGCATTAATTGTTGAATTTTTTCATGAGCATGAATAACTGTAGTGTGATCTTTTCCGCCGAACTCGGCACCGATTTTTGGTAGAGAATTTTCGGTCATCTCTCTGGAAAGGTACATCGATATTTGTCTAGGAACAACAATCGATTTCACACGTTTTTTGCCTTTTAGATCTTTTAATTGGATATGGTAATACTTTGCCACTTCTTCTTGGATTTGTAAAATCGACAAATGATTTTGACTACCGACAGATTTTAAAGATTTCAGAGCATCTGCCGCTAGACTAGTTGTAATATCTTCCCCATTGATCGTGGCAAATGCTTGAACTCGGACCAAGGCGCCTTCTAATTCACGAATGTTGGAATCAATTTGGCCGGCGATGTAACTGAGTGTATCGTCAGGAATTTCCAAGCGTTCTGCATCTGCTTTTTTCCGTAAGATGGCAATTCGTGTCTCTAAATCAGGTGGTGTGATATCAACAGAGAGACCCCAAGCAAAACGAGAAACTAAACGCTCAGGTAGCTTTGGAATATCATTAGGCGGCCGATCACTGGTGAGAACGATCTGTTTGTTTTCATTATACAGATCATTGAAGGTATGGAAAAATTCTTCCAATGTTGCTTCTTTCTCAGCTAAAAATTGAATATCATCGACTAGTAGTAAATCAACATTTCGGTACTCTTTTCTAAATTGTTCAGAATTCTTAGTTTGGATCGAATTGATAAATTCATTTGTAAATGTTTCACTGCTGACATATTTTACTTTTGCATCTGGCCGATTTTGCAGCATTTGATGACCAATAGCATGCATCAAATGGGTTTTTCCTAAACCAACACCACCATAAAAGAATAGTGGATTATAGATAGAACCAGGATCTTCTGCTACAACTAAAGCCGCTGCATGAGCCATTTGATTTCCTTTTCCGATAACGAATGTGTCAAAAGAATACTTTGGATTCAATAAAGCTTTTTTCCCATGTTCCGCAATTTTTTCCTGCGTTACAGGGGCTTTTTTTTCTTCTTGAACCGGCATTGTCTCTTTTTCACCAGTAACAACAAAATGAGGCATCACTTCAGCACCAGTCAATTTAAAGCCGGTTTCGACGATTTTTGCGGCTAAATTCTTTTCCCAATAGTCTTTATGAACAGCAGAAGGAACTTCTAACCATAATTGATTATTCTCCAACTTTAGCGGTTGCGTTGTTTTTATCCAAGCATCAAAACTTGGCGCAGACAAAACAGATTGGTAAGTATCTTCTAGATCTTTCCAGAAACTTTCCATATCGGGCATATGGTGACCTCCTTAGTTTAAAAGCGTAGTGCTAGCCCGGTAAGCTAGATAGTGTACAGAAACAATATTTCGTGTGGCTTCGCCTTGTACCAATTAGTATTAACGTATAACTACGTTGTATTTCTTGGCATGTTCAAAGCAAAAGCGTAACGGATTTGTCCAGTTTCGACAGAAAAATAGAAAAAATGAAGCGGACGTTGTTCACCACAATCTTTTTCAAGTCTTTTTTTCCAAATTTAATCGGAAGCTGATCCATAAAACGGAACAAATTTTTCTATATAAAAAATCAGAACAAATATAAATAGATAAGCAAATAGAATTTTAGCATTTTTTTGGAACTTTTTCCACAGGCAAATTGTGAATTGTGGAAAAAAAATTCACAGAGGGTTATAAACTTATCCACAAACAAGAAAAAAACAGTGGATTTCTTTTTGTTATTTTATTTATCCACAGCAAGTTCTGTAAAACAAACCCAAGCAATTCAATCTTTTTAGGAAGTTATGCACAATTGAAAAATCGAATGTGCATAACTTTTTAACAGCCTGTTTTTTTGTGCAAAAGTGTGGAGAAAACTTAAAATGAAATGTGATGGCTGAAAAAACTATCCACAAGCTATCCATAAATTTTTCTCTTTTGTGGATAACTTATTTTGATAAGAAGAATAATTTATTCCAGAAAATTTATTGACAAATCGACCTAATACTAGGTATACTATCAAAGTATGTCTATGTATTGATGGATAGTTACAATTTCAGGAGGTGGAACAAGAGATGAAAAGAACGTATCAACCAAACAAACGCAAACGTCAAAAAGTTCACGGTTTCCGTAAACGCATGAGCACAAAAAATGGTCGCAACGTATTAGCGAGCAGACGTCGTAAAGGCAGAAAAGTTATTTCAGCATAATTTATGTTGACTTTAAATAACGAATCAAGTTTAAACTAAGAACCCTTTATTATCTTCACAATGTATGTGTGGAAATAATAAAGGGTTCTTTTGTTGTGAATCACTACGACTGGCTTCGCCAGAGTAGATGATGAACAATACTTGGCGAACGTAGTGAGAGAAGTTTCCTAACTAGTGAATCACGAACTCGTTTCGACCGCATCAATCTAAGGACTAAAGCACTAAGAATACAAGGACTAAGCCAGGCTTCGCCAGAGTAGATGATGAACAATACTTGGCGAACGTAGTGAGAGAAGTTTCCTAACTAGTGAATCACGAACTCGTTTCGACCGCATCAACTCTCTAAGGGCTACAGAACAAAGAATACAAGGACTAAGCCAGAATTAGCCAGAGTAGATGATGAACAATACAAGGCGTGCGCAGTAAGAGAAGTTTCCTAACTAGTGAATCACCAAACGTCTAACACTAAAAAAGTAGTACAGTAGTAATGAAAAGCAATAGCAACAATATTAATCAGACAAAGCTAACAGTCATATTCTAAATCACCCCATTTCGATTCGATCTTACCCATTTGTATAACTTAAACGTTAAGAATTAAATCCGCACACGCTAAAACCAGATCAACCTCAAAAAATTCTCTCAATCCCATAAAATAAAGTGAAAAAAAACTAAAAAAATGATAAGATATGAAATTAGGGTCATTATCACCAAAATCTCTGGATATTTTCCTTTAATTTTGAAAAAAAATGACTAAAATATGCTATCATTGTAGAGTGAGTAAAAAAGAAAGATAGAAAGAAACAAAGGGATGCAGATGAAGAAATCCTATAGAGTAAAAAAAGAAAAAGAATTTCAAGCAGTGTTTCAACATAAACAGTCCTGTGCCAACCGAAGATTTGTCGTGTACGTATTAGAAAAACCAGAACAAAAGCATTTTCGGGTAGGAATTTCAGTAGGGAAAAAAGTTGGGAATGCGGTTGTTAGAAATGCTGTAAAGCGCAAGGTTCGTACGTCGATCTATCAATTAAAAGATTCAATCGATCCTACTTGTGATTTTATTATCATCGCAAGGCCTGGCGTCGACAAGTTGAGTTTAGAAGAAATTCATAGCAACGTGACGCATGTGTTAAAACTTGCAAAAATTTTGAAATAAGAGAGGAACAGTTTTGTGAAGAAGTATAAACGTCTATTATTGATGGCAGGTTTACTAGCACTTGTTTTTGTGTTGTCTGCCTGTGGAACAGCCCCGATTAACGCGAGTAGTACAGGAATTTGGGACCGCTACATTGTCTATTATTTCGCTGAAGCAATTAAATTCTTATCCATTTCAGCAAATACTGGTATCGGGATTATCCTATTTACATTAGTAATCAGAATCATTTTATTACCATTGATGCATTTCCAAACGAAAAGCATGCGTAAGACTCAAGAATTACAACCAAAATTAAAAGCGCTACAAAAACAATATTCATCAAAAGATCCAGAGACACAACGTTTATTCCGTGAAGAACAGCAAAAATTGTATGCCGAAAATAATGTAAATCCTTATGCAGGGTGTTTACCGTTATTGATTCAAATGCCGATCATGATGGCGTTGTATCAATCGATTTCACGTGTACCAGAATTGAAGCAAGGAAGTTTTCTGTGGTTGAATCTAGGTCAACCCGATCCATATTTTATTTTACCGATTTTAGCAGCGGCATTTACCTTTGCTAGTACGTATTTGACTAGCATGAGCCAAATAGAATCAAATGCATCGCTAAAAATCATGAACTTTGTAATGCCAGTTATGATCTTTGTAATGGGTATGAGCTTAGCCAGCGGATTATCACTTTATTGGGTGGTTTCTAATGCCTTCCAAGTTGGTCAAACATTATTGATCAATAATCCATTCAAAATCCGTAAAGAGCGTGCAGAAGCAGAACGACAAGTAAAAGAGCGCGAACGAGCATTGAAGAAAGCAATGAATCCTAAGAAAAAAAATAAGAAAAAATAAAAGGAGGTTTTCCAGATGCCGGTATATGAGGGAAACACAATTGAAGAAGCAACCACTAAGGGCTTACACGCACTGAATTTGTCAAAGGAAGAAGTAGAGATCAGCGTAATTACAGACGCTAAGAAAGGTTTCTTGGGTTTTGGTAAAAAACTTGCTCAAGTGTCAATCGAGCCAACTGTCAGCGAACAAATCGCAGAAGCAGTTGCAGAGACCGTCGAAGATATCATCGTGGCAGATGAGGAAGTAAAAGTAGAAACAGCTGTTGAAGAATTGTTAGCTGCTAAAACCTCAGATTCCTCTGAACCGAAAGTCTTGGAAAATCTAGAAGATGAAGAAGCGATCACTGAACTAGCGATGTATTTAACAACTATTTCAAAAGAATTGAATGCACCGGCTTTAGTCCGTTTAGAACGTAAAGATGGTTTGTTGGTTTTCCATTTAGATACAGATAAACAAGGAATCTTGATTGGAAAACATGGAAAAGTCTTAAATGCGCTTCAATATTTAGCACAAGTTTTCGTTCATCGTGTTGCAGAAAATAAGTTATCTGTTGTGGTGAATGTTGGTGATTATCGTGAAAAACGTCAAGCGATCTTGCAACGTTTAGCAGAAAGAACAGCTGAAAAAGTCAAACAAACTGGCCGTCCTGTTTTTCTAGAACCAATGCCAGCATTTGAACGAAAACAAATTCACTTTACCTTGAGTAAAGACGATCATATCAAAACACATTCAGAAGGTGACGAACCTTATCGTTATTTGGTTGTTGAACCTGTGAAAAAATATTATTAAATAGTAAATGCCCCTTTGAAATTATTTTTTTAAAGGGGCATTTATTGTTAAAATAGGATAGTTTTGTAAAAAAAAATACATTGACAAATACAGTTAAACAAAGTATATTTTAAACGAAATCATTCTTATCAACGTACAAAATACGATGATAAAGTAGTTGGAGCATTCGTGCTTCTTCCAGCCTGGTTCTTTTAGAATCAGGTTTTTTTATTTTGCCAAAAATAACAGAGAAAAAAGGAAAAGCTTAATCGCCTTTCCTCTTTGAATAGTATTTAACCAATATTTGTTTGTGTAAACTGAACGACTGTTCCATAAGCAAATATTTCTACGACCCATTTCCCTTGATATTCTACATATTTTTCTTCAAAATGACAATTGATCACAGCATCTGCTTCATATTCAAACGCAATTACTTTCAGCTGACGATAAACACCACTGAAAATATCATTTGGATTGACATCTGGTGAAAATAAGTCTGTCTCGATTCGATCTGTTGCAAAAACAATATCCCGAACGATATATTTTTTACTGACATTTCCTGTAGATAATGTGATTCCACTTAAACGATTTTCTAATTCTTGTTCATTGAATTCATCTTTTTTTGTTCGTTTCATCATAGGAACCTCCTTGCCTTATATATGTTTATTTTAAAGATAAAACAGAAGAAATGCAAAGTTAACGAACGCTTTTATCAAATAAATAATGTTGCGAAAAAAATAAAAATATGCTATTCTATGTCAAGAAATTAATAGGAATTGACGCAGTGAAAGTGCTAGATCCAACCTGAAAAAATAGGGGTGGAGTGGGCGCTTTTTTTGTAGCCAAAAATAGATGCGTACATAGTTTAAAAGAGATAAGAGCGGTTTAACGTAGTAATAATTACACGAAAAAAGCTTAATCTATTAATGAAAGGAAGTCAGTCAACCATGCAACAAATAACGCTAGAATTTGATACAATCGCCGCAATTTCAACACCTCCTGGCGAAGGAGCAATCAGTATTGTCCGTTTAAGTGGTGATGAAGCAATCGCAATTGCAGATAAAGTCTATCGCTCAGGGAGTAAGCAGCTGCTAGATGTGCCTACACATACGATTCATTATGGTCATATCCTTGATCCTAAAGACGATAGCTTGCTAGATGAAGTGATGGTTTCTGTCATGCGGGCACCGAAAACTTTTACCAGAGAAGATGTTGTTGAAATCAACTGTCATGGTGGAATCGTAGTCGTTAACCAGTTATTGCAATTGTTGTTAAGAGAAGGCGCTCGTTTGGCTGAACCTGGTGAATTTACGAAAAGAGCCTTTTTAAATGGTCGAATGGACCTATCTCAAGCTGAAGCTGTGATGGATTTGATTCGAGCAAAAACAGATCGAGCGATGCATGTTGCCTTGGATCAATTGGATGGAAATTTATCTTCTTTGATCCGTTCGTTGAGACAGGAAATTTTAGAAACTTTAGCGCAAGTCGAAGTAAATATCGATTATCCTGAATATGATGATGTAGAAGAATTAACAACAAAACTATTACTTGAAAAAGCTGGATTCGTCAAAGCCCAGATCGAAGGATTATTGACAACAGCGAAGCAAGGAAAAATCTTGCGTGAAGGCTTAAGTACAGCAATCATCGGTCGTCCAAACGTTGGTAAATCAAGTTTATTGAACCACTTATTACGTGAAGAAAAAGCGATCGTAACAGATATTGCAGGAACGACACGTGATGTTATCGAAGAATACGTCAATGTCCGCGGAGTACCATTGAAATTGATCGATACAGCTGGAATCAGAGAAACAGAAGATATCGTAGAACGAATCGGTGTTGAACGTAGCCGTAAAGCATTAGCTGAATCCGATTTGATTTTGCTCGTTCTGAATCAAAATGAGCCACTTACAGACGAAGATCGTCAATTATTAATAGCGACAGACGGATTAAAACGAGTGATCCTACTGAATAAAATGGATTTACCTTCTCAATTAGATCGAGAAGAATTAAAACAGCTCGTTAATGATGAAGAAATATTACCCGTATCGGTTTTATCCAATACAGGGATGGAACAATTAGAATTAAAAATCGCAGACTTATTTTTCGGCGGACAAACTGGGGAAAAAGATGCGACATACGTATCCAATACTCGCCATATCGCATTATTAGATCAGGCAGCTATAGCACTGGATGAAGTGATCCGAGGAATCGAAGCTGGAATGCCAGTCGATCTCGTTCAAATGGATATGACCCGCTGTTGGGACTTTTTAGGTGAAATCGTCGGGGACAGTGTCCAAGATGAACTGATCACCCAATTATTTAGTCAATTTTGTTTAGGAAAATAGAGAGGAAGAGTCGATGAATCAATTTAAAGCAGAATCTTATGACGTAATCGTAGTTGGAGCAGGACATGCTGGTTCAGAAGCAGCTTTAGCATCTGCTCGCATGGGCAGCAAAACCTTACTTTTAACAATCAATTTAGATATGGTCGCATTTATGCCGTGTAACCCATCTGTGGGAGGCCCAGCCAAAGGAGTTGTGGTTCGAGAAATCGATGCATTAGGCGGCGAAATGGGTCGTAATATAGACAAAACATACATCCAAATGCGGATGCTAAACACAGGAAAAGGTCCGGCCGTTCGCGCGTTGCGCGCCCAAGCGGACAAACATGCTTATGCTACTGAAATGAAGCACACGATCGAACGCACGGACAACTTATCATTACGTCAAGGAATTGTGGAACGCTTAATTGTAGAAGATGGGATTTGTAAAGGTGTCATTACAACAACAGGTGCACAATACCAAAGTAAAGCGGTAATCATTACAGCTGGAACAGCACTTCGTGGTGAAATCATCATTGGTGAACTGAAATATTCTTCAGGACCGAACAATTCATTACCATCAATTGGTTTAGCAGATCATTTGAAAGAATTAGGACTTGAAATGGATCGGTTCAAAACAGGAACACCACCGCGTGTGAAATCTAGTACGATCGATTATTCTGTCACAGAAGAACAACCTGGTGATGAAGAACCCAATCATTTTAGTTTCAGCACACCAGATGATGCGTATAATTTAGACCAACGTTCATGCTGGCTGACTTATACGAATGAAGGAACCCATGAAATTATTCAAGAGAATCTACATCGTGCACCGATGTTTACAGGAATCGTTGAAGGTGTTGGCGCGCGTTACTGTCCGTCGATTGAAGATAAAATCGTTCGTTTTTCTGACAAACCTCGCCATCAATTATTCTTAGAGCCAGAAGGACTGAACACAGAAGAAGTTTACGTTCAAGGACTTTCTACTTCATTACCAGAAGATGTCCAAACAGATATCTTACATTCGATTGCAGGGTTAGAAAAAGCTGAAATGATGCGTACAGGATATGCGATCGAGTATGATGTTGTTGTGCCGCACCAATTACGTCCAACCTTAGAAACAAAAGTGATCGATAGCTTATTTACAGCTGGACAAACGAATGGTACCAGCGGTTATGAAGAAGCAGCAGGGCAAGGCTTGATAGCTGGAATCAATGCTGCACTTAAAGTCCAAGGAAAAGAACCTTTCGTGATGAAACGTAGTGATGGTTATATCGGTGTGATGATCGATGATTTAGTAACAAAAGGCACAAATGAACCTTATCGTTTACTAACATCAAGAGCTGAATATCGTTTGATTTTACGCCATGATAATGCAGATCTGCGTTTAACCGAACAAGGGCACGAAATTGGTTTAGTCAAAGAAGACCAATATACAGCGTATCTTGAAAAGAAAAAAGCAGTCGAAGCTGAAATAGCTCGCTTGAACTCAGTTAGAGTGAAGCCTACAGCAGACGTACAAGCGTTTTTAGAAGCGAAAGGTTCTGTTCCGTTGAAAGATGGGGTCTTAGCTGGAGACTTCTTAAAACGCCCAGAAATGAGCTATCATGAAGTGACACAATTTATCCCAGCTTCTGAAGTAGATTTGGATGATAAAGTCATTGAGCAAGTTGAAATTCAACTAAAATATGAAGGCTACATCAAGAAGGCATTGGAAAAAGTCGATAAACTAAAACGGATGGAAGCCAAACGAATTCCTGAAAACATCGATTATGCTGCAATAAATGGCTTAGCTACTGAAGCAAAACAAAAATTGCAAAAGATCCAACCAGAAACGATTGCTCAAGCAAGCCGAATCAGTGGTGTGAATCCAGCTGACGTATCGATTTTGATGGTGTATATTGAACAAGGGAAGATAGCAAAAGTACAGCCTTAAAAACAGTCGTTTTAATAGCTTACAAACCAAAGTAAATAACAGATAAAAAAGAGGGAGCTCATAATGTAGCTGCCTCTTTTTTTGTTTCATGTGAAACATTCTGTATTTCTCCGTTTTAAATCAGGCTTTTTTGGGAGAGTTTTAACAGTAAGTTAAAAGTTAATCGGCATAAATATAGAGTAAGATCAATATATAAATAAAAATCAAAACAAAGGAGTAAAACCTATGCGTACGATAAAAACAATCAACGATTTTTGGGAAGTAATCGATGAAATAAGAATGAAAAAAGAACTCAATTGGACAGAATTAGTTGGAGGAAAAGCTAAATTAGCTGCTAGTCAACGATGGAATCCTCCATTGACATATATTCTTCAAATACAAAAAAAGCTAGACATAGATATCATGAACACATTTGTCTATGAGTTAGTTGAATCTGAACAATTAGTTGATAAAGATCCCGAAACGCCCAATAAAATGAAACTGATACACCAATGGATTCAATCCGACAATTGGATGGAAGACGAAGAGCTCATTCAAAAAGTTCAAGAAGTTGCTAAGACGATTTTATAAAATAACAAATTAAGGGAGTAAAAAAGATGGCGAATATAGAAAATATGATTAAATGGATGACGGACCGCAAAGGAAGGGTCACTTACTCAATGAATACAAGGCTAGGTCCTAATAGCTATGATTGTTCAAGCGCGGTTTATTTTGCTTTGATCAGCGGCGGTTTTTTGACTAGTGGAGTGATGGGTAATACGGATACTCTTTTCTCACATTTGGAAAAGGCTGGCTGGACTCAAGTAACGGCGGATGCTTCCGGTAATTATCCCGCAAAAAAAGGGGATATTTTTATCTGGGGAAATCGGGGAGCATCAGGAGGAGCGGCCGGTCATACAGGTATTTTTATAGATGATCAAGATCGAATTATTCATTGTAACTATGGCTATAATGGCATTACAATCAATGATCATGATACGATTTGGGAATTAAATGGCTGTCCAGCAGTAACTATCTATTCTTACGGGAAGAATGAAAGCAGTCAGCTGAAACCACAGCCAAATCCTCCAAAAGCAAAGCCCGTGCCACAAGAGCAACCATCAGGATTAGTTTCAATGGTAGGTACATTTTATCCAGATAGAAAATTAGCAGTTAGCCGAGATACTGATCCTGATGATACGAAAAGTCCAGCACTTGATTATTATTTGCCTGGTATGGCAATCAACTACGACCACTATCTTCATAGTAACGGTTATGTTTGGATCAGTTATATCAGTCAAGGTGGTGTCCGTCGTTATATTGCTGTGGGACCAGATGATGGACAGACAAAATCGACTTGGGGGACGGGTTTCTTTAATTAATCAATAAGATACAAGCTGGTAAAAGTTACCTGTTTGTAAAAATCGGTAGAATCTTGCTATAATGTTGGAAAAGTGACGATAGGTGGAGTGACAATTAATGAAAACAAATTTTGTAGAGAGTGAATTTGCTCCGTTAAAAAGAGTTGTTTTAGCGCAATCACAATTTTATTTACCAGAAGGGGAAGAGGAATTAGATACAAGTTTTCTATCAGAAGAAAACCTCAATCTTTTCAGGAATAAAGTTGGTGATGTAGGCGATCTTTACCCAGATATGCAAAAAAAATGGGAAAAAGAAAAAGAGCAGATGCTTCAACTGTTGACATCGTATGGTGTAGAAGTGATCAGGCCACGACTGTTAACAGAATATGAAAAGACGTTAGGCAAGGAGAGCGGAAGTGGATATGCTAATTTCTTTTCGAGAGATCCATTTTTTACAATTGGCCATTTCATCATTGAAGGAAACTTGAGATTTGCGCATCGTCGTTTGGAAATATTGCCAATTCGAGACATTTTAACTGCGGAATCAAAACATTCTGATGCTGTTTATTTAGCTGCGCCGCAACCAGATATTTCTGAAGGATTGGATAGTGAAATTGGACCATTTTTAGAAGGCGGGGATGTTTTAGTTTATGGTAAAACAATATTTATCGGGCATTCTGGATTGGCGAGTAATCTAAATGGGATTAATTGGCTGAAATCGCTGTTAGCTCACTGGGATTATGACGTTATACCAGTACGTTTGCATCCAGATATCCTGCATCTAGATTGTGCACTGAGCATGGTGAGAGACGGCTTGATGATTTACTGTGAAGAAGCTTTTTTAGATGGTTTACCTGAAGAGTTAAGTAACTGGGATAAGATAAATATTTCGTTAAAAGAAGCGTCTCTATTGATGGCTAATGGTCTGCCAATTAATGAGTCTGTATATGTTACAGACCAGTCATTTACAAAGTTGATTACAGAGTTGGAAAGCCATGGAATGAAGGTGGAAACGTTAGATTACGAGATCTCAAGAATATTCGGCGGTTCTTTTAGATGTACGACACAAGCATTATTGAGAACAACTAACTAGTCAAAGATTATAAAAATCTAAAAGAAATTCAGATTTTCGGCAAACATTTGTAATAAAGAATCCAAATTTTCAACATAAAATAGTCACAATTTGGAGTTATTATATATTTATACCAAACAAACAACCCTAACAAAACACTTTTTCATTTTTTAACTCCTTTTCCCACTCTTCCCCAAAGAGTGGGTTCTTTGTTGTGAATCACTACGACTGGCTTCGCCAGAGTAGATGATGAACAATACTTGGCGACCAAAGGGAGAGAAGTCTCCCTACTAGTGAATCACCCCGCTTTGTTACGAACACATCAAATTCAAAGTTCTAAAGCACAAAGAATGGAAGGCCTACGACTGGCTTCGCCAGAGTAGATGATGAACAATACAAGGCGTGCAAAGGGAGAGAAGTCTCCCTACTAGTGAATCACCAAAACGCCTACGTCTAAAAAATAGTAGAAGAAAAGATTAACTCAAAAAAGGGAAAATATGTATCATCCTGAATTTGAATCACTAAATATCTTTTTGATATCACCAATTTCAAATAATTGCAGGACTACAAGAGTTAGGTCTTTAAAATAGAAAAACCCTGAGAATCAATCACTTTGAAGCGATTGATTCTCAGGGTTTTTGTTATTCAAATAATTCTTAGAGTACTAAACTATTGGGTAGAAAAAGAGCATTTATTTACTATGTTTTCCTTTTTTTCTCTTCCAGAAAAGAAGTGATCCAGCGGCTCCTGCCATAAAGGTGCCCATTCCTTGTCCCATTGAAGAAGTCTCTGATCCTGTGTTTGGTAATCTTCTTCCAGAACGTGTATTTGGAAGTTTAGACTTTGAAGGATCTGCGACTGTATTCGTTTTAGAACTTGCAGTCATAGGTAAAATCTTTTCTTCTTCCTCCTTCTTAGGAGCTAGTAACGATACAGGCGCTTCGGATTGCTTTCCTGCCACAGGTGCTTCTAATGTTTTAGGTTCTGTTGGCGCAGTAAGTTCAATTGGCTGTTCTACTGTTGGTGCTGCAGGATCCACCGTTTCTGGCGCTGTAAGACCTGGAATAATTGGTTCTTCGACTTCTGGTGCTTTTTCTAGCTCTTTTGGTGGTTCTAATGGATCTACGTTTGTAACATCTTCGAAATTGTTTAATTCAACAGGGGCTTCAGGTTTAATGCTACCTTCAGCTTCGTCACTATCAAATTCTACATTACTCACATCTTCTGAAGTGCCTAATTCTACGATTGAATCAGGGGGAGTAGGTGTGTGTGTTATTGTTAGCATTGGTAGGTTGATTCCTGTGATCTCTACAATTGTTTTTGTAGAGGCTGGAGCAGGTGCAGGAGCTAGAGTTCCTGGTATTGCTGCAGGATCTACTTTTTCAGGTTGGTTAATTCCTACTGGTTCCACAGGAGTTTCAGGCATACCAGGTACTGATGGGATTACTGGAGCTGTGAGCTTTCGAAGTGTCAATGGACGTAAGTCAGTTTCAATTGTTTTAAGTGTAATAGGTGGAATATCGACTAAGTCTTCCATCCGTTGCCCTCCAAGACTGCCGTCGAATCCTGAATAATTATTATTGTACTCGGTAATCCATTCATAAACTGATACACCGCGTTTAGAATAAAGGACATAACGACTTATAGTATCTTTAAGGTACTGTAAATTGTTATTATAAGCAGAAAGGAGTTGATGGTACATGTTAGTTGTATTAGCTGTAAGCATTCCATCATCAAAGATAACCTGAATATCATCCTCATTAACGTTTGTTGCGGCTATAAATTTGGCTATTTCATTTTTTAAAACAGTTTGAGCAGCACTCCATTGTGTATCTACGTCCTTTATATAATTCTCAATATAATCGGAAATATTTGAAAGAGCTGTACTTCCATCTTTTTCATATGTAGCTATAAAAGTTTCAAATTGTTCAACAGTATTCATCATTTTTAATTGTTCGACAGTATAACCTAATAGCTCATAGTTACGATCTTGTATACGCAAAGCATTAATTGTAGGTTGCCAAATAAGCATTAAATTATTTTCTGGATCACCTTGATTTCCAGCTTTCCATTTATTTTTATAATTATCAAAAGCATCTAAATAATCTTCGTATGCTATAAAGTATTGTTGATAAGCTTTGGCAGTATTCACATTTTCTTGCATTGTATCTTGAGCATTTTGAATATAATTTGATAATTTAGTTTCAAAATCAGTAGGATTATAGACACTATCCAGTTGTTGTGAAATATCAATTAGACCGGATTTATTATAAAGAATATTAGCTTTTTGATAATCTTGAATTATAGGCCACGAAGATTCAAATGCGATATTTAATGCTTTTATTGCTGGGTCGTATTTGGCTTGCCATGTATCTAAGTCAGCTGTAATGTTTTCAAGATTGGCTTCTGTGATTTTATCAGCAGGAAATGCATCCATAACTTGATCCATAGTAGTAACCGCAGCATTAATTTTCCCTTCAGCAATTACTGCCTTCTCATAAGCTTCAAGTGCATCCTGATAAGGTTTTCTAGCTGTACTAAAACTTTCTTTTGCAAGATTATACTTTGTTTGTAGATTATTAAAAAGTTCAAGTGCGGTATCATAGTTATCTTTAAGAGTTTTTAGTTTGTCATTGGCAACTTGATATGCAGGATCGGCTAATTTCCACGCATCATTTGCGGCTTTGTATGCTGTATTGACCTCACCATATTCTATATGAAGCGCTGCAAGAGAGTCTTTTAACTTTTCATACTCTTGTGAAACAGCGGTGTACTCTTCCTCATGGGCTTTTTGCTCTTCTGTGACTTCAATTAATGCATCCCAAGTTGCACTATAGATTTTCATAGTTTTTTCATATTTCGTTTTAAGATCAAGATAGTAAGCAGCTAGAGCTTTATATTCATCTTCATGAGCTTCGAAAGTTTCTTTTGCTTTCGAAATTGCTTCAGCTGCGGCTGTATAAGCTATTTTAGCAGTAGTATAGTCCACTCCTAGATCAGAAAATTGCTTTTTAACTTTTTCGTAATCAGCCATTGTTTTAGTATATTGTGTTTTTAAATCAGTGTATTGGTTTTGCGTAGTCTCTAATATTTTTCCTAGATTAGTAAAAGATGTCTCAGCCTTTGAAAGCTCAGTTTTTAATTGTGCTAATTCATTTTTTAGCGTTTGATATTCCGGGAAAAGACGGTCATATTCGGCGCGAGCTAGTTCAAATTTTTGAGTAACTGCTTCGTATGTGTCATTTGCCTCAGTATATTTCGTTTTAATCGCATCAAAAGCTTCTGATCCACTTGTAAATTTACCAAAGATAGTTTCATAAGATGATTTTACCTGAGCAAATTGAGTTTTTACTTCATCAGATTCTTCAAGTGCAGTTTTATGGGCTGTTTCTGTTTCAGTATAGACACTCATTACGTGAGTATAACTAGCACTGATGGTTTGATAGTTTTTTTCTAATTGCTGATAATCACTTTTTGCTTGATCATATTGTGTTACAAGAGAGTCATATTTCTGCTTGATAGACTGGTAGGATTGAGCAATGACTTGATACTCAGTTGTTGCAGTTTCATAAGCTATCGTGACTTCTTTAAATTTAGCAGTTAGTGCATCTGCTTGTTCTTTTACTTGTTGATGTTCTTTACTCACTTCATTGTAGCGATTATTGTTTTCCGTGTAGACTGCTAACGCAGCTGAATATTCTGCAGTACCTTCTTCATACTGTTTTAAAATTGCTTCCGCTGCCGCTCGTTTTTCATTATAGAGTTTTAGATCTGTTTCGTAAGCAGCAAGTTTCGTATCATATTCTGATTTTTGTTGATCATACGCTGTTTTCGCTGTTTCATAAGTTTTTGTTTTTTGATCAAAGGCTGTTTTTTCTGTTTCATATGTTGTGCGTTGTGTTTCATATTGGTTTGCTAATTCTTTTAATTGGCTTGATAGAGTATCATATTCAGATTTTGCTTCTTCATAAGCTTGTTTTGTTGTTTGATACTCAGCTTTGATTTTATTGTACTCAGCCAGTTTACTTTCGTAATTACTTATTGAAGTGTTTAATTCTGACAGATGTTTTTCATAAGCTGCTTTGTCAGTTAAGTAACTGTCTTTTGCTTTGTTATACTCAGCTAGCAGTGTGTTATATTCCTTAAGCGCCTGATCATACTCTTTTTTGATGTTAGTGCAGTCAACTTTAGCTGTTTCAAGTTCTGCTTTTAGCGTGTTATATGATATAGCTGCTAGGTTGAATGCTTTCGCTTTAACATCATAAGTGTTTTTTTTAGTAGTATAGGTGTTAAGTAGATTTTCGTAAGAACTTTTTTGTGAATTATAGTCTTTCAATTGGGTATTATACGTATCTTTCGCTTTGTTATAGGCTGTTTGAATCGTTCTATACGCAGTTGCAGCTTCTTCGTAAACTTTCTGTTTGTCTTCATATGCGATACGTAAGGTTTCATAGTCGGTTCTTTTTTTCTCGGCATCCTCGTTTAATGTTTCATATTCTGCTTGTGCTGTTAAATACGCAGTTTGCTTGTCTATAAATGTGGCTTCTGATTCTTCATAACTCTTTTTTTCTATTTCGTAAGCGTCTTTGGCTGTATTGTAATTTTCAATATGTGCTTCATAATTAGACTTATTTGTTTCATATGTAGCCTTGCTTACGTTGTAACTCTTAGTAGCTTCGTCAAATTTCGTTGACTGCGTTTGATAGGCTTCTTTTAATCCATCTAAAGTTGTTTTAAGTTGATCAGCTGCTTTATACGTTTCATCCGCTGTGCTTTTTAGCGTATTGTAATCGTTTAATGCAGTATCATAACTTGCTTTTGTTTGCTCGTATTCCTCTTTGGCTGTTAAATATTCTTGTAATACAGTCTGATAGTCTTTTTCCAAAGCTGTTTTGGCTGAGTTGGGTTGAGTTACCTGCTCTACAGTTGCGGCCAATCCTGGTATTGAAGTATTAACTGCTATGATAAGCGTACTTGAATACAATAAAAATTTAAACGAACCTTTTCTCCATGAATCATTCATTAAAATACACATACCTTCCTTTTTTGTAATAATGTTCATATAGTAAAAATATAAAATCTTTAAGAAAATTATATTTTCATAAATGTAATTATACAACATGAAAAAGTAATTTATTTATCATAATTTTCTCAACGGTTCTAATTTTTTGATAAATATGGAATAAATAGTAAGTTATATTTTATCGAAATAGATTGAGAATACGTTTAAATTAGTAAAAATAGGCTTTAGTAGGAAACCATTGAGATAGATCAATAAATGTCAGCAGTCAGATCAGATTTACATAGAAGTATTGAAACAAGTAGAGATATAGAACGTATGTTTATTTAAAATATATATCAATTTTTTAAAACAAAAGAGTTTTATTTGGATAGATTTATTATATATAATTTTGATTTAGAAGGAAGTAATATTCGTTTAAATAAGAATTTTTTATACATATGAGTATGTATTTGTAATTTTATGTAAAAAATGATATTATTGTATAGGTTGAATGACAAAAAGAAATGAAAAACACTCTTTGGAATTACCGCTTGTGATATTATGAACAAAACATGATTTTAAAAAAGGAGCGAAATAATGAGGAAAAAAATAATTAATTTATTTATGCTTGTATGTTTAACAATGCCTATTTTCTTAGGTCCGATAAATGCTTATGGAGTCGCTATAGCTGCAGAAGAAATTGGCCTATCTAATGAAAATACTCAAAACTTGTTGGAAAATGAACATCAGCAGGAGGTAGTCGCTGAAAGTGATAAAGAAGTGGAAAATGAGGATAGTCAAATACCGATTCTCAATACTGAAACAAATCATCAGCTTAACATGATTTGGGTATCCGCTGATGGAGTAGAGACAGATCATTTGAGCGAAACGTTTACACAAGAGTATTGGAAAGGACGATTACGTATCAGGGGAAACATTTCCACTAATGAACGTTCTGAATACCAGTATATTATTGATATGGGCAGTGATTTTAATGGAACACTATCTAGTAAAAATCCTGAAATATCAGTACATAATCTACCGCAAACGGGTCAATGGGAAATAAGTAGCTCGCGATTATCCAGTGAAGCAACTGAGTACCTTGAAGAAATCGATGTAGTAATTGAAAAGCCAAATATAGATTCTCAGAAAAATAGTCTTGATTTTAATTCAATCAATTTAATTTATGAAGGAAATGATGAGGTCTCAAAACTAGCTTTATCATTAACAATTCCTACTGAGAATCCAGATTTAATAAAAATCCCTGAATTAAAACCAGATAAACAAGAAACGCCGCCAGCAGCGATTGAATCAAAAAGTGTCCAAAATAGTAACCTGCTGGTAGCGAACCTTTCCGTTTCAGAAGTGTATTCTAATCCTAATCCACTGGCTGGAGAATATTTTGATATGACAGTCCGTGTCAATAGCGGGAGTATCGGTGATTCACAAGAGCAAATAAAACACACAAAAATTGCTGTTACATTACCTGATACTATAGAGATTATTTCATTACCAGAAAGCAATAACTATCAGATAACTACAGAACAAGTGGGACTAGATAAAAGAATAACAATTAACTATTTAAAAGAACTGCCAGTCGGCAAGATGCTTGCTGTTCCATTTGGGTTGCGATTTAAAAAAGGAATCAGTCTCCCTGCAACAACCTTAACTGGACGAATTAATGTCACGGCAAGTAATGCAAATGGGAAAGAAAAAGCACTTGATGGCATTCATCCGAAAATCAAAGAACCAGTTAGTCATTTGATTGCTGAAAAAGATCCAGATGCAGAACCAATCGAAATTCATACATCAAAAATAAAAATTGTTCCAGAATCAGAAATCGGCGGTGTAAATATCAAAAATGGCAACTTGCGTATTGAATTTCCTGCTGAAATCGAATTATATAGTGTAACGTATAAAGGAACGAATTATCCTGTTGAAGGGCCTAAAAACGGTATTTACAGTGTCGATATTCCAGTCGGTGATATCAATGTTGAAAATGCCGAGACCACAGTTGAGTTAACCTATGAATACCCATATTCTACAACTGGAAAACCTAAAATTCATGAAATTAAAGCACGCTTGACTGGTAAAAGGCTAGACGGAACACTTGTAAATGAGGAAGTTCTTTTACCTGAAACAGTTCCAGCAGTTGGAGATTTAAGTGGTTACCCTGGAATCAAATTTTTTACCAAAATCGCTCCTAATAAAGTGCTTAAAGAAAAAGATCAAACCTTAGCCTACACACTCTCATTCTCACCAAAACTGGATATGCGGGATGTTTACTTAGTGGATGATCCGATCCGAAGCACTGATGAGCTGGACTTTTTTGAAGGATTCCGCTACCAAAGTTTTTCTTGGTCAGCGCAAAAAAGTAAAAATCCAGCAATTACAGGATTAGTCAGCACAGAGTTATTCTACCAAACGAAAAACGATAACAATTGGCATTCGATGGGAGCAGCAAGTCCGGCTAATACGATCCAAGTATCAAGTTTAGGCCTATCATCTGGTGATTATATCACTACTGTGAAGTATAAATTTACTTATCAAGGATCAAATAAGCTACCTAAAGATGCTGGAAAAGTCTCGATTTCGGCAATTGGTAAAACGATGGAAGGTGTGAAGGACGCTACTTTGTCATTAGCAGATGGCTTGACGAATACATTGTATATTTACGGTGACCGCAAGCATGCTAACGCACCAGATAGCTCATATGAACCTTTTGTTCAAGGTGGTTATGAAGCGAATCAAGACAATAAAAACAATACCCAAACGGCAACAACGCTTTTAACAGGCGAAGGTGCATTTCCTGGTTATTATGAATGGGGCGCTCCTTTTTCTCCAAGTGTCAATGATATCGGGGATACTTTTATTTACCAAATCGGTGTCAATAATGTCTATGGCTCCGGAGCTTTAAAAGACGCTATTCTTTTTATCACAGTTCCAACGAGCATCAATATTGAAAATGTTGAGCTGGTAAATCCCCAAAATGATCCCAATGCCCAAATTGAGATCAAACAGATCGGAAATTCATTGCAATTAGTGACGATACGTTACAATAACAATTGGCTTAATAATGAAGGGTGGAACAATAATCATGCGATAAGGATTACGGCAAATGGCTCTGAGAGAGTCAAAGGTGTAGAGAAATTCAGTAATTATTTAGTATCAGGAGATCCAAAGCAAAATTATGACGATGGTGTAGCTTGGACGGCAGTTCCTGGGGCGGGAAGTTTTTCAGCAGCACGGTCGCAGAATCTTCCTGTTAACTTCAATCGTTCCGTCGGTTTAGATAGTAAAAAGGAAATTTCGAGCAACGGTGTTGATTTCTCTCGTGTGATTAATCTATTAAACCAAGGTGTAGGCAATGATGTTACTTATCGCATTACAGTTCCAAATAATGGTGATATTAAAATTAATGAATTACATGTTATTGATAATCTTCCTAGCAATAACGATACGATGACTATTTCAGGCGATGGACGTCATTCTACGATTGGAGGACAACTAAAATCCATTTCATTAGCGGATGGTTCGTTATTGAGTGAAAACTATGAATTATATTATTCCACAAATACAAATGCTGAAAATAATCTAACAGAATTAAAGAACCTAACAAATGACCAATCAACCTGGCAAATTTGGGATGGTCAAACACCACTGGATCCATCAGCTTCGGCAATCAAAATTATCAAGAAAGATGGATTAGACGCTAAGCAGTCGGTTTCTTTCCACCTTTCCTACCATGTTCCAGAAACAGCTAGTGAACTTTCCACTCTTTGGAATAGTTTTGCTGTAGGGGGAAGCTACGTGGATGGTGCAACGAAGCCAACTTTAGAAGTCGGTGAACCAGTGAAATCTGGTGCCTATGTTGCGCAAGAAGAACCAACCAAACAAATAGCAGGAATTCTTTGGTTAGATGAAAATGCTAATGGATTAAGAGAAGAGTCAGAAGCGAGAATTCCTGATGCTGAAGTTGCGCTCTATGATTGGAATAACGACTTAGTTGCCACGACAAAAACAAAAGCAGATGGCTCTTATGCGTTTAACCAGTTATACAATAAAAAATATCACGTAATAATCAAGCGCGTAAATTCAACCTTCAATTTAACGTCATATCAAACAGGATCTGAAAAAACGATCAATAATGACTTTTTAGAAATAGATGGAGACGAACAATACGGAGAAGCGGTTGTTGATCTGGCAACAGAAGAAAAACCGTTGAATATCGATGGAGGGTATATAGAACCAACAACAATCGATGGATATATCTGGTATGACAGCGATCGAGACGGTCGGCAAACGGCTGGTGAAGCGCCCGCGAGTAATGTCACGGTTTCTCTTTATCGAGTAGAGAATACGAGACAAGAAACATTTGTAAAAACGGTTAAAACAGGCACAAATGGAAAATATTTCTTCACTGGTTCAAAAATCGTACCAGGAAACTATGTGATTCATGCCGAAATTCCTACTGATTATGCGACAACAATCAAAGGGCAAGCAACGGAAAAACAAGTTTCAAAATTCAATCGTAATGGAAAAACAGATATCATCGAAGTGAAAAAGGGGATCAATAGTGATTGGGACTTAGGTTTAGTCTTAGATTTACCAACCTATACCAAGATTGAAGGGAAAAAAATCTGGAAAGAGGATCAGACGAAAAAGAGTCAACGACCTCAATCAATTAAAATTCAGGTTTTTCAAGATGGAAAAACCTACGGAAAGCCGCTTAAAGTAAGTTCGAATCAGACTGATGAATGGACATTCTTAGTAGATGGACTGCCAGAGTATCGACCTCAAAGCGACCAAAAATATGTTTATACGATCAAAGAAGTAGATATTCCGGTGAATTATACAAGTAAGGTTGATGATGCGACATTCACGATCACGAATACGTATACTGCTAATAGTACAGAAAAAGATCCAGAATCTAGTAAGCCAAAAGAACAAACAAGTGAATCAACAAAAGAACCAACTAGCGGTCATACTGGGTCTAGTGAAACAATCGCAGATCCAAATGACCGCAATATAGTAACGAGTTCATCTTACACAAAAGATAAAAATGTTGGGGCTAGTGGACCCCCAAAAAATAAACTTCCAAAAACAGGGGAGCAAATTCAAAACCATATTTTCTTAGGGATTGTACTAATAGCTGGAAGTATAGGCTTTACGTTAATGCATAGAAAAAAATATGGAGAATTTTGAAGAAATAATGAAAAAAATCCATAAAACAACTAAAAAGTCTAACTTTGACTAAACTATCATGCTAAATAAACCAACCTTTTCACACAAAATAGTCACAAATTCGGGTTATTATATATTCATACCAAACAAACAACCCTAACAAAACACTTTTTTCATTTTTTAACTCCTTTTCCCGCTCTTTCCCCGAAGAGCGGGTGTTTTTTTGTTACCAAAGATTCTGTCATTTTTTCATACATAAAAAATAAAAATTGATGTTCATTTTTCGAAAGAACTTTCTAGGAATCAGCAGTACACTAAAGAGACCAAATGAAGGGATTGAGGATTGATGAACGAAAATAAACCAACACAATTCAAAAATGCACACAGAAAAGACAAACCACTCGTTTTACTAAATATTTGGGATGTAGCAAGTGCCAACGAATTGACAAAGAAAAATATTGCCTTGGCCCCAACTGGTAGTTATGCAATGTCAAATCATTATGGCTATCAAGATGGTGAAAATATGCCTTTTGCTGAAATAGTAGATTATATCAAACAAATGAACCCGGAAACTAATTATATCACCGTAGATATCGAATCAGGTTATGCCGAAAATAGAACAGATTTGGTGAGTAACATTGAATCACTCATAAACACCGGGGGCGTCGGGATCAATATTGAAGATAAACAACCAAACTCAGAAACACTTTATTCCATCGATGAACAAAACGAGAGACTGCATAGTATCAAACAAAAACTCCGCTCCATGAAAAAAGAGCTATTTATCAATGTGAGAACAGATACTTATTTTATCGGAGATATTGCTGAAAACAACCAAAATGAAGATGTATTAACCCAAACAATCACTCGAATCAAAGCCTATGAAAAAACAGGAATCGATGGTATTTTTATACCAGGTTTAAAAAATAAAGAACATATCAAGAAAATAGTAGCTGAAACAGCGTTACCGATCAATATTATGCTAGATATCAAAGAAGATTCAATTGCAGAATATCTAAATACAGGAATTTCAAGAATCAGCTTTGGTCCTTCGATCTATATGATTTATAATGAAAGTGAAAATACTGATTTAGATGCATTTTATACATCGTTACTAGCAGATTTGGCTCAATATGAGGAACAAGATCTTATTGAATTGTTCAGAATAAAATAGGAAGGAGAATGTCCAATGATCAGCGAAAAAGAACAAAAACATTACTATCAAGCACTATTGGCGAAAGATTCTACCTATGACGGTATCTTTTTTGTCGGCATCAAATCAACAGGCATTTTTTGCCACGCAACATGTCCTGCAAGAAAACCGAAGTACGAAAATTGTACTTTTTACGAAACAGCAGAAGAAGCCCTTTTATCTGGTTATAGACCATGTAAACGATGCAAACCGTTATCTTTTCCAAGAGAAATTCCGCCTTTGGTTCAGCAAATGGTGGAACTAGTGGAAGAAAACCCAGAAAAGCGTTGGAAAGACCAAGATTTCGCGGAGTTGGGCATTCACTCAATGACAGCCAGAAGACAATTTAAAAAAGTCTATGGCATGACATTTGTTCAATATGCACGTTCAAGAAGGATGGGAATGGCGTTGAAATCAATCAAAAATGGTGAAAAACGGATCGATACCCAGTTAGATGTGGGGTATGATTCTTCTAGCGGATTTTATGATGCTTTTTCAAAAATCATGGGCAGAAATCCGAAACAATCAAAAGACATCAAGGTATTATCTGCTGATTGGATCGATACGATTCTTGGACCGATGATGAGTATTGCAGATGACGAATATTTATATTTGCTGGAATTTGTCGATCGCCGTGGGTTGGAAAGAGAAATAGAGCGGTTGCGAAATCGAATGAATGCTTCAATCGTTCCTGGAAAAACGAAAATCAATGAGCAAATAAAAGAGGAATTGGATTTGTATTTCGAGAAGAAACTGGATGAATTTCAGACACCTTATATTTGTCTAGGTTCTGACTTTCAGAAAAGTGTGTGGCAGGCTTTGACGGACATCATGCGTGGTGAAACGTCTTCTTATAAAGAATTGGCTACTGTAATCGGAAGTCCGAATGGAATGCGTGCGGTTGGCAATGCGAATGGCGCGAATCAATTGGCGATCATTATTCCGTGTCATCGAGTGATACAGACGGATGGTAGTTTAGGTGGCTATGGTGGCGGAGTTGAGCGCAAGAAGTGGTTGTTGAAGCATGAGCGGGAGTATGATTTGTGAGTAGAATAAAAAGAGCGATAGCCATATCTTAAGACTTGGCTATCGCTCTTTTCTATTTACCAGCCTCCAGAAAAGCCGCCTCCGCCTGATGAACCACCGCCACCCCCGGAAGATCCGCCAGAATCACTACTTCGATAACTTGAGGTACTAAAATATTGTAACGTTTGATAACTTGATAAATTCATGCCAGGTATGGCACCAAGAAATAAGCATTTATCAAGATCCGTGATCGCTTTTTGATAATAGTCAGACTCGATTTTTTTAAAATCCTTCTCACCCTTTTTAAAAGCTTTAGGCAATTCATTTTCAAAATTACCTGCTTCTATTAAAAAATCTTCCTTACTGGTATCTTGACCTTTTAACAGATGATAGGAAACAAGTAAAACCAGTAATTTTTCTTTTTGTTTTGTGTAAAATGATTTTGATACATGTTTTTTTACAAAGACTTGCACAATCTTTCTCGTTTGCATGAAAGCAACTCTGGCTTGAACGATTTTTTGTAAAATTTCTAAGTAGTCACTATCTGATTTTTTCAGTCTTGTTTGTAGTTGTTCATTAGCCTGAGTGATGTTCTGTGGTTCTGTTAGGAAATCACCTAAACTCTGAGAATACGCTTCATAGTACCGCTCACTGATTTCTAAACACATGGTGCAATACGTTAGCTTGTTGGCTGCAGTAAGGTGATGCATACGATATTTACCAAGTTGTGTTGTGTAATCAATGACATCGCTTGTAAATAAAATCTTAGTTAAATAGTGTTGTAAAGGTTTATAGTTATCAAAATTGGCTAGAATCAATATCCTAATAGGTGTTTCTTTGACATAAAGCATAATCGCTTTTTCTCTCACAGCTACTTTACCTAGCCAACGTACTTGTAATTCTTGGATCGAATCAAACAGGGGCTTTTTTAAAAGCCGTTCTTCTAAGAAACTCCTTAAGAAAAGAAAGCCGATAAATAGACTCAAAGCAACCAACGTTGATAGGACAAAATGATCCATGATAAAAGCAAAAGCGCTCCCAATATAGTTTGAAAAATTCTTTTTCGGTTCTACATAGTGATATTCAGAATCGTCATAAGAATTACTTGCCTGTTCTATATCTTGAATTTCCTTTTTCGCTGCTTCGTAATTGCCATAACGTTCATTGACGATCGTTATGATATTGTGGCTGATGATAGTCAAACCTTGATCATACTTTTCCTCACGAAACAATTGTTCCACGCTTGTAGGCACAATGGCACGTTTCATGCTATCTGTGATCACGTCTTCTACACCATACCCAACTTCTAAACGATATTTTCGGTCAGAGACGGCAATGACAAATAGAAAGCCGTTGTTTAGGTCTTTATCACCGATACCTAACGTTTGGAAGGTTTCATTTGCGTAGGTTTCAATCGTTTCGTTTTTGGGTAATTTTTTTATCGTTTTTAGGACGAATTGCGGGCTGCCAGGTAGTTGTTTGAAATCTGATTCGTTTGCTTGGATGATCGCTTGTTTTGTTTCCTCGCTTAATAAACCAGCTTGATCGTCGACGAAGAAACTTTCGGCTGAGCTGGTTTGTGGGGTGGATAGTGTGAATAGAAAGATTGTAGTGAGGAGTAGGATTGTTTTTAAAAAGTTTATTTTGGTAAATTGTGTGTGTTTTTTATGTGTGTGATTTGAGTTCATTTTGCTCCTTTTGATTGTGTTGTTTTAGTTTAGGTGTTTAGAAAAGGATTGCTATTTTTTCTTTGTTCTTTTTTGTATTCCTTAGATTTAGAGCCATACCATATTCCATTATCTACACCAAATTTTTTTCTGAAGTCTTCTGAAAAATAGTTTAGGTAGAATAGCTTTACATAAGATTTATAGATACTCGTCCAAAAAAATCCAGCTACAATAATAAGTATCGGAAAAAACCATAGTAGAATTAAATAGAAGTTTTGTTTCAAAGTACTATTATTTTGAAAAAGTACGCTGTATATCATAGTTACTGAAAAAAGAATCCCGATTAACTCGCGAATTTTTTTCCAATTTTTTGATATAAAATCGTCTTCTTTCTTTTCTCCATACAGCAGTTCATTAATATTTTTTTTTGTTTTAAAAATGATTAGAAAAATACTTATAATGAACAATATAGAATAAAAGTAACGTAAAATTTTGATACTGATAAGAAGTTGACTAACAATAAAGGATAAAGCATACAAAAATATAGTTATTGCCATTAGCCACTTTGCACTGAACAGAGATAATTTTATATTAAGTCTTTTTCTATAAAAGGTACCACCAAAAACCAAAGTGAAAAAAAGTATACTAGAAAGTATAAAAACTATTGACATGGGAGTAACAAAATATTGGTACTCATTAGTAGAATCTAAGGTAATAGTGGCAGAGTGAAAATGTGTAATGGCGTATTGAGAGAAAAACCCTAACATTAATAGTAATGTAGAGAAAAATCCTCCTACAAGAAATCTTCTGAAAAAACTGAATTTTTCACTCATTTCACAACATTCTAAAGCAAAATTTTTGGTTATTATTTCTTCTATAGCATTAAATTCTATTTTTTTTGTAGTCATATGAGATTCTCCCTCATTAATGTTTTATCAAGCAAATGATTTATGTAAATCATTTCAAGTATTTGATCAATTAATTTCATGTTATTAAGGCTATTACTTATGGGATATATAAGCTAAGTTACTAATTATTGTTTCTAGTTTTTTTGTATTCTCTGGATTTTTTACCATACGAAGTACGGATAGAAAAATTACTTTCATTTCTAAATTTTTCTTGATTACGAAGGATTTTTTTAAATCTACCATTCGTTCTAATTGATATCCTGTATAGAAAACCAGTGCAACAACTATAAATAGCGGTGATAAAATTGCTATGAGTGAGAAATTTCCATTATTTAGAAAAATAAAATTCGACACCCATCTAATTATGACTATTAGAAAAAATATAATCGCCCCAAATTTTTCGCTTGTTCTTGTCGAGAAAATTTTTTCTTAATATCAAAAGTAACTTTTAAAACCCCTAATAGGTAGGGAAGAATTAACAGAACTTTAGAGAAATAGTCATTAATAAATAAAACTATACCAAAGTACATACCTGATAATAAAACCAAAAGCAAGATTCATTGTGTAAAATCAAAAAGTATTAAGGAAAATATTTTCTTCTTTTCTTTTAAATTGTAAGAGATAAAAATTAAAAGAAAGAATACTATTTCTATACCAATCAAAATGTACTGCCAAATTTGTAACCACATAAGGGATTGAAAATGTGGATAGGTATCTTTCATTGCTGATATAAAAATAAGAGGAATTCCTATACAGAGAAAAGATAAGCTTAAAAAAGTTGTAAGGAAATACTTGGTATTTTGAGAATTATAAGTTTCGATATAACTATTTATTTTCTTCTTTTTCATTATGATATTACCTCATATTCATTATCCAATTTTAGTTTAAGAATTTTGGGGCAGAACAATGTTACTAATAAAGTTAATTTTAACATAAAGAGTGAACCAATATTTTCATTCAAGAGAAAAAGTCAAAGATTACTTGAAAAAGTAACTTCTGACTCTGAAAGGTAAAAAGTAATTAAATTTTTTCTTTTCGGCGTAGTTCTTCAATTTGATTTTCCATTTTGGGAATAGTCTGTAAAAAATCAGATTGAAAAGCTGAAAAAATTTTAGAACAGGCATAATAGTCACTAGCGATTTTCTTCTTGTTCACGGGGCGTTTTTTGTCACTGAAAAAATCATTCAATAACTTTAGTGCAGCTTGCCATGAATTAAGTTGTTCCAACATGTCATGCAGAGAGTATATTTCCTGATGACTTACCATTTTAATAGGTTGATTATTTTTTGTCTCTAGCTTTTTAATTTCCATAATGTTCCTCCTTTTTCACGGCGATGCTTATAAGAGCACCACTTCTTTTTTTATTATACTATATGATGTTCGTATGAGCAACAAAAGGGTGGAGGAAATTTTATGGAAAGAAAAGTAGAAATTTGTTTGAAACAATTGGTTAAAGATAGAGGTATATCATTAAGAGAGCTTGCACGTTTATCTGATATTGAGCCTTCAATTGTTAACAAATTAGCAAATAATAAAAGAGAAAAGATTTATTTACCGCATATCGAGAGGATAGCCGATGCTTTGGATATTAGTGATATATCTGAGATAATTCGGTTGAAGTAAAAAATTGTGCAAATATCGCATTTCTGATATTTGCACAATTTTTTATTCTATATTTCTACTTTTGTTATTTTAGTCACCTTATTATCTTCTAATTCTATAGATAAAGATAGATACCCTTTTTCTGATGTATCATCCCATCGCAATACAATTAGTCCATCTCCATTTTGTCTCATTTTGTCTGGTTCACCAAGTTCATTCATAACCTTATCAAATGAATCTTCTTCTGCTATGTTTTTAATCTTCTTTTCTTCAGGCATCGTTAAATCATTGCTATTCATTTTAATAAACGATAATTCATTTTCTTCAGGAGAGTATATTAAATTTTGAATATAGTCCTTTGAAATAATAGAAATTTTAGAAACATTCTTATCTTTACCTTCTTGGAAAATATACTCATTTTTTTCAGCAAATCTTTTCAATGTTTCAATATTGGATTTTTCATTTTTTGTGGAAACATCCATTGTTTTAAAAATGTCTGGAAAAGAGTTATATGTTTTCTTATTGGAAGATACGAATAGCCATCCTCCAATGATAGCAACAAGGGAAACGCTAATTAAAATAATAATAAAAACTTTTTTATTTTTCAATATTCTCTCCGTTCTGATTTAACAGAAAAGTTTATGTTAGATTACCTATCTCTTGAATAAATTGAAATTTTCTATTCGATAATTTCAGGTTTTCTAATTGGTAAGAGTTATTCTTCCTGTTGTTTGTTCTTTTTTTCTTCGTATTCTATCCGAACAGCTTTTATATAAGAGTAGTGACGAAATAGAAAAACAATGCCACATATAATTAGTATTAATTCTAAATTTCCCCAAGTAAACGAACTATAACTAGAAAAAATATTAGTAAAACCTGAAGCTAAACAGCAAACAAATATCCACCAAGCAGTTGAGTTTTTTGGAAATTTCTTTTCTTTATTTACTAACCAAAACATTACGATAGTTTGAATAACCGCACGAATAAGCATACCACTTAAGAGTAGTCCGTATAAATAGTATTGACTACCTGCCCAAAATCCAAAAATAACATTAAATATTGTCATTATTACTTGGACAAAAAGAAGAATATTAGCTATAGTATCTAGCTTATCTCCGGGATGTTTACTTTGCACTATCTTGTAGCTCCTTTTCAGATAATTCATCTATATCATAGTCTATTTCGTTACAATAGTGAATGACTAATTGGTAGTTATCGTTTGTTAATTCTTGATTATCGTATCGATCGTTTCCGAAATCGATTAAATCTAATCGCACATCATTTGGTGGAAGTTCTTCATAGCAATTTTTATTAGTTCTTAAAGCACCTTTGAAGTATTCTTTTCCAAATAAAGATAATGTAACGCCAAATTCAATTTCTTTGACTGGTTTCTCAGTTTGATTGAGTAGAGCATACTCTAATACCATATTTTCATTTTTAATGGTCATATTTCCAGTAATGATTACTAAGTCATTGACAGGAAATTTTTCTTTATTCTGTTCTAGAAATTCTTTCCAAGCTGCAATGTAATTTTTGTCAATGGTCATTACGTCATATTCAGGTGTTTCCTGTAGGTACTTTGCCCATTTAATGTTCATTGGTGTTGTCCACCTTCTCTCCATTTATTTCTAAATCTGTTATTTTAAAAGTGATATCTGGACCTTTATTTTCCATTAATAAATCTGCTGATTTTAAAGGAGCATCTCCAGAGATAGCTAATGTAAAAAGACTTTTAGGTGGTAGTTCAACCAAATCATCACCCTCAAAATTAGATTTTATAGGTTCTACATCTCCAATATTTTTGAATGAAGGAGTAAGGGTAAAACTTAATTTTTTGATAGTCGTATTTGTCGTATTTATTAGAAATGTTCCTAAGGTGTAGCGTTCTTCTTCAGGAGAATAATGCAATCCGTATAATATAATATTTATTTTTTTAGATAAATCTATATTGTCTTGTATTTTTTGGAAATTTGCTTCAAAAAAGTTGTTATCAATGAAAGTTTGTTTCTCATTTTTTTTCTGATTTTTTGTTAATAGGAGTTTGTAATCTCCAATTTGATAGCCGTTTTTTAGATAATCTTCTTGCTCCTTAGTAATTGTTTCTTCGCTTGCGCTATTTGAAATAACGGTATTAGTAGTATTTTTACAACCAACAAAAAATACACAAGTGATAATTAATATAAGTATAGAACCTATTCTTTTTTTAAAAAAATGCATGACACCATTCTTCCCTTCAAATTAAAGATCAGTATCTAAATCTATTAGGTCAACTTTTTTCCCAGAAACACCGATACCAATTAGACCAAGAGTACCTATCTCTATTCCATCTGAAGCTAAATTGGCTTTAATTTTGGCAGATATTATGGAGATGTCAAGTTTACCCACATATCTAGACTGATCATCTTCCCAAAAAGTAACTTGCATACCTATCTCTGCCATATTTCCGCCGAGAGATACTTCAGCGCCATCCTTATTGACAGAGCCTTTAAGTTCGGCATTTCCTATTGACCAGTCAACTTCATCTAAGGTTCCGCTAACAGCACTTGCTTTCATAGACCCACTTGCCCCAAGTCCTGATTTTACTGAATTTTTACTTTCTCCATTCAAATCAACATTTGAATTCAATCCCGGTTTCAATAAAGCGCCTTTCATAGAACCTTTGACATTAAAGAAATCTAAAGTAGCGTTGTTTACGTACTTAATTATATACTGTCCATTCTCATATAATAACACAGCATCTCTTCCCATTGTAGACGGTGGTCGGTTTATTAGAGGCCATGATTTCATATTTTTAAAGGTATAGTATTCACGCAAAACTTTAATTTGTTCATCTGATAAATTGCGATATAATTCTCTGATTTTTTCTTCTATTTGTTCTGGGGATAATAATTTGTTCATTTTGACTTCGTGTTCTAATCGTTTGTGACGTCCTTCATTGACACCAGGAATTTTATCAATGTTCCCAGCCTTACCTATTGCTTTTAAGCTAGAATTAAGACCGGGTGAAGTAAGAGAAGAAGCACTTTGGATTTGGCTTTTATATTGGCTTATTATATTCTTAAGCTGTTTCACTTCATCGGAGCGATTAGAGATATTTTCTTTCAATTTTTGATCGTTAGTTTTTGATTTTTCCTCTGCTTCTGTTAAAGCAACTTTTATTTTTCTAAATATCTAGGGAAGATGATTCTACAAGATCGTCTGATTTTTTAGATTAGATAGCATCTAAAATGATAGATACTATTCTTGAGTTTGTTCCTCTTTATATTCTTTAGACTTAGAACCATACCATAATTTTTTGTTTACATTGAATTTTCTTCTAAAGTTCTCAGAAAACTTATTTAATAAAAATAACCGTGTAACGGATGTAAATAACCACGGAAAGGCATAGATGCTAAAAAAACCAAAGAGGATAGGCAAAGCAGGTATAAGAGAAACCAATACCTTTCCTTCTAAATTTTGATTAGGAGTATTGTTTGAAAAAATATTAAAAATCATTGAAGTGATAAAGAGAACCCCCAGTATTGCTTTTATTAATTTTTGATTTTCAGTTGTAAATTTAGTAAATCGATCCAAGTCTTGATTTTTTTTTGTAATGTTTTTTGATTTTTTAATCGATTTAAAAATGCTATATAAAAAGCATACTGAAACCACTATTAAATTAACTAGTCTTAAATATCGATTCTCTATGAGAAGCTGTAAATCAATTAATATGAACAAATAAAATACTACAGCAAGTTCTACAAGCCAGATATTAGATTTATAAGCTAACAGTATATTTTTTCTTTTTCTATACATACCACCTAAGACAAGCATGTTAAAAGAAAAGTATAAACAAAATAATAAGACTATCCACCACACAGATGTTACAAATTGATATTCATTATTTTTATCTAAAAATTTTGAATCAGCAACTAAAAAATATCCGAACCAATAGATTCCTTGTAAGGAGCCTGCAAAAAAAATTGAAGCAATCAATCTTTTTCCGAAAGATAAGCTCTCGCTTTTGGTATAACATTCTTCAGCCATTTTTTCTGGAACAATATTCTCTATTTGTTCAAATTGAATTTCTTTTTTCAATGCAATAACCCCATCCCTCTGCTACCAAGCAAATGATTTACACACACCATTCCATGCGTTAGATATATTATTTTTCATGTTGTTAACATTCTTACCTATAGATTTTCCGGTATCATTTAGCCATTTACCCGTTTTATCAGTGATTTTCTGTGCACCATCAGCCAATTTATCTATTCCTCCATTTACAGTTTTCTTTAAATCAGAGTACATATTTGGCCAGAAGAATTGAACCATTTGGTTTGCTCCGCCAATACCTAAGCCGATAGCTACTCCTAATCCTGTTCCGACAACAGGAAATACAGAACCTTTTAAAGATTGAAAAAGGAGAAACAATTCCTCTAAGTACGACTCTTTACGCGATTGCATCTTCATTAGGTACAACAGTAGAGACTCTTTTTAGTGAAAATATTGAGCTTAGTCAGGCTTCTGAAAATATGGTTTTAGATGTTTTGAGGAAATAAGCCTCATTTAATTAACTACATAGAAATATTTTGGAAGACAATAAAAAGAGTGGATTTGATAAAGTAAATTTAGAGAAGGAGAGGAGGCTTCTTCTTTCGGAATTAGATATAAATGATATGAGTAATAAAGAACTATATAAGTTGATCTTGCTAAAGCAAAAAGCTGATTTAACAACCGCTTGCAAAAAAAATATTTAGAAATTAAAATAAATTGTGAAATGTTTTAAACCCTTATGTGTTCATAAATAAAGAGATTTTTGTTTTCTTTTAGCTCATAGCAATAGACAAAGAAAGGTTTAAAATAAAAGAAGATTCCTCAATAACCTTATGAGAAATCTTTTTTATTTTAAGTTAGCTTACAAATAATGATAATGCTAACTCTATAAACCATTCCATTTAGTTTTGTAATTCTTCTTTGTATTCTTTAGAATTTATACCATACCATTCTTTAGTGGACATACCCATTTCTTTTCGGTAATATTCTTGGTTTTTAAATAATTTGACTAAAGTTGAAACTCTTCCAAAAGAATATTCTACTAAAAATACTTCTAGAATAACTATAAGCAGTGGAAACAATGTTCCTATGATAGATACTTTTTTATCCTGACCACTAAGAAAGCCAATAATCCATCTTGTAATGATGACAATTAAAAATAGAATACTTCCATATTTTTCCGTTACTGACATTATCCCCGAAGCTTGTTTTTGCCGATCCTTTTTATTTTTAATATCTTTGTATACTTTTCCGACACCAAATATAAAAATTAAAATTGAAATCATCTGAATCCATATATCTTTAAGTGCCAAGATAAATAGAAAATGAAAATGTTTAAAATAAGTGATTGACTAATTTCAAAAATTAAAAGGGATAAAACTTTTTTTGATTTTTTTAAAGCTATTGCTGTAATGACTCCTGAGCAAAATAGGGCTGCAATAATTATTATCAAAAATTGCAACTGATCCATCCAATTAATTTGAGGATATACATCTTTTATGAAAAGTGTTGCGATGAAAGGGAGCAATGTACAAATTATTAACAATCCAATCATTGAAGTTAGTAAAAATTTAGAATCTTCTTTATCATATTTTTTTAAGTAATTCTTTTTAATGGACTCTATATCCATTTTTTCCACACCCTACTAACAAAGAAGCTTAGTTGTTGCTTTCAATTTCTTTAGACTCTTTAGATTTTTTACCATACCAATTACTGATAGATAAATTACTTTCATTTCTAAATTTTTCTTGATCACGAATAATTTTTTTTAAATGTACTATTCGCTCTAATTGATATTCTGTATAGAAAACTAGTGCAGCAACTATGAATAGTGGTGATAAAATAGCTATGAGTGAGAAATTTTCATTATTTGGGAATAAGAAGCTTGAAATCCATCTGATTACAATTATTAAAAGAAATGCAATTCCACCAAATTTTTCTGTAGCATTCATTAGTCCTTCACTTTGTGATTGTCTAGAAGTTTTCTTCTTCATATCAAAAAGAACTTTTAATAACCCGAATATATAAAGAATTGACAACATAGTTTTTGAAAAATTATTATCTAGAAATAAAACTATAAGAAAATATACTATTGACGAAATCACTAGAATAAATATCCATTGTGTAGTTTCAAATACTAATAGGGAAATAATCTTTTTTCTTTCTTTTAAAAAATATGAAATAGCGATTAAAAGTAAAAACGAAACTTCTATTCCTATTAAGAGCACTTGAATATTTGTTATCCAACTAATAGCATTTAGATGAGGATAAGCATCCCTCATTGCTGCTATGACAATAAGAGGTAATCCAATACCTATAAAAGATAGGCTTAAAAATGTTGTAAAAAAATATTTTGATTTTTGAGTATTATAATTATTAATATAGTCTTCTGTTATTATTTTTTTCATCCTTATAGCTCCAAATTTATTTTTTATGAAAACCAACTATTAGCAACTTGGGCAGAATTAACCTTAGGAACATTAAACCAATTTTTTATGCCACTCCAAGCGGATTTTATGCCGTTTCCAACAGCATCAATGCCGTCATCTATGACTTTCCCTACTACTCGAGCTCCTTTTTTTACAGAATTTTTTATATTGGCATGCTCCTCTGGCCAGAAAAATTTGGTTATTTGATTTACTCCACCTGCGATACCTCCAATTACAGCAACTCCCACATTTCCTGTTGTCGCCCCTAATAAAAAGCCATCAATAGGACCAACATTAAATATAGCATCTACACCGGCATCTGTAATAGATTGTCCGATCTTTCCTTTCGTTTCACTTTTGTCACTAAAGAAGTTTCGTGCTCCTTTTAGCCCGATTTCTATTCCCAACATACCCCATGGACCAGGTAAAACTTTACCCAGTTTGCTTAAAGGTTCCTTTAATTTAGAAGCATAACTTAATAAATCTCTTTTTAATGCTGGGGATATCCAACCGTCCACTTTTTTAAGAAAGCCACCTGCCTTTGTAAAAACTTCTACAGCTGTTTTACTAGCAGGATTAGCTTCTATAAACATCGCGGCACTTGCTAAGAAACCAGCAAAAGCGTTTCTAAATTTGGGGCTTTTTTCTAGCAGTTTTAGAAAATCTGGTGAATTAGCTAGGCTTTCCATTGCTTTTTTGGGATTCAATTTTAAAATAGCCATTAATCGACTATATTCATTTGAATCTAATACCCCTTTTGCCATTTCTGAAATAGAATCATAAAATTTATCAAATTGTATTGCTGAATACTTATTTGTAATAGTTTGATTTAAACTATTCAATCGGTTAGTAACTTCTGCGCTATTCGTCCCATTAGCTATCGCATTAAACTGTGAAGCAAACTCTTTGTCATTATTTTCAATCGCATATAACGGATTCTGACCATTAAAACTAGACATATTATTTAAGTTTTTCATATGTGTTTCTGTTAGCTTGGTATAAAGTTTTTTAGCAGAAGTATATGCACTACAACCTTCTAAGAAACTTTGATCTTGACTATCTAATTCACTAATATTATCAGATATTTTTTGAAAAAAGTTAGATTGAACACTTTCCGTAACTTCTGTAACACTATCTTTTAGACTCTTTGATTTGCTATAATACTCACTCATTGGAATGGTATAACTTCCTGCACCCATATTTAATAATACCCCCTCTTAATAGATTTTTCCACCTTTACCTTGACTATAAGGTTCTTGACCTTGCATTACTCTCTTAGCATTTCTATCACTTTCGACAAAAGCTTTTCCTACTTGTCCAGCATTGTCAATTACAATAGACCAATCCTCTTTTTCTTTTGTTAATTGACTAATTTTTTGTTCTAAAGCGGACTGCAAAGCTGTCGAAGCTTCCCCTTTAAAATCGGAACTCACAACACTTTTAACATTTTTATATGCTGCTGTTAACTCATCAAAGTTTGTTTGTATCTCAATCATTATATTTTTTAATTCAGCATGTTTGGTTGGATCATATTGTATTTTATCTGCCATTTATCTTCACCTTTCTTTAACTAGGAAACGAAACAGATGATTCAGAATCTGTCATAGTGTTATTGTAATGATGTATTTTTTCAGATAGAATTTCACATTCGACAACTAATTTTTTTTGCGCATCAATTTTTTTCGATACTTGTGTTAACAATTCATCGTATCCGCTTCCTAACAAGACCTCACCCATTTCAGTAAAAGACAACTCCGCACGAATTACTTTTTCTTTATATTCTGTAGATTTTTTGTGAGCTTTTTCAGCTGCGACTTTCAAACTATCTTTTTGTATCTTTATTACAGTCAATTTTTATTCCTCCTCACCAAAATTTCTATAGAAAATCTTGTCTGATCTTAGCCTTTACACTGTCATCAATAGATAATATATTTAATTGCTGCCTTTTCTTTTGCTTATCTTTTATTGGGTCGGATTCATGTTTCATTTTGAAGTACCAGCTGTTTAAGTTATATTCTTCGTTAAATTTAGCTTGAATAAAGCTGATTCTTTCGTCAATTTTACTGGTGAAGGAATCACGCTTTCCTGTGATTTTTGCAGTGTCAGCTTTAACTTTATTTACATAGCCATCGTAGCCGTTTTTAGCAGTTTCCCCGCCAACCCAACCAGGAATTTCTGTAGTAAATGAAGCTGCTGAATCTTCAATTGCTCCACCAGAAATACTTGCTTTAAAAGATTCTAGAGCAGAAATACGTTCTTTATAATTCATTACTGTTCACCTTTCTTTTTAGCTAATTAATTTTTTTCTTAGGAATAGTTATGTCACTTTCCCATTCTTCATAGACTTTTACAAATCGCTGTTCTTCTTCATCGGAGAAGCCTTCATGAACAACTTGATCAATATTTTCTTCATTGAAAAATATAGTTTGGTTTGGATCGATTCCCTCAGGATATGAACAGCCCATATAATCTACAAAGACCTCAGATTGTGTTTCTTCATCTTGATAAACTACACCACGCCCTACAACCATGATCTTTTGAGTTCCTTCTTTTAAATAAATAATTGTTCCTAATGGGTATAATTTTTTTTCCATGTTTTTTCTCTCCTCTAAAGTTAGAATTTTATGTAGAAGAGCGAAATAAATATTCACTCTTCTACTTGATGTTATCTGCAACATTTCATTTTGTAGTAGACATTATTGGTATAGAAATAAGCTTCATCCACTTCAAGCAAAGGTTCATTTGCTTGGTATGGTTTCTCAAACAATGTTTGATCTGCTTTTCGTAATCCTAAAATTGCTTGTTTTGTATTTGTTTTGATATATTTTGGAATTGCTTCGTAACCACTTAAGAAATTCAAGTAAGAGTACATCACTAAATGGATACCAACTTTTGGTGCACGTTCGTAAATAGCAATAAATTCATCGTCTTTAATTCCTGACTCTTTCACGAAATTCGCCATATTATCAATTACGACAACCCATGCATCCGTATTGCCATTTTCTTGTCTACGCTCGATTTCAGCAAGTAACATTTCTGAAAATTGTCCAACTTGTTCTCCAGAAACATAAGTTGAAATACGTTCTTGATATTGATTTAATGCACCTTCTGTATCAATGGCTAATAATTTTACATTATCCATTTGACTAACAGTAGAGATCATTTGTTTTTGCAATAACGTTAGAACTTCTTCACGATCACTGAAAGCTACAAGGTGCTTCATTTTAGCTAGGTCAATTGGGACAGCTTCAACCTCTTCATAATCAACGCCTAGAGGGATTAGTTGATTATTCATAGCATATTGAACTGATTTTTTCCGCTTGAAGCTTTCAAAATCAAGGATATCAGGCACCATCGGGATTGGTTCAGGTCTAGCGCCAGTCCAATGTTCATCCATTTGGCTAACTTCCTCTTGAATCGCTTCGATAATTTGTAATGTATCTTCACCATCGGCTGGTAATGCTGCTTGGAACAATTCTGGTTCTTCCAACTTGATCAATCCGCGACCAGGTAGGTCATCGATGGTCAATGTTGTCCGTCCAACGATGGCTCTAGGCTCACTATCATCAATCATTTTCAAAACAATTTGTGTTTTGATATTACTTGAAAGTGTTGCTCTGATAGAGTTTTGTCTACCTGCAGAAAGAAGTAGATGAAGTCCAACACCAGCACCTTCACGCGCCACTTGTGTAATGACCTTTTCAAGGATATCGTTGAATTTTGTATCCTTCATTCCTTCAAAACCATCTAACAGAATAAGGATAATCGGTTCTTCTTTCCCACTAGCTCGTTCATACATATCCAAACTAGCCACAGAAAACTCACTCAACAACTTCTTACGACGTTTCAATTCATCATTGATCCGTCTCGCAAATTTCTCGATTTTCTCTTCTTCATCAATACTCATCGTATCCGCCACATGCGGTAATTTCTTCAACGGCAGTAAACCATTCGTCCCAAAATCAAGCAAGTAAACATTTAACCGCTCAGGATTATGCACACGCGCTAAATCCATCACAACCGTCTGCATAAACGTACTCTTACCATATCCAGGACTACTAAACACAGTCATATGCCCTTCTTGCGTCATATTCAAACGCAAGGTATTTTGTGCCTGCATACTCGGCACATCCACCACACCAAGAACTGGTTCAAGCGGCTGTTTCTCTGTCAACCATTCTTCTCTAAAGTCGACTGGATGCAGCGTAGAAGAAGCAATTCGTTCTTCCAACGGCGGTAACCAAGGTCTCGGTAGTGGGGTGATATTTTCACGTTCTGCCACTTCATGAATTCCATCAATAATGGCATCGAGTTCTGTCGGAATCTGTTTCACATCATCCGCATTTTCCAAGCCACTTAAATCTTCACTTAAAATTTCATACTGACCAAGGTCGTTAACCAAGTAAATCGTATGATCTTCAATCTGTTGGTCATCTTTCTCAGGCTGATAATCGGCACCACTCCACGCACTTTGGAACAATTCATAAATCTCATTATTCCCCACTTGCAAGTACGCACGCCCAGCTTGCGTGATTTCCGCCGCATCTGGCGTTTTCAACATTTCCATCGAATCGGCTTTATCCGCCACTTTCAACGCTAATTTAAATTTCGAGTTACTCCAGATTTGGTCGTTGACCACACCACTTGGTTTTTGCGTCGCAAGAATCAAGTGAATTCCCAATGAACGCCCAATACGAGCCGTGGAAACAAGTTCCTTCATAAACTCAGGTTGTTCAGATTTCAATTCGGCGAACTCATCTGAAATTAAGAAGAGGTGAGGCATAGGCTCTTCAACATCGCCATTTTTATATAATTTTTGATACTGATTGATATGATTCACGTTATTCTCCGAGAAAAGGCGCTGACGGCGTTTTAGCTCGGCATTGATCGAGATTAAGGCACGCATACTTTGAGCGCCATCTAGGTTGGTAATACTTCCTAATAAGTGGGGTAGGTTACGGAACAAGTTCGCCATTCCTCCACCTTTGTAGTCAATCAGTAGGAAAGCCACATCATACGGGTGGAAATTCACGGCTAAACTCAAAATATAACTCTGCACAATCTCAGATTTACCAGAACCCGTTGTCCCAGCGACCAATCCATGCGGTCCGTGGGCTTTTTCGTGTAAGTTCAAGTACACGATATCGTCTTTTCCACGTAAACCAAGTGGTACAGCTAAGGTTTTATGAGGAGAATGTTCTGCCCAACGTTGGGTGACATTAAATTCCTCGAATTTTTCGATGCCGTACATTTCTAAGAAGGTCACGGCTTCAGGAATACTTGATTTCAAGTTCTGTAAGTGATTCAATGGTGCCAACAAACGTGGCAATTGTTCTTTATTAAACGCAGTAGGGAAGTGATCCAATTGGAACGGCGTATTTTTCAATTTCCCTTCTTCCAACAAGAGCACCCCAGTATTACGGTCACGGATATCGATAACGGTTTTGATATTATCCGATAAACTACTCATAACATCTTCCACGAAAATCACGCTACAACCCAATTCACTCGAATCTTCATTGAAGAATTCCATGATCACATGATCTAAAATCAGCTTCTCATCAGTGATCATCACCACATAATGAGGGGAGAAGATCGTACTATCACGGCTATTGCGGTTTTCTTCCATAGAATTTTTACGGTTTTTCAAGATTTGATTCAAACTATTCAATACTTGATCACGACTCCGTTGGTTATAGACAAACCCGCGCACATTCACATCTTGCATTGTTGCATGAGGCAACCAACGCATCCATTCCCATAGGTCTTTTTCTGCTTCTGGGAAAATCGAGATAAACTGTAGATCATGGTAACTATGGAAGACAGATAATTGATTCACCAATAAATGAAGCTGTTCCAACACTAAGTTTCTAGGCCCAATATACCCAACAGGTCCATTGACTAAGTTGGCAACAATCGGCATATCCTCTAGCTCTAAACTTTTCGTATAAAGCTCATACCCACTTTTTTCTAAATCATCCGTTTCTTTGCCACGTTCTTTGTTGGAATAGGTAATTTCACTTGATGAACCAAGCGTTCCCAATCCTAAACGGTAGAACAGAAAGTCAAAGTGTAACGGTGTTTTTTCATAAATTCTTGGGCTATAAGTTTTCGTCATTTCCAACAATTCTGAAACGGTTGGATAATGATACAGCTGCCCTTGTTTTTGTTCTTGATTTAATTGGTGCAATTCCACCGATTTATCGACTAAATATTTTTTATAGCTGACTTCACGGTCGATCAAGCTTTGTTTGTGCTCTTTTTTCCCTTTAAAGTAATTCGTGATCGAGAAAATAATCGTGATCAAGGTCGTTGCCGCACTGGCTAATACGAATAACCCGTTCGGTCTGAAAAAGGCCATTGCAACTGTCACCATCAGCATCACGATTGGTGGTAAAATCGTTTTGATTAGTTGGTCTTGTTGTTTACTATTTGGTTCACTTGGGGCATTAATCATCATTTTTTCTTCTGGTTCACGGTAAATGATTCGTGGTGAACGGTGGAAATCTGGGTAATCTTCATATACGTCATAACGAGACGTATAGATTTCGCATAAATCAGATTTGATGATCGTGCCTTCTGTCGCATGGATTTCATGCGTAAAGACCTTCAATGTGTGGTGCAAGAAAGACAGTTCGTCTCCTTTACCAAGTAAATACTCTGTGCTGGTAAATAGCTGATTATTGATCATCAACTCACCAGAAAGGACTGTCAACAACCATTGATCATCTTGTTTTTTCAAAATAGCAGAAAGAGGCTCAGCTAAATGATCATTCGGTAATTCAAGGGTTGCGCCTTTATCCGTACTTAAAATAATTTCTTTCTTATCTAATAGATCAAACACATGTAGCTTGGTCACAGGTGTTAAAATAACTGTTGCTTGTTGATCATCTGATAATGAAAGAGTGAGGGGAGAGCCAAGGGATAAAACATGTTCTTGACCTTGGTGTGTGATTACCCACTCGTCTTGCTTTTCAATCGTCAATTCGTCAGCCTCTGTCGATGATGGCAAGTGAAGAGAGGCTTGATTATCCGATCCGATTCGTTGCGTCTTTTCTGCATCAAGGATTAGTTGATAGCGATAGCCTTGAAGGTAGATGATGGCTTGTGTCTGGGTCATCTAATTTCCCTCCTGAGCAGTCGATCCTTGTGTTTGTTCCGCTTCTGCTGCAGCATTCACACTTTCGTCACGTTTTTCTTTGTATTTTTTGTAGTCCGCTTCTAATTTGCCGATCGTTTCTTCTTTTTCAGTACCAGTCATTTTCGTGTCTTTTCTAACTTGTTCGATTTTTTGTGTGATTCCATATAAAATCAAATCAGAATCTTCTAAGTTTTTCGCTACATCTAGCGCTTCATCAAGATTTCCACGACCGTTTTCGATCCAGTAATCTAGGTAATTTTCATCAGAACGTAACGTTACGTTGTTTAAAATGACTTTTTTCTGTTGCTCTTGCAATGCTTCACCTTGAATGAAACTAAAGGCTAATTCATATTTTTGTGTGAAAGGAATACTTGCTGTTTTTACTGGTTCTAACGTTGTGATCACGGCTTCATAGTCATTTTTCAAGAAAGCTGTGTCCGTATTTTGCATCCGATCTAAGAATGGTAAACGGAAAAACAGTAAATAAACGAGTGGAACCACTAAAATAGCAGATAAGACTGTCATCCAAATCGATAATTGTTTCATCACTTGGAATTTCGTTTTGCTGACTTTTTTGATTGTTTTTGCCGCATGTTCTACGGTTTGATCGTACATTTGAACCAAGTATTGTCTGATATCTTCAAAGCTTTCTTGTTTCAGAATCGTTTGGATAAATTCAGAGCCTTTTTTGATTTCTAATTGGCCTTCATAGAGTTTAGTAAAGTCATCTTTTTTCTCGAATAAGGCGATGATCAAGCTTTTGTATTGTCTTAGTAGTAAGTCGTTATTTGTCACTTTCGGCGGCATTTTTCCGTCTAGTCCGCGATAAGCGATTTTTGGCTGTAAGTTATAATCAAACAGCAAATTTTCAGGATGGATAAAGAAGGTAAGAGGTAAGTCTAATAGTTGTTCAACTGCGGCCATATTTGCCATGGCACGAAGTTTATCTTCTTTTGTTCCAGCTTTTAATTCGTTAAAGGTAATGCGTTCTTTTGGTAATTCATAGGTGAACGTCACCGCATCTTCTTCCCAGTGGATGCTTGTTTCCATCAATAGTGGATGAGCAACTTTTAGTAAAGCCAAATCCTTTTCTTCGTTGACTTGAACTTCTGATTTTCTTAGTGCTAGTTGCCAGTTTTCTAGTGTTTTCTTAAATTCATACGTATGTTTTTCAATTATTACAGCAACAGTTGTTTCCTTCATAGTTTCCATCATTTACTCCCCCAACACTTCAATTATATCTCCGTCAGTAATCGGAAAATCTTTTAGTTTTTGTTCTTCATCTAAAAGAAGTCCCTTATTCAAAACTTTGATTTGGTATTTTTTTACATCTTTTTCTTTGCCAAAAATTTGGTTCAATTCTCGAATAAATCTAAAAACAGTAATGTTATTTGGAATTCTTAAATCGACCATTTTTTCTTTATTTTTTTGATACAACAACGTTACGTTGATATGTTCTGTATTATCTGCCATGATTCTGTCCTCTTTTTCTGTTGTGATACAAAAGTAAGGTGACAACGGTCACCAACGCTAAGCCTAAAATTAATGGAAATAACGCAGGAGGAGAAGAAACCGTTGATTCAGTTTCTTCTCTTTTTACTGCTGCTTTGTTATTTTCACTTGCTGTAAATAGCTGAGTAGGGTCTAATTCTTTTACTTTTGCTCCTTTTGTTAGGAAGAGCTTAGACATGTCTTCTTGTTTTTGTTTTTCTTCCAATGCTTTTGCATCGGTCGTTTTTTTGATCATTTCAGTTTCGAATAAGCGGTCTTCTGCCACAAAGCTTTTGGTTTTTCCATCGTCCACTTGCTCTTTATTTAAACGATCTGTTTGTAATTCTAAGTTGTTATCAAGTAACGTTTCTTCAGCGTTGGTTACGTCAGAAAAGGAAAGGATACTGATTCCTAGTAAACTTAAGAATAGTAGCTTTTTCATTTCGACATCACTTCCTTCGCTTTCCGTTTGGGTTTCCAGATGAAAATATTGAATACGATCAAGGCTGCAATTGCTAATAGATAAAGAATGATCTGAACAATATTTAAGGCATTATTTGCTAGAATATCTGCTAAGTTATTTTCCCCGATCGATAGTGGATTGATCGAGCGAATAAGGTCGACCATCGGATTGTTTCCTTTGGTTTTACCGATTGCATTGGTGACAAAGACATAACTGATAAATAGGAAGAGACTCAGAGCAAAACCTGCGATATGGAATTGTTTCATGGCATAGTGATTTAATAATGAGAAGATCAGCATGAACAATACGACCATCATGCCCCAAACGATTTGGGATTCTTTGACGATACTTAATTCACTGATACTTAGCATACTTAAGATCAAACCAATGCCGATAGCACTTAAGCTGAGCAGCAATGTTTCTAGCATGTTGTCTTTTAGCCATAGTTTTTCTTTTTTAAATTTGTTTTTGACTTTTCTGGCAACGGGCTGTGTTGCAAACAGGTAAGCGACAAACAAACTTAAGGTATACATGATCAAGATCCAAGTGAATGGTTCATTGACTTCCGTTGTTTTGATCGTGGCTTCTGATTTTCCGTTGACAGGATTTGCGATAAATTGTAGCAGTGTATTATTTGGTACGCCGTCTTTGTGTGCATTGTTCAATACTTTGATAAATGCTGAGACGAAATCATTGTTGTTAGCGAGTTCTTTGTTTAGATTGTCCATGATGATATCTGCGTTAGCCGATAGGTCTTCACCATTTTTTTGTGCGGTCTGTACGTCTTTATCAAACGATGTGAAGACAGATTTAACGCTTTCCGCTTCTTTGACATTCATATCAGATGCGTCTTTCAGCATTTCTGCTTGCTGTTTGATTGTTTTTAGCATAGAATCGATCGCTGATATTTCTGTATCTGTGGCAGTATTGTCTGAAGCAACTTTTGTTTCAGAAGTTGTCGCTTCGGTCATCGTTTTTTGCCAATCAGCAATTTGTGCTAAGTGGGATTTGACGTTTTCATTCAGGCTCATTGTGTTGCCTTGGATATCTTGCAGTTTTTCCCCGATTCGTTCCGATTGACGATCGATATCGTCTGCTTGTCGGCGTAAAGCTACAAGTTTTTCATGTTGATCTTTGTAATGACCTGTAGTAAACGTTCCGTTAAGAACTTGTTTGAACATTTCTGTCATGTTCATGTCTAGTAGGTTGTTGAAGACATCGAATGGGTATTTGTTGAAGTTTTTTAGTTCTGCGTTGACTGTTTGATATAATTCGATATTTCTACCTAATTGTTCAGCATATTGTCGGTTTGCTTCTAGGTAACTTTCTGATAGAAAGGCTGAAACATCAGCTTTTTGTGTCCATGTGGCGATGTATTCTCCATTACTAGCTCGAGTATTATAGTTTTCAACCTGTGGTGCTTCTTCCACTTGGGAATTTGTTTCAATTTGTGTGTCGGTCGTTTGACCTTCTTCAGTATCAGAAGTTTTTGTTTCTTCTGTTGTTGCTTCTTCTATTTTCGGTGTAACTTTGAATGAAGGTGTTGTTTTTGTAATAGGAGCACTTTCTCCAACAACAGAAGGAACTACAACTTTTGCAGTAATACTGAATTCAGGAACAGGTTGTGTTTCATCAAAATCTGATGTGAAAGTATAATTAAAAGTAATTTTGCTATTACGTTCGATTTGGATAGGAGTTTCAGGTTCAACTATAATCCCTTGATAACCATAAGTAACGCTCTCGATTCCGGTTGGAAATTCTCCAAATGTAATAGATCCAATATCTTTATAATTTGTTGTTTCAATAGTAAAGGATTTAGAGGCAGCATGTGCAAAGTTTCTTCGATTCACTAGCCTGTCATAAGCAGTTCTTAAATCTTTATGGTAGATACTATCTCTCAGTGTTTCACTATCCACTTTCCACACCAGTTCATCTATTGGTGTGTTTTCAGGATACTTTTCATTTGTATCACGAATTTGTTGATTGATTTCCTCTATATATTCAAGTATCCCGCCACTTTTATACATACTAGTTCTGATTTTATCTATGGCTGGATTTTTTATATATGGAGAATAGTCATACATAAAGAGTTCATTAAATTCGTTGATATCCCGAGTATCTTGTTTGAAAGGCAGGCTATCTAAACGTTTTTGCATGTTGTCTAAATAGTTTTTGTTAAAAGTTGAGACAGTTGAGAGTTGCCCAGAGTCATAATCCATTTTTGTAAGGACATCTTTAAACGTAACTTCATCTGGATTGGTTACTCTAAATTGTTTGAAAAATTCTTTACTATAAGTATCAAAATACTTATCTTCAATTCCTTCTAATTCATCAATCTGTTTTTCAACATCAGCTTTAGAAGCAACCAATTGTTCATTTAAGGCATTCATTTGCTCGATATAACGACCGTTACCGTCATCTGAGGCGATAAAATCATCCTGCAATGACTGGTTTAAACTTTCAAGTGTGCTGTACAATTTACTTGTCTCTGAACTTAGCACACTGTCATCCATCGACGTTAAGATTTTTACAAATTCCTCATACGATAGTTTGCCATCGGCACGTTGTTTTAATAACTGTTCCAGTAATGTAGAAAAGTCTTGGTGACTGCTGACAAGTGACTCTGGATTTTTTATAAAATCGACCAAAGTGTTTGTCAGTAGGTCATTTGCTTGCAAAGCGCTTTGAGATTGTGAGGTGATACCTGGTAAATAATCTTTAAAGTTAATCGTTGGCTGATAAAGAATATCTTGAAATTTACCAACTGAATCTGTCTGGTTAGTATAAACTTTTTCAATATTTTGTTGTGCAGTATATAAATTATCAACGATACTGACCACATATAAATCCACCAGCTGCTGGTTCAAATCATTGACGATTCTCCGACCAACACTTCTAGATTCATTTTCTAAGGTAGCATTCCCATTGGCATTGATTTTATAATTGACTTGCACTTTTTCTGGTGCTTCACTATCTAGCTCTAAAAGTTTGCTTGAAAAATTGCTTGGGATTGTAACAAGTAAATTATAAGTGCCATTTTTTAAACCATTTTCAGCAATCCCTCTACTCACTGTAAACCAGTTGTATGTTGCATCTTTTTCAATTTTCTTTACGTAATCTGAGCCTAGGTTATAGTCTATGTTATTTTTATTGATCCCGTTATCTTCATTTACTAATGCAATATTTAACCGCATATCTTGTTCTTCTTTTGCTTTATTTGCAGAGATATCGGTAAAATCTCGGTTCATAAATATCAACATAATAAGTAATATTACAACCATCCAAACAGACTTCAACATATAATATAGTTTTTTACTGTTCATTTATCATTCTCCTAAAAAAAGAGGAACAGTGAGGAGCAAGTGCCCTCTCTATTCCTCAGATATGTGTTTCTTATAGACCTCTTCCGATTGCTGAAGAGATATTTTGGTCTGTTTCTTCTACAATGTTTGCAACTTCGTTCAATTGTTTGTTGATTTGCTCTAATAATTCAGCAAACTCAGATACTTTTGGTTTTAAAGCAGTGAATTGATCGTTAAAGCTATCAAAACCGCTACCTTCCCAGTTGCCTTGGATTGTATCTTGTTCAGATTGTAACTTCTGTAAAATATCGTTTACTTGGTTTGAACCATCCGTATATTTCGTTGCAGAAGTTCTTAGTTCTTGTGGGGATAATTTAATTCTATCGCCTGCCATTTTTCATTCCTCCAATTGTTTTTTTAGTAAGCTTTATTAATGCCCGCTACTTATATAAACGTTACCATAAAAAAGAGGTATAGAAATACTTAATGTAATAAGTTGCAATTTTTAAGTAAAAAATAACAATAAAAATAGGTTTTATGCTTGCCATTTAGAGTGTTTTTTGTCTTAGTGAGATTTTTATAGTTATCTATAAGTTTGAAAAATAAAAAAATCTGTAAGATAAAACAGATTTTTTTGTTTATATTTTATTAAGGATGGAATATAAAATTAAACTTTAACCATGATCTCCTTATTTTAGAATCGCTGTATTTGTTTTTTTGCTTCATCTTTAAAAGTTCTGCTCATAGGCAAAGAAGTCAGCCTCTCTTGTTGTATGTCGTGTTCAAAATGCTTAACAAATACTTCATTTTTAATGATCTTAACAATATAATTTACGTTCACCACATAACTACCATGTATTCTAGTAAATAAATCGTTATCCAACTTATCTAAAATTTCAGCCATTGTTAGATATGTTTTGTAAACTTTTCCTGTTGTGTGGATATAGGCGATGCGTCCACTTTTAGCGACATAGACGATTTCATCCATTGTAAGCACAATAAGTTTTCGGTTAAAAGAAAACTCGAAGTACGCATGAATAGCAGTAAAATAATTTTTTGCTCGGTCCATTATTTCTAGTAAACAGTCATCAGAAATCGGCTTAACCAAATAATCGAACGCTTGGACTTTGAATACTTCAGGCATCCGCTGAACATTGTCAGATACAAAAATAATCAATGCTTCTAAATCAAAGGCCCGTATTTTTCGAGCTAATGCGATACCATCCATTTCATTTAGTTCAATAGAAATGAAGTATATAGCGTAATGTACATCTATTTCCTTTAGGTGCCGTACTAATTTTTCTCCGTTACTAAAAAAATCAAATTCGTATTTTTGAGAAGTGTGTAGAGTTATAGATTTTTCAATTTTTCCCATTTCTCTCTGGTTGTTATCACACAATGCAATCTTCAATGGCTCATCTCCCTTGAGTTTAAGATTCAAAATGTAAATATATAGTGTGTTTGTCATTTTTTTTGTTTATTTTTATCAATTCTAATCATATCATATTTTTATTACAGAAATCCTCAAAAATTTTACTCAAATCACTCTTTTTAGAAAATTTGATACACTCTTTTTGAAATACTAATTATTTTAATGAAAATGCATGAATGCTATATGTATAATTAGCTGCCTTTTTTTGATACACTAAAGATAGTAAATGGGGGAAGCGAAGTGAAAAAAGGTCAACAATACAATTCATACAACCAACCAATCGGCTATCCAGTAACTAACTGGTCTACAAGAGCATATCCAAAAAAATCAACACTAGAAGGAACCAACTGCCGATTAGAAAAAGTAGACCCAAACAAACATTTAGAAGATCTATATCAAGTATACGGACCGCAAAGTAATCCTAAAAATTGGACATATATACCTTTAGTGCCATTTAAAAATAAAATAGAATTCTCAGAGTATCTCACAGAAATGAGCCACTCAAAAGATCCATTTCACTACGCCATTATTGATAAAACAAGTGGAAAAGCATTAGGAACAGTAGCTTTGATGCGGATAAATCCCGAACATGGAACAATTGAAGTTGGTTTTGTGATTTATTCTGATCAGCTGAAAAAAACGCGAATAGCCACGGAAGCACAATATCTTTTAGCTTGTTATGCGCTAGATGAGTTAGGCTATCGACGCTATGAATGGAAGTGTGATGTGTTAAATGAGCCTTCTAAAAATGCAGCACTGCGGTTAGGTTTTGTTTTTGAAGGGGTTTTTCGTAACGCTGTAGTTTACAAAGAACGCAACCGGGATACTGCCTGGTTTTCTATCCTTGAAAGTGAATGGCCAAAACAAAAGGCACGGATGGAATCATGGTTGTCTGACTCCAATTTTACTGCTGATGGAGAGCAAAGAAAGCGTCTGAATGAGTTTTAAAGTGTAAAAATAACATACTTGAAAGGAAATCGATGAAATGAAAAAGCCAGAAATCCAATTAACAAAAGTTTCTAAGCCAATGATTTTTAACGATGTAGCTCCAACTTTTTTAACAGATGAAACGATGGATGAGAGAAAGCAAAAAGTATTAGACAATATGAAATCAGAAGGTTTTGACACACTAGTAATCTATGCAGATAGAGAGCATGGTGGTAATTTTGAATATTTAACGGGTTTTATTCCCCGTTTTGAAGAAGGACTACTTGTTTTAGAGGTTACAGGTGAATGCACGTTGATTCTTGGAAATGAAAACTTGAAAATGGCAAAGGTCGCCCGGATCGAAAACCGATTGATCCACTCGCCATTATTTTCTTTACCAAACCAGCCGATGGATAACGAAGCAAGGCTGGAAGTGATTTTTGAAAATATCGGTTTATCTGAAAAGAGTAAGATTGGTGTTGTTGGCTGGAAGATGTTTACGACAGCTGAATCAGAGAATGATGCTTATTTTGATCTTCCGTATTTTATTATTCAAGCACTTTTGACAAGCAAAAACGAACAAGCGGAGCTAAAAAATGCGGCACATTTATTTATTCGAGGGGATAAAGGCGCTCGTACAACCAATAATGCAAATGAGATCGCGCACTATGAATATGGAGCAAATCTATCTTCCAGTTGTATTTTAAATGCGATGGATGCAGTTCAAGTCGGCGTGACAGAAGCTGAATTAGGCAATGAACTGACTGCTGAAGGACAAACCAATACGGTGGTGACGATTGCCGCAACAGGTCAGCGTTTTGAATATGGGAATGTTTACCCAACACATAAACAAGTAAAATTAGGTGATCCATTATCTTTAACAACTGCATTTAAAGGTGGTTTGTCTAGCAGAACTGGTTTTGTGATAGAAAACGCGTCCCAACTTCCAGAAAATCAGCAAGATTATTTAGAGCGGGTGGCTAAGCCTTACTATCAAGCAGTTACTACTTGGTTGGAAACGATAAAAATTGGAATGCCAGGGAATGAGCTCTATCAAATGATCGAAACTGTTTTTCCTCAAGCGGATTATCATTGGCACTTGAATCCTGGTCATTTAGTATCAGACGAAGAATGGATGTCATCTCCGATTTATGCTGGATCTAAGGAAAGATTGAAGAGCGGAATGATTTTACAAATTGATATTATTCCATCTGTGGCAGGCTACACTGGAGTGAGCGCAGAAGAATGTGTTGCACTGGCTGATGAAAATTTACAAAAACAAATCAGAGAGGATTATCCAGAATTATGGCAACGAATAAGCACAAGAAAAAGTTATCTCAAAGAAATATTGGCTATCGATTTAAGCGAAGATGTCATTCCCTTGTCTAATACAGTGGGGTATTTACGACCATTTTACTTGGCAAAAGATCAAGCATTTCGCTGTGTTAAGTAGATTAATAAGGTAAAGAGAATAAGGATCCGTAACTCATTTTGAAGTTTGGGTCCTTATTTTATTTTGGAAGCCCATTGTTACACGTGAAACATTTGCTCAATTTCCTTTGAAACAATGTTATTTTTCAAAGTCTCAACATTTTCGATAGATACATATTTAAGAGTATTATTTATTTAGAGGCGTTAAAATATTTCTACACTCAAAGAGTCGATAATTTATGAGTAAAAATAAAGTAGTTAGTTTAAGATGTTCTTTTTGTTTGTATCTGAAACCAGAAGAGGATTTTTTGCCGTATATAGCCCTATATAAATAGAAAGAAACATTTCATTACAACTGCCATAAATCTCGCTAAAAACATTGCAAGAAATTGCTATTTGCGTTAAAGTAAGAAAAGACAACTGTGAAACATTTTTCTGTTTCACGCAAGGAAGGAAACATATGATACCAGAAGAATTTAAACAACTATTAAGCCAAAAAGAGATCCATTTATCGGATCATCAAATGGAACAATTTGCTCGTTATTTTGAATTACTCGTTGAGTGGAATGAAAAAATGAATCTAACAGCGATTACAGAAGAAAAAGACGTTTATTTAAAACATTTCTACGATTCGATTTCGCTAGCGTTCTTTGAAGATTTTTCAACAAATAAATCAATTTGTGATGTAGGGGCTGGAGCAGGATTTCCTAGCATTCCGTTGAAAATTGTTTTTCCAACGTTACAAGTAACGATTGTTGATTCATTAAATAAAAGAATCACATTTTTAACTGAATTAGTAAATGAGTTGAAGTTAGAAGAGGTCTCTTTGTACCATGACCGTGCAGAGACGTTTGGTCAAAAGGAGGAATTCCGTGGCGCTTTTGATTATGTAACAGCTCGTGCAGTTGCTCGTTTAAATGTATTAAGTGAACTGTGCCTACCGTTAGTCAAAAAGGATGGTTTTTTCTTAGCCTTAAAAGCGGCTAAAAGTGAAGAAGAAATTATTGAAGCCAAGCCTGCCATTGCTATTTTAGGTGGTAAATTTCAAAAAGAAGTATCATTTGAATTACCAATCACCGAAGATGAGCGACATATCGTTGTGATCCAAAAGAAAAAAGAAACACCCAAAAAATACCCAAGAAAACCAGGTTTACCAAATAAACAACCAATCAAATAAGATGGAGGGACACAAATGGCACGAATAATTTCTGTAGCGAATCAAAAAGGCGGCGTTGGTAAGACAACGACCACTGTGAATCTAGGTGCTTGCCTTGCTTACTATGGCAAGAAAGTGTTGCTGATCGATATTGATGCTCAAGGAAATGCAACTAGTGGTATCGGTGTACGTAAACCCGATGTTGCAACGGATGTTTATGATGTATTAGTGAATGAAGAACCAATCAAAAATGTGATTCAACAAACCTCTCGTGAAAATTTAGATATCGTTCCCGCAACGATCCAGCTTGCTGGAGCTGAAATTGAATTGACGTCAATGATGGCTAGAGAATCTCGTTTAAAAGCTGCCATAGAGGAAATAAATGATATCTATGACTTTGTTTTGATTGATTGTCCGCCGTCTTTAGGACATTTGACGATTAATGCTTTTACAGCGAGTGATTCGATTTTGATTCCGGTACAATGTGAATACTATGCATTAGAAGGATTGAGCCAGTTGCTAAACACGATTCGTCTCGTTCAAAAACATTTTAATCCAGATTTACGTATTGAAGGTGTATTGCTTACGATGTACGATGCACGAACAAATTTAGGCGCTGAAGTTGTGGAGGAAGTTCGCAAATACTTCCGTGAAAAAGTGTACGATACAATTATTCCTAGAAATGTCCGTCTGTCTGAAGCACCAAGCCATGGTTTGTCGATTATTGATTATGATCCCCGTTCACGTGGTGCCGAAGTGTACCAAGCACTAGCAAAGGAAGTGTTGGATAATGAGTAAAGGAAAAGGTTTAGGTAGAGGTATTGATGCATTGTTTCAAGATTTTGCTAGTTTGGAAGATGTAGATGTTCAAAAAGAAGAGGTACTTGAAATTCCTTTAAATGAACTTCGTCCGAATCCTTATCAGCCAAGAAAAACATTTGATGAAGCATCCCTTCAGGAATTGGCAAACTCAATTCAGCAATCAGGTGTTTTTCAACCGATCATTGTTAGAAAATCAGCCGTTAAAGGTTACGAAATCATTGCTGGTGAAAGACGTTTTCGCGCATCGAAATTAGCAGATAAAGAAACGATTCCAGCAATCGTTCGCGAATTCGATGAAGAAGCCATGATGCAAGTCGCTGTTTTAGAAAACTTGCAGCGCGAAGATTTAAATCCGCTAGAAGAAGCAGAAGCGTACGATATGCTGATGAAAAATTTGAAATTAACACAAGTAGAAGTCGCAGAACGTCTAGGAAAAAGTCGTCCATATATTGCAAACTACTTACGTCTATTAACATTGCCAACGCAAGTCAAAGAGATGGTTCAAGGCGAAACCTTATCAATGGGTCAAGCTAGAACATTACTTGGCTTAAAGGACAAAGACTTGATTTTAACATTGGCAAAACGAGTAGTAGAAGAAAACTTAACGGTTCGTCAGCTAGAACAAATCGTCAACGACTTAAATGAGAACCAAGGCAAAAAAACACCTAAAAAAGAAAAGAAAAATACCAAAGATAAACCTTATTACATTCGTGAAAGCGAAGATCGCTTAATGGATAAATTCGGCACGACTGTTGCAATTCAAGAAAAAGAAGGCAAGGGGAAAATTGAGATAGAGTACCTTTCACAGTCTGATTTAGCTAGAATTTTAGATATTTTAGAAATTCATTTTGACGAAGCTTGATTAACTAGATAAATAGATAAAAAAAAGCGTAAAGCGAAACTAAAAATAGTTTTGCTTTACGCTTTTTTGTATGAGAATAAACACAGCGTGTACTAAGTTAAAAAGCAGTCATGTTGTTGTTTTTTATTAATTTATATATTCGTACCGTTTAGATATCTATAAAAATGATTATATTCAAAAATAACATATTTTTTCTTGTTTTTATATAAAATAAGAAAAATCTATAATTGTTTAAATTAAACCACATGAATGTTGTTAAATAGATACCTTGGTTAATTATCCTATACCACGAGTATACAATAAAGAATTTGGACATGTCAATGAGGAATAAAAAATAACAATATATTTAATTTATGTATATTATAGCTTATAAAGAAGACAAAATCATCATTTATCGATAAAACATTGATAAGTAGCTATATTATTCTATAAAAATTAAGGTAGGCTACTCCTATATTTCTGAAGTTCATAAAAAATAGTAGCGCGTAGTATTTTTACTTATTTTCTTACGCCGTCAAATGAACCGTCAAATATATTATTTTAGACTAACAGTATTTGCTGGTGTAGTTGGAGAAAAATAGTTCCTCTCAATATTAATATACGCAATACAATAAATAATCATAGAAAAAATAGAGTGTTAGTTAAATGAATAAACTGATTAAAGTTGTGACTAGAACAATAAATAGTTGTCAATCACTGTAATTTTCCTTTCCTTTTTTCAAATTCCTTAAAAAAAGTAAACTTATATTAAAAGTCTGAAAAGAAAATGATCCAGTGTAATTGTATTTTAAGTGAGACTGAATGAAAACGAATAAAAAGAATCGCTATTATTATTCTTTTTAAATTTATAAAACAATGTAGATTCATTTATTTTTATAAAATCATTATTTTCATGATGTTTTCTTCGTTTTTTTAAAAATAGACCGTCGTATAACCGTCAAAGAGAGAATAGAAATGTTTGTATACCAAACTTTAAAAGTTGTTTTTTCTTATTTTATATAAGAATAGGAAATTCCTATTATCTAATAGTTACAGTTTTATGTAGTACAGTATTTAAAATTATGAATCACATTTATCTGTCTAGGGAATTTTTATCAAATAATAAATGGTTGGAATTTACTATATATAAAATTTAAAAGGAGGATTTTCTTTTTATGAGGAAAAAAATTATTATATTGACTGACACACTAAGTGCAAACGGGTTATTGCAAAATAGTTTGTTGAATATGGATTATGAAATAATGGTTTCAAAAGATATATTAACTCAACCAAAAGATAAAGAGTTCTATTTTCTGCAAAATTTTGATCTTATTATTTATCAACAATCTATGTATAGCGGGCTAAAAGAGTCATTCCTAGATAACTTGGCATTATTGAACAAACCAATTGTTGTTTTAACATTTGAATCAGAACAGGCTAACAAATCTAAGTACCTGAATGATGCTAATGTGAGTTTTGTTCGTTATCCAATATCTGTCACGGATCTAGCAAGCAAATTAGCGGCTATTTTTGAAGAGAGTGCCAACCGTAAAGGTAAAAATAGTCAAGAAAGAGCAGTGGATTCTTCTATGAATAATGGAGAGGCTTCACGAATGACATCATCATCGTCAACTTTAATTAAGGTGAAAAAACAGTATTCTTTCCAATTAAAGGATCGGACATTGATTATTGATAGCTGGCTGATTCCATTGACTAAAAAGGAACATCAGGTATTAGAACATTTTATTGAATCTGATCAAAGAGTTTTTTCAAGTCAGGCACTATGTGAAGCGATTTGGACGAATGCTAAACAAAAAAATAAACAGGCTTTGTTGAGCAATTTGATTAATCGTATCAAACAAAAAATAATGGAAAAAACATCGATTTTTGAACCATTCATTTTAAATAAAAAAGGGATAGGCTACTACTTGAATCAGGAGTTTGTCGAACTAGATGAACAAAATGATGAAAAAATAAGAGAGCTACTGGTAGGTAGTGTTTAACTTAAAATAGGATACGTAAGAAGGGAAGCGGGAGAATTGGCGATATTTAATAAAAAAGGCAAAAAAAAAAAGAATGATGATGAGTACGAAGAATACTATGATGAGTATGACGAATACGACGAGTACGATGAATATGACGACGATGATGATGAATATGAAGAAGAATCGTATGAGCCTCCTAAAAAGAGTCGTCCTGAAACTTCAACTAAGAGAGAGCGTTTGGAAAATACTATGAGAAAACAAGAGCAAGAAGTACAAGAAGAACAAGCAGCTGTAATTGAACATTTAAACAACGAAAATCAACAATTTCAAAAAGAAATGCAACGTCAAAAAACAATGGCTGAGCGTTTGAAAGCTGAAGTCGAAAATAAACAGCAAGAAATCGATCAATTAACAATGCGTCTGACAACTTCATCTAAGTCTAAAGAAAGAATTCTTTCGCTTGAAGAACAAGTAAGGCAATCTGAAGAGTTGAGAGTCCAATTAGACGAACAATTGTTAGAAGAGCGCAATAGAAGTGTTGAGACTGAAAAACAACTTCGTCAACAAGATCAGATGAAAAATCAAATTGCAGAAGTTTTGATGGAAGCAAAAGAAAAAGCGCAACAAATCATTGAACGTGCAACTATTGAAGCTGATCGAACAGTAGAAGCGGCAAGACATGAAACTAAAAAAGCCGTGTCAGAAGCCTCGATTGAGTTGAAAATGATTAATCAGGAAGCAGCAAATTATCATACGCGAATTCTTCGTTTGCAAAGTGAAACGAGTGTGTTGATGGAGGATTTGTTAAACAAATCCAGCCGATTAGCTGATCAATCACTAGATTAAGGGAAGGGGATTAAGAAGTGGTTTATCAAAATATTATGGTTGACATTTATCAAGCCGCTTCCCCAGCAGTAGGTGAGCGTCTGTTTGATGATGATATGTTACGGGATATCTATTATATTTGCGAAGAGATTTTTCAAAAGAAAAATAAAAGAATCCCCTATCCTCAAAAAGAAGTAGAAGAATACTTTGAAGAATTTCATACCATAATTTCTTTTTTTAAACATGTAGAAATTACTTTAGATTTTGTAGATCTTGACTGGTCTGCGTTGTTGGATGAGCTGATTCATACCTTTCCTCAAATTGCTTGGATCGGCGGTTCTAAAGAAAAAGAAGATAATCGTATTGTTTACTTTATTGATTTTGTACCTATTGCTTATCGAGAGACTGGATTTCCTTTCATGGTCAATTTATTGCAGTCATTAGATCAGCAGCTATTTAATGACTATGATGATGTGCTAGAATCGTTTGTCTGCGAAATTGAAAGACTGGTAGCTATGTTTATAAAACCTCTTAAAGCATCTAATTCTAGTCCTGCACAAGATGCAGAGGTTGTAGAATACAGTGAGGATGATGATAACACGAACTATTTGATTAAAATGGAAGAAGCTGTCAGTAGAGAACGATATGCAAAAGAAAGAATGCGACTTGCAAATAAGAAATTGGAAGTCGTAATCGATCAGATGGAGCGGCAGAATCTTTCTAGGGCGATGAAAGAATTAAGTCAATCAAATAGTGATGAGAATGAAAATTGGGATCACATATTAAAGGTGGATTTACGAGAATATTCTCAACTACTGCAAAAAGCCAAATTTTTAGAGCAGTCTTGGATGATGAATAAAGAATTAATTACAAAATCGGAAAAAATGACGATTTCGGATAATCAATTGACCTATGAAAGAGAACAGGTAAGAAGTTTCAAAGATTCTGTTTCTACGAATGAAATTTACTTGGTTTTAGATGAGTGTAAGTTAATTGAGTCTAGAGTAAAAATAAAGAAAAAATCTTGGTTTCGTCCGCCACATGTCCGGATTATGAAGATGGATTATGATAGTATACTGAATAAAGCGGCTTATTTTGATCTTATACAGGGAGAAAACTACTTACTTGAACAGATTGTGATAAACGAGGAGTCAATCGTGGACGACTAAAATTGTTTTTCTCTTGAATTTTTAGAGAAGTAACACGATTTTGTTTGAAAAAGCAAAAGGATTGGGAATTGTCAGCTTTTCCCGTCCACCACTACATAAAGCATTTAAATATCTACTTAGGTAAAAATAATGTAAAAAAGATTATCGCTAAAACAGCAGAATTATCAATGATATAAGAAAGAGGCGTATCGGTACACTAAAAAGAAACTCAATTGAAATATTAGGAGAAAGTAATATTTTGTCCTTACTGTTCATTTGATTGTCACACCTGTTATGTTTTTTTCTTTTTTCAAATCTGTACATATGATTTTACGATGCAGGGAGCTTAAAATTCCATGATTAATAAACGAAAAATACTTCGCTTGATTGTTGTAATGATAGGAGTTTTTCTTTTATCGCTAATATTTATGATTACGAAAGCTCAAGTTGGGCTGGCGGTTTCGGTAAAGCCGATTTTACCAAAAAATCAACATAATTCACAAGCAACATATTATGATCTTAGAATGAAGCCAGGTCAAAAACAGGACGTACAGATGGAGTTGACCAATAGTTCTGATAAAGAAGAACAAGTCACTCTAGAAATCAACGATGCTACAACAAATGATGCGGGAGATATAGATTATTCTGATCGATCAAAATCCGTTCCAAGAGACAAAAGCCTAGGCATTTCTTTTAAGGACATTGCGACTACTGAGGCAAAACTGACGATTCCAGCTAAAAAAACGATCACAACAACGGTCCGTTTAGATATGCCTGAAAAACAATTTGATGGAATGATTTTAGGTGGTATCAAAGTTGTTTCATCAGAAAAAAATATTGAAACTTCTGATTCAAACAATAAAGAAAAACAAGCTAAAAAAACATATATCGTAGCGGTTAAACTAACCGAAACAGATACACCAGTTGTAGCAAAATTAAATTTATTAGACGTCGTTTTTTCAAAAGAGTCAAATAAAAATATTATAAAAGCAACTATTCAAAATGATCAAGCAGTGAACTTAGAAGATATTGATTTTAAAGCAGATGTATATAAAAAAAACTCAGATAAAATTTTTGCTCAGACGAAGGTAACGGGCTATCGAATGGCACCTAATTCAAGTTTCATTTTCGTAATCGATGGTGAGAAACAAGGATTTAAGGCTGGGAAATACCAAATCGATCTAACGGCTAAATCTAAAGCAACTAATCAAGAATGGAAATGGGATAAAGAGCTGGAAATCACAAAATCTGAAAACAAAAAAATAGAGAACACTGCAATTGATTCAGAGAAAGGTAAGATAATGTTTTACACCATTATTTGTGTGATCACATTCGTTTTATTACTGTTACTCTTATTGCTGTTGCTGATTTTAAGAAAGCGAAAAGAGAAACGCTATGAAGAAGCCTTATCTTACAAGAAGAAAAAGCGTGACCGAAATAATAAAAATTCGCAACGAAAGAAAAAACCAAAAGCAAACAAGGTTGATGATGGTAGGAAAAAACGTCCTGCAAATTCTAAACGATTAAAAAGATAGAGTTTTAACGCATAAAAAGTAGGGTCATCATATCTGCCTGAATAAATTTAGGTGCAGAGATTTTAGGAGTTGGAGGATATGAACGTAGTTGAACAAAATACCCAAAAGCAGGGAAAGAAAATAATAAAAAAATATATTCTCCATCGAAAAGTTAATCGAAGACTTTTAGGAGTGGAACTTTTTAACAATCACTTAGTTACGCCGCATGAAGCTTATCTATCCTGTAAATTGATCTTTAAAAAAGATGTTCACTCTTTGATGGAACTTGAGCAGATTTCAAAAAAAATATATAAAACTTGGACTGAAAAAAATGATGAATTACTCATAAAAAAAATCAATGTTTTTACATCAACTGCATATATCGTATTGACGTTTACTATAGGTTTTTATGAGGAAGCGCAAGTAAAGCATCTGCGAGGATTAAAAGAATTTGCCAAAGAACTCATCGAAACTCATGACAGCATACTCAAGGAGGAAAAAGAACTTGAATATAAGAGAAAAGAAGAAGAAATCTCTGGCGTTTTAGAAAAGTTCAGCCAGCTAACTAAAAAAATAGAGGGCTTAGAAGATCGGCTCACGAAAAGTGAATCAATCGTTTTAGATTCAGGCGAGTTGCTAAAAACGGAGCTTACTAAAGTAAGTCAAACAATTAAAGCACAAATGAGTCAAGTAGAGTATAACGTGAAAGATAATCAAGGCTATTCTGAAAACAAAGAACAAGTAGTGAAGAAAACGAAACCAAATCTTGAAAGTACAAGTTACATAACGAAAAAGATCGTAAGCGAAAAAAAAGATCGAGTACGTAAGTATAGTTTTGATCGATCCAAACAACATTCAGTAACTTTAAAAGTAAAGAATTGGGTATCGGATTGGTCACCAAAAAAAAAGATAATTAAAGCAAATCAAGGGCTAAATAAAAAAAATGCTTTAAAAGACTGTATGTCCAAAATTGAGATGGACGTTTTAACGTGTTTTACAAAAAATGAAGAATTGAATAAAAAACGAATGGTACCAAAAAAACAATTTTTAACTTTAAAAGCGAAAGTAGAATTTATTGATTATTTATGGATGTTGTTGGAGTTGGAAGGAAAAGAAGAAATTATCATTGCGGATAAACTAAGTTGTCGAGAGCTGATTGAAGATTTGGGTCAGTTTATGGAACTTGTAGAAAAAGTTTCTGTTGGTCCGACAATTTTTAATTACTGGGTATATTGTTCACAAGAAATGCTGGTAAAACTAGAAGGATATGCCGCCTTAAAAGATTTTTTAAGTAGTTCTTTGAGGTTAAGTAACAATACTCTGGTAAATGAAGCATGATGGTTAACAGGTTGATTTGGAGAAAAAAGGGGTGGTGTACAAGAAACTAGAACAGTTTCAGATGTATAGGCCTCTTTCTTTTTCTTCGAATATTATACAAATATTATTTGTATAACAAATAAATTTAGCATTCTACTTCCAAATTTTTTCTTTTTTAGGAAAATTTTTGAAATGAATCGAAAAAAATTATAATGCATACTTGGTTAAGAAAACTGAACGTATTGTAAAGTCTTGTGTAGAAGTATATGAAAATTGAAATTAAATAGATTGATTTTAAATAAATGATTTAATGTTTGATAAAAATAACATAAAAATAATTAAAGAGTTGTAGTGATTGCATTTTTTAAAATTAAATTTTAGAAAGGATCTTAATTATGGCAAGAAGAGGAGAAAACATCTATAAAAGAAAAGATGGTCGCTGGGAAGGCCGATACATAAAAGGTAGACAACAAAATGGGAAAATTCATTATGGTTATATCTATGGCTATAAATACTCGGAGGTCAAGCACCAACTTATCTTGATGAAATATGAAAAACAGACAAGCAATAGTAAAAATCTATTACCTTATGAAGGAAAGTTACTAGACTGGACAAATTACTGGTTGAAGACATTTGTTCGTCCGAAAGTAAAAAGTAGTACTTACGCTAGCTATAAAAATAAAATGGAAGTCCATGTATTATCAAGAATTGGTTCAGTTAAGCTGCAAAAACTGAAGCAATCAGATATTGATTATTTACTAAAAGAGATGGATCAAACGTTGAAAGCAAGTTCTATCAGGTCAATTTTTTCAGTATTAAAAAATTGTTTGGGCAAGGCAATATCTTTAAACTTACTTGTAGAAAATCCATGTATGGGATTGGAACTTCCGAAAACAAGAAGAAAAACAGTGCGGGCTTTATCCATTAAAGACCAAGCAAAGTTAGTCAAAGAAATCAATACAAATCAGAAATTTTTTTCTATTATGCTCGCTTTACAGACCGGACTTCGAATTGGAGAAATTTGTGGACTAAAATGGGAAGATATTGATTTTGAAAACAACACATTGGGTGTTAATAGAACAGTACTTAGAATTCAGTCGCAAGACAAAGCTGGAAGAAAAACAGAGATTGTGGAAGTCACACCTAAAAGCGATAACTCTCAACGAAAAATTCCAATTACTAAGTCTTTAAAGAAAAATTTGCTTGAACTTCAAAAAGTATCAACTAGTGATTACGTTATTTCAAACAAACAAAAGGCTTTAGAACCTCGCACGATAGCGTATCGTTTTCAAATAATTCGTAAAAAGATTGGGTTGGAAAAATTTTCTTTCCATTCGTTAAGACATACTTTTGCCACTCGCTGTCTAGAGGCTGGCGGAAATATTGCAACAATAAGTTCATTATTAGGACATTCATCAACAAAAATGACGCTGGATTGTTACACAAATTCATTTTTCACAGAAGAACGTCAGCTGGTAGAAAAACTTGAATTTATCTAACACAAAAATTTTAGTTGGTAGAAGCAAGACCTACTCTTATATAGCAGGTCTTTCAGGGAGCGTTGTCAAGACGAATAAATCTTATACAGTAACTGATCAAGATCTGAGAAGTCCTTTTTTTCATTGTAGTTGGTCAAAAAGAAAAAATACTTTCCTCTTTTTTTTAAGTAAGAACAATCTACATTACTAATAACCAGATCATAAAATTGGTTTGGAGCAAAGGGTCCTGCTTCTGCAAAAGTGTTTAATCCAACATATTTGATCCACTGGTCTGTAAATTTTTTTTTGCATAGTAAATCACCTTCAATAAATATTCCAACAGAAATTTTAATTTTGACACACTCTTCATAAAAACTTAGGGCATGAGCGTATTTTGTGATAAGAACAGTGTCATGGGTGGGATCTACAAAAATTACTGGGTATTTTTCTTTTAAGTAATTAACAAAATGTTGAATCGACTCAGAGTGTATCGTCTTTTCCTGTTCTGTATAATTTAGTTCCCAATAAGAATCAATATGTCCTTTAAATATCAAATGGCGGTAGCTAATAGAATTTAGATAATATTGAAGGGTTGATCGGTGATAATTGTTTAAGCAAGTGTTTGGATAGCAGGTTTTCATAAAATCAAAAAATTCGTTATTCAGAGTTTGTATAAAAAATCTACTGTATCTTTCAATTAAATCAAGTTCTTTTAAGCAATGTGAATTAGCAGGAATGATATCTTCGCCGAGCATGAAGAGAAGCAATAAAATAATTTCATCAGGAGGCATTTTAAAAGAGTAATAAACTAAAAATGATCCAAGCGTTTCATTGATTTTTTTGAATAAGCGAGAATTTTTAAGTGCATTTACGAATCTCTTTTGACTACAAATATCTGATTTGTTATTGAAAAAAGGTTCCAGTTCACTGAAGTCCGGTATAGTTTTTTGTGCATTTCGCCTTTTTAATAGACTTAAATAGATGATAAGTTTTTTTCGAGCTAAGACTGACATTGGGCTGCCTAATAGCTGCTGAATATGATTGGCTGTTTCGTAAATTCTAGGATCGACATTCGGAGCTTTTAATTGGTGTTTAGGGTCTGTGACGCTGTAAAGAGATACATAAAAAAAACGAATTTGCAATTCAGAACCAAGTAGAGAACCATTTTGGATTGTCAAATCAAATTCATTTAATAAAATGTTCAATTCGTTGATTTTCCTGAAGTATGTGGAATGGCTGATGCCAATTTTTTCACATAAGCGAGTGACATCAATGGTTCCGCAAAGCAGTAATTCTTCTAAAATGGTATATTTTGGTGCATGGATGATCAGTTCATTGTACAAAGTATGAAGAGAATAATCAGGTTTGGTTTGAAATATAATTGTATGTTTATTTACTTCAATGGAAAAACAGTCATTTGATTTTTTTGCTGAGGTCATCAATTCTTCGAGTAGCTTTGATAAAAAATAGTTGCCTATATCTAGATGCCGTAAAAGCTCTTTTTTTGTTGTAGTACCGCCAACATTGCTCAGATATATTAATATGTCAATTTGATAAACTTCCAATTTTTCTAGTAAGTCAAATTTTCTCATAGTAGAACTCCTTTAAATATAAGTATAAGAATAGTAGTTAGGATATAATGTGATGAGTCATATCAGAATAAACGTTGGGCTACTAATACATCTCATTTCAATATCATTATTGGTGACAACTTCGGAAATAGGTAGTAATATTTTCAATATTATCCAACATAAATTGAGTAAATACAATTTTATTTAAATTATTTTATTTTTATTATTTCGAGAAATAATATTATTTATTTTTGTTGGTCCTTATTTAATGTATAAAAAAGTGAATTAATAAAATAGCTTTGCTTGATTGCCCAAAAAATGGTATTGTATCTTTGTATGTTTATGTCTGATTTCATGAATATGGATGACTATTTGTTAGAAGGGATATGTCTGTTATGTATGATCTTGGTGATATTGTAGAAATGAAAAAACCCCATGCTTGTCAGGCAAATCGTTGGGAAATTATCCGAATGGGTGCCGATATTAAAATAAAATGTACGAACTGCGGTCATATCGTTATGATGACACGCCGTGATTTTGAAAAAAAGATGAAGAAAATTTTGGAAAAAAAACTGATAAAGGATAGTGAATAATCAATGGCATTAACAGCTGGAATCGTAGGTTTACCTAACGTAGGGAAATCTACCCTTTTTAACGCAATTACAAAAGCAGGAGCAGAGGCGGCGAATTATCCGTTTGCAACAATTGATCCTAATGTGGGTATGGTTGAAGTACCAGATGAGCGCTTGCTGCGTTTAACAGAGTTAGTGAAACCTAAAAAAACAGTCCCCACTACTTTTGAGTTTACAGATATCGCCGGAATTGTAAAAGGCGCAAGCAAAGGTGAAGGTTTAGGGAATCAATTTTTAAGCCATATTCGCCAAGTAGATGCTATTTGTCATGTGGTACGTTGTTTTGATGATGATAATATTACTCACGTTGAAGGACGTGTAGATCCGTTAGCAGATATTGATACGATCAACTTAGAATTAGTATTAGCAGATCTCGACTCTATTACGAAGCGCTATGCTCGTGTGGCAAAAATAGCTAAAACAAAAGATAAAGATGCAGTAGCAGAGCTTGCAGTATTAGATAAGCTTAAACCAGTTCTAGAAGAAGGTTTGTCTGCTCGGACGATCGAATTTACTGAAGATGAGCAAAAAATTGTTAAAAGCTTATTCTTATTAACAGCAAAACCTATTTTATATGTAGCAAATGTTTCAGAAGATGAAGTAGCAGATTCTGACAACAATCCATATGTTCAGCAAGTTCGTACTTTTGCTGCAAATGAACAAGCAGAGGTAATTGTTGTTTGCGCACGTGCAGAAGAAGAAATTGCGGAATTAGATGACGAAGATAAAGCTGACTTTTTAGAAGCACTAGGCATCGAAGAATCTGGCTTAGATCAATTGATTCGTGCAGCGTATGATTTATTGGGACTAGCGACATACTTTACTGCTGGAGAACAAGAAGTTCGTGCCTGGACTTTCCGTAAGGGGATCAAAGCACCTCAAGCAGCAGGAATCATTCATACTGATTTTGAACGTGGATTTATTCGCGCAGAGACGGTTTCATTTGATGATTTGAATACGTATGGCAATATGCAAGCAGCCAAAGAAGCGGGCAAAGTTCGTTTAGAAGGAAAAGAATATATTGTTCAAGATGGCGATGTTATGCTTTTCCGTTTCAATGTATAGGAAAAAAATTGCTAAAAACTGTTTTTCTCCCTAAAAAATGTGTTAGAATACTTTTTAGGTAAAGACTGCCCCGTTGGCCACGGGCGAGGAGGACGCAAAAAATGGAATCAGAAACACTTCGAGACATTGTTTCAGAAAATCGTGAACTTGAACAAAAATTGACAAAGAGAAATGAACAATACATCTTTGACTTAAAAAAATCATTAGTTGCTGCTAACCTTTCAGAAGAAGCACAAACACTTGCTTTGCATGAAATTCTACCTCATTTAGTAGAAGGTCAAAAAAGCGGGAAGACTGCGCGTCAGCTTTTCGGAACAGTGGCTGAACGTACGGAGTCTATTTTAAATAAGCCAGAAGAACTGCCTGAGTCAACCCCAACCTTGATGTGGTTGGATAACACATTGTTATTATTTGGTGTAATGACAATCATGTTCTCGGTTATGATGATGTGGTCTAAAGGAAAATCACAGCCATTAGGTTTATTGACATTAGTGCTAGCATCAATGGCTGGAGGTTATGTATTTTATTTAATGTATAAATATGTGTATCAGTACGATCGTCCAGGTGTGGATAAATCAAAACGTCCTGGTTGGTTCAAAACTGGCTTGATCTTAGTTGGAGCGATGCTTTTATGGCTAGTTGTCTTTGCAGGTTCTTCAATGTTACCGCCGATTATCAATCCTGTTTTAGATCCAGTAATTGTGATTATTATTGGTGGGATCGCCTTAGGTACCCGTTACCTATTAAAGAAAAAATACAACATGCGTAGCAGTTTGGCGCGTTAAAGAATAAAAGTAGAAGAGTCATAAACAAAGCTAATCATAGTTTTGTTTAAGGCTTTTTTTTTAACTAATAAATTAAGTGGAAATTTCCACTAACACAGAATCATTAAATATCGATAAATAAATTCAAACTAAAAAGGTTCATGTTTGAAAGAAAAGCCTCAGCACGCTAACATAGAAACTAAGAATGAAATTTACAATTAATTTTCATTATGAAGAGGTGGATCAATGAAAACATGGGTCAAACAACATAGTCATTTTCTAATTTTTTTAAGTTTTTTTATATTAAGTGTCTTATCTTTATATATTGTTTATCTTCGAAATGGGCATATCATGATTGGTGACGATTACCATTTTCATCAAAATCGGATCGAAGGTTTGGCTTTATCTTTGCAGCATGGCATATTGTTGCCGAAAGTAAGCTACTTTTTTATTGGAGGATATGGGTATGCATCTAGTTTATTTTATCCAGATTTTTATCTGTATTTTCCAGCAATTATACGTATGGTAGGCTTTTCACTCGCAACTAGTTTTGTCATTTTTTCTATTGGAATCAACTTGGCTACATTTGTTTTAACCTATGTATCTGGAAGATACATGGAATTAACGAAAATTAAAAGCTACTTATTTTCATTATTGTATACTTTATCAATTTACCGGTTGCAAGACTTTTTTAATCGCCAGGCTATTGGAGAGCTGTTGGCAATGGGCTTTTTTCCATTAGTTCTAGCAAGTTTATATCTATTGAAAAATGGGAAAGAGAAAAAATGGTTATTGTTAACAGTAGCTATGACAGGAATTGGTTTAGCTCATTTTATTTCATTGGAAATCGTTAGCATTTTTATAGGGATGTATATTCTTTTAAATCTGAAGTGCTTCTTAAAGAAAGAGGTCATTGTTGCGATATTAAAGGCCGCAGGAGTTACTGTTTTACTGCTAGCTTTCTATTTAGTGCCCGTTTTTGAACAGATGAGTCATGTTACGTTTCAAGTAACGTCTAATCCTTTGACGTTGATTTCAGATAGAAGCTACTCTTTGAGTGAACTAATAACTAACAGCTTTAAAAATAGCGTATTTCATGCTTCTTCAGCGAATATAGGCGTTATCCTGTTATTTGGTTTGGTGATCTACACAGTAATGCTTTTTAAGCGAAATTCACCCAATCGTGAGTTGGTCATTCTTGCTTTGCTATTTATGTTTATGACAACGGATCTTTTTCCTTGGCAGTTCTTTGACAATACGCCACTTAATACGATTCAGTTTCCTTGGCGCTTTTTATCGATCGTGACGTTGTTGCTAGCATTTCTTATTGCAAATGATGATATTGGATTATTTAAAAAATTTCCAAGTAGTCAGATAATCTTGATAATGGTTATTTTAATTGGTGTTGGGTTGTATGAAAAAGAAAGTATTGATACTGAAGGAAAACGTATATTATCGCACCACTCATACGATCAAACCAATAGCTATTATATCGGTGCTGGGCACGAATATTTACCAAAAGAAGTTGATTATTCTACTATTAAAAAGAATAAAAAACGAAAAGTCGTTTATGATGATTCTAAAATAGAAATAACAAACGTTAAAATGAACTTTGATTCGGTGGCTTTTGACTATCGCACAAATGATACAAAGAAAACAACTGTTACTGTCCCATTTATCTATTATTATGGTTATCAAGCTAAAATAGTAAGTGATGGCAACGAAAAAATAATTCCGGCCTCATTAAATAAACAAAACGGATTAGTTGATATTGAATTATCTAAAAAAGGCAGGGTTTCTATTTCTTACCAGACAACGTTGGCTCAAAAAATTTCTTTGAGTATCTCTGTTTTGACTCTTTTGGCTTGTGTAACATGGAAGGGTGCAACGATGTATTCTTCTAAGATGAAAACAAAGAAATAACTATGGCTATCATTTTATTTTGATAACAAAGAAATGAGAAAACACTCATGTTTTGAGAAACGAAAAGAAAATCTCTGCAAACTGAGAAATGCGGTTGACTTACCTTTTATTATCTGTTATTTTCTTATATAAAATTAAATAGAGGAGTGGTCTAGAAAATGTCTAACTGGGAAACAAAATTCGCGAAAAAAGGTCTTACATTTGATGATGTTTTATTGATTCCAGCAGAAAGTCACGTATTGCCTAACGAAGTGGATATGAGTATCCAACTAGCTAAAAATATTAAGTTGAATATTCCTCTGATCAGTGCAAGTATGGATACCGTAACGGATAGTAAAATGGCCATTTCAATGGCTCGTCAAGGTGGTCTAGGTGTTATTCATAAAAATATGAGCATCGCGCAACAAGCAGATGAAGTTCGTAAAGTAAAACGTTCTGAAAGTGGTGTAATCATTGACCCATTTTTCTTAACACCAACGAATTTAGTAGCAGATGCAGAAAATCTGATGAGTAAATACCGTATCAGTGGAGTGCCTATCGTAGAAACGATGGACAACCGTAAATTGGTTGGTATTATTACGAACCGTGATATGCGATTTGTCACGGATTATCAAATGAAGATCGACGAAGTAATGACGAAAGACAACCTAGTTACAGCCCCAGTTGGTACTTCTCTAAAAGACGCTGAAAAGATTTTACAGAAACATAAAATCGAAAAATTACCGATTGTTGATGAGAACAATCGTTTAAGTGGCTTGATCACAATTAAAGATATCGAAAAAGTAATCGAATTTCCCAATGCAGCGAAAGATGAGCATGGTCGTTTACTAGTCGCTGCGGCAGTTGGTGTTACAAGTGATACTTTTGAACGTGCGGAAGCTTTATTAGATGCAGGAGTAGATGCGATCATTATCGACACAGCTCATGGTCATAGCGCTGGCGTGATTCGTAAGATCAAAGAAATTCGTGATACATTCCCGGAAGCGACATTGATTGCTGGAAATATTGCAACAGCGGAAGGTGCTAAAGCACTTTATGATGTAGGTGTGGATGTTGTTAAGGTTGGGATCGGACCTGGTTCTATTTGTACAACGCGTGTCGTTGCAGGTGTAGGTGTTCCTCAATTGACAGCTATCTATGATGCGGCTTCTGTTGCACGTAAATATGGTAAAGCAATTATTGCTGATGGCGGGATCAAGTATTCAGGAGATATCGTAAAAGCTTTAGCTGCTGGCGGACATGCAGTTATGTTAGGTAGTATGCTAGCTGGAACAGATGAATCACCAGGTGAGTTTGAAATTTATCAAGGTCGTCGTTTTAAAACATATCGCGGAATGGGTTCACTGGGCGCAATGGAAAAAGGCTCAAGTGATCGTTATTTCCAAGGCGGTGTCAACGAAGCCAATAAACTAGTTCCTGAAGGTATCGAAGGCCGTGTTGCTTATAAAGGTAGCGTGTCGGATATTGTGTTCCAATTGATTGGTGGGTTAAAATCAGGTATGGGTTATGTCGGTGCGGCAAACTTAAAACAATTACGTGAAGAAGCACAGTTTATTCAAATGAGTGGAAATGGGTTGAAAGAATCTCATCCTCATGATGTGCAAATTACAAAAGAAGCCCCTAATTACTCGGTAGAACAATAAATCGAGATAACGATAAAAAAATTCCGATGTCGCATAAGACATCGGAATTTTTTTATGTTTATTGAACAGGTCGTTCATCTTTAGAGCCATAATACATATGGAGTGGTTTGGCTTTTTTTCCTAATAATTCTTTAGAAGGTAAAATTTCATAGCCTGCTCCACGTAAGTGATCGATCACAGTTGACACAGCGTCCACTGTTTCTGGATGAATGTCATGCATCAATACAATCGTGTCATTATAAGCTGTATCGTCAATACGTTTAATAATCGCCTGAGCATTATGACTTTGCCAATCTTGTGAATCGACAGACCATTGAATGATTGGTTTACCAATTATAGCTGCCACATCTTTGTTTACAGCACCATATGGTGGTCTAAAATCAGTTGGGAGCTTGCCAATTGCATGATAGATAGCTTTGTCTGTGTTTTGGACTTCTTCTTTCACCGTTTGTGCATCAACTCCAGTCAATTGTGGATGTGAATAGGAGTGGCTAGCTACTTCATGGCCTTCTTCAGCCACTCGTTTTACAACGGATTCATGTTTTACAACATTTTGCCCTAACATAAAGAATGTTGCTTTGACTCCCTTTTCTTTTAGAATATCTAGAAGTCTAGGGGTAGTCTCAGGATTAGGACCATCATCAAACGTTAGTGAAATGTATTTCTTGTCTGGATCTAAAGGGTTAGGTAATGCATCTTTGATAGAAGATACATCAATAAACTCTGGATTTACGTAACCAGCAATTTCTTTGTAGGACAATGTGATTTCTTTTTTACCCGTAGGATTTTCTGGTAAGCCTAAGCTGATTTTATCGGAATAATAAGTAAAGGCGGTTCCATCTAGAGAAATACTTGGCATGTTGAGTATATCATCAATAATGGCATTACCATCGGGACTTTCCGAAAGCAATTTTTGTTGAACAACTTGCTGAACGGCTAAGACATTTGCTTCGCTTATAAAAATATCCTGCAAGCTCAGTGGCTGTTTTGTTTTTTGATTGACGAAGGCTGTATTTTTACCTTGTTCCGTTTTTTCAGACCAGTCTTTTTTCTCTTGATCCCAAGTATAGGTCTCAACGACAGGTTGATAGCTGATTACTTGTTCATTGATTTTTACCCTTTTCACATAACCGATGAGCTTGATTGCGGTCTCTTTGGGACTGTTCTTTTGAGCAACGTCGATCAAACCTGTCAATTCAGTTTTGATTGTTGGTAATTGAGGAATAGAGTCAGCTGCAACAGGTTCATAAATAAGAGTCTGGATGCTGCCGTCTGTTTTTTCTTGCTCGGTAGTTTTAAATTCTTCTTGGTTTTGATCTTTCCGAATTTTTTCTAACAAGGCGGCTTCTTTTTGCTCATATTGATCATCCTCTTCAAGTTTGCTTGCTTCTTTTGGCTGATGCTGCATGGCATAGGTTGCATAAACACCACCGCAGACCAAAATGAATGAAATCGCAAAAACGGATAGAAAAGCTATTTTTTTTGAAAAACTGTACTTATTTTTTTTGTGCCGACTATTTCGGGTTCTTGATGGGTGATTATTTTTGTCCATAACGTTTGATCCCTCTAATTTATAAATTTGATTGTTTACAGTAATATAAATGTATCACGCTTGTTTTGGACTTTCAACAATGATTTTGTTATATGAATGATTCTTTTGATTTATTTAATTAGTTTTAAATTACCCATATATGGGATCAAAACTTCTGGAATGGTTACTGTTCCGTCTTCATTTTGATAATTTTCTAAGATAGCTGCAACTGTCCGGCCAACTGCCAAACCAGATCCATTTAGTGTATGAGCATATTGAACTTTATCATTTTCATCACGATAGCGGATCATCGCACGACGAGCTTGGAAATCTTCACAGTTTGAACAAGAACTGATTTCACGATAAGCATTTTGAGCTGGGATCCAGACTTCTAAGTCATATGTTTTCGCAGCTGAGAAGCCCATATCGCCAGTAGCTAATGACATGACGCGATAAGGTAGATTTAATTTTTGTAAAATATCTTCTGCATTTGCCGTCATTTTCTCTAATTCTTCATAAGAATGTTCTGCATCGCTAAATTTCACCATTTCTACTTTGTTGAATTGATGAAGACGAATCAAGCCTCGTGTATCACGGCCGGCACTTCCAGCTTCAGAACGGAAAGATGGACTTAGCGCTGTAAAATAGATTGGTAAATCTTTACCGTCTAAAATTTCATTATTATAATAATTTGTTAAAGGAACCTCAGCTGTTGGGATCAATGTCATATCAGTCCCTTCTAATTGAAAAACGTCTTCTTTGAATTTAGGAAATTGACCAGTACCAAACATAGAATTACTGTTTACAATGTAAGGGGTCATCATTTCAGTATAACCATGGTCATAAACATGCATATCCAGCATAAAGTTGTACAATGCGCGCTCTAATCTAGCACCTAACCCTTTATAGTAGACAAAGCGACTTCCAGAAACTTTTGCTCCGCGCTCAAAATCAAGAATATCTAATTTTTCTGCTACATCCCAATGTGGTTTCGGTTCAAAAGCAAAATTTCTAGGCTCGCTCCAACGGCGTACTTCAACGTTATCATCTTCATCTGCGCCTACGGGTACTGAATCATGAGGAAGATTAGGTAATGTTGTAGATATTTCATGAAGCTTAGCATCGATCGCTTCGATTTCAGTGTCCATTGCTTTGATATTACCGCCAACTTCTTTCATTTCAGCAATTTTGGCTGCGGCATCTTCTTTATTTCGTTTTAATTGTGCGATTTCTGCTGAAACATCATTCCGATATTTTTTTAACTCTTCTGATTTCACTAATAAATTACGACGACTTTCATCTAAGCGCAAGAATTCTATTAATATCTCTTCTTTTACACCACGGTTTTTCAATTTTGCTTGAACATCATCAAAATTTTGACGAATCATTTTTACATCTAACATAATTACTCCTCCTTAAATTTAAAAGCGCAATGGGTTAACCCACGTAGCTAGATAACATTATAGTAAAATAAAAAGCCACTCCATCCCCAGAAAAAAATTTCTTGGGACGAAATGACTTGAATTTCGCGGTACCACCCAAGTTCAGCTGTAACGCTGCCCTTGTAATGCAGATAACGGCTGCAGCCGGTCTGACTTATTTCGTCAAACGCATGTAATAGAGACGGACTTCTTTATAGTAGAATATTTGCTCTCACCACCGCAAACTCTCTTTGATTCAGCACTATAAATACTTTTTCTCTTTGCTTGTCATTAGGATACAAAACTTTTGTTTAGATGTCAACCTTAGCAAATTAATTTCGCTTTAAAGGTAAGTGAATAATGAAAGATGTCCAGTGATTATCGGACGTTGCATAAATGTAGCCGCCATGCAAAGCTATAATACTTTGTGCGATAGCCAAACCAAGACCTGTTCCACCTGTTTCTTGGGAACGAGATTCTTCTACGCGATAGAAGCGATCAAATAATTGATCTAAGGATTTTTTAGGAATTGGCGGACCATCATTTCTAACAGCGATTACAGCTTCTGTTCCAACTTTCTCTACATCAATGACGATATTTTTGCCGCCCTTACCGTATTTTAGTGCATTTGATAGTAGATTATTGAAGACACGAACTAGTTTCTCAGTATCGCCATCCATTTTTATTGATGCCGGATCAGCATTGACTTGAATCGTCATATCATTTTTATCTGCTTCCAACTCAAAGTCAGCAGCAAGTTGTTCGATCAATTGTGCCATATCAAAACTAATCGTATTGATCGGGACGGAAGGCTGACGAACTTTTGTATATTCAAAAAGATCATCAACAAGCAGTTTCATTTGTTTCGCTTTTACATAAGCTGTATGTGTGTACTTCAGCAAATCTTCTTCATTATGAAATTGTCGATCCTCAATCAAACCTAAATATCCTATAATAGAAGTTAAAGGTGTTCTAATGTCATGACTAACGTTTGTGATCAGCTCATCTTTTGATTTTTCTATTTTACGTTCATCCTCAATGGCTGCAACGGTACTATCAACTAGTCCGTTGATACTAGTGACAACTTTTGCTAAATCACCACTTAGCTCGAAAGGAATCCGATGATCGTAATTTCCATCGGCGATATAATGTAGTTCGCTGATAATGTGACGTAATTGCATTTGGCGATAACGACGAATCAAACGCCAGTATAGTACAGCAACGTCCACTATAAAAAATATTGGGATAACAAATTTACTCAAACTCCAAAATAAATCTGTATTTAGCTCTGTTGCAAAAGCACCTTTAGTTGCCCAGATGATTCCTTGTAGTGTTTGGTTACCACTAAGAATCACCGTAATCGAGACATTTAATAGAAGCAACAGGATAATCGTGACGATTCCTTCAGCAAGTAATTCGCTGATTTCCTTTGATGTTAGGGTAATTCGCTTTTGTTTTTCGATTTTTTTTTGTCTAACGAGCATCGATCTTATATCCAACTCCCCAAACTGTTTGAATGACTTTTTCTCCACCAGTTGCTTCTTCTATCTTATCTCTCAAGTGACTTACATGAACCATGACTGTTTTTGCAGAAACAATGCTTTCTTGTTGCCAAACTCGTTCAAAAATTTCATCAGCACTGAAAACACGATTAGGATGACTAGCTAATAGATACAAAATCCCAAATTCCAATGCCGTTAATTGAATTTCTTTTCCTTCAACTGTTTTTACCTCATGGGAATCTTTGTTGATGATCAATGATCCTATTTCAAGTACATCAGGTTCATCCGCTTTAAGTTGCATTTGACTCCGTCTTAAAATAGATTTAACACGAGCCATAACTTCTAATGGATTGAATGGTTTTGTAACATAGTCATCAGCACCAGCTACCAACCCTTTGATTTTATCCATATCAGTTGTTTTAGCAGTCAACATAATAATCGGAATTTGAGATTCCTTTCGTAATTCCTTAACTACTTGCATACCATCCATAATTGGCATCATGATATCTAAAATAAGTAAATCAATATCTGAAATTGTTCGAATCTTAGATAAGGCTTCTTTCCCATCATAAGCTTTAACGACTTCGTACCCTTCGTTGTGAATATAAATGCTCAGTAGTTCTACAATCTCTTTATCGTCATCAGCAACTAAAATTTTCATATCATTCATTTCCTCCATATATATAGTAGAATCCTTCTTCCTTATTCTAACAAAAAAATAGAAAAATTGACAAAAACAAAGAGAAGTTACGGGAAATTTAGAATATGTTACTAAAAATTAAGAAATAGGTCGGAAATCGCCTTTTTATTAGTTAAAAACGAACAATAAAGAACAAAAGTAATAAAACAATCGGGAACGAAAAAAACTTTAAAAAAAGTACAAATTTTAGTTGACCTAAGCCCATAATCTTGGTATATTATATCTTGTCGCAAGGCACTGATGTAACATGCTGAACGACAAGAATAATATAACAGTCTGAGTTTGAAAAAAACTTTGACAATCAGCGAAATAGTTGTTGACAAATAACAACAGTCCTGATAAACTAGTGAAGTTGT
>NZ_MIJZ01000016.1 GCF_001730285.1 Enterococcus ureasiticus
GTGAATGCGGAAGAGTTAGAAAACTCATTCACATGTGCATCTTGTTGTCTTTCTTCTTTTAAAATGCCTAGTTTGTACATTATTTGTCTTGCCTCCTTAATTTATGTCCCTAACAATTGATTTGGTTGTTTCATTTCTTAGGGTTATCTTTTGCACTTTTTTTAATATGAAAGTAAAATTAGTAGTAGTAATTATCAATAGAAGTCATTCTCGTTTTTAAGCAAAACGAGAATGACTTCTATTTTTATTTGATAGGTAGGGGATTGAATTCCCCTTTGACGGCGAAAGTGACGGTTATAAAAAAAAGCCTATCAAAAATAGATTGGCTAGTTGTTCTTACTATTTTATTTTGTACTTCTCACAATTAAATAACGAACGTTATTTAATTGTGAGAGAAAAGAGCTTTAACCCACTTTTCCAATTTTTTTAGCAAATTTACACTGATAAAAGGGAGAATTTACTCATTGCTTGACGCTGATCCTCAAGAAAAGAATAGGTATACGTGTCCAACGTCATTTTGATAGACGCATGCCCTAATAAAGCACTCACTGTACTGATGCTAATCCCTAATTCTACACAACGAGTCGCAAATGTATGGCGTAGTGCATGAAAACCGACATTTACTATCCCTACTTTTGCTTTAATTCGTTCAAATCGGTAGCTAATCGTTCTTGGCTCTATTGATTTCCCGTGATATTCTACGACATATGAGGACGTTGCTTGACTCTTTGCCTGAATAAGCTGTTCATTTAAACAAGGAGTCATGGGAATAATCCGTTTCCCCCGTTGTGTTTTAGGCGCCGTTTCAATCAATTTTGTTTTGGATGACTTATTTACATAATCAAAAATACGTTGTTTTGTTCGACGTACATGGATCACTTGTTGTTCAAAATCGACATCTTCCCATCTTAATGCACTGATTTCGCCAATGCGCATGCCTGTTTCTAGCGCAATAACGATGGGGAGCCCGTGGATTGTTTTCTTACTTTCTTTTAAAATTTTGGTATGTTGTTGACGATTTAATGCGGGGACTTGTTCTTTTTGAACCTTTGGCAAAGAGATGTCTTCCGCCGGGTTTGTATAGAGATAGCCCCTGTCTCTGGCTCCTTTCAAACAGCTTTTTACTAATCGAAAGACAATGTGAATAGATGCTGGAGACAGTTTGTCTTTTAGCTGATCGACTAACCGTTCCAGTTGCTTCTTATCCACACGATGTAAGGGAGTTTTACCAATGATAGGTAATATGTGTAAAGACAGTTTATTTTGGTAGCTTGAATACGTGCTTTCTTTGATGTTTTCTTTCATTAATTGGTTCAGCCAAATAATTGACCAAGTCTCAAAAGTTCCTTGAAATCGCTCTTGATAAGACCTTTGTTCAAGAGAATGAAATAGTCTTTTTTCCAGAAGTTGTTCACGAACTGTTCGATAAGATCGTCCATAAATATAGCCATAATAGATGGAACCATCTGCTTTTCGTGCTTTAGGGTATCGTCCTTCCCAGCGACCATCTTTTCTTTTGTAAATATTTTCGCCTCTTGCCAAAATAACTCATCCTTTCAAATTTTATTGACGGCGGAATTGACGGCTAAAAAAAACGAGCTATTTTCTCCACCTAATGATGTTGTTTTACAATAGAAGCAACGCTATTAAAAAATTGTCATTTTTTAGATAAATATTGTTTCAAAAAAGGAAAAATTAAAATTTATCACAAAAAAACCTTGTAATTTTAATTTATATCTATTAGAATTACTCTTGTAGCGAAATAATAAGTAGATAAAAACGACATATTAAATAAATAAACAAAAGAACGTTTCTCGTTTTGCTTAAAAACGAGAAACGTTCTTTTATTCATTTATAACATTTCTATTTCATTATATATTTCATTTTTTCCCCTAATTTGAGTTTTTTTTGCAATACCCTTTGTTTATCCAATAGAAATGAAGGTGTAAGAAGTTCTTAAATAAACAAAAAAATATGATTTGCTTGTGTTATATCCTCATTTTTCTTTAATAAAAAATCGTGGGATTTAAAAGAATCTAAACTGGAAATACTCTAACACTACGATTCAACAGTTGTTTTAGAAAAAGAGACGGAGAAAATTTACCCTCAACGAAAAATTGATGTCCAACCAGCTTTAGGTTATCTGAAGAATTGTTTACGTTTCTATCGGTTCTTTGGTCAGGATAAATAAACATGATTTTCCCAATAATATAAAAGTAAAAGACCGAAAATCCTTTTTAAGATTTTCGGTCTTTTATTTTATAGTTCTTAGGACGTAAGTCCCAAGCTCTTTTACTATTCGTTTGATTATCTACCGACGATAAAAGTCAATTCACATTCACAAACTTTTTTATCTTCAACAAAAGCAGTCGCTTTCCCGATTCCTACAAAATCTCTGATTTTTACGATTTCAAAGTGTAATTTTAATACATCTCCTGGAACTACTTTTTGACGGAATTTCGCTTTGTTGATTCCTCCGATATACGCTGTTTCGCCTTTAAATTGATCCATTTTCAAAATCAAGATCGAACCAACTTGTGCTAATGCTTCAATAATCAAAACACCTGGCATTGTTGGGTTTCCAGGGAAATGACCTTGGAAGAATTCTTCATTGATCGTCACATTTTTTGTCGCAATAATTTTTTTATCCGTGATGATTTCATCCACATAGTCGATAAAGCAAATTGGGTAACGGTTTGGAATCATTTCCATAATTTCTGTTGCATTCATTAATCTTGTCATTGTTAGTTTTCCTCCCATTTTTTCATACAAATAACGCCATTATGACCGCCAAAGCCAAACGAATTACTAATTGCATATTCTGCTTGTACGGGGCGTGAACCATCTGTTACATAATCTAAATCACATTCTGGATCTGCTACTTCATAGCCTACTGTCGGATGCGCAATGCCTTCTTGTAACGTCTTCACACAAGCAATTGCTTCAATTCCTCCTGCCGCTCCTAAAAGGTGACCTGTCATACTTTTCGTGCTTGAAATTGGAATATCATAGGCGCGTTCGCCAAATACACGTTTCAAAGCTGCCGTTTCAGCTGCATCATTGGCTGGTGTTGAGGTGCCATGAGCATTGACATAACCGACATCAGTCGCCTTGATCTCAGCTTCAGCTAAAGCTAATTCGATCGCATCTGCCGCTCCACTACCATCTTTTAACGGCGCTGTCATATGGCTAGCATCACAATTACTACCATAACCTACGATTTCACCTAAAATTGTCGCACCACGTTTTTGAGCGTGCTCCAGTTCTTCTAACATCAACATGCCTGCACCTTCGCCCATCACAAAACCATGTCTTTCTTTATCAAACGGAATTGATGCTCTTGTTGGATCCTCTGTTGTATTCAACGCACTCAACGCTGCAAAACCAGCAATTCCGATTTCACAAATCGTCGCTTCTGTTCCACCCGTGATCATCATATCTGCTAAGCCATATTTGATTGTACGGAACGCTTCACCGATTGCATTGGTCGCGGACGCACAGGCTGTGACGATTGTTTGAGAAGGTCCTTTTGCCCCTAATTTGATAGAGATATTCCCTGAAGCCATATTTGCGATCACCATTGGTACAAAGAACGGTGTCACTCGTTTAGCCCCTTTTTTATCCATGACTCTGACTTGATCTTGTAACGTCGTCATGCCACCAATACCACTGCCCACGATCACACCAAAACGTTTTGGATCGATCGTTTCTTTTGTCAGACCACTCATATTCCATGCTTCCATCGCAGCGACTAAACCATATTGTGAAAATAAATCCATTCGCTTTTGCTCTTTACGATCAAGAACTTCACTTGGATCAAAGTCTTTCACCTCACCCGCAAGTGCCACACCTGTATCTTCAGAATCAAACTTAGTGATTTTAGCGATTCCTAATTTTCCATTGACTAGATTTTGCCAATACTCTTTTACCGTATTTCCCAAAGGAGTCACTGCTCCCATTCCAGTTATTACAACTCGTTTCATCGTGCACCTCCACTATTGTTTTGACTATCAAATTAAAAAAAACTTGCTTAAACAACACTTTTTTGTTTAAATTTAAGTAAAATAGTTTGACTTTCAAAGTATTTTAGTTAATAATTCAGACATCCGATAAAATGTCTGTACAGGTGTTGTTTATTCGTTAGAGAATTTTTTTATCATTCTCAACACAGATAATACCAGTTGCAATTTTATCCGTCAACTTAAATAAAATCAAATCGTTCGATTTTGTTAAGATGTGAGACCTTTTCACACACTAAAAATAATTTTAAAAGGGGAAAAACCATATGTTTCTAAAAAATAAAAAAGTCGTCGTGATGGGCGTCGCAAACAAACGAAGTATTGCTTGGGGTTGTGCCAAGGCATTAAAAGAGCAAGGCGCTGATATTATTTACACGTACCAAAATGAACGCATGAAAAAACAATTGTTAAAATTAGCTGAACCAACAGATTTGCTTGTTGAATGTGATGTGGCCTCTGACGAGTCGATCGCTCAAGCTTTCCAAACAATCCAAGAAAAATACGATAAGATCGATGGATTAGTACATGCCATTGCTTTTGCTAACAAAGAAGAATTAGATGGAAATGTTAGTGACATTAGCCGCTCAGGTTTCTTATTGGCTCAAGATATCAGCAGTTACTCACTTTTAGCTGTTGCACATTATGCTAAACCAATGTTAAATCCTGGCTCAGGCATTGTGACAATGACGTATCTTGGTTCTGAAAGAGCGATCCCAAATTACAATATGATGGGGATTGCCAAAGCATCTTTAGAGACAGCCGTAAAATATCTAGCTTATGAATTTGCAGCAGACAAAATCCGTGTGAACGGGATTTCAGCAGGCGCAATCAAAACACTCGCCGTAACGGGTGTAAAAGATTATGATCAATTGATCAAAATTTCAGAAGGCCGTACACCAGACAAAGCAGGTGTTACGATTGAAGAAGTTGGTAATACTTGTGCATTTTTAGTCAGTGAACTAGCAGCTGGTATCGTAGGAGATATTATTTATGTAGATAAAGGGGTTCACCTTACTTAAAAAAATGAAGCTGAGATACAACTAAAGAAGTTTATCTCAGCCTCATCTTTTCATGTAAATCCTAATTTCTAAATAAGTTTTTGCAAATAACCACGATTTACTTGCAGCGTCAGTTGTAGATCGAAATAATAATACGGCAGTTGCTGTGTTAATGTGATCACAAGTGAGCTTAGTAAATGTGTCGCAATCAGCGTTACGATCAGCTGTAACCAACTATTGGCAAAAAAATCATAGCTATTCACCAAATTAGCTGTCCACAAAATACATAGCGGATGGATGAAAAAATAGTATTTTCCTAAATCTCTCAACCGTTTTACATCTATTTTCTCCTCCACATTTACAAACAAACTCCAACAAAAAAGGCAGCTAGTAAATGGAATGAGCATCCACATAAAATTCTTATCAATCCCAACATTTGAATACACGATGATTCCTTCACCTATTAAAAGAAGCCCAGTGAAGACTACAAGTACGCCCATATACTTCTGAGAGCTGATAATTTTTTCTCGATGATCCCATAAAAAGAATCCCATCGCCACAAAGATCAAGGCGAAAAACAAACCATTGCGTGTTGTAATAAATAAGCCCATATACTGATCAAAAAACACCTTCAATTGATCATTACCTATATATGCATAATAGGTTTCTAAGGTACCGAATCCGTACATCAGAGTTGCCAGACTGAACAACGCGATATATCCTGCTTGTTTTAGTAACCACTGAACACAAATGATTCCGAAAATCGCCGCTGGTATGTACCAAAGATGATAGTACGTTCCTGTATAAAACAAACCGGCCACTAAAGCTACTGGATACAACGTGGGGGTCAGTGAATAATTTTGCTGAATCCACATGAACCCAATAGGTAAATAAATCAGGCTCCAAAAAAAATAAGATTTCGCTAGCGATTTGATATACTGCTTTGTGTAATCGGACGACTGACTCTGTCCTCTTCTAACAAAATAACTCGTTGAAATCAAAAAATATGGAACCGCAAATCGACATAAAACATTCTTAAATAAATGATTGATTGCCGGATCTTGAAAAATACTTTCACAATGGAAACAAATAACTAAAATCGCGGCTATGTATTTGACCAAATCAATTCCCTTGCTATCCATCTGCTTTTCTTTTGCTGCTCTTTTGATTTTTTTCACCCCACCCCAATAACTTCCAACCAACTTCGTTTTCCTATATTTAAGTATAACAAAGCATATTTTATAATTTATCGGTACTGAGACTGATTTTTTAGTACTGCTTAAGGTTATCCCTCTGCTGAAGGAGCATTTTAATAGCAAAAAAGAGAACAACTTCTATCGTTCTCTCCCTCGTCTAATAGCCCTAATAAGATTATAGTACCTTAATATATTACAATGATCGGTTACTTCCATAGAATAGTGGGATGGTTTCTGCATTGCTGCGAATTGCCTCAACAGCTTCTTCCTCATTTGGCAGATCTAAAGATTCTTGGAATGCTTTATCTACGTTGATCTGAATTGTACTAAATTTTTCATGGTGCCTGATCTGATGCGCAACTTTTAAAGATTCTACCCATAAATAATAGCTTTGGTCTTTCGTTAGGATATCGATCAATGTCACAAAATTACCGCCTACATTCCGAAAATACTTACCAAATTTTAGATTTATTTCCGATATATCGCTTAGAGAAAATGTGGTTATTGGCTGTTCCACAGGGATATTTATAGCCAGTTTAAATTTCCCAATCTGATCAATAGAAACACGTTCACCACTAAAGCTACATAAACAGTTAGCATAGCCCATCATTTTGGAAAAAGTCGCTTGAGGAAAAATTATTTCTTCAATCTTTATAAATGTGTTCACTCGTTGGCCTTCTAGAAACAGCGGCTGAATATCTTGTACATAAGCACTGTAAAATGCAGCATTATTCTTTTTTTCTTGGTTTTGATCCATATGACTTTGCCTTCTTTCTTTCCCATCAAACAATCCTCTAAAGAAACTAGGCTTTTTACGTCCTAAAAGAATATCTACACTGATGTTGAAATAGTCAGAAAGCCTAATGACATTTTCTAAATCTGGAAGACTTTTTCCTAGCTCCCATTTAGAAATTGTTTGGCGTGAGATATTTAAATAGTCAGCTAATTCCTGTTGTGAGATTTGTTGTTCCTGACGGAATTTTTTGATTTGTTTACCAATTTCTACAGTCACTATAAGTCACTCCATTCTTAACGTCCATCGTTTTTGTCGCACAAATATGTTGCTTTCATTCATTATACAATAAAGACCTGCGCAACACTACGTTGCTTATTGATTTAATCATGTTTAGCGCGGTAAAAAAATCTCCACTACATTCATTTTATCAATAAATGCGGCAGAGATTTTCTTCTATATTTGAGTGACGATTATTCTTCCTACAACTTTTTTGCTAATTGAAATTGTGTCAACTGCAATGTAATACCGATTTTTTCCAACTCCTTGTATTCAGGAATCTCCATATCAAAATTAGCTACTTTAACACTATCAACATTTTCTTGTTCCTTTAACGTAAGTAAAATATCCGTTATTACATTTTTATTTTTTTGCTCAGGTACATGAAATTGTTTAAGAATCAGAGCCTTATCACCAGATTCTTCTGCTAAGTTAAAACTAATTGCGCCAATTTTTGTTTCTTCTTGATAAATATCATAATTTTTATCTGAAAAAATACAGCGGTTCTGCCACGGTGTCCATTGTTTTTCAAGCAACGCTAATTCTTTTACTGAAGCTAGTTTAAAGTGAATACTCCTTTGAGCTTTAGACGTAGTTGGTAACATGATTGTCCCAACTGCCAGCTCATTCACAGTGTGAAAGCCTTTCGCTTCGTATAATTTCCTTGCACGCTCGTTGGCTGCAATCACTTCAAGAATCAATTGATCGCAATGATTTTCCTTTGCCACGTTTTCTGCGTAGTCCATTAATTTGGACGCAACTTTGCTTCTACGATATTTTGGAATCACAGCCATGCCGCCAACCCACATCACTTTGGTTTGCTGAAAGGTTTCGATCCCTAAAAGAATGATCCCTGCAAATTCTCCATCCACAGAAAAAACAGCGGAGAGTTTTTTTGAAAGGTTTAGCGACTGGATTCTATGGTCTAATGCCTTTTGGTCTACATGGATCGGTAACAGGTAGTCGCTGAACCCTTGATTCCATGTTTCTACAACTTGTTGAAAATCGGCTTTGTCTATCGTTATAAACATAATGGTTCTCCTTTAGCTTTTTACTCTGTCTATTTAACTATAAACAAATTTTAAACGATTCATCGTTTTTTAGAAACAATAATGTTATCCATTTTGAAATAGGTTTCAAAACCTTCTTGATTACGGAGATAAACTTGATTCTTCAAAACTTCGATATAAGGTGTTTCCAAGAAAATCGTCACAACAAGTTGTTCCAGCTTCCGCATAAGTTCCGCTCTTTTTGGAGATGCTAGACACTCTAAAAGTAGCTCATCTGATTTTTCTACAAGCACGACTTCTTTACCTCGCTCAGCTAAATCGATTGCAATCAGACATTCCAATACGCCACTACCCATAATCAAAATGCGTTCATCCAACTGATTTTCTGATACTTCCTGTATTTCTTGTTCCCCCGATGAAAGCTGGTACAAATGACATTCTTTAAATCCTGTAAAACTCATCTCAGCTCACCTCATTGCTTAATAAGATGTTTATCAGCAACAACATAAACATGATCTGCTACAGGAGAATAAAACTGTTCATCATTTGAAATCAACAAGACACTGCCTCTAAACGATTTTAACGCCTCTTGTAGCGCTTTTCTTGAATCGACATCTAAATGATTGGTTGGTTCGTCTAAGATCAAGAAATTACTTGGTTGCATCGTTAAATCGCACAACTTCACTTTTGATTGTTCCCCACCACTCAACATGTAAAGATTTTTTGAAGCAATTTCTCGTTTCAAACCACATTTAGCTAGTTCTCGGCGTACATCTTCATAGGTCAGCTTCGTGTATTTGTTTGCTAACGCTTCGATCGGTGTCCATTCTGTCTTTTCCCATTCGATTTCTTGTGAATGGTAGCCCACAACAACTTGAGGTGAAAATTGAGCTTTTCCAGAAATCGCCGGTACTATTGATAGGAGTGTTTTCACTAATGTAGATTTACCTAAACCGTCTGCGCCAGTGATCACTATTTTCTCTCCTTTTTTTACTTGTAGGTCGCGCACAGTAAGCAATGATTCTTTGTAGCCAACGCTCAATTCATCGATCATCATGACATTTGGCGAACTTTGAGGCATTAATTTAAAAGAGAAATTCGATTTGATTTTCTTCTCAGGCTCTTTCAGGCGATCCATCTTTTCTAAATGTTTTCTTCTACCTTGGGCCATTTTGGTTTTGATCCCCGCAATATTTTTTTGTATAAAGGCTTCGGTTTCTTTTATTTTTCGTTGTTGCGCTTCAAATTGACTTTGGTAAGCTTCTGATAAATGCGCTTTTTGTTTTAAGAAATCGGTGTAATTACTGTGGTATTTTTTGATCGAACCAAAATCGATATCACAGATACATGTAGCGATGTTACTTAAAAAATCTGTATCGTGAGAAACGATGATAAAAGCATTCTCGAAAGCATTTAAATACTCTGTCAGCCATTCGATATGTTCTTGATCTAAATAGTTCGTTGGTTCATCTAAGATCAAAACAGATGGTTTTTCCAATAAAAGTTTAGCTAAAATGACTTTTATTTGATCCCCACGATTTAATGAGCTTAGTGTTTGATCGGCATCACCATCACTGATACCAAGCCCTGTTATTGCTTTATTGATATCGTTTTCGACTTGATAAAATCCTTTGATTTCTAATTGTTCTTGATAGGTTGCAGCTCTTGTTAATAATTGATCATCGCCTGTCTCACCATATTTTTCGTAAAGTTTCAACATCTCTTTTTCTGTGTTAAATAAGTCTTGATAGGCTGAGGTTAAAAATTCATTGATCGTAAGTGATTGATCCATATCTACATACTGGTCTAAATAGCCTAAAGTAGCCGCAGGATTCCATGAGATCGCACCCGCATCTGGCAAAACAGTGCCTAAAAGCATCTTTAATAAGGTACTTTTACCTGCACCATTTTTACCGACGATGCCCATATGTTCATTGCTTCTTAGGGTAAATGAGCTGTTTTCATAAAGCTGTTTATCTGGTACTGCATAAGTTAAATCTTTGACTTGTAATAATTCCATTATATTTTCCTCTTTCGTGTAGTTTCCCTGATTTTTACTAAAGAACATACAAAAAAGACCCATAGACAAAATGTCTAGGGCCTTTTTAATCTATATATCCTTCAGTAAATGAGCATACAAAAAGCATAGCAAAAATCTGCTATTTCTTTAGTATACTAAATTTACTGATGAATAAGAAAAGCTCTTAAGCTTTTCGATTAAGCTCCATACAACACTTCATCAAAAATAAGTTGTAGGGAGCTAAGAGTTGAAATAAATAATACGTACATTTGAAACACCTTCCTCAGGTGTTACTCTACCATTTTGGAAAAAAATAGTCAAATCCAGATAAAATAAGGCTAAATTATCGTTGTTGCTATTCATTTAAGAACACTATACACTAAGAAAAAACAAAGGAGTCTCATTATGAAAATCGAACGCTTACTAGGAATCTTATTTTACATTCTTAATCGTGACCGTGTTAGTGCAACCAGACTTGCAAAAGAATTCAACGTTTCACGCCGAACAATCATTCGAGATATCGATACACTTTCTTTAGCAGGTGTCCCAATCTATGCTGAGGTCGGTGTAAATGGCGGTTACGCCATCAATCCAGACTATCAAGTCAGTAATAAAATAATTGACCAGACCAATGCTGATTATCTGTTACTTGCTTTAGAAAGTTTAAAAAGTGTCTACGGCACTAAAAAAGTCAATGATACTTATGAAAAAATCAAAGCGGTCTATGCTCTTCCAGATGATCAGACACTATTAGAAATCGATTTTTCAGTCGTAAATGAAAATAGTTCTGTAATAGAAAATATCGCGCTATTAAAAAATGCCGTTCAAGAAAAAAAGGCTGTTTCTTTCGATTATATCAATCTCAAAAAAGAAAAAAGTCATGTCACCATCGATGCACTTCATGTCTTTTATAAATGGTATGCGTGGTACCTTTTAGGCTATAATCAGGAAAAACAAGAATGCCGTATGTATAAAATCATCCGACTCAGAAACTTAAATGTTCAATCTGAACAGTGGCAAAACGACTATGATGTAGCTGATTTAATGCAAAAACACGTCGAACAGCAACACACGGATGTACAATCCATAATTATTGAATACCAAAAAGAAAGCCAAATCCTTATAGAAGAATATTTTCAAGGCGAAACGCTCAATGAGTCGCCCACAACGCGGACAATTGAACTAAAAATGAGAGAAAACAACTTTATGTTATTTTCTCTGCTCTTAGGTTTTGGTGATCAGATCAAGGTCTTAGCTCCTGCTTCATTTGCTGAAAAAATAAAAACTCATTTAGAAGCAACCTTACAAAACAATTACCCAAACAGTGACAGATAGTTGTCACTGTTTTATTGTTACAATACATTTAAACCACCGCACTTTATAAAGTAGCAACGGTGTAAAGAAAGGATGTTTCAAATGAAATCAATTGTTTATGTTTATATTTTAGATACTATGGCAGACTGGGAACTAGGCTATATCACAGCGGCAATCAACACAGCAGCTAGTTATAATCAAACAACTCCGGTTTATTCTATTCAGACAGTCAGCCTTACAAAAGAGCCTATCCGCACATTAGGAGGTTTAACGATCATTCCAGATTGTTCTATTGATGAGATCAATGAACGTGCCCTAGCAGCATTATTATTGCCTGGAGCAAATACTTGGAACGAAGCAAAACATCAAACGATTTTGCACAAAGCAGAAGATTATCTAAATGCTGGAATCCTAGTCGCTGCCATTTGTGGTGCAACACTTGCCCTTGCTGACTTAGGCTTACTGAATAGCCGTCTGCATACAAGTAATTCAAAAGAATTTCTAACTACTTTTTCTAGTCACTACACAGGTAACACTTTCTATCAAAATACTTTATCGGTAGCTGACCGCCATTTGATTACAGCAAGTTCGGCTGGTTCCTTATTATGGGCTAAGCAAATCATGGATTACTTAGACGTTTTATCAAAACCAATGCTCGAAGCTTGGTATAATTATCATGCAACAGGTGATCCTAAATACTACACCGAATTAATGACCTCTACTCAATAACTAATCAACCAAACTAAAGATAAAAGGATAGAAAGTAAACTCTATGAGTCGACTCCTATCCTTCTTTTGTTATAACTCATCCGTTTTATTTCTTTTATCAACATTTACACTCTTTCTTAAGTCTTTCAAAATATGTGATTTTTTAGGTTCAAATAAGAAATTCACCAAAACAGCCATTAATGTCCCGACAAGTGTTGCAAGTATTCGCTGTAAAACATAGTTTTTATCATTTACAGGTGCAACGAGCGTCATTGTGATCAATGTCATTACAGAGCCTCTCACTGTAATCGGACTTTTCACACCACCAGAAATCGTTACAGTAAGAAAAATGAGTAATGGGATAAAAATAAGTCTGGATAATCCTTCATCCGTTAAATGATTTTGGATCAACAAATAAACCGTGCCAAAAAAACAACCGATTGCAGTACCGAGCATACGATACCTTGCAAAGATCCAGACATCAACTGTTTTCGGGTAAATTCCAAAAGCTGCTGTACTTGACGAAATCATCATTAAACTTGTATTGTCGGGATTCCCAACAACGGTATAAAAGGCAATGCACATAAACACAACAGCTGCCATTTTAATTGTTCTCTGTTCAATATGTATTTTGGTAAATCTCACGTTACTTTCACCTTCTAAATTTTATCTCTATTCCGCTTTAGACATTTAACAACTCACTTAAGATAAATCTTACGTAACTGAGCGATTTTTTCATCTGAAAAATTTAACACTTGCGTTACATATGTATGAAAACTGCCATATTCTTGATCGATTGTTGCAAAAGCTGTGTCTAAATATGTTTTTTTCACTTCTAACATCTGCTTGAGTTGATCCATTTGTACATCAGAAAGTTGATAGGATGTTTCTAATTGTTCCTGTAGCTTGTTATTAGCCTCTCTACGCATTTTATTCGTTAGTAAATAATCTTGGTAAATAGCCTCTTTCGATACCCCTAACACGCTTAAAACTAACGCTGACGCAAAACCCGTTCGATCTTTTCCAGCAGAACAGTGAAAAACCAATGGCTCTCCTTGTATCTCAAGCAATAGCTCTAAAAATGTTTGATAGCCTTTCTGTGCTGAATCCAACAAAACGAGATTTTTATAGATAGCCTCCATCATTTCATCTGCTGGAATCGTTGCTGTCATCATACTTTCGATACTGCCATTCTCGTCCATACTATCAGCCAATACATTGATCGGGACATATTTGACCCTCTCCATAACGGTGTCAGGCTGACTTTTTTTCTCCTCTTCACTGCGAAAATCAACAATCACTTTTAGTTTACAATCTTTCGTTAAAAAAAGTTGTTCTGTTTGAGTTAATTCAGTTAAACTGCCACTTCGAAACAATTGTTGCTTATTCACTTTTTTATCATTAAAAGCACACTTGCTACCAATATCTCTAAAATTCGTAATCGTGTTCATATTATTCCTCCAATAATTAACCTAATTTGCTAAAAAATCCCTGTCAAAGAATTTATTTGGTTTGATTCAACCAGAGTCGACAGGGATAAACGAGTATTTATTTTTTTAGAGTGAGTGGTAAATTCACATCATATTCATGATCAACAGTACCTAGATCCTTGTCTTTTCCACCATATGTTCCATCAAATGTTAAGTGGATTTCTTTGATTTCGTCGATTTTGTCCATTTCTTCAAATTTGAAAAAGACATGCCCATCTTTTTCTTCACCCTTTGCAAAGAAATCATCCCAGTAATCAGAGAAATGTTCTCCGTCGATTTCTTCACCATTTTCCAGCACTAAGGTTGCTTTTCCTGGATGGATATGAAGATCTTTGTTGTCTTCATTGTTGTGAAGTTTAAAGTCCAAGGCTAATAGTCCTTTGTATTCATGGTCTTCGTTATCTTTGTATTTTTCAACTTCTACAATTTTCGCTTTATCGATTGATAATTTAACTCCCGACCAGCTATCATCTGACCAATCCGTGTCAAAGGTTGCTTTATCAATAACAAGTGCGTCCTTATTTCCGAATTCAATTTGCTTAAACTCACCGTCTTCACTTAAAGCGTATGTATCTTCTTTAATCGAACCATCAGCTGTTTCTGATGAACTTACCAAGTCCTCGTTGATAATTTTTCCTTCTTGTTTAGAACATGCGCCCAAACTGAATAAAACAGCCGCTGAAGCTAACACTAATCCTGTTAATTTAATCTTGTTCATAATTTGCACCTCTTCTATATTTTTATAAGATGGATCAAAGCAATTTTCCTGTTTGTATTGCTTGGGTAAAACGTTTTTTGACTCTTTATAGTGTATTGGTTTCTATTTAATCTTTTCCGGTGTAATTATTGTCCTCCCTTTCTTTTGTTAACCCTATTTTACCTCTGATTATTTTTAATTTTTTCTTCGATGTTGTCTGTTCATACGACTTAATTGGAAAAAAAATATTTTTAAGATACCAGACTCTTTTTGATACCGATTTTGTGTTTCTTATTTATTTTCAATCAAATCTTACTAGATATATAATAGGGACAAAGAATAAATTCCATCCGGAGGCAAATATGACCAAATTACCCAGCATCGGCAAACCTGCTACTAATGCACTTCATTCGATTGGTATTACAACGCTTGAACAAATTAGCTTGCTAGACAGAGCTAATCTTTCAAAACTACATGGTGTAGGACCTAAAGCAATCAGCATTTTAGAAAAATCTTTGGCTGAGCACAAGTTATTCTTTCAAGATTCCCCAAAGGATACATCATTGCCAAAGTCTGATTTTACAGTCCTTTGTTCTTTGAATTGCGACAATGCCCCAAAACGTAGAATGATTCGCGATTACATTGTTGCTGCAGCTTCTGGGAATCAATATTTACTAGAATCTATGCTATCTGACTCATTTCGTTGTATCATTCCTAATAAGAAAGCCATTGAAGATAAAAATACGTTTATCGCAATGCTACTCAAAGAAAAAATAGAGATTGGCTCCCTCGATATTCAATCTATTTTAACTCATGGAAAAGAAGGGGCAGCTCATGGGATCATCACAACTAAAGCAGGTGCTAAAATTTATTTTTCAATTATTATACGATTTAAAAGCAATCAAAAAGATGCACTGATTTCTGAAATTACTTCTTTTGTGATTCAATAGAATTTTGTACTCAAGATTATTTTAGTTTTTTCATCTAATCGTAAAAAAAGTACTGGATCGACACTTTGTAAAGTGCCGATCCAGTACTTTTTTATGATTTTAAATCAAGTTCAGCAAACAATAACATACGAAAAAATCTTTTTTGCGCATCTGAAATCTTGGAAAATAGATAATAAACAACAAATGATACAATCAGCAAAACTAGTTGTAAAATCTAACTCGATATATTTTCTGTCATCAGATAAATAGTTATTTTAATCTAAAAACATCTGAGGCTTGAGTATAATTCCATCACTTACAACTTGCTGGTATCACTATCATAGTATTCAAATAATTTTGGTTTAAACAATGTATTGATTTCTAATTTAGCTAAATCTTTCTTTTCATCTTCACCAAAACTAAACAATACTGGCAACATTTGCTCATTTAAATAAGACAATTCCAACTGATTAAGTTTAATTTTGGTTGGCTCTATTTTTCTATTTGATGCTAAATTGTATCCCCAATCTCCAAAAGAAGGAACATAGAGATGATATGGTACAACATGAGGAAATTCTTCTTTGAGAGTTTTATTGATACACCAAAACGCATTGCCTGTAAACAGCGGACTGTTTGATTGTGTTACCATGATCCCATCGTCCGATAAACGTTTGTTGATCAGGCGATAAAAGCTTGTTGTATATAATTTATTCAATGATTCATTATTAGGATCAGGTAAATCAGCAATCACGATCTGATATTGCTCTTTATTTTTCTCTAAAAAAGTAAAGGCATCTTCATAAACTAACTCAACTTTTTTATTGTCCATCGAATGCTCGTTTAATTTTGAAATTGCTGGATTTGTTCGACAAAGTTCAACCATTTCTTCATCTAAATCAACGAGCGTGATTTTTTCTACAGAAGAATATTTTAATAATTCCCGTGCAGCTAATCCATCGCCTGCTCCAAGCAATAAAATATTTTTTGGCTTATCGATTAATCCCAATGGAATATGAACCAGTGCTTCATGATATCTTTTTTCATCCATTGAAGAAAACTGCGTATTCCCATCTAAAAACAAGCGTAGGTCATCTTTGTGTTTAGTTACAACAATTTTTTGGTACAAGGTTTGTTTCGAAAAAATCACTTGATCTTCATATAGTCCACCTTCCAGAAAATTAGTCAAACGATTGCCAAAGAATATAAAAGAAACAATTACAATAAGCGATGCAACGATAATCGTTTTAAGACTTTTTTTCCATTTCAAGTGTTCATTATATTTAAAAACAATCACACTTGCTGCCAGAATATTCAAAATCCCCGAAATAAATGCAACCGTGATATAACCAAATATAGGTAGTAACAATAAAGGGAACGCTAATGAACCTAACAAACCGCCAATATAATCAAAGGCAAAAAGATTAGCTAGCTCATCTTTTAACACTTTATCATGCTGTTCTATGATTCTTACTAGTAAAGGAATCTCTAAGCCAACAAAAAAACCAATCCCAAAGGTTAAACCATACATCACAATTGAATAGACATCCGTATAGATATAACATAGAAAAAGAATGATACTTGAAAAACTACCTAATAATCCAACAATGATTTCTAAACTAGCAAAATAATCAAATAAATAATGATGAATAAATTTTGATCCGTAACTTCCAACCCCCATAGCAAATAAATAAATCCCGATGGTCAATGAAAATTGGACCACACTATTTCCCAATAAATATGAACCCAAACTACCTATGATCAACTCATAAATCATTGAACAACCAGAAATAATCAGTGTAGTAAACAGTAGCGGACGTATCTTAAAGTCTGTTTTTCTAAATTTATATTCTTCCAACAACCTATACCCCTCCCATTTTATGAACCCTTTTTAAATAACTGTTAAAGCCAAGAGTAAAATTAATCATTTTCATTTCTTATACCTCGCTTAACTGTTTGAAGATCGAGGGAGGACGGTTGATAATACTCCGCTAATTTTTCTACCACTTTCTTTGAGTCTGCTTTCCCACATGTAAATACGTCAATAAAAATGGACTGATGCTCTGGATAAGTATGAATAGCTAAATGGGATTCTTTCAATAACGCAAACAACGTATAACCGCCATTTGCAAATTCAGCTGCCTCTTGTTTGATTACATGGGCATCCCCTGCTAGACAAGCCTGGCTAATAATATTTTCTAGCTCATTCTGATTGAATAACGGAATGTTTACACCATAAAATTCAGCAAAAACGTGAGTACCGCTAAAATCGTGTTGTTTTGAATTATTTGCCAAAACCGGTACCCCCACCATCTTTTTTTCGTGCATTGATACTATTTTGTCTTGCAGAGGCAACACTTCCACTGTAATGAGACGCATCAATCGATCGTTCGATTGATCCATCTGAATAAGGTTCAGGTTGATTAGTTGTCGCTTTGTTATTTCCCCAGTTTCTGCTATTTACATAAAATGAACGAAGTCGGCCATGATTGCCCGCGTTATAAGAACTGTAACTATTTTGATAATCTTTATTAGGAAAAATCTGAATATATGTCTCTTGATTTTCTCCTATATAAATCAAAACAGTTTCCTTTTTCGTTTGAATCATTTTTTCCCCTTGTTCAATATTCTCTTTGTCCGTTGTGACATATAAAATACGTTCAGGATCAAGTTCTATTAAATTTTCACAGGTCTGATCCACAGATAAATCACTTTTATAAATTTTTGATTTAGTTTTACTAGAATCTTTAAACGTAACATTCGTCACTTCTTCGTACATTCTTGATTCTCTCACTTGTTTTTCTATCGTTGCCTGAGGAAAATGGATCAGCCCTTCTGATAAAGCAAAGAAAAATACCATAATCAATGCAATACAACTAATCATCATCGTTTTTTTAACTTTCTCATTCTTCCAAAATGGTGGACTAACAAACTCTAGTAACTCAAATTCAACATCATTAATAATTCGGCCATAAGAATATTCTACCCCGTCTGACCATTTTTCTTTTGATAAAATTTCGTTCTTTTGATTCGTAAAATCCGAGAAACTCACTTTTTCATTAGGATCAAAATCAACATCTCCAGAAGAACGTGTCACAACTGCAGTCCCAGTTTCAGCAATATTATACGTTTTATTCTTATATATTGCTTGAGACCCTGTCGTATTAAGTGTAACTTGCTTGTTTCCGACTTTCTTGAAAAGGCTGAGTACGTATTCATTACCTTGTGGCTCAACAACTAGCCAACTTTCTTTATTACTAGCCCTTGGCAATAAACGGTATTCAATCCAAGAATAGCTTCCTTGTCGGTAATTTGCCCAACCAACTACTCTATAAATTGTTTTTCCAATTGTTATTTCTTGGCCTTTTTTTATTTTATTCAGCGTGGATAGCTCAACTTTTCTTTTTTGAGACTGATTATTTTCTTTGATTGCGCCATGATACTCTATTTGTGAAGCCAGAATCATTTTTCCACTACTATATTCTGTTTCATCTGACCATTTTTCATAGCTTAAGAGTTTCTTATCATCAGTCTTAGAATGAAACTCTTTAAAAGTCATTCGTTCATTAAGTTCAGCATCCACCTCACCTTCCACAGCGATAACTGTTGCAGATCCGGATTCTGCTAATACATATTTTTCCCCTTCATACTCAGGAGTACTCAAACTAAAAAAAATAGCTGCAGATTGAAACAAACTATAGCTCTCGTCTGGGTTATCTTTGTCAATACTCAGCCACTTAATGTTCTGATTTTCCCCAACCAACTTGAATTCCCGCCAACAATAGTTTCCCTGCTGAAACTCAATGATTCCATTAATTTTGTACAGTATAGCTTCAACTGTTACTTCTTCTCCCAACAACATGTCATAGTTCATTATAATTCTCCTTTTATTTTATCCACCCCTCTTTAGTTTATCATAAGAGTAGTATGAGCAAAATACGTAATCTACATAAGAAGCCATTGTGTCTTTTGTCATTCTAGCATTTTAGTATGATCGAAAAGATAAGCTTGGTTTTGGACTTCTCCATTCCCATTGACAGTGTACTAAGTATTTTCAACTAAAAAAAGAGTGAAATAAAACTATAAAAGTTTCATTTCACTCTCTTCTTTTCTACTCTTATTCAATTGTAAATTCTTATTGATTTGTACGATTTCATTACCGAAATTCCGCCAGTCGCTTGCTCTAGGCGGAGCCAGCCAGATCAGACTACGTGCTGAAAAAGTTATCTGGGGAAGATAGTCAGAGACGATTAAATCTGTATCTGGACGTACGACTGGCTGAAAGTTTATGCTAAAAGAATCGAAAATCTTGATTTGCGCTTTGATAAATTGGTTATATTTTTCGCCTTGTGTGAAGTTCACATGGATATTAATCGTATTATTCTCATTTTCCTGATCGTATTGTTGAGAAAGTACGAGCAATAAATTGAAAAAAAGTGATTTCTTACTAAATTTAAATTCATCTTTGTCCAAGTGATAAATAAATGTATGGCAGACTTCAAAGACGATTGGATAACGCTCGTGAAAAAATTCCAAGTCCATCACACGTAACGTAAGATCAATCAAAGGCGTAACGAATTTGTGCTGATAGATCGTTCTATTCACATTATTCCAAAAATCAGGTCCTGTTAGTGTTAGCTGTGGATATAGGCGAATTTGTTGTGCCAACTGCTGTTGATACTTTTCGACCACCTCATTTTTAAGGTCGCAAAATTCGCTTTGATACATCGATAATTTGCTAAGAATACCACTTATTTCGGCTTCTTTTTCTCGGTTTGTTCCATTTAAAGTCTGCTTCACCCATTGTTCCAGCATTTGATATACCGCGTTCTTTTTATCAAAATCGACTGATTGAAAATGACTAGGCAAATAATAGCTATGCTTTTTATTTACTCTTTCTAGCATAACAAACAAGTAATGCTTAAACAGATAATACGTTTTTACTTCTTTACAATGCAGTTTCATAGCAGAAAGTAGCTCATTCACTAATAAGACATCCGATTGATTATATAACTCGTCTGAATCCTTATAGATTCGATAATAGAGCATGTTAAAATACTGGCGAATCTTCATTTCATCTCCAACTAATTGAAATGTTTTGGTTAATTTTATATCATACTGCATTAACTCTTTCCGGATTCTGTCAACAATTTTATAAACAACTGTGCGGCTCATACCATGTTTTTCCCCGTATTTTTTGATCGAAGAAAATTGGTTAAAAAAGATCGTTTGCAACAATGTAAATTCTAACGAATGCTTTAAATATCTCTCCTCTACAATACTTGATGATACATGAGAACCTTGAAAAAGGATGATCTCGTTATTTTGCTCGATCAATTCCATTTCATCGATCAGCTCAAACCTTTTCAAGTCCTCATTTATCTCTAAAACACTCCGTTCTAGAAGGTATTGGGAAATATCTAATTGCGCACATAAACTATCTTTACGTTCAGAAAACGAATAGTGCTGCTCTAATTTTCGGATAATGGATAGTTTTAAATTCGTTCGATCGTCTAATAACAAGAAATCCATTTATACTCTCCTTGTTCCATACAGAAGTGATCCTGATAGAAAACTCAACATATTACCAAAACTCGAGGAACCTGGCAGATCTGCTCCGCCAGAAGTTTCTAAGTTTCCCTTTGGTTTAGTTGGTTCATTTTGCAACAGGTCATCGTTCAGCATGATTTTTGTTTGAGAGTCACTTGGGGAATAGTGATTCATTACTCTTTTTTTATGTTTAGAACGGCTAAATTGATTGACGGATACTTTAGCAATAGATTCGTAGTTTTTATAGGAAAACTTTACAAAATAAACGCCAGTTTCTTGTGTATTGACGTTATTTTTAATCGTCACTTGGTTTATATTCAGCGGTTCACCAGCTTTATCTTTTAGTGAAACTACATTGTCTAACGGAGACCATTTCTCGTTTTGCTTGATGACGATATCTTTCAAGAGTAGCTCCGTCTGATTCTCTTTTACTTCAATTACAGCTGTTTCAACTTTCCCATCTACCTCGTAGGTCAGTTTATATTTCCCGGGTGTTGTTGCTTCTTCTCCATAAAACGTTTCAAAATGAGTAAAAAGTGCGGATGAAACTAGTAAGGTTGTCCCTATTATCAATGGTTTATTTTTCACTTATTCCTGCGCCTCCAAAGGTTGGATCAATCGAATAAAGGCCCGAACAGAAGCAATTGTAACCTTCCTTCTGTCCCAGCCCCATTCTTACGTATCATTCAGTTAATCTGTTCTTCTTTTTCTTAATCGGATCATCCCAACTATGGTGATCGATACCGCTAAGAGTCCAATCAAACTGAAATAATGATTGACTGTTTCACCTGTTTTAGGGTAATTCCCTTGTTTGTCTGGTTTCGCAATATGGGTTTGATTCTTATTTGTTTCGTTTGGTTTAGGTGCATTTTTTTCCAGTACTGTTATTTTTGCTGTGGCAGTCAGTTTTTTCTCTGCTTCTACAGTTTTTTTGGCTTTATTTGGCTCAGTTTTTTTCGTTGTTTTAACCGTATAAGATACTTCATGTTTGCCTTTTTCTTTAGTCTCAACGGTTCCTGCGACTTCTACTTCTTCAAAAGAAATAGCTTTACCGTCGCGGTCAGTTGCTGACACGAAGTTATCTGCACTCTTCCAGTCATCACCGACATAAATAGTTGAGTCTTTTACGACTAATGTTGATTGGTCAGCTTTTACTGTTATTTTTGCTGTTTCTTTTAACGTGCTCGTTTCATAAACAACTTCATAAACGCCAGCTTTTGTTGTATCTACAGTGCCCGTTACTTTTATGTTTTGAATTGGGCTATTTTTACCCATTTTGTCTGTCGCTGATACAAAGTTATCTGCAGCTTCCCAAGTATCTCCTACATAGATGGTAGAGTCTCTAACAGCAAGCGTTTCTTGTGTCGTTACAACATGAACCATTATCGAATCTTTTTGCCCTTGATTTTCGTAGGTGACTTCATAATCGCCAACTTTACTTGTATCGACAGATCCAGTTACAGTAATTTGATCAAAGGCAACAGGTTTTCCTGTTTTATCTGTTGCTTCAACAAAATTATCGGCTGGTGTCCAATTTGTACCGACAAAAATGGTTGAATCTTTTCCACGAACTGTGGTTTGATTGGGTAATACAGTGATTTTAGCCACTTCGGTTTGATTTCCGTAATGATAAGTTACATTATAGCTCCCTGGTTTTGTTGTATCAGCCGTTCCAGAAGACGTTATCTCTTCAAACGGAATAGTTTTTCCATTTTCATCCGTTGCTGAAACAAAATTATCTGAAGCCTGCCATGCATCACCTACATAAAGCGTTGAGTCTTTAACTGCTAATGTCTCCTGATTAGCAACCACAGAAACGATCGCTTTCGCTTCTTTGCCTTGATTGTGATAGGTAATCTCATAATCTCCTACTTTTGTAGTGTCTACCGTTCCACTTACCGTAATTTGATCAAACATAATTGGGTTTCCATCTTGATCAGTTGCTTCTGTAAAGTTATCTTCTGGTTGCCAATTTGTTCCTACATAGATGATTGAATCTTTTGCACTGACACTTGTTTGATCTACTTTTTCTTTAAGTGGAATTTCAATTGAATTCGCATCTTTCGTCAATTTGATTTCTTTGCCATTCATGTATTTTTCATCGATCGTATAACCTGCTGGTATATCGTTTGCTTTTAGCGTGTATTCTCCAGACATGATTGCGTCAAATTTATATTCGCCATCCTCATCTGTCGTAAACCCTGTTTTATTATGGGTCACATTGTCGATCAGTTCAAATGGAACATTTGGAATATTTATTGCTTGATCTTTTTCATTATACGTGTGAAATTTCGCTTGAGCCAAATAAACGACTCCTTCTGCATCACCATCAGAGAATCTCAAAACAAGAGGTGTTGTCGCAACCTTTCTGCGCGTTTCTGCCATTTGTGCTAAATTATCCGCACTAATAGTCGTTTCAGTAGAAATTTGTCCAGCATTTTTAGAAATTGTATTGTAGGTAATCGTAATATCTTCCGTTAGCGTATAATTATCAAAAACAATTTGAGCACCGTTTGCTGTTTGTTTAACTGTGTACGCATCTTGAGGGACATTCGTTACTATGATCGAATTTAAGTCGATTCCAGCGTTCGTTGTTCCTTTAGTCGAAATATCAAAAGTTGGATTTTTGACTTTGCGGGTTCCGTTATTGATATTTTTGGTTTTCACTTCATTTTTCGTTACATTTTTTAATGATTCATGGCTTGTTTGACTGGCAGATAAGATCTCTGTTCCTTCATTGTTTACAGAAACACTCGTTGACATTATCTGATTTCCGTATAATGGTTCAGCAGCACTTCCAGTCACATTGATTGTTTTGGTATCGATCCAGCCATTTGCGTATTTGTATTCAATAATGTAACGTTTTGAGGTTTTACCAAAATCGAATGTATAACTGTTCGTCGCTTCATCAAATGTAATTTTTGGATACGCTGCGCTAGTCGGTGCTAAAGGTTTATCAAAGTAGTACCCACGATCCCAATACTGGGGATAAATTGATTCCACTTGGTCATTTGAAACATCATAAATATCAAAAGCTACATCTACACCAGTTGGAATTTTCGTTGTTACGCTCAAGGAATCGAAAGAATCATTTCTTGCGTTTACTAAAAATTGATTTTTGCTAGCTTGAAGCGTACGCTCAGAGTACTGTTTTCTACCTGTTCTAACGGTTGTTTCCACTGCCTCATAGTCATCTGCACTTAACGTCACAGCAAGTGTATCAACAGGGATACTTTTACTTTTTTCTAGACTATCTGGTACATAGTTGAAACCTAGATCTAAATTGAAAGAACGTGTGACTGGCGTTGTAAATTTAATAAGAGAGCCGCCTTCAACTGCCGTTATCGTGTAATCTTTGTCTAGTTTGTAATAGTCGTACTCCCCTTTAGGTGCTCTTAACTGTAAATAGTTTGGGTGTTCAATTTTGATTGTCGCGTTCTTTACAGGATTTTTATCGCTTCCTTCGATCGCTATTGTTGTATCTCCCATATAAGCTCCGTTTTTATCATAGTTCCCCCAAGCCGTTTCTACATTGTTTGGATTGATAATGGAGATTGGTTGAAGGTACTGGTCCGATACTAGCATTATTTCTTTTCCACCATTGACAACTGGTGTACTAAGCGCAATATCAATATCTTTCTGTTCAAAAGGAATAATCAGCTTATCCGCTCTTATTCTTAACACACTATCTTTCGTTGCGGTTAAAATCAATTTATTCTCTTCTTTTTTCACCTCAAAATAATCCGTGATTGGAACTGCTTTGTACTCTACGTTATAAGCAGAAAGTTGAGCGTCCGTGATTTTTTGTCCATTTTTACTTTCCAAAATGATTTGTTCACCTACTTTGGTATGTGTAGGTAGATTGTAAATATAGATATAATAATTTCCTTTTTCTTGGAAACTAGCACTTTGTAACGAGCCTAAACTCATTTCTTTTAAAGATTTTTGATCTTTGCTTGTTTTTGCGGTAAATTCAAGCCCGCCATATTGGGCAGAGGAACGATTTAAACTAACTGATCCTAATTTAGTCGTCGGATATTGATTGTAAAAACTGTAAGAATAATTGGAAACACTCTCTAACGCTAAGGCACGATCAACAGATAAGGCATATGCTTTTTGTTGCTCCATAGTTGTAATCGTGACTGCTCCTCTGTATGTAGTGTCTTCATCGATTGTATAATCCTTATCTTTTTCTAAGAGTTGTTTGGAATCTGGAATCACATTACCGTTGATATCTACATCATATGAGAAAACACCAATTTCTTCTTTAGAGGTATTATAAAATTTTGCTCCAGGTGTTTCTGACATCACTAATTCTAATGTCTGCTTGCCAGATAATGTTCTATCCAAGTTATAATAAACATTCCCTTTGAGTCCGTATTGGCTAGTCGTTTCTTCATATTTGATAGGAGCGACGTCTTCATACAAGTCAAAGTTATACCGATTCGTTGTTTGACCTGGTGTTTCAATCGTAACTAAAGGGGTTGTATCTGCGTATACATAACTTTTTAACTCTAAACTAAATCGTGTTTCAGTGACTCGTTGATTAAACGTAATCGTCAATGTTTTGTTTTTGGCATCGACTGCCCAATGCGCCCCAACATTCGCTACTTCACCGCTAATATCTGAATAGCCTAGATGATCAGGTAATAGCAGCGTATACACTGAACCTGGTGCATAATCTTTGTCTTCGATCACAAAGTTCAATTTTGCTGTTACCGGTGTTGTATTCAATAATCTGTTTAACGTACTTTGACTGTATTCAACACCATCCATATTGGTAAGCGTCATGTTTGCCAATATCTCATCTTCAATCGTGACATTTGTATCTGCGTTTTTCGTTTTAGGAATTTGTGTATTGTCTGTAATGGAATCTGCGTTGATTTCAGCGGCCGTATTGTTCTCTGCTTCAGTCGGCAGATTACTAGCTGCTGTTTCACTCGTTCCGCTAGTCTCAGTATTTTGATTTTCTGTTGATGATTCTAATGCCTCATTCTCCAAATTAGTTTCAGAATTTATCTCTGACGATGTGTCAGTAGAATCTTTGTGTTGGGAAAGGTCATCTATATTATTCGTAGTTATTGCAAATGCACTTACAGTCGATCCGAAGCTTTGAGTGAGTAATACTGCAAGCATCAATATATGTAATTTTCTTTTTTTCATGAACGAACTCCTTATTCTTAATATTTTAATACAATTATATAATATACTTTTTTAAACTTTATTATGATTATTTTTTTATATTTTAACGAAAAATAAAAACATATACGCTGTTATAATTAGTGAAAAAGCTATATTATTCAATAAACACACGTAAATCCGTTCCAGATGTTGATGATCTACTTCACTAAAAATCGGACTATTTACGAATATTTAATCCATATTTATAAATAATTATATTGATTTTCGAGCTAACATATTACTAATTAATAAATTAATATGAATTTTTATTTATAACCAAAACAAAAAAAAGCTTTATTTTTACGAACATACGTTTTATAGTAGAAGAAAAGAAAAAGGAGTCAAGAATGAAAACATCATTAACGACCCAAATGGAAGAAGTTCTATATTATTATTGTCGAGAAAATGGAGATATCGTGGTAGAAGAGGTAACGATGCCCGCCGAACAAGGCATTGTTGATACGCTGAGTTGCCGTTTGACCGCTGAGAAACAATTTGAATGGCGTTGCTATGAATTAAAGGCTAGTAAAGCTGATTTCCGTTCAAAAGCAAAACTTTCTTTTATTGGAAACTATAATTATTTTGTCTTACCCGTTGCTCTTTTTGAAAAAATCAAAGAAGAAATTCCTAGTCATATCGGAGTTATGGTTTATCATCAATACCTTTCGGAGGAAGAGCAAATGTTACCGGGCTACTTTACAATAGAAAAGAAACCGCAAAGACAAGAGCTTTTGGTCAATGAGCAAGAATTGCTTTTTCGTTTGATCACAGCCCAAGCTCGCGAAGTCGGTAAAGCCAAGCAGACATCCCGCGGGTTACGGGTATTTTCGACGGATCAGCTATACAAAGAGTTGAAAAAAAGACAACCGGATTATGACTTGTTTGGTGGTGGAGTGAATTTTTATGATCGCTTCGCTGATGATATTTGTGATCAAGCAATCGAGGCCTTAAAAAATGAATTAGATGCCACACGTGAGACTTATTTCGAATTGGAACAGCGTCTGTTGGAGGGGAAATAATGTATTATCCTTATTTTCGTGGTAAGCAGTTTGATTTACTCGCTTTGACAACCTTAGTAGAAAAAAATCGCTTATCTACACACATCCTGCCAATCATTGAACCAGTCAAAAATTCTAATGCATTAAAAAAATTTATTGACTTATTCCAAAGAGAAAACCAACCATTTTACCTTATCCAAAACCCTCAAACAGGTGACTTTCTGACTAAAGAAGGAGTCCTTTATCTAAACGCGTTATCTTTGGAAAAAGCAGTGATCGTGGAGCAACCTATCGAAACCTTGAGCGAAGAACCTCACTTATTTGTGATTGGTGATTCAACACCTGCATTACAAAGTGATTGGCAAGCCAATCAGACGAAAGTTTTGATACCAAAAGAATTCCGTTTACTACAAAAAATCAAAGGCGAAAAAATTCTGTCACAAGATGTTTTTACCAGATTACCTAAAACGAGTTTTTATCAAGAATGCCCAGATGAATTTTTTTCAGATACTCATTTGACCTTTAAAAAAAGCGGTTTTGTTGGATTTAGTGATTTTTCTATCGATAGCCGAATTTACTATGAACACAGTTATCCGTCAAAAATCCTGAGTTTGCATCTTGTTTATTTTGAGAACGATTCGTTGCGAATCCATCATTTCCTTTCAACTGAAGAGGCTCCCACACAAAAAGATAAATTTTTTGAACTCATGGATGAGATCAGCGAGTGGAAAAATAAATTGTGTGGTGAGAATCTCACTTTAGGGATTGAGTTGCTGCTTGCGGCTGTTTCAAACGATAAATTCCCTGGTATGGGCGTTATGAGAAAAGCGGCTGTCATGCATCATATGGAACTAATGTCACGTTATCTAGACAAATAAAAATCGCTTGTATAATAAAATAAGGGTAGAGCAAAACTAAAAAGCCTTGCTCTACCCTTATTTTACTTTTATTATTCTTCTTGTTTTTCAGGATCCAGTTTAACTTTCGCCTGAAATGTATTATTGATATTTTGCGCCATTTTCTGCAGATTTTGAAGCAGTAAAACGATCCAGCTAAATGCCAACATGAAAGATAACAACTCAAATGCCGTGAGCGAAAGATAACTTGTCCATTGAAATAACACCACGACTACAACTAATGTTGCTGCAATCATATAAGAAATCGACAAAAATTCTTTGGTTACATTAGGTAATAGCCACTTGATTCCAACAATCAAAATCACGATCAAATAAACTAAATAACCAGCGACTTGATTATGGACGCCTTGAAACGGGCCTGTTTCTGTATAAGGAAATAATCCCACAGCTCCGAGATCTAGCGCTGTTAAGGTTAAAAGAATACGCAAAATCGTTAGTCGTTTACTATGCGGAATCGCTTTTTGCAACTCTACAAACAGCCCATCGATCAATGCCACCATCAGTAATGAGGAAAACATCAACGTTAAATTAAATTGCCAGCGGCTTTTTGCCTCGATCGTTCCTAAAAAGCTAAAGTTAAATTGCCACCATTGGTAATCTTTATTTGTGATCATGGCCAACAAAACGCCGCCGATAATCACAAAAATCAGTAAATTAGTCAATTTCGCCGGTGTGATCGACAATGCTGAATAAATCATAAAATAATTGACGAATCCAACAAACACAAAAAATAATAAGGTCGCGGTATAACGATCAAACGTTGCACCAATAAAAACCAACCCGATCACTTTGAAAAAAACTAACAATGCAAAAACTAAAATAACAATAAATGAAAGTAAGATCGTTGGGAAATTCCGCCAATAAATATCTTTCGATTGCGTTGTAACTTGATTTCTTTTTCCTTTAATAAAAAAGAGTAAAAAACTGAAAACCCCACTTAATACACCCAACGAAAGGACAAAATTCGCAATTGAATACGCACCTACCAACGCAATTTGACTTTTGTTAGTATAAAATAAGTAAGCTAAAAATAGAATACTGATCACAGTTGTTGGGATCAAAAACCATCTTAGCGAAAGCGTCTGGTTGCCTGCTATTTTCTTTTTGGGTTCAATCACTATTTTTTGATCTTTAATACTTACAGTCACGTCATCTTCATTTTCTAAATGAAACTCTTCTACTATCTTTTCTGGCAGTGTGATACTAAGTTTTTTCTCTTCCATACCCATTCCCCCTGAATTTAACATCTCATAAATAGTATAGATTGCTTTGATATAAAAGCAAGTTATATATACAAAATTAGAAAAGTCCCCTGTATAAAAGATTTTATTACCTTTCACTATTGTTCGTTTTAATGTTCGTTAATCGATGTTTGATCTTTTCTTTTTTTTATATACTAACGTTAAATAATGATAAAAGGAGATTTTTCATGTTAAAAAAATTTTTTATTTCTATTTTAAGTTTAATTGTTCTATCGATAGGAGGACTCTTTCTTTATAATAATTTTAAACATAAACCAGTATACGGAATCATTCTTTTAGACAAGGATGGAACAAAAGTCAATAATTCCATCAACGCACAAAAAAAAGATATCGAGAAACATGTAGTTGTTGAGGGTAAATGGGTCGAACCGACAAAAACCCTTGCTTTGAACGTAACAGATGCAAAAAAAATAATTGTGTTTAATGGCTTCAAAAAAGTAACAGGTTCAAAAGATAATTATAAATTTGAACCTGTTAAAAAAATTTCTCCGAATGAAGTATCCTCGTTTTCAAAAGAAAGTACATCTATGGTCACTGACGAAGCATACAAAGCCTTTCCATCTCCTATTAATGAGTACGTTACGTTAGGTGAGTCCTCTGCTCATGTCAATAATTTGTTAATCCTTCCAGATAAGCAATACAATGCCTTTACTGGTTCACCTATTAGTTTAGGCGTCTTAAAAGTCAAATCAGATGCATCAAAGGTCCTAATCAATTATAATAAAGTCGAAATGAATCAACTATATAATGAGAGTGGAGCGTAAACTTTACAATCAGCTCTACTCTCATTAAATTTGCATAAGAGATGAAACAAAAGTAGCTGCTTTTGTTTCATCCTATTTATTTGGTGAAAGGGAGTTAAATATAATGCCACTGGTTATTGTATCTTGTGTTTTTATTATTATTGGTATCTTAGTTTTACTAAAGGAACGTCGAAGCTTCTTTGGCGGGATGATTTTTGCTTTTGGCGGCTTGTTCCTTACGTTGACTTTATTGATGATGGGGTTGTTTAAGATCGGGGAAATTTCTACAAACATTTCCACATTCGTCATTATTATTGTCTATGCATTATTTCCACTCATTTTTTTGGGCATTTGCGCTTTCTTCATTTTTAATACGCATACGATGCAGACAAGAGAAGGTCGCAGCGTTACAGCCAAGCTTTCCGCATTATTGGGGATCAATTTACTCATCACCGTACCTGCTTTTTTCTATTTATTGTCTGTAGGAGCTGGTAAAGTTCCTACGTGGCTATTTTCAATTTTGATTTTTGCCTTATTAAGTGATTTACTTTTTTCTTTTCTATTTGCTTGCTATTTATTTTATTCATGGATGTACCAAATGATCCCGATCAAAAAAAAGGTAGACTATATCATTACTTTAGGTTCTGGTATCAGAAGTGAAGAAGTTCCTCCATTGCTTAAAAGTCGATTAGATAAAGCGATTGAGTATTATCATAAAAATCCAAATGCTAAAATTGTTGTTAGCGGCGGACAAGGTTCAGATGAGCCTGTTTCAGAAGCATTTGCTATGAAAAAATACTTACTATCACAGGACATCCCGGAAACTCACATTCTAGTGGAAGATCAATCGACGACAACTTTTGAAAATATGGTTTTTTCAAAAAAGGTTATTTTTCAAGACTGGAAAAGTAAAGACTCTGCTCCTATCATTTTATTCTCAACAAATAATTACCATGTGTTACGAGGCGCTTTATACGCACGAAAAGCGCACTTAAAAGCTGAGGGAATTGGTGCTCCAACTGCTCTGTATTTTCTTCCGACTGCACTTATTCGAGAATATATTGCCTTATTGACGCAATATAAATGGTTTACATTGTCTATGATTTTAGCCTGCTTAGCCTTCGTGATTCTTAGTCTATTACCGATATAAATACGAATACTATCCAAAAAAGTAGCTCACTTATTTTCAAAGGAGCTACTTTTTTTCTTCGCTGTTATTTGCTATATAGAGAATTTGCGCCTTACTTAAGCCTTTTCGAGTATTTTTTTCATACAAATACACAACTCATCTCCAACAAACTCCCCATAATTTGGAATGATTCGATATCCATGTCTTTCATAAAAGCGAATAGCGCCTACCATTTCTTTACCGGTTTCCAGAACCGCTTGTTGGTACCCTTTTTCCAGCATATCGCTTTCCAACGCCTGCATGATTTTTCCAGCAGCGCCATTACCGCGGTTTGTTTGTTTTACATACATTCGTTTAATTTCTGGTGTTTGTTCATCTAGAAGCTTCCAACAGCCGCAACCAACAGCTTTTCCCTCCTCATACGCGACAACTGCACAAGCCATTTCCGCCAGATTATGATGATTTTGATAGCTTTGCGCTACCTCTGTGCCCCATTCTTCATTGAAAAAATCATTTAATTCCTGGATTAAATTTAGTAAATCTGAATTTGTTGTTGCAACTCGTTGTATTTTAATTGTCATTATGTTCCTCCATTTTTTAAAGCTTTATTTCCCTTCCCGCTTTGATTCAATCGTACCTATTTCTATAGTTTAAAATAAATATAAATAAAAAACCAGAAAAGTCAGATAAGTCATTACAACTTTATCTACTATTTCTAGTTTTTCATTCGTATTCTTTTATTTAAGTCGCTCTGGCATCATGCCTTCTAAGAAGCTCCAAACACCATTGCTGATTCGTAATTCATTTCGATCATAGTGAGAAAGTTCAGTTCTAATCAAATGATCTTGATCATCTAGCACTTTTTGCGCCCAATGTGGATCAATTAAAATAGCCCGTCCGACAGCAGCTAAGTCAGCAGTCGCTAAAACCTCTTTTGCATCTGCTCCATTTCTGATATCGCCTACACCGATCAGTGGAAGACGACCGTTGATCGTTTCTTTTATATACGCTAGGATTGGTTTTTCTTTATACGACTCACTAACTGAATGATTTCTATAATTACCGATTGATAAATGTAAGTAATCTAAAGGCTTATTAGACAGTTGGTCTACTAAGAATAGCGTATCACTCAACCGAATACCAGGCTCTTCATATTCTTCGGGTGAAAAACGATAGCCCACGACAAAATCCTTCACACCTGACTGATCGACAACTTCTGTAACACCATCAACCAAATCATTGATAAATTTAAACCTTTTTTCTAGTGTGCCACCCCAATCATCGGTACGTCGATTAGAATGCGGCGAGAAGAATTGTTGACTTAAATACGTATTCGCCCCATGAATTTCTACGCCATCAAAACCTGCTTTTATGGCTCTTTCTGTCGCCTGTTTAAAACTTTCCAAAATTTCAAAAATTTCTGTTTCTGTTAATTCTCTTGGCGTTTGCGCATCGGGTCTTTCAGCTGCAACCGCACTTGGCGCAACAGGTTGAACCCCATGTAATACTTTAGAATCTGTCATTCTTCCAGCATGGAAAATTTGAAGAATCGCTTTTGTATGATTCTTCTTAATCGCTGCGGCCAATTTAGCCAGTCCTGGAATAAAACGGTCATCATACACACCTAATTCTCCGTCCCAGCCTTTGCCCCCTTCATGAACATTAGCAGCTGCCGTGATAAATGCACCTACTTCGCCTGAACGTAATGCATAATACTCAATTTCATCATTCGTTATAACACCATCAAAAAAAGACATTTTGGTTGTCATTGGTGCAACAACAAGTCTATTTTTTAAATGTAATCCTCTTTTAAAGGTCAAACCTGTATCTACGTTATTCATCAATCTTCCTCCTCTACTATACATGCATGCGCATGCAACTAATTACATAATAAAGAATAAAAGACTAAAAAGCAACTCTTTAGTCTTTTAAATAAAGTATTCTTTCAAAATAGCATTTACTTCTTGCTCAACAGACGACACTAGATTTGCTCCATCATTGGTCAAATCTACGTATACGCCACGTTTATCATCCGCACAAATCCTTCTTTCAATCACTGAAGGATTTCTATCTTCCAATCTATTGATCAGACGGGACAATGCACTTTGACTCAAACATAGATGATTCCCTAAATCATTCAACCTCATACAGCGTCCATTTTGTTTGAGTTGATATAAAGCATAATACTCACTTGTTGTAAGTTGATTATTTTTCTTTAACATTTCTTCTAATTTTTTTTCAACTATGGACTGTTTTTTTGTATAATCCAGCCATTGTGATATAAGAGGTGCTTCCATTTGATCATCCCTCCCTGATTATTCTTTTCAACTAGTTATAGTTTGCTTGTTTTTAGTAAAAAAGTCAAAATTTTAAGAACCTTACCAATAAAAGAAAAGCCATGGACCGTAGTCGCACGACTTTTTTTATTGTACTCGTCACTTAACTAGCATTCAAAATCCACATAAATCCTACAAAAACAAAGAATAAAGCGTACATGATCGGTGACACTTCTTTGCCTCGTTTTGCAGCGATCATTGTGATTGGATAGAAAATAAATCCAAGTGCAATTCCGTCAGAAATACTGTATGTCAAAGGCATTCCTAAAAGAATCAAGAAAGAAGGAATTGCGATTTCCATTTCTTTCCATTTGATTTGGCTAAGCGATTGAGCCATTAAAACACCCACAACAATTAGCGCTGGGGCCGTTACTTGAGACGTTACTACTGAAAGTAATGGCGAGAAAAATAGCCCAACGATGAAGAACAGACCCGTCGTCACAGCAGTTAGTCCAGAACGTCCACCAACTGCGATCCCAGCAGAAGATTCTACATACGCACCAACAGGAGAAGTTCCTAACAATGATCCCGCTAACATTGCTGTTGAATCTGCAGCGAGTGCTTTTCCAACTCGAGGCATTTTATTGTCTTTCATAAAACCTGCTTGATTCGCCAAACCAACTAATGTTCCAGCCGTATCAAAGAAGGTCACTAATAAAAAGGTTAACACTACAACCCATAGCTGTAGAGAATTGATATCTCCCACATGTTTTAAAGCAACTAAAAAAGTTGGCTTAAGACTAGGAGCACCTGAAATGATTTTAGTGGGTACGTCAATCAAACCAGTTACTAATCCCAAAATAGTCGTTGCAGTCATCCCAATAAAAATACCGCCAGGAACACGACGTACCATCATGATCGCTGTAATCACTAGACCAAAAATAGTCAGCCAAGTCGAACCAACGTTCAGTGGTCCTAAAGCAACTAGTGTCGATTCGTTAGAAACAATGATCCCACCTTCACTTAGACCTAGAAAAGCGATGAACAGACCGATCCCGCCAGAGATAGCAAATTTTAAATCTGCTGGTATAGCATCAATGATCAATTCACGTAACTTAAAAATCGTGATCAAAATAAAAATTAGAGATGCGACAAAAACACCTGCTAAAGCTGTTTCCCAAGGAACACCCATCCCAACACAAACAGAATAAGCAAAAAAGGCATTGATTCCCAGTGCTGGCGCCGTTGCAATCGGATACTTAGCAAAAATCCCCATCAATATACAGCCTAATGCACTGGCTAAAGCTGTTGCAGTGAAAACTGCACCTTCATCCATTCCTGAAGCCCCTAAAACAGTTGGATTAACAAATAGAATATACGCCATTGAAATAAATGTCGTAAACCCAGCTAGAAATTCACGCTTCACAGTCGTATTTAATTTGTCGATCTCAAAATAGGAAATAATTTTTTCTTTCACTTGATATCCTCCTAAAATCCGAACAATAAACTGTTCGTAAAATTGCGATGTATTACTTAAACAACGTGTTCAATCATATAATAAAGAATAGAATAAGTAAATACAAAGCTTACTAACTGCAATTTATCTAAAACTGTTAACCCAAACAAAAAATGACAAGCTTTCTTCACTAAGAAAACCCGTCATTTCAGTATTAATAACTAAATTATTCCGATAAAGCTTCTCCATCCAATCGTTGATTTAAAAGACGAGAAACCACATAAATCACGAAAATAGCAATCGCAGAACCAACCGCTACATCACTCAAAAAATGCGCCCCGATTCGAACCCTTGACCAAGCGACAAAACAGCCGAATACACTTGTCAAAATCACAATTCTCTGCCGTTTATTTTTCTTCAAAGGGTCAACAAAAAGTGGTAAGTATAAGGCTAACCAAGCTTGTTCTGAATGTCCTGAAGGAAATGACTTATGACCATTGGCTCCATTGATACGCCACCAATTTGTATAATCCGCCCAGCTATTTTGCAATTCATAAGGACGAAATCTGCCCCAAAGACTTTTCATCACATCTACGATGGTATTACTAGCATAGACCGCCACTATTGCGCCTAAACCAACCAAAACCAATTTATTTAACTCCCCTTGATTTTTTCCTTTTAGCCATCGATTACACAGCATAGACCCTACCACAAAAGTAAGCAAAGAAAGAATAACCAGTGCTGGAAAGAACCAATTTGGAAAACTCATTGCTCCACCACCGTCGTTATTTGCAGCTCCTATTGGTTGATTATTTTGACTATTATTCAATGAAGTGACCGTATAAAAAAGCATGATTTTGATCATTTGCCAAATTTGATATAAACCCGCAATAATAGCGATAAAATAGATACTCCCCTTACCGAAGTGTGATAAATTGCTTTCTTTAGCATAATAAATAAATATTTGAGTAGACATAAAAATAATGATTCCTGGAAAAATCAATCCATAATTTTGAAAAAAAGTGCCGAATAATGATCCTTGATTCATCACTCCCTGACTGATTTGTTTATCCCATATCCCACCGATCAACAACAAAATCCCTAAACTTACAAGTATGACTAGTTCTCTTTTTTCTTTTATAAAGTTCATTAATGAACCTCCTCTCTACACTAAATTGTAAATGAGAAGTGTTATGTTCTTGTATGTTCTTCGTATAGATTCCGTTAACAATAAGTAAATTTTTTGACCGCCTATTTTAGACTATAAAAAAATCTCTAGAACAAAATTCGTTAAATTTTGTTCTAGAGATTAGTTGATTTTATTCCTTAACGTCACACTGATCTGCTTTTGCACTTCTTTTTTAGTCTACCAACTTCAACTGTGCACATCTCGTCCCAACGAAGACAAGGAAAATAATGATAAATGCCCCCATCGTTGCATCACTAAAGAAATGACACCCTAGAAGCACTCTGCTGATTGCTGTAATTGCGCCCCAAGCTACACCAAAAATCAATAAATGTTTACGAAGCTTCCTATTTTTTGGACTAGCATATAAAGGGAAGAAAATAGCAAACATACTTTCACAAGAGTGACCTGATGGAAATGATTTATGTCCAGTTGGCCCATTCATTTTGTACCAAGGCGTAAAATTATCTTGAACAGCATTTAATTCATACGGCCGAACACGCCCCCACAAAATTTTGATTTCCTCTACACACATTAGATAAACAAACGCCACTGCAACGCCTAAAATAGCTACTCGCATCAAACGGTCAAGCTCTTCCGACGTTTTACGACTTAGCCATTTTTGAACAATCAATGTTGCTATGGCAAAAACCACGATACAAATAATGATATTGATAAACGTTGGTAACGTAGGATTAACGCCTCCATCATTATTTGCTTGTCCGATCGGACGATTGTGTTCTACATTTTGGATTGATGATAATGTATATTGGATAGCAAATTTTAAGTAATACCATATCCCATACAAAGATAGCCCTACCCCCGCAACAACGATCAACACTTTTGCAATCAACGGTTGGCTCGATCGAACCGCATAATGAATAATAATTTCTCCACTCATCATAATCACAACACCTACTGGAAAACAGGCATAATTTTGCAAAAAGGTCGCAATATACGAATTTTGACTCATCACAGCATTGGAAATAGCCAAATCTCCAAACGTACCAATCCCTAGTAAAACCACAAAAATTGAGATAACAATTGCAATTCTTCTACTATCTGACATTCTTTTTAACATTTTTATTCCTCCTAAATTTAAAAGCGTAGCGGGCTCGTTTAGCTCTGACAGGAAAATAGAAAATTACGACTGAGGTGCTTTTTGCCTCATTCTTAATTTATCTTTTTCCCGAAGAGCTAGCCCGCGAAACTAGATAACATTAAAAGCTGAAAGAGCTTGGTCAGCCTTGACAGGAAAATAGGAAAAAATAACTGAGGTGCTTTTTGCCTCATTTATTTTTTATCTTTTTCCCGAAAGGCTAGCTCTTGAAGCTAGATAACATTAAAAGCGTAGCGGGCTCGTTTAGCTCTGACAGGAAAATAGAAAATTACGACTGAGGTGCTTTTTGCCTCATTCTTAATTTATCTTTTTCCCGAGGAGCTAGCCCGCGAAGCTAAACATTCTTATTCACTCACAAGTAATAGTTTATCACTTCTTAATATCAAATATCATACATTTTGTTAGTTTCACTATAAATAAAAAGACATTAATCCCGATATATTTCTTTTAGCACTCAAAAAAACATATCTTTACCTTCCTCCTCTAATTTCTTTGGTTTTCAGCTACACGTTTTAAGGAACTTCCTTGTAAATACAGCGAAATAGAATTAAGATAATAGTGAAGAGATTCTAATTTTTTGAAAAAAACAGCCGGAAATTTGTAAATAATCTAGAACTATTTTCATTTTGAAACCACAGCCTTTGGAGGAGTGAACACATGATCGAAGAGTATATCGAAAAAGATATTATGAGAAGGGTAAAACTAGTTGAATTTCTATTTGAAATGCGGGAACTTTCCATCAAAGATACCGCCAAGCGATTAAATGTGACACCCAACACCATCAAACGCGATTTCGACAAAATCTTAGTTTATTTTGACGATTGGATTCTTTATTCAACTAGCACTAGTCAAAAGATATCTGCCGTATTTTTAAGTGATTTGACTCGGTATACCTTGGTTATTAAAATCTATGAAGAATCGAAATTTTTAAACGTTTGTTTAAGATATTTATCTGGCGATACTGATTATTTATCCATCGTTGAAAATGAATTTGTCTCTGTCGCAAAAGCATTTCAAATAAAAAAGAATGTGGAAGATTTCTTTAAGCATGCTAAAATCATGGATGAGAATAACCATTTTATTCATGATGAATTACGTTATCGCAGTGTTGTGTTGTCGATATTGATGAGGGTCAATTTCAAAGAATTGTGGTCAAAAGCTGAGCTTTGGCAAATAGCAGAGCAATTTGTTGATGAACTGTTAGAACGTTTTTCCAACAATATAAAAATCAATAAGCGAGAGTACATCTTCTTAGTAGTGAACGTTTATTTGTCATTGACTCGCTCATCTGACCATCCGCTAAAGTATCCAGAAAATGAATTGAACGTGATTCGTCAAAGCGTCATTTTTAAGGAGCTAAAAAAGACGATCGTTCATTTTTTTCCAAGTGAAGTAGAGACAACTTTTTCTGATGATGAAATCGGTTATCTTACCGCTGCCTATCGACTAATTTCCTTGAATACGCCCAATTATTTAATCGTAAAAATGGATCATGATTATGAACGTCACACAATTATTGAGAATTCACCGGAAATCCGTGCACTTATACGTGATTTTGAAAAATACTTTTCTGTTAATTTAGTCGACAATATCTTGTTTGAAAAGCCATTTATTAATCTTGTACTTTCTACGTGGCAAAATATTCAATCCTTTTTAGTTGAACAGCATTATTACTTAAATGATGAACAATTATCCTTGATTCTATCGGTCCGAAAAATACTTGAAGAGTGGCAAAAACAATATATTGATTCGGATCTAGATTTTACGGATACGATCATTGATAAGTTCACCTCACAAGTTTCGACTACACTCTTACAGAAAAACCAGCAAAAACAAATCTTTTTCGTCGTTGCAGAAGATGAATTCTCACATATTTTATATCGAGAGCACTTGGAGAAGTGGATCAATCATTCTGATAAATTTATTGACGATCGAATGTATTATGCTATAGATGAATTACCAGTCTATGCTAAATCCTGGTCTCACGTTATTCTATGTGAGCGAGCATTACTTGCTGATCATGAGATTTCACCAGACAGCACGATTTTTCCTGTTTCAAGAAGCACCCTTTCTTTGGATCTTAGAAATATTCTAATGTACGCTTATGATAATTCTTGATGATAAACACTAAAAAGGCTATTTATTTCAGAAAATATCGTTGAAATAAATAGCCTTTTTTTATATAACTACCTTGCCAATACGATCCGATTTACAGTATCTGTAATACAGGTTTGAAGTGAAATCCGTTCTCCGCCATCTTCTATCACTCTTGCCCAAGTGTCATCGGATGGATCGTTTGCGTTGATACCATCATCCGCTACATCCAATACTTCATAAACAACGTATGTCTTAGCATTTCCATTTCCATCAACTACAGTTATTGGTGTTCCAATCGTTATATTCATAACACCTGCAAAATCGCCAGGATTGTGTCCGATAAAATGGGTTGGTAATTGATCGTTTACAGCACCTGTACCTGTCCAAGTTCCAGCCCCTACATTAGGCGCTTCTGGTGCACCATTACATTGAATAAATGAAATGGTTTGTCCTAAGAAGCTGATTGTTGCCGGAGCAATTGATTCTTGAGTGCTGACAACTGAACTGCTAGGCTCTTGTGGTACAGCTGTTGTTTCAAGTTCTGTGACTGTTTCTTGCGATTCAGTTGTAACTTGTCCTACTTCACTTTCGGCCACTTCGATTGGTTGGAACTGATTGTTTTCTTCCATAACTTCAGCTATTGGCTCAGTTGTTTTTTGCTCAGTAACTGATTGTTTTGGCTGATTTTCCACCACTGTGTACGTTCTGACCTTTTTATCTACATTTCCGCTGCTGTCCTTTAATGTATAAGTAAATGTATAGGTTCCAGGCTCAGCAATAACGCTAGGCCCTTCCACTTTAATTTTATTTGTTATATTTCCATCATAGTTATCGTAGCCCTTTACACCATTTAAGGGATCAAACTCTTTTACTTGGTCCATCGTTAATTCAAAGGTATTAGGAAATAAAATCATCGGTTTTTCACAATCTACTGTTTGTGTAGAAGCGTCCATAGAAGCATTCGTTGACTGACTGCCGCTAATAGTACTTACTAATAGTCCCATTCCAGCTACTAATCCCATTACGCTCAACAATTTAACTGATTTCATCTTCATAAACTAAAACCTCCTAATGATAAATTTTTGTTGAATTCAAATTCAACTATTTACACTTAGAAGGATAATACGAATTGTGATGAAAATTTTATATTAAATTTCAGAAAGTTCCTTTCGTTTTGTAAAAAAAGTAAAATTATAAGCATTGAATTTTTTCACAACAAAAAAGAGTCAATAATAAAGTAATTGACTCAATAAAACAGTCTATCCTTATGTTCTTTTTTACTTACCAAGGTTGGCTAGTTAGACCTACTACCTTTACGCTTTCAGGCTGATCGATTACAGATGCAACATTATCTGATCAAGCACCTTTAATAACGACTACTTTGTCATCAATCGCTATACTTTTTCGCGGCTACTCTTTTAGCATAATCACATTTTATCTATGCATCACTTTCAGTATCTTCCAAAATTTTGCGAATTTCTTTAGCAGGACTTCCCGCCACAATAACATTGTCTGGAACATTTCTAGTGACCGTTGAATCAGCTGCTACGATTGCATTTTCACCCACTGTAATGCCTGGTAAAATTGTTGCATTTGCCCCGATCCAAGCATTCTTTTTAACAAGAATTGGCGCCACGTTCAATCCTCGTCTTGCTTTTGGATCAATCAAATGATTCACTGTAATCAATCTTGAACTCGGCCCAATCAATACGTCATCTTCAATCGTAATGCCACCCAAATCCACAAAAGTTACATTCTGATTAATAAAAATATTTTTTCCAAAAGTAATATGTTTTCCAAAATCACTATAGAATGGCTGTGAAATCGTGACAGATTTATCTAAGCTTTTCCCAGTAATTTTTTCCATGTACTCTAAAACTTTCTCTTTTGTATGATACTGCGTATTAAGTTCCATTAACAGACGTTCATTATTTTGTTTAATTAAGTGAATTTCTTTAAATAGCTCAGAATCTTTCAATATAGTTTCACCCATTAGTTTTTTTTGCAAATCCTCGTTTGACACCTAAATCCCTCCCAATAAAATAGTCATCTTTACTATTCTTATTCTACTTGAATGTATTATACTTAACTAATACCTATATACTATGCACAGATATAACTTACATCTATAGAAAGGAGAAATCGTATGGACCTTCGTATCATAAACTACTTTTTAACAGTAGCTAGGGAAAAAACAATCAGTAAAGCCGCAGAGGTACTTCATATTTCACAACCAACTCTTTCAAAACAGTTAAAAGAGTTAGAAGAAGAATTAGGAATACGTTTATTTGAACGTGGAAATCGATTTATCACCTTAACTGAAGCTGGTATTTATTTAGAAAATAGAGGGAAAGAAATTCTTGCTTTAGTTGAAACAACAACAACTAACTTAATAAAAGATGAAATGATCAGTGGAGAAATCTCAATAGGTGGCGGAGAAACACAAGCTTTTGAATTCATTGCTACTCATTTACACGAATTAAGGAGCAAACATCCTGATATTAAAGTTCACCTATATAGTGGTAATGCTGATGATGTACTTGGGAAGATTGATAAAGGGTTATTAGATTTTGGTTTAGTGCTTGATCCTGTGGAAAAGCAAAAATATGAGTATTTACGCCTGCCGCTAACTGATCTCTGGGGAATATTAGTGAATAATACCAGCCCGTTACACTCACTAAAAACCGTTACACCAAAAGATATCCAACATACTCCGTTATTGATCTCAAGTCAATCACTCGTCGACAATCAACTAGCAGAATGGCTTGGTGGAAATATTGATAATTTCAATGTGATCGGAACTTATAATTTGTTGTACAATGCTTCTTTATTAGTAAAACAGAATGTAGCAAGTGCTCTTTGCATCGATGGAATTATTAATACTACCGAAACCAACTTAACCTTTATCCCTTTTTCACCGCCATTAACGGCTACTATCAACATTGTATGGAAAAAAAACCAAGTATTTTCTAATGCTTCTAATGAACTATTAAAACTACTTAAATCGGTTTAAAATAGAGAATCAAAAAGAACTTCATTCGATCAAATTCACGAATGAAGCTCTTTTTTTCTCTACAATCCAACTAACATCCATTTTTTGATCTACTCCAAAACAATGATCCTATCAAGTTTTAAGAGCGGAAATTTTTTCTATTTGAGCGCTTAACTTTCTCCAAGTTTTTGATTTGGTCTACGGCAAATATCATTATCGGTAAATAATTAAATATGAAACTTACTCGCTGACAAAAACCAAGTTGATTCAATACAGGCAACTGGTTGATTGCGGGAATCCGCGCCAAACCATATATTCCTGCAAAAAAAATACTGATCAGAAACAACATCAAATACAGTTTGCTATAGGTTGTTTTCTCTTGCTTTTGATAAAGAAAATACAAAAACAGCGGGAAAAGAAAAAATCCTGCATACCCCAAACCCGAGCCAATATTATGGATCCAAGTAGATAAATTCCAGTTTGCTTGTTCTGTATTGATGCTGAACAGTCCAGTGAAAATACAATCTCCCACACCATAAAATCCAATCGCTAATGCCAGTAAGGTAGCCAATTTTTGCGAAGTAGTGCTAAATGTTTGATATAAAGCTGGAATTGCCAAAACGAATAATAATCCGGATACTACAGACCAAATCAAAAATGCTTGCCTGACTGGACTGTCTACATCACCGAATACGCTGATCACCATCGTCATTTGATTCATTTTCGGATAAAAGATACCTAGAATGTAAGGTGTTAAAAAATCGCTTATTGCACCTAACAACAGAAAATAATATCCATATTTTTTAAGAACATTCATTTTGATCCTCCTAATTTAATGCTTCTGGTAGTTCTTTCATTCCAATTATACGCAATTACACGATAATTTAATAATCATAATTATGTAGCATAAAAAATGATAGATACTTCCCAAAAGCTTTGCTGATTAAGTAGAATTTACGATAATATATCCTTCAATATCTGCTCACCATCTAGCGTAGCATACTCTTTCTTTGCAATAACTTTTACAGGTATTTTGGGAAATTTATTTCTGATTTCCTTTTCTGTATAGCGAAGTTCTGGACATAATAAAATATTATCGGCCTCTTTGCCCTTTTCATCAATCTTTGAAATGCTAAATGCTTCCACTACTACATTTATCTTTTGAATTTTTGCTAGATTATTCATTTTTGTCACCAATAAACCTGTATACAATTCATAATCTGACATCATTCCGGTAATGCCAAAAATCAAGATCTTTTTGTGTTCTGTTAAAGTTGGTTCATTCTTCATTTTGTATTCATTTTTCATACTTTTTCTTCCTTCTTTTTTCGAAAAGAGAGAATCAAAAAAAGAGCGCTTCGTATTTCCTAAAATCTTATCCGTTGAAATTTGGAAATATTGACTGAGCTTTACCAGCGTATCTAGATCAGGATAACTTTTATTTCGTTCCCATTTTGAAACCGCCTGAGGTGTGACGTTTAGAAACTCTGCTAATTCCTTTTGAGTCATTTTTTTGGCTTCTCTCAATTCTTTTATTTTGTTTCCTATCTCCACCACAAGCATAACCTCCTAAATTAGATTTGAGCAAACAGCTATTCGTTGAATCACCGATATCAGCTCTCAACTTTTGGTTGAATTTACAAACATAGTATTCTATACGCTTATTATAGCAATAAAATTTTTAAAAAGATCATTCCTACTATTTTAAATAATAGCCTTTTTCCACTTCCAATAGTAACCGCTTGCATTTATAATACAAGTAGCGTTAAAAATATGAACATACTTCATTAGGAGGCAACAACTATGGCAACTATCGATATCCCGACAATGCGGATTCAAATGCGTGAAAATGATGAAAAACGTGATGCCGGTTTGACCGAACCAGATACTCTGGAAATATTCAAGGACTTGTCTTACGGACCTTATGGCATTGAAAATACATTTGACCTCTATTATCCCAAAGGTACCGACAAGTGTCTTCCAACGATCATCAATATTCATGGTGGCGGGTTCTTTTATGGAGACAAAGAGCTTTATCGTTTTTATACGATGTATTTAGCAACACAAGGATTTACTGTGGTGAACTTCAATTACCGTTTAGCCCCAAAGCATCAATATCCAGCCCCATTAGAAGATACGAATGCTTTGATGAATTGGTTGATTAAACACGGGAAAGAGTATCATATTGATCTAGATCAACTATTTTTAATCGGTGACAGCGCTGGCGGTCAATTAGTCGAACAATATGCCACGATGACTAGTAATTTGACTTATGCGCAGACGTTTCCGTTTAAGCTTGCGACAGTCCATTTTAAAGCCGTTGCTATGAATTGCGGTGCCTATTTTATTGGTCAAAGTGGTGCTATCAATCAAGAATTCCCATTTTATTTTGGCGAAACAGTGACGCCGACGCTTAAAAGTCAATTTCCGGTTGAAAATTACATCACTGCTGAATTCCCACCAGCTTTTGTTGCGACCGCAACTCAAGATTTTCTAAAAGATATTGCTCCGCCGTTAGCAGATTTGTTGAAAGAAAAAGGAATTGAATCCGAGTATCATCTTTACAGCAATCCAGATAATTCTGATCTTGGTCATGTTTTTCACCTCAATCAAAAAACGGACATTGCTAAAAAGTGCAATGATGAAGAGATTGCCTTTTTCAAACGTTTTCTTTAAGATGATAGTAAATGCTATTTTTAGGTAATCGGGAGGATTGAAGGATGGACTATTTAAGTATTGATATTGGTGGAACTTACATCAAATTTGGCTTGATTGATCGGGCTGGCAACTTTATCCAAACATGGCGGCAACCAACCCCAAAAACTTTGGAAACGTTCAAAGAAATGATCATTTCAGAGTTAAACACACAAAAAGGGCACATCAAAGGGATTGCCATGAGCTGTCCTGGGAGAGTCGATTCAAGTACAGGCTACATCCACACAGGTGGTGCCTTATTATTTCTCTATGATTTTCCGATGAAAGATTGGATTGCTAGCCTTACTGATTTACCCTTTGCCGTGATAAATGATGGAAAAGCAGCAGCTTTAGCTGAGTGGTGGATCGGTAATCTTAAAGGTATTGAAAACGGGGCTGCAGTTGTTTTAGGAACTGGCATCGGTGGTGGGTTGATTTTGGATAATCATTTGCATCAAGGTCCTAATTTCCAAGCTGGCGAACTAAGCTTTCTGATTCGTCAATCTCCGAACCCAAAACAACCACAAATTTTTGGTTTTTATGGCTCAGCTGTAAAATTCATGAACGAAGCTACGACTCTTCTAAACGTTTCAAAAGACGATCATGAAGCTGTTTTTAGAACAATATCTGAACGATCATCAGTCGATTTGACTGCTTTATTTGAAAATTACTGCCGTGATATTGCGATTCTTTTGATTGATATGCAAGTCTTATTGGATCTAGAAAAAATCGTGATTGGCGGTGGAATCAGTGCGCAAGATCACTTAATTGAAATGATTCAAATACAATATTCCAATATTAGACAAGAAGAAATAATGCTGGGACAAACATTTGCACCACTTGCTATTGAAGCTTGTGCTTTCCGTAATTCTTCTAATTTATTAGGAGCTTTATATCAATTATTTGTTGAGCTTGATGATACAAATATTGAATAAAAAAACTAAATAACCTAAGGTATAACTCTGTAAGTTATGCCTCAGGTTATTTAACTATCAAACGGAAATTATGACTAATCTTCTACTCTTAATCCCGATAATAAACCTCATCTAAAAACAATCCTTGTGCTGGCACAGTCATTCCAGCATCACTTCTGACTTTACGTTCAAATACTTCATCGATAGCTTCTAATTTCATTGTTCCAGAGCCGATTTCTAAGAGTGTTCCCATAAGGATCCTAATCATTTTATGCAAGAAGCCATCTCCAACAAAAGTAAAATGGATAAGGTTCCCCTCTTTTTGAATCGATATTTCATTGATTGTCCGAGTAGTAGATTTTTTCGTCTTTTTAAGAGAAGAAAAACCAATAAAATCATGGGTTCCCGTCAGTTTACGACAAGCCTTATTCATTAACTCAAAATCAAGTTTTTCAGAATAATGGAAACTATAATTTCGCTCAAAGGCCGAAGGAATCAGATCGTTCCAGATATAATAACTATATTTTTTCCCTTTGGCATTATATCGAGCATGAAATCTTTCCGGTACTTCTTCTGCTTTTTTTACAACGATATCTTGTGGAAGATAACGATTTAGAAATTCGATCATCTCTGATAAGTCCATTTTGCTATCCGTTTTGAAATTAGCAATCTGGCCTCTTGCATGTGTGCCAGCATCCGTTCGTCCAGAACCAATGATTTCAATTTTTGAACGCGTCATTTGTGTTAAGATATTTTCAATTTTCCCTTGAATCGTTTTATCTGAATCACCCAATCGTTGCCATCCTGAGTATCTGGTTCCTTCATACTCAATTGTTAGTTTAATATTTCTCATATCATTCTCCTCGTATAACACATTTATGTGCGTTCATTGATAGCTCTGTTGAAAACACCCCGCTTAGACAGGTGTTTCAATTAAATTTATATCGTTTTATCCTTCCTAGTATACTCTAGGATGAAGCATTTTAAAAATCCTTTCGCAAACCTTCCTTTTTTTAGCCGTTCTATTGACACAACATTGATACTGATCTATATTAAACATAGGCAACCATCTATATAAAGGAGGGGTACGCATGAATTACGAAAGATTATCTTTGGTCCTAAAAGCTATGGCTGATCCAAATAGAATGAAAATAATTGATCTTCTTTCTTTCAGCAGTATGTGTGCATGCGATGTTTTAAAGCACTTTGACTTTACTCAGCCCACTCTTTCTCATCATATGAAAGTATTGGAAACAGCAGGGATCGTTTCGGTCAATAAGCAAAAGCAATGGCACTACTACACGTTAAAAGAAGAGTTCGTAAGAGAATTCATGGACTCCATGGCGCAATTACTTTCGGATAGCGGTACAGATTGCCTTTGCCAAAATAAGGATAAACCAATAAATCAGACCAACTAAGGAGATCGTTAGTAAATGACTTATGCACTTGAGATAACAGACTTAAAAAAAGTATACGCAACGGGCGTTGAGGCACTAAAAGGAATCAATTTAATCGTAGAAGAAGGCGATTTTTATGCCTTATTAGGCCCCAATGGTGCTGGAAAATCAACGACAATCGGCATCATCACATCCCTTGTCAACAAAACTTCTGGGAAAGTAAATGTTTTTGGCTACGATCTTGATAAAGATTTAGTTCTCGCAAAACAACAAATTGGATTAGTTCCACAAGAATTCAACTTTAATCCATTTGAAACAGTTGAACAAATCGTTGTCAACCAAGCTGGATACTATGGCGTTTCAAGAAAAGAAGCCTTAAAACGGAGTGAAAAATACTTAAAGCAATCCAATCTATGGGAGAAACGCAATGTACGTGCACGGATGCTTTCCGGTGGGATGAAACGCAGGTTAATGATTGCCCGCGCCTTGATGCACGAGCCAAAACTGCTCATCTTAGATGAACCTACAGCCGGTGTGGATATTGAATTAAGACGGGAAATGTGGGATTTTTTGAGAGAGTTGAACGAAAACGGAACAACGATCATCCTAACAACCCATTATCTTGAAGAAGCAGAAATGCTCTGCCGCAATATTGGGATCATTCAGTCAGGGGAACTGATTGAAAATACCAGCATGAAAACTCTTCTAGCTAAACTACAGTTTGAAACATTTATTTTTGATTTAGAGGATTTTGATAAGAAACCTGAAATTATAGGATATACACATAGTTTTGAAGATAAGCGGACACTTGTTGTCGAAGTTGAACGTGATCAAGGAATCAACGAATTATTTGACCAGCTTACTAAACAAGGGATTAAAGTTCTTTCCCTTCGTAACAAATCGAATCGATTAGAAGAACTGTTCCTAAAAATTACTGAAGAAAAACGTCAAGTGGGGGAAAAAAATGTTTAAGCTATATTTCACGGCCTTAAGAAGCCTTGCAGTAAAAGAAACTAACCGCTATTTGCGGATTTGGGTTCAAACCTTGGTACCACCTGTTATTACCACATCATTATATTTTGTGATATTCGGAAACCTGATTGGTGGACGAATCGGTCAAATGGACGGATTCTCCTATATGGAATTTATCGTGCCTGGACTAATCATGATGTCGGTCATCACTAGTTCTTATGCTAATGTCTCTTCCTCGTTCTTTTCACAAAAATTCCAAAAGAATATTGAAGAGTTACTAGTTGCCCCAGTGCCTACACATATCATTATCTGGGGATTTGTCATTGGAGGACTTGGTAGAAGTGTTCTAGTCGGCACATTAGTCACTATTATTTCTTTATTTTTTGTACCACTTCACGTTTTTTCATGGTCCATTGTTATTATTACCCTTCTTATGACTGCTATTTTATTTTCATTGGCAGGTTTGCTAAACGGGATTTTTGCACAATCTTTTGACGATGTATCAATTGTACCGACGTTCGTTTTACAGCCATTAACTTATCTTGGCGGAGTATTTTATGCGATTTCAATGTTGCCGCCGATCTGGCAAGCTATTTCAAAAATCAATCCGATCGTATATATGATTTCAGGATTTAGATATGGTTTTCTTGGTACGATCGATGTGCCAATCATGCTGTCTATGATTATTCTGATACTTTTTATCGCAGTACTTTATACTGTTTGCTGGTATCTGATTGATAGAGGACGCGGCTTGAGAAGTTGATTCTGATTGATATGCGTATTTTTGAATAATATTGGAATATAATGAAGCACATCTATAAAAAAATATAGACGTGCTTCATTATTTATCTCTTTATTTAGAAATGATTGTCATTTCTTTGCTTAAATCTGAATCGAACTTATCCGTAATCAAAACAACTTCATTTAAATCAAAAGATTTCACTGCAGATGTCTTATGAAATTTAGAACTATCACATAATAAAAATGCTTTTTTGGCATGTTCTATTACAGTCTTTTTTTTGATTGCTTCAACTAAGTTAGGCGTTGTTACACCGAATTTTAAATCAATACCATTTGCACCTAGAAATGCCTTATCAAAAACATATTTTTTTATGTTCGCTTCAGCTAGCGGACCGCTTAGTGATGAAATTGTCGGATCATACGTTCCACCTAAAATCGTGATTTCCGCCTCAAATTCACCTGTCAATCTAAGAACATCTGTATTGGTAGTAATGATTCGTATCTTCTTTTTAAGTAGTTCCTTTAACAATACCGTACATGTTGAACCTGAATCTAAGTAAACCGTTTCTCCATCAACAACTTCACGGGCAGCAAGTTCCGCTATATAGAGTTTTTCTTTGGTTTGCAAACTAGCTTTCATTGACATCGGAAGCTCTGACACACTTGAAGAAATCTTAACAGCTCCTCCTGACAAAGTCTGTACCTTATTTAAACCTTCTAATTCTTTTAAATCACGTCTAAGAGTAGAAATCGATACTTCCGGTATTAACTTTTGTAATTCCTCGATTCTGATCAACTCTCTACTTTCTAGAATCTCAATAATTTTCTCTTGTCTAATGTATGGAATCATAAGAAACTCCTTTCATTTTTTCATTACTAATACGTTCAAGAAGAATACCCATTCTTAAAATACCATAAATCTGGATAAATAGTAACGAAATCAACGAATTTGAAAGAAGTTATTTTTAGTTTTTAAGATAATGTTTCTTCTTTATCTGTAAACATATACGCTAAAACGGCTGACGTAGCGAGTGATATAGCAAGCCCGATCATTGCTTGAATAAAGTTTGAGGCATTATCTGTCACAAAAGCTGGAAAAGTTGTCACACTACCAAAAACAAAGGCATTTGTCACGACTTTCATCAGTCCTAAATACGCACCACCTACAGCTCCACCAATGATTTGTGCTAAAAATAATTTTTTATTTTCCACTAATAATCCAAATAGAGTCGGTTCAATAATTGCTGAAAGAGCGATTGTTACTAAGCCAGTTACTGCAAAACTACGCAATTTTTTATTTCTTGCTTTAAAATACACACCGATCGTCGTACCAATAACGGCGAAGTTACAAGCAAAGGTAAACGGGACAATATAATCAAAGCCATAAGTCGAAACATTATTGATCATGATTGGATTAACTGCCCAGTGAATCCCTAAACTTACCAGAACACTCCAACCGCCACCAATCAATATTCCTGTCAAAATACTGCTACGTTCGATCAACCAATTTACAACTTGCGCAACAGCTTCCCCGCTATAAACACCGATCGGACCGATCACAATAATGGTCAACGGAATCATCACTGCTAAAGAAATTAAAGGAACTACAACTAATTTCAATGTCTCAGGAACTTTTCTATCTAAAAACTTATAAAGATAAGAAAAAGCCCAGATCGAAAGAATAATTGGAACAACCGTCGAATTATAATTCATCAAAACTACAGGTATTTTCAAAAAGCTAGTCGTTGCGCCATTCCCAGTATCTCCCATCAAGGCAATAAATTCTGGATTTAATAAAGCTACACCGATCAAAGCAGATAGATAAGGACTCGCTCCAAATCTTCTAGCAGAAGTAAACGCTAACAATACGGGTAAAAAATAAAAGACACTCATTGAGGCAACATTTAAAATACTGTATGTTCCACTAGTTTCTGATAAAAGACCCGTTTGTACGGCTAAAATCAGTAACCCTCGTAAAATCCCTGAACCAGCTAATGCAGGTAATAATGGCGCAAAAATAGCTGAAATCGCTGAAAAGATATTGCTGATAATAGTGCCAGAGTGTTCTCCACTATTATTCACTTGAACATTTCCATCTTCACCGGTAACTAATGCTTCAAATTCATCATATAATTTCGGAACTTCTGTACCAATCAAGATTTGATATTGTCCTGCTTTATTGACAATATTGACCACACCATCGATTTCTTTCACGGCCTCATCATTTGCCTTAGAAGGATCTTTCAGAGTTAATCTCAATCGTGTAGCACAATGGGTCATATTCGCCACATTATCAGGACCGCCAACATTTTCTAAAATTTCTTTTGCTGCTAATTTGAAATCCATCGTCATCCACTCCCCATATTCTTTTTATTGTTGAAACACAGTATTAGAAATCTTAAGCTAAGATTTCTAATACTAAATCACTGACTTTCACTGCACTATTTTGTTTAACCACATCTGCAATATAGTCCATCCCTAATCGATCGATTATTGAGTCGATCTTTTTGATCATGTTGATATTTCTTTCGCACTCTTCTACAGGATCCTCAATGATCGGGAATGTATCAAAATAAAATGCATGCTCGTAATTGTGTAACTTTGTATAGTAGATAAATTCGATTGTCTTGATCAACGTACTTGTACCGATCATCAATCCATCATCATTTAGCCCATAACCATCATTTAAATGAACCCCAAACAACTTTTTCCGACTGCCTAAAATACTTGCCCCATAAGCTGGATTTTCATGTTTCATTAACATATGGCAATAGTCTAAGGTAATTCCTAGATTATCGCGACCCACTTCATGAACCATCGATAATGCTACCCCAAAACTATCTAGAAAAGCATAAGCTCTTGGTTGGAAAGGTTTATACTCAATACTGATTTTAAGGTCCGGCGCATAATCTGTGATTTCGATCATACACGCTTTGATCTGGTTCCAAACTTTTTCATAGTCGATTTGAAATGAGTAATCAAAACCATCAAAACCTAACCAGATCGTAACGACTTCTCCACCTACGTCACGACAATAATCGCATGCTTCTTTGCATAATTGTACTGCGTTTTTTGAAATATTCTGATCAGCATTTCCTAATTCTCCATTGATGAATTCACTTCTGAAACGTAGTGCCACACCATTTGCTTGTAACTTGTTTTTTTGTAAAACCTCTTTCATCTTTTCAGCTGAAATATTTTCCACATGTTCTGGATAATTAAAGTCCACATGAGTAAGTCCAAGACGACTAAATTCTTGTAAGACTTCTTCTACATCATTATTGAACTTCGGTAAAAATGAATTGATTCTTGTTGCTAACTTCATTTTTGTTCCTCCTCTTCTTTTCTACACCCCCATAATAGCATCTCTTTTTTTCATTATCAACCATTATTTTTCATTTTATTCCATTTTTATCCAAAATTATTCAAAAGTAGCTAAAATTCGACCCGATTAATTCTCCATCTGACGAATCATCTCTACTCTTTTAGCATGTCTTCCACCCTCAAATGTTGCATCCAGCCATTCTTTTACAATCATTTTAGCTAGTTCACTGCCAACAACGCGAGAACCAAATGCCAAGATATTGGTATTATTATGTTCTTTAGAAAGCTTAGCTGAATAAGGTTCACTACAAACCACCGCTCGGATTCCCTTTACTTTATTAGCAGAAATCGAGATACCAACTCCTGTTCCGCAAATCAAAATTCCTCCATCAAAATTTCCTGAAGCGACCTCTTCTGCTACTTTCTTACCATATTGAGGATAATCCGTTCGCTCTGATGAGTCTGCGCCAAAATCTTCGATCTCATGTCCTAACTCTTTTATATAGTCGATAATGATTGGTTTTAACTCAAAGCCAACATGATCGCTGCCAATTGCTAATTTCATAAAATGATTCCTCCTATTTTTTAAATGCTAGAATAGATCCAATCGACCGATTGTCTTAGACTCTTAATTTCATAAGTATTTCTTTGTATGTGCCTGTTTTTCCAAATAAAGCCGATGTTCCTAATACGAAGCCCGTCACACCTACTTTGCTCAGTTGCTCAACTTTCTCTGGAGAAATTGCCCCATCGACCATCACTTCAAACTTATACTCTTTTGATAATGCTACTAACTTTTCTATCTTTGGATCTGTATACTCCAAATATTTTTGACCCGCAAATCCTGGATTGACCGTCATTACCATCACATAATCTACTAATGGCAGCAACCCTTGAATCATTTCAACTGATGTACCTGGATTAATTGCAATTCCTGCTTTTTTTCCTTTTTGCCGAATCATATCCAATGTTCGGGCTGGCTGTTGATCTGCTTCTGGATGAATATAGATAATATCTGCCCCAAGATCTGCAAATTTCTCCACATACTTACTTGGTTCTTGAATCATTAAATGAACATCGACTAATTTATCCGTAACAGAACGGACTAATTCAAAATCTTGTAGACCCATGCCAAAGTTCGGCACAAAACGACCATCCATAAAATCCATATGAAAAATATCGATTCCAGCTTGATCAAGCTCTTGCGTAGCCTTTTTTAGATTAGAAAAATCAGCACACATCATGGATGGGCATAATAATTTAGTCATATCGATTCCCTCCTTCTTGAGATATCGATTACCCAAATCCTAAAAAAAATAATTGAGTAATCGTTTACCTTTATTTACGGATAATATATCACCAATATTTTGACCTGTCAACCATAATTTACCTTAAAAATTTGTATTCAGTTGTTTTTTATGCGAAAATACTAGTAAATATCAAAGAAAAAAGAGAACGATTACTCAAGAGGAAACTATCTATGAAAAACTATTCGATCAAAGACATCGCTGAAATAGCTGGTGTTTCCGTGGCAACTGTTTCTAGAGTCATCAATGATAATGGGCGCTTTTCTGAAGAAACAAGAAAAAAAGTGCTGAAGGTCATTGAAGAAACAGGCTACAAAATGAATTACAGTGCTAAAAACTTACGAATGAATAAATCATTCACAATTGGCATATTGGTGCCGGATATCAGTAACTATTTCTTTTCTGATGTGGTGCAACAATTAGAAGAAATTTTATTTGCTAAGGGCTATTCAACCATCATCTGCAATACTTCTAGAAGTTCAGAAAAAGAGCTGGCTTATTTACGTATTTTAGAAGGAAAAGGCGTCGATGGGTTGATCGTAATCTCAGGAGCTGAGGCGTTTCAATTTGATTCATCTAGTGCTGAAAAGAAAATCCCTTATATCTGTATCGATCGGGAGCCGAAAAAGAAGGAAGACACTGTTTTTATCTCCTCCAATCATTATCAAGGAGCGTTTGAAAGTGCAGAAGAATTGATTCGCGAAGGCTGTCAACATCCTGTTATTGCGATGCATAATCAAAAATCGACCAGTGCCAAAGAACGGTTGAAAGGATTTAAAGATGCTTTAAAGAAAAATAGTATCTCCTTCAATCCAAAACAGCATTTACTTTCTATTGATATTGAAAGTGAAGATTTTGAGCATGATCTCCTGAATTTTCTCAAAAAAAATCCGGAGACAGATGGTATTTTTTCAATCAATGATTTAATTGCTTTAGAATTAATGCTTCGCTTGAAAAAAAATCATATTGCGGTACCACAAAAAATAAAATTGATTGGCTTTGATGATACTCCATCGGGGAAATACACCACTCCTACCCTGTCATCGGTGAAACAAAATACGGATTTAATCGCCAATCATGCAGTGGAAACATTGCTAGAGTTGATCAATAATAAAGGGGAGCTAGGTAGACAAATCGTTGTGCCTGTCTCACTCGTTTTAAGAGAATCGAGTACACCCTAATCAAAAAAGTTGAAGACGGAAAATCTGTACTAAGATTTTCTGTCTTCAACTTTTTGTTCAGGTCGTTAAGAACTTTTTTTAGTTGCTTTACGGCGCATCGACTAAACTCATTTCAATGCCGCCTGTATACGTTCCTTTTTTCACATCTGGCGGTGTTTTGATAAAGATTCCTTTATCATCTGTCCCCCATTTGATTGGGAAAAGGACTTTGCTTGCAGTTGCTTTACCTGTACTTAGATTCACAGTCGCATCTGTGGTAAAAGGTGTTTCATTTCCTTTATCATCACGATAAATAATTCCATCTTTGATTGTTGCGTTTGTGGAATTATCTTTTAATTCTGAGGTAAGTGAGCCAACTAATTTCCAACTTGTATTACTTCCGCGATAGTCTTCTACACTAAAGTCTACAACCTTATTCAGCTTAGAATAAGAACCTTTTGAACCAATCTTCGCTTGGTCAAAATCTAACGTGGCCGGTGGCATATCTTTAAATGCTAAATAACCACGGACGTCTAAGGTAAATTGAGCCACTTCAGATTGATTGCCTTCTGTATCTTTCGCGTAAACTTTCACGCTATGGTCTCCTAGATCCAGCAATTGGGCACCTGGAATTTCGTAGGTAAAATCGATTGGTTGATTAAGCTCTGTATTTACCTGTTTCTCCCAGATTGTCGTTGGTGATCCATCATCAACAGTGACAAAAAGTGACATGTCTTCACTGTCTTCATCTGACACGGTTCCGCTAAAGGAATAAGGCATTCCTTTACTGCTAACAACTCTAGTACCCGCTTCTGGAATAGTGACTACAGGAGGTACAGCCTTAACTTTTACATTGATCTTTTTCGTAAATGTAATATCACCGTCGTTTGTAGTTAATGTTATCGGATAAGTCCCTACTTTAGAGTCGACAACAGGGTCTTCTTTTATTGTCACAGGAATATCCGTGTTTAAATTCAAGTTCGTTCCTTTGGCTTCGGAATCTTTCAGAATTTTTTCTTTAAACGCCTCAGGATCTTTGTTCAGTCTTTTGATTTCTCCCTGACTATACTCCACATCATTCGCTTCAATGCCTAGTTCATAATCCCATTTGATTCTTGAGGTTACCGTATTTGACAATTGACTCCCATCCAAATCCGTTGTTTGGGTAATTGGCTCAACTGGTATGTCCAAATACCCATCTTTATAGAAGCTAAAGTAATCCTTTGTTGTATCTAGGCTATAGTTCAACGTGATTTCATAATTTTTCCCATAAAATGCATCTGGACTCATGAAGCTTGGTTTTATCTGTAGCTTATTACCTGATAAAGTAAAATTACTACTTATATCACTTCCATCTAAAGCATTGGCTGCACTAAAGGATGTTACTTTGTAAAAGTCATTTTCTGGTATTATATACTCAAAACTTCCATATTTACTAAAGTTAGGCATTCGATCAGGAATTTCTTGGTTGATCGTAACTGAAAATGACGTTTTATGCTTAGAACCATCTTCTTCAAGTGAACCAGTTAGTGAATGAGGCGGCGTTTTGATTCTCGCCACTGGATCGGTAGCATAGATCAGCCCTGAAGAATATTCCTCTCGGTAGTTTCCATTAGTAAATATTTTATACGTACTAGCGGTAAATGTGTCAGTCACATAACGATTAGGATCTTTTTGCCCATCTGCAGTTGTTCCCTCTGTGATATATGTTTTCGTTGCGGTTTCTAGCGCCGTATCATAGTTTATTAATGCTTTATCAGTAACAAACAAGCCATCTCCCTGACTAACATCATAAATAGCTTTATTATTAACACCACCAATATATTTACTAAACAAGCCTTTGATAACAAGCGGTTCCCCTGTTGCATTATCAAAATAAGAATAGGTAACCGTTGTAATAGCTTTAATATTCGTCCTAATATTTTTTATAGACTGAAGTGAGCCAAAATTATATGCCATTTGTACACCAAGATGACTGTAGCCAACCATACAAGTAAAATTATCTTCTAGGCTCATCATAAGGTCCACTGTTTTCCCCTGATATTCACCAACATTAGCAAAATAAGCTCCTTCTCCGTTTTGAAGATAAAAATAATTAGGATCAGCACCAGTCCATGTTGCCTTCTGGTGTTTAAACTCTTCTAATTTTGCTTTAGTCTTTTTATTCACTCTATAATATTTAGTCTTTCTATTGGGTCTCGCAGAAAAATAATATCCCTCGGGAATGGTATCAGTTTCGCTCAATTGGTTGAACTTACTATTTCCCAAAATACTATTCATCGCAAACAGACTTGGTCCACTCATCGTAGTAGGGGTTGACGTACTTTTCGGCTGCACAGTAGCAGGGCCTTGTATTTTTTCCTCCGCTGCGATTTTACTCGTAAATACAGCAGAATAAACAGCTAGTCCCATGAGTAATGTAAGTCCACTTAACAAAAAGATTCTTTTCTTTTTCATTTTCCTCTCACCTCCTCTTTGCTTTATCTCCAAATCATTGGGGTCTTTTTTTAGTTTTCTTTTCATTGGCTAGACGATCCCTTTTTTGTTTTTGTTTCTTTTTACGCAATCTTTTTTGACGTTCGGCTTCTTTCTTTTTCTTCTTATGACGATAGATAAAGAATGCTACTACCACAAGGAGTGCCAGAACACCTCCGCCGATCATCAGCCCGATTTTCAGCCAGTCCGTCGGCTCTTCGACTAAATCTACCGCTTCTTTGTTAAGCTTTTTCGTATCTTCTGGTGATATGTCAAAATCTTGTTCAAATTTCCACGCTTCTGTTTTATCCTTTGCGCTCAGGCGTAGGGTATACTTGCCTGCTTTTAACGGTTGATTATCCATCATGATCGGGAAGTAGAAGTTTGAATTCGGCGCCATCGACATGTCTTTTTTCGTTGTTTCGTATAAGACTTCTGTACTGCCTTTTTTGCTGATTTTCGCTTCTACCTCCAAATCATTGATGATTGTGGCTTGCGTATTTTGTAGATTTGCTGAAATAGCCGTGCGATAGTTTTGAAGCGTTGGTTTGACATCATTTAACTGAAGTACAGGTTTTACAGCCTGCTCATTTTCCCGTAATTGAATCCCAATAACATAAGAATAACGATTTTTGATTTGAACACTTTCACTATCTTTTTCTTCTTTTTCTGTCGCTTCCTTGGTGACGTAAAATCCACCCAAAATCGTCCCATCAAAAGGCGTTTCCGGCATTTGTAGGGTAAAAACAACATCTTTGGTTTCTTGTGGTTCTAGTGTGACTTTTTGCTTGTCAGAAATGATATCCGTAATTGGTGTTTTTAATGATGCATCTGGTTTTGCTTTTTCTTGGTTGTAATCAATCACACCATTTTGATTGGTTACAGCAATATTAGGCGTTATGATGATTGTTACTTTTTCTTTGGAACTGTTGCTGATAGTTAATGACACATCTTGCTTCTGTCCTGGTGTCATTTTTAAATCAAAATACGTTTTACTCTTATCTATTTGATTCTCTGGAATATTTGCTTTAACTGAATAGGCCATTGTATCAGCAGATGCTGAATGGCTGAAAAAGAAACATCCAACTATTAAAGCTACTAGAGCCGTTACCTTGTACTTCATATTAATTTATGCCTCCATTACTTTATTAAATAGTTACGATCAACCCTACATACCCATGACCTACTTCATTTTTCTATCGCTTTACTGGTTGGACTAAATTATTTAGGGAATAGTACTAAAATCAACCCCTTATTTTGGTGCGTCTGCTAATTCCCAACTAATTGTTGCTTGGTATTCTGTATTGGCATCTGCTGAACCAGCTAACACTTTCAACTGAACATTCTCATTTTTTTCACCTGTTGCACTCCAAACATTTAACCATGTACCACGGCCTTCACCAGCTTTAGCATTTAATACAAGTTTTGCGTCTGTATTAGAAAAGACAACGTCAGAAGCGGTTGGTGCTGTTGATACTGAATTGTCGCTTGTTGCTTTTACTTGTCCAGCTTTAAAAGATAGTTCTGCACCTTTTAGGGTTTTTGTTTTATCTTCATTTTGGAATGGTGTTGCTGTTGCAGAGACATGCCAACCAGCGCCTGTTCCTCTTGTATCCGTTACTTGGATGAACGGATCTTTATTGACTGCTGAATAAACCATATCTTTACCTGCAATTTTTTGCTCGCCAAATTTAATATTTGATGCATAGTCAATAGATAACGGTCCTTGGTTGCCTGTCCCTTGGTTATCTGGATCGGTAATATCGATCGGTGATGGCACGATTGGGTTTGTTGGATCTGTTGGATCAACCGGCGTTGTTATTTCGCCTTCTCCAGATTTGAAGTTGACTGTATTCTTTGAATCTACAGCTTTGATTCCTGTTTCTTCTGCAAACATTGCTTGTGGTGCATATAAAACCGCCCCTGTAATTAATGCGACTGTTAATAATTCTGTTGTTTTTTTCATTTTTAATTTCTCCTCTTATTAAATTATTTTGGTGCGTCTTGTAATGACCAGTTGATTGTTGCTTCATAAGCTGCAACATAAGCATCAGATGGTACGGACAATTCTACTTTTTGGCCATTGCCTTCAAATAAATCAGACCATGAACCCATTCCGTTGTCTTTTGTTGCACTAAAAACAGTTCCAGCAGTGCTATTCAATGTGATTTCACTTGCAACTGCTGCTTTTGAACTATCCGAAGCAGATGTATTAACTTTACCTGCTGGGATTTTAACGCTTCCTTTTAATGTTTTTGTTTTATCGGCATTTTCAAATTCAGTGATGCTTGCTAAAAGGGTCCAACCAGCACCTGTACCACGTTTGTCTGTTACTTGAATACCTAACTGTTTTCCTTCTGGTACTTCGGCATCTTTTTTAAGTGTTCCTAATTTGATTTTGCCAAACTGAAATGATGATGCAGCATCGATTACTAATGGTCCTTTATTCCCAGTTGGAGGATCAATTGGGTCGATGATTTCATTTGTATCATCCCCTGCTATGATTTCAACATTCGCTTTTGATGCAGCTGTACTTGCTTGTTCTGCAAATGCTGGTGTTGCTATTGCTGTTGCGCTTACCATAAGTGCTAGACATGCGGTTGTTTTAATTGCTTTCATTCTTTTTTCCTACTCTCTCTATTATTTAGGTGCGTCAGCTAGTGACCAAGTGATTTCTGCAGTGTATGTATCTGCATAGTTTCCTGTTGGAACTTTTAATTGAACTTTTTCGCCTAAGCCTTCAAATTCATTCGCCCATGTTCCCATACCACTCTCTTTTGCTGCTGAAAAGACGGTTTCTGCTTTTTCGTTTAATGTCAGTGCTTGCGCTACTGCTGGTTTTGAATCGTCTATGCTGTTTGTGCTAACTTTTCCTGTTGGGATCGTTACTTCAGCCCCTTTTAGGATTCTTGTTTTATCTGCATTTTCAAAGGCGCTGATTTTAGCTGTTAAATTCCAGCCTGCACCTGTACCACGAACGTCGGTTACTTGCGCACCTAAAACTTCTCCATCTGATAGTACAGCATCATATGTGCTTGTGATTTTATCGATTTTTTTTGTACCAAAGTCAAAATTTGAAACAGCATCGATCGTTAAGTTTCCTTTTTGATTGGTTGGTGGTTTGATTGGTACGATTGGATCTACTGGTCCGTTATCGTCACTACCTGGTTCTAAAACAAATTGTGCTTTTCTTGATACATCTTTATTTACAGCCGCTGGTTCTTCTGGCGCTACTGTTTCTTCCTCTGCTGCATAAGTTGTCATTCCTAATAATGCTGTTGAAAAAAGTGTCGCTGCTACTACTGTTAATTTTAGTGTTTTCATTTTTCATTTCTCCCTGTCTATGTTATTATTTTGGTGCATCTAATAGTGACCAAGTCAATGTTGCTTGGTAGTCACCTTTTAAGTTCCCGGCAGGAACTTTTAGTTTTACTTGTGACGCATCGAATTCGTCTGTCCAAGTTCCTAAACCTGTTTTTTCTTTTGCAGAAAAGAGCGTTTGTGCACTCTCTACGCTACCTGCAATCACTACTTCTTTGGTTTCAGGAGGAAGTGCGATATTGCCTTCACTTTTACCAACTGTCCCGGCAGGTAATGTGACTTCTGCTCCTTTTAAAATCTTTGTCTTTTCTTCTTTGTCTGCAAACTCAGACATACGAACTTGTAAATTCCAGCCTTGGCCCTCACCACGTCTGTCAGATACTTGAACGTTAGGAGTAGTTGTTATTGTTTCAAAAATCGCTTCGCCACCATCGATTTTGTGTTCACCGAATAGTAATGGACTTACATTATCAATCGTCAATGCACCTGTATTCCCTGTTTCACCACTAGGGACAGAAGGTTGGATCGGTGGAACTGTTCCTTCAGTATTTGAATCAAGTTTCAAAGAGCCATATGAAGTAGCTCCTTTGCCATCTTCTGTACCTTGAATCCCTTCTGCTGCTGTTGCACTAGCCATGCTTGGTGCAAGAAGTCCCATACCACCGCATAAAATCAAACCTGCAATTACTTTTTCTTTTGTTTTCACTTTTTTTCCTCCTTTTCTACTATAGATAATTATCACTAAGGCAATTAATAACAATCCTCCTATACATAAGTAAAGATTCGTGCTACTTTCACCTGTTTTCGGGAATATATTATCTTTTAGCGATTTGCTTATCGAGTTATCATTTCCTCCAGTAGTTGGAGAAATTTTGCTCCCATTTGTTTCAGAAGTCTTTGTTTCTTTGTCGCCTTCTATAAATTTGATCCCTACTTGACTGTTTGCTTGACTTTCAACAGCATGCGCTTGTTGAAATGGGACAAGGCCCATAAAAAGTATCAAAAATACAAACAATCTACTCTTTTTCATTTTTTCACCTCCCTTTTCAAATAAAACTGAAAATTTTATGAATTATTTTTCATTTCATTCTCAGTCGGTGGACGAAAACTATTATAGCTTTAATTTCCAATCATTTAGTTTCATTTTTTTCAGACCTCCGCAACAAAAAATGGTCAAAACGCTATTTAAGGCTCTTTTTTTATTTTTTATTCTCTTATTTTGCTATATTTTGGAAATGATAAGTGAAAAAGATGGTAATATATATCTAAAATATTTAATATAATATCTAAAGCATACTTTTTTAATATATTTTTCCATCAAATTAAAATCGTATAAAAAGGAGGTGTATTTTTTGGAAAAGGAGTTAACGTTAGAATCTTTTCTAACCAGAATAGAATCTAGACGATTTTCGATTTTAAAACTTTTTGAACAAGAACATAAAAATTCACTCTCAGTTGAAAAAATTTCGCTCAAATTAGGATTGTCTGAACGAACCATCAAAAGAACCATTATAGATATTCAATCTGATATTGAAACATTTGGTTTCAAAGACAACATTAGCCTAAATCTCTATATAGGCAATAATAGTAAACTCTACTGTTCTCTTCATTATCAACTTACTTTTTCAATGCATTATATGTTGAGGGAGTATCTCAAAAATTCGATTTTTTTCTTAATTATCAAAGATTTGTTTTTTGACTCTTCATTCTCAATAAAAAAAGCCATTGACAAATATTTTGTTACAAATTCAACGTTAAGAAGATATCTAAAGAAAATCGACAAGGAATTACACCCTTTCAATTTGAAATTATCTATCAAAAAGGAGCTGACTATTACTGGGGATGAGGCAACTATTCGACTATTTTATACCTCTCTTTTTTTTGAGGTATATGAAGGAGAACAATGGCCGTTTTCTTTCATCTCACAAAAAGAGGTCAATGATTTGCTAGATCATTTCCCTCAAGACATATACAGTCCAGTTAAATACGCAAAACGAACTTATTTTCAATTATTTCTAGCCATTTCAATTTTAAGAATTCGAAAAAAAGAAAAAATCGAAAATAGAATGCTCTTTTTTACTTATCAAAATGAGACCGAGCATCAGCATTTTCTTAAGGAAGTTGAATTTATTAAACTTTTATGTCCAATGATTCCTGTTACCCAACTTCAAATTGAGTTAGCGTTTATGCATAGTCTAGTTCTATCTTATGGCCCTTATTCAAATTCTAAATCGATTTCCCATTTTTTTATCAAAAATCCCGAGCTCGCAAAATCCAACTTTTTTGCCAATGTCTTACTTTGGGTCAATGAGATAGAAAAATATCTTTATGTGCCTCTGTCGCTAGAAGAAGAAAATGATTTGATTTATGCAACATGTATCTTGTATTACCGATTAAAATTGTTCAAGCAGTTTAATTTATCTGCTGATAAAAATTGGATCGAAGAATCAACTTTAGATAATACATTTAAGTTTCAAATAGATTTATTACGAGGAATTCTTTCAGATATTACAAAAACAACGATCCTTTTAAAAATCAATGAACATCATTTGAAGTTCCATTATATTGAAACGTTGTTTTCGTGCGTTGATGTGACAAAGTTTATGCCGCCGATTCATTTAGTACTCTTTTCTAGGCTTGGTCAAACGATGAAAAGATACATTTTGAATTACGGAGATTTATTTAATAATTTTAATTTATCATTAATTGAAGGTGAAAAAGAGACTGTCGATGTTGTGATATCAGACCGTCCCATTTCGAAAAAAAACTTTTCTTATTCAGTTACAGAACAAACAAAATACGTTTTATGGCAGGAATTTCCTACAAAAAAGAACTATGAAGATTTAAAAAAATTGTTGATACTTATTTGCAAAGACAAACTCCCTTTCGATGTTTAGCATTTTTTGCATAAACCATTCTCAAACTATTGCCATCTCTAAATAAGCAACATAAATATTGTCATTCATTTAACAAAAAACAGGAGGAACATAATGTATAACATAGGAATAGACTTTAAATTAAAAAAAGAGTTTGCTTCATATATAAATGTCTTGGAAAGTACTGATTACTCAATTATCGATCTTGCAAATAAACAGTTGGTTCAGGATCTAGATATTATTTTGATTCAAGAAAATACCAGTAAAGAGTTGAAAGACATATGTGAACAAATTTTGATACTCAAAGCTGAAACAAATGCGCTTATTTGGGTTCTATCTACTAATTTTAATCAAATAAATCGTGTCATTTATTTACAATTGGGCGCAGATCTTGTTATAGATCTTGAACAAGAAAAAACAGAATGTTTTATCTTACAACTCAAAAATACATTAAATAGATTACAAAAAAACGAACCTTTAATAGATGCTGCTGAATGCACAGAACAAAAAAGTAATTCTAAATTGGAATTATATCCAGATTGCCTTAGAGTAAGTATAGGTGATCAAAAAAATATCCAACTCACTCCTTTAGAATTTTCAACATTAGCTATTTTAAAAAAACATGAAGGGGAATTATTGACTTACGAAACACTTTTTCACGCTATTTGGGGGGATCTTAATGAAGATAAACAGTATAGAGTGAATAATTTGGTTTTTCATTTAAGAAAAAAAATCGAGAAAAACACTAAAAACCCAGTTTTTATTAAGACTATTCGATCTAGGGGATACATGCTTGTGCTTTAGGTGATATAAAAAGAGCCTAAAAGAAGTATTTAATCTTGAGAATTTATAACGCGGGTTTCTGATTCCTTTTTTATTCAAATTCTATGTGACTGGGACACAATTCGTTGAGTTTGTCCCAGTCTTTTTTTTACTTTAGTGATAAATATTTTTTAAATTAGACTTTTTAGCCTTACTATCTTATGATTATTGTATTGATTTATCTACATGAAATAAGGAGTGATCGTTAATGAAGGCATTACTCAATAGAGAATTCGTATTTCGCTTAGAAGTATTAAATAACCTTTCTAGAGAACGTAAAAATAGTACATCTATTTCTGATTATGCTAGTCTGCTTTCTAAAGATAGAAGAACTATTCTTAAAAACATAGAAGCTTTAAAAAACGACATTACGCATTTAGGCTGTGAAAAATACATTACGATCATTTCAACTGATGAAAGTACCGTTTTTGTTGATATTACACCAGATTTTGACACAAACTACTTTCTTCTTTATTATCTAGAACAATCGGTTCTATTTAACCTTTGTATCGAAATATTCAATGGCAATTTTGTCGATTTACAAAGTTTTGCTACGCAACATTTTTACAGTTATTCCACTGTCTACAGAAAAGCAAAAGAGTTAAATCATTTATTACAACAATATGATTTGATTTTAGATTTAAATACCACAACTTATATTATAGGAAGAGAACAAAATATTCGCTTCTTCTTTTTCACTTTGTTTTGGGAGTCTTACAAAGTTTTAAAGTGGCCTTTTAAGGATATTGAGTATAATGAACTTAAAAAAATACTAGAAGAACGTAATCCTGAAATGCTACAATTTTTAATAAAACCCAATATGGTATTTATCTGGTTTGCTGTCACAATTACTCGTATAACAAATGGCTACATTATTAATGAAGAATATGACTATACCGACTCTACATTTCCTATGCTCTCTAGAGAAAAATTTTTGAAATTTTTTTCTAATTTCACTAAAAATTATCCTAAGCTAGAAATATTAGACGAAGCCAATTGGAACTATGAAGCGAACTTTTTGTATTTTACACTTTTGACAAGTCAAATATACCCTTTAAAACTGATTCCAACGTTGAAATTAACAAATTTTGTAGGCGTCAAAATGAACAATTCAAATCTGATTACTGAACATTGGATCAAGCAATTTATGGCTAAATTTGATATTTCACTGGATATTAATGAATATTTTTATCTTTATTATAATTTACTCTCACTTCACAACAGATATCTATATTTACCAGGTCCTGTTGAAATTATCAACATCTTCAACGATACTTCTTATGCAAATATGGATTTGTTTATCGATCATGAGCTTGTTACAACTTTTTTGAATGATCTTTTTTCTGATCCAATCATCGCACCTTTAGAGTCGCAGAAACAATCGTTGATCAACTTTTATTTATTACTTATTTCAGAGTTAATGAATAATAAACGTCCTGTATTGCATATTGCCATTTTTGCACACTCAAGTGTGTTTCAAAAAGATTTTTTTGAAACGATATTGATCAAGCACCTTTCATTTCCAATCAATTTCGTTTCTTACACTGCAAAAGAAATTGACTTTTTGATAACCGATGTTAGTTTGTCTGGATTTCTTCATAAAGAAATACCTACATTTGTCTGGAATTCAACTATTGAACGAGATAAACTCAACAGACTAATTTCTTACTTAAATATGGTTTATACAAAAAAATACAAAGTCCAATCCCGATCTACAAAAGATTAGCTAGTAATTGAATACCTTATCCTCTGTTTAGTAATGCGGAGGATAAGGTATTCTTTTTTATCTTCTATTTCAAATGATGTAAAAAATAACGTCACTTATTGAAAAATGAAAATGCATATTTTTTTGAATTATTATTGTATGATAAGCTTCAAGTCACAAAAAAACACTCTCTTATTTTTATTATAGATAAAAAACCAATGGAGGAAACCTATGCAAGTAAAAATAAAAATTTATCCTTTTATACTAGCTTTATTCGTCTTTTTTTTTCTTTTTGTTCCTATTGAAGCTACTGCTCAGTCCACTCAATCTAGCTTCAGCGTCATACCTCATTATCCAAGCCAACAAGCGATTGATGTCAACGGATATTATGATCTTAACGTAAAAAAAGGGGATGAGTTGACTCTACGTTTTTCACTTAGAAACCCATCTGATAAAGCCATTATTATCACCAACACAATAAGTCCAGCTACAACAAATAAAAATGGTCAAATTATTTATGGGCCATCTAAAAATTCAGGGCGCTCTTCAGCTAAACACAATCTAGCTGAATTAATTGACGGCCCCACAGAGACTAACGTTCCTGCAAATGCCACAACCGATTTAGTTTTGCGTTTAAAAGCTCCTAATGATGAATTTGAAGGAATCCTTTTAGGAGGTATTGAGTTTGAACAAAAAAATGAAAAGTCAGATACCCAAATAATTCAAAATATTGTTGCTTACGATATTCCGATTTTATTACGACAAACGACTCAAGAAGTACCTCTTTCTCTTGCTTTTGATACGCTAAATTCAAGTAAATTATCAGATAAACAACTACTGACACAAACAATTTATAATTCAACTCCTACGCTTGCTAAAAAAGGATCTATTGTAACCGAAATTCGTAAACAAAATACCACTGACATTTTATACAAAGAAACCAATGATGATGTCAATTTTGCTCCAAATTCTTCTATGGATTTTGATATCTCTGTGCAAGACATCCCTTTATCCGCAGGAACTTATACAGCCAAAACAATCGTTCAATTTGGTGACCAAAAATGGGAAACAACAGACTCCTTTAAGCTTGATACCCCTGTTGGACGAGCAGATACAACATCCAATATTATAAGCAATAAAAACAAAAATCTTATCTACCCATTAATTATCATTATTCTAATCGTTATTATCGCAGCCTTATTGTATAAAAGCCGCAAGACCAGAACATAGATCGCCATTTCTTCTATCGCGAGGTGCATATTATGAAAAAAAGAATTTTATCAAACATACTATTTAGTTTTTTATTTATTCCGTTTATATCATGTAGTAAAGTTGATGCTACTATAGTTGATTCTTCGTTCCCTGAACCTAAAATGACTACACAAAGTCCAAATAATCGAAGTATATCAGACAAACAAGATAGTCGTCCAAACACAATAGAGACACAAGAAACGATAACAAAAGACAGTTCCCAGCAAATAGATAGTCTTAATTCTGCTAATAACGACATCGACAATGGAATCTTACATTCCGATATAACGAAAAAGGCAATTGAAAAGCTACAAGGTTTAAAAAATCAGTTAGAACAATCAAAAGGAATAGGCATCTACATAGGAGACGAGCTCACTATTCCAATCGATGGAAATATTCATTTAAGCTATACTCTTTCTGATCAATCAGTCGTTACTTATGATGGCATGCTTTCGTTTGAAAAGCCAAATTATCAAAACTTTCCAAGTACAAAAACTGAATTCATTGAACAATCTTTAAAGATTACTCGAGAACGAGAAGCTTTAGACAAAAAGTTTTATGAAACGGTTTCTGCACGATGGCGTTTTATTGGTACAAAATCCTTTAACGGTGAAAAACGATCTAATATTACTATTGATCAAGTTGATAATACTTGGGAATACCCATTATCCACTTCACTCGTTTTGAATGTGGATGTTCCGCCACTACTTGTTGACGCGCCAAGGGGTACTAGCAAAGACAATCCCATCTTAATCGAAAAAGGCACCCCTGTTAGCGATGATCCCAATGACTATTTCCGTGTAATATCAAGTGGCTATGAACCAACGATCGAGTGGCATGTTCGACCAGATTTTACTAAAGAAATTGCGTTCACTGCTGAACTCGGTATTAGAGATAAATTTGATCAATATTGGACTGTGAATGGCCAAAGTTCCGTCACTATTTATTTTAAGGTCGTTGATGATCCTCCAGAATATTTAACCTCTTTAACGACTGAAATTTCTTATATCGATATTCAATTTGAGAATGGTATCCAAGGAATACGTGTCGACAATAAATTAGATGCAGACGTTAATACAATCTTACATTCCATTCCTGCACAGCTAAACTATATGCGTTTTTCTTTTCCTGGTGAGTTTTCATTACTCGCTGAGTCAATCAGTCTAGAAGCCATAGCGAAAGACACCCATCAGAAAATCCCTATTGGCAAAGACGAATACTCTCTCGCGACAGCTGGAAACACCTTTTCTCTGACAAATCTTTCTAAGCGAATTGAAATGTTCTATGCTCAAGAAGAACTGATTATTCATTACGACTTAAAAAAACATACCAGACTTACTAGAGAAGCTTATTGTGTATTTGAAACAAACTATAGCCCTCAAAATAATGAAAATGATACAGTAAAAACACTAACTAAAATTCAAGAACCTGAAAGCACATTAACGTTGACAGTTCCTGAAACCTTAGATTTTGGAAAAATAGAGATTGGAAAAAATACACCAGCCACTTTAGCCTCTGTTTCACCTGAAAGCCTTTCTATCACAGACAATAGAAAGCAAAAAAGCAACATTAAATTATTAGTTGATTTGTCAGTACCACTAGAAGAATTGGATGGGAACAAAGAACTGATTGGGGGCCTTTACTTAGATGAAAGAGCGTCTAATCCTTTAGGAGAATATGTTTTCTATGAAGGAATTATAAAAGAAAATGAGGGAGATACTTTTGATTTGACTGATCAATTAATCAAAAATTTACGCTTGACCATTCCAGAAGCTGGGCAAACTGGAATGTATGAAGGAACAATAAAATGGACTCTCATCTCGGCAGAACCTTGATATGATTTTGCCTGAAATAGATGAGATAAAACAAACTTGATACCTTTACGATGTTTAATGTTCTGTTTATTCACGATACGATTCGAGATAAGAAGAATGTATCGTTTTAAAAAAATTAATTGAATTGGAGAGATGATTTATGAACAATAATAAAAAAATTACAAGTGTAGCCTTAACTATTTTAAGTGGGCTGTTTTTTTCCCCGCTAACAATGCATGCGACTGAAAGTGTGAATAAAAATTCCAAAGTAAATGCTGAATTGATTGGTGGTACTCTATCCCTTGGTGATTTATCAACTGGTGTAGCTGATATGAGTTTTTCAGGGACTATAGACGGAGCAAATAAGACGTTAACTGATGCAAATAAAGATACCACTAAAGTTACTGTAAATGATTTCCGTGGTTTGAATGATGGTTCGTGGGAACTTAGCGTTCAAGAGGAAATTCCAACGGATAAACAAGGTATTTCATACGGTCTTGATAAGAATTATATGAAACTAGCTGTCAATCTTCAAGGTGAAAATACTACATCCACTGGACAAAAAAACATTACTAGCTCTGCAATCAAAGTAGCCTCATCAGAAAACGATGCTGCACGTGGAACCCATTCATTGTTATTAAACGGTGAATTAGGTATTAATGAAAAAACCAAAGCATTAAAAGGTGAGCTAACGACTTTGAAATGGACCTTAATTGGTGAACAACCGTAAACCAATCTTCTTGTATAAGCTGCTTGCCCGAATGCATCATCAATAGCAGAAACAATTCGGTCCTGATGTGTACAGTCTACTAAATACTCTACTATAGTGATTATGGAACAGCAACTATTCAAAACTACTCGTTTGGGTATGCATTCAAATAAAAAAAGATCGAAAATCTCATTCACGATTTTCGATCTTTTTTAGCGGAATCTCTTTATTAGAAATTAATAATTAGTAGGTGATCCAAACCTCATTCACCCCGCCGCCTTTGTTTTGACCATCCGTTAAGGCCAAACGAGAAGAATAAGACAGATAACCATACAAGTTTTGACTTCCTCCATTGTTATCCCACTGAATAGTTATTTTAACGTTAGGATTGATTGTCTTCGTACTTGGCATCCGCATTGGATATAAAGTATCCGTATTATAACTTAAAATATCTCCTGAGGCGTTTGCAATTGTTGCTCGTCCAAAATATTGTGTACCATCATAATTACTTTGAGTGACTCCTCCATTTGTAGCAATCGTTAAGCGGCTTTGTCTTTGGTTATTTTGTGAATAGTAAAACGTATACGTATTCGCCCATTTAGCCAAATCACCAGTAAAGGTTGAAGGATCGTCATTTGCTTGTACTTTCTCAGTTGAATTTTTTTGCTCCTGAAGACCTTTATTATTTAAATTTGCTAATTTCTCTACTGCTTCTTTGATTGTTTTCCATTCAGGTTTACCCAAGGCACTTACAGGAATTGACGCTAATTTCAATTCAGATTCCTTATACTTTCCTTCGATATTTAACTCTTTTGCTGCTTTGATGATTTCATCATAATTTTCCAAATCTTTTTTCGACGATGTTGTTTCTGTTTGACTACTATCTTTCGTGGTTGAACGAGTTTCTGTTTGACTACTTCCCGCAGAAATCTCAGTATTATTATTCGGTTTTAAATAGATAAATAAAATTATTCCAATTATAATACCTAAAAGTGCTACTATTGCCCCAATTAATAGAGGCTGTATATTTTTTGAATTAGCTTTAGGTTGATTCATTTGATAACTCTCGTTTGTTGCTGTATTTCCATCAGCAGGAGTGGTTTTTTGAGAACCGATCGCATCAAGCGGCGTCCCACATTGTTCACAAAAATTAGAACTATCACTGTTTTGAGTATGACAGTATTTGCATTCTTTCATAAGTAACATCCTTTCTTATAACATTCAACATTGTTCATTTATCCGTTTTTGATGGATTGTTGATAATTCTCATAAACGACTTCAAAAAACTTCACTTCGACCACATTTTGATATGGAAGAACATAAAAACTAGCTAAATTGAATGTCATGATCGTTAGAATGGTCCAAAAATAAAATGAAAATCTTAGATAGAACCATTCAAGTTTGTAGCCATGCATAATTCTTCTACTAAGTGTAATCGCTTCTGATGCAGTCAAATTAGGCTGCTTTTCTAATAAATAATTCGTCATAGAATAAGATGCTAACTTCACGATCCCAGGAATTAAAAACAATAACGACCAGCAGAACTGATAAAATAGCATTAAAATATTCGCTTTAACTATTCGGTTTTTTTGATAGTTCAAAAAGTAAACGATTATTTTGATTCCATCAGCTTTTTGTCCTCTCAAACTGAAAATAGCACACCACTTCATAACCGCTTCAAATAAAATTCCAATAACAAGTAACATTATGAACGCCAGTATAAAAATAAAGACCCAAAAAATGCGAGAAATCCCTGAAAAAGCACTTCCTCCATAGCCATTTTGATACATAACGACTTGATAATAAGCGAGGTTCATTTTTACCATTGAAAAAGAAAAGATAAAAAATAAGATCATACTAATCAGAAAATAACTAATAATACTTTTAAACCACTCTCCATAGCGACCTGCCAGCTTTTTTTGAGCTTCCATTTTTAACTCATAGCGAGTAATATTGGTTCCTTTAGCATACGGAAGCTGCAATCGTCCCGCTGCATCAACATTCACATTCCCAAATTGCTCTTTGATTACTTTAGACAGTGGCAGTTGTTCTACGCTTTTTTGTGTTAAATCTGCTCCACACTTGGGACAAAATTTAACGTTTTCTCCCAATTCAGAACCACATGATGAACAATATTTCATTTTTTCCCTCCATTTTTTAAAATTTTTCAAATGCTTGTAAAGCAAATGCCCCAATTGCTTCTCGTATTGCTGAACTATCATAAACGTCATTTGTTAAAACAACGATAGCAAATGGTTTTGTTGAATCAAGAACTAGTCCGATATCATTTTCAACAGTGTCTAGCTCCCCAGTTTTATTCGCTACTTTGACCTCAGAAGGTAATTGGCTAGGAATCTTGGTTCTAACTGTTTGCCCACTCATGATTGTTAACATCTCTGAATAGGGCAATTCATTTTGATGAGCAACTATTTTCTTTAAAAATCCCATACAATCTGCCACTGATGTGTAGTTTTCTATGCCATTTATCCTAGCTTGCTCATCCAGCATCTTTCTTTCCAATTTAGTCTCTTTATAGCCCTGATCTTCAAAATATTGATTTAAATGACTCATGCCCAAAAATTCAATCAGTCTGTTCGTCGCCTGATTATCACTTATTTGAATCATTCGCCGCACCAATTCTTGGGTTGTTTCTCCGTCAATTTTTTCGTCTAAAGCAAGTTCATTTTCGTAAATATATGACATTATAAATACTTTGATGACGCTAGCTGCGATAAAGGGCTCTGTATTTTGATTTGTTATATACTCGTCCTCATTGAAGGAATAAACACCATATCCAACTTTTCCTGCATTCGAAAATAATTGAGATGCATCTAGTTTAGGGTGCACATTAGCTTGAGATTTAATTGGTTTGCTTGAGTTTTCTGCTGTCGAATCTAGTTGATTTGCTGTTGAAGAACCATTGCTTTGATTCACCGATTTTTTAGTAGTTTTGGTATTGATAGTGTTAGATTGATATTCAAAATCTTGACTCGTTGATTCCTTGTTTTTAATAGACAATGAAATTAAAACAACAACTGTTACAATGATTGAACTTAAAAAGAGAACAACGTACTTTCTATTTGCTTTTTTTTGTTTCAAAATAAGCTCCTTGATCCTATTTAGTATATAAATATTTTACCATAAATTAAAAATATTTATATAGAGGATTACATGGCCAGACTATTTATTTCGAATTATTATCATAACGTCCTTTTAACGTAATTCGTTTTATTCCCTTATCATAAAAGTGCTTGTTTAATAAACAATCTTTTTGTCTAACTATTTAGCAAATTTTGCTTTGACTGTTTTAATTAAATAGCCATTTTCATCATAGACCGCAGTTATTCCACCCGGTTTTACAATCATAATTAACCCTTTAGATAAAAATATCTGCTCATTTTCTTTTGTTTGATAAAATAACTGTCCATCCTTGTCATAATAATATTTTTTATACTTTCCTCCTGATGAATTCCGAGTTACTTGATAAATATTTTGGATTTTTTCTATCTCGATATCTGATCTAGCCGTTGCTTCAATAAGAATCTTTCCTTTTTTATTTAATAGCCCCTCATTATGATCCTTTGTCCTAAAAATAGATAATCCAGAATCTGTAAACTTACTAAATGTATAAATCTTTTTTGTTTGGCTCTGTGTTTCAGAAAAAATCTTTTTTCCAGAACTAGTTATAATGGCTGGAAAAGCATCTTCACCCAGTTTTTGAATAGAAAACAACCCATTGCCAAGATAAAAAGGAGAGTTTTCATAACTGCCTGAAAATTTTTCGACCAACTCGAATTTTTCGTTCATCAAGCCATATTTTTCATCATGAAGTTTTCCAATTCTAACTAAAATAGTATCATCTTGCAAAAAGCCGTTAACAATAGAAACATCATCGTCTACTTCATCAGCAACTACTGTCACCACTTCACCAGCTTCATTAATAACAAGGTCATCACCATATGATATGGCTAAAGCAAGACCTTTTTCAGAAAAAGATGAAATATGTTTAAACAATAAAGGTTCTTCATCCTCATAGATTACTTTACCTTGTTGATTAATTAGGCCATACTTATCTTCTTCTGTTTTATAAATCGCTGCTGAACGTTGTGCATAAGGAAAAATCTCTGTTATTCCCATTTTCTTTGCTTCTTCTGGCGAAAAAATTAATCCTTTTTTATCGTGGACAATTCCATAACCTCCATCGATTTTAACAACTGCTAACGCCGTATCGACACCTTCTTCTTCCTGATAGTCAAAACTTTCAATACCTTTTAATAGCATCTTCCCTTCATTATTCATTAATCCCTCAGTATCGTCTTTGAAATGAACATGAGCGAAATTGGCGTTTCTAAAACTAAAACCTTTTATACTATCTGGCATATCTTTGGCTTCTTTTACAAGTGTTCCATCATTCAAAATAAGCCCAAATTTATTCAGATCAGTATCCTCATACTGACCATATTTACTATTTTCAAACGTCCTATTTTGGATTCTAAATTTTGGATTTTCTGGAAAAATTTGATAACTGTCTGTATTAAAATAAAACACATCGTACCTAGTTGTCGTATATTCCAACAACGTACTATTAGAAAACGCATCTAGTTCTTTTACACGCTCTTTTTCTCCATCCATTAAAATAGTTCCCTCAGCATCCATTAATCCCATAAAATTGTTGGACGTATAAATAATTGGACGCTCAACTATTGATTTTTCAGCTTTTTTTATCAGTTTTTCTTTATTTTCAGATTGCTCTGCTTCTTCCTTATTCGTACAGCCACTGACAAAAACACTTAACAAAAGAAATATACCTAAAACCCAACTTTTTTTATTCATTTCACCCTCCATTATCATTATTAAAAAACAACTAACTCTCTTATTCTAACAAAAAAATGAGCTTGTTTACAAGATAGGCTTTCTTTTGATCTATGTTCATTCTCACTCTTTATAATCTATCTTTTTTTCTAGTCTCAAATATTTTGTTTTCTCTTGGACGCACAAAAATAGAGGGGAAACTCATCCGTCGATAAGTTTCTCCTCAAATCTTAGTATATTATATTGCAGAGGCTTAGCTACTATTTCCCAATAACCAATCTTCTTGTATAAACTGCTTGCCCCGAATGCATCACTGCATCATCAATAGCAGAAACTAACCGATCCTGACGTGTAACAACTGGTGTCCAGTTTGTATCTACCACATCGCTAAGACTGGCTTCATCAAGCGTTTCTAAATAGGTATTCGTAAAATCAACGCTAGCTGTTAAATAATCACGTAATAATTCTTTATCTTTCACTATGACTTTAGCTGCTTGTTCGGGCGTATGACACCAATCTTGCGTATCATCTGGCAAATCCAAAGCAAATTTGGTACTCCAACCAGAATCCAGCCATAGTGGTTTCGTATTGTTAAGTTCTGAAATTTGATAATCAAGTTCTCGAGCAGTGTGCCAAATTAGCCAAGTAACTGATTTGATCAAGGGTGCCGGCATAGTATTTGCTTCGTCTACCTTCATTTGACCAAGTGTCTCTTCAAAACGTTCCTGCGCTCGTTTTAAAGTATCCATAGAAAATTGTGTAACTTTCATCGTAGATCTCTCCTTTTGTGTTTGAGATAGAAACAGCCTGTCATGTACTAGGTATCTATTAAACACTTTACTACAGTGGTTATGTAACATCAAATTTTCCAAACTTTACTATTTCAATCAGCCTATTCTCTATTTAAAATGCAGCAATTAAATAATTGATTCCTGTTAACAAAAGATAAAAACCAACTAAAAAAGCTAATGTCAACACTGAAACTAATGGGTTAAAGAATAACATAATACCAATAATGATTCCTAAAATATTGATAACAAGTGAAAACCAATAGTAGCTTTCGCTGATTTGTTTTGCAACGTCTTTGTTTGCTAAGTATCCTACTGAGTCACAGATAAACCAGATTGCAAAAACAAATGGCGAAACAACCATGCCTAATGCAAGATGGGATAAAAAGAAAATTCCAATAAGAAGATCAACGATACTAATCAGCATATGCGCAAACTTGTTTTTTATTTCTGTATTTTGATTCCGGGTAAACAAGCCAAATAGTCCTTTCCCTATGGTCAAAATTGAAGCGAATATGACCAACGCAGCTATATCATCTGCTGGATTTTGAAATGCGATGATAGAAATTCCTGTAAATAATAGTCCGATGATAAAATACTTGGCGCTAAATTTTCTTTCTGTTGTCATAACTTTTATTCCTCCGTTATTTTAATTTCAGTTGATGTTTATCAACATGATAAACGTAGTATAAAAGATACATTGGTGTTTATATTTTCATATGTTGTCGTATGAAACGAAACAAAATATGAACGAGACCTTCAACCTTTTGAATTACTGTCGAAATACTCTCAATTTTTGTTTAGCTTTCTGTGTTTTTACTCTAAAAAAAAGGCTGTTCTTCTAATAAGGGATCGTGATCAAATTCGAAGATTTATAGGTAATCTAATTTTATCTCCTTCTTGAAATGCCAAAAATAGATCCCTCACCATCTTGTACGTATCGAATAAAAAATACATTCTTCGCTGATTGGGTTTGCCCAAAAATCACGATCGATATATTGTAGTTATTTCACTTGATGATCGCTCTCTAAACAAGAACTAAAATATCTGAAGTACTAAATTCAAACTGCGAAAGAATACATGGATGAACACTATTTGAAAATTTCAGCTTAAGAATGTAGCTCTACTCGTTTTGAAGAACATTCTATTGTTAGATTACAACAGGATAATCAAACGTTTTTTCCCTTGCTAAAAAGCTGACTTTGAGCTTAAATTGCTCAAAATCAGCTTTATCTCACTTATAGAAAAGTCAGTTCAATCGAACCTTTTTAATCAGTATGTTTTTTTAAACATAAATAACTCAGCTTTGCGATAATCATAACAAATTTTGGAAAATGCTAACAACTTTCCTGAACTTAAAAATGTATCATCTCGTACCACCAATGTAGGAGCACCTATAGCCAATTTGAAAAAACTTGCACCAGGCTCAGAAAGAGGTTCACTACTAATAACTTTGTCAATAAAGCCTATCTTTATATTTTTGTTTTCTTCAAAATAGTTAAAGACGGAATCATACATTGATTCTTCTGGAATTTCTTGGATAACTGACTGTAAAAAATAGGACTTTTCAGATAGATACGGCTCGTCATCAAGTGTCCTCAAGCGATTAATTTCAATCAATTGCACCTCTTGGGCCAATTCATTATTTTTTGGTAAAAAATCAGCTTCTGCCACGCTCACGATCCGATGACTAGCGTCTATAGTTTTAATCGTTCGGCCAGGTCGTGCCATTTCTTCTGTTATTCCAATGTTATTTTGTAAGTTCAGCACTTTTTCATGGCGTTCTGGACGGATAAAAGAACCCACACCTTGCGCTTGATAAATAACTCCCATATCACCAAGCTGCGCCAAAGCTTGACGTAATGCATAACGTGACACACTATAATAGGTCATTAATTTTTGTTCACTCGGTAACTTCCCATTTTCATCTGCCAATTTACCATCTTGTATTTCATTAATCATCTCTTTGACTAATGTTTTAATATCAAGTGGATTCTTGCTTTGCATCTTTAGACACTCCTTTTTGTTAGGTCTAGTGAATATTATCCTATTACTCTACCTTATACCAGCTCATTAAAATAATACATTCCTTTTTATTATGCGTTCAATTACTTCTTTGTTCCCTCAGTTACTATACGCTTGTTGCAGTAGCTTTCGCTTGTTCATCTTGATACAATTTTCCATCATAAAATTTAATAAATGGGAACCAAATTACAAATGCCACAGCTGCACAGACGATCGCTAATACAAAAGCTCTCCAGTCACCGCCTGAACCAATAAACCCTGACAAGCCAAGCGGGGTTGGCCACGCAACTTGTGCTATCGGTGGATTGACCATGCCGAATTTGATTGCAAAATACGCTACTGACATTGAGCTCATTGGCGCTAAGAAAAACGGAATCGCTGTATACGGATTGTATACAACTGGCATCCCAAATAAAATCGGCTCATTGATATTAAACAACGACGGTACAACTGCCGCCTTACCTAAAGCGCCTAACTGAGCTGATTTTGCAAAAAATGTGATGAAGATAACCATACCAAGTGTTGCCCCTGAACCACCAATCGTTACAAAACTATTATTAAATTCACCCGCAAAAGGAAGATTCGCACCATTTTGATTTTGAACCATATTTGATAAAACAATTGGTGTTAAAAATGAAGTGACGATTGTTGCACCATGAATTCCGACTATCCAAAGTGCATGCATCAAGAAATAAATAACCAATAAACCAATCCATGTGTTGGTTAAATTCGTTACAAAACTAAATGGAATAGCGATCATTTTAAATATATCTGTTCCAAGAGCAACTAGTACGCCATTAATAATAATAACCGTCAATGCAATCAAGACAGTTGGGATAAGTGCTGTAAAAGAATTTGAAACACCTGTTGGTACAGTTTCAGGCATCTTGATCACCCATTTACGTTTCACACATAAAGCATAGATTTTAACAGCAACTATAGACATAATGATTGCAGTAAAAATACCTGTTGTACCTAGTCGAGTAACGCCACCTGACATTTCCCAACCATCAATAATTTTTTTATCATCTGTCACCACATTTACTAAAGTAGCAATTCCGCCATCAAAAATCAATTCTGGTAAACACATGAAGTAAGCCATCATAGATAATAATGCGCCGTTCATGGGATTTAGATTAATTTTTTCTTCTTGAGCTTGAATTTTTGTATACTCATAACCAAAAACAATACAAAAATAAAGTGCTAAAATCCCCATAGTTGCCATATTACCAAGCATATATAAGCTCTCAACTCGCTCAAACGAAATTTCCCATATTCCTTGCAGCACAGGAAAACTCTGAGGTAAAACAGCAATAATTAGAAACATTGAGCCTACAATTGTAAAAGGAATTGAGGCCATCCCCGCAGCCATAACGCCACGAACAATTCTAAACTGGGAAATTTTCCCCATAGGTCCCATTAAATAGTTATTCAAAAATGTAAATAGTTTGTTTTCTGAATCCATGATTATCACCTTTCTTTTTTTACATTATTTTCAAAAATTTCCATATGTCTTAAATAAGCATCTTTGTCATGTTCGATTTTCCAAACACGACCTTCAACAACTATGCTAACAAGACACCCCACGACAAGACATGTAAGCAACAACCCACGCCCTTCACTATTGATAAACGGAAAGAGTAATGGTTGATGCCCTATCAATATTGTTATGATTCCTAACAAATTACTAAAGATCTGTATAGCATATCCAGTTTTAGTAATGAACAAACGATTAGATGGATGCCAATATTTAGTGGTCTGTTCAATTATGATAGCGATGTCAATTACAATTAGCAACAACGGTAGAATAATCCAGATACTCAAAGCTGAAAAAGACAATATACTCCAATATAAATTGACAAAGAAAAATAATGCTGTAGTGTAGCGAAATAGTAAAAAGCGATTAAAATAAATACTTCTTAGCTTAGATTGTTTAATTAATTCTGTTTCAGCTGATGTATTTTTCATTTTCCGTTCCTTCCTTTTACATTTAATGAAGTCCTCCTGAATTAAACTTTTTTTGCATCATCACGTCCTTTAAAATTATTAGTAATCAATTTCAACTTGTTCGAACAAGTTAAGGATAACACATTACAGCAACAGTGTAAACGCATTCTTTCTTTTCATTTAGCTTAATAAGCGTCGTTGAATTTAGCTTTTTAAAAAAAACGAAACTTTCTAGATGATTCAGATAAATAAATGGAAATAATCTAAGAATCTTATAAGATAATTTTATTGTAGAGTACTTTGGTTAGAAATTAAAATCAACAAGTTTGAGAGGAATTTTCCTGTAGAAAGCAAACTAATTGATCCAATTCTTCAGATTTTCTTCAGCAACATTCATTGACAAAGAAGCCATATATAGTTGTTTTTGGGCTGAATACATTAAGTTCATCTTTACGGTATTAATAGTGTTAACTTCTATTAATTCTAGATTTTGTTAAGCAAGAAGTTAATTAAATATGGTACAATTGTTTTAATAATTTTAAGAAAGGGGCTTTCCAATGAATAGAGTATCTTATATTTCATTCTAAAAAAATATGGAGGAAATAAATGATAACACTAACAAACGACAAAAAAAATTTATTCGATTATTATATAAACAATTTGGCAGAATTAGCACCTTATTTTCATTTAACAACTAAACAAACTTGGAAGAAATCTTGTTTTGAAGATACTGATTTTGAAGGAGAACAAAAATTTAAAGAGTTGTTTACGGTAGTTGCTCGAGAGGATGAGCAAATTGAAGGTTTTATACAATTTGGCTTATCTAGTTATGGTTATGACGAAAATGTTGAGAAAGATTTTTTAAAACCAATTGCTGTTATTCGCCAAATTTATTTTTCAGAAAGAAAAGAAACTATTGGTCAAAAGTTGATTAATGAAGCATTGAATTATTTTAAGCAAAATAATTTTTCTCAATATTATGCCTTTTTTCATGCATTAGGAATGAGTTTTACTTCATCACACGGAAAGTTATCTAAAAATTTTGACTATATAGAAAATTTACTTTTGAATAATGGCTTTAAAATTGAACATGAAAATGTATATTACAGAAAAATTCTACAAAATGAGTTTGTAACAAAAAATAAAGTAATATTAAAACACGATTGTAACCTCAATGAATGTACAGAGAACATTACATTTTTCTTAGAGACCGAGCCCATTGGCAAATGTAATATTTTCTATCTTCCTGATGGAAAACGTGTATATCTTCGATGGATTTTTCTAGCAGATGAGTTTCAAAATAAAGGATATAGCAGTCAATCTATGAAATTACTTTGTAAATACCTCTATCAAAAAAATTGTACCGAGCTTCATACTGATACAGCAGATTCTAATTTTAGAGCACAACGATATTATTTGAAGAACAATTTTTCTGATTTAGGAAGAACTAGAAGCTATTTAGTTTAAATACTTTAACTTAGCATCATATGATTTATGTTAAGAAAATAGAAATTAAATGTTTATAACAGAAATAAGCTCGTAGAATTTATAGATCCCTTTTGCTTTGTCAAAACAACTTTTTGCTTACCTCTGGTCCTGATCATTTACACATATAGCTAAACAAAAAGAGTGATCTCGTTGCATAGGCACAAGATCACTTTTTATAATCCAAAAATTCAATTCAGAAAAAATCATTCAATCTATAAACCGATGTTTTAGGTGTTGCGGCCCCTTCACTATTTACGCTGTTAAAAATGAACTTCTTGCCATTGTTTCATTTTTTGATACAAAAAACGATATCAAAACGTATCATATACTGATATCATTTTAATTACTTTACTTTGTTGAATTTTCTTCCTATTAATTCAACAATCTTTTTAATTTCTGACAATAAATAAAACTGAATTTTATTAGTTATTGGCAAAAAGTCTATCTTCTTTAGCATTTTTGTCTTCTTCAAAAATCTGCTTCTTTGTTCTCCAAATTATGAAAATCCAGATTCAGCAGTTTTCTTTCCTTCATTTTTATCAATCAAATTCTAACTATTATATTACAGCTATTTTGGTACTTGTTCATCCACTCATCTCGTGATATTCATGTCTCTTTGTTATCAGCTTTCCATTTCCTACTTAAAACACAAAAATAGACCAATCACCAATTAAGATAACTGATCTTCGGGATTGTTCGCTCCAAAGTATTTTATATTATTCTAAAAATACGCTTATAGTCTAAATAGGTATTCTAGAAAAGTTAAATCGTCAGCATATATCCCTTGGAACGAATAGTCTTAATATATTTGGGCTTATCAGGATATTCCTCAACTTTCTTTCTTAGATGAGAGATTAAATTTGCGAGACGGAACGTGCTGTAGTTTATTTCACTTTTCCAAACACGACGAAGTATTTCATCATAAGGGACTACCTGGTTAGGTTGCTCACTCAATACCAATAACACTTTGTATTCCAATCGCGTCAATAAAACCGCCGTTTTACCAGCAATGCTAACGCCCATAATATTTGGTTGTAATACAATTGACGGCTTTTCTGATTCTGTTTTCATAACTGAATGCTTTGCATGTTTATTCATCAAAATAGCTTCATTTTTAGCTCCACTACGATCAAGCGTCGTTCTGATTACTAATGAAAATTCATCGAGATCTATTCCTGCATCAAAAATACCAGTTGCTCCTAATTGTAAATAAATAATTCGATTATTTTTTCTAGAATCTTTTGATACAATCCAGATCAGCCCTTTAGCATTATTTCTTACCTGAATAATCAACTCACATGTTCGCCCAATATTCTCAGAATTCACTTCTTCTATAATAACAGCGTCCATCCCTTTGATTTCTTCCTCCACAACTGTTTCTATGTTAAAAAATACGACCTTACATTTCTCACGCGTAAACGCTTCTATGTATCCATCCAAAGAGTACTCTTCAGATGCCAGAATTGCTACATTATACATTTTTAAAATTCCTCCTTATATTTTATCTTCTGATAAATGATACTTACAATTCAACCATTTAACTTGGATACTTCCCTAACAAAATCACTTATTTCATTATATAAATGTAATGCTTCTAATTACATTTCCTTTCATACTGATCCGATAGTCCAATTGCCTACAAGTTTCTTTGTAACATCTAGACTCTTGTTTTTAAGGGACAACAGAACAAATAATAAAATATCGATTTTTATCGTTTATATATTTACGATAATTTTTTAACAATTTTAATGCAGCTTATTCAAGCTATAACCTATTTTTAATCCGATAGATTAATGATTTTGTATGGTTGATATATAACCCTAAGAGTTATGTCCCACCAACGGCAAATCTCCTATGTAGTGTTAATTGATCGCTTCTTCAACAGTCGTATTTAGTGCTTCTAAAAAAACGCTATACTGTCTTTGGTTCGAAATTTTTTTCAAAACCTCTGTTACCTTTTTCTTATCTAATTCTGTTGGAGTATCATTCCAAATAATTAATTCTGCTTGACTATTTTTTTTCTGAATAATCTCAGAATATGACCGATTAGATATAATCAAATCGACATCTGCGTCTGTGAATGAACAAAACTCAATTTTCACATTAGTCTTGGAAATAACGATATTCTTTAAGTGTTGATTTATTTTCTCTCCAAATTGAGAAATAATCGCTACTTTGATACTTCCCATACGATAATCCGATGTCAATAGATCGTAAAGTTCTTGTTTATAGTATGATTCTATAAGTTTTCTATCTAAGTTTAGATTTTTAATCTGATCGATTTGAAACAATTCACTTGCAATGGTTTTTACAGCATTTTTCAGCAGTAGTTCCATAGAAGGATCACATTCTGGTATAAAGAGATTTTGATTTTCAAAAAAGTCTCCTCCTCCTCTGAAAACCATCAACCTAAAGTGTTGAATAACTAAGTTGGTGTACAAAGTGATTTGTTCTGAAATAGTCAAATTTACTGAAAAATTCCCATAAAATTCCCGCATCCAATAACTTGCAACGATGCTTTCTATGTTTTTATTAAGCTCTGTTCTAATTTGAGTCTGATCTTGTTCTCCATATGTCCTTCTAGGTTGAAACCCAAACAGTATCAAATAAATGAACAATACTTCTTCATCTACGCTATCTGCAGCAAAATTTTTACTTAGCAATTTAGGCCTCAACATTTTTTCCAATTCGTTATAGGCTCCTTTGTATAGATGAAATTGGCTACAATCAACACTCTTTTTCATTAAGTGAACTCTGTTGAAAATCGTACCGATCCAATAAAGAAAGAACTCCGTTTCTGAAACACTTAATTCTCTCGAATAGAAGGTTTCAATAATTTCGATATATTCAAATGCGTTTTGCTTATCATAAAATCTAAATGGCCATTCAACACCACCTAGAATATTCCAGTAAAAGCTAAAGTAAAAATATCTGATCTGCATTTCAGTACCTTTGATGTGAATCTTTTTGTTCAGTTCCAGCTCTAGCGAAAAATCACTGATCAATTCTCTAATTTCAACAATATTAGTGTAAACGACTGTATAGCTAAGGTAGCGTTCGTTTGCAAATGTTTTGATATCTACAAACTTGTTATGAAATAATTCATCAATAACTTGGTAGATAATTGAATCTTTGTAGTAATAAACCTCGATCTCTTTAATTGAGAAACCGTCCAATTGGCATAAACAGTAGCCCAAAATATTTTTATCTAGAATTTCGACATTGCTTGTCCAAGATTGCATATCTTCTTTCAGTAATTCCACAGTTCTAACCAATGTTTTATTACTGATATTTAATTGTTCCGACAATTCCTTCACACTGAAGTATCTTGTTTCAGAACTTAATATCTTCACTAATTCTATTTTTCTAGATGACATTTTATCTAATATATTAATCATGCTCCTCCCTCTTTTCTGTTATGTTACTTATTCAAATCGACATTTTTTATTATTCATATTTACATACAAACCATTTTATATGTTTTTGTTTTTATTTTTTGATTTTATTTACCCTAGAATATAAATTCTAATTCAAAAAAATTTTTTTTCAACCGATTAAAGTTTTAAAATTCCCAAACATTCAAACTTTTTAAATTTAAATTATAGGTTTTTTTCTTATTTTTATATCATCAAGTAAGGATAGATATTTTTTACTTAACCAACGGAACCCCTTTCTAAACAAGCAATTACAATCTTTTTCAAATAGTTGACCACAAGAATTTCCGAGCTAAAAAACAGGAACATTTCTTTTAAAAAAAGGTTTGTCAAATAAAAAAGCTCTTATTCTTTTCTTACTTTATCATTAGTTATGGCATTTAATTATTTAACATTATTCAAATAATTATACTTTTTTGATTAATAATGATAAATTTAAAGCATTTCATCTCACATTATTCTCTAATATAGATAAGAAATATGTACTTCATTTTAGAGAATATTTCGGAATTATTTAAAATCATAATAAAGTTTTATTGTAATTGTTTGAAATTGTTTTTATGAATTAACAAGGGCTCAGAGTGAGTCTTTTGAGGTTGTAGTTAAATATGATTTAGACAACGATATCTTTACTCATTTGGAGAAATATAATGAGTATCCAGTTGAACGGCAAGAAGTAAAGTACTGCTCTGCTGAACGCAGAACTGGCATCAATTGTATAAGATTTAAGTCACTAGTTTATAGAAAACCAGAAAGAATTTCACAAAAATTGAGTTAAAATCAAAATTTTTGTTCAATATATATGACAATCTTTTAAGAAGTAGTTACGAGTTAGGTTTGTTGTTAACAATCATTTAATTAAAATGGATAGTTGTTTATGTATCGATTTCTTCATCATTCTCATTAGGAAGAATCGTTGTAGCATATGTACTTGATGCAGCTACCACTAAAATTAATTGCATTCTTATTCTAATGGCGCTAATCAATTTATAGATTTTTCTACTAGATATTCACTTTAATATTTACTTTTTTTCACACACTACCTCCGAATAAGTGGTGGAATCAGAAGCACCCCCTTCGGAAACAAGTTAAAATTTACAAAAATTTGAAAAACAATTTCGTGAATTCCCTCTTATTTCTCGAAGCTAAATGCTTCTGTCCCAGCCTTGGCGTTCTTATCCTGTACATTTGTCTAAAGGTAAAGTGCAAAGTCGGTAATCACACACTAATTGTTGCGCTTTGAGCTAAATAACCTTGAATGATCTGATCAGTCTCTGCTTCATTGTATTTGTCGTACTGACCGATTTCATGTAGAAGCCGTTTCACTTCATAAATTGCTTTTTTTTCTTCAAACCAAAGCTTCATACTTTGATGTTTACAATTTTTTCCGTTAACTTTTAAATAATCAATTTCTACATCAAGTAGCTCCATGGTTTTTACAATCAGTTCAATCGCTTCAGCATTTGTCATTTTCTCTTTCACCTTTCAACATAGTATTAATGCGTAAAGCCTTGAACATGTGCTTCTGTTTTGTCATGATATAAAATGCGAGCGTTGTTTAAGTCTTGAACACATTGAGCAAAATCTCTAATCAAAGCATCTGCCATGTTTTGACCCAAATCTGCGCGACAAACAAATCGTTGAATCACTTGATTGCCTAGATCTTTCGGTAATGGATAAGCCGGTACTTGCCAGCCTTTCATTTGAAGACGATCTGCTAAATCATATAGTGTCCATTCTACATCCACATTTTCCTTCAATGTATAACAAACGATTGGTAAATTCTCACCATCATTATAAATATCAAACAGACCTGTTGCTTCCACTGCATTTGCAATACTTACGGCAGCTTCTTTAGTACGAGTATGAATCTCTTTGTAGCCATCAAATCCATAACGGTAGAAATTGTAATACTGTCCAATAATTTGGCTGGCACTTCTTGAAAAGTTGATCGCCATTGTTGGCATATGACCACCCAAATAGCTAACATCAAAGACTAGTTCTTCTGGTAAATACTCTTTATCACGCCATAAAACCCAACCCACACCTGGGTAAACTAACCCGTATTTATGACCTGATGTATTAATTGAAACAACATTTTTCAAACGGAAATCCCATTCTAATTCCGGATCTACAAATGGGACAAACATCGCACCACTAGCGCCATCTATATGAATTACCAGTTCATGTTCATGCGTTTGATTGTATGCTTCTGCTAAAGCGTCTAATGCTTTGATATCATCAAATTTCCCAGTGTAAGTGATACCTAAAATGCCTACAACACCAATCGTATAATCATCTACATAATCCATTACTTTATCGATATTCATGCTTAATTGTCCATTATCCATCGGTACTTCACGCATTTCGATATCCCAATAGACACAGAATTTTTCCCAACAAACTTGATACCCAGAAGAAATAATCAAATTCGGTTTTTGAGCATTAATATCCAACCCACGTTTGATTGCTTGGTTACGCCAACGGAATTTCATTGCCATACCACCTAGCATACACGCTTCGCTTGAACCCACAGTAGATGTCCCCATGATGCGCTTTAGATCTGGTGCATTCCATAAATCTGCCAAGACATTGACACAGCTGGTTTCTAATTCTGCTGTTTGAGGGTATTCTGATTTGTCAATCGCATTTTTCTCCATTGTTTCAGCCATTAATTGTGTCACTTCCGGATCCATATAAGTTTGACAAAACGTTGCTAAATTTTGGCGGGCGTTTCCTTCATCGATTAGTTGATCTTTAATCAAACGATAGGCCACTTCCGGCGCTACTGGATTTTTATGTAGACTGGTCATAATCACATCTTCACTTGATACTTTTGTTCCAAAAATTGGGGTTGCTAGATCACTTTGATTCATCATAATTTATTGCCTCCGTTGGGTTTTATTTTTTATATGTGCTATTTTTGATTCTTACTATGTGTGCCTTACTTATTTCGAATCGAGCTGATTAAAATCAATTCAACTCTTTAAATGTTTCGTTTCTATCTGCTGCAAGTTCGATAGGTACATCAGATTCTAATAATTCTTTAGTAATCGTTACTTTAGCAATTTGATTATTTTCGTAGTGATTAAAGTAGTATGATCGTGTTTGATTACACATTGTACCAACATATTGAGAGTAATCTTGCGTCCCTTCATCTGTTACAACAATTCCTTTAGGGATACGCACAGTTGCTAAAATATGGTAGTTATTGGTCACACCTGCGGCTTCATCTTGTGCTTGGTCAATATGTTCTTTAAAGAAAGCTGCACGAACAAAGCGTTCTGGCGGTGTATAGCCTCCTGGTAAGCCCATTGTTCCAGTTCCTTGTGAGAACGGTAGTGCTGTGAATTCGCCAAATTTAGCTGGCTCATATTGTTTTGGTCGTACATTTAAATAGTTACGTAAATTCTGTACATGCCATTCAAAGCAAGGCGAATTTGTCATTACGCCGATTGGATTTTCTTTGATGCTCAATTCTTTTTCAGTTGGTTCGATGATGACACAACGACCTGTTTCATCTGTGATAATCCAGTGTAAAGGGGTCACGATATTTAACATAGGTACTTTAAGATCTACAAGATTAATTGTTTCGATTTTTTGCGCAACCTCTTCGATTGTGGCACAATTTCCTAAAAGCAATAAGATTAATTCGTGAGGCGCTAAATTGACTTTCCCTGCTTCAGCCTCTTTTTGATACTGAACTTCTCCAGGTAGATATAGCTCTGCGATCGATAAACCTTTTTCATTCACACCGTCAGCTACAAAATATGAACTTCCTAGTAAACGTCCAGCTCCTACAAAACCGTATTGATTTTCATTTGTTACATTTTCAGCCTGTGAAGTCCATGTGTAATTTCTAGGCATATAGATCGGGCTAGGATCTAATGGGAATGAGAAATCCATTGTTCTTGATAAAAGATATTTTCCGTCCATCGTTTTTGTAAAAATACTTGTACACATAATGTGTCACGTCCTTTTCTTTTTTTATTTTCTTTACACTTCTTATTCTACTAAACATTTCAGTTATTTTATTTTTCGATTTTGTCGGTTCTTTCGACAATTTTGCAAACTGTCTTTTGTGTGTATTATCTCTTTAATTTTTTTTATTAGTTCTTATTAAAAGATGTTTCCCTTTGTCACTTTTTTGAACGTTTCACCCACATCCTTTTTATTTTCGTTTTCTTGTTCTTCCTTATACTCCCTATTATACTGATTATTTTACTTTTTTATTTTGTGATACTGTCGGTTCTTTCGACAATTTCGCAAACTATGCTTTGCTAAATCCTGTTAAAAAACGTTTCCCTCTATCGCTTTTATAATCTGATTCATATCACATCCTTTTTTCTCTTCTTTACACTTCTTATTATAATGATATTTCAGTTATTTTATTTTGCGATTCTGTCGGTTCTCTCGACAAAACCGCAAAATTAAATCGTTCTTTCTCTCTTTATTGATTCTCTACTGCAAGCAATTTTTGATTATTATCTAATTCTGATTTCCCTGCTAACTGATGCTTTTGTAACCATTTCATTGAGCAACCTAGAAGTATGACGAAAACCACAAAGATGATACTTAAAATCAAGACACTCTTATTAAACATTGGTGCACCGATTCCGCCGGAAATAGCTTCTCGGAATCCATAAATAGAATATGACATTGGTAGATATGGATGAATCGCATTGAAAAATCCATTGGTCAATGGCATAGGGAAAGTTCCCCCTGCTCCGCCTAGTTGTAATACTAATAGGATCATTGATACAAAACGTCCTGGATTGTCGAAGGTCATCGCAAAGAACATTACTAAGAACATATATGCCCAGGCACTGATAAAGCTCATTAGATAAAATTGACCAATATTGTCAACGTGTAAACCTATTGCTAACATTAATGTGGCTTCTATCACAGCCATCGCTGTTGAAACAGTAAATCCAATAGCAACTTTACTTAGCCACCAATTACGCGCAGATTGTCCCGCTAGTGAAACTTTACGGATTGGGAAGACGAAGTTAAAAACTAGACAGCCAACAAATAAGGCAAGTGACATAATATATGGAGATAATGCTTCACCATAATTTGATACATGACTGTATTCTTTTAGCTCTAAATCTGTTGGAGCTGCAAACATTTCGATGTTCTTTTCACCTAAATTTGCTTTTCCAGCCATTGCTGCCGCTTCACCTAAAGCTGTGGCTAATTGTGTTGAACCATCTTCTAATTGATCTACCCCACTCATTAGTTGCGGTGAGTTATCGGTTAATTCAGTCAAACCACTATTCAGCTGTGCTGCACCACTGTTTAATTGCGTTACACCTGATGATAATGTCGGCATTTGAGCAGATAGTTGACCTAAGCCGTCAGATAGTTGATTGCCACCTTGTGCTAATTGGTTAACATCTGTTAAAGCTGTTGGTAATTCCATACTTACAAGGGTTAAATCAGCAGATGCTTGATCTAAATCTCTTACGATAGTAGAAGCTTTAATTGACAATGGCGGTAAGTCGACTACTGCCAGTAAACCATTTGTTCCTACTTCAATTTCATTTAAACCATTTTTTAGATTGTTCGTATTTGCTGAAATCCCTGCAGCCAATTCACTTAATGCTTTGGCTTGAATTGCTAATTTTTCTGCTGAAGCTGTTGCTTGTTGAATGTTTGCTGACAATGCTGCTGTTTCAGATTGAATTTTAGCATTTTGAGCAGCTTCAAAAGCAGCGATTTGACCGTTAATATCAGCGATCAGTTGACTTTTTGTTGCAGCTTCGATGCCTTCATGCTGGTTAACACTTGCGGTAATTTGGCTTTGAAGACTGCTTGAATCAATGACTAATTTCGCATTTAATTCGTTTAATTGGGTACTGACTTGTTGTAAATCATTTGATATTTGACCAGATTCAATTGCTGTATTTTCCATTATTTTTGAATCTGTCATTACCTTATCCAAGTCTGCTTCAGCTTGATCTAGGTTATGCTGAATCGTTTCTTTTGAGGTTGCATCTAAGTTATTTTCGACATTTTGCAATGCTTGCTCTAGCTCTTTACTACCTCTTGATAACTCGTTTAGACCAGCACTTAAGGCTGTAACTTTGCTGTTTAAGGGCTGTGCTTTACCATTGACAGTATTTAATGCTGTGCTAAGTTCTGACGCTCCCGAGTCCAGTTGTCCAACTCCTGAGCTTAATGGTCCGATATTACTTGCTAATTCACTGGTTCCGTCTGCTAATTGACTTGAACCACTTGCTGCTTGTGAGACACCGTCTGTATATTGAAGTAAGCCATTTTCTAATTGAACAGTACCGCTGGCTAACTGATTAGCACCGTCTGATGCTTGATCCATTCCCTTAGCCGCTTCTTTTCCAACTTCATTTAAAGCTTCAACATAAGACTCTGTTACACTTTCTCTAACTTGAGCTTCTAAAGTGGTTGCACCTATTTGAGAAATTTCCTCACCTATGTAATTTAGCGACCCGTTTGTTGTATATGTTAGCTCCATTTTTTTGGGATCTTTATCGAGAAGTGTGGTTGCATCTTTTGAAAAGTCCTTAGGAATCGTAACAATCATATAATAGTATAGATCTTCCATTCCTTTTTTAGCTTCTTCTGCCGAGACAAATTCCCACTTTAAATCATGATTTTTCTTTAATTGATCAACAACTTGTTCACCTACATTAATATCTTGTCCCATCATTTCAACAGGTTTATCTTCGTTTACTACTGCAACTGGCAAATCTTTGGCGCGACCATAAGGATCCCAAACAGATTTTGAGAAGAAACCTGCATAAAGAATTGGAATAAACGTGATTGCTATAACTGAAATCAGTAATACTTTATTCTTTAATATATTAACGAACTCTTGTTTGACCATTTTCATGATAGTTTCTCCTTTTCATTTTCAATGATAGTTTTGTTTGATTGATGACGACTATAAAAGTGGTAAAATACAAATGGAATAGCCAGTGTAACAAGGTAGCTGATTCCTAATGTAATCAGATAGGTATGAATTTCTGCTCCTTTTAATTCGCTTGGGGCAATCATGGATGAACCAATAGCTAGAAGTGATAATAGCAATCCTGAACCACCAATCAATGCTTTTCCAATTTTTCCGCCTGGCACATTGTACGTTCTTTCTAATTTTTGGTTTGAACGTTTAAAGATTAAAACGAAGTATGCCACGAAGAATAAAGCATACGCACTTAAGTAGATAATGACCGTTAATGAAATCGCCGTTAAAAATGAGACATTACTACCGCCGCCACCAAGGGTCAATACTGCGGCCCAAATTGTTACCACAATCCCCTGAAGTATCAATAACGGAACTGGTACTTTAGAGTTGTTCACTTTTTTGAAACGAGCTGGAATGAGTCCTTTTTCCGCCACTGTTCTTAACCCTTCAGTCGGTCCAACAATCCATGAACAAACTTGAGCTAACACACCAAAGGCCACCAATACTGCAACCAGTTTTACCACCCACGTCAGCTGACCATTTTCAGCTAAGATTAATGTTTGAAACGTTTGAACAACGCCTGAGTTTAAAGATAGTTTATCTGCTGGAATCACCATTGAAACCGCGCTTCCACCGATGGTACTTAGAATAATACCGACAATGACTAAAATAAACATAATTAAAGGGTAATTTTTCTTAGGGTTCTCTAATTCATTGATATGAGGAGCTGAAGCTTCAACACCCATGTAAGCCAACATAAATGACGCAAGGGCCGCAAAATCTTTTCCTTTTGGTATAAAGCCTTTATCTGTAAAGGAAGGGGCGACTGGATGTCCGCCAATGACAATATATTTGATTGTCAAAATCAGCATTAAACCGACCGGTACAATAATTCCTAAGACAAAACCTGCTTTTGCGACTTTGGCAGTTGTTTCTGTTCCTTTAAATTGTAGGAGCGTAGCGATCCAAAATATTAGTACAACGCTGGCAAATTTCAACATTGGATTATTGTTCAACGCTGGAATTCCGACTGCGTAGGACAAGGAACCGATAATAAAGTAAATCATTGTGACAAAGCCGACGGTAATTTGAAACCACTGGAAGAAAATAGCAGCAAACCCATATTTCTCTCCAAGTGTTTTCCCAACCCAACCGAAGATGCCTCCTTCCTGATAGCCTTTGATCGTTGCCATTTCAGCGGAACATAAAGCGACTGGTAAAAACCAGAATAGACCACAGACAAGCAAGAAAAAGATAAGGGTCATTCCCGACATAGCAAAGGTTGGATATTCGTAAACTGTAATAAATAGTGAAGCGGTCATTGCGAAAAAGCTGAATAATGATAATTTCTTTTTAGTTTCTGACATGATTTTCTTCCCTTCATTTTTTAATTTTCATTGTGTTTTGATTTCATGATTTTCTTCGTTTAAACTTTTGTTTCAATTCGCTTGCTTCTATTCTAAAATGCAGCTATTAGATAATTGATCCCTGTTAACAAAAGATAAAAACCGATTAGAAAAGCTAGCGTTAAAGCCGATACCAATGGGTTGAAAAATAGCATAACACCAATAATGACTCCTAAAATGTTGATAACAAGTGAAAATCTGTAATAACTTTCGCTAATTTTTTTTGCTACATCTTGATTTATTAGGTGTCCCACCGAATCACAGATAAACCAAATTGCGAAGATAAACGGTGAAACAATCATTCCTAATGCTAAATGGAATAAAAAGAAAATTCCGATAAGAAGATCGATGATACTGATAAGCATATGGGCTGGTTTATTTTTTATGTCCGTATCTTTATTTCGGTCAAAAAAACCAAGTGATCCTTTTACTATTGCTAAAACTGATGCGAACATTACCAGTGCAGCTATATCATCTGCTGGATTTTGAAATGCGATAATAGCAGCCCATGTAAATAATAGTCCGATGATAAAATACTTGCCCTTGAATTTTCTTTCTGTTGTCATAACGTTCATTCCTCCGTAATTTTAATTTTGGTTGATATGTATCAACTTGATATACATAGTATAAAAGATAAACGGACGTTGATATTTTCACATCGTGTCGCATGAAACGAAAGAATATAAAAAAGGCTATGAGACAAAAGTAAAAATTACTTTTGTCTCATAGCCTAAGAGTGAATAGATGGTGAAACCAGAAACACTGCCTTCGGGAATATGCTTTTGTCCCACCTTTTTTTGAATAAATGCTGGAATAAGTTGCTCAACTTATTCCGATATTTCTGCGTAGAGCTCTCTTACGGTTCCATTCGTGTCATAGCCAACAGCTATTAGTTTGTTGAATGCCTCATTTTTATTCGCACGCTTCTGACTTGTTATGATTGGTAAGAACTCTTCTGTAATTGGACTAGTTGATTCTTTTACTTGTTTCTCATAGCCAGCTAAGCCAGACATGATTTTTTCATTAGAAATATTCATATTTGTGCCTATTTTTTCGACAAGTCTATTAAGATTATCATTAGGCAGTCCACCATTGACTGGCGCAATTTTAATCGAAACAGTCTGTGAACGTAAATATGCTAGGTTGTTTTCTTCTGAATACTCATAATTCAAGCTTACTTCTGAAACAACCTGTAACTCCTCTTCCTTATAAAAAGTATATCTGGTTTGAAAGTTCAGCTCTTTATTTCTAGCGAAAACGGCATATAACGTTTCCCCTGGTTTTACTGTATCTGAGGGTATTTCATTGGCAATAAGTTCTTTCGTTTCTTCATAATAAGCTGGAATACCTAGCTTATATTTTTCTTCGACAAGCTGAAAAGCCTCTTTTTCCGTTGCTATCTTTGAATAATCAGAATTACCAAAGGTTTGCTTGCGTTTGGTCTGAAAGCTCAGCGCCTGTTCTTCCTTGGTAAAATCATCGTATCTGCCTGCTTTGCTACATCCAGAAAAAACAAATAGGAGCATTAACGTGAGAATTCCCATCATTGATTTTCTTTTACTCATTTAGGAATCACCACCCGTGCTGCTTGGCGACCTGGAAAAGCTTCTTGTGAGAAACTCAATTCAATCGTGCTTTGATCAGAAAGATCATAAAGAACAACACATTCAACTGTTTCTCCTTGAGAAACCATTTTAGTCTGAGCGTCCGCAAGATCTTTTACATCCAGAAAAGCTGAATCTTCTGGCAGTTTTGCTACTGGCAGCGCTCGCCCATTTTGCGAAGCTGTAACAAGCTCTTGCCAAATAGAAGGCTGAACAGGATCTGCACCTAGGTTCGTAAAATTATAGCGAATGGCTAGTAGTTTCTGTTGGTCTGTTCCTCTCACTTGTCTTACACCTGTCGTTTCCATTTTTAACTCGTCATTTTCAATCGTAATGATATCACCTTCTGCTTTTTCTTGTGATTCTTCCGATTTTTCAGCTTCTTTCTCATCAAAACTGACTTCTTTAAGAGTCGCTACCGCGGCATCGATTCTCTCTGAACGCTTCTCATAGGAATTATCGTCTGCCGAGTAAAAGGTCATCTGAACAAAACTGTTCTCTGTCCAAATATAGTAGAAATGTGCCCAGACACTTTTTTCTTTATAGACAGTGTTCAAGGTATATTTATAAGCTGGATACTCTCCTACCTTTATTTTTTTCATATAAATCCCCTCAAGGTTTTTATAATTATAACGCTCTTTTAATTTTTCTCTTGTCTTTTCTCCAAATCCTTCTTGCGCTACTTCTGTTGCTGGTGTCGTTGTAATGAATAGATAGGAATTACTTTTTGTATCTTCTGCACTAAAAGTTGTTTGAAGTCCATAATCACTTCTAACTTCTTTATCTGCTTTCCAGCCAACTGGTAGTTGCATTTCATAGGAAGTTCCCCTAGCACTAAATTTTTGCTCGGTATCTTCCAGCTCTTTTGAACATCCGGTAAAAAAAAGCAATACGGCTACTAAAGACAAAATAATTGTTCCGTTTATTTTCAATGGATTAACTCCTTTTGGTTTATTTTTTTATTTTTTTTCTGGTACCAATAAACATAAACGATAAATAACAGTAGACTACTGATAAATAATAATCCGCCAAGTTTCATTCCTTCTGGGTAATAAGTGAGTTCAACTGTATGCTTTCCTTTAGGTACCTTAACTGTAATCAAGGCATCTTGAACCGCTTTAATTTCTGCTGGTTTTCCATCAACAGATGCTTTCCAGCCTGAATCATAAGGAATTGTCGTAAAAATAACCTGTTCTTCTTCTGTCGAAACTTCGGCTTTCACATGATTGCCTTTAACCTGAAAAGCGACCTCTTTTTCTCTGATATCAGTTATTGCTTGGTCTAGTATATCCGTTTTTAGAACTAATACAGACGGACGAACAACTTGTACAACGGAGCTGCCAATAAATTTAGCTGTAACTTTGACTTTCGTTGCTTGATCATAATGACCTAGATTAAAATACGTACCTGTTGAAGAGAGTCCGCTGGTTTTTTTATGTCCATCGACACTTACTTCTACCGAGCCATTATCGATTCCTCTCGATGATCTAGTATCTAAAGATAAATACGCTTGCGTCTGTGCTGGTACATTGACTTCCCAGGTAATACTTTTTTCTTCTCCTGTGTTACTTTCTTCAGAAAAGAGGGTGAAATCGCCAGATTCCTGCACATACATGTTGGTTCGGGAAACTTCTGTTAAACCAGTAAATTGGAAAAGTGGTTCCTTTATTTCTGACAAATATTGAATCAACGCTGTTTGATTGTTATTGTTTTTCGTTTCATAAATGCCTTTATCTGTTAATATTCCTAATGGCAAGGCATGTTCGTTTTCATAAAGACTGTACTCGCCATGTGTCTCAATTTCTTTAAAACCATATTTTTGAGGATCATTTTTGGCTAAATTATATTTTACGCCCAATAAATCATCCATTAAAATTGTATTATTTTCATACTGAATCGTTAGATTGGTTCCTTCTGAACGGTAGCCTAAACGATCCAGATATTGAGAAGAATTACGATTACGTATGGATGAAAACATTGTTACACCAGAATAATTGTAATTAAAACTATCTGTTCGGCTGATTGGATCTAAGTTTTCAAGTCGATAGAAGGTATCATTCATTGATTGAGCTTTTTTCACTAATGGCTCAATATCTTTATGTCCTTGTGTATAGCGTTCCTTGCTTGTATAGCCCCATTCTTTATCGATTCCTAGCAATATCTGTTGGGTATTAAAGAACATTTCCGCACATAGTACAGTCAACAGTAAAACCGGCATCAACCATTTATATTTTGTCACTTTGCTTTTAAGGATCAATAACAGCACATAGACCACTAATAAAACTACCGTGACAATCAAGGATTCCTGCGTAATGTAGCCATATCTTTTTTTGTTGGAAATAATGGCAACGCTGATAAAAATAGTGACCAATGACAACATAATATTCCCGAGGATATTAAGATCTTTTTTCTCGAATTTCTCCAAGCCAAAACCAGCTAATATCAAAACTAAAGCTGAATATAGGAAACTATAACGGAATAAAAACATGTTCGGTGAATGCATTCCCTGCCAAAATAGATTCAATGGCTGGATGTAGACACTGGCAACCATGAGTAACAGTAAACCACCGAATAATAATTTGTTTTTTAATGGGATTTTTTTCGTCACAAAGTAAAAGATGAAAAACAGTAGCGGAAATAGGCCAACATATATGAAGGGACTACTCCCAAACTTCGAGGTATCGTACACACCACTCATGCTTTTCACGACAAAATCCCAAGGTCCAACATCATTTGTCATAAAGCTATTGATCGAGTCAAGTTTTTCTCCGTTCGTTCTTAAATCAAGTACCGACGGCAAGATGATCACCATAGAAGCCAGTCCTGCCAATACTGATGTAATCAAGTAAGGTAGGATCGAACGCTTATAGATCGTCCATTGTGTCAACACACGAATGAAAAAATAGAGAAAACTAAACAAACCGACCATAAAAGCCATATAGTAATTTGTGATAAATAATAAAAAGTACGTACTAAATAATAGAACCGGTCGTTGTCTATCCATAATACGATGAATTCCTAATAAGATTAATGGGAGATACACCATCGCATCCATCCACATGAGCATAATGGAATACGCCATCGTAAAGCTCATTAAGGCATATGACACGCTCAAAGCAACGTTCGCCCACTGCGGTATTCTAAATGTTTGACGAGCAAATACCCAAAAAGTTACACCCATTGCACCAATTTTAGTTAATAGTATGAGGTACATCGCATCCGGCATATATAAATTATCAAAGAAAAATACGAGGAAACTGAATAAACTATTCGTATAATAACTCATTAACGAAACAAAATTCAGTCCCAAAGAACCAGTCCAAGTATAAAAGAACGACTGATCGCCATGAAGCATATTATTAAATCCTGAATAAAAATTGACGAGCTGACCAAATGCATCACTGGCTAAAATCGTACGTTCACTCGTCGGATAGATTCCTAGTCGATAATAACTGATCGCCATAATTGCAACCGGTAAAAGAAAGCTAAGAACGATTGCTACGCTATTTTTTTTGAAAAATGTTTTTTTATCTTGTTGTTTCATGTTTATCCTCGCTTTTCTTTAATCAATCATGCCAATTCGGTTAAATGGAAAATATCTAAATTTTACGACGCCTTCAATCTGATCCTTATCGATTAATCCCAATGCTCGACTATCTGTTGAATGTCTTCGGTTATCTCCTAAAACAAAATAGTGATCCTTTGGAATTGTGGATAAGCCCTCTAATTTTGCAGCAACCGCCCAGTCTACGCGGACTTTTACTGTTCCGTCGGGCAAGTCAACACCAGAAAGATGCTCTTCATTTGGCGGTGTGGGATTTGTTTCAGCCATTTGACTATTTAAATAAACAGTATTTTGATCCAGCCAAATACGGTCACCTGGCATTCCGATCACTCTTTTTATGTAAGATTCCTCTTGCTTTTCCTTCGGTTCGAAAGTAATCAGAGAATAACGCTGTGGATCTTCATTTCTTAAAATAAATAGGCGATCTCCGTTCTCTAATGTCGGCATCATGGATTCACCGCTAACTTGATGAGCTTTTACCTTCACTAAGAAAAGAACACCTAAAAATAAAAGCAGCAAGAAGCATGTATTTTTTAAATAAGTCAGCATTTTTCTTTTGTACTCTGGGTTTCTTTTTTTTATTTCGCCGTTCATAATGCGCTTATTTATTTTCTTTTGATTCTTATTTTTTATAGGAACCATCCTTTCTTTGGAATACTACTCTGCTAAAATTGTTGCACTTGATGTAGAGGTAAAACTCTCATTTCCACAATGCCAACAAGGTCTTGTTCATCCACATAACCATATTCCCGACTATCTGAGGCATAGGGCCGATTGTCACCTAAAACCAGATACTTTCCTTTAGGAACCTGTTCTGCTTTAGTTGACCAATCTTCGGTATATACACCTCCACTGCTTTGGGCTCGCTTCGTTTCATCTTCTAAAAAGCGCTCAAATACATCCCGATCATTAACGTATAGCTGGTCATCTTTATAGCTGATCGTTTCTCCTGGTAAACCAATCACTCTTCTCACTGACGTTTCTTTACTGTTTGGATCTCTATGTAAAACTAACTTAAATCGCTTCGGCTTAGCTAATTTACTGACAAAAACCCATTCATCATTATTCAATGTAGGAACCATTGAATAGCCTTCTACCTTCGCGAAAGTAAATGTAAAGAAGGATAACAGATACAACACAGTTCCTAACAGAATCAAACTCAGACCAAATTCAATTACGATCCGTTTAATTGATGTCTGCCAGGTCTGCTTTTTTCGTTGTTTCTTTTTATTAGCCTGTTTTGATCGTTGTCTCTTCTTTTTTATGTAAGTCGGATCACTTTTTCGGGCGTTGCTTTTTTTTGCAGGTTTCCCAATGTGTTCATCCAACCTGTTTTTAGGGCGTGAGTGAGAAGTCGTTCTCTTTTTGGCACTCATCATAAATCCCCTTTGATTCACTTTATTTTTTTTGCTTTAATGCGGCTTCATTGACGCTAAATTCTTTAAAAACTTTTTTTTGTGTTTGCTCCACTCGTTTCAAATCGTTGATATAGGTTAAAACTGTTTCTTGATTGTTCAATTGCTCTTCTGATAGCGAATATGTATTGGATCCATATTCACGCAGTTGAACATAATATCGTTTCAATAGTTGTTGACCTTCTTTTGAAAGTCCATTTGAAGGGGTAGCACTACCATAAGATGCCAATAGTGAGGTCAGTTCCATCAATTTCTGTTTTGATTCGCCCACATCAGAACCATTTTGAAGACTCGTTAAGGTTTTGTTGACTTCTTCTGTGACAAAATAGCTTTGAACAATGATATTCCCATCTGTTTTAGATAAGTTTGTTAATTGATAATAACGGGCATACAGACCACCACTAAGAAAGAGGATACTTAAAACGATAAAAATAATTCCTCGTTTTATTTGTGCTGTTTTCTTCTTTTTCAGTTGCTGCCTTTTACGCTGCCACCGTTTTCTCTTTTGTTTATTTTTAGGTCGTTTCCTCTTTAGCTCATTAAATTTCTTAGTTGTTACAAAAGAAAGAGCAAATGAAAACAACCCAATAGCAAAAGCTACAAGGAAGGCAGAACAGCAACCGATAAACAGCCAATCTAATATAGTCATATTCTACCTCCTTTCTTTAGTTAGTTTTTTTTCTCTTAGTTGCTTTTTTCTTTTTATTTTTCTTCTTTGATATGGTACGAACTATAATGAAAATAACCAATAAGAGAACTAAAACGCCGCCAGCGATCATCGCAATCATGACCCAGTTTATTCCTCGGTCTTGGATAAGTGAAACATCTTGAGCATTGTATTTATCTGCATCTTTTTGTGTAATGGAGAAGCTTTCTTTCCATTCCCATTTTTTATCCCCAGCAGTAACGACGATATGGCTATCATAATCACCTGGAGCGAATTGTTCACCATTTAAATTAACAGGGAAGGTCATCTGAGTATTTGGTGCCATTCGATAATTTTCTTTTTTTGAATCGTATAAAATTTCATCTGATCCTTTTTTGAAAATTCTTGCATCTACAGTCATACCTTCTACATAAGTCGGTTCCAGATTGGAGAAGTTGATCAAAAAGGCATTACGATAGTTTGAAGAACCTGCATACACTTTGTTTAATGCTAGTTCTGGTTGGATTTTTGTATCTGTTTCGCTTAGTAACATCCCTATTATGAAGGCATATTTGTTTACTACACCATTAGCTGATTCACTTGCTTTTTTCTCTGCCTCTGTTTCAGATTTTTGCAGATAGATTCCACCAGACAATTGACCATCAAAGCTCTCTTTTGGCATAGAAATGTCAACAGGGACTTTTTTGGTTTCTTTCGGTGCAAGAGTAACGGTTTCAGGGACTTTTACAATATCTCCTATGTCATATTTCAATGATGGATCCTGTTCAATTTTAGTAGGACCATATTCAATTACACCGTTACTATTTGTTTTCGCGCTATGAACAGATAAATCAACACTTAATTCACCATCTGTCATGTTATATAGCTCGATTTCGACGGTTTGTTTTTGCTCTGGTGTCATTCGTAGATCAAAATAACCAGCATTACCAATTTGATTTTCTGGCTTTATGATTTTATAGCTGTAGCCAATTTCCCCGTCTCCGTCTTGTGCATATGTAGTTTGTGGGATTATTAATAACAGACAGCTTATGTATAGTAATAAAAATAGTGCTTGTTTAAAATATTGTTTCATCGTCGATTCCTTTCAAGTCATTTTTTTTAAGTGCGGTACCGATCCACCTGGATCGGTACTCGCGATTAATACTGATAGGTATTAAAAATTTTAATTATAGAGTGTTAGACATCGTCCAAGTAATTTCGCCTTTATAGTTACCTTCAACGATTTCTTTGTCACTTCCAACAGTTAATTTCACTGATTTATCTGATTTCTTTTCAGTGTCTGCATCTGTTAATGTACCAAAGTAGATCATTGATTGCCCGATTCCTTTAGTTGCTTCTTGGTTGTCAATGAAGGTTACACCCTCTTCTGTTACGTCAATAGAAGGACTTGCGATTGAATCTGCGCTCAAAGCTAAGTTTGCTGCTTGGTTTGATTTAATACCAATATTTGTGTATGTTAATGTCGCACCTGAAAGTTCATAATCACCTTCACCCGCAATTGTTGCAGTCATTGGTTTTGTGATTTTCGCTTCTACTTTGTACGTGTGATCTAATGTACTACGTGTATCTTTAATCATCACGTGGTTTGCTGCTACACCATCTTCTTCAACATAGTTTTTAGCAAAGAATGTACGATCGCTTCCGTCATTGACTACTGCATGTCCGCCAAAAGATAGTGGCGTTACATCTTGAACACCGAAGATAACTGATTCTAAAGGACGAGTAATAGTTCCTGAGATAACGCTTGTATCTGATTCACCATCTGAGTCAGTGAAAACTGGACGAGTTGTATTTGTATCGTCATCTGTATTACGAGTGAATTGGATATCCATGTCACCTTTTTTAGAGTGAGACGCGTCTTCTGCCTTTGTAATCCCTGGTACTGCTACCGCTACGCCTAAAGTTGCCAATAATACTGCTCCAGTTAATTTGTGTGTTAATTTCATTTGTGTTTCCTCCTATGATGTGTGTTTTTTTTATTTATGTTAGCTTGGAGTTAATCCAAGTTAGCACCGTTGAATATGTTTCTGGTTGTTTTAAATCCCTCCAGATAAGGATTGACGAACTGCTTCTCCAATATGAAACAGCAATCTCGTCGGGCGGGTCAACTCACCAGAGCATTCATAAGTTTAGGCATGATGATATTTCCTTTGCATTTTGTGCTACATTGAAAATCACATGCTAAGTACCCCAGCTCCATAGGCTGAATTGACCCCTGTTTTTTTCTGATTACTTGGCATTTTCCAACGTAATCGTCATTTTTGCTTGATATTTGCCAAGTACTTTAATTGCTCCAGGTTCTAAGTCCAATAAGAACCCCTCCCCTTTAGACCAACGTTCTTGGGTAACATTATATTGCCCAGATTCTGTATTTGTGTGACTAAAGATCACGACATCTTCATCTGTTAATGCGATTTCTTCTTCTTGATTACTGTACTTGATCGAATCAGGAATAATCACACTGCTGTTGTCTAAACTAGTTAACGGCTGATCTACTTTTGCTTTAAGATTCCATTTCACCTTGTCGGCTCTTGTATCAGAAACGACTAATGGATTCCCCTTAATTTCTGGATTCGTGAATTTCTCAGCTTTAATGGCTACTTTTTTGATATCAAAATCTAAAGAGCTTGGTGCTGAAACTAGTGTTAGTAGACCAGTAAATTTATAGTTCATATTATTTCCAGTCGGCTTGATTAGAAATTCATCTGCGGGACTTTCAATTAAGTCATAATTATCAGCTTTCAATCCTTCAACAATCGTTTCGATTTCTTGTAAATCACTAAGTTTCACCTTTGAACCGGTTAATCCTGATCCAACATAGGGCTCATGTAATGCGTTGCCTTTTTCATCAACAAAGTTCACCGTATATTCCGCTGTTGGTGGTACCTCTATGATAAGCGTCAGATTCAACGTATCACTTGGTTTCGACGGATTAATCACGTCATCGTCACTGTCTAGCTCATAAAAGTCTACAGTTACAGCATTGCTGCCATTATCTGGTACTTTTTCTAATAAAATAGCTAGTTCTGCTTCTGTTAACTCTTGACCATCTTCTTGATTTTCAATCATTTTAGTTAGGATAATTTCGCTACCTGATTTCACAACGACTTTATACTTTACTTTATCTGTGGTTTTCCAATAAAACGGAAGCACAGTTTCAGTCGTATTCCTATAAATGGTTTTACTTAACTCTTTAGTTGGAGTTTTATCATCCCAAGAGGTATACAAGACAGCATCTAATTTCCAAACCGCATAGAGTGTTGCACTCTTTTTTTCAGCGGCTATGTTTCCATAGCTGTCTCCTGGCTTGTAAATTTTATCTTGATCTTTTGGCTCTGCTACTAAGCTCCACCCCATAAACGTTGCACCTTCTTTAGATAAGGTTGCTCCACTAGCTACTATCACACTAGTTGATGAAGTAAATGCTGTTTGTGCAGGTAGCGTCCCTTGTCCACCATTGAGATTGTAGCTCAAAATATAGTTATTCTGAACTCTGACTGTCACATTCACTGGTACTGTGTTTCCAAATGTGTCACTAATCAGATTGACCACAATAATTTGATTTCCAGTACCACTCAAGATCGTTGTTGGACTAGCGTATGAAGCTGTGACTTGATCCCAATCGTACATCGTATTTCTAAAATTTTTAACTAAGTTATCTATCGGAATATCACTTACTTTTGTTCCTGAGGTAACCATATAGCCTGTAGTAACATCTGCAGTCAATGGTGGTGTCAACGCCAACGTAACATCTTGATTTGGCGTATCTATCTCTTTCTTAAGCGTGCTAGCCTCATCAAACTTCAGATCATATGAAAGTTTCGCAGCTATTGGTACTGTAAATTTTTGTTCATTCATAGCCGCTTTCATGTCAGATTCATTCTGTTTTATTGCTGAACTTTGTCTGATTTCTATTGCTTTCGCTTGTGCAATTCCATTTTGCTCTTTAAGATAACTCGTTTTTAAATTAACCGTGATTGTTGTCTTATCTCCTGACTTACCTACATCTAATGTATAGGCTGTGCCATCATTTACAACCTCTTGATTATTCATAAAGAGTGAGAAATCATTTTTTTGGATATCTAGAAAAGTGGTATTTTCTTCGGTAATAGTTAATTTAAAACTATCATTATCGGGAACATACTTATCTATAGTTTGTTTGCTTAACTCTTGTTTCATCGTCAGTTCCATTTTCTTTTGATCCGCAGATGGACTTGCCGTCTTTGGAATCGCTAATGGAAGATAGTCCACTGGTAAAGGAGATTTCAGCCCTGGTGAGAAAAAAGGAAGTGCCGTTGCAGAGCCACCACTGGTAATACTTCCAAATGAATAACCAGCTGCGCTAGTTTGTCCATAAATTGTAAAATAGCCTTCACCAGTTTTACTGTTTCCTTGAGCTGACATGAAATCAAACGCTGCATTAGATGTAGTATCAAGGTATGCACTGCTCTTTAAAAACGCATCTGCCGATGGGATATAGTAAGCCTTAGTCAAACTTTTATCATAGCCTTTAACGTACTGCCCAAGCGAATAGCCAATACTTGTGAGATATGTTGGCATATAAAAAGTGTTATCCTTGAATTCTTCACTCGTTTCATGATCAACTATCTTCATCGTCAAGTATTTTGCATATGCTTCATAGGTATTGGTACGATAAAAGGTTACTGTACCGTTTGGACTTATGTTTATATCGCCGCTATACACTCCAGTATTTTTAAACATTAGATCTACATATCGACCTTTGTAAATCCCAGCTTTTGACACCCTAGCCGTTTCATTCGGCATGAAATTATTATGATAAGCCATTGAGGCTGGGTACATAGGTATAGTTTTAGTTAATACCCCATTTGTATTGTAGATAGATATCGTGTTATCTACCCCAACTAGCCCTATATTAATTGCGTTCGGGTCTATATCACCTATGTTTGGATTTTCAGGATCCATTTTAACGACTTTAGGAGAGTTGCCAAGCGTTTTACTCCAAGAGTATGCTTCAACGACTTCAGCTTTCGTGAATACAAAAAAGCAACTAAAAGCAACAAACAGGACTATCCCTATAAAATTTTTCATTTTCTTTGTCACGACTATACCTCCTTCCACTATAAAAGTAATCTGTCCTCTCAAAAGAAGACACTTGTTTTTTGATCTGTCTTTTAGAAAAATCAGGCTGCTTCACTGCATAAATTGTGTGTGTGAATTTCATTTGTGTTTCCTCTTTATTAATTCGTGTTTTTAGGGTAATTCTGAAATAATCCAAGTCAACACGGTTGAATAGGTGCCTGGTTCTTTCTCCGTTCCTCCTGGTATGGATAAGCGAACTGCATCATTCATATAAACCGCTTGGTTACCGTTAGCAGGATCAATAATTGGTTTCGCATTTCCATCTAATCGTGGGCTGAATGTTGGCGTGATATCTTTTTGATTATCTTGTGATGCGCCAAAACTAATGCTCCATGTGCCACCGCCAGTTCCTTTGTCCGCTTTCGCCAGTGTATAGGTTTCACCTATATTGTTTAAGCGTATGACTTCTTTTGAAACAACTGGATGTTTGCTGCCGCCATTTGGTGTGTTGGTCCACGATTTGTCAAATGAAAGGACAGCACCTTTTAGCTCACTGTTTGCTTTACTTTGATTGGTAAATTGTGTTTCTTGTCGAACTTGTAAGCCCCAACCTGTTCGGTCTTCTCTATAGTCTGAAACTTGAATAAAATAACCTCTAGGCGCAATGACGTCTTTGAATAGTAAAGCATCTGCAGAGAAATCCATATCTCCTTTTACGATTTTGTTACTATTAAAGTTAAGATTCGAAACGAAATCAATTCGTAAAGGACCGTTCGTTTTGCCGTACATCTCATCTGTCGTCAATTCATTTTCTGGTGCTTCTGGATCTCGAATGCCAAAGTTTGGATCGACCAGTCCGTCAAAAGTAATCCCCATCTCTCCGTTTGCTTGTATTGATTCTTGTGCTTCAGCCGGGATAGAAATACCTAGCATTCCAGTAGCAAGCAGACACAGTGAAGAAATCCAATGAATTGTTTTCACTTATTCATCGCTCCCTTCTTTTGCTTCAGTCCGCTCTTTGCTTCTTTTTATGAAGTAAAAGAGTGTGACTACGATCAGTAATAAACCACCGCTTATCATAGAACCATATTTGACCAACTCACCAGTTGAAGGAAGTTTGCCTTTTGGCTTTACCGTCTCATCTGGTGTAGTATCTGAAGGTTTGGTAATTGGTGGTTCACTGCTATCTATAGGCGCTTCTTCAAACAGTGTAATTTCACCTTTGACAGAAACTTCTGGATTTTCTTCAGCAATGACATTTCCTGCGTATAGCCCTAGAAAAGCGAGTGCTAAGATAGAAGAAAGCGCGATTTTTATTAAACTAACTCTTTTTTTCATCATTTTCCTCCATTCACCTATTTCACATTTGCATAAGAAATAGGAACAATCGTAATTAGGAATAAATGATTGATAATTTAATCCTGTCATACACCCTAAATCTACTGTTCGATTATTTGCAAAAATATTCATTGGTATTTCCAAAACCCTTGAAATAGCCGTAATGTTTTTGTCGGTCATTTTGATATACCTATATTGAAAACCAACTTTATCAGAAACAAACTTACTCATCGATTACCCATTGATAGGCTACACTCGTTGCGACAGTAGATACGTTGTTTGATATTTTGAAAAGACCGTTGCATAATTAGTTCCCAGTGCAAATTTTTTATTTTTTTCAATGGTTAAATAAAAAGGAGCTCTTAAATCGGCACCAAATACAGTAACTGCTCGATTGGTTGATGTTTTTGTTCCATTGAAATCTACAGTAATCGCTGAAGTATATGATCCTTCAGAATTATTGACTGTACTTGTGCTTGTATCCGAAGTTAGAAGTACTTCTCCTGTATTCATATTCCAAGCACTTAAATTAGATTTTGATTCTGTTGCATTGATAGTAATTGTATTCGTAACTGTTTGAAATTTTAGTGAATAGATTCGTTAGTGTTCTACTTAGTGCTAATGTTCCGTTTCGTACGATTGTTACAAAAGCTAACAGATCAGCACCAAAAACTACTAACGCTTTTTCTGCTGTTGCTTTTCCTATGCCTAAATCAGCTTCAAGTGTTGCTTTGTAAGTACCAACAGTTTTTATAGAAATTGTTTTACTTCCCATTTCTAGAGCATCAGCTGTCCCCGGTTAAGCTTGGATCGGCGCTGTGCGACTTAATGTTACGCCTAATGCAAGAGTTAATATAAAAATTAATCCCGCATCACTCCACAGCCTCCTTATTTTCTGCCTCTACATTTTATCCTCCTTATTTTATATTTCCACTATAGGTACTCTCAGTACTACTTTTAACATCACCTCCTTTGACTCGTGTCTTAAATCAACACTAAAGTCAAGAATAGGCATGGGGACTTTTGATTGTTTGACAAGCGATATCAGTCTAATTGATACAACTTGATCACCTTATCTATTTTGATAAGGTCTATTTTTACTATTTATATAGTAGAAACAGAAAACTATTCTTTCAGCAAAGCTCTTTAAATAGATAAACTGTGAACAAATGATTAACGTCTTTTTCTATATGTACAGTAATCAAATAATTGTTTTTTTTATTCAACATTCATTAAATCAAAAAATACAACTATTTCTTTTTTATCATTTTCTTTCAATCTTTAATTAAACTTTTATAAGAAAAGTGTCATCTAAGAAATAAGAGAACAACTAGTATCTATCAGCTTATTTATTCAATAGCGCTCTTGCTGTTTTCTAAGGATAGTATAAAAATTAAATAAAATCTATATAAAAAAAGTGTTTTCCGTTTTTAAATATCCAAAGAAAGTCGTAATTTTTCAAAAATAAAAAGTTTTTTTGTTTTTATTGAGAAAATTCACTTATCTAGATACTATTTCATTTGATGTATAACTTCGCTCATTGTTCTAAATCACAAAAAAACATTGTCAAACCGGCATTTCAAAAATATATATTCTATATTATTCAATAAATAAATACGTCATAAAAATTTTTTCAGGTAAATTATCTTTCTTAGAAAATGTTTTTAAATAAGAGTATGATTAGTTTTTCACTGAAATAAATCACTTTACTCTAAAAAATTCTCATTTTTTTATCAATAAAAATTTCATTTGATCAAACAATCGTTTATTTTAACAAAAATTTGAAAAAAAATATTGTGTTTAGCTAAGATATAAGAGCACTAAAAGTCTCCTTATAAACGCTTCTTTAATTTCTCTTAATATATGACAAGAGTAATAAAACCAGTATCAGGGTATGATTCGTTCCTATTTATCTTTCAACGTTCATGTTAATCCTATTATTAATTTATATATCCCAAATTTTAAAACAAATCACATACTTTTCGATATATTTCATTTGCAAGAAAGCTATTTCTTATACATAGTTGGACTTTCTTTTGAAATCAAACCGTCCTTGAAGCTAAATAGATTCAACGGTTCTATCGTTATTTCGACCTTCGATTAAAGAAAAACAAGATTGTGCTTTGGCTTTATATCAAAATTACAAAAAAAAAAAGACTGAAAATCTTTTTCCCGATTTTCAGTCTTTTTTTTTGCGGATCGTTTAAATTAGAAACCTAATTCTCCTTTGTCCAGTCGCTCCATTTATTAAAGAGTCATTTGAAGCGTAATATAGTCATATGGTTGGATTTCTTCTGTATAAACAATTTCTTCTTCTAATGCATTGACGATTTTCACATCGGTCAAGATTTTTTTATCAATCGTAACACTTTTCTTTGTCGGATTAGCCAACCTGACAACAAAAGCATCCTTTTTACGATAAGATGGATAAATAGCAGAGACTAGTAGCTCTCTTGGTAAGCCTAACATAGAAAACTCTTTTTCTAAGTCAAACTTCTCTTCTAAAGGCCAAATCTTATTGTCCAAACGATTAATAAATACATTTAACGCCTGTTTTTGATAAGAAATGGACGGTGTCAATCGTTCATATGCATACTTAGCCGTCTTCATTTCATCAAAAGTACCCGTAGATATCTTAAATGCAAATGTCCATTCGTTTTCTCCAAGCTCTTGTGCCAGTGGTGTTGGCATCATGATGTGCCCCTCATTTGTTGTATCACCTGATGCTCTCCCTGGCCGCCAAGCTAAATTGGGTTTGCCTAGCTCACCTGTCGTTGCCATCAAAGTAATGAGTAATTTATCGTTGATTCGCTCATACTCCTTCACCCCATCTGCAAAAACAGTGACATGTCCAAAATTATTTTCAACAGTAACACTTTTATCAAATATTTCTAGATTCACAGGTTTTTCTACATAGCTTTCTTCCCAATTAGCTGGTATATCATCTGGATGATTGCAAGAAAAACCATTTTGTATTTGTGCAATGGACATTTCTTTTGGATCCTCTACTTGAATCTTCATTCTTAATCGATGAGAAAGTGCTTGATTATCTAAGATAAATTTCCCTTCAATCAACGGACTATCCCCTTTAGATAATTGTAATTGCACTTGGTATGTTAGTTTACCAGTTGCTTGTTTGGCTGCTCGTTCCTGTAGATCATAAGGCAGCTCCAATTCTCCATTTAAAATCAAGGTTTGCTTCATTGAATCACTCAGAACATAAGCATCTGTAAATGATAATTGTTGTTCCCTTTCTCCAACTAAAGGCGAATAGTCATAGGTATCCCCATCATTAGCTTCATCGACAAAGGTTAAAAAATCTGCTATTTTTATCCCTTCACTTGTTTCCAAGAGTAATTCCTGACTTTCAAACGAAAGAGTATAGCAACTGTTGCTAATTTGAGTTTGCTTATGCTTGCTTACTTGTTCTAATGGCTGATTGGATTCAGAAAATTCTATGATTTTATAGCCAAAAGCCGGTAGGTCAACATTCACTCGTATATCCAATTCATAGTATGACGGTTCATCAAAATAGTCATAGCCCGTTGCTACCAATTTCATTATATTTTTGCGCTCTGGATAAAAGACTTCCTTCACAACAACAGCCTGTTCACTTTCTTTAAAATAAATATTTTTTGTTCTAGATACAATATGAACCTTTTTTTCACCAATATAGGGTGTTGGGTCCGTATTAAATACCAAGACTTGGTTCGGTGTCAACCCAAGTGAGTCTGCAATTCGTTTAGCAATCAAATTTTCCAAACCGGCTGCTATCTCTTTGGCTTCTTTGATTCGATGAAAAATATCTTCTGCAACATTATCAGATACGCAACCACCAATACTGTCATGGGCCTGATTCTCAAGCACTTTTTTCCATAGTCTTTGTAGCAACCCTTGGCTGATGGTAATCTTATTTTTTTTAGCGATAATCATCAATGGTTCAATTCGTCTTAAAATTATTTGCTCTAACTTAAAATTTTCCACCTTCATTTGACTTCGAACAGACCCAATTGATCGATGAACTCTTGAATAAACTGGCTCTCTTAGTTCTCCTTTATATTCAGGCAGCCCCTTTTTCCCCTTTAACACATTTACATATGTTGGATAATCACTAAGCATATTTTCGTATTCACTTACTTTATTGATTTGTTCAATCACTCGATCAAATGACCGAACAATATTTTTTTGATCAATCCCCGATGGAATCAAGATATCTTCATTCGCCCCATGATCTTTAAGAAAATGAATAGCTGGATCTAATTTACTTTTTACAAATGTTGGAATATCTGCTTGGGCATCCAAAGTCATTAGACCTGTCATATAGCCAAAAGGAAAGTTCATCGCATAAACAAAACGATCACCTAATCCTTGCCAAATAAAATAAGGAGATGGTACTAACTTTTCAAAGTTAAGCCCACGCCAGCACATAAAACTATCAATACCAACTTGATTCAATAGTGTAGGTAATTGAGCATTAAAACCAAATGTATCTGGTAAATAACCGACCATCATGGGCTCTCCATATTTATTTAAGGTATCATTAATCCCAATAATTAGATTTCTCAAAATCGCTTCTGCATCAACTAGCAAGGCATCTGTTTGAGTAAACCAAGGCCCCACAAATAGCCGCTTTTCAGCCATTAACTTTTGAATCAACGGAAGTTTGTCCGGATTCAATTCAACGTATTCATCCACAATCGATGATTGTCCATCTAAACAGAAATTAACTTTTGGATTAGTCTCTAGTTCATCCAACACTTCTGTAAAAACTTGATCGCTTAATACTTTTGCATCTTCAGTCGTAAAATACCATTCCCGATCCCAGTGTGTATGTTGAATAATATATGATTTAACCATCGTTGTTTATCCTACACTTTCTTCTGTTTTAGCTTGTTTCTTATACTTAAGCATTTTTAAAGCGTTGACCATGATTGCCGTAACAAGTCCACCAATTAAAATCGCGGCACAATAAAGAATTGGATTGCTGGTAAATGGTATCGCCATAAAAGTCGCCAGCATAGTTTCTTGTGTCACCCCAAATGCACCATTTATTGCACAACCAATTGCTGTTCCGACAACAATACTTGGAATAACACGTAACGGATCAGCTACCGCAAAAGGAATCGTTCCTTCTGTAATACCAACAGCGCCCATAATAATAGCTGTTTTGCCATTGTCTCTTTCACTTTCTGTGTATAATTTTTTATTTAGTAGTGTAGCCAAAAACATGCCAAACGGTGGAATAGCAATTGCCAATAGCATCGCAGTACTTGCTGCATAACCTCCAGAGGTAAAAGATGCTACTCCAAAAGCATAGGCAATTTTATTCACTGGTCCTCCCATATCAAATGCCATCATACCGCCTAAAATAGCACCTAATAACGCCGCATTGGTTCCTGACATCCCGTTTAACCAAGCTGTCAATGCTTCTGTTGCCGCAGTAATCGGTGTACCTATTACATACCAAAGTACGAGTCCCACAACTAAAGTTGCAACAAAAGGAATGATGATCAATGATTTTAAACTGATAATTTGTGTTGGAACGGGGATTTTTTTTAATGCATTAACCAAATAGCCAACTGTTAATCCGGCAAACATACCGCCAATAAAGCCTGTCCCCATTTGATTTGCAATCATCCCACAGATAAACGCAGGCGCTAATCCTGGTCGATCCGCAATAGAATAGGCAATATAACCTGCAATCATCGGTACAATAAACTGAAGACCAGTTTGACCAATCATCCGAATGACTCCCCATAATGTATCCGTCTGATCCCATACCTCGGTTCCACCACAAACAACAGCGATTGACGTTAATAATCCGGCTGCTGTTACCAATGGGATCATGTAAGATACGCCGCTTTGAAAATGGTTTAACATTTCTCTTCCTAACTTTTTGATAGTCATGTTTTTTTCCTCCTACTTTAGCTTTTTACGATCCTTGACTAAGTTCAACAGCTTCTTGAATCGTTGAAGCACCATCTTTCACAACTTCTGATGTACTCACTTCAAGGATTTTCTTTCCTTCAAAACGATCTCTTTCAGCAACATTTGTATCTACTGCAAAAATAACTACATCCGCTTCAGCAATTTCCTGAGCACTTAGTCTATTTTCTAACCCCATTGCCCCTTGTGTTTCTACTTTAATCGCAATATCATTTTTCTTAGCGAATTTCTCTAAATTCGCCTTTGCCATATACGTATGTGCGATTCCTGCAATACATGCTGTTACTGCTACAAATTTTGTCATGTTACGTTCCTCCAATATTTTTTATATTAATGCTTGATAAAGCATTTCTTGATCTTTTGCTTGTTTAATTTGAGTGACAAAATCATCATCCATCATTTTTTCTGATAGCTCAGCCAGAATTCTTAAATGCTCTCCATTCTTATCTTGATTTTTAATTGCCAATAAAAATACAAACTCTACGGGTTGTTCGTCTAACGACTGCCATTCTACCTTATTACCTAATCTGGCGACGGCAACTGTTGAGTGAACAACTGCATCACTTTTACCGTGAGGAATAGCAAGACCTTTTCCAATACCTGTCGTCATATGTTCCTCCCGAATAAATACGTCGTTGATAAACGTAGCAAGATCAGAGATATAGCCGTTTTGATAAAGTACTGCCGCCATTTCTTCAATCACTTCGGTCTTATTTTTTGCTTCTAATCCTATCAGTATGTTTTCTTTATGGACTTTATTCGTTGTTGTCATATATTGACCTCCTTCAAATACTCATGGATTTCTTGAACTGTTGTTGCAGTAATTAATTTGTGTATGACATGATAGTCAGAGATTAACTCATTGAAAAATTCATAAACTTCGTTAATCGAGTCTTTTATCCTTTTATTTAAAGCAAAGAAAAAAATAATTTCGACTTTTTCTGTTCCCCAGAGGACACCGTTTGGATTAATATAGATTGAAATACTCGGTTCATCAGTCATAGCTACTTCTGCATGAGGCATCGCAAAATTTCCGATAACCGTTGATGATAATTTTTCTCGGTTCGTTGCACTTTCCACTATCCCTTCAGCTAAATAACCTTTTTCAATCAATTTATGGTTGATCGTGGTTAACACCGAATATTGACTTTCTTTTTCTTTTGTTGAAAAAAAGAGTAAATCATCCTTTATCAACTTGATGAACGCGTCATAACAACGTTCTCGTGTATGTCCAATTTGTCTTTTTATCCTCTCTACATCTACCTCATTCATCAAAGGTGTCACAACAATTACAGGAACAGGACTATACTCAATGGGAATCGTACTAATGACCAATGCTTCTGTCACCTCAGTCAACTGCAATTCTTTTAATGATAAAACGCGCATAATACTAAGCTCTTTAGAAAAAATCTTTTTAATTCGTTGTTCTAATAATTTCGATGTACCATAACCACTGCTGCAGACAACGACGACTTGTGTTTTTTTCTGAGGTTCTCTATCAAAAAAGGTTTGAATATGAAGCGTTATATACGCAATTTCATCATCGTTCAATTGAATAAAGAATGCTTGCTCTAAGCTTTTAGTTAATGCTACCGCTACTTCAAATGAACGTTGAAAAGTGCCACAGATTTTATCAGTGTAAGGATTGTAGATATTTAAACCGAATTGTAAACGTTTGATTGCCGCATTCAAATGAATCAATAAATTTTTTACTAATTCTTCATCTGGGTGGTATTGGCTTAAAACATCGGATATGATTATTTTTAATTGCTCACTGAGGTCTAAAATATCTAAACTAGTTTCAGCCATACTATTCAGTGTATTTTTTTCTATCGCAGCAATATGGATATTTATATATTGTTGTTCGTAAAGTGGGATCTTTATTAAAAATTTTTGTTCTAATAAAGTAACCAAGACAGTCGCATTTTCAAGGACGATTTCACTAGTATTGACTGGCTTGTCAATATAGAAATCTTTTTTTATTCTTTCAATGGCAATGACTAAATGAATCGCTAATGATTGATATTCGTACTCTGTGATTTTAAGCTCCGAGCATTCAATAAAATGGTTTAATACATTCGTTACATTATCCAAAATTTCCAAATCCACAATATTATCTACAACAGCAGACATCATGATGTTTAATTTTAATTCCGTTTTTTGATCCTTAGTTATATGAATACCGCCCCAATAATAATTAATGACATTTGACATAAGATTTCTACGCTGATTTTCAGTTACTGCTAATTTCAAACCATTTCGAGTACTTTTAATCTCTACTCCTTGTTCGCTAAATTTTTTTCTCACTTCTTTCAAGGTACTTTCCATTGTCGCTCGACTGACGTATAGTTCATCTGCCAATTCTTGGATTTTAAGATAGTTCTCACTTATTAAAAATTGAGAATAGACAAGCATTTCACGATCTTCGATTGTTTCATCATGTTTTGTGTTCAATTGATCTAATAACTGGTCAATTGATTTTTTCTCACCAACAATTGAAACACCTACTCTTGGTTTGACTGACAACTGTAAATCAGTTTGTTCGATTATTCCGCTAACTTCATTAAGATATTTACTTACAGTTTTAGTCGAAACTCCTAACATGTACCCAATTTCTTTGTGGGTCGTTGTTCCTCTATCCACTATAAATTTTATGATTTTGATATATTTATCTTCATATGCTCGTTTCATTAAACCACCTCATTTGAATACGTTTTCATTATATATAATTCTTTATTTTTCCCATACTGAATCTTTCGCTGTATTAATGTAGAACGTTTTTAGGTACTTCTTTAATTAGGCCTATTTATATCCATATTATTTTTTGGCGTATTAGTTAAAAAATCCGGCAAGATTTTTATTCCTCTTGCCGGATTTTATTCATTTACTGTATAAAACGTAGCCATTTTTAAATGAAACTACAACAAAACGCCACTCCAATCGTTCTGGATCAAAAGTTTATTCGAAATTATTTCAACAAAGAAGTTAAATAATTTATTTTTTCAAAATCCTTTTTATTATTCTTATTTGCCCGATAACTATCTTTACTTGATGAATTATAAATTTTCAAAAATGCCTTTAATGATGGCGTATAAAATTTGACCCCATCAATCGTATGATAATCTAATTCACTATCTGAAACATCAGCAAAAGTCGGCAAGGTATCAACCACTCCGTAACCTACTTCAATTTCATTTTTTAAAAATTTATGCTCATGTAAAATCAATCAACTCATAATCTAAATGAGCCATTATCGATACTATTTTATCCCATTCATAAATGACCAGCTCATCAGGAATACTCTAGCCTCTGGGATCCCCAGAAACATGAATATCGATATCTTGCAAATCCCAACTCTTTTTTGTTACAAACTCTAAACCTAGCGATCCCATAACAAAACTCCTTTTTAAGATATAGTAGCACACATTATAATTACCATGAAATTTATCCATATCTTTTTTTAGCCAAAATTCCACTTCCTATTGACTATGCAAAAAAAGACCCGTCACCGATCAGAGTGATTGATCTTTTTCAAGATTATAGTGAATGCAGGTTCTATTTGCAGCGTTTTGCAAATTGATATTTTATGTCCTAAATTTATCACGCAAGCTCTTTACCCAGAAAATAATTAATACTATTCCTATCCATGTAAATAGCCCACTTAGTTGTTCATTTGTTTTCGGTAGTTGGTCTGGTTTAGCACTATTTTCTATAATTACTGAAGTCCCTTCTTGGATAACTTCAACAGTTGCATCACTTATAATCGACTCTCCGTAGGCCGTCTTTAAGAATAAATTAACTATAAGCCAACAAATAAATACTGTAATTGCTAGATATTTAAGATTTCTTTTTATAAAATACATAGCCCGCTCCTCCTAAAACTAAAATAGCTACACTAATAATTAGCCACCATTGATTACTTTCAGAAAGAATCTCTACTCCTCCATTCATTCCTTGCTTCTCTGAGGTAGAAAGTGTAAAATCACTTTCCCAAGAACTGTCAATTACATCCGATTTAGCAACTATTTTTAAAACATACTTTCCGGCTTTTAGCTTAGAATCAGTCAGAGAAAGTTCTGGAGAAAATAAACTGTTTGGGGCAAGTTCAACCTCTTTCATTTCACTACTCCAGAGGCTTTCCGCTGGTTTATCTTTTTTATAAACAGTAAAAGACAAATTTAGTTTTCTAAGAATCGTTGGTTCAGGATTTTGGAATGTCAAATCCAATGTTTGTTTTGTTTTTTCTGAATTTAAAGTTAAACCTTTATAATTTAATCGATTCTCTTTGCCTTCTTCTGCTACTCTTATTTTTATTGGAATATTATAAGCAAAAGAATTGTTCACACCTACTTGTGTATTATCAGGCTCTTTTTCACTGACATTCACAGCCCCTAAAATCGTGCCATAAAAATCACTTATATCATATTTTAATTGTATCTTTACCGTAGCTGAACTATTTGGTTCCACGGTTGCTTCATTTTGTTCTAATTTTGCTATTTTTGACAGTCTATAACGTTGGCTATCATCATATGTATGCTCTTTATCATAGCTAATCGTTCCATCTTTGGTTGTCATGCCATCAAGTAAGGTTAATCGCACACTTTTCGGTTCCGTAGATTCATTGACAATTACAACTTCTAATGTCTGGTTCATCGCTGCCGGCACACCAATATTAAAATAATCAACTGTATTTTCTAACTGATTTTCAGGTATAACAGGAGTTACATAAAAACCAGAGTTACTTGCTACGCCTTTTATAGGAAGAATAAATAAAAAAGGGAAACATAAAATCAAACTGACTAGCCACTTGCTGCACCTATTTTTTTTCATCTTCAACACTCCATTTCGACTATAATTATGTAGAAAAGAGAAAAAGCAACTTTCTTAAATTGAGTAAGTGCTTTTTCTCTACTTTGTGATTACACTTTTGGCGTTAATGTCCATGTAATATTCGCGCCATAAACACCTGATTGCAGTAAATTAGTATCTGCTACAGTTAATTGAGGATTCAATGTAACTGCTTTTCTTTCATTACTTCCTTGCTCATATCCCACGGTAAATGCTTGATGCTCTTCATTGTCGTTCATCGTAACATTAGCCGCTGTTTGAATTGAACTTTCTTGCGTAGATGGTGTTAATAAAACTCCTAATTGGTTTAAAAGAAACCCTTTATTCCCAAATGGTCCATCAGATAACTTTGTACGCACATTCCATTCATTTTGTTCAGCTGAGCCTGTACGTGTATCAAGAATGCTGATTACTGCTTTGCCAGCTTCTTTTTCATTTACAAGCGTTTGTTTATCTTTTGTATTTATTTTTGAAAAAATAATACTTGCTTCAGTATTGGCATTTTCACTAAATTTAACGGTTCCTGAATTCAGAATACTTTCAACTTCTACCACAGCATTACTATTAGTTAAATCATCTTGATTGGGAACTCTAGCTGGTGGCTGTACAATTAGTTCATCTTCTGGTGCAAAAGTAAAGTCTAATGGAAATTCACCGGTATACGGCTCATGCTCTACAGTAATCGTAATATCATTTCCTTGGGCATCTTTTCCATTTCTAGCATAAGTAAAACGGTTGTTGTTTAATTCTGTCAGTTCCAACGTAGCTCCATAGTTTGAGCCAAGTGAAATGATCGTTCTTTCTTTGTTTCCGTAAATAACATCATAATAGCCATAATCATTTCTTGCATTCCCTTGTACATCAAAGAATTCATATCTTCCAGTTTTGCTCTCATAACGAGCTAAACCTAAATACCCTCTGTTGTAGTCAGAAACATCATTTCCGTTTTCATCAAAGGCTTTCGTTCCTTGCCATTTTGTTGTACTTAAAATTGTTCTTCCTGGTTGATCTTTCACAATTGTTCCTGTTTCTTTAGATAAGACAGGCGGTTGTGAGGTAAACGTCAATTCTCCACTATATGGGACATGCTCAACGAAAACATTACCTTGAGATCCGTCTTTTTGTACCCCAGTTCTACGATAAGTAAACATATTTTCATCTAATCTGACCATATCTACCACAACACGATAGCCTAGCTCTGATAATAAAACTCTTTTTTTACCGTCTTGAGTAACGAAGAAAACACCTTTATCTCCACGGCTGACATTCGTTTGTTTGTCAAAAAATTCATAACGATTAGTTGTTGCATCATATTTTGCTCTGCCAATAAATCCACTATTTTGACTCGTTACATCATTTCCCTTGGCATCGTATACGAACGTTCCTTCCCAATTGGTTGAACCTAAAACTTGATTTGGCTCGTATTCTGCAGCAGACACACTGTTCCCACTGAATAGAAAAACAAATACTAGTAACATCGCTGTGAGTGAAAACCCATACATCTGCTTTTTCTTCATTTCCTTTTTCATATCTACACTCTCCATTTCTATTTTTTATACAAGAACGATCCAATTGATCTTTGTATACTTTTATTCATATCTTGCTCCGTTATTTTCAATAGTAGCGCTTAGAAGTCGATTGATGACTATATATTCTATAGTACTGGAGAGAAATAAATAGACTATTAACTAAAAATAAACTTTTTATAAATTCAGTGGAGATTGGGACAGCTGCTCTCTTTTTGTTAAATACATAAAACCCGAATAAATGGTAGAAAAAAGTCGTCCCTTCGCAAACAAGCCCAAACAATATGGACCACAAAAAAAGACCAATTATCGATTAGGATAATTGGGTCTTCATAAGAATAGACAAAATCAACTGTTCTACTCAGTCTTTTTAAACACAAAATTTTTCTCTATAAAGGCAAAATCATCACTTAAAATCTCTTTAAATTCCTCTAACGTCTTTTCTTCAGTGAGTTCCTCGTGATCATCTTCAAGTGAATTTAAATCTATCCAAATACCTGTTTCATCAGGAAAAATAAAAAAACGGCAAATCGTAATTTCAGGATAAGGACTCTTAACATATGTTACAACATAGCCATTTTGTACATCACCTATTTCTTTTTCAAGATATGCTTTAGAAAAAGACCTCTTATTTTTAATGAAGCTTTCAGTTAGACTATTTATTACATTTTCTGACAGACGCAGACTGACAGAACGTTGAAAACGTCGCTCTGAATAAAAAGAAATATAAGCTGTAGAAAAATAATCCGCGTACTCATTGTTTGTTGGTAAAACCGATAACTCTTCCTTTTGAATTTCTAAATCTGAATCCCCAAGTACTTCTAATTCGTAACCTCTATTGGTTAAAATAGTATGATCGTCTACATTTAACATAAGCGGCTTGCTAAAATCCTTATCTCCGGTTCCTTTAATACCTGCTTCTTTTAAAGGAGTAACATCTAAATATTCAGAATATAAAACTGGGGCAAGATTTTTTTCTTTTATAACAAAAAACGCAATCGGTAAAAAAAGAACCACACAAACTACTAATTTTTTCTTCCAAGAATTCTTTTTAGGTTTCGCCTTACTCCGTGAAAGACTACTCTTTCCAAGAACCTTTTTCTTTTGCAGCTTTTCTTGCTTTAATTTTGGAATATACTTTTTGTAATTTTGCATGTTATTTTCTTTCTTCGGCTTAAAGAAAGGCGGCTTTGAAAATAAAGTATCATACGTATCATAGAAATTTTTATCTTTTTTATTCATCATTTTCCCTCAATTAATTTTTTGGTTAAGTAAATATCTTCTGAATCTTCTTGAATGATTTCTTCATACTCATCCGTGATACTAGCTGAGATAGAACTAATCGTTTCCAATACCCGTGCTTTCGACTTTTCAATTTCAGAAGTTGAAAGTTGAGCATTTTGAATCTGAATGAATTTTTCTGTAGCTTCTACAATGCCTGGTAACTTTATATAGAGGAACTGTTCAAGTTCCGTCATTTCTTTTGGGTGCTTCATTAATTCATCAAATAGTAGTTTAGAGGATTGTAATCCTTTTTCTTTTGTCTCAATTTTCATTAAAACTTTTGACTTGCTGATCGTTGTTTCGAAAAGTATAATTTGTTTTTTTGTTATAGACATTGTTTCTTTGAATAATAGTAGTTCATCAGAAGTTAAACAGTTATGTTTTTGATATGTTTTTATTCTTTTTTTATATGTATACATTCTTTTAAAGTACTCTATTCCTTTTATCAATACAAGTAGCACAAATAACCCTAATATTTTCACGCTTGTTATCTCCTATTTTTACATATTTACTTTACATTTTACACTAAGCCCATGAAAAATGATATTCTTCATAAAAGTGTGTTATTCGTATATTCACAGAGCACAAAAAACGTATCTCTTTAATTATTTTTGGATACGTTTTTTGGATCTGTTAGCTATTTTTTATACATGCTTCAAATGCTATTGGCAATCATTTCAATTACTTACCTTACTTTTTATTAAGTGAGTGGATTGCACGGATAAGACGCTGCGCACCCTCTATTACTTTTTCCTTTGGGCAACCCAAATTAAATCTTAAGTAGTTAGCCCCTTCGACTCCGTAAGTGATACCTTTCATAATCGCTACCTTTTCTTGTTGTACTAATACCTTTTGCAATTCATCCATTGTAAAAGTGGCCTCCTGCAAATTTAGCCAACCTAAATAAGTAGCCTCAGGAATTTCAAACTGAATACAAGATTCTAGTGAAAGCATTTCTTTTAAACAATCAAAGTTTTCATCTATTACTTTATTTAACTCTTTCACCCATTTTTCTTGATTATTATAGCAATCCATTGTTGCTAAGAGAGCGGGATAAGAGATCGATGATACCCCGTCTCTTCCCTTCAGTAATGATAAAAATTGCTCTCTCAATGCCTCATCCGGCAAAATAACATATGATCCACCTAAGCCAGGCGTGTTAAACGTTTTGGACGGCGATGATAAGAGAGCATAAGACGTTTTAATTTTTTCTTTAAATAGCACTAAGGGTAAATGTTTTTGCTCCGGACGCCTTACATCCATATGAATCTCATCACTGATAATCGCTAAATGATAGCTATTACATAAATCTATTATTTTTTCTAATTCTTCTTTAGTAAAAACCCGTCCTGTTGGATTATGAGGATTACATAATAAGAACGCTTTTGGTTTTTCTTCAACTATGACCTGCTCCAAACGATTGAAATCAATCGTAAATTTTCCTAAATAATTTTCTAATGAAAAGGGCAAAAGTTGACGTTGATTTTGCGAAATACAATTAAAAAAAGCATCGTAACAGGGAGTTAATGACAAAATTTTATCTCGCTCATCCGTTAATAATTGTAAACAAAGGGATAAGCTGTAAATAACGCTTGGTGAATAGATACACCATTCAGGCTCCACAAAACAATCAAATTGATTCGAAAACCAATTGCTGATACTCCTCTTATAGTCCAAATGATTCCAACGAGTATACCCAAAGAATCCTTTTTTTATCGATTCTGCTAATACCATTCTCGTACCAGAAGGAATTTGGAAATCCATGTCAGATATTGAAAAAGGCAATAAGCCTTCTTCCCCAAAACGATCTTGCACGTAATCCCATTGTGTTGAGTAGGTTCCATATCGTGAATATTGTTTATTAAAATTGGTCAATGATTTCTCTCCCATCATTCAGAGCTTGTATTACCTTTTTCATCAATTGAGCTGTTCCAACTACATCTGAAATATCCACAACTGAATTCCACGAATGACAATACCGAACAGGAACACTTAGTACAATCGTTGGTTTTCCTTTGTACAATTGTACAGACCCAGCATCTGTCCCGCCACCATTAAACATATCGTATTGATAAGCGACACGCTCTTTTTCTGCAATGTCTTTTACAAAATCCAATAAATTTAAATTTGCTAGTGCGGTCTTGTCTGCTACTACTAAACCTGTCCCCTCCCCTAGAATCCTTGTTTGATAATCAGCGGCTTTTGGTGTATCTTTTCCATTAGCAACATCTATAACAATATTGATATCAGCATCCACTTCTCTAGCAGCAATCTTAGAGCCTCTTGTCCCAGCTTCCTCTTGAACTGTTGCTACTCCAATCACTTCAATTTTGTCAGTAGTTACGTGATTGAGCAGCTCTGTCATCACTGCACAAGCAACACGATTATCTAAGGCTTTTCCAATTATTTTAGTTCCATTGAAGTTTCTATTTGCCTTCGTATTCGGTAAAATCATATCCCCTATTTGCAGACCCGCTGCTTCCAATTCTGATTTTGAACTGGCACCAAAGTCAATATACATTTCATTGATTGGCACTACTTCCTTATCCATCTTACTTCCCTTAGGTAAGGTTCCCACAACTCCTTCTAATACTGATCCATTTTTTCGGCAAGTAACTCTAACTTGTTGCCCTAAGATAACATGTCCCCACCAACCTCCAATTGGATAAAAGTAAACAAATCCATCTTCAGTCATACGTTGTACACAAAAACCAACCTCATCCATATGGGCATAGATGGCAACCTTCTTTTTCGATGTTTGGAGATCGCCAAAATAAAGATTGCCAAATGCATCCTGACTGGATTCTTTATGAATTGATTCTTTTAAATAGCGTTGAACATACTGTTCTTGACCCGGTAAAGCATCTAAATTGGATAATTCAAGTAATAATTCATCTATTTTCATTGTATAATACTCCAATTCTTTGGAAATTTTGTTAATACTTCTGCTTTACCATTCTCATTAATTAAGATATCATCTTCAATTCTAATGCCAAACTGATTAGGCAAATAAACACCTGGTTCTATAGTAAAGGTCATATTTTTTTGAAGAGTCATTTTCTCTGTTTTAGCTATTGCTGGAAATTCATGACAAGATAGCCCTATACCGTGACCTAAATCATGACTAAAGAAGGCATCCAAATCAGATGAAGCTAGTTCCTTTCTCACTAATTGATCGATCTCAGCTAGTGGCTGATTTAATTGGAGATTTGCAATAGCCTTTTCTTGTGCCGCTAACAGTTTTACATAAATAGTCTTAATCTTTTGATCAACAGAGCCAAACGCCATTGTGCGGGTAATATCTGAATAGTATCCCTTATAGATAGTTCCAAAATCAATCATAATCAGTTCATTGTCTTTAATGATTTTTTGACTCGCATGCCCATGAGGTAATGCTGTTCTAGTTCCTGAAGCAACAATCGTTTCAAAAGCTGGGCCTTCACTCCCATTTTTTTTACTACGGTAATCAATCTCGTTTGCTACATCAATTTCAGTCATGCCTGCTGATAGAAGAGGAAGGATATCTGTTAATGTTTTATCAGCAATAGCAGCAGCTTTTCTCAGAGCGACAATTTCTGATTCTGATTTTATCATTCTTAACGTTTCAACTAAGTTCATAGTTGGAATCAGCTCACTTAGATTGGTTCGCATCAATTGATTCAATAGTAAAAACTTTTCATAGGAAATCGTTTGTTGTTCAAAGCCGATTCTTTTATTCTTAACGATTGAACCCAAAACTGAACCTATATCAGACCAACTTGAGGCTTCAATGACCTCAATGTTGTTTGTCTGCAAACTAGCTTGTTCTGTGTAACGACCATCCACAAACAATTTGGTACTATTTTCAGTAATTACCAGCCAACCGTTTGAGCCTGTAAATCCAGTTAAATAGCGCCAATTAATCTTATCGGTGATAATAATTCCATCAAGTTTTTGTTTTTCTAATTGTGCTTTTACTTTTTCTATTCGCATACATTACTCCTTCACTCATTACTTGATTTTTAGTGTATCCGTTAAAAATCAATATCCGTCAAGTATGCCTCGTCTTCCTCTGAAATAACGAACGAATGTTTTTCTTCTTTATTTTTCTCTTCCTGATCTAATTCTTGCTTCTCTAGTACTTTAAAGAACGGCAAATATAGCATAAAGGATAACCCTACTTGAACCAACTGAATAATAATAGAGCGCCAATCAAACCCAGTTAAAAATCCTTCTACAAAAACAGGGACATATGGCGGATCAAAAATCGGATAGTTTAATAAGCCAATCTTCATAGCAATCATTGGTAAAATACCTACAAAAGCTCCACCAAAAATAAATGGAATCATTAACACAGGATTCAAGATAATCGGTACACCAAATAAAACCGGCTCATTGATCCCAAATAAAGTCGGCAATATCGCCACTGCTCCAACTTTTTTGTACCTCAATGATCTACTAAACAACATAGCAAGCACTAAGCCGATTGTAACTCCAGAACCAGTAAAGTTCGCAAACGCTGACATTGCTCCACCTGTAATCACATGTTTTAAAGGTTCTCCTGCTTCATGAGCAGCAATATTTTCGGATAAATACTGAACTAAGATTGGAGATAAAATAGGAGATAAAACAGCCGAATGAATACCGAAAAACCAAAATACTAAACGTAAAACTAGTACAAAATAAAGAACCCATAACGAATCCAGGCTACCAATTGCAGGGGCTAATACATCCATAACTACTTGAGGTAATAATACGCCACCTGATAATTGATCAGTCACAGCACGTATCACAATGAATATCACACCAATTGCAGCCGTAGGGGTGATTAGCTCAAATGAGCTAGAAACAAAATCTGGAACCCCTTCTGGCATTTTTATAACCAATTTATGGACGGTAAAAAATTGATAAATTTTCACTGAAATTATTGCAATAAAAATAGCCGTAAACAAGCCTTTTGAATCTAAATAGCTCGCTACAATATTTCCGTTATCATCCACATCCATCGAAACAATTAAAAAGGCAATTGCCGATAACATCATTGAGCCTACAGTGTATAACTTATAACTTTCACTTAGAAAATAAGAAATCGACAATACAGCATAAAGTCCAACTAATCCTAATGAAACTTTTGATAAAATACTAAAAATATAGCCATACGTCTCAAACCAATTGACAACACCTTGCGTTTGAATGAATTCTGGTATCGATGGAAAAATCGCTGCGATTGATCCTAATAATAATACAGGAGTCATAACAACCATTCCCTTTTTGATGGCAGTTAAATATGCATTATTATCAACTTTATTTGCAATAGGAACTAATGTTTTTTGAATCGTTGCTTCTACTTTTTCGAACATCCCGGTTTTCTTTGAGTTTTCCATTGTTTTCTCCTTTACATTTTATTTTTGAGCCTCATGTTTTCGATAGGCAACTAATGCTTGTTTCATTACTGTGGCACCATCCATTGATCCATAGATATCAGACGTTAATAAAATAGTTGGCTTGTCTACTTTTGCTGCTTCACTTTCAATAAAATTATATTTATGACTTAGTTGAGGCCCTACTAAAATCACATCATAGTCATCGATGTATCGCTCTAATTTATCAACACCGATCGCTTCCATTGGATAGTCTTTTTCATCAAGTTTTTGAGATTCTTTCACTACTTTTTTCATAGATTCCATCATCATTGTGGTTGAAAAACCACCTGCACATACTAGTAACGTTTTCATTTTGTTTCCTCCTAAAATTTATTTATTATTTTCTTTTAGCATTTCAATCATTTCTTCAATTAAATCTCTTGCTAAGATACTTGTCATTAGATGATCTTGAGCATGAATCATTAATAAGCCACTCTCTCTAGGAGTTCCGTTAATTTCATCCGTGATTAGTTTAGTTTGGACTTCATGGGCAGTTAAGCTTTGCTCCTTTGCTTCTTTCATTTTTTCAGCAGCTGCTTCAAAGTCTCCTTTTCTAGCAAGTCGTAACGCTTCAAAAGCTGAACCTCTTGCATCTCCTGCGCTTGAAATTATTTTAAAAATATCCATTTCTTGTTCATTCATATAAAAACCCTTTCTTTAATAATTTTTTTAAATAGACAATAAATGATTCGTACGTTCTGATTCGAGATAATTCCTCATTAATTTCTGGATCTTCCATCATTTTGATCATTAATCGACTAATTTCTTTGTGTAAATTTAAATGATTCTTTTTTATATTAATTAAAAAAATAATTCGTACGCTCTTTCTGTTATAAATCATTTTTTCTGTTGGGATTAAGACTGAGATTACTTCTTTTTCTGCCACTTGTTCCATCGGGTGAGGTCCTGAAATACCTTGGTGATAAATCGTATCAATCATCAATTCGCGTTTTAACATACTTTTAGTAAATCCTAGTTTCGCCCAATTTGCCTGTTCAAGTTTTTCCCCTGCCTGTTTTAACAAATCTAAATAGCTAATCTGTTCATCGATGATTGAAAACCAACGTTTATCAAACAATTCCAGTACATATTGGTGGACATCAAGGGATTCTTTTTTTGACTCTTTTAGCAAGCTTAGATCTTTTTCAATCTTGTATAGTTCACTTTGCGTAGATACATCCTTTACAAAAATTAATGGAACGCTATGGACTTTTTTTACTGTTGGTACCGTTGATATCAAAAGATCATAACTATCATCGATACTCTCAAGTTCATTTAAAGCGAACGTCTCTATTTGCGAGTGACTAAACAATCGTTGTAGATTCACCTTTAATAAATAGGAAGCACCACCACCTGTTGTACAAATAACAGCAATTTTTTGATAGTTGTCTACAATTTGTGAGGACTCTTTTTCTAAACTAGCGGCAAAGTAGATTGCCACATAACCAATTTCGTCTTTACTAATCTCTTGTTCTAAATCTTTATTAAACGAAGACATGAAATCTAAAGATACATTAAACACATTGGCAAAGCGTGTATAAATACTTTCTATAATTGGATTTTCAAGTTGCTGGTTTGTATTTAGACGTTGCATTAAGGGTGCCATATGGCTTAAAAGTGCATTTGTTAATTCGTCATCTTTTTGAAAATTTGTATGATATTTTCTGTCAATTTCTTCTAAAGCATTTTGGATTTTCTGTTCTAAATGCTTATTTACATCCACATCTTTTAAAAAACCAGTTTTTTCTTCTAATAAATTCTTCAGATAATTATTTTCAGCTGTTGAAAAGTATATTTTATAGTTATTTTCTAGGTATATGATGACTTGTTCCGTGATTTGCTTATAAATACCATGTGCTTCATAGTTCTTTTCTTTACCGCTGACAAGCTCATGTTGCTGTATGATACGAAGACATTGAATCTTTATATTCAAAATTAAATCATCAAAAATAATATCATTTACTTTTAAATCATATTCTTTCAACTTACTCGAAACAAAAAAGCGTAACTCTTTCTCATCGAAATGATCAACAAATTCACACTGGTTTATTTCGATTTTTGGCATGTATGTTCTCTTTTTTACTAAAGACATTATTGCTTGTCTTTTATTTTTTTCCATGCCTATAATTTTGGTTCCATAATGAGCTTTTGTTGCAAGTTGCAACTGAAACTGTTGAAAAAACAATTCCACTTGCTTCATATCACTTTTAATAGTTGAAAAGCTGACTTTTACCAAGCTTGATAGTTTCTTAAATGTCAGATAGTCTTCACTGAATAGTAAGATCAGACAAATAAGTTCTACCCTTTTTTCAGGATCTTCTCCTCCTAATAAACCAACTGGATTATTTTCTTCCACGTAGCGCTCTACTTTTTGTTTGTCGTTTATTTCTAATTGAAATCCTTTACCTCTCACTCTTATTATCTTGAAACCATTGTTTTGTCCCACATCATTCAGTAATTTAATATCATTAGAAAGTGTTCTTGAAGAAATATTGAATTTAGTAATTAGGCGCTCAGTCGAAATAATTAAATTATTTTTGTATAAATATTGTAAAATCGCATCCTGTCTCATAATTTCCCTCTCCCGCTTATGAGCTTACTATACAATGTAAGCCCTTTATTTAAAAGGTTGTTTTTTGCAAATAGTTTACGCAAGAATTGTCAGCTTAATCATTTTATCCTTATAAAACAAACTATTTTTCATTGCTACAACACGTTCTTGACTACTAACCCACAGTCTAAATTATCAGTCTTACCAGCACAAAAAAAACGCTAAGGATTTTTCGTAAAATTTAAAAAGCAATCTTTGGAAATAAGCCAGCATTCACAAAAATTTAAAGAGCAATTTTTGTGAATGCTGGCTTATTTCTCAAGACTAGATTATTTTACACAACGAAATCCTAAATTATTGGCTGCTGACATTCCTGTATTTCCATTTCTAGCAGCGATACGATATCGTTTACAATAAGACTGATGACATAAAAAAGAACCACCACGAGTGGCATATGTTCCATCATCAATGGTTTGATAGTTTTCCCAAAAGGATCGACTATCCTTTTTTTGAAACTCATTCAAGTCAATACGAGCAGGATTACTACACCATTCCCAAACATTTCCAATTGGTTGATAGAGTCCATAAGCATTCGGTTCATACCATTTCGCAGGCGCTGTATTATTAAAACCATCTGCCGTGGTGTTATCTTTTGGGAACGCTCCTTGCCAAATATTACAGTGATGTTTGCCATCAGCTAATAATTCTTCTCCCCAGGGATATTTTTCATTTTGACTGCCTCCCTTTGCAGCAATTTCCCACTCGCATTCTGTTGGTAGGCGTTTATTAGCCCAAAGACAGTAAGCAACTGCGTCATTTCTTGAAACGTGTACAACAGGATGATCCAAGCGAGCTGAAATATCGGAATCTGGCCCTTCTGGGTGCAGCCAATCTGCCCCACTCACTGCATACCACCACCCCATATTAGGGACTAATTGGCTACATTTTTTTGTTTCTTCACTTAGAAAATAGTGGAAAACGAAGGACCAACCGAACTGTTCTGCTTCAGTAAGATAATTCGTAGCATCCGCGAAAACTTTGAATTCTTGGTTGGTGACAGTCGTCTCATCAATTAGAAAGGCTGGATGATCAATCGCTAGTTGCGGTCCCTCACGATCTGCAAGAAAGCCATCCGAGCTATCTGTGCCAATGTGATATGTCCCTTGCGGAATTTGTATCATGAATCATTCCTTCTTTCTAAAATAACTATTTGAAATACATTTGCATGGGTTACTTTATAACAGCAACATAGCTATTTCCTATCAGCTCTGAACCGTCTGTATTAAAGCTAAAATACTGTCTATTTTCGGTAGAAATTCCTTTAACAGCTGTTTATAACCACAATACCCTTGACTGTCAACATACATCACATCGATCATTCGTTTACAGCCACCACCACACATTTGCCTAAAAGCGCAGTCGTAACACTCGCTCGGTAACAATGACCGGTTACATAGAAATTTTTTAGACACATCTTGTTCAAATAATTCTCTTAACGTTTGTTTCTGAATATAGCCCATACGATACTCATCTAGCACATAAAAATCACAGGGATACACACTTCCGTCAGCTTCAATAACATATTGCACACGACAATTACCTAAAATACCACAAGCGGTTACTTGCCGTTTAACCAATAAATTGATGATATCATCAAACATTTTAATACTAATGTAGTGTCCATTTTTTAACTCATCTAACCAGAAGCACAACATTTGATGATAAAAACTAGCAAAACTTTTAGGAGTTAAGGCATAATCGTTACTTTTTTCAGCATCTAAATCAGCTAAACAGGGAATAAATTGAATATATTCTATGTTTTGTTCTGCAATAAACTGAAAAACTTTCTCTGCTTCTTGCGCTAAAGAGTTAGTTAAAACGCACAAAATATTGTACTCAATACCATATTCATCAAATAATTTTTTCGTTTGTAAAACTCTCTGAAAGGTTCCTCTTCCTTTTGGATCTACACGATTCAAATCGTGATACAGGGGTTGTCCATCGATAGACAACCCAACTAAGAAGCCATTCTCTTTGAAAAAAACACACCACTTTTCAGTAACTATTGTTCCATTCGTTTGAATTGAATAATGAACCTTCACTTTTTTATCTTGAGCTTGTACTAGATTTGTAAAGTTTTGAAAATAGTTGAGCCCAGCCATTGTAGGTTCTCCGCCTTGAAAAGCAAAAGTCACTTCATCGCCATCATCTAAGTCTAAATAGATGTTACTGATCATTTTTTCAGTAACTTCTTTAGTCATTTTTCCAAAAGACCTCACCTCACGTAAGGAACTTATATTTGCATAAAAACAATACTTACATCGAAGATTACATATTGAGGATATCGGTTTGATTAATACTGATATGTGCTTCATCTGTTCACTCAATCATACAATGTTCATGTAAGATCTTTCTCTTTATTTTTCATTCTTTTTTCATATTCTACTTTTCCAGGATATGCTCTTCCAGCAGCTATTTCCTTTTCCCAACGTGAAGAACCATGACCTTTGATTGGACCTTCTAGTAAAGGATCGTTTGTTGTTTGCATCCAGGCTTCTACTTTAGCGCGAAGTGCTTCAGCAATTTCACCATATCTCGGTTCGTTAATTACATTTAGTTGTTCTTCTGGATCCTTTGAAAGATCATATAGTTCTTCTGACTCATTTGGAACATAAAATTTGTCTCGCATGATTTCTCCAGAAGGGCTAAGGTGTGCATCCACAGTAACATACACTTTAGGACCATCTTCAAAGTTTCTTACATAACTATATTCTTTAGTCCGAATTCCACGCATCGGCCGATATTGATCGTGCCATGTCATTTCTGTAAAGAATTCCTCTCGACCTTCGTCTTTTGATGTTGTCAATAAATCGGCGAAGCTTTTCCCATCAATGTTAGTTGGTCTTTCTATCCCAGCTAATTCTAATATTGTGGGCATAAGATCAACATTGCATAATAACGCTTTTTTGAGTTTGGGTTGCTCTATCCCTGGCAATTTGATCAACAACACCGTTCCTAGTCCAGTTTCTTTTAATGTACCTTTTGCTCCTGGAAACGGCACGCCATGATCTGTGGTAAAAATCATGATAGTATTATTTTTATAACTACTATTTTCGACAAAATCCATTATTTCTCCAACTGCCGTATCCAATACTTTCAATGAACCATTAAATAGTGCAACATCTTCTCTGGTCTCTGTTGTATCATATAGAAAATTAAACACTTCCACATCTTCTATTGAATCAGCATACGGTACATATTCATCAAAATCTCGATGCGTTTCGAAAAAACCTAAATTCAGATAAAGCGGCTTATCTTTCGATCGTTTTTCCAGAAAATCAATCGCTTGATTTGCAACAAAAGGAGCACGATCTCCTTGAACTGGAATATAATTTTCATAGCCTAATTCGGTTGTTGATGAAAAAATTCTGTCTTCAATTTTGGGAGGCTCATTGATTGTTTCATGACTCAAGCCAATCAATACAGTTTCATAGCCGCCATTTTTAAGTAACATAGGTAACGTTTTTATGTTTTCAGATATTGAAAAACCTAAATGCGCTAGTCCCATCAATCCATTATTATGAGGATAAAGCCCTGTTAGGATGCTTCCTCTACTAGGACTGCATTGTGGAGATGGGCAAAAGTAATTATCAAACTGGACACTTGAATTAGCTAAGCGTTCAAAATTTGGCGCCTCAACTTGATAGCCATAACTCGGAAACATTTTTCCACTATCGTGTGAAATCATCATAATAATATTTGGTTTCATAACTTCCTCCGTTGTATATACTTCTATTTATTATCAAATTATAATCTATAACTACTTTTTTTTCAAACACTTTAAAAAAACCTTTTGTAAACGTTGACATTTATTATTCCAAATGATACCATCTTGTTAGTTGTATATACAACGAAAGGAGAAAAATGTTTATGTCCGATATGAACGAACAAGTTAAAATAATCATTGAAACCATTGGAGGAGCTAAAAATGTTACTGCAGCAACACACTGCGTTACACGATTGCGATTGATATTAAAGGATGAAAATGAAGTAGATATTGAAAAGCTTGAAGAAATTTCGATTGTTAAGGGAAGTTTCTCAGCAAACGGCCAATTTCAAATAATTATTGGTCCTGGAACGATTAATAAAGTTTACGATGAATTCATAAAGCAAACGAATATCACTGAAAGTACCTCTCAAGAAATTAAAGAGCAAAGTGCGCAGAAATTGAATTTATTTCAACGTTTAATTAAAACTCTGGGTGATATTTTTATTCCAATACTACCTGCTATTGTTGCCGCTGGTTTGCTGATGGGCTTAAATAATATTCTGTCTAATCCTGGCATCTTCTATGAAAAATCATTTTTAGAGGTACACACTGGTTGGGCTGGAATGGCAAATATGATCAATATGATTGCCAATACAGCATTTACTTTTTTACCTGCACTTGTTGGATGGTCTGCGGTCAAAAAATTTGGCGGCAATCCAGTTTTAGGAATTGTTTTAGGATTAACGTTAATAAATCCTAAATTGATGTCTGGCGCTCAATTTGCCCGTACCCCTGAAGAAGTGCAATATTGGGATCTTTTCGGTTGGAAAGTTGCACAGATTGGTTATCAGGGTCAAGTAATACCGATTCTAGTTTCTTCTTATGTATTAGCAACGACAGAAAAATTTTTAACTAAAAAAATTCCAGACATGATTCAGATGATTTTTGTTTCACCATTAACACTTTTATTTACTGGGTTTGTAACATTTACGATCATTGGTCCTATTACTATGAGCTTATCTAATTTGATCACAGATGGAATTTTGGGGCTGTTTAACATATCACCAACAATTGCTGGAGCTGTTTTTGGGGCTTTAGTTTCGCCACTAGTTGTTACGGGGATGCATCATCTATTTTTAGGCGTGAATCTTCAAATGATTGGTTCCTTAGGTTTTGCAACGTTGTGGCCAATACAAGTAATGGCTTCACTGGCTCAGGGAGCAGCGGCATTAATGATGTTTTTCATTATTACAAAGAAAAAAGAAAAAGGTGTTGCTCTTACCGCCGCAATTTCTGCTTGGCTAGGTATTACTGAACCAGCAATTTTTGGTATAAATTTACGTTACAAATATCCTTTTATTGCAGCCATGATCGGTGCTGGTATTGCAGGCGCAATTACTGCTACAGCAGAAGTTAAAGCAACCTCCATAGGAATTTCAGGATTACCCGCTCCACTTTCAATCATTCCAGAATATTGGGTCATCTATTTTATTGCTATGGCAATAGCCATTATTATTCCAATGTTCGTCACCTTTTTACTCTCTAAAAGATATACTGAAGATACTAGTAAGAAGATAAAATAGTAAGCTAAAAGCCTATAACAAAAATCACTTGATTTTTGTTATAGGCTTTTTTGTTATCTATGCGCAATATCAAAAATATGGAATGTGTCTACTTTTTGATAAGCTTCATGAATTTGGAAAAGATTGGCATTCTCTAAAAACACCTTACTTCTTGTAACTGCAACGTGTGTATCCTGTCCAAGATCTAATAAAAGTTGAACCTCTTTTGTCGGTTTTTCAATTGTAATATCTTTTTGTGCAAAGCTTATTTTCAAGCCTTTTACTTTTTCAAAATAGTCATATACTGAGGTCAACAAGTATTCTTCTGGGATATCATCCACAATTTCTGACAACAGAAAAAAGTCTTTGTCAAAAAGAACTGCTTCATTCTTCCAAGTTCTTACACGTTCTAATGATATTCCAGGTGCCTCTTTCACATCATCATAGCCGAAATCATCTGGATTAAGATAATCCGTACGATGTTTTAAAACTTTGGTTTGCAATTCACCGTTATACCGATTAGATAATTGTGAAAAGCTAGTGATCGTACTTGTGTTAATCGCTAATTTAGAAAAATCTAACACTTTTGCACCTTGTCCATGAATTTTTTTTATATATCCTTCATATTCAAGCTTATTTTGAGATTTACGTAAAGTTTCTCTCGAAACACTATAATAATCAGCTAAATCATTCTCCTTAGGTAAAAATGTTCCAACCGAATATTCTCCCATTTCGATTCTATTTTTTATATCCGAATAAATAAACTCAAACTTTTTCATCAACACTCACCTTTTCTTACAACTAAATGTCCTAGTGCTATTTTACCGTCAATCTTAAAATTAATCTAGGTAAATAAGAAATTCTTCCCGAATTTCAAGAAATAGTCGCTCAATTCGTTAGATCAATTCCTATAAACATGGCTAGGACAGAACCTTCAACGCTTAGGAAGTTGATGCAATTAGTTACTTCTGATTCCATCGTTTATTCGTAGGTAGGATGTGAAACAAAAGCGCTTTTTACTTTATCACACACATCTACGTCATCAAAAATCTGAATCAAGGCTTTTGTTCTAACTATTCTCTTTCAATTCACCTAGAAGCTAATCTTTATTTTATTATTTTAGTAAAACAGGCTTGACTTCTCTTTCGGGGTAACCTAAAATGAAAACACATACAAAAAGGGTTAACTCTTTTTTGAAAATGGAGGAGAAAAAAATGTTTAATGCTGATGGAAAACTAATTAAGAACCTTGAAAGATTCAACGAGAAACTGGATAGCCTTGTCTTTTTAAAGATTCTAACATCTGGTTTAACGATGATTTTGCCTATTATAATTGTCGGTGCCTTTTCTTCATTATTTGCCAATTTACCCATTCCAGCTTATCAAAATTTTGTTACAGACTCTGGTATTAAAGATATTCTTCTATTAGGAGGAACATTTTCTACAAGTATCATTTCATTGATAGCTGTAGTAAGCATTACTTATTCCTATGTTCAAAAACACAAGCTTCCAGCAATCATACCTAGCATAATCTCTTTGATTGCATTTTTAGTGTTAACACCTTTGAACAAAGTTGAGGACAAATCATTTATTTCATTTGAATGGTTAGGCAGTGCCGGCTTTTTTGTTGCCATACTAACTGCTTTTTCAGTAGGATTCATTTACACTAAAATGATTCAAAAAAATATGATATTAAAAATGCCTAGCTCCGTTCCTACTATGGTAAGTCAGTCTTTTGCTAGTGTGATTCCGTCCGCAGTTATTATATTTTTAGCTATGATTATTCGATATATTTTTAGTTTAACTTCTTTTGAAAGTATTCATAATGTTATATTCAAAATGATCCAAGTACCGATAACAAATCTTGGAAATTCTATTTTTGCTTTAATCATCATCACTCTTCTATCCAGACTACTTTGGATGATTGGTATTCATGGAATGCTCGTCTTAATGCCAATTTTACTAACCGTATTTATGCCGTTAGATTTACAAAATTTAGAAGCTTTTACAAATGGAGATCCTTTACCAAATATTGTTGGGCTTGCCTTTTGGATTTTATGTACTTCTATTGGTGGTGGCGGTGCTACCTTAGGACTTAACTTATTAATGGTCTTCAAATCTAAGAGCAATCAGTATAAAACATTAGGCAAACTGTCTCTTCCGTCAGGCATATTCGGAATCAATGAACCACTAATTTATGGATTACCAATCGTTTTCAACGCCATGTATGCTATTCCTTATATCTTAGCTCCTATTATCAATTTAATTATTGGTTACTTTGTTATCAAATCAGGAATTGCTCCTTCACCATCTGGTGCATCCATCTTAGGAATGCCCATTCCAATCTTCTTTGTAGGGTTAATTGAAGGTAGTTGGAAACTAGGTATTTTGCAACTCTTTTTCTTGTTTATTGATACTATAATATACTACCCATTCTTTAAAGCAGCTGATGACTCCTTATACTTAAAGGAAAACAATAGTAATGGTGAATAACCAGAAAAAATACTTGATAATAAGTGGAGATGATTATGGCTTAACGAAAGGCGTAAGCGAAGGCATTCTAGATGCACTGGATGTGAATGGGATTTCAGACACTAACTTTATCGCTACTTCAGATTTTAGCCTTGAAAGTCTAGAACTAGCAAAAAAAAGAAACCTTTTAGCTATGGGTATTCATCTAAATCTCGAAATAGGTCACTCAGTATATTACAGAAGGGAAATGGATTTTCTAAATACACATTTGGGGCATGACAACTATTATTCAATGATCGAAAATGAATTTCATGAACAAATAAACTATTTAATTCGTAACGGTATCGCCCTTTCTCATATCACCTATCATAAGAATATAATCGATAACAGTAACATGGTACGAATAATCGAAAAACTAGCGTTAGAATATGATGTTCCTGTTCGAAAATTGGAAAGTCCAAATTTAAATCGACTACTAAAAAGTGAAAATATTTTAATGTGCGATAAAAAAATAATAAATACAAACAATCAAAACTATTCGCTGGCTCTATTAAAAGATTTATTTGAAAGCGTTGGTGATTCCAAAAGTGTAGAATTAGTCTGTCATCCAGGATATGTGACCAAAGAGTTATACATGCTATCTAGTATGACGAATAATCGACAAAAAGAATGGGACTTATTTACTAGTTCGCAAGTTAAGTGTATGATTAAGGAGATGAATTTTGAGATAATCAATTATACCCAACTAAAGGATTGATAAGATGGCGCAACAAAGTAAAGCTTCATTCATTTATATTGATTTAAAAAGACGAATAAAATCAGGAGAATTTGATCATTATCAAATCCTTCCAATTGAAAAAAAGCTTGAAGCCTATTACTCTGCTTCGAGAAACACGGTAAGAAAAGCTATCAGACAATTAAATAGCGACGGCTTAGTGTATAGTAAGGTTGGCAGTTCTAATATCGTCCTAAAACAGATAAATATTTCGAATGTATTGATCGATTCTGGAAATAGTCATCGTCCCTCTAAAATTACAAATCAAAATGTATCTACAAAAATAGTATCTTTCGAGAAAAAGACAGTATCAAAAACGCTCGCAAAGATATCCACATTTGATGAAGGAACCGATTATTTTCATGTTGTACGTTTAAGGAATATCGATAATCAGCCAACTATGATTGATAATAGTCATTTTTTATGCTCAGTTATGCCTGATTTAACCGAAAAAATAGCATCAAGTTCTATTTATGACTATTTACAAAATGATCTGGGTGTTAAAATAGTCGGCTCAAAATTGGTAGATAGAATTGTAGAAGCTAACAATATTGATAAACAGTATTTAAATTTATCGGATAAATCAACTATAGGTCTGACTCAAAGCTGGTCGTACTTAGATACTGGCAATATTTTTGAATATACAGAAATACATTTTTCGCCAGAAAGTTATGTTAGAACTCGTTTCGTGTCTCAATAGATTAATTTTATCCCTTGAATAGCGAAAGAAATTTAGATAAAGTTCTGTTATAAAAGAAGATAATCCTAGTTTTGATGATGTTTTCAAAACTAGGATTATCTTTTTTACATGTTTTTTGTATTCAGCTTCATTTCTTTATCAATAGGTGTATCATCCATAAATGCTACTATTTTTGATATGATACTACTGCATTTCTTGACTTTAGGAAGAAGAGTTTGATATAAAACAAAAAAATTATTTCTTCATTTTGATTTTCACTATAAAAATTTAACAATACAGGCGCTAATCATTTCAAAAGTCTAACTCACTTTTCAACAATTGCTGTATTTTCTTTTGATAATCAGACAGTTTTTCGGTTGCGTGTGTTTGTGTTTTTGCGACCATTTCATAATAGATTTTGAGTTTTGGTTCTGTTCCAGAAGACCGAATACAAATCCAGGAATCTGCATCGCAACTAAGTCGTAAAAATTCCTCTTGTGTTTGGATATCCGATTGAAAGAAAGCCGGATCTCCTATCTGAATCTCTCGGTGATAATCTTCAAATGCTTTAAAACCAAGTTTCTTTAATGTATCTTTTTTCGATAATTGCTTGCTAATTGCAGTCAAATCTGGTTGTCCACTCACTTCAATCGTTTCTAATTCGTTTAAATAATAGCCATATTGTTGATATAATGCTGTTAACCGTGTCCACAAGGTTTGATTTTTACTACGATAATAATAAGCCATCTCTAATAATAATAGCATCGCCTGAAACGCATCTTTATCTTGAACGATTGGTTTAATTAAGTACCCGCAACTTTCTTCAAAGCCAAAGAAAAACTCTTCTTCAGTTATCTCATCTCCGATACAGTGACCAATGTATTTGAAGCCGGTCAGAAACTGCCGCACATGAAATCCATGCGTCTGACTTAAAGCATGAACCATTCCGGTGGAAACTATTGTCGATAAAACAACCTTTTCGGCTAGTTCCAAAGGCGTTTCTTGCTGGATCAAATAATCTAAAAGCAATATTCCTACCTGATTTCCAGTCAATTTTTGATATTTTCCATCAACCTTAATCATGACTCCTAAACGATCGGCATCTGGATCTGTGGCAAAAATAAGTTCAGCTGAATGCTTTTTCGCTAACTCTATGCTTAATTGAAAAACAGATACATCTTCGGGATTTGGTGCAGGTGCATGAAAAAAACTTCCATCTGTTGCTGTCTGCTTTTGACAAATAAGAAAATCAGTTTGACCTATGTACTGCATCAATCTGCTAAAAATACGCTGACCAGTTCCATGAAGTGGTGTATAAATAAAGGGCAGTGATTCTTCTTGCTGCAATTGATCTGCTTGACAACAAACACTCTGTAGGGCAGTTATATATGCTTTATCGACTTCAGTACCTAGTATAAATAAACTGGGTTCCTTTGAAATACTTTTTTTCACTGGAATCGAGAAAATGTCTTTGACTTGGTTGACTTGCTCAATGATTGGTGCGATCTCTTCTGGCACCAATTGACTTCCTCGGTTATTGTAAAGTTTTATGCCATTATATTCTTTCGGATTGTGGCTAGCAGTAATCACTATACCAAAATCTGCTACATATGTTTTTACTGCATAAACAATTTCTGGCGTTGGCGCATATTCATCAAATAAATAAACTCTTTGCCCGTTTGCTAACAATACCCCTGCAGCTTCTTGTGCAAATTCTTTGGACATATTTCGTGTGTCATAGCCAATTACTACTTTTGCTTTTTTAGGTAATGTTCTGGCAAAACCGTAGATTGCTTGGCGAACTGTAAAGCGATTCATTCGATTCGGTCCGACACCTAATACGCCACGCATTCCACCAGTTCCAAAAGACAACTCTCCAGTAAAGCAAGCGACCAATTCTTCTTTTGATATTGTTGTCAATTCTTGATACATAGCTATATCCTGTTGTTTTGTGCCTATTTTCCATTTATCAAAGACTAATTCATTCACTTTTAATCCCTCGTTATCATAATTTTATTCCATTAATAGAATAGTTGAACAGGACCGATAACGTTCCGGACAGCTATCTGTAATAATCTTCACTTCATCGAGTTCAGCAAATTTGAATACAGATTTAGCGTCAAATTTTGAATGGTCAGAAACTATATATGTTTGGACAGACTGCTTAATCGCTTTTTCTTTCACCATCGATTCGTTGGGATCTGCATTAGATAATCCAAATTCATAGTCAATTCCATTTGCCCCTAAAAAGCATTTATCAAAATGATAACTGTCCAACATTTTATTCGTCAATGGACCTACAAATGCCATAGTTTCTATTTTTAAATCTCCGCCAATGACCGTCACGGGAAGATCATGCTGAATACACGCTTCAATATTCAAATAGCCATTCGTCACAATCATCAGCTCTTTTTTCTTCACTAATTCAGGTATAATCGCTTTTGTAGTTGTTCCAGAGTCTAAAAATATCACATCTCCATCTTCAATAAGACTAGCAGCAAAAATACCGATTTGCTCTTTATTTTCCGAATAAATGCTTTGTCGTTTAGAAATGCTAGTTTCTCTGGTCGTATCAATCAGTTTTGCGACCCCTCCATGAAATACTTCAATGACGCCTTCTTTTTCCAATTGTTTTAAGTCTCTGCGTACAGTAATTTCTGAAACCTTTAACAACTGGGCAAGTTCATTAATGTTAATATACCCTTTTAATAATTCTTCTTTAATTTTTTCTTTGCGCTCAAAAGGAAGCATAGTTGATTGACCTCTTTTCTTTATAAGTATTGACTAAGGTTCGACGGTTCTTTATAACCCATAGCTTTTAACACTACTGATTCGTGTATTCAATGAGTACAACTCACTTTTAAGTTCATCTAACTGATGATACCTATCCAAAACCAATACATAGCGAGCTTTACTTTTTTCATGATCCCAGTGTTCAATCCATTCAAATTGTTCAATTTCTACTTGGTAATTTCCAAAAAATTGATTCAATTTAGTGACAAGGGTCTCATTGTGCAAAAACTCAATATCTATAATAACTTTAGTGGGTTTATATAAGTATTTTTTAGACACACGATTCATCGTTCCTAATGTCAATATTACAATAATACTTAGGCTTATTCCAATCAAGTAATAGCCCATACCAATGGCTAACCCCATCACAGCTACACTCCAAATAGATGCAGCTGTTGTTAATCCAACTACGCCATTTTTCATTTGTAGAATAGTTCCAGCCCCTAAAAAGCCCACTCCAGCAATTGCCTGAGCACCTAAACGTCCAAAATCTACACTAAACAAATTTTGCAATTCTGGCTGTCCATCGACAAAATGAATCGCAGTATCTACGATTGATACTTGAATCAAACTAACTCCAGCCAATGAAACCGCGACTAAGATATGTGTGCGTAAACCTGCAACACTATTGTTCGATGCACGTTCATAGCCAACAGCACCACCAGCAACCGTCGCAAGAATTAAGCGTAAGATAATCACTTGAGAATCAACCATTTCCGCCTCCTTATCTGATCTTTTTCAGCCACTGAATTCACAAAAAACTGGGAAATGATCGGACGGGTATTGCCCGCCAATTTTGTCAGTTACTACTTCTGTACGAAGTACGTTTAGAGCGGAACTAAAAAATATATAATCAATTTGCATCATAGTATCCCACTGAATATCATGTTTAAAGTCAACACCTGTACAAGTCTTATTTGGTCCTACATGATAAGGGCTGACCGGCATAACGTCGTACAAGTTTTCCGATAAAATCGAATAACAAGCTTCTTTTGTGTCTGCATTTAAATCACCCATTAAAATGATATTCGAGAGCGTTTGCTCTTTAATAAATTGATTAAGTAATTTCGCTGATTCTACCCGCGCTCGTTCACTCATATGATCAAAATGAGTATTGATCACTAAAAAAGACCGGCGATCTACTTTTCTTTCAAGAATTCCCCACGTAGCAATACGATAGCAATCCGCTTGCCATTCATCCGCTTTTCTCATTTCATTTGGTGTTTCTGAAAGCCAGAAAGTATCCGTTTTTATCAATTCAAATATTTTGTGTGCATATGCTATTGGATTAAACTCTGATTTTTTTTCATCAGAACGTGGGCTACCTATAAAATGATAATCCAGACACGCTTTTTTTAGGCCTTCTAATTGCTCAGCAGTTACTTCTTGCAGTCCTAATAACTCTGGTTGATGCCTGTTTAACAACTGAACCATTTTAGGTAGCCTATATTCCCATAAATCTTTTTTTTCTGGTGTTGGGCTGTCATTTTTTATGTTATAGGTCATTACTGAGTTCATTTTTTCGATCTCTCCATGTTCTAAATAATTTTTTGACAAAACTACTATCGCTATAAACTAAATACATGATAATCGTTGACATCACCATAATAATTACAGAATACACTAAAGAAAGTGCTTTAGTATCCGCTACGGTTTGATTAGCTGTAGCATTTCGAATCATCACACCCAACGGTTCATACAGTGGGTGGTATAAAAATACAGTTAAATCATAATCTTGCAAAATAGCAATAAAATTCAAGGCAAATACTCCCGCCGTTGCTGGTAATACAATCGGTAAAATCACACGCCTGAATGTATAAAAAGAATTCGCCCCTAAGTTTTGAGCGGCCTCTGTAATTTCAGTATTAATATTAAAAAAAACAGATTTCGTCATACGCAACGTAAAGGGAATTTTGATAATAATGTAGCCTAGCAATAAAAGCCACACCGTACCTGTTAAAATACTATTGAAGGTAAAAGGTGTTGGTTGATTAAAAGAAATACTCAACCCAATTGCAATCAATGTCGTTGGCAATAACCAAGGAATCATCAAGATATATTCTAAGAACACAATTAGTTTACTATTCGGATAACGGTGGATCAAACGTGAGCAAAGAAGACACAGTGCTACAACTAAGAATGAAGCGACCAGTCCGTAAACTAAAGAAACAAGGTATGGTTGTAATGCCTTCAAACTTGAAAATGCTAATGCATAATTTTTAATCGTCATACGATCCAAAGCTAGTGTTCCGCTTGAAATACTCGCTGCATCTGTAAAAGAAAATAAAATAATCAAAATCACTGGTACGGCGTACAGAATAAAAATAGCGTACGCAAACACATGAACGAAGATATTAACAATGGGATGATCGATTTTTTGTTTTTGAAAGTCAACTTTAACTTTTGAAATCGACATAAAATTACCTTTTCGCTCAGACTTCATCATAAAACTTAATAAAATAATTGTTGCGATTCCTAGAATTAGAGCTAAGATTGTCGCTAAATTTCTAGAAGAATGACTTCTTGAAAATGTCAAAATCATCGGTGTGATAGTTTCAAATTCGCGACCACCTAGAATCATCGGTGCTGAAGTCGCCGCCAGACCTGTTAAAAAAGTTAAAATCGTTAATGCAAACAACGTAGGTTTCAATGTAGGAAAAACAATTTGAAATAGAATTCTTAATTTAGAAGCCCCCATTGTTTTAGCTGCCTCGATCGTTGAAAAATCTAATTTTTTAATTGCATTCGATAAGAATAAAACATGATTGGACGTACAGGCAAACGTCATAACAAAAGCAACTGCTAAAAAACCATGAAACCAACTAGCTGTATAACTAGGGACAATTGATTGGATCAATTTTGTGACAAACCCATTTTTGTCATAAATGAATTTGTAGCCTGACACTAAAACTACCCCACTATAAATCAATGTTGTATAATAGCCTAATTTTAAAAATTTTGCTCCTTTGATCTCAAAATATTCCATAATCAAAACTAGGAATACACCTATCAAATTCACACTTACAGTTAACGTAACTGCTAATATAAAACTGTTTTTCAAACTATCCATTGCTCGTTGTGATTTTAGCAATTTAGCCACTGGCTCTAAAGAAAAAGAGCCTTCATGAAAAAATGTTTGAATGACTGTATTAATATTGGGGAAAATCAAAAATCCCAAGCAAAACCAACTTAATCCCAAAACAATTAAAAGCAAAGGGATATTTATTCTTTTTTTCATCTTTTTCCTCCATTAAGAATACGTTAATAGATCCGTTTCATTCATTCCAATTGTCACTTTTGCATCTATACAAAGTTCATCCAACTGTACGCCTTTTTCAATAACCTTTAGAGCGGTCCCATCTTCTAAGCGAATCGTATATTTTGTATAAATCCCATAAAACTCAATAGCAGAAATCTCTCCAGATAATTGAACATCGCAAGTCTTTGCCTTTTGGTTTAAATGAACTTTTTCTATTCGTATATAACACTTTTCCTGTTGACTAATTTCGGGTGTAAAGTGATGTTTTAAAGGCGTAACATTGTTGATATCTCCAATGAAATTACAAACAAATTCGGTTTGCGACCGATTATAAATCTCTTCTGGCGTGCCTACTTGTTCTACTTTTCCTTTATTAAAAACTGCAATACGATCAGATAACGTCAATGCTTCTTCTTGATCATGTGTGACATAGATCGTTGTAATACCAAATTTTTTCTGTAACTCTTTCAATTCATTTCGTAATTGAACTCGCAAACGAGCATCTAAATTAGACAATGGTTCATCTAATACTAAAATATTTGGTTGCAATACAAGTGCTCTAGCTATAGCGACTCTTTGCTGTTGTCCACCAGATAATTCAGACACATTTTTTTGTAATTGGCTAGGGTCTAAATCAACTTTTTTTGCAATTTCCTTGACCATTTCACGGCTTTTTTGTTTATCGATCTTTTTTACTTTTAATCCAAATTCAATATTGTCATACACTGTCATGGTTGGAAATAAAGCGTAACTTTGAAAGACCATACTAATATTTCGCTTTTCTACAGGCTCATGAGTAATAATTTTATCGTTTAAATAAACATTACCTTTGCTTGGTTTGATAAATCCTACTAAGCTACGCAAAGTGGTTGTTTTCCCACAGCCAGAAGGTCCTAATAATGTAAAAAACTCACCTTCTTTAATACGTAGATTCAATTGATCGATTGCAATAAAATCATTGAATTTAATTTGAACATCTTCAAAAAAAATCATTTTTCTTACCTCCAAAAAATAATAACCCTTAAGGTAGGGACAAAAGCTTTTGACTCCGAGAACCAAGTCCTTCCGTTCTAAGTGTCTCTGACACTTAGAGTTTGAAGTGATCAGTAGTTGCTTCTGATCCCACCTTTTATCGGGATTCTAGGTAAGTGGGATATGACTCAAAAAGTTATGTCCCACTTACTTCCATACTGTTTACCTTTACCAGTTAGCTCGCATTTTTTTAGGTTTGACAATCAAGAAAAACGTTCTGAATAAAGGTCACATCTATTCATAGAAGTTTGTTCTTTATCTAAATAGCTAGCAAAAGTACATGTTGTTTATACGTTTTATCTATGCACTATAAATCCTTCATTACTTAAAGAATTTCTAGTTCTAATTTTTCCATCCACTGATCGATATTTTCAGAGATAAATGTCCAATCTAGATCTTGAATTTCAATTTGATCAAACAATTTTTGCACATCTTTAGGTACTTTTTTCGCTGCTTTCTCATTTGTTGGCATGGCATTAAATTTTTCAGAAAATTCTCCTTGAACCTCTGCGCTGCCAAACCATTCAATGAACTCTTTCGCTTTTTCAGTTTTCTTACTACCGTTCACCAAAGCTACTGATTCTATAACTGAAGGGGAGCCAATCCCTTTAGGACTTACGATTTGTGCAGGTATGCCATATTGCTCTTCTTTTGCTTGGAGCGTTCCAGAGACTAATGTCCCAATTGGAATATCGCCTGAAGCTAATAGCGCATAGAAATCGTCGCCTTCTGGGACACGTTCTCCATTTTTCAAAAATGTTTCAACTGCTTTCCAACCTTTATCAGAAATACCCAATTCGCCATTTTTATCTTTATACTGCACTAAAATACTAGATAAAATAATACGAGGTGTCGCTTGGTCTAACTTTATTGGAGCTTCGTATTTCCCTTTAAATGAAGCATTTTCAATTAAGTCTAAATAGCTTTTGGGTGCTTGATCCTTAGGAATTTTTTCTTCGTTGTAGGCAAGCAATAAAGCTTGTGTGACTATCCCATGATAATAACCATTTGCATCATTCATATCCTTAGGGTTTTCGCTTGCCCAAGTTGGAACAAATTCAGTCAAAATATCTTCTGATTTTAATTGTTCATAGAATAAACTATTTAATCCATACACAATATCTGCATTGGGATTATTTTTCTCCGCAATCAATCGGCTTGTAATATCAGCGCCACCACCTGTCACTAAAGTAATGTCAAAGCCTTTTTCCTTCGCCTTTTCTTCTAACCATTCTCCACGTCCATCTGAATTTGCATTGGTGTATATAATTAGGTTCTCATTCTTTTCTGTTTCACCTTTTTTCGATTCATTACTGGAGCACCCTGCAAATACAAATAATATCGCTAAAATCATGCCAACAATTCTTACATTCAATTTCTTCATTCTGATTTCCCATCCTCTCGAAATGTTACCGCTTTCTTAACTTCACACTGATATTATCATTTATTATCACAAACTTCAATACTATTATCATTTTTTATCTATTTTTATCAAAAAAAGATACTGAGACGAAATTTTTGAACAAAGAGGAAACTTTTTTGATTTGTGGGCTTCGGTGGATTTTACGGTGAAAGAAATGATTGATTACAATCGGAGTAAAGTAATTGAGCAGAAAAGTAAACTACGCAAAACTAAGTAACGAAGTTTCTTATGCATTGCGTCATGCTCCGTGGGAATATGAATTAGAACTAGACAAAAATAGTTAGCCACGAATTGACCAACTATTGCAACTATTTCATCCGTCTACCGAATAGAAAAATGTAGCACTTGATGATTTTAAAATAACGACTGAGAAATCAGAAACAAAGAGACATGCCCTCAAAGAGAATCGTATTCGAGCATTCTATGGATACTCTATTCCAATGAAAATAGTAAAAGAAAAAGCTATTCAACCAAAAATTATGATACTAAACTTCTCACCAAATCGTAGATCTCCTCCTCTTTCCCCACAATGAAATCAGGCTCACTCACCTTATTTTTTATAAGGTGGCCACGCCGATTGTACCAAATCGTTTTCCACCCCGCACTCTTAGCTCCAAGCACATCATTTCTATATGAATCACCGATGTAAAATGTCTTTTGTGTCTCTAATTTCATCTGATTTTCAACGTAATAAAAAATCCTTTTATCCGGCTTTGCCATTTCCAACTCACCAGAAACAAAAATATTCTTAGGGTTTATCCAATGAGTCAAGTTTAAATTTTTTATTTTATTTCGTTGATGCTGAGAGGGGCCATTTGTAATAATCCCCACGGTCAGTTGCTTCTCTGTACAATAATCCAGTGTTTTCTCTATATCTGGAAGTAAAGTGATTTTTTCTTGAAAAGCTGCATAATCTTTTTGAAAATCTAAGGCTTGCTGCGGCTGGATTGAAATATCAAACTCATTAAATGCCTTTGTAAGACGGTAGATATACATTTCATTCATGGAAATACTTCCTTGTTGCGATAGTTCAAAAACCTCATCACTAAATTTACGACTATAGCGATATAATAATTCTACAGAAATTTTTTTATTCAGTGAAAAATTTTCTTGGAAAGCCTGCTTAAACGGCTCTAATTGATCATACAACGTATCATCTACATCAAAAATAAAATTATACAACGTCTTCCTCCTAACTCTTTTACGTTCTGGATTTCTCCTGTATACACATTATCTACAACAACTCGACCCTTCTGTTTTTTATGGTTTACTCTCAATTTATTTATAAAAATGTTTCTGAAATAGTTAAAAAGGATAAAACAAAACACGACACGTTTTGCTTTATCCAGAAACTAATCTACCTTATACAAAAGTATTTTTTCACTTTTCTTATTCTTTTAGCCTAATTGTTTGATCCGAGTGGTTACCCCTTTTAGATTGTAACATTCCGCATAATCTCTAATCGGGCGTTTGATATGGTCAATAACATAACGTTGTCCATGAATATTATGTTTTTTTAGATTTGCATATAGTGTTGCTATTTCATTTTTCACCTCATCATCATTAAACGTATAATGTCCAGCGATATCAAGAATTTCATCTGACAGTGCCATATCTTGCATAATTTCTTCAACTGTCAATTCTTTTTGATCACCAACCATCCACTTTCTCCAGCGTTCGCTCTTAATTGCATGTATAAGTAAAACCTCTCTTGTTTTAGATGGCTCTGTTATAAGACCATTTTCCACTAACTTCGCTTCTACTGCTGCAAGGTTCAAATAAGCACGTGTTTCTTCTGTGCCATATTGTGGTGCAACATTTGTCGCTGTAATTTCTGAAGGAATATGCTCTAGCAAGGTGACATCATCTAAATAGTCGCCATTATGTTCCTTCAAACCAACACCATAACCTTTTGCCATTTGTGCTAAATCATAAGCGTTTTTGAAATTGAACGTACCAACTTGTTCCGTTTTTCGTGTCAGTGTTCCTGTTTGACCAACTATAAATGTTGGCATTGGTAAGCCGCGTTTTTCTAGCCCTTCTTTCAATCGTAGAATGAAGGTTTCGTATGTTTCTATAGAAGTTAACCCTCCATTTGTCTCCTCAGTTCCTACTTCATAACCAATTTCTGGTAAGTTACGTGCTTTTCGTTCAGTTTCACAAAATTCAATCAATTCTAGAGTCCGATTCAACACTGTTTCTAATGGAATGACTTTCCCCACTTCAAAAGGATCTTTTGTAGGATCGATCATCAGTAGATCAAAACCTGCTTCAATATCTGCTACATAGGATTTTCTTCCTAACTCCATCGCTTTTTCTGTCGGTAAGTGGTCATTTCTTTCTTGATCTCGCTGCCAAGGACCACCGTGATCACGACACATGTAATATAAATTGTCATATTCAATTTCTTCGGCTACTTCTTTCACTGCATTAGCAAAGGTAAATTGATTCCAGCCGTTGACATAGCCACCGCCAAGTTCATCTGCATCTACCTGATTCCGACTTGCGATAAACATCACTGGATAATCATCTTCTTTAGATAGCTCAAGTGTTGCTTGAACACAATTTTTTGACATAGGTCCAATTCCTAACAGTGTTGCACTTTCACCTGTTTTTTGCAGTTTTAGTAAGCTTTCTACTACTTTTTTTATTGGTAATTTTCCCATTATATTTTGCCATCTCCAATTCAGTTCTTTTAGTTTGTACTATTTATCTTTTTTCACTTTGTCTTCTTCATCTAAATTTGGTTTTGTAAAATGTAGAATTGCTACCGATATCATGACACCAATCAGCATTGATAAAACGTACCAAAGCTTACCATTAACAACGGGTAAAATGATTAATCCTCCATGAGGAACTAACGCTTCTACCCCATTGGCCATCCCCAATGCGCCGCCAATTGCACTACCAATAATAATTGCTGGCAATACTCGTTTTATATCTTTTACGGCGAAAGGGATCGCTCCTTCGGTGATGCCAATAAGTCCCATGAAAAAAGCCGAAATCCCAAGATCCCTATCTTCTGCTGTGTATTTTTTCCGATCGATAAAAGTAGAAATAGCCATTGCCAAAGGAGGAATTGCTACCGCAATTCTATGTGCGCCATTAGGCCCATAAATCCCTTCAGACATTAATGCCAAAGTAAAAGCAGTAGCTGTTTTATTGATTGGCCCGCCCATATCTATTGCTGTCATTGCACCAATAATTAGCCCTAAAATAATTGCACTACCACCTTGCATTTCTCCTAATACTTTTACCAACCAATCCATCCCAGCACCGATTGGCACTGCAATAATATAGATATAAATCATTCCCAAAACAAATGTCGTTAGAACTGGCACAATCAAAATTGGCATAATTGTTCGAATCGTTGCTGGAACCTTCCACGTTTTACACCAACGAACAAAATACCCCACGGATACACCCATGATCATGGCACCCAAGAAACCTGTTTTTACTTGACCTTCTCCAATAGGATTATTGGCAACAAACCCTAGAATCATTGCAGGTGCTAAAGCAGGCTTTCCTGCAAGTGAGTTCGCGATATATCCTGAAAGTAATGGAATCATCATGGCAAATCCCGCAGCACCTAAGTCATTTAGATTTTGCATAAAAGGATTGGTGATCTCCATTCCTGAATCTGTCGCTTTTCCTGTAGCCAATGCCACTGCCAAGAAAATCCCCCCAACGACAACAGCAGGCAGCATGAATGATACACCAGTATTAAAAGCCTTTTGTAGATCTTTAAAAAACTTATTTTCCTTTTTCATTCCGAGTCATCTCCTATATTTTGATTTATTCAGATGCTTTAAATAATTTTTCAGCCTTGTCCAAAACCTCAACAGGATGCTTGATTGCGTCTGCTGGATCTATTTGTAATACTCTTCCTTCATCTGTTTTTTCATCAAAACGTTCTTCTCCCTCAATTCCTATTGCAACTGCTAAAATAACCACATCTGCTTTATTGACATCCTCTTGCTCCAACTCATTCTCAATGCCCATACTACCTTGCGTTTCTACCTGTACATCATATCCTCTTTTCTTACACTCTTTTTCAATTGCTTCTTGCGCCATATATGTGTGCGCTACTCCTGTTGGACATGCGGTCACTGCTACAACTTTCATCCTATTTCCTCCTATTCATTTTCAGCTTGCTACTTTAATTGAACGTAGCAGCTTAAAGACATTTTTTTGATTTCTTTCTTCTAGTAATTGCATTCTAAATTCCTCATCTAAAAGCTTTTTACTGAGCTGTGAGATAAATTTCAAATGGATATTGTTTTCATTTTCAGCTGGTACACCGATTAGAAAAACAAGTTTAACCTGTTCTTCGTGCCCTTCAGTCCAAACAAATTCCTCTTTTGTCTGTAAAAAACCAATAAAAGGGGTTCTCACTGCCTCACTTTTCCCGTGTGGAATCGCAATTTGATATCCAATTGCAGTAGGCATTTCTTCCTCTCGATTCAATACAGATTTTAGAAAAAGTTCTTTCTCCGAAATTATTCCTGTTTCATCTGCCAGTTGGACTAATGCACGTAATGCGTCATCCCTCGTTTTAAACTTTGTCTGCAATAAAATCATGTCTTCCCTAATCACATCACTTGCACTATCCTTCAAGAATCTCACATCCTATCTTTTGACTTAACACTTCTTTTTTCGTAAATTCTGTAAACTGATTCAATCTTTCTTTACTTTCTACTATTTGATAGATAGCAGATAACATTCCTTTTATTTCTTGTATGTCTTTTTCAGCAATACAAACAATCATTACTATTTTTACAGAGTGTTCATTCCATTTGATATACTTTTTATTTTTCACAACCGCAATCACTGTTTCTTTAACATACTTAGGATTACCATGAGGAATAGCTGCCCCTGTCGGCAAATCCGTTCCACCCAGTCTTTCTCGATTCATCATACTTTCAACAAATTTTTCTGTTACAATATCGGCTTCTTTAAGTCTCTTACCCATCTCTTTTAGGAGCTCATTTTTTGTCTTGAAGCTCTCATTCCAAAAGATAAATTCTTCCAATAAATAAGGACTAAGATTATTTAATTCCTTTAGTGTTCCTTCTTCAAACTCCTTTAAGAAAATAAACTGTTCATTATAAGTTGCTGTAATGTTCTTTATATCTTGATCACTCAACAACGGTGAAACAACAACAACCTTTTTATTCAGTCGGTTTAACTGTACTGTGGAGATAATAAAATCGATTTGTGCCAAATCAAGTGCTTCAACTTCTTTGATTGACGCAACTTCAATCATGTCAAAAGAGGGCAAAATATTTTTGATTCGGTTTAAAAGTAGCTCTGAGGTAGCTATTCCAGTTGGACATACGATCAAAATTTTTTTACTTAATTTTGCTCGCTCAATTGCTGACTGAAAATAAATTGTTAAAAATCCTATTTCATCCTCGTTAAACGTGACATTCAGTTCTTCTTCATATTCACTTAAAATGACCCAGATCGAGTTAAACATGACAGTAAACTCATTCTTTATTTGGTAAATAAAAGGGTTATTGGTTTGAACACCTTCTCCTAGCCGATAAATCATCGGAGGGATGTGAAGCATTAGCTGTTCCTTTAATTTTTGGTCTTTAGTAAAATCTATTTTGAGGGACTTACTCACCTTTTCAATAATATTAGAAACAACCTTATGGTATTTTTTTTTCGTCGGTAAAGGTTCAAATCGATTTGAAATTAAATACGTTGATAAATATTCAATGTCATTACGGGTAAATTTAAGGTTTAGTCGTAACGATATCTTATTCAACATCTCTTGCGCTCTTTTTTCAAAAAAGACACGCTCATTTTCATTCTCAGGTTCTTCTAGGCCCTCAACATGATGCCCCTCCTTAACCCGATAGACTAAAATAATCATCATATTTAGTACATTTGAAACATAATGCTCTGCTATTACGGTGACATCGCTTTTAATATAACCATAAAGAACCCTTGTACACACTAAAACGATATCTTCTCCGTAGTACTGAGCAAGCAATGCCTCTTTTTTTTCATCATTTGGTTCAAATAAATTATTCTTTCCCACCGTTAAATAATGATTAAACTCAAGATAGGCTTTTTGCAGTTCCTTTTCTGGTCCAGACAATCTAGTTCCTTTTGAGTCACTAACAATTTTTATTGTATTTCCCGTTGTTAGCAGTTGTTTTATAAACTTAAAATCATTATTGATAGAACTTCTACTAATCAAAAACATCTCTGATAATAATTCAAAAGTCACCGTTTGATTTTCAAATAGTAGTAATTGAATGATTTTTTCTCGCCTACCTGCTGTAGAGTATATGTTTTGTTCCAGCACCTCATCTTTTTTCTGTGGGACTTCAACGCTTCTTTTTATACTAATCCCAATACCAGGTCTTTTTTCTATGCGATAGCCTTCTTGCAAGAGATACTTCTCTACAACCTTTAAATCAGAATGTATCGTTCTTTCAGAAATGTTTAACTGTTTTGCATAGTACTTAACTGTTTGAAAACCATTCTGTTTTATAAGTAATGAAGCAAGAAGTGATTGTCTTTGTATCAATTCCATATTTCCCCTCCGTTCTTATGTCAATTCATCTCTGAAATCAAAAAATGTAAGCACTATCATGTTTTACACTTTTGATTATATAGGTAACGCTTACTTTTTTATATCACAATTCTTTTCAAGAACTTGTTGCAACGTCTTGTACTGATCTTCTCCTTTATTTTATTTAGTTTCCCAGTGTTTTTATCTTAAAATAAGTACTCTAAATCGACTTACCATCACTCTTCTAAATTTAAAAAATTCCTATCCCTCAAATAGTTATGTTTTAGTTAACCTATTTTTAGCCTTTCCTCTTTATTTTTAGTTCTATTTTTTCTATTATAGTATAATTTAATTTCTATTTATTAATCCTTTCTACAAAGGTTAACTCTGTCCGACACAAATAGAAAGGTATCTCTAGGAAAGACAAGTGACTGATTAATGGTTCCTATATGGACAACTGGAATAGATCACTACGATCATCAATCACCCATAACTTTTTAATTAGGACATCAAACATCTTTCCCTTTATGGTGTAGGTATGATACTCAATGAAAAATGGTTCTTCTTGTCGATGAATCACTTCAATTGCTTGGCGTTGGTTATCTGGATTGAACTCAAAGATTTGTAAATAGTCTAATTCTGTTTCTGCTTCACTTCATTTTTTGTCGATCAAGTTCCAGCAATAGAGCTGGATTTCTTTTGGTGCTTGTTCGTTCACTCCTTAAAACACAAAAATAGACCAACCACCATTTAAGATGATTGATCTTCACAGATATAATATATAATTATTTTTGAGCTAGATACACTAATTCACCTTCATCGTATTAATAGGTGAATCTGTTCTAGCAAGTGTCAACTGCTCAACTTCTTTCTCAGTCATTATAGAAAGTTGTTCTTCTCCAATAGTATGAAGGATATGAATGTAATCATAGACACTCTTGATGTACGTATAATCTCCTTTAGTTAGATATAAATATAAATTTTCTAAATAACTAACAGTCATTTGATACTTATAATTCTTATTTTTTGGGTTTTGCTTTTTAGCAAGCACTAAATAGTCTTGTACTTTCCCATATTCCTTACTATATAGTTTGGAGGTAATCAGATTAGTAATTAAATTATATGCAAATTGTTTCGTTACTGTATTTCGATTTTCTTCATCTTTTATTGGAATCGCTCTTCTTATTAATAGTTCAGCTTGTTGCTCCTCTAAAAGAAAAATAATATTTGACATCAATGTATAATCATATTGAACATAGTATGATTTTTTGCTTAAATAAGTAAAACTATCATTTAATCCTTCTTTTGTCACTTGCTCAACTTCTGACCAGTGATTTGAAAAGAACACCTTAATCGCAATAAAATTGGAACGTTCCTTTAATGATTGCTTTTCTATATTTTCCAATTGATTATAGTAGTGAAGTAATTCTTTCTTTTTACTTTGATTCGCAAGATGAGTAGCGCAATATTCAAATAATTGTCTAAACTTTTTTTGATCATCGTCCAATGAAGAATGAGAGATAAACTCTTCTGGTGAAATAGAAAGCTTATTAAGAATTGCTGTTAGTTCAGACATCTTTATTTCTCGTTTACCGCTTTCAATTCTAGAATAAGCGGAAGTATCATGATAAGGTAATACCTCTTTTTGTGTAAACTTCATATTTTGTCTAAAAAAGAGCAATGTTTCATTTACATTCATAAGATATACTCCTTTTTTGTAAAATTATACCACATATCAATCTATTTTATACTTAAAGTTTAAATACCGTTTATAATCAAATGAAATTCTGATATGATTAAGGTAGTAACAGAATTTAAGTTAGGAGAGATTAGTATGTCTATTTTATTATTGGCTGTAGTAGTTCCATTTGTTATCATCGTAGCACCTTAGTTTAGTTGAACAGGCAAAATAGAACGTGAAGTAACTCCTATATACTACATAGGATTCCTTCACGTTTTCCAATTTATAATATGATGATATTCGATCATAATTAAAAACTATGCTATCGGTCCCCTAAAATTAATAATGATTAATAAATGTTCAATCAATGTAACTTTTTCTGAACCACTAACTCCTAATATTGGGACGTAGTGAAAACATTCATCACATGCGGGAGTTCCTAACATCTTGGTAGCTTTTGGATAAGGACTCCATTTTAAGTTTTCCTCTATAAAATCAGTATCTTCTAAATAATCAAAAAAGAAATCCTCCCTATTCAGTCAATTTTATCTTCTTATTTGTATCGTCTGCCAAGAAAAAAAATCAACCATCGATTAAGATGATTGATCTTCATAGCTATAATCTAGTAAAGTTAATATGAATCTCAATAACATAAAACTATTTTTTCTTTTAAGTACTTACTACTAAGAATAACGCCTACCAAACACCCATTAAAATAATAGGTTCATATTAATGAGCATAAATGATTCAATTAGTTGTTAGTACATACTCTTTTATTATTTTATTTTTACATCTGGCTCTCTTTCATCAGACAAAGTTGTCAACGTAGTTCTAAAATCATCTGATACTTCCTCTGAATATTTATCAGTATAATCAAAGTCTTCAACTTCTTTTGCTTCATTACTATCAAATATTATGTTTGGTTCTCTTTCATCAGACAAACTTGTAAAAGTGGTTCTAAAATCGTCTGATGCTTTTTCTGATTGTGTACTGGTTCTATCAGTATTTGTATGTTTTTCTATTTCATTACTGTCAGATGTTAGATTGTCATCTCCATTATGTTCTCGATTATAGAATATGATGGAAACACAGTAAATAGCTACAGCACTCGCAATGATAATTATTTTCTTTTTTATCAAAAATCATACTCCTTAATTAATACTTAGACATAAAATCAAAAATAGCATTATTTATTTTTGCACCGCCGCCACCAGTTTTTATATTATTTTGTGAATATCCATATGCATGATTCGCTTCTAATTGATTGTTACTAGGATTGTATACTCCCCCTCCACTTGAACCTCCAACAGTTAACCAGGGATACTTCAAAATACTGTTCTCAATCCAAGTATTTGTTCCATATCTAGTTACTAATGTTCTACCGTCATCTATATCACCATCGTACCCGTTAAGCCGTAAGTAACTACTTTTTGCAGTAGTATATCCAAACCAACCTGTACTATTACCAAGATTGCTATTTAATTTTACTACTGCAACATCTCTTTGTTGAGCGGCAATTGAAGTTCCCGTTGACTGAATATAGCCTCCAAAAGTATATAAAATACTTCCATATGCCAGATCAAAATCAGTAGCATTATTTTTTACAGCAGGATAAACTCTTACCGTTTCGGCCCAGCCATAACTTCTATCATAGACAACGTGGGCCGCTGTAACTACTTTGTTAGAACCAATTAGACTTCCTGAGCCATGACCTCTAACTAGCTTACCATTTTTTGATCTAAAATCACAAATTATTAAAACAGATGCTCTATATGGAAATATATTAGGATTTGAAACCCTTTGTCTGTTATTAACAGCTGCCCTATTGTTTAAATTAACATCAGGTTGTATCGTTTCAAATGAATAGTCAAATCCTTCAGATGTTCTTGGAAATCCAATATCATCAGGTAACTCTGTTTTTCCTGCTCTTGATAAAGTCGGAGGAGTCTCAACGACAAATGCTTCTGAACTTTTAATGGCTCGTAAATTTGAATCTGATTCCTCCAGTATAGATATATCTCCTTTGTTACTAATAATTTGTTCTTCAGCATTTGAATGACTAGCTCCTTGAAACAAGAAAAAAATAACTAAGAAACATATCACTAATACTTCAACCCCCAATTTTTTCTTCATAATTACTACCCCTTTCATCTTAATGGTAACATTGTAATCGTTCCCAGAGATAAATTCAATACATTTTGTTATTTTTTTCGTCGAATATTAAAAAAATGGTATTCATAATATAAAGATTTTATGTTTCAAAAGAATACCATCTCATTATTGTAAAAAGAAACTTTGATCAAAAAAATCCCCCTATTTATGATACGGTTCTGCGTATCGTAAGTTAATGAGTTTTTTAGGCCTACTCCAAGTTGTCCGTATCCTAGGCCAATAAGGTTAGCTTACCAAAAAAACTGAATATCTATGATAAATTTTCTAATATCATGGATGTTCAGTTTAGAACTATTATTCATTCCTATTTACATAAATAAGACAACTACATATTGTAAGTTTGCTTGACGCAATCAGTAACGTTAATATTGATATTGAATTATAATTAATTCTAAAGATTTTCACATGCTGCTTATTATTAAGATAATTAAGTTGTCTTATAATAGTATCTATATCTTTTTCATGAAAATACTTTGGTTAAAATTAATTATTTTTTAAGTAAAAACTCGTTTTTTATTATATCAAAAATTAGACTTTCTAGAATATCAGACATTCTTAACAATTCATGACTTTCTTTGTTAATCATTAAAAATTCAGCAGGCCATTTTTCAGCATGAAAAAATTTATTCCTCAAATAATACGCGTACTTTAATATTAGAAAACAAATCACATCTGCATCATTTTTTTCTTTTTTTATTATCCGTTTTTCTAATTCTTTATCAATCTGTTTGTAATTATCAATATCAAAAAAATTAATAAATTCTTTTTTACATATCATTTTTTCTTTTAATAACTTACAAATACGATAATCATCATAACGTAGAAGAAGATAGTCTTTCATAGCATCTACATTTGCTCTTTTTTCTGGCTTTTTAGGGTAATTATTTTTTAACATTCCTGCTGTCTGACATTGTTCTAGATATTTTTCATCAATCATTTTTGCAACTTCTTTTGTTTTAATAAGCTTTTCAAAATTTTTTATAACAAAAGAACGCATATATTTTAACATCTCAAAATCTTTTTCTTCCTTAGATAACTGTCTAATAAGACAATTAAAACTTTTCCAACAATTATCAAAACGACTATTGGGTTCATTAAAGCTTTTTGTCAAAAACATTAACGAAATAAATAAACTTTCAGACTCATTTACATTCATAAATAAGAGAGAGAGTTCCTTATCCTCAAATTTTTGATTATGCAATATCTCTTTAGAAAATGGTTGATTTAGTTTATTCTTATCTAGACTTTTTTTATTTTTATCTACAGTTAATTCTATACTCTCAATAACAAAATTTCCTTTTAAAAAATATGTATAAATTAAAGCTTTATTAATTTCTTTATAATAATTACTTTTTATAGTGGTTAAGGATTCTTCTAAATTAATTGTACTAGATCTTTCACCAGTTATTATAATTAGATTTTCAAAAAACTCTATTGTATCTTTAAAGTCAATTTTATTTTTTGTAAAATAAACTACATCTTTTTTCTCTTTACTATGAAATAAATTACTATCTAATTTTATCTCAAGCTTAAATTTTTTTTTACTCATTTTTCATTCTCCTAACTTTGTATAGTTGCTAGATCTACAATTTTTCATTAACCTTACATTTTTTTCTCTGGATATTGTTTATATCTTTTACTGGATTTCCCTTTATCTGCTACGGACTAATTTCATTCTTATTCTGTTTATTAGATATCCATTGAATTGATGGTGCTATTACCTTAGTTGCAGGCTCTTCTTCTTTTATCATAATTTTTAATTCAAATGGAATTGAAAATGAATCACCTAAGCATAGCGCAACTCCTGTAGGTAAATAAGAAACTCTTTTTACACTATTGTCAGTAATAAAAGGAATTGATTTCCTTATAAACTCTAAGTCAATGTTATTTCTTATACGATGAATAAAGTAATTATTACATTGAGAAAGAACTGTCCCAGATAATTCACTAGGTCTTTGACTTGCAATGAAAAAAAAGACACCGTATTTTCTACCTTCTTTAGCTACTCTTTCATAAATAGTTGGCAAACCATTATTAGAGCTATCATTCATATATCTATGCGCTTCATCCATTATCACATTATAGATTCCTCTTCGATCAATTTCTAGTTTTTTTTGAAGATCCATAATATATGTAAGTAAGTACGAAGAAATAAATTTCAAATCAATATTATCAAATTGAGATACATTTAAAATTGTAACTGCATAATCATTTTTAAAAATTGAATTAAATTTCTCTACTTTATTTGATTCATTACTAAATATATTTTCTGAATAATTATATTTCAACGTTTCAATTCTTGTTACTAATGTTGAACAGTAAGATCTTATTTGAGAGTTGCCTTTCATTTCTTCCAATAAAAAAACTAACTCTAACGCTATTTCTAAATCTTCTAATTTTGAAACAGAGTATCTAGCTTCTGAAAGATATATATCGATACTTAGCTTAACATTTTCATAAGAAGTTCTTGAATGTGTTTCAACATACATTTTTATGATATTTTGAAAATCTTCTAGATGGTTATCCAGGACAGCTCCAAATTGATTAAACATTAATGTTGCCTCATTCAGTTTAGGATCATTAAGACTTCTTAATAAAGATTGCACTTTTGTTTTTTTAGCATTCGCATCGACTTGAACATTATTATACATTTCTAAAGCAGCGTATGCCTTGATCCAATTGAACTCACTTTCTTCATTCATTAATGCAGCTAACTTTAACGCCTTCAATAAAACAGGAAGTTGTACTTGATTAGAAGGATCTACTAAATTTATCCAATCTTCTTTAGTTAACTTCTCTAAATTTATAGATATATCATTTAGTATGTCTAAATGATGTACATCAATTTCATTATCAGAAAAATATTCATTGTGAATATCAAAAACTATTGAGTTTACTTTTTTAGGATCAAAAATATCTATTTTTGTTTTTTCGAGTATTGATCTCAATATTGTCTTAATGGTTGTTGACTTTCCTGAACCTGTATTTCCTAAGACGCAGCAATGATTGCTAAACAAAGTATCTACACTGATTTTAGGAAATAGATTTTTTTGAACCATTTTTCCTATTGTTATCGCCAAATCTTTATTCTCAATAATAAACTTCAATTCTGCCTCACTCGTTAAGCTCACTAAGTCACCCAGTAATGGATAGCTATTAATTCCAAATGAAAATGTAGTATTCTGTATTTCTCCTAACGGTTCTGCTTCAAATATGTACTTATTTTGAGTCAATGAATCATCACTAAATCCTACAGGAATATCTTTTTCAAACATATTAGTGATGTGATAGACCTGCTTTATTTCATTTACTCCTCTAATTGTTATATACGAGTTCACACCATCATAAAAATAAGAATATCCATCTTCATTATACGAAATATCTTCTTGATTCAATATTTCAATTTGAACTTTATAAGGATTTACTAAAATGACAGTACCAATAACATTATTCATTTTTTTCACCATCTCCAATATCAGAATCTACATTCTTGTTTTCATCATCTTCATTGTTCAATAAATTCAATTCTGATATTAAAAACTCTTGAATAATATTTTCAAAATAATGAAGTTTTCCTTTTTTTTGTTCCTTTTGATAATCGCCACCAATAAGATGAACGTTTGGTTTCATTTTATTCCTATTGTAAAAAGAATTAATTTTTCCTTCTTTATCATCCCCAAAAATCAATAGTATAAAGTCTTCATTATTAAGGGCTTGCTCGATTAACTGATTTATATGTTCATCGGGAAACCCAAATCCTAAGACTATTAATACTGAATTCGGTTTCTGTAGATTTAGTGTTAACTCTCTAAAAAGCTCTGAATATGGAGTTTGATTTGTTATGTCATGCTTTACATAGCTTGGATAGATCATAACTTGATCAGCTGATTTAATCACTCTGTCAGTTAAATAGACTTTATCTCCTTCACTAATCCAATTTGTTGAACCATGCAGTTTGTACAACTTAGCAAATCGTCTGACAGGGTTCCACTTCTTTTTAAACTTGTTTTCAGTATCCACATATCTTAAATTAAACATCGAAGGATTAAAAACTCTTTTTATACCACCTTGAAATCCAGAACTGTAGTGAATATTAATATTATCTAATGCATTTTCATTAAAAAGATCATAATTAGTTGTAAAAATATTTATCGGAGCCAATGGTATTGGACTATTATCCCTTTTAGTAAAAATTGCATTATAAAAAAGCTGATAGTTTTTCAGAGCACTATAAATCTCAGCAACTGAATCTTCATTTTGATTATATGAATCAAAACTTGGCATACTGTCCACTAATGCGTCAATTGATAAGTTAAAGGATTGCTGAAATTTATCTTTTTCAGCTCCATTATGAAAATTAATTGCACTAATCAACCAATTTAAGTATCCTTCAATATCATCTGATTCTAAATATGCTCCTAAAGTAGATTTGTCTAGACTAGGTTTAACTTCTTTAAATGTACTGCTCATTAAAGGTATTGCATTTATAGAGCAGCCTGAACCTATAAGAAAGTTTAGATTTTTACTTAACAATAGTTTTCCCATAAACCGTTTTACTTCTGTTAACTTAGCTTCATCATTATCATAATCATTTAGTAAATTTTGGTCTAATCGCTTATGATAAATCCGATCAAATATACTATTCTCCAACTCCATATCTCCTTTTCTAACACTATTCTCAAATAATCTATTATTTTTTATTGTGCTATAAATTTTATAATTCTGTATAATTTATAATCAATTTTTGATTCATATTCTTTACAAATATTGAACAGAGGATAAGTCAATATACTCTTTACTCTAATACCACAGCCACTCATTTAGTATGCTTCATTATGGCATATTTTGTTTTTATCCTTATTTATGGTAAAGTTCCTCTTATCACTTTTTAAGCACTTTACATTGTTCCTCTCAGCATATCAAAATAAAATTATTACCTTTTTTATTAAAATTGCTATCTAATAAACCAATCTATTTCTTCAGTATCAAGGGGAGAAAAATGAAATTGATTTCTTTCCCATTCTTCATGAATAGGATTAAACAATCCTATTTGAAATTTATATTTTATTTGAGAAACCTTTATGTCTCTTAAATGACTTTGACTGACTCCCACCAACTCAATATCTTCATTCATTTGCTTTAAAACTCTTCTTTGAAATTCCATAGCATAATATTTGCTTTCAAAGAGGTAAAGTATATTATTAAATAAAACATTTTGCTCAAGAAAATCAGTCCCAGATTTATTTATAAACATCCAAAATGGATCTCCGATGCTTCTATAGTTAGGAAGAAGATATTTTTCATTTTGACTTAAAGAAAACGATCTAAAATCAGAATATCTAATAAACTTAATATCTTCATACTCTGAAACTAATTTTGCTCCTTTTTGCAACTTCGTTTCGGACAAAAATATCCCATTGATGTTACCAACACTTTTTAGTTTGTATGCAAAATCAGTTAATTGACTTTTATTTATAGCCTTATTCCAGCTTTTACATTCAATTGCGACTCTGTATTGTAGTCCAAAATGTTCATATTCATAAAGAATGTCAAATTCATGTGTTGCTTTATCTGCGCCTATTAAAGGGATCCTTTTAGAAATTTTTGCATTGATTCGTTCATCTTCAGCTATCTTTTTGCAAGTTTCTTCTATTATATTTTCAAGAGTTCTTCCTCTATTTTTAAATTTATTAAACATGATTTTCTCCTCTAAAATACCATTTAAGAATATTCTCGTTACCTGGTCCATAAACTAGCGTCTCATATTCTTTACTGAACAGACTTCCGTATCTAGGAGCTAATAAAGCCAACTGATGATGCGTAGAATCAGTAAAGCTAGAGAGAATTTTCAAATGATTTTGACTTAGTCCATAAACTTTAAGATCACTATTTTTATCAGCAACTTCTCTCGCTTGTTTATATGATAAAAAAAGGGGAATCAACCCATCATATGAGTAATAAGTTCCAGTGTTTTCACCATTTCCACCTGTTTCCATTACTACCCAAAAGGGGTCTCCTATAATTGATTCATCTGGTAAGATCATCCCAAAACGTTTAATCATACTTTTAATTACTTCCTCTTGCAATATAAATTTACTAGTTTTCAATTTATATTTGGCTACCGCTAAAGCTTCATCAGATATACACGAATCATAATACAGGACACCTTTAGCTTTGAATTCCAAATCATCCAAAGTATTTGCTAATTTCAATACATCTTCTGTAGTAACTTCTCTATCAGCAACAACATTTATCACTGTTCTTTCAATGTTATTCATTTGCACAAATTCCAAGTAAATATCTATATGGTTTTTCATGGCTTTACCTTTAATAATTTGATTAGTGACTAATCTGGGTTTATAGATATTTTCAGAATCAAAATAACTACTTAACATTCCAACAATAAGATCGACAAGCATCTCATGATTTCTCATATAATCCTCCTTAAAATATTTTTAAAAATAAAAATTAGTTATTCCATTCTTATATTACCAGTTATCAGGCAATGAATAAACTATATTTATCTTTAAATCACATATAAAATACAATAATTACAAAGAAGGAATTCTTTTTACAGCAAATATAGTTTATAATAAAGTTAATAAATATAAGTTTAGGATGTTTTTTATGGAGAATAAAAAAGATGAACATAACATCATCGATACTAATGCTCAAGCCTCTGCATTTGGCTGGGATTTTCAAAGCAGTTTAGCACTTTTTATAGTATCTCAAGATTTAAAAAAGTTAAAAAGTATTAAAGTAGAAGGTAATACAGAAGATATAGAAATTGCTTATGAAAATCAAGATATGATTTATATTCAAGCTAAGTCTCAACTTGATCCTTATAGCACCAGTAATTCCAATGCCCATTTGAAAGATGCTCTCAAAACGCTTATTAATGCATCTCAAAAAAATTGCTATTCTTCTTTAGCATATGGAACAAATATCGCAAATCCATTTGTTTTCAAACAATTTTCTACTTTATTTGCCAATACCCCTACTAAGTATTCATTTACTGAAATGCCTGATAAAATCAAACAGAAAATTGAAAAATATGCAAAGCAAGTTGCAAAAGAGAAAAAGTTAAGCCTTGCAAACTTTGATTTTGATCGTCTTGAAATACGAACTCTTCCATTTTTTGGGGATGACGATCAAACTAGGTATAGATTTGTCAAAGAGCATGTCATGTCTTTATTATCCAGTATTGGATTGACTCAATCCCAATCAAACAGAGTGTTCGATAATTACCAGCTTGATTTTGTGAAAAATCCTTCCAAATCTATTGCTCTGGAGAAGAGTGATATAACTTGGCCAATTATTATTTTCGCCTTAGATCCAATAAGTGATGAATTTTTTGAGGAATTTGATTTAGATATTGGTGAAGAAGATGCCATTGAGACTACTTACGCTGAATTCATTGAAAAGAAATCAATTGAATTTACTTTTATTAATCATGTGACTCAGCAATACCGAGAATATATACGAAGTAAAAAATATACTAACAGAAGAACCGCACCTAAAGATTTTATAGAGAGCACTGCTGATTATTATGAAGAAAAACTCTTTTTTTCAGAGTCTATTGATACCTCCAATGCAGTTACAAAGTATATACTATGGAATATATTAAAAAAAATAAAATTGATTGAAAGACTCGACAAGGAGGTAGGCTTATGAGATTAACTCAACTAGACTTAGAATATAACGGTATCAAAAAAAAGTTTAAATTAGAGAATACAACATTGATTCATAGTACTAAAAATAGTGCTGGAAAATCTACCCTACTTAGATTAATATTTTACTCCATGGGATACAATATTCCTAAAACAAAACGGCTACCTTTCAAAAAAGTTAAAACTCGTCTTTTTCTTCAAACTTCAACAGGTCTAACAACTGTAGAAAGATTTAATGATGTAATCACATTAATATATGATGACGGTTCTTTGCTTGAATATCTTCTACCTAATGATGAAGATTTAGTAATATCAACAATCTGGAACTCAAAAAATGAGAATGTAATAAAAAGCATTCTCGGATCGATTTATATGGACCAAGAAAAAGGATGGACACTACTTAATAGAGGTACTGTTATAGGGAGCATAAAATTCAAAATTGAAGATTTACTCGAAGGAGTATCTGATAGAGATTTGTCTAGCCAAAAAACCGAGCTAGAAAATATAAATACTGAAATAAAAAAGTATTCTCAAATACTTAATATCATTGAATATAAGAACCATCTCTCACAATTAAGTGACGACTCTATTTTTTCTTCTGACTACATTACAAAATTAGAGAATAAGCTTCAAATAAAGAAAATAAAAAGTAATGAATTAAAATCGAAAATTGATGATTTAGAAGATAGTCTTAAAGAAAACAAACAATTCATAAATTATATAGAGAAAATGGATTTAGTTGTAAAAGACAAAAAATCTGGTATTGAAATTCCAGTGAAAGAAGATACTATCATTCATTTCAATGATAATCAAAAATATATCAATGCTCGTGTATCTATACTAAAAAGGGAACAATCTTTCGTAGAGAAAGACATTAGAGAGATACTTTTAGAAATTCAAAAGAGTGATAACCTTTTTTCACTTCAAAGTGAAATTGATAAGGCTGACCGTCTAATTTCCCAAGTAAATATTCCTTACGAGCAATTGGATCAAATCTTGACTTCTTTGAAAAAGAAAAAGAAATACCTTACAGATGAGATTAAAGAAAAACTCTCTGCTAATAATGAAGCGTTAAATAATTTACATTTAAATATTATAAACTATGCCTCTAAATTAGGAGTTGATCAATATATCAATCAATCAAAGAACTATATCTTCACATCAGATTTACAGTCTCTAAGCGGGGCTATTCTACACAAAATTGTATTTTCTTTTAAAATGGCTTACATTATCGAATTACAAAAATACTTAGGTTATAAATTACCTATAGTTCTAGACTCCCCTAGCGGAAGAGAGGTTGACCAACAAAATGTAGAAGAAACCTTCGATATTCTGAATGATGATTTTAAAGAAAATCAAATTATAGTTGCATCCATTTATGAATATAGTAACTTTGAACCTTCTGGAAAGATCGAGCTTATCGACAAAATATTTTCTGAAGAGATAGTCATACTAGATGAACTTGAGATTGAAATTGATCATCTAAAATAACAATCCCATTTAAAATAATTCAATATATAAAAAACGCATCGATTTAAAATAACAAATTGATGCTTTTTTGTAGTTATTAATAGTTACGTTCCACATCCATGTTACAAAGTTATAAAATTCCTTAGAACTATTTATAACACTTCATTTATTATAGATTAAAAATTCTTATACATGATATTGATAAATATCTATAGAACAATAGTTTTTCTTTTAATTGTTCAATCTATTCAGCTAAAAGAAGCTATACATAATCACAACCACTTGCTGATGATATTCAGAAATACATTATTATCAGTTACGCACCTCCATAACAACGAACCCAGCTATTTGAAATAGCTGGGATTTTGTTACGCCACACGTTTTATCTATTGCTATTTTCCCATCCACCCTCTTCTTCTATCAAGTCTACAATGATTCACCGCTTTTACCTCGCTAAAGTAGCTTAATTGCTGGAGATGAAGTACACGAGACTTTTCTTACGGATAAAATGAAACGAACTGAAAACGACTGATTTATTGTGCTTATTTACAACACCAAAGTAAATGGACGCTTCAACACAAAAAAGACCCCATCCGTTTGATTGGATAGAGTCTCTTGATAGAGTTGATTTAGTTGATGGATAATTTCTTCGTTAAATGTCATTGTCAGTTGAATAGCGTCTTTCGTTAATGGATCAAACGTAATCTTCTGAATAAACGTGCGGTAAACTGACTTAATCATTGCCTTATCTGCTTTATTAAGAAAATGATCGAGTGCAGTAAATATCTGTGATACATTATCAACAGTAATTTTTTCATGCTGATGATTCAATACAGAAAGAATTTCATGCTCTCTTTGTTTACTATAAATAAGTTGTTCTTTTAGCTTTTCTTTTTGAGAGGAGATATCTTCTTGGTGTTCATCTGTTAGTTCTTCAAATTGGTGATATACTTCTACTTTTTTCTCAATGTCAGTCATATTGACTAGAAGAACTGCAAGCTCCTGTTCCAATGGTTGGAGCTCTTCCTCTATTTTTCGGTTCATTTCTTTGACAAGTACAGGGAGGAACTCAGGGATCGTCACAAGTTCCCGCAATCGGTCAGAGACAAACTTTTCTGCATAATCAGCTCGGATGGAATTGGCTCCACAAACAGAAGCACCTTTATTCCTAAAGTTAGCACAAGAATAATACCGAATTCTCTTTTTTGTCCCATCTTTTAGTGTGTTAGTCACGTTAGATGCGGCCATCGGTCCATGACATACTGGACAAGTGAGTAGTCCTGTTAAAACATTTTCACCACGATGATTCCAATTAGGTTGCTTTTTTTCCATTTCCAACCGTTCCCTCACTTTTAAAAATAATGCCTCATCAATAATCGGTTCGTGGATGCCTTTCTGTACAATTGGCGTAGGATTCAATCCTCGTCTCCGCTTCTTTTTCCATTGTTGATATTTTCCGTACTCAATAATGCCACTATATTTTTGATTCGATAAGATTGTTTTTATCCCACCTGCAGTAAACGACTTACCAGTAATGGTTTTTTCTCCTTGTCGATTTAAGTAATTCGCAATGGCTCGATAACCTTCGCCTGATGCATACTTGGCAAACATGGTCCGAACGATAGCCGCTCCTTCCGGTTCTATAAGCAGTGTTTTACGTCCTTCATCATCTACACCACAATAATACGCTAACATACGACCACCAGTAAATCGGCCTTCTTTTGCGACAGTTTTCATACTTTCAGCCACTAATTCACTTGTTCGTTCACGTTCAAATTGTGCCACAATTGCCATTAAGTTTCGTGACATCGTTCTTGCTGGATTACTGGCACCGATTACTTCTGAAATACTTATTAGTTCAATGTCGTAACGCTCTAACGTACGGATAATTGTCAAAAAATCATCCAAATCACGACTTGCACGGGAAACAGAATAAATAATTACAGCTTCAAATAATCCGTTCTTAGCATCTTCCAATAATTGAATCATTCCTGAGCGATGTTCAATATCTCCGCCAGAATTACCGCCGTCTGTCTACGTCATGTGATAGGACAAACTTAATGATGCAGCTTTTTCTTCTATTTTTTCAGCTTGTGTTGCTAAACTCAGACCATCGTCTACTTGTCCTTGGGTTGAAACACGAGTATACCCGACAGCTACTTTGACTCCTTTTTCTCGTCGTTGTTTTCTCGTTAACTTGTTAGTATCAGGTAAAATAATTTCTTCTTTTTCCAAATGTGACTCCACAATATTTAAGGAAATATCAAAAAAAACTATCGATCTCTAGATAGTAACCATTTATTTTCAAATAGATTTAAGCTGTTACTAAAGCAGTACGTTCCTTTCCATTATAAAAACAATGATAATTAAAGATGGTATACCATAAATAAGCTGCTTTATCAAAAATCGTAGGATATAGTGCTACCCAAAAAACTTCTTGATCCAATGATTTAGAAATCAAATGTATTGAACTTTTCTCTCTTACACCATACATAGGTTTAACAACATCTTCTGTTAATTTCTGCAGGTAATTATTAATATCAATTATCAGTTGCTCATCCATAACTTTTTCCTACAAAATCTTCTAACTCTTTATAAGAATCAAACTTATTATGACTAATATTCCCTGATTCATCCACATATATAATATAATCTAAATATTCTTCAGAGTAATTCATAGATAGCATTAATACATACTCAACATCTTTTTTTAGCGAATTTTGGATTTTATAGAATAACTTATTAATCTCATCAAAATCCACATCGCTTCTGGTGTCATTTAATATGTTTTGTTCTGTTTCACTTATGGAGTTGGTATCTCCACCAGCAATTCTTTCTTTTTTTTCAGTATCAAATAACATAACCGTATACTTATTATTTTCTCTAACAGAATCATATTTTATTAAAAAATTAGCTTTATTTTCCTTTAAGAATATTTGCAATTTCTGACACATCTTTTAAACCTCCTGTTCCTATTTTATTTATCAAGTCCCATTTCTGTGAATCATTTAATGGTGAATTCAATTTTAAATCATCCAACAGCATATTCAAAGTATCAAATGCTGTACGCTTATTCCCATCTACAAACGCATGGTCTGTGATACTCCTTGTTACCGCCGATGCTTGTTCCCATGAATCTTCATAGTAGGAAGCAGAATTAATTATATTCTCTATTGAATTATTTTGTTCAAAACCACTAGAGTATTTTTTATTTATATTTCTAATGTCATCAGCAATTTCATCCATATTATCTACTAAATTTCTAGGAGGCTTGCTAATGTTAGTCCCACTATTTTTTTCAGAAACAACAACCTTCGTTGTTCCTTTTCGTGGTCTAAGCCCTTTATACGTTCCATAGCCCGCTAATGCTACATCCGCAACTCCTGATAATCCTCGTAAGATACGATCTCCTGTAGACAGCTCTTTGCCTGTAAATAGATCTTTCCCTCGCCATTCTTCCCGCCAGAAGTCAGTCCTAACGCAACCATCAGTGGCCATGGCAACATTCCTCCGATCACTAGAACTGCACCATTTATCACTAAGGTCACGGCTAGATCTTTTACTTTTTCGTTTCTAGAATAATAATCAAAGGAGCTATCCGCAAACGCCATCTTCTTATAGTCTTCAAAACTTACATCACCGATTTGTTGCTTCATCTGATTATATTCTACACGAAGATAGTCGGTCAGGGGAGAACTATTTCCTAAAAGATCTTCTAACGTCACTTTCATTTTAGGCATGGCAACACCGGCACTATTTACGCCATTAGAAAATGACCCTCTTGCCATTGTCTCATACCCCATGATATTCATATTACTTAACTTCTCCATCAAGGAATCCATATCTTGCACGTCAAAGAACACTATTTTTATGATTCAACTTTACATCTACTCAACTAAATTAATTATTCGTCATTTGATAAAGTATCTTGATTATATATAATTATTTGCTAACATCCTTCCTCATCGCTTCTAAACCTTTCATCAGAGCATATTGAATAACATTTACACTTGATTGATATTTTGAATCTTTAGACTGGATGATATGGATAAACTCTTTAAGCACTCCATGTCCGTGCTCGAGGAACTCACAAAATAGCTATCACTTTGGCTAATTTATCGAGCTTTTTTGCATGATATCCCCTTCGTTTGCTTTAGACTTTAAATTTGTTCTTTTAAAAGCCTCTTTCTTCACCCTCAAAATCTAGCAAAATAGCAATCGAAAACCTTTAAACCTTTTTCTTGCTTCTTAATTTTCTATTTTTTGTATGGTTTGACTAAAGTCCAAATAAAACAACATAAAAACTTGTGAACAAGCATAGTATTTTCTGACGATTTGTTGTTTGTTGACTGGTCTGTTTTCGTCTTCAAAAAAGTATTTCTATTACAGATAATACTTCTTGCTATGATTGAAGTCACTCCCGTACATCCTATACTGCATAAGTATCTTGGTGACTACTTTCTTTGATTGGTCGTTTATTTTCTGCTTGAATCATTTTTCTTCACCCCTTCAATTTTTGATACACGAAAAAACGGTATCAGTGATTGTTTCCTCACTAATACCGTTTCAATAGTTTCACATTCTCTATCTGAATTACTGTACATCAAAGAAACATTCATTATTTGTATTTTTGTACAATAAATACAGCTAGCTTGTGTTAGATATTGGCAACTTGATTAGTGAGTTACTCCTTACTAGTCAAGGCTTTACTATCCGACTCCAATCAGATAGTAAAGTGCTTTTTTATTTTAATGATTTAATTCTCCAATGCTTCCTTAGCATATGAAATATCCATCTCTAAATCTAAATCTGGAAATTTTTTCTGTAGTTTTTCTAATGTATCGATAAAATCTTCACTTTGTAGATTTTCTGATACATCTTCAAATACTTCACTTATCCATTCTAGTTGAGTTTCAGAACAATTATTTAAATATTCAATTGTGTTTTCTTCATCTTCTGAAAATATTTGTGTCAATTCATCCCATATTTCACTAATTCTTGGGTCATCTGGTAATAATTTCTTTCTTTCATTAATTAAATTTTCTATTTTTTCAGAATCAATCATTTTTAATTCTCCCCTTCTTTTATGGTTGTCTAGAATTATCAGGTATTATTGTTGTCACTTTGCCATCTTTCTTTATTACCCCCACTCTAACACCGTCATAATCTCCAAATGCCCATTGTCCATCAGGTAAGTTCTTATTCTGTGGAAGATTATTGATGTGATTACCAGCATCACGAATTTTAGAATCATTCCATTCTTTAGGAAACCATGACTGACCATTTCCTGTTCGTTTCATTTTATTTTTATGACTTGGAATATTACCAGTTCTAACACCATTTGGATATTCTTTAACAATATTAAAATCTATATTATTCTCTTTCAAATAATCCATATTACTTTGTCCATGACCACCATTAATCAACCGATTATTATTATTGAAATCTCCTAAATCAGCATGCCTTAATGTTGAATCTGGCACATTATTTTTTATATTATTAGCCCCACTGGCTTTCTCTGAAACAACAACCTTCGTTGTTCCTTTTCGTGGTCTAAGCCCTTTATACGTTCCATATCCTGCTAATGCTACATCCGCAACTCCGGATAATCCTCGTAAGATACGGTCTCCTGTAGACAGTTCTTTGCCTGTAAATAGATCCTTCCCTCGCCAAGCATCACTGATATTCTTTCCACCAGAAGTCAGTCCTAACGCAACCATCAGTGGCCATGGCAACATTCCTCCGATCACTAGAACTGCACCATTTATCACTAAGGTCACGGCTAGATCTTTTACTTTTTCGTTTCTAGAATAATAATCAAAGGAGCTATCCGCAAACGCCATCTTCTTATAGTCTTCAAAACTTACATCACCGATTTGTTGCTTCATCTGATTATATTCTACACGAAGATAGTCGGTCAGGGGAGAACTATTTCCTAAAAGATCTTCTAACGTCACTTTCATTTTAGACATGGCAACACCGGCACTATTTACGCCGTTAGAAAATGCCCCTCTTGCCATTGTCTCATACCCCATGATATTCATGTTACTTAACTTTTCCATCAAGGAATCCACAGCATTGTAAAATGGCTGATCTACACTACCAGAAAGGGTATCTGGTATATGCTGAATGGCTTGTTGTAACAAGGTCAACCGATGCTCTGTTTCTTCATAATTTGTATTACTTGCTGTATCTATGTCTATAGCGTGATCCACATCGTATGTGTCACAAGAGCTTTTTGCATCATCACTGATACGGTCTGTTTCTGTGATCCATTGGAATAAACCTGAGCTTGTTAACAGTACGATTCCTTCAGACAGAGATTGCCACTCACCTTCTTTATATTTTACATCTTTCATACCTATCCTCATTTCCTAAAACTAATACATCTACTTGTTATTATTTCTCTTTTAACTTTATGTCGCTACTAACAGATTGATCCAACTCCACAAAGGTTTCTCCTGCATATGAAACATACTCTCCTAATCGAGCGTAGTGGGAAATCAATTCTTCCATGCGAGCCGTTACAACATTGAACAGGGCGACTTGTCCTTGCGCCATTCCTTCCACATAATACTCACTTCCTGTAATTGTTTGCAAAGAACTATAGGATGATTCTAATTCACTAACAACACTTTGAATCTTACTTGTAATACCTGATAACTCACCAGGATCTACTGTGATTTTATCTGCCAAACCAATTCGCCAGCCCTTCCGTTTTATCTTTTGGTACTTCATAAGGAATTTTTAATTGGTCGACTAGCCATTTATTGACCCAAAACTGACTGACTCTTTTTAATTGCTCACTGTCCAATCGATACAAAATCCCTTGAGACAATAACAAAGCGTATTCAGATTTAGCCAAGTTCTTCTCCTGCTTCTGAATGCTACCTATAACGACTGCAGCATCAATTCCTTGTTTCTGCACCTCTTCTAAGGTTAGTCGCGCTCGTCTTGAACGAAAATCCTTTTCCTCTTCTGTACCTTCTCTACGCAAAATAGAATACTCTACAAGCCATTGTCCTAAAAGGGTTTCTGGTTCTTGAATGGTCAATCGATACCCTTCTTCTTCTCTTTTTAAAACGATCGCTTGCTCACCTGTAGCGACATAGTACGTTTTATCTAAACAGATATAGGTTTCCGCTTGCCCATAGCGCTCAATCAACGAAGCAACTAGATACCCTTTTTGGGTTAGCTTTCCTTCTGCTAACAGCTCTTTCTTTTCTAACCGCTCGATGCCTTTTGGAACGACTGTCGTGTGGTTTAAGCGATAGGCCGTTAGTTGTGGCACACCAAATAGTTCCACTTGTCCCACCATATCGGCTAATACTACTAGCTCTTCTTCAGAAAAAATCGTCATACTTTCCTCCTAAATCCCTCGTATCTCGCCCATTTTCGACGAATCAAACGAATCAATATCCTTTTGTAGTTCTGTGACCGCTTTTTTATAACTCTTCACGCATTTCGCTAAGTCTTCATGGTATTGTTTGACGATTCCTAAATACATCAGATAGCTATCTTTCGATTCACCTGTCCATGTCTGATCATAGCCACTGCTGCTGGAAACAAGAGCTTTCGCTACATCTAGAGAAGCACGCATTGCACTTTCTGCTTCTGATGCACTGCTGATCACTTCAGAAAGCCCACCTGATTTTATTTCAATATTGCTCATTCGTGTATGCCCTCCTCACTCTAACTATCTTGGGATAATTTTATTATTTTTAAGTGCTTCTTGTTGTCTTCTTATGTTCTCTTGTGTTTGTCTCGCTATTTCTTGATGATAGTCGTCCTCACGCTTTTTCTCTGCCGTATAAAGATCTCCATAGTGCTGCGCTTTTGTTTCTGCTGTAGTGACACCATCTGAGATACTGTCATTTCGACTTTTTACTTTTTTACTTAATGACTGTAGTTCTTCTATCAGCTCGCTGACTTTATTTAACGTATCTTGGTTCGGAATTCCATCTGTGGTAGAGACACTAGTAAACTTTCCTTCCGCTGCAGTGATTGTGGTTTCCAATTGATCTAAATAGGAAGAATGCTCGGTTAAAGCAGTCGATAATTCTGTTTTAAGTGTGGTGTACTTTTGCTTCTTTTCTAGATATTCACTGGTTAAAAACATGTATTTACTCCTTTACATAATGTCGGTATCTATATAAAATTTTACCAAACCTAATGACTAATAACAATCACAGGTTGATATGCAAACAAGATTTTTTAATAATATTTCTGCACTTTCTAATTGTCAGGCATACAAAAGAACACCTAAAATATATCCTTTAACAAAAACATCTTGTTAGGTGCTCTTTTATTTAACCAAAGATGTGATACTATAAACGCTTATCTTTTAACTTTTTTTAAGTCTTTAATCAACTTCAGCAATTCCTTTCTACTCTGTTATATCTAATTACTTCGTTTGAAATGGTTTGCTTTACTTTGTTATGCTAACCTTTTTCAGCATAACAAAAAAAGACACTCAAAAGTGCCTTTAAAGATGTCTTATCGACCGAATCACGAGAAATAAGACAGATTACAAAGATAAACTCACATTATTTATAATTTGAGTGAAACAAATATAAATAATGTGGTATGCTAATAGCGTAGTAAAAACTACAAAAAGGCGTACAAACCCTTTGAAAAGTCTTCTATCATCCCTCACCAAAAAGCGCATATGCTAGGGGACATTATATTTATAATCTTATTTTAAGAATAGCTAATTTCTTAAACGAATTGTTAGCCAAAGTAATGATAATTGCTATAGTAGCACGTAGGTTACATATCCGCTTGAATAAAGATCGGAACATCTTTGCTTTCTGAAAGTATCGAGCGAACTTCTCGCTCAATACTTTTCGCAAAATTTTGCTCTCCAAGCTTCGTTAATAAGTGGATATAGTCATAAATATTTTCTTTATAACAATCGTCGCCAGTAATTAAATAGCTTGTTAAATTATCCAAGTACTGAATGACTAACTTATAATCAAACGTAAGATTGCCTTCTTTTGTAGCAGCTAATCTTAAGTAATAACGACTTTCTTCATACTCTTTTTTACGTAGTAACGTTGTGATTAAATTGTTGATCATGTTTTTAATAAATTCTGTTGTCTCCACATTTCTGACTTCGATATCTTTAACAGGTAACGCTTTTTTAGCTAGGCGCTTGATTTGATTGTCATTAAATAGAAAAATTGTATTGGATAATACAGCGTAATCATACTGAAAAAAATACTCTTTTTCCATTAGAAGTTTATAGATTTGATTTAACTCTTCTTGGCTTACAGGAGAAATCTCTTTCCAAAAATTGGAGAACAATGTTTTTATCCCGATAAAATTTGCCATTTCTCTAAGATGCATGTCCTTAGAAAAGGTTAATTGGTTGTAGTAATTAAGTAGCTTCTTTTTATTGGATTCATCTATAGGACTATTCGCACATTGTCTAAACAATTTACGAAACTTTTTTTGTTCCATACTGTCTTCTAAATATTCTGAAAATTCTTCTAGTGGAACAGAGAAGCGTTCTAAAATATCTCTTAGTTCAGAAAATCTTAACACTTTTTTTCCTGTCTCTATTTTGGAATAGACGGAGGTATCAGTATAGGTAAGAATATCTTTTTGCTTTAAATTTCTATTTTTTCTAAAAAAATAAAGTGCTTCTTCTACATTCATTCTAGTTTCACTTCCTTTTGTCTAAGTATAGCACATTATTACATATAAAATGTTTGAAATATTCTATTATTGAAAGGAGGGATTGCCATGATTACAGTTGCTACTGCGGTTGCTATTTCAGTTTTTATTTGGGTTAATGTTTAATTTGATTAAACCGCAATCATCTGAGAGAGCTATTTAGTTACCTCATAAGTAGACCCTTGTATCTTTTTTTGATGCAAGGGCTTATTGTTTTTCTTTACACAAGAACCTTAAAATAAAAGACCGAAAATCGTAAAAAATGATTTTCAGTCTTCTATTTTTTAGATTATTGGAAGAATTTTTCCTTAGTTGTGAGCGTATTCAACCTATATTTCTTTAAATTGACTGCCATTAATGCGAATCCAATTTCATTGTGTATTTGCCGTTTCCCTCGAACAGAGAAACGAGTAAACCCTAAACAAGCCTTCAAATGTCCGAAAGCTAGTTTGACGTCAATTTTTCGCTGACGATAAAGTTTACCGATTTCTTCTTCTGAAAGTAAAGAAAGAGGTTGGGATAGAAGTGTTAAATCCCGAGAACCAAGTCTTTCGATTTTTAGTCTCACTGATCCTTAGAGAGTGATGAAATCGGAACGTAGTGTAGTAACTGCTTTTTTCTCAACTTTTATTCGATTTTAGAGAGTGGAACAAAAGTGTTTTTTACTTTTGTCTCACTCTCATACTCTTTATTTTTTTGTTCTATTTATAAAAGACGGGTAGGTTTGGATCATTCGGTTGATTCAGCTTCATTTTTAAGTTGCTGCGTTTCCATCATTTTGAAAAATGGCATGTAAATGATATATGAAATCGCGATTGAGATTATTGACCAAATTGCCGCACCAATATTTCCATTAGTTGCTATATAGGCTCCAATTACTGGGGGTATTGTCCACGGAACTTGAATGACTATTTTTCCGATGATACCCATACTCATTAAAATATAGGTTCCTATACATAGAATGACCGGAGTCCCAATAAAGGGAATAATCATGATTGGGTTCATTACTATTGGTAAGCCAAAAATCACAGGTTCATTGATACAAAAAATAGCAGAAGGCAATGATAATTCTCCAATAGATTTATACATTTTACTTTTGGAGCGTATCATGTTTAGAACCAAGCCTAAAGTAGCTCCAGTCCCTCCTATACACATAAATACAATCCAATACCCTTCAGCAATTATATTTTGTGCTTGCACGCCATTTTGGAACGCATGTGTATTTTCTGCTAAATAACCTAAAAATACTGGTGTCGCAATCCCAGATAATATATTATCTCCATGTATACCACATATCCATAATAGACACACAAGCGTTGTATATATGAGCATACCTGGCAGTGTTCCCATTCCTGAAACAAGCGGTTGGAACAGATACGATATTAAAGCGTTTAGATCGATTCCAAACAAACAACGTAATACCCAAATGACAATCAGTACAAATGCACCTGGAATTAACGTTGTGAAAGACATTGCTACTGTAGGAGGAACCCCTTCAGGCATTTTGATTACAATATTTTTCTTAACAAAATAGCGGAATGAATGTGTAACAAAAATTCCTATAACAATCGCTGTAAACATTCCTGAAGCACCTAAGGCATCTATATTTACACTTAAATCATTGTTTGTAGTCGCTAATAAAAATCCTATCGTTGTTAATAAGGAATTGGAAATAGGATCTGTTCCTAATTCTTTTCCTAAATGGTACCCAATTCCTATTGCTGAAATAAGACCTAGCACACCAAAGGTTACATTTACTGGCGCATTTAGTAAATTACTCCAAGGCTCAATTAAATCTGTCCAAGCTTTAATAGGGAAATTTCCTATTATCAGAAAGAAACTACCAATAATCGTAAAAGGTATTGTCATAGAGATTCCGTTACGAATAGCAATCAAATGTTTATTGTTCCCTACTTTTAACAGAACTGGAAGCAATTTTGTTTCAATAAAGTTCATAATTATCCCCTTCCTAAGTCAGAACGTCTTTATCTATAATAACAATAGGCGCTTTATGTTTCCAAATTGCTGTTACAGGCCATTGATTTGTTATCTCACCTTTTAGTAGTTGCTTAATTGCTGCCTTTTTACGTGCCCCGCTCGCTTGGACAATTAGGCAGTCTGAATTTAGCAATTGCTTAATCCCTAATGTAATCCCTTTAGATCGATCTATATTTTTGGATTTCGCAAAATATTTTTTTCCAACTTCTTGAGTTGTTTGATCCAAATCAATTATATGTGCTCTATTTTCAAAAGAAACACCTGGTTCATTAAATCCTAAATGTCCATTAACGCCTACACCTAAAAGAGTTAATGACAAACCACCAAATTTAGTAATATATTGATTTGCTTTCTCACATTCTTCTTGCAGGTTTTCCGCGAGAGGATTAAATGTGTGAATCTGTTCTTCTTTTATATTGGCAATCGTAAATAAATTTTTAGTAAGATACGATGCACAGCTTCCAGAGTCTGAAGGATCTAACCCTACCCACTCATCTAATTCTATAAAATGTGCTTGGCTTAAATCAAGGTTTCCTAGTTTAGCTTCTTCAGCGATTAGTTTTAATGTACCTACAGGAGTGTCACCTCCAGCAAAGCAATAGAGTCCTCTAGGGTTATTTTTAATGTATTCAATAATCATATCGGCTGTTTCTTTACTCAGTTGGTCATAATTTTCTGTAATCGAATAATTTAGATTCATTTTTTATCTCCTTAAAAAAAATTTGGTAGGTATTCTTTATGTGCTTCTAGTAGCTCATCCAACATTTTCTTGGCATCTATATCTGTTGATACTAGCGGATTGATTGTCATCGCTAACAAAGCTGTATCGTAGTCACCAGTCACTGCAGCTTCTGCTGCAACACGTTCAAATGATTTAATTTGTTGTACGATGCCTTTGATAGGAACAGGTAATTCTCCAGTTGTCAATGGGATCGGACCTTGTTTGGTAATCAAGCAATTAACCTCTACCGCTGAATTAGAATCGATATCTAAGATTGCACCATTATTCCGTGTATTTACTGTTTGAATATCACGTTTATCGTTATAAATAGAATTAATAAGATTACATGCTGCTTCACTATAATATGCACCACCACGTTCTGATAATTGAGGTGGTTTAATTGCTAAGTCTTGATCTTTGTATAATTCAAAAAGTTCATGTTCAACTTTTTGCACGACTTGGGCTCTCGTTCCTTCTTCTTCAAAAGCTCTCTTTTGATCATTTAGCATTTGTGCTGTTTTATAGTAATATCGTAAATAACCGATTGGAATCATATTTAATTTTTTGAAAAATTCAGGTTCATACGCAAAATCAGCTATATTTTTTAATGAAACGGCATTTTCTTCTTTCTCTGTCATTAGTGAAATAACTTTTTTAGTAACGTCGATTCCGTTGTGGAAAATTCGTTTAGCAAAAACCATATGATTTAATCCTGTAAACTCTACGAAAATTTCTGAACTAGGTACATTTAAAATTTCTGCAATTCCTCGTTCTATTCCAATTGGTCCATTACATAATCCAACAACGTTCTTCATGTTACTGTGGCGTAATACTGCTTCTGTAACCATTCCAGCAGGATTGGTAAAATTGATTAACCACGCATTCGGACAAAGTTTCTCCATATCTTTTACGATATCTAAAATCACAGGTATGGTACGTAACCCTTTAAAAAGCCCTCCTGGTCCATTTGTCTCTTGTCCAATAGTATCGTATTTCAATGGAATTTTTTCATCTTTGGCGCGAGCATCAAGTAACCCTACTCGAAATTGTGTTGTGACAAAATCGGCATTTTTCAAAGCTTTCTCTCGATCTAAAGTTAATTCAATTTTAATTGGGACACCAGCTTTTTCTACCATACGTTTGGCTAACGCACCGACAATCTCTAATTTTTCACGACCTGCTTCAATATCTACTAACCATAATTCTGAAATGGGTAGTTCTTGGTATCGATTAATAAACCCTTCAATTAATTCTGGTGTATAACTTGATCCACCACCGATAGTAACGATTTTTATTCCTTTTTTCATCATAATTCCTCTTTTCGTTTTTTTATTTAGTATAGTTTTTTTTTAGAATAAATAAATAGATTTTAGGAAAACGGTTACACTGATAATAGTTTAGTAACTCGTAACAAACTTGACACAAAACGTGTCACGTGTTTATATAAATATACTTATGAAAAATTTTATAAACGATGAAAGGTGATACTATGCTATTTTTAAATGAAACCCCTTCGTTAAATGATACCGACACAACTATTTACAAATATATTGTTTCTCATCTAAATGATATGAACAAAATGTCTATACGCGAATTGGCTGACAACACTCATACGAGTACGGCAAGCATTTTAAGATTCTGTAAAAAATTCAAAACTTCTGGATATTCAGAATTCAAACTTCGCTTACAAGCCTATTTGAGTTCTCTAAATAAAAATGATCTGCAAACAAATAATACTGAATTAGACGAAGAACTGATTAACTTTATTGTTCGATCTAAAGACACTTTTTTCAAAGACAAATTAGAAGAAGCTGTAGAGTTACTACTCGAAAAAGAGCTAGTCATCTTCATTGGTATCGGTACGTCTAATATCACGGCAGAATATGGCGCTTTATTTTTTTCTTCTTTGTTTAATATGGCCATTAGAATTGAAGACCCAAATAATTACCCTATTAATTATTTAAGTGACACCTTAGCAAAAAAAATGTGTATTGTTGCTTTGTCTGTTTCTGGAGAAACCAAAGAGATAATTACTTATTTAAACCATCTAAACTTGTCCAATAGCTCAATCATCTCTGTAACAAACAGTAGCAAATCTACAATTGCACGCTTAGCAGATATCAGTATTCCCTATTACATTTCTATGGAAAAAATAGACGAGTCTAATGTTACCACCCAGATCCCAGCAATATTTATTATTGAGCAATTAGCGAGAGAAGTTCGAAAAAGAAAACTTCAATTAGATGAACAAAAAAAAGAAAGTTAACATTTTCCGTTTAGAAAGGGACTGTTTTATAAATCTTGTTTACAGAAATGCCTTATGATTGAAAAACAAAACAGCTATCACGAAGATAACTGTTTTTTAACGTAACAAAAAAAGACACTTGATTAAGCGCCTTTAAAAATTCCAAGAAATAGGTCAAAATTCGCGGGAATTACCAATAATCGCCATGAGGTTGTGAACAGATGATGATTGGTACTTACCTGGTAATCTCCAAATTTTTGTGAATTCTGACTTGCTTTCGAAGGGATTGCTTCTGCTCCCATCGTTTATCCGAGTTCCAGATGTCCCAGTCTCGATAGGAGCAAGATAAACAACTAATAATAAACCAACAGTACGTATAACAAACCAAAAATAAGCTCCCGAAAATAAATAGCATTGGCCTCCTGCCATGTACCTATACTAGCTAGCACAGACAAATAAAAGAAGCTTATTAATCTGCACTTGAAAGGTATTTCTTGGTCAATTTTAGAAACCAGATTTTTCATTGACCCACTCATAAAATTCATCTGATATAAACAGGGAAACACTATAGAATATACAACGTACAGTATACATATATAGGCAAAATCAAAAAAATTGGGTCATAATTTCTCTTAGATTATCATTTTACTCATCCAAAAATTGACTCTAAACGTTATTTCACCAGAAGTGTGGTATCAATTGCGTAAGGTAAAACTTGCTCTTTTAAATTTGCTACAACAGTTTCTCCTATTTGCGCAAGAAATACCATGTGAACTCCCTTAGTTTAACAGCAGTTTATTTTTCTATATAGGTGTAAATTCCACACTTAGATCATAAATAGTATTATTTAACACTTCTCGGAAGATGCTTGCTATTTATTCATTAAAGCCCAGAATAGCACTTACCATCCACCTGAAGCTCCTCCACCTCCTGATGAACCGCCACCAAATGAATCACCTGATGAACCACCACTATACTAGAAGAAGAACTATATGAAGTGTAATCTCGTGTGATTATATAGCCACTAGAATCATATAAACGATTTCCTACTAGGACATTTGTCCCTTTACGTTTAGCACCTGCATGTTTCGACATGACCTGTCCAGTACTGATCATTTTTTTAAGACCACGAATAGTGAAAATAAAAATAGGAGCTGACAGATACAAGTAATAGATCTCTTTGTCTGATAATTGATTCATTCGTTGCTTTAATTTCTTCGCTTGTATCATAAATAAAACGCCAGTTAATAAACAAATAAAAATACAGATAACAAAAACAATAATTGCAGCTTTCGCATTACTTAATAGCTCTTTGGCATCCTTTATTTTCAAATCATATTCAGGCGTAATAGAACCAATTTGGGCGTACAACTGATCTATTATACGACTAACTCCTTGATCATAAGCTTTATCTTTAAAATCAGATACCGTATCTTCATCATCAAGAATTGAACCAGCCTGTGCATCTGATACTGTAGCTTCTAACCCATAGCCTACCTCTATTCTAGTTTTGCGATCATCAATTGACATCACATACAAAATCCCATTATTCTTATCAGCTTGTCCAATTCCTAATTGATTAAAAACCTCTGATGCAAAAGTCTCTATGGTCGTATACTCAGGTAGCGATTGAATTGTTACAATCATGAATTGTTGGCCATCATTAAACTGAGAAAATTCTTTATTTATCTGATAAATTTTCTTTTTGGTATCATTTTTCAGTACCTTTGCATTATCTGAAACAAAAATATTATTGCGGTCAATAGCTATTTCTTGTCCGTACACATCTACAATGTAATTATCTTCATTGTTTGACCATCCACTTATTAAACTAGCTTGCGTTTGTTCAAAATTTTTCAATTGTTCATCCGTTGCCGAGTGCTGAATTTTTTCTCTAAGTGCCGAACGTTCTTTCGTTAATTCGTTTATTTGCTTTTTTGAGTCATTATAATCTGATATAGCTAATAACACTAATAAAAATAGTAGTATAGAAAATAGAATCCCTATAACCAAGCTAATCCAAGCAATAACATATCGTATGCTAAATCGTTTTTTATAGCGCTTATACCAATTTAATGAAACCGAATGTTGTTCCTTTTTCATTTTTTTCATTTACTTCCCCCTAAAATACCCCTACTTATGATACGGTTCCCCCCGCATAATCCGAAACCCTCGATAAATCTGCTCCACCAAAATCAACCGCATCAACTGATGTGGATAAGTCAAGTTACCAAACGACATCTGCTGCTGACTTCTCTTCAACACCTCATCACTCAAGCCAAGTGATCCACCAATCACAAAAGCCAACTGACTCTTCCCGTTGATTCCCAACTGCTCAATCTCTTTTGAAAACTCTTCACTACTAAACTGCTTCCCATTGATTGCCAAGACAAAAACGTAATCTTGATCCCCGATTTTAGCTAAAATCCGCTCGCCTTCTTTGCCTTTAACCTGAAGCATCTCTGCTTCACTTAAATTTTCCGGCGCTTTTTCATCCGCTACTTCAATGATTTCGACTTTCGCATAGCTTTGCAGGCGTTTTAAATACTCATTGATTCCTTGAACTAAATATTTCTCTTTCAACTTACCCACAGTAATGATTTTTATTTTCATCGATTTCACGTCTCTTCCTATTTTGTTTCTTTCACTTGTTAACAATTTTATCATGAATGTTTTGACTCTTCCACATACTTTCCCACAAAGTTATACACATATGCACAGACTTATCCACAGAACCATGTCCGATTATCCTTAATTTCACAGTATTTTGAGATACAAACACATATTCCCATTTACTTATACACATTATCCACATTTTGTGGATAACTTTTTCACAGGGGTTTTCCTCTATTTTTCAAAAGTTTTTCACACTTTATTGTGTATAAGTATTTCTCGAATTGTTTTTTTCATTATTTATATCTGTTTTTCTACCCAACTTGTTCATAAAAAATTCAAAGCTCTTGAGTAGACTAAAGGTGTCTTGAAAGACTATACTAAATATAATAAATAATGATAATTAATTAGGAGGTTGCTTGTATGCAAAAGAAAGACGTTACACCTGATTCAGATAAAAAGCAAAATGGGTTATTTAAAAAATTTGGAATTGGTTTAGCTGGAGGATTACTCGGAGGAGCGCTTGTTTTTGGTGGTGCGTATGCCATCATGGGTCAAAGCCCATCTTCATCTAATTCACCAACGACTACAAACTCAGTCAAAGATAACAAAGGCGATACGAAAGTAACAAATGTTAATTTAGACGTAACGAGCGATGTGACTAAAGCAGTCGATAAAGTGAAAGATTCTGTTGTTTCAGTCATCAACCTACAAAGCCCTACTCAAAATGCTGATGACGGAGGTTTAGGTAGTATTTTTGGCGGAAATGATGGCAACCAAGAGGACAGCTCAAAATCTGACGGCAGTGATTTACAAGCTGCAAGTGAAGGTAGTGGGGTAATTTATAAAAAAGATGGTAAAACTGCCTATGTTGTGACCAATAATCACGTAGTAGACCAAGCAAAAGGGTTGGAAGTTATTTTACATGACGGCACAAAAGTTCAAGGAGAATTAGTCGGTACTGATTCTTATACTGACCTTGCTGTAATCAAAATTTCTTCTGATAAAGTGGATTCAATTGCTGAATTTGGGAACTCTGATAAACTAAAAATCGGCGAACCAGCATTAGCTATTGGTTCCCCATTGGGTTCAGCTTATGCTAACTCAGTAACACAAGGGATCATTTCTTCATTAAACAGAAATATCCAAAATGAAAACAATGGGCAAGCGATCAATATCAATGCGATCCAAACAGATGCTGCGATCAACCCAGGTAACTCTGGTGGTCCTTTAGTCAACATCGAAGGTCAAGTAATCGGGATCAACTCTGTTAAAATCGTTCAAGCTCAAAGCCAAGTAAATGTTGAAGGAATGGGCTTTGCGATTCCAAGTAACGATGTAGTTAATATCATCAATCAACTAGAAAAAGATGGTAAAGTGACTCGTCCAGCTTTAGGCATTTCAATGGAAGAATTAACAAATGTTTCCACACAACAACGAAAAGAAATCTTGAAGCTTCCTGAGTCAGTTCAAATGGGTGTGCTCGTTCGTACTGTTCAAACTGCCACTCCAGCTGATAAAGCAGGACTTGAAAAATATGATGTCATCACTAAAATTGATGGCGAAGATATCAGCTCCGTAACCGATTTACAAAGTGCTCTGTACAAGAAAAAAGTCGGCGATAAAATGAAGATTACCTTCTATCGTGATGGGAAAGAACAAAGTGTAGATGTTGATTTAACAATCGATCAATCCGCACTTAAACAAAACTCATCTAACTCAAACAATTCACAAAATCCATAATTTCAATTAATTAAAAACTAGGCTGTATTCTTTTCAATGACATGAAAAAGTACAGCCTAGTTTTTTGCTTTAATCATAAAGCTTTATAGGAGGAATAACTCAAAGAATATTGTAGAATAAAGATACAGTAAAATATTGAAAGAGGGATGCACTATGGCTCACAAATTACGTGAAGAATGGGATAAATTATTTGGTAAAAAATACGATTTAGATACAGTAAAAAACGCGAAGCATGATGAAAATGGACATTTTATTACAGGTGACGGTTTGAATACTGAGGTTTTAGGACATCGTTCTATAGAAGATCTAAATGCCATGATGGATGCAGATTGGAATACCTTTTTAAATGATAGTACTTTGTTTACCTCTTTAGAAGAAGGAGAACAAGATAAAGTTCGTTCAAATGGGCCTAGTTTTGCTGAATATAACGGCGACTAGCAAATGTAAGTAAAGTCTATATATCGAATCTACACGTTCTGATGTCGCTGAATAATCACCGACATCTTTTTTAATGAAACTAATTAAAGATAAAACTCCTCATCAGTACAGATAAGAGAGCAGAGCACTAAAAAAGAGCCTGGGACATAACTAAAAAGGTTATGTTTCAGGCTCTTAGTAACCGAATAAACGGTGGGCGCAGAAGCAATTCCTTCGGAAATAAGCCGAAATTCACAAAAATTTGAAGAGCAATTTTCGTAAATTCCTTCTTATTTCTCGGAGTTAAACACTTCTTTCCCAACCTCTTCAAGCTATTTTATTCACGTTTAAATTTAATATATATCGGGATCATCTCAAAATAAGTAGATTACTAGTCGTATTCTTTATAACATGTTTTGCGACAGATTCTAGTTCTCTTTTAGATAATAACTCATCATAGCTACCTAGAACGATTAAATCCATACTATTTTTTTCGATATATTTATTGATAAAAGATTTTGTACTGCCACTATAAATTGTAGACACTAATTTGTCTACGCCCTCGGCTTTGACTTTTGAAATAACCTTATCCACATCTTTTTGATAGTTTTCGTCATTCTCTTTAATCATATCATATTCATAAGGCATATACATTCCACTATCATATGGTAGATAATTCAGTTGTTCAAGCGCTTCTATTTCAGGTTTGTTAATTAATAAATGAAGTTCAGAATTTTCTCTTTGCGACATAGTAATGACTTCAGCTAATACTCCATTTGGTTCTCCAAATACATCAACTACTGTTACTATTTTTTTATACATAAAATTCACCTCAAATTTTTTCTTAAGTATACCATTCATTTGAAATTTATACCTTTAATACAACTTTATATTGCTTTTATTATCTCTTATTTAAGGATTAATTTTTGCGATCCGTATTCTTTTCTAATCATTTCACTTATGGTATTTTACCTTTTTTAAGCCTACATACCCCACAATTACTATCAATAGTATTCCTATTGCATAGAAAATCCAACTATTTTTTTCTCCCGTTGCTGGATAATCTTTATTAAGGCTATTTTTACTTGGCGTTTCAGGATCATTACCCTTTATTCCATTTTTAGGTATATGCGTATTTGTAATAATAATGTTGCCACTATTTTCGGCGTTGATTGTTACATCGTATCCCTTAATATTTCCTACTTCTTTTACAGTGTAGACGATCGGTTGTCCATTGTTTTTCTCTGCCAAATCAGTCCAAGTCGTTGTCCAGTTATTGCCTTCATTTAAGGTAACTTCTTCTCCTGACTTTTCACCATCCGCATATAATTGGACTTTGATACTGTCGGGACGTATGCCATCTTGATTGTTTCCATCATTCCACGATTTCGTTACTGTTACACTGGTTTTGCCTGGTGTATAATGATTCGTAATAGTTGTTCCTTCTATACTTGTCGAATACTCTGGCACATCATTTTCTGTTACGGTATAAACGATCTCTTGCCCATCTTTATACTTGGGTAAGTTATCAAAATGGTACGTCCAGTTATCTTTTTCCGTTACTTCTTTTGAGTCAACTGGTGCTCCGTTGGCTAAAAGGTTTACTGTTATCGTTGTTGGACGTTTACCGTCTTGGTCATTCTTGTCATCCCATGTTTTTGTTCCACTGATTTCTGTTACCTCTGGGATATGGGTATTTGTAATATTCATCCCATCACTAATTGCTGTATAATTAGGAACGGAATTTTCTGTCACTGTATAGTCAATCTTTTTTCCCTCTTTATATTTAGGTAAATCGGAAAATTCATATGCCCATCCTTCATTTTCTGTAACATTCTTTGTTTGAATTATTTCTCCATCTGCTAATAAATTGACCACAATAGATGAGGGGCGTATCCCATCTTGATTATTTCCATCTTCCCATGATTTGACTCCTTTTAGGTCAACTGTTTCAGGTTTATACGTATTGGTTAAAAGGATAGCTTTTCCTTCATCAGTCGAATTTATACTCAAATCATATTTTGAATCAAGTTCTTCTCTAGCTGTATAATATAGAGGATTTCCATTATTATCTTTTATTGGTAAGTTCCCCCAGATATACTCCCAGCCATTTTCTTCATTTAGCTCTTGTACCTCACCAAATTTAGTTTCATTGCCTTGTGTCAGGCTTTCGTTACTTGTATGCGTGTATGGTTTATCGCTCTGATATAATTGTACAGGTAAATTCAATGGACGTATGCCATCTTGATTATTTGAATCATCCCAATTTTTCAAGACTGAAAAAGATGTTTCGGATAAATCTAAATCAATACTGGTTCTGGTAGTTAATGTCCTTTCAATTGGTTGGTATCCACCGAGTGGTTGAACTCCACTTGAAATAAATACCAAATAGTAGGGATGTCTAGTCGTGAGCAGTGTATCTATATTAAAATAAATGACCGTATCATCGGCTTTATCTTTATCAATTAGGTCTTTCGGTATATCTATAGAGATTGTTCGCTTATCGTAGTCTTTATTAATTGTAGTATCTTTCGTAATATCGGTTATTTTAGAATTTTTATAGAGTTGTACCCCTATATTTATCTCTTCATCTTTTACTTGAAGTAATTTTTCTGTTTCTTGATCGATATTGTCTTCAAATTGCAATAAGTAATTATAATTTGTCCCATCGTCACCGTTTGGAATAATCTCTTTTGCGTTGATTTCAACGTTATTTATTTTGTTGATCACTTCTTGATACGAGGTATCATCATTGGTCTTTGTTTGCGCTTCGGTGTATAGATCTTTTATTAAAGGATTTGATTCAATTAACTTATTATCAAATTTTCCTCCAGTCAATTTCCAAATAACAACTTGTATTGCAGCATATCTAGTTAACTCGTTTGCATCACGATATCCTTCAACATTTGGTACAGAATTCTGTGTATCTTGATTTTCGTAGAAAGTTTGCATCAACCATAGTACTGAGCCAGATATTTTTTCGTTCGTATCTACTTTATAATCTTGACCTGATGGATAGTATTTACTTTCGTCCAAACAAAAATATAAATTTTTATCATTATCGACAATCGTATATAATCTAGAATTCAATAAATTCAAATTAACTAGCTTAACATCTGGATTTCCTTTTAAATTCGTATCTAAACGAACATTTTTAATTGGTTCTGGCGGTAAAATAGTCGCCTCCGCCTTGGCAACTTTAGGCAAACAAATAAAACTAAAGAAAATCAACAATAAATATATGTATTTCTTCATCTTTTCATCTTCTTTCTTTTTTATAATTGCATATAAATGGAGTAGTATCTGATTTCCAATAACATTTCAAAGGTAATTTTTAAATTAAACATTTTTTCTAATTCACTAGAATATCCATGTTCTTTTATTAAAATCTACTCACTATTAAAACGTTATCGAAAATCTTATTCTGTATCAAACAGTTTAGATTATACATTACCTTTAAAAATTATAAAAACCGTACACTTGTTATTTAATGATCACATCATGAAATGAAGTTTTCTCTTTCCTAGATATTTAGAGTATCATCTGATTAACTAACTATTCAATATTAATATTTAATTTCATAATATTTTTAATTTAATTTCAAAATAACTGTTTTTATAATAAAAAAAACTGATACCAAAGGAGTTTTTTCACCAATTAATATTTTCTTTTTTAAAAAATATATTTTTAATAAAATGAAAATTTACATTACAAATACAATTAATCCTCAATATACTTCTATAAAAATAGAATATTAATTTTTTATAAAGAGTCGCTACTATTAACAATTTCATTTGTCTATTTATTTTACATCCGCAAATATCGCGAGTATTATTACATATACAAATTATGTAGAAAGGTGTTTATTATGATAACAAATTTAAGAGATATAGGTGGCATTACCGTACCTACAGGGACTTTAAAAGAAGGCTATTTCTATCGAAGTGGTCAGTTAGTTGGATTAGTGAAAAAAGACATTCAATTTTTAGAGGATGATTGTAGAATCAAAAAGGTCTATGATTTTAGAAACAAAACAGAAATCTCAGAGCAGCCAGATATGGATATGAACAACATTACAATAGAGAATATTGATATATTAGCATCTGAGGATTCATCTAGTATCGCTTCTTTACAAGGAATGTTAGATATTAACCAAAGTGATGTCGAAAAAGCGATGATTGAAACCTATGAGGAACTTGTAATCAGTAATTCTGCACTGTCTGGTTATAGTAAGTTTCTTACGGAAATTTTAGAAGAAGATCAACCTATTCTATTTCATTGTTTTGCCGGGAAGGATCGTACTGGATTTGCAGCTGCTCTTATTTTAAAAATAGCTGGTGCCTCTGATCAAAGCATCATGGACGATTATCTAAAAACAAATGAATCTAGAAAATCAGCAAATAAACAAATTATTGACTCACTGAAAAGCAAACTTACTGAACAGCAACTAAACGCTTTGGAACTTGCTTTAAATGTTGATAAAACGTATTTATGTCATGCAAAAAAAGTTTTAGAAGAGCATTTTGGTTCTTTTGACAATTATTTACTTGAGGGATTAAAACTAGATACTGATTATGTAGATCAATTCAGAAAAAAATTCATTGTTTAGCAGTTGTTGAACATAACCTATCTCAGAAAACGAGGTTGAGGTAGTGGCTTCTGTTGCTACCGCTTATTCGAGTTGTCTAAATCGTAGAGGTATGTCCCAATCTCGTTTTAAAATTAATACACTACCATAAAAAAAGATCTGCTAGCGAATGGATGGTTATAAAGTGAAGGAAGAATTAAAAGACATCATCTTATATATTCCAATTATTTTTGTTCTTGCATATATCTTATTATTAGCAGATAAAACAGCTAAAATAGGTGTCTTTGGTACGATGATTACATTGTTGATAAACACTGATAACTATGAACTAAAGTATAAAAAAAAAATAAGTGAATCTACTAAATTAAAAATTTTAAAGTTTAAAAATATTGCACTTACCTTTTATTGCAGTTGCTACATAACTGGGATTATAAATATTTTCATTACAAACGCTACTCTTCATACAGTAGTAAATTTAGTATTTCCTAGTATATTTTTTTTGATTATCTGGTTATATGTTCAAAAAATAATCCCTACAACGATTGATTATATGGAAAAAAACAGAAAAAAATAACAATATTATGATTTTAAATTTTTCCGTCGTAATCATAACAAAGCAATTCCTTTTAAGAAGTTTTTCTATGAATGTCAACTATTGTCAAGACTGATATAGCGAGTATTCATCGTGCTATTCTCCTCACTAACAGGGTGAAGGAAACTCAAAGATTGAATTTCCTTCACTCACGTTGATTTTTCTATATTATTTTAATGATACGCTCTTAACACATCGTTCGCTAATGATGGGTAAGCAAAAATGATTTTTTTCAGCTCTGATTTAGTCCATCCCGCATGCAATGCCATCGTAAAATAATTAATAAACAAATCCGCTTGATTACTTAAGCTAGTTGCACCAACTATTCTATTATCACTTTTCTGATATACAACTTTTACTAACGCAATAGCGTCATTATTTTTTTTATATTCTAGCCAATCAGTCATATCAATCGTTTCAACGCTATATAGACCTTGATATTCTTTGGCGTGGGAAATTGAGATGCCTACTTGTGCTAATTTAGGTTGACTAAAGGTGGACATCACTGATAATGGATAGTCTATATTTTTCAGCCCATCTCCGGTCAAATGTTCGACTAAATAGTCTGCCTCCCAAACTGCATATGTAGCTAGTTTTGGTACAGGAGTGTTACTACAATCTCCACATGCATATATAGTTGATATGTTGGTTGTTAGACACTCATCGACGACAATACCGTGTTGATCTGATTCAATCCCGATCCTTTCAATTCCTAAATCAGATATATTTGGTATTCTACCAGCAACACAATAAATAGCATCTGCTTGATACTCGATACCTTTAGCCGTTATAGCACTATAATTGTCTCGATTCTTTTTTACTGCAATAAGCTGTTCATCAAAATGATAGTTTATTCCACGACTTTTATTTAACTCAATTAGCTTATAAACAAGTTCTTGGTCAAAGGCAGCTAAGGCTCGCTCATCATGCTGAATGACAGTCACTTCTGTATCAAAAGCTTCAGCAATGGTTATAAAGGCGAACGCAATAATCCCAGCCCCAATAAAAATTACTTTCTTCGGCAACTCTTTTTGCGTCAAAAAATTAGTACTGTCTTTTAAATAGTCGCTACCTTCAATTTGTAATGTTCTACTTTTTGCATCTGTTGCTATCACAAATTTTTCCCCTTCATATTGAGAGCCAGCTACTTCAATATGATGCTCATCCACAAATATTGCTTCTCCATAAATTGTATCGATTCCAGCCTTTCGCAATGCTGTTTCATGCTCTAGTGATTCAGTGTTCTCGAGTGAATCTATATAGGCCATAGCTGACTGCCAGTTGGGCGTTAGTTCATTTACCGCACCTGTTTTGGCTAGTTGCTGTGCAGTAAGTTTTAGCTCTGCAAAAGCAACCAACTCTTTTTTCGAGTACTACCGTAGTTTGCAACCGCTCCACCAAACTTGTTAGCTTCGACAATAGCAACACTCAACCCTTTTTTATTTAGTCCGTAAGCAATCGTCAAACCACTTAACCCACTTTCAATAACAATCACATCATACGATTTTGTCACACACTCACTTTCCCATCTAGTTAATTTTAGCTTAGAATGTTTCGCTCTTTACTAAATATTCTTTTTAGTGATTTTATTATTCTTGAAGCAATTTTTTGGTATCGATCCTTAAAACTCGATCAACCCATACTTTTTCGTTTTCTCGATAAGGTTTAGCAGCAGACTCAAAAATCGCATATATTTGTCCTTCACTTGCTGATACTTGTTCTCCATGAGCCGGCATATCAACCACTTTCTCTATGTCATTATCTAAAAAACTTTTTTTGTTTGTATCATAATTAAATAGTAGTAATTTAGAATTTTTGAACGTACCATAAGATTGAGTAACAACTAGTTTATCTTCAACAAACGTAATCCCTTGTAACTCTTTAACGATTGTTTCATTTGTTTTGCTTTTATCTATATCCATAGTTGTGTGGATTACTTGCTCCGAAGCCAATTGCCCTGTCATTTTCCCTCTTTCGTCTAAAGGGTACTGTTCTAACTTGCCATCTGATTGACTATCAAAATAGCCGACATATATATTTTTATTTGAATACGTAATGACTGACGCTCTTTTTACTTGTGGTAGTTCTACTTGTTGTGTGTACTTGATTGGTTGAAGCGTATTTTTTAATTCATAGTTTTCTATACTGTCCATCGGAATCGCAACAATTTCTGCTCGATCTTTATGGCGAGCGCAAACCCAGACATTTTTTGCAATCGGATCATGTGTGACCCCTCCAACATGGGGATAGCCTTCAAGAACCACTGTTTTTATATACTGATGTGTATTCTTATCCAGCACATAAAAGACTGAATTATGTTTATGTTCATGACAATAAGAAGAAATAAGTAAGTAATCGCCTGCCATCGTGACTCCTTGTGGTGTCATAGAATCGCATTCAACGATTGTTTTTATCTGATTATTTTCAAGTGTTGTTGTACTAAGTAACCCTGGTATCACATACATGCCATTTTCCCTTTTTCCTTCTTGGGATTCGACAGCTAAATTATACAATTCTGAATATCCGATGATTGCTTCAGCCTGTTGCTCGTATGTTTTATAAATGGCAGGTGTTACATTCGTCATAGCTTCTTGCTGTTTCTCTATGTCTGTTGATAATGCCGAATCGTGTTCATTATTGAGTTTCGAACAACCAGAAAAAATCGTCATGAATGAAAGAAAAAGTATCATCCCCTTAAATCGAGTCTGCATAAAATCTCCTCCATTTCCAAATGCTTTATACTTCTTCTATTTCTTTAATTCTATTTAAAAAAATGATAAGTTGCAAATCTAAGGGTATCACTTTTTAAAAGAGTCGTTTTTATAACAACCTATTCTCATTTAATAGATAGATTTAGTGTAATTAGAATAAATGAATAGGGACTGGAAGAAAACACATGGTGTTTTCTTCCAGTCCCTAACAACTAATAAATAGATTTAGGTACATTTATTTCCCAACAGGAAAGGCTTCGCCAATTACTGCATCAAAAGGCAATTCTAAAATTCCTTTTTTCGCTGGCGCATCAGGTAAGCGTAATTCACCTGCTGAACAAATCATGCCAAAACTTTCTACACCACGTAAAACTCCTGGCCAAATCATCAGACCATCTGGCATCATAGCGCCAGGTTTTGCAACAACAACTTTTTGTCCCGCTTTGATATTTGGCGCACCACAAACGATTTGTAATACGTCACCATTATCCACTTCTGTTTGCGTGATCGATAAATGATCTGAATCAGGATGTTTTTTACAAGATTTTACAAAACCGATGACGATTTTTGGTTCACTCTCTTTAGCCAAGGTTTCGGAAAAACCTACTTTAGCAAGTTCTTCATTCACTTTCGTTAATTGTTCTTCGGTCAACTCTACTTGGCCATCGCCTTCAATGTCTCCTAAAATCGTTGATGCCTCAAAAATATTCCAAGCTACAACTTGATCCTCTTCCACTACACTTACTCGTGCCACATTTCCTTTACGTTCTACACGATTTTCTTGACCTTTATCATCTGCTGTGATGACCATCAGGACATCACCGACATGTTCCTTATTGTAAGCAAAAATCATTTTTTCCCACTCCATTTTTATCTTTTTTCTATACTGGCTTTTTAAAAGCATGCAGTCCCTCTATCACTTATCCATCTTAACAAAAAAATAGAGTCACTGCATGGAATTTCATCTATTTTTTTAGCACTTGCACCAGAAAAAATAAGTGAAACAAAACGGTTACGCCTTGCTTCACCTATTTTACGCGTGCTATTTATTTACTTTTTTGTTTCTGGATGGACGATCAAAACATCACAAGGTGCATGACGAATGATGTAGCTACTAACACTGCCCATCATTAAACGCTCTACCGCATTTAATCCTGATTGACCGACCATGATCAAATCAACATCATATTTTTCTGGCAACTCTTTACACATCACTTCTTTTGCCACACCATACGTTATCACGGTTTCTACTTGAGTAAAATCAGCACTTTTGGCATACGCTTTACAGTCTTCCAATATTTCTTTAGCACTCTCTGTCTCTTGATCTAATAACCCATCATTCAAAGAGGAATAACCCATCATCATATAGACTTTATTTTCTATCACATGAGCGACGATCACACGGCCATTATTTCTTTTAGCTACTTCAATTGCTTGTTGATAGGCTAAATTTCCTTGATCACTGCCATCTACACCAACTAAAATGTTTTTATAGGTTTGTGTTAACACAGTACTCATCTCCCGATTGTTTTATTTTCTCTCTTGAATAGGCTAGCTGATGCCATTAAAACCTCAACTAATACTTTTTAAAAATGTTGTGATTTCTTCTTTGGTTTTACGGTCCTTGTTGACCAAGCGACCCAGTTCTTTCCCTTGATCCGTCACAACAAAACTTGGAATACCAAAAATAGTCCATTCAGAAGCAAGATCCATGAACTTATCTCGATCCACTTCAATAAAACGAAACTCTGGGAATGCTGCTTCGATTTCAGGCATCACTGGTTTAATAAAACGGCAATCACCACACCAATCTGCTGTGAAAAAGAAAACACTTTTTCCTTCTGAAACGTAACCTGCCAACTCTTCATAAGATGTTGGAATAATCATAAGCTATCCCCTACTTTCCGTAAATGATCGTATTAACTGTTGTTTTATCTAATCCTTTTAAGACCTGGATCAACATTTCACGGGCTGCTTCAAAGTCTTTGATATTGAACATTGTTTGATGTGTATGGATGTAACGCCCACAAACACCGATTACTGTACTTGGTACGCCATTATTCGTTGTATGTGCCGCACCTGCATCGGTTCCACCTTTTGACACAAAGTATTGGTATGGAATGTTATGTGTTGCAGCTGTATCTAATAAATATTCTCGTACACGAGGTAATGTGATCATACCAGGATCATAAATGCGCAACAATGTCCCTTCACCAAGATGTCCATATGTTCCTTTTTTCGTTTGGATATCATCAGCCGCTGAGCAATCGACTGCAAAGAATAAATCTGGATTAAATTTATGAACAGAAGGTTTAGAACCACGTAAACCGACTTCTTCTTGAACGTTAGCACCCGCAATCAGCGTGTGGCCTAATTGTTCATTTTGCAACGCTTCTAATGCTTCTAACACTAATGTACAACCATAGCGGTTATCCCATGATTTACTGATAATATTTTTACCATTAGCTGTCTTGATTGTTTCAGTTTGCGGAACGATCGAATCACCTGGGCGAACGCCATAGCTTTCCGCTTCTTCTTTTGATTCAAAACCAGCATCGAATAATACATCTGTCACTTCTAATTGCTTTTGACCGCTTGTTCCGCGTAATAAGTGCGGCGGAACGGAAGAAGAGATACATGGATAATTGCCTTTACTTGTTTTTAACGTGAAACGTTGTGCTGATACCACATATGGATTCCAGCCGCCTAAAGGAACCACTTGGAACAATCCATTATCTTTGATTTGCGTCAGCATGAAACCAACTTCATCCATGTGAGCAGCTACCATAACACGCGGTGCATCTTGTTCTTTGGCTCTTTTAAGTCCAAAAATCCCACCTAAACCATCATATTGAATCTCGTCTACTAATGGTGCCATATTTTTTTTCATATATGCACGAATATCATCTTCAAATCCGCTTGTCCCTTGTAATTCTGTTAGTTCTTTGATGCGTTGAAATGTTTTTTCTTCCATCGTTGTATTATCTGCCAGCGATCCAGCTTAAGATCAACCATTCTTTTTTGTTAAAAAATAACACTATTTTCAAACAAAAACGGCAGATACTCCTTTCATATGATTTCACATTCATTATAACGCAAATTTTTTCAATTGCCCACGTTTTTTGTTTTTCGATATTTTCATTCAATGTGTTAGAATAGAGTTAAAGCTGAAGAATTTTGGCAAACATTTGAAAATACTCGGAGGTTATTCCCCATGAATGAAGAAAATGAATTAAGCTATTTTAAAGGCGGACTAGCGCTTGGCGTGAGTCTGGGCATCTTAAGCGGGATCGCTTCAACTTTATGGTATCAAAAAAAACGTACGTTGGACGCTGATTTGGTTTTAGAAAGCGTGAAAGAAGCCTTTTTGAAAGAAGGACCGATCGAAGGATCTTGGATCGAGTTTGAGAAAAAACCATTACGAAAATTTGCGGTACATTCAAAGACTTATAACGGCGGAATTTCACGTTTAGAAGATGGCGTTATGGTTCAGTATGAGTTTACTGCAGACGCTTTTACAGGAACTGTGATCGATGTAAAACGAATCAAAGATTAAAATAAAAAGAACGGTTGAAGCCACAGGACAAATATGTGAGTTCAACCGTTCTTTTTTTTCAGACATTTATGATTTCCTCTTCTGTCTATTATTTCTTCGATGTTCTAACCGATGCTGCTCCTCAAATTTTTCTTCAAAATTCGTTTTTAAAAAGTAACTAATGATTGGTAACCCGATAAATAACAGCAACGCTAGCTGCGGAATAAAATAACCGATCCCCATTGCTAAAAGTATAGCGACATAATAGACATGATCGCGATTTTTATAGAGCTGTTTAAAGTGACCCACATCTTCTGTCGGCTCTTTTGCTAAAGGGATACCCGCCAAGAATAATCCGCTGAATGTTGCGTTGATGAACATTAACAATACACCATACGCCAACATCGGTACTTGTTTATCTGCGGCTTCCATCGACCATTTGGTAAATACTGGAATCAAAACCAGTGAAAAGAGAAAACACGTATTTCTGAGGACAAACCGTTCATTGATTTTCCCTACTTGTTCAAACAGTTTCCGATGGTCGTTCCAATAGCCTGCTACTATAAAAAAGCTGATTGCAAATGTAATTAAACTTTCGATAAACTGGTTAGAGACGCCGTTATAAGGAATTGGAATCTCTAAAGCTGCAATTGTAATGACGATCGCAATAACAGCATCGCTAAATAATTCTATTCTTAATTTCCCATCCACTAATGTCATTTTATTCACTTCCTTTTAAGTTTTCTACTTTAGTCAAAATGCTTCTTTGTGGGTATGTCTCATTTTATATTCTTTACAAAATTCATAGATTAAAAATAAACAAGCTAACATAAAATCATCTCCCCCTATATTTTTTATACATTATTCAAATTTAATACAGGTACCTTACAAAAAAGAATTATAAAGATACCTACATTAAATGTCAATAATAATATGTAGGTACCTGTCATATTTTCGTAAAATAAAAAAAGGCTATACATCCTAACGAAAATGTCAGAATATATAGACTTCCTTTTCATCTCACCAAAAAGTGGTCATCATAGTATAGTCAAATTTGTAACCCTATCAAAAAAAGTGTATTTACTTTTCAGCTTGAAACCTTGCTTCAACACGGTAAATAGGCTGACCTTTGGCAGAAAATTTTTCTTCGTATTCAGTCATAACATTGCCTGGATACTCACTAGCATGTAAATCCAGCCAAACTTGTTCTAAAATCATACCATATTTTGAAAAACTACTTAATGAATATTCAAATAAGCCACGATTATCTGTTTTAAAATGGATCTCGCCATTCGGTTTTAGAATTTTTTCATCTGTCGCTAAAAAAGTTTTAAACGTCAAACGACGTTTCTCATGTCTAGTTTTTGGCCAAGGATCAGAAAAGTTCAAGTAAATTTGATCCACTTCATTTTCTCCGAAATATTGCGTTAATTCTTCACCATTGACATGAAGTAATTGCAAGTTAGGCAATTCTTCTTCCAACGCTTTTTCTAACGCAATCGAAAGAACGCTTAATTGCATATCGATCCCAATATAATTGATTTCTGGATTAGCTTTTGCCATTCCGACTACAAATTGTCCTTTACCAGAGCCAATTTCGATGTGAATGGGGTGATTATTCCCAAAACGTTCAGCCCAGCGACCTTGCCACTTGGCTGGTTCATCAACGACTAATTCAGGATGACTAGCCAAAAGTTCAGCTGCTCCTGGTCTTTTTCTCATTCGCATGTTTTATGTTTCCTTTCTTTATAACAAATTTTAAGAGGGTAGGACAAAACGATCAACGTCTTGTGCTGCCCTCTATTATTCAAGTAAGCGGTGAGACTCAAATACTCAACAACTTTAATACCCAAAAGCTTGTTTCAGCTTCAAAATCTCTGCATTCATTTCTCTTTTTTCTCCAGATTGATAGTGTCGGAGAATTTCTTGCAAGAAATTGAATAACGCATACCACTTGATTCGCGTCAATGCTTCTTCACTAGGCCGCATACCATAAGATAACAGCCATTTATTCCAGCTTGCCCTAGGAACATAATGACCAAGCAACATGCCTAAATCTAAAGCAGGATCAGCAATCATTACGGAATCCCAGTCAACTAAATACAAATAATTATTCGATACGATCCAATTACGATGATTCACATCGCCATGAACGACCATATAATTATGAATAGAATAATTTGGTATATTTTCCTGCAGATAGTTATACACTCTAGCAAGATACGAATTATTTTGAAGTTCCTGAGGCAATTTCTCGCCATACGCTTGAAGCATCATCGCAGGCGAATAGATCTGACCACCAATTTTCCCCAGCATGCTTTTTAGCATATGTGAATGGTGCAAATGATAAAGTACATCCACAACGTCATTTCTTTGACCGATTTCTTGAGCTTTAAGTACTTGACCGTCTAGCCATTCTTGTGCTGTTAAAATATCGCCTGTTACTGTTCTTTTCGTCCAAACTAGCTTAGGGGCAATTCCTTCTTTAGACAATGCAGCCAAAAGAGGAGAAGTATTTCGTTTAATAAATACTCTTTCAGTCGCACGTATACCCATGAAAGTTTGGCCAGTTGCGCCTTTTATTGGCTGCAAGCGCCATTCCTTATCCAACTGAAATGCCATGGAAATTATCTCCTATCTTAACAACTTCTACTAATTATTTACAGTAAATACCATTTTAGCTTCCATAGCGTTCAACGTCAAGCATCTCTCTTGTTCTTTTCATATTCAACCTAATTTTCTGATGTTCCACATACTGCATCAACACTAGCAATATAAGCATTTCGCAACTGTTCAGTAATTTCCCCCGGTTTTCCTGTTCCGATGACATGATCATTTACTTTTACAACAGGTACGATTTCAGTTAGTGAGCCAGAAACAAAACATTCATCTGCCGTAAATAATTCTTCTTCACAGACAGCTTCTTCTTTCACTGGAATACCCAGTTCTCTTGCTAACTCGATAATTTTCTTTTTAGTGATTCCTGGTAAAATCAAATTCCCATCTGGATGGGTATAAACAGTGCCCTCTTTGACTACCCAGAAATTCGCTGCGGATGCTTCTGTTACTTTATCATCACGGACAAGCACTGCATCATCAAAGCCTTGACGGCGAGCTTCATCCAATGACAATACATTGCCCATTAAACTCAACGACTTGATATCGCAATGCAACCAACGTGTATCAGGAACTACAGCAACGCTGATCCCTTCTTCCATTTTTTTCACAGGACGCTCATACGGTCTGATATTGGCCGTTAAAACCCCTTTGACTTTTTCTGGATCTGGCAAAGCATGATTTCTCGGTGAATCGATTCCTCTTGTTACTTGAAAATAAAGTTTTCCTTCTTTGATTCCTTCGATTTCAACTAATTTCTTCAAATTAGCAGTCAACGCTTCTTTTGTAAAAGGCAAGTGCATTCTGATTTTTTCAGCACCGCTCCATAAACGATTTAAATGTTCTTCCACCATATACAGGTGACCATTATACACTCGAACGACTTCATACAAACCGTCGCCATATTGATAGCCGCGATCTTCGATATCGATTTTTACTTCTTCACGTTCAACGATTTGATCATTCCATAAAATATGCATGATTAAGCCTCCATTTTCTTCAAACGATAAGGGACATAAAACTTAGCAAACAATAAAACTTCAACAATCAGGGCAGCCACAACCATTAGCCCTTCTTTAAGATCAGGTAATGCAATCAAAACAAAGATGCTGAACAAAACTGCTGCTACAAGTAATAACACCGTTACAAGCTTACTCACAGCCTGTTTCTTTTGTCCATTTGGCACAGGATAAAGATGTGTCATCACCATATAATCAAACTGTGTGTAAATCGGGATCAATTGAAAGCCGATCAAGTAAACAAACAACATAGAGACACCCATCGAGATCCAAAATTCTTTTAGGAAAAATAAGATCACTCCAGCAACCAATACTAAGCGAATGAATAAACCGCTATACTCAGAGCCTCTTAAAAAACTACGAGCATACAGATATAAGTAAGTATTTTGACTTGTTTTCTTGATTTTGCCCAACAATGGATCAAGGAATTTCCGACGTTTCACACTGCTGGAAATTTCCGGTACATCTGTAAATAAATGAATGAACTGATAAATTCGATGCATCCGATTTTTTTCTTTTTGAACCATTCCTTCCCAGTCTAACGACACAGTTTGCTCTTTTTTATTTAATGCTATATAGAAAAATACTGCTTGTACCGCGGCGACAAGAGGACCAACTAAAGGTACAACATATAAACTAAGAACAATCACTACAAAACTTGTAACGAACCACAATGCAAACCACAAATAATGCTCTTTTGAAGAAATTTGATATAGCTCATATTTTTGTAAACGCAAATGACTCGCCTTTAAAATTCCCAACATCACAATAAAATAGAAAAATGTTGAAAAAGCCCAGCCTGTTGAAACTACTACCAAAGGCATCGACATACCACCCATCAAGAACAACGCAACTAGCGGCAACCAAAATGAGTAGCGAATGGCGCGATTTAAATAACTATTCATAACAGGTTCTTTCGGTAAAATAAAGACCTTATCTGCCTCCTCAGCCAATGTAGCAATACGGCCAATTTGCAACAACGCTAGCCAAAGAATCACAATGATTGGTCTACCCCAAACAAAATTTGCTGGTAAGGTTTTTAACACTTGAGAATAATAGAAACCTAATCCGCCTAACAAAAAGACACAAACCAAAATAAAATGGTCATTAAACACATAACGCATATACTTCATCATTTTTTTCAAATGGCGCGCTAAACGAATGCCAAAAAATCCAGACATATTAACCCACCTTTTCTTCTTTTGTTAATGCGATATAAATATCATCCAAAGAAGAGCCTGGTAAGCTAAACTCTTCACGCAGCTCTTCCATTGAACCCACGGCCCGAACTTCCCCGTCATGTAAAACGACAAAACGATCACAGTATCGCTCAGCTGTAGCTAAAATATGCGTCGACATCAAGATTGCAGCTCCTTGATTACGCATTTCATCCATTAATTCTAGTAATGCATGAATTGCCAAGGGATCCAGACCTAAAAATGGTTCATCAATGATATATAAACTCGGCTCGATCAAAAAGGCACATAAAACCATCACTTTTTGTTTCATTCCTTTTGAAAAATTAGCTGGAAACCAGTCTAATTTATTTTCTAAACGGAATGTTTTTAATAACGTATCTGCGCGCTTAAATGCTTCTTCAATTGGGATATCATAAGCCATCGCTGTAATTTCAATATGTTCTCTCAAAGTTAACTCTTCATATAAAGAAGGCGTTTCTGGAATATAACCGATTTTTTTTCGATAACTTTCCGGCTGCTGTTTTAACGTCTCGCCATCAATAGCGATTTTACCTTTTTGCGGCGTTAATAATCCGATTACGTTTTTGATCGTCGTACTTTTACCAGCACCGTTCAAACCGATTAAACCAACCATTTCGCCTGATTTCACTTCAAAATTAATATCTTTTAATACAGGAACATGGCCGTAGCCTCCTGTTAAATGTTCGATTACTAAACTCATTTTATTTCCTCCAACTTATTTTATCATGAATCTATTATACCACGAACTTTTTGAAGGTTTCATGAACTTTTCCTCCCAAATAAATTTCAAGGTATGGTAAAGTAAAAGAAACAACAAAAAGAAAGAAGGGAAACCATGACAGATTGTATTTTTTGTAAAATTATCAATCAAGAAATTCCAAGCTATAAAGTTTATGAAGACGACAAGGTTTATGCCTTTTTAGACATTACTCAAGTGACAAAGGGTCATACACTCCTTGTTCCAAAAGAACATGTAACGGATATTTTTGAGTACGAACCTGCACTTGCAGGCGAAGTCTTCGCGCGTGTTCCTAAAGTAGCAAGAGCGTTAGAAAAAGCATTTCCGCAGATGCAAGGATTAAATATTATCAATAATAATAAAGAATTAGCGTATCAATCTGTTTTCCACTCTCATATCCACTTGATCCCACGTTACGGAAAAACAGATGACTTCTCTATTCATTTTGGAAATAATCAGGAAAGCTATTCTTCTGAAGAAATGCAGGAAATAGCTGAAAAAATCATGAAGCAGGTGGAACAATAATGGGAAAATTTTCTAAAGGAATTTTATTTGGAGCTGTCGTCGGTGCGGCTAGCGGTTTACTTTTTGCCCCAAGAAGTGGTAAAGCCACTCGTCAAAAATTTGTCGATGAACTAGAAGATTGGTCTGATTTAAAAGAGGATTTTACTGAAAAATTAGATCAGTTCAAAGATTCAGCACAAGCATTGCAAGCTGCTGCTGATATGTATATTGAGCCTTTTATTGATGGCATCAACCAAGACGTTGAAAATTTCATGTTTCAAGCAGAGCCACGTTTAGACCAAATCCAAGAACAAGTTGAAAAAATCCAATCTGAATTACCTGAGATGCCTTCAGAAGACTAATGATTTTTGAGGATAAAATACTATTTTATTGCATTTTATCCTCTTTTATCTGTTTTAATTCAATTAATTATATTTTCCAATTTCATTAACTCATTTAATTCATCAATCAAACTCGTAATTTAGACTAAATTTCTTAAAATCCTCCATTTTTATAGATGAAATTGTGTCCTAAATTCGAAAATTTTTTGAAACTATTGATTACGTATTTCTTTTATCAAACATAGTGTGGTATAGTTATAACCGTGAGAATTAATTTCTACATAATAAAAAATAAAACAAACTTAGGAGTGCTTACGAAAATGAAGAAAAAATTAATCTTAGCTGCAGCAGGCGTATTCAGTGTTTTTGCATTAGCTGCTTGTTCAGGCGGTTCACAAGACATCGCAACAATGAAAGGTGGAACAATCACTGTTGAAGACTTTTACAACAAAACTAAATCAAGTCAACAAAGCCAACAACTCGTTCAACAAATGATCGTTTTTAAAGTATTTGATCAAAAATACGGTAAAGATGTTTCAGAAAAAGAGGTTCAAGCTAAATTTGACGAATCTAAGAAATCCATTGAAGACCAAGGTGGGAACTTTGTTGACCAATTGAAACAAGCTGGTCTTACAGAGAAAAGCTATAAAGAACAAATCAAACAAAGCTTAGCTTACCAAGCTGGAATCAAAGCACACATCAAAATTACAGATGAAGATTTAAAAACTGCTTGGGAATCATTCCACCCAGAAGTAGAAGCACAAATGATTCAAGTTGCTACTGAAGACGAAGCAAAAGAAATCAAAAAACAATTAGATGATGGTGGCGACTTTACAAAAATCGCTAAAGAAAAATCAACTGATACAGCTACAAAAAAAGATGGCGGCAAAGTGAAATTTGACTCTCAAACAGAAACAATTGCTCCAGCAGTAAAAGAAGCTGCATTCAAATTAAAAGACGGTGAAGTTTCTGAACCGATTCAAGCAACTGATGCAACTGGTTACCAATCAACATTCACTATTGTAAAAATGGTGAAAAATAAAGAAAAAGGCAACGACATGACTCCTTACAAAAAAGAGTTGAAGAAAATTGCTGAAACAACAAAACAAAATGACTCAGCCTTCACTCAAAAAGTGACATCAGAAGTTTTAACTGAAGCAAATGTTAAAATCAAAGATGACGCCTTCAAAGATGTATTGGCTGGCTTAGTTGAAACAAAAGATTCAGCTAAATCAAGCGATTCTTCTAAGAAAGAAGAAAAAGAATCTAAATCAAGTGACTCTGAAAAATCTAAAGATTCATCTAGTAAAACAGAAGAATCATCAAGCAAGACTGAAGAGTCTTCTAAATAAGCACAACAAAAAAAGAGATGAATGTCATCTCTTTTTTTGTGCATTATTTTTGAAAAACTAATTCAAAAAGTTCATATACAATCAACATACCCTCAGAAAAAGTAAGCCCATACGCCTCTAACTCTTGCTCAAAAAAAGGTTGGTGAACACTACGCCAATACTTTAATGTCCGATTCCCTTCTCCTTCGAGATAGCCATGAACTTCTGAGATTTGAGAATAGGGAAGAATATCAACTACTTTTGTACAAATAATCGCTTGTGCTTGATCATTGCCGTCCAAAAGTACACTATAATTTCCAACTTCTGGCAATTTCTCCTCTTCCAAACCTAATTCATATAAAAGATGTAACGAAGACGTACCCGTTTTTTCTCCTTTAATAACGCCAACTAACAGTTCATCCGCCATTTTAGGTGAATTTCCAAAAGACCAAGCCTCATATTCATCATGCATGATTCCATGTTGATTTTTAAATTGTGTCCATAAATCGATCACTGATTGATTCATTTTCATCCCCTGCCTAGTTCACTTAAATATCTTTCGGCACATAAAAACTACGATTATCTAACCCAAAGATACGATCAGTGTATTGTCCTGGTTCTGTTTGACGAACTGAGCCTAACATCATTTGGATCGACGCATCGATATTGTCGATTTGATGCAATACTTCTGCTTCCATGATGCGTGGTCTAACAGGTGATCCATATTCTAATAAGCCGTGATGTGCTAAAACCATATGACGTAAAACGATCACATCTTCATCATTCTCATCGATTTTCAACGCAATACAAGCCTTTGTGATTTCTTCATCTACAAGAACTAAGTGCCCAATCAGATTTCCTGAAAGTGTATATTCAGTGGTCATGGCACCTGACAGTTCTTTGACTTTCCCTAAATCGTGTAAAATAATTCCTGAATAAAGTAATGCTGCATTCAGTTCATTGTATTCTTTACAGATGGCTTTCCCTAAACGAAGCATAGAAACTGTATGATACGCTAAACCATTTGCAAATGCATGATGATTTCTTTTCGCTGCTGGATAATCAAAAAATTCTTTTTGGTATTGTGTTAATAAGTAACGAACGATCCGTTGCCAATGCGCATTCGTGATTTCAAACACCGTTTGATTGATTTCTTCAACCATATCTTCTCGTTTCAATGGCGCCCGTTCCATATATAAGGTTGGCTGACTAGGTTCATCTGGTCGTGCAACACGCATATGAATAATTTTCACTTGAGGATTTCCTTGATATACTTCCCTTTTTCCATTTAAAAGAATAACATTTCCAGCTGTATACCGGCTAATTTCTTCTTCTGAAGCATCCCAATATTTCCCATCGATCGTGCCTGATGTATCTTGAAAAGTAAATGCGATAAATTTTTTACCATTTTTTGCCATGCGTACATCAGCATTTTTGATCAAAAGAAATAATTCAAACATTTCATCTACCGTTAACTCACGAATTTTTTTCATACTTATGCTCCTTCTAGTTCAATAATCGGTTGTTTTAACTCTTTATAATAGCTTACCATTTCTTGGTCAGAAGAAAAACAAATCACTTGTTGATGTTCAGAAAAAACGGCAAATAGTTGTGCTAATTGCTCTTTTCTTTGACTATCGTAATGAAGCCAGCCGTCATCTATTATGATTGGGCATAAACTACGTTGCTCTTGTAAATAAAGAAAAGCAAAACGAACCGCCATGATGACTTGATCTCTTGTCCCTGTTGATAGCTCATGCAGCATAAAACGCTGCTGATCTTCACGAATAACGATCAATTGGTCTTCATGTAGCTGAATTCCTCGATACGTGTTTTGAGTCAAAAGTTTAAAATAATCTGTCGCTTTTTTCAATAAATTAGGCAATTGTTTTTCTGATAATTCTGTTAAAAGGTCCATCAACAATTGACCAGCTAACTGATGAGCTGACCACTCTAAAGCAAGTTCTTCGATCTCTGTTTTCAGCTCAGCCTGTTCTTGATAAAGCTCATCTAGCGTACCATCTGACAACATTTGTTGACGTTGATAAAGAATTTTTTGTTCTTTTTCCTGCAATTGTTGGATACTCTCTTCTATCTCATTGAGTGCTTGGGATAGTTCTTTTTGTTTAGATGGCAGTTGTTTTGGATCACTTGATTCAGGGTATAAACCTACTAACATTGTTTGTAGTTCCTGTTTTCGTTTGTGATTAGCTTTACCTTCTTGGTAACTTTGGACCTTATCTGGAATCTCATTGATAGAATTTATCTGAAACCGTTGCAACAGTGGTCTGGCTTGATCAATCACTTGTTGCTGCTTTTCTTTAACTTCACGAATCGTCTGACGTGAGTATGCATCCGCCTGATATTCTTGTGCAAAACGAACTTTCTCCATTTTGTCAGCAAAACTACTGATCACACGGATTCTTTGAGCTAAGGTCGTTCCAGCGATCGGCAACCTTGCTGTATAGCGTTCAGTCTGTTCAGCTAATTTAGTCACACGTTTTTGATCTTCTTTCAGTTGATGTTCAAGCTCTTGATTCGTATTAAGTAAAATCAAATAGCGAGTAATATCTGAACGATGAGTCAGCCAAAATTCGACTTGATCCATGCGACCTAAATGGTTTTCCTTCACTTTTTGAGCAATAAAACGTGCCATTTCATTTTCTTCTTTATGGATTTTTTTGATTTCTGCTTTTATTTTTACTAATTGGTCATTCAAGTAATCCAATTGAGATAACTTTTCCTGCCATTGCCGTTTTTCATTTTCATAGGCATCTTTTGGTTGATAAAATAGCGGTAATAAACATGCAAGCAAGAATCCTGCACTTAAAACGAAGGTTCCATACCGAATCGGTACCGGTAAAAAGAAACTCAGTAATAGAATGATTCCTGCAAATCCACAAAAAACCAAATTAACTGTTTTTTTCGTTTGACGATGGTTTTTCCGAAACATTTCTTTATTAATCGTTTCAAAGGTACTTAAATTTTCTTCCCGAGTCGCTATTTCTTCTTCTAATAACTGCAAATCAGTCTGAGTCGTTTGCAATTTGACCGTCCGAGAAACAATCTCATCTCTCATCTCGTTGACCGCTTGCTCTTCAAAAGACAGTTGCGGTGGGGTCTCAGAATTCCAGCCCCATTTTTTTTCTAAAGGAAACATTTCTTGTTGATTTTGCTGTAAAGATTGGGTCATCCAGCTAATTTCAGAAAGTAACTTGTCAATATCATACCGTTGATTGAGTAATTGTTGGATGTGTTCTTCTTCTTTTAAATAAAACTGATAGTCATCTGTTTGATCTTCTGTCTCACTTTGGGCTGCAATACTTTGATTTAAACGCGTCAGTTCTTCGCTCAAAAAACGGTGCTGTTGGTAAATAGAAAGTAAGGTCTCTTGCTCTTCTGGCTGTATCACTGCAATCGTTTTTGATTGTTCGATAGATTGCAGCTCTTCATATAAAGGTAAGTTCATCACTTGTTTTTCTACGAGCGCCAGCTGATTCTTGATTTCTTGCGCTGTTTGGCGTTTTTCTGCAATCAAACTCTCCGTGTCTGCTAGTTCTACAACTAATTGTTGGAAAGGACGTTCCTGTTGTTCTTTTTCGTTGATACGCTGTTGTAGGCTTTGATATGCGTTCAATTTTTGATTTAATGGCGGCTGACTTCCTTTGCCTTTGTAAATGGTCTGAGCGCTCTTAAAATAGTCTTCTCTGCTTAATAATAGCTGCTGACTCCCCGATAACCCCAAAGAAAGCAGAGAGGTTTGCAATTCTTCTTCGTTTAATTTTTCTAACTGGCTAAGTTGTTCCTGCTGGAAAGTGAATACTGACTGAAATAGCTCTTTGGTCAGTGGATGGATCATCTTTTCCAACAGCGCTTCATCCCCAATTTGATCATTAAAATAAACTTTCGCTCGTCCTTTATTTTGACCTTTAAAACGTTCTACCTGCACTTCTCCATAAACTGGATGTGCAAACCACAAACGTCCCCCATAGGCTGCACCATTTTTCGGCTGATAATCTTTTTTCCGTTTACCTTTGGCTGGAAAACCAAAAAGCATTGCTTGAATAAATTGATAAATCGTTGATTTACCCGCTTCATTTGCGCCAAATAATAATTGGTTTTTTGGTAAAAATTCAATTTTGTGTTGCTGCCATTTGCCAAATCCAACAAGTTCTATTGCAATGAGTTTCATGATTGATCCTCCTGAATGACAAAATCTTCTTTGATCTTTTGATCTGCCTGTTCAACACTACGCTCACGCCACTCTTCATTGATCTGTACAACTGAAGAAAATAATGGATTTTGAACAAGTTCCTGCAAGGTATTCAAAAATATATCTGATTGTAAATAGTTTTTTTCTAATTGATTTAATAATTCTGGTGCAGCGGCAATCATTACTTTCTTGTCAAGACTGTCGTTCAGCACCTCTACTTGGAATAAAAACAGTGATTGATTTGATTGTTGCAATATGGTTGTTTGCAAATATTGAAGTAATTCACCGTTTTCATAGGATAGGCGAAATTCTTCACCCAGATGTTGTGTATCAGTTAACTGCACCTCCTTTAAAACCACTTGTTTTTCATTTACTTCACCCTCTAAAAGATGCCCAGTAAGAATGGTCAATGCTTCTTGTAGACTTAACGCTTGGCGCAATGAATACTTCTCCACTTGCCAATTAATTTGAGCTACTGGTTCAAATCGAACTGTCGCATGCCCTGATTCTATCGAAACGATCGCCACACCTTGAACCGTCCGTTCTTTTTTCGTATGCCCTTGCGGTGTTCCTGGATATACGATCAAAGGCGATGCACTCACTACTTGCGGCTGATGAATATGCCCTAATGCCCAATAATCATAGCCTTTGTTTTTCATCTGGTTGAACGAAAATGGTGCATAATTCTGCTGACCATTATTCGTCGTATCCCCATGATAAATTCCAATATGTAAGTCCGCCGCCTGATCTTTTGTTGGAAAATCTGATAGTTTATCCTCATTGATCCAAGGATGCTCATAACTAAAACCTGTGACTGCTACTTTTTCTTGATTCTTCGTCATAAAATAATGCGTTTCAACTTGTTCTTTCTGAAAAAGAAACATATTTTCAGGAAAATCAAACCAATAACGCTCGGCTAGATAATAATCATGGTTACCAAATGTCATGATCACAGGAATTCCCGCTTGATCTAAACGCTTCATTTCGTCGATAAAATATGCTTGCGTTTTGATCGATGTTCGACTTTGGTGAAAGGTGTCTCCTGCAAAAATAACTGCATCTACCTGATTTTTTAGTGCTATATCAACAATCGCTGTGATGACTTTTTGATTGGCTTGCTGTAGTTTTTCAACGATTTGTTTCGGACTATTTTTGAGGCCTTCAAAAGACCGATCCAGATGTAAATCTGCCGTATGCAATACTTTCATTAGATCCTCCTATCCGCCCTAATTGTTTTCTTTAATCATATCATTTTATTTAGAAACGGTCAGTAAAAATATACGAAAATTTGTTCGTTTTTCATTTTTTTGACGATATAAAAAGAAAGAAACTAAAATTCAACTCTATGAGTTTCATTCCAGCCTCTATTTGCTAAACTTTATTCTGTCGAGATTTCAATTTGAACAATCTCACTTTGAGTTCCGATTCGCATCGGTGGTCCCCATGTGCCAACGCCAGAAGAAACAATTACTTGAGGGCTATTTTCATTTTTACGATAATAACCGTAATCCACAGTGAAATACGCTTTTGTGACTAAATTAAAAGGAAAAATTTGACCTTGATGCGTATGTCCTGAAAGAATCAATTCATTCGCCTGCTCATATTCATCAATATTTGATGGCTGATGATCTAGGATGATTTTGGGAAGTTTGTTGCCCACTTTTTTGAATTGCTCTTGCATGCTTTTTCTACTGCCATCTTGCGACCCAATCGGTCGGCTGTCTTTTCTGCCGACTACTAGAATCTCCTCACCAATAACCGTTATCTGGTCTTCCAACAACGTAATATTTGATGCTTCAACAAGTGCCTTCATCTTACCAAAAGTTTCTCCAGCGTCATGATTGCCCCAACTCATATACGTTCCATAAGTAGAGGAAAGTCGTTTGAATTGTTTTTCCATGCCCAACGTATCTTGCAAAGCTTTATAATTCCCATCAAACAAATCACCTGAAATAAACACAATATCTGGATGCATTTGATTGATTTTAGTCACGATCTTTTCTAGCTTCTTCACGTCATTTACATAACCTAAATGTAAATCGCTGATCAATACAGCCTTTAGCTTTTTTTGCTTATTATCAGCTGATTTATCGATCGTCACTTGATAGTTCACCGTTCTGATTTGCTGTGCTTGCCATGAACCATAGCAGAATAACACAACAATCAATATCGTTGAACCTAACCAAACAAATAGTTCTGTCTTCGATTGAAGTATCGTGATTTTACCTGTAATTTTCAAGATCAAATCTGTCAACCCAAAAATAACCAGAGATAAAAACCAAAATGATAACCAGTAGCTACCTATTTTCCCAACAAAACCACCCACATTCGCATCAAACATTAGCATCGTCAGCATCGATGAAATCGCAAATAAGCCAATGATCCCCCACAAAATAAGCGGGTGTTTAAAAAACGAAAACTGTTCTAGTATAGAAAGGAATTTTCTACCGATGTAAAAATTGCTCAAAAGGAATAATAAGCCAACTATTAAAAATGCTACTTTATTCATGCCTTCCCTCCATTTTTTCGCCAACGATTTGTCCAAATTTCACGATTGTTTCGAGATTATTTTCGGTATTCAGCCAAATTTCTGGGTCGATCGTGACTTGATTTTCTTGGAATAGTAGTATCACTGTTGAACCACCAAATTCAAACCAACCTTTTTTTTCAAAACGCTCACAGTTTCCCGAATTTTTTAGATTTTTGATTTTCCCTACCATTAGGGCACCGACTTCGATTTGAGCTATTTTCCCGAAATTTTCCGTTTCAATGACCGTTACTTCTCTTGAATTTCTTGAAAAAACGGGTTCGTTATGAATCGCAATCGGCTGTACAGTGTGAAACACACCTGCTATTTTCTGATGCGCTAGAATAGTTCCTTCATCAATAAAATAGTAATGATGATAATCATCTGGTGTTAAACGAAAAATGACAGCACAGCCGCCTTGCCATTCTTTTGCAAGGCTTGTGCTATCAAGTAACTCTGAAAGAGCATATTCTGAATGCTTCACTTTAAACGTTTGATTTGCGCTGATTGGATAGACTGTGACTTTGCCATCACACGGCGCACTCAACAATGTTTTGTCTTCGGAGAGTGTGCGCGCTTCCGGTTTGATTTCTCGCATAAAAAAATGGTTGAAAGAACGATAAGTCATAGGTTCATATTCGTCCATTTGAAGTTTATTTTGCTTAATAAATCGATTGATCATTCCTTTTGAAAGAGAGCTATTTAAATAGGCTCCAGCCACTTTTGTAAGTGGTGGTTGGATAAGCCCCTTTAAAATAAAACGTCCAATCGGATTTTTATATAAAAAATTTAATGACCAGCTATCATTTTCTGTGATAAGCTTTGTTCTAAAACGCGTCTCCATCTATTTACCCCTTTGAGAAATTTACCGAACAAAAAAAGCAACGACCGCACCTACAAAGGCTCCGAAAGCTAATTTTCTAGGATCGACCTTTCTGATTTTCACCTTTGAAATAAACAAGAATCCAATGGTCAATAATGCTGCTGGGTAAACGAGTGTAATTGCAATATGGAAACGACCTGCAATAAAGAACAACAACGGAATCAATGCTGCACTACTCGTTACCGGCAATCCTTCGTAATATTCTCGACATCCTTCAGTGTGTTCTTTTCGTTCCATTTCCGTCACATTATAGTGTGCTAAACGGATCAACGCTGCTAAAATATAAAAGACAAATAATGGCAAATAAATTCCTTGTTTAAGTCCAGATGCATAGCCTAAAACTGTTGGGAAAACCCCAAAACTAATCAAATCAGCAAGTGAATCAATTTGAATACCGTAGCACATCTCACTTTTTGTGCGCTCTTTCATGTTCGCAACAAAACCATCAAACATATCACAAATGCCAGAAAGTGCCAAACAAAAAATCGCTTCAACAACATGCTGAGTCAACGCTAAATACATTCCGACTATAGAAAAAACTGCGTTTCCATAAGTTAGAATTACTGTGTAATCATAAATACCAATCATACCTTTTGTTCCCCAATCCTTTTTTTCTTTTAGTATTACTATATCATTAAAGTAGGAGAATTTGGGATATTTTTTAAGATTCCATGTGTTTTTTAACACTGAAAATCGTTTCCGTTTCATATAATTAGTATACTTATGCAAAAAGTCTTTAAAAATAGTGAAAGATATTTCTTCTCAACTATCTCTAAAGACTTTTTATATTCATTATATTTTAGAGTTCTTAATCGTTATACAGATCACGAATCGGTGTCATGATAATACGGTTCAAATCGTTCACGATCATGCTAAATGCTTGTTCTTTTTGCATCAATTGGTTGATCACTTCTGCTTGTTGAACTTCAGTTGCTAAAGCTTGTGCTTTTTCAGCATCTTCTTCTGAAAATTCTTCGCCACGCATTTGTTTTTCTTGTAATCCTTGTTGGAACGTTTGGAATTCTTTAAATAATTTGTACGCTTCTTCATCTGCTTTTACTTCAGCATAGGCTTGTTCTAAGGCTTTAAATTCTTCCATTTCACGTATTTCGCGTTCTACTTGATTGGCTGTATCATAAATATTGCTCATTCAATCTCCCTCATTTCTATAAATTCTTCTCTTTGATTGTACCATTCTTTGATTCGTTTTCAAACCGATTATTCTCCTGTCAAACCGCCAAAGAAGTCTTTCAGTCCATTTTTCGTTTTGTCCCAGCCTTCTTTGATTTTACCGCCGATATCTTTAGCGCCTTCCTTGACTTGACCACCGATATCTTTGACACTGTCTTTCCAGGCATCATCATTTTCAGTTGTTGGCACTTCACTTGCTGGTTGTACAACGCCACCTGTTGCATAGGCATCTGCTACTGTAAAAGGTGTTTGCGCTGTGTAAGGTAAAATTCCTTGGGTTTGGCTACTGAAAACGGTCGAAGCATGTGTAGCACTACTACCTTGTAGATAATGGCTTTCACTCGTTTGTTCAAAGCCTAACCATGTTGCAACTACCACATCTGGCGTATACCCAACAACCCATTGGTCATTGGTTTTATCTGTATCAAAGTTAGTTTCTGTCGTTCCGGTTTTCCCAGCCATGACATAGCCTGCTGGATCGGCATTGATTCCAGTTCCTGAGCTAAATACACCTAAAAGCATACTTGTCATTTGATCTGCGGTATCTTTTGTAATAATTTGTTTCGTTTTAGCATTGGTATTATCTACAATCACTGCCCCTGTAGAATCAACGATTTTTGTAATCAAATGTGCTTCTGACTGGGAGCCACCTGTTGCAAATGGGCTATATGCATTCGCCATCGTCATTGGAGAAACACCTGTTTTCAAGCCACCAAGTGCTAATCCATAATACTTGTCTTCTTTCGCCAAAGGAATACCGAATTTCTCTGTTTTCTCAAAGCCTTTATCCAAACCTATTTTATGCAATGTCCAAACAGCAGGTAAATTCAAACTTTCACCTAAGGCTTGGTACATCGGTACTTCACCGCTGTTTGTCCGACTATAGTTTTCAGCTGGATAATAATTTTGCGGTTTATCTTCTAATATACTATTTGGTTTCATTCCTGATTCTAATGCCGGTGTATACACCGAAATTGGTTTCAATGATGATCCTGGTGAACGTTTGGTTTGAGTCGCAAAGTTAAAGCCACGATACACGTGTTCGCCACGTCCTCCTACAACACCTTGAACTCCACCAGTCTTTGGATCAAGTGCGACGGAACCACTTTGAACCATTGCACCATCTTCTGCGTTTGGCGGGAATAATGCATCATTGGCATAGGTTTGTTCCATCGCTTTTTGATAATTTTGATCTAATGCTGTGTAGATCTTATACCCTTTATTCAGTAAATCTTCTTCTTTTAAGCCATATTTATTAACTGCTTCGTCGATGACCGCATCAAAATAATAAGGATATCGGTAATCCGAATTTTGGTCAGAATAATTGTCCGTCAATATACTATTCATATCGACACCCGCTTGAGCATCGGCTTCTCCTTGAGATAATTTACCATTATCTACCATTAACTGTAAAACCGTATTACGGCGATTAACGGCATTTTCAATATAGTCTAGCGGATTATAGATACCAGGACCTTTTAGCATACCGACTAACGTTGCTGCTTCACCCACTGATAATTCACTGGCACTGACCCCAAAGTATTTATGTGACGCATCTTCAATTCCCCAAACCCCGTTACCGAAATACGAATTATTGAGATACATTTCTAAGATTTGCTGTTTGTCGTATTTTTTCTCAATTTCAATGGCTAAAAATAACTCTCTTGCTTTACGAGTCATTGTTTGTTCTTGGGTAAGATAGGCATTTTTAGCTAGTTGTTGTGTAATCGTACTACCTCCACCACCGCCACCAATCATACCGAGACTCAATTTCCCAACCACTGCTCGTAAAAGTCCTTTGATATCATAACCATGATGGGTTTCAAAATTTCTATCCTCAGTTGAGATCAGGGCATCTTTGACGTGTGGAGAAATTTGATCTATTGTGACAAATGTTCCTTTTTGCCCAAACAGCTTTCCTGCTTCTTCTCCATTTTTATCATAAATGACTGTTGATTCTTCTAACCCTTTTTTCAAGGCACCAACATTCGCTGATTTTGCTAAGGTAAATAGATAGATGCTTGTCACTAATATGACGACCATCCCTAAAAGCAAAATAATCTTATTGATTTGATATTTCTTCCAAATTCGCTTTCTCCAGTGATGAAAACGAATAAGATATGGTTTGATCCAAGTCCAGAAGCTTTGGAAACCAGATTTTATTTTTCCCATAGTTGTTTTAAAGTCCATAGTGCTCCCTCTTTATATAAAAGTTTCTAAGTCATTTTAACATAAATTGCTGCTCTTATTCATACGGCTTTAGCATGAATAATGGGCATAGATTTTGTTTTGCTTATTCTACCATGCTTTTCTTTTATTTTTATGTAGAAAAGTTTAAGAATCTGTCAAGAAATAGACGATTTTAAAGGTTTAAATACTGATTCGAGTAATAATTTCTTATTTTCATTGCAAAAAAATGCTAATTTAACATGAAATTGATCATAAAAAATTCATATTTCCCCTTTATTATATATGTATACCAACAAACAACCCTAACAAAACACTTTTTCATTTTTTAACTCCTTTTTCCCACTCTTCCCCAAAGAGTGGGTCTCTTTTTGTTCTGAGAAAATTTTCAACTAAAACTCCCAGACATGAAACTTCTACCTAGATCATTTTTTAGAGCCTCTCTAATTGTTATTACGGATTTTTTTATGCTACACTTGCTCTGGAATGTAACCGTTTTACAAAAGATAGAAGAGGAGAATTTTTATGTCTAAAAAGTTAACATTTTTACTTATTCCGATTTTCTTTTTACTAAGTTTTAGTCTGATACCCAATCTGTCAAATGCAGCACAAGCAAACTCAAAAGATCCAATCATGATGGCTTATTACCGTACATGGCGAGATGTTACGATGCCTCACGATGCAAATTCTACATTACCTGATCAAAACGTCACTGCGATGACCGATATCCCAGATAGCGTGGACATTGTCTCTGTTTTCCATTATGTCAATCCTGGGACAGATCAACAGAAATTTTGGAATACCTTGAAAGACACTTACGTTCCAACATTACATGCTAGAGGAACTCGTGTCATTCGGACGATCGATATTAGAGAAGTTTGGAATGTTCCTCATACAGGGACAACACCAACCACAGCAGAATATGATAAATACGCACAACAACTGATTGATACTTATCTGACTCCTTGGAATTTGGATGGATTGGATATTGATATGGAGTCTAGTTTGACTGCTAAACAAGAAGAAATGGCTGCGGGTACGTTCAAAGCGTTATCTAAAAAATTAGGTCCGAATTCTAATACTGGGAAGTTGTTGATTTATGATACAAATAAAGATAATCATTCCTTATTCAAAAAAGTTGCTTCTTACGTTGACTATCTATTTATCCAAGCATACGGGCGCTCAGCTAGTTCTTTAGATAATACATGGAATACGTACAAGACTTCGGTTACGCCACAACAGTTTCTTCCAGGTGTCTCTTTCCCAGAAGAACAAGATAATAATCGTTGGAACGATACTGTAGAACCTTATGAAACAAGTCGCGCATACTCTTATGCGAAATGGAATCCAAAAGATGGCCAAAAAGGCGGTATGTTCGTTTATGCAATCGATCGGGATGGCAAACAATTTGGTGATGATACGATCACAAAAACCGATTTTAGTTGGACCAATCGCTTAAGCAATTCGATGAAGAACAACTAGTTAGAGGATTTTGTTTGAATCTTAAACACTTCTTTAGAAAAGCTTTACAGTTTTGGGTAAATTAATACACAAAAAATTCATATTTGTTTTGTATTATATATGTATACCAACAAACAACCCTAACAAAACACTTTTTCATTTTTAACTCCTTTTCCCACTCTTCCCCAAAGAGTGGGTCTTTTTTTGTTCAAAAATAGTTTGTATTTATCGTATATATATATTGAACATAAATCATTTTTATTTCTTTTTTCCCTCAAAACACCTTGCAATCTAAAAAGAACAATACTATAATCAAAAGGTAACATAAAAACAACTTAATAAAAAATAAGTTTAACTGGAGGAAAAAATGAAAAAAATTAGTGTTGGATTGGTAATGTTAAGTTTGAGCCTACTTGTATCAGTTGCCCCTCAAAATGCATCAGCCCAAGAAAAAAAGGATTTAGGTATCTCGACTAATCTAGTAGGAAATGTAACAACTAAAAAAGTGACTATTACCTTAGAAGATGGTGCAAAATGGACATTTAATGATATCTATAATGCAATGTCTGAATCTCATGGTTTAACAATTGCCGGGATTTCAAGTGTTGAAGAAGTCAAAAAAATGCATAGCTTGTTAAACGCACAAGCAAGTGAATTTACCCTTGAAAATATCGACGTTACAGATCGTCAAAACAAAAAACAACGAATCAACCTAGCTGTAAAAATAAATTCAAATTCTGCACAGCTAGAACACTCTTTAGAATTCAAAACTAAAACAAAATGGACGCGTGATGACTTATTTAATAACATTAAAAGTACATTAGGTTTTTCAATTTTAGATATGCCCGCTGCTGAATTTGAAAAACTTAATACAGCTGAAACATATCAAGTGAAGAATTTTACATTGAAAAATATCAAGGTTAAAACAAACGATCAAAAAGTTAAAACCGTAGATATTAAAATCTCTATCATTGAAGAAGACTATGCTGTTTCTGTCACTATACCTAAAGGAGCAACATGGCACTATAACGATATTTATGGTAAAATCTCTGAAGTTTATGGCTTCCGTGTTCATGCTATAAAAGATCGTCAAGATGTAGAGAGAATGCAAGGATTCATTCGCAACCAAACAAAAGACTTCCGCATGACGAATATTACTATTTTGGATAAAGACAATAAAACTGTAGATGTGAGTTTTGCAGTTAAAATCACTGAACAATAAGAAAAAAATGTGTCATTGATTTAGAGCATAGCCAATTTTATTTTGGCTATGTTTTTTTATACTTTTCTAAAAAGTGCTGAGCAAAAAATCAACACCACTATATTTGGCACTCCTACTTTAATTCCACCTAACTACTTGAACTTATTCTTCCATTTGTTAAACTAAGATAGAACGCTATTGAAAAGGTGGAAAACAAATGGAATTATCCATCCAATTACCTAAGAATTTTAAAGAACAAACCGTCCGAGAATTACTCGAACAAGAATGGTTAGTTCCTCGTAAAGTACGACATTTTTTGCGAACTCGAAAAAATGTTTCGATCAATGGAGAGAATGCTTTATTCCATTTTTTTGTAAAAAGTGGTGATGTTATTACTTTACAGTTTGAATCAGAAGATTATCCAACACCTACGATTCTTTTAGGCGACGAGTCTAACGTTAATGTATTATTTGAAGATGAGCACTTGATTATTTTGAATAAACCAATTGGAATGAAAACCCATCCTAATCAACCGGATGAAACTGATACCCTACTTAATCATTTAGCAGCTTACTTGGCACCTAAAAATCAAATCCCGTATGTAGTTCATCGATTAGACAAAGAGACAAGTGGTGCGATTTTATTTGCTAAAAATCCTTTTGTATTACCGATTTTAGGTCGATTACTAGAAAGTAAGCAAATTTATCGGCGCTATCAAGCGGTGGTTTCCGGTCACCTAAAAGAGTCTTTGACCATTCATAAAAAAATTGGACGTGATCGACATGACCGCCGAAAACGAGTGATTGATGAGCGTCGTGGTGATGTCGCAATTACTCATGTTGATGTTGCGTCTTATCTGAAAAAGACAAATCATACAACCGTTTATTGCGTTTTGGAAACTGGGAGAACCCATCAAATCCGCGTGCATCTGGCAAGTATCGGGCATCCAATCGTTGGTGATCCTTTATATCATCCAAAGCCTATCGGGCGCTTGATGCTTCATGCTTATGAGCTACATCTGACCCATCCATTTACTGGAGAAGTGATTGTGGCAATTGCTGATCCAAGTTTATGGTAAGCTAAAAAGCTAGGAGAGAACTTCTTGTTCTTTCCCAGCTTTTATTATTTCTTCAATGCTTCATCAAGTATAGCTAAATCTAACTGTTTATATCCTTCAAAAAATCCAGCAAGTGCAGCTAAGACTTTTTGATTCGTCCCTATTATATCATTTTCCACTTGTAAGACTAACAAGGGCTCATGCAGACTCATCCGCAACAAAAACCAGCCACTACCATACTCATCATAAACATTCACTCGAATTCCTTCATGATTTTCAGGATCGATTTTCATGCCTCGTTGACTCAAAACAAAATCGCTTAAATCCCGAATCACTTGTTCACCATAATCACGGACATTTTCTGCTAGAATTTCAAATCGTAATTCTTGGGTTTCAGTTGGCTGTTTTAATGAGCTGATCAAATCACCTAATGTTTCGTTTTCTTTTTTTAGTTTAGGCAACAGCATCAAGATTTTAGCGATAACGTAGGCACCGTCATCCAAATAATAGTTTTCTTTAAAGGCTGCGTGTCCGCTTGTTTCAATCGCTAATTGTGTATCGATTCCTTCATCGTTTAGCTCAATCATTTTATTGATTACATTGCGGTAACCAGAAATATAGCGCACTTGTTTGCCGCCAATAGATTCGATAAAATCTTTCAAATGACTTGAAGTTGGTGAGTTTGTCACAATACTGCTACCTGGATATTCAGCCAGAACAATCATTGCCAAGACAGCAATCAGATTATTCCGGTTGATCACTTCACCAGATGCATCCACCACCGCCGAGCGATCCACATCTGTATCAAAAATCACACCTAAATCCGCTTTATTTTTCAAAACAGCTTGTTGAATACTTGCCATCGCTTCTTTATTATCAGGGTTTGGAATATGATTAGGGAACATGCCGTCAGGTTCTAAGAATTGTGAACCTGTGATGTCTGCTCCAAGTTTGGCTAAGACTTTTCCCGCAAAAAAGCCCCCAGCTCCATTCCCAGCATCTACTATAATATGAAAACCAGCTAGAGGTTTTTCTTCTGTCGTTTTCATACCTTTTCGAATTTTATCTGTTAAATCAGCGGAATAATCATCTAAAATCGAGTTTTTTGTAACTGTTCCTTTGGCTACAAGTGCAGGTTTTTCAGCATGTGCCAAGATATAGGCAATATCCGCTTTTTCAGCTCCACCAGATTTAGTGAACAACTTCAACCCATTAAAATAATAAGGCAAATGGCTAGCGGTGATCATAATCGCTGCATCGCAGTCATATTGCGGAAATTGAGTTGCCATAAACATTGCTGGCGTTGTCGCTAAACCAAAATCTAAAACTTCTATGTTTTGCTCAACGAAACTGTCGATCAATGCTTGTTTTAGGCTTTCTGCTGAAATACGACTGTCGTGGCCGATGCCGATTTTTAAATTTCCTGCTTGATGTTTTTCAGCTAAATTTTTTTTATCACGAAGCCAATGAACCATTCCTACTGCAATTTCCCCGGCTTGCGCTGGTGTTAAGTTCGCTGTTTTTTCTTCATGATCTACTGCTATTCCTCTTATATCCGACCCGTTTTGTAACGCTTTCAATTCCATGTAACCAAATCTCCCTTCATTTTTTGATTGGTTATTTTAATCCATCATCGCTTCAAAGCGTTCAACGACAGCGATTGCGTCACCTTCTGAACGAGCAATGATAATGATTGTATCCACTCCTGCCACAGTTCCTGCAATTTCTTCATAACTAACTTCATCTAAAAAATTTGTTACCACATCTGCTGCGCCCATATCTGTATGGACGATTACCATAAATTGAACACGTTCCATGCGAGTCACTGAATCTTTTACGGATTCTTTTAGCTTATCTTCACTGCTTGATGCTTGTTGTTGAGAGAATAAAGCATACTTCACTCGACCATCAGAGCCGTGGGTTTTAACGATACTCATCTCGCGCACATCTCTTGAAACAGTCGCTTGGGTTGCTTTGACACCTGATTGTTCAAGACGAGCAATCAGATCGTCTTGAGTTTCTATTTCATTTTCTGTGATCAATTGCTTGATCAACCGTTGTCGGTCTGTTTTTTTCATGTTTCGTTTACACTTCCTGTTTTGGTTATTTTCTTTATTATAGCGAAAGTTGGGGGAATTTGCATTTCTTTTTGGTAAAAATTACTTTATTTATGAAAAAATAAGAAAATCGTTCGCTACCACTTAATTTTATAGCAGTCTCTTTCCGATTCATGGATTATCGCGGAAAATAAATTTCTTTTTGGTTTCTGTACTCACTTGGAGACATCCCCATCTCCTTTTTAAACACTTTACTAAAATAATTTCCCGTTGAAAACCCTACTTTTTTTGCGACTTGCCCAATTGCTTCTTCTTCCCATAATAAAGACAGGGACTGAATAATTCGTACCTGTTTTAAATAGTTTATGGGGGATGACTTGTAGACTTCTTCAAACTGACGAATCAATGTATACTTTGATATCATGTATCTCTCAGATAGGAAATCTAAACTTATGTCTTCAAAATAATGGGTATCAATATATTTTTTTACTGCCTGAATTCCATCCGTTTTTTGTTGAATTTCTTTCTGAATTGCTTCCTTAATATCCAAAAAAAGCGCAAATGATATTTTAGCATTTTGTACTGCACTCAACTCACGATCTTTTAGATCAATCACAATGCTTTTAAGTCTTTCAATCAAATCCATTGATAATTCTATAACAGAAATCGATGTATCCAGCCATTGCGTCATTATAGTGGAAAATTCGATAAATAAAAAACGCCACTTCTCACCAAAATAGCGATAGTTCCCAGGTATTTTAGCAAAAAAAGCGTTGTTTTCCCTGAGAGCAATTTTTCTCCCGCCCATTTCTAAGAAACCTTCACCCGTTAATGTCACCTGCAAAACAATCAGCTGTTCTTTTCGAATACGAGCATCCCAATTATAAGTACTACTGCCCTCACCTATACCAACTCCACGAATAATCGGCAAATGGTGATCATCTGTATAATGGAATTGACGAACAAAATTCTGCAATTTATTACCCTCCTTAAAATTATTTCATCTTGTTGATTCCTATTATACTCGATACTATGTATATAATAAATGAAAAGGAATGACTTATATGACTATCTTTTTTGATGATTCGCAAAATATTTTCCATCTAAGCAACAATACAATAAGTTATATTATAGGTATCGAAAAAGAAAAATATCTTACCCATAGATATTTTGGTCCGTATTTAAACAGCTATCATCAAGTCAACCAGTTACAACATATCGATCGCGGTTTTGCTACAAATCCGATCAGTGAAGAACGAACATTTTCTTTAAACACATTGCCTCTTGAAACGAGCACACAAGGAAGTTTGGATTATCGGGTGAGTAATTATCAGTTCCGAAATTCAGAGGGGTTTCGAATCACAGATTTTGTGTATGATCGTTTTGAAATTTTACAAGGGAAGTCTCCTTTAAAAGAGTTACCTTCACTACGAGGAGAAACACAGCAGACGTTAGAAATCTACCTTATAGATCCTGTCCAATCCCTTGAAATGGTTCTTCGTTATACAATATATGATGATCTCCCAGTCATTACGCGCAATGTTGAGTATCAAAATAATGGAGTACAGCCTATTTATTTGGAAAATGCAGGCTCCATGTTGCTAGACTTGCCACGTTCTGATTTTGATCTATTAACACTTAATGGTTCACATACCAATGAAGCGACGATTCATCGGCAGCCACTTCATCCAGGTATCCAAAAAATAAGTTCGACCAGAGGAACGAGCAGTCCGCAGCATCATCCGTTTTTAGGACTTGCCGATCGCTATACAAATGAAGATCAAGGACAGGTTTATGGATTTCATTTTATTTACAGCGGGAATTTTGTTGCCCAAGCCGAGGTAGAGCAATATGGTAGCACACGCATTCAGATGGGAATCAATCCCGAAACTTTCGAGTGGAAATTGATTCCTGAATCTAGTTTTCAAACACCAGAAGTCGTGCTAAATTTTAGTGAGCAGGGATTTAACCAACTGTCTCAAACATTTCATAAACTGTACCAAAATTATTTAATACCTGAATATTGGCAAGAACAGGAACGACCAATTTTACTTAATTCATGGGAAGGAAATTATTTTGACTTTACAGAAGAGGACTTAATTAGCCAAGCAAAACAGGCACATGATTTAGGGATTGAATTGTTTGTTTTAGATGATGGTTGGTTTGGTCAACGAGAAGATGATACCACGTCTTTAGGCGATTGGGTTGTCAATAAAACCAAACTGCCCAATGGCATTGAACATGTTGCAGATATTCTACATCAACAAAACATGAAATTTGGTTTGTGGTTTGAACCAGAAATGATTTCTGTGAAAAGTCATCTGTTTGAAGTGCATCCTGAGTGGAGTTTACAAGTACCTGACTATCCTCAAACACAAGGAAGACAACAACTTGTTTTAAATTTAAGTTTACCCCAAGTTCAAGATTATCTTATTCAGGTATTAAGCAATTATCTTTCTTCAAATAAAATCGATTATATAAAATGGGATATGAATCGACACTTAACTGAAGTTGGCAGTTTTATTTTGCCGAATGATCAACAAAAAGAAGTAAGTCATCGATATGTTTTAGGGCTGTATCATATTTTATCCGAAGTAACAAAACAATTTCCACATGTATTATTCGAAAATTGCTCAAGCGGTGGTGGACGATTTGATCCTGGGATGGTCGCCTATATGCCTCAAACATGGACAAGTGACAATACAGATGCGTTATGTCGGACACAAATCCAATACGGATATAGCTATCTTTACCCACCTATCATGATGGGTGCGCATGTTTCTGATAGCCCTAACCATCAAGTTGGCAGAAATACACCATTAGAAAGCCGATTCCTAATTGCAATGAGTGGGAATTTCGGTTATGAACTAGCAATAGAAAAACAGTCTCCACAAGCATTGGCAGAAATAAAGGAGCAAATTACTTTTTATAAAAAGCATCGAAGATTATTGCAATTTGGGCAATTCTACCGGGTCAAAGAAATTGATTCCACTTATGCTACAGCGTGGTTATTTAAAAATGAAACAGAGGCATTACTTGTTTACTCCAATGGCCTTGCACAACCTGCTCAACCTGTTCAATATGTAAAGACAAACTATTTAGACGCATCTGCACACTACAAAGACACGGAAACGGGAAATATATACAGCGGTAGTGAATTAAATCATGCCGGCATACTGGTTCCAAGAATAAAAGGCGATTTCCAATGCTTTTACAAACATTGGACTGTGCTTGATGAACTAACTAAATAGTCTCTAATAATGTTTCAGAGTCCAAATAGCTCAGAAAAATAAGCCTTCATCTACAAGAACATTTTTACTATCCTTGCAGACGTTGGTCTATTTTTCTGAGCTATATACTTTTTCTCTCTTGCTTATTTTAGAGATACTGCATACGCTTCATAAGCTAGCAACTCGTCTGTAATCTCTTTTTCATAGTTATGGATGATCGTTTCTTTTAGTACTCGTGTTCTTCCTAGCGCAAAATGTGCTGGTTGATCAGAGAAATTGACGACAACGAGTACCCTTTCACTTTGATACTCGCGAATATAAGCTAAAACTGTTGCATCCGCAGTCGGAATGCTTTCAAATATTCCTTCTATAATAATCGGCATTTCTTTACGAAGCTGAATCAGTTTTTGATACGTATAAAATAAAGAGTTTGGATCATTTAACGCTGCTTCCACATTGATTTCATTTGAATTCCCTACTGGAAGCCAAGGAAGCCCTTTTGTGAAACCTGCTTGTTCAGAATTATCCCACTGCATCGGGTGACGTGCATTATCCCGTCCTTTTGCATTGATTGATGCTATAATCACTTCTTCCGTATAACCAGAATTGATACGTTCATCATACATTCTGCGACTTTCTATATCATCAACTTCATCAATCGTTTTAATCGGATAATTGATCATGCCGATTTCTTCTCCTTGATAAATATAAGGTGTTCCTTGAAGAAAATAAAGGTAGATGGCTAGCATTTTCCCACTAATCACGCGATACTTCTGATCATCGCCCCAACGAGAGATAATCCGAGGTAAATCATGATTATTCCAGAACAGCGAGTTCCACCCTTTTCCAGCTAACTCCGTTTGCCATTTAGAAAACACTTGATGCAATTCTTTAGGATCTAATTTTTTGATATCCCATTTTCTTTTGCCTGTTTGCTTATCTAAATTGATGTGTTCAAATTGAAAAACCATTGATAACTCTTCTCGGCTCTCATCAGAATAAAGCTGAGCGATTTCTGGCGTTGCGCCCCATGTTTCACCGACTGTAACTAAGTCATAGTCTCCAAATGTATTTCGATTCATTTCTTGTAAAAGTTCATGAAGCTTTGGTCCGTTTTTAGTAATCAACTGATCTGGTTCTTTTCCTATCAAATCAATAACGTCTAAACGAAAACCGCCAACACCTTTTTCAATCCAATAATTCATCATACGATAAATTTCTTGACGCATCACAGGATTTTCCCAATTCAAATCAGGCTGTTCTTTCGCATGTAAATGAAAATAATATTCCCCGAGCGTCGGGACAAAAGTCCACGCAGAACCACCAAAATTTGATTGAAGTTCATTGGGTTTTTCGCTTTCGTTTCCTTTTCTCCAAATATAAAAATCATGATACTCACTTGCAGGATTTTGCAGTGCGGACTGAAACCACGGATGTTCTGATGACGTATGATTCACGACCAGATCCATAATAATCTTGATGTTTCTTTTCTGTGCTTCAGCGATTAACTTATCCATATCTTCCATGGTGCCATACTCTGAACCAATCGCTTCGTAATCACTGATATCGTAGCCATTATCTTCATTGGGCGATTGGTAAACAGGGCTGAGCCAAATCGCCTCTATTCCTAGTAATGCCAGATAATCTAAACGCTGGATAATCCCTTTTATGTCCCCAATGCCATCAGCGTTTGTATCTTGAAAACTGCGTGGATAAATTTGATAGATCGTGGCTTTCTTCCACCAATTAGTTTTCATAATGCGCACTTAACGCCAATAGATCTTGGCCTCCATCCACTTTCGGTAGATTAATCGCTTCGACAGCAGCATAGGCATCCGTATTTGTAATAATCATCATTACGGTGCTATCTAAACCAGCTTGTTTAAGATTCTCTAAATCAACTATCCCTAAAATATCTCCTTTTTTTACTAATTCACCGTATTTTCTAGTGGTTTCAAAGCCTTCGCCTTTTAATCCAACTGTGTCGATTCCGATATGAATCAATACCTCTGCACCATTCGTTGTTCTAAGTCCATACGCATGTTTTGAATCATAAACAACGGTTAATTCTCCATCAGCAGGTGCATAAATAGTGCCTTCTTCCGGAATCACTGCAATCCCTTTTCCCATCATTTCTTGTGCAAATACAGGATCATTTACTTTTTTTAGTGAAATAGGAGTACCACTTACGGGCGATGCTAATACCTCATCTTGAACAGCCGCTACACTTGCTTCAGGATCTTCATTGATTTCAACGGCAACTTCTCCAGCTGTTCCATCATCACCTATAAAAACCTCCATATGACGTTTTCCGTATGCATACGTTGTCACGAATCCTACACAGATACTGATAACGATACCGATCATGAAATAGGAAATTGATTTTGGTGCGATTGAAATAAATCCGATCACACTTGCTGGTCCCATCGCTACTGAAAGCACATGGAAAGCGCCGATAAATAGACAAGCCACAGCTGAGGCAATCATGCCACAAATAAATGGAAATTTAAGTTTTAAATTGACCCCGAAAATGGCTGGTTCAGTAATGCCTAACATAGCAGAAATACTTGCTGACGTTGCTAAGCTTTTTTGTTTTTTATTTTTCGTTAATAACATGATGGCAAGCGTTGCTGCCCCTTGCCCTACATTGGCCATAGAAGCGACTGGAAAAATAAATGATCCGCCAGTTCGTGCTACGTCTGCTAATAGTGTCGTTTCAATGGCTGGGAAACTTTGATGCAATCCTGTGATGACAATCGGTGAGTAAAATAGACCGAAGACACCTAAGCCGAGTGCTCCTGTTGTATCATACAACCAAACAAGTCCATTCGTCAGACCGTCTGATACAATTCTCATCATCGGACCCACAACGATAAATGTTAAAAAACCAGTAATAATAATGGCTAGCATTGGTGTAAATGTAAAATCAAACGCGTTGGGAATACGTTTGTGGAAAAATTTTTCTAAAGATGCTAAAATCCACGAAACCGCTAATACTGGTAACACAGAACCTTGATAGCCTGCTTGCGCAACATCCATTCCAAAAATATGCCAATAGGGCATACTTCCATCTGCGATTGCATTTGCTACACCATAGCCATTAACTAAATCTGGCATAACCATCGCCATTGCCATCGCAGCTCCCAAATAAGGATTTCCACCAAAGCGCTTAGTAGCAGAAAAACCGACTAAGATCGGTAGGAATGCAAACGGGGCGGACGCCAGTAAATTGATGATACTCGCAAAGTCTTTTACATTCGGAAATAGTTCTACGACTGATTGAGGACCAAATAAATCCTGAGCAGTCAAGACATTGTTTAATGCCATTAATAATCCACCGGCGACTAATGCCGGGACAATCGGAACAAAAATATCAGATAATACCTTAATAAATGCCATAATAGGATTATTTTTTTTACCATTCGATGCGACTGCTTTTAAGTCAGCAGTAGACGCTTCTTTCACATTGGTGATTTTTATAAGTTCATCGTATACATTATTTACATCGCCAGCACCTATGATAATTTGGAATTGGTCGTTAGCTTCAAACGTTCCTTTCACAGCATCATTATTATCTAAAGCTTTCTGATCCACTTTACTTGAATCCTTTAGAACAAGCCTTAGACGAGTTGCGCAGTGTGCGGCAGCCTGAATATTGTCTTTTCCAAGTGCTTCATTGATTTCCTTTGCTACTTTTTTGTAATCCATCTTCTTTCCCCCTAATTGTCATTTAAGCGCTACTAAAATAATAGAAGAAACTGTATTGTGTTTCAAAAATGTAATCGCTTTTTCACATACAAAGTATGCCACGATTCTGATTAATTGTCAAACGTTTATCAATTTTAACGAATGAAACAAAAAAATACTTATATTAACAAACTAATTAATTGTTATACGTTTGACATTCAAACACTAAATAGTTACACTATATGTGAGAATACGCTTACGAGGAGAATATATATGTCCGAAAAAAAAGTTTGGTCTAGAGAAGAACGTTATCAGCCCTATCAAGAATGGGGGCCCGAGCACCTTTCCTCACTAAAACAAAAAATAGATGCGTCAACCTGGCGTTTAGGCTATCATATTCAACCTGCTACAGGTTTATTAAACGACCCAAACGGTTTTTCATTTTTCAATAATCAGTGGCATGTTTTTTATCAGTCTTATCCGATGGGCCCCGTTCACGGTATAAAATCTTGGTATCACATGACCTCTGATAATTTGATTGATTGGAAAGAAGAGGGAACAAAAGTATTCCCAGATAGCTTATACGACAGCCATGGCGTTTATTCAGGAACTGCTCTGCCGATGTCTGATCAGTTATTTCTTGCTTATACGGGTAACGTTCGTGATGATGATTGGACTCGTCATTCGTATCAATTAGGTGCCTGGATGGATCAATCAGGTAGCATTAAAAAAGTCGAAGAGCCGCTGGTTGCTGCACCTCCAGCTGGTTATACGTCTGAATTCAGAGACCCTCAAGTCTTTCGTTATAAATCTGGCTATCTAATGACGATTGGAGCGCAAGATGAAGCAGAAAAAGGCAAAATTCTAACCTATCAAAGTTCTGACTTACTTTCTTGGCATTGTATCGGTGAATTAGGGTTTACTGATCAGGACATGGGATTTATGATCGAATGCCCAAATTTACTTTTAACGGACGAATTCGCTCTACTTATTTTTTGTCCGCAAGGGTTAGACCCTGACGTTTGCCCTTACCAAAATATCTACCCAAATATGTATGTCATTGGCGATTCTTATCAGTCTGAATCAAACCGCTTAACAAACCCTTCTAGCTTGAAAAACTTAGATGAAGGCTTTGATGTTTACGCTACACAAGCATTTAAAGCACCCGACGAGCGCTTATTATCGATCAGCTGGATCGGATTGCCGGAAATTGATTATCCCACTGACCAAGAAGAATGGGCACATTGTTTGAGCATCGTGAAGGAATTGATTGTAGAGGATAAAAAATTATATCAACGTCCTGTTGCAGAGATGAAACAACTACGTATAGACGAAGGAATACATTTTGATAACAGCAAAGATTCTTATCATGAGACTGCAACAAATCATTATGAATTAGCCCTATCATTTGATTCTCTATCCACTGGAACCCTTACCTTATATGCAGATAAAGAACAGAATCAAGGATTAACGATTCATTTTGATTCCCAACGTGGTAAAATGACAATAGACCGCAGTCATGCTGGTGTTCCTTTTGGAGAAGATTATGGCGTTGTACGATCATTTTCTATCGAACAAAAACCATTGAATTTACAAATATTTGTCGATTCTTCCGTTGTTGAACTTTTCATCAACGATGGTGAAAAAGTAGCAACCATGCGAGCATTCCCAGGAACAGGTCACACAGGATTTCATTTAACATGTGACGGAGATTATCAAGGACAATTTTGGCAACTGCGGAAAACTAACCAATAAAGGATGGAATTGTATGGTCGTCAAACTAACAGATGTAGCAAAAAAAGCTGGTGTCTCCCCTACGACTGTTTCCCGTGTTATTAATAATTACGGCTCATTAAGCAAAAAAACAATTGATAAGGTAAATCGTGCGATGAAAGAGCTTAATTACCAACCAAACTCTTTAGCTCGTTCACTACAAGGAAAAAACACACAATTAATCGGGCTTATTTTCCCAACTGTTGCGAATCCCTTTTTTGGGGAGTTGGTGGAAAGAATCGAACAAAAACTTTTTGATTTGGGGTATCGGGTTATTTTGTGTGATAGTGCCAATAATAAGGAAAAAGAACGTCATTATATAAATATGCTTGCAGCAAATAAAGTTGACGGCATTATTGCTGGTGCCCACAACTTAGGGATCACAGAATATGAGGATGTTGAACTTCCGATTGTTTCTTTTGACCGCTTTTTAGGCAATACTATTCCGATTATCGGCAGTGATAATTTCCAAGGCGGGTATTTAGCGACTGAGACCTTATATGTTAGAGGAGCCAGAAAAATCGCGATCCTGACAGGTTCACACGAATCGAACTCCCCAACAAATTTTCGTTTAAACGGGTATTTAAACTTTTTAGAAGAACATGACTTAGCCCCTAAAATTTTTCATATTCAAACGACGGCTCGCTCAACAACGCTAAAAAACTTAGAGATCAAGCATATTTTAGAGACGGAAGATATTGATAGTTTATTTTGTACAGATGATCTAACTGCTATTCTTGCCTATAATCAATGTCAGCAATTACAGATAAATGTTCCTGAACAGCTGAAGATCATTGGCTATGATGGGACAAAATTTGTTCAGAACTATTTTCCCCAATTATCGACGATCGCTCAACCAATGGCTGATTATGCGGATATTTTAGTTGATCTTTTATTGCAGAGGATACAAAATCCTGAAAAAAAATTGGAGAAACATTATCTGTTGCCTGTAAAATTAATTCAGGGGCAGACAACTTGATGGTTTGGGTTTAACGGGGGTTCTTTTATCTGTTTTGATGGGACTGTAAAAAATGAAAGAGCGTCAAGTCTGTTTTTCCTTTAACAGGCTTGATGCTCTGTGTGTATTTTTGCAATAAAAATATACTCTAATATACTTTAATTTCCTACATTTTAATTCCTAGCTCATTTTTTAAATAATCGCCTAAATATTATCTTTTCTAAAAGAAGCATTTTTTATTTCCCCTGTTTTCCAATTTCGTTTTGGATAGAGCGTACCCTTGAAATTGGTTGCTCCCTGTTTCCTGATAGCACAGCACCCTATTGATATCATTCTAAAAGGTTTCTCATTTTCAAATCAAATTATTTAAAGATTAAAACTGAATACTTTCCTGTTAAACACGGACTCCAATTGATCCCATGTATATATATCACAATTGATTTTCAGAGACTTTGAATACTCGATTACCTTTTCACGTTCAATATTTTGTGCTTCTTCAATTAAATCTAGGGTTAACCAAGTACCTCCATCTCTTTTTACAAGCCGCTCAAATATGATTTTAGGATCTGCTTGTAAGAAAATTATGTACTCGATACTTAAGCATTTAAAAATTGAAATATCTATAATTTCAATTTTCTTCTCTTTATTAAAAAGAACAACGTGCCCATCTAAAAGAACCATTTCTTCATTAACATAATAATTCACTGCATCTAATAAAATATCTTGATTATTACTTAAATTATCTATTTTTTTGAATTTAAACTCTTGCCCACTATAATTCTTAATTAACTCGCTACAGGTATATTTAGTATAAGCTTGTAACGAATCTGAGTTCTTAATAAAACTAGTTTTCCCCACGCCGTGTATACCGCAGACAAATATTTTTTTCGCACTGTAAATCATAATATCACACATATACAAAAGATTGAGGAGCAGATTTGACCCCATAATCTTTCAACATTATTGGCTCTTCATACTTTACTACATTTTTTAATTTGTAAGCTACAGCAATTTCCTTATCATTAAAATATTCTATATAAAACTCTTTATTAACTCCCGAAAAGTTTTTCGTTTCATTCCACACTAATTCTGGATCATCCACAAGTATATCTTCTACTTCAGCTTCACCTATTATTTTACATATAGGAGAAGTTGAATAAATAATTATTTTATTAGGCTTCTTTTTTGTTATAACTTTTCTAAACTCAAATTTCTTTTCCCCATTCATAATTTTCTCAACAAATTCTGGATGGATTGATAGTAAAATAGTACACATTTCAACACTCTCCTCTACAATATGCTCTATTCTATAATAATTCCCTCTGAAAATCCAGATTCCTCAATCACTATATCTGCAAAAGAATTAGAAACTAGATCAAGTCCTCTTGGTGCTTGAACTCCTAAACTCCTCATATATGCCAAATTAATTGCACGGGAATCTAACTTACCAAAGTATACAAATTCAACAAATCTATATGTACTGTAGGAACTTTTGATATCTTGAATTACTTGCTTTTCAAGTACACATTTGTTAAGTAATCTATTCAACTCCGTATTATTCAATTGATTGGTCATTCCATATCTAGATACCACGCCAATTGAAGTAATGACTGATTGGTAATGTGCAGGACTGGTATTATTAGGATCCTTTGTTCTGTAAAAAAATATAATATCTCCACATCTGGGATGGTGTGACCATAGATTTTTACCAAAATAAACTTTTTTTAGTGCATTACCAGCTTTGTTATTACTTGTATAAGCAGAATTATCTTCTGTTTTTAAAATTGCATCTGGCAGTAAACGAGTATGATATTCTGGTCTAATAGGCAAGATATAATTATTCTTTTCACTCTTATCCAAAATAGGATATCCTTGATAATCATTATCTTCATAAACTTCCAAATCTCTAACAAACACTAGCTCTCCTGTCTTTGTTAGTGTTGTTATTTGTTTAAATCCAAATTTTTTAAAGTAATCAATTAGCAATTTATGATGAGAAAAAATCGTTACATAGATTTCTAACAAATTATTTTTTATCGCATTTTCAAAAATCACTTTAAAAAATCTTTCTCCCATATAATAACCGTTCTCACTAATCTTAAAAGTTCCTATTTTTAACCTCTTTTTAGGGAGTAACGGTGAAACCATTTGACTATAATTTTCTGTCTCAATTTCCTCTTTCAAATATAAAAAACCCTGAATGTTTCCACACTCATCTTTATGAACATAGACAGGTTCATCTTGTTTAGATATAAACCAATTTTCAAAAGTAGGATAATCTTTTTTTAAGCTTGAAAAAAACTCTTCTTCAATATTACAATTCTTAAATTTAGTTTTTTGTATAGATAAAATATCATAATTGATCAATTCCAAAATTTATCCCCCTTAATATCAAACTATATATGTATTACTTATAAGTAATACATATATTAGGAACTTTTTCTAACTCTTTTATAGAGTCTTTTAGCGAGCTTATAGGTAAGACGATTAGATTTTTTAAATCTATATTTTTCTGAAATGGTTCACTTGAAAACAGTAAATCATCTGCTTTATATTTTTCTAATAATCGTTCATGCTTAGTATAGGCTTCAAACAAATCATCTGCATACGTATCTAAAACATTGATATAAACGGTATACATCAGACTTCTCATCTCTTCTATGATTGGATATAAATTTATTCCCTCATCCATTTTTTCTATATCTTCTTTTACTTTATTCCACTTTCCCCATTTTAGTAGTTCATTTTTATTGAGCAACACATTAGTTTTCTTTTTACCAATTGTAAAAGTAGAAAAAGGCATTGCATTATGTATTATATAGTTTCTTAATCTCATTAAGAATCTATATGATAACTCATTATCATACATACTAGAAAAAATAGTTTTAAACTTTTCCAACCGCTCAATATTATCTCTAGTAAAGTATTCAATCTTTTCAATCAATAATTTTATTGCTGTACAATAATTCAGAATTAATTTATTGGCAGTTTTCATAACCTTAAAAGCAGATTCCGAGTAATCTGTTAAACACTTATTAAGGTTTTCAAAATGAAGAAAATCTAATAAATCCGTGTTTATTTCTTCAGTTATTTCGTACATCTGCCTAATTTGCTTAAATGAATGATTAACATCAAAAATACTTAATACATGCATAAATTCAACGTCTGATAATTCATCTACGATCTTCATTAATTTAGCATCTTCACGATGTTCTACTTTAACCAAATAATACATTAATAACTATCTCCTTATTACTCATTTAGTAAAACACTGCCAAAATCATTATACCAAATATACACACAAAGTCATATATATATATTAAATTATCTTTTACAAAATTTTACATTCCCCCATTGACTCTCCACTCCACTTAAATTAAAATGGAATGAGATAGAACGAAAAAAAATCTAGCCAAACGAATGTCGTTCAGCTAGACAAAATAAAAAGGCACTCTGCAGGAAGATTGGTCGTCATCCCACAGAGCCTTATACAATCAGAGTTCACCTGAATGTACAAGTTGCCCTTAGTCAATTTTCATTGACTGTTTTTATTTTACTCAATATTTCATGAAATTACTAGTGTTTTTTCTGATGTTCTGAGTTTAATACAACAGTTCGATGCTTCTTAATTGTACTTAGCGCGGTTTCGGCAGGTGTCCGGAACCGTTTTTTTTTCGTTCTATTTTACGGTTGCGCAACGCTTTTTTTAGATTTAAACAATCGTTTTCGAGGAAGTTACCGCAAATCTGACTTCTCTCACCATGCGTTACCTGCTGTAATGATCTGTTGATTTTGTGCTAACTTTTGACGGAGCAAGCCTTTTTTATGACAGATCCTTGCAGCCACGATAGTAACGAGGAAACAGCCGACACCTCAAGATATTAAGCGGTCACTTAGTATTTTGAAGCCAAAAACAATCAGCACGAACTGATAAATCAAGTTGCCTAGGTCAATAATGCGTATAGTAAGAAAGAATGCTATCTACCAGAATACGTAGCATTAAATCAAATAAACATTCTTCACGGCTGACTGTTTGCTCGTTACCATTTTGTAAAATATTTAATACACTATCGATACAATTTTTGTTATACTATAACTAGTTGAATAACGGCTGAAGCTCTGAAAAAGGAGTTGATGCCATAAAGATATGTCTTTATCGCTTTTGTCCTGCTTTAATGCATTGGAAAAGCGGTCCTTGAAGGATTTGTTAAAAGATATCGCTTCGAAAATAGTCGGCAGGCTTGTGGCTTACTATATTGTCGAAGGGATTAAACTTTTTATCACTTTGATTTTTGATACAGAAAAGCAGAATGAACTCGCTTAACCCTTAAGCAAATTAGGAAAGTCCTGCAAAGATGTTTTTTATCTTTGTGTGACTTTATCTATTTGTCGATAGGGTTAGTTCGTGATGCTAGACAAAAAAAGACCACTATCTGCTCAGCTAAAGTAAGATAGTGGCAATTCGTCTTATCGAGCTTTAGTCAGAAATCAACTAAAGAGTCAGTGTTATCAGCACTGGCTTTTTTTGCAATCGCACTTAAGTGCGATTGCTTTCTTTTTTATTATACCTTATAAAGTATAAAAAACACAACATAAGAGATAGATAGCTCTCTTATGTTGTGCCTTTTCATCTATCAACCATTATTTTTCCAACATCCCATGCTCCACCAAATAATCATGCGCAACGGTCGCCGGATCTTTTTGCTCCACATTCACTTGGTAATTCATCTCACTCATTTCTTCTTCCGTGATCTTACCAACCAAAGGCTGCAATAGTTCTTTTAATTCTGGATATTTCTCAAGTGTCTCAGCTTTCAGCAATGGCGCACCTTGATATGGTGGAAATAGTCGCTTATTGTCTTTTAAAATCACCAAATCATACTGTTTCAATTCACTATCAGTCGAATAAGCATCCACCACGTTGACATCCCCATTATTGATTGCTTGATAACGTAATGATGGCTCCATCGACTTCACATCGAAATTCAAGTTATATAATTTTTGTAACCCTTTATAGCCGTCCTCACGATCGATAAATTCTAGGGTAAAACCAGCTTTTAGCTGACTTTCAACTTTTTTCAAATCTTCGATTGTTTTCAGCCCATTTTCTTCTGCGAATGATCGTTTAACTGCGACAGCATAGGTATTTTCATAACGCATTGGTTCTAGATAATCCATATTTTCTTGTTTTTTGATTTGATCTCGTGCATATTCGTATACTTCTCTTGGATCATTAGAAGTGTTCTTATTGTCCTTCAAAAAGGTTTCAAGAACGGTTCCAGTAAATTCTGGATAGACATCGATTTCACCAGATTTTAGTGCATTAAATAGGAAACTGGTTTTCCCAAAGTTTGATTTTAGGTTTACGTGGATATCGCTGTTTGCTTCAATCAATTCTTTATACATGTTAATCAAGATATCTGGCTCTGCACCTAATTTTCCTGCTACTGTGATTTCTTTTTGCTCTGCTTCTTGATGGGTATAGACAAATGAACCCACTAATAAAGCAAGTAAGACCATAAATGCTGCTACGATGCGTTTCACTGTGGCTTTCTCTAATAAATGAATCCCAAAGTTAAACAAGACCGCCAAGACAGCGGAAGAAATTGCGCCGATCAAGATCAGGTAGACATTATTTCGGTCGATTCCTAGTAAGATGAATGTTCCGAGACCTCCTGCACCGATCAGTGCCGCAAGCGTTGCCGTTCCGATGATCATAACTGTCGCTGTACGAATCCCTGAAATGATATATGGTAAGGCTAGTTGCAGTTCGAATTTGATTAGTTTTTCTCGTTTATTCATCCCAAAGGCTTCGGCCGCTTCTTCTAAGGAAGGATCGATTTCTGTCAGACCTGTATAGGTATTTTGCAAAATCGGAAATAGGGCATAAATCACTAACGCAACAATTGCTGGTGGACTTCCGATACCGATAACCGGAATCAATAAACCAAGTAAAGCCAATGAAGGAATCGTTTGAAAAATACCCGTAATTTGCAGGACAAACTCAGCGACTTTTTTATAATTCGTCAGTAAAATCGCTAATGGAATCGCTATAAGAATCGCAATCAATAGTGACAGTAACGATAGTTGGATATGCTCGACGACTGCTTGGATAAAGTCTTCTTTACGAGCAACGAATGTTTCGATCAGTTTTCCCATATTATTGATCACCTTTTTCTATCTTCGTCTCTAAGAAGCGTAAAATCGTTCGATCTGTGATTTCACCGATAGGCCCTTTCTCATCAACTAGTACAACCGTTTTTCCATCTACCAGTAAGCGAATCACCGTTGGTAGATCTGTACCTAAATTCACGGTTGTTTCACTATCTACTTGTCCATCTTCTATAAACCCAGATGCTAATAAGTCTTCCGCACAATAATTTTCCAAGTTGGCGTGTTCATGTTGGAAAAACTGTGCCACAAATTCATTAGCTGGGTGGCTTTTGATTGCTTCTGGTGTATCTGTTTGAACGATTTTCCCCTCTTTCATCACACAAATTCGATCGCCCAAAAGTAAAGCTTCATTCATATCATGGGTTACGAAAACAACTGTGCTAGCTAACTCCTTATGCAGCTCCTTGATTAATAGTTGCAATTGACCTTTAGAGATTGGATCTAGCGCACTAAACGGTTCATCCATTAAAATGATGTCTGGTTTAGCTGCAATCGCACGTAAAATTCCAATACGCTGTTGTTCACCACCGGATAATTCAGCTGGTTTTCGGTGAAGATATTCTTTAGGTGATAAGCTAACTTTTCTTAGTAATTCTTCAGTTCTTTCACGTCGTTTAGCTTTGCTCCAGTGTTTCATTTCTGGAATCAATTCGATATTTTCAGCAACTGTCAGATTTGGAAAAAGGGCGATTTGTTGGAGAACATAGCCGATCGTTAAGCGTAATTCTTTTAGATTATAATCAATCAGCCTTTGATCATTAAAATAGATATCGCCATCTGTTGGTTCAATCAAGCGATTGATCATTTTTAAGGTTGTAGTTTTCCCACTACCACTTGGGCCGACTAATACAAAAAATTCACCGTCTTCAATTGAGACATCGAAGTCTTCTAATACTAATTGGTCGTTGTATTTTTTTGATACGTTTTGAAAATTAATCATTTGTTCACCTCATTTTTTCTTGTATGCACGTGCTATTTATCTTTAGGTAATCTTTCATTATTTTTAAGTATGTTTATAAGTATACTTGAAAATGTCCGATGTTTCTAACGACTTGTTTCTATTGTACAGAAAAAAACCTGACAACTGTCTGTCAGGTTTTCTAATTTGTTTTCAGATTATAGTAGTGAAGCTTATTCCGCCAAACGATAAATCATACCGTTATGACGACATTTCAAAATAAAAAAGCTAACTATCATATTAACTACATGACTTAGGAAGAATTTCGAGTAGTACGTTTCTTGATTATCAATTTTTTCAAACATAGGAAATTGACTTACATACTATTTTTCTTTCTATTCTTGGCACTCATTACTATTACTGCTATTAAAATTATTGTCGCTCCGAAAAAAATTAACCAAAAGGTCTTTCGTTCTCCTGTTACTGGCAAATAAGTTGAATTTATAGATTTTTTGGAGATGGTGTCCTCACCCACCAAACGACTATTGTAAACATTTATGCTGCCAGTTCTATTATCTTCTCTCATAGTAAAATCAATTGGTTTTGTAGCGATTTGATAGCCTTTAGGAGAAGTAATTTCTTTCAATTGATATTGTCCTTCCTTCAAGTTTTCTAGAATAAATACACCGTTTTTATCCGTTTTCAAGTTTTTTTGAACGGGTATTCCTTGACTATCATATAAGTTAAAGACCGCTCCGCTAAGAACTGTATCATCCTGCTTATCTTTTTTTATTACTCTCAAGACATGATCTTTTACTTTGTTCGTTATTGTAATGATCTGTTCTGATTCGGTTTTATCATTTACCTCAAACTTAATTGGTTCATTATTTAGCTGATACCCTTTAGGAGCACTAGTTTCTACAATATAATAGATACCAGAAGATAAATCATTGATCGCAAATCTCCCCGTCTGATCAGTAATCATATTCTTTAGTATTACTTTATGATTTTCGTCCTGTAATTCAAAAACTGCTCCTGACAGTGGCTGATTAGTATCTTCATCTACTTTTTGTAGTAAAATACTCCCTTTGATTCTCTTGTTTATCGCAGAAATTTTCGACACAGTTGTTTGTCCTTTTTCAATTGTAAAATATAATGGCGTTTGATCCAACTCATAACCAACAGGTGCTTTTTGTTCTATAAACTGATACTCCCCAGGAGCAAGGCCACTGACTATTAACTCTCCAGATTCGTTAGTTATTAAGTTGCTTTGTATTATTTCACCCTCTTTATTTTGAAGTTCAAAAACAGCACCTTGTAAAGCATCTTGAGTATCTTTGTCTATTTTTTCTAATAGAATCTTACCAGAAGGTTCTTTGACAACCATACTCGCCTCATTTGATACAAAAGAAAGATGTTTATTGTTGAAATTTAAGCTAGTAGAAAAACTGTTCTTTATTTTTTGATTGACCTTAGCATTGGAAGGGAGTTTTGTCGGTACTATAATATTGATAGAATCATCGATTTCTAATTTGTTAAGAGACACCCTAAAGGCTGTTGCCTCTTTCCAATTCGTTGTCCAGTCACCAGTATCATAGTCGCTTGCATTCCTAGAATATTCTATCTCAGCATCAGGGTTACTTGACGTGATCGGTCCTTCTAATTTTGTCTCAAATTCTGTTTGAGGAAGCTTATCAAACAATTTTAAGTCTGTCACAGTTCCCGCTAATGTATTTTCCATCAACAAATTCCAACTACCATTTTCTCCAACTTCAAGCTGACTATCTATCTGATAGTCTAAATCTGAATCTGCTTTACTCAATTTTGTAAGTAACAATCCACCACTTGATTGCACTTGAGAATTCGCTGAACTATAGGCTATTTCATCTCTTTTTACATCAAAATCATGAATATCATCAGTAATATATGTTCTAAAATTAGCATTTGGAACTTGATTATATAAAGGGTCTTCAATGTATGCCCATGACTCCACTTTCGCTCCATTTTTATTTGCATTATATGCGCTATTCGTTACGGTAACCGGAATATTGTATCCAAATCCTTCTGCCCATCTATCTGAGGCTATCCCAGCTCCTCTAGTCAAAGGAAGTGCCGTATTAAAATTGAAGCACACAACTTGTTTTAATGGTTCCGCTTCATTCTGACCACCTATGAAATCAGTCGTTACGTTCACTCCTTCACCAATTTCTGGTACTACTATATCAAGATATGGCTCTGGTAAATACGCTGAAACTCGATCAATTGTTTTTGTAGTATCCAAAAACATCCCTGTAGGCAAGACAACTTTCATACGTCCTTCTTTATAACTGTCAGTTGGACTTAAATTATTTATATAAGCGGTATATTGTATTGAATCTCCCGGTTTAAAGCTATTCGGTGCTTTAACAGTTGTAGTAATTGGGACGCTGTCCTTAATTTTTTTTGCAAAAACACTTGTTGCGGCTTCAATATCATTTCCATCCTCATCAACGCCAGAGATAACTCCAGTGTTTTGATACTCTTTTTCTCCATCGCCTATTTTAGTTTTAAAATCTTTATAGATTGGAATTAAAAAAGTATCTATGTCTATTTGACTTGTAGGGGAAATTTTTGCCTCTTCATTTTTATCTCCCACTTTTACACGCAATCCTGCAACCAGTATATCTTTGGGTAAATATATTTTATGAGCCGCATTTTGCCAATGTATACTTCCCATGGTTGTAAACATAAATTGAGTATTTTTCGCTGTAGTTCCTGATGCTCCAACATGCCACGTATCATTTTCAGATGTTTGATATTCAACAACATATGGTACATCCTCTACCTGTAACACCGAATTAAAGTTAACGTTCAAAAGGTATAGGTTTACATGATTCCAAAATTCTTGATTATCGTGTTCATAGGCAGAATCGGTAATTGTCAATTCTCTTATTTTATTTAACGTATTAGAACCATAACTACCTGATATCCCAAATTTTCTCGACCATGTTCCCGAGTACCAAGGTGAACTGCCACTACCATCTGAAGCTTTTTTTTCTATACCAAGAGTACTTCCAGTAGTAGGTAAAAATCCTAAACTTTGACTATTCCCTGGTTTGCCATCATAGTCTTGATCATTCTTATCTGTTAATGATAACTCCGCAGTATTAATAGGTGGTTTCGTGTAATCTGGAAATTTTTCTTTAGGATAATTCACAGTAATAGAAGGCTGATTGCTTAACAAGCTTGAGTTCGGTCCATAATCAGCATTTCGGGTCCATATAGCTTCGATACCTGTAGAACTATCCCCAAATACTTCCCAGCTACCAGATGAATCATTTGTGCTAACTATTTCTACACCGATAGGAAGTTTATCAGTAATTGTTTGAGATTTTGTAACGAATTGATTTAAAGAATCCACCTCTGGGACGATATTGAAAGCGTAAGTAACATTTCGATTACTACTAGCTGGTGGTACGCTATATGTTTTATTCACTTTATAGTCAATCTCCCCTACGATTTTTGTAACCGTCTCATCTGAGGGAGTACTACCCAAAGGAGTACTATTTCCTTGGACAGAAAATATTTTTTCTATATTTGGATACTTAGCCGAATCATCCACATGTGTGACCGTGAAACTAAAATTAACAGCTGCCTGGGCCATGTTCATCAATTTAATCGTTAAACGTTTTTGTTCTGAATCATAATTACTTTCCTTGATATAATTATTCTGAGCAACTTCATCATATTCATATCCTTCGGGTATATAAATATTTAATATAACATCATCCAGAGTATTTTGAGGCGTTGCCATAGATTTTACCATTATCTCATATGTACCATTCGAGCTTAATGATAAGCTTGTGGGACCATTTATTTCTACTCCGTATTCTTGATTGGTTTTTACTTCATCATTGATAGCTTCACTATTGTCTTTTTGACTAAAGGGTTCTTCAAAAATTTCTTTTTTTATCGTTGTCGCAGCACTAGTTTTTTCGTTATCCATTTCAAGTTTTTCGTCAAAAACGACCCTATTTACAGCCTGAACTACTTGCGGTGAAAATATCATCTGACTGAATAGTATAACTATCAGAAGAAGTCTAGATATATATTGAAATCTCTTCACTTTTTTCTAACTCCCTTTTAAAATTTGACACTTCTTATTCTTTATCCATCAAAATAAAAAGGATTATTACATCAGTATATATCCTTTTGAGCGGATTGTTTTTATAAAAATTATGTCCAATCCAGCTTTTTCTATTTTTTCTCTAATATGAAAAATTATATTGGCAATTTTGTAATTAATACCAGAATAACTCTGTCCCCATACTGCTTTATATAACTCTTCATACGTCACTGTTTGTCCTCGTTTTTTTATCAAGATAGCCATTACTTTAAATTCAATATTCGTTAATTCAACATCTTGACCATTGAGCGTCAAGGATAGATTGCTATCATCAAGATGTATTCGTTCATATTTGTTTTCAATTTTTGTAGAAATTCTATTCATTTCAAATTTATGTTTCTCTAGTGTTCCTTGCTTTCTTTTTAATGAATTCAATATTTTCAAGTAGAATTCTTCAAGTGTTTGTTCTTTACAAAAATTATCATCTGCTCCCATTTTTAAAAATACAACTTTTGCAATGTTATCTAGTCGTTGTGAGACAATCCAAATAAATGTTTTGGATTGTTTTCTGATTTTTAAAATAAAATCACTAATTTGAAAAAATGATTCGCCAGCTCCATCTAATATTAGAAAGCCATCTATGTCTACAGGACATTCTTCAAAGACAGATGTGTCATAACGTGTCAACTTACACTCTTTAGACAAAACTTTTATGTACTGATCCGAGTTAGTTCCAGATAAGTCTATATAACCTATATTGTACATTAGAATTTCCTCCATACTTTTGATAAAATACTTACATTTAAAATTAAATTTACACTACTAACTGCTACCAATTTATTCACATCAATCCTTATTATTTTCAATAATTATGTTGTTGATTAATATGTGTTATCTAGACTCCAAGTTACAGCACCTTTAAATTTCTTTCCTTCTGCACCAGTGCTTGATGTAACAACTAGCTTTGTATCTGTTAATTTTGTTGCGAAACCGTCCTTCATCGTATCTGCCTTAGTTTTCCCTAGCATTTCAACAGCTGACGTATTTCCTGCTTCTAGTACTACATTTTTGCCAACTACAATATTGTTTGGATCGATTAGTGTACTTAAATTTCCTTCAATTGGGTTTGGTGTAAAGTCATTCGTCTCTGCATCAACTTCCCCAATATTGTAAGCTTGTGGTGAATCTAATCCAAATGTCAACTTAGCAGGCAGTTCTGTTGTTGAACTATCTGTAGATAAAAGTTTTGACAGTGTTGCCGTAACTTTCCAGCTAGAAGTTGTTGTAACCCCTTGGTCATTTGTTTCCCCTGCGCGGTCGTCATTGACGACAATGAATTGGTCTCCTTGGACTGTATTGTTATAAGTAGAAGAATTTCCAACTGCTTTTTGTTTTCCAAAATCAAACTTAGATGGTGTCCACACCAATGCCAGATTATCTTTATATGGACCAGGTCCTGGTTTTACAGGACCATCTGTATCAAATTGGATACCTAAATCAGAGGTGTCTTTATCGACCTCAGCGGCACTTGCTGGAATTGTCGCAAATCCCAAAGTTGTTGCAGATATTAATGTTAAAACAAACAATTTTTTCAAAATTTTATCACCTTTCTTATAGGTGAATAAATTGATAGCAGTTAGTAGTGTAAATACAGTTTTTTTTTAGCCGAGTAATTGAATCTGATCCTTTAATAGCACTAATAAATAGATAACTAGTGTCACGCTAATAAATGTAAAGACGAGAAATGAAAAGTTTAACAATAAGAACTGTTTCTTTTTTTTTAACCGTTTGATCAAAAATACATCTCTAGATAATGTCAGAAGAAAAAAAACAATAGAGGTAACTCCTATTCCACATAAAATGTATACCCATAAAAAGCTCATTCGCCCTCTCCTCCTTTCTTTGAGTCGCAAATTCTTTTAAAACTAAAAATACAAAGACAAATTATTAGCCCTTCGATAACTGCCAATAGAAAAATGAAAGACTGAACTAGCTCCCCTGTATAAGGCAACTGTCCCCTGTATGTTGATGTATTTTCTTTTGGTACATAGGTAGACGGCAATTTTCCTTTGTTTTCCTTTTGTGCTTCTTCAAAGCTGATTGCTGCATCTGTCCGATTTGTTACCTCTGCTGCTACTTGGTAGGGTGTGATCAACCAAAGTAAGAGCAGAAGTCCAACACAACCCCCGATGATTTTTTTCACGGTACTCACCTCTGATTTTTAGCTTTATTTTTTTTCTTTACTCGTTCTTTTTTCTTTGACAGACGTAATTTTTCCCACGCCATTTCCCATTTTCTTCTTCTCACTATTAACCAGCATCCGTTTATAAGGGTTAAAAATAGTAAAGCACTAGCTATTATTTTTCCCCACTTGGGTGTGATGATCTTGAAGGCACTCTCTGTATTAATCGTTTTTGCTTGTTGATTAGTAATTGTGAATTCTTTTTGTAAATACCATTCTTGGTAGTCACTATGAATAGCCAATGTAATCATATACTTTCCCGAGGGCAAGGTATCCGTTCCCCAATCTATCTCAAAATCAACATGGCTATTTGGTGCCATAGCGTAATTTTCGACATTTTTTTTCTTGATAACTTTTTCACTGTTTTTTTTAGTTAACTCTGCGGAGATGGTTAATCCCTCAAGGGTTTTTGGCTCAGGATTTTGTAATGTAGCCAACACCATTTTTTTCCCTCGTTTAATAGATGCTTTTGCTTCTGTCAGGTTTAATGTTTCTCCATTAGTAAATTCATCTCCTGACTCTGATGTAATCAAGCCAATCCGATATGAAAATTCAGTAGCCACACCGTTTTTAGTTTCTTTGCCTTGATCTAGCGCAAAGACGAGTGCCCCCATCTTTACGCCTTTATACGATTCTTTCGGTGGTGTGATTGTTATTTTTATCGTTTTCTCTTCAAAATTTTCTACAGTGACTTCATGTGGCTCCACTCTTACCATCTCTGTTATCGGTGAAGTTAAGCTGACATCTTGATCTGCTAGTTCTTCTGTATAGTCAATCGTTCCGTTATTTCCGGTGATCGCATTTTGACTAAAAATTTTGATTTTTACTGCTTCTTTTTTCGTACTTTTAATGCGAACTTCAATATTTTGTGGCTCATTTGGTCTGGTTTGGATATAGAAATAGCTTCGTTTTGGATCGATTTGCGTTTTTGGTTGAACCATTGATACCGTGTAACCTAAGTTATCTTTTTCATCTGCAGCAATCACTTCTCCTGAAGGGAATATGCTTACTACAATAAAAAATGCCAAGATATAAAACAATTTTATTATTTTCATTACGACTGTCCTCCTAGCTAATGAATTTCTTATTTCTTCCCATTCCGCAGCAATTGTTAACTACCTCATCTTCTTGTCCAACCATTTCATCGTTTTCTTCCTGTCTTAACAATATGCAAGCGATGAATCCAATCGTAAATGCTAATACAAAAGCCATTAGAAAAAACGACCACAGACGTGTACCTATAGGAACTATTGCAACAAAGATAAGTAAAATACTAAGAACTATTTCTTGTTTTGCCAATGTTGGCTTAAGTTTTCGTGTTTGAGGATTCCATAAAAGTAGTAACGTACTTCCCAGTAGCATGATGACATATCCTATAGTAAGCCACATAATTTCATATCCTGAATATGACAATAAGAAAAGAAATTGAATCAGCCCATTTGCTTGTTTATCGAGGTAAAAAACGATTTCTTTGTAGCAATGCACAAATACAGCAAAATATAGGCTCCATCCTCCAAGAATGAATAGGACTTTACCAATAAATGCCCACCATTTTCTACTATCTTCTGTTTTAATGTCCATTAGTATCTCCAATCGTCTTTTTCTGATTTCCGTATTTATCCTTCATCTGGGCTGTTCATAATAATCACTAAGCTGCTTGAATAAGATAATATGTCTTTTTTTGTGGCTTATATGAAAATGTTTTCTCTAACGCAACCCAGTTCGACAATACTTTCCTCTCAGTTTCATTTTTCTCTGATTTGTATAATACCGCTTGTATTCTTCATAACTATTTCCTATTCTAATTAAGAACTAGTCCTTTTTTTGATAAGAAAAATTACTAAGACGGTGAGTATTAGTAAAATTGCACATAATAGAAGTCTTATATCAGGAAATTGTTTGTTTTCAGCAACCATTGTATTAACTTGTTTAGCTGCATTGGGACTGATAGAAAATTTTCTATGATATGTCCAGTTATTCTCTTTTTTATCTGTGATTATTAGTTTTAATTTATAGTTACCAGCTACTAAATGCTGATCGTCCCAGTCGATGGAAAAATGATATGTTGAAACGGGTGCCAACTGTAACTCGGTATACTCTTTTTGGTTGATCAGTTTTCCTGTTTCAGCCTCTCGAACTTCAACATGATAGTTCAAGTGACCATATGCTTCCCGTACTGGATTTATTAAATCAATCGTAATACTCGCTTTACCAAAAGCAATTGTCGGTTCAATTTTTTCCAACCCAACCTTTCGTTGTACAATTTGGTCATTTTCTGTCAATCGCAGCCCCAAAAGATAACTGTATGTATTAGTAATACCTTCTTGATTTATCTGCTTTTCCAGTTTACTGACTTTAATTCCTGCCAATATTTCACCAGCATAGGCTTCCTTAGGCATTTTCAGTGTAATGGGGACTTTTTCAGTATGTTGTTTTTGTATCGTAACGGTTTTCTTATACGTAACAATTTGGTCAATCGTTAATTGTTTGTTTGTTTCTTGCGTTTGTTGCTTGTCAGAATAATCGATAAAGCCCTGTTCATTGGTATAGGCTTGATTGATGTCTATCGTAAAGGTCTGTTCCTCTGACGAGTCGTTGACAATGGCAACTTCAATTGTCTGCTCCTGCCCAGGTGTCATTCGTAAATCAAAAAATGAGTTGTCTGGATTTTGTTGATTTTCTGGTAAAATGGCATAAATGTGATACCCCATTTCAGTGCTAGTTGTTTCTTGTGCATTCCCTTGTTTTGAATGAACAAACACTACTAACAGACAGCATAAAAAGCACGCAAATAATATGCGATGATAGGTCATCTTCATTTAAACATCATCCTTACAATTTTATTGCGCAGCTGGTGTGTTATACAGTTTGTAACTAATCGTTCCTTTTAAAGCATCTCCTGCAATTAATTCACGATTTAAATCGTTAAATGTGATACTTAAATCTGAAATTGCGGTTTTAATTACACCCGTATTGTTCTGCGCCGTCTTATTTGTCACTGCCTGTGCAATGATTCCTGTTGCACCTGTACCTACAAGTTCAGTTTGATTTATTTTGAAACTTGTCACAGCCAATCGTTCACCAGAACGAACAATGAGTAATTGATTATCTACTACCTGTGCCTTGACCGACCATTCACGTTTGATTCGGTCATTAAATACGGCCAAGGTTTCTTGCGATTTCGCTGTTGCTGTAACTGTTTGTCCTTGTAATTTCGTCTTAAATTGATAGTTTTTCGGCACAGTTTCTAATAATAGACTTTTTTGAGTCGGATCTGTTGGATCTAACGGATCGACACCTGTTCCATCATCATTATCAATCACAGTAATAATAATTGGTGTCTCCTTTGTTTGATCAGCAACCTCCTCTGCGGATACTAGCTGGCTTGAGCTTAATGCATGCATGATAGCAAAGGTAGTTATGATATATACATAACGGTTTCTTCTTTTCATCGTTTTCCTCATTCTATTTTCGATTTTCTTTTCTTCAATTGTCTCGCTCTTAGTCAGGCATATGCACTTGATTCAATGTCCACTGGATTGTTTTCTTATTCTTGTAAGTACCGATTGCAAGATACTCGGTATTTTTAAGTAGTATGCCTTCTGTATTTTCGAAATGTAATTGATAGTCATATAAGCGATTCAGTGAAGCAGTTGTCGCATCCATGATTGTTAATGAATTACCGGACTGCTTGTCTGGAATTAATTGACTGGGTCCGCTTGATGTTTTCCATACGAAATTGCTACTCGCTAATGCTGTTGGATCTTTAGTAACTGTAGCAATGCTGAGAGACCAATCTTTTGTTTGCCGCTGCCGACTGTCAGTTACTGTCAAATCAATTGTATTTCCAGCATCTCTAGGAAGTTCCCTTTTTGTTTCCCCAATTTTGAGATTAGTCCAACTCAACAGGTTCGGCACCTGAGTAACTTGTAGCGAACCATTTACTGTAATAATTGCTGTAAGCTGTATAATCGTATTGGGGTTGGCTTCTTCATAAATCGATAGATTCACTATATTATTACCATATGCGAGTGCGCTGTTTGGGAGTTGTAATTCCTTACTCTTTTGGGTAGAGGTGTTACTTTCATTAATTAACGTATCATCGGTAAGTAATTGTCCATCCTTTACTAACTTGTAATGGATTACTGATCCAGCAGTTCCTCCACTGTAATAAAATGTCAATGGGTAATCCGTATCAGCAAGTGCCGCTCTATCAATTTCTTTCGTTATGGTTGTTGTTACTGCGTCATTTGACCATGATGCTGTAATTGGGTCAGCTATATGTTTCAAAAGAAAATGAATAGGCATAGAGGAAAGAAAATCTTGATTGCCCGAATTAACATTTAGCAATAACAAACTGGAAGTAAATTTAGATAGCTCATCAATTGCTGACTCAGTCGTACTTTTTACTTTAAATTCAATTGTTACATAATCTCCTTTTTTGGCAGTCACGGGCATACTAAGAATAAATTTACTATTCTTAGTATCAACAGTTGGTACATAAGAGCCTAGATATTGATCGTTTACACTTACTTTTGCCTCTTTTAATGTAGTTAGATCAAACTGGTTTGCACTCAGACTTGCTTGATAAATTAAATTTGTTGTTTCATAGGCTATGTTTTGTAATGTGGCAGTTGTTTTAAAGGAAACATCTTCTCCTTTTTTTGCAAATTTTTGGCTGTTGCTTCCATTTGTTTCTAAGACAATATTTTCTCCCTCATTATTAAAAACGTCATTATCCAAAGAATATTTTAATTCTACTGGCGCATCAGCAAAAACTATTTTCACACTACCTTCACTAGCACCATTGGCAGCGGTGAATCCCCAATATGCTTTGTTATCATTAACTGACAATTTTAATTCTGAAGAGAGTGTATTCCAAGGAACAAGAATGGTTGCTGTCTCGGCACCATTCTTGGGATCTCTTAATGAATACGTGAATTCTTTTTTATCAAAGTCAAAGTTGAAATTAAATTCATACCACGTACCATCTTGGACACTCTGTGTTTTTAAAGCATTATTCATATATTGATAAGCATTATGCTGTATCCTAGCTGATCGTCCTACTAATCCTAACGAAAACCAACCATTCGCATCGGAAATATCTCCTAAAACACTTTTGTCAATTGGTTGGTACGTCGCAGTTAAATTTCCAGGAAATGTATACGCTAGATGGGGTGCATTTAATTCACCTAAAGGATTATCGGATACATCAAATGCATTCGGGTAACTTTCCTTTCCATTCTTGTATAAATCGAATTCCACGGAAAAAGAATTTTTTATCGCATCTGTATTCGGATAGGTTGTAGTAAAAAGTCCTTGTGAAGAAGCACTTGCCCCATATACACCTAAATTTTGTCCATCGGTTCTTTTATTTTGTGCCGTTGTCAGTGCTTGTGTTTTTTTCGTGTCATTATGCATCGTAAACGTAAATCCATCTGATTGATTCGTTCCAAAGTTAACAAACATTCTTCCTTTAAAAGATTGAGAAAAATCTAATTTATTCGTTTCTAACGACCACATAGAAATCCAATTATTTTTTCCGCCAATTGTAATTTCACTATAGGGAAACCCGTTATTTACTGAGTTATTCGGCACATAGTTTTTTATCGTAAATCCAGTACCTCCAACAGGATTATCAAACAAGCCATCTATCGTGATACCACCTTCTGGTATATAATCAATACCTCTCGTATCTCGAATAGCGTCATACGGTCGTGACACAGGATCAAGCGTATTTTCTGTAGATTCTATCGCGGAATATTCAGTATTAGAAGATGTTCCACTTTCTATAGCAAAACTATTTATTGGAAGGAGAAAAAGGCAAAAAAAAGAGAGTATATATCCCAACTTATAATAATTCAATTCAATAACTTCCATTCCTTATTTTTTTTTTGTATACTAATTATATAATTGCTTGTCACCTCAAAGGGGACATTTTTTTTATGTTTTCAGTAAAAAAAAATGTCTTATTTTTTAGAAAGGATCCTATAAATGTACCCTACTTTAGAAACACTACTTGACTTTTTATATGAACCAGATACAAAAAAAAAGCTCTCTATTTTAAAGGCTTTAGAGCTTAAAAATGATTGGATGACATTAGAAGAATTACATTCATCTTTGGGATATACCCAAACAACTTTAAAAAAATATTTAAATCAATTTGAAAAAGAATCTGAAGAAAAATATATATTTTCGGTAAAATCAGACAGAAAAAAAGGGTATCTTTTAGAAATTAAAAATATATTCGGATTTGGTCAATATTATCGAGATATTCTTTTTGATATGTGGCCCGTACAGTTTTTAACACAACTGATTTTACATAATAAAGTAAGTAAAGATTTTTTCCCTCTTGAATTTTTCATTAGTGATTCGACGTTAAAGAGTAAAATTAAAGATTTTAAGCAAGTCACGGCATTTTTTAATATTAGTTTAAAAATCAGGAATGGATTCTACTATTTAGAGGGAAATGAAGCCAATATTCGAAGGCTTTCAGAAAATTTCTTTTGGGAATTTTTCAAAGGCAATACATGGCCATTTAAGACGATTAATGAAAAAGCCATCAAAGATAAAACAGAGCGTTTGTTACAAAAAGCAATTAGGCCATTTTCATTGATTGACAAACGAAGAATCCATTATACTTTAGCTATTCAAGAGATACGTACTCAGTGTGGTCAATTTTTTGAAGTAAGTCCAGCCATCACTAATTGTTTCTCTATTTTGAAGCCTTTTATAAAAGATATGCAGCAAATTAAATCACTTTTTCTTAATACAGAAGAATTCTATTATTTCTATTTTTGGTTAGCTACTAAACCAAGATTTTATTCTTATTTTAATAGCGCTATGAGGGATTACGAGCAATTTGATACGAATACTCAGTTGAATATTAAGATTCTTAAATTCATCACCAAAACCTTAGGGTCACTAACCGAGATTGATACTAATATTGTATTTAATTATTTAGTTTCAACACACATGAATCTAATATTGTTTAAAAATTGTCGTGTAATCAATGATACGAAGATGGATTTTTTTAATAAAAAAAATATGCAGCCCTTTATTAACAAGATAATGGACTTGATTGAAGAAGATTTTTCCTTAACGAAAGAGAATAAAGAGTTTTTATCTTATCATTACAGCGTTGTTTTATCCGTCATTTATCCACCCACTACTTTTTCTCGAAAAATTAACATTAGTTTTTGTACAGATTTAGAACCACTAATTGAAAAAAAACTTTTACGCATTTTAACAGATTATTTCTCAAATATCGTGAATGTGGCTTTTTATTCTGGGATTAATGGGATAAATGAACCTATTGATTTGGTCATTCATACAGCTTTAAATCCTAGTGATTTTCTAACCGAGAATATCAAAGACACACTTTACGTAGATACACGTTTTCTCTATAACCGAAACTTATCTCCCTTACTTAGTCTTATCAATCAATATCTGTCTAATGAAATAGTTGATTTTTCTGATTCTTGAACCTTGCTCTTTTGTTTTAGATTTAAAGTACAAAAAAGCACTTACCTCCGCACAAAACCAAGCAGAAAGAATAAGTGCTTTATGTTTAAAAGGATAAAATCAATCAAGTAAAATTTTATTAGACATAGTAAAATTCTTTCAAAAGAATATTAAAATAGGTGCAATAAACTCACAGCTTATGTGAATTATCGCACCTAACTTATCACTATTTCCTATTAAAATATCACACAATAAAATACTTCCTAGTCATTTCTAATCATTTTCTAAAATCAGAAACCCTTACTTCGCCAAACGATAAATCGCATCCGCATAAATTGCTGTTGCACGGAATAAATCATCCAATGCCATAAATTCATTGGCTTGATGCATTGTATCTGTATAACCCGGGAACATTGCGCCGTACGCCACACCACGTTTTAGTAAACGTCCGTAAGTGCCACCACCGATGATTTGTTCATGGCCTTTTTGACCAGTATGATCTTCATAAACTTGTAATAACGTTTCAACCAATGGATCATCTGCTGGCACATAATGCGGTTCTTGGTTGCGTCCACCTTGAACGATTTCTGCACCGATCGCGCCTGCTGTTGCTTTTACGCCAGATTGTAAATCTGCTGCAGTTATGCCTTTAGGGTAACGGAAATTCAAGCTCATAAAGTTGCCTTCTTCAGCATCTTTCTTGAAGACGAATAAACCAGCATTCATTGTCAGTTTACCCATTTTAGCATCTTCAAAGGCTACGCCTAATTTTTCACCATAAAAATCTTCGTGAACAAGTGTTGCTGCAACTTGGATAAATTCTTTCGCTGCACCAGCAAATCCATAGCTGTTTAAGAATAATGCTAAGAATGTCGCTGCATTGATCCCAGATTGCGGGCTAGCACCGTGTGCACCTTTTCCAACAACTTTGATCGTAACCGTTGTGCCATTGGCTTCTAACGTACCAGAAATCGGTTCTTCATCGACAAAAACGCTAAATGCGCCTTGCATTTTTTCAGCAGCTTCGGCAGTTGGAACAGTAATCACAGCTGTCGCTGTACCTGGAACCATGTTTTCACGCAACCCAGCATTAAAGCTTTCTAAACCATATTCGCCTTCGCTTGATCCACCAAAACGAGCATATAAAGAGACATTCCCTTTTTCACCATTGATGATCGGAAATTCTGCATCTGGAGAGAAACCAAAGTCTGGTTTTTCTTCGTGTTTGAAGTAATAATCCATATCGCCCCAGCCGCTTTCTTCGTCACTACCAACGACAAAGCGAACTTTTTTAGATAATGGTAAACCTAAATCTTTGATGATTCTTAATGCATAATAAGCGGCCATACTTGGGCCTTTATCATCACTCGAACCACGGGCAAAGATTTTGCCGTCTTTAATTACTGGCTCATAAGGATCTGTGTCCCAACCGTCCCCAGCAGGTACAACATCCATATGCCCAAAAATTCCTAATGTTTCATCGCCTTCACCATATTCGATATGTCCGGCATAGTTATCCACGTTTTTCACAACAAAACCATCACGTTCGCCATACGCTAACATATGTTTTAAGCCAGCTACAGGACCAGGTCCAAAAGGTGCATCTGGTGTTACTTTAGAGTCATCACGCTCACTGTTGATGCGTAATAAATTTTGTAAATCTTCTAATAGCGCATCTTTACGTGCGTCTACTTCTTTTTGCCAATCAATTGTCATTTTTTAGTCACTCCAATTCATTATTCTACCTTCCCATCATACCACTAACTCGCTTAAAAGAAAAAGGCGGGAACAGTTTTTTTCCGTAATATTTTGCTCTTCATTCGAAACAGATTTATACTGAAGGTAAATCACTAAGGGGGAGGATTCAGATGAAAGAACTATCACAAGAAAATTTGACGACTGTGATCAAGTCTCGTCCACAAAATTCTCACAAAGGAACCTTTGGCCGTTCTGTTTTGATTGGTGGAAATAACATGTATGGCGGAGCGATCATCATGAGCTCGGAAGCTTGTATCAAGGCGGGCAGCGGTCTAGTTTCGGTCGTGACTGCAGAAAAAAATCACACAGCTCTTCACGCTCGTTTACCTGAAGCAATGGTGTTAGATTGGGCGTTCACTCAAGAATTTAGTGATTTAATTGAGACAGCGGATGTTATTTTGATTGGACCTGGTTTAGGTTTAGACACTCATAGTCGGCAAATGTTAGAAAAAGTCTTACAACACCAAAAATCAGAACAGTGGCTCGTGATCGACGGATCAGCCATTACGTTATTTGCCCAAAATCAGTATTCTTTAAACTACCCCAAAAAAGTGGTATTCACACCTCATCAAATGGAGTGGGAACGACTAAGCGGACTTAAAATTATTGATCAAACTGCTGCAAACAACCAAGCTGTACAAAAGCAATTAGATGCAACGATTATTTTAAAAAGCCACCGAACAGAAATTTATACTGCCTCTTCACAGTATAGAAATCCATTAGGAACTCCAGCTATGGCAACTGGTGGAATGGGCGATACACTGGCTGGGATGATCACTGGCTTTCTGGCACAGTTTCAAGAAAAAGAAGCAGCTATTTGCGCTGCTGTTTATCTTCATAGTTTGATTGGAGAAGAGTTGGGAAAAGAAAAATACGTAGTATTACCAACTGAAATCAGTAAAAACTTACCTTATTACATGAAAAAAACAGAGGAAAAACGATAATCATTTTTCCTCTGCTTTATTTTCTAGAAATCCTGTTTGTAAAATCCCCATGTAAATCTCTGCTCGTTCTGCTAGAAACTGCATTTGTTTAACCTCAGTTACTTCTGGATGAGCTTTTAAAAACTGCAAACTTTCCACAGAGACTTGGTTAAAAACACCTAATACTAGCTGAATAACATCTTGCTTTGCAATTTCCTTTTTTATAGGCAACTGTTCGATGATGCCGGTCAAAAGTTGATGCGCGATTTCCATATTTTCATCCATATATTGTGCTAACTTCGCTTGAATTGCTTTAGGCAAGCTATGGTTTTGTGCATACGCCGCAATCAATAAATGAATATAATCAGGATATTCCTGTTCTAATTTCATTTTATACTGCGTCGATACGACAACCACTTCTACCAAGTCCGTATATTGCTTTGTAAATAAATCATTTGATTGTTCAATTAGAAAATCAATCACTCTGCTGACCGTACGCTCATACAATACTTGTTTTTTACCAAAATAATGGAAAATCAAGCCTTTAGACACCCCAGCATCACGTGCTATTTCATCTGTATTTGCTTTTTGGTAGCCATAAGTTGCGAACTGCTTTAATGCCGCTTGTAAAATCCGCTCGTATTTTTGCTGATCGATATTGATTTCTTTCACTAGACTTTCAGATCCTTCCGTTGATAAACCCTATATGTTGCACCTAGGAATAAAGCAATCAGAAGACTCAATAAAATGACATTTCCAGCAGATAATCCCTTATCCAACAAGTTACCTGGAATCCCCATATGTGTAGGAGAAATATTTTTTGCCCAGCTAAATGAGTCATTCAAATCGGAAAAAATTCCAATTAAGTAAAAACCAAAAACAATACCTAACGAAATACTGGTACTTTGTTTGCTGGATTTTAAAAAGGTTGAAACAAAAAAGCCTAGCGTTAGGAAAAATAGCAAAATCAAACTTTCTTGCATAAAGATCTTACTAATTTCTCTAGTGATCGTCGCAACCGAATCAGTCGATTGACGATAGAGTAATGTGGAACCTACAGAAACACCTAGTGAAATCAACCAGAAAACCGCTAAAATAAATAGATTTCCTACAAATTTACTCGTAACGATTCCTTTGCGTGTCACAGGTTGCGCATATAAGAATTCAATTGTGCCATCAGTTTCTTCTTTGATCAGCGCTTGACTCCCAAGCATCATAGCATAAATGGAAGCCGCCAAAAACATATATTGAAAGTAGTAACCGAAGAAACCCGTTGCAACTAAAAAGCTTGTTTGTCCATTTACGCTGATATTGAAAGTTTTTAACAATGACGGAGACAGCCCATCTAGTTTTGCGCCTAGAAGATCCTCCATAGCTGAACTATGCATTTGAGGATAGACTGCACTAAAGCCAAAAATAATAACAGCAAATAAAATAGTCCAAATGATCAACCCTTTTACCAAAGACTTACTTTCGATTTTAGCTGTAATCATTTTCCATCTCCTCCTTCGTACAACGCCATAAACTGATCTTCCAATTCAGGATTTGTGATCGTAAAATCTTGAATTGAAGAATCCGCTAATAACGGTAAGATTTCATGTAGATCGCCCTCATACAATAAACGGGTTTCGTTTCCTTGGTGTTTTAAAATAGCTGCGCCCATTTTTTCAAATATAGATAACGGGATATGATCCCCAATCAATGTAATGACTTTACCTAATGATTTTTCTTTTGTAATATCTTGAACGGTAATAATTTTTCCTTGTCGAATAAACGCTGCTCGGTGCGCATGTTGTTGGACTTCATTTAAATCATGACTGGATAAAAAGATCGTCATGCCCTTTTGATTGTACTTTTCTAACTCTTCAAACAAACGATGCTGCATTAGTGGATCCAACCCATTCGTAGGTTCATCTAAAATCAGTAATTCTGGATTAGGTAAAATTCCTGCAGTGATGGCGATTTTCTTTTTGTTTCCCAAAGACAGATCAGACATTTTTTTCTGAGCATCGATATCGAATAACTCAATAAAATAATCGATTTGCTTTTTACTATCCTTTAGCTGATGAAACTCCGCCACATATTTAAGCACTTCAACCGTTGTCATATTTGGATAAAAGCGGACATCACTTGATACATAACCCGTTCGCTTGCGAATTTCTTTCGCGTCTTTAATACTGTCCAAACCAAGTAAAGTAGCTGTTCCTTGATCTGGGTAAATGAAATTCAACATCGCTTTGATCGTTGTTGATTTTCCAGCTCCATTGGGACCGATAAAACCGTAGATTTCACCTTTTTCTACTGATAGCTCTACTTGATCGATGGCTGGTTGTTTTTTATATAATTTGGTCAATCCTTTAAGTTCAATGGCATGCATTTTATTATTCCTCCTCATTGACTAACTAGTCAATTGAAGTATATCTCTATCTTGAGTGAAGAGCAAAGAAAATGTGATGGAAACCTTGTTTTAAAACAAAACACTCGCTTCCATCACATTCTTTTATTGGTTTATCTTCAATTTTTCAAGCTCTTCTTCAGTCAAAATACGATATTCTCCTAAAGCCAGTTCTTCATCTAGCCATAGACTTCCCATCCGCAATCGTTTCAGATAGACAACTTTTTTGTCAACTGCTTCAAACATGCGCTTGACTTGATGAAATTTACCTTCTTGAATAATCAGGCGAATTTCTGAAATTTCATTTATTTTATCGACTGATTCAATCATTAGCTGACTGGGTTTGACTTGTTCCTTATTTGTTAAAGCAAATCCTGCCGCAAAATGGCGAACATCTTCTTCCGTCACGATTCCTTGGACTTGTGCAAAATATTCTTTATCAACGTGCTTTTTGGGTGATAATAATTGATGGGCAAGCTGACCGTCATTTGTTAACAACAATAACCCCTCTGTATCTTTATCTAAACGACCAACAGGGAATAAATCTTCGCGATAATCTTCATTTTTCAATAAATCGATCACTGTTTGATCCCATTTATCTTCTGTTGCTGAAATCACGCCTTGCGGTTTATGCAGCATATAATAATAATATTTTTGATAGGTCAATTGTTCTCCAAGAAACTTAATAACATCTCGCTTCTCATCGATCTGTGTTTTCCCATCTTTAATAACCTCTTCATTTACAGTTACCAAGCCTTTTTTTAGCAATTGCTTTGATTCTTTGCGACTACCGACTCCAGTTTCTGCAAGAAATTTATCTAAACGCATATGATCCTCCTAAATTTAAAAGCTGAACAGGCTCGCTTTGCCTTGACAGAAAATAGGAAAAATTGAGAGTGGTGCTTTTTGCCACAATCTATTTTTTCTTTTTTCCTGAAACCTTCAATCCTTAGAGCTTTAGCTCTTAGGAATTGTTGAGATCGAAGCGTAGCGTAGTGCCCAACCTGAGAAGCTAGATATGACTAAAAGCTGAACAGGCTCGTTCTGCCTTGACAGAAAAATAGGAAAAATTGAGGGTGGCGCTTTTTGCCGCAATCTATTTTTATCTTTTTTCCGAAAGGCTAGCCTGAAAAGCTAGATATAACAATAGCGGAACATTTCGTCCCGCTACTTGATTTGCTTTATTTTATTTTCAACTTATGACGAATTCTACCCACACCTGCTCCTAGTAATTTATCTGCTAAACGCAATTTAAGTGTGATATAGCCATAAACCGCTCCTCCAAATGATGCTACAAATAAAATGATCACAAAAGATTGGAACTTACGGGTTGGGTCTAAGAATAGGTATAAGAATTGTCTCATGATGATTGCAGCAACCATCATAACTAACGTGATCAAGAAAATCAATAAACCGCGTCGTAATGTCAAACCATAATTAAAATGGCTGACTTTTTTGATTTTTCTCATGATCAGTACACATGATAGTGTAAAACCGATCATCGTCGCAATCAATGGACCATATACTTCAAACAAACGCACACTTGGATATTGAACAATCAATTTCAATGCTAAACCTAAACCAAAGTACTTGATCGCAGCTTTGTTCTCATACATCCCCATCAACATTGTTGACGATAACATGTAAAGTCCCATAAACAAACCTGCAAAACACGCTTGAATCAAGACCGATACACCTAAAGCATCTGGTGCATAAAACATTGTATACAGTGGTTTGGCCAAAACGATCATACCAAATGTCGCCGGCAACATCACAAACATAAATAACTGTAAGTTGTTACTGATTAATTTTGATAAATCTCTATATTTTTTCAAGGTAATGGCTTCAGTGATCAACGGTAATCCCGTAGCTGAGATAGATGTTGCTAAAGCAATCACGACCATTGTCAATTTATCTGGATTTGCATTAAAAATCGCAAATAGTGTTCGTAGCTGACTACCAGAATAAGTCGTAAATGTATTCATAAAATTAGAAAACGTAAATTGATCGACCAATTTAAAGACTGTCACACCTGAACCAACAATAATAAAAGGAAGTGCTTCTTTTAATGTCTCAATCAATAAATCGCGTGTTGACGCTTCATGCTCATTCGCACTATGTTCTGCAAGATAGTCAAACATTGGTTTTTGTTTTTGGAAATAGTAAAACAAAACAATAAGACTTGCCAACATCCCCACAAATGCTGCAAACGTTGATTGTGTTACTGCATCAACATAATTACCATCGATCATCTTCATAATGATAAACGCTGTTAACAACATATAAAAAACACGTGCAACTTGTTCAACGATTTGCGACAAAGCATAAGGCATCATATCCTGATTTCCTTGGAAATAGCCTCGCACTACACTCATACATGGGAAAATCAAAACAGCTAAACTTAACGATCGCATTGTCGGGATCAGTTCTTCTCCCCCACCAGACCATTTTGCCAAAAGTGGCGAGGCCAGATACATAACGATCGCAAAAATGCCCCCTAAAATGGCCATCAATTGAAGAGCTTTATAAAAAAGCTGCCGGCTGATCTTATATTCATTCAATGAATTGTAATAAGAAGTCTGCTTAGCAATAGCGGCAGGAATTCCTGCTGTAGATATTAATAAAAAGAGAGCGTATACGGTATACCCCATTGAAGATAAACTATTCGCTTCATTGGCGTGTTCTCCCATCCATGCATACCATGGGATAATATATACCGCACCCAACAAACGAGAAATTATATTACTAGCTGTCATCCAAGCCGATCCTTTAACCATTTTCTCTTGATTGGTCAAGATCGGTTGATCAGCAGGATTTGGTTGATTTATCATTTAACTCCTCCAACTTTCTTTGAACATGCTTTCTTTATTTTAATTGTTAAATCAAGTATATGCAACGACTTTCTTGAATAAATTAACTTATTTGTATTTTCCTCACAGATTTTGTAAAAAAACAGTCGTTTTCAATTTTAAAATATCTAAAAAGCAAATAAACACTCCGTTTATAACTATTTCTTTTTTATTTATATTCCGAGTAAAAACAACTCAATATCGCTTTAAATCCATATTTATTTTTTGCATTTCACCAAAATATATTTATTATGCGTTTGTTATTTTAAATAGAGCGTTGATAGTAGATTTAGTTCTCCCAAACTTAATATTTTCCCAAGATTTTTCTTCCGCTCCTAGCAAGCGCCTTGAAGTTTTGACGTTTAAATTGTATGATGAATTTCTAAAGTTTTCTATCCCAAAAATCTTACATTCAGATTTTAGATACCGCTTGGAGGCGTAATGATGACTATTTCTTTAGAAAAAATCCGTGAATGTTTACTCAAAGAACATCTTTTAAAAGAATTCATTTCAGCAGAAGGCTGGTCTTTGACTTTACCTACCTCGTTGAATAATAAAACGTTTAACACCGTTTCCTATGACTCCCGTACAGTAAATGCTGATACACTTTTTTTCTGCAAAGGATTGAATTTCAAATCAGAATATTTAGAAAAAGCCGTCAAATCAGGACTTGACGTTTATGTAGCGGAGCAACCGTATGATGTACCTGCAGCATTAGGAATCATTGTAACAGATATCAAAAAAGCAATGGCTGTTTTAAGTATGGCCTTTTATGATTACCCGCAAAATAAATTAAAGCTGATCGGCTTCACCGGCACAAAAGGCAAAACAACTGCAGCTTACTTTACTAAATTTATTTTAGATCAGGCAACCAATAAAAAAACGGCGATGTTGTCTACCATGAATTCTACTTTAGATGGGCAAACTTTTTTCAAATCACATTTAACAACACCTGAATCACTTGATCTTTATCAAATGATGGCAGAAGCGGTTAAAAACAACATGACCCACTTCATCATGGAAGTGTCCTCACAAGCCTATAAAACCAATCGAGTATATGGTTTATTTTTCGATGTAGGGATTTTTCTGAATATCACGCCTGACCATATCAGCCCCATCGAACATCCTACATTCGATGATTATTTTTATTGTAAACGCCAGTTGATCAAACATTCAAAAACGATGATTTTAAATCATGAATCAGATCATTTCCAATTATTGAAAGAAACAGCAGAGCTTCATAAAGTCCCTTATCTCGTTTATGGCGATCAATCATCCACAGATGCAGATTATATCTATCAAACGACCCCTGATGACTCACTTGCCTTTTCTATAAGCACAGAAAACGACACATTAGCCGTTTCTGGTGAGTATCACTTACGTTTAGGCGGTGATTTCAATAAAGGGAATGCGCTAAGTGCTGTTCTTGCTAGTGCTCTGGTTGGTGCTACACGCAAAGATTGTCAGCAAGGGATCAAAGAAACCACTGTTCCTGGTCGAATGGAATTATTAACAAATAAAAATGGCGCAAAAGTCTATGTAGATTATGCACACAATTACGATAGTTTAAAGAATCTTTTAACGTTTGTCAAAGAAGAACATCCTAGTGGTCGCTTACTTGTCGTAATCGGCAGCACTGGAAACAAAGCAATTTCTAGACGAAAAGATTTCGGAACTGTTTTATCTGAACTAGCTGATATTGCTATTTTAACGACAGATGATCCGGCTGATGAAAACCCAGCAGATATCTGCGCTGAGATTGCAGGTCATATCACGACAGATATTCAAATCGAAACCGTACTTGATCGTGGTGAAGCAATCAAAGAGGCCTTGTCTTTGAGCAAACCCGCTGACGCCGTCGTCTTAGCCGGTAAAGGTGCTGACTTATATCAAAAAGTTGGTGGAGAAGATACACCTTATGAGGGTGACTTTTCTATCGCTGAACGTTTAATCCTTGGATAAAAAAGAAAAAGCGCAAACCAAAACGAATAATTCGCTTTGGTTTGCGCTTTAAATTTGAATAAATAGCGAAAAAAAGTGAAACACTTTTATCTCTGCTTTTTTTCCTATTTTCAACCCATCAACATCATTATCAGCGTCATCAATACCAAACTAATCAAAATGCTTGCTGAAGACGTAAACCCAACTGTTTCTTCCGGCATTCCAGCTTTGACACTATTGATCACTGAAAATGTCGGCATCGGCGCGACACTCAGCACAACTAAAACGATTCTCAACAATGGAGACAATGGAATTACAAAAGCAAATAACAACGCAAACGCTGCCCCACATAGATAACGCCAAGCCAGAACTTCTTTCACTAAATGTAAGGCTTTTTTAGGTAATCTCAATTCAAAGTATAATCCAATCATAAACATCGATAAAAACCCATTTGCTTTGGCGATCATTTCTAGGATCCCTAACACTTCTACAGGCAGTCCAACTTGACAGATCCTCAGTAACAACATCACCATATAGGCTGTAAAAGGCGCTGATTTAAACAAAGACAAAACAATTCTCTTAAGTGTTGTCTCTTCTTTAGCTCCCACTACTTTATCAATCAACAAGGTACTTCCCCCTGTCAACATTACACTATTTCCAATATCAAACATCAAGAGAAATGGCACCGCTAAAGGATAAAAACCTTGAATAAACGGTAAACTAAAATTACCGATATTATATCCTGACATCGAATACATTTGAAATTTCTGTTCTAGAATGGGACGCTTTTTACTCACTCGCCCACCAATCAAAATCACCAAAATATTCAAAAGGATACCCATTAACAACAAGAAAAACAACGTTCCCGAAACAACGATACTGGCTAAACTAACGATAACCGTTGCGGGCAACGTTATATTTACAATAATAACGGATAACATTCCACCATCCGCTTTACTCAATAAACCGATTCGCTTCATTAGATAACCCAAAAATATGACAAAACAAAACCCAATTGCTTGTACTAAAATTTCTTTCAACCAGCTCGCTCCTCACTTATCTACTTCTATCACTAACATAAAGTATAGCAAAAAAATTCTATTCCTCATCGATTTTAACAAAAAAACATCCACGCAAACTTTCTTACGCAGATGTTTTTTCATTTTCATAACTTTAAAATAGCGTTACTATCACTTTTTATTTCCAGGCAATAGATATTTTCTTGTTAAAAATAACATCAAGCTACCGATAACTAGAAAATACAATGGCATTATAAGCAAAGTTCCGTTGTGAAGTTTACTCATTCCAAACGTGAATAAACTAACCAGCAGATAATAACCTAAACTAAAGATAGCTCCAGCGGTTCCAATCACATCTTGAAAATCACTTAATGCTAAACTAAGGCAATTAGGTAAAGCCGTTCCTGTACCAGTCAGCAAAATGAAAATCCCTATCAACATCAACCAAAACTGAATCATTTCCGGTAGAACAGTTGCCGCACTGGCGAAAAACAGAAAAACCGCTCCAAACAACATACATCTGATGCCAATCAGAATGATTTTCTCCGGCTGATAAATCGGCAATAACCGTTTGGACAATAAAGAACCTAGAATTGAAGCCCCAGCCACACCAATGCCTAAAAATCCATACATCGCGGTTGATAAATGAAATTGTTCAATAAAGATAAATGGCGCTTCTGCATAGTAACTGAACAACACACCATTGATCGCCCCTATCAAAAATCCATAGGTCAAGACTTTTGGGTTCATTAACAGACGTTTAACGATAGGTAACAATTTTACTGGTACTCGCTTACTTACTTCAAACGTTTCCGGCAAACGCAAAAACGCATAACAAAAAATCAACACACTCATGAATACTAATACAAGAAAAACCGCCCTAAACCCCCAATACTGATCAACAATACCGCCAATCAGTGGACCAATTGCCGGGGTAAAGGCAAGAGCTGCAGAAATTTGCGCAAATAATGCATGACGCTGATTCCCAGAATAACTTTCACGCAATATCGTTTGAGTGACAACCGATCCTGTACTAGCACCAAAAGCTTGAACAAATCGAGCTAGCAGCAATACTTCGATCGTCTCTGAACGAAAACAAAGAAAGCTGCCAATTCCATAAAACAACAAGCCATAAAGCATAGCCTTACGCCGTCCAATAAAATCAGACAACCAGCCCCAAAAGAACACACCTAGCGCAAAGGCTAGAAAATAAATACTCAACGTTAACTGAACCATTGCCATCGACGCTTGAAAATCATGGGCAATATCTGGCAGTGACGGAGTAAAAATCGTTTCACTGATCTGTGGAAACCCAACTAAAACAATCAGTAATAATAACGATGGTATACGAGTTTCGATGCTTTTTTTCAAGAAAATTCCTCCTAAATTAAAAGCGGAATGGGCTCGTCCAGCTCTGACTGAAAAATAGGAAAAATTGACTGAGGTGCTTTTTGCCTCATTCAATTTTTATCTTTTTTCCGAAGAGCTAGCCCATGCAGCTAGATAACATTAAAAGCGAAGCGGGTTCGTTCGGTCTCGACTGGAAAATAGGAAAATCTATTTGTGATGCTTTTTATCACAGGTAGATTCTATCTTTTTTCCGAAGTCTTCAATCCTTAGAGCCTTATCTCTTAGGAATTGTCGAGATCGAAGCAGAGCAGAGCACAGCACTATCCCACTTCCCCAGTTCATTAAATTAAAGGGTTGAAAAAAAACATCTATCTCCGGGAAGCGGCGGGAGCATAATCAATATTAATTTATAGGTATTCATCTGCTGATCACTTCCTTTTCATTTATTTATATGGTCATTTCCCATCTTCCTCATGGTAGCACAAATCCTATTCTGTTTTCAATTCCAAGCGCAACCTAACTCAAGCTGTTAACTTCCTTCTCAAGTCAAAATATTTCTAAAAGTAAAAAAATAAAACATCTTTCAGCCAATTAATGATAAACTTATCCTAAATACATAACAAGCAAATAAACATTCTGATAAAGGAGCTTCGCTCATGAACTTGAAACAATCTATCCCAGCAGACTTCAGTGGTTTTGTTAATATTACATCAAATGATGAATCATTATTATTCGAGGCTTTCGGATATCGAGATCTTCCTAATAAAATAAAAAATACTGTTGATACGATTTTCGGTACAGCATCCGGCGGTAAAACCTTCATTGCAGTCGCCATCATGAAGCTGATCGAAGAAAAGAAAATCGGGATCGATCAACCGATCGACCAAATTCTCTCAAAGAAAATGCCTAATATCGATCCTAATGTCACGGTACATCAGCTACTAAATCATACCTCTGGGATCGGGGATTATTTTGATGAAGAAGAACTTACTGACTATGCTGAATTATGGGAAGATTTCCCTAATTATAAAATACGCAAAAATAGCGATCTTTTGCCACTGTTTATTGATAAAAAAATGATGGATCTTCCTGGGAAAAAATTTCAATATAACAATACAGGATACGTTCTTTTAGCGGCAATCATCGAAGAAGTTACACGCCAAGATTTTGATGGTTATTTGAAGCACGCCATTTTTGACCCAGCTGGCATGACTTCGACTGGTTACTTCGCTTTAGATCGACTGCCCGCTAATGTTGCTAATGCTTATATTTACGATAAAGAATCAAAGGAATATTACAGCAACATTTACAGTATAGACGTCAAAGGTACTGGTGCTGGCGGTTGTTTTACTACTTTAAAAGATCTTGAACGTTTTTGGCAAACATTGTTTAGCGGAAAAATCATTTCTACACATGCGGTAAATTTAATGCAAACGATGCAAGCTTCTGATTATTACGGCTATGGCTTTTGGATCGCTCAAAACAATGAACAACCTTTTCCTTATATGCAAGGGCAAGATCCCGGTATTTCGTTTATCTCTTCTTATGATCGATCCTTAAATCGCACGATTACTATTATGAGCAATTTAGGGCAAAATGTTTGGGCGATGCATAAAGAGCTTTCTGCTTGTTTGGCTAAAAAGGATGATTCCTCAAAGGATTGAATCTATTGCAAGACAATGTACATCATATAAAAATATTGATTATGCTATTATAATACATAATCTATCACTGACAGTTTCAACAAAATAAAGACTAGGGGGTAATTCAATGGCAAAACGAAAAATTCATAATTGTTTAGATGGCTGTTCGGTAGAATCAACTTTACAGCTAATTTCAGGTAAATGGAAAAGCGTGTTTTTGTACCATTTGATCTTTGAAGGTGCTTATCGTTACAGTGAATTACAACGTTTTGTACCTGGAATTACCAAAAGAATGTTGTCTTTACAATTAAAGGATTTAGAAACGGATGGACTAATCAGTCGGATAGTCTTACAGGAAAAGCCTATAGCTGTAAGCTATTCAGTAACTGATTACGGAAGAACACTGGCCCCTGTCATTGAATCGATGTATGATTGGGGCAATTCATTTAATTTGCATCAATTAAATACACAATAATCATTTAAATAGTGGTATAAAAAATTACCCCGATTTACACTGATCATTTCTTCCTTTACACTAAAGCCACTTGTTGCTTAGTGCAATAAACTATTAGGTAAAGGCAGGAAGAATGACATGAATAGAACGAAGGAAGACAAACGAAAAGAAATTTTAACAGCTTTTGAACACCGCCATGCTACAAAAGCTTTTGATTCAACTAAAAAAATTCCAACAGAAGATTGGGAAATCATTTTAGAAGCTGCACGTCTATCTCCAAGCTCATTTGGATACGAGCCTTGGTCGTTTTTACTAATAGAAAATACTCAGGTAAAAGAAGACTTGAAGGAATTTTCTTGGGGCGCCGTCAACAGTTTAAATGGGACCAGTCATTTTGTCATCGCTTTGGCACGTAAAAATGTTACAGCCGAAAGCTCACACGTAAAACATATGGTAGAGGATGTATTTGGCCTCCCCTTTTCGCCAGACGCTCCACAAACTCAAATGTTCAAACAATTTCAGGTAAAAGATTTTGACTTAAATAGTGAACGATCATTGTTCGATTGGGCTTCTAAACAAACGTATATCGCATTAGCTAATATGATGACAACGGCAGCCTTGTTGGAAATTGATAGTTGTCCGATTGAAGGATTTAATCGCACTGAGGTAGAAACGTATTTGAGTAAAAAAGTACTTTTAGATACTACTAAATTCGGTGTTTCTTATATGCTTGGATTAGGTTATCGTACAAAAGAAATACCACTGAAAAAACGCCAAACTACTGATGAAATTCTGACAGTTGTCGAATAAAAAAATCATCTCTACAACTTTACTTGAACAGCAAAAAAATCGACTACTCACCTTAGAAACAGTATTTTTTACTGCTCACTAAGAAATTAGTCGATTTTTTTATCTTAAGTTTATCTATTTATTTTTTCAACACTGAAGGCTTAAACCCTTTCAATCTCAACGCATTCAACAATACAGACACTGAACTAAAACTCATCGCAGCTCCTGCAATCATTGGATTCAATAACGGCCCACCGAATAGATACAAGACTCCCATCGCAACTGGAATTCCTAACGTGTTATAAGCGAATGCCCAGAATAAGTTTTCTTTGATATTCTTAATTGTTGCCTTACTCAACTCTACGGCTGTCGGTACATCCATCAAATCACTGCGCATCAATACGATATCCGCTGATTCCATGGCAACATCTGTCCCAGAACCAATCGCGATCCCGATATCTGCTTGAGCTAACGCTGGTGCATCATTGATCCCATCACCGACCATGGCAACTTTCTTACCTTCTTTTTGAAGTTTCATTACCTCGTTTGCTTTATCTTCTGGTAAGACCTCACTTAAGACACGATCGATTCCTACTTGTTTTGCAATTGCTTGGGCTGTTCTTTTGTTGTCACCTGTGATCATGGCAACTTCAATACCCATTTGATGTAATTTTTTGATTGCTGGAATACTGTTTGGCTTGATTGTATCCGCAACTGCGATAATTCCGGCAATGCTGCCATCTTTTGCAATATACATCGGTGTTTTTCCTTGCTCTGCTAATTGATCTGACGTAGTGCCTAAATTGCCTAAAGAAATGTTGCGGTCATCCATCAATTTTTTATTTCCTAGTAATAAACGACTCCCTTCAATCGTTACTTCGATTCCATGACCTGGAATTGCTGAAAATGCCTCTGTTGTAGCAAATGTCAGATTTTTTTCTTCAGCGCCATTGACAATTGCTTCACCAAGCGGATGCTCTGAGCCTTTTTCAGCGGACGCCGCTAAACGTAATAACTCATCTTGCGCCAGATCATTTGCGGTAACAATATCCGTAACTTTGGGTTTTCCTTCTGTGATGGTTCCTGTTTTATCAAAAACGATCGTTTGAATTTTATGTGTCGTTTCAAGTGCATCACCGCTTTTGATCAACACACCATTTTCAGCGCCTTTTCCTGTTCCAACCATAATGGCTGTCGGTGTTGCTAAACCTAAAGCACAGGGACATGCAATGACTAAAACGGAGATAGTGATCGTTAAAGCAAAGACCCAAGATTCTTGACCTAAAAAGTACCAAGCGAGACCAGCTAAAACAGCTAAAACCATTACGATCGGTACAAAGACACCGGAAATTTTATCCGCCATTTTTGCGATCGGTGCTTTTGAGCCTTGGGCATCTTCTACAAGTTTAATGATTTGAGATAATGCCGTATCTTTACCAACTTTGGTTGCTTTAAAGCGGAAACTACCGTTTTTGTTGATACTTGCGCCGATCACGTTATCACCAATTTTTTTCTCAACTGGCATACTTTCACCTGTTAGCATTGACTCATCGATTGCAGATGCCCCCTCGATCACCACACCATCTACTGGAATTTTTTCACCAGGACGAACGACAACAATATCTTCTAATTGAACGCTATCAACTGGAATTTCCATTTCTTGACCATTACGGAAAACACGGGCATTTTTTGGCGCTAAGCCCATCAATTTTTTGATTGCTTCTGATGTTTTTCCTTTTGAAACAGCTTCAAAATATTTACCTAATGTAATTAAGGTTAAGATCACACCTGCTGACTCATAGTAGAGCACCATTGTAAAGTGTGGTTCACCTGCAAAAATCATTATTGTTCCATATAAACTGTAGGCAACAGCCGCACTCGTTCCTAGAGCAACTAACGAATCCATATTGGGGTGACCCTTGAATAACGCTTTAAAACCAACTGTAAAGAAGCTTCTACCTAAATACAATACTGGAATCGTTAAAACCAATTGAACCATCGCAAATGTTTCAGGATGCACCATTGGATCTAAGAATGCGGGTAAAGGTAAGCCAATCATATGCCCCATTGCGACGTATAATAACGGAACAGTAAATACTGCTGACAACCAAAATCGTTGCCACATTTCCTTGATATGCTTTTGTTTCTTCTCACGGTCTTTATCCACGGTATCTGCTGAATCGACTTGTTCGATTGCCTCATAGCCTGCATCTGAAACTGTTTTGGTAATATCAGAAACGTTTATTACCGATGGATCAAAATCAACGACCATTTTTTCTGTTGCCAAATTGACCGAGGCTTTTGATACACCTGCTAACTTATTTGTTGCTTTTTCGATTGTTTGCGCACATGATGCACACGTCATACCTTCTATATCAAATGTTTTTTGTTGGACATTGCTTAACGCTTCATACCCTGCATCTGATACGGCTTTTTGAATATCACTTTCTGATAACTTACTTTCATCGTATTCAACATTTAGCTTTTCTGTTGCTAGGTTGACAGTGGCTTTTGACACGCCGGTTAGTTTTGCGGTGGCTTTTTCTACTGTTTGCGCACAAGATGCACAGGTCATGCCTTCTATATCGAATGTTTTTGCTTGCATTTTTTTCCAGCTCCTTTGTTTATTGGTTTCTATTTTTATGTTTATAAACACAACGACTATAATTGTAGTCGAATCATTTCTTCTTTATATTAAAATAGAACAAGCTAATTGTCAACATAAAGATCTGACCGATTATATTTAGGTGTATGTAAAAAATAGTTTTAAAAACTATTTTCAGAGGAAATCAAATATTTTTTTCATTCCTTTTAAATTTCCAAATAAACATTTTTCTATTTTTTTGTAATATTTTTTGATAATCCTGCTTATCCCTCTCCTTTACTCATCGTTTTCTTTTTATTATATAATAAAAATATATATAATTACTCACCAATAAAAGACTTATATTTTTCTTTTTGTCAATCAAATTCGTTACTAAGAATTTTGAATCAAACTTATTAACAACAGCTTAAAACGTTACTATATATTTAATTAACATAAAGTATTAAAATAAATAAACCAACTTTTCTGATAATATTTTTTAATTATCATTTGTGTTATTTTATCCTAAACACACTTCATGGATTAAATAACACACATAATGATTCATAGACCTACATAACAGTGTTATTATCAACTTGTAAATAATTATTTTACCAATTTGTAGAGGAGAGAATATTTTGAAAAAGAAATCTTTAACGTTATGTTTATTAGCTTTAAGTGTTACTGGATTAACTATGTTTAGCGGAGGCAACGAGGCATCTGCTCACGGTTATGTAAACCAACCAGCAAGCCGAGTGGTCAACGCAAAAGCAAATGGGTTTGGTTGGGGACCTGGAGAAATTTCATCACATCCTGAAATCATCTCAACACCACAAGGAGTTGAAGCTCCTACTGCTGATTTAGACTCTGGTAAATTAAATGGTAAATTAGCTTCTGCTGGTTTAGACGTTTACTCACCATTAAATGTGCAAACTTCAAGTAGATGGGTTAAAAATCCAATGAGTACTGGAGAAAACAATTTCAACTGGCACCACACTGCTGTTCATAAAACGAACAGATACAGATACTATATGACAAAACAAGGTTGGAACCAAAATGAACCATTGACTTTGAAAAACATGGATCTTATTAAAGTGATCGGTCAACCAATTGGCGAAGACTTCCCTAAAGGAGAAGGTTTTACTCCAGCTGTAGATGAAACTCAACAAGTAAATATCCCAACTGACAGAAGTGGATATCATGTAGTTTATGCGGTTTGGGATATTAATGATACGATTAATTCATTCTATCAAGCGATTGATGTGGATGTTAAATAATTTCTTTAATAATAAAAATGATTTAGCTTAAATTATGTTGCAGCCAGGGACAAACGTCTCTGGTTTTTTCGATTTTACCGAAAAAAAACAGACAGACTTCGATAATTAAATCAAATCCTGCCTATTTTCTATTCACAATTTATTCCTTCAAAGAAAGAACAGTTTCCCTCTTAATTAACTGATGCGGAATCACCATCCGAACGCCTGTCGCTTCTTTTTCCTGCAGAGACTCAATCAGTTTTTGCATCCCCATTCTACCCAATTCCGCAATATCGATATCAATACTCGTAAGATAAGGATGGACTAACGTCGCATAAATCGAATTATTAAAACTGATCACCGAAAAATCATCTGGCACCCGATAGCCATACATTTGTGCTAATTGGATCATTCGCATCGCAAAGATATCATCGATCACGACAGCCGCTGTTGCTTTCGTTGCTTTTAAAAGCTCTTCAAATGCTACATAATCTTCTGGGTTTTCCATATCAACAGAAGGAAGCACCGTTAAATCCGCTAACATCATTGCTTTTTGATAGCCAAAATAACGCTCATAATAAACATTTTCATGTGTTGTATTTGTGATAAATAAAATATTTTTGTGACCATTTTCAATCAAATAATCTGTTGCATGTTTTCCTAGCAGCTGATTATCATTATCCACATAAATAACTTTATCCTCATTTGTATAAGGTTGACCGATCAATGAGAAGGGAACTTGATTTTCGAATAAGTAATCGATGACAGGATCCTCTTTATCTGAATACAGCAGGATAAATCCATCAACTTGTTTTTGTCGGTGCATTAGTTGCACGTTTTCTAGCAAAGTCGCAAATGATTGTGCCGTAGCAATCGCTGTTGTCATGCTATGTTTGCGCGCTTCATCATTGATTGACTCAATAATCTCTAAATAAAACGGATTCCCCATCCGCTCGCGAGAATCTAGCGGCGGCAAGATTACACCAACAGCTCCTGAAGAACGTTTCCCAAGATTTCGGGCAGCAATGTTGGGTACATACCCCATTTCTTCCATTACTTTATAAACTTTTTTCTTCGTAGCGTCCGAAATACTGGAATGATCGTTGATCACTCTGGAAACAGTAGAAGTCGCAACTCCAGCCTTTTTAGCAACATCTTTCACTGTAATCGTCATCTTTCCCACTCCTTTCACGGTTTATTATAAATCTGTCAAAAAATCATTCTATCGTAGAAAATAATACCATAGATTGATGCCTTGTTGCTATCGTCATTTTGATTCGAGGAAAATAACCTTTAAATCAAACTTTATTTCTTGCTGTTTGCCATGAAGAAGTTAAAAAATCGGCTGTTAATTCTTCCGTTGAAGAAACTAAAACGATATCTGTCCCAAGATCTTCGGGACGTCCGACACCAATTGGGAATGCACCACTTGCTAAAATCGCTTGAATACCAGCCTTAGCATCCTCGATCCCAATACAATCTACAGCTGTCAAACCAATTTTTTCAGCTGCTAATTGGAAAATTTCTGGATCTGGTTTCCCTTTTGCGACATCCGCTGGATCAGCAATACCATCAAAATAGGGAAGCAAAGACATCTTTTCAAGTAGAAATGGTCCATTTTTACTAGCAGAAGCCAACGAAATTTTGATTCCTTGTTTTTTTAAACGCTTTAACAAATCTAAAATACCTGGATACACATCAGCTGTACTGACTTCTTGAATCATCTCTACATAATACTCATTTTTCCGTTGTGCCAGTTCAGCAAACTGCTCTGAGTCGAAATCTTGTGTACGATCTCCGTGAGCCAATAATAATTTCAACGAATCTTCACGGCTAACCCCTTTTAATTCTTCATTGAATGCACGATCGATCGTAATCCCGATTTCTTTTCCTAAACGCTGCCACGCCTGATAATGATACTCCGCCGTATCGGTTAACACACCATCTAAATCAAATAAAATACCTTTAAACATGTTCATTCACCTTTTCCATCGCACACACTAATTCATCTACCAAAACCATTTTGTTTCCGTATAAGGTAAGAGGTAACTCCGATCCTGACACAAGCTGTATACGAACATTCTCTTTATCCACTGTTACATACAACAAACGACCTCGGTAATTTACATGAAATGCATAACTTGTCCACGTACTAGGCAAAAACGGCGCAAAGCTTAATTTTTCATCAGCCGTCTTCATTTGAGCAAACCCTTGAACGATCGCAAGCCAGCTACCAGTCATAGACGTGATATGCAGACCATCTTCTGTATCGTTATTGTAGTTATCTAAATCTAAACGTGCTGTCCGTTGATACATTTCTACCGCTTTTTCTTCCATCCCAAGTTCAGCCGCCAAAATCGCATGGACACTTGGTGATAAAGAAGATTCATGAACCGTCATCGGCTCATAAAATAAGAAATTCCGCTCTTTCTCTGCTCGTGAAAAACGTTCGCCAAAGAAATAAATCCCTTGTAACACATCCGCTTGTTTAATGAAGCAAGAGCGTAAAATGCGGTCCCAAGACCAATGTTGATTCAATGGCAAATCAGCTGGCGTTAAAGCGGTTCTTGGCATCAAATCTTTGTCTAAAAAAGTATCATGCTGAACAAAAACACCTAACTCTTCATCGAATGGATAATACATATTTTCAATGATTTCTTGCCAATGCGCTTGTTCTTCTTTCGTAATCTCGACAGGTGTTTCCTCTTGATATTTACGATAATTATCTAGGGTATATTGCAGCACCCACGTAGCAATCGTATTCGTATACCAGTTATTGTTGATATTATTTTCATACTCATTTGGTCCCGTGACACCATGGATCATATATTTTTGAGCTCGCTTAGAAAAATGAACTCGATCTGCCCAAAAACGTGCGATTTCAGTTAAGACTTGTAAGCCTTCATTTTTCAAATAGTCATTATCACCTGTGTAATTCACATAATTGTAGATGGCGTAGGCTATCGCACCATTCCGATGAATTTCTTCAAATGTGATTTCCCACTCATTATGGCACTCAATACCGGTAAACGTAACCATCGGATATAAAGCACCGGCTAGTCCTTGTTGACGGGCATTATGTTTTGCTTGTTCCAATTGGTTGTAGCGATATTTCAATAGATTTTTTGTCACTTCTGGTTTGGCCAATGCTAGATACAGAGGAACAGCGTATGCTTCTGTATCCCAATAAGTGGCACCGCCATATTTTTCACCCGTAAAACCTTTAGGTCCGATATTCAAGCGTTCATCTTCACCATAATACGTGGTAAATAATTGGAATAAATTAAAGCGAATTCCTTGTTGCGCCGCATCATCCCCTTCGATCACGACATCGGCAAGTGCCCAACGAGCAGCCCAGGCTTCGTTTTGTTCTTTTAATAATTCATCAAACGTCTTAGTATTCTCTTTCAATAATTGAACAGATTTTTCTTGTTGTTCTGTCTCTGGAACATCGCGGCTTGTCAAAATAATTACTTGCTTTTCTAGTGACATGATCTCGTTCGATTGTAGCGTTGCTTGAAATGCTTGCTGTACTTTTAGCGGTTCTGTTTCAGCGATACCTGCTTTAGCATCGGTCACATGTTTCATTGCTGCCGTTACACTAAACTGTTCGATCCCGAATGGGTTGGGAATTGTGCGCGTCGTTAAAAAACCGATTGCTTCTTCAAAGCCTGATTGCTGTGCTTCCCAGAACATTTCATCATAATTACTATCTTCATTGCGCACATCGCCATCTATTTTTGAGACGATTTCAATATCGGCTATCCCTTTAAGAACTTCTGCTGTTACACGAATCACAGCTAGTTCTTGTTGCACAATACTCAAGAAACGTTCAAAACGGAATTTAACACTTGTCTCTCCTTGTTCAAATGTGAATGTCCGTGTCAGTAAACCATTGCGCATATCTAATTCTAAATAAAAGTCTTTCGGATCTTGAACACCTAAATCAAGTGCTTCCCCATTCACAAATATATCCATTGCAATAAAATCAACCGCATTGATGACTTTCCCGAAATACTCTGGATAACCATTTTTCCACCAGCCGACTCTTGTCTTATCCGGATACCAAACACCTGCTAAATAAGTTCCTTGATGATGATCTCCCGTATACTGTTCTTCAAAATTACCTCTCATCCCCATATAACCGTTTCCCATTGAAGTCAACGATTCTTGCAAACGACGTTCATTCCGTTCTAACTGATGTGTAGCAATCTTCCACGGGTCTATTTCAAATAAGTGATTCATTCTCTCTCCTCCTGTAAATGGTTCGCTTCTTAACATCATAATAAACGCAACCGATTGCATTGTCAAACATTTATTGATTAGGAAGTGCTTATTGTTTGAAAAACCTTCAACTATAATGATACTATCGTTTTATATTTAATAAAAAAGAATTGATTTTATTTAAGGGTTTACAAAACAAGAAAACTATTTTATACTACAACCAACGAAAACGATTGCGCTATTATTGCAAAGGAGAGAAAAAAATGAAAAAGTTATTCAGTTTCGAGTTTTGGCAAAAGTTCGGCAAAGCATTGATGGTCGTGATTGCCGTGATGCCTGCAGCAGGATTAATGATCAGTATCGGTAAAACAATTCCTTTGATCAATCCAGATTGGACAGCACTCGCTACAACAGGCGGTGTGATTGAAAACATCGGTTGGGGTGTCATCAGCAACTTGCATATTTTATTTGCACTTGCGATTGGCGGAAGTTGGGCGAAAGAACGAGCAGGTGGAGCCTTCGCTGCAGGACTTTCTTTTATTTTGATCAATCGGATCACAGGTTCGATATTCGGTGTGACGAGCGAAATGTTAGCCGATGACAAAGCATTTACTCATACATTGTTCGGCACAAAAATCATGGTCAAAGGATTTTTCACTAGTATTTTAGAAGCTCCAGCTTTAAATATGGGGGTTTTTGTTGGGATCATTGCCGGCTTTGTCGGTGCGATGGCTTTCAATAAATATTATAATTATCGAAAATTGCCCGACGCACTTTCTTTTTTCAATGGAAAACGTTTTGTCCCATTCGTTGTCATTCTTTGGTCGACGATCGTTTCGATTCTTTTAGCCATTATTTGGCCTTATATTCAAGCTGGTATTAATAATTTCGGCCTTTGGATCGCTCAATCTCAAGATACTGCGCCGATTTTAGCACCCTTTTTATACGGAACATTAGAACGCTTACTATTGCCGTTTGGTTTGCATCATATGTTGACGATTCCTATCAACTATACGCAACTAGGAGGAACCTATGAGATTTTATCTGGTGCACAGGCAGGAACTCAGGTTTTCGGGCAAGATCCATTGTGGTTAGCTTGGGCTACTGATTTGGTTAATTTAAAGGGTGCCGGTGATACCTCTCAATACAATTATGTTCTTGCAAACTGGACACCAGCTCGTTTTAAAGTCGGACAGATGATTGGTGCATCTGGTATTTTGATGGGAATGACACTTGCAATGTACCGCAATGTTGATCCCGATAAACGTGCAAGCTACAAATCAATGTATCTTTCAGCAGCGTTAGCGGTATTTCTCACAGGGGTTACTGAACCCTTAGAGTTCATGTTTATGTTTGCAGCTGTCCCATTATATGTTGTGTACGCCATCATCCAAGGCGCTGCATTTGCTATGGCGGATATCGTCAATTTACGGGTTCATTCTTTTGGTAACATTGAACTTTTGACTCGGACACCATTAGCAATAAAAGCTGGCTTAGGCGGCGATTTACTGAATTTCGTTCTTTTCGTCATCGTATTCGGTGTTCTCACTTATTTTATCGCCAACTTTATGATCAAAAAATTCAATTTTGCTACACCTGGTAGAAACGGAAATTACGATAATAACGAAACACAGACTGATTCAACGCAAACAAATGCTCAGAACGCTGACGGCATTGACCCTCAAATCATCGCAATCGTTCATTTGTTAGGTGGAAAAGAAAACATCGTTGATGTAGACGCCTGCATGACTCGCTTACGCGTTAGCGTTTCAGATAAAAACAAGGTTGGAACAGAAGAGGCTTGGAAAAAAGCTGGCGCAATGGGATTGATTGTTAAAGACAACGGGGTTCAGGCTGTTTACGGTCCAAAAGCGGATGTGCTAAAATCAGATATTCAAGATTTATTGGATTCTGGCGTTGCTATTCCAGACTCACCACTGGCAACCACAGCTGATACAACGATTGATACGCCAGATTATCTAGGCGTCACAAAAACGATTGTGCCTGTCGCAAATGGCGAAGTGATCGCCATCGACCAAGTTGATGACCCTGTCTTCTCACAAAAAATGATGGGCGATGGATTCGCAGTCATTCCAACCGACACGACGATTTATGCACCGATCGACGGAACGATCACCAGCATTTTCCCCTCTAAACATGCGTTAGGTATTACAACTACTGAGGGAATCGAAGTCTTGATTCACATGGGACTTGATACGATCGAAATGAAAGAATCCGCCTTTACGATTCATGTGGTCGAAGGACAAAAGATTACTGCAGGCGAAACCATTGCCACAGCTGATTTAGATAAAATCAAATCTGCTGGTAAACAAACAACCATGATCGTTGTCTTTACAAACGGCGAGAAGATTAATGTTTTTCACTTAAATAAAACCGGTAAACAAGATCCCGGGACAGCTATTGGACGTTTAGAGATCTAATCATAATTAAAAACACGTTTAAACAGGGTTGGCTTAAAGCTCACAGAGTTTTATCCTGACCCTGTTTTCTATCATTATCTAGCTTCATCTAGCTTCATCTAGCTTCGCGGACTAGTTTTTAAACGAGGAGGAACAACATGAAGGTTTTAACATTGAACACCCACAGTTGGTTAGAGAATCAGCCATTAGAAAAATTACAACAACTAGCAGATCAAATCATTAAAGAGGATTATGCACTGATTGCCCTACAAGAAGTCAATCAACGGATTGACAGCTTACCAGCCATTACTACTCATAACTTCCATCCCACGGAAGACCAGCTGCCAATCCATGAAGACAATTTTGCATATCTTTTAGTTCAGCATCTAAAAGAGCAAGGCTACGACTACCATTGGAGTTGGGCATACAATCACATTGGGTACTCGATCTATCATGAGGGCGTTGCACTCCTTTCAAAACAGCCGATCCAGCCACGAGCCGTTGTAGTTTCTGCAGAAAAAGATCCCCGTGACTACCGCAGAAGAGTTTTACTGATAGGGCAGACAACGTTAGGAGACAAAACTATCACCGCTTTAAGCTGTCACTATTCTTGGTGGTCTGAAACTGGCGGATTTTCATATGAATGGCAGCAAACTGAGATTGCCTTACAAGAACACATTTCCCCTTTACTGATGATGGGCGACTTCAATAACCCTGCTATCAAGAACCAAACCGGATACGCATTGGTTCTTGATAGCTCCTTACACTTGCAAGATAGCTTTTTAACAGCGGATAAAAAAATTGGTGAACACACCATTGAAAAAGCCATTGATGGTTGGGGAGAAAATCAAGAGAAACTGAGAATCGACTATATTTTCACTTCGAAAGAACTATCCGTTTCTAGCTACCAAATCGTTTTTGATGGAAAAAGTACACCTGTAATTAGTGATCATTTCGGCGTGTCAGCTATTATCCAATAAAATAAAAATGTACGCCAAAGATAAATTAGCCTCTTTTGCGTATGTTTTTTTATTTTATTTTGAATGTCTTTCGTGCTTTTAAAATCAAATGTTAGTGTTGTTTCATTGTAATATAAAAATTATTACATCGGAAATCCACATAACCAATAATGGACTACGCTTTTATTTTAAATGACAATAAGTATAAGAATATTATTCTTAGTGTTTTTATAAATATTATGTTAAAAAAATCCGATTCAACGTGCTTTTGTCAGATACTAATATTTATTAACTTAAAGATTCTCAAAAAAATAAGATAGAGAAAATCCCTATCTTAAATCTATATTAAATACCAAAATGAACTAAAATGTAGTCTTTTTTTATCGCACTATCACATAGAACAAACAGATCTTGTAGTTGGGTTACCAAAGTTTCTTTTTCAATAATAACACTATTAAATTTACCGTTCTCTGTATCGCAATCGCTAGTTAATTCAATTTTGACAGGGCAATACTTAAATATTTGCCCCCCTCCAATGATCCCTTTTAAAACAGTTATTCCTTCAGAATCTAGATATGTTCTTTCATAATAATCCAAACCGTTAGAACTTTGTTCAAAATTCTTTGAAAATGATGGAATCCATTTTAAAGTATCTATACCATATAATATAAAAGTATCATCTACACTCACCATATTTTTTCTTGTTTCTTTATTAAATACAACATTTTTACTACTCTTAAACATTTCAAATTCACGAGTTAAAGCCATATCTATACTTCTTCCTTTAACGACGGTTTTTGGGAATTATACAATTAATAGAATCTGACACAATCAAATCATGCCAGATTCCTTTACTTAATTTTGTAGTACTTATAATCGTAACTTTTAACGACCTGTTATCCTAATTTTTGTTGCATTATTTTATTTGATCAATACTTATATTGTGATAATGTTACGTTCTTCTCAGTAATAAATTCTTTGGTTGATTACTCAACAGTAAACACCGAAGTCGCCACGAATCCTCCATCTTCAGTAGTAGCCGTAATTTCAACAACCCCTTTGCTCAAAGCTTGTACCTTTCCGTTACTTAAAACTCTTGCGATCAATGGATCAGAACTTTTATAAATGACTTTTTTATTGATAGCAGTTTCTGGATAGACCGTTGGATAGAGCAACTTGCTTTTTCCTTCTAATAAAGTGTCTTTTTCAGGGGTCATCGTAATACTCGAAACCTTTGTCGGATCATCTAGTCTCTCTCTTATATATATCCCTGGCATTTTTCCGTCATAATTATCCATGAACTCTTTGCTATTATCGTACACAATCTGAGAATTGGCCGAGTCTAATCTCCACTTTCCTGTATACAATTCATTCGTTTTTTCCTCTAGCCCACTACTTTTGATTAGACTCTTATCACCTAGAACCAACTTATCCAAGGCAGGAGCATTCGCAAACATTTGCGATACATTTGTATCCTTAGTGTCCCAGTCACTTATATCCAACGTAGTGATATTCGTACATCCATAAAACAGTCGTTCCATAGAGCTCACTTTATCTGTGTTCCACTTAGAAACACCTAAGTGTGTTAAGTTCTTCGAATCAGAAAATAAATGATCCATGTTCGTTACTTCTGAAACATCAAGATTTTCCAAATTTATAGAAAATGCGTTTGTTTTTTCGAATAAAGAAGTGCCATCCCCCTCTAGCTTCAGCATAGTTTTAAAGACAATTCTTTTAATTTCATCTTTATATGGATACCAAGGAGCGCTCTCATGGCCACCAGTACTGTCCAAATCAACAGTCCCACCATCAATGTACATTGTTTGGGTTGTATTATCGTATGTCCATTTTGAATCACCCCATGATGTAGAATATTTAGCAGCTAAATCTCCATAGTACAACTGTATACCTGATAAGGATTTGATATGCTCTCGCGTAACAGGATTTCCATAAAATCCTAACGCTAACACGGTAATAATTCTATTGATAGGGGTAAAATCTGATATACAATTACTAGATAAAAATAAATGATTTACAGCAATCAAATTGGAAAAACCTTCAATAGAACTTATTTTGTTAATAGATAAATCAATATGATCAGAATACAGTAGATTTCTTAACCCATCAATATTCTCAATTTGATTATTGTATGCACTTATATTGATATAAGACACATTTTCTAAACCATCTAAGGTTTTCAATTGATTATCAGGCACATCTAAATTAACTAGATTGGTTAAATTTTGCACCTCTTTTAGATTTGTTAATTGGTTTCCAGACGCATTCAGACTTAGCAAACTTGTTAAGTTTTCTATCCCTTCTAAACTTTCTAATTGATTATTCGACACAGATAAATTATCCAGACTTACTAACCCTGCTATCTCCCCTAGACCTCGTAATTGATTGTATGACGCATCTAGAACAGCCAATTTAGTTAAATGCTCTATCCCTTCTAAATTTATTAATTTATTACTATTAATATAGAGAGATTCCAGACTAGTTAAATTTTCGATTCCCTCTAGATCTTGCAATTGATTATTAGATATATTTAGAAACTTCAATTCTGTTAGGCTCTCTATCCCTTCTAGATTTTGTAATTGATTATCAGATATATCTAGAGACTTCAATTCAGTTAAACTTTTTAATTCATCAAAGTGAAGTATTATTCCACCAGATATCTTTAATGTTTCTAAATTAGTTAGATACTTTAAACCACGTAAAGAAATCACATTTGCGCTGGTATTCGTATAGCACTCTAAAATAGAAATAGTGTCCAAGTCTTCTTGGGTGACAAGATCATCTGCTACTTTACCTATATATGAACTTACTATTCTCGCTATTTCGGGACTTTCAAAAATATCTTTCGTCTTACTGGGAAATATACCGTCAAAGATCGCATGTTCCCCCTCCCCATCTAAATACACCGTACTTTCGTTTCCTTCATTTGCATTTGAAATTACTGGAAATCCAACAAATAAAAACATTAACATCAACACCAAATTCTTTAGATACTTCATACAGATTCCTCCTTTTTTATAAAATAGACTGTGTAAAAAACATAGATAATTCAGCAAATTTGAGTATGGTAGTACTAATTGGAAAAGAATGATACTGATAATCACTCAACGAGAAACACTTACCAATAGACAAAACAAAAATATCTGATATTTTACAAGTTAACCATGTAGGCAGAGCTCTTTGATTACTCTTCTCTTCAAATGCAGGATCATTTCCAAAGTAACACCTCCTTTTCCCAATCATTTTTTGTCGACCATCGTTTTGTATACTCCACACATATGGTTGTATACAATTTTTTTATTTCAAATATTATTTACTGGTTTTACTCATAATAAGCTAATTATTTTCAACTAAATTGATTAAACTTTTACATAAGATTTTTTCAAAAATTGATTGGTTAGGAATACAGTGTCGACGATATGAAAAACCAATGTTTCGGGGATAAGCAAATAAGATAGATATTCCTTCTGACCTATCCCATTTTTGAGCAACTCTATTGAACACTTTTTGTTATTGTCATAGCAGTATCTAATACCTCTTCAATTTTGTGTTCTTGTTGTTGCACGCTATAAAAGCGTTCTTGTAGTTGTTCAATAAATTCTTGCTCTTTTTTTCTCTCGTTGCGCTTCTTAAAGTTCCTCCAATTGATTATTGAAGCGATAATTTTTGTCCTCAAAGAGTTGTTGTGCCGTCAATTCCATTATCTCAACCCACCAAAAGAAAGAGTCGGTAACTGAGCAATCTTTTGATCAATCCTTTCAAACTCTTTGGCGACAGAATGAATGTTGTCCCCTGCTTATACAATACTGTTAGAGACCCCTTTTAGACTGGATTGAAATATTGAAAAACTCTGTATTGCTGCACTATTTCCTGTAACATTGGTTTGTACTGAACTAACAGAGATAAAAATGCTGTTTAAAGCACTCACAGATTAACTAAATGAAGCTGACACGTCACTTGCTACACTGGTTGCGCTATTAATAGACACCTATAGTCCTCTTTTTGTAAAATACAGTTTGCTATCATTAGTTTAAACGATTACAACTAAAAAGGAAAGATTCTTTAACATTATAGAATGAAAATAAGCACATCGACGTTCTTGCTAAATTCTGCATAAATATGCTAATAAAGACAAATTATCAATAACAGTTTTTACACCTAAAACATAAACTAGAAATAGCTTAGACTATACTCTAGTTTTACATAGTAAGAATAAAATAAAAGGAGCCGTTTATCCTTACTAAATTGTCTACCTTTTATTTTCCAGTTTAAAGTCGTTTGTAATGTCACTATCAAATAACCCTTGATAGTAGCATTTGAGCATCAATAATTCACCTGAAGGAAGTTCCGTCTCAATTTCATTAATTCCTCATGACGTTTGATAGGATTCGTTATATTTTTGTAAGTTTCTAAAAATTATGCCAACAATCGCAATCAAAAGACAAAATTCGTCATTCCAAGAAAAGGCTGCTACTAAATAGAAATGCTAAATGCCATGGGTACTAATCATTTATTCTCGACCTCAAGCATCCCTTAACCTACTTTCCGACGGATAATGATAAACTAGCTACAAGACAGATGTATCATGATAATTTCAGGAAAGTAGGAAGAGAAGATGCAGATAACTATTTTCGGCGGCAGCGGCTTTATCGGACAAAAACTTTCAGAAGAACTCATCAATCGAGGTCATCACGTAACATCTATTTCCCGCAGCGGAAAACCAAGCGATTTAACAACTGTTTGGTCACAAAAAGTTCACTGGCTTCGTTCTGATGTTCTAACAGATGACCATTGGCATTCAGCTGTTCAAAATGCCGATTGGGTCATCGATACGATCGGTATTCTTAGAGAAAATCCGTCTAAACATATTACCTATAAGCGATTTATTCTAGAACCTGTCCAAATTATCTTAGCGTATTTAAACACACAGGCAACTCCGGCAAAATTTCTGTTTCTGTCAGCTAACAGCGCACCTTTCCCTTTGAAAAAGTATATGAATGCCAAACTTCAGGCTGAACAGTTGATTCAAGAACAAGCGATTAAAAGTGTGATTATTTACCCTAGTTTAGTTGTGGATAAAAAACGTTTTTCTTCTGTTATCGGTGCATCCGCCATGAACTTACTGAAAAAAATACCTGGAGTCAAAAAGCTTACTCAAGGATATGATCCTATTTCAAGAGAACATTTAGCAGTAGAAATCGCCAACGTGATCGAAGGAAAAGCTTCTCCTTACACCCACAGACGAACATAAAAAAAGCATCTCCAATACGGAAATGCTTTTTTTAAACGTTACCCTTTAACTGAACCACTCGTAATGCCTTCTACATAATATTTCTGCATAAAGATAAACAACAACGTGATTGGAACTGCAATCAGCACACAGCCTGCGGTAAACGCCATGAAATACTGATCGATTTTATCTTTTGTCTGCATCGTAAACAAACCGATCGCAACCGTATATTTGTTCACGTTATCACCTAAAATGATTTTCGCAAAAATGAAATCCATCCACGGTGCCATAAATGCCATCAATGCTGTATAAACAATAATCGGTTTACTCAATGGCAACGTGATTTTCGTAAAAATCTCAAACTTACTCGCTCCATCAATCATCGCAGATTCATCCAAGGCCATCGGAATCGTATCGAAGAATCCCTTCGCAATATAAAAACCTAACGCTGCACCAGATGAATAAACTAAAATCAACGCCAATAAACTACCCGTCAAGTTCATCGCTTTTAAAATATAATACACAGCGATCATACTCATAAATCCTGGAAACATGTTCAACACCAATGCTAATTTCAAGAACGGTTTACGTGCTCTAAAACGTAAACGACTCAAAGAGTAAGCCATCGCAATCGTGATCAACGTCGATAAAATACAACTACAAATCGCCACAAACAGCGTATTCAAAAACCATTGCACAAAAGGATACGTCGAACTCGTCAGTAACATCTTATAATTTTCAAAAGTAAACTGCTTAGGAATAAAGTACGTCACAAAAGCGCCACCTTCACTTCTAAAGCTAGTCAACACAATCCAAACAATCGGAAAGATCCAAACGATCGACAAAATCGTCAATAACGTATAGTGCAAGAATAGATTTTTTCTTTTTTTCGATTTCATAAGTCCGCTTACGCCCCTTCCGTTTTGAATGAACTACTTCTTGTATAAGCAAATAATGAGAAGACTGCTGAAAGAACAAAAATAATGATCCCGATTACGGATGCGAGATTATAATCAGCCGCTGTCACTGTCAGTTTATACAACCACGTAACGAGCAAATCCGTCTCACCGGCAGAGTGAAAATTACTATTCGCCGGTTGTCCGCCAGTCAACAAGAAAATCACATTGAAGTTGTTGATGTTTCCAATAAACTGTTGGATCAAACTAGGCGCCATAACAAACAAAATCTGTGGAAACGTAATATTTCTAAAAACTTGAAATTTATTTGCACCATCGATTTCAGCTGCTTCGATTTGATCTGTCGGTAAATTTGTAATGATCCCTGTCGCAACTAACATCGTCACCGGAATCCCAACCCACATATTCACGAAGATAACCGTAACCTTCGCGAGTAATGCATCTGTCAAAAAAGGAATCGGCTGATCGATCAATCCCCAATTTTGTAACATCGCATTGACGGGCCCTGAACCGTTAAACAAATTCGCCATCAATAACAAGCTGACAAACTGTGGCACCGCCATCGTGATTACAAAAATCGTCCGCCAAACTTTTTTCCCTTTCACTCCTTTAGCATTGATCAACAACGCTAATAAAATCCCAAAGAAAAATGTCGTAGCTGTTGCTAAAACTGCCCAAATCAAGGTCCAAGTAAGTACAGGGAAGAAGGTTCCAGCAATATCTCCCGTCAGCACATTCCCAAAATTAGAAAAACCAACCCAATGGAATAAATTTTTCGGCGGCAAATGATTATGATCATAGTTCGTAAATGCAATAGAAATCATATAAAGCAGTGGCAAAATCGTAAATGCCAAAACTCCGAGCAAGGGAATGCTCATCAACGTAATATAAAATTTTTCATTCAACAAACTATTTAAGTCTTCTTTTAACGTCGGTAAAGATTGGCCAGCTTGTTTCAATATAAAAATTTTACGCGCACTTCTTAGATTTACGATGTATAGAAAAATAAAAAGCAAAATAAGAATAATTGCAGCAATCCCAAACAATAATAGCAACATCGAGTTATCCCCTGGCTGCTGAACCTCGATTCCTAGTGACTCATCCATGATCCAACCTTGAGATTTCGTTCCCAATGTTTGCAACATTGATAATGCATGAAATCCATTAACCACCAACCACGCTACAAACCCAACTTGCAGCGCTAAAAATGCTAAACCTTTGACGATTTGTCCGTTCATGATATTCGCTGTTCCCATAAATAGATAAGAAAGCTTGATTGATTTATCCCCTTTTTTAAATAACTCTCTAAAAGAAATTGGCCCATCGGCTTTTGCCTTTCGCTTCATTGCATTTCACTTCCTGTTCTTAAAATAAAAAATAAGGCTGAGACAAAGCTCATAGAGTTTCGTTCCAGCCTCAAGGTCACCTTGAAAATGGTGAAGAATTATTTTTCTGATTTACTCGTATCTTTCACTAATTTATCCAATTTTGGTAAGTATTGATCTTCAGCGATTTTGCCATTATACGTATCATTGATCACCGCATCAGCCGGTCCCCAGAAAGAAACCATTGCTGGAAGTTTTGGCATCACAACGGAATGATCTGCATCACTCATTGTCATTACAGCTTCGGCTACTTTGTCAGATGTCACTTTTCCATCTGTTTGCGCATCCTTGTTTGCAGGTACTGTACCATTTTTCTCAAAAACAGTTAATTGATTTTCTTTATTTGTTAAGAAGTCTGCTAAAGCCATTGCCGCAACTGGACTTTTAGTAGATGCGTTAACGCCGAATAATTTCACACCTAAAAATGCTTTTTGTTGAACCGGGCCATTACCCAAATCAACTGTTGGATATGGTGCTACTGCAAAGTTATCTCCCAATGCTTTTTCCACATCTAATTTAGACCATGGTCCAGATAAAAACGCATCGATTTTACCGTTACCTAAATTAGAAAGCGCGTCAGCATTGGATTGAACGACACCAGCGTTATCTTTTTGTGAATGAATCCATTTTAAGACTTGGACCCCTTTATCATTATTAAAGTTCGTTCCGTTGATATCTTCACCATTTTTACCATATAATTCATCACCATTTGACATGAATAATGGCGTAAAGATATAGTTGGCACCTGCTTCTCCGAAGTTTGCGCCTAATTTGCCTTTAGCTGTTAAACTTTCCCAGCTTTTCACATCTTCTTCAGCTAATTTTTCTTTGTTATAGTATAAAATTTGAGATTCGACACCATATGGATAGCCGTATAATTTACCATCATACGTCGCAGCTTCTACTGCACTTTCAGTACTATTTTCTTTCACACTATCTTCATATTTTGTATTAGCATAAATAATTCCAGCATCCACCATTTGACCTAATTGATCATGAGGCATCATGAAAACATCGGCTGCGGCACTAGGATCTTTTTTCAGATTTTCTTGTGCTGTTGCAGATTCACTTGGCTTGATGGTTACTTTCCAATCTTTATGTTCTTTTTCAAATTCTTCTACTAATGGTTTATACGTATCAACAAATGCTACGTCTACCCATAATTTTATAGAAGCGTTTTCATTTTTGGCAGAAGTTTTTTCTTCTGATGATCCTCCGCCACAAGCTGCAAGTAAAAACGCTGCCGCTGTCATTGTTACCCCTAATGTCAAAAGCTTTTTTGTGTTTCTTCTCATCTTTTGTTCCTCCTAGGAATTTTTTACTGTTCTGTTCTCCTATATTGTGCAATCGTTTGCGTAAATTGTCAAGAGAAATATAAATAAATTTATTTTTTTCCTTGATATCAATAAAAAAGCCTTTAGAAATCATACTATTCAAATAGAAAAACACTGATTAAACAAAGATAATATTTATATATAGCTTAAATAGTGCTTTTTAAAAGTGATTTACTTTATTTATCAAGTAAATCATCCAGCAGATAAAACAAAATGCAATCGATTGCGAAAAAATACATTGAAAACGTTTTTCTTATGTGTCATAATATGGGTGGTTTTTAGAAAAGTATGACAATAAAAGATACCGAGTCGATTACAGGGGGAGAAATTAGATGAATACTGCAGCGATCCACCATCAACCAGAAAGCGAATATGCTTATTTATACACATCAGATAAAATGCACATCCGGCTAAAAACAGGTAGAGGAGATATCAAAAGCGTCGAACTATTAAATGGCGATCCGTATCAATTCGAACACAGCGAGTGGTTCAAATTAACGATTCCTATGGAAAAATACCTATCTACTACAACACATGACTATTGGATAATCGAAACTTCTGCACCGTTTAGACGTCTAAGTTACGCTTTCAAAATAGAAGGCATGGATGGAACAGTGTTATTTTACGGTGATCACGGCTTCTTTCCTTATCAAGATTCTACATTAAAATCAGCTAGCAATTATTTTAAACTACCTTATTTTCACGAAGCAGACCGTTTCAAAGCACCTCAATGGGCGAAGGAAACCATTTGGTATCAAATTTTCCCTGAACGTTTTGCCAACGGCGATATCTCAAACGATCCAGAAGGCACTTTACCTTGGGGCAGCAAAGAACATCCTGGACGAGAAGACTTTTTTGGCGGGGATTTGCAAGGTGTTTTAGATCATTTAGACCACTTCGTAGACCTTGGGATCAACGGAATTTATTTCTGTCCGATTTTCCAAGCCGCTAGCAATCACAAATATGACACAATTGATTATTTTGAGATTGATTCTGCTTTCGGAGATAAAAAGCTCTTTAAAAAGGTCGTAGACGAATGTCATAAACGAGGGATCCGTGTTATGTTGGACGCCGTTTTCAATCATATGGGTGACTTTTCACCTCAGTGGCAGGACGTCGTCAAAAATGGTGAAACTTCACCTTATGCCAAATGGTTCCACATCCATAAATTTCCAGTTGACTACACTCCGACAGCCGACTTTGAATTCTCAGATAATATTACGTACGATACTTTTGCATTCACTCCACACATGCCTAAATTGAACACGGCCAACAAAGAAGTACAGGACTTTTTATTAGAAATTGCCCGTTACTGGATCACAGAATTTGATATCGATGCGTGGCGTTTAGACGTAGCGAATGAAGTAGATCATCGTTTTTGGCGTAAATTCCACGATGTTTGTACAGAAGCCAAACCAGATATTTATATTCTAGGTGAAATTTGGCATTCTTCTCAAGCTTGGCTACAAGGAGATGAATTTCACGGAGTCATGAATTATGCTTTTACAGATGCCATTCTTTCTTATTTTATCTATCAAACGATTTCATTAAGCAAGCTAGTTTCTGAACTAAACCATCAATTGATGCTTTATCGTGAACAAACCAATCAAATCATGTTCAATGTGCTGGATTCCCACGATACACCACGCTTATTAACGATTGCTCAAAATAACAAAGAGCTGATGAAACAAGTTTTAGCCTTTACTTACTTACAAAAAGGTGTACCTTGCCTTTATTATGGAGATGAATATGCAATGGACGGTGCAGGCGATCCAGATTGCCGAAAATGTATGATTTGGGAACCCGAAAAACAAGATTTAGACATGTATGAGTTCACTAAAGCATTAATTGCGTTTAGAAAAGAACACCAACCGCTTCTATCAGAGGGCAAACTACGTTGGAACGAAATTGATGAACAAACAGGAATCATCGACTTCGCTTACGAACATGAAGGAAAAATGATCCGCAGTATTTTCAATACAGGTCAGTCTCCTGTTTATATTGAAAAAGAACATGTTTTATTCTCAACACAAATGCAGGCATTAGATAAAAATATCATCGAACTTGCACCATACGGATTTGCTGTATCAGTAGACTCAACAGAAAGGATTGAAAAGAATGACTCAACACGAAACGAACAACCATTGGTGGCAGGAAGCCGTCGTTTATCAAGTTTATCCACGGAGTTTTCAAGATAGCAACGGCGACGGGATCGGTGATTTAGCTGGTATTATCCAGCGTTTAGATTATCTGCAGGAGCTAGGCATCAACGCCATCTGGCTAAGTCCCGTTTACCGTTCACCAAACGACGATAATGGCTATGATATCAGTGATTACGAACAAATCATGGCGGAATTCGGCACTATGGATGATATGGAGCAACTGATCCAAGAAGCCAAGCTACGAGAGATAAAAATCATTATGGATCTTGTGGTCAACCATACTAGCGACGAACATCCTTGGTTTATCGAATCCCGCTCTTCTAAAGACAATCCTTATCGTGACTTTTATGTTTGGCGTAAAGGCATCAATGACGGTCCACCAAATGACTTAGAATCAACCTTTTTAGGACCTGCTTGGCAATTGGATGAACCGACCGGTGAATATTATCTGCATTTATTTAGTCAAAAACAACCAGATTTAAATTGGGAAAATCCAGCTGTACGAAATGCAATCTACGACATGATGAATTTCTGGATCGATAAAGGCATCGGCGGTTTCCGAATGGATGTGATCGATCTTGTCGGCAAAATTCCAGATCAAAAAATCACTGGTAATGGCCCAAAATTACATGACTATTTAAAAGAAATGAATACGCAAACCTTCGGTGGTAAAGACTTACTAACAGTTGGCGAAACTTGGGGCGCCACACCAGAAATCGCCAAATTATATTCTGATCCAAAACGAAACGAACTATCAATGGTCTTCCAATTCGAACACGTCGGCTTAGATGAGCAACCCGGAAAAAGCAAATGGGATCTGCGTCCCTTACAGATAGCAGAACTTAAAAAGGTCTTCTCAAAATGGCAGACAGAACTGGGTGATCAAGGTTGGAATTCACTTTTCTGGAACAATCATGATCTGCCTCGCATCGTTTCAAGATGGGGCAATGACAATCGCTACCGTGTAGAAAGCGCTAAAATGTTGGCGATTTTGCTGCATATGCTAAAAGGAACACCTTATATTTATCAAGGCGAAGAAATCGGCATGACCAATCGGACAATCCACGACATCGCAGAAGTTGAAGATATTGAAAGTAAGAATATGTATGCTGATCGACTCGAAAAAGGCTATCCAAAACCAGAGATCCTTGCATCAATCAACGTCAAAGGACGAGATAACGCACGTACGCCTATGCAGTGGGATAATACCGAAAATGCCGGTTTTACAACAGGAGAACCTTGGCTTGTCGTTAACGAAAACTATCATGAAATTAACGTTACTCAAGCTTTGGCAGATAAAAATTCGATCTTTTACACGTACCAAAAACTGATTGAACTTCGTAAATCCTATCCATTGATCGTCTGGGGCAGTTTTGAATTAATAGAAGATACAGCGACAGACGTGTTTGCTTATTATCGCCATTACCAAGGAGAAAGCTGGTTGGTTGTGTGTAATTTTTCAGATCGAGCGCAACGATTTTCATTGGATAAAACAGCTACAGAAACAATCATCACAAATACCGAAAAAACGTATAACCAACTTTCCGACAAAACACTAGGGCCTTATGAAGCTTTTGTAGTCAAATTATCGAGTTTCACGGACTAACTACTATTTGTCTATCGGCACAGTTATACCAATTCAACTCTTGGAGGAAATAAACATGTCTAATCTAGCAATCCAAGCACAAGAAATACGCCAAACAGAAAAAAGCAGTTGGTGGAAAAATGCTATAGGGTATCAAATTTATCCTCGCAGCTTTAAAGATAGCAATCACGACGGTATCGGTGATCTTAACGGGATTCGACAAAAATTACCTTATTTAAAAGAACTAGGGGTCGATTTTATGTGGATAAACCCGATCTATGCTTCACCAAATATTGATAACGGCTATGATATTTCTGATTACCAAGCTATTCATGAAGATTTTGGTACAATGGAGGATTTCCAAGTATTGTTAAAAGAAGCACATGCACTGGATTTAAACGTCATTATGGATTTAGTCGTCAACCATACGAGCGATCAACATCCTTGGTTCCTAGAAGCAAAAAAATCACTGGATAATCCATATCGCGACTATTATCATTGGGCTGACGCCACAAAAGAACTTCCCCCAAACGACTGGCAATCTTTTTTCGGCGGCTCCACTTGGACCTACGATGAAACAACAGGGCAATCTTACTTTCATGTTTTCGCCAAAGAACAACCCGATCTTAACTGGAAAAATCCAAAGGTCCGTCATGAAATTTATCAGATGATTCGCTGGTGGCTGGATCTCGGGATCGACGGTTTTCGGATTGACGCGATCAGCCACATTCAAAAAGAGCCTTGGGATTTTGAGATCACAGATAACCAATGGGCACCGTTTATGAATGTAGCTGGTATTGAAGCCTATCTAAAAGAGCTAAAAGCTATTTTTAATGAATACAATGTTATGACTGTCGGTGAAGCCAGTGGCGTTCCACATCAAGAAGCAGCTGCATGGACTGGTGATCACGGGTATTTTAATATGATTTTTGAATTGGAGCATTGTGAACGTATCGGTGAAATCGGCCAACAAAAAGGTTCCATTCTGCACTTAAAACATTCCTTAAATCAATGGCAGACAAGTTTAGCAGATAGCGGCTGGAATGCTTTGTATTTAGAGAATCACGATACACCTCGCAGTGTGTCTGTTTACGGAGATAATTCTCCAGAAGCCGCAAAAGCATTAGCGACTGTTCTTTTGTTATTGAAAGGAACACCGTTCATTTACCAAGGACAAGAAGTTGGAATGACCAATTATCCCTTTAACTCGATCGAAGAAATCAACGCAGCTGATACAATTCATTTTTACCAAACATTACTGGAACAAGGAAAAATGACTACAGAAGCTTTAGCAATTGCAGTGAATTGGTCCAGAGATCACAGCCGCACACCTTTCCAATGGGAAGATGCCTTACACGGAGGTTTTTCAACAACCGAGCCTTGGCTAAAAGTCAACGAGAACTATCGAATGATCAATGCGGCGCAAAAAGATCTTGAAAGTAGTAGTATTTTTCATCATTACCAAGCCTTGATTCGTTTAAGAAAACAGACAGACGCTCTTATTCACGGTAAATTCGAGTTACTTTTCCCCGAACACCCAACTGTCTTTTGTTACACGCGCACAACTGAAACTGAGCAATGGTTGATTTTAGTTCAGCTGGATCGAAAACAGACAATCGTTTCTTTCCCAGATTCTTGGGATTACTCTAAATGGGAAGAAATCATGACAACAGCAGACGTTAAACCATTAAAACAACAAATGAGCCTGTCAAATTTTGAAGCGCATATTTACCGAAAAAAAACTGTTTAAGCAAATATAAAAAGGGAGGACGCAAACGTAAACACTTTTGCGTCCTCCTCTTTTTACATCCTATTCAACAAAATAGCGCAACACAGTCTTCATTTTTTCTGGCGCTACTTTTCTAGGATCAGAGAGATAAATTTCTCTATGATCCAAAGATCTTCTGCTCAGCTGATGCTCTGTACAATAGCGCTGCATCACTTCAAATGTCTTAACTTCATCATCATAAGAACCGAGATGCATCATTTGGACACACTTTCCATCTTCGATCGTTTCAAATTTCACATTTTGGTTGTTCGGATTCGGTTTCTTTTTAGCTACCTGCTCCAAATTGGCTAAGGCTAACTCTTCTGTTACAAAGTCAGGTTGGCGGATCATGATTTTATATACTAGATCTGCTTTATTGAATTCCCTGCCATCTGCTATCGCCTCATCCGATAATGTCCAAATTCCTTCCAACGGATAAACTGTGTACTCAAAATACCCCTCTGGTGTGACATCATTTTTAGGCATCATTCGAATCCCGTAAGACATTGCATATAGCGCTGCTGTTTCTTCCCCAAATTTCGATTCGTTGGGATCTCCTTTTCCTGAAATCGTATAAAATTTCTGTTTTGGCACAATAAGTTCCACTGGCTTAGCTTTAGGTAAATAAAGTTCCTTTTCCTGTTTTCGCCACTCAAATTTCATCTCATTTTCCTCCTAGTCGTCCTTGTCACTATTTTACTTTATCTAATTTTCTTTAGCAAACAACGAAAAGATCCCCTATTCTCTCTTGACCACGGAGTTATGTCCAATGTTACACTAGCTCTACAGGAGGGATGATCAATGAAAATAACAGCTTTCGCCAAAAAATTTAACCTATCTACTGATGCGGTTCGATTCTATGAGCGTTCGGGCTTGCTGCAGCCCGAAAGACAATCTAATAGTTATCGTGAATTTACAGAGACAGATCAGCAAGACTTAAAAATCATCTTAGCTTTAAAAGAATTAGATTTTTCGTTAAAAGAAATCTGCTACTTACTCGAATTAAAAAGACAACCAATTTCTACTCAATGCAACAATGATTCTACTGAATTTCTAACTACTAAAATTGACCATATCAAACAAAAAATTGCTTTTTACGAAATGGCATATCAGCTTCTACTCAAACTAAAAGCGACGATCAAAGATAATAACTATGCAGAGAACCAAGCCGAATTATTCTGCTTGATTGACCGATTATTTGACTATGGATTACAGGAGGAGTAGACATGACAAACAAAAAAATTTTACAGCTAGAAAACGGGGTGTTGTTTCTTTTAGCGTCCATTCTTTTCGTTTACCTTGGCTTCTCTATTTTTTACTTCTTTATTTTTCTCTTATTACCAGATGTCACCATGATTGGTTACTTAAGAAGTCCAAAATTTGGCGCTAAACTCTACAACTTAGGTCATAATTTGGTTTTTCCAGTATTGTTGATCATTATTTATATTTTCACACACGAAGCTCTCTTGTTACCGATTGCTATTGTTTGGTGTGCCCATATTTTTATGGATCGAATGTTGAGCTACGGACTTAAGTATCCTGATGAGTTCAAACATACACACATTCAAAATCTATAAAAAAGCAACACTGGATAAGATGCAAGGCATCCTGTCCAGTGTTGCTTTTTTAGTGCTATTTCGTAGTGATTGTGTATTACTATGTCATACAGGTATTAATTTAATTCCCAAACTGGTGCAGTTCCTGGCTGATTTCCTTGTGTCCACCATTTCGCTTTGTATGTTTGACCTTGGAATATTACTTTATCGCCACCACTATACGCTTTACTTGTTTCCCAGTTCATTACTTTGTCAGAAAGAAGTTTCCAAGCATCTGATTCGTCTGGACGATCGCCTTTTGTCCACCATTTTGCTTCATACTCTAAATCATCAAAGATTACTTTATCACCAGAATTATAAATTTTGTCAGCATCCCAAGTCGAATTGCCACTTGGTGCTTCTTTTGTTTTTACAGAAAATACGGTACTAGTTTCTGATACGTTCCCACCTGCACTGATTGCTTTAACTGTGTATTTATATGTTGTATCAGCTTTTAAACCAGTATCTTTAAAGCTTGTTTTTTCTGTCGTTGCTACTTTTTTACCATCGCGGTATACTTCATAATTTTTAACACCTAAGAAGTGTGTTGATTTAGTCCACATTAAGTCAACTGTATTTTCAGTTGTTCCCATAGAGTGAACGTTCGTTGGAGCTGTTGGTTTTTGATTATCTTCTACTTCTGATGATTGTGTTTTTACTTTTATTGCTGCACTCTTTTCAGAGATTTTACCGTTTGTTCCAACTGCTTCTACCTGGTAAGAGTATGTTTTGTTTTCTGCTAAGTTTGCATCGTTAAATTGAGTTCCGCCAACTGTAGCAACTTTTTTACCATCACGGTATACATTGTATTCTTTTACATTTGAAACAGTATCCCAAGTTAATTTTAGTGACGAAGTCGTTACTTCTGATGCTTTGACATTTGTCGGTGCTATAGGAGCTTCTTCAACTGGAGGAATGATTTCTCCATTTCCTTTTACATTTACATCAATTACGTTATAAAAAGCATTTGTTGTATCTGCTACATCCCAGACTGCTAAGATTACATGATAGCCTGAGCGATTTTCTGGAACAACGATTTGATGTGATTTATTGTTTGAAGCGGCTGATCCATCATGCTTTACTTCGCCAAGAAAATCAAAATCAGCTCTTGCTAATGGTTTTTCTGGGTTCCAACCAACTTTTGTCATATAGTAATGCCATTTAGTTGTGCTATGTGGTGCTGTATAATGCCAAGAGAATGTATTTACTCCAGTATTGATATCTTGTTTTGTCCAGCGGTTTGCGCCAGTACTATCCATTACGGAATCAGTAATTTGACCTTTCCCACCTTGTGCTGAAGCAATCTGACCATCTGCTGGTCCAGCTTGTGGAAATCCTTTATCAAACTCTAGAGATTGCGGATTCGTAATAACCATTCCGTATTTATCCATTGCAGGTCCCCAACCGATCGTATTTTTATCTAATGAACCTTGGTAACCACGGGCTGCTGGTTTTTCTACATATCCATGGGCATTTGCTTCATCTGCATTTAACAGACCTGCTCCACCTAAAATAATTGTTGACATCAATGCTAATCCTAATAATTTTTTCTTCATATGTATCCCCCATCTATTATCTCGCCATCAAGTGGCTTACGATTAGTTTAAACGTTATATTTTAAAAAAAAAGGTCATTTATCGTCACAAAAAAGGAATACTTGATTGAATTTAGCTCTCATATGAAAATAAAAATAAATTCCAAACAAAAGACAGTAAATATTACAAACGTTATCCAAACATAGACTTTTAAAAGGTCAGATTTTTCTTTTAAAAAGAAAAAATTGAGCTATCTATTTTAACTTGTTATAGAAAACAGTCATTATTATCTACCGTTATATAGACAAAAGGGATCGTTTCAAGTTAAAATAAGAAGTATCTTGAAATTTATTTCATTATAAGTTGAACAAATTTAAAAAATAACATAAAGAAAAGAAAGTGTTGATACTATGAAAGAAATTCTTTCCTCACGATCAAAACGCCAATTAGAGTTAGTGGAATTGTTAGCTGATAACGACTGGGTCCCTTTTATCGTTGCATCAGAATCTTTAAACGTTCCTGTAAAAACGTTGAAATCAGATATTATTGAATTAGAATCATTACTTGCACCTGCCACCATCGAGTCTTCAAAAAAATATGGCATTCGCTTTGCAAGAAGTTTCGATTTCTGTAAAACAAGCATCTATCAAAAATTTATAAAGAATAGCGTTGAATTCCAGCTAATCGAAAAAATTTTCTTACATAATTTCTCTACCATCGTTGATTTGGCGGATAATCTTTATACCAGCGTCTCGACAATCAAGCGAATCGTTCTCCGAGTAAATCAACTGCTTCAAGTAGAAGGCTTTACAATCAACTTAAAAAAAATGCAGCTTGTCGGCGACCCACATAGTATTTGTAATTTTATGCAGCATTATTTTTATGAGAAGTATGGCGTAGCTGAAAGTCTCTTGACTACCTCTCAATTAGCTATTTTAGACCAAGTCGGGCTTCAGATTATTAAAAAATCCACTTCAAACGAACCATCACACAACTTAGACTTTTCTTTATTGAATCGTCTACGTTTTTACACTTATACCGTCATCAATCTTTTAAAACATAATAGTGAAAATCAACTTCACGATCTACCTGAAAAAGAGTTTGCAATTCTTAATGATTCTTATGCTTGCGATGAATTTTATAGCCAATTTCATCTCTCCTTATCTCCTACTAATTTAAATATTTTCTTTTATCTAATATTTAGTGATCAATACGTCGATTCTCTAAGTACTTTACGTAATCTGATAAAAGTCGATCGTAATGCTCTCTTAAAGTATCAAAAAATCGAAAAGCTTCTACAAGAAATCGAAAAGAAGATGGACTGCAAATGTGATAATTTCGATACTATTTTTATGCGCCTCTATAACCTAGATTGTCAGATTCACGGACGAACATATATTTTGCACAATAAAAATAAAGAATTTCTTACAAGCATTAAAAACTTATATGGTCATTTACCAATGGAATTGAGCCACGCTTTGCAAGCCATTTTTTATTCAAATCCTTATAAAGAATACATAGTTTACGAAGCGATTTCGATTTTATTCACTAATTGGCCCAGCTTACTTGATCGCTTAGAGTATTCAACTCCAACCTTGAAAGCCTGTCTTTTATTTAACTCTGGATTGGACTACATGAACATGCTTTCTGAGCGAATCAACTACTATTTACGAGGGCGCTTCTCTTGCACACCTCTACAGGTCACATCATTAGATCAACTTGAAAAAGAGGCTTCTGCATATGATTGCATCATTACCAACATCCCTGAAATTTATAATAATTCTATTCCGATCATTGTTATCCCGTTGATTCCTGATGCTAAGAGTTTTGATAAATTGATGTTGGTTTATGAAGATTATTTTGATAAAAATTAGATTTTTCTTTCTATAATTTATTAACTAACGTTACACACTAAAAAAAGGAAGAGCTAAAACTAGAAATTAGTTTTAGCTCTTCCTTTTTTTAGAGAACATCCTTAATATAAAACCTACTTGTGTAATTTTTTACTCAAAACTAGGTACTTTGGTTATCAACTTTTCGTAAATCAGAGTACTCATCATATACAGCATCAAGCTTGAACAAATCCTCTTCTGATCACTGGGGTTACTAGTCAATAAGCAGTACGTACTGATTGACTTTAGTTTGATTGCTGCCATATTAGTAATTGAAATTATTGTTGTTCTATTGCTTTTTATTTTGATAATAGTCTCATCAATCTCTTCTACTTGACCACTTAACGAAAAAACGACAACCACGTCTTCAACTGTACTGATTTGAGGAATATGTTCAATTAACATCTTATCTGAAAAATCATTTGTCCAAAGATCAACTGATTTTAGCTTATGATTAAATTCAGATGCGACTCGAGAACTCGAACCCGTTCCAATACAAAAAATTCTTCTTGCCTTGATCAAACAATTACATATTTGGTCGATATTTTTTTCATCCACTAATTCTAAAGTTGTCAAAGTATCTTTTTTTATCCTGTCTAATTCCTGTAAAAAGTTTGATTTCACAGGATACACACTTCGTTTTTCTTCTCGAGATTGAATGAATGCATCTTTTAATTCACTAAATGTCTCATAGTTCAACTTTTTACACGCTCTGATGACTGTAGCATTTGATATATACAGTGCCTCTTTAATATCTCTTAATTTTAAATTTTCAATATCTTCAAATTTTAAAACAAAATTAATAACTTCCCGCTCAGTTTCTGACAATTTCTCATAGTTTGAATTGATATCTTTATAAATATCACTCACACAAATCAAATCCTCTCCATCTCAAACCGTTGCTATGCTCTAAAAACAGACGAACATGGTAAACGTTCCTTTCATTTCCAACGATATAGATAGGAACTTGTTGCTCTATTTTAGTGAAACACAACGATTGATTCTGTTTCTCCTGAAAGAAACGCTTGGGTAAAATCGATCGGCCTGCTCCTTTTTTTATTAGGTCGATCATCAAGTAAATAGAGTCAACTTCGACAATTTTACATGTCTGCGGATTGATTAAAGATAGCATCATCTTTCTATATGGACATTCCTTATCTCGGCTCATCAGGTAAATATCTTGTGCACCTGTTACTGATAGCCAACCAACCGTTTCGCTAAGTAAAACGTTGTTTTTAAAGGAAGTCATTTTGTTTGTAATCAATACATCCAGTTCTTTTTTTCCATACATTGCTTCTAATCGATCAGTTGTATAAATTAACAGCTCCAATGCAGGCTGGTAATTAATGATATCTGTCATTTCAAAGTAATTAGATGCGATTGTTTGTGTGCAACCAATTTTTATCGGTAATTTCTTGTAATGCATTTCAATTTCATCAATTTGAGCTAAAATTATAGTTGCGTATCCTAGTAATTTTTCGCCCTCTGGAAGTAACTTAACACCGCGATTCGTCCGCTCAAAGAGCTTCACGGTCAGTTCTTGCTCTAACAATCTAATCCGTTCAGTTATATTGGATTGCGCATATCCCATTATTCTAGCGGCTTCTGACATGGAACCTGCAACTGTTACACAACGAAAAATTCTTAAATCATTCAGCTCCATCTTCCCACCCATTTCTTGCTATCACTAATACTGATACCGTATATCATTTTTTTGTATTATTCAATACTTTCTAAAAAGAATATACTGAATTTATCAAGAATAGGAGTTGATTTAGATGCATGCTATGCAATATAAAATAATTTTACCGGATAATTATGACATGTCACTGGTTAGAAAACGAGTCGAAGAAAACGGAGCAAAAACAGATAATTTCCAAGGTCTACTCTTTAAAGCTTATCTTATTTCAGAAAAAGTACAAGGGGCAATTTCTAATTCATACTCCCCTTTATATATCTGGGAAAATTCTGAAGGGATGAATCAATTTATTTTTGCAGGATTTTACGACAATATTATTCACGATTTTGGTTGGCAAACCATTCAAATCGGTATCCCTCTAACAATAAACTTAGCAGACTGCTTTTCAGATGCTACCTACTTACTGGAACATACGATTACGATCCCTGAACAACAATCTCTAAGCGTTGTCCCAAACAAACTATTGAACATACAAGAAACCTTACCCGAAAATAGTATAGGAAAATTTATCGTCTATAATCCAGACAAATGGCAAGCTGTTGTTTTTGGACTTTATGCTGAAAAACCAGACCAAAATAAAGCGTCTCTTTACGAGATACTTCATATTTCTACACATTAAAAATATATTGAGGTTCTGACCTCTCTAACCCTTTAGGATAGTTAGAGAGATTAGTGTGATATGACTTCATCATGACTTTTAAAACAATGCGCCAAATGATCATCTACCATACCTGTTGCCTGCATAAAAGCATAGACTGTCGTTGTCCCTAAGAACTTGAACCCCTTTTTCTTCAACTCTTTGCTGATTTTATCCGATAATTCTGTTGATGCTGGAACTTCTTTGACATCTTTCCAACGATTTTTAATCGGTTTTCCATCCACATAAGCCCAAATAAATCGATCAAAACTGCCATATTCCTCTTGAATCCTCATAAAGACCTGGGCATTATTGATCGTTGCATTGATTTTCAGCTTATTTCTAATGATTCCTGGATCTTCTAATAAAGAATCGATCTTCTCTTGGGTATACTCGGCAATTTTTACATAGTCAAACTGATCATACGCACTGGTTAGAGTCTCTCTCTTTTTGAGAATCGTCGACCAACTTAATCCAGCCTGCATGCTTTCCAAAATCAACATTTCAAAAAGCTTTTGATCATCATGTTCCGCTGTTCCCCATTCTTCATCGTGATACTTCTCTTCTAATTCATTCCCTTGCGCCCAATCACACCTGATTTTTTCCATATCCGACTCCATTCTTGTTTCGTTTATTTAAGAATACCACGAGAACGTACGTTTGTAAATTAGGTTTAAAAAAGATCAAGGCAATTTATTACCTTAATCTTTTCTAGCTATTTATTTATCCAGTTTACTTGCAGCATCTTCGTCCAAAATAACCGTCAAATTTGGATGTAATTGTAAAACAGATGCTGGAAATTCCTCTGTTACAGGCCCTTGTAATACGTTTTTTACCATCTCAGCTTTTTTCTCACCATTCACGATCAAAATCAAATGTTTTACACGCATTACGCTAACAGGTCCCATTGTAACGAATTCCAGGCCTTTTTCCATCATATCTGGCACAAACCACGGTTCTTCGCCAGTTACCTTTATCTTGTAAGTCAAATTTTCAAAACTCGTCGTTGTCGGCATATTACCGCAGAAGTGACCATCTCCGCCTAAACCGATCAACATGGCATCTAATCCACCGTCCATGGCCAAACGTTTGTCTTGTTCAGCATAGTTTTCGACAGTCAATGGGTGAATATTTGCTTCGTTGATGTTAGCAGGCGTCAAATATAGTTTTCGCAAATCAGTGATTGTTATCCCTTCCGTTTGACCTGCTACGGGAATTTCATCAAAGTTATAATAGTGAACATTGGCGTAATCCGGGGAATCTTTTACGATCTCCACCATTTTTTTATAGACTTCAACAGGAGTATTACCTGCTGTGATCGATAAGTTGACACGTTTATCCTGGCTCATATGACCGAATAAAATATTTTTAGTTGTTTCGCTCATTGCATCAAAATTTTTCTCAATAATAATTTTCAATTGGTTCACTCCGTTTCCTTTTTATACCTTAATTGTATAATGTGGGAACCATCCCATGTCAATGGTTTTCGAAAAAATAATAAAGCGTTTTCTTTAAAAACAAAAAAGGGTGTAGGTCAAAACTAAAAAATCAGTTTCGCACTACACTTTAACTCGAGTGAATATGTCAATAAGAAGTAGCTCCTACTTACTGCTGTAATGTATCATTTGTACTTCTTACATTTCTTTTTTTATCTTAAATCTCTACTTGTAAACCGCCCAAAAATTCAACGCCTCATTCATCAATTCATCCACTGTAAATTCTTTTTTCGAATGTCCTTTTGTTTCAGAATCATTTGGATCGTTCACCCAAAATTTTCCGTTATTCGTGCCGCTAAGCACCATAATATGACCCGTTTCTGTAAATAAACCTGGTTTTACCGAAATGATCACAGGATGTTTTTGTTTTAAATGTTCTTCTACAGAGGCGATATCCGTTTCAAGATCTTCAAACTGATAGCCTTTTACCATTGCAAAATCAGAGAATGCCGACCAAGCCGTGCCTTCCCCTTCTACAAAGTAATCGTTTTTTGACCAGTTCAGAATATCTTGGGGCGTGTATGCTTTGTTATCCAAATAAGAAGATACCATAGCTAAAGATAGGATCGCGCAACCATTGATTTCTAAAGTATTCCCATCAGGATTCCCCATACCATATGGTGTCGCCTTCCATTTATCATCCGTTTGTAATAATAAGTTGATTGGCATCCGGTTAGTAAATTTTCCTTCGCTCAGATCCTGATTGATTTGTTCAGTATAGGTTAGTTTTTTGACTTTCTCCGGTTCTTTTTTAGTTTCACTTGTCGCTGTTTCTTTTATCTCCTCCGCTTTTCCATCATTAAATAACGCTGAAAAGCCGTGTCCTTCTTCCATCGGTGCCACTTTTGCTAAAATCGCTCCTGCAAATGATGTTACTATTAATAATGCTATGATGTAAACTTTTGATTTATCAGTCTGTTTTTGTTTCATTGGTATCTCCCTCTTTTAAGTTGAAAGATTATGTCACTTTCTCGCTTTCAAACAAATTACATAAATAGTAATCAGTACTTCTAATATTACTGAATATATCGAAAAAAGCAAGTAGGAATGATCATTGATAAAATTATTACGAACATATTTTCTTGAACTATTTGGCTTTTTTAGGTAGAATAGTAGTATCTGATTGTTCAGAGTCTGATAGTAGCAGTAAATTCGTAAAGGAGGTAGAAGAATGGACAATAACCACAAATCAACAATGAAAAGCATTTCAAAATTGATCAGCCAATCTTCCCAAAGTTTCTTTTCGGCGTTTTTAGACGACTCTAAAGATAAACAGAGCAAAAATAAAGAGCGTGAGGAAATTCTTAAGAAATTACAAGTTGCTTCTGCTCAAAAAAGTTTAGTTGTTTTACAATTAAAAGAAGTGCCTACTTCTCAAAAATTTGAAACAGTTTCCGGTTGGATCGTTTCTAAAAGTATAGGTGATTCGATCATGTTACGATTACAAGCAGACAGTCAACAAATACGAATGATTACTGTTGAACATATAAAAAAAGTGAGTACCTTGTCTAAAAACGACAAACGACTCATTAAATAAGCAAAAGGGATTTGATACATAAGTCTCAAGAACCCTAAAATAGAAGACCGAAAATCGTAAAAAATGATTTTCGGTCTTCTATTTTTTAGATTCTAGGGAGAATCCTCCTTGTTTCCTAGTCTGCTTAGCCTATATTTCCTTAAATTGACTGCCATTAGCGCGAAACCAATTCCATTGTGTGTCTGCTGTTTCCCTTGAACAAAGAACCGAGTGGTGCCTAAACAAACCTTCAAATGTCCGAAAGCTGATTCGACGTCAATTTTTCGTTGGTGATAGGTTTTACCTGTTTCTTCTAAGGACGAAAGTGTTCCTCAAGAATACTTTCAACTAATTGATCACTGGCAAAACGAATATCATTTTTTTCTAATTGAAAGCTAAAATCAAGATTAAGAATGACTTGATTTGTAGTATAATTTTTAAAAATAATCCAAATGCTAATCAATTTGACTGCTATTTGGATTTTTTCGTTAGGAGTTATGTCTCAAACTCTTTTTGTTTGTCTAAATGACACAATCATTATGAAAAAAACATTAACTTTATACTCCACTCCCTTTTTTGTGATAAACTTAATAAAAGTTTTCAAAACTCAGAAATCATTTTGGAGGATAGCTATGAACCAATCTATCAAAAGACTCTCAGATGCAAATGAACTAGAACTAAAAGAAACGCTTGCCCTAGTCCAGCATGTTTTTTTTGAATTTGAAGCCCCTGATTATTCTAACGAAGGAATTGAGCAGTTTAAACAATTTATTTCTTTTGAGCAGATCACGAAACAATTAGTTAATCAAGAATTAATAATTTGGACACACTACACTTCCACAGCCCAAATAACCGGAATGGTTGCACTCAAATTACCTAGTCACATCTCTCTGCTTTTTGTAGACAAATCCTTCCATAAAAAGGGAATCGCTCGCCAACTAATGCAAACAGCTTCTATATATAGCCAAAAACGTTACAATACTAACAAGCTTACATTAAATTCTTCACCTTATGCGTTTGACTTTTATAAACATATTGGTTTTGTTCCTACAGATACTCAGCAAGAAATAGATGGTATTATTTTTACACCCATGAAAAAAATGGTATAAATACCTACATGAAAACAGAAAAAATTATTATACTGCAGATAAATAAAACAAAACAAGAGATTGGGGGAACAATCATGTACTTGAAAATGTATGATGATACACACCAAACACTCGTCGATAATTACTGCTTATCAGAAATAAAACTGCGCTATGTCCGTGAACCAAAAATTGCAATTGCTTTAACAAAAAAAGACCCACGACGTCATGCTGTTCTGGTTTTTAAAAATGAGCATTTGGTTGCTTTTTTGAGCCTTTTTGAAGCAAAAGGCAGCAGCACCTATTCTGATAATAAGAACAGTCTATTAGTTCAAGACCTTTCAACTGACTATCGACATTTAAGAAAAGGGTATGTCAAACAAGCCGTTCAATTGCTACCAAGATTCATTCATCAACATTTTTCAAACATCGATCAACTTACGATCATTGTCAATGAAGACAAAGCGTTCACTAAAGCCTTATGTTTAGAAGTGGGTTTCAAAGATATCAGTCATCAGCTCCCACATATCTATGGTTCTCAAGTACTTTTGGAGATCCCTATTTAAGAAAGATACCTGGAGGAAACGCAATGCAATTAAAACTACTTGATAAACTAAACTATACGATCATGAAATTTCCTGCTCATACTGAAATCCCTACCTCATTTCATGAGATAAAAGCATTCAAAAGTATTACCTATACAGAAGATGAGTGCTCTATTGTTGTCCCTTCTGGCACACTAGAGACCAATCAAGCACTTTCTATCGATACAGATTGGCTTATCATTCAAATCGTCGGTGAATTGGATTTTTCACTAGTTGGTATTTTAACTCAACTAGCTAATCCATTAGCTGAAAATCAGATTTCTATTTTTGCCTTATCTACTTATAATACGGATTACCTTTTAATCAAAAACAAAGACAAAGAAAAAGCCACCCAAGTATTACGTGATTGCGGTCATACCTTTCACTAAACCTTTAATGAGCGAGCTATGATAGTTCAGAGTTACCCTTTTTCTGCTAATCTCTTGTTGATTTCCCTTTTATGGGTATTATCCTAGCAATCTGATACAATAAAGAAGACAGAAAGTACATTTATTAAAAGGAGATATGTAATGAAAAATGAATATGACAACCCTAATTTTTTTGCGGCATACAGCCAAATGGATCGTTCAAAAAAGGGGCTGGAAGGTGCTGGTGAATGGCATGAGCTAAAAAAACTACTACCTGACTTCGCTGGAAAAACTGTACTGGATCTGGGGTGCGGTTACGGTTGGCATTGTCGGTATGCAGTCGAAAACGGTGCTGAAAAAGTCATTGGAATTGATTTATCTGGACGAATGATTGAAAAAGCGAAGGAAATGACCGATTCTCCGAAAATCAGTTATCACTTAATGGGCATGGAAGAAATTGATGGATTGAACGAAACATTTGATATTATAATCAGCTCATTAGCACTTCATTATGTGCCGTCATTCGACGAGATTGCCAAGAAGGTCAATCACTGTTTAAAACCTGGCGGTGATTTTATCTTTTCTGCTGAACATCCGATTTTCACAGCACAAGGAACAGAAGACTGGATCTACGATCAAGAGGGGCAACCACTCTATTGGCCTGTTGACCGTTATTTTGATGAAAGTATTCGCGAAACAACCTTTTTAGGGGAAACTGTAATGAAATACCACAAAACATTGACTACCTATTTAGATGGCTTACTAACAAATGGCTTCCAAATCACTCGTTTAGTTGAGCCTATGCCTGCTCCTGAAATGCTGGAAACAAGCGCTGAAATGCGTAATGAACTACGCAGACCTATGATGTTGCTAGTTTCTGCTAAAAAAAATAACTAATAAAAAATGCCCTGACTTTAGTTGATACACTAAGTCAATGGCATTTTTTTGCTTCCTTTCGCTTAACCTTCATCTGCTATTTCATTTTTCCTAACCTTTTTGAAAACAACTTCCCTAAAAGCAGATGTCCTTCTCGATAAAAAGTACGTATAGCCAAAACTAGAAAAAACAATCAATGTCCAACTTCATTATATTCAAACTGTCCGTAAATAAAATAGTTATTAAACATATCTCCCAATCCACACAGAATAAACTTCGTGGAAATAAAAATTAGGAACTGCTATACTAGACTCACACACAAAAGGAGGAACACAACATGCACGATTTAGCACAAATGATCATGGATAATTTGATTCCCTTTTTTGATTTGTTTATTTTGGCGTTAAATATATTTTCGATTATCGTCTTGGTTTGGGGCGTTGTGATGGCCGGTATTGATTTTCTGAAAAGTGAAAAAAACGATCGAAATCGGATCGTCATGGCTCGGCAAAATAATTTTATTAAAAGCTTTCTAGGTAGCTACATTCTACTGAGTTTAGAAATACTAATTGCCGCTGACATTATTGAATCGATCATTAAGCCAACATTTCAAGATATTTTAAAATTAGCCATTTTAGTAGTGATCCGAACTGTGATCTCTTACTTCTTGCATAAAGAAATTGAAGATGCCTTGAAAGATAAGGAAAATGAAAATGATGCAAAAAAGACGAGCTGACTGAGCTCGTCTTTTTTGCTATTTTACATCATTCGTTGAACAGCCACTTGATGTGTATATTTAATTTGCAACATGGTGGCACAAATCAACGTTGCTATCATAACTGGAATCAGTGAACCGATCCACGTACTGATCATCACTGTAATACCAACCAGAAAAATCGAGCCTAAAAGCAACGACCATAACTTTCTTTGAATAAGCCATTGATTTTCTTTTAATAGATAATGTGTACCGAATATAATAAATCCGCTAATGATATAAATCATCTTCACACCCTCCTAGTTTCCTTGACTGACAGCAACAGTGTCTTCTTGTTCAACCTGCTGCTCTTGCTCCACTTGGATTTTTTCGAACATTTTAAAGAATGGATAGTAAATTGCTAATGAAACTGCAAAACAAACAAAAACCATCACACAGGCCACCCAATTCCAATTAGAGGTAATCAACGCTCCCAAAGGTGCCGGGATCGAAAACGGCGGTTTGACCATCATTTTGGGCATCCACCCTAGTGCTGTCACAATGTACACCAAAATCGTATTGACGATCGGAACAATGATAAAAGGAATCGCAAGCAACGGATTCATCACGATCGGTGTCCCAAAAATCACAGGTTCATTAATATTAAAAATCCCTGGTAAAATCGATAGTTTCCCTAACTGCTTCAAATATTTTGATTTAGAGAATAGAAATAAGAAAACAAGTGCTAACGTTGCTCCGGTTCCGCCCATCTGTGCATACCATTGATAGAATTGCTCTGTAAAAATATTGGGTAGTTGAAAAGCGCTAGTACCATTTTGAAATAATTCCGCATTTTCTAAAATCGCTTGATCCCAAAAAGGACGAATAATCGGTCCAAGAACCGCATGACCATGAATACCCAAAGCCCAGAATAAACAAATCATAAATTGTGTAATAATACCGCCAAAAAGATTATTTCCTGTCAAAAAGACTTTTAACGGTGAAATTGCTATACTTAGTAAATCATTCAAATTGAAATTGAAAAAATGACGTGGAATCCAGAAAACCAAAATCACTAATAAGGTCGGCAGTAGCGCCGCAAATGATTCTCCTACAACTGGCGGAACGCCTTCTGGCATCTTGATCTCCAACTTTTTCTCTTTAGTAAAACGATAAATTTCAACAGAAATCAGCGCTGCCACGATCGCTCCAAATAATCCTTGTGAGCCAAGTGGTGTAATCGGGATGTATCGACCGCCTGCAACCGCATTTCCAGCGATATCTACACCTTCTTGAAGATTGACCGGCATAACCATTAAAAGCGTTGCTAGCATCGAAAGAAAGCCGCTGGTGATTTTATCTAATTTATACGTGTTTCCAAGAAATGAACCGATTGTAAACGCTGCATATAGAGACATCAAACCAACAGTAAAACGAAACGGAACATCTAAGGCCGCCAAATACGGTGCAATCATTTCAGAATAGCCGGGAATCGGCAAGTTCAGTAAAATCGTAAAAAACGAACCAACAATTGTTAAAGGCAAGATCGATATCAAGCCATTTCTAATTGCTTGTAAGTGCCGCTGGTTACCGATCGCATTTGCAATCGGCAACAATTTCATCGCTAAATTATCGAGAGTTTTCATCATAAGGACCACTCTTCCTTTCTTTAATCAAACCCGTTGTTTTCAATCATTTCTTTAAACCATAAACCAGATTTTTTCACTGTTTTTGCGCCTGTCGAAAGGTCCAACCGATAAAAACCATAACGATTTTTATACGCATTGCCCCAAGACCAGCAATCTACAAAAGTCCACATATGGTAGCCTAAACAATTGCTACCTTCATCCATCGCTTGATTTAAATACATCAAGTGCTCTTTCAAAAAATCAATACGGTAATCATCTTGGACAATACCTTCTTCAATAAACGCTTCTTCTCCTTCGATCCCGATTCCATTTTCAGAAACAAACCAATCTATGTTTCCATATTCTGTCTGAATTTTTTTAGCAATGTCATAAATTCCTTTTGGATAAATCTCGATTCCACGTGACGTGTTCATCCGTCTACCAGGCATCACATATTCATCAAAAAACCATTCTGGCGAAAAAACACCTTGTGGATTCGGTAGACATTCTTTTGCCTTCACTCTTCTAGGCCGATAGTAATTAATGCCTAACAAATCAATACTTGTGGTTGCAATTAACTGAATATCCGTTTCAGTTACTTCTGGAAGTTGATCATATTCTTCTAAAACTTCCCTCAGCCGTTCTGGATATTTCCCTTTTAAAATCGCATCATTAACACTTTTCGTATAAAATAAGTCGGCCATTTCAGCAGCATATAGATCGGCTGGATTTTGACTGCGTGGATAAACGGGAATCACGTCCATGATGATCCCAATTTTACCTGCTAATTTCATTTCACGGTACACTTTTACTGCTTCACAATGGGCTAAAATAATATTGTGTAAAACCGTTGCGGCTCGTTTAAAATCAACGACATAAGGATAATGACGATCATGCAGATAGCCTGCTTCTGCTGGAATCATCGGCTCATTAAAGGTAAACCAATACTTCACCCGATCGCCAAATAATTCAAAACATGTTTTAGCATACTGCTTATACGCTTCGATCACTTCTTTATTTTCAAATCCTCCTTTCTCTTGAAGCACCATCGGCATATCGAAATGATACAAATTAATAAACGGCTCCACTTTATTAGCAATCAATTCATCAATCACATTATTATAAAACTGCACCGCTTCTGAGTTAACTTTTCCTGTACCATTCGGTATCAAACGAGACCATGAAATCGATGTACGAAATGAGTTAAATGAAATATCCTGCATTTTTTGAATATCTTGTTGATGGTCGCGATAAAATAAAGAAGTATTTTCTGTCGTGACACCATCGTAAAAACGATGATTATATTCTTTTGACGCATAGTCCCAGATATTCTCCCCTTTTCCATCTCCTACAACACGGCCTTCCGCTTGTGTCGCACTTGATGCCGCTCCCCAGAAAAACGTTTTTGGAAATTCTACTTTCATTATTTATTCCTCCAATTTTCAGACTAAACTCGTGTATCAAACAATTTTAATTCTCTTGCAGATTGCGCTTTCACGCTCTATAATTGGAGTATAGCATTGATTATAATGTTTTGTTATGCGCTTTCATTCCTTTGTGATAAGTGACGGCTTTTGTCATTTCTCACAATTTTGTCACAGTTTGTAACCACAAGGAGGACGCTATGCTTTTTTTAGATTATATTCCCGATTTAAACCCTTTAGAATATGAGATTTATCATTATATCGCCAATCATTTAAAAATCGTCACCTATATGCGGATCAGAGATTTAGCAGATGAAACGCACACGAGTACCGCTAGTATTTTACGTTTTTGTCATAAATTTGAATGTAATGGTTTTTCTGAATTCAAAGTAAAACTTCAATTATATTATGAATCCATCAACCAAGCCCAAATCGCCGATGTTGATGAGACTCAGCACATTCATTTTTTAGAACGTGTCAACGAACCTTTTCTTGATAACAAAATCGAGCAAGCTGTTACTCTTTTAGCGGATAAAGGTTTGGTCCTTTTTCTCGGATCCGGTTCTTCTGAACCAATTGCTGCTTACGGTTCACTTTATTTTACAAACTTATCTCAAACTGCCTTACGTATTGAAGATCCTTCTAATTACCCAATCGAATGGTTTCCAGATGACATACTGGCACGTACCTGTGTGATCGCGTTGTCCGTCACTGGTGAAACCAAAGAAATCATTCACTATATCAAACGCCTGAATACAAAAAAATGCCCGATCATTTCCATCACAAATAGTGACAGTTCCACGATCAGCCGCATGTCTGATTTGAATATTCCTTATACGATCAATCGGGAAACCATTTATAAAACTAGTGATAATCATGATAAAACGATTGAACTAACCTCACAGCTACCAGCACTTTTTCTAATTGAAAAAATTGCAAAACGTCTAAGATTACAAAAAAATATTTAACATAAAAAAAACAAACAGGAAAAAGTGTTGCACTTTCTTCTGCTTGTTTTCTTCTATTATATATCATGCTCATGCTTGTCTTGGCAATTCGGTAAATCCAAATTCATCTTCTTGCATTAAACGCCACGTGCGTTTTGCTGTATTGTAAATCAATATTGCTATTACTGGTTCGTTGCGATAAGCGAAGTTTTTTGTTTTCCATAAAGAATCTTCTACTACATGAATGGGAATATGATATTCTTTACCTTTGATATCCATCTGATCAAAACAGAAAACAACACCTTCTTGTAAAATCGGCTTCATTTCTTTCAACAATTCTACATCCAGTTTCTCAACTGAAATGCCACGTTTAAAAAACGTTTTCCGATCATTAACTTTCTCCAAGATTACTCGAGTGATTTTATCTGCTAGAATTCGATAAAACTCATCAATATAACGATAATAAACCCTAGTCATATGATCAACGAATTCAAAAAAAACAAAATCATTCTGTAATTTATAAAAGAACGGCGAATGCAGACTGGTTTTCATATGTCCAAAATAAAGTAACTCTGAAATCTCCAAAGGCGTTAATTCTTTGAGCATCATAACATCTGAGAAATCGATCCATTTAATTTCTTCGTTCATTTTCCGACGATGAGCTGTAGAAAAATATTGGTCTACATTCTCTTGTCCGCGAATAATCTTCAGTCCACTGTGCATATCATACTCTCCTTCTTCAGTAGAAGGATTCAGCAATAACAGATTCTTAGGGTGATGAACAATGGAGCGCGTAAAGTCTGTATGTGTAATTCCTTTTGATAATACTGCATTACTTGTCATATCAATATGTACATAAATCAAGTCCAACATTTGTTCCATCACCCCTCTCATATGTCTTCTATTACATTCTACAATATTTCTGTAAGAAAAGCTTGTGTCTTTTATTTTAAGATTCAGTTACAAAGAGTTAAAAGGAGACACTTCCTATACAAAATAGCAAATATCCGCTAAAAATAATATACGATTTCCGTATTTTTAAGGTTCCTTTTAAATAGTCATGTTTATAAAAAAATAAATATTTTAAACTAGGGTTTCAAAATGATTTATGATACACTTAAAGAAAAAAGGAGGAAGCTTATGGCCTCAAGAAAAGAACGCCCTAAAAAGAAAAAATCAAGAAAAAGAAATTGGCTGATCAATATCTTCCTATTCTTATTACTTATTGTTGGTTTAGCCTTAATCTTCAATACACAAATTAGAAATATGCTGATCCAGCAAAATGGTAAAGCCTATGCGGTGGACAAATTAACACCTGAAATCGTTGAAAAGAATAATCAGACAGATACTTCTTTTGACTTTGCTGCAGTTGAATCTCTTAGTACAGAAGCCGTGCTAAAAGCCCAACTTGAAAATAAAAACTTGCCTGTTATTGGAGCAGTTGCACTTCCTGATGTAAAAATCAATTTACCGATTTTTAGAGGATTGGATAATGTTGTTTTACTAACTGGGGCTGGAACGATGAAACCTGACCAAGAAATGGGTAAAGGCAATTACGCTCTAGCAAGTCACCGTGTACAGGATATGATTTCTTTATTTTCGCCATTGGAATATTCTAAACCTGGAGAATTAATCTATACAACTGATTTAAATAATGTTTATACATATAAAATCACTTATGTTGAAAAAATCGATCCTTCTCGTGTGGAGTTGATCGATGACGTCCCTGGTAAGAAGATGATTACATTGATCACTTGTGGAGATATGTATGCTACGACTCGGATTGCGGTTCAAGGAGAACTGGGATCTGTGACACCTATGAAAGATGCCACACAAGCAATGACGGATGCATTCCAAATGGAACAGTTGACGTTGTAAAATAAAAAAGCTGACACACAAAATTTTTCATTTGTGTGTCAGCTTTTTCTAAACGAGTCATTTATAAATGACTTGTTTTTCTCATCCTATGATAACCATAACGAATCATTGATAAAATCAATACGATTGGATACATGAACAATGTCACAGCGAACCATTCAACACTAAATACAGACATAAAAGATAGATAATAAGTAACAGCATAAATCAATGGCAGAACGATTGCCAATAACCCATAATACAAACTCATCTCAAATACTACTGATTTATATAAACGCTTCATGATTCATTTCCCCAATCTCTTTGACTTATCTAATAGATTTTTTCTCTTTGTCGTTGTTCTCTACTTTTCTATTGTAGAGTTTTTAGTTGAGAAAAACATCCATCTTTAGTCTGAGATATTGAATATTGTCTAATGCATTTATATTTTAACATGTGAAAAATAGTCACTCGATTGGATAAACCATCTCTAAATATTGCTTTTTTATATAACTATATTTATTATCTATAATTCGTTATTAGTACGATATTTTATTTTACGCTTATTTATGAGGTATCCTGCTAAAGAAATCCACGTGACCAAACTTACCCCAAATGATACTTTTTGGATAATTGTTCCTTTATACCAGAATTCCACCGTACCTTCACCAGAAACAGTAACTTCACTTAACCCTTTAAATTCTTTACTTTCTTCAACTTTACTAATTTTGCCTGAACCAGTTACTTCGGCAACATATCCTTTATAATAAATGATTGGTAGTGTAACGGTTGTTGGTGGATTTGCAGTATAATTGAAAGTAATCATATTATAAGAGCGATCTGCATCATTAATTTTTATATCTTTCGAACTTGTGTAAATACCTGAAATTTCATTCACTGTTTTTTGATAGTTCATACCAGCAGGAAGATATTCCTTTCCAACACCCAAATCATACCCATCTAGTTTGGAAAAGGAATTATACTCCATTTTATATTTCTTACCTTCTACTAATTCAAAATGGATAACACTACCTAATAAAAATAAAACCGCGCACGACGCCACAACAAAAGACTGATACCGTTTATTTCGAAATATTACTGAAAGACTATCTGCCAATACCCACGTGATAGAGATTGTTACGATTATAAAATACCGCCATGGAAATTGAATTGTATTGAACATAGTATCATGAAATAAATAATGTGGAAAATGGTCTGTTGCTAAAACAAAAAACACTATTCCCAATAATAGCAGTTGCTTATTTTGAACTGTTATTCTCTTTATTCTTATTAATAAAAATAATATTGCTACAATAATTAACCATCCTAAATTGTTAAATCCCTTATTAAGCATAGCATTTTGAATATATTCTACAATAGAAGCAGCACTTGTCTGCAAATCGAAAATCTGATCTGATTGGACATTTAACTTTTGAAATATCAACTGTTCAACTGTTGGCAACAAATTCACTATTACCATTAGTATAGTAAGAAGTGTTGCATAAATTAAATACACTATTCTTCTTTTTTCTTTGACTAATATAGGAATATTCAACAGTAGGTAACCTACAATGAACAAGCAAAAAATAAGTGTAGACAACGTATGCGAAAAAAATAGGCTCGCCATTCCAGTAGATAGAACATAAAACTTCTTTTCGTTTCCTCTAACTATTTGAATAAGCCCCGCTAGAGCAATTGGCAATACCATCAAAGCCAAAATTTCGCCTAACGCTCCCCGAACAACCACATCTGCTATTCGATAAGAAGATAATCCATACAATATAGCAAAAAATAAGCTTTTTTGTTTACTATGGCTAATTGAATGGAATGAATGATACGCTACAACAAAAGTCAAAAAAGTTACTAGCAACATATAATACATATACGATAATCCTAAAGAGAAACCCACGCAACGAAGTAAAGCTGCTGGATATAAAAATATATCCGAATAAAATATGCTGGACGCATAGCCCATTCCAAAAGCAAAAAAATGAGCGATTCTTGGGAAATAGTCTCCAGCACTTATTGCATTATACAAGGATTCTATCCTATTAAGATGAAAATAAGTATCATGTCCCAGATTTATTTTCATTCCTTGAATATATGGAACATAAACACTGATATAGCTTATCACAAAAAATAGAAAGTATAGATAACCTATTGGAAGTTTTGGGATTTCCTTAAACAACTTTTTCATTTTTACTTTTAACATTTTTTACCCATTTCCTTTTAAATGTACTTAATTCCTAAGGGCTGATTTTATTATCTTTCACACAATCATAGCTCACTCCGTCATATATAATTGGATTACAATAATTATTTCGTATTGTCTGATATTTCCGCATTAACCTCTTTAAACTCACCTAAATTATTGTAAATTGCTGAAATAGATTTTGCTAGTTCTTCATTTTCATTTATCCCTACGGTGTTAGTCACAATTGCAACAGAATCGTTCCTAATCGGGTCCTGCAATTCTTTGATTTGCTTCTCATACCCAGCGATACCATCCTTCGTCAGACCTTCAGGCAGCTTCATAATTCCAGCTATATCTTGCGTCAATGGATATAATTTTTTTTGAAGAAAGGGATCATTGCCAATTGCCGATACCACATTGACCTCTTGTCTTTTTAAGCGTACTTGTTTTGTCTGTCCTAAAAATTCATAAATTAGACTAACTCTTGTTATAAAGCGAAGCTTTTCTTTCTCATAAAATGGATATATTGTACGGAATTCTAATTCACCATCTTTTGAAAATACACTATATTTTGATTCTCCAGCCTCTACTCCTTCAGAATCAAATGTCCTGGTTAAAACTTCTTTAAATTGTTCATACGACTTTGGAATACTTAACTTATACTTGTCCTTCACTATTTCAAGTGCTTCATCTTCGGTTTTCAAATCTAAATAATCAGCATTATTAAAGTTTTTTTCTCTCTCACTTATATATGAAAGTGTTTGATCGTCTTTTGATAACTTCTCATGAATACTGGGTTTTGAACAACCAACAAACACCCAAACTAACCCTACTATAAGAATAGATATTAACTTTTTCTGTTTTTTTATCATTCTGGTACCACCGCCATTGTAGATTTGGTTCCTGGAAATGCATCTTGCGAATACATTAACTCCACTGGGGTCTTGTCATTTAATTCGAAGAAAAGAACACTTTCGACACTTTTCCCTTGTGAAACCATTTCATTGTGCGTATTCTCTAAATCTTTTACATCAAGAAAAGTTGTATCTTCTGGTAAGCTTCCCAGATCCAATTGTTTATCTTTTTGCTTAGCTGTAATAAGAGCATCAACTACAGAAGGTGCAGCTGGTTCTGGTTGTAAATTAGTAAAGGTATAACGAATGGCTAATAAATCTTTTTTGTCTTTTCCTGTAACCTTACGTGTAGCTGTCATTTGAATTTTCATTTGTGCATTTTCTAATGTAACTATATCTCCTTCTTCTTCCACTTGCTTCTCCTGGGCTTTTTTAGCTTTTTTAGTATCAAATCCAACTTCTACAAGTGTTTCTATGGAAGCGTCAATCACTTCAGAGCGTTTTTCATATTTATTATCATCTGCCGAATAAAATGTTACTTGAACAAATCCATTGTCTGTCCAAATATAGTAAAGATGCGCCCAAACTTTTTTCTCGTTGAACATCGTATACAACGTATATTTACTCGCCGGTTTTCCGTTCACTTTAAATTCCTTCATGTAAACATCTTTGATATTTTTATAACCATAGCGTTTTTTAAATTGTTCTCTTGTTTTTTTAGAAAAGCCTTGATGTGGCACATCCTTTACTGGTGTAATCGCCACAAACATATTAGAATTACTTTTCTTATCTTCTGCACTAAAAACAGTCTGAAGCCCATATTCATTTGATTTATCTTCTTTATCTACTTCCCAATTAGTTGGTAATTGCATTTCATAAGATATCCCTTGACCTTCAAATTCTTTTTTCTTTTCGCTCAACTTTTCTCCACAGCCAGCAATAAGAATTATCGTAACTAACAAAAATATACTGATTACGTTTTTTCGTTTCATTTAAATTCCTCCGAACTAATTTTCAACAGTTTCTTTTTATTCCAATACACATAAAAAATAAATAATACTATACAACCTACAAATAGAAGAACACCCAACTTGAATCCTTTAGGATAATAAGTTAAACGTAACGTATGCTGTCCTTTTGGAACTTTAACTGCAATCAAAGAATCTTGAACTGGCTTGATATTTACAGATTTTCCGTCTAGTGTCGCTTTCCAACCTTCCTCATAAGGAATTGTTGTAAATACAACTTGCTCTTTCTCCAATTTCATATCTGCTTGTGCATGATTTCCTTTTACATCAAAGGCAACTTCTTTTTTCTTCATTTCTTTTATAGCTTTTTGAAACTCATTTGTTTTTAAGAGAGCTACAGAAGGTCTCACCACTCTGACTACTGGCTGACCTCTAAAGAAGACTGTAACCTTCACTTTAGTCTCTTTATTGTAATGTCCTAGATTATAGAATTTTCCTGTCTCCATCAGACTACTTGACTCTTTACGTCCGCCATTTACACTAACTTCAGCTACCCCTTGACCTAATCCATCCATTAATCCAACATCTAAAGTCAAATAAGCTTGTGTTTGAGCTGGAACATTTACTTCCCATGTAATCACTTGAGCTTCATTATTTATTTCTTCTGAGAAATAAGTAAATGCCCCTTCTTCTCGAATCTGCATATTTTTCCGCTCTACTTCTTTTACATCAGTAAATTGATAGATAGAGTCATTTATTCCAGATAAGTGTTTGATCAATGTTGTTTGATTACTATTATTCTCTTTCTTGTAAATATCTTTATCAGTAATTATCCCCAAAGGCATGGAATATTCATTCTCATATAACGAATATTCTCCATTCGACTGAATTTTTTTAAAGCCAAATTTTTGAGGATTATTTTTCGCTATGTTGTATTTTATCCCCAACAAGGAGTCCATCAAAAGTGTATTGTTGTCATAGGCGATGGTCAAATTAGTCCCTGGCGAACGAAAACCTAGCGTGTTCATATACTGTGATGAATGTCGGTTACGAATAGAAGAAAACATTGTTACACCTGAATAGTTATGATTAAAACTGTCAGTTCTAGTAACCGGATTTAGATTCTCTAAGCGATAAAATCCATCATTATCCATTTTCGTTTTTTCTACTAATTTATCAATTTTTTTATACGGTTTTACATAGTTTTTTCTTGAAATATATCCCCACTCATTGTTAATGCCCAGAAATAGTTGATGGGTATTAAAAGATACTTCGTAACAAACAATAGCGAGTAAAATATAAGGAATAAATTTTGCTCCTTTTTTATCACTATCTTTCAACGCGAAAAGAATAACATATACAAAAAGCAACGCAAAAGTAACTATTAACGTTTTTGAAGTAATATAATCATATCTCTTTTTATTAGACAAAATAACTGCTGCTAAGAAAAGTCCTCCTACCATTAGAAAAATATTAACTAATAGATTAAAATCTTTCTTTTCAAACTTCTCCATACCATATCCAGCCATAATAACTACCAGCGTAGAAAATAAAAAACTAAAACGAAACAGAAACATATTAGGCGAATGAAATCCTTGCCAAAACAAGTTCAAAGTTTCTATATAGAAACTAATAATTAAAAACAGGAATAAACTACCGTATAGAAGTTTATTTTTTAGCGTAATTTTTTTGCTGACAAAATAAAAAATACAAAAGATCAGTGGCAATAACCCAATATAGACAAACGGACCAGAACCGAATTTTGATGTGTCATATGTTCCAACCATATTTTTGATAATCAGATCCCACGGCCCAACATTTTTTGTAAAAAAACTAGTAATTGAGTCCACTTTCTCGCCGTTTGATTTTAAATCAATAACAGAGGGTAGAATGATCACCATGGAAGCGCCACCTGCAAGTATAGAAGTCAATAAATATGATAGGATAGATGACTTATACCGTTTAGAATCCGTAAACAAACGGATAAAATAATAAAGAAAAGAGAATACACCTACCATAAATGCTATGTAGTAATTACTAATAAATAGAAGAAAATAACTGACAAATAACAAGCTCATTTTCTTCTTATCCATCAGCCTTTGAATCCCTAATAAAATTAACGGTAGATAGATCAATGCATCCATCCACATTAAAAAGATAGAGTAGGCGATTGTAAAACTAAGTAACGCATAACAAGTACTTAAAATCAAATTTGCCCATTCAGGTAGTTTGTAAGAATTGCGAGCATACACCCAAAAACTTGCGCCCATTGCACCGATTTTTGTCAAAAAAATGATATACATGGCATCTGGCATATGTACATTATCAAAGAAATAAACCAAAAAACTAAAAATACTGTTGATATAATAACTCATTAGGGAAATAAAATTCAGCCCTAATGAACCGGACCAAGTGTATAAAAGTGATTGCTCCCCGTGAAGAGCATTATTAAAGCCTGAGTAAAAATTCACCAGCTGTCCAAAACCATCACTCGTTAATATCGTTAAATCACTTGTCGGATAAATTCCTAAACGAAAATAACTGATTGCCACAATGCTAACCGGGATAAGAAAACTAATAATAAAACCCAGTGCATATTTTTTTATAAAATTCATTCTATGTAGTCACTTCCTTATTTGTTTTTAATCAATCGAACCCAATGCATTAAGTGGATAATATCTATAAGAGACAACGCCTTCTACTTGCTTTGTATCAACTAATCCTAATTGTCGGCTATCTGTTGAATTATTTCTATTGTCTCCCAAAACAAAAAATTGATTTTCAGGAATTTTTTCCATTCCTTGTAGTTTCGCTGCTACATTCCATGAGACACGTACTTTTAAAGTCCCATCTGGTAATTCAGTTCCTGCCAAGTTCAATTCATTTTCAGGAGTTGGGTTTGTCTCTGCCATCTGATAATTTAAGTAAACAGTATTTTCGTCTAACCAAATTCGATCACCAGGTAATCCCATCACTCTTTTCACAAAAAAATCACTTGTTTTTTTGTTAGGTTTAAACGTTATAAGGGAGTAACGGGAAGGTTCTTTCCCTTTCACTACTAGTATACGATCCTTATTTTTTAAAGTTGGCATCATAGAGTCTCCACTAACAACATGAGTTTTGATTTTCACAAGCAAAAGCACGCCTAACAAAAGAAAGATAAAAAAACAAATTCCTTTTAGAAAAGTACGCCGTTTTTCTGAACTTGTCTTTTTTTCTAATTTTTCTATATTTAAATCAGTATTCTCATTTTTTTTTTGTCTGTTCTTTTTAAACATAGCTTCATTCCTTCTTCTATTATTCCCCTTAAAATTGTTGGATTTTATGAACTGGGAATAGACGCATCTCAACAACACCTATGATTTCATGTTTACTAACATAGCCATAATCACGACCGTCTATTGCATACGGTCTATTATCTCCCAAAAGTAAATATTCTCCTTCTGGAATAGTCACCGTTCCATCTCCCCAGTCTTCAGTAAAAACTGTTTGACTACTCTTCGCTCGATCTAACTGCTCATACAAAAAACGCTCATACATATCAATGTCATTGACATATAACTTATCATCTTTATATCTAATTCGTTCCCCTGGCAACCCAATAACACGACGAACAGAATATTCATTACTTTTCGGCTCTTTATACAAAACCATTTTAAATCGTTTGATATTGGCTAATTTATTAACAAATGTCCACTCACCATCATTCACTGTAGGCATCATAGAATAGCCTTCAATTTTAACAAAAGAAAACGTAAATAGTGACACCACATATAAAACGACACCTAATAAAGCCAAAGCAATCAAGAATTCTTTCAATGTTCGTTTTATTTTGAAACGCCATTGCTTCTTTTTTAACCCTCGCCTTTTTTCAGGTCGTCGTTCAGATTTTTTCTTCAAGGTGGACTTTTTTTTTTTGCTAAGATGAACAGATTGCTCTTGATTTCGTCGCTTCTTAGAATATGAGCTTTTTTTTATATGACTTACTCTTTTACTCATATAAGAAACCCTTTCATTCGCTTACTTCTTTTGTTTCAGCGCTGCTTCATTTACACTAAACTGTTTGAATATTTTCTTTTGTATCGCTTTTATCTGATTCAATGTGTCCAAATAAGAAGATACCGTTTCGGGATTACTTAATTGTTCTGTTGATAATGAATACGTATTTATACTAAAATCACGAATTCTTGCATAATAACGTACTAATAACTTTTGTCCTTCTTTTGATAACCCATTAGATGGCCCAACACCTGCAGCATAAGAAGCAAGTAACGAGGTACGATCATCCAATGTTTTTTTAGTCTTTTCAGGATCAGCACCCTCTTGAAGATTTACTAAGCTTTTTTCTACTTCATCTGTTAAGAAATAGCTTTGAATCAATGTGTTGCCATCTTCTGTAGTTAAATTAGTCATTTGATAATAACGTGTATAGGCTCCACTAGCGACAGAAATTCCAGATATAACTAGTAAAATAAAAGTTCTACCAAGATACTTCTTTTTTTTCTTGTCTAATTGTCGACGCATCTTTAACCAACGCTTTTTTTTGGTTTTATTTTTAGGTCGTTTTTGTTTCATCTTTTTCAATTGATTATTTGTACTAAAAAACAAAATAATACATACTATAAATAACAAAAATGTAAGAAATGCTAATGATAAGCTCCCAACAAAAACCCACTCCAATACGCTCATATCCACTAGCCTCCTTTAATCTTATTTCTTCTTTTTAGATTTTTTTTTCTTCTTTTTTTTCTTTTTAGATAAAACACGAACAAGAACAAACAATCCAATAAATACAACTAATACTCCGCCGACAATCACAGCAATTAATTTCCAATTGATTCCTCTTTCTTGAATCAATGAAACATCTTGGGAATTGTATTTATCTGCTTCTTCTTGGGTTATTGTAAAATCTTCTTTCCATTCCCATTTTTTATCGCCTGATGTCACTAACACGTGACCAACATAATTCCCAGCTTCAATCGCTTCACCATTTAAGTTCACAGGAAAGTTTATATAAGATGTTGGCGCCATTCGATAATTAGCTTTCTTCGATTCATAGATTACTTCATCTGAACCTTTTTTAAATATCTGAGCATCTACAGACATTGCTTCTAAATATTCCATTTCTGTATTAGAAAAATTCACTACAATCGCATTTCTATAGTTTGTTAATCCTGCGGAAATTTTATTTAATTTCAGTTCTGGCTGAACTTTTTGATCGGTTTCACTTAACAAGACACCTACTAAAAAGCTATACTTATTTACTACTCCTTTTGCTTTTTCATTTGCTTCTTTTTCTTCTTTCGTCTCTTCTTTTTGCATATAGATACCACCTGACACATAACCATCATACTTTTCGCTTGGCATAGCAATCTCTACAGGAACATTTACTTGCCCCTTAGCAGGTATAGTAGTTTTTTCAGGAATTTTTACAATATCTTTAATATCATATTTTAAAGATGAATCATTTTTTAGTTCTGTTGGACCATATTCAACAACACCATTACTATTTGTTTTCGCACTATTGACGGCTAAATTAATGACCATATCTTGATCTGAATCATTATATAACTCTATTTCTACCATTTGTTTTTGATTTGGTTCCATGCGCAAATCAAAATATCCGGCATCATTATTTTGATTTGCGGGTCGTTTTATGTAGTAACTAAAACCAACATCTGCCTTACTTGGCACTTCGTTTGCGTATGATACTTGTGGAGCTACTACCATACAAGTTATGTAAAAAATTAAAATAACCACTGCTTTGTAATATTGTTTCATATTATTTTCCCTTCTCTTCATCGATAAAATAAGCACCGATCCACCATTAAAGCGGATCGGTGAAAAATTACTCTATACTTTTATTTTGTAGTAGACATAGTCCAAGTAATTTCGCCTGTATAGTCACCTTGTGTAACTGTTTGGTCATTACCGATTGATAATGCTACAGATTTATCAGAAGCAGTTGCATCTGTTGCTTTAATGTAACCAAAGGTAATGTGTGTTCTACCTTGTCCTTTTGCTTTATCAGCGTCTGCTCTGCTATTGATGATTGGTGTAGTTTCGCCTTCTGTAATTGTTACAGTTTTGCCGTCAGCAACTGCTGATTCAGGTAAGGCAATACTTGCATCAGCTTTGCTTTGCAAGTGGATATTTGAATACATAAGTGTTGATCCAGAAAGTTCTTTTTCACCAGCTTTTAATTTACCAGTAATTTGTCCTGATACTGAATAGTTATGATCTTCTGTTAAACGCTCATCGTTGATTAGTACGTAGTTTGCAGAAGAACCCACGCCCTCTTGTGTCCAGTTTTTCGCCCAGAAAGTACGTGCATTTGCTGCAAGAGTTACTTCACCAAAGCTTAAAGGTGTAACACCTTCAACTCCAAATTCTTTGTATGTTCCACCAGGAATTGACATTGTTTTTCCAGATGAAACCACTTCTTCAGAATGACCTGGATCAATATCTCCAGTTGTTTTACGAGCGAATTGAATATCCATTCCGCCTTTGTTTGTATCTTCCAAAGCTTTCGTAGTACTTGGAATAGCTAAAGATACTCCTACGGCTGCTAATAAAGCTGCTCCGCATAATTTGTGTGTTAATTTCATTTGTGTTTCCTCCTAAGAATATGTTTTTATTTATGGCAACTCAGATATAATCCAAGTTAACACCGTTGAGTAAGTCCCTGGGTCTTTTTTAGTAGATCCTGGGATAGTTAGGCTAACCGCATCATTCATGTAAACGGCTTGGTTATCTAATGAAGGGTTTGTTACTGGTTTTCCTTCATTGTCCAATCTAGGATTCAAAGTGGAGTTCTGACCCACTTGATTATCAGGTGATGCACCAAAGATGATGCTCCATGTTCCTGTCCCCGTTCCTTTTTTTGCTTCTGCCAATGTGTACGTTTCACCGATATTATTCAAATGAATCACTTCTTTTGAGATATCTGGGGTCTGGCCCATACCATTAGAGGTATTGATCCAAGATTTATCTAAAGAGATGACAGCACCATTTAGTTGGCTGTTCTCTTTATTCTGATTTTTAAATTGTGTTTCTTGACGAACTTGTAATGTCCAACCGTTCGCATTCCCTCTGTAATCGGAGACTTGTATAAAGCTTCCTCGGGGAGCGATTTGCCCTTTAAAAAGAAGTGCATCAGCAGAATAACTAATATCTTTAGCCGAAATCTTATTGCTGTTAAACCCAAGATTAGGAACAAAATCGATACGTAATGGACCACTAGTCTTACCATAAGTCCCTTCTTGAAGGGGTAATTCTTCGCTTGGGTTTTCAGGATCCAATACACCGAGATTAGGGTCGGTTATTTTAAGATTTATATCCATATCGCCAGTAGCTGAATCTTCTTTTGCATCTGATATGACAGACATATTCAGTGATGCAGTTATGAGGATTAACGCTGCGGGCATCCAACATTTATTTTTCATTTGTTATTCTCCTTCCCCACCATTTTCATGTGCTGTTTTTCTTTTTTTAATAAGAAAGAAAATGAACACTGTGGCAATGAGAGCAAGTCCTCCAACTGATATACCAGCCTTCACTAAGTCACCAGTTGAAGGTAATCGTCCTTTAGGTTTTGTAGGAGTAGGTGCATCAGGGGTATTGGTTGCCCCTCCTGATGTTTTTGGTACTTCACGACTGTCGGATGTCTCACTTGGTTTAGAGTCGTTCGAAGAATCATCATCGAATAAGATAATTTCTCCTTGTGTCGGAGCTTCTCCTCCATCGGCAGCATTCATTTTTTCATTGCTTATTAGCAAAAATGCTCCAATCAAAACAAATGATAGTGTGAAATGAATCATCCAACCCTTTTTTTTCATCATTTCCCCTCCTCCTTATTATTTAGCATTCTCTAGCGTAATTTCTATCTCCGCATTATACCTTCCAAGAGAGCTTAGCTTTCCATCGGATATTTCAAGGAAAAAACCTTCTCCTTTTGACCATTCTTCACTCGTCACATCATAATCTTTTTCCGTATTTTTATGCTGAACGACCGCTCTACTACTGTCATTTAGAGCGACAACACCGTCCGCATTTTTATACTTGATTGCTTCTGGTAAAATAACATTTTCTTTTTCAGTGTGATGTAGTGGTGTTGTTACTTTAGCTTTCAGAGTCCATGGCTGTTTATCGGTTCGTGAATCAGAAACAACTAACGAGCCCTCAACTGACTGTGGTTGGAATTTAGATTTTTGTACGCTGCCTTCTACTACACCAAAGTCATACATAGATGGAGCTGACTTGAATTCCAGTAAACCGACATAATAATACTCAACTAAAGTAGTTCTACCATACTCCACCTCTACTTCTTTAGTCACAGGTAAATCTTCGGCAAGAATCGTTTTTTCATTATTAATGACTACCTTCGTCATCTTATACCCTGGCATATCTTTGGGATAAATCGTCACTTTCTCCCCTGCTGTAGCTTCTCTAGTATCATCTTGGTCAATGTATTCGATATCGTTATCTGTCTCTTCATAATAGAAAACATCAAGAATGGCTTTTCCAGGGTTGATTGTAAAGGATTTTACTGCTCCAGAATCGCCTGTAACCTCCGTACCACCGATACTTTCTCCTTTGAGTGTGTATGCTTGTTCGACTTTTACCGTTGTAGTCAATGGAGGGACCTTCTTTTTAGATTCAACCTCGTAGGTAACTTTATAGTCCGTCATTGGAGTTAAATCCCCTAAGTCGATAGTCAGTTTTCTATCTGTACCCAATTTAGCTTTACCAGCTGTAATGGGTTTATCATTCACTTTAACGGTGTCTAGATTCACATTCACGTTCTCAGGAAAGGCGTTAGTTGTCGTATAGACAACGTTAGTCAATAGTGATGGATCTTCAGCGGTATTTTTAATTTGAGAGGTGAAGGTTACTTTTTCACCTTCTAAAATACTCGGTTTAGAAATTGCTAAACTTGCAGACAATTTCGGTTTATTCTGATAATAGAAGATTACTTCTTTGGTATCGCCGTATATTCCTGTAACTGGAACGTTAGATGTTGGTTGTTCCACCCCATCAACTGTAACCTTACTTAATAAATAGTCTGGACTATCAAATTTAGGTATTGAGTAGGCTTCTCCAAGTTCACCAGTCACAGTTGGTGGATTGGTCACACCTGGTACTTCTACCCCGATTCCATCATCGATTAAATGTAGTACTTTCACCGTAGCGAAGCTTTGAATAATGGTAGCATTAACTTTTCTCTCAACTTTTTTCGTTCCTAGTCCGTAAGAAGCTCCTACTTTATAGACCCCAGGGAGAATAGGATTCGGCAATAATTTTATATCTAAATCCGCTAATTTATTATCCATTGTTGTTACAGCTCGGTCCGTATATGACCAGAGTTTCAAAGCAGATTTTTCTCTGATCATGGTGAGCAATTCTGATTCTGTTTTAGGATACTCTTTCTCGATGACACTAAAGTCTTGCCCATATATCAAGTAATCAGTTCCTAAAGCAACTTGAGTGTCTATGATAAACAACGGTATTGTTATATCTCGAGCATTCCCAACTTCATCCGTTAATGTTACATTAAAGCTGCTAGGTCCAACAGTTCCAACAATGGCAGCGAAGTTTTGTCCTTTTTTTACATCAATTTTTATCTTTTCTGTTGGTGATATATCGTCTTGATACTCTAGTAGAAAATCCCTATCATCAAGCGCATGTTCTATTGCAAAAGTATCTCCTTTATCTACAAATGTTACTTTTCCAATTCCAGTTGGCGCTTCAGTATCTTTTACATAATCTATATTGTAAGAACCTGATAGATTTGATATAAAATTCAATCCAGCTACTTCAGCATTTACGGGCAGTGTCATGTCCCCAGTAACATTAATATCTTTCACTTTAAACTTAATATCAACTTTACTATCAAGTAACGATAAATCTTTTCCTAATGGTACTGATAACGTATTGCCAACAACAGTTGGTGTGACAAGTTGATTATTTAAATAGAATGTATTTGTTTGATATTTTTGGTTTGGTGGTAATGTAAATTTAAATGTTGGCGTCAAGAAGTTTTGCTTTCCACTTATATATTTACCAGCATAATGAACAGTAACCTCAGAATCTTGTTTCGTACTTTCAACAACTTCTCCACCAGCATCTAAAAATTCTATAGATTCGTCATAGTTTACTAAACCTGGAACAGACTTAAAGGCAACGACAGCTTGTTCCATTGAAGCACCAGTAGAACCAGTAAAACCCCAGTAGACATTATCTGTTGCGAATGTATCTCTATTAATAGTAACTTTGACTGGACCCAAATCCCCATATTCATACGTCAACGTTCCATTTTTCGAAGCATCCCAAGATTCCCAGTCAAGTTTCAACAACCGCCACTTCCCATCTCCAAGTCTAAAGGATGGGTACTGAACGCCTGAATGGATCACGTTTCTTATTGCTCCCGTGCTACTAGAACGCGTATAAGTGCTAGCTTTATCTGGAAAGGCATAAGCTACATGACCTTTGTCATCATTTTTCGAGACATTCTCATCATAATTATCTCCGTTATGATAGGGATCGAATTCAATAGCGAAACTTTTTTTCAATTGATCTCCCCCAGGATCTACAATCCAATTATTACCTGATCCATACAATCTATCCGCATATATACCTAATCCCTTACCTTGATTCCCGCTAAAAGTGATCGTTTTTTCTGGGTGATTGTGCATGACAAAAACCACACCATCTGCATCACCATCAATATTAATATACATTTCAGAACGGAAATTTTTCGTCAAATCCATCTTGTTAGCTTCAGTTGAAAAGATAGCACCTACTTGGGTTGCCTTTTTTTCAGTTATGATCACGCTATTCCCATCAACCTTACTATTTGCACCACTTGGTGTAGCAAAGATACCATCCAATGGCACACTTTGCGGCGCGTCAATCGCATCTGCTGTCAGCGGCGCACAGCATACTAATATTCCCAAAACAACAATTATACTTTTTACGTTTTTCATTTGTACATATACTCCTCTACATTGCCAGCATATACCCCTTTGAACGAATTGTTTTGATATACTTAGGCTTAGTCGTATCTGTTTCTAATTTTTTTCTTAAATGAAAAATCAGATTGCTTACACGATACTGTTTGTTGCCTTCTTCACAGTTATTAAAATCATCCTTCCATACATTTTGATAAATCTCTTCATATGTAACAGCTTGACCAGTATGCTTAACTAAAAATGAAATTGTCTGAAACTCTAATTTAGTTAAGTTTATTTCGGACTCTCCTTCAAGCAAAACACTCAAGTTATTAGGAATCAATTCTAAAGAACTTTCAGAAATCTTCTGTTCAAAAATGGAATTTGGGTTACTTATTGGTAATTTTTCTTCTTTTACTCTCTTCAATATATTTGAAAGTTGCAAGATAAATTCTTCTTGTTCTTCTTCTTTATCCGTTACACCATCTGCACCTAATTGAAGGTAAATTAGTTTGCTTGTCTTAGAAAGATTCTCAGACAACACCCAAATTAGTCCTTTAACACTTTTTCTAAGTTCTAAGATTATCTCGCAGGTACTCTGCAAGCTGAGTTCTGAAGTTTCCTCAATTACTAAGGCATCCATCTGAGATGCTTTGGTAACCACCTCATCTTTGTCTAATGTATATACTTGATAAGTAGTTTTTTTTAGTCGCTGTACATATGTATTATTTTGGTGTTCACTAGCTGATATTATTCCTATGTTGTACATACTTACTTATCCTCTCTTTTAATTGATTATTTTCATATTTATCTTTCTGCTACATTCCTAATTATATATTTTATATCTCATTATTTTTTTCGGATATTACGTTTTTTTCCGCAAATATTGAAATTTTTTTCGATATATCTAGATATATTCAGCGTTTTACGTTCTATTTAAATCATTCGTTTTTTTATAATAAAAAAACTTTTCTACTCTATATTTTTTAGTTTTATTATTATTTTTCTCTTTTTATAGCATAATTACATACACGAGTATAGTGTCCTTCAAAGATGAAACATGTGTTATTGCATCACCTTTGAAGGAATTATTTACTCGATTTCCAGAAAACTCTACTTTAAAAATAAAATATTTTCTTGATTATTTTATTGCGTCATTTTGCATTTTCTAGCGTGATTTCTATCTCTGCCTGATACTTTCCATGAGATTTTAATTCACCAGCAGAAAACTCAAGGAAAAACCCTTCTCCTTTTGTCCAACGCTCCTTCGTAACATCATACTCTTTGGACGTGTTTTGTTGCTGAATGATTGCTCTACTACTGTCATTTAGAGCGACAACATCATCCACATTTTTATACTTGATTGCTTCTGGTAAAATAAGATTTTCTTTTTCAGTGTGATGTAGCGGCGTTGTTACTTTAGCTTTCAGAGTCCATGGTTGTTTATCGGTTCGTGAGTCAGAAACAATTAACGAGCCCTCAACTGACTGTGGTTGGAATTTAGATTTTTGTATGCTGCCTTCTACTACCCCAAAATCATACATGGTTGGAGCTGACTTGAATTCCAGTAAACCGACATAATAATACTCAACTAAAGTAGCTTTACCATACTCCACCTCTACTTCTTTAGTCACAGGTAAATCTTCGGCAAGAATCGTTTTTTCATTATTAATGACTACCTTCGTCATCCTATACCCTGGCATATCTTTGGGATAAATCGTCACTTTCTCCCCTGCTGTAGCTTCTCTAGTATCATCTTGGTCAATGTATTCGATATCGTTATCTGTCTCTTCATAATAGAAAACATCAAGAATGGCTTTTCCAGGGTTGATTGTAAAGGATTTTACTGCTCCAGAATCGCCTGTAACCTCCGTACCACCGATACTTTCTCCTTTGAGTGTGTATGCTTGTTCGACTTTTACCGTTGTAGTCAATGGAGGGACCTTCTTTTTAGATTCAACCTCGTAGGTAACTTTATAGTCCGTCATTGGAGTTAAATCCCCTAAGTCGATAGTCAGTTTTCTATCTGTACCCAATTTAGCTTTACCAGCTGTAATGGGTTTATCATTCACTTTAACGGTGTCTAGATTCACATTCACGTTCTCAGGAAAGGCGTTAGTTGTCGTATAGACAACGTTAGTCAATAGTGATGGATCTTCAGCGGTATTTTTAATTTGAGAGGTGAAGGTTACTTTTTCACCTTCTAAAATACTCGGTTTAGAAATTGCTAAACTTGCAGACAATTTCGGTTTATTCTGATAATAGAAGATTACTTCTTTGGTATCGCCGTATATTCCTGTAACTGGAACGTTAGATGTTGGTTGTTCCACTCCATCAACTGTAACCTTACTTAATAAATAATCTGGACTATCAAATTTAGGTATTGAGTAGGCTTCTCCAAATTCACCTGTCACAGTTGGTGGATTGGTCACACCTGGTACTTCTATTCCGATTCCACCATCGATTAAATGTAGTACTTTCACCGTAGCGAAGCTTTGACTAATCGTAATATTGATTTTTTTCTCTACTTTTGCTGTACTTTGTCCATAAGAAACAGTCACTTCGTATACGCCAGAAGCAACTGGACTCGGCAACTTCTCTAACGTTACATCCGCTAATTTATTATCCATTACGGTTACGGCCTGTTCCGTATAAGACCACAGTTTCAAACCAGATTTTTCTCTAATCATGGTGAGAAGTGCGGCTTCTGTTTTAGGATACTCTTTCTCGGTAACACTAAAATCTTCTCCATATATCAAGTACTGGCTGCTTTTAGCGACCTGACTATTTTGGATAAACAAAGGGACTGTTACAGTTTGGAAATTACCCGCTTCATCCGTCAATATCACATCGAAACTACTAGGTCCTAAGGAACCCACAATAGTAGCGAAGTCTTGCCCTTTTTTCAAAGTAACCTTAATTTTATCTTTTGGAGTGACATTATCCTGATAGCTTGTTAAGAAGCTCTTATAATCCAGTGCTTTCTCCAAAACATCCGTGTCACCTTTATCTACAAATGTTAATTTTCCTGTTCCAGTTGGTGCTGTATTGTCTGTTGTATACTTTATGTTATAAGAGGTTGATGCATCTGATATGAAATTATCACCCGCCAAATTCATATTTACTGGCAACTCAGTATCTGCAGTTATACCGCTATCTTTTACGTTAAACTTGATATCAATTTCACTGTCTTGCAACGTTAGATTTTTTTTCAAAGGGATACTTATATCATTCCCACTAATTGTGGGTGTAACGGGTTGGTTGTTTAAATAAAAGGTTCCCGTCTGATATTTTTGTTTTGGTGATAATGTAAACTTGTATGTTGGATTCAACAAATCTTGTTTACCACCTGAATACTTACCTTTGTATTGAATGGTTACCTCAGAGTTTTGTTTCGTGCTTTCTATAACATCTCCATTTTTGTTTAAAATTTCTAATTGATCATCATAGTACACTAATCCAGGAACTGTCTTGAACATGGCTTTAGATTCAAGAATAGTCGTAAGTTCATCATGCTTATCTCCAGTAGTAGCAGTAAAGCCCCAATAGACATTGTCAGTGCCAAATGTATCTCTATTTATAGTAGCTGTAACAGGTGGCATATCTCCATACTGATATGTTAATTTCCCATTATTTGAAGCATCCCACGATTTCCATTTGACCTTCAACACTCGCCATTTTCCATCTCCGAAATACCATGTGTGTAATGGTGGGTTGGCCACATTCAAATGGTTTACATATCTAACTTCAGGGCCTATTGGATTCTTCCCATCGTCATTAGAATAGGTAGACGTCTTGTCGGGGAAAGTATGTGCCATATGCCCCACATTAAGTGCCCAGCCTTCTTTTTGATCAAGCCCAGTACCTTGCCATAAAATATCCATCTCTATTGCAAAACTTTTCTTTAATTGCGGGCCATTAGGATCAAGCTTCCATTTACCATTTTCATTAATGAATTTGTCTCCATAAATGCCCAGTGATGGTCCCCACAGACCTGAAAATTGCTTAATCGATGCAGGGTCATTATGCAGGACAAATGTCACCCCTTCTCCACGTCCCCACATATAAACATACATTTCAGAGTAGAAGTCTCTTCTTAAATCTAGCTTATTCTCCTCATTGGAAAATATTGCACCGGCTTGATTTTTTTTTTCAAAGTTTTCACCAAAGGATGTTAATTTTACTTCACCATTTTCAACTATAGTATCTGAACCATCCGGTATACTTAAAATATCCGTCAAAGGAATCCCTTTTGGATCCACAAATGTTTGATCTGCTTTAGCAGTTACCGGTGTTAAAAACAATGCTAACCCAGCAAATAATAGTATTTTTTTCATTTTTCTCTCCCAACTTACTTGCGTTTTTTATGTTACCAATACATACTCCGTAAGAAAATGCTGCTTAACTATAATATCCTAGCATTACTTCTAAAGTAATTTGTTGCCAAACTAGTTATTCTTCCCTCTCTTCACCAATTAAGTAGCATTTATTTAGACTTCACTCCTTAATTAGAGTTGACTTCCAACTAGATAACCAACTTAATTATATATTTTATATATATTTTCCATTCCCTAAATTTCCTTTTTTTTCGGAAAAAATTGAAAAATAATTTTAAAAAAAGAGCGTCCAGCTATTTTTTTTAACTTTTATGTAGTTTCGTGTTATATTTCTATTAGATGAATTTGTGTACATTTTCGTTTTCTACTTAGCTAAAAAAAGGAGTACTTTTCTATATGAATAAGAAGTTTATGAAAAAAAATGAAGCGAATAAATTTGATTTATTTAAAAAAATTCTTTTTAGTGAGAATGGTATCCGAATACAAGAAATCATTCCTCAGTGCAATGATTCTAAAAGTACCCTCTATCGATACGTTCAACAGATAAATGAAGACCTTGCGCTTGCATTCCCAGAAGAAACGCTCACAATCCAGCAAACAAAATCACTATTGTATGTTTCCATTCCAGAAACAATGAGTTTTGCCTATGTCATTGATTTTTTAAGATTCTACTATATTACCGTGTCTCCTGAATATGCTGTTTTTTCTGCTGCAGCAGATAAAAATTTTAGTTCTTCGGAATCCCTTGCCCAAAGCATTAACCTAAGTCCATCGTATACTTATAAAAACATAAAATCTTTAAATGCATTACTAAAACCTTTTAAAATAAAGACCGCATTTGGTGACCCTAGCAAAAAAACAAATATTTATGGTGCCGAATCTGACATTCGTTTTTTATTATTTTTTGCTTATTGGGATATTCTTAAAGGCTTAGTTTGGCCATTCAACCGATCTCCTAAGCATTTCAAAAATTTACCAATTCCGATCTCGACTGCTTTATCACCGTCGCAACATACTCGACTTCGCTATTTCCAAAATATTACCTATTGGCGAATCTTATACTTACAAGAACAAGTATCAATTGATGAAGATTTCCTTACTTATTTGATGATTTTGAATGAAGTAAATCCAACAGTATTCACTTTAGATTTGAAAAGCACCTTATCTCCTGATGAAATTATGACAGAGCAAGCTTACTTTAGTTTTTTGGCAAGATTTTTTATAGCTGACATTGATACAAAAGAGATGAAAAAGCGAACCGCCCAGTTGTTCATTGAATCTAATTTACCATTAGCTAACAGCGGTCAACATCTGCTTACGTTATTGAAAGAAAAATATAATTTAGTAATAGATGAAGATGATTATCTTATTTTCTTTTACGATTTAATGATTGCTTTTCTTTACGTAAAATATATTGGTATCGATCATGACTCTATTTCAGAATACGAAAAACATCTATCCTTACTGGATGTCGAAAAGAAATATTTTTATACAATGGAACAGGAACTTAATACACTGATTCGCTCTTTCGGAAAAAATGAAGACAGTCTTAAAATAGATTTACCAGATAACTTAGTGAATTATATGACCAACGTACTCTTCTGTATTGTAGATAGCTCTAAAAAAATCCAACCTTTAACTATCTTTTGTCAATATTCTAAAAATTTTTATACCGTTAATGAAATTAAAAGTAATCTGTTGACTATCTTCGGTAGTAAAGTTATCCGTTATGCAGAAACGATCCATGAGGCTGATCTGGTGATTTCGGATTGTTATGAAGGTCCTATTGATAATGAAAAATTCTTCTATTTTGATAATGCTTTTGATCGACACACTTGGCGAGCACTCTTTGCTTTTGTGAATTCTAAACTATATAATGTTACGTTTTAAAAGTACAAGTTTTCCATCAAATTTTAATTAACTTAGGCACGACGGTTCGTTTATTGTATTTTTTAAAAACTTCTTTTTTCACTCCATTAACAGCTTTTTTGAAATCGCAAAAATCTGAGAAGGAATTTACATACACCACTTTTGTATCTACTGTTGTCTCTGGTAGTGGAACATCCGTAAGTAGTATATCTGGTTTATCACGGAAGTCTGATACTAATTTTATTTGATCAGAGAACATTAAAGATATTTTGTTGATAATGATTGTTTCTTCAAATATTTTAGAATTTTGAACCATTACTTTTACAGATGGATAGGTATATTCTTGAATTTCATTTAATAGCATATATACTACTAGGTAAATATATTCAATAAATTTAGTTTTGTTTGTATTTTTTTTCATTTCAAGCCACAACAGTTTATACTCAGTAGATAGTAGTAATTCATCAATAATGGTTTTAATCTGCTCATTTATTTTTAGTTCTGCTTCATCCTTATAATAGAAGTTTTCTGAATCATAAACATATTTGAACACATCTATATTAATGTAACAGGTAGATAAAACTAAGTGCATTTTGTCTATTTCTTGTCTCACTCTAAGAAATAATCTGGACGAGTCATTAATAGCATTTGGAAAAAATGTATCGATGACTTTTCCCGTTAATATGTTGCTCGCACTAATGAACGAAAAATTGTCCTCATTAAAATAAGAAAGATATTGATCATATTGGATTTTTTCTGTAACTATATCTTCTTTATACATAAAAAATTGAATAAAGCTTAGTTCTTGCCAGACTTGATCCAATGATCGGTTTTTTCTGGAACGAAAATAATCAAGCAAAACTTCCTTATACTCGAAGTCAGATTCTTTGGCCAATTGCATTAAGACCCCAGTGTCACAATTGTGTTTTCTAGAAGAACGTATGTTACTCATAAAGATTAACAAACAGATTTTTCTTTGTTTTACTTCATTTAGTAAAGACCATTTTTTAACGTATTTAAAAATATACGCTTCAATTTCTCTGTACTCTTCCATTTTAAATACCCATTCATTTGATACTTGAGAAAAAAACAAAAAGAAAAAATTTCTTATTTTTAATTCATCACCATAAATTTTATTATTTCGAGATAATTTTAAATCAAATTTTTTTAACAATAAGGCTAATTTTTGACGGTAGCGCGAAAATGTTGATGGACTCATATATTCCTGTTCACAAAACTTCTTTACATCCACTTTTTCATATAAAAAAATATTATAAATAATTTTATATAGAATTGATTCTTTTAAGTATCCTGATGCAATCGTCATTAAATCTAGATTTTCTGCAAATATTCCTTTAATTGTTTTATTTGCATAAAAGATTTGGAATTGCTCAGATGAAAAAGAAAATTCTTGCTCAAATTGTCGAATAATTTGTAAGACTGTTTTTTCAGAAAGATCTATACTCTCAGATATTTCTTTTACACTAACAACATTTTCTTTATTGTCTATGTAGCTTAGCACTTTCAATTTTCTATCATAAGTTTCATCTAAAAATACTCTCATTATTGCCTCCTAAACAAATTACATCTCAGTTCTTCTCCTAAAATAACTCCATTTTATAAATATATCGTTTATATTCTCTTTTAAATCTCTTTTTTTACTTTTTTTTCGTTAATTTTTGAAATTGTTTTTATTGACAAGAGTTATTATGCAAGATTTTTCCTGTTTTTTTTACTCTTTTTTAGAATTTTTTTTATCAAAAAAAGATAAAAATTATAAACATTGATCTACCCTTCTTTTAGTGCTTTTTTCACAAACTAATATTTTCTCTTATTTTTTTACTTTAATTCCAAAAAAAAGTGACTAATACACGACTGAAATAGTCATATATTAGTCACTTGGAGTTCGACCGAAAAAATGTTTTTTTATTTACTTAGCATCTTCCAGTGTAAACTCTAATTCTCCATGATATTTTCCTAAGGCTTTTACAGAACCTGAAGGAAAATCAAGGATAAATCCTTCTTCGTCTTTATTCCATTTTTCCTTTGTCAGATCATACTCATTTTTGGTGTTATCTTTACGTTGGAAGATCATTGTATCCATTTCATTTAAAACTAATTCATCGCTGCCATTATTATATTTGATAACATCAGGTATAATTATCCCGTCGGCATTTTTCAAGGGATTGGTGACTTTAACCTTCAAAGACCATCCAGATTTTTCATTACGCATATCAGAAACTACTAAATTGGAACCTTTGATTTCTGGTTTGAAACGTTTCCTGTTTACTCCGGCGTATTGAATACCAAAGTCAAATGAAGTTGGAACTGTCTTGAAACTTAATCTTCCGCTATAGTAGAACTTTACTTGTTCCACCTTGCCATACTCCACTTGGAATGGTTTTGTCGGAAGAGGTGTCTGCTGAACAGAATCAAAGTAAAGTTGAGTCAGCTCGTAACCTTCAATTACTTCACTTGAAACATCTGGTGTTAAATCTCCAATTATTCCCAATGGAAGTGTCACTTTTTCTCTTAGCGGTAGTTCTGTTCCAGCCTCCAAAAAGAGAATTTCTACAGAAGCAATTCTTGGTTTAATTGTAAATGACTGAAGATTTGACTTACTTTCTACTAAAATTGTATCCGCAGTTTGCCCACTTAATTTATAGGATTGCTCCACATTTATTGGTGTTTTGATTGGTGGTGTCCCATTTTCTGAAACAACATTATACGTTAGTTTCATTTCAGTTTGTTCTTTCACCATTCCCAATTCTATTTTAAGCTTCCTGTCTACGCCAAACTCAACCTTATCAGGTATAACAGCAACACCATCAGCGACTAGCTTCACTGAACTAGTATCTACTGACACATTCTTCGGAAATGCATTTGTTGTCTCATAAATAACCTTATCCCATAATGAATGTGTTGAAGTATTCTTGAATGTGGAGGTAAATAAAACGGTTCCTCCTTCATCAATTTCTGGTTTATCAATGGTTAAGTCAGCTGATATAACTGGTTTATTATGGGGACCTATAGACCAAATCTCCTCTTTAGATAATCCGCCACGCACATCTTCTGCCCAAACCGCTAGTTCGTGACTGCTACTTCCTAGCTCCGTTGCAGGAATTTCTTTACTAAAGTTTATCTCTGTATTTACTGGCGTATTCGCTAAATCTTTCCCGATTAGTTTTCGAGGTCCGTTATCAAGTGAATAGTACAGGGAGACGGTCTCACCTTCTGATTCCTTCCAAGTCCCATTTATTGTATATCCTGAACCCGTAAAGAACCAACTAGGCTTTTCAACTGTGATTACTGGTTTCAAATTGTAGATCAACGTTTGACGCAGCGGTACTGAAATAGCATCAGTACCAGTATCTCTTGCTCTAACATAGATATCTTGCGTAACGCCTTGCTGAAGTTTTTCTTCAGGTATTTCGAATGACCATGGGACTTCTTCCCCCGGTTTATTTAAAACCTTCGTAGCGTCAGTATAGGGACCTGATTCTTTAAACGAATACTGTAGGCTAAATTCTTTACTATTTTCACTATATTGCAAGACATGCCCTGTAACAGTATGAGGGCCTCCTTCATAAGAAACTTCGTTTTCATCCAACATTATTTCTGGTCTAAGTGATATCACCCCAGAAGGTCCTAGATTGAAACTATATACAGTGGATTCGTTTGGTGCTAAGTCTTTTGGTGTATTTTTAACATATAAACCCGTGGTATATGGCTTAGTAAATCCGTTTTCTTTATAACTGTCTTCTGAATAGGCTATTTCTCCGTACGCAGCATTATTTTTTTCTTGTCCACTAGAATTTGGACCACTGAAGCTGGTATATTTGGGATCGAAAAATTGTTCTGGGTGTCCCAATTCAGTAATTTGTCCTGCCGACCAGTTATCAGGCCTAGATGGTGAGTCAAAAGAAAATCGTGTTGCGACATCCGAGTCTGGATCCTGATTTTGACTATAAAAAATTAGCCCTCTATTCCCACCAATATATTTTACAGGGCGCTTGTTCGTTGGGTACATACTTTCAGGAATATTTTTAAAGGCAATACTATATCGACCACCTATAGAAAATCCAGTCAGTGTCTCTTCTCCGATATTCGTTACTCGAATTCCAGTGATTACGCTACCAGCAGTGTTTGAGTCCATTCCTATTAGATATTCTACTCTCAAATAGTAATCAAATGCATTTTCAGAATGTGCATCAGGATTATTTCTTACATTGTATACGATTTTTGACCAAAGAAATCTAACAGGAATTTCATTTGGAGCCATTATGCCATACCAGCTTGCACCCGGTTCTATAAGTGATGGTGGCGTTTCAGGATCTTTTTCCCCTCCTAGCCCATACATGTTAAGAACATCAATTACTTTAGTGCCTGACTCAGATGTCTGAGAAATAATGAGCGGCGACATTGTTTCAAAGTCATCTCTTTGCCATTCAGGACCTTCATTCTGTTCAACCCCTCTGTATATGGGACCTTGAGGGTTTTTATTAAAGCCAATTCCGACTTTACTCATTATCAGACTCACATTAGGCTTATAACTGCGATATGTTGCGTAATATGGTTTATCGGGAGCTGAGTTTGCTGTATGAAACCTGTCCGACTGTTCTGCTACTCTTCCATATCCACCAGTTAAGATCGCTTTGTCGGAAATACTACGTACTATATCCTTTTTAGACCTCCCTACCCAATCAAGACTGTCTAATTGTTCAGTAAATACATCTCTTCTATAACTTGAGCTTGCTTTATTTTTAGGACCTTGCACTTTTTTTATTGTAGAATTCGTCTCTTTTGGTATCTCTTTTACGCTGACATCTTGATTGATTTTTTCTTTAGCTTTTATAGCAGTACTTTGTGAGTATGTATATAAAAATCCTGATAAAATTATACATCCAGTAAAAAATATTCTTATTTTATTCTTCATATCATAATACTCCCATTTCAATTTTTATTTACTGTAATCAATATATTTTTTGCATTTGTATGCGTACAATCTATTTTAATTATATAGTAATTTTTTCAATAACATAGACATTATAACGCCATTTTTTACTTATTATAAGAACTATTTTGAAAAAACTAAAAAACGCACAATACGTATTGTGCGGTTTTCATGAAATCCCCGAAGGTCTTGTTTTTCTATTAACTTTTCTTAGCTTTCCTATGACAATAATTCTTACCTAAACATGGTTTGCGCAGCTTTTGCTAAAACTTTTGGATCACGATTATATGGTGTCACAGGAGCAATTTCTTTATTAATGTCGAATAGTTTATAAACAGCAATTCTAGCCGCACGTACAGAGTACTCTTCTGTAAAAACCATATCTTTAGGTATTTCCACAAATTGGCTGACCATCGCAAAATTAGTACTGTTTTCAGGAACAACTTGAGGACGATGCGTCATTTTACGCGGTTGGAACTGAGCATCGATATAAGGCATATAAGCAGGGATCACATTCACAACATCTTTAATTATTTCATCCCAATCCGCTTGCCAACCCATTTGACAGATCCATTCATATAAAATTTCTTCACCTGTACAATCACGCATTGGTTTTTTCACATAATCACCGACTTTATCTGTATAAATACCGTAGCCCCAGAAAATAGTGGTATCCGGATCTTGATTTTTAAAATGAGGTTGTGCTGCAACAACAGTACTCATCAGCCAGCTTGAATCTTTTAAGGTCATCAAAGCACCTGAACCTGGAATATTACCTGAAAATTCTTCGATTCGTTTTAACAATTTATCACCGTGGCACGTTACTGTGAAACTTTCCCAATTGGTTTGCGTTTCATTGCCAAAGAATGGTTCGGGATTCCCTAGTCCAACTTTTTTCTTTGCAATATTACGCCAAAGTCTAGCAGAACGTGATTCTTCTGTAACCGCCGGTGCAGGAGTGCTCCAGTCACCTTCTGTAGAGCTGTCGGTCATCGTTCCATTGGTCATGATCACGATATCTTCTTCACTCAACTCGATTGTTTCACCATTGCCAAGTTTCATCGCCGTTACAGTGATTTCAGATCCTGGTTTGAAATCTAAATCGACGACATCCTCATTTAAAGTAAAGTCTACTCCATGTTTTTCTAAAAATGATTTCAACGGTAGAATTACACTATCGTACTGATTCAAGGCTGTTCGCGTTACGCCTTCTAAGGTATCGATGCGAGAAAATTCTAAAATCATTCGGTTCATATAACGGCGCAATTCAAACACACTACTCCACTTTTGGAAAGCAAAGGTTGTTTGCCACATATACCAGAAGTTTGTTTCAAAAAAATGCGGACCAAACCATTCCTCGATGGTTACATCATCCAAGCTTTCTTCAGAAGCGGCTAATAATTTTGTCATCGCTAGACGATCTTCATTATCAAAGCCCATTGTATGTGCATCAAGGATTTCTTGGTCTTTTGTGACCAAGCGCGCTTGTGCATGGGTAGGGTGTAAGTGATCAAAATTTAGAATTTCTTCTGTTACGCTGTGATTTGGCCACTCAAGAGAAGGGATGCTATTGAATAATTCCCAAAAATTTTCATAGGTTTCTTCATTTAACATCCGGCCGCCACGTGCGACAAAGCCTTTTTCATTTGTACCGATTCCGTCATTGCTTCCGCCGAGAATTTTCATACCTTCGATCACATGGATATTTTTACCACTGAAATTTGCATCACGAATCAAGTAAGCTGCTGCTGCCATAGTCGCAATGCCGCCACCGATAAGGTAGACCTGTTTGTCTCCGTAATATCGGCTGTTGATTTCTTCTTCTATTTCAGCTACTTTTTCTACTTTCTTTTCAGCAGCTACTTTTTTAGCAAGATAAGCTGCACCTAATGCTCCTGCTGTGGCTAATCCAATATGTCTTTTTTTCATGAAAATCCCCCCGATTCAATTTATGAATCTAGCGTACAATGATTCCATGTAAATGTCTTGTGATAGCATTACCATTCCGTCTTCTTTTTAGACACTATGGACAATTTGTCACAATAGTTCATTTTCTTGCGCATATAGACGATAAGAGAAAAATTCAGTGTCTTTTGCTAAACGGAATAGCTGTGTGGCGATTTCTAGCGGTGATTCTTTATAACCGCCGAGAATCCAATCAATCAAGACACCACTGCATCCGTATGAAAAAAAACGTGCATAAAATATTTTATCTTCTGGAAGTAGCTGGTTTTCTTTGTCCATTTGATCGAATAAATTAATGAAGAGTTTATTGGTGATCGCTGAAAAACATTTCCTTAAGATATCTGAATCTGAAGTGACTGTATTATAGTAGAAATCACTTTTGGATTGGATCGCTTTTAACATTTTTAAAGCTTGTTCTTCCCAATTATCGATGCTGACATCTGGTGAATCTAGGTAAATCAATGCATCATGGGTATAGATCCAGCGTAAGAGATCTTGTTTGTCGGTAAAGTGATAGTAGAAGGTTTGGCGGTTTAGGCCAACTTCTTTTGTGATATCTTGAACGCTGATTTTACTGAATAGTTTTCGATCACATAATTCGATCAATGCGGATGAAATTGCCTTTTTGGTTATTTGTGCTTCGCTCATGGTTTTTGCCTCGCTTTTTTTAGTTAGGTACATCATACCAAAAAATCGGGAGGAAATATAAGGTTTTGAGAGATTTTTAGGGATTGTTAATGGTTGGTGACGTGGCGGTATTCATTTTTTCCTCACCTATTTATTATGAAATGATAACGACAATAACGTATTTTTCGTTCGAATTTTTAGCGGAACGTAGTTTAAATAAAGCTTGATTTTTCCTAAATATCTTACTAAAATAATAACAGAGAACCAGTCGCCTTGGATCATCTTCTTCACTTGAATGCTATGTTATTCTGGTAGATAGCATCCCATTATATGATCATTGAGGCTCCGTGAGAGGACGTCCAATCTTCTAGTAGAGTGCCTTTTTATTTTCGTTCTATTTCTTATATTCTAAGTTAAAAACAAGCGTGATTTCTGTACATATAATAGTAAGAAAAAAATGATTGAGAGAAAAATTTCTCCCAATCATTTTTTTCTTTTTGGATTTACTTTAAGGCGTTGTTTCTACTTGCCATAAAATAGAGGCCGTGTATTTTCCTGTTTGATAGACTTTGTGGGAATACACGCTTAATTCTAATCCTGTTTTATTGTTTGTCCATTTTT
>NZ_MIJZ01000017.1 GCF_001730285.1 Enterococcus ureasiticus
GTGAATGCGGAAGAGTTAGAAAACTCATTCACATGTGCATCTTGTTGTCTTTCTTCTTTTAAAATGCCTAGTTTGTACATTATTTGTCTTGCCTCCTCTAGTTTACCCTGTCAATTGACTTGGTTCTTTCAGTTTCCAAGGTTATTCTTTGCACTTTTTTTAATATGAAAGTAAAATTAGTAGTAATTATCAATAGAAGTTATTCTCGTTTTTTAGTAAAACGAGAATAACTTCTTATTTAGCTTGATAAATAAGAAACTTACTTATAGGTTGACGGCGTAAGTGACGGTGAACAAAAAAATTGAGGCAAAGCTTTAGAAGTTATTTGTACGTACATTCTTTCTCGCTTTCACCTCTTTATAAATAACGATCGTTATTTATAAAAGAAAAAAAGGGAGACAGATAAACTCCGCTAAATTATTTTTTGATGATTTTAAGATGAGAAAACAGATAGTTTATCCATTGCTTGACGCTGATCCTCAAGAAAAGAATAAGTATACGTATCTAATGTCATTTTGATAGAGGCATGCCCTAATAAAGCACTGATCGTATTGATACTGATACCTAACTCTACACAACGGGTTGCAAAGGTATGGCGTAGCGCATGAAAACCAACGTTTAATATGCCTACTTTGGTTCTGATTCGTTCAAATCGGTAGCTAATTGTTCTTGGTTCTATCGATTTCCCATGGCTTTCAACTACGTATGACGAAATAGCTTGACTCTTAGCACAAATAAGCTGCTCTTTTAAACAAGGAGTCATCGGGATAGCACGTTTAGCACGTTTTGTCTTAGGTGCCGTTTCAATCAATTTCGTTTTTGTTGCATCACTTGCGAAGTCAAAAATACGTTGTTTCGTTCGGCGAACATGAATCATTTCTTGCTCAAAATCAACATCTTCCCACCTTAAAGCACTGATTTCTCCAATACGCATCCCTGTTTCTAAAGCAAGTACAACGGGTAAGCCTTTGATAGATTTCTTACTTTCCTTTAAAATTTTGGTGTGTTGTTGGCGGTTTAACGCAGGAACTTGTTCTTTTTGAATCTTAGGCAAGGAAACCTGCTCAGCCGGATTAATGTATAAATAGCCTCTGTCTCTGGCAGCTTTTAAACAACTCTTAACTAAACGGAAGGTAATGTGAATAGACGCTGGAGACAGTTTGTCTTTAAGTTGATCAACTAATTGTTCTAACTGTTTTTTATCCACACGATGTAATGACGTGTTACCAATGACTGGTAATATGTGTAAAGAAAGTTTATTTTGATAGCTTGAATACGTACTTTCTTTAATATTGTCTTTCATTAATTGATTCAACCAAATAATCGCCCATGTCCCAAAAGTTCCTTGGAATTTCTGTTGAAAAGTACTGTTTTCTAGGGAATGAAGTACCTTTTTTTCTAAAATTTGTTCCCGAACTGATCGGTAAGATCGTCCATAAATATAGCCGTAGTATATAGAACCATCTGCTTTTCTTGCTTTGGGATACCTACCTTCCCAACGCCCATCTTTTCTTTTGTATATGTTTTCGCCTCTTGCCAAAATACATCATCCTTTCAAGTTTTATTGACGGCGGAATCGACGGCGGAAAAAAACGACCTATTTCTCCACCTAAATCATGTTGTATTTACACTAGAAGAAACTTTATTGGATAATCGTCAAAACTCAGATGAATTTTGACGAAAAAAAAGAAAAATTAGATTATATTTCAAAAAAACCTTGTATTTTTAATTTATATCTATTAGAATTAATCTACCGAGCAAATAAATACCAGATAAAAAACAACTAAAATATATAAATCACAATAAACAAAAAGAATATTTCTCGTTTTACTAAAAAACGAGAAATATTCTTTTTATTTATCTATACCTCGTCCCTTTTCTGTTCACTTCTATGTAACACAAGCAACTACCATTAATATTATGTTGAATGACTTATTCTTTATTCATACATGTCCCCCCTCGACTTTTTGTTACACTTAGCTTAACAGGGCTCTCTAGAATCTATTTGTATATAACATGGATTTTTTATGGATTTTTTAAATATAAAAACAATAAAAAAAGAAAACAGACTTAATTTTGAGTAAATCTTCAAAACTAAGTCTGTTTTCTTTTTTAATTATTCACTATTCTTTACCACAGAGGATAAGATCATTGTAAAGACCATTCCTGTTTGATTTTCCAGTGCTTTAAATGTAAATGGGATATCATTTTTCAATAACAATTTAGAAACAATATACAAACCTAATCCTGTCCCACCATCTTTTCTTGACCGAGCATAATCTGGTCGATAAAAGGGCAAGAATATCTTGTTGATTTCTTCTTGTTCAAGAGGTGTACATTGATTTTCAATCACTAAAGCTGTGGGTGTAAGAGTAATAGTGACAGTCCCACCTTTTTTTGTATATTTTATTGCATTGCTTAAGAGATTCATAACGATTTTTTTCATATCTTCCTTATTGAAGTCGATAATTACTTCAGAAACTTCCACCTTAAAGATTAATTCTTTTTGAACAGCTATCAGTTCAAATAAAGCCATTTCTTCACTAATTAACTCCGATAAGGAAAATACTTCATTAAATGTTTCAAATTTTTCAATACTTTCTAACTTTGAAATAAATAATACGTCTTGAACTAGCTTACCCTGTGATTCTAATATTTCTTTACATACATTCAAATAATAATCGCGGTCTTTAAAACGTCCAACTTGCAAAATCATTCCTTCAATTATTCCCAACATCGCTGTAATTGGCGTTTTCAATTCGTGAGAAGCAATTCTCATAAATTCCGATTTAGAGTATTCGACAGCATTACTTTTTTCTAATTCCTGATTCAATGATTCAATATTATCCAATAATGACAAGTATAGAAATTGTATATTATTTTCTAACTCACTAATTTCATCTTTACCTTTTACTACGTAATCAACCGGCTCTTTTAAGACAACCATATTTTTTGTTCTAGCACTTATCCTATATATTCTTCTTGTCGCCCAATAAGAATATACATAGGCCCCCACTCCGCCGATAAAAAAACTTAGCCCAAGGATATATGGATAGGTTTTAAACAGAGTTTTTTTTACTTCTTCAACAGGCTCTAAGAACATATTCACTGCAACATCATATTTTAGTCCTTCTGAATCTTTAATTGTTACTCCTTTGATGGGTACAATTGAGTCTTTTGCAATAATAATAATCTTCTGAGATAGCTTTTCTTTATTGCTATCAAGCTTAAACGGATAAATAGTATTATTCTTTGAATCTTTTATCCCCCATGTAGTTCTACCTTGAATAAATTCCTCATTGACTTCTTCTATGATTCTATCTAACGGTTGATTTTCTATTTTGGCTATAACTTTATCTGTTCTTTTGATTGCACTATTTATTTTGTCTCGTTCGTAAACAATCGGCAAAAAATAATACAATAGAGCAAAGCTAATTGTAATAACAATACCAATGATAGCTGAGGTAAAAATGAATGTCTTCGTTCTCGTTTTCATCTTTTTTCCTCTAGGATATAACCAATTCCTTTAATTGTTTCGATGTTTAGCTGCGGGATTTTTTTCCTTATATTTTTCATATGACTGTCAATTACTCGATCATTTGCTGTGAAGTCATATCCCCAGATGGTCTCTATCAACTGTTCTCGCATCACTGTACGTCCTTTGTTTTTCGCCAAATATTCAACTATTCTGTACTCGATTTTAGTTAAGGGAACTCGCTCATCTTTATAAAAAATCATTGCTGCATCAAAATCTATCCGAACGTTTCCGTAATATACTTCTTGATTTTTTACTTCAGCTCCCTGTTTCGTTCTTCTCAAGACAGCTTGGACTCTTTTAACTAATATCGTTGGTGAAAATGGTTTAATCACATAGTCGTCTACTTTTTGCTTAAAACTAAGCAATTGTGTATGTTCTTGATCGATTGCCGTTAGCATAATAACCGGTACATCAGATGTCTGTCGTATTCTTTCTAACAGCTCCAACCCAGTGATGTTTGGCAACATAATATCTAAGATCATCAAATCTAATTTTTCTTTTTGGAATATCTGCCAAGCCTCTTCACCATCGGAAGCTGAAATAACCTCATAGTCTTTTTCTTCTAAAAAATCAGAGATCACTTCATTGGTCATTGTATCATCTTCAACCACTAGTATTTTTGTTTCCATTCCAAGAACCTCCTTCACAGACTGTTTCTAAAGTACAGAGAAACTATAATTGAACAGTTTAGATTCTGTCAACTATAGTTCCTTATCTTTTATTCTAATAGTACTTGAAAATGTTCGTACACTTTACTGTTATGCTTTAATCGGCTAATTATTTGTTTCGAAATCCAACGATCATCTACTCCGTTTTAACTATTTATTTTCACACATTCTCTTTCAGAATTTTGTTACTCTTCCTACTTTAGCAGATTTTTATGTATTCTATTTGTGTTTAATCTGGATTTATTCTGTATTTCATCGACTCATCTGTTTTTTATCAGTATTTATACAAATCTAATAAAAAAAGGTACAGCTGATGCTATACCTTTACATGAAACAAATCAAAAGTGAATTTCATTCTACGCTCTTCCACTTTTTTTATTATCCAATCCTTCTGTTTACAATTTACTCTCAGTCTCAGGATTTTTCACTAAATTAGCACCCCATAAACCTGCTAAAGAGGTAATGATCATGCCAAGAATCATTGCGACAAAGCCCCAAATAGATGCTTTAGCTACTGTGTTTGAAGTATCTTCTGCTTTTTGTCTGGCTTCTTTGATGTTTTTATCTAATTCTTTTTTCGCATCTTCAAGACTTGATTTTGCCTTTTCTATTTGTGTTTGTGTTTCTTTCGATGCTTTTTGTAATTCGTTGTAGATATTATCTGTAGCTTGTTGCGCTTCTTCTTGTGATAAGTCAGTATTCTTTGCTACTGCGTTTGCGATTGCTGGACGATCAATTGAGTCACCGATTTTTTTCGCTTTCGCTTCTAAAGAATCTGCTGCGTCTTTGAAAATTTCATCTGAGTTGTCTGGATTTTTTAGGATTTCTTTTCCAGCATCTGTGATTTCATCGGTTGCTTCTTTCATTTGATCTTTTAAATAATCAGGTTGTAACTCTTTTACGTCAGTATCAGATAAAACTTTTTTGACTTGTCCTTGCAGTTCTGTTGTATCTACTGATTGAACATTGTCCGTCACTTTATCAAACCCTTTACTGATTACATCAGATGTACCAGAAGCTACAGTTTCCACGCCACTACCAGTTGCTGATGCGATATTGCCAAATAAAGAGCCAATTGCTGAAAATGCACCGATCGCTGTATAAGAAAGAATAGCCAGTAATACCAAGACACTTGTTGCCCATGTTAGAAATCCATGAACTAAGCCCACTCTGCGCGCTGCTACCCCTGCGATAAATCCACTACAAAATAATGAAAGGACAAATGTTACAACTGTCCAAATAATAAGTCCCGTTCCTACACCATCTAGCGGACTATCCGATGTTGGTTCAACTATACCAAAGCCAATTGCAGATCCGATCAAACTCAAGGTAAAGAAAATCGCAAAGAAGGAAACTAATCCCGCTATAATTGCCCCCCAAGAAATATTTACCCCTGCTTCATCTTGTGTTGTTAAGTACGATACAAAACCTTTTTTTCTCGTATTCTTTTCCATAATTTTCATCCTTTCGTTCGTTATTTTTATTAATTGGTACATTATCAACTATAAAAGGAGAAAATATTTAGTGCAAATGATACGATTTTTCCTCTAATCGAATACTCACTTAATAATATCTGTATCTGAAATAGTGCTTCGGTTGATCGTCACTAAACAAAACACCTTTATACAGGTATAGATTAATGAAAATTTTGTTGCTGATAAAGAGGTTCTTCTTTGGAAATAAACTAATTAGCTTTACAGAAAAATAAAAAGGATGAGCTAAACTAAATCTAGTTTTGTCTCATCCTTTGCTTATTAACTTGGTAACATGACTAGGCTTTATTCTTGATAATAAGATTCATAGCCAAAGTGTTCATACGCTAAAGCGGTCGCAATTCTTCCTCTTGGCGTCCGTTTGATAAATCCTTTTTGAATCAAATAAGGTTCGTACATATCTTCAACCGTTTCAGTTTCTTCACTAATATTTACCGCTAATGTACTTAAACCAACAGGACCGCCACCGTATAATTCAATCATTGTTTTCAATAGTTTTTGATCGACATAATCTAATCCTTGATGATCGACTTGTAACAAGGTCAATGCCTGATCAGCAATTCCACGATCGATAGTACCATTTGACTGTACTTGGGCAAAGTCACGAACACGTTTTAGTAAACGATTGGCGATACGAGGTGTGCCACGTGAACGTCGAGCAATTTCAAAGGCGCCTTCTTCTACGATTTCTGTTTGAAAAATATCAGCAGAGCGCAGAACGATCTCTTTTAAGTCTTGTGTTTCGTAATATTCCATATGGGAAATAATTCCGAAGCGATCTCGAAGAGGTGCAGACAACATTCCAGCTCTGGTTGTTGCGCCGATTAAGGTAAATGGTGGTAATGGAAAATGAACGGGATGAGCCGTGGTTCCCTGGCCCACCATAATATCCACATAAAAATCTTCCATTGCCGAATACAGCATTTCTTCCACAATTCGAGGCAAGCGATGGATTTCATCGATAAATAGAACATCGCCTGGTTCTAGTTCATTTAAAATTGCAACTAAATCTCCAGCTCGTTCGATCGCAGGTCCACTAGTCGTGCGGATATTAACATGCATTTCGTTAGCGATCACCATGGCCATTGTCGTTTTTCCTAATCCTGGCGGGCCATATAAAAGTGTATGGTCTAACGCTTCTTCCCGATTCCGGGCCGCTTCAATGTAGATCGTAAGTTCTTGTTTGACTTTGTCTTGACCGATATATTGTGCGAGAAATTGCGGACGTAGCGACTTTTCAAGGGTCTCTTCCCCTTCGCTAGTTTGAGCGGAAAGCAATCTTTCATCTTCTGTCATAGCGATTCCTCCTTAGCGTTTCATCATGAATTTCAATGCATTGCGCAAGTATTCGTCTGTCGCTTGTGTACCTAATTCTTCTAATTTTGGCGTGATTCGTTTGATTTCTTTTTCACTATAACCTAACGCACTTAGGGCTTCTAAAGCTTCTGTTAATGCCTGATTCGCGGATTGCGTATTTGGTGTTTTGGCCATTGCTTCAACCGCTGCTTCTGAGGTTTCCAGTTCACCTAATTTTCCTTTTAGATCCAGAATCATTTGTTGTGCTGTTTTTTTACCTACACCAGGGAATTTTGTTAGATACGCTGCATCTTCACTTTCAATTGCATTGATCAACCCACCGTGATCTTCTGAAGCCATGATTGCCAAACCACTTTTAGGTCCGATTCCTGAAACGCTGATCAGTTTTAAGAAAAGTTGTTTTTCATCTAAATCGCCAAAACCATATAAAGAATGGGCATCTTCGCGAATGACTTGATGGACATAAATTTTGATTTGCTGATCGGTTTTTCCAGAATAACGGTAGGGATTTCCTACAGAAATCTGAAAACCAATGCCATTTGTTTCTATTACAATATAATAAGGACTGATAAATGTCACTTTACCAATGATATACTCGTACATAATTTCACCTTTCTTGATACCGTCGCTTATGCTTTACACGCACATACGTTTCTATTTTAGCACAAATCCAAGAAAATCAGTAGCTTGATAAAAAGAAAGCCAATACGAATTGCGATTAAATTCGTATTGGCTTATTTTTTTATTCAGAAATGTATGTCCATTTGTAGTCATAACGTGCGCCTGCTCCATGAGCGACTACACCTTTGACTTTTTTACTACGCATGTGGGCTTCTGCTTTTTGATAAACTGGTGAAACACCCATATCGTCCATTAATAGTTTTTCAGCATCTACCATATCCGTCCAACGTTTTTCTGGATTTGAAGCATCTTTACTACCAGATGCTTTGACTAATTCATCATATTTCTCATTTGAGTAGCGACCTCTATTGTAAGATCCACCCGTTAGGAATAGATCTGTGAAACTACTTGGATCTGCATAATCAGCACCCCAACCGCCCATGAGTACTTCAAAGTCACCATTTTTACCACGGTCTAAACGAACAGCAAACGGTACATTTGTAACAGTCACATCCACACCATCAAGAGTTTCTTTGACTGCTCCTTGGATATATTCTAGTACTTTTTTTGTAGAATCAGTATCTTCACCCAAGATATCCAGTTTGAATGAATCGATGCCTAATTCCTTTTTCGCTTTTTCCCAGTATTCTTTGGCTTTCTTTGTATCATGTGTCAATACGTTTTTATTTTCATCAGCAAAATCTTTGTTGCCTTCTGGCGAAAATGACATTCCGGCTGGCACAAGACCAGTTGAAGCGATCGAACCGTCTCCTAAGATTCGGTCAACTAAAGCATCACGGTCGATCGAGTAAGAGATTGCTTTACGTAGATTCGCATTGTGGTATGGTGATTTTTCATCTCTTTGGTTAAATTCAAGATAAGAAGTACGCGCATCTTTTTCGATTACAAGTTCTGGATCATCGGCCATTTGTTTGGCTAGTTCTCCACTTAAGATCACATCATCTGCTTGTCCATCTTGGAAAAGATTCAATGATGTCGGTGCTTCTTTAACGACTTTCACTTCGATTTTATCTAATTGAACTGCGTCTTTATCCCAATATTGATCATTTTTTGTGTAAGACCATTCAGTATCTGTTCCAGGTCCGTCAAAATCAGTCAATGTAAATGGTCCGTTATAAACTGATGCATCGCTCGTTGTTGCATAGTCTTTGCCTTTTTCTTCGACTATTTTTTTATTTTGCGGGAAAAATGATGGGAAAGCCAACAAGTAATCAAAGTATGGCGTTTCTTGTTCTAAGGTTACTTCTAATTCATAATCGTTGATTGCTTTGATTCCTAATTCGTCCAGGCCTTTTTTTCCAGCAGAAACATCTGCGCCATTTTTGACTAATTCAAACATATACGCATACTCTGCTGCTGTTTTAGGATCTGCTGTACGCTGCCAGCCATAGACATAATCTGACGCTACTACAGGATCACCATTTGACCATTTAGCATCTTCTCTAAGTTTAAACGTGTACGTCAACCCGTCATCGCTTTTCTTTGCCAATTCTACTGCGCCGGCAGGCTGTGGTTTACTCTTATCATCTAAACGATATAACCCTTCATATATATTGTTCAATGCTGAAAAACTAATCGTGTTTGTTGCTACGGATAAATCTGCACTTGGCATTTCTTGTTGAACGACTAGTTTAAAAAGCTGTTCCCCACTTGCTTTTTTACTGTCGTTACTGCTATCTGTAGAATCAGTCTTGCCGCCACCACCGCAGGCTGCTAATACTAGTGTAGATAGCATCATCACACTGATTAATCTTGTCATATTTGTTTTTTTCATTTTATTCTCCTCAATAAATAATTAATTTCTTTTCTAATTTTAATCTTCTGAATATTCTTATAGTACTAGAAATCAGAACAAATAGCAATCATTTTTATGCGGAAATAAAATAACAAATGATTTCTATTTTACAAAGCTAAAAAAAATATCTAAGCAGATTTCAACTGCTTAGATAGGTGCTCAGATTATTCAAATAAGGCTTTATATTCTCCGTATCCTTCTTTTTCTAGTCTATCTACTGGAATAAACCGTAACGCTGCCGCATTGATACAATAACGTAAACCACCTTGATCTTGTGGTCCATCCGTAAAAACATGTCCTAAATGAGAATCTGCTTCTTTGCTGCGAACTTCAACACGACGCATTCCTAAAGAAAAATCTGAATTTTCTTTAACGCCTTGCTTTTCAATGGGTTTAGTAAACGCTGGCCAGCCACAGCCTGCATCATATTTATCTTTTGAGCTAAAAAGTGGTTCGCCACTCACCACATCCACATAAATTCCCTCTTGGTAAAAGTCATCATATTTACCAGTAAAAGGTCGTTCAGTCGCATTTTCCTGTGTTACAGCATATTCAATATCGGATAGCTTTTCTTTCAACTCTTCTTTTGATGGTTTTTCCATGACAAATCACACCCTTACTTTTTTATTAGTCTTATCATAGCATCATTGTGAAAAAAACACTCACTTTCTGTTTAGAAAATGAGTGTTCACGTCTATTATTAGTTCCAAGGAATATCTAAGTCGACATTTCTAGCTAGATTAATACTTTCTTGACGCTTAGCTTGTCTAAACTGTTTTCTCGCTTCATAGCCTTCACAGATAAAGCGTTCTTCTTTTGTCTCAGGCTCGATTGTTTTTGGCAGACTTGCTCCTTTAGGTACGACAAAGGTCATAAAACAAGTGCCAGCTAGATAACGTTCGCCTGTAAATAAATCTTCACCGATCACTTTGGCGAATATTTCCATCGAACGTGTACCCACACCTGATACATAGGCATCGATACAAACTGAATGGTCCGCTTTTAAAGGCGCTAAAAAATCTAAATGATCGACTGAGGCTGTGACAATTGCCGCTCTTGAAACGCGAACAGCAGAAATACCAGCCGTTTCATCCAGCCACGCCATTAGTTGGCCACCAAATAATGTCTTGTGAAAATTTAAATGAGGATACGTGATCATATGTGTTTGGATGGCTCTTGTTTGTGAACATTTCATTCGTTATTTCCTTCTTTCATCGTTCAGTTACTAATCAAATGATGGCAACATTCGGTACAATGTCGCAATGGGTAACCCCATGATCGAATAGTAATCACCTTGAATACTTTTCACCAACAAAGCCCCCTGCTCTTGAATGCCATATGCTCCAGCTTTGTCTTCGTACTCTTTTGTATCTAAGTAGCGATTGATTTCTTCATCTGTCAAATCGTAAAATTCTACTGTGGCCGGAACAGTGGCCGAAGATTCCTGATCGTCTTTCATTAAGACAACACTAGTATAGACTTTATGTGTTCTGCCGCTCAGTTGCCGTAACATCCGAAAAGCATCGTCTCTGGAAGTGGGTTTTCCTAATATTTCATTATCGATCGTTACAATTGTATCGGAACCGATCACTAAATCATTTGGATATTTTTTTGCAATATGTGCTGCTTTTTGGGCTGCCATCGTCAAGACATAGTCCATCGGAGTAAAATAACCTTTGACTTCTTCATTGATATCAGCTGGCACAACGTCAAAATCGGAAATGATTCGGCTCAACAGCTCACGTCTGCGAGGTGATTGGGAGGCTAGAATAACTGCCATTAGGATAAAACCTTCTTCCTCTATTTTTTAGTGCGGATCTTGGATTCGTTTAAACATTTTTTCCATGTCTGAATTTGTAAAATGGATCAAAACAGGTCGACCATGGGGGCAATTAAAGGGATTTTCACAGGTTTCGAGATCCTTCAATAACACACGAGCCTGTTGTTCATTCAAATAATGATTGGCTTTGATCGAACGTTTACAACTCATCATAATTGCTGTTGCTTCTCGGAATTTTTTCACACTGACAGCACCTGTTGTCAAAAACATATCGATCATCTCACGGATAATTGTTTCTTCTTCACCGGCTGGATACCAAGTTGGGTGCGCCCGAACAATGAAACTGTTTTGACCGAAGTCTTCTAAATGAATGCCTACTTCTGCTAAGGTTTCTTTTTGTTCTTTGATTTTTAACGCATCACTGTTTGGATAATCAATCACGATCGGTACTAATAACTCTTGTAGGTCATTCGTTACTTCACCGATTTTATCTCTAAAGTACTCATATTTGATTCGTTCTTGCGCTGCATGTTGATCGATGATATATAAGCCGTCTTTGCTTTGAGCAAACAGATAAGTGCCGTGCATCTGACCAAAATATTCTAATTCTGGGAAACGTTCTTTCGGGCGTTCATCAGATAGTTTGTTCAACGCTTTATTTAAATCATTTTGAGCACCAGTCGCTGAAAAATCAAATTCTGGATGATGGCTTAATTCTTCTTCATAGACCTGTTCATCTACTGTTGCCGCGTCATTTTGCTGAGGGATTTCCTCTACTTCTGTTGGTTCTACTATTTGGCTGTTATCAGGTGCTTGTTGTTCCTCATTTTCAGTTGGTGAACTAAACGCATGAGCCATCAATGCTTCTTTTTCAAGCTCCTCTTTACTCTGAGGTTCAGACTCTTTTGCCCAATTATTTGTAGATGGTTTAGCTGAAAATCCTGCTGTCGTTTCTTTGACAAAGAAATTGCCGCTCGTTGAATCATAGCCTAGACTTCCTGGTTTACGAATTGGTTTTGCTACTTCTTCTTGTTCAGTCAAAGGAATTTCCATTTGTTCAACTTTGGGCTGTTGCTCGATTTTCTTTTTAAAACGAAGATTATCTGCCGCATTTGGGATCAGCTGCTCATGACTTAATACTTCACGAATTGCCTCACTTATCAAAGCCATCAGTTCTTTTTCTTTACTTAAACGAACTTCTTGTTTTGTCGGATGAACGTTAACGTCAACGAGCAAGGGATCCATCTCGATCTCTAATACCGCGAGCGGAAAACGACCGACCATAAGTTTCGAACCGTAGCCATCAACGATTGCTTTATTCAGCGCAAAGTTTTTGATATAGCGGCCATTGATGATCGTGGACAAATAATTTCGGCTTGCTCTAGTCACTTCTGGTAGTGAAACATAGCCTGTTAATTTAAAGTCTAGATCTTCGGCTTCGATCTTCAGCATTTTTTTTGCTGTACCAATACCGTAAATACCAGCGATTGTTTGTTTCAAATCACCATTGCCAGCTGTGTTCATCATTTTATTGCCATCATGAACCAAGCGAAAGGCAATTTTAGGGTGGCTTAACGCCAACCGATTGACGATATCACCGACATTCGCTAATTCAGTTTGAATCGTTTTAACATATTTTAGACGAGCTGGTGTGTTGAAAAACAGGTTTGAAACAGTGATTTTCGTTCCTTTTCTTAAGGCAGCGGGACGATGTTCTTCGACCTTGCCGCCCTTCATTTGAACGTAACTGCCTTCCTCTTCCTCAGTAACAGCTGTTTCTACAACGATTTCTGAAACGGATGCGATACTGGGCAGGGCTTCTCCACGGAATCCTAAACTACGGATACGGAACAAATCGTCTCTTGTATGGATTTTACTGGTCGCATGGCGTTTGAATGCACTAAGAATATCTTCTTTTGCGATTCCTTCTCCATTATCGATCACTTGGATCGTTTTAAGCCCTGCTTCTTCAATAAAAATATCGATTTGTGTACTTCCTGCATCGATCGCATTTTCTACAAGTTCTTTGACAACTGATGCAGGACGTTCTACTACTTCACCAGCAGCGATCTGATTGGCAAGCTGTTCTGATAATTCTTGTATTTTCCCCATCTATACGATCCTTTCCTTGCTCAGTTTTTTTAGCTAAATTCTTTTTTGCAGTTCGTGCAATTTATTTAAGGCATCCATTGGCGTCATTTCTAATAAATTGATCTTCTTCAAGGTATCGATCACACCTAACTCATCTGTCGATACTTCTTTAAATAGTGATAATTGTTCGGTATCTTCTTTGATCTCGTCTTTATATTCAACGGTCTTAAGCGGTTGTTCATCTGATTCTAAAGCAGTAAGAATCGTAGCGGCACGTTCTAATAACGCACTTGGCAAACCAGCAATTTTAGCTACATGGATCCCATAACTTTTATCGGCTGGTCCATCCATCATTTTATGCAAGAAGACGACTTCGCCATTTTTCTCTACTGCACCGACATGGATATTTTTCAAGCCAGTCAAGTTTTCATCTAAGACCGTCAATTCATGATAATGAGTCGAGAATAATGTTTTTGCTTTGACTTCTCGGTGGATATATTCAATGATTGCTTGCGCTAATGCCATTCCATCATACGTTGCAGTTCCTCGGCCAAGTTCATCAAATAAAATCAAACTATTCGGCGTAGCATGACGCAAAGCTTGATTGGCTTCCATCATTTCCACCATGAAGGTACTTTGCCCTGCAATCAAATCATCTGATGCACCGATTCTTGTGAAAATTTGGTCAAAAATCGGTAGTTCCGCAGATTCAGCTGGAACAAAACAACCGATTTGGGCCATTACGACTGTTAACGCTAATTGGCGCATGTAGGTACTTTTACCGGACATATTTGGTCCTGTAATTAGTAAAATGATGTTGTCTTTACTCATATGGACACTGTTTGGGATATATTCTTGATGACCTAAAACTTTTTCCACTACAGGGTGACGACCTTCAACAATATGCAGTTCTTTGCTATTGCTTTTTAAGGTTGGTCGAACGTATTGGTATCTTTCACTAACCGTTGCAAAAGCTTGTAAAACATCCACTGCGCTGATTGTTTTCGCTAGTTTTTGTAGTCGCTCGATATTGGCTTTGACTTGTTCGCGAACTTCTAGGAATAATTGATATTCTAGATCTACTGATTTTTCTTCTGCTTCTAAAATCAACGTTTCCATTTCTTTTAGTTCAGGGGTGATAAAACGTTCCGCGTTTGCTAGGGTTTGTTTGCGTTCGTATTTGCCTTCTTCTAAGTTGGCTAAGTTGGATTTCGTCACTTCAATATAGTAACCAAATACTCGATTAAACCCGACTTTCAAGGTCTTAATGCCTGTTTCTTGGCGCTCTTTGGCCTCTAATTCCGCTAACCATTGTTTGCCGTGACGCATTGCATCGCGGTATTCATCTAATTTTTCATTGTAATTGTCTTTGATGATATTTCCTTCTGTGATTGCAAGCGGCGCTTCTTCGTTGATAGCTGTATTGATTAGTTCAACGATATCTTCAGCTGGATTTAAATCTAATAATAAGTCATTCCACTCACCTTGGTTGATACCAACGATCAACTCACGAACCAACGGTACTTGTTCTAATGAAGTTTTTAGTTGAATCAGGTCACGTCCATTTACATTTCCAAAGGCTACACGACCAGCTAAACGCTCTAAATCATAGACTTTCGTCAATGTTGATTGTAAGTCGACACGTTCAAAGTAGGCATTCAATAACGATTGAACCATTTCTTGGCGAGTTTGGATTTGTTTTTCTTGGATCAACGGACGATCTAGCCATTGCTTTAGTAAACGACCACCCATTGCGGTTTTTGTTTCATCTAGTAACCATAATAAGGTGCCTTTTTTCAACCCAGTTCGAATGGATTGAGTCAACTCTAAGTTGAATTTAGAATAGTGATCCATTTTTAAGAAATGATCTGGCTGATATTCTACTGCTTTTTGAATATGAGATAAGCCACGCTTTTGTGTCACACTTAAATAGGTTAAAAGCTTGCCTGTAACTTCGACTTCTAGTGGATCTGTCAGTTCACTTGTCAAAAAGCTAAATTCGGCATTTTCTTCTGCTTGGTTTTGTTCAGAGAAAATAATGTTTAAACGATCTTTTAGGGTTTGCTGTAGCGTCTCTGACAATTCACTACCTAATACGATTTCTTTGGTTTGCAGTGCTGATGCTTCATTGATCACCGCATCTTCATCGCTTAAAATGGCTGTTTTTAGTTCGCCTGTACTTAAATCAACATAGGCTAAACCAAAGGCACCATTCTCTTCGACAATAGCCGTTAAGTAGTTGTTGTCTTTAGCATCTAAGCCTTTACTAGTCATAACGGTTCCAGGCGTAATCAGCTGAACGACTTCTCGTTTGACCATGCCTTTCGTTGTCTTAGGATCTTCTACTTGCTCACAAATAGCGACTTTATAGCCTTTTTCGATCAATGTATCGATATAGCCTTGGGCCGCATGATGAGGAATCCCACACATTGGAATCGGGTCATCTGCATTGCGGTTACGACTCGTTAACGTTAATTCCAACACTTGTGACGCATTGATCGCATCTTCATAAAACATTTCGTAAAAGTCACCTAGTCTATAAAATAGAAAAGCATCTTGGTATTGGTCTTTGATTGCTAAGTATTGTTCCATCATGGGTGTGTGTTTTGTTTTTTGCGGCATTGTTACCCTTCCTTCTCTAGTTCTTCGTTGATTCTATATTGGATCATATCTGTGACGTGCTGCAAGAGGTCATTGGCTTCCATCAGTTGTTCTCTATATGCCACAACTAAGGGATGTTCATCGAATTCTTTGGTTAGTTCGTCTGCTCGCTTGATGGCGGCCTTTTCTGCTTCTGGTTTGTCGTAATGAGCAAATTGAACGGCATCTTTTTGGGCTGCTTTGATTTGTTCGACTAAATCGGTGAGTTTCTCGTTGTTTTGAACTTTTTCTTCTAGTTCTTTATAACGCTGAATCAATTCGTCTTCGCCAAGTAAGGTTAATAATTTCGTTAATTCTTCGTTGACTTTTTTATCTGTAATGGATGGCTCCATGATTTCACACCTTTATTCTGGGTAAGATTTTGTTGTAAAATAGGTCTACTTATTTTAACATAATTCCAGCAGAATCAACAGTTTGTCGGGAAAAACAGTAGCGAATATTTTGAAGTTTATTGTGCAACATTAGAAACAGCAGTCAAAAAAACAGAGCAGCCTTTTGATAAGGTTACTCTGTTTAGCATGTTTCTATACATTTACTTTTTCTTCAATTCCGCTACTTGTTCTTCTAACGCTTTGATTTTTTGTTGTCTTTTTCTATATAGAATAAATAAAAGAATCAACAATAACAGAACTAAGAATAGGATTATATAAAGCAGATAGTTATTTTTATCATGATGAATATACGCTTGATCATTTAATTTATCTGCTTCAGTTGCTTTGATTTCAAACTCTTCTTCAAAATCCCATGTTTTCCCTTTTGATTCTGCGTGAACAGCTAAAAGATATTTTCCTGGTTTAAATTCTGTTTCTTGCAGGCTTACTGGATAGTTAAAGACAGAATTCGGTGCCATTTGCAAATCAGTTTTTTTTGTTTCGTAAAGAATGTTATCTGAATTTTTCTTTCTGATTTTAACATTTACGTTCAATTTGTTGAGATAAGCTGCTTTAGGATTTTCTAAATGGGCAAAAACTGTGTTCCGATTGTTGACTTGTCCTAAGCTTACTTTGGCTAGTTTTAAATCAGGTGAGACTTCCTTTTCCCCATGTAAAACAAGGGCAATCACATACCCAAATTGGTTTTTAATTGCAACATCCGCTGTAGAATCTGTTGACTTTTCATCTGTATTTTCATTTGTAAAAATAATACCACCTGATAAAATGCCCGAAAACTCTTTTTTAGGCATCGTAATTGCGTAGTCGACCTCTTTTGATTCATGAGGTGCTAGTGTAATTTTAGGTGTGTTGGTTTTAACGAGTTTGCTAATATCATATGGTAAATCGATCGATTCGTTTTTGTCACTATTCATATATTCGACTATGCCATTAGTATTGGTCGTAGCTGTTTTGACTTTTGTATCTATGGTTTGTTCTTGATCAGATTTATTGGTTACTTTAACCGTGATTGTTTGCGTTTCTTCTGGGGTAAGTCGTAAATCAAAATAGGTTTTAGTTGTGTCAACTTGCTTAGTTGAAGGAATTGCTTTTACTTCATAATCTGCGTCTTGAGCCCAAACATTCAGTGTTCCTACCAGACACCCGAATATAACAGCGATCAGCGTTACTAAAACTTTAAGCGTATGTTTTAACATGTGAATTCCTCCATTTTTTAATTTACTATGTATGTTAGCGGCACGGGATAAAAGTAGATTTAGTCCCATGCCATTCCCTTTTTTATACTAGCTATTTGCTGGTTGGTCCAATAATGTCCATGTCAATGTTGTTTCGTATTGTTTTGCTACTTTGACAGTTTCACCCGGTACTGATAAAACAGCAGCATCTTTACCGAAACTTTCAATTGTTACACCATTACCCAGTCCGGCTTCAGCATCTAAAATCGTTTCGCTTGAACCATCTGTATTTAGGACAACTTCTGTTTTGGCAGTAGCTGAACCTGTTGATTTTTCTGAAATAGTTGGTGTTTTCAATGTGATTTGAGCGCTTGTTAATTCCTTTTTATCTGCTTTAAATTGTCCATTTTGAGCAACTTGGACAGTCCAACCAGCTTCTGTTCCGCGGATATCTTGAACGGTTGTCGCTGTTTCAGTTTTGCTTTTATATACTTCATCATTAGCAGAAATTGGATTAGAACCGAAATCAAAATCAGCTACATTCAATAACGTCAAAGCGCCTTCTGTTGGCGCTGTAAACCCAATATCACTTTTTGACGCTTGATCTGCGATTTCCTCTGCATTTACGACCATACTTGTGCTTACACTCATTGTTACTGCTGCTAATACTACTAAAATTTTACTTGTTTTCATTTAAATTCTCTCCTCATTATTTAAAATTCTATATGATATCATTCCAGTTATAAATAACAGAATGGATATTCCACTTATTCGTAAAACATGACTAGGTGAATCCTCACCCGTTTGTGGTAATTTGTGCGTTTTATGTGGGTCCTTTTGCTTTTCTTCGTAAAAACCGACTGTTACTTTACCGTTTTCTGCGGCGTGGCTTTCACTCATTCCAATCAAATAGATAAAATAACCGGAAACTAGTAGCAATTGAAGCCATTTTCTTTTTTTATTTTTCACCACTCGGCACCTTTCAATCATTGGCCACAACATCGTATAATTCCCAGCTGATTTCGCCAGAATACTGATCCGCTAGCGCATCACCTGATTTTACAGCGACTTTCAGCCCGTCATCAGAAGTTTCCCAATCCTGGGTTATATTGTACTCATCATGGGTCGTTGTCACTGCTGATTCAATGATCGATGATGAATGCGTGGGAATCGGAACTGACTGACCATCCTTTACATAAAATAGTGCATCGGATAGTACATGTTGCGTTTTGTTTCCAGTCAAAGGCTTACTCAATGTTGCTCTTAGCTGCCAATTTGACCCTAACGTGCGTGTATCTTTTACAACAATATCTCGATCTTTTGCTTCGATTTTATATTCTTCATCCTTGCTAGATAACGCATGCGTTCCAAAGCTGATTTGTGTTGGTACAGCTGAAAAAATTAAGTGCCCTTGGTACTTATAGATAACTGTTTGTGTTTCGTTTGAAAAAGTTCCTGACTCATTTTCTGGTATTGTTGTTAACGTGTAACCTGGAATTTCTTTGGCTTTTGCCTGATAAGGTTGGCTGACCTTACCATCTAAAATTTCCGTTGGGGCAATTTCTTGTCCATCTTCGTTTAGATAATTTACAACAACTGATTTTCCTTGAACAAACTCGGCTTTAAGCTCAGCTTCATTGCTGGCTTTTGATTCCTCATTTACAGTTGTAACAGCTGTGTTAGGAATTGTGATTTGATTGAGTTCGGGATCGGTTAATTCTTCATGGCTCAGTTGTAAACTGCCGTTCAATTCAATCGTATAGGTCTTTCCATAAAATGATTCATCGGCTAAGCTTTCCGGCTTTGCTTCGATCAATAATTCATTCTCTGCATTTTTGTTGCGTGTAAAATAATCAGTAGCATTCCCTCCAGTCTCATCTTTGATCGTGACATCTTCTGCCGCAATCGCTAATGAATCTGCCAATGGATCTGTGATTTTTACTGTTTGGATCGGAAATCGTGAAGAATACGCTGGGATTTTTTGGGTGATTGTATATAATCGCCTGTTCTCATTTCCAGTATATGTAAATTGTTCTCCAACTTTGATCGGTGCTTCAAGTTCTTCTCCGCCAACAATATCCCCTAATCCCGGAAAGTCGTCATAATCAAACATAGCAGTGCTTTCCTCGGGACTGATCGGCATATTGGTATGAATATCATAGCCAGAATAGACGCTTCCTAACACTCGACCTTGCGTATCATCAAGTATTACAGATGCCCTTGGCGCCAAAACACTTCCTATAAATAATGATGCATTACTTCTAAATTGAATCTCTTTATCTTCGTCATTAAAGTTATGAACCAGATGCGTCGCCATCTTATAGGTTTTATCTTTCAGCTCGTCAGAGATTGTATGACTATCCGATTTTATTAACGGTACTGCTTTATCCGAATATTTCCCTTCAAAAAACACACCATTGTTTCCTTCGAATTCGTATTCTTCCTCACCTGGCAAGCTCGGATAAGCTGTTGCATGGAAAAATGTACTGCCGCTGAAATTAAACGTTGGAAAGTGTTTATAGTTAATGAACAAGTACGGCGGCAACATCGTATCTGGATCATAATTTGTATAATTGATCGAAATATCCTGCGCATTTTTAAAGTGATCGATTTGACCATCAACATTGACGATTGCAACGGCTTGTTCCGTCGTTCCTTTTTTTAACGCAATATTGATTTGGATCGATGATTGTCCGCCCCAATCATTTGGGTTCACTACTTTTTTCTCTGTGTTTACCTCTGCTGATTGAACAGCTGAATTATGAACGACTGATTGATTGCTATCGGTCAATGATGCGTAATAATCACTAACGTTTTGAATGTTCCCGGTCACTTGTGAAAAATTAGTAATGCCGTTATCCGTGAATGACGGAAATGATTCAAGCGTATCATTATATAATCGTTTAGTGAAATTTTCCCGTAAATCAGGATAATATTGCAATGCATCGTTCATTTCTTTTTCTGTCGGTAAATTTCCTAAGTAGTAATGTAGATCTTCACCATTCATATACTTAAAACTTGTCGCATTCGCATACAAGCGTATGATATCACTGCCAGTAATTGTTTCAGAAACAACCGCTGGATCGATTTGGTCTAACTCCCATTGACGAGTTGCGTTTTGATAATTTTGAAAACCGCCTTTGGATAATCCAGAAGAGCCGTTAGAGGTTATATTTTTTGCTAAAAATTGCCCTACCAGCTGTTTGTCTTGCAATTGATCGGTATTAAAATAAAGTGTGCCGCCAGCTGTTAAATTCGTTTTTGTAGAAACCCCCAGTGGATAGTTTCCAGGTGGTAAAACCGATTCAGCAAAAACTATATCTGACGAATCAACAATATGTAAAAGACAGAAAAATAAAACGAGTAAACGAAACACATTCTTTTTCATCGATTTCTCCTATCTGCTTACTTCATTTGGCAAATCTAACCCAAGTCGCTTTTTTTATTACAATGAAATAATACAATTTTTTTCAGAAAAAATTTATATATTTCTGAAACGATTTGTTCCAAAAATTAAAAAACAACAGTTCTTTTTCTAGAAACCCACTATTTACATGCGAAAAAAGGCTGAAACAAAACAAAGAATTGTTTTGTTTCAGCCTTTTTAAAAATGAATTTTAAAGGTAATTTAGTGATAGAATCGATATTTTTATACTTTTGACAAATTTGATTCTTCTTCACTACATCCCTAAAAAAACAGTTTTATAAAAAATTTGATTGATAGCTTCGATCATTTTTCCCCATTGTTCCGGGTTTAGCTGCTCATCAAAGTAGAAATATTCCGTATGCGGGTTTGCTACTTCATAAGAATCTGAAATAACCAAATCTGCTGTCAATACATCATTCGTAAAAACGATTCGATCCCGATTATAAACATCTAGAATAATCTTTTTGATGCCGTCTGCCAAAATCAAATTATTATTGAAAATGACACAGATCGACATGCTTCCCGCTTTTTTATTCAGATAAATGCCTGAGTAAATCGTTAACGAGAGAATCGACATGACACCTTTCAACGATTTTTTATTGATTTTAGAATAAAATTCCTGTTGCTCAATAATCTTGTTGATTTTTTGAAAAATTTCTACATTTCCTTCATCGTAATCGATCATCGAATGAAACGATAGCTCATTTTTATAATATCCAGAAATATCAATGTTGATGTGCTTGATATAGATCAGTAAAATAATCAGATAAAAATAAAAATTTACATACCCTTCCTCCGTATAATCTAAATCAAATTCTTCTTGAACTTCTTCCATTAATTTGGTCGTATAAGCTGCAATTTCTAGTGACGACTGCTGATAATGTTGAACGATATTTTTTTTCGTTTCCAGTGAATCTAGATTGTAAATCAGCCCTCTAGTTGCATACACCAATAACGCTCGTTCTTTATGGTAGATGTTCTTTGGCAATCGTTGTTTAATTAAAGGCAATAGCTCCGTATCTTTGGTATCAAAGTAGGCAACATCTGCTAAAAACTCTTCGGAAAGCTCTAGATAATTCTTTTGCCAAAGGACTCTTTTTAGGGTAATCAACTGAATAAAACGTAATTTTGCCCGTTGTGATTCTGACAACGAAGTCGTATGATCAAAGTATTCCTCGATCTCTTTTATGTTCCACCATTCTTCTGGATAATGTCTGTTACCATATTCCGTTGACTTAAAAACTGACCAGTAAGAATAAAAAGCAAAGAGACGAATACCAAGCTCATTTCCAGTCAAAGGGCTAGCAAGTTGTTCAAAAGAGATCTTTCCTCCAAAAGGAACTAACATTTCTTTTAGTGCTCGCAGTTGTTTGTAAACAGACGAACTGCTCATATGTAAATCAAGTGCCATCGCCTCAATCGAACTATAATGATTTTTTAGCAGTATATCTAAAATGAAAAAAATCCCACTTTGTTTTACGTAAAACAAATGACTATAATCGATCAAATACCCGATGCTGTATGTTTCTTCCGTTTGGATTTGATAGGTCCCTGTCTGAGCGTTCTGTACTAAATGGACCTTCTCATCAAATGTCTCTCCCACTTCTTGCGCCAAATCATTGATATATCTGCTTAATGTACTTTTCGTAAGATCATGCTTTTGCATCAACTCATTAAAGCTTAACCCATTTTTTGAGAAAATGATCGATTTAAATAATTCAAACTTCATCCGCTCTTTTTTTCCCATAAAAGAATTTCGCATAGTCGCCTCCTAATTTAGTTGCTTTTAGTTACTGTACTCTGATTCTTTTCCTATTATAGAACAAATTTCAGTTCACTTGTTCACAAATGCTCAACCATCTTTTTTGGCAAAATAAAAAAGCATCAGATACTCCTTCTCATGTTGCTTGGAGTTGGATACTTCTGTCCCTTTTTTATTTTGTATTTGGTTAAGTTGAACTTAGTTATTCCTCAAACGGACGATCTTCACTGATTTGAATTGGTTCGATTTTTTTCGCTTGTCCTGTCTGATCGTCAATATCAATCACACAAGCTGATAATAAGCTCCGACCTTCGTCTACGACTTCAAAGCGTTTTGGTAATGCTGTCCTGAATTTCTCAATAATGGGTCCGCGCTTCATGCCTAAGATACCATCGTAAGGACCTGTCATGCCGACATCACTAAGAAATGCTGTCCCAGCTGGTAAAATCCGAGCGTCGTTGGTTTGCACATGCGTGTGCGTGCCGACAACTGCGCTAACGTGTCCATCTAAAAACCAGCCCATTGCTTGCTTTTCGCTAGTTGTTTCGCCATGAAAATCAACAAAAATCAATGGCGTCCGCTTACGTGCTTCTGTGATCAATTCTTCTGCTTTACGAAACGGATCATCGATATCCGCCATAAAAACACGTGCTTGCATGTTAATAACGGCAAGTTCAAGCTGATTGACTTTGACAAAAACCATCCCTTGTCCAGGGGTGCCTTCTGGAAAATTAGCCGGTCGGATCATTTTTTTAGCATCGTCGATAAATTCGAAGATTTCTTTATTATCCCAGGTGTGATTGCCTAATGTGACCACATCTACCCCGTCTTGTAAAAACTTCTTGTAAATCTTGCCAGTGATTCCTCGACCAGCTGCAGCATTTTCACCATTAAGAATCGTGACTTGGGGACGGTATTTTTTCTTTAACTTTGGTAAATAGGTGGTTATCGTATCGCGACCTAGTGATCCAACTACGTCTCCTATAAATAATATACGCAAAAAACTTCCTCTTCTCTTTTGATTTCTTTATTTATTATAGAGGTTTTTGAGGTGGAAGGGAAGGGTTGTTGGTTTTATTAGTAATGTCTGAAAGATCGTTACCACTACTATCTTCCTCAATATCGTTCGAAACTAGTTTGATTTGCACAAATAGTATCACCTATAGTTATATAATCTAGGAAATTTTCTATGTATTCTAGGTGAAGGTAGACAGAACCAGAAATTTTTGCTGATCCATAGACATTGATGTAGATACAAAACTTTCTCAGGCAAAAGAGAGAAGCTGTTCAGCCCTTTTTTAATCATGTACATCAAGCTCCTTTTTCTCACTTTCCATTCTAGAATAAACTGAGAGATTTACATCAGATAAACTCTTTTTTTGAGTAAAATGTCGTGTCTATCTAAAAAATCTGAGCACTTCCTATATTTTCAACATTCATTCTTCTTCCAATGCTATATTCACAAGTAACTATTAATTCTCAATTCAGTGTACAATAATTCATTAAAATTCAACAATTTGTTTAATATTCAGTTTATAATTCACCTTATATTTGGTATCATTATGATTAAGGGATTATATACTTATAGTTGGCAAACAGAATCGTCATACAAATGAACTCCTAGCACTCACAGAACTTGGGGAAGTTATTCATGCTAGAAGTCATTGATAGAGGAAGATTTTCCTTCTACCAGTAGTTAAACACTACGTATCAAATATACCACATAAAGGTCGAATTAGCCTATGATTTTGACTGGAAATTGCTAGTAACAACTGAATTATCGTTTTTTCATATTACCATGAATAACAAAAAGAAAGAGGGTATTATCTGTATGAAAAAAAAGAGCACAAACAATTTACAAGAAACTCGTAGTAGCAATAACATCTCTCAGAAGGAACTTGCTGAGAAAGTAAATGTTTCTATCCAAACGATCCAAAGCATAGAAAAGGGAAAATATAAGCCTTCCGATTCTTTGGCCTTCAATATCGCCAATTCCTTGAATAAAGAGGTAACGGACATTTTTTCTTAGGTCTTTATAATCTAGGAAAAAGTGTTTGTACTGTACAATTAACGGAATATTCAGGAACTATACCTAATTTTTGTTATCTAGAACTGAATAGGGACACTATGAAAAAAGCCAACAACAAAGAGAAGACACGACATCCATTTGTTGTTGGCTTTTTTCCTTCACAATTAAACTATCCTAAAAAAAGAAGTGATGTCTATTGACTAAAATAATGCTGAAGACTACCACAATATACCCAGATATTTCTTTGAATAATACTGAAAATTTTGGTATTGATATCCGTGTTAAAGATGTGAATCAAGACATTTTATTGTAAAATTACGGAATTAGAAGGAATTATTCACGCTATATCCATCCTTTTTCTTTCGCAATAGTCACTGCTTCTAAATTCCCTGGAATAATGAATAAATTTCTAAATTTGATTTGCAATGCTAACAATTCTAAAAGGGTTCCATCACTATTTGAAGTATGCAACGTTACTTCATCTTTTTCTTTCTCAATTTTTGATACATACGGTAATTCAGTTAATTTCGATTCATCCATTGTATCTAGTAACTGGAAGCTCAATTTATTTTGCAGCATTTCAGATTGAATGCTTTTTAATGTTCCATCATGAACGATCTCGCCTTGCTTCATTAGTAAAATCCGAGTAGCAATCTTTTCAATTTCCTCTAAATAATGCGTAGTTACGATAATTGTTTTACCCTGTTTTTTTAACGTATTGATTTTTTCCCAGAAAATTTTTCGACTAGTGACATCCATTCCTGTCGTGGGTTCATCTAAAAAAAGTAGGTCTGGATTTCCAATAATTGCTAATCCAAATGTTAAGCGTCGTTTTTGCCCACCTGATAGCTTCGTTGTATAGGTATTTTGATGCTCACTTAAACCTGTCAAATTCAATAATTCTGTTAGCGAAAGTGGAGTTGAATAGAAACTTTGGAAAAGAGTCAGCAGTTCTTTGACTTTGACATTATCTAAAGTTGTACTTTCTTGTAGCATAACTCCTATATTTGCTTTACTTTTTTTCTTCATTGGATTTGTTCCTAGAAGACTTAATTCACCACTTGTTGGGCGTACCAATCCTGTTAAACAGTTAATCAGTGTTGTTTTACCGGCACCATTTGGGCCTACTAAAGCAATGATTTCGCCATCATTTACAGTTAATGATACTTCATTTAAGATTACTTTTTTGTTGATAACTTTTGTTAGATTTCTTACTGTGATCATTGTTTTCTCCCCTTTGCTTATGTACTTATATTATCTGAATTTGGGGAATCTTGTTAGATGCTCTTGTCATGAATTTACCTGACATTTGTGATATAGACAGCAAAAAAACTCTTCCAGTGAAATTACCAGAAGAGTTTTTTACTTTTTTTCTTAATCTTCAATATATGTCCATTTAAAGTCATATTTTGCACCCGTTGAGTGGTAGACAACGTCTTTAACTTTCTCAGAGCGAAGATGTGCTTCAGCTTTTTGATACAACGGAATAACGCCCATGTCACCCATTATCACCTTTTCTGCATCAAGCATATCTTTCCAGCGTGCCTCTGGATTATTTGCGTTGGTTGTTGCTGCAGCTTCTACTAATTTGTCATATTCTGGATTTGAATAGTGACCTCTGTTATAAGAATTATTTGTTGTAAATAGATCTAAGAAACTACTTGGATCAGCATAATCTGCACCCCAAGCGCTAACTGCGATTTGGAAATCACCTTTGTTTGAGCGATCTAAACGAACAGAGAATGGTACTGGACTAACGGATACTTTTAATCCGTCTAGTGTATCAGATAATGATCCTTGAAGATATTCAGCCATTTTCTTCGCATTGTCAGTATCATCGATCAATAAGTCAACTGATAATGTAGAAATACCTAATTCATCTTTTGCTTTCTTCCATGATTCTTTTGCTTTGTCAACATCGTACACAACTTCGTCGCCTGACTCTTTCGCAAAGTCTTCATCTGTTTTTGGAGCTGTTGCTAAGCCTTCTGGAACAAGACCTAGCGGAACAGCAGAACCATTTGCCAAGATTTGATCCACTAACGCTTTACGATCGATCGCATATGAGATTGCTTTACGTAAATTCACATTGCGGTAAGGTGAGTTTTCTTCTCTTTGATTTGGTTCAAGATAGAAAGTTGACGCTCCTTTTAAGACGATATAATCTGGTTCATTTTTCATTTGTTGTGCTAGTTCACCAGATAGTGGCACTTCGTCTGCTTGTCCATCTTGGAATAAGTTTAATGAAGTCGGTGCTTCTTTTACAACATCGATTGCAACTTTATCCAATTTAACTGTATCTTTGTCCCAATATTTATCATTTTTTGTGTACGACCAGCTCGTATCTGTTCCAGGTCCATCAAAATCAGTTAATGTAAATGGACCATTATAAACAGCTTTATCACTAGCAGTTGTATAGTCTTTTCCATATTTTTCAGCAATATCTTGTCTTTGTGGTAAAAATGAAGGGAACGCTAATAAGTAATCAAAGTACGGTGTTGCTTTTTCTAAATTGATTTCTAATTCATAATCACCAATAGCTTTTATGCCAAGTTCTTCTTTTTTCATTTCACCTTTAGAAATCTTTTCAGCATTTTTTACAGAATTGAACATATAAGCATATTCTGACCCAGTTGCTGGATCAACCGTTCTCTGCCAGCCATAAACATAGTCTGCTGCCGTTACAGGTTTATCATCTGTCCATTTTGCATCTTCTCTTAATTTGATTTTATACGTTAAACCATCTTCGCTGACTTCAGCCATTTCTGCGGCTCCAGCTGGTTGAGGCTTACTCTCTTTATCTAAGCGGTAAATTCCTTCATAAACATTGTTCAACGCAACAAAACTTACTTCATCCGTTGCAAGTGAAGGGTCTGCGCTTGGCATTTCTTGTCTTTCAATAAATCTAAATACTTTTTCATCGCTGCCTGAACCGCCATCGGCATTTTTAGCGTTTCCACCACATGCAACTAAGGCAATGCTTGATACTGTAATTAAACCTAGTAAGGCACTTTTCTTTAATTTCATATAAAAAACCCCCAATTTTAATAAAAGCTATAAAGAATATAACAAAGTTCTAAGCTTATCACAATTAAAACACTACAATGGGTTTAGTAAAAATATTCTGAATTTTTTCTAATTTAAACGATAAAAAAAGAAGCAACTTACCCAAGGGCGTTGCTTCTTTTGACTTTACTTATTTAGCGTAATCTACTGCACGCGTTTCCCGGATAACGGTCACTTTGATGTGTCCTGGATAATCTAGGTCGTCTTCGATTTTCTTACGAATATCTCTAACTAAACGAACCGCTTCTAAATCTGTGATTTCATCTGGTTTGACCATGACGCGGACTTCACGTCCAGCTTGTACAGCAAAACTAGATTCAACTCCTTCAAATCCATTAGAAATATTTTCTAAGTTTTCTAAGCGTCGAATGTAATTTTCCATTGATTCGCTACGTGCACCTGGTCTAGCAGCTGATAAAGCATCTGCTGCTGCAACTAATACAGAAATAACAGAGGTTGCTTCTACATCGCCATGATGGGATGCAATTGCATTGATGACTGTTGAATTTTCTTTGTATTTAGCAGCTAATTCAGCACCGATCTCAACGTGAGAACCTTCGATTTCATGATCTAGCGCTTTACCAATATCATGCAATAAACCTGCACGTTTTGCTAATTGAATATCTTCGCCAATTTCTGCGGCTAAGACACCTGTCAATTTCGCAACTTCGATTGAGTGGTTCAATACGTTTTGACCATAACTTGTACGGAAACGTAAACGTCCTAAAATCTTGATCAAATCTGGATGTAATGTGTGAGCCCCAACTTCAAAGGCGGCTTGTTCACCGTATTCACGGATACGTTCATCCATTTCTTTACGCGACTTTTCAACCATTTCTTCGATACGAGCTGGGTGAATCCGACCATCTTGAATCAATTTTTCAAGTGTCATACGAGCGATTTCTCTACGAATTGGATCAAATCCAGAAAGTACAACAGCTTCCGGCGTATCATCAATAATCAAATCGATTCCTGTTAAGGTCTCTAATGTACGAATGTTACGTCCCTCACGACCGATGATTCTTCCTTTCATCTCATCATTTGGTAAACTAACAACAGAGACAGTCGTTTCAGAAACTGAATCAGCTGCACATCGTTGAATCGCTAGAGAAAGTAAGTTTTTGGCTTTACGATCTGATTCTTCTTTGGCACGTTGCTCAGATTCTTTAACCATTACTGTCAACTCGTGACTTAATTCTTCTTCTGTTGATTTCATAATGATATCTTTTGCTTCATCTTTAGATAGTGAAGCAATACGTTCTATTTCTTGGTGTTGCTTTTCAACTAGTTCTTCTACATCTTTTTCTCGCTCATCAATTAATTGCTGTCTAGCACCAAGTTTCTCTTCTTTTTCTTCCAGTGAGTTTTCGCGTTTTTCAAGAGAATCATCCTTACGATCTAACGTTTGTTCTCTTTGTAATAAACGATTTTCTTGAGATTTAAGTTCTACTTTGCTTTCTTTCAACTCACTTTCAATTTCTGACCGATACTTCTGGTTTTCTTCCATAGCTTTTAATAAAGCTTCTTTTTTCAGAGTCTCTGCTTCTTTCTTAGCACTTTCAATTATGCCTTCTGCAGAGGACTTTGCACCATCTATAGCCTTTTCATGACGTGATTTTGCAACGACTAACCCTAAACCAAGACCGACAATTACACCGATGATAGCGAGGAGAATTTCTAAACCCATTGTTTCCACCTCCGTACTATCTTCAAATTTTCAATATTCATGTAGTTTTCTGATAAACTATAATCAATTATCAATATGTCTACTTGCATACACGTAAAAGTTATATACTAATATTTGTATACAACTTTATTCTAATGTTTGTACACCAGTGTGTCAACTTAAAAAAGCCCTTTCCCGACGAAAGAGCTCTGGTGGTGAAAAGAATTTCCACTACGCAAAAAAACAAACCAACAAAAAGCTTTTGAAAGCTCTTATTGGTTTGCCGCTTCATCTGTATTATTCTTCGTCAAGAGGAAGTTCTTCTTGCGCTTGTTCTTCTTCAACGATAGCTGTTCCATCACCAATACCGAATGCATCACGAACACGTTTAGAGACTTCTTCGACCATTTCTGGATGTTCAGTCATGTAAACTTTAACATTTTCACGACCTTGACCGATTCGTTCTTCTTTATAGCTATACCATGCTCCGCTCTTATCAACAATATCTTTTTCTACAGCCATATCAAGTAATTCTCCTTCTTGAGAGATTCCTTGGCCGTACATGATATCTACTTCAGCGACTTTAAATGGTGGCGCTACTTTATTTTTAACAACTTTGATTTTTGTACGGTTACCGATAATGTCCGTTCCTTGCTTCAATTGTTCTGCACGTCTTACTTCTAAACGAACAGTTGCATAGAATTTCAAGGCACGACCACCAGGTGTCGTTTCAGGATTACCGAACATAACGCCGACTTTCTCACGAATTTGGTTAATAAAGATCGCAATTGTCTTCGTCTTATTGATCGAACCTGAAAGCTTACGTAATGCCTGTGACATCAAACGCGCTTGCAAACCAACGTGACTTGCACCCATTTCCCCATCGATCTCTGCACGAGGTACTAGGGCTGCTACAGAGTCAATAACCACAATGTCGATTGCACCACTGGAAACTAATGCATCTGCGATTTCTAATCCTTGTTCACCAGTATCTGGTTGCGAAAGAAGTAGTTCATCGATATTTACACCTAATGCTTGTGCATATTGAGGATCTAAGGCATGTTCTGCATCGATAAATGCAGCAGTTCCGCCTTGTTGTTGTACAGATGCGATCGCATGCAATGCAACAGTCGTTTTACCAGAACTTTCTGGTCCATAAACTTCAACGATTCGTCCACGAGGATAACCGCCTACACCTAATGCCACATCCAATGCTAGTGAACCACTGGGAATAGTCGAAATTTGTTGATCGATCTTTTCCCCTAATTTCATTACGGAACCTTTACCAAAGTTCTTTTCAATTTTTTTTAATGCGGCATCTAAGGCCACTTTACGATCATCTGCCAATCGATAATCCTCCTTATATATAAACGATTTAAATTCCTTTTCAATAAATATATCATAACTGGTTTATTTAAAAAAAGCAAGAGAAAAACGAACAAACATTCGCCTTTTTATTTTTTCTTATCTAATGCTCTTCGAATCAGGTCTAAGCCTTTCATTACAGCGCTTTGACGAATGTACTTTCGATCACGATTAAAATGTTGGAGTATAGCTAAAGTCGGCTGACCTTTTTGCGCTAAACCGATCCAGACAGTTCCTGCTGGCTGACCTTCTAATTCATCTGGACCAGCTACACCTGTAAACGATACTGCAAAGTCTGCATCTGCTAATTTTCTTGCTTGTTCTGCCATTGCGATTGCACAATATTCGCTGACTGTTCCTTCTTTTTCAAGCAATGCCGGATCGATCCCTAAAAAATGTTCTTTTGTCTCAGCAGAATAGGTAACAAAACCACCCTTAAATACTTCTGAAACACCTGAGATATCTCCTAAGGTACTTTGAAAAAGACCTGCTGTCAGACTTTCTGCGACTGTTACGGTTTTTCCGTATTTTTTTAGTGTCTCTACTGTGACTTTTACTAAACTATTCTCGTCACCATATCCATAGAAATACTCACCGACTTTATTCATGACTTTCGCTTCCAGACTATCTAACAACTGCTGACCTGCTATTTCATCAGCGATCTTAGCTGTTAAGCGTAATGTTACTTCATTCGGCTTAGCATATGGGGCGATTGTTGGATTGGTCTGAGTGTCGATCAATTCTTTTAATTCTGTCACTAATTGCGATTCTCCAATCCCATAAAATCTCAAAACTCTAGAGATTAGCTGCTCTGCTTGCGGGAAAAATTCTTCTAATAATGGACGAGCATTTTGTTGAAACATCGGTTTTAACTCATTGGGAGGTCCTGGTAATAATAAATAAGTCGTCTCATTTTCGGTGATCAAGGTTCCTACTGCTAACCCTGTAGGATTTTGAACAGCAATTCCCCCATCGATCATCAAGGTCTGTCTTAAATTATTTTCAGTCATTTTATTTTTTGAAAACTTGAAAAATTCATGAAGACGAGTAAGCGCCTGCTTATCTTGGACTAAAGAACGATCGATATGTTCAGCTACAGTATCTTTGGTTAAATCATCATCTGTCGGCCCTAATCCGCCGCATAAAACGATTAGATCACTACGTCCCTCAGCTTCAATCAGCAATTGTTCTAAGCGCTGCGGATTGTCTCCTACAACGGTATGATAATACACCTCGATTCCTAAATCTGCTAATTCTTCTGATAGAAAAGTCGCATTTGTATTGACGACTTGCCCTAATAACAACTCTGTACCAACTGCAATGATCTCTGCTTTCATTTTTCTCCTCTTCTCTAATAAGATACGTAAACGATTCTTATTTCATTTTATCACAGGAAATTTTTTTATTGCTATCAAACGGCTTTGTCTACTTTATAATTTAAAACAGTGATATTAGTATCATTTATATAATAATATGATACAATTTGTATATTGAGGTAAAAGGAGGAACAGCATAAAAATGACAGCAATTATTGGATTATTAAGTTTTTTAGGGATAGGAGTTGGAGGTTTTCTTTCATTGAAAGCTATTTTCAAAAAACAACCGAAAAAGAAGGCTTTAATTTTTACCGGAGCTAGTTTTGTCGTAATGATCGGTGCGCTAGCCTTAGCACCCACATCACCACGCATTGACATTGCAGACAAATCAATAGAAACAAACGATCAAGGAACCGCAATAATAGAAGGAAAAACGAATGACCAAAGTAAAATCACCCTTGATGGGGAGAAAATCAAAACAAACAACGGAGAATTTTCTTACGAAGTTACGTTAAAAGATGATCAGCCTCAAAAACTGACTTTCGTCGCTTCAATCGGTGACAACGACAAAGCTGAAACAATCGAAGTTAAACCATCAAAAGCCTTCGTTGCTTTTTTAAATGAAGAAAAACAAGATCAAGATACACTGAAAAAAGCCGAAACTGCCCTAGTTTTAGCCGAAAATAAACCCACGAAAAAAAATTATGATGAAGCCGCAACTCGTATTACTTCATTAACAAAGGAAAAAGACGACTTTACAAAACGTTTAGAGATCGTAAAAGAGAATGTACCGATTTACGAAGCTGTTGAACTGGCGGAAACAAAACAAACAAAAGAACAGGTCGATTCAGCAACTGCTTTAGTAGCAAAAGCAACTCTAAATAAAGACTCTTTACTAAAGCGTTTAACAACTGTTCAGCAAAAAATTACTGAAAAAGAAAAGACAGAAAAACAAATTGCCTCAGCTCGTGAAGCTGTAGAAAAAGCCGAACAGGAACCAACAGATGATCATTACAACCAAGCCATTGCTAGAATCAAAGAACTACCAAATGGCAATACTGAATTAACAAACCGGGCAAATGGCGTAAAACAAACACTCGCAGCTCAAAAAGAAGAAGCAAAAAAAGTAGCTGAAGCGCAAAAAAAAGCTGCGCAAGAAGCCCAAAAAGCAGCTGCTGAACAACAACAAGCACAAGCCGCAGCAGCCACTCAAACACCAGAAACTCCTGCACCAAACACACAAGCAGTAAGCCAACGAGTATTAGTTACTCCTACTGGAAAAAAATACCATAATCGTGTCTGTGGAAATGGAACTTATAACGAATCAACATTAGAGCAAGCACTTGCCGCTGGGCTAGAACCCTGCTCTAAATGCTTCGGTTAAATAAACACATAAAAAAGAATTTCCAAAACAAGGAAATTCTTTTTTATTATAAAGCCATTCTTCTTATTGATGCACACTAAAACGTTGGTTTGGATGTGCATTTTTTTCAATCTCATCGACCATCGCAATCGCGTAATCAGCGTATGAGATATAGCTCTTGCCATCTTTATCTGCTTCTAATTCTTCGCCAGCTGCGACATAACTGCCTGTTGCTGGACCTTCTGCATCAAAATCTGCTGCTGGACTAATATACGTCCAATTAAGGCCTTTAGCGGCTTCTAACAAGTCCAAACCTTTACCCATTGCAGTTGCTAATGGTTTAAATGCTTCAGGAAAATTTGGTGTTTCACTTAAGCGTACAGTATGTTCTGGGTTTACAAATAAACTTCCAGCGCCACCGACTACTAACAAACGTGTTTTTGTATTTGTCAAAATATCGATTAGATGTTGTGTTGATCCAGTAAATTCACTCACATCACCCCAGAAACCTAAAGCACTAACCAAAACATCAAAGCCTTTTACATCGTTTGTTGTTAAGTTGTAGACATCTTTTTCGATCACAGGTGTGCCATCTGTGATTTTGGCCGCATCACGAACGATCGCTGTCACATCTAGTCCTCGTTTTTTTGCTTCTTTCAAAATGGCTGAACCTGCTTTACCGTTTGCTCCTAAAATTGCTACTTTCATATTTATCTTCCTTTCTTTTAATGAAACTTTTTCTGTTACATTTAAATCTAAAAAGAGAAGAGACATGTTCAAGTCTCTTGCTGCTTGATTTGATGGATTACATCAGATAAAGCGATCTCTTTCAATTCTGTCTCCATACTTTGCTGAACCTTCGTATATTGTTCTTCTAAAGCTGTTTGGATATTTGCTCCTACTAGACAGTTTGGATTAGGATTTTGGTGAATATTGAATACTTCGTGATCTAATTCAACTGCTTCATAAATATCATAAAGAGAAATATCTTCTGGTTTTTTCAGTAAATAGGTCTGAGTCGCGCCTCTACTTGTATGAATGAGTCCAGCTTTTTTCAACTTGCTCATCAGTCTTCTAACAACAACTGGATTAGTATTTACACTTGATGCGATCAATTCAGAATTAACACGATCGGGTGGCCCGATTTCGATTAAACTGAGGATATGGATCGCGACACTTAATTTCGTCGACATGGCCATGTCTATCACTCCAACTCTTAGTAACAATCTAAGTTACATTTGAATTTTACTGCGATTACTTGGAAATGTCAACAGATAGACTTCTATTAAAAGATTTATTTTTACTTTCATGATAAAATCAAGGATAAGTAGTACCTCAATCCAAAGAATAGACACTAAACATACATTCATTTTCTAAAGGAGCCTAACATGGAAATCAAACTATCTGTCCGTATCTCGGAAACCAAAACAACGATTGAATTTAACGACCACCAAGGAGTCATCAACATACTTGATGCGGCAAAAGAAATCACCCTAGATCAACCAGCAGTCTATATTTTACTCAAAGACCATACAATAATTTCAATAGGAAAATCAGAAGCAGGGATTTTCCAAAATGAATTAGATTTTAACAAAATAATCACAGTTACTCCATCTTGGGACATCGAACTGGACTATTTAGTCCAACAGTTTATCACAGAAGCTGTTGAAAACGACATCAAACTTGCTAATATACCTGAGATAAAAACAAAGATTCCAGCAAGCTATAAAAAAACAGTCACATCTTACAACAATGAAGTTCTATTCGTTCTTGAAAAATTTGGCTACCATTTAAAACACCATGAGGAACCTAAAAAAACAAAAGCTAAACCGGCCAAAGCACGTCATAAATGGACAAAAGAAGTCAGCCAAATAGAATTTTTTATAGATGCAAGAGGATGCAAAGCCACTGCTCTTTGGCACAAACGAAACGAAATGCTCCTAAAAGCTGGTGCTACAATGATGCCTGAACCGTCACTTAACAAAGATGGGTCACTAGGATTTTCTGCCAAAATGGGGCAAAGAATCAGAGAAGATCATAAAGATAAAGTAAAAAATTTTGTCACAACTGAAGATATCATTTTAAAAAGCGTCAATGAGGTCGGCTTATTTTTATACTTTGGAGGAACAAATAGCTGGTTGGAATTAATCGATGCTAACGGGAAGACACTGAATGAGTGGACAGTCGTTGATTAAGAAAAGAAAGCTAGCCTTACAAATAGAATAATAAAAAAGCGTAGTATTCATCCATTTCGGAGAATACCACGCTTTTATCTTTATCTAGCCATTGAAGTGTATTTCATTATTATAACTAAAATTCAACATCATAATAATAATTTACTACTAAATCTTTACCAGTTTTTTCAACGATAAAATCACTATGATCGATTTTTTCAAGTTGACCTTCGCCACCTACACTTGAGAAGTCAAAAATATAGTCATTTACTTTGAACTCACTTCCAATTTCCATATCGTGAACAGACTCTTGATAAACTACATACTCTTTTATATTAGTATCATAAATCCAATGTTTAACCGTTACCGGTACAACAAATCTAGTTGGTGTTTCAGAAAAAATCACTTCATGTTTGCCATTCGTTTTTAATTGACTCACTTCATTTTTGTTCAAGCACAGTTTACTTTCTTGACGCGAACCGATGATTTTAAGTTCTTTAGGCGTTCCTTTAGAAAGGTCTCCTAGTAAACCACCTTGCGCATCTAAAAAGACGTTATCAGGTTCTGAAACCCACGTATAATTTTTCATATCTTTCATATTACGGGCAACACTTGTAAAGTCTGTTACAAATACAGGTATATCATCTGTAATTTCAAATGTTGGTTTTTTATACTCTTCACGAACTACAGCACCTGAGTAAGCACGTAACATTTGTTTATCTGCATGAAGCGCTGAATATGGACTGTTGATATCTGTAGAGATACCAGTAATTGAGCTACCTGCGTCTTCGGCTTGGATATGCGCAATGATTGAACGAGCTCCAGCAACTTTCCCTTCGCCTATAACAGTGGCACCTTTCCATGCATAAATATCGCGATAAGCGTAGATCCCTATCCCTTCACTACTCGTACCTTTTAAAACAGCGTCATGATACGGTTTAATATCATTTTCACTATAAATTCCGTAATTTGCACCAAAACCTTCTACCGTACCGCCATCCATTTGGATTTCATTATGAACGAACAAACCTGTCCCAGCAGCTGTTGCTGTTACATGTCCTTTGCCATATTTTGACATCTTGAATGCACGTAAATGCATGCCAACAGAAATACCTGTATCTTCAGTAGTAGTTACGTTCAACTCGCCATTTCCTCTAAATTCAAGGGTACTTTTTACATTAATTGCGCCCATATTTACTGGTTTCGTGTTATTCAAGTTGATTGTGATTGTTCGTGAGCTATATAAAGTTGCAGTCTCGTCTAACAAATATTCACCTTTTTTAGTCGTTAAAACATTTGTCCCATCTGCTTTTGTTGTAATAGTTGCATCGTAGCCTTTCAAGTCAGTATCCGCCGTCAAAACGGACGCAGCAAAAGCTTTTTGTCCTCCTGTAAATACCAATAAAAATGCGATCATCACAAAAAATAAATACCCGATAGTTTTTTTAGTCATGTTCATTAACTTTAATCTCCTTTTTTATTCTTTAATTCATTTAGTCTTTTTTAGTTTCAAGACAGCACTCAATATAACACGGATTTTCTCAGTTTTTTCTCAATTTTTTTTGAATAGAAGAAGATAAATGATAATGCAAATATATCATAAAAAAAGATAAATATTACATCGTTATATAAATCAAAATAAACGAAATTTACCATATAAGAAAAGCCAAAGAAAAAATATATTTGTCGACAGTAAAGAAAACTATCTCCCCTTAAAATTGATTTTTTCTCTAAAAGATACTATTAAATTTTTTTTCAAATGAAAGCTAGCAATACATAGTTCGATTGATCAATCAAACTTGTAAACCATTCTATTTTGTGAACTGACTCTGCCACTTACATCAACATGTTTTTTATCTAAAATTTTTTTGTTTTAAAAAAAGATAATTTTTTTTGGGCTAACTATCTGAACGGCTTCCCTGCTAAACATTTAAGTATTCCAAAAATAGCTTCTTCCCCCTTTGTAAAGATCTTTATCAACTGCGAATTTATCTCATTAAATTAAAAATTCAGACACTCTCTATTAACTGTCTAAAACATTACAGCTATCCTTTGTTAGTAAAAATGATCCTTGTTACAATGACGGTGTAACAAATCAAAAATCAGGAGGGATATTTATGAAGTACGTAAGTGGAAACTATGAAGCATTTGCAAGAAGCAGAAAACCAGAAGGCGTGGATGATAAAAATGCCTATATCGTTGGCGCAGGCTTAGCCGGTTTAGCAGCAGCAGTCTTTTTGATTCGAGACGGACACATGAAAGGTGAACATATCCATATTTTTGAAGAACTATCCTTATCAGGAGGCTCTTTGGATGGAAAATTCATACCCCATGATGGTTTTGTTACGCGTGGCGGTCGTGAAATGGAAAATCACTTTGAATGTTTATGGGATCTTTTCCGTTCTGTTCCTTCATTAGAAGTAGACGATGCCTCAGTCTTAGACGAATTTTACTGGCTGGATCATGATGACCCTAACTCTTCAAATTGCCGAATCATTTACAATCGCGGCGAACGTGCAGCTGATGACGGTGAATTTACTTTATCTAAAAAAGCCCAAAAAGAATTAGTCGATTTATTTATGACATCAGAGGATAAGCTTATCGGGAAAAAGATCGAAGATGTGTTCACTGAAGAATTCTTTGAATCTAATTTCTGGTTATATTGGTGTACGATGTTCGCTTTTGAAAAATGGCACTCAGCTATTGAAATGAGACGCTATGTAATGCGTTTTATCCATCATATCAAAGGATTACCAGATTTTACTGCACTTAAATTTACACGCTACAATCAATTTGAATCTTTAGTTAAACCATTGTTGAGCTTTTTAAAAGACAATGGCGTAGACTTCCAATATGAAACAAAAATCAATGATATCAAAGTCGATATCACCGAAGACGCAAAAATTGCTAAAAGCATCTTACTAACAAGAGCTGGAAAAACAGAAGAAATTCACTTAACAGAAAATGATTTAGTCTTTGTCACAAATGGCTCGATCACTGAAAGTTCGACAGAAGGCGATCATCATACACCTGCGCCGATCACACATGATTTAGGCGGTAGCTGGAACCTTTGGAAAAATTTAGCGAAACAATCACCAGAGTTCGGAAACCCCGATGTCTTTTGTGAGAACTTACCCGCTGAAAGTTGGTTTGTTTCCGCTACTGTAACCTGGGAAAATTTCGATATCGAACCTTATATTTCTAGATTGACACATCGTAAAATGAGAACAGGAAAAATCGTAACGGGTGGAATCATTACCATCAAGGATTCTAACTGGTTAATGAGTTTTGCAATGCACCGCCAACCCCATTTCAAAGAACAAAATGAGCAACAATCAATCACTTGGGTCTACGGCTTGTTGTCAAATACTCCAGGAAATTATATTAAAAAACCGATCGAACAATGTTCTGGTGAAGAAATTGCTCAAGAATTGATGTATCACTTAGGCGTTCCTGAAGAAGACATTATTAAATTTGCGCAAAATTCATGTACAGCGATTCCCGTTTATATGCCGTTTATCACCTCTTACTTTATGCTGCGTGAACCTGGTGATCGTCCATTGGTCATTCCAGAAGGTTCTAAAAACTTGGCCTTTATTGGTAACTTTGCAGAAACAGAACGAGATACAGTGTTCACTACTGAATACTCAGTTAGAACTGCGATGGAAGCTGTTTATCAATTACTTGATGTTGAACGCGGTGTACCAGAAGTATTTGCTTCAGCTTATGATTTGCGGACATTGGCGAATTCCGTTTACTACTTATCAGATAAGAAAAAACTGACTGAAATGGAATTACCTTTTGTAGAACGTAAAATCGTTGAGAAATTTGTTGAGAAAACAAAAGATACCTATATTGGAGATATTTTGAAAGATGCTGATTTATTGTAAAGCAAATTGAAACTGTCATAATATACAAAAACCTACTTGGTTCTTTTAATAAAAGAACCAAGTAGGTTTTTCATTATATCTTTCTAAAAATAAAAGCTAAACAGAGGTTAACTGTTTTTTCAATTTCACATGTGCTTCATTCAACCACGGATGAATCACCTGGATATCATGATTTAATAAATACTCAATATAATAATAAGCAGCTTCTTCTAACGAATTCTCCAATGCCGTCATAAGACCTACAATATACGGTGGTTCTCCCTCTTGATCCCATTTTATTTTATCTGCTATAAATACAACTAAATCTAAATCCGAATAGTCCCCCTTTAAAGTGGTATGACATTCTATAGCAGACAGAATCGCTGGATCAGTCACCTTGAATTCATTTAATGCTATCGCCTTTGATATTTTTTGGTGAATGATCATCGGAAGCGCCAGTTCTTCTTTATATAACTCGAGTCCCATCCTCTTAGCTACATCGATTCTTTGATTATTTGGATAAATTGCTGAAATATCATGCAAATAACCTGCAATTCGAGCTTTAGCCGGTTCATCCAAATAATCCTTACCTAACTCATAAGCATAGTCTCCTACTGAAATACAGTGATCATACGTTTTTAGGCAATTTTGCTCAACAAGAAACTTCTTTACTACATTTCTCAAACTATTATGATCGAACGTTCCCATATCTCGAGTCTCCTTAATCTATTATTTATCATTTTTTTAAAAGTTACTCTTATGATACCACCTTAATTAAACATTAGCCTTTACTTTTTACGGTATAAAAAATACACTCTCCTGAAAAGAAGAGTGTACAAAATAACTGGTCATTTTTAAAAATCATATTCCGCCTCTTTTTTCTGAATCATTGTTTGGTATGTATCCAACAATAAGAAAAAGTCATCCACGAATCGATCTAAGCGAAATTCAATATCAGGGTTCTTGATTTCTTGACGAATAATATCCTGATCCGTAATAAACACATAGTTTGGCACTAAATTAGCCTTCATATAACTCAAAATCGGACGAATTTGTTGTTCAGGGATCAAAAAGTGTTTTTCTGATCCAGCCGTAACGATCATACCTGCCACCTTATTTCGAAAAGCATTGACTGGTAACATATCAAATAAATTCTTCAAAGTCCCTGGCATAGCCGCTTGGAAAATTGGTGTTCCAATAATCAAACCATCTGCATCCATAATTTTTTTCAATGCTGTGCCAACGTCACCTTCATGCTGAAGATATTCTCGCCCATCTGCAAATGGAAATTGTATTTCGGAAAAATCAATGACCTCCACTTCGGCATCTTCACGTACATCTTTTATTTTATTGATTGTATAATTTACAGCTACTCTTGATTTACTGCCAAAAGCTGAGCCGATTATTGCTACGATTTTCATAACCATTCCTTCTATTCTTTGGTATATTTTTTAACTTCCGGCATCACTTTTGTCGCAATCAATTCAATATTTTTCTTCACCAGATCCAACGGCACACCACCAAAATCGATTTGAGCCATAAAACGTTGGTGTCCATATAATTCGTATTGATAAAGCATCTTCTCGATAATTTCATTGACGCCTCCGACCATTAGCGTATCTCGTGTATCTTGCGATTGAGCAAAATGTTGCTTAGGATACGTTCCGCCACGAATCGCTGACCAGCCAGCATTTAAAAATGGATACATTTCTTTACGTGCTTGACTACCCGTTTCTGCAACATAAAACAAACTCGTCGTGGCAAGTGGGAATTCTTTCTCATCATAACCTGCTTCTGTTAAAGATAAACGATATGCATCCACAGCCCGTTTAAAAATTGGTGCCGGTCCCGCTAATGTCGTCAGCATCATTGGAATTCCATCTAATCCTGCCTTGATTGCACTGTCTGCAGGTCCGCCTACTGCTCGCCAAATAGGTAAATGTCCACGAACTGGTTGCGGTAGGATTTCTGCGTTTTCTAGTGGCGCCCGAAATGCACCTTCCCAATTCATTCGTTCATTTGGTGTTGCTTCATTCAATAGTTTTAACAAATGCATTTTTTCTTCAAACAATTCATCATAATCTTTTAAATCAAACCCAAGCAGTTCATAAACACCGACACGAGAACCTCGACCTGCAACAATTTCAGCACGACCATTTGAAATTAAATCTAATGTAGCATACTCTTCATACACTCGGACTGGATCATTGGTACTTAGAACGGTGACTGAGCTGGAAATTTTGATATTTTTTGTTTGTGCTGCAATTGCAGATAGAATCACTTGGTTAGCTTGCCCGATAAAATGACTTTGGTGGCTTTCACCAACACCGAAAACATCGATTCCTGCTTCATCGGCAAATTTTGCTGCCTCAATAATGTCATTGATTCGTTGTTGCTCGCTGATTATATTTCCTGTCATTGGATTTTTAACGTGATCGCCTAAAGAATACAAACCTATCTCCATGCCTTTTGATGGATCAATGCCGAATTTTTCATTCATTTTTTTGTTCATTTTCCTGCACTTCCTTTTCATTATCTAAATATAGGATTAGTTCATCAATTTTTTACTGATTTTAGCTAGTTGAAGGACTTCCTGTTTCGTTAAATTGTCAAAAGCAGATGCCTGCTGTTTACTTTGTTTAAGGAAGCAAGTATCTAACTGTTCTTGACCAATATCCGTCAAAGAGATGTATTTTTCCTTCCATTCTTGTTGGCGGGTGATCCAACCCTCTGCTTCAAATTGCTTGATCATTTGCGAAACGCCACCTTTGGAAAGAAGTAATTTCTCCCCTAGTTCCTTTTGTGTGATTGGCTGATTTTCCTGAATCCGATGAAGCATATCAAATTTTGAAACGTTTAAGTCATATTGTTTTAGAAATTCATTGGACTGAATATTGCTTTTTTGAACAAACTGCAAAATAGACATCCAACAACTTAATTTTACTTTTTCTGAAAGTGATAACTTTTCCATTGATTGACTCTCCCTCTTAAGTTTAGAACTAAACTGATAGTGTTAGTATAATACACTTACTAAAAACAAGCAAACTATAAATACTACATCTGCCAGTAAAATCTTCCCTTTGATTCTTTCTACTATTATTAGTATAATGATTATGTTTTTCAGATTGTAACCGAAAGTGATAGAGTGGAGATTATAGAATGATGAATAATTTTTGGGCAGAATTACCAAAGCCTTTTTTTATTTTAGCACCGATGGAAGATGTAACGGATGTTGTCTTCCGCCATGTTGTCAAAGAAGCAGGCGCACCTGATGTTTTCTTTACTGAATTTACAAATTCAGATAGTTACTGCCATCCAGATGGCAAAGAAAGTGTAAAAGGACGTTTAGTGTTTACCGAAGATGAACAGCCTGTAGTCGCTCATATTTGGGGTGATAATCCTGAATTCTTCAGAGAAATGAGTCTCGGATTAGCGGAAATGGGGTTTAAAGGCGTAGATATCAATATGGGTTGTCCCGTTCCCAATGTAGCAGGTCGTGGAAAAGGGAGCGGTCTTATTTTGCGGCCAGAAGTGGCGTCTGAGTTGATTGAAGCGGCTAAAGCTGGTGGTTTACCTGTTAGTGTTAAAACACGGATCGGGTATGCAGAGATTGCTGAAATGGAAGACTGGATCACTCACCTATTGAAACAAGATATTGCCAATCTTTCTGTTCACTTACGGACACGAAATGAAATGAGTAAAGTCGACGCCCATTGGGATCTGATTCCTCAAATTATGGAAATTCGTGATCGTGTTGCACCGCAAACATTCATTACGATCAATGGTGATATTCCTGATCGACAAAAAGGTCTAGAACTTGCGGAACAATATGGTGTAGATGGAATTATGATTGGCCGTGGAATCTTTAAAAATCCTTATGCGTTTGAGAAAGAGCCTAGAGAACATTCGCCTCAAGAATTACTTGGTTTATTGCAATTACAGCTCGATTTGCAAGACCAGTATGCTGAATTAGCTCCACGCTCGATTGTTGGCTTACATCGTTTCTTTAAGATTTATGTTAAGGGATTTCCTGGAGCCAGTGATTTGCGAGTTAAATTGATGGGAACAAAATCAACAGATGAAGTTCGAGAGATTTTAGAAACATTCTATACTGATAAACCAATTGAATTAAAATAGTCTATTTGGATTCAAAGCTCCTTCATTTTATTTTCATTTCTACTTTAAAATAAAAAAAGTGGCTGGGACATAACTCTTTGAGTCACAACCCAGTCACTTGGAATCCAGATAAACGATGGGAGTAGAAGCAACTACCACACTTCAATCACATCACATTCTAAGTGCCAAAGCACTAAGATTTGAAGACTTCGGTAATAAGCTTTTGTCCCAACCTTGTTAAAACGATTATTAAGTACTTCAAAATCTCTCAGTTTTCTAATTTTCTATTTTGAATTAGTTTCCTCTTAATTCAATCCTCTCATTGCACGAACGGATACAAGGACTGTTTCACCATTTGTCATTTCAATTTCACGTAGTCTTTTGTTAACTGTCTTTATATTATTTTTATTTACAACAAATGACTTATGGCACCGATACAGACATTCATCATTTGCTTCGATATCACGAATTGCGCCGTAAAACTCCAATTCTCTCGTCTCTGTATGTAGAATTAGTTTATGTGGAACTGTAGAAGATTCAAAAAACATTATTTCATCATACGGAATCGAACGAACCGTGTCACCCATCTTAACCTTAAAAGATTTGACCTTACTACTCACACTATCACTCAAATATCTCTGGTGCGCAACATTTATACATTCTCTTACCCGCCGATCAATTTCTTCTGGTATATCTTTGATGATATAATCCATTGCTTCAATTTTATATGTAAATGTTAAATAAGACATCTCGCCGTGTGTAGTAACAAATACAATTTTCCCTACATTATCTAATTTTCTTATTTCGTAGGCTAATGCGATTCCAGACATTTCATGCTGCAAATCTACATCAAAAAAATACAATCTAATTTGATTTTGATTCGCTTTAACGTGTTCCATCACTTCTTCTGGATTGCCAGTTGATAAAGTCAGTTCCATATCTAAATCTTCTATCATAAGATAATTTTTAATTGTCGTCTCTATTCGTTCCCGTTGTTTTGGATCATCTTCGCAAACTATAACTGATAACATACATCCTTCTCCCCTTTTCATATCCAATTCTCAAAAATCGACTTTACTACTCCTCTATCTCAGAAATATAAAGGATTTGCGTAAAACGTTCCTTCTCAATAACCGTCTCCAACGTTGTATTCGATGCGCTACCTAACAGCTCGTCCACATTACTCAATCCTAAGCCACGACCTTCTCCTTTAGTAGAATAGCCTGCTTGACGTAATTCCCTGTAATGGCCCACTTTCTCTCCACAGGTATTCTCTACTATAATCTGTACACTATTTGGATACTTGATCACCGCTGTTTTCAAACTTCCTGATCCCAACCTATCCAATTCTTCTATAGCATTATCTAAAAATATACCGAGAACTCTGACTAGAATCAAAGGATCCAACCATATTTCTGTCACTCGTTCACTAGCTTCAAAGGAGGCATCTAACCCTTGTTCTTGAGCATAGATCAATTTTGAGGCTAACAAACTTTTCACTGCTTTGACTTCTATTTTGCTTAAATCGTCCAATTTAAAATTATTTTCACTGATACTTTTTGAAGAACGTTGAAGTGTTGAACGATAATACTCTGACAAACCTGACAAATCTTTTTCTTCAATGTATGAGTCTAATGAGGACAGGATATTTTGATAATCATGACGAAATTTTCTCATTTGGGCATATTGCGTCTCTATTTCTGATGTATAACGATGCATGGCTTGGTATTCTACTTCCTTCTCTTTGACCTGATACTCTTTCCTCAATGAACGAGAATAAAAAGAGAACGATACCAACATAAATACCAAATACATTGAGAAAAACAGCAAATTCAATTGAATCAGTTGAATCGTATTGCCTAATCCAACGCCTAAAAAGATACATACTAAATAGACTGCGTATGTAAAGAAACACAATAATGACACGACATGCCCTTCTTTGGAGGCTAATCCTTGTGGTAACCGGCGAAGTAATAGTTTTCTGGCTAAAATACAGAAAATGGTACTCAAAATAAACACGATTCCTTGATGAATTAAAATATATACCATTGGCGAGAAGTTACTAGGAACTCCTAAAAAAATATCAATCATTGAAGCAACATGATCAAACAACAAATTAAAAATCATTGCTATTCCAAGACTTCCCATAACTGGTATAAACTTTTTTAAGTCAATATACGCAAGTATAAAGTTTCCACATAATAAATATAACGCACCATAAACACCAATAAGCTGATATAAAAATCCTCCTAATCCCCCCAATAAAAGAACTGCTACTATTCGAAAAAATGATTTATTAATCTTACCAGCAATCAACCCTACACAAATATATCCTACTATAAATTGTAATAATACTAATACAGACAATGCTTCTTTCACCAAAACAGCCCTCTCATCACTAAGATTTAACATCTCTATTTTACAAACTATCATATGTATACGTAATCATAAAATTTAATACCACTATATTTAAATCAGTTTAGTATCTACAAATTACTAATCCTCTATGAATCAGTACATAGACTATTGGGTTAAATCGGCTAGGAATATCCCAAAAATTATCACTTACAGATGCAACATGACCAAAAAGCAAATTAATAATCATCGCTATTTCAAGATTTCCCACAGTTGGTATGATCTTTTTTTAATCGATATATGTAAGTATAAAATTTTCACCCAACCAAAATAACGCGCTATAAAGCCCAACTAAAAAATGCATTAATGTCGTAAGCATATGTAAAAAAACTATTGTTATTCTAATAACACTAATTCTTGTTCTTCCTTTACTTAATCCAATACAAATATAAGAAAATATGAATTGTAACATCATTACGACCATCTTCTACCAATTTCCTACATAATCCACAAACTCATCCTCTTCAATATGTATGATATTGAAGCCTAAGTATACACTATATATAGAAAAAATGAAATATTTCTCAATATTATAGTTGACAAAAAGAACTAGATATTCTAATTCACTCTTCGTTCAAAGTTGTTAAAAACATTTTTTTTCAGTTTCTAAGATAAAGTCACAGCTATTCTATCAACATTTTATTAGAATATCCTAAACCTGGACTGAGTACAAAAAAACTCTATCTCATTTGCATACAATTAACTGTATACTACAAATAAGATAGAAGCTATATGAACTCAGTAATATTGTTCTTTTAGTTTTATAGTCCGTTTGATTCACTTTAACTCTTCTGGTATTTCTGGCTCATAGCCCCATCCTAAACAACAATTCTGAATTGATAATCCACCAAATCCTACAAATAATCTTACTAATACGTTCGTCATTTTTTGTTCCTCCATTTTTTAATTATACTAATGATTTGAAATCAAGTGTTAATAATTTATTTGATACTGGCATAACAAGCAATCCACACAGCAATCCACCAAAAATAAGTAAATTACTAATAAATAAATTTGGTAAAACAAGCCCAACCATTAAGATTGCATTTGCTAACAATGCATTCCTTCTTAATCTACGTTGACGTTGCCCATCACCAATATGATTCTTCTTTGTTTTTCCAGGCGCATATTTGAACAAAATAACAAAATTAATTAGACTGACTACCAACAATCCTGTTGTTGAAAGTGTCACAATTTGAAGTAATGACGGAATTCCTATGAACAACACACTACTAATCACTGTGCACCCGATACTTGATGATGAGTGGGCACCATATGCGAAAAAGCGAATCAGCATAAAAGCACTATGAAAAATCAATACTTCTAATGGCAACTGTACTAGAAAAGCTAAACCGTAAACAACCATCAATTTTGTTACATTGAGTAGGAAAACTTCCAGCCCTAATTTACATTTTAAATACTCTGTTTTTGAAAGTTCTTTTTGCTTTGTCATTTTTTCCAACATCTGCTTAGCTAGAAGCTCTGTCATTGATAATTTCATCTCCATATTGCTCTCACCTCTTGTTTATAGAATACCTGTATACAAGTCGTTCCAACCAAAACTGTCAAAAAAAAGGCTTTTTATATCACTAATGTCTCTATTCTGTTCTTTCGCTTAGCAAAATCGTTGCTTATTTTATCCAAACTGTCTACACAGTAAATGAGCGTGGACAAAACTAAAAATCAGTTTTGTGTCACGCTCTAAAACCGAATAAACGGCGAGAAAAAAGCAACTCCTTCGAGGATAAGCTGAAATTGTTGTAAAACACAGTGAATGTAATAAGCTGATGTTGCATAATACCTACTTGGTCACAAAAATTTGAAGAGCACCAATTAGGAATCATTCAACATCGAAATTAAAAATTTCGTGTTTCTTGTCATTTCCGTAAATTCCCTCTTATTTCTCGGAGCTAAACACTTTTCTCTCGGCCTCATTTAGCTATTTAATTATCAAGCTTTACCAGCCAAATGTTTACGATTTCTCCAAGTGTAGAAAAAGTACTATTAGCACTTCCGGGTGTCAATTGAATATCTAATTCTGAAATTTTTTGAATAAAATTAGTTTTTTTCACTTGCTGTTCTACCGTTAATGGATACTGTGCCGTTTGATACAATAAAATGGACTGCCCTCCATCGGGTGGAATATCTAAATCAGCTGATTCATAGACATTGATCATTTTTGATGGTTCCTGTTCTGCAATAAAAAGATGGCGATCATTGACAAAAATAGGGACCAAGTGTTCCTCTGTTAATACTGTAAAAGTTGTAAGTAGTTGATAAAAGACTGGATTTAAAAATGGAGCTTGCCCCAATTTTTCGTAGAAAACTAAGTCAAAACTGCTAAGTCGTTTTCCAGCCAAATAAAAATTTATTACATCTTTGATCGGCTCCTTCATACAATCGTCATCCCATTATCAATTACTAGATTCTGGCCTCGAATACCGGAAGCATTCTCCTGATGTAGGAATAAAATGCTCGCTGTAACACTTTCATTGGTAATAAATGTTTGATTTGGAATTTTCGCTCTAAGGCAATGCCCTTGCAATGATGAGGTCAAATATTGCTCCGTTTTTTCATTTAATATATAAGATGGAGAAACAACATTTACTCGAAGATCACGTTGTTTCATTTTGGCAAATTCTACTGTTAAGTTTTTGGCTAAGTGAATCAACGCCGCCTTACTTTCTCCATATCCAATTCGATTTTCGTGACCAACAACGCCATTTTGCGAACTACAAAAAACAATACTGGCCTTTTTAGCCATATAATGTAGGAGCTTCTGAATAAAAAATAGTGTCCCTTTAATGTTCACAGCAAACATGTCATCCCATTCATGAAGTTGAATGTCCATAAGTCCTTTAGCATAATTGAGTCCTGTTAAAATCGAAACTTTTGTAATTTCTGGAAACTCAGATAAATCTAAAGAATCTATTGCATCCATATCTGAAAGATCCAACTGCAGTTGAGGATAATCGCTGATTTCATTGATTTGCTTATCAATCACTAAAAACGATTCCCCTGAAAGCTGATGAATCAAGTCTTGACCTAAACTTCCATTGCCTCCAACAATAATGTGCATAATAAATCCCTCCTTAACGAACTTGATATGTAGATAAATCAAGCGTTTTTTCTATCAAACCATCTGAGAATCGCACATTTGCTTCTTCTTGTGCTACGATACGATACTTTTCCATTCCGCAAAGTCTAGCAAAACGACTGCTTTCATACCATAATTTGCTAATAAGTGGAATATCTTTTGTAACCACTGAATCCATTTCAAATAGTCGATATTCTTGTTTCCCACCGATAGTAAATGAGTCCTCTGAAGATAATACAATTCTATTTATTGAGACCCCGCCTTCCATTTCAAAAAAATTGTGGCTTTTTCTAAGACCATCACCAATTTCAAGAGATATGAGTTTATTATCAGCCATCATTTCCTGCCAAATTTGGTACGTATCATCTCCCGGCATCACAACCTTCTTTCCAAATGGATAGTTCAGATAATAAACGTCTTTTAGTTTAAAATGAATGATTTGCGGCAAATCAAGTCGCTTATATTTTTCTTCCATTTCTTTGATTGTTGAAACTTCGATGATCATAGCACTATTAATAGCGGCTTTTCTAAAATATAAATCACTATTTTCTATGCTCACATTATCTGGGATAAAGATATGCTTGATACAATTCTGAGGAATCTCTGGATAAACACCTGTAAAATAGCTTAACAGTCCTCTTTTATATGCATTCAATATGGTAGCTTGTTTCTGTACTTTTTTAAACTCAATTTGAAACTGTGTGTTGGGAAATGACTGATAGTGTCTACTTTTCAGATAGCTACAAACGCGGTAAGAGCGAGAAACAAGCCATTCCTTATCTGAAAGAACTGTTATTCTTACTTTCGCTGGAATCACCTGACTAAAAAATCCCGCAAGTTCCTCAAAACTCAGACTATTTTGATTCAATAACTGATTAACCCCATTGACCCATAGTTCAATCCCGATCCAATTGTCACGCTCAGTGAAATACACGTTAATTTCCATTTCACTTACCCTGCTTTGTCGACTATATCCAAGCCAAACAAAACGTCCTGTTGGGTTTCTTTAATTGCTTGTGAATAGGTAAGACGTGACTTACCAACATATAACTCTCCCTGATACACTTTTGGATAGCACAGCATTTTTTCAATCACTCTTATTAATTGTTCTTTTGTTTTTATTTTTTCATGATTTTCTTTAAACAAACGATAATTTGCAGCTATCAAAGGATAGTTCTTCAAGTATTCTGCTCCTAGTTCAAGTTCACCATCTAACGAATGGTGAATTCCTTTCAAATACGTTATTGTTAAATAATCAAAGGAAGGATTAAACGAAACTGGACGTTTCATCAAACGATGCAGCAATTGCCCATCATCAATTTGTCTTTCTTCTAAATAATCAAAAAATGCTGTCCGCTCTTTTTGAGTTAATCCAAGAAAGCTCGTTAATGTTCTTGTTTGATAAAAACTATCCTGATACCAAGATTTAACTTTCATTATATCTACATTTACATTACTTATCTCAGGAACAATGTACCTTACAACTGTGTGATCAGCAATCGTATAATCCTTAAAATATATTGGGGATGAAAAAGTTTTTAGTTGCTCCAAAAATGTATTATATGCTTCTTCGTTTGAGGCCCCAAAAAAGAAATTTAGCTTATCTACATCCTCTACTTGTTCAAAAAAGCTAGCTGGATAAAAACCATCACCATCTTTCATCGTCCTCTCCAGATTTCTTTGAATAAATTCATCTGAATAATCATACACAGGTGCTTTCCAAAAATCCATTTCCATATTTCTTCCCTGGAATAACTCAGTAAAACATCTTTCTAGAGCTACTGTAAACGTGAAATGAGCACCAAATTTCACAAAATAATGATTTGCTTCATTTCTGACAACAATTCCAACGACAGGATACTGACTACCCATACTGCAATCTCTAACTTCCAAAGTCAATTGATGTTTTTCTAATAGTTTTTCAATTTTATCGGTCAACTCTGAATCTACATAGTCTTGCCAATTTGTCAAAATGGGAGGAACATCTTCATCAATCAAGATTTTTCGATTAATGTAGCGTTCAAATATTTCTGACATTGCTTGTACACTAGCCTCATAAAAATCATTTCCATATGCCATCCCATTACTTGAATACATTGCATCTACTAAGGCAATCGGTAATTCAATTGCTTGATCTTGCTGCAGCTCTTGATATTCTTCCATTACTAAGCGTTTTTCAGTTGCTGAAAAAAAGTATTGCTGTATATCTTGCGCATCTTGTTTACTTATTTGTTTGCCAACAAGTGCCACACTATCTTTCAAATTATACGTATCATTGAAATGGAAATTCTGATCTTGATAAATCATAGTTTCAGGTGTAATCAACTGATATCTGAAAAGAATTCCTGTCAGAATTCTTTCCATCAGTTCTCCATACGCACTGGCTTTTGCATATTCAGCAGTCGTTCCTTTTCCGTTAACGAATAATGTGGAACCACTTACTTGTAATAATACTGAATAAAATTCCTCTGTATTTTGCATCTCATGTTCAAAAACATCAAGATTAATTTTTTTTAAAAATCCTTTTATTTTCTGAATCGTTTCTTTGGGTTTTCGACTTTTATGACGTTCCATAGCTAATCCTCCAGGTTATATTTTTACACTACTTTCCTAACCGTTCCCCCCGCACAACAGGTACAAACTGAACTTCTTTTTATATGAATATCCTGCGCTTCAAAAGTTGATTTATTGATCAAAAATTTCTTTCCTTTAGTTAATGTGATATCTTCATTCAAGAACGCTAATAAATTTCGGTTGTATTTAATGATTTCAAATTGCAATAACGATGCTATCAACGAACTAACTTCTGCAGTTATTTCCGAGGTGTCAGGCAGCTCGTCCTTATTACAAAATAGACAACCATAGTCACTCCCGACTAATCCTTCCCCCAAAACAACATCTTGCACCGTATTGTAGTAATAGATACGGATGCTGTCATCTCGAAGCATCATTGTTTCAAAATACTGCAATTCTTCTTTTTCAAAGGAAGCAATATCAATTAAATTGATTTCTTTTTGTTCACCCTTTTTTTTGTTAGAAAATGCTGTATATTGATGAATATCCTTCAATAGAGAAAATTTGAAGTCAACGCTTTTGGAAAAATTATTTACCGTATAGAAGGAAAGCGTTTCTTTTACATTGATGAAGATCATCTCTTCTTTCAAAGAAAAATAGTGGTGATTAAGTCGTGCAAACTCTCGAGCTGCCTCTTCCAATTCAATCAGCTGTTCTAACTTTTCTCCGTCCATATCAACAATCAAATCTGGCCATGCTTTTTGCAAGTTTGTCAACACATGATGATATTTTTCCTGTTGCTCAGCTATTGCTTTTGTTGAATTTACTTCTAAATAACATTCAATCAATAACGGATCTACTTTGATTAATTTTTCAACTTTTTGCTCTTGAATATTATAAATAGCAATCAATTCCTGTTCTTTTATTAAATGATATTTTTTATTTTTAATTAACATTTTCCTCACCCCATAGCTAATGCATATAAACAGTACTCTTGTTCTAACGCCAACATACTCCGGACATCCTCATCATAAAAGCCTCCTAATGGCACACTTGAGACATCCAACAAACTTGAGACAATTTGCAAGTTTTGACAAATATGTCCAGCTTCTAAAAATGAAAGCCTGTAAGCCAACTTGCCATACTTTGAAAATAGCGATTTGAAGCTAGTCGTGAAAAAGAATATGCAATTGGCTTGTTCAAATTGATTATTGGTATATTTACTTGTAGAACATATTTTGTTGATTGCTCCTAGCTCAATTTCTTTTACTTGATAAAAACTCTCTTCTTCTGGTAAATATCTCATCACTTTTCCATTTAATCTAGGATCAGAGAAATTCTGTAGATACATGTAAATATTTATAGAATACTCTCCTCCAGCAGAAGCATAAGCCTTTTTCAAGACCTTATGAGGACCATACCAGCTCTCACTAGTAATACCTAGTGCAGATTTTAAGACTAAAGACAATTTGTTTTCGTCCAACTTTTTAGCAAACATCCAAGAAGTTCTTCGTTTCTCGAAAATTTGCTTCAATCGCTGTTCCTCACTCATATTTCCCACCGATGATAACTCATTCAGGGATACTCTATTCCCTGTTGGTAGCTCCTCCTTTTTAGCCTCGTATACACGTTTCACTCCATTAGCAGACATATTAGAATCGCTGTGTGCCGTAGATATGTGAAAGTCTAAAAACTCTTGAAAACTAAAGTATGGATCTTTTTCTTTTTTCCACATCACTCCACCAACATTTCTTCTGGTGTCATTGACTTAGCTATTTCTGCTTCTATTCCTGGTGTAACAGATAATCGATTGTTCGTCATATGAATGTGAGAACTAATCAAATACAGAAACATTTCTTCATTATCGATGATCGCTTTTGCTTTATTCAACACTTCTCTGATTTCTTCAAATAATTTAGCTTCAGTTGAACCAGTCATTTTTTTTAAAAAAGGAAGATAGATTTTTTTAACCTCGCGAAGATTTAATTTTAGATTTTCCATTTTATTCAATGAGTGCCAATAATGATAGTATCTATTCAAGAAAGCACCTCTTTCTACTTCTGGACAGAGCATTAAAAATTCATGGAAAATATAGTAGGAAAATAATATCCTCATATTGAACGAATTCTTCTTCCTTAACCAACTATCAACTAATTCAGAAGAGAGTTGAAATACTCGTTCAGACAATTCTAATAAAATTCCACTCCCATATCGATTGATTTCTGGCGCATAGGTTTCTTCGATCAGTGACCCTTGCACATACCATGGAAGCTCGGATATGTTTGTTTGTTCTCCATCAAATGTTTGATTTTTATAATATGATTCCGCAGTAACAGCAGAATCGTTTGGGATCTCTGTAGCAAACTGATTCAATAGGTGGAAAACTTCTGCTTTTCGATTTCCATGTTCATCCTTGAATCGGATTCTTAAATGCGGTCCACCATGCCAATATCTGATAAAAAACCACTGAGTTTCTATTTTTTTAAAATAATCTGCTAAACTTTTAATTACTTTATCTTGAAGCGTTACTGAATGAAGATAAAAGTAGACTGACTCCATAAGATTCCTCCTTAATGATGCAATTACTTCATGTTTGTTGTTTCATCTGTAACATGTTTTTGATAACTCACTATTCCTGTTCATTACTATTCATTTATTATGCAATATATAGTTTTTGATTCCATTCATTTTTTCCTATCACTTGTAAATATGTGATTTCTTCATATTCAGGGAATTGTGCTAGAAAGGTACAGTCATCTATATTCCTTAAACATCTTGAAACATAAGCATTTGAAGCAAATGCTAAAGCTGCTTCACTCATGATTTCGGCCGAATGAATAAAGCTAAATAGCTTTTCTTTAACCGTTAGATGTGCTGACTTTTTCAATGCGGTCACTAGAACATAGCTAGATGACTGAACATCAATAAATTCAAGCGAATCATGTAGCAATTGTTCAATACTTTCAAATGGGCAGTTTTCCCACTTCTCATGTCTAACATTGAAATAAACGTGCTTCTCAACATCAAATATCATTGTTTCTACTTCATGAAATGAATTAACTTTTTTAATTTTTTCAACTACTGATTCTAAAGGGACTTTTTCTCTTTCAAAGAAACATAACCCCTCAAAAGATTGTAAACTTGTCCTTTTTTCAATCACAGAAAGATAATTCATCTGCGGCAGTACTTGTAACTCATTCCTAACTAACTTTGTTGTATCAGTAAAAATATGTTCCACTAGCTGCTCATAGGAGGTACATTTTGTCAAACCACTATCAACTAATTGCACCCGAAGTCCTGATTCTTCTTGATCAGACAGTACTACATCTTTTAGTCCTGTACATGTCATCTTAACCATTGGAAAATAATTTTCATCAAAAAATGGTGTTATCCTCGAATGAACCAGGGAAGGAAAAATTTCTGCCTTATAATTTTTTAGATCACAGGCTTGAAAGAGATGCTCAAAATGATTCAATTGATGTCCTGAATCCAGTAAAGATAACAAAAAACCAAACCTCCCGTAATACTTTCCAATAGCTAAATGATTGTACATGATAAAATAAATCAATTCTGCTTCTTGATAAAAGCGGTCTGTCTGTTCTTTTAAAATAAGAACGAATTCCTGTTCACTTTTACTATAGATAAACCAGTGACTCTGGTTCTCAGATTTAATATTGAGCAACGCTAAATTACTTTGTATGCTTCGAGCAGAGGGAACACTCGTATGAAGAACATACGGATTTTCTGGTTCTAAACGTGAAATACCTAAGAATTGATCTACGCTCTCTAAAATTATTGAGTTTCCCCCCTGCAGTAAATCAGTAAGGTATACAGGGTTCTCTGGAAATTCAAAAGGTGAGTTAATATAGTTTGGTCTACTCTCCGTTTGAATCGTCTGATATCGTTCTTTCAAAAATTCAGTAAAATAATCGTTTGATTTAAGGGAACGGATGGGGTTCATCAAAATACTCTCCTTCTTGGATTCTTGCAGTATTTTTATAGCTGGAATCTGCTACTGCTTGATCAATCCGCTGTTGATTGATTCGCTTGTTCTCATAACCAAAGTACATTGTCTGCATCTCAGGAATGATCACTTTTGTTACAATAAAACCTAAATGATTGATCAGCTCATTCTTTACATCACAACAATAAATTGTATTGACCCTTTTCATTTTCTTAATCACTTTTTCTAGCGCTTCTTTATCTGTTCTTACACTATTCTTTTCAAATAAAGCTGCTACAGAAAATAACTTATTCGATTCAAATAAAAAATCATAAACAGTAATAGACTCAGGTTTAGAATAATAATTAAAATGATCTGACAACGAAACAACCTCTTCTTTTGCCCCATAAACTTTTTCTGCTACCGCAGGATTATTCTTATATACATTATGAGCCACTATAGCTTCTTTCAATGCTCCTTCTATCGCCACATCATAATTCAAATGTGCTGCAGCACTCACATAAGTTGCTGGTTTTTCATTCTTAGAAATCACTAAACTCAGTATTGTTGGGATATCAATATCAAACCTCATATCAAACAAATAAACCTGTTTGTTTTCTGTTTCAAATTCATCAATGATTTTTTTCTGCTTCACATTCAGACTCTCTTTATCAATTTGTCTCAAAGGGACTTGCTTATGCCAAAAAGTCAAGAATGCATCTCGTTCAATAAATTCAAACAAAGAATAAACAGCCGCCTCATAATAGGAAGAGCCTAAAGCAACACCATTACTTGTTTCATTAACCATAATTTCTGGATCATTTACTAAAAATTTGAAAAATTGTTCTGGCTGCAAAGCTGTTTTCTGGTTAATCAATTCTTCTACTTCGACTGCAAAAAATTCTTTATCTAGATGCTTTTTTAATTCTTTCTTCTGAACAGGGTCTGTAATTACCGTATTTAATTGTTGCTTTACTGACTGATTTTCTAAATTGTAGATTCCATAACGTTCCAGCGCTTCTAAAATCGCTTGACTTTCTGCTTTTTGAAAAGTTTCTGCTCGACCAAAACCTGTTTCTGAGTCATCAAAAAATGGTGATGGCTTAAACTCGACGCCAACCATAGCGTATTCTTTTGAACTGATATCTTTATAAATATTGAAAAAAGTACCATATTTATTATCAAATAGCTGTTTTTTTATGTACTCAGTATCTATATTTTCCTTGACTCGTATTGTTTTGGAGACTTGATTTTCTTTGTAGAGCCATTCTGGCAACTCTTCTTTTTTATAAATTGGATGTTTCAAAATCGCTAAATCCTGATTATTTATTTCATAAAAGCATTCTGATACTCCATCTTCTTGGATTGATTGGTGTAATCGAACGATTTCTGAAGTTATCTCACAATATGGTGTTTCGTCTATCTGATCACCAGTTAAATCAACTTTTTTATTATATTTTAGGTTTCTCATTATGTATTTTTGAGAAGTTTCTGTTAAGGGGGTCTTACTGAAAAAACAACGATTTTCTATTTTATTCATCTTTTCAACTCCAGTTTATTAATGACTCTTCACCACAACAGGCTCCTCTTCAGTTAATTGAAGCAATGGCAAGAATTCATTTAATATTTGTTCTAAAATATCTATATAATCTATACCTGAAAATGTAACTTCAGATTGATTAATTCCTCTTAGAAATGCTTTTCCAGAATACACACCCTCCATTTCTTTTTCTACATTGTAGGTCAAGAAAAAGCTGGGATGGCGTTGTAAAAAATCTAGTGCTTGCGAGATTTGTTCATCTTTTTTCATTTCTTTGATTTGATCAACAATCACATGAAACACTTCTTGTTGATCCAAAATATCATAATTGATCAATTGTAAATCTGAGGTAAACATAAATGATGGCTCATACTTCGGATGTAAAGACAAACGATCGATCATAAGAATTTCAGCATATTTTTTCAGTAGCCTCTCTACTTTTAAATTGCTTCGACCTCTTGATTTTCTTCTTTTCAGTTCTTTCTGTAGTTGCTCTAAATCTTTCGGCTGGTCTAAAATAGTAATGCTATTTTCCTGATAGACAGAAGTAATCACACAACTTCCTTTGATAAACTTAAGTGTATCAATACTTCCTTGACTAGTAACAAGTTGAATAACAGGATATTTTGTACTTGAATATCTTCGAATGACCTCTATATAATCAGTATAATTTCTAATAATGTACATATTTATAGGTGTTATTTCAATGTCTTTAGGTAACATTGCAAGTGCCTGTACTTTCATCAAAAGATAGAAAGCTTTAATTTCTTCTTTACTATGCGCTTGGATGAATCTTTCTTGATTTGTTGGTTTTTGAAAGTATCGAATACTTTTCTTACAAGAGTCAATGCTGCAACTCTTCTTTGGAAATCGATATTCTTTTTGCCCTACCCGCAAAATAATCATTTCCCCATCTTCTTTCAAAAATGTATTACCCTTGTAGACGATATTCATTTTTTTCTCCCTTCTTCCAAAACTGAAATCAAATTATAAGATGCTAATAATCGTTTAGGTGTATTGAATCCCATATCTGGCAACAAAAGATAGATGATATTGACCAACAAACGATATTCCTGAAATTGTTCGGAAAAATAAAATTTCAGATTCGAGAGCTTAAATGATTCCTTATGGAACTCACTGTATCTTCGAAAACTAAGCATACTGAATATATTTGATAGTTTTACTTTTTTGGGTAAATTCTTTTGAAGTTCCATGAATTGATTGATTACAATCTCCCATTTACGAAGGATTTCATCCGACTGATCATTTCCTGTCAAAATCGACTGACTATTTCTTATTGTATCCCTCATGCTTTCAAACTCTTCTCCGTGTTCCAAGTAGTATTGTTCAAACATCTTATGATAATTTTGCATCTCCTGCTTACGAATATTAATAAATCCCAAATAATGAGACTTAAAAGACAAATATCCTCGATACGATGTACCATCTAATTTTTGCGAACAAGTTAAAAATAAAGCAACTAAGAATTTTTGTTTTTCCAATTCATTTAATTGCTCAACTAGTAAATTTGTACCGTCGATCAATCCTCCCTGCTCGAACAACCAGTTGTTGACCATATTCTTCGCTTCTTCTGAATAATATTCACCTTCTCTTGGAACTGACTCTATTTCGTCCAATATAACAGCGAAATTTTGATAGTCCCCTATCCCCTTTGAGAGCCCATTCATTCGACGAATATTTTGCTGATTTTCAAAATAAACAGACTTTTCTACAAATTGATTGCCATATTGTCTTTTAAATTCAGCCATTCTTGCTTCCATTGCGACCTGCAAATTGATTGCTTCTTCTGTCGTTCCTTGAATATAGACATTGATTATCGGTCCAACATTTAACGTACGATGGAAAAAGCAACTGTCACTACCATATGATTCACGAAATTTTTTCATTTCCGGAATCAGTTCTTCTCTAATGAATTTTTGTTTAAATGTATTTTGGGTATTTAATGCAATCGTTATTTTATGAATTTTCGCCATTTATCACTTTCACCTCTTTCATGTATTCACTTGCGCTGATATTTTCAGGCAAAATTTCTGAGATCAAAAGATCATTGTTTGTCTTCATGGTATTTAAAAATAATTTATACAGCAAAACGTTATTTAAATCGATGTACTGGGGTTTGTTAAACTCAAATGATAGTGACTTGACTTGGCTGTCTACAAATTGCTTTTTACGTGATTGGATAAAGAATGATGAACCAATACCATTTTCTGCCAACTTTTCCCGAATTGAGAGATACAAATGTTCTTCTGTATTATTCGCGTCATGCTTGAAGTAATCTGCTTTGCAATATAAATGTGCCCGTTCCAGTACTATATCTTTGAATTTCATTTGCGGACTTCTAATTGCTAAGTTGTTCTTTCTTTGATTTAGCCAAAACAAAGATAAATCATTAATAAAACTGATATTTGAAAAAATTGATGTAATAAACGCAAATTTACCTGGATACAGCGCTCGAATGAGGCTAGAAGAAATAACAGGTTTATAGTTTTTTCCATCATGTTGGAGAACAAACTCCCCCTCTTCAAAATCGAGATCAGATCGTTCTTCATACACATGCTTTTTAAAAATATCTTTTTCTCCATTATCTTTAGATAAATCATCCATATACCTTGTTTCATAATAAGGAATATCTACCACGTTAGCATTAAATGCTAATGGTTCATGTAATTCAGCGATTTCATGATGCTCATTTCGATAAAAATCCTTCACTTCTTTGCCATAGGTTTCCAAGATATTTGTATAGCGTAAAAATCTCTGATAAAAACTTCCATAGCCAGGATAGATTTTATTAATAACTGTTTGATTTTGTTTATCGTTTTGATAAAATACTGAATAATATCCTTCTCTTTGAATACCTTTCGTTTTCAGTTTGTGGCTTAGTTCTTTTAGTTTCTCAGTAAGATCTAGGGTTTGTTTTTCGTCACTATACTGGGTTAAATGTTTCGCAAATTCATTCTGTAATTCAAATAAAAATTGATTTAAAAGTGATTTTGTTTCAAATTGATGCCATGGGTCTGTCCAATACTGTCCATATTTCAAGTTTACATCTGTCAATACTTTTAAAATTGCGGGATGATTCATTTCAATCCGTTCATTTTCCTTGTATTTTTCAACTTCCACAGCAAATTCATTTTTGATTTTCTCATTGATATCAAAAATTGGAAAAACACTCAATAACTCTTCCATATGCTTAGATAAAATACCAGGAGGCGTAGTCCCATGTTCATTAGCAATTACATTATCTCCATAGACCAAAAGTTGTCTGGATGGAACATTTATTCCAATTGCCATAGAAAGCTCTTCGTAACAATTAATGATTTGATTATAAAGATCAATTGAAAATTCTTGATTTATCTTTATAAATAACGCTCTAAGCTTTAAGCTGGAATCGATAATTTGATTAATTGTCGTAATTTTCTGACCAAAAATGTCTTCGATTGTTTCAGTGAACTCTTGAATAATATCAATACGATCTGTCAATTGTTGTTTAAGCTCTAAAACACCCAAATCATGCAGCTTTTTTACAATTGCTTTCGCTCGTTCAATTGTTATATCAAACTTTTTACAGAAATAAGAAGTTTCAAAAAGCTGATCTGAATGTTGAAGTAATACTTCAATCACTTCATTGCTTTCTGTTTTACGCAAGACATCTTTTGATTTGAAAATCTTATAGTTATCACTTTCATTCTTAAAGATATAAAGCCCGTCATCACTCATTTTTGTAATTCGGTTGTTCACTTTGAATTGTGTATACTCAATATACTTTTCACTCAATAATAGATGCTCTAGCGCACGATGGAAGAAAACATAGTTTGGCGTAACTTGATTTTTCTTAACAAGATAATTGAAATTCTCAACTTGATCAGAATAAAATTTTACCGTATTAAAATAAAAATTGGGACTCGTTTTTGTTGTTGCTTTAGAGACTACTTTCATTAATGGAATCTCGACTTTACGCAACTTCTTCTTTTTCCCTTCAAATTCTCCGTTTAGATATTTTTGAGTATTCTGATAAAGTTCCTGATTTGTTAGATACAACATCTGTTGAATCTCTTGATTCTCCATCAAAAAATGTTTAAGCTCTTTTCTATTAGAAACTTCTGATTTTTGCAGTACATCACTGATCAAAAGAAATGACTCTTGACAGCCTTTACGATACTCTTCATATTTGATAAGTAACGGCTGAATAGCGTTGTATTCTGAATCATTAAGTAAGGTATCAAAAGAAATATCTAAACTTTTCTTTTTCAACTTTTTTCTCAACTTTGAAAGCTGACTTTTACTTAACAGATCTTCTTGTCCATTTAATTTCGTTACCATATCCTGACAAAATTTGTTAAACTGTCTGTGTTTTTCTTTATATTTTTCATACGTTTCTTCCATTCTATAAGCATCCGTATATAATCCTTGTGCATCATATTTACTTCTTTCAATGATGATAGGATGAGACTTTGTTTCTTGAGTCATACAAATTGATTCCTTTCTTTCTATTTACTCACTAAATTACTTCAGAAGCATTTGATAACGGAAGTTGTCCTTTACTATCTGATTTCTGTTTTAATGAAATTTTTCCTTTTTTCCATTTATAAATAACCAAAATATATAAAACACTTAAAAGCAATCCCAATACTACATATGATTTCCAAATATTTGCTCCATACATTTCCCGCATATTTGAAGCCCAAAATGTTCTCAAAATCAAGTTTGCATGATACAACGGATTGAACTGTGCAGCTTTTTGCGCCCATTCAGGTAAACTCATTAAGGGAATAGAAGCGTCTGAAAGCATGAACATTGGGAAAAATGCAGTCATCATTGCAATCGAGTATGTGTTAAGCTTATTTACTAGAAAAGCAATCCCAACACCCAAAGATAAAGAATACAGAATAAAGAGAGTGTACATTGCCACAAAGCCTAAACGGTCTAACCCAATCGGAATAGAGAATGAAAAGTGCGCAACTAATAAAATCAATACAAAACCAAGAAACGCCAGCATAAATGCTTTAGATAAGATTACCCCAATGAAACGAGTCAAAGAAATAGGTGTTGTTAAAATACGATTGTAGATACCTTTTTCTTTATCTGAGATCACTTGATTTCCAACATTAAATACAGATGTAGAAAATAGAACCAACATACAAAAACCTGGGATATACATTGAAAAGAAGTCTGCTGCTCCATAATCTTGTGACGAGTATAAGCTTCCAAAGAATAGAAAACTTGCTACTGGCATCACTAAGCTGAACAGTAAGTAAAACGGTTGTCTTAAATAAATTTTAAATTCAACTTTTAATTGCTGCAAAATACTTGCTATCATAATTATTACGCTCCTTTATTTTTTTCTAAATACAGATCATTCATATTTGTATCATGTTTATTTAAAATATCTGAAATTTTTCCACATTCTACAACTCGTCCTTTTTTCAGAAACAATATATGTGTGCAGTTGGATTCAACTTCATCCATATAATGAGATGATAGAAAAACAATATTTTCTTTAGCAAAACGGTGAACGATATCCCACAACTCTTTACGTGCAATCGGATCTAATCCCGTAGTAGGTTCATCTAAGATCATGATTTCAGGGTTATTTAAAAGCGCTAATGCGATATTTACCTTTTGCTTCATTCCGCCAGATAAATCTTTATAAAATTTATGACTGTATTCTTTGATCTGAGTAATATCCATCAATTCATCAATATCTACTGATTCTTTATAAAAAGACGAAAATAACTTCAGTAATTCGATGACTTTCGCATCATCATAAAATGCATTATTTTGTAGAACAACTCCTAATTTTGATTTGTATTTCTTATCAATCTTTACATTCATTTTGCCGCCATCTTCTTTTCTCAAGCCACACAGTATTTCCAGTAATGTAGTCTTTCCAGAACCATTATGACCAACGACCCCAACAATTGAATTCTTAGGAAAATCAAAGCTTACTGATTGAAGTGCTGTTGTTTCCCCATATTTTTTTGTAATTTGATTCGCTGTAATATTCATTTCTATTCATCCTTCCTAATACATTTCATTTAACAGGAGAACCTAAGTGTTTAATTATTCCTACACTTAGCGTTTAAATTATGCTCTAATAACTAAAGGCAGCTTACTTCAAACACTTATGGTAGAGCCATTCAAATCAATTTTTTAAAGTGTTGTGCCGCCAACTTAATCTCCCGTTAAAATAATGTATAAGCCTGTTTTATCAAGTGATACTAATTGACGAGTTACTACAACATGATGTCGATGCACAACATGAACAACTATTACATGATGAAATTCCACTTGATGCTGCTGTCTCAGATAGTGTGATTGTTTCATCGATCTCAATCAATTCTACTTCTCCAAATAATTCATCTAATTCTTCGATATGATTCTCAAACTTTTTTTCTTCTGTCTTCATTCCTACAGTTCCTTTCTTTATTAAGTAAAACTTACTGATGAACTACTGCAACACGATGTCGACGCACAGCATGAACAACTATTACATGATGAAATTCCACTTGATGCTGCTGTCTCAGATAGTGTGATTGTTTCATCAATTTCAATCAATTCTACTTCTCCAAACAATTCATCCAGTTCTTCGATTTCTGTATCAATAGCTTTTAATTCTTTCTCCATTACTAAACCTCTTTCTTTTGTTTTTTAGAACATTCAATTTCTTTCAGTTTTGCTTTTTATGACTTGTTCTATGCTTTTATTATAGGCTCATTCTATAAATATCAACGTTTGGATCTAAAAAACTAGATTCAAAGTCACCAACGTTTCTCTCCATATTTTAAAAACGATTTTGATAACAGAATCGTATGCTAAATGGGTCTTTTGTTAGTAGGTAAACACAAATAAAAAAACTGAATGATTTGTAAAGCGAACATTCTCTTAAAATTTAGTAAAAAAAAGACACCTTCTCGATATGAGAAAGTGCTTTACTAGCTAAAATCGATATTCTATTTTAATCAACACAGTATAACAAAGGAAATTTTGAAAGATACTTCTACCGATTTAATTAAATTACATATTTTTTTTATAGATTACAACAACTAAGCTACTTACTAACAATAACCCACAAATACCAACAAACTCAACCTTTTCTCCAGTTTTTGGCAATGTGTTTGATTTCGTTGTTGGGATATTTTCTTTTTTTAATACATTTCCGTTATCTGTGGTTATGTTATCTAAACCAAGTTTTTTCCAGTGTGCATATAATTTTATATCGCTGTCTGGCATAGACATTTTTCTAAAATCCCATACATTATCTTCTGCATCATACCACCCAATAAAGGTGTGGCCCGAACGTGTTGGCGCTGGTGTTGGCTCCATCACTTTAGAGCCAAATGCTATATTTTGCTCAGCTGGTACTGGACTCCCCCCTCCATTTAAATCAAAAGTAACAGTATACGTGTTTATTCGCCATTGGGCATACAACGTTAAATCTTTATCCGGCATTACATCCATAGAAAAATTCCATACTTTTTCTGATCCAGCTATGTTTGTACTCCAACCAGCAAACGTATAGCCTAAACGAGTTGGATCAGGAGTTGGTGTTTCTATATTCACTCCAACCCCTACACTTTGTATTGGAGGTACCTCACTTGTTCCACCATTTAAATCAAAAGTAACAGTATGCTTATCCATTTCCCATTGGGCATACAGCGTTAAATCTTGCGTCGGCGTCATCCCTTCAGAAAAATTCCATGCGCCTGCTGATCCATCCACCGTCCTACTCCAGCCAGCAAACGTATAGTCAGGGCGTGTTGGTTTAGTCGTTGGTTCTTGCAACGTATCACCAACAGTCAAATGTTGTGCTGGCGGTATCTCACCTGTCCCACCATTTAAATCAAAATCTACTTTCGTAAAAAAATTGTTATTATCTTGAAAAAAAGTAAGACCAATATCATCGTCTAACGTTGCAAGTCCAAAAATAAATGTCGAGTAATCAATACCTTGGATTGAATTAGCTTTCCATGCAGGATCTACCACGCTATATCTCCAAAGAATTTCTTTTGAAGAATCAGATTGTAAACGATAAATTCCTTTTTTATTTGCATACAAATCTAACAAATCTTGAGTACCACTAGGATTTACAGGTAAAAAGCCTGCGATAATATGAGGAGAAATAGTTATTAATTCATTATTATTTATTGCATCCGCATGATAGCCATATCCTTCTGGAGATGCTCCTGGACCATTTCCCCATTCATAAGAAGCTGTTTTTTTCGTTCCTTCACTCCAAAGTTTATCAGCTTTATAGCCATTTTCGATATAAACATTATACTCATTTGACTCAGAAAACATATTCACCATGTAGTATGGAAATAACAACGTAAATGATGATAGATAATGGTCTGGATGGTCAGTCAAAAGGCTTACATCAGCAAATTGCTTGTTTAACAGTTTGTCTGGAGTTGCGTAATGATTTTGCCAAAATTTGACTGCTTTACTTTCTGGGTTACTAATATTTTGATTATAAGCTAACCACGCCACAATGATGTATTCGTTATACGGTAATGTTATTGAATTTGAACCACCTGTTCCATCTTCATTCATTGTAAGATAAATTCCGCCAGTATCAATGTCAGCGATTGCCGCTTCAAAATCTATCGAATGATAAAGTTTAGCAACAGATTCACTTAGTGCTGCATCATTAAAATATTTTTCAGCAAACATGGCACCCACTAAAAATATTGCCGTATCAATCGTGCTATATTCAGAATTCCATTCCTGTACCCCAGTTTCCATATTAATGAAATGCCTGTAAAAGCCATTTGATGTTCTGTCAGCATGAAAACCAGCTGTTTGATCTGTCATTGTCGCCACAGTTTTTCTTGCTTTTTCCACAGCGTTTTCTTCCCAATTCTTTTTATCAGCGATGGTCAATGACATTAAGCCAACACCAGTTGCTGCAACTGATGAAGGATGATAATTTTCGCCAGGTTCAAGCAAAATACTATCTCTGTAAACACCTAAATCATTTCTTAAATCTTTAAAAACATCGTAACTATTCCTAAATAGCCTGTCTAATTGTTCATTTTTAGTGGCTTTCATTTCAAAATTTTGATTTTTTTCATTATTTTGAGCAAAGCTGCTGATAGCAAAGGATAACGATAGTACAAGTAGAAATAGAAAAGCTATAAATTTTGGTCTATTTTTCACGTAAAAGCTCCTTTTCATATTTATCGAAACGTTTCGATAACATTGTATAATAATCTTGTCTCAAATGCAAACGCTTACTCCAAAAAGTGTGTGTTAAGATTCACTTGGTAAACTATTTCAGAACACTGCTGAAAAAATGATGTGCTTTTAAGATGAGGATCGCGGTTCACACAGAATTTATGTAAATTGTTAAAAAAGAAGTGGGATTTTCTCTCAATAAATATGTGTTGAAGTAAAAAATAGAAGAAAGTCAGCAACTATTGGAATTTAAACAGTACTATTTGAGCAACTCATTGCTTCTCTTTAATGATGTGAGTTATTTTATTAAGGTATTTAAAAAATGTGAATATGTGACTTCAAAAAGTTATTGGTATGAAAAAAATTAAGGCGGATCATCATGGTTTTAAGCATGAATTGATACCTGTTAATAAGTAGGGTATGTTTGATTTTATATATCCTACTTATTACCGTTGCAAAAAAAAGTCACTTTCCAAAACCTGGAAAGTGACTTAAACATTGATATAATAATATTAACGTTTTGAGAATTGTGAAGCTTTACGGGCTTTTTTAAGACCTGGTTTTTTACGTTCTACCATACGGGCATCACGAGTAAGAAGTCCAGCGCGTTTTAAAGCAGCACGAAAATCAGGATCTACTTCTAATAATGCACGAGCGATTCCGTGACGGATCGCACCTGATTGACCAGAGTAGCCTCCACCATTAACGTTTACCATTACATCATAAGCGCCTTTAGTTTCAGTTACACCAAATGGTTGGTTGATAACTTCACGCAAGTCAGCGTGTGGAATATATTCTTCAACATCTTTTTTATTTACAGTAATTTTACCAGTACCAGGTACTAAACGTACGCGGGCAACTGCATTTTTACGACGGCCAGTGCCGATATATTGTACTTGAGCCAATGAATTTCCCTCCTTAAATTAGGTTAGTAATATCTAATACTTCTGGTTGTTGTGCAGCATGTGGATGCTCAGCTCCACCGTATACGTTCAACTTAGTAAATTGTTTACGGCCTAAAGTGTTTTTAGGAAGCATACCTTTTACAGAAGTTTCGATTAAACGACGAGAGTTTTTATCGCGTAATTCACCAGCAGTAACAGATTTTAACCCACCTGGGTATTGGCTGTGACGGTAGTAAATTTTATCACTTGCTTTGTTACCAGTTAATTTGATTTTATCAGCATTAATTACAATTACGAAATCTCCAGTATCCACATGTGGTGTGAATGTTGGTTTATTTTTTCCACGTAAGATAGAAGCAACTACAGTTGATAGACGTCCCATTGGGATATCTGTTGCATCTACTACATACCATTTACGTTCTACTTCGCCAGATTTGGCCATATATGTTGTACGCACGATTCTTTCCTCCAATTTTCTATTCGATGTTTGACATTCACTTGAGTTTCCGGGGCTCATTGTGGGGCAAACAATACCATTTAACATGATACCTTCTATCGCTAGCAAAGTCAATGAATTTCTGAGGTTTTCCGCTATTTTTCTTCTTATTTTTTCTGATCAAAAAAATAACTTCTACTATAAAAATGGAAAAGACCAAAATATGCGTAATGTATATTACGTGATTCCAAAAAACAAAAATGTATATTATTCCCGAAATATTTATTTTTATGTATATTTATTTACAAAAAGTGTTGATTTTTGTATTTTCAAGTGATATGATGAGAACAATCAAAAAAGACAATTAGAAAATAAGGAGTGTTACTCATGAAAGAAAAAGTTGTTTTAGCCTACTCTGGCGGATTAGATACTTCCGTTGCTGTTAAATGGTTAGTTGACGAAGGATATGATGTGATTGCTTGCTGCTTAGATGTCGGTGAAAAGAAAGATTTAGATTTCATCAAAAATAAAGCATTAGAAGTTGGTGCCTCTGCTTCATATACCATTGATGCTAAAGAGGAATTTGCGCAAGAATTTGCCTTGATTGCTTTACAAGGCCATACCTTCTATGAACAATCTTATCCGTTAGTTTCCGCTTTATCTCGCCCTCTGATTGCTAAAAAATTAGTAGAATTAGCACACGAGACTGGAGCGACAACGATTGCCCACGGGTGTACAGGAAAAGGGAATGATCAAGTACGTTTTGAAGTAGCGATCAATGCCCTTGCACCCGAGCTCAGCGTGATTGCTCCAGTTCGTGAATGGAAATGGTCACGTGAAGAAGAAATCAATTATGCAAAAGAAAAAGGCGTACCAGTCCCTGCCGATTTAGATAATCCTTATTCTGTCGACCAAAATCTTTGGGGCCGCGCCAATGAATGCGGCATTTTAGAAGATCCTTGGGCAACTCCGCCAGAAGGCGCTTATGAATTAACAGCTAGCTTAGAGAACACGCCTGATGAAGCAGATATTATTGAGTTAACTTTCGTAGAGGGTGTACCTACAGCTATCAACGGCAAAGAAATGCTGTTATCCGATTTAATTTTGGACTTGAATGATTTAGCTGGTAAACATGGTATTGGTCGAATCGATCATGTAGAAAACCGTTTAGTGGGGATCAAGTCACGGGAAGTTTATGAATGTCCAGCAGCAATCACGTTGATGACCGCTCATAAAGAACTAGAGGATTTAACTTTCGTTCGGGAAGTAGCACACTTCAAACCAATCATCGAAAATCAACTATCTCAAATTATTTATGATGGTCTATGGTTCAATCCGTTAACTGACGCGCTGATTGCTTTCTTAAAATCTACGCAAAAATATGTAAACGGTGTGGTTCGGGTAAAACTCTTTAAAGGTCATGCCATTGTTGAAGGACGTAAATCAGCGAATAGTCTATATAACGAAAACTTAGCGACTTACACGTCTGCTGATACTTTTGATCAAGATGCAGCCGTGGGTTTCATCAAGCTCTGGGGACTTCCTACCAAAGTCAATGCAGAAGTTCAAGCTACATTAAACAAAAATAATTAGTAATGATTTTATTTTTATCTATCTCCTATAAACAATTGATAAGTAAACAGGTTATCTACATCCAGAAGTAGATGACCTCTTTCTTTTCAGAATGAATAATAATACATAAATGAGGTGTGCATAATGGAAAAATTATGGGGCGGACGTTTTGAAGGGAAAAGCGAAGCATGGATAGATGCCTTTGGGGCTTCGATTCCTTTCGATCAAAAGTTAGCCAAACAAGATATTATTGGAAGCTTAGCTCATGTAAAAATGTTAGCTAAGACAGGAATTTTAACGGAAACAGAAGCTGATAAAATCACTATCGGGCTTAATACCATTCAAAAAAAGTTAATCGCAGGTGAGCTTGAATTTAGTATAGAAAATGAAGATATCCATCTAAACATTGAAAAACATCTGCATGATGAAATTGGCCCTGTTGCTGGAAAATTGCATACAGGCCGTAGTAGAAATGATCAAGTTGCTACAGACATGCATCTCTACTTAAAGGAAATCGTTCAAGAAGTTATCGAAAAGATCCACTTATTTCGCCAAGTTTTAGTTCATAAAGCTGAAGAAAATATTGAGACTATTATGCCTGGCTACACTCACTTACAACATGCGCAACCTATTTCCTTTGCTCATCATATGATGGCTTATTACGGTATGCTGACACGAGATCAAGAACGATTTTCAGAAAGTTTGAAGCGAATCGATATTTCCCCATTGGGCTGTGCGGCCCTTGCTGGCACTACTTTTCCAATAGATCGTGCCTATTCAGCTGAGCTGCTAGGCTTTTCTTCAATCTATGAAAATAGTCTAGACGGTGTGAGCGATCGAGACTTCATTCTAGAATTCCTTAGCAATAGTTCTATTTTAATGATGCATCTTTCTCGTTTTTGCGAAGAAATCATCTTATGGTGCAGCCACGAATTTCAATTTATTGAATTGACCGATACTTTTTCTACAGGTAGCTCAATCATGCCTCAAAAAAAGAACCCAGATATGGCAGAATTGATTCGTGGGAAGTCTGGTCGCGTATATGGCAATTTATTCAGCCTCTTAACCGTTTTAAAAGGTTTACCATTAGCTTATAACAAAGACCTGCAAGAAGACAAAGAGGGCATGTTTGATACGTCTCATACGATATTAACTAGTTTAGAGATTATGGCAGGTATGGTTGAAACAATGACACTAAATCAAGAAATCATGGAAAAATCAACAGAAAAAGATTTTTCAAATGCAACGGAGCTAGCAGACTACCTTGCAAGCAAGGGAATGCCCTTCAGACAAGCGCACGAAATTGTTGGAAAATTAGTATTACAATGTACGAAACAAGGGATTTATTTGCAAGATGTCCAATTAGAAGACTACCAAACTATTACACCGTTGATTGAAGCAGACATCTATCAAACCCTAGCCTCAAAAACAGCAATCGAACGGCGACATTCGTATGGTGGGACCGGATTTGATCAAGTGAAAGCAGCAATTGAGCGTAGTAAACTAAAACTAGAAAGCAAAGCAAACTAAAAAAAGCTTATGGAAGATAGTAAACCATCTTCCATAAGCTTTCAAATTCTGTTGGTTAACGAGTTTTTGCACGTGAATCTGCATCAATACCAGGTGCTTTCCCCAGTTTTGCTTGCAACATCCAAATATTTTTCTCGATATCTGTTTTGTTTGCAATAAAGATATCTTGTGTAGAATCGTCGCCTTCTTCACCAGACACTTCAATTCCTTTTTGATATAAATCTGCTAAATAGCGGTAGCCTTCTACTAATTTTTCCATACGTTCAGGAATTGTACGTTCGTATGTGCCGATTTCATCTTCAATACCAGTATGGTCAGCAAATTCTTGTAATGTTGAGTAAGGTGCGCCGTCTAGTGTAATCAAACGTTCAGAAATAACGTCTAATTGGTCATTGATTTGGTCCATATATTCGTCCATTTTAGGGTGCAATGTCAAGAATTCTGGGCCACGCATATACCAGTGTGTTTGGTGGATTACCACTGAAAACTGGCTTAGATCCGCAACTAGTTGGTTTAATACTTCTTTAGTTTGTTCAAATTTCATTATACATCATCCTCCTAAATTTTTATCTACACTTAATTGTAGTACGAAACGGTGAAAAAGTACACTAAAATCTTCATTTTTAAAACATTTCTCATTTAATAATAATTATAAACTGAATCGTTAATTACTATTAGGTATTGATACCGTGTCCAATGAATCGATAATCTCTTTAGCAACTTCATTTAATGCTTCTTGCAATTCTTTATTCATCGTATCTGTATCTTTTGAACCAGAAATGAATGCCATAAACAAATTAGATACAGCAGTTTTTTGATTATCCGGCACAAACCACTTTCCTTTTTCTTTCTCTAAATGTAATTTCATTTCAACTGGATCTGTTTTGATTTTAATCGATTTGACCCGCTCTTCTAAAATAGAAAACGTCGCATCCAATGTTTTTTGCTCATCCTTGGCTATTTCAGGTTCAGCTAAGGTCTCTTTTACCAGCTGCCTTGTCATCTCCTGCATCGCACTCACTAAGTCCAATCCAGTTACATAATAAGAAATTGTTGCACCAGTTTTTGTTTCATCTATTTGAACGATTTTATAGGTTGCTTTTTCTCTTGCTTGCTGTAAAAGTTCGTTTGTTAACTGATCTGCTTCTTTTTCCGGAACCTTTGCTCCTGTAGAGGATAATCCTTTGGCAAAATTTTCTTCGAAAGTTTTACTATTTTCATCTAGTTCTTTACCAACTCGTTCACCATCACGAAACTCTTTGGCAAACTTACTCTCTTCTTTTTGATAAACTAAACGATCAACGAACAACGTTCCAGCATCTTCTGCTGAGATCCCTTTAGATCCACAACTTGTCAGAAAAATTCCCGCTAAAAGCAAAGAGATGATCCATAACTTCTTCATTTCCTTTCCTCCGTTCTCTTACTACTAGTAAAGCAAGTTCAGCCCTATTTGTCAAAAAAATTTATTCTAAATCTGCTCTTAATTTCGCTAGCTGGTGATAACTGGCAGATATTTGCTGCTGAGTTGTTATAAATAGTGGGTAAATCTGTTGATAAACTTCATAGTTCTCACTATTAGGTTCCACTATTTCATAAATCTCAACTTGTTCACAAGCTGTTTTCAAATCTGAAATTATACCTAGACTTTGCCAGCCTAATAAGACAGCCCCCAAAGCTGAAGCCTCAATACTTTCAGTTAACGAAAGCTTATAGCCAAAAACATCCGCCATCACTTTTTTAAAAACCTCTGAATCAGCAAAACCGCCTGTTGCTCGAATTTCTTTCACTGATCCGCCTAATTCTTCTAATTCTGTTAAAATACGCTTCAAATTCAAACAAATTCCTTCAACCACAGCACGCATCATTAATTTGTCGTCATGATTTCTCTTTAAACCAATGAAGCTACCTGTTGCTTCTGCATTCCACAATGGTGCGCGCTCTCCAAGTAAATACGGATGAAACAGCAACCCCTTAGCTCCAGCTGGCGTTCCTTTTACTAGCGCCATTACCTCATCATAAGGCTTTTCTCCAGCTTTACGTGCTTCGGTTTGAACTTCTTTCAATAAATTTTCACAAGCCCAATCGAAAATTCCAGCTCCATTACTTGTCGCGCCCCCAATAACCCAATGATTTTCATCTAGAACACAACAAAAGGTTTCTGCTTGTGGATGAGTACAAGGCCGATCAACAATATAACGTAAAGCCCCACTTGTTCCAACCGTCAATGTAGCCGTTCCTTTTGCCATTGCACCCAAGCCTAAATTGGATAATGGTCCATCTGCTCCGCCCAACACAAAAACTGTTTTTGCAGACAAGCCCAATTGCTCTAACCATTCAGCACTTAAACCCATTAATTGGTGAGTCGGTCTAACCAACAATGGCAACTGTTCAGTTGTGATCCCCATCTCCGATAAAGCCTGCCGATCCCAAATAAGATCATGAATATTTAAAAATCCAGTCCCAGAAGCTGTGCTGATATCCGTGATATATTGGTCGAATAATCGATAAAATACATACTCTTTCATCCCAATGAATTTCTCTGCTTGCTTGTAAATTTCCGGAAATTCTTCTTTTAGCCAACGAATTTTATGAAAAGGCGTCATAGGATGCATCGGTAATCCTGTATTTTGATACATCGTTTTTCCTAAAGCTGTATCTTTTAACTCTTCCGCATATTTTTCTGCACGGTTATCCGCCCAAGTGATCACCCGAGTCAGTGGTTGATTATTTTTATCCATGACAATCAACCCATGCATCGCCGTAGAAAAAGATATCAGCGAAATTTCATGCAGATGCACTGCACTTACCACTTGCTCGATACACGTAATAACTGCTTGAAAAATCTGCTCCACATCTTGTTCTGCCATACCTTCTGTTTCCTGAATGAGTGAATACCGAACGTATGCCGATGTCTGAACCTTTCCATCCTCACTAAAAGCGACAGCCTTTGTCTGCGTTGTACCAATATCCACACCAATTGCTATTTTTTCCATCTTCCCGCCTCATTTCTCCCTTTCATTATTCCTAATAAAAAAAGAATTGTCTAGTTAAAAAAGCGTTTAATTGCGTATTTGTTTATGAAAGGAGATTTTTATGTTAATCATTTATTTTATTTTTGGTAGTGTTATTGGTTCGTTTCTTTGTCTAGTAGCCGAGCGAATTCCCATCAGAAAATCTATCGTATATCCTGCTTCTCATTGTTCTCATTGCCAGACTAGGTTGGCAGTTTTTGAATTGATTCCGATTATTTCTATTATTTTTCTACGTTTTCGTTGTCGTTATTGCGGGATCAAATTATCATCCATTTATTTTTACAGCGAAATAATTTGCGGATTGCTTTGTTTTTTTGTAGCTTTTAAATCTATTTCCCCGTTGTATTCTCTTTGCTTTTTATTTACAGCAGTTACGTTATCTTTAACAGACATTTTCTATTTAATCGTTGAGCCTAAAATTTTCTATCCGTTATCCATTTTATTATGTATCGGGCACATTTATTTGGCTTTACCGATTTTTCTTTTCACAAGCATTATTATTTTCTTTAGCTTACATGCTTTAAACTATTTCTTGCCTGATTCCATGGGAGGCGGAGATATTCTCCTGTTAACGGTCTGGGGAGCACTCTTAGGCAGTGAATCTCTTATCTTTTTATTGTTCATTGCCAGCAGTAGTGGCTTACTTTTTCTTTTAGTTTCCCGATATATTTTAAAGAAAAAAATACAACAACTTCCATTTGTACCATTTTTAAGTATCGGACTATTTTTTGTGTTTTTATGTAAATAAATAACGAGACAAAAGTAACATCTGCTTCTGTCTCGTTTTATAAGTTAATTATCTTTCCAATTTTTCCGAATAAATCCAGCACGTCCGGAGCCTTCTTTATACAGATTATAGTGTATGCTATGTTTCTTATAATAATCTTGATGATAGTCTTCTGCAGGATAAAACCTTTGGGCTGGCTCTATTTTGGTCACGATTGGTTGTGTAAAGCGGCCGCTTGCTTGTAATGTAGCTTTCGATTTTTCTGCGATTTCTTTTTGAGTCTCATCTGCATAAAAAATGACTGGACGATAGGAATCACCCCGATCAGCAAATTGCCCTAGCGCATCAGTTGGATCTGTTTGTTGCCAATAAGTTTCCACCAATTTTTCATATGGGATAATCGTAGAGTCATAAGTAATTTCAACTGCTTCTGTGTGTCCTGTCAAACCAGTCGTAACTTGTTCATACGTTGGATTTTCAACATGACCTCCCGTATATCCAGCGACAACTGAAATGATCCCTGGCTGAGTATCAAAAGGTTTGACCATGCACCAGAAACAGCCGCCAGCAAAAATTGCTTTTTCGTAATTGTGTTCCATGATTACTTCACCTCTTCTTTTTCCTTATCATAAGCCGAATAAAAAAATAATGATATTGATTTGCCTGTAGCAAAAAAATTCATTGACATGGGATGGTTCCCATATGATAAGTTAAACAAAAAGAAGGAGCTGTTCAAAAATGAAAATCATACTTGAAGAAAACTACGAAAAAATGAGCCGTGTTGCCGCAAACATTCTACTAGGTAAAATGTATCAACAAAAACGAGTGAACTTAGCAATAACCGCTGGCTCAACACCAATTAAGATGTATGAATACTTAGTCGCCGATGTAAAAAACAAATCTTATCTTGATAATGTTCATTATTACAACTTCGATGAGATCCCCTTCAAACAGAGAAAAGGATATGGCGTAACCATGACAAACCTCAATAATCTCTTCTTTAAACCAGCAGAAATTCCTGAAAGCCAAATCCATCCTTTAGACGAAAATAACTACAAAACTCAAGATAAAAGAATTGAGCAAGATGGCGGATTAGACTTGATTCTATTAGGTATTGGATCAGATGGACATTATTGTGGAAATCTTCCAGGAACAACTAAATTTGAAGATTTAACCTCTCACGTAAGAGAAGATGCTACTGAAAACATGAAAGATATCTTATTAAGTGAAGTCGGCGGAGATGAAAATGAACGGCCAGACTTTTATGTTACGATGGGACCAAAAAGTGTGATGCAGGCAAAAGAAATTGTGCTATTTGCTACGGGTAAGAAAAAAGCGGCAATCATACAGCGTGCGTTCTTTGGTCCAATTACAAACGAAGTTCCAGCTTCCTTATTACAAACCCATCCTAACTTAACAATTGTTTTAGATCAAGACGCTGCATCAGAGCTTTACTAATTAAAAAAAGGCTTGAAATCGATCGATTTCAAGCCTTTTTCTATTTAACTATTTATTCAACTCATTCAAAGCATCTTCAGCAGCCATTTGTGCTTCAATATCAGAGATACTGTAGACATTTTCGCTCGCTACGCCAACTTCTTTTGGTTCCATGTTACGGTAACGGGCCATACCAGTACCAGCTGGGATGATCTTACCGATGATAACATTTTCTTTCAAACCAAGTAATGGGTCTTTTTTACCGCGAATCGCAGCATCGGTTAACACACGAGTCGTTTCTTGGAATGATGCAGCAGATAAGAAACTATTTGTTTCTAATGATGCTTTTGTGATTCCTAGTAAGACTGGACGGCTTGTTGCAGGAACGCCGCCGGCTACTAATGTGTCATAGTTACGATCTTTAAATTCAGCGATATCTAGTAATGTACCTGGTAAGATTTCAGTATCACCTGGATCCATGACACGAACTTTACGAAGCATTTGACGAACCATTACCTCGATATGTTTATCACCGATTTCCACCCCTTGCATACGGTAAACACGTTGTACTTCACGCAATAGGTAGTTTTCAACTGATAAAACATCGCGAACTTGTAGCAATTGTTTAGGATCGATCGAACCTTCTGTCAATGGCTCACCACGACGGATCGTATCGCCTTCAGCGACTTTCATACGAGCTGTATAAGGAACTGTATACGTACGTGTATCAGTTTTCCCTTTGATCGTTACTTCTTTTTGGCGTGTTGCAGGATCTTCAGAAATATCGATAACTTCACCGGTAACTTCTGTGATGACTGCTTGTCCTTTAGGATTACGTGCTTCAAAGATTTCTTGGACACGAGGTAGACCTTGTGTAATATCATCTCCGGCAACCCCACCTGTATGGAACGTACGCATTGTTAACTGAGTACCAGGTTCACCGATTGATTGAGCGGCAATTGTACCAACTGCTTCACCAACTTCAACACCAGAACCAGTTGCTAAGTTACGGCCGTAACAGTGTTTACATACACCATGTTTCGTGTTACATGTAAATACGGAACGGATCGTTACTGTTTCAACACCAGCATCTACGATTTCTCTTGCAAGATCTTCTGAAATCAGTTGATCTTCACCGATAATCATTTTGCCAGTTTCAGGATGCATCACTGATTTACGAGTGTAACGTCCTAGTAAACGTTCTTCTAAAGGTTCAATGATTTCATTACCTTCACGAATAGATTGGATAACTAGACCACGGTCTGTACCACAATCGTCTTCACGAATGATAACATCTTGGGCAACGTCAACCAAACGACGAGTCAAGTAACCTGAATCGGCAGTCTTCAAGGCTGTATCGGTCATCCCTTTACGCGCTCCATGGGTAGAGATAAACATTTCCAAGACAGAAAGTCCTTCACGGAAGTTAGAGATGATCGGCAGTTCCATGATACGTCCATTCGGTGCGGCCATAAGTCCACGCATACCAGCAAGCTGAGTAAAGTTGGAGATGTTACCACGAGCTCCTGAATCTGACATCATGAAGATTGGATTTTTAGCATCCATACTTTCAATCAGTTTTTGTTGGATCTCATCTTTGGCTTTGTTCCAAACAGCAATAACACGTTCATAACGTTCGTCATCTGTAATCAGACCACGACGGAATTGTTTCGTAATGTTTTCTACTTGTTTATGCGCATCATCAATGATTTCTTGTTTCTCATGCAATACCATGATATCAGCGATACCCACGGTCATACCAGCATGAGTAGAATGTTTATAACCTAAGTCTTTCATTCTATCAAGCATCTTAGAAGTTTCAGTGATATGGAATCTCTTGAAGACTTCAGCGATGATGTTCCCTAAGTTTTTCTTCTTGAACGGTAAAACTAATTCTTGTTCTTTAATGTGAGCAGGAATATCTGTACCAGCTTCTACAAAATACTTGTCAGGTGTTTGCACAGTTAAGTTGTAATCTGTCGGCTCATTCAAGTAAGGGAACTCTATAGGCATGATTTCATTAAAGATAATCTTACCTACAGTTGTAATCAAAATACGTTCTTTTTGCCAATCCGTAAACGGTTTGTCGCCAAGTAAAGTTGTTTGAACACCGATACGTGAGTGTAAATGCACATATCCATTACGCCATGCTAAAACAGCTTCGTTCATGTCGCGGAAGATCATGCCTTCCCCTTCACGTCCTTCTTCTTCCATTGTTAGGTAATAGTTACCTAAGACCATATCTTGAGAAGGTGTTACAACTGGTTTACCATCTTTTGGATTCAAAATGTTTTGAGCAGCTAACATCAGCATACGTGCTTCTGCTTGTGCTTCTTCATTCAATGGAACGTGAACGGCCATTTGGTCTCCATCAAAATCGGCATTATAAGCTTCACAGACTAATGGATGAAGACGGATTGCACGACCTTCAACTAATACTGGTTCAAAGGCTTGGATACCAAGTCTGTGTAGCGTAGGTGCTCGGTTAAGCAATACTGGATGCTCTTGAATAACTTCTTCTAAGATATCCCAAACTTCATCTTCTCCGCGTTCGATTTTACGTTTTGCGTTTTTGATGTTTGTTGCGATTTCGCGTTGAACTAATTCACGCATTACAAATGGTTTGAATAATTCAATCGCCATTTCTTTTGGCAAACCACATTGGTACATTTTAAGGTTAGGTCCTACGACGATAACTGAACGACCAGAGTAATCCACACGTTTACCCAATAAGTTTTGACGGAAACGACCTTGTTTCCCTTTCAACATATGAGATAGAGATTTTAATGGACGGTTACCTGGGCCTGTAACAGGACGGCCACGACGACCATTATCGATCAACGCATCGACCGCTTCTTGCAGCATACGTTTTTCATTTTGAACAATGATGTTTGGCGCATTTAAATCTAATAAACGTTTCAAACGGTTGTTACGGTTGATTACACGACGGTATAAGTCATTCAAATCACTTGTCGCAAAACGTCCACCTTCTAATTGAACCATTGGGCGCAAATCTGGTGGAATTACAGGAATAACATCCATAACCATCCAGCTTGGTAAGTTTCCAGAAGCACGGAATGCTTCTAAAATATCTAAACGACGGATCGCACGTGTTCTTTTTTGACCTTGTGCTGTTTTCAAATCTTCTTTCAAACCAGCAACTTCGCCATCTAAATCAACGTTATCCAATAATTGTTTAACAGCTTCTGCACCCATTGCTGCAGTAAAACCTTGACCATATTGATCACGTTTATCGCGATATTCGCGCTCTGTTAATAATTGTTTTTTCTCTAAAGATGTATCTCCAGCATCAATTACCACATAAGATGCAAAGTAAATGATTTCTTCTAAGGCACGAGGACTCATGTCTAATACAAGACCCATACGAGATGGAATACCTTTGAAATACCAGATATGTGAAACAGGTGCTGCTAACTCGATGTGTCCCATACGTTCACGACGAACTTTAGAACGAGTTACTTCTACACCACAACGGTCACAAACGATACCTTTATAACGAATACGTTTATATTTTCCACATGCACATTCCCAGTCTTTAGTTGGGCCGAAAATGCGTTCACAGAACAAACCTTCACGTTCAGGTTTTAACGTACGGTAGTTAATCGTTTCGGGTTTCTTTACTTCACCGTAAGACCAGCTTCTGATCTTTTCTGGAGAAGCTAAACCTATTTGCATACTTTCGAATTTATTTACATCGATCAAAAGGGATTCCCTCCATTTCTTGATAGGAAAAGTTAGGGTTGGAAGAAAAATACTGCACTTTTTCAAAGTACTCATTTCCTTCCAACAAAGGCCTCTATTCTCTCTTTGAAAAGAGAGAATGAAACACAACTAACTTGACAATTTTAATAAGACTTTTAACAATTAGTCTTTTGTATCTTCAGCAGTTTCAATTTCTTGTTCAAGAACTGCATCAGCAGCTTCTTTTGCTTCAGCTGCTTCTTTTTCTAATTGTTTCGCTGATTGTTGTTCGGCAAATTTTGTTAGGGCATCAACTGTGATCAAGTCATCATCATCGTCATCCATATCACGTAATTCGATTTCTTGTTCTTCAATGTCCAATACGCGCATATCTAATCCAAGTGATTGTAATTCTTTTACCAATACGCGGAATGATTCTGGTACGCCTGGTTTTGGAATTGGTTCACCCTTAACGATCGCTTCGTATGTTTTCACACGACCAACTACGTCATCAGATTTGTACGTTAAGATTTCTTGTAATGTGTAAGCTGCACCATATGCTTCAAGTGCCCATACTTCCATTTCCCCAAAACGTTGTCCACCAAATTGAGCTTTACCTCCAAGTGGTTGTTGGGTAACAAGTGAGTATGGTCCAATAGAACGGGCATGTAATTTATCATCGACCATATGGGCCAATTTAATCATGTACATCACACCAACAGAGATACGGTTATCAAATGGTTCACCAGTACGTCCGTCATAAAGAACTGTTTTCGCATCACGAGCCATGCCCGCTTCACGAACCGTTTCCCAAACGTCATCATCATTGGCGCCATCAAATACTGGTGTTGCAATGTGGATACCTAACTGACGAGCAGCCATACCCAAGTGCAATTCTAGTACTTGTCCGATATTCATACGTGATGGTACCCCTAGTGGGTTCAACATGACATCGATTGGTGTGCCGTCTGGTAAGAATGGCATATCTTCTTCCGGCATAATGCGGGATACAACCCCTTTATTACCATGACGTCCGGCCATTTTATCGCCTTCGTTGATTTTACGTTTTTGAACGATATACACACGAACTAACATGTTTACGCCTGGAGATAATTCGTCTCCGGCTTCACGAGTAAAGATTTTCACATCATGAACGATCCCGCCGCCACCGTGAGGCACACGTAGAGATGTATCACGAACTTCACGAGCTTTTTCACCAAAGATTGCATGTAGTAAACGTTCTTCAGCAGATAATTCAGTTACCCCTTTAGGTGTTACTTTACCTACTAATAGGTCACCATCTTTGACTTCAGCACCGATACGGATAATTCCCATTTCGTCAAGATCTTTCAAAGCATCTTCCCCGACGTTTGGAATTTCACGCGTGATTTCTTCAGGTCCTAATTTTGTATCGCGAGCTTCTGATTCGTATTCTTCAATATGAATAGAAGTATAGACATCATCTTTCACCAAACGACGGCTCATGATGATCGCATCCTCGTAGTTGTACCCTTCCCAAGTCATGAATCCGACAAGGACATTTTGTCCTAAAGCCATTTCGCCTTCTTCCATAGAAGGTCCATCAGCTAATGTATCGCCTTTTTCAACTTTTTCGCCTAAAAGAACGATTGGACGTTGGTTGTAACTTGTTCCTGAGTTTGAACGACGGAATTTTGTTACCATATATTTATCTAATGCGCCATTATCACGGCGAACGCGTACTTCTGATGCATCCACATATTCAACGACACCATCATGTTTACATAGTAAAGCGGCACCCGAGTCATGTGCTGATTTGTATTCCATACCAGTTCCCACAAGTGGTGAACGAGGTTGAATCAAAGGCACTGCTTGACGTTGCATGTTGGCACCCATCAAGGCACGGTTGGAGTCATCGTTTTCCAAGAAAGGAATACATGCTGTAGCGACTGCAACTACCTGTTTAGGTGAAACGTCCATATAATCGACTCTATCGATCGTCACTTCAAGGTTTTCACTTTGCAGACGGGCCATTACTAATTCTTCAGCGAATGTTCCATCTTCATTTAAGCGTGAGTTTGCTTGCGCTACAATGTAGTGATCCTCTGTGTCAGCAGTTAAGTAATCCACTTGATCGGTTACTTTTCCTGTTGCACGATCAACACGACGATATGGTGTTTCGATAAAACCAAATTTATTGACTTTGGCATAACTTGACAAGCTATTGATCAACCCGATATTTGGTCCCTCAGGTGTTTCGATCGGACACATACGGCCATAATGGGAATAGTGAACGTCTCGAACTTCATAGCCGGCACGGTCACGAGTCAAACCACCAGGTCCTAAGGCAGATAGACGACGTTTGTGTGTCAACTCACCTAGAGGATTTGTTTGATCCATGAATTGTGACAACTGAGAAGAACCAAAGAATTCTTTGATACTTGCAACAACTGGACGAATATTGATCAATTGTTGTGGCGTTAATGTTTCAGTATCTTGAATCGACATTCTTTCGCGAACCACACGCTCCATACGAGCTAAACCAATACGGAATTGGTTTTGCAGTAATTCACCAACTGAACGGATACGACGATTACCTAAGTGATCGATATCATCTACATTACCGATGTCTTCTTGTAAGTTAAAGAAATAACTCATTGAAGCAATGATATCTGCTGGACGAACAGTCTTCACACTTGTATCAGGATAACCATTACCGATTACGTTAACGATGCGTTCTGGATCTTTTGGAGAAAGGACTTTGATTACTTGAACAGTCATTGGTTCAGTAACCACACCATCTTCACTTGGATAATAGGTTACGCTGTTTAAGCCGTTATCGATATGTTCACCTAATGTTTCCATTACTTGGTGCGTTAATACTGTCCCTTTTTCAACAATGATTTCACCAGTTTCAGCATCGATCAATGTTTCTCCTAAAGTTAGGTTCAATAGACGAGTTTTTAAATCTAATTTTTTGTTGACTTTGTAACGACCAACGTTAGCTAAATCATAACGTTTCGGATCGAAGAAACGAGCATTCAGTAAGTTACGAGAACTGTCTGCTGTTTTCGGTTCGCCAGGTCGTAGACGCTCGTAGATGTCTTTCAAACCTTCTTCAGTACGAGAATCGCTCGCGTTTTTGTGTAAATCTTTTTCGATGGTATTGCGTAAGCTTAATGTTTCACCGAAAATTTCAAAAATTGTATCATCAGAGCCAAAACCTAAAGCACGAACTAATACAGTCAAAGGAATTTTACGTGTACGGTCGATACGTACGTAAGAAATGTCTTTAGCATCAGTTTCCATCTCTAACCATGCACCACGGTTAGGAATAACTGTTGAACCAAAGCCTTCTTTCCCATTTTTATCTACTTTTCCATGGAAATAAACACCTGGTGAACGTACTAATTGAGAAACGATAACACGTTCTGCTCCATTGATGATAAATGTTCCCATTTCAGTCATTAGAGGGAAATCACCGAAAAATACTTCTTGTGATTTGATTTCTCCAGATTCACGGTTTGTCAATCGTAGAGTAACATGTAATGGTGCAGAGTAGTTTGCATCGTGTGCGCGCGCTTCTTCCACCGTATACTTAGGTTCTTTTAATTCATAATCCACAAATTCCAAAGATAAATTACCTTGAAAATCATCGATCGGTAAAATGTCCTCAAACATTTCTCTTAGTCCTTCATCTAAAAACCATTGGTAAGAGTCTGTTTGAATTTCGATCAAGTTGGGTAATTCCAACACTTCACTGATCCGGGCGAAACTTCTACGTTCGCGGTGTTTTCCGTATTTTACTACGTGTCCAGCCAAGCTCTTCACTCCTCTAATTAAAAGTCTATCAAAACACTAACCGAAAACATTTCATAAACATTACAAATATTAAATCTCTGTAATATTGAGCATTTTTTGCAGTTTTTAGGCAAAAAAAAACCAAAAATAGAATGTGCTCTTGAAAATCTCTCGTGCGTTTCTACTTTTGTTTCCCTATTAAAAACCGGAACGGACAATATTTCGCTCCTGCTTTGTCATTTTTCAGATAGTTTTTGCATCTATACATTGTACTTCCTTCTATAGTAAAAGTCAAGGATTTCTGAGGGCTTAAAATACCTTTTTATTCAAAAAAAAAAGACACTCAATAAAAATCGAGTGTCTCACACTTTTTAGCTAATTTGTCTTATTTAACTGTTACATCACCAGTTACTTCAGCGCCTTCTTTATCTAGAGTTGCAGAAGTTTTATATTCTTCTTTTTCAAACGTTACTTTACCGTCAACTTTTGTTCCGTTTAGCACAAAACCATTTGCTTTAACCATGATATCACCTTTAACTGTTCCGTTAACGATGTTGAAGTTTTCAGTTTCAACAACTAACTCAGGAACTGTTAGTGTATACTCATCTGTAACTTTTTTATCAGAGTCTTGTGCGTATAACGCTAATTTTCTATAAATATCGCCTGAAGCTTCGCCTTTATCATGGAATTCTCCTGAAACAGTCACATCTTTATCAAAAGTAATATCCGCTGTTGCTGCAACGATCCAGTTACCATCTTTGCCTAAAGCTTTTTCGATTACTTCTGGTTTGTCACTGATTGAAGCACCACTCACTGCATCTACACTTGAGCTCATAGATGTTTCAGTTTTGCTATCAGAAGAACTGTCTTTAGAATCTTTGTTGTCACTGTTACATGCACCCAATACCAATACTGTTGCAGCTAATGTTCCTAGTGTGATTAATTTTTTCGAAATCATATACATCCTCCTAATTATTTACTATTTATTAAGTTAAATAATAGCATGAAATCGTTTAAATTTAAAAAGATATCCTTTTTCATCTAGTTTATTACGATTAATTTGAACTATCTACAATCCATTTCCATTAAGTGAATGTTCAGAAAATTTAAAATAATCTGTTGACATCACGTGCTCTTTTGTTTTATACTAAACACAATTCAATTTGCGGAGGTATTTTTTATGACATACTCAATCAACGCACAACTGAATAAAGCTTACTTTAGCTACTTTAGATAGTTTTGTATTCATGCAATCGTGGGTACAAACAGCAAAAAACTGTTTTTGTATCTATGATGGCTAGAGCGCTTTGTACTGAACAAACAGCCACCTAGACATTCCTAAGTGGCGAAAGAAGAAGTGTTTACCTACGACTTTTATCAATCCATTTAGGCATATTGTCTAAATGGATTTTTTGTTTTATCAACTATAATTGGAGGAATCAAGATGAAAAAGAAACTAGTAGTACTAAGTATCGTATCAGCAGTAGCATTATTAGCTCTTGGTGCATGTGGCGATGGTAAAAAAGCAGACAACGGAACAAATAGTGACAATAAAAAAATCGGTGTTTTACAACCTGTTGAACACGGCTCACTAGATGCTGCGTTTGAAGGATTCAAAGAAGGTTTAGCTGATAACGGATTTAAAGATGGTGAAAATCTAACGATCGAATACAGCAATGCTCAAAACGATCAGGCTCAATTAAAAAGCATGAGTGAAAAATTAGTCAAAGGAAAACCAGACCTACTTTTAGGAATTGCAACACCTGCCGCACAATCATTATTGAACGAAACAACAGATATCCCGATTCTAGTCACAGCGGTTACTGACCTAGTCAGCGCAAAATTAGTCAAATCAGATGAAAAACCTGGCGGTAATGTTACTGGAACTACCGATATCGTCCCAATAGACAAACAAATCGCCTTATTATTGTCTATTGTGCCTGACGCTAAAACTGTCGGAATTATGTACAACGCAGGGGAAGCTAACTCTAAAATCCAAGCTGATATGGCGGAAAAAGCTCTAAAAGATGCGGGGATCAAGGCCAAAGTTTTAACGGCAAATTCAACCAATGACGTACAACAAGTAACCACAAGCTTAGCAAAAGATGTTGATGCAATTTATATCCCAACTGACAATACCTTCGCTTCAGCCGCTGCTGTTATCGGTGAAGTAGCCAAAGAACACAAGATTCCTGTTATTGCAGGATCAATCGAGCAAGTCGAAGAAGGTGGTTTGGCAACTGTGGGAATCGACTATAAATCACTCGGCAAACAAACTGGTGTTATGGCAGCGAAAATTCTAAAAGGCGAAGCAAAACCTGCTGACATGCCTGTTGAAAAAGCCAAAAACTTAGAACTTTTCGTAAATAAAGACATGGCAAAAGCCTTAGACATCGATCCAGATACTATCAAAGCACCGTAATTGAACTTTCCCCGCATTTCAATTAAGAGCTGCGGGGAATACATAAATATTATTGAAAGAAGCTGATTTTATTGTTAGACATACTACTTTCCTCAACCTCTCAAGGTCTTCTGTGGTCTTTACTCGCCATTGGAGTCTTTCTAACTTACCGTATTTTAGACATTGCTGATTTAACGACCGAAGGAAGTTTTCCTTTAGGTGGCGCTGTAGCCGCGGTTATTTTAGCAAAAGATCCTACTACTTGGCCGGAGCCGATCCAGTCCTTATTTGATATTCATTATATGATAGCGCCAGTTTTCGCATTACTTTTTGCCTTTATCGCTGGTATGTTAGCTGGTCTTGTTTCAGGACTTCTCCATACAAAATTAAAAATTCCAGCTTTATTAGCAGGAATCATCACAATGACTGGACTTTACAGTATCAACTCACGCATTATGGGTGCTCCAAATATTTCGTTGATTGGAACAGATTCCATTTTCTCTCATGCTCAGTCATTGGGTCTCACTAAAGTCAACAGTGCAATAGTTGTTGGCTCGATCATTGTACTTTTGGTCATTGTTTTACTTGTTCTATTCTTTAAAACCGAAATCGGCTTGGCCACTAGAGCAACTGGTGACAACATCGACATGAGCGAAGCCAACGGAATCAAAACAGATAATATGAAAATCATCGGCTATATGCTTTCAAATGGCTGTATCGCTTTAGCAGGTGCTTTACTCGTACAAAATAATAACTTTGCTGATTTGAATTCTGGTATTGGAACAATCGTTATTGGACTTGCGTCAATCATCATTGCTGAAGTTCTCTTTAAAAACAAATCACTAGGTTTGCGTTTGATCACGATTGTGATTGGTGCTATTTTGTACCGTTTTATCCTTGCTTGTGTTTTAGAGCTACGCGTCGATCCAGCCGATTTGAAATTATTTTCAGCGATCATTCTGGTCATCTGTCTTTCTTCACCTCTGATTCAAAAAAAATTAGGCTTTTCTAAACTTGGAAAACGCAAAGGAGGCACAAATTAATGCAGCCTGTATTGACAATCAAAAACTTACACCAATATTTCGAACGTGGAACAGTTAATGAAAACCACGTATTAAAAGGGATTGACTTGACTATCAACCAAGGTGAGTTCATTACAATCATCGGCGGAAACGGCGCTGGTAAATCTACTCTACTAAACAGTATTGCTGGAACGCTACCGATTGAAGAAGGTCAGTTAGCTTTAAACGGCAAAGACATTACAAAACAACGTGTCGTTGCTCGCTCAAAACAAATCAGCCGTGTTTTCCAAGATCCTAAAATGGGGACCGCTGTTCGTTTAACTGTAGAAGAAAATATGGCACTTGCGATGAAACGTGGGAAAAAACGCGGTTTGGGAAATGGTGTTCGCAAAAATGACCGCAATTTCTTCAAAGAACAATTAGCCAGCTTGAATCTAGGGCTAGAAAATCGTTTAAGCGCAGAAATTGGTTTATTATCCGGTGGACAGCGTCAAGCGATTACTTTACTGATGGCTACCTTGATTCGCCCAGAATTGATTTTACTAGATGAACATACAGCAGCACTTGATCCTAAAACATCGATCACGGTCATGGAACTAACTGAGAAGTTGATCCAAGAGCAAAATTTAACGGCATTTATGGTGACACACGATATGGAAGATGCCATTCGTTACGGCAACCGCCTGATCATGCTTCATCAAGGTCAAGTCGTGGTAGATGTACCTGCCGAGCAGAAAAAAGATTTGACTGTTAATGAATTGATGGACATGTTCCATAAAAATAGTGGCACAGAATTAAAAGACGATCAATTATTGTTGGTTTAAACAAAAAAGGAGTTCGAGTGTCTTATACACTTAAACTCCTTTTTTCATTTTATTTAGATGGCTATTAACCACCCATTAAAAAGTCTAAAACATTCCAACCGTCTGATGTTTGCCCACGGTATAATTCCGAAAAGCCACATCTTGTACAGCTGACTGTAATAAATTTTTTGTTTTGTACATCAAATATTTTCGCAAAGTTTCCTCCTGTTGCTTGAAACTGATCGGAAACATAATGTTCATTTCCACACTTATCACAAATATATTGCTGCTTTTCCATTCTTATCCACTCCATCTCTACAATCTCTCTGTTCGCTGAACAATTAAACACTTTGTTCTTCATTCCTGTCATGTAAGTATAGCAAGCTTTCAAAGAGAAATCATACATCCTAAGGAGGATTTTCCCCTCCTCTTTCAGGCGTATTGCGGTTGACCCACCTTCCTCCTATCAGATACAATAAAACTACTATAAAGGAGCGATGTCTATGTCTACGAAAAGTCAGGTGTTAACTTTATTAATGAAACAAGCACCCGCATTTATTTCAGGTGAAGAAATGGCGCAACAACTTTCTTTATCTCGAACGGCGATTTGGAAAGCAATCAATGAATTAAAAAAAGAAGGACATCTTATTTCCAGCAGTCGAAATAAAGGCTACCGTTATGATAACTCTGATGTTCTATCTGCAGAAGGGATTCGTTTATCACTAGATTCAGAAACACCTAAACTTTCAATCGTAGTTTTAAACGCCTCAGAGTCTACGATGAAAGATGCTAAATTAGCCGCAATCAACGGAGAACCAGCTAATACATTGATCGTAGCAGATATCCAAGAAGCACCCAAAGGACGATTTGGCCGACCTTTCTTCTCAAAAGCGGGTAGCGGTATCTATATGAGCATGCTATTAAGACCCAACCAAAACTTCGAAGAAATGGCGCAATATACCGTGATCATGGCGGTAGCAATCGCTCGTGCAATGGATGATCTGACCCAAGTACAAACTGAAATAAAATGGGTCAATGATATTTATATTAATGGAAAAAAAGTCTGCGGTATTTTATCAGAAGCCATGAGCGATGTCGAATCCGGACAAATTTCAAATGTCATTATCGGTATGGGGATCAATTTTTCTTTAAAGCAAAATGAATTTCCAGAAGATCTAAGAGAAAAAGCAACCTCTTTATTTCCAGAAACAGAACCGACGATTACACGTAACCAACTGATTGGAGCGATCTGGAATCAATTTTATCGCATATTGACTCAACTACCTGAACAAGCTTTTCTAGAAGAATATCGCCAAAAATCCTTTGTCCTTGGTAAAACTGTTTCCTTTACACAAGCAGGAGTTGGCTATGAAGGAATTGCCACAGCAATCAACGATCATGGTGAATTAGTTGTAAAACTCCAAGATAAAACAGAAAAAGTGCTTTCTTCTGGAGAAATTAGCCTAAGTAGTATAAACCCAACACTTTAAGCTTTACACCAAACAAAACTATTAAGAATACCTTAAGAAACGCAAGCATTTTCTTACAACCATTTGCTATATATTTCAATTATGTTACATTTGTATTGCGAATAATACGAATATTACAAAAGGAGAATGATTATGAAAAAAATAGTTTTTTGTTTGGTTGCATTATCGCTTGCTCTTCCAATCACAAGTTTTGCAGAGGAAACATTATCTACCACCGAGGATTCAAAAGTTGAAAGCTCTTCAGCCTCAACACAAGACACAGAAAAAAATGATGAGAAAATCGTGGAGAGCAGTTCTTCTTCCACATTAGATTCAAGTTCCTCCGAAACATCCAACACTATTGGAAATCCGTACGGTGACCTTATCCACACAACACTAGTTGTCTTTCAAGGAGAAAAAGTGACGGCTGAAATGCTCTACCAAGATGGAGGTTTTCATGGTGCTACATTTAGAGATCTTAAACTTTTAGACGAAGCTCCAACAGATAAACTAGGAAAAAATCTAGTCAAAGTTAGCTTCATGCTTTATCCTTGGGAAGAGGATCAAGGAGAAAAAAAAGAAGTTATCCTAAATATGGCGTATACAGTAGTAAAAACTGCCCCAACTTACAATATACAGTTTATCTCTTACGATTCTGATAACAAACAAGTTAAAGGAAAAGTATCATCAGTAGATGGCGTAGCAGCAAGTAACGTTCATATATACGGAGACAATACTGCTAACTATGATTCAGCACCTGCAAACATAACAGGATTTTATCCATTTGTTGATTTAAATAATCCTGTTTCAACAGATGCTGAAGGTTACTTTACACTTTCTTACCAAGACAATTACAGTTTCTTTGCTTTTAACAGTGAAACTAACGACTATTCACCTGTCTACACATTGAACGATAAAACCTTCGCTGGTGCATCTGCAACTACAGACACATCTAACCCTGCGGAAAGTACACAGTCCTCTTCTGAGAAAAAAGAAGAAAAGAAAAAAGGTCTATTCCCAAATACAGGAGAAAAGAAAACTGTTTACTTTTCAATTGCCGGTATTGCCATTATTTTACTAGCTATACTATTTCTATTCATTAAGAGTAAAAAAAATAAAGAGTAGTTTTTGAAAAAGAGTTGCTATAATAAATCATAAAAAAGAAGAAAGCTAAGTCGTTCCTGCTTCCTTCTTTTTTTATTTATATTTTTTCTAAAACAATCGTCAGCAATAAACCTACTAAATAACTTCCGTTAAATGCCATCAAATTTTTTATCGAATAACCAAAGCTTTTAGGATGTGGTAATTCTTTTTTGAATAGCTGAAGATTTTTCCAAACAACAGGTAATGATAAAAATACAGTCAAAATTGGCCAACGATACACGCCAAAAGGCAATCCAATCAAAACAACAGCGTAACAAGCCAACATCAACAGTTGAAATAAAATCACGCCCTGCTTCCGACCAATATAATAAACCAATGTATACCGATGATTCTCAATATCCGTATCTAAATCCCTCAAATTATTGGCCAGCATAATATTCGCAATCGTAAAGACCATTGGTAACGACGCCCAAATAATTGCAATCACTGCCCACAGATTGCCAGTCAAAGCGAATGTTCCCAGGCTCCAATCAAGCAGCAGATAAAACGGTCGGCTCTCCTGAACATTCAAATAAATCGTCATCGCAAAAATACCCAGACCCATAGTAAATCCGCTAAATACCTCACCTAAAGGCATTCGAGAAAGCGGGATTGGACCAAATGTGTAAAAAATACCAATAAAACAGCACACGCCGCCCATCACCAAAAATAACCAACCCGTTTTAATTGTTAGAAAAATACCAATCACAGCAGAGAAAGCAATCATTCCAAAGATCATATTTCGCACAAGAACCGGGGCAATCCCCGAACTGCCAATAATATTCTCTTCATATTTATATACTTCAGACTTCGCTTTCTTAAAATCCATATAATTATTGATTGCTGTCGTCGCCATGTCAAACACGACCATTCCAACAAAAAACAACACTGTATACCCTAATTGAAACTGATTAAAATAAGCAATAGAAAATAGTACCCCAACTGCAAAGGGAAATAGACTTGCTAATTTCGTCTGGATTTCCACTACTTGCAAAAATACTTTCAACGACATATCCGTTCTCCTTATTTCAGGTCTTTACGATCACCCATTGTATAACCTGAATCTTTTCCTAACTCAAAATCTTTTTCAATATCCTTACTTACAAAGACTTTGTCTTCTTTTGTAACAAAAATCACATCGACATCTTTCAGCCCTTCAGCATACTCCAAGCCTTTTTTGACACCCATAGAAAATACCGCAGTTGATAATCCGTCACCATCGATCGATTCATTTGTGATTACTGTCACACCAGCAATGTCATTATCAAACGGATAACCCGTTTTAGGATCAAATAAATGATGATAATTTTTACCATCTACTTCTAAAAAGCGCTCATAAATACCAGAAGTTACTAACGTTTTATTGCTTTCTTGAACTGTTCCGATCACGGTATTACGTGCTTTGTTAGGATCTTGAATACCAACATTCCAATCCATATCCTTACCGCGAGGACTATGGCCCAAAACATAAACATTTCCGCCTAAATCCACTATCGCAGTTGTTACGCCATTGTCTTTTAAGACTTTCACAACTTCATCTGTAATAAATCCTTTTGCGATTGCACCTAAATCAAGCTGCATACCTTTTTCTTCAAGGTAGACTGTCTTATCTTCATCATTTAATTTCACTTTATGATAATCAACTAATTTTAATGCTTGGTCGATCTCTTCTTGTGAAGGTTTGCGCGCATCGTCGAAGCCAATATGCCATAATTGTGTGATTGGACCAATTGCCATATCAAAACCGCCTGAAGAATCTTCACTATATTCATACGCTCGTTTCAACAATGGATAAATATCATCCGAAACTTTAACTGGTTTGATACCTGCTTGTTCATTGATTTCATCTATTTCGGAGCCTTTTTCGTTTACAGTGATTTTATCACCTAATTCTTTTACTCGGTCAAATGCTTTTTCCAAAACATCTTCTTTTCCATCATCATAGATTCTTACTTGGACATATGTTCCTAACAATGATTGCTGATCTGAATAAGGTTCTTTATTAATTTTTGACTGCTCGTCTTTCGAGTTACATCCTGCTAAAACAACTAAAAATAATGCCATTGCTATAGTGATTAGTGTTTTTTTGTTCTTCATCATATCCCTCTTTCTAAATAGAAAATTGTCTTATTTATAGTAGCGCTTTTTTTCGTGAATGGGAAGGATTTTCTATCTGTTATTTATGTATTTTGATAAAAATAAAAGCAGAATTCAGAGAAATACCTGAATTCTGCCACATATATATTTTTTGGTTCACTTGTGTAAAAAATTATTTTTTCATTACGATGTTGTCTACAACGATTTCTTTAGTGTCGCCTTTTTCAGCAGCATTGATTAATTGTTCTGCGTACGTTACAAATGAATGAGAGCTGTGAGTTGCACCAGTTACTACTTCTACGTCTGCAGCTGATTTGCCTTCTTCACCCATTGTTTTTACTAATTCTTCGTTTAAAGTTTTGATGTATTCAGCTGGACCTACACCTGATTTGTCTTTCATGTTTTTGTTGTAGTCAGCGTCATCTTTTTTAGATTTACCTTCATCATTAACGTTATCGTAGTTAGATTCAGTTACTTTGCCATCTTTAACAACGATTGAAAATTGTGTGTGGTAGCCATTTGAATTATTTTTTTCTTTCAATGAATACGTACCGTCTTTAAGGTCAGCACCATTGTCGATTTCGATTGTTTTAGTATCTCCTGCTTGGGCAGCTTGAATCAATTGTTGTGCATAGTTTTGGAATGATTCACTAGAGTGAGTCGCACCAGTTACTACTTCTACACCATCAGCGCTTTGTGATTTAACGAAAGACTCGTTTAATTCTTTGATGTATTCAGCTGGACCTACACCTGATTTGTCTTTCATATTTTTTTCGTAGTCTTTATCATCCGCTTTTGATTTACCATCAGCATTGATATTGTCATAGTTAGATTCAGTGATTTTGCCATCTTTAACAGTCATTTCAAAAGTTGCACGGTAACCGTTAGATTCGTTCTTTTCTTCTAATTTATACGTACCATCTTGTAAATCTGCACCAGCTTCTTTTTCTGTTGCTTTAGAAGATTCAGCTGTTTTTGATGTTGCAGTGCTTGAGTCAGATGATTTTGCTGTATCTTTCTTTTGATCTGATCCACATGCTGCTAATAAAAGAGATGAAAGTGCGATAGCTGTAAAACCCTTAACAATTTTGCTCATTTTCATTTTTGTTCACCTTTTCCTTTTCTTAAACGTTCACAAATTAAGTTTGTGATATAATTTACATTCTATAGAAAATTTCAATTATGTCAATTAAAGTTATAAAATAAAGACAAAATTTTACCCATTTTTCACGTTTTTTTAATAATAAAAATTTATTTCATATATTTAAGAATTGTTATTAGACAAAACCTGATTATCGCTATATAATGAAGTCGATTGTGTAATTATTATCATTTTCTATTTTATTTTTTTAAGGAGCGGATTATCAATGACAAAGCAAAAAATTGTCGTTGTGGGAGCTGGTTATGCTGGAGTTTCAGCTACTAAATTTTTAGCAAAAAAATTGAAAAAAGATTCTGACGTTGAAATTACCTTAATTGATCGTCATTCTTACCACACCATGATGACTGAGTTGCACGAAGTAGCTGGAGGACGTGTTGAACCTTCTGCGATTCAATATGACTTGCAACGTTTATTTTCACGTAAAAAGAATGTCACTCTTGTAACAGACACTGTAACTGGTATCGATAAAGACAAAAAAGTCGTTCAAACAAAGTTAGGTTCTTATGAATTTGACCAATTGATCATCGGTATGGGCGGCGAGCCAAATGATTTTGGTACTCCTGGAGTTAAAGAACATGGATTTACTTTATGGTCTTTTGAAAACTCTCTGAAAATTCGTGAACATATCTTGGAAACAGTTGAAAAAGCAGCAATCGAGCCCGATCCAGAAGTTCGTAAAGCAATGTTGACATTTGTTGTCTGCGGTTCAGGATTTACTGGTATTGAAATGATCGGCGAATTGATCGACTGGAAAGATCGTCTAGCTAAAGACTTCAAACTTGATCCTAATGAATTTACATTAATGGTCGTTGAAGCAATGCCGACAATCTTAAACATGTTATCTCGTAATGACGCAGCCAAAGCTGAACGTTATTTAGAGAAGAAAAATGTGAAATTGTTGCTTAACGCACCAATCGTTGAAGTAGCTGCAGATCACATCAAATTAAAAGATGGTTCTACAGTTCCCACACACACATTGATCTGGACTGCCGGTGTTAAAGCAACTTCTGATGCTGCTGACTTTGGTTTAGAATCAGCTCGCGGTAATCGTTTGATTGCAAACGAATATATGCAAGCAAAAGGCTACGAAGACAAAAACATTTATATCGTTGGTGACTTAGTATACTACGAAGAGTTCCCTGAAACACCAACACCACAAATCGTTCAAGCTGCTGAACAAACGGGTCACACTGCTGCGGCAAATATCGTGGCTGACATCAAAGGTAGCGAAAAACACAAATTCAAAGGAAATTATCAAGGATTCATGGTTTCTGTCGGCGCTAAATGGGGCGTTGCGAACTTATTTGATAAAATTCACCTTAGCGGTTTCTTAGCAATCATTATGAAACACATCGTTAACTTGAAATATTTCTTTGATATCCGTTCTGGTTATTACATGTTCCAATATATTATGCACGAATTCTTCCATATTAAAGATGATCGTAATGTAACACGCGGACATTCTTCTCGTTATGGTAATGTTTTATGGAGTGTTCCATTACGTGTATTCTACGGAACAGTTTGGTTAGTAGAAGCAATGAAGAAAATTGTCGGAACTGGTGATTACCTTAAACCAAGCACTTGGTTTGGTGACGGTTCATGGTTTACGGATAAAGTTGCGTTCCCATTCCCATGGTTACAAGAACAAGTAACAACTGGGGCATCTGCTGCAGGTGGTGGAGCCGAAGCAACTGAAACAACAGCAAAAGCCGCCCAATTTGGTTTAAGCTATGCATACGGTGAAGAACCAATGCAAGTGTTCGATCATATGCCTAAATGGTTTGAAAGTGTGATGAAATTCATGATGCCAAACCAAGAAGTTGCGTTATTCATGCAAAAATTCATGACAATCGTTGAAGTGTTGATTGCTTTAGCATTGATCGCTGGATTATTTACTTGGTTAAGTAGTGCTGCTACAATTGGTTTAACAATCGCATTCTGTCTATCAGGCATGTTCTACTGGGTAAACATTTGGTTTATCTTCGTAGCCTTCGCTTTGATGAATGGTTCTGGACGCTCACTTGGTTTAGACCGCTGGGTTATCCCTTGGGTACAACGTACATTAGGTAAATGGTGGTATGGTACACCTAAATCTAGATACGGCAGTAAATAATTACTTTTTATAGTAAAAATCTAAGAGAGTTCTAGGTTTACTCCTAGAACTTTCTTTTCTCATTATGATAAAATATATTAAACTAAAAACTACAAAGGAGAGGAAAGAGTTGGATTTTAAAGAATTTATTCAAAAAAGTTATATACGTCCATGGGATATTGTTATTATTTTACTTTTAACGATCAGTTCTTTCTTGCCCCTTGTTGTTTTTGGCATACAAAATACCGCCCAAGACGATGCCGCAAAACAAGCCGTCTTGAAAGTTGATGGCGAAGTCATCAAAGTTTTCGAGCTAAAAGAAGGCGGCCCTACTTATACATACAAATATGAAGCAGCTGATGGTGATTACAACTTGATCGAGGTCAGCGGAGACAGAATCCGTATGGTTGAAACAAACTGCGGAGATCAAATTTGCGTACAACGAGGATGGATATCAAAAGCAGGAGAAACACCGATTGCTTGTTTACCACATAATTTATTCATCACAGTTGAAGCTTCTGACGGGAGTGAGGATGGCAGTTTGATTTACTAAACGTTGCCAGTATATTATGAGCAAATTACAAAAAAACATCTATATTTCCATGTTAGTTGCCCAAGGCGTGATTATTGGTTTGATTGAAAATATGATCCCTTATCCCTTTGCTTTCGCTCCAGGGGCAAAATTAGGATTGGCTAACTTAATTACAATCATTGCCATTTTTACCATGCGAAAAAGAGACAGTTTCTTTTTAGTCTGTATGCGTTTGATTTTAACGACTTTACTTGGAGGAACGATCTCTACCTTCTTTTACAGTGCCAGTGGTGCGTTACTTAGTTATTTAGGGATGCTCATTATCATGCAGTTAGGACCAAAACGTGTCAGTATTATCGGAATCAGTGCAGCAGGCGGATTTTTGCATAATGTTGGACAACTATTGACCACTTGTTTCTTTGCTCAATCGTGGGCTCCCATGCTTTATCTACCGTTCCTTTCATTTATCGGCTTATTATCTGGGATTGCAATAGGAATTGCAGCAAACTACTTGTTGCGCCATGTTCAAACCTTACGGCAATTCCAGTTAAACTATGAATCAACAACCAAGCATAAATGGAGTCAATATTTTCAATAACATCTTAGTCAGATCGAGTACAATCAAAGGAGTCATTTTATGAACATTCACCCAATGTGGAAAAAATATCCTGAACTAGCAAAAGATTTAAACAGCACACTAAAGCTAATGGAAAATAGTGTTAATTTAAAAAACAAAGAGGTCGAAAATGCGGTCATGTCTATGATTCATTCTGGTGGTAAATTGTTGCGACCAGCCTATCAACTTTTATTTTCACAATTTGGTGAAAAAAGAGAAGGAAAAAAAGCTGTTGCTTTGGCAGCGGCTATCGAGTTACTACACACTGCAACCCTGATCCACGATGATATCGTAGATGATGCAGATATCAGACGCAGCTTACCAACTATACGTTCTCAATTCGGCAATAGCACAGCCGTTTATGCTGGTGATTATTTATTTGTCAGTTGTTTTAAACTATTAGCTGATTACTCTTCTTCTTTAAAGAGTATCCAATTGAATTCCAGAAGTATGGAAAAAATATTGAGCGGCGAATTGGGCCAAATGGACAATCGCTATAATCTTGACATGACGATCGATCAATACCTTGAGAATATTTCTGGTAAAACAGCCGAGCTTTTTTCATTAAGCTGTTTTGTTGGCGCCTATGAAAGTGGAACATCAGACCGATTTGCTAAAAATTGTGGGAAGATCGGGGAAAATATCGGGATTGCTTTTCAAATTATTGATGACGTTTTAGACTATACACAAAGCCCTGAACAAATCGGCAAACCCGTTCTAGAAGATGTTCGTCAAGGAGTTTATTCACTACCGCTTTTATATGCTTTAGAAGAAGGTCGTGAAACCTTACTTCCTTACCTTGAAAAAGGTGAATCATTAACTGAAACTGAGACAAATAAAATCTATGAACTCGTTCATTCTTTTGGCGGTGTCGCTAAAGCGCAGAAACTTGCAGAAGAATATACACAACAAGCATTAAAGGGGATTAGCAAATTACCTGAAACATCCACTAATGCTAAAAATGAATTGTTAACAATCACACAAGCGATTCTTGCACGAACAAATTAAAAACCAGGATAAAACGTTAGCCGTTTTATCCTGGTTTTTTATCTCATCGTCACAAATTCTTCTGAACCTGTCGGGTGAATCGCTACTGTATTATCGAAATCCTTTTTCGTAGCTCCCATTTTTATGGCAACTGCAAAACCTTGCAGCATCTCATCTACACCAAGGCCAATACCATGTAGTCCAACGATTTTTTCCTCTTCGCCAACACACACCAATTTCATATCGCATTTTTGACGATATTCTCCTAGCGCAAAATACATTGGAGTAAACGTCGATTGATAAATTTTGATGTTCTCATCGCCATATTTTTCTTCTGCTTCTATTTCAGTCAAGCCAACTGTAGCAATTGGTGGATGAGTAAAAACAACAGTAGGAATCGTTTCATAGTCTAAATATTCATTTTCTTTCCCATTAAATAAGCGTTCTGAAAGTCTTCTCCCCGCTGCAATAGCAACAGGTGTTAAGTCAATTTTACCGATCACATCCCCAACGGCGTACACACCAGACTGCGTTGTATTTTGAAATTTATCGACTTTTACATAACCTTTATCTGTTAGCTCAATATGAGTATTTTCTAATCCCAAGGTATCCGTATTTGGTTGACGACCCGTTCCGAATACAATACTATCAGCTGTAATCTTAGTCCCATTTTCAAAAGTGATCATCAATTCTCCAGATTCAAACTTCTCGATAGAACGGGGAGTTGAATGAGGATAAATATGCATACCGTCTTCAATATAATGCTCAACTACTTTTTCAGAAAGCATTTCATCAAATTCTCGTAACGGGCGCTCTTTTCTAAAAGCCCAATGCGTTTCAGCACCTAATCCATGGATTGTTCCTGCAAGTTCAGCAGCTATATAGCCTGCACCAATAAATACTACTCGTTTTGGTAATTCTTCTAAAGCAAAGAAACCATTGGAATCTATCGCATATTCTTCACCAGGAATCCCTAATTTTTTGGGGCGTCCACCAGTAGCAATCAAAATATGAGGTGCAGTATAGATTTCACCACCTGCTTCAACTGTATGATCATCAACAAATGTTGCATATTCAGATAAAACTTCTACTTTGTTACTATCTAATCCGCGATGATAAGCTGCATGTAAATTATTGATATAGGCTTCACGATTTTGAACAAGTTTTTTAAAGCTAAATGCTTTTACATCTACATCAAATCCATATCCTTCAGTATCACGCTTCATCATTTCCATCATTGAACTAGCTTGCCACATCACTTTTTTTGGTACACAGCCAACATTGACACACGTTCCGCCAATATCTGCAGCTTCAATCAGTAAAACCTTAGCCCCATGCATACCTGCACGATTAGCAGAAGCAATCCCGCCACTGCCACCGCCGATCACGATGTAATCATATTGTTTTGACATAGTTATTTGTCCTCCTTATTTTAAAGACTGATAATAGGAATTTATGTCCGAAATGCTAACGAACTTCCACCTGTAATGAAAGGGATAGGCTACGACAGCCAATCCCTCATTTGTATTACTTATTTCTTCTTACGAATCATATCGCCAACTGCCACAGGTTTTTCAACCGGCATCGTTAGAATCATCATTGGATTTGGTGCTCGATCGATTAACTCGTTCTCTTCATTATACATAACTTCTACTGTTTGATGGAAGTGATTGAACCCAGGACCATAAAATTCAATTTCATCCCCTACACTAAAATGATTTCTTTGACGGATTGTTGCGATTTTTGTTTCAGAATCATATGCCATGACTTCACCAATAAACTTATATTGAGGGATTTTACGACGTTCTCCAAATAGTTGTTCCTCATCGGTTGGTACATGGTAATAAAAACCAGTTGAAAGCTCTCTTTGTGCTACTTTCCAAAGTTCATCGATCCATTCTTGTTTACATTCATAATTTTCAGGATCTTCCATATACGTATCAACTGCTTTTTTATAAACATTTGCTACTGTAGAAACATAGTGAATGGATTTCATTCTTCCTTCAATTTTAAAACTATCAACACCATTTTGGATCAATTCAGGAATATGCTGGATCATCGCCATATCAACCGCGCTCATTGAAAATTCTTCTTCAACTTCACCTTTGTCTGTTAAGCTTGTACGTTCAGCGCCAAAAGGCATATCATAAAGCTCATATTTCCAGCGGCAAGATTGTGAACAACCGCCACGGTTAGCATCCCTCATTGACATATGGTTAGACAACGTACATCTACCCGAATAAGAAATACACATTGCACCATGGATGAATGCTTCGATCTCAACATCCGTATTTTTGCGAATCTCTGCTACTTCTTCCATTGATACTTCACGTGCTAAAACAACACGCTCCAAGCCTTCGTTTTTCCAAAATTCCAGTGTTTCATAATTAGTAGCTGAAGCTTGTGTAGACAAATGGATCGGCAAGCCAGGTGCTTCTGCTGCACAAATTTCAATCAAGGCCGGATCAGAAACGATTACTGCGGAAATACCAACATCGCGAATTTCTCTGAAAAAGTCTCCTGCTCCTTCTTGATTTCCTTCATGGGTAACCATATTTGCTGCTACATATACTTTCGCTCCATGTTCTTTGGCAAATGCTACGCCTTCGATCATATCCTCTTTTGTGAAATTACCTGCACGGCTACGTAAACCATAAGCATTTCCGCCAATGTATACCGCGTCTGCTCCATAATGAATGGCTGTTTTTAGTTTTTCTAGCGTCCCTGCTGGTGCTAAGACCTCAGGACGCTTCAATGTTCGTTCGTTTGTCATGTGTGTTTTTCTCCTTATTTTATCTCGTCTGGATCTAAATCAAAGAATCCAATATCTAACCCACGGTTTTCTGGATGTAAAGCTTTGATTTGATCGACTGCTTCTTGAGCTTGTTCACTCGACCAAAGACCTGTTTCGATTTTTTCTTTTGCGTCTACGAATAGTTTTGCTACTTCTACAAAGTTTTCTCCTGGCGCATAGATCCCATCAAGTTTCCACTTTGTGTAATTATGTTCATGAAGCTTGTCCAATTCACCAATTAAATTCACATCATTATCTGCAAAAATATGCGTGCCATGGCTGTCTTCATAAATTGAATAGTGCGTCTCTTCTTTTTTAGGTTCTGATATAAACAAACCGCGCTCTTTACTCGCCGACTCATCATTTTTAGTGAAATTATAGTAGTTTTGCAGCAATGGTCGTTTTGATTGATGGATGCATGTAGCACCATACACAAGAACTTCCGCTGGAACCATCAAGTTTTCCTTCATCGCTTTCATTTCTTCAAAAGGAACTTCACGTGCCAATATTGCACCGATTGCTCCACGTTTCGCCCAGAAATTTATTTGGCGAGAGCTAGTCACTAAGGTTTCACCATCGTAAATGTATGGAATATTGATTTGATCACGTTGCATCACAAATACGACTCCAGGATCACCTACTGTTACTTGATCTACTTTGATTTCTTGTAAAAATGCCAAATATTCTGGCACTTTTTTCATTTTTTCAGGATGCATAATGCCATTTAGTGCAATCGTTACTTTTTTACCAACTTCGTGCGCTTTTTCTGTAATGGTCCGCTGTTCCTCACGAGAAAATGACGTTGGTAAGCGCAATCCAAACATCTCTTCTCCAATGTATAACGTGTCTACTCCTACTGCTAACAAAGCCTCTGCTTGTTCAATCGACTCAGCAGTCGCAATAAGTTCAATCATTTTGTATCCTCCTTTAAAAAGCTGAGTGGGTTTGTTCAGCCCTAAAAAAATGTCTTTTTACTTTTTCCATAGTCTTCTAACAACTGTTTTATAGTAGCACAGGTTCACAAACTTTCCAATAGCCTCTCTTTATTTTAACGTTCATTTTTCACAAAATAAATGCTATAGTTTTACTTTTATTAAAATAAAAAAGCTGTACAAAACGGATTCGTTTTGCACAGCGAATTAATGATTTTTTTATTAAATTGTTTGTAATACTTGTTCAGGTTTAGGCGATTTAACGTTCAATGTTATTTTACCTTTACTTGCACCAATGGTTACTTTATCACCCAGATGGATTTGACCGGAAAGTAATGCTTCACTTAAACGATCCTCCACCTCTTTTTGTAATGCTCGTCTAATCGGCCGTGCGCCATATTCTGGATCAAAACCAACTTTTCCAATCACTTCGATGGCTGCAGCTGTTATTTTCACATTGACGTCTTGCTCTCTCAAACGCTGAACGATAGATTTGCTCATGATTTTCACGATTTCATGGATTTCTTCTTGGTCCAATGAACGGAAGACAACGGTCTCATCCACACGATTCAAGAACTCTGGACGGAATGCTTTTTTCAGTTCTTCCATAATTCGTTTTTGCATCGCATCGTAATCTTTTGTCAGGTCTTTTACATTGAAACCAACATTTTTTTCTTCACGAATCGCTGTTGCTCCAATATTTGATGTCATGATCAAAATTGTATTTCTAAAGTCCACTTTACGTCCTTTTGAATCAGTTAAATGCCCATCATCTAATACTTGTAATAGAATATTGAAGACATCTGGATGCGCTTTTTCTACTTCATCCAATAAAATGACGGAGTATGGTTTTTGACGGATTTTTTCAGTTAACTGCCCGCCTTCTTCGTACCCCACATAACCTGGAGGAGAACCAATCAAACGACTAGTACTATATTTTTCCATAAATTCAGACATGTCCACTCGAACAAGAGCATCTTCACTTCCGAACATTGTTTCAGCTAGTGCTTTGGCAAGCTCTGTTTTACCTACACCTGTTGGGCCTAAGAACATGAATGAACCAATTGGTCGATCTGGATCTTTCAAACCACTACGAGCTCTACGAATCGCACGTGACACTGCTTGAACAGCTTCATCTTGACCAACTACTCGATGATGTAGAATACTTTCTAGTTCAAGTAAACGTTCACTTTCTTTTTTCTCTAACTGCTGTAACGGCACGCCTGTCCATTGTGAAACAACATTCGCAACATCTTGCTCTGTCACTTGATTCGCGTAACCAGAAGCTTCTTTTTGTTCTAGTAATAAAATGTTTTCCAATTTACGTGCTAGTTTTTTCTCTTTTTGGCGCAGTCTTGCTGCACTTTCAAATGACTGGGACTGAATCGCTTCTTCTTTTTCTTGAACTAAACGAGCGATTTCTACACGTAAATTATTGATTTCAGACGGTTCATCTGCTAAATCTAAACGGACTTTGGCAGATGACTCATCCATCAGATCGATGGCTTTGTCCGGTAGCTGGCGAGAATTGATATATCGTACAGATAATTGAACCGCCGCATGAAGCGCATCATCTGTTATCTCAACACCATGATGTTCTTCATAACGAGAGCGCAAACCTTTTAAAATTTCTTCTGCTTCTTCAGGGGTTGGTTCATCCACTTGCACACGAGCAAAACGGCGTTCCAATGCTGAATCTTTTTCGATATATTTTTGGTATTCATCTAGTGTTGTTGCACCGATCGTTTGTAATTCTCCTCTTGCAAGTGCTGGTTTTAAAATATTTGATGCATCGATCGCACCCTCAGCACCACCTGCACCGATCAAGGTATGCAATTCGTCAATAAACAAAATTACTTCTCCGTCTTGATAAATTTCATCAATTACTTTTTTTAGTCGATCTTCAAACTCACCACGATACTTGGTACCAGCAACTAAAGCGCCCATATCCAACATCATCAAGCGTTTTTCTAGCATATCATCAGGAACTTCACCGTTCACAATTTTTTGGGCCAAACCTTCAGCAATCGCTGTCTTACCCACACCAGGTTCACCAACTAAAACTGGGTTGTTCTTTGTACGACGACTTAGAATTTGGATCAATCTTCTAACCTCTTGTGAACGTCCGACAACAGGATCTAAATCATTTTCGCGCGCTAATTTCGTTAAATCACGTGCTAATGAATCCAACGTTGGCGTTCCTTTAGGTGCAGCTTTTTGAGCCTGATTATTGCGACGACGCCCGACATTACCACTCATTTGCGGGTCAGTAACACCTATTTTCTTCATTAGCAATTGACGCATCTTAGATAAACTCAAACCTAAATTCAATAAAATACGTGAAGCCAAAATATCTTCATCTCTTAATAAACCTAGTAAAATATGTTCCGTTCCGATATTCGGTGCGCCTAAACGTTTCGCTTCGTCGCCTGCGTAAGCAAAAATTTGTTTTGCACGAGGAGAATAAGGTAAATAAGCGCCCTTAGGGTAGCCTTTAACGGTTCCATATCCAGTTAAATGCTCGATTTCTTCACGAATATCATTTTTATCTGCATTCAACTGACGTAGTGATTTCCCAGCAATTCCATTTGGCTCTAAAACTAATGCTAACAATAAATGTTCTGAGCCCACAGATTGATGCCTAAAATATTTTGCTTCTTCTTGTGCAATAGCTAATACCGCCTTGGCACTTTCTGTAAATAATTCATCCATACTATCATTCCTCCTCGTAACTCAAACGTTCTAAAAATGAATGCATCAATTGAGCACGTAAATAATCTTCATTAGATCCTGCTTTGCCTAAAACTGATTTGCCAAGAACTGACAACATCAGATTTCCTTCTCTTTTGGTGATTACGTCTTCTTCATACAATTTTTGTACAAAAATCAGCGCATCTTTTTCTGAAAGCTCATTACCCGTAAACTGAGCAATTTGTTTTAGTAATTGATCACTATCAGAAATTTGGACTTTGGCAATCCTAATATAACCACCGCCGCCACGTTTACTCTCAACAGAATAGCCACGTTGAATCGTAAAACGTGTGTTGATAACATAATTAATCTGGGAGGGAACACAATTGAATAAATGAGCCATTTCGGCTCTACGAATCTCAATTTTACTGCTTTCTTCAAGAATTTTTTTTAAATATGCTTCTATTAAATCAGAAGTATTTTGATTACTCATCACACTCATCCTTTTCCCTTGACTAATACTGACCTTAATTATACATAACTTCAACTGTTTAATAAAGAAGAATGCCCAAATTGATAAGAAAAGATAAATATATTGAAATAGTTAGTTACTCAATCGAACAAAAAAGAACAGAGTAATTACTCTGTTCTTTAAATCGGGAAGACAGGATTCGAACCTGCGACCCCTTGGTCCCAAACCAAGTGCTCTACCAAGCTGAGCTACTTCCCGTAGCTATAATAATAAAAAAAGACCAAACGCTTAAAAGGAACTAAATTCTCTGAACCTTCTAATCCTCAGTCAAACACTTTAACTATGCACCCAAAGGGAGTCGAACCCCTAACCTCTTGATTCGTAGTCAAGCACTCTATCCAGTTGAGCTATGGGTGCTAAAAAAAAGGATCAAAGTCAGATGTATTCATCTACTTTGTACCTTTCAACATCTATTCTGTCAATTTCACAATTGCCATTCATAGTGTTTCAAAGCAATGCCGAGGACCGGAATCGAACCGGTACGGTGATCACTCACCGCAGGATTTTAAGTCCTGTGCGTCTGCCAGTTCCGCCACCCCGGCGTTTTGAAAAGGCTAAGCGGAAAACGGGGTTCGAACCCGCGACCCCCACCTTGGCAAGGTGGTGCTCTACCACTGAGCTATTTCCGCAGTCTGGATGCCGGCTAAAGGATTTGAACCCTCGACCCTCTGATTACAAATCAGATGCTCTACCAACTGAGCTAAGCCGGCGTTATAATCGCCTAGTAATAAAACGAGACTAAAAATGCGGGTGAAGGGACTTGAACCCCCACGCCGTAAGGCGCTAGATCCTAAATCTAGTGCGTCTGCCAATTCCGCCACACCCGCAAAAATATTCCTATGAGCCGTGCAGGGCTCGAACCTGCGACCCTCTGATTAAAAGTCAGATGCTCTACCAACTGAGCTAACGGCTCAAAAAATGGAGGTTGACGGGATCGAACCGCCGACCCCCTGCTTGTAAGGCAGGTGCTCTCCCAGCTGAGCTAAACCTCCAAGACAACACTTTAGCGTGGCGACGTCCTACTCTCACAAAGGGAAACCCTTCACTACAATCGGCGCTAAGAAGCTTAACTTCTGTGTTCGGCATGGGAACAGGTGTATC
>NZ_MIJZ01000018.1 GCF_001730285.1 Enterococcus ureasiticus
AAAAATGGACAAACAATAAAACAGGATTAGAATTAAGCGTGTATTCCCACAAAGTCTATCAAACAGGAAAATACACGGCCTCTATTTTATGGCAAGTGGAAACAACACCTTAGAGAAGATTAAAAGAAAAAAGAGCTTAGGGCTTATGTCCAAGCTCTTTTTTTTTAATCGTACAATTCGTATAGTTTTAACGCTAATTGCAGCGCAAAGGTATTTTTTTCCTGCTCTAAATCCACAGGCAGCAGTCCTTTGATTTTGTCAATTCGATAAAGCAATGTATTTCGATGGATAAATAAGGCTCTTGATGTTGTAGCAATATTTAAATGATGGGCTAAGTAAGCTTTAAGAGTAGGTGTAAAGCTTGTTTTATTATCTTTATCGTACGCTAATAAAGTATTTAAATAATGTGTATAAAACTTTTTACCCTGCTCTTTTGAAATTGAATCAACAAGAAAAGAATCAAAGTAAAAATCGTTGAAAAAATAAATTTTCTCTTCTTTTGTGTCATCCTCAAGCAATTGGATGACTTTTTTTGCTTCTTCAAAACTTTGAGACAATTCAAGTATTGGTAAAGTCGAACCAATTGTGCAGAAAATTTCTCGTTCTGATTGCCCTTGTTGTTCTAAATACATCCGAATTCGTTCAGCGGTATCGGATATTTCGTTGTGGGTTTTTAACGAGCTTAATTTTGGATCAGTTCCAAGAAGCATAACCAACTGATTTTTTCGGCTAAACAAATGAAGATGAGGAAATCGATTGGCTGCATAAGTTGTTAATGAAGATAATAAACTTTTCATTAATCGATCTTCTGTCTGCTTTTTTTTCATTAAAGAATCAGCTTCATGGCCGATCGTCTGGATAGAAAGAATTAAAACGGTATAGTTTAAAGTGGGATCGATCGTCGTATCATAGGCGGATAGAGCATCCAAGTCTTTGATTTGTCCTGAGAGTAACTGATCAAAGAAATCACGGCGGATTCGATTTTCTGTCCGTTCGATTTCAAAAAGCCGCATTTGTTCCAGTGCAAAAGCCATAGAGCCATTTTCTAACGCCACGTAATCAAGATCTGTCAGAGGCCGCTCTACTTGATAAACCAAGATAAAGCCGTAATGGATCGTATCAAAATAAACTGGCATGATCACACAAGGATATTCTTTTTCCTCAAAAAAAATTGCACGAGTAATTGGTTTTTGAATCCGTTCAAAATCTGTCGGCAAATCTGTAATTGTTTGAATAGGAAATGTTAAGGTATCTCCTGTTTTTTTGATGGTTCCTTGAATCAGGGGTTGCTCATCATCGTTGACAGCGGCCACTGACCAATCTGCATCGACTAAAACAACGGGATTATGAACCATTTTCGCTAAACCAGAAGCAATTTTTTTCATTCCACCACCATGTAGTGAAATCTCAAAAAACTGTGAATGGATATCTAAAGAAGCTTGATTCAGTTCATTCATACGACCAGAAATTTCTGCCATGACGATATTCATGATCTTGGAAAACGCGATCCCATAAGGAATTTCTATGATCGGTAAAGCTAATTCATCCGCTAGACGGCGCATAGATTCTGGGATTCCTTTTAAATAGATATGCGGTTTTATACAGATCGCAGAACAGTTTATTTCTTTAAAGCGCTGAATAAAACGTTTTTGGATTTCGGCATTCTCACTAAAAAAATAACCAGATGTAATTAGCAGTTCTCCAGCCGATAACCAATCAGAAGCATCTGGATTATCTAGAATATTTACGCCGGTAATTTCATTTTCTATCCCATTTGCCCCAGCGACCAATTGGAAAGTTTTGAAAGGAGTAAGTTGCAAAAAGTTTTTGACTGTTAACATGATACACCATCTTTCTAAGGTAGAATTTTATTAAGTTAACTATACGGTAATTGGTTAAAGTGTACAACTGAAAAAGAAAATATTCAGCTACTCTATCTGTATATGAAAAGGCTTTCGTAATGTAAAGTAAATAGTGTAAAGAAGACAAGTGATTAAGGAAGTGAGTGAAATGCGTACGTATCAATCCCTGTCAGGATCGCTAAATTTCTTAGATGCGATTCAAAATAAATCATGGGAAGGAGAAGTTCATAGTGTTTTTAAGCGAACGGTAAATATAATTTGTGAGTCTGGAGAATTGTATACGTTAGCGGCAGCGGAATTGGACAATGCGCCCAATACTTTAAGAGTAACAGATATTTTTAACAATCGACCTCAGATGATTGAAAATATGCCTGTTTTTTCTCGAAACGGACAATTAGTGATTGATGGAATTGCGACCATCGAGATCCAAAATGCGAAGGAATGGCATTATCCTCAAATCGGATTTCCGAAGAAACAAGCGTACTCAAAAATCAATAAACGAGTGGAGCAACTTAATGAATGGGTGACGCAGGTTGAATATAAAGGCGGTTATTTATTAAACAACAGAAAGGCAACAACCTACGAGAAAATGATCCATACAATGCTTTGGAAAGAATCAGAACAATTACTATACTACTTGAAAGAAAAGCAATTATTTCAAGCGACAAAGCAATTAAACCGAGTGATTGGTTTAGGCCCAGGTTTAACACCGTCTGGTGATGATTTTTTAGTTGGATTAGCTCTTATTTTTACAACCACTAATTACCCTTATCATTCATTAAAGCAATGGTTGATCAACAATCGAGACGAGATGAAAAAAAGAACGAATATTATCAGTTTTTCAACGTTAGACTGGGCAATCAAAGGAGAGGCACGCGAGCGGATCGGTTTATTTCTGAATGAATTATTTTATGGAGAAAACGAGACTATTCTGAAAGAAAAAATGTTAGCAGTTTTAGCGATAGGCCAAACGTCTGGTGGTGATATGCTGACAGGAATGTTGGCTGGGATTAAATTGACTTTGGATTTGCTTTGAAACACAGTTCAAGACTGAATGAGCCCACTACACTTTTATATTATCTAGCTAATGGCTAGTCTCTTGAGGAAAAGATAAAAATAGAATGAGGCAAAGAACGCTTTAGTCAATTTTTTTCATTTTCCAGTCGGTGTTAAACAAGCTCGTTCAGCTTTTAAATTAGGAGGAACCCCCATGACAATCAGTATTAAAATTCAACCGAATACCTATATCGATTCAGTTTCACTAATGGCTTTATCAACAAAAGCCAATCAATTACCAGGAATTGATCAAGCCATTATTGCGATGGCAACGGAAATGAACAAGGAAGTAATGAAAAATGTTGGGCTGTTCACTGATGAAATTGCTCAAGCGCAGACGAGTGATTTAATTATTGCTTTAGAGGCGAAAGAAGAGCAAGATTCGGCTGAATTGCTCAAACAAATCGAATCACTGATGACAGAAAAAAAAGAAAAGAGCACTAACCAAATAACAGAAAGCTATACAACGATCGAAACGGCGAAAAAAGCTATACCAGAAGCGAATTTAGCAATCATTTCTGTAAATGGTCAATATGCTGCTCGTGAAGCAAGAAAAGCATTAAACAATGATCTACATGTGATGCTGTTTAGTGATAACGTTAGTATAGAAGAAGAAATCCAATTAAAAGATCTCGCTCATGAAAAAGGATTACTTATGATGGGACCAGATTGTGGGACGGCAATTATTAACAATGTTGGGTTATGTTTTGCGAATAAAGTTCGAAAAGGCAGTATTGGTATTGTTGGAGCTTCAGGTACTGGCAGTCAAGAAATCAGTGTTCGTATCCATGATTTTGGCGAAGGAGTCTCTCAGTTGATCGGTACCGGCGGAAGAGATCTAAGTGAAGCGGTCGGTGGAAAAATGATGATTGACGCAATCGATGCTTTAGAAGCAGACGAAGAGACAAAAGTGATTGTTTTGATTTCTAAACCACCAGCAAAAATAGTTGAAGAAAAAATTCTTACTAGAGTTAGAAAAGCTGAGAAGCCTGTTGTGATCTGGTTTATCGGTAATAAAACACGAGAAAATGAAGAGGGTGTTTACTTTGAAAAAATGTCTAAATCCGCTGCTTTAAGAGCCGTTACTTTAGCTGGAATCGATCAAAATAGTTTGGACGTTCATCCGCTGAATCTACCATTGATCGATGAGGTTCGGGAAAAATTAAATCCGAATCAACAATATATTCGTGGTTTATTTACTGGTGGAACGCTTTGTGATGAAGCCATGTTCACTGCAAAAGAACGTTTTTCTGATGTGTATAGTAATATCGCTACGGATCAAGAACATCTTTTGCATTTTGGTGATGCAAGCAAAGCACACACGTTTATTGATTTCGGTGCAGATGAATTTACCAATGGCAAACCGCATCCAATGATCGATCCGTCTAATCGAATCGCTCGTTTTACAGAAGAAGCAGCTGATCCTACAGTAGGTGTTATTCTAATGGATTTTGTACTAGGATATGGTGCGCATCCAGATCCGGTCGGTGTGATGGTTCCTGTGATGAAAGCAGCCAAAGAGCAAGCGGCAGCTGAAGGTCGTCATTTAGAAATCATTGGCTATGTTTTAGGAACAGATTTAGATAAACAAAATATCAATGAACAAGTCGAAAAATTGACATCGATCGGTGCAACATATGCCAGCAGCAGTCAAAATGCAGGATTATTAGCAAGAGAATTTGTTGTGAAAGGAGTAGAACAATGAGTAAAATTACTGAATTATTCAAAGAACAACCCGTTATTATCGATCTTGGAATTGAATCGTTTCAAGAAGAATTAATCGAACAACAAGTATCAGCGACTTATTTAAACTGGGCACCACCAGGACGTGGAAAAGCTAGTATTTTAGCTGCTTTAGAGAAAATAGAAACACCAGAAAATTTGGATAAAATAAAAAAAGCAAATGAAGAAGCGGTACATCGAATTATTTCGTCACAAATCTCATTGATTGGCTATAACCAAGCAATCAATGTTGTTCCAGGCATGACCAAAAATACAATTTTACATGCAGGACCACCGATTACTTGGGAGAAAATGAACGGTCCAATGAAGGGTGCGGTCAAAGGGGCTTTGGTCTTTGAAGGGTTAGCGAAAGACTTAGAAGATGCTGAACGAGTAGCAGCTTCTGGTGAAATCATTTTTTCTCCATGTCATGAACACCAGTGTGTCGGTTCTATGGCAGGTGTAACTTCTGCATCAATGTATATGCATATCGTGGAAAATAAAACTTACGGCAACTTAGCTTTTACAAATCTAAGTGAGCAAATGTCGAAAATTCTACGAATGGGTGCTAACGATGACAGTGTAATCGAACGTTTGATTTGGATGAGAGATGTTTTTGGTCCGATTTTACGTGATGCTATGAAATTATGTACAGAAGGAATTGATTTGAAACACATTCTTGCCCAAGCACTGCATATGGGAGACGAATGTCATAACCGCAATAATGCTGGTACCACTTTACTGATTCAAGCGTTGACACCTTATATTATTCAAACGGATCATTCAATAGAAGAAATGAAAGAAGTCTTTGATTTTGTGGCTAGTAGTGACTATTTCTCAGGACCAACTTGGATGGCGATGTGTAAAGCAGCGCTGGATTCGGCAGTGGGGATTCCTTATAGTACAGTCGTGACAACAATGGCTAGAAACGGAACTGAATTCGGTATTCATATCAGCGGAATTGAAGGGAATCCTTGGTTCGTCGGTCCTTCTCAAAAAGTTATTGGTCCGATGTTTGCAGGCTATAAACCAGAAGATGCCGGACTGGATATCGGAGATAGTGCGATTACAGAAACTTATGGAATCGGTGGCTTTGCGATGGCGGCAGCTCCTGCGATCGTGGCGTTAGTCGGCGGCACGATCGAAGATGCACTACGTTTTTCTACGGAAATGCAAGGAATCACAACAGCAGAAAATCCGAATATCACGATCCCGACGCTTGATTTTATGGGCGTTCCATCAGGGATCGATAGTTTAAAAGTTATCCAAACAAATACCTTGCCGATCATCAATACAGCCATTGCACATAAAGAAGCAGGAATCGGCATGATTGGAGCAGGAATTACCCATCCGCCAATGGAAGCTTTTGAAAAAGCGATCATTGCCTTTAGCGAACAACTATAAAAAAGAGAAAGGAGTAAAAATCATGGATACAGTAAAAACAGATCGAACATTGCTTAGAGTCGTAGAGCTAGGTCAGGTAGAACAAGTTTCCAAGTTATTAAAAGAAGGACATGATATCTCCTTGACTGATGAAACGGGACGATCCCCATTGATGATTGCAGTACAACAGAATAATTTAGCACTTGTTAAAGAACTGCTAACTTTTAGTGCGGATGTGAATCAACGCGACAATACACAACTTACGCCCTTCATTTGTGCTGCTGCTAACGGATTTGATGAAATCGTAAATGAGATCCTTCAATCAGGGCAAGCGGATTTAGCTTCAGTCAATCGTTTTGGCGGCACAGCGTTGCTTCCGTCCAGTGAAAAAGGATATTTAAGAACAGTCCAATTATGTTTAGCGGCAGGTGTTCCGGTCAATCACGTCAATCGCTTAGGCTGGTCAGCGTTATTAGAAGCAGTGATTTTGGGCAATGGTGGTTTTTTATATCAGGATGTGATCCGTGAATTAGTTCAACATCAGGCAGATGGTACACAAGTAGATGATACTGGCAAAAACGCTCTTGACTATGCAAAAGAAACCATGAATGAGAAATTGATCGCTATTGTAGAAAAACAGGAAGCTGAGGAATTGATTTTCCATGAGGTGCGAACGTATTTAAGGGAAAACAAACTGGAACAAGCGTTAAACGTACTGGAAAAGCAAGACCAAAATAATTTAGGTGTTCTTTATTACCTAGGCTACACGTATCAACGCTTAAATGATTACCCGACAGCAATTGCTTATTATGAAAAAGCTTGGCAACAAGATCCTCAATTTGCTTTTTATGTGGGGAATAGCTATCGAATGGCAGGAGAAATAGACAAAGCTCTGCAAACTTATGATCAAGCAATCAAAACAGATAAAAGTTTCTTCTATCGATACCACAAATCTAATTTTTTAAGAGAATTAGGTCGTCATGAAGAAGCAGTCCAAATGATGGATGACTTATTGGAAGACTATCCAAAACGGGTTGATTTTTATTTTCATAAAGCTAATAGCTTACGCAGCTTAAATCGGCATCAAGAAGCGATCGAAGCAATGGAGCACGCGATTCAACTCAATCCGAAAAATCCATTATTTTCAGAACACCTTGCACAATCACTTCAGTTAGTAAAAAACTAAAGAAATGTATTGGAGGAAAAGACAATGGAATCAGTAGAAAAGCAAGTCATCGCGGAATCACCGACTTATTCAGCAGAGCTATTGCCGAAAACGGGAGCAGATAAAAATTGGGGCGTTTTTAATTATGTGACTTTATGGATGGGGGCTGTTCATAACATCCTTTCTTATATGACGGTAGCAGGATTTTTCTTACTAGGATTAAATACGAAACAAGTTTTGTCTGCCGTGATGCTGTCTGCTGTGATCGTCTCGATTTTCTATGTATTAAACGGAGTGGCATCTGCTAAATATGGGTTACCGTTTCCGATGTTACTGCGTTCTGTTTTCGGAGTGAAAGGAGCAATTATTCCATCGTTATGCCGTGGTTTGATTGCAGGTGTCGTCTTCTTTGGGACACAAAGTGTTGTAAGTGCTCAGTCTTTAGATGTTCTGTTCAGTCGAATTTTTCCTAGTTATATGACTATCGGCGGTGGGATGACGATTTTTGGAATGCCTGCTCCAACGATGCTTAGTTATTTGCTTGTGTGGTGTGTAACGGTCGTTTTATTTCTCGGTGGCACAAAAGTTTTGGATAAATTCGGCAACTGGTCTTCACCGATTGTTTATGTCTTCATCATTGGTGCAGCTGTTTGGACGATTCAAATCGCTGGTGGTTTTGGTCCGATTTTAGATTATTCACCAGTCAATGCAACAACAAGTCCGCTTGTCTTTATCGCGTGTGTGAGTGCATTAGTTTCAAACTGGGCAGGTCCGATCGTTAATATTGGTGACTTTACTCAAAAAGCAAAAACACCTAAAGCGATGATGATTGGATTGCCGCTCGGTTTTATTCTTTCTTATATCTTGTTTGCAATTACATGTGTTGGATTGATTGCTGGAACTCAAATTGCATTTGGTGAACCGATTTTCAATATTGTTAATGCCTTTGACAAAATCGACAATACATTTGCTGTCTTCGTGTTGATTCTAGCCTTGAATATGGGTGCTTTAGCCTTCGTCGTGTTTGGAAATTTATTTCCAGCGGGATTACAAATGTCATCATTATTTCCTAAATTTTTGGATGTGAAAAAAGCAGGTGTTCTAACAGCCATCATTGGTACGATGATTTTACCTTGGAAATTAGTGGAGAATGCGTCGACATTATTTTATTTCTATAGTTTTATCGGTTCAATGTTCGGACCAATTGCAGGGATCATGCTTGCTAGTTTTTATATTGAACATAAGCAAGTGATCGATTTGGATGATATTTACGTTGAAGATGGCAACCTTGGTGAGTTTAAATCGGGCTACAATAAAACAGCGATGATTACGTTAGCGACGAGTTTTGTGATCACGATGTCAGGTGCCTTTTTACAATCGATCCCGTTTTTGAAAACGATCAATGATTTTGCTTTCTTTTCAGGATTGATCTTTTCGTTTGTTGTGTATAGCATCCTTAGTAAAGTAATGAAAGGAGAAAAATCATGAACTATATGAAAATGGCGGCAGAAGCGACAGTTGCCGGAATGGAAAAGAAATTTGGCGGCCCTTTTGGTGCAACCTTAGTTAGAAAGGGTGAAGTGATCGTGTCAGTCAGTAATGCGATGATGCGAGATACAGATCCATCAGCGCATGCAGAAATGGTTGCAGTGCGTGAAGCGTGTAAAAAATTAGATACAATGGATTTATCCGATTGCGAAATTTATGCAACGTGTGAACCTTGCCCAATGTGTGTTGGGGTTATTTTATGGGCAGGAATCAAAACAGTTTATTATTCAAATACTAGAGAAGATGCAGCAAAACATGGTTTTTCGGATATGCATTTACGAAATTATCTAGATGGTTCCGATCAATCACCGCTAGCAATGATTCATATGGAAGGATGCCCGGAGTGTGATTCTTTATGGGAAACATTTAATAAAATCAATTTGAATGACGAGTTGAATGAAGCCTAGTGTTTTTTGAAGCTTTTGTTGATATGGATTATGAGTGGCTGAAAGATAACCCAAAGAGTTATCTCCCAACCACTTTTTTATTTCTAAAAATGGGATTTTACTGCAAAAAAATGAATCCAACTAACGTATTCTCTAGAATATCGGCGGGGAATCTGCTACAATAGGTGAGAAGATTTTTTTAAGAAATAGCTATAATCTAAAGGCACTACACTAACGTTTCGATCAGACTTTTCGGTCGAACCTTAAAGAAAGAGGAGAAAACAACATGATAGCAGTAAGTGATCTTAAAGCAGGTATGACTTTTGAACAAGACGGCAAATTAATCCGTGTAATGGATGCTAGCCACCACAAACCTGGTAAAGGAAATACGGTTATGCGTATGAAATTGAAAGATGTTCGTACAGGCGCTACAACAGATACAACGATGCGTCCAGACGATAAAGTAAAGAAAGCTTTTATCGAAAGCAAACCTGTTCAATATTTATACAGCCAAGATGATACAGCCAATTTCATGGATTTAGAAACATATGAACAATATGAAATTCCAACTTCTGTGATCGAATATGAATTAAAATATCTTCTAGAAAATATGGAAGTAAAAATCCAATTTTACGGATCAGAAGTAATCGGCGTAACATTACCGACAACAGTTGTTTTAAAAGTAAAAGAGACACAACCATCGATCAAAGGTGCAACTGTTTCAGGTTCAGGGAAACCAGCAATCATGGAAACAGGACTTGTAGTTAACGTTCCTGATTTTATCGAAGCGGATGAATTACTAGAAATCAATACACAAGAAGGTACGTATTTAAAACGTGCTTCAAAATAAGTTGAATGAAAAACTGACAGGTGAGAAATCGATCTGTCAGTTTTTCATTATGCTCATGTACAGTAATCCTTTCGTAATTACTAAATCTAGATGGCGTGGTACAATAAGTTATATATTTTTATAAGTAGAAAGGGAGAGAAATATGGGTTTTCTATTAACATTGTGTCTGGTCTTACTATTTACAAAACTTGCTGGGCATTTTTGTAATCGAGTGGGGGTTCCTTCTGTTATTGGGGAATTATTAGTCGGTATTTTGATTGGACCAGCATTATTAGGCTGGATTAAACCAGATGATTTTATGCATTATTTTTCAGAAATCGGTGTTATTATTTTAATGTTTATTGCAGGACTGGAAAGTGATTTGGAATTATTGAAAAAATATTGGCGGCCAGCCTTATCAGTTGCGCTTTTAGGCATTGTGTTTCCAGCAGCGATGGGCTTTGGTGTTGGGGAAATGTTTCAGTTTTCCGTTCAAAATTCGATTTTTCTCGGGGTTCTTTTTAGTGCCACATCTGTTAGTATTTCGGTTCAAGTTTTAAAAGATTTGAAAAAAATAGACAGCGAAGAAGGGGCGACGATTCTTGGTGCGGCTGTGGTCGATGATATTGTTGTGGTTTTGATCTTGGGGATCATGTTGAGCTTGATGAATCGCTCTACGCCAGGTGGAAGTTTGCCGATGTGGGAAGTTTTATTGTTGAAAGTCTTCTTCTTTGTTGTGATTTTTGCGGCCAGCAAATGGCTAGTACCTTGGCTCTTGAATTTGAGTAAGAAGTTGATTGCGATTGAAGCTGTTTCTGCTATTTCCTTGGTGATTTGTTTAGGCTTTGCTTATTTTGCAGAGATGTTGGATATGGGCGCGATCATTGGGGCCTTTTTTGCAGGTGTAGCAATTGCGCAGACTGATTATCGCAAGCGAGTCGATGAGAAATTAGAAACGATTGGCTATACTGTATTTATACCGATGTTTTTTGTTTCTATTGGTTTAAATATGACATTTGCCGGCATGTCGAAGCATTTTCTTTTTATTGTCGTTTTAACGGTTGTCGCAGTGTTATCGAAATTATTAGGCGGTGCTTTAGGTGCCCGCGTAACTGGTTTCAAAGGCGTATCTACATTGATCATTGGCTCAGGAATGGTATCTAGAGGGGAAATGGCGCTGATCATTGCCCAAGTAGGATTGACCTCAAGTTTTCTTTCAGAAGAGTATTATTCTTCTGTGATCATTGTTATTATTGCTACAACGATCATTGCACCATTGTTGTTAAAAGCAACAATCATGAAACAAGAAAAACAACTTCAATACTAGAATGAAAAAACAGTTTCTACCAAAGCGTGCTTTGATAGAAACTGTTTTATTTTAGTGGATAGAACCCATTAATTTTTTGATCGGATTCTTAGAAAGAATCAGTAGAATACCCGCAATGACCGCCACGATTCCGACGATCCCGAAATACGCTGATTCAGTTTGAGGTGTGTAAAAACGTGCGATTTGAGCATTGATGGCTTGTGAAGCAGCATCGGCTAATAGCCAAATTGCAACGGTTTGCGATTCAAAGGCTTTAGGAGCAAGCTTTGTTGTAATTGATAGTCCAACTGGTGAAATACACATTTCTCCTACGATCATAATGAAGAAACTAAAGAATAACCACAACGGACTAACTTTTGTATTCGTTCCGTAAAGCAATCCAGGTAACATTAATAGTACAAAAGAAAGACCAGCAAAAACCAATCCTAATGAAAATTTAACCACGGTTGACGGTTGTCTTTTCCCTAATCTTGTCCATAAAGTCACAAAAACGGGAGTTAAAACAACGACAAAAATCGGGTTTAATGATTGAAACCAACTGGGTGCAATCGAAAAACCAAATAATGTATCATTTGTTCGTTCATTTGCAAATAATGCTAAAATTGAAGAGCCTTGTTCTTCTAATGACCAAAAAACAATTCCAGCTAAAAATAATGGAATGTAACCAAGGACCCTCGGTTTTTCTTCTGCTGTTACGTTTTTGGAAGTCAGCATCTTGATAAAATAATAGACAGGCAACAAAATTCCCATCACACTAACACTATTGATAAAGAAACCAATCGTTAAATGGCCCATAAGAAAGGCGCCGCCAAAAAGTATGATGACAAAAGCAAGAGCAATCAAAGAAGAGCGTATGAACGTTTTACGTTCTTCTGTCCCAATCGGGTTTGTCGGTTTTAAGCCGATACCAGCTAGTGATTTTTTACCTTGTAAATAATATTGCAGTAAGCCGAAAAACATACCGAACGCAGCTACAGAAAATCCAACATGATAGTTATAGGTTTGACCTAATGTTCCGACAATAAATGGTGCCAATAATGCGCCGATATTGATTCCCATGTAAAAAATAGAAAAACCAGCATCACGACGGGTATCTGTTTTTGAATAAAGATGTCCGACCATTCCAGAGACATTTGGTTTTAACATTCCTGTACCGATCACGATCAGTAAGATAGAAAGGAACAATGCTGCAATCCCAAATGGTGTCGCTAGAACAATGTGACCAATCATAATGAATACGCCACCGAAGAAAACCGTTTTTCTAGCACCAAACACTCGGTCGGATAGCCATCCGCCAACAATGCTGGACATAAAAACCAGAGATCCGTAGATCGACATGATTGCCAAAGCTGTTTCTTTTGGTAAACCTAAACCGCCATTTGCTACTGTATCATAGATATAGTACAGTAAAATGGCCCGCATACCGTAGTAACTAAATCTTTCCCACATCTCAGTAAAGAAGAGTGTAGACAATCCTTTTGGCTGACCCAAAAACGACTTGTCTAACTGCTGCTCGTCCATAAATAATAACCTCAATTCTTTTTAATATTCAGAAAATTCATTTAACCTAGTGTTTCTGAAAAAAGTATATGGCATATATTCTAAACTTTTACTCTTTTAAATATCATAAATTTTCATGAATAGACTATAAGAAAATTGGTGTTTTTATTCATTTTTTTATCATATAAGAATAGAAAGGAAGAGTTTTATTGAAAATAATAGCACAAAGACAGCAAGAATGGCGCTCACTGAAGTATTTGATTTTGTCAAAGTCTCAACCAGATTATAGAGCGATCAGGAGATTGTTTACGGATAATGAGTGGGATGAAAGAAAAGAACAGGCATTTAGAGGTTATCTGCAACACGCATTGGCTGAGCCGCCGAAAAAAGGCAATCTTCTAAATGCGTACCAACATGTTTGGGGATATTTTAAAAACAGAGCGACAGAGACCGAGCGACAAAAATATGAAGAACTGATTGAAACATTTTCTATAGATCAGGATGAATTACTCTCTTTTTTAAAAGAACTCACATTAAAATACCAAGAGCCATATCTACTACAGTCAAAACTTCTCTTTCCTCAATAGGACAAACAACTAAATAATCAGAAAAAAGCGATTCAAATAGCGAATCATAGTTTTAAGTTCGTTATAAATGTTTGGATTCGCTTTTTTCGTATGTATAAAGACGATTATTTGTCAATACACGAATATTTATTGTTTAAATTTAAAAAACATATTGAAATTGGTTTGTAAAATGAGTATACTGAATCAGTGGAAAAACGAACGAGGAGTGTATAAATGAACAAGAATGTTCCGTATTTTATTGTAGCACCTGGAATGATTTTATTACTATTTTTCTTAATGATTCCTTTGGCTACAAGTATTTTACCAACTATTTTTTCAGACCAAGGGGTGACGTTGAGTAACTACCTTGATTTTTTTAAAGACGAATATAATCTATCGATCTTTTGGCGCACGATCAGAGTTTCGCTGATTGTTACGTTTATTTCAATTTTACTGGGGATTCCAACCGCTTATTACATCGCGGGAGTCAGTAAAAAATGGCGTGGAATTTTAATGGCGATGACCTTGTTTCCGCTATTGACTAATTCAGTTATTCGCAGTTTTGCTTGGATCAACATTTTAGGAAAAACAGGCGTGGTCAATTCGTTGTTGTTGAAAACAGGTTTGATCGCTCAGCCCCTGAATTTACTTTATACAGAATTTGCTATTATTATTGGCTCTGTTTATCTTTTTTTACCAACGATGATCATGACGCTTGTAGGCGTTATGGAAAATATTGAAGGGGAAATGTTGGAAGCAGCCGAAACGTTGGGTGCAAGTCCATTCACGGCTTTTCGGAAAGTTGTATTGCCGCTTTCGATTCCTGGAACGATTGTTGGGAGTATCTTAGTTTTTACTGGGACACTGACAGCCTACACCACACCGCAATTGTTAGGCGGCAATCAGAAAATGATGATGTCGACCTTTTTATATCAAAAAGCTAATACATTAGGAGATTGGAAAGCAGCAAGTGTTTTAGCCTTGATTATGATCGTTGTAACGTTGATCGTTATGAAGGGACTTGATGTAGTCGCTAAAAAAGTTGATAGGAGAGAAGCAAACAATGCGTAAACAAAAAGGGATGACGCTGATTGCGATCCTAGTATTTTTATTTTTATTCTTACCACTTTGCTTGATTGTTGTTACATCCTTTGGAACAGCTGCAGCAATTCAATTTCCAATCAAAGGATTTACTTTAGATTGGTATGCAAAAGCTTTGCAATCAGATACGTTTATGAGCAGTTTTAAATTGAGTTTGATCATCGGTGTACTAGCGACTGTTTTAGCCTTAATTGTTGGGATTCCAGCTTCTTACGCTTTGGCACGCTATTCAGTTAAAGGAAGAAACTTTATTAAAAGCTTCTTTTTATCACCAACTGTGATTCCTGGAATTGTCGTGGGGTATACATTATTTCAATATATTGTCATCAAATTAGGTTTGCCAATTTTTCAAGGCTTATTGATTGGTCACTTTTTGATTAGTTTGCCGTATATTATTCGAGTGGTCGGTTCAAGCATGGAGCAGTTGGACTATTCGATGGAAGAAGTTGCCTGGACCTTGGGGTGTACAAAAACGCGTGCATTTGTTCAAATCGTTTTACCGAACGTTTCTTCAGGTATATTTGCGGCTTTTATGTTGGCTTTTGTAAATTCATTTAATAATGTTCCTGTGTCGATGTTTTTATCTGGCCCAGGAGTTACGATGTTGCCGACTTCTTTACTTAGTTATATGGAATACAACTATGATCCAACTGTTTCAGCCATTTCAGTAATGCTGATGTTACTGACAATGGGCTTGATGTTTTTGATCGAAAAAACATTAGGATTAGCTTCGATTGCGTAACTAATAGAAAGAGCAATCGTAAATTTCGGACTTAATAGGTAGAAAGAGGAGAAAATTTTGACTTTTGTTGATTTAAAAGAGATACGTGTCAGCTATGATGGCAAACAAGATATATTAAAAGATTTAAGCATTTCAATGGAAAAAGGGGAATTGGTTTCACTTCTTGGCCCAAGTGGTTGCGGAAAAACAACAACGCTCCGAGTGATCGCGGGATTGATCAAACCAAACGACGGTTCTTTTAAGCTGGATGAAGATGATTTGACGAAAGTACCTGTGCATAAACGAAATTTTGGTATGGTATTTCAAAGTTATGCTTTATTTCCACATTTGACGATCGCTGAGAATGTTGCATTTGGGTTGAAATTAAGAAAAGAATCGAAAGCAAGTACAAAAGAAAAAGTGGAGAAAATGTTAGAAGTTTGCGGTTTAGAAAATCTTGGGGATCGTTATCCTAAGCAACTCTCAGGCGGACAAAGGCAACGTGTCGCTTTAGCGCGTGCCTTGATCATTGAACCGAAACTATTATTATTAGATGAACCTTTAAGTAATTTAGATGCAAAATTAAGAGTAGCAATGCGAATCGAAATCAAACGGATCCAACAACAATTAGGGATCACAACCGTATTTGTGACCCACGACCAAGAAGAATGTTTTTCTATTTCAGATAAGGTAGCAATCATGAATAACGGCGTGATCGAGCAATATGATTCACCAGAGATGATCTATCGTTTGCCAAGAACAAAATTTGTAGCACAATTTATCGGATTTGAAAATTTCTTTGCTGTGACGAAAAATGCTGAAGGGCAATATAAAAGTGAAAATGGTCAACTGTTCACTACGACGAATCCACAACCAACGGCAACTGAGACAGTTGCAACGATTCGCCCAGAAGACATTGAAATTGTGGCCGCAACAACGCAAAATTCAATCGAAGGAACAGTTCTGGTTAGAACCTTTTTAGGGAAAAGTTATCAATATGAAGTAACAACGCCGCTTGGAAAACTATTAGTCAATGGAACGAGTGAACAGATTTATGAAACAGGAGACAAAATCGACTTGGTATTTCCAGCAGATAAACTAGTTGTTTTAGAAAAATAAACGATAAGATGAAGGGGAGTAAATAAAATGAAAAAGAAACTAATGATCAGTGTTTTAGCAACAGCAACTTTGGTAATGGCAGCTTGTGGGAATAGCGAGGCAAACACGAAAGAAGAGAGCAAAAGTGGCAGTAAAGCACTTGTTGTTTCTACCTTTGGTTTAAGTGAAGATCTTGTAAAAAAAGATATTATTGCCCCTTTTGAAAAAGCAAATGATGCAAAGGTTACCCTAGAAGTAGGAAATAGTGCAGACCGTTACACAAAATTATTGAATAATCCTAATGCTGGAATCGACGTGATCGAATTAGCGCAAGCCAATGCAACACAGGGCGAAAAAGAAGGTCTTTTTGAAAACATAACAGAAAAAGAAGTACCGAATATCAAAGATTTAACTGCTGGCGCAAAGGAAGTCTACGAAAGTGGAGCAGGTATCCCGATCGCAGTTAATAGCATAGGTATTGTTTATAACAAAGAAAAAGTCGGCAAAGAAATCACCAGCTGGGACGATCTATGGTCATCTGACCTTAAAGGGAAAATTTCTGTACCAGATATTTCAACAACGGCTGGACCGTTGATGTTATACATTGCGAGTGATCACGCAGGGGTAGATATCACGACCGATAAAGGCAAAGCAGCGTTTGACGCAATGAAAGAGTTAAAACCAAATGTTGTGAAGACTTATTCAAAATCATCAGACCTTGCCAACATGTTCCAATCAGGTGAAATTGAAGTAGCAGTCGTTGCTGATTTTGCTGTAGACATCATTCAAGGTGCTTCTAAAGAGGCAACATACGTTGTTCCTGAAAGTGGTACCTATGCAAATTTCAATACAATAAATGTACCTAAAAGTTCTAAGAATAAAGAATTAGCATATACATTTGTCAATGAGAGAATTAGCGAAGCGTCACAAAAAGCAAAAGCCATTTCACTAAACGAAGGCCCGACAAATAGTAAAGTAACACTTGACGAAAAACAAGCAGAAAATAAAACCTACGGTAAAGTAGCAGATCGAGCAAAAACAGTTGATTTTTCATTCATTAATGACAACTTATCCAATTGGGTCGACCAATGGAATCGTACAATGAACCAATAAACAACAAGAAAGGCGATAAGTATGAACGTAGATATGATCATTCAAGATGTTTGGGTTTTCCAAACAGCAACACAATCCTTTATCAAAAAAAATGTCTCTATTAAAGATGGAAAATTTTACTATATCAGTACTACAGAGATGAGTAACTTAACGCCTGAAACAATCATCAAAGCCGAGAATCAGTATATGATTCCCGGCTTGATTGATGCCCATATGCATATTGAAAGTTCAATGACGACACCGACGATTTTTTCAAAAGCAGTATTGCGTTATGGTGTAACAACGGTCGTGGCAGATGCACATGAAATGGCAAATGTCTTTGGTTTAGAAGGCTTAGAGGAATTTATGAAAGCAGAAACTGAGTTGGATATTTTTCATGCGATTCCTTCTTCGGTCCCTTCGACTACACCAGAATTAGAAACAACTGGCGGTATCATTGGACTTGCCGAAGTGGCAGAATTATTGAAAAATCCTAAGATTGTTTGTCTAGGTGAAGCGATGAATTTTAAAGGAATTGCCTACGAACCAGAGTCCTTGATCCGACAAATTATCGATTTATGCAAAAAAGAACGGCCGACGATGCCTTTAGAAGGGCATTGTCCAAAGATTTACGAGGAAGAGTTGGCAGCTTTTTTATTTAGCGGAATCACCTCAGATCATACGCATCAGTTTCCAGAATCGTTAAAAGAAAAAATCGAGGCAGGCGTTTTTATCCAATTCCAAAATAAATCGATCACGCCTGAAAATATGCACGTTATTATAGAAAATGAGTTTTATGAGTATGCTAGCATCATCACCGATGACGTGATGGCGGATGATTTGCTCCATGGGCATTTGAACGAGAACTTGAAAAAGGCAGTAAAAGCAGGTTTGCCGATCGAAAAAGCCATTTATATGACAACTTACACACCCGCAAGACGGATGGGCTTCTATGATCGTGGGGAAATTGCGCCAGGTCGTACGGCTGATTTCATTTTATTAAATGATTTGGAAGAGTTTACGTTTGATGCTGTTTATAAATCAGGCAAAAAAGTTTATGAACAAGGAGCAAAAATCGAATATCCTACTGTGATTGAGTCATTTCCAGCTGAGTACAAAAAATCTGTCCACTGCAAACCACTTACAGTTTCTGATTTAGTGATCAAAGTAGCAACTGACAAAGAAACTGTTCGCTGTAACGTGATCCAAAAACAAGAAATAGGAACATTCACCGAGCGGATCACGAAAGAAATTCCAGTGAAAGATGGGATTTTACAATGGCAAGAAGCGGACTGCGCTTTATTGCTCGTGATGGAAAGATACGGTAAAAATGGTAACATCTCGATATCATTGATGGATAAACCAATCAGTGAAAAAGGTGCAATTGCTACAACTTGGGCGCATGATCATCACAATGTAATGGTTATGGGCAATTCGTTAGAAGATATTGTACTGGCGCAAAATGAATTAATCGCGATCCAAGGTGGTTACATTGTTGTTTCAAATGGAGAAATTACAGGGAAATGTCCGTTGCCAATAGGCGGAATCCTCTCACAAGCGCCAATTGAAGAGCTAGGTGGAGACTTACAAAAAGTCCGTGCAAGTATGCAAGCGTTAGGTTACAAAAACATGAATGAAATCATGTCTTTTTCTACATTATCTCTGCCTGTTTCACCGGCTATCAAGGTGACGGATATGGGGATGATGAATACGAAAACACAAGAATTTTACCCATTGATTTTTCCAGAAGATGGAGTGTTGTTGAATGAAGACTCTTATTAAAAATGTTCATATCCTTTCAATGGATGATTATTTTTCAGAAGTTAAAGATGGATTTGTAATGATCGAAGATGATTTAATTACAAAAATTGGGCATGTTTCTGAACTTGTTTCAGCAACTATTCAGGCTGATAAAATAATCGATGGAAAAAACGGATTACTGATTCCTGGTCTGATCAATACGCATACACATGCTGGGATGATCCCATTTCGTTCTTTAGGAGATGATGTACCAGATCGACTGCGACGCTTTTTATTTCCTTTAGAGCAACATATGACAAAAGAATTAGTAAGAGCAAGCAGTAATTATGCGATTGCTGAAATGTTATTGAGTGGTGTGACGACGTTTTGCGATATGTATTATTTTGAAGACGAGGTCGCAAAAAGTTGTAAGGAAATGGGAATCAGAGCTCTTGTGGGTGAAACGATTATTGATATGCCAACTTGTGACAGTCCAAAACCATCTGGCGGCTATGAGTATTGCGAAGCCTTTTTAGAAAAATGGCAGAACGATCCATTAGTAACACCGATCATTGCGCCACATGCACCCAATACAAATAATTTGGAAATACTGGAGAAAATCGTGGCACTTAGCGAAAAATACAATGTACCGATTACGATGCATGTATCTGAAATGGCCTATGAAATTGAAGAGTTTCAAGAAAAATACAATCAAACACCAATAGAATTTTTACAAACATTAGGGTACTTTAAACGCGATTTTATTTTAGCTCATTGCATTTTAACAACCGAAAACGATTTAGATATCCTTGCGGCCTCAAATGGAAAGGCTCGTGTAGCTCATTGTATCGGTGCGAATACAAAATCAGCAAAAGGGGTCGCGCCTGTCAAACAAATGCTTGAAAAAAATATCGTTGTAGGCCTAGGAACAGATGGGCCAAGCAGCGGCAATACCTTAGACTTGTTTAGCCAAATGCGTCTATTTGCTAATATGCATAAAATGCATAATCAGGATCGCGCGCTTTTTCCTGCAAAAGAAATTGTCCGTCTAGCAACAATTGGCGGCGCAGAAACATTAGGTTTAGCAAATCAAGTAGGGTCGATCGAAATCGGAAAAAAAGCAGATTTAACCTTGATCGAAACCGAGTCAGTAAATATGTTTCCCATTTTTGATCCATATTCAGCCATTGTCTATTCAGCTAATGCCGGTAATGTAGATTCAGTTTGGGTAAATGGTCGCCAACTAGTTAGTAGGAAAAAAATGGTCGGACAAGAGTTGAAAAAAATTAAAGAATCGTTATATAGTGAGATGGAGAATTTTGTTGTACAAGCAAAAAAATTATAAAAAAATAAGATTCCAATCCCCAAATTATGGATTGGAATCTTATTATATACTCTTTCTAAATTTAGAGGAGGCTTTTTTTCGTATAGAATAGTCGTTTTACAAACTATTGATTCTTAACACGTCTCTTAATTAGTACATAGATACTAACAAACAAAGTGAGTAAGCCTGATATAAATAGTGATTGAGAGTTTTTATTTCCTGTATTAGGTAATTTAGTTGCTGCATTTTTACTGTTGATGGTTGCTTTTTCTCTAGTTATTAAAGAAGAAGTGCTTTCTTTAGTTTGTTCATCGTTCTTATCAACGGTTGCAGTTGCTGGATTTTTTTGATCTTTAATGAATGTTCCTTTTTTGTATTGTGAACCAATAGTGTCTAGGCGTTCTGTTTTAATTTTATTTAGGGAATCCAGATCAGTTGCCCCATCAATCGCATTTTTCGCTTTAGTAGCTTCTTGATCAACAGCCGCTTTTTGCGCCGTTTTTTCAGCAGCAGTCAAAGAATTATCGGCATCGATTGCATCTTTTGTTTCTTGAGCTTTTTTATCAATCGCATCTTTTGCAGCAGATTTTTGATCTTCAAGAGAAGTTCCAGGTTTGTGTTGAGCACCAATAGAATCTAGACCCTCTTTTTCAATTTGTTTCAAAGAATTCAGATCAGTTGTCCCCGTAAGGGCATCTTTTGCTTTAGTAGCTTCTTGATCAACAGCATTCTTTTGCGCCGTTTTTTCAGCAGCAGTCAAAGAGCTATCGGCATCAATCGCATCTTTTGTTTCTTTTGCTTTGTTGTCAATGGCATCTTTCGCTGTCGTTTTTTGATCTTCAAGGGAAGTTCCAGGTTTGTGCTGAGCACCAATAGAATCTAGACCCTCTTTTTCGATTTGTTTCAAAGAATCAGTATCTTTGGCGTCATTGATTGCATCTTTCGCTTTAGTAGCTTCTTGGTCAACAGCATTTTTTTGCGCCGTTTTTTCAGCAGCAGTCAAAGAGCTATCGGCATCAATCGCATCTTTTGTTTCTTGAGCTTTTGTATCAATCACATCTTTGACCGTCGTTTTTTGATCTTCAAGAGAAGTTCCAGGTTTGTGCTGAGCACCAATAGAATCTAGACCCTCTTTTTCGATTTGCTTCAAAGAATCAGTATCTTTGGTATCGGTGATCGCATCTTTCGCTTTGGTAGCTTCTTGGTCAACAGCATTTTTTTGCGCTGTTTTTTCAGCAGAAGTCAAAGAGTTATCGGCATCAATTGCATCTTTTGTTTCTTGAGCTTTTGTATCAATCACATCTTTGGCCGTCGTTTTTTGATCTTCAAGAGAAGTTCCAGGTTTGTGCTGAGCACCAATAGAATCTAGACCTTCTTTTTCGATTTGCTTCAAAGAATCTGCATCTTTGGCATCGTTGATCGCATCTTTCGCTTTAGTAGCTTCTTGATCCACGGCATTTTTTTGTGCCGTTTTTTCAGCAGAAGTCAAAGAGTTATCGGCATCAATCGCGTCTTTTGTTTCTTGAGCTTTTGTATCAAGTGCATCTTTCGCTGTCGTTTTTTGATCTTCAAGAGAAGTTCCGGGTTTATGTTGAGCGCCAATAGAATCTAGACCGTCTTTTTCAATTTGCTTCAAAGAATCCGTATCTTTTGCATTGTTGATCGTATCTTTCGCTTTGGTAGCTTCTTGATCCACGGCATTTTTTTGCGCTGTTTTTTCAGCAGAAGTCAAAGAGTTATCGGCATCGATCGCATCTTTTGTTTCTTGAGCTTTTGTATCAAGTGCATCTTTCGCTGTCGTTTTTTGATCTTCAAGAGAAGTTCCAGGTTTATGTTGAGCGCCAATAGAATCTAGACCGTCTTTTTCAATTTGCTTCAAAGAATCCGTATTTTTGGCATCGTTGATCGCGTCTTTTGCTTTAGTAGCTTCTTGATCAACAGCATTTTTTTGCGCCGTTTTTTCAGCAGCAGTCAAAGAGTTATCGGCATCGATCGCATCTTTTGTTTCTTGAGCTTTTGTATCAAGTACATCTTTCGCTGTCGTTTTTTGATCTTCAAGAGAAGTTCCAGGTTTGTGCTGAGCACCAATAGAATCTAGACCTTCTGTTTCAATTTGTTTCAAAGAATCCGTATCTTTGGCATCGTTGATCGCATCTTTTGCCTTAGTAGCTTCTTGATCCACGGCATTTTTTTGCGCCGTTTTTTCAGCAGAAGTCAAAGAGTTATCAGCATCAATCGCATCTTTTGTTTCTTTTGCTTTGTTGTCAATGGCATCTTTTGCCGTCGTTTTTTGATCTTCAAGAGAAGTTCCGGGTTTGTGCTGAGCACCAATAGTTTCTAAGCTTTCTGTTTCGATTTGCTTCAAAGAATCCAGATCAGTTGCCCCGTTAATTGCATCTTTTGCCTTAGTAGCTTCTTGATCAACAGCATTTTTTTGCGCTGTTTTTTCAGCAGAAGTCAAAGAGTTATCGGCGTCAATTGCGTCTTTTGTTTCTTGAGCTTTTGTATCAATGGCATCTTTGGCAGTCGTTTTTTGATCTTCAAGAGAAGTTCCAGGTTTGTGCTGAGCGCCAATAGTTTCTAAGCTTTCTGTTTCGATTTGCTTCAAAGAATCCAGATCGGTTGCTCCGTTAATTGCATCTTTTGCTTTAGTAGCTTCTTGATCAACAGCATCTTTTTGCATCGCTTTTTCAGCAGAAGTCAAAGAGCTATCGGTGTCAATTGCGTCTTTTGTTTCTTGAGCTTTTTTATTGATTGCATCAATCGCTTCACTCTTGAATGAAGGCAAATCATTTTGATTTATTTCTGCTCGTGAAGGTAGTGCAATATAAGGACCAGTAGAATAGTAAAGTTTTCCTTCACCTGTTGTACCAATCCCGCCACGGAAAAATAGCTTCACACTCATGTTGTGACCAGCTGTTTCAAAAGAACGATCACTCAGCCAACGCCCAAGTTGTGTACTTTTTGAAAACTTAACTACAAAATCATTAGGAGAATCACCTGCAGAAACAGAATATGTAGACTCATAATTTATGATTGTATCTTCTTCAACTAAAGAATTGTCATATAACAATCCGATCTTGTATATCTTATTAGGGGTGAAAACACCTGCTGCTCCAGGATTGATTGTGATTACCATAGAATAATAATCTGGATCATCAGCTAAGGGAACAGAATCTAATAAAATTGAAGATACTTTAGCATAGGCCGATTCTGTAGGATTAGAGTCATCTACTACATCACGTGGATAAGGGTCAGTTTCTGTTAACAACCTAATTGCTGTACTATTAGAACTATGTTCATCATTATCAGTATTGGAATTATGCAAATCGGTGGTAGTATCAGTAGTGTGTGTGGCAGTTTCGGTATTGGAACTAAATGAATCTGTGTCGACAGTAGAATTAAGTGGACCAGTGTCCATAGTAGTAGGTGAATCAGCGTCAGCAACTGAACTTGAATCATTCGAACTAGTTTCGCTACTTGAATCAACCTCTAAGTTGTTTTGAATAGGCTCATCTGCAAGTGCAATGTTTGGACTAAATTGTAGTGCAAGGCTACATAGTAGCATAATAGGTAAAATTTTTGGTTTCATAGACATCTCCTTAAATATTCGTAGTTGTGAACTTGTTGCAAATTTATATTAGCATGGATTTTATTAAACGAATAAAAGTTTTTGTTTTTTTGTTATATTTTAACTATTCCTTAAAAGAAAAAAGATATTTATATTATATTAGAATAATATTTCAAATATAATACGATTGTTATTAAATAGTAACCTTAAATTATCAGATAACTCATACGATGCTTGATGAACCATTATAGGCATTAATAATCAAAAATAATCATTAATGTTGATTTAATAGGGTGAATCGAGTGTTTTTATAATGTTGAATTTGAAAACCGTCTAATTCATTCTGAATATTTAATGTAGATAGACATCTAACCTATTTGTGAATTTGTTATCTAATGTTCAAGTGTTAAAAAAATTTGAAATTAAAAAGGTTGTATAAAACGATTATCGCTTTATACAACCTGTGTTATTTTATTTTTCAGGAAATATCAATTTAGTTTGAACTTTTTTATTTAGATAAGTAAGTTTCGATCGGCTTTTGATAATTGTCCCAATCGTTGTTGTCCTCATTGAAATACTCAGCTAAAAGAAAGCCAATATATGGACCAGTTGTCAAGCCGGAAGAACCTAATCCGCTAGCGACAACTGCAGTAGGCTCATTCGGCAAATAATTGAAGAAAGGAGCGAAATCGGATGTATAGGCGCGTGTCCCTACACGAAAAGTAGCTGAATACTTTTCAAAAAAAGCTGATTCAGATAGAAAAGGGACTGATTTTTGCTTGAGCAAAGAAAAAGCATCTTGTGTCGGAGTTAAATCAAAGCCGCCATCATTTTCATGTGTTGCACCAATTAAAATTTTCCCATTCTCAAAAGGAATCAAATCACTTTCTCCATCTAACATTGCAACAGGCCAACTCCCACTCGCTTTAAAGGGTGTTTCAAAAGCCAATAATTGTCCCTTTTGAGCTCTAATATCGGTTGTATAACCAAGAGATTCTAATAATGAAGGTAAGCCAGGTCCAGCGCATATCGCTACTGCGTCAAAATATTCTATTTCATCAAGTGTTTGAATGAGCCATGTATCATTTATTCGGTCAAGCTGAACTGAACCAGTTTTTAGTGAGATGCTTTTTTTAGCTGCACGTGTTCTTAAGGTTTCTAAGTAACTAGCACCGTCTAATTTTCCGCCACCTGTGATAAATAAGGCGGGTGTCGCTTTTAATAAAGGTAGTTTTTCTGTGACTTGCTCCGCAGTCAATAATTGTATCTCTCCAATTTCAGGAGCGGACTGTTTTCGTTCTTCTGCAAGTTGCATAAGAGGAGCAAGTTCACCATCTTTTCGAAGGATTAGAGTACCAGTTTGTTGATAAACATTATTTGGTAGAGAAAAGTCCTGTACTAATTTAGGGTAAAATGCGGCGCCATCTTTTGCTAGTTGGTACCATTTTTTGTTGCGGCGTTTTGAAAGCCACGGTGAGATGATGCCGGCGCTAGCTTTAGTGGCTTGCCCAACAGGATTATCATAAACTGTTACACTATATTTTGTTAAATCAATGTAGTTGGCTAAGGTCAAACCGATAATCCCGCCACCTATGATCGCTAATTTTTTCATGAGTAACTCCTTTTAGATCCTTATAAAATCAAGTAATTCATTTTCACATAAGTTTGTAGAGGATGCAAGAAATTTTGAAGACTAAGGGGCTAGAGATTATTTTCGGAAAAATAAAATTTGGTAAAAGAATAACATGATTTTAATGAGAAAACGCTTATTTTTTATGGTATGATAATGAGTGTTATATTTTTGAAAATAAATGTCGATCATGTAGGAGGTTACTAAATGAGAAATACAAGATTAGGGTATTTACTAGCTGCAGCAAGCTGTATTATTTTGCTTGGAGGATGTGGTTCTGGTAAAGAAAAGACTGACGAAACGAGTGAAAAATCAGCAAACAACGGACAAACATTTTCAGTTGTTGCAAAACAAGAAATTCCATCGATCGATGCATCTGTCACAAATGATGTTGTTGGTTGGGGTGTTCTGAAAAATACGGGTGAAGGGTTATTCCGTGCAGATAAAGCAGGAAAATTAGTTCCAGCAGGTGCGGCAGAAATGCCAAAAGTCAGTGAAGATGGTTTGACTTATACGTTTAAATTACGCGAAGATGCGGTTTGGTCAAATGGTGATCCTGTTATTGCAAAAGATTATGTGTATGGTTGGCAACGGACTGTTGAACCAAAAACTGCATCAGAAGTGGCTTACCTATTTGAATCAATCAAAAATTATCAGGCAATCATGGACGGAAAAACACCGGCAGAGGAATTAGGTATAAAAGCATTGAGCGATCATGAATTAGAAGTGACGCTTGAATCACCTGTACCATATATGGAATCTTTATTGTCTTTACCACCGTTTTTCCCACAAAATGAAAAAATCATCAACAAAAGTGGTGAAAAATATGCCAGCTCAAGTGAGCATATGGTTTACAATGGACCGTTCGTATTAAGTGATTTTGAAGGGGCAGGAACAGATACAAAATGGGCATATGTAAAAAATGAGAAGTATTGGGATCAAGCCAATGTTACGATGGAGAAAATCAATTTTGATGTCGTAAAAGAAGATGCGACAGCTTTAAATCTATTTCAAGATGGTCAAACAGATGACATTGTTGTGACGGGGGAACTAGCTCAGCAAATGGTAGATGATCCAGCCTTTTTCTCACAAGATATGTCAAATGCGACCTATGTGGAATATAATCAAACAAAAAAAGAATTCCAAAATGAGAATCTTAGAAAAGCCATTTCTTACGCATTAGATCGTCAAACTTTAGTAGACCAAGTTTTAGGAGACGGGTCGATCGCAGCAACTGGCTTAGTGCCGAAAAACATGTCATTTAACCCTGAAACAGAAGCTGATTTTGTGAAAGATTCTGGTAATCATTTGAAGTATGATCCAGAAAAAGCCAAAGAATATTGGACTAAAGCAAAAACAGAACTAGGAATCGACACTTTAAAAATCAATTTGCTTTCGTCAGATGCCGATTCTGCCAAAAAAGTGGTAGAATACATGCAAGGTGCAATTCAGGGAACCTTGAAAGGTGTGACAGTCGATGTTTCGTCAGTACCACTTTCTGTTCGTTTGGAACGTGGCAATAAAGGCGATTTTGATATGATTTTAGTGGGCTGGGGTGCAGAATACAACGATCCTAGTGTATTCCTAGAATTATTTGCATCAGATAATATCAATAATAGTGGTAAATATACCAACAAAGAATTTGATAAATATTTGAAAGCTTCTGCTACAACGAATGCAGGTGATCCAAAAGCTCGTTGGAATGATTTGATTGAAGCGGAAAGTGTTTTAATGGATACGATGGGTGTTTGCCCGGTTTATCAAAAAGCTGAAGCGCATTTGCGTAATCCAAAAGTCAAAGGTATATTGCCATCTGGTCCGGAATATGATTATAAATGGACATCCATTGAATAGTAACTGAACGTAGAAAAGGTGGGATTAGATGATTCATCGTTATATAGAAGTAACAGGCTCAGCATTTGAACGTGGGGTCAAAATTGGCGAAGTATTAAAAATGCAGATCGAAACAAACTTATCCAGTCAAAAATTATTTTATAAAGATCCAACTGAGATCATTGCCAAATGGTTGGAAAAAGCACAGACATATCTTGAGTTTACAGAAAAATTTGCACCTGATGTAGTCGCTGAAATGCGGGGCGTTGCGAAAGGGAGCGGGCTGGATTTTCAAGAGATCTTGTATTTGTATACTGTTTATGAACGATCATTTTTTGACGAATTGATCAGTGATAAATGTACCTCATTTGCAGCGAAAGGAAATGCTACTTTTGACGGGTCCGTGATATGTGGTCAAACCAATGATGAACGCCTTGATGAATATCGTTCTGAGGTCGATTGTGTTGTACATCATCGTGATAGTGAATCTGATTTTGAATCTTTGATTTATAGTCATCCAGGCATTCCAGCTTATATGGGAATGAATAATTATGGTTTAGCCGTGATGTGGACGTATATCGATAACGGTCAGCGCAAAGAGGGCGTCCCGACAGCTGGAATTATTAGAGAGCTGATTAATAAGAAAAGCTTAAAAGAAGCACGGGATTACCTGTATAGCGTCCCTCATGCTGTGCCGAATCAATTCAGCTTATCTCATGCTACTGAAGGAATCGCAAGCTTTGAGTGTTTTCCAAATAAGATTTATGAACACGAGCAGGCAGATGTAATGATTCATGCAAATCATAATAGTATTGCGTTAGAAGAGCCAGAAGAAGGCGGCTCTAAAACATCCCATTCTCGTTTTGAAGCGATGGAAGCAATCGTTAATGAAAATTACGGTATTATCGATGCGGAGCTTGGAAAACAGTTTTTAGCCAACCACCGTAATTTTCCGAAAAGTGTCTGTAATCATCCTTCACCAGAACATCCATTATCAAAATCATTAGCTTCGATGATCTTTGATTTAGGCAAAGGTGAGATGCATTTAGCGTTTGGGAATGCTTGTGAACAGCCGTTTCATACGTATCGATTCAAGCAATGGTTTGGATAATCAAAAAACAATCAATGTCTAAAATAAAGACATTGATTGTTTTTTTTAACGTTCCTTCTTCAAATCCGTCAATAATCGTGCTGTATGCCTCAATAATCCAGCATAATCAGCTACTTTAGGTTTTACACCGCCATACAAAGTTTGCTCATACAATCCCGTCAGCTGAATAAAACTACCGTGAAACTGCGAATACGTATGTTCAAATCGTTTCGCATAAATAATTAAGGGTTCATCAGCTTGACGACACAAAATATGTTCTGCTTTGCGTAACAGTATAGTATAGGCATTGCTAAACTTGTGAGGATATACTTTAAGATACAGGCCAATACGCAGTATGAAAAAGTATTTTTTCAAAAAGAAACTGCAGATCCCAAGTAAAACGATTAGTAAAACCAGTACGATATTACGTAAAACTGGCACCCATTTAGTCAATGCAGAATCCTGTGCATGTTCTTTAGTTGAGCTTTCTGTACTGTTGGACGTAATTTCTGTTGTTTCGTTTGTTTCAGTAGGAGTACTTGTTTCAGCACTGCTGTTTGTAGTTGTGCTTTCGGGCGTAGTGTTGCTAGTAACTGTAGGCTGACTAACATTATTCGTAAAACTAGGCGTCGGTTCAAATGGAATCCAACCATACCCTTCGAAATAAACTTCCGGCCAAGAGTGAGCATCGCTATTTCTAATGGTATATTCTTGATACTCGGAGTTGCTGCTACTCAGAATTTCACCAGGAGCAAATCCTTTTACCCAACGACTAGAAATACCGATCGAACGAAGTAAAATGATCATTGAACTGGAGAAATTATCACAATAGCCAATCTTCGACTCAAAAAGAAAATAATCAACGTAATCTTCATTTTGTGGAGTAAAAGGAGTATCCGTTTTTGAGTAGCGATAATCGCCCTCTTCTTTTAGATAGTGTTCAATCGCTTTGACCTTACCGTAAAGGGTTTCCTGATTTTCCGTTAATGAAAGAGCTAATTCCCGAACACGTTTTGGGGTAGTCATAGGGATTTGTGTCATTTGCACATCTTGAGAAACTTGGTAAGGAACCTGTTTTAGGACTTCTGGTGTAAAACTAGGTTTTTGCCACGCAAGCTTGATAGTATCTGGTGCAGCCAAAAGATTGATGCGCTGTTTATCTTTGAGTTGCTCTGTTTGCCCAATCTCGCTAAGTGGCACTGAGACACGTCCATAAGGATAAGGTAAATATTCTTTTTGATAGTTGAATGATAACGTAATCGTAGTTTCGATATCCGTTGTATCCTGATATTCTGGATTTGTTGAAATGGTCAGTAGTGGCTCATTAGAAACAGAAACTGCTTCTGACGTATTTTTCCAACCCTTTCCAGTAAAATAATTCTTTGTTTCCACACGCCAATAATGTTCGCTTGTTTGTTTCGCTGTAAAAAGAATCAGTTGATCATCTGACAAGGGTCCACCTAATTGGTCATCGTTATCACTAAAACCAGCTTTGGAAGGACCATTCGAGCCGTAGCCTTCAATTTGCCGATAAATCCCTTGGCGATTCATATAATTACGAATGCTTGTGGTCTGAGTGATTAAAAAATTCTGCGATTGAGGAAATACAATAGGGAAAAAATAAGAACCTCCTGCAATCAAAAACAAAACAAAACCACTTAATAGGAACAATCTCCTTTTGTCTTTTCCAGCTAAAGCTAGTGAAGACTGTTTCAATCCATAAAAAAGAATAGCAAAAATTGTGATCAAAATTACCTGAACACCTAAATTTAAATGATTAAAAACTGACAACATAAGCAAGTAACCAATAAGCAACAAACAACCGAGTGCCCAACGTTCGTAACGAATAAAAAGAACACTTAATAGAAGTAACAAAAATAAAATAATAGACAAAGCAAAAAAATCAGGTAGATAATTGGTTTCACCACTAAGCATTTTCGGATAGGTATGTAGCATTTTTTGTAAAAAACTGCCAAACCAAGTAAAACCAAACAGCTTACCCAATGGAAAATAATAATAGAGCGTAAATAAGTAACTAAGAATATAAAATGGAAAAAGAATCAGTTGATTCTTGATGAGCAAGTTCATAAAACAAACGAATGCGAGCATCCCAATAAAAAACAGTGTATTCGCTTGGGCCAAATCATAGACTTTTAAAAAAGGCAGACTAGCCGTTGTTAGTATAAAAAAGCTTAGAAGTGCAAAGGGCCATTTTTCTTTTATTCTACTTCTCAAGAATAGGACCTCCTTTATGGATAGCACTGACTTGATCTTCCCGCTGTAGACAGAGCGCTCCATCAAGAAATGTGATCAGATAGATGTCGTTTTTCTTCTTTAAATCATTTAGTTGTTCAGACAGTTGAGTGGTTTTACTTGGAGCAAAAACCACTAATTTTTTATTTGAAAAAGCGGGTAAACGACATTCTTTTGCCAATGGAGATGCCGTTGCTAGTGTATATTCCTTTGGCGTAGAATCGGGAATCTCAGCAAGAATCGTTTGCTGCAAAGTCCGTTTAGTTTCAACCAAACGGATAAATGAATAGTAAATAGAAAGAAGCTCTTCAAAGTTTTTATGAGGTGAACCATAAAATACGAAATGTGTCTCTGCTTCCGCTTCATGCTCATATTCTTTAATGATCAACTCATTTCTTTTACCAGATTGCTTCCAGTCAACAGAATTTAACGAATCTCCTACCTGATATTTACGGAAATTACGAATCGAGAATGTTTGATTCCCTAAAGGAAAAATGAAATTCGGCATAGATTTCAGTAATTGTTGGTAAATCTGTTCCGCCAAATCCAATTGTAGGGTGGGCATGATTACAATTGGCTCTGATATTGCTAGTTCCGACTGTTTAGAGAACAGTCGAAACAAATCAGAACCAGTTAGTACAAATGAGAGCTGGTGAAAAATTCCTCTTTGTGCAGGAGTCCATTCAAAAGTCAGTTCCTCTTTCTGCCCAGAATAAAGTGTTACGTATTGTTTTTTGACAAATGAATTATTTTTGAGATTAATCATCAGCATGGGCAGTCTCAGTAAAGTTGGACGATAACGAAACATTTCCAGTTTGATGTTATTCGGGCGGTTCGCTTCATATATTGTGCTTTCGATTAATCGAATCTGGATTTTTCTTAAGGATGGAATCATTGTGAGAAAATCGAATAATAACAAAAATGTCAAAAAGAAGAAGAATAGCCAACCTGTTGAAGTATTAAAAATGATCGTATACATAAAAACAGCAACATAAAAAATAGAAATACCTAGAGTTCTTATAAGGTTAGTGATCATGTATCGTTTCATCACTATTTCCTGACCGGAACAGGTACTCGTCTAAGAATTTGACCGAAAATTTCTTGTAGCTGTTCGAACGATGCCGTATGTCCGTCTTTTAATAATAACCGATGCCCAAATGTTGCTGGTAAAATCTGCTGTAGATCACCAGGTGTGACATAATTTCTTCCTTCAGTCAAAGCGAAAGCTTTAGCTGCTCGAATAAAAGCAACTGATCCACGTGGACTGATGCCAAGAGCAATTCCACCATGATTTCGAGTCGCGTGAACCAATTGCAACGCATATTTAGCAACTGCTGAATCAACATAAATATCTTCAACAATTCTTTTTAATTGAGTGATTTCAGAAGCGTCTAAGACTTGTTGTACTGTATTCAATTCGTGGCCTGTTTGATTCAATATCAAGTTTAGTTCATCTGAAAATTCAGGATAGCCGATATGAAGTTTAAATAAAAAACGATCAAGTTGAGCTTCTGGCAAAGGATAAGTTCCTTCATATTCTAGTGGATTTTGCGTAGCCAAGACAAAAAAGTGTTCATCTAATGGATAAGTGTGATTGTCGATCGTGACATGGTTTTCAGATAAGGCTTCTAGTAAAGCAGCTTGAGTTCTAGGCGTGGTCCGATTAATTTCATCTGCTAATAAGACTGTTGTAAATACTGGCCCATGATGAAACTCAAACATTTGAGCAGTTGTATTATAGATAGAGACACCTAAAATGTCACTAGGAAGTAGATCTGGTGTAAATTGAATTCTGTTAAATTTACCATGAGTGGCTTTGGCCAAAGTTTTTACCATCATTGTTTTTCCAACACCAGGAATATCTTCAAATAAAACATGTCCACCTGCTAAGAAAGCGGCAACAGTTAATTGGAGGACTTCGCGTTTTCCTAAGATAACTTTTTCCATTTCATTAATGAGCAAAGTGATTTTTCTGTGAGCTGATTCGATCATATTGTGTATTCTCCTTATTTAAAAGCCGAATGGACTGGTTGCAAACCAATCAGCGAAGTTAGATAACATGTGTATTTATTTTATTGTATAGATAACAGTAGTCCAGTGCAAGATGCCATAAGAGTTTCTTAAGATAATGATAAAATCGATAAGACTGAAATTTTCCCTTATGGAATTATATTTATAGGGAAGAATGGATTCTACAAGACAAATAAATTTCAATCTTAAAAGAATGGGTTCATACTAATCATTAAAGAAGTAACGGGAGGCAAAACAAATGGATGAAAATAAACGAATGAAGGTAGTCGGTTTTTTTGAAGGACTCCCTATTGAAAATGAAGCTAGTTTTATAGACGGATATAAGCAAATTCCGATCCCTGGTCCACAAGATATTCTTGTAAAGGTCAAAGCTGTTTCCGTAAACCCTGTAGATACAAAAGTAAGACAAACCACAAGAAAGCAAAATCAATTAAACATTTTAGGATTCGATGGAGTTGGAGAAGTCGTTTCTGTGGGGAAAAACGTTAAGAAGTTTACTATAGGTGACCGTATTTTTTATGCAGGGACAACAAAACGTGCAGGTAGCAATCAAGAATTTCAATTAGTAAACGAGGAAATCGCAGCTTTAGCACCTAGTAATTTAAGCGATGAAGAAGCAGTCTCTTTACCCTTAACGGCATTGACAGCTTATGAATTATTGTTTGAAAAATTCGGTTTGATTCCCAAAGAAAATGCTAATCAAGGGAAAACAATTTTAGTGATCAATGGAGCAGGTGGCGTAGGGTCAATTTTAAATCAACTTGCTCATTGGACAGGGATGACCGTTTTTGCTACAGCTAGTCAAGCAAATTTTGACTGGTTAAAAACAATCGGCGTAGATCATCCTCTTGATTACCATCATGATCTTAAACATGACTTAGCAAAAACAGGTACGCACACAGTTGACTATGCTGCAGTTTTATTCAATATTATGCCGTATTTTGATACAGTAGCGGATCTGATCAATCCTTTTGGGCATATCGGGACGATCGTTGGTTTGGATGAAAAACTAGATATCAGCTATCTGAAAAATAAGTCTGTTAGCTTTGATTGGGAGTATATGTTTGCGAAAACTGATTTTGATTATCGAATCGAAACCCAAGGAGAAGCACTCGCCGTAATCAGTCATCTTGCAGAAACTGGGAAAATAGTAGCGACTGTGGGAAAAACATATTCAAATGGAATCAATGCAGCTAATTTAAAAAAAGCCACAGCAGATGTCGAAGCCGGGCATATGAGAGGAAAAGTTGTTGTCAGTGGTCCGTTTAACGGAGTGCCGGAAAGGTAAGAATAGTTGAAAGCATCTTCAAGTTCATCAGAATAATCAAAAAACACAAGAGTAAGGCAAAAGCGTTTTATCACTTTCGTCTACTCTTGTGTTTTTGATTACAACGCGTTTATTTTTCTTGTTTTACTTTTTTTAATACATACTGATAGTTAACGAATCCGATAATAACAAGACCAAGGACTAACCAAGCATAGCTTGATTGTTCACCAGTATCAGGAAGTTTCTTTTTAGCTGAAGCATTTGAACTCATGCCTGTTTTTGGTGTTTGGCTGTTATTGCTAGAAGAATTAGTTACTTGATCAGATGAACCGTTTGTTCCTGTATTATTTGTTGTTTTTTCAGTATTAGAAGTAGTCGTTTCAGAAGAATCAGTAGATGTAGTAGGATCTGTTTTATCTTCATCTTTGGTATAAATATAAGTTACTTCTTGTTTTTCTGTGGCAAATACCCCTGTTGTATTGCCTTTGACTTCTTTAAATGTGTAGCCTTTGAATTCAAGTTGCTCTGTTGTAAAAGGTTTTCCAACTATGTCAGTTTGTTCTATCTTATTCATCTTTTTTCCGTTTGTATCAACATAATAAGCAGTCACTGTGCCTTTAATCTCAATGATCGGAGCAGATTTCTTTTTATACACAAATGTTACAGTTTGTTCTTGATCAGTGAAATTGCCAGATGCATTATTAGGCATTTCTGTTAGCTCATAATCAGGAATGTCCGGAGCCGCGATATCGAACGCTTGCCCAACCAAACCTGAACGAGTTTCGCTAGGTAGTAATTTATTTCCATCAGTATCTTGATAGTGAATCATTACGGGTTCGCCGTCATTAAGGACATTGAATTGGTGCAAATAAGTCCCTGATGATATAGCATAAAATGCAAAGCCTGGTGGTTGAGCGTATGATCCAGCCGGATTATTTAAACGAGCATTATATTCAAAGGTAGAGAGATTTGCAAATTCATCCTCTGTTACGCCGGAAATCGTGATTCCTTGATCTGTGATTTGTAAACGACTCGCAGGCAATTGTGTCCCGTTAAAATCAAGATAGGTGTTGCTGGCAGAATTTGATGTTGTAAATGGTGGAACATGACCATCAAAGTTTGTTAGTCTGTTTGGCATCATGGAAAAAGGGATGAATAACGTTTCTTGGTCAAAATCATAATCAAGGGAAGAACGACCTATTGTAGTAGGTAGATCATTTCGTCCTGTATTTTGTCCAAATGCCGCTAGATCGTTAAGAACAGGGAACTCTTTGATTACAGTGAAATCTGTGATTCCGCAAAACTGAACAGAAAGTGATTTTAGATTAGGTAGAGCTGTAAACGGCGCAATGGTCGTAATGTTCATATTTGAATCCATGTAAATCCTTGTTAAGGATGTTAATTGAGCAATTTTAGGTAAGATTGTGTCATCGATACTTGTTGAACCTAAACTCAGATTTGTAATGCCAATATTTTTACTTAAATCAGGAAAGTTAGCACTGGTTAAACTTTTTGTTTGCAGCGTAACATAGGTTAAAGAAGTTAGTTGCTCTAACGGACTAAAATCAGTTATATTATTTGTTGTATTCATATAAATAGAATTTAGATTTGTTGCATGCTCTAATCCTGAAAGAGAGCTGATTTGAGCAGAATTAAGAGAAAGATTCGTTAGACGATCCATGTCTGCTTGTGTCAACTCGCTATCAGCAGGTAAACCTAGCGTCGATAAAATCGTTTGTTTTAAAATCGGATCTGCAATAGTAATAGTATCAGCTCTCGGAGCAATCATAGCGGCAGGTGCATCTTCAGTAGTGGTATCTGTCGTTGAAATCGGTGTTTCATTTTCAGTTGAAGTACTTATTGCTGGACTCTCTTGTGGGACAGGACTTTCAAGACTGCTAGAAGATTCAAGTGTTGTTTCTGACATTTCGGTACTTTCTTGTGTTTGAGAAGGAGTTGTTTGCTCAGTTGCGAGCGTATTATCTTCGGCAAAAACAAAGGATGAAGAGAGAATAGTCGGTGCTAATAGAGTAAGTAACATGACTGTGTGGATCGTTGTTTTCTTATGTAGTGGTACAATGGTTCGATTTTTCATATGTAATCCCTCCGTGGTTTATAATAAAGTGTGTGATGATGATAAAAGAATATTATCACAAATCATTTTATCATAAAAATGCCGAAAAAATTAAATTATTTTTTAAAAAATGAATAATTTTTATTATAAAAATGACATTTTCAACATTTTTATAATAAAAAAATCGTATTTTTAGAGTTGAAAGCAAAAAGATGACAAGTTTTTAATAGGTAGATTATAATAAAATGAATTATTGGATAGCGAAGCCGCTATTTTAAGTCGAAGCTGAACAAGGTTATTCAGCTTTTAAAATAAGGAGTATACCGATGACATTAAAACAAAAAATTATAGAAGAAAGTAAACGTTTAGGAATCGATAAGATAGGTTTTGCTTCAGCTGAACCATTTTATGAATTAGAGGATTCGTTGAAAGAACAAAGAAAGCTCGGCTATAACTCGGGTTTTGAGCATCAAGTGATCGAAGAACGGATTTATCCAGAAAAGACTTTTGAAAATCCTAAAACGATTATTTCTATTGCATTGGCCTATCCAACGAAAATCGGAGGGAAAGTACCGAGAGATGAAAAACGCGGGATGTTTGCCAGAGCTTCATGGGGAATCGATTATCATGATGTTTTACGCGATCGATTATCAAAATTGATTGATTTTATTCACTCACAAGCCCAAAGTTTAGAGGAATCTGGTGAATGGCGGTTTGCCCCTCAAGTTGATACTGGGGAATTAGTTGATGTCGCAGTTGCCCAACGTGCAGGCTTAGGGTTTATTGGAAGAAATGGTTTGTTGATCACAGAAGAGTTTGGTTCGTTTGTTTATTTAGGAGAAATCGTAACCAACATCGATTTTGAAGTAGATGAACCTGTGCCTTTTGGCTGTGGGGATTGTACTCGTTGTGTTACGGCGTGTCCTACGCAAGCACTTTTAGGTAATGGCAGTATGAATGCTAAAAAATGTTTATCCTATCAAACACAAACCAAAGATATGATGCCAGAAGAATACCGGAGAAAAATGCATAACGTAATCTATGGCTGTGATATTTGTCAGTTGGTCTGTCCTTATAACAGAGGAAAAGATTTTCATTTTCATAAAGAAATGGAGCCTGAGGTGGATACTGTTTACCCTAAGTTAAAGCCGATGCTGAGTATGTCAAACAAAGAATTTAAAACGCAATTCGGACATTTGTCAGGTTCTTGGCGGGGAAAAAAACCATTGCAAAGAAATGCCTTGATTGCATTAGCGAATTTGGGTGATCGTAGTGCATTGCCAGAAATTTTAGTTTGTGCAAAAGAGGATGTTCGTCCTGTAATCAGAGGAACAGCTGCTTGGGCGATCGGTAAATTAGGAAATAAAGAAGCGGAAAAATGGATCGATGTTTTAACTGAGTTGTTGGAAGTAGAGCCAGAAACAGAAGTGCTTAAGGAAATACAGAATGCCATCAAACAATTGAAAAAATAATAAAGAAAAAGCGCTGAAAAGAACATCTCTTCAGTGCTTTTTGATATTAAAATAATAAAACTAAGCTTTAGCAGCTTCTTTAGGTTCGCGGCCTAAAATAGCTTGTAAGACTGTTAAGACACCATATGAAGCTAAAATTGCGTAAATCAAGCTAGAGTAGGTTGAAATATCAAAATCCCACGTTTTGTAAATAACTAAAACAATTGCTAAAACAATAGCTGCAAGAACATTCAAGAATGCGAACGCCCATAGATTTCCGTTTTCTTTACGTGAAAGATAATAGATCGAAAACCATAAACTTAATACGCCCCAAGCGATGCAGACTAAAATAGCTGCCCAATAAATAATAAATGCTACCACGAAGTTTCACCTCACTTTTATACATTAAGTATTCTATCACGTTCTCTTTTGTTTGTCATGAAAAGACAGTGAAAAACCTGACATTCTTAAAAGCTTCTCACTTGTTTTTGGCCGTTCGTAAGTAGCATTTCAATTGAGTAGAATAAAGTATTTCTTTTTTATTTTATGCGAATATTTTTTCTCTCTGCTCATCATATACGCTATAATAGACCTATTGGGAGATGAAAATATGCAAAAGATTGATGAAAAAAACGCCGTAAGCCTGATTGAGCAAGCCGAAAAGATCACATTCTTAACTGGTGCTGGCGTTTCGACCGCTTCTGGTGTTCCTGATTATCGCTCGCTGTCTGGAATATATCATGGCATCGAACGCCCAGAATATTTGCTAAGTCATTCTTGTATGCTTGAAGAACCAGAGAAATTTTATTCATTTGTGCAAACTTTATATCATCCACAGGCAAAACCAAATAGTATCCATATGAAAATGGCAGAATTGGAAAAAATAAAAGACACATGGGTCATTTCGCAAAATGTAGATGGGCTTCATGCTGCAGCAGGATCGCAACGCTTAGTTAATTTTCATGGGGATTTGTATGATTGCTATTGCAGAAAGTGTGGACAAAAAGTTTCAGCGAAGACGTATTTACTATCTGATCGTCATGATCAATGCGGTGGTCAAATCCGTCCAAATATCGTATTGTATGAAGAAGGTTTAGACGAACAAGCAATTGCTGTATCGATTGAAGCCGTGGCTGAAGCGGAACTGATCGTTATTGTAGGCACTACTTTCCAAGTACATCCATTTTGTGACTTGATTCATTATGCAACAGATACCGCAAAAATCTTAGTGATCAACCAAACTGCGGTTCAATTAAATAGAGAGTCTTACTTTTTTAAACAAGATGCAGTGAAGGTCTTTGAAAATATTTTATAGAGGAGTTTTTTTATGGAAGAAATTAAATCAGAACGACAAAAAATGATCGATGGTGAACTTTATTTTGCAGGTGACCCAGAACTTGCAACAGCCCGCAAGTTTGCGAGAGAACAAATGAAGTTGATCAACAAAGAAGAAGACAGCCACATTCGCCGTCAATTAGTAGAAGAGACATTTGGAACAGTAGGAACAGGCAGCTATATTGAACCGTCGATTAGCTTTGATTACGGATTTAATATTCATGTAGGGAAAAATTTCTATGCTAATTTTAACAGTATTTTTCTAGATATATGTCCGATTACGATCGGTGATAACTGTATGTTCGGACCAAACGCTCAATTATATGCAGCAACGCATCCGTTACATCCCGTTAAACGAAATAGTGGTTTGGAATACGGTAAGCCTATTACCATCGGTGATAATGTTTGGCTGGGTGGTGGTGTTGTAATCACGCCGGGTGTGACTTTAGGAAATAATGTCGTGGTAGCAGCAGGTTCGGTTGTCACAAAATCATTTCCGGACAATTGTGTGATCGGCGGAAATCCTGCGAAAATCATCAAGGAAATAGAACTAGATGAAAAACGGTCACCACTCACGATTCAGCGCGATAAAATCAATGCGCTAGACAAACAAATTGTTGCTTTATTAGAAGAGCGCATGGATGTAGTTGAAGCAATCGCTACAATCAAAAAAACATCAGAACAGCCAATATTAGATATTTCAAGAGAGCAAGAAGTTTTAGCAAAAATCGACACATATATTGAGAACGATCAATACAAAGAAACAATCAAGGAAACGTATCAAGGGATCATGGACGCTTCGAAAAGGTTCCAGCAAAAGCAAATGGATTAAGAGGCAACAGGAGGAAATTGGATGGATGGTATTAAAAGACGAGAAGCAATTTTACTCGAATTAGAATCAGCAGATAAACCAATCAGTGCCAGTCGTTTTGCAAAAGAATTCAAAGTTAGCCGCCAAATCGTGGTTGGAGATGTGGCGCTGTTAAGGGCAGCAGGTTACGAAATTATCGCAACAGCTAGAGGCTATTTGCTTGAGTCTGAAAAAGACAAACAAGGCGTTGTCAGAAAAATAGCTTGCCAGCATATGCCACAGCAAACCGAAGACGAACTACTAACAATCGTTTCTCTAGGTGGCGAAGTGCTAGATGTGGTGGTCGAACATCCGATTTATGGTGAATTAACAGGAGGCCTGCATATTCACACGGAAAAAGAAGTGAAAGAGTTTGTTAAAGCCTATGAAAAAAGCAGGGCTTCGTTATTATCTGAGTTGACCGGTGGAATTCATTTGCATACGATTCGTTGTGAAAATGAAGACACCCTTAACCGTATCAAAGAAGCATTAGCACAAAAAGGAATTTTGTATAAAGGTTAATGATAGAAGCCGGCTTTTTTCTCGCCATTTATTTTTGGTTTAGAGTGTGCAAAGAAAAAGCAAGGAGGCAGTAAAAATCATGAAAAAGGCTATAATAATTTGTTTAGGAATGTTTTTGTTATTGGCGGGGTGTTCAAATGGTAAAACGAAAGAAACTCTTGCTAGTTCAAGTGAAGGCAATGCAAGTAGTAACAGTTTAGTTAGTGAATCTAAATCCCAAAGCACAAGTAATTCTGCTCAAGCTACAACAAGTAAAACAGCAGAGCACTTAAATTCTCAAGAAACATCAACATCAGATGGAAATAGAGAATATCCATATGAAGTGTCACTAAATGAACTAAAATCAGAAGGTGCATTTACAAGAAATGGGATGAATATTCCTCAAAGAATCGAATTGACATTTGAAGAGGATACTCAAGGAATAGCGTCTTTTATCAATACAGGACCAGAACGAGAGTATGTGACGAGCTTTGCAATTTCTTATCAGTCCATTCCTACCAAAGCAATCCGTATTTTTTCGGCAGAGACGAATGAAATACGTACCGTGTATGTGAACACAGAGTTAGTGTTAGGCAATCGATTGTCCAGTGATCAAGGTCGTGATATGTCTGGCAATCTATATGTTTTCATTAATAAAAGCGGCAACTTATCATTAGCAACACCGAATTATGCTGGAAATGTTGAGACAAAAGACTTCGATATTATGTTAGAGTATTTACCAAAATAAGTAGAGAAAATAAAATAGACCCATAAAAAAAGCTTTATCAGAAATCAAAATGACTTCTGATAAAGCTTTTCAACTGTCTTTTTTTAATTATCTTCTGCTTCAAATTTCTCAAAAGCAGATTTAATGACTTCCTTCAGTGCGTTAGCAGAAGCATTCATGCGATCCATTTCAGAATCTGTCAATGGAATTTCAATGACTTGTTTGATTCCTTGACGATTGATTACAGCAGGTGCGCCGATGTAAATATCATTTTGTCCATACTCACCATCTAAATAAACAGATAGCGGGAAGACAGAATCTTCATCGTCTAAAATTGCTTTTGTAATTCGAGCTAAGGCAGCAGCAATTCCGTAGAATGTCGCACCTTTTTTCTCGATGATTGAATAAGCAGCATCTCTTACATTGAAGAATAAGTTGACCATTGCTTCCTCATCTACATCGGGGTTGTTTTTGACCCATTCATAAATTTGTAAGCCAGCAACATTGGCATGAGACCAAACTGGAAATTCGGTATCTCCGTGTTCGCCTAAGATATAAGCATGGACATTACGAGCATCTACGTGAACTAATTCAGCGATTGCTTGACGGAAACGGGCTGAGTCAAGAGAGGTCCCAGAACCGATAACGCGTTCTTTTGGAAATCCTGAGAATTTCCATGTAGAATAAGTTAAAATATCAACTGGGTTAGCAGCGACTAAGAAAATGCCGTTAAAGCCAGAATCAACGATTGCAGTGACGATTTGTTTGTTGATCTTTAAGTTTTTATGAACTAAATCGATTCTTGTTTCACCAGGTTTTTGTGCGGCTCCAGCCGTCAATACGACAAGATCAGCATCATGACAATCGTCATAAGTGGCCGCATAAATCTTTTTAGGAGAAGTAAAGGCTAATGCATGAGATAAATCAGCCGCATCTCCTTCGGTTTTCTTTGTATCTATATCAATAATACCAACTTCTTGAGCAATATTTTGAGTGACTAAGGCAAAAGCATAACTAGATCCGACAGCGCCATCTCCAACTAAAATTACTTTTTGGTGGTCTTTGTTCCCAACTGCTGCAGTCATGTGTATCATTCCTTTCAGATAATTGTTTTATCACAATGATAATACCACCGTTTGTGAGGTTTGTCACGTTTTTTGTTTATATAAATTAATACAGTTTTTAGGGGTGTTTCATAAGAAAACTCTTTCATGTGCGGTATTTCACTATTTGCGATTTTGCTGATTTTTTTTATCTTTAAAGAATTAAATCAAGCTTATGGCTTTTTTAAGAATTTAAATGAGCCGGCAATCGTGTGTTTTATGGTATAATTATAAAAAACTGGGCAAGGGATTCTCCTGCCCAGATATTTTGTGTTGGAGAATGAATAAATGGTGGTAAAAGAGCACCTCTTTAAGGAGAATATAAATAGATGAAAATGATCGTTGGATTAGGTAATCCTGGAAGTAAATATCAAGAAACAAAACATAATATCGGGTTTATTACTGTAGATGAAATCGCTCACCGATACAATGCAACCTTTAATAGAAGTCAATTTGAAGCAGATATTGCTGAATTTTTTATAGGAACAGAAAAAATTATGTTGGTCAAACCACTTACGTTTATGAATGAGTCTGGCCGTTCAGTAGGTCCTTTAATGACCTATTATGGTGTAGAAGATGAGGACTTGATCGTTATTTATGATGATCTAGATTTGGAAATAGGTAAGATCCGTTTGCGTGGAAAAGGTAGTGCTGGTGGCCATAATGGTATTAAGAGCTTGATTTCGCATTTAGGAACAAATGTGTTTCCAAGAATCAAGATTGGCATTGGTCGTCCTATCGGCAGTAACACAGTTATCCATCATGTATTGACTGGTTTTCCTAAAGAAAAACATGAGGAGATTTTATTAGCAGTGAAAAGCGCAGCTGATGCCGCAATTTATGCATGTGAAGGACATACGTTTGTTGATACGATGAATCAATTTAATGGAAAATAAGAAAAATAGAACGTATAGAAGGAGGAGCCCGTTTTGAACATCATTGAACGAATTGGTGCAAGTGAACTAGCCCGAGAGTGGCAAAAGCAACTAACAGGAAATACGCGCCAACTGATTACAGGTTTAGCCGGCTCTGCTAAAACACTGGTCATGACGAGTGGCTACAAAGAAAAAAACAAAAAAATCGTCGTAGCTGTTCCAAATCTTTATTATGGAAACCAGCTAGTTGAAGATTTTCGTAATATTTTATCAGATGAAGAAGTGTATATATTTCCTGTAGATGAAGTATTGTCTGCTGAAATGGCTTTTTCTTCACCAGAAGCTAGAGCAGAGAGAGTTGCGGCACTTAATTTTCTTTTAACAGATCAAGCGGGGATCATCGTTGTTCCTGTAGCAGGTCTAAGAAAATATTTGCCAAGTAAACAAACGTGGAAACAAGCACAGCTTTACTGGGAAATTGGCGGAGAAATTGAACTGGATACATTGGCACAACAACTAGTTTTGATGGGATATGAGCGCCAATCTTTAGTTGGCAAGCCTGGTGATTTTAGTATTCGGGGCAGTATTGTCGATGTCTATCCGTTAAATTCTGAATATCCAGTCAGAGCAGAATTATTCGATATTGAAATTGATTCTCTACGTTATTTTGAAGCAGATACCCAACGCTCTGTAGAAGCAATTGAATCTGTGATGCTTTCACCAATGACTGATCTTGTCTTTTCAAAAGAAGACTTGATTCATGGTGAAAAAGAATTGAGCAAAGCGTTAGAAAAAAGAGTAGCGATTGCTAAAGATACTGCTGAAAAAGACTTTCTTCAGGATTACTTTGGTCAGTTAGCGACCTCGTGGAGTCAAGGAATTCCTACAGACACAGCGCATTACTATACAGACCTTTTATATGAAATAAAAACAACGTTGCTGGATTATATTGGAGAAGACAGTTTAGTCTTTGTGGATGATTATGCGCGGATTTTAGAAGCCGAACGTGAAATTATTCGTGAGGAAAATGAGTGGCAAGTGCTTAAATTAGAAGAAATGCGTGTTTTTCCAGAGCAAACATTTGGCTTGGAGTTTCATGAGCAAGTAAGGAAAATGACCTTTTCGACAACGTTCTTTTCATTATTCCAAAAAGGAATGGGCAATCTACGTTTTCAAGCAATTCATAATTTTCAGTATCGTTCAATGCAACAGTTTTTCGGTCAAATGCCGTTACTAAAAACGGAAATGGATCGCTGGCAAAAACAAGATCAAACTGTTGTGGTTTTTGTACCGACGAAAGAACGCAGTCAAAAAGTCGAAGAGCTGTTTCGTGATTTTGATATTTCAAGTGTGACCGTTTCTGCTGATAAATTAATAGAAGGAAAAATTCAAATCGTTGAAGGTTCGTTGCAATCCGGGTTTGAATTACCTGTAGAAAAAATCGTAGCCATCACGGAAAAAGAAATTTTCCATACCACAACGAAAAAAAGAGCACGCCGCCAAACCGTTTCAAATGCAGAACGCTTAAAAAGTTATAGTGATCTAAAAAATGGGGATTATGTCGTTCATGCGAATCACGGTATCGGTAAATATATTGGGATGCAAACGCTAGAAGTTGATGGCGTTCACCAAGATTACATCACGATTTTATATCAAAATGATGATAAGCTATTTATTCCAGTCACACAACTCAACCTGATCCAGAAGTTCGTAGCGTCTGAAGCGAAATCGCCTAAAGTTAACAAATTAGGTGGTAGTGAATGGAGCAAAACCAAGCGTAAAGTGTCTTCTAAAATCGAAGATATCGCAGACGATTTAATCCAGCTTTACGCCTCAAGAGAATCTGAAAAAGGCTATGCTTTTCCGCCGGACGATGCTTACCAAAAAGAATTTGAAGATGCCTTTCCTTATAGTGAAACTGACGATCAGTTGCGTAGCACGGCTGAGATCAAACATGATATGGAAAAAACACGACCAATGGATCGATTGCTGGTCGGTGATGTGGGCTACGGAAAAACAGAAGTAGCGTTACGTGCTGCATTCAAAGCAATCAACAATAATAAACAAGTGGCTTTTTTAGTTCCGACAACGATTTTAGCACAGCAACATTACGAGACTATGTTGGACCGATTTGAAGGGTTTCCTGTCGAAGTAGGCTTGTTGAGTCGTTTTAGAACGAAAAAGCAACAAAGTGAAACAATCGAAAAAATCAAACATGGACAAGTGGATATCGTAGTTGGAACTCACCGTTTGCTTTCTCAAGATGTGAATTTTAGTGATCTTGGGTTGTTGGTAATTGACGAAGAACAACGTTTTGGTGTAAAACACAAAGAGCGTTTGAAACAATTACGAGCACAAGTAGATGTTTTAACACTGACTGCAACACCGATTCCTAGAACATTGCATATGTCGATGCTTGGCGTACGTGATCTTTCAGTCATTGAAACACCACCAGAAAATCGTTATCCTATCCAAACGTATGTCATGGAAAATAATCCAGGTGCAATCAGAGAAGCAATCGAAAGAGAAATGGCTCGCGATGGGCAAGTTTTTTATCTTTATAATCGAGTTGACACCATCGAGCAAAAAGTTGAAGAAATTCAAGCGCTGGTTCCAGATGCCAGAATTGCATACGCGCATGGTCAGATGACTGAAGTTCAATTAGAAAATACCTTATTTGATTTTATTGAACGGCAATACGATGTTTTGGTTACAACAACGATCATTGAGACAGGTGTTGATATTCCAAATGCCAATACCCTTTTTGTAGAAAATGCCGATTATATGGGCTTATCTACATTGTATCAATTACGTGGCCGGGTTGGTCGGAGTAACCGTGTCGCATATGCTTATTTCATGTATGAACAACAGAAAATTTTAAATGAAGTCAGCGAAAAGCGTTTAGAAGCAATCAAAGATTTTACAGAACTAGGTTCTGGATTTAAAATTGCGATGCGTGATTTATCCATTCGTGGTGCTGGAAATCTATTAGGCGCGCAACAACATGGCTTTATCGACTCTGTCGGTTTTGATATGTACTCACAAATGCTTTCAGAAGCAGTTGCCCGTAAACAAGGAAAAAATATCCAAGATCAAAAAACATCTGTTGAGATCGACTTGGGTATTGATGCTTATTTACCAACGAGCTATATTTCAGATGAGCGTCAAAAAATTGAGATTTATAAACGAATTCGTCAGTTAGAAAATATGGATATGTATGATGAACTAGAAGCAGATCTGCTTGATCGATTTGGAGAATACCCAGATGAAGTGGCTCATTTATTAACGACAGGTCAAATCAAAATGGATGGCGACCGTGCCTTAGTTGAAACAATCCGTAAGAGACAGCAGGAAATTACCTTTACTTTGAGTAAAATAGGTACGAAGACTTATAATGTCGAACAGATATTTGAGGCACTATCTCAGACTCAACTAAAAGCGGATCTCGCTGTAGATAATGAAAAAATGTCCGTTCGTTTAAAAGTGCCTAAAAGTATGAAAGAAGCTGCTTGGTTGCAGGAAGTAGCGCTGTTTACCACAGCATTGAGACAAGAAAAATATAAGACTACGGCTGTTGAGACAGAATAAAAAAGACGGGTTTATTCAGATTTTAAACTATCTAGCTTCACGAGCTAACCTCTCGGAAAAAAGATAAAAATAGAGTGAGGTAAAAAGCACCTCAATCGATTTTTCCTATTTTTCAGTCGAGGTTAAACGAGCTCGTTACGCTTTTAAACTTATCTAGCTTCACGAGCTAACCTCTCGGAAAAAAGATAAAAATAGAGTGAGGTAAAAAGCACCTCAATCGATTTTTCCTATTTTTCAGTCGAGGTTAAACGAGCTCGTTACGCTTTTAAACTTATCTAGCTTCACGAGCTAACCTCTCGGAAAAAAGATAAAAATAGAGTGAGGTAAAAAGCACCTCAATCGATTTTTCCTATTTTTCAGTCGAGGTTAAACGAGCTCGTTACGCTTTTAAACTTATCTAGCTTCACGAGCTAACCTCTCGGAAAAAAGATAAAAATAGAGTGAGGTAAAAAGCACCTCAATCGATTTTTCCTATTTTTCAGTCGAGGTTAAACGAGCTCGTTACGCTTTTAAACTTATCTAGCTTCACGAGCTAGCTCTTCGGAAAAAAGATAAAATATGAATGAGGTAAAGAGCACCTCAGTCCTATTTTCTTATTTTTCTGTCAGAGCTGAACGAGCTCATTCAGCTTTTAAAATAGGAGGTCAACGAATGGCACACAAGGAAATGCGGTCAATGATGCAAGGTGCAGCTATTCTAACCATTGCATCGTTTATTGCCAAAGTGCTGAGTGCGGTTTACCGGGTGCCTTTTCAAAACTTAGTTGGTGATGAAGGGTTCTATGTTTACCAACAGGTTTATCCAATTTATGGTATTGCCATGACCTTAGGATTGTCGGGGCTGCCTCAGTTTATTTCGAAAGTCGTAGCAGAACAATCAGACATTAGTGAACAGAAAAAAGTTTTGCAAAAACTCTTTCCCTTTGTCTTTATGATTGCTGTTTTATGTTGGGCGTTTTTCTTTTTGGGGAGTCATGAAATTGCCTTTATGATGGGAGATTATCGATTAGCCTCTTTGATTCAAGTTGTTTCTTTTACATTCTTGTTAGTGCCGATCTTGTCATTTTACAGAGGGAATTTTCAAGGACACCTATTGATGGTTCCAAGTGCCGTTTCTCAAGTGATGGAGCAAATTGTTCGAGTGGGTGTGATTTTGGTTGCAGCCTACTCTTTTAGCCGCTTTGGCTGGTCTGTTTATCAGACAGGGACGATTGCAATGGGCGGGGCTTTGTTAGGTGGTCTTGTTGCTGCAGGGATTCTTTGGTATTACGATCGGAAAATTCGTGTAGGAAGTTCAGCTTATCTGACGCAATGGAAAGTTGAAAAAGGTTCCAGAAAGTTATTTGGACGTTTAATGGTAGAAGGTGGGATCGTATCTTTATATAGTGCTTTTCTGATTTTCTTTCAATTAATTGATTCTTTTCTGGTTAAAAATTCCTTGGTTGCATCAGGAATTAGTGATTCTGCAGCTAAAATCGATAAAGGGGTCTATGATCGCGGTCAGCCTCTCGTTCAATTAGGCTTAGTTGTTGCGTTAGCGTTAAGTTCAAGTTTTTTACCAGCGCTGACAAAATATTTCATGAGCCAAGAAAAGGGGCGGTTCTTGCAAGCGGCTAAAATATTTTTACGCTTGACAACAACCATTGCCGCAGCCGCTTCGATAGGTCTAACACTGTTATTGCCGTATATAAACTTTGCTTTATTTAAAGATTATAAGGGGAATGGTGTTCTAGGTGTATACGTTTGTTCGATTGCCTTTATGGCAGTAATTCAAGCCTACCAGAGTATTTTACAAAGCCGGAATCAATTTTTCACGTCGATATTTTCGGCTGGGATCGGTTTGTTGGTCAAGCTGTTCTTAACAAGCTCTTTGACCTATACTTTTGGAACAATGGGTGCAAGTGTTTCAACAATCGCAGGCTTAGTGGCCACCTTATTTTTACTGATACTTTTTTCAAAAAAAGAGATCAATCGTTTTGTTGTAGAAAATCATTTCTTTAGAAAATTAACGATTAGTTTAGGAACGATGGGATTTGTGTTACTCTGTTATCAAGGCGGTATTGCAATTTTATTAGGAACTATCGAGCATCGTGGACAAGCGTTGATCATTGCAATAATAGGTGTTTTAATTGGCGGGGCAACATTTATTATTATTATTATTAAAATAAAGTTATTTACAATTCGGGAATGGCTGACATTACCGTTTGGAGCGAAAATACTAAGAATGAAGAGGTAAGGTTTATGCGTTTAGACAAATTTTTAAAAGTTTCACGTATTATTAAAAGAAGACCTGTAGCCAAAGAAGTTGCAGATAAAGGTCGGATTCAAATCAATGGTATCTTGGCAAAATCATCAAGTAACGTAAAAATCGGTGACCAAGTGAAGATCCAATTTGGTAATAAAATCTTAGAAATCGAAGTGCTTGAACTTCGTGATTCAACGAAAAAAGAAGATGCAGAAAAGATGTATCAGATTGTTTCAGAGAAAAGAGTCGAAAATAGTGATAATTTAGATTAGACAAGCTTCTTAGATGTTGGTATAATAAGACAGACAAACCAAAAACGAGTGGAGCGTAAGACATGGGAAAAAAGAAAAAAGACATGGACAAAGTTGCTGCATTAGATAATGAGTATACAAAAGAACAGTATGCCGAATTTCAAAAACAGCAAAAGCAGTTGATTTTCAGGCGCCGCCGTCTGGCAGTTGTTTTTCTCGTAGCGTTTGTGATTTTTATCGTTTCAGGTATCCAGCTAGTGAAAGACTATCAGCAACTGAGTGCTTTTAAAACACAGCAAGCTGAAGCTGTAGCTGAGTCGGCAGAAGCAGATAAGAAGTTAAATCGTTTAGAACAAGATGTTGCTCTTTTAAGAGATGACGATTACGTGGCGAAGTTGGCCCGCAGCCGTTATTATGTTTCTAAAGAAGGCGAACAAATCTACAACATTCCAGAGTTAGGCGGAACGACTAGCTCTAGTAATGAACAAAAATCATCAGATAGTCAATCACAGTCTCATTCATCTGAAAAACAATCAGGCGAATAACTGCAGATATAATAGGGTAAATAATAGGAGGAACATTTTTTTTATGTCAATTGAAGTAGGAGCGAAGTTGCCAGGAAAAGTGTCTGGCATCACGAATTTTGGTGCCTTCATCGATCTAGGTGAAGGAAAAACAGGGTTGGTTCACATTAGTGAAGTATCAAATGGGTTTGTAAAAGATATTCATGATGTATTGACCGTAGGGGATGAAGTGACGGTAAAAGTTACCTCAGTCGGTGATGATGGTAAAGTAGGCTTGTCTATTCGTAAAGCACAAGAACAAGCAGCAGAACCAAAACGTGAATATCAACGTCGTGAGAACAATGGAAATCAAGCAAGTCGTGACCGTGGAGCAGCACGTCCAGCACCTAAAAAACAATTTACAAGAGCGCAACCTATGAATTCAAGTCAAGATTTTGATTCATTAATGACCTCATTTTTAAAAGATAGTGATGATCGTTTAACTTCATTGAAACGTAATACAGAAGGTAAACGTGGCGGGCGCGGCGGACGCCGTAACTAACCAATAAATAATTGAAGCTGAGCGAAAGCTCGGCTTTTATGTTTTTGGCATTTTTTTGATAAGTCTATAAACTATGGAACAAAGAGGTGAGTAGATGTTTCAAGAATTTTATGATCATTGTAAAAGAAATGAATATTGGCAGTCAAACCAAAAAATTTTATTGGCAGTTTCAGGTGGAGTCGATTCAATGGTTTTGTTGGAATTGATGCAAATTGCTGCCCAAAAAGACCACTTGGAGCTGGCAGTAGCTCATATCGATCACCAGTTACGTATGGAATCAAAGGCGGAAGCAGACTATCTAAAAAGCTATTGTCTAAAAAAAGAAATTCCATACTATAGTAAAACCTGGGAAGAATTAGACAAAACAAAAGATACAGAAGCTCGTGCTCGTAAGTTCCGCTATGATTTTTTTGCTGAAATTATGGAACAAGAAGAAATCTCTTTACTTTTGACGGCACACCACAGCGATGACCAAGCTGAGACGATTTTAATGAAGTTGACAAGAGGAAGTGCTCTACCAAATTTAGTAGGAATTAGAGCAAAACAGTCATTTGGGAACGGTGAGCTGATTCGTCCTTTCTTAATTTTTTCCAAAGAACGATTAGAACAGTTCGCTAAAGAGTCAGCAATTGTGTATTTTGAAGATAGCTCAAATCAGAGTAATACATATATGCGCAATCGTTTCAGGCATCAAGTTGTTCCGCTCTTAAAAAAAGAGAACCCAAGATTTTTGCAGCATATGGCAGATTTTAGTGAGCAAATCACGTTAGCTGACGAAATTATTCAGTTCGTTATAGAACCGAAGTACAACAAGTGGGTGATTGAAACAACAGAAGGCTGGTTAGTCCAACTATCTGAGTTGAAGCAAGAAAAAAGAAGTGTACAGACCTTTTTCTTAGTGACCCTGTTTCAACGTACGATTGTACCTATTGGTGTGACAATCAGTCGAATGCAGATTGAGCAACTTTTGTTTTTACTGGATCAACCAGCGCCTCAATTGTCCATGGATTTTGAACAAGGTTGGCAAGTTGTGAAAGAATATAACACGTTTCGCCTCCAAAAAAACGAATTAGCTCATGAAAAGCAATTGTTTCATTTAAATAGTAATGACCATATCTTTCTTTCAGAAAATGAATGGTTAGGGATAGAAACGTCAGAAAGAAAACTCGTCCCTCCTGAAAAAATAAAAGATTGGTCAGAATTTTCTTTGCTTATAAGCGAACAAACGTTATTACCGTTAACGATCCGTCATCGGAAAGATGGAGACAGAATTTCGTTAACACCAAATCTAACCAAAAGATTAAATCGACTTTTTATTGACCAAAAAATCCCCAATTTAATCAGAGAACGAGCCTGGGTTATTCTTTCTGCTGACGATAAGATTATTTGGGTTCCGAAATTTGCAAATTCATATTTGAGTATTCCTAAAGAAACTGATAAAATACTCTACAGGCTCCTTTATAAAATAAAAGAGTAACACCTAAAAATTATTTTTATTCAAAGAAGCAAAATAACATAAAATAATAACTACAGACCTCAAAGGAGAAGGAAGCAATATGTTAGAGAATGATATTAAACAAGTTTTGATCACGAAAGAGCAAATTCTTGAAAAATCAACTGAACTTGGCAAACAACTAACAGAAGATTACAAGGATAAAAATCCTTTAGTAATCGGTATTTTAAAAGGTGCAATACCTTTCATGGCTGATATCACACGTTGCATCGATACTCATTTAGAAATGGATTTTATGGCCGTATCTAGCTATGGAAATGCAACCGTATCTTCTGGTGAAGTGAAAATCATCAAGGATCTTGATACAAATGTTGAAGGACGTGATATCCTGATCGTAGAAGATATTATCGACAGCGGGCGCACATTAGCCTATCTAGTTGATCTTTTTAAATACAGAAAAGCCGCATCTGTGAAGATTGTCACGTTGTTGGATAAACCAGAAGGACGTGTGGTTGATATCGTCGCAGACTATGTTGGCTTTGATGTACCTAATGAATTTGTTGTAGGTTATGGTTTGGATTATGCAGAAGCTTACCGAAATCTACCTTACGTAGGCGTTTTGAAACCTGAAATCTACGAATCAAATTAATATCTCTCTTAGATTTAGTTATGTTACAATGTAATGGTCAGAATTGATAAAAAATAAACCGTAAAATTAAATTACGCGCAGTAGTCAAAGGAGGACAGGCATGAATAAAAAGAATAGCGGCATGAAAAATGGCCTATATTATGTATTGCTGATTTTGGCGATGGTCATGGTTGTTTATTTCATTTTTGGAAATAACAATCCCCAGTCACCAGATATCGAATACTCAACCTTCAGTACCCAGTTAGAAGAAGGTAAAGTGAAAGAACTGACGATCCAACCAACTAATGGTGTGTACAAGATCACAGGTCAGTACAAAGAAAAACAAGAAATCAAAAACACTGGCGGTCTTTCATTGTGGGGATCAACAGAAGTTTCTACAAAATCATTCACCACGATTGTTTTGCCAAGTGATATCACATTATCTGGCATTCAAGATATGGCCCAAGAAAATAATGTGAAACTTTCTGTGAAAGAACAATCATCAAGTGGTGCTTGGCTTTCTATCTTATTTAGTTTCTTACCGATCGTATTGTTCATCTTCTTATTCTATATGATGATGGGACAACAAGGCGGCGGTGGAGGTGGCGGCGGCCGTGTCATGAATTTTGGTAAATCTAAAGCCAAAGAAGCAGACAAAAAAGCGAACCGCGTACGCTTCTCTGATGTAGCCGGAGCCGAAGAAGAAAAACAAGAATTAGTCGAAGTAGTCGAATTCTTAAAAGATCCTCGACGTTTCGTCGAATTAGGTGCTCGTATTCCAGCAGGTGTTCTTTTAGAAGGGCCTCCCGGAACTGGTAAAACCTTACTTGCTAAAGCCGTTGCCGGTGAAGCAGGCGTACCTTTCTACTCTATCTCAGGTTCAGACTTCGTTGAAATGTTTGTCGGTGTCGGTGCAAGCCGTGTCCGTGATCTATTTGAAACGGCGAAGAAAAATGCACCAGCAATCATCTTCATCGATGAAATCGATGCAGTTGGTCGTCAACGTGGTGCTGGTATGGGTGGCGGACACGATGAACGTGAACAAACCCTAAACCAATTACTTGTTGAAATGGATGGATTTGATGGCAACGAAGGTGTTATCGTCGTAGCTGCAACAAACCGTTCAGACGTGTTAGACCCAGCGTTATTACGTCCAGGTCGTTTTGACCGTCAAATTTTAGTTGGCCGTCCGGATGTGAAAGGCCGTGAAGCAATTCTTAAAGTTCATGCTCGTAACAAACCATTGGCTGATGACGTTGATTTGAAAGTCGTGGCACAACAAACACCAGGTTTTGCTGGTGCAGATTTAGAGAACGTCTTAAACGAAGCGGCTTTAGTAGCAGCTCGTCGTAATAAGAAGAAAATTGACGCATCTGACGTGGATGAAGCAGAAGATCGCGTAATTGCAGGACCAGCGAAGAAAGATCGCGTAATTAATAAAAAAGAACGCGAAATGGTTGCGTACCATGAAGCTGGGCATACAATCGTTGGTTTAGTATTAAGTCGTGCCCGTATCGTTCACAAAGTAACGATCATTCCTCGTGGACGCGCTGGCGGTTACATGATTGCTTTACCAAAAGAAGATCAATTCTTAATGACTAAAGAAGACATGTTTGAACAAATCGTTGGTTTACTTGGTGGACGTACAGCGGAAGAAATTATTTTCGGTGTTCAATCAACAGGTGCATCTAATGACTTTGAACAAGCGACAGGCATTGCCCGTAGTATGGTAACTGAATATGGGATGAGCGACAAATTAGGTCCAGTTCAATATGAAGGAAACCACCAAGTCTTCGTTGGCCGTGATTATGGTCAAACAAAAGCATATTCTGAGCAAGTTGCATATGAAATCGATCAAGAAGTACGTCGTATCTTGATGGAAGCTCACGATAAAGCGCGTGAAATTATCGAAGCACATCGTGCGCAGCACAAACTAATCGCTGAAAAACTATTAGAGTATGAAACATTAGATGCTCGCAGTATCAAATCATTGTTTGAAGAAGGTGTTATGCCTCAAGACGTTATCGATAGCCAATTCCCTAGTGAAAAAGCACAGACGTTTGAAGAAGCAAAACGTGCATTAGAAGAAAAAGATGCACAAAGACAAGCCGAAGAAAAACAAGATTTTGAAGAAGCGAAACAAGAATTAAATGACGAAGCGGAAGAATTAAAAGCGGACAGCGAAAAAACAGAAGAAAAAGTCCAATCAGAAGTTAAATCTGATGATGAGACTAAAAATGATTCTGAATATGACCGTAATAATTTTGATGATCGTTACAAATAAAACATGTAGAGCATCCCTTTTATGGGGTGCTCTTTTCTATAAGTTAAAATTATTTAGTTGAAAAAATGGCTAATTCCTAGTATTATCTGGTAATGAGTCAGAAAATGTACCAATCGAGAAGAGGGAAATAAAAATGGAAGATTACTTAGTAAAGGCATTATGTTATGAAGGATCGATTCGCGCATATGCGGTTTGCGCAACAAATACAATTTCAGAAGCACAAAAACGCCATGATACATGGAGTTCGTCAACGGCTGCATTAGGCAGAACAATGGTGGGCGCTTTACTACTTGGCGCAACATTAAAAGGCGAAGATAAATTAACTGTGAAAGTTCAAGGAAATGGACCAGCAGGAAGCATTGTTGTTGATAGTGACGGAAGCGGTAATACAAAAGGCTACATAAAGAATCCGCACGTTAGCTTAACTCTGAATGAAAGTGGTAAAATCGATGTTCGCGGCGCAGTTGGAACAGAAGGAATTTTCACTGTAATCAAAGATTTAGGTTTGAAAGAAACTTTTTCAGGACAAACTCCGATTGTTTCTGGTGAAATTGGTGAAGATTTTACTTACTTCATGGCGGTCTCAGAGCAAATCCCGTCAGCAATCGGCTTGAGTGTTTTAGTTGATACAGATGAAAGTGTCAAAGCGGCTGGCGGATTTATGATCCAAGTGATGCCAGGAGCAGATGAAAAAACAATTGATTTTATTGAACAACGCTTGCAAGAAGTACCGATGATTTCCCGTTTGATTGATGAAGGCGAATCACCTGAAGGGATTTTAGAACGTCTGCTTGGTAAAGACGAAATTGAAATCCTGGAAAAAATGCCTGTTCAATTTAAATGTAACTGCTCAAAAGAAAAATTTGGTACAGCAATCATTGCAGTTGGCTTAGATGAAATCAACGCAATGATTGAAGAAGATCATGGTGCAGAAGCAGTTTGCCAATTCTGTGGTAACAAATATCATTATAGTGAAGAGGATTTAATTGAACTACGCGATGAAGCAATCAAAAATACCCGTGAAAAGTAGGAGAGAAGCGCTATGTGGAAAATAGGGAATGTTGAAATTCCGAATCGCGTTGTAGTAGCACCGATGGCTGGTATTAGTAACGCTGCATTTCGTGTGACTGTTAAAGAGTTTGGTGCGGGACTTGTTGTCTGTGAAATGATCAGTGATAAAGGAATCCAGCAAAGAAATAAAAAAACCTTAGATATGCTTCATATAGATGAGCGAGAATATCCGCTAAGTGTGCAAATTTTCGGTGGTGATAAAGAAAATTTAGTTGAAGCTGCGAAATTTGTAGAAGAAAATACCCAAGCTGCAATCATCGATATCAATATGGGCTGTCCGGTAAATAAAGTCATCAAAGCAGAAGCAGGGGCAAAATGGCTTTTAGATCCGAATAAAGTATTTGAGATGGTAAATGCTGTTTCCTCTGCTATAGATTTACCAGTCACGGTTAAAATGCGAACTGGTTGGGACGAAGACCACCTGTTCGCAGTTGAAAATGCATTGGCAGCTGAAAAAGCAGGAGCATCTGCCATCGCTATGCATGGTCGTACGAGAGTTCAAATGTATGAAGGTCAAGCGAATTGGGATGTTTTAAAAGAAGTGAAACAGCATCTGACCATCCCTTTCATGGGAAATGGAGATGTTCGTACACCAGAAGATGCAAAACGCATGCTGGATTATGTAGGGGCTGATGGTGTGATGATCGGTAGAGCTGCGTTGGGAAATCCGTGGATGATCCAACGAACCAAACAGTATCTAGAAACAGGAGAACTGATACCTGAACCAACCCCTCATGAAAAAATCGAAACAGCTAAAGTTCATTTGCAACGTTTAGTCGATTTAAAAGGCGAAAAAATCGCGACGAGAGAATTTCGCCAACATGCTTCATACTATCTAAAAGGAATTCCACGTGCTGCTAAAGTAAAAGTAGCTATCAATCAAGCGGAGACCCAGCAAGTGATGATTGATTTGCTGGATGCATTCGAAGAAAAAGCAGAAAAACATGCAGAAAAAGAAACAATCGAAACAATCTAATAAAAAAAGCAGGCTGAAACAAAAATTCGGCTTGCTTTTTTTTGTTTCAATGTGGCATTATAGGGGTATGTGATTTCAGAATGGAGGAAATACAGTGGCAGATGAACAACAAGCGCACATAGAAGATCTAAATGATCAAATGCTTGTGCGTCGTGAAAAAATGGAAAATTTACGTGAAGAAGGGATCGATCCTTTCGGGAAGCGTTTTGACCGAACACATAATTCAAAAGAATTACATGACCAATTTGATCAATACTCAAAAGAAGAATTGAATGACATGGATTTATCAGCAAGCGTCGCTGGTCGAATGATGACAAAACGAGGCAAAGGAAAAGCTGGATTTGCTCATTTGCAAGATCGTGATGGCCAAATTCAACTTTATGTACGTAAAGACCAAGTAGGCGATGAAGCATACGAAATTTTTAAACACGCAGATTTAGGTGATTTCTTTGGTGTGACTGGACAAATCATGAAAACAGATACAGGTGAAGTAACTGTTAAAGCAAAAACAATCGTGTTATTAACGAAAGCATTACGCCCATTACCAGATAAATACCACGGTTTAACGAATATCGAACAACGTTACCGTCAACGCTATTTAGATTTGATCAGCAATAAAGACAGTTTTGATCGTTTCATGAAACGCAGCCAAATCATTAGTGAAATTCGTCGTTACCTTGATAGTAACGGCTATGTAGAAGTAGAAACACCCGTTTTGCATAATGATGCTGGTGGTGCAGCTGCACGCCCGTTTATCACGCATCATAATGCATTAGATATGGACTTATATTTACGAATTGCTTTAGAGCTGCATTTGAAACGTTTGATTGTCGGTGGTATGGAGAAAGTCTATGAGATCGGACGAGTATTCCGTAATGAAGGGATCGATACAACACATAACCCTGAATTTACTATGTTAGAAGCGTATACTGCATATACAGATTATAAAGATGTGATGGATCTAACTGAAGGAATCATCCGCAATGCTGCAGAAAAAGTCTTAGGTACAACGACTATCACTTATGATGAAAAAGAAGTTGACCTAGGTTCTGAGTTTAAACGCGTGCACATGGTAGATGCAATCAAAGAACAAACAGGTGTGGATTTTTGGCAGGAAATGACTGTTGAAGAAGCTCGTGCTTTGGCGAAAGAACATAATGTAGAAATCAATAATAATATGGCAGTGGGTCATATTTTAAATGAATTCTTTGAAACCTTTGTCGAAGAGACGCTTCAACAACCAACATTTGTCTATGGACATCCAGTAGAAGTATCTCCTTTAGCGAAGAAAAATCCAGAAGATGGTCGCTTTACCGATCGTTTTGAACTATTTATAGTAGGAAAAGAATTTGCTAACGCATTTACTGAGTTAAATGACCCGATTGACCAACGTGAACGTTTTGAAGATCAAGAAAAAGAACGTGAACAAGGAAATGATGAAGCTCACGGTGTAGATGAAGACTTTATTGAAGCGTTAGAGTATGGTTTGCCACCAACCGGCGGATTAGGAATTGGGATTGACCGTTTGGTTATGCTCTTAACGGACGCTCAATCAATTCGCGATGTCCTATTATTCCCAACCATGAGATAAAAAGTGAAAGAGGAGATTATTTTTTGATAATCCCTCTTTTTTATTTTCCAGAAAAGCATCATGAAAAACCATCGAATTCTGCTGTTTAAATAGAAAAAAACGAACAATAAAGAACAAAAGTAATAAAATAATCGGGAACGAAAAAAACTTTAAAAAAAGTACAAATTTTAGTTGACCTAAGCCCATAATCTTGGTATATTATATCTTGTCGCAAGGCACTGATGTA
>NZ_MIJZ01000019.1 GCF_001730285.1 Enterococcus ureasiticus
ATTTATCTGCCTCCTGCTCTTTTTTACGTTTCTTAAAGAAAAGAAACAGTGCAATAGCTACTAGCACAATTCCGCCAATCCCAATTGAGCCTTTGATGATTTCACCCGTGGACGGATATCTTCCAACAGGTTTTGTGACCTTAGGTTCTGATGGGCTAGACGGCGTTGGTTTTGACGGTTCTGTCGTTGGCTCAGTCGAGTCTTCATAGAACGTAATGATTCCTTCAGTCGCTACTTGTCCTCCATTTTGGTTTTCAGCTGCAGTCACCGTCAATGAAATCGGTGTGATTGCCACCAGACACATAATAGAAGCTAGCATAATAATTATTCTTTTTTTATTCATACTTTTCACTCCTATTTTATGGATTTGCTGGTGGTGGTCCTGCGACTAATTCCCAAACAATTGTTGCTTCATATTTACCAGAAGCTATGGATTGACCAGAATCAACATTTAATTTGAAGCCGTCGCCTTCTGGTGACCAAGTACTACTGATGTTATATGGATCATTATTATCATTTTTACGTGAGATGATCGGTTGCGATGCACCCATTAACGTGATTTCATCATTTTTGTGTACATAACGAATCGCTCTTGGGATATATGTGTTCGGATCATCAACTTTGGCTAATTCTTTTTCTAAACGAGCATTCAAAGTCCATGTTTCTTGCACCGCACGGCCATCTTTCACGACTAAATCCGCTCCTTCATATGAAGGATTATTGATTTTTGTTCCTTTAGGACTAAAGATAGTTGTTCCGAAATTAATATTTTTGGGTGCTGAAACAAGTTCCAGAATACCAAAAATACTTCCTCCTGGATTATCAACGTTTGCGTCTTTAGAAAATACATCATGTGCTCGGTCAGGATCGTCAGGTCCTTCTATAAATTCCCCGGATTCTCTTGATGAAAAACCAGTTGCTGTCCCGACGTTATTGATTACTTTACCAACTGCAGATTGCTGAACTTCTGTTTTAAAGGTTACAATCGCAGAAGCTCCCGCCTTCAAATTCCCGACATTCACTGTCAATAAACGAGAATCGACATCATAGGTAAAGTCCGTCTCAGATGCCGTTTTACCATTAATCGTCACGTTTGCTGTTGCTGGATCAAATTTTAATCCGTCTGGAATCGTATCTTTTATAGTAACTTTATTCCAAACAGCATCTAGACTAGCGTTTTTTCCATTAGTTGCTGTTAACGTATAGGTTAAGATATCACCGACTTGTGTTGTTTTATCACCAGAAGAAACAACAGTCTTTTCCATTAATGGCTTATCTGGAATACCATCTTCTACACTATATTTCGTTGCAGCTTTGAACGTTGCATCACGGTATTTAAGTTCGGTTGCTGGATTGATATTTCCGTTGTCATTATTGGTTGACGGTACTGCTGGCGTAAGTGATTCTGTAATTTTTCCTGCATTATCTTCTAAGAAAATTTGGACCGTTTCACCTGTATTTAGATAACGCGGCAAATTATATGCCCATGTACCATCGTCATTGACTGTTCCCACAGTTGTTTGACGAACACCATCGATGTCAACGTAAATTTTTGCATTTGGTTCAGCGTCCTTACCCACTAATTGTTTCATGACGTTTGTTACTTTATCGCCAGTGACAACTGCAGGCTCAGGAGGGGTAACATCGATTACTGTTGTTGGTGTTTTTTCTCCCATTCTGTATGGGGTCAAAACACTATTGACATACGATGCACGATAAGGCGTTCCAAACATGTCTTTTTTAGCAAGTTGAAAGCCTGGTATCACATGATCCGCTTTTTTCCAATGGACATAGTTATCATCGGTACTTGTTCCTGTATAAGTATTTCCCAAAGTATCAGTAAAATCGACATAAGCCTTACGAATGCTATCAGCATAAACAGGTTTTGTTTTGGCATTGCCATCTTCGTCAAACGGATCGTTTCCACCAACTGCTGTGTAACCTATCAAGATACGTGTCTGTTGGTCAAAATCAGCATCTGTGACCGGGGTCCACGTCAATTCAGGTGTACTGTTCATTCCGGAAATACGTTTGTAATTCGGACGAGTGAATTGGCTTTGAAGAGCTGGATCGGAACTTGTAACGCCTCCACTTGCTGATGAATTTGTTACAGTAAAATCAGTTACGTTTGAATAATCATAGGTTGGAGCACCATCTATGCCAGCTTGATTATTCCAAACAGATATATCGGAGTTTTTTATCTGGAAACTATTACTCCCCCTATTCGACGTCGTGTCACCTAAAAAGGCATTCGTTGTCGTTGTACTATTAAATGAATTCCGAATATCAAACGATTCAGGACTATCAAATATAAATTGATTACCACCATTTGTTGAGTTATAAGCAATTACTCCACCATTGTTATTTCCAACAATAAAGACATTTGATTTTGGCTTAAATTCATATTTAGTGTTTTTAGGGTTCGCTTGTGAGCCTGCACTTGTCGCGTTTACTGCACCTGATTGTACAGTTGGTCGGCTTCCAGCACGAGAAAGCAAGTTCACAGTAGAACCTTCTTCCGCCGTAAAAGTAGCATTGTCGACGTTAAAATAAGCAGCTGAACCTGGCATATTCGCGTTATATGTCGCATTTTTACCAACGTTCAATTCATCAAACATGTTGTAAACAGCAGGGTAGTTCGTCCCACTAGCTGTATAATTTAGATAAACAAAACTGTTATCACCAATATCAAATTTTCTAGTACCAGTAACGGCTCCATTATCATCAATACCAGTGTTTGAAATGAACCAAATAACTGAGTAATCATAGTAAGCATTTGTCCCTTTATAAAAAGTCGATGGATCGTATGTGATACCACCAGTATAAAAGTTCTCGGCTCCAGTCACTACAGTGTTATACCCATAGATACTAATTTCTGCACGATTTCCATTGATCAAACGACCACCAATACGTTGGTTACTACTTTTCTTACTTTTATCATATGGTGTGTAAACATTTCCGATACGATAGCGCCACAATCCACGTTGTTGACCATAATTTACTCCTGGCCCCCACTGACCATTTCCGTTGATAAAGGCCCAAGCGGTTCCTAAGTTTCCTTCTAAAGCACCATATCCCGTATTATTTGCAACTTGAATATCATGCATATGAAAAACCGGCACATCAGAAAAAGCTTTACCAAAGGTTGCTAGAGATGTAACGCCATCTACATTAAGTGAGCCATTAATCATTTCTAGCAAGTGACCTTGTCCGTCCAACTCAAGAGATTCTTTTCTGGAAATGCGAATTGCGGTACCATAATAAATATCTGCATCCAAAATAATTTTAGAAACTGAATCATCTTCAAACGCTGCTCTAAAAGTTGCCCAATCTGCTACATGAACTACTTTTGTTTCTGGGCGAAAATTATATTTTGCATTCCACTCATCATTTTGCTGAGTATTTAACGTTTTGTATTGGGATTGATATTCTTCATTTGTCATGCTCCCAGTAATTTTATTGCTAGATTCATTCTCGACTGATTGATAAGCAGTTCCATTCATGTAAGCTTCCATCTGCGGTACAGTAATATTCTCTTGGTTATGCAAATCTGCTTCTGTTTTTGGGGAATTAGAACCCTCTCTATTTTCTGTCGGAAATTCTTCAGATGCTTTGATTTGAGTAGATTTATTAAGTAAAACAACCACTAAAACACTCAACAGAACAAAAGCTAGTCCAATAAAATAAGACTTTTTTCCGATTTTCATATATTCTCAACTCCTTCCTTAACAATTTTTTTGCACGTCTGCCTTAAAAGAACGCACAATCTATTTCTATTTTTCTTGCCAATTGTTTAATTTTTTGATACATTCACAATGCAGGGGAAAATTAGCGCTTATTTTTTTACTAGCCCATTGAGAATGGCAGTTCTCGTTCTGGACGTTAGTATATGAGCACTGATTTTCTCTATTTTTGTTTATGCTTAACAATTGGCTTGAAAAAAGAAATCATATTTTTTTGTCACCGTCATTGTCTTAATAAAATAGTAGATCAACCGCCATGACAGACCTGTTTATCTCAGTAATCAAAAATAAGTAATCTATATCGTCAACTTATACCCTTTTGAACGAACTGTTTTAATATATTCAGGATGTGCAGCATCTTTTTCGATTTTCTGTCTTAAATGAAAAATCAAATTCGATACGCGATATTGTTTGTCATTTCCGTCATTCTCCCAAACATTTTTGTAAATTTCCTCATAAGAGACCGCCACACCTTGTTGTGTTTGCAAAAACTCAATTGTTTTAAATTCAAGTTTTGTTAAATTGATCTCTTCTCCGTTCAATACAACACTAAAATTACATGGTCGTAGTTGAAAAGTTATTTCATCAATAGCTTTTCTAGAGTGCTCTTCATTTTTTTCATTCACATGATTGTATCTATTGAATGCATTTATTATAGTAAGTTGCCACTCTTCTGGGTCACATTCATTATCAAATATTCCGTCTGCACCAAGCTGTAAATAAACAATATGATTCATCTTATTGTTCTTTTCTGAAATCACCCAAATAAAATTATTTTGCTTTTTCTTTAATAGAATGATTAGTTCACAGATTATACCGATATTCTGTGATTGCTGTTCGTCGATGATGATACCATCATAATTTTCTATCGTTTTAGCAACTTCATTTTTGTTTATTGGATGTACTTGTAACTGAGTGCTCTTTAATGAATTTATGTATTTTTGTTCCTCTGTATTGCCAAGCAAAACGAATCCTATGTTGTACATGTGGTGTTCCCCTTTATGATTTTGTTTTTAAATTAGTCATTTCTGATTGACAAGTTCCTATTTAATCACTTTTTTAATTCGAAAAAGTGATTAATAAGATATATTAAAGATATATTAACAAAACTAAAATAAGTTTAATCTATTTTTTTTATCAAGTCTACACAAATTCATTCTTTTGTTTATCATCTTTTTGATAAATATCTCAAATATTTGAGAATTATGTGAATGAAATCTCATTTTTTATTAAATTCTCTATTATCTTTTTTTTGAACTTACTTGAAGAAAAGCGTTGATTTATAAGACTTTCTTTATAAAAAATCATCGTTTCAAAGCTTTTATTCTAATAATTAGAATGGAGTGGAAAAATAAATAGAAAAAGACAGATTAAAAATCTGTTGACTCTTTTGGCTGAGGAAAAAAATTTATTCTCGATAAATTTTATAGAATTCGGACAATTGATGAGCATACGATAATTGCTAGTCTTTATGCGGAAACGCAAGCAATCAGAACACCATTATTTTTTGCATAGAAATCTTGAAAATGTCCATAAAATCGATGCTGTATTAGGCCTCTTAATTGAAAAATGCTCAAATATAATATAGAAAGAAAAAAATACCAAGACTAAATATATAATAGTCTTGGCATTTTTAAAATTTCCAAATAAACAATCAAAAAGTTCAAACAGAATAAATTAAAGCCTTATGATATGTTTTTAATACTAATTATTTCAGATAAGTTTAAAAAATAATTAACAGAATATGCACTATATACTCATATTCTATTATCTATAGTACATGTCACTACATTTTATGGACACTGTGTGCACTTTGAATACCGCCACAGGCTTCTTTACAAGCTTGATTAATCAGTCTAAACGAACTCTCTGTACTATTCAATCCACGTTTGTATTTGATCTCATCGATGACTTCACATTTTTCGTTTAATGCTTCTAGCCAAAAGTAGATTCCTTCTTTATAGGTATCTAAGCCTTCCAAAAGGATTTTTGTTGCTTCTTTTTCACCATAAAATACTAAGTTTTTTCTAAAACTTGCTTCTTCTACAAAGAACCGATTAACATTGTTGCGGCAAAATAAATATGTATCTTTACCTCTTCTGTTAATGGCTTGACTACAGCTGTTCTCTTGTACTTCCTTAGAAATGGCATTAAAAATCTCATTGTAGACTTCAACTCGTTGCATTACTGACAAAATCATATCTGTATAACTAAACATAATGCTCTCTCCTCCCATAACTAAGCAGCTAAAAACGCTGACTTATGTTTATTATAGTATCTCTCAATCTCTTATATCAAGTAATATGCTATTAAAATACAATTTTTTTGTCATTTTTTTCATTCCTATGTCTATTTTTTTTCTACTTTAAAATAAAAAAAAAGCCCATTCCTCAGCGTTTACAAGGGAATCAAGCTATTTTTCTTTTATTTATCACTAATTCTATATTATTATTTTTTGATTTTATCATAAATTGAATTTTCAAAAATAATACTTTTAGTTACTTTAAATTCTTATAAATAAGTATAAGCTGTTAATAGGAATTATACACATTAGTATAGAGAGTTTAAAATATAATGCTCGAAAAAACTAATTTTAGTCATTGACATTGGAGTATGCTCCAATGTTAAGATGATTTTGAGGTGATCGAAATGGAGAAAAGGTGGACAATCAAAGAAATCGCTCGACAAGTTCATTTAAGTGAAGATACAATTCGATATTATGAAAAAGAACACTTGATATACCCCCAAAGAGGAGAGAATAACTACCGATTATATGGGCAGAAAGAACTTGCACGTTTAAAGTATATCTCTGTCATGAAGTATGCTCATTTTTCTTTAAAGGAAATGAAAGAGGTATTGAATTTATTCGATCAACCTGTCTCTTTAGAATGCAACAATCGTAGTCGAGAACTGATGACAAACAAAGTCAATGATTTAGAAACAATGATTCAGCATTATCAATTGATTATCAACTCAATCAACTCACTACCGATTCCCATGTGAATCAAACTATGAACAAATGAAAAAGGAATTAGCACAATTCACTAATACCATTTTTGAAGATTTACATCCCTAAAAAAATTACCTGGAGGTATCACAAATGAATATATTGATTATCTATGCTTATCCCAATACAACTGGCTATACTCATACCATTTTAAATAATATACATCAAGGAACGGAACAACAAAATACCGTCAAAATCATTGATCTTTATAAAGAAAATTTCGACCCGGTGTTGGTTTTCAACGAACAGAAAAAAAGAAAAAATATGCAGTTTGATGAAGAAACGGCCATTTATCGTGAACAAATTTTATGGGCAAATCATCTTATCTTTATATTCCCGATTTGGTGGGGCGGTATGCCTGCAATTTTAAAAGGTTTTATTGATAAAGTTTTCAGTAAAGGTTTCGCTTATAAATATAAAGGTAGTCTCCCTGTCGGACTGTTAAAAGAAAAATCAGCATGGATCGTCACAACTGAAGATGCACCTAAATGGTATAAGAAGTTATTTCAACAAGATTATGGAACCATTTTGAAAAAACAAGTATTAAACATGTCCGGTATCAAAAAGGTCAAACACTATTCATTATCTTCTATGAAAAATCTAAATGACACGCAAAGAAAAAACTTTCTACAGAAGATGTTCGAGCAAGCTTCTAAATTATCTGCTTGATTTTTATTTTGAAATAAAAAAAGGCACTAAGAAAAATTTTACTTTTCCTTAGTGCCTTTTTTTAAATGTAAAATTGGATATGGTCTGCCTGCATCATCAACTTCACTTCTTTCATATTCATCAAAACCCATTACTCGATAAAAGGCTTTGGCAGACTGATTTTGTTCATTAACATCAATAAATTGAATATCATTTTCTTTAAGTAAGTTTGTTACTACCTGTTTGCCATATCCTTTTCCAATATAGAGTGGATCTAAAAAAAGCATTTCTAATTTTTTTCCATCCACACCAGAAAAGCCGATGACCTTGTCCTGGTCTGTCCATACTCTTACATCTAGGTGAGGAAAATATGTCGGTAGCTCATTCTTTATTGTTTCAAAATCTTCAGTGCTCAAAAAATCATGTGTTTGTTCAACCGATTTTGCCCAGATTTCTACGAGTTTACTGTACTCGTTTTCAGTTGCTTGGTGCTGATCCATTTTATTCTCCTTAACTATTTTGTCTTCTTACGTGATTTCATGATAGCATTTCTTCACTTTATTATCGATAATTTTACTAAAAGCATCTTTTGCTGAGCTCATTTCTTTTCGTTCAATTCATTGATCTGCCCTTGTAATTATCCCAATAATTCAATCTGCATGTTCTGCATTTGAACTAAGTGCTGCCATTGACTATTGATTAGATAATCCATTTTTTTCATGAAGTAAATTAACTTCTATTTCCGATTTTAAGTTGATTTGATTTCCGCTCGATCCCCTTGTTCTTATCGATTTTGACACATCATAATGATAGGTGCTTGAATCGCTGCTAAACAAGATAACACCAGATTAAGTAAAATATATGGGTATGGATCAAATGGTGTGAAAAAAATCATTGTAGAATTAACAATGATCCATACAGCTCGTACGGTGATAAAAATGAAAATAAACGGCCAACTGCCACCAAATTTAGCAATACCATCGGCCGATTTTTGTCTTGTGGTCAATTTTTTTAGTTGGTGTAGGATTTGGCTTATCGGTAATCGTTGTATTGTCTTTAATACTTTGAACGATCGTTTCATTCAACTGTTCCATTTTTCCTGAATCCTTTGAAATTAGTTGTTTTATATAATCTAGTCGATAATTCAGTAAATCTGGAAACGTAATTTTTGATTCTTCTGTCAGCTCGGGGCATACTTTATGAATGTTCAGCTGTAGTTCCTCTTCGGTATTTTTCAATTGTATTATGTTATTGTGGGCAGAACTTTTTTTCCTGCTTTTTCGCTACTCTTTTGTTTTGCTATTTTTTACTCCTTATTCTCATTATGCCTCTATCATACAATTGTCAGTCGATTTCATACATCAATTTGACTAAAAGAGGCTGAAACATAACTCTACGAGTCACATCTCAGCCTCAAGGAATCCGAATAAACGGTAAGAGCAGAAACAACTCCTTCTTATTTCTCGGAGTTAAACACTTCTTTCCCAACCTCTTTTAGGAAAGTTATTTTGTTTCTTTATAGATATTTTTCAATGTTAATGGTGCTGCAAATGTATGATAATTTACCCCTTTAACTTGTTCATTTTGTAAAACCGATTGCTGATTTTGACTGATAATAATCATTCCTGCTGTATTTTCAATGCCTTCTTTTTCAGCAGCAATCAAGGTTTCCCAGCGTTTTTCTAGATCGGTCGCATATTTTTGTGAAGCATCGTCTAATAAAGCGTCATACTTAGCGTTCGAGTAATTGCGGTCGTTTCCTGTACGTAACATGTTTAATGTTGAAATCGGATCTTGATAATCTGGTGTCCAGTAAATCAAGAACATATCGTAGTCACTCTCACGACTAAGATTTAATGCTGTCTCAGTTGGTAATGCTGTCATATTGATTGTCAAACCAGTAAATAGTTTTTCTAAACTGCCTTGAAGGCTTTCACCCATTTTTTTATATGAACCATCATCTGTTACCATTAAATCCAACGTAATTTTATCGCCTAACTCTTTTTTGGCTAGTTCCCAATATTTCAAAGCTTCTTCTTTATTGTAGGTCATTAAATCGTCGGCTTCTTCTCTAAAATCTACCCCTGTTTCAGGATTACTTACGAAACCTTCTGTAACTGCTCCATACAGCGGTTTTGATCCATCTGCAATAATATTATTCACGAGATTCTCTTTGTCAATCCCTAATGCCAAGGCTTTTCTTAGGTTTTCATTTTTTAATGGTGTCTCTTTGTCTTTACGTTTTTGGTTTAAGCGAATATAATTCATGGTTGCTGTTGGATAGGAGTGATAGTTTGGATTACTTTGATTTTGTTTTGCTAATTCTCCAGTGACTGTCGCTATATCTAACTGTCCATCTTCAAATAGATTCAATGCTGTTGAGGCTTCTTTAACAACTTCATAATGGATCTTATCTGATTTCACATTCGCTTGATCCCAATATTTTTCGTTTTTCTTTAAATCCCAGCTTAAATCTGTTTGCTTCCAATTCTCTACGCTAAATGGTCCATTATAAACAACATTTTCACTTGTTGTTCCGTAATCTGTTCCCATTTGTTCAACGAATTTTTGATTTTGCGGAAAAAATGTAGGGAAAGCAAGAACTGAAGTGAAATACGGTTTTGCTTCTTTTAACTTTACTTCTAACGTTTGGTCATCAATAGCTTTTACACCAAGTTCATCGACTGATTTTTTACCTTCTGAAATTTCTTCTGCATTTAAAATTGTATCCGCAACTAAGAAACTATATACAAAGCCATTTTTAGGATCAATCATTTTTTTCCAGGCGTACTCAAAATCCGCTGCTGTCACGGGATCATCATTACTCCATTTAGCATCGTCTCTTAATTTAATAGTATATGTTTTACCGTCTTCAGAAATTTCTGGCATTTCTTTTGCCGCTGCTGGAATGAGTTGATCCTTGTCATCTAGTGCATATAATCCTTCAAAAGCTGCTGTTTGGACAATAGCATCTGGAAAATCCAGCATAACTGATGTATCTAATGTCGTTAATTCCGAGGGCGACATTAAGTTTAATGGATCGGTTTCCTTTGTTTGCTTTGCTTCTTTGCCACCAGAACATCCCGAAATGATGGTCAGTATCAGCGCTAGGCCGATAATTGATTTGACTACTTTTTTCATACGTTTCTCCCCAATTTCATTTTATGTGCGTTCAACTAACATCCAAACAACAACTGCAGCTTCGACTCCATCGTTATAATTGATATGTCCTTCCCCTGCTTCAATTAGCTGCGCATCACCAGGTTTTCCTACCAGATCTTGACCGTCTTCTAAAATCGTATGTGCTTCACCCGAAACAACATAAGAATACTCATCTTGATCATGTCTAGCAAATCCTTCTAATGGTCTTTTTTCTCCTGGTTGTAAAATAACCACGCCCATCTGAACGTTTTCATTTGGTTGATTCTCTGCATCAAAAAAAATCGTCATTTCTTGCGGCAGTGATGGTTTGATGATCATACTTTATAACAACTCCTTTTTCTTTTATAAGTGATTTTATCTATTATTGCCTTAACCCTTCAATAAGTCAATAACATTTTTGAAAATTCTGACATTTCACCTGAAATTGAGCTACAAAATTGTTAAAGGTAATATGTGGAACAACACTGAAATTCAGCTTTGCTCCACAACCTTGAAATGATATTGATTTTTTTATTAATTCCAATAGCCTTGATGGACAGCGGCAGCCGCTTGCTCAACTTCTGGAAATGGTCCAATTACTTGGATATTTTTTTGACCATGACTCAGTATTTCTTTTGAAGGCAAATCGAAAGTTGGGTTTTGTTCATTATCACCTGTTAATTCTAGCAAACGTTTTTCAGTCATTGCATAAACAATTTTTCCGATATTTCCCCAGTAAATTGTTCCAGTACACATCGCACAAGGTTCAGCTGTAGTATACAACGTACACTCCCATAAAAATTCCTTGCTATATTTTTGTGATGCTCTGGCTGCCAATGTCGTCTCGGCATGTCCTGTACAGATATTTTCTGTGATCTCAATATTTTCCTGCTCTAAAAGAATCGTTCCTTCTTTATCGGCTAGTAATGCGCCAAAGGGTGTGTTGCCATGCTCACGGGCATTTCGGGAAATCTCGATGCAACGATTCAATAGTTCAATATGCTGACTTTTCGTCATAACTAGTCCCTCTTCTTTCAATCTTCTTTACTCAACAAAACGGTTATTCAATGCTTCTCTCGTCAATTTATCGATACCAATAGCTTGCTTTAGATAAGTAGAAACATCTCCATATTGCTTTTCAACCGTTTGATAAAAACGATCTAAATAACTGCTATCTACATTTAAAGCAACATGCAAAGCTGCTAAATTAGCTTCTTCCAGCTCTGCTTTTTTTGCTTGTTCTAAAATCATTGCATTTTCTTTTTTTCTTAAGTCATTTGTTAATAAATAATCTGTGTATATAGCCTTTCTTGGTACATCAAGCGTTTCTAATACCAATAATGCGGCAATTCCCGTACGATCTTTCCCTGCAAAACAGTGGAATAGAATACTTTCTTGTTTTGGTAAAGCTAAGATTTCTTCAAAAAATTTATTGTAGCCTTTTTGAGATATCGTATTTAAAGCAATATCCGCATATAGTTTTTCCATATAAGAAGCCGATTTCTCTGGTGAGCCGATTTTAACAAAATCTCCGATCGAAGCTCCTTCATCTTGAATGTCTTCCAAAATATCAATATGGATATATTCTGCTTTTGGAACAGACATATCAGGTCTTTCTTCTACTTCAGCTTCGCTTCTTAAATCAATGATTTTACCTACACGGTATTTTGTTTCTAAACGCTGCTCGTCATCTTTCGTTAAACTAGACAACTCACCTGATCTTAAAAACACATCTTTTTTGACTTGTTTACCTTCTTTATTTTTGATACCACCGATATCACGAAAATTTGTAATAGTCACCATAATTTTAGTCTCTTTTCCTTCTTTTTGTTCTTATTATACACAAAATTCGATCAAAATTGTTTCTTTGATCGAATTTTGTGCCAATGAGTTTGAAACGGATTATCGATTTACTGTTTCTAGCTCAATCGTTCTTCTATTTTTTTTGCCCTGCTTCAACGTAACTTAGATCATTGATTTTGTCTAACGTGTATTTTCCATCTTTATATTTTACAGTACAAACACTCGCATTTTTTAAGCCACCTTCTGGGATCTTATAATCATCGGATAAGGTAGCAAGTAAAGCAGAAATACTTAATCCATGAGACGTGATTAAGACATTCCCTGAACCTTCATTCTTCATTTCTTTTTCAACAATATCATCTATCCCTGCTTTAAGTCGAGTAGTGATTGTCTTATAATCTTCTGCTGGCCAATTGACTTTAGCTTCTTCTACATTTTTAGCGTCTAATTTAGCTACACTGTTAGCAAAAGATTCTGGTGTCATATTTTTCAAGAATTCTTCTAACGTTACTCCTTGATCATCTGCTATATCTTGCCACATGGTGTGATTCAAATCGCCTTCATATGTTCCAAAATTGAATTCTCTCAATCGTTCATCCGTAACGACTTTTAAGTCAGACGATTTTTCATTTTCTTTCACAATTAGATTAGCTGTTTGAATGGCACGACCGCTGTCACTACTATATGCATTTTGAAAATCGATATCTTTTAGCCCAACACCTGCAGCGGTTACGACTTCTTCACCTGCTTTAGTCAAGACTGCGTCCGACCAACCTTGGACACGATCTGTTGTATTTAGCATTGTTTTACCGTGGCGAACGATATACAAAGTCAACTCTTCTGGTGTCTGTTTAGCAGTTGCGGTATCCCCTGTTTTGGCATTTCCGCTACCACATCCTGCGACTACTAATAAACCTAATATTAAAATCCCTAACAGTTTTCCTCTCTTTTTCATCTGATTACCTCCCCTTTTATTTGTTCGTCAAATCTTCTCCATTTGTCGCAATCACTTTTTTATACCAATCAAATGATTTTTTCTTCGAGCGTTTCAATGTACCATTTCCATCATTATCACGGTCTACATAGATAAAACCATAGCGTTTTTTCATTTCTCCTGTTCCTGCTGAAACAAGATCAATACAGCCCCATGTGGTATAGCCTAGTAAATCTACACCATCAAGCTCTACGGCATCTTTCATCGCTTGGATATGAGCGGCTAAATACTCGATGCGATAATCATCGATCACGTTGCCGTTTTCATCTGGTGTATCTACTGCGCCTAAGCCGTTTTCTACGATAAACAATGGTTTTTGGTAACGGTCGTACAAGTCATTCATTGTCACACGTAAGCCTAATGGATCGATCTGCCAGCCCCATTCACTTGCTTCTAAATATGGATTTTTAACTGAGGCAAAGATATTTCCTGCTGTTTGTTCATTGATCGCAGGATCAGTCGATTGAACGCGTGATGAATAATAAGAGAATGAAATAAAGTCTACTG